>NZ_JAAABD010000002.1:0-1284674 GCF_009900725.1 Serratia sp. Z4
TCGCTGACGGCGATGGAAGACTGCGTGCGGCGCGTGGCGCTGATGCTGTGGCTGCGAACGCCCCGGCAGTTGTCGCAGTTGCAATTCCACTGGGGGAAGCCGCCGCCCGCTGCCGAGCCGAGAACTTTTATCTGCATGTCTGAACCAGAAAAAGAAGGAAAGAAATGCCCGCGCGAAAGGCGGGCAGACGGGCGATTAACGGTTGGAAATGTACAGCGTCACTTCCAGCCCCAGACGCAGGTCAACAAACTCAGGTTTAGTCCAGGTAGTCATAGCGGTGCTCCTTTACATGCATCGTGATAGTTCGAGCCCAATGAGAAATTTTCGCATTAGGCCGGCCCAATGTTGGCGAAATGTGACGAAGATCGCAACCTTTAAGCGTAACCGGGTTATTCACCCCAGGTGGCGGCGAGCGCGTTCAGCCAGTTGCGCCAGGTCAGCTTCTCCAGCAGCCGGTTATCGAACCCGGCCTGCGCCAGCGCTTGCGTCAGGCGCGGCAGGCCGGCGGCGTCCTCCAACGGTTGCGGTACGTTGACCCCGTCAAAATCAGAGCCAAATCCCACGCGATCTTCACCAAGTTTAGCGATCAAATACTCAACGTGTTTAACAATTTCTGTTAGGTCGGTCGTTGCACTGTCACGTTTACCGTCAGCGCGCAGGAAGGCGGTGCCGAAATTGACGCCGACTATCCCGCCGCTCTGGGAGATGGCCTCCAGCTGTGCGTCGGTCAGGTTGCGCGGCTGCGGGCAGAGGGCGTGGACGTTGGAGTGGGTGGCGACCAGCGGTGCTCGGCTCAGCGCGGCGGTTTGCCAGAAGGTTTTCTCGTTCATGTGCGAGACGTCGATCATGATGCGGCGCTGGTTGCAGGCGCGGATCAGCGCCTCGCCGGCCGGCGTCAGGCCGGGGCCGGTATCGGGGGAGCCGGGGAACGGCCCGCTGACGCCGGTGCCGAAGGCGTTCGGCAGATTCCAGAATGGCCCGATGCTGCGCACGCCCAGCCGGTAGAAGGCCTCCAACTGCGTCAGCTCCGCATCGATCATGCCGGCGCCTTCGATATGCAGCACCGCGGCCATTTGCCGGTTGAGGCGGCACTGTTCTATCTCGGCGGCGGTGCGGCAGATGCGCAGCCGCCCCTGGGAAGCCTGTTCCAGCTGATAAAGGATAGCGATCTGCCGTTCGGCGATCGCCAGCGGATCGAAGGCGGCCTGCGCCTCCTCCGGCGTTTGATTACGCATCTGGGCGATATAGCTGACCGGGGGAATAAATACCGCGAACAGCCCGCCGCAGAATCCGCCGCGCTGCATGCGGGAGAAATCGAGGTGGCCCGGCGTGACGCGGGAATAAAAGGCGGCGACCGGATCGTCGTCATGCTGTAGCCACAGGTTGAGCAGCAGATCGTTATGGCCGTCGAACACCGGCCAGAGAGGGGGAAGCGTCATGGGCATTTCACTGAGTCAGGCATCGTGAATGCTATGTTCTCCCATCGCGCGAGGGGGAACAACCCTCAGGCTATGGGGGTTTTGCCGTCGGCTGGATCACTCGACATCAGCAGGGCAAAACTTAGTGACATTGTCACTATTCGCAAAGCGGTTCCTGCACGCGTTGGCGGCAGACGGCCAACACCAACTGCCGCAGCCAGCGGTGATCCGCCTCGGCGTCCAGGCGCGGATGCCACATCTGCGAGACGGTGATGAGCGGCGTTCTTACCGGCAGCTCGAAGACGCGCAGCGGGCCATCGGCAGGTTGAGCCTGGAGGAAAGAGGCGGGCAGCAACGCCAACAGGTTCGAGGCTTGCGCCACCGCCAGCGCGGCGGGAAAGCTCGGCACCACGGCGGCGATATGGCGTGCCAGCCCCAGCTCCGCCAGCGCGGCGTCTACCGGCCCGAGGATGCGCCCGCTGCGCGAGGCCACCACGTGGCCGCAGGCGGCGTAGTCGGCGGCGCCGATCTCGCGCTGCTGCGCCAGCGGATGTGCGGTTCTCATCACGCCGACGAAGCGATCGCGGAACAGCGCCTGCAGGCGGATTTCCGGGCCCATGTCACCCAGCACGCCGATCTCCAGATCGACCAGCCCTTCACGCAGGGGGCGGTCGCTTTTCTCCGGCTTGGGCGCAAAGCGCAACCGTACCCGCGGCGCCTGTTCGGCAGCGGCGGCGATCAGCGCCGGGCCGAAGGCCTCGACGAAGCCGTCGTTGGCGCGCAGCGTGAAGGTACGATCCAGCGCGGCGGGATCCAATGCTCCCTGCGCCGGGCGCAACACAGCGCGCGCTTCGAACGTCGCGTGCCGCGCCCGCTCGCACAGCGTTTCGGCATAGGGCGTCAGCACCATATGACGGCCGGCGCGCACCAACAGCGGATCGCCGGTGGCCGCGCGCAGTCGGCTGAGGGTACGGCTCATCGCCGAGGGGCTTAAACCGAGACGGCGCGCCGCGCCGGCAACGCTGCCCGCCGTCAGCAGCGCGTCGAGCGCGATCAGCAGGTTGAAATCCGGGTCGGTCATGCGTTTATCCTGTGGCGCTGGAAATAGGGAAGGCGTTTGCTGCAGTATATCAGCGTAAGCGCTGCGTCTCCTGCGATTGATGAGCAATAAAAAAGCCGATAACAAACGTTATCGGCTTTACAGGCAGGGGGACGACGTTACGCCGGCAGCTGCTGTGCGGTTTTCTCGACCAGCGCCAGCAACAGCTTGATGTCTTCCAGCGTCACGATCGGGTTCAGCAGCGTCATCTTCAGGCAGGTCACGCCATCGAACTCGGTCACGCCGACGTTGGCGCGGCCCGATTCCAGCAAGGCGTCGCCGATGCGCTGGTTGAACAGGGCGACGGCCGCGTCGCCTTTCGCCGCCAGCTGCGCCGGACGGTAACGGAACAGCACGCTGGCCAGCTGCGGCTGCATCACCAGTTCCAGCGATTCCTGGTCGGCGATGTAACGCGCCACCTGTTGCGCCAGCGTGACGCCGTGATCGATGATCTCGGCGTATTGCTTCTGCCCCAGCGCTTCCAGCCCCATCCACAGCTTCAACGCATCGAAGCGGCGGGTGGTCTGCAGCGATTTGGAGACCAGGTTCGGCACGCCTTGCGCCTCGTCGAACTCGGAGTTCAGGTAGGCCGCCTGATAGCGCATCAGCTCGTAGTGGCGCGCGTCTTTCAGCAGGAAGGCGCCGCAGCTGATGGTCTGGAAGAACTGCTTGTGGAAGTCCAGGGTGATGGAGTCCACCAACTCCAGGCCGTCCAGGTAGTCGCGGTACTGCTCGGAGAGCAGCAGCGCGCCGCCCCAGGCCGCATCCACGTGCACCCAAATTTTCTGCTCCGCCGCCAGCCGCGCGATATCGCGCAGCGGGTCGATCGCGCCGGCGTCGGTGGTGCCGGCGGTGGCGACGATCGCCATCACCTGCTCGCCGTTGGCCTTCGCCTGCGCCAGTTTGTCCGCCAGATCGTTCACGTCCATGCGGGCGAAGCGATCGGTTTTCACCAGGGTGACGGACTGGTAGCCGAGGCCCATCAGCGCCATGTTCTTCTGCACCGAGAAGTGGGCGTTTTCAGAACAGAACACTTTCAGCTTGCGCAGATCGCCCACCAGACCGTCCTGCTGCACGGAGTGGCCCTGACGCGCGAAGAACGCATCGCGCGCCAGCATCAGCCCCATCAGGTTGCTCTGGGTGCCGCCGCTGGTGAACACCCCGGCGTCGCCGGGCTGGTAACCGACCTGGGCGCGCAGCCACTCGATCAATTTCATTTCGATCAGCGTGGCCGACGGGCTCTGATCCCAGGAGTCCATGCTTTGGTTGGTGGCGTTGATCAGCACTTCGGCGGCCTGGCTAATCACCAGGCTCGGGCAGTGCAGGTGCGCCACGCATTGCGGGTGGTGCACCGACAGGCTGTCTTTCAAAAAGTACTCGATGGCGCGCTCGATCGCCGCCTGGTTGCCCAGGCCTTGCGGGGTGAAGTCGAGCTGGATGCGCTCGCGCAGTTCGGCAACGCTTTTGCCCTGATACATCTCGGGCTGTTGCAGCCACTGCACGACGGCTTCACTGCTCTGCGCGATCGCCTGGCGGTAAGCCTCGGCGCTGTGCGCCGAGGAAGCCAGAATCGGGTTTAACTTGGACATCGCGGTCATTCGCTCCAATCAGACTGGCTTGACGCCGGCGGCCAACAGCGCCTGCTCAAATTTATCCAGGAAAATACCCAGCTCATCGTTGGTGATCAGCAGCGAAGGCAGCAGACGCAGCACGCAGCCATTGCGCCCGCCGCGCTCCAGGATCAGACCGGATTCGAAGCATTTCTTCTGCAGCAGCGCGGACAGCTCGCCATCGGCCGGGTAGCAGCCCATGTGATCCTGCGCTTCGTTCGGCTTGACGATCTCGATGCCGATCATCAGGCCCAGACCGCGGACGTGACCGATCACCGGATAACGTTTCTGCAGCTCGGCCAGCTTGCCTTTCAGCCACTCGCCCTGAGCGGCCACTTTGTCGGCGACCTTATGCTCTTTCAGGTACTGCAGGGTGGTCAGGCCGGTGGCCATCGCCAGCTGGTTGCCGCGGAAGGTGCCGGTGTGGTGGCCCGGTTCCCAGGCGTCGAACTCTTTTTTGATGCCCAGCACCGCGAGCGGCAAGCCGCCGCCGACCGCTTTCGACATCACGATGATGTCCGGCTCGATGCCCGCGTGTTCGAAGGCGAACAGCTTGCCCGTACGGGCGAAACCGGCCTGAACTTCGTCGATGATCAGCAGAATGCCGTGTTCCTGGGTCACTTTGCGGATGCGCTGCAGCCACTCGGCCGGCGCCGGGTTAACCCCGCCTTCGCCCTGAACGGCTTCCAGGATCACCGCAGCCGGTTTACGCACGCCGCTTTCCACGTCGTTGATCAGGTTGTCGAAGTAGTAGGTCAGCGCCTTGACGCCGGCTTCACCGCCGATGCCCAGCGGGCAGCGGTATTCATGCGGATAAGGCATGAACTGCACTTCCGGCATCATGCCGTTGATCGCCGCCTTCGGCGACAGGTTGCCGGTGACCGACAGCGCGCCGTGGGTCATGCCGTGGTAGCCGCCGGAGAAGCTGATCACGCCGGAACGGCCGGTGTGCTTTTTCGCCAGCTTCAGCGCGGCTTCCACCGCATCGGCGCCGGACGGGCCGCAGAACTGCAGGCAATACTCTTTGCCTTCGCCAGGCAACAGAGAGAGCAGGTAATCGGAGAAACGATCTTTCAACGGGGTCGTGAGATCGAGAGTATGTAACGGCAAGCCGCTGGTAATGACATTTTGGATGCTTTGCAGGACGTCGGGGTGATTATGTCCAAGAGCCAACGTTCCCGCCCCGGCCAGGCAATCAAGATATTGATTATTCTCAACATCAGTGATCCAAACGCCCTGGGCTTTCGCAATTGCCAACGGCAATTTGCGCGGATAACTCCTAACATTCGACTCAAATTCGGCTTGACGCGCCAAATAGGTTTCATTGTTTCCGTTTAATGAGTTTGCAACTAAAGTATCAATACGGACTTTATCCGTCATCATATCTCTCCTACAACCGAAGGTCTCAAGACGCAACGATTGAATTAATGAATTAGAAAAGTAACTGCCTTGTGAAAAGCGCGACCAATATATGGCTTTTTCGCCTGGGACTCAATAGCCGATTTTGTTTTGAATTGTTTAGTTTTTTCTTAGGCTCATCAATATGTTGTTGATTTGTTGACCGTTGGTTTTGCCGGCAGAAAACAACATTTCTTTAACATTGCGTAAAAATCCTTTTCTGCTTTCCTTTGGCTGCTTCTTTAATGCATTTATTATTAAGGTGAATTTCCGATTAATAACATAAATAGAAAATAGCGGCTTATTTTCATCTATTCACCACCTTAAGTCCTATAGCGGTTATATACACAAAATTTGTGATGAATATAAGCAATCGAGCGTTAAAAGCGCAGTATCCAGAGTGGTGATTTCTTGCAGATTTTACGTAGCGCGATCAAAACAGCGGGATTTTTGTGCGGTGCCGGCATGTCTGCCGGCGCCGCGGTCATTAACGTTGCCGTAACCAGGCATGATAGCGCCGCAGAGTGCGGCGGGTGCGCCACCGATCGATAAGCAGCGACCACAGCGGGGAGTAACGCACGTTGCGCGTCCGATCGCGGCTCAGAGCGTGCATGCGGCGCTTGATCAGCGCCATGCGGGCGAGCAGCGTCAGCGTTTTGTCGCGCCATTTTACCGGCGCGGGCAGCGCATGAGGGGCTTCGCCGGTTTGCCAACGGCGCGGCAGATCGGGAATTTCCGCCATGGCGGTGGCGATGCCGACCACCGCGACGCCGCTGTTCAGCACCCGTTGCGCCACCGTCGGGCGGGTGATGCCGCCGGTGGTCATCACCGGCATGCGGGCTACTGCGGCGAGATCGCGGGCAAAGGTCAGGAAATAGGCTTCACGCGCCAGGGTACTGTCGTCTGCCGTTTCGCCCTGCATCGCCGGGCTTTCATAGCTCCCGCCCGATAACTCCACCAGATCGACCGGCAGTTCGTTGAGCATCAGCAACACCTGCCGGGCTTCGTCCGGCGAAAAGCCGCCGCGCTGAAAATCGGCGGAATTGAGCTTTACCGCCACGCAAAAACCTGGCGAGACCCGCTTGCGCACCGCGCGCACCACCTCCAGCAGCAGGCGGGCGCGATTTGCCAGTTCGCCCCCCCAACGATCGCTGCGCTGGTTGGCCAACGGCGACAAAAACTGAGAGATCAGGTAGCCATGCGCCGCGTGGATCTGCACGCCGGTAAACCCGGCCCGTTCGGCGGCGTGCGCGCTGGCGGCAAAGCGGGCGATCACCTCGGCAATCTGCGCTTCGCTCATGGCTTCCGGCTGCGCGAACGCTTTACTGTACTTACCCATGGCCATCGGAATGGCGGAGGGCGCCCAGGCGTTGCCACCCATGTCGGCCATTACCTGGCGGCCCGGGTGGCTGAGCTGCATCCAAACCTGCGCGCCTTCCTGGCGCGCGGCCTTGGCCCAGGTTTCGAACGAGGCGAGCGGCGTATCCTGTTCCAGCACCACGCCGCCGGGGCCGGTCATGGCGCGGCCGTCGATCATCACGTTGCCGGTGATGATAAGACCGGCGCCGCCGATACCCCAGTGGCGATACAAGCGCCATAGCGCGGGGCCGGGCAGTTGGCCTTCATCGGCCAAATTTTCTTCCAACGCGGCTTTGGCCAAACGGTTGGTCAGGCGGCTGCCGTTGGGCAGTGTCAGTGGGGTAAACATCGGGTTTGCGCTCCTGTCGCAGGGGGAATGGCGCTATACTAGGTTTAAAGTTAACTTTAAGGTCAATAGGGCATGAAGATCGGAGAATTGGCGGAACGGGCCGGCGTGGCCGCCTCGGCGATACGCTACTACGAGCAGCAGGGGCTGCTGCCCAAAGCGGTGCGCGGCGTCAACGGTTATCGGGTGTATAGCGAAAGCGCGCTGGAACGGCTGCATCTGATCCAAATTGGCCAGAATCTGGGCTTTTCGCTGCAGGCGATCCAACGCGTGCTGGCGCTGCAGGGCAGCGCTTATGAGGATGGGTTGATACAGGGCGTCGAGACCCGTCTGGCGGAAATCGAGCGGATGTTGGTCACGCTGAATGAGCAGCGAGAAGCATTGCTGGCGACCCGACTTACCTTGCTGGAATCCGGCGTGGCGGGGTTATGCCAGGTCAAAAATGAAAAGTTGGCCGGTGCGTGGCCGGCCTGCACAGATTAGCGGCGTTTAAAGGCGGAGCGCCCGGCATATACTGCCGCGGTGCCCAATTGGTCCTCAATGCGCATCAGCTGATTGTATTTTTCGATGCGCTCACCGCGGCACGGCGCGCCGGTTTTCACATGGCCGGCTCGCATCGCAACCGTCATATCGGCGATAAAGCTGTCGACGGTTTCGCCGCTGCGATGCGAGATAAAGGCGCCCCAGCCGTTTGCCTGGCAAAGCTGCACGGCGGCGAAGGTTTCGCTCAGCGTGCCGATCTGGTTCAGCTTGATCAGCGCGGCATTAGCCAACCGTTCATCAATCCCGCGCTGGATGTATTTCACGTTGGTGACGAACAGATCGTCGCCGACCAGCTCCACCTGGTCGCCCAGGGCGTCGCTCAGAATACGCCAGCCGGCCCAGTCGTCCTCAGCCAAGCCATCTTCAATCAGCACAATGGGGAAATCCTGTACCAGCCGCTGGTAATAGACCGTCATCTGGGTTGCGTCCAACTCGAGGTTCTCGCTGCGCAGGCGGTATTTGCCGTCGGCGTAGAATTCACTCGAGGCCGGATCCATGCAGATAGCGATATCTTCTCCCGGTCGGTAGCCGGCTTTCTCTATCGCCTGCACGATCAGCTCCAGCGGCTGGCGGTTTGAGGCGACCGCCGGCGCGAAACCGCCTTCGTCGCCGACGCCGACCGACAGGCCTTGTTCCAACAGGATTTGGCGCAGCGCCTGATAGACTTCACTGCCCCAGCGCACGGCCTCGCGCAGCGACGGCGCGCCCAGAGGGGCTATCATAAACTCCTGAAAGTCCGCCCCTTGCCAACGGGCGTGCACGCCGCCGTTGATGATATTCATGCAGGGCACCGGCAGCAGGTTGGCGCCGATGCCGCCCAGATAACGATACAGCGGCAACTGAGACAATTGCGCCGCGAGGCGGGCGGCGGCCAGAGAAACGCCGAGCAGGGCGTTGGCCCCCAATCGACTCTTGTTCTCGCTGCCGTCCAGCGCGATCAGCCGGCGGTCAATCTCCTGTTGTTGGCGCACATCCACCCCGCGCAGCGCCTCATTGATCGCCGTTTTGACGCTGTGCACCGCCTCCAATACGCCTTTGCCGCCGAAACGGTGCGGATCGCCGTCGCGGTGCTCCACCGCCTCGCGCGACCCGGTGCTGGCGCCGGAGGGGACCGAAGCCCGGGCCACGACGCCCGCCGCGCTCATTTCGACTTCGACGGTCGGGTTGCCGCGCGAATCCAGGATTTCTCTGGCGGTTACGTTTTCAATCTCATAGCTCATGGGTAGTCACCTCATTCTAGGGAGTTGGCACATGCTTTATCAGCACGTCGATGGACAAATGGTTAATGAACTCGAAGCCGAAGGAGGAAAAGACGCCGAACGGACGGTTCTGATGGCCTAACAGCAACAGATCGACGCCTTCGCGGGCAATCAGGGCTTCGACGTCTTTGAAGCGATGGATACTGACAATTGCGCGCACCTCCAGGGGGATTGAGCAGTCCTCCACCAGACGGCTGAGCATGGCCTTGGCGGCGATCACCTCGCTGGACTGGCGATCTTTGGTCAGCGAATCGCTGAGGTAGTCCAGCTCGGCATAGTCGGCGCTGATGTGCGCCACGGTAATGCGCGTATTCATCTGCTGATTGAGGCGTTCGGCATGATGCAACAGCAGCCGGCCGTCGCGTTCATCCTGCACCAGCAGTAAAGCATGTTGGTAGAGCGGCATGACTTATCTCCCTGCGTTAGCGATCTGGCGGGTTAACCACGGTAAAACCTCTTTTTTCCGGCTCGTCATGCCGGGCAGAGACACCTGACGAATGTCGAGCACCCGGTTCGGCGAGAAATACAGGGTGGAGCGACGGCAGGTGATATCGGTGACCAATAGCGCGGCCATCTCCAGCCCGGCTTCCTGCTTCGCATGTTCAAGCGCCTGTTGCAGTGCGGGCAACAGCGGATCGATGTCGCTCATGGTCCGCACTTCTATCTGCGACAGCAGCAGCGAGACGCTATGGATGCGGTAATTCTTGGCGTCGCGGTGCAGCAACTGCGCGGCGGATTGCCCCGAGAGATCGGTTTTGGCGGCGAGCAGCCCGGCGGTGAAGGCGTCATAGTCGACATGAGCAATTGCGCGTAACCGTTCGGCGGCCAACCGATCCTGCTCGGTGGTGGTCGGGGCGCTCAGCGCGACGGTATCGCTCAGGATGGCGCCCAGCAGCAGCGTGGCCTGGGCGGCGGAAAGCGGCATCGGCCTTTCCGCCGCCAGGATCTGCAGGATCACGGTGGCGCAACAGCCGACGGCGCGAACCCAGACATCGGGCGGGTTGCGGGTGATTAACGTGCCCAGCCGGTGATGGTCGATAACGCCGACCACATCGCTGTCGGGCAATGAGGCCGGCCCTTGTTCGACGTCGGTAAAATCGACCAGCCAGACTTTACGGTCACGGAGATCGCCTTTCAGCAGCGCAGGCGCTTGTACGCCGGCGGCGGCCAGTATGTAGCGGGTTTCCGGCGTCAGTTCGCCAAGGCGGAAAGCGACGGCCGGTTTGCCAAGGTGATTGAGCCAGTCCGCGACCACCAGCGCGCTGCAGATGCTGTCGCTGTCGGGATTTTTATGGCCGAAAACGTAAAGCGGCATTTCCCGCGCGTCGGCATCGGGCTGGAGTGGAAAAGGGGTAAAGCGTGAGATTTCATTCATAGCGACTCCTGACATACCTGCCTAAAAAATAAAGCGAAGTTGTATATCAGGCGTCATCATCCGGTTCGAGCGAACGCGGCGGTTGGGAAAGGTGGAACACCATCACCTTGTGAACGACTGTAGCGCAGCGCGGTGACAAACGCAACGCCTGGCAAAGCTGGCGAGAATGCGCAATCGGATTGATACTGAGTGAGTCTATGATGGACAAGGATATTTGCCGCTAATCGACGGAAACGCTGAACGGACTCACGCGGCTATGCCGGGTCCGTCGGTGACACAATGGGAGACAACATGCTCGAACCCTGCTTCCCCGAAAACGAAGCCGAACGCCTGTCGGTATTGCATTCGCTGAACGTGCTGGATTCAAACTCGGTGGAAAAACTGGATCGCATCACGCGGTTGGCGGCGAAATACTTCGGCGTGACCATCGCGCTGGTGTCGCTGATCGACCGGGATCGCCAATGGTTTTTATCGCGTTACGGTCTGGATGCCCGGGAAACGCCGCGCAATATCTCGTTTTGCGGCCATGCTATCTTGCAACGCGAAGCGCTGGTGGTGCCCGATACCGCCAAAGACCCGCGCTTTTTCGATAATCCGCTGGTGATTGGCGGGCCGCGGATCGGTTTTTACGTCGGGCAGCCACTGCTGTCGCTCGACGGGTTGCCGCTCGGTACCCTGTGCATTATCGACAGCCAGCCGCAGCCGTTTTCCCCGGAACAACTGGCTGACCTGCACGATTTCGCTGCCGTGGTGGAGGAGTATTTGCAGAGCATTGAACGCCACGTCTATACCGAAAACCTGAAGTCCAATCTGCAACGCTCGGAAGCCCTGTTCGAACAGACCTTCGCCCAGGCGGCGGTAGGGATGGCGCTGGTGTCGCTGCAGGGGTATTGGCTGCGGGTCAATCCGCGCATCTGCGAAATGTTGCGCTATTCCGAGCGCGAGCTGATGGATCGCACCTTTCAGGACATTACCTATCCGCTCGATCTCAACACCGATCTGGAAAAACTGCAGCAGCTGCTGAGAAACGAGATCAGCACTTACTCGCTGGAGAAACGTTATTTCCGCGCCGACGGCTCGATCATCTGGGTGCAGCTGACGGTGGCGTTAAACCGGCTGCCTAACGGCAAGCCGGACCATTTCATCTCGGTTATCGTCGATATCAGCGAGCGCAAGGCGGCGGAGGCCGATCTGTTCGCTCTGCAACACGAGCTGGAACAACGCGTCGAAATCCGCACGCGAGAGCTGAACGTGGTCGTCAAGAAACTCAACGAAGAGATTGAAACCCGGGTGCTCGCCGAATGTCAGCTCAGTGCGGAGAAGGAGCGTTTGCGCGCCATTACCGACAACATGCCGGCCTTAATCAGCCAGATCGACGGCAATGAACGCTACCTGTTCGCCAACAGCGCCTACAAAACCTGGTTCGGGCTGGAGGAGTCCAGTCTCAGAGAAATGACGGTGCGCGATTTCATGGGGGAAAGCGTTTATCGGATAGCAAAACCGATGATCGAACGGGCCCTCGCGGGCGAAATGGTGAGTTTCGAGAATGAGCTCCAGACCCAGAAGGGGTTGCTGATGATCCACACCACGCTGGTGCCGTGTGAAGCGCAGGGGTTTTACATTCTGTCGATGGACATTACCGAGTTGAAGCGGCTGCAGCAGCGGCTGGAATATGACGCAACCCACGACATGCTGACCGGATTGACCAATCGCCGCGCGTTTCTGCGCCGGTTGTCGGGCACGCTGCAGGCCTGTTGCCATCAGCGGCAGATGGCGCTGTTGTTTATCGATCTCGACGGGTTCAAAACCCTTAACGACAGCTATGGTCATGACTTCGGCGACGCGATCTTGAAGACATTCGCCACATTGCTCAGCGCCTGCGCCGGCGAGCACCACAGCGTCTCGCGCCTGGCCGGTGACGAGTTCACGGTGATCCTGTGGCCGTTGACGGATCCGCGGCGCGAAGTCAGCGAATTTTGCGAAAACGTGTTGGCGCAACTGGCCAAAATTACGCAGATCGGGCCGCAGAAGGTACGGCTTTCCGCCAGCATCGGCGCGGCCATTTCCCCATGCGGCGATGTGACGGAGGAGATGCTGCTGACCCGCGCCGACGGCGCAATGTATCAGGCGAAATCGGCCGGAAAGGGCACTTATGCCATCTGCGAGCTGTGAGCGTGCAACGGTGGCGGTCTCAGGGTAAGCTGTTTTTTCTTTTCCTGTGAGCAGAACTCCGGATTTATTGCATGGCGTCAAATCATCAACATACCGACTGGCTCGAACTGCGGCGCGATGACGAAACCGGTATTGAGAGCGTCAACGCCCACTTTCAGGGGCATGCCTACGATCCTCACGATCATGATGAAATGCTGGTGGGCGTCACGCAGCAGGGCTTGCAGCGTTTCAATTGTCACCGCTCGCTGCATACCAGCCGGCCGGGGCGCGCCATGCTGATCGAGCCGGGCGCGGTGCACGATGGCCATGCGCCGCAGGCCGAAGGGTTTACCTATGCGATGCTTTATCTACCGCAGCGCTGGGTCTCCGACGCGATGCAGCGCCGCGGATTGGGGGACGCCTCAGTGCTGGAAGGCGCTTTCCACAGCACGTTGACCGACGATCCGATGCTGGCGACCGCGATACAACAGGCTTTTTTTGCGTTGCATCAGAGGGAAGGCCGGCTGGCGCGCGATCAAAGCCTGGACCAACTGCTGACGCTTTTGGCGCGGCATATACGCGTCAGGCCAACGTCCCAAAGCGATGACGCTTTGATTGAGATGAATCGTTTACGGGACTACTTGCACGAGCACATGGCGGATAATCCCAGTCTGGAGGAACTTGCGCTTCAGTGCGGCCTGGATCGTTTCCGTCTGACTCGCCAATTCACCCGCGCTTTCGGCCAGTCGCCGCATGCTTACCTGATCCGGCTGAGGCTGCGTGCCGCGCGACTGTTACTGGCGCAGGGGGAAGAGCCGGCGCAGGTCGCCATGCAGGTAGGCTTTGCCGACCAGAGTCATTTGGGCCGCTGGTTCCGGCGCGCCTACCGTTTATCGCCGGCGGCCTATCAACGCCAGTGCACAAACGTTCTATACCGCTGACTCGCTCATCGCCGATGATGTGCTTTTAACAGCACAACGGAGTAAAGCGAAACATGTTTGATACCAAGATAGCGTTTATCGTGCGTGACGATCTGCAAACCTGGCAGCGGCTGAACGTGGTGGCCTTTCTGGCGACGGGCATCGCCGCTGCGGCCCCGGAGATCATCGGCGAATGTTACGTGGATGCGCAAGGCAGACGCTACGGCGGCATTTCCGGGCAGCCGATGCTGATTTTCGCCGCGGATCTGCCGGGCCTGCAAAATGCGCATCGTAAAGGGCTGGAACGGGAATTGACGCTGATCCCCTATGTGCACGCCATGTTCTCGACCGGGCACGATGAAGCCAACCGGCAGGTTTTTCTCGCTGAAAACGCGGACAACCTGGACTTGGTCGGCCTGGCGCTGCGCGGGCCGAAGAAAGCGGTGGATAAGGCGATAAAAGGGCTGACGCTCCACGCCTGAGAATACCGTTAGCGCGGTGCGCTTCCATTACGGCGCTTAGGCCTGGAACGTCTGCAGCCAGGCGGCGAATTTTCTCACGACCTCATCGTCCCGATCGCGCAGCAGCAGGGAGTAAACGCCGGTTCGGATAGTCAACGCCGGGAAAGGCGACACCAGCCGACCGGACGACAGATGTTTGGCGCAGAACAGGTAAGGTACGACGGCCAGCCCCAGGCCGTCTTCGGCCGCCTGAATGGCGGCGAAGGTATGGTCGAGCGTGAGCGGCGGCGGTGAGGCGTCCAGCGCCGTCGGGTAGGTATTCAGCCAGCTGTGCCATAAATCTTCCCGGGCGCGAATGCGGATGGCGGTATGCTCGCCAAGCTTGTCCGGCGCACTGACCGGCATGGCGCGCAAATAGCTCTGGCTGCAGACCAGCAAGCTGTCTTCCTGCAGGAAAGGGATCGCCTTCAGCCCGGAGAAGTGCGCGGGATCGCGCCGGATCGCCACGTCAAACGGCGTATTGCGATCGACGGCGCCGGTGCTGGTGGTGATATCAACCGCGATCCCCGGATGTATCTCATTGAATGCCGCCAGCTTTGGCATCAGCCAGTGCATGGTAAACGTCGGCAGGCTGTGCACTACCAGCCGCTGCCGGCCGGCGCTCGCTTTCAGCGCGCTTTCCGCTGCAAACAATTCGCTTATCACCCGAGACGCGGTGCGCGAAAAATTCTCACCGGCCGGCGTCAGCCGCACGGACTTGTGCGCGCGATAAAACAGCGTGATCCCCAGCTGTTCTTCCAGGCTGCGAATATGGCGGCTAATTGCGCCCGTGGTGAGAAACAGCTCATCCGCAGCGGCGCTGAAGCTGCCCAGACGGGCGGCGGCTTCGAATGCGGACAGGTGTGGCAGGGAGTGAACTTTTTTCATAGGTTGAGTTTAGCTCAACCAAATGAGGGACGAAAGATCGTTTGTCAGCCATTGATTTTGCTCACTATTATGGCGCATCCTTCCCGCGTTGCCGAGTGCGCCATGTTAAGTTTCGTCCCGTCAGTTATCCGTGTTAGTCGAGTCATCCTCACCCATCGATGGACAGGGAGGCGGCGCTGAGATGCGAGCTTTCTTTCTGCTTTGCGTAAGCCGGGCAGGCCTCTGCCTGGGCACCATGATGTTCGCCGGCGCGCTGCCGACCATCAGGAGCGAGTGGCAGCTCGACGCCGCCTCCGCCGGCACGGTGCAGACGGTGTTCAGCCTGACCAACGCCCTGGCGTTGCTGGTGGCCTCCTGGTGGTGTGATGCGTTGGGCGCCCGCCGGGTTTATCTGCTGTTCTCCTGGCTGGGCGCCGCTGCGTTGATGCTGTTCGCCGTATTTGCCCATTCTTATCTCGGCGCGTTGGTGTTGATGGCCTTCGTCGGTTTGACGCAGGGCGGGGCTTATACGCCGGCGCTGCTGTTGGCGATGGGGATGAACGGTCCGGCGCGGCGCGGTTATGCCATTGGCATGGTGCTGGCGGCCAGTTCGCTGGGGTATTTTCTGTCGGTTTTCATCGCCGGTTGGAGCGCCATGCGCTGGGGCGCAGGCGTGGCGTTTTCTCTGTGCGCCGCCGGTGCGTTACTGGGAGCGCTGGCGGGATCGTTGGCCCTGGTCGGTTATCGGGAACCGCAACCGCGCACGCTGGGGAGGAAGACGAAACGTGAAAGCTATGCTATCACCTACGCGACCCTGCTGTTGCTGATCGGGTATATCGCCCACAGCTGGGAGCTGCTCGGCAACTGGGCCTGGGCGCCCAGCCTGGTCAGCGAGGCGTTGAGCGGCTTCTCTCTGGATCCGCTCAGCGCCGGATTGATCGTCGCGGCGGTGATCCACCTGGCCGGCATGGTGGCTACATTGATTGTCGGCACCGTTTCGGACTATTTCAATCGCGCGTCGGTGCTGATGTTTATGGGCGCCGCCGGCGCATTGGGTTCGCTGTTGATGGGGTGGTCGGCGGACTGGGGGCCGGGCTGGACGCTGCTGCTCGTCAGCATCGGCAGTTTCTTCATCCTCGGCGACTCCGGCGTGCTGTCGGCTGCGATGGCGGACAACGTGCCGCCGCAACAGCTTGGCAGTGTGATGGGCTGGCGATCGTTGCTGGGGTTCGGCATCGGTTCGTTCGCCCCGTTATCCTTTGGCGTGGTGATGGATACCACCCACAGTTGGGGCGCGTCTTACGCCGTGCTGGCCTGCGGCGGCGGGGTAGCCTGTTTGGCGGCATGGCTGCTTTGGCGACAACATTTGAAATGAGGTACGGGCATCATTAATGAATGGAACATCATCACGCATTATTATCGTGGGCGCCGGGATTGTCGGGGCATCGATCGCCTATCATCTTGCGCGTCAGGGGCAGCGCGTTATCGTCGTTGAGCAGGCGTATCCTGCGGCGGGGGCCACAGGCAGCTCGTTCGGCTGGATCAGCGAAGGCGTACCTGACGGCGCTCCCGACGCGTTTCTGCGGCGCGAGATCGTGGCTGACTGGATGCGCCTGACGCAGGAGATCCCGGAATTGTGGGTGAATTGGTCCGGCGCGCTCAGCTATGGTCAGGCGCCGGCTACGCAAAACCCCGACAATCGGCGTCTGTCCTTAGCCGAGGTGATGGCGCTGGAGCCGGCGCTCGGGCGGCCCGATAGCCAGGCCTATTTTGCGGCGCGCGATGGCGCGGTCGATCCGCAAGAGGTAACACAGCGGCTGCTCGAACGGGTAGGCGCGTTGGGCGGCGAGTTGCTTCTGGGACGTGCGGTCAGCGGATTTCTGCGCGAAGCCGGTGGGCAGATAACCGGCATCGTTACCGATGAGGGCGCGATCGCCGCCGAACGGGTCGTGCTCGCCTGCGGTACGGGGATCTCGGCGCTGCTGGACGGCAGCGAATTCTCGTTGCCGATCGAGGCGTCGCCGGCAATTTTGTTGCGCTATCACGCTGCGGCGCAGGCGGTGAACACGCTGATTGCGGGCGACGACATCGAAGTGCGTCATGCGCAAAATGGCGATCTGCTCGCGGCGGAGGATTATCCCGCTGGCGGCAATGTCAAACACGTGGAAGAGGACGCGCAATCGGCGATTCAAAGCCGCCTGCACGGCTCGGCGCCATTGCAGCTGCAGACGTGTTCGGTGGGGCTGCGCCCCAGGCCGCGCGACGGTTATCCCATCCTCGGGCCGCTGGGCGCCACTTGTCTCTATGTGGCGGTGATGCATCCGGCCGTGATGTGCGCTCCGACGCTGGGTCGGCTGGTCAGCGACGAGCTGCTGCACGGCGTTAATCCCGCCATTCCTCGCGGCTACCGCCCGGCGCGATTCACTGATTGGGCTGCTGGATAATCTTTCCGACTATGGATTCACATCGTAATGCGCTCAACGTTGCAGCGGTTTTTTGCGCCGTCGGCGAGGCTCTTATATATTTATTAGCATGCCTGAGGCAGGTTAGGCATGAAACGGCGGTCGATCGGGCCGCTGCAAGTACGACAGTTAATCCGTTCGCCAAGAGGCTGCGAGCCTGTGCTTTCGGTAGGGACAGCCGCCAATCGTTTCTACGGCGACCGAAGGCGGAGCAGCTACTCACCGGTCACGAGGACACTTACCATGCATAAGAGAACACTGGCGTCACTGCATTACGAAAACATGCCTTACGATGGGGTACACTTTCACATTTTGAAACGGGAGACGCCTGGCCATACGGCGTTGCTGAAGCTGGATGCGGGCAGCCGGCAACCGGCGCGTTTTCATCCGGGCTGGGTGAAACTGATGGTGCTGAGCGGTGAACTGAAGGTTGACGATCAGACGTTGCAACCCCATGAGATGTTGATCATTCCTGCCAATACCGCTTATACGGTACAGGCCATCACGGAGGTGATTTGTCTGGCGATTTCCGAGCTGGACGGCGCCGAGTTGGCCCGTTAATGAGATAACAACGTTGGATGGAGGAGAGCCTAGGCGCTCTCCCTATCCCTTCAGCAGTAAGCCGTCCCCCAGGCCGAGCTACCTACTGATTGATGCGTACACCTCCTGATTATGCCACCGCGCTTTCCCTCTCCATCACTTTCGGCCGCGTCGCCCCCGCAACGAGCCGCCATCGCGCAGCGCATGCGCAACGTCATCGCCTCCGTTTTACGCAGAACGATGAAATTTTGGTGTAAATAGTGAGTTTCTTCGCATAAGGCCCCTGGTGTGGCTTGCGAGAACGTCACTATATGGAGGATCATGCGCTCCCTCTATCAAATAAAAGACATTCGCGTTATCAAAAGGGACAAACGATCATGGGATTCGAAGTCGACAACGCCGAAACGAAACGCATTGACCTCAGCAGCCACGAAAATTCCTCGTTCGAGGTGACGGGGCTGGTGAAACACTATCCGGCGGGCTTCGTCATTCCTTACCACTCGCATAAACGCTGTCATTTGCTCTATTCGCAACAGGGCGTTATGGCGGTCGAGGCGAGCAGCGGTCGCTGGATCGTGCCGCCCACCACCGCGGTTTGGTTGCGGCCGGGGGTAGAACATCAGATCGTCATGCAGAGCAACATCTGCGTTTACGGGATTTTGGTCGATGAAATCACCGCCGCGCGTTTGCCGCTGCGCGACGGCGTATTACAGGTTTCACCGCTGTTGCGAGAACTGATCGCCCAGTTGGCGACGCTGGCGCCTGAAGGGGCGGAGACCAAACGCAATGCGCTGCTCAGAGCGTTGTTCCTGGAGGAGCTGAGCCTGCAGCCGCAGCTGGCGCTGCATCTGCCTTGGCCGGTAGAGGCGAGGATGGCCGAAATTTGCCGGCAGTTGGTCATCACGCCGGCCGACGAACGCGGTATTGAGGCCTGGGCCGATTCACTGTCGATCAGCGTAAAGACCTTTCAACGCCATTTCAGCCAACAAACCGGCATCACCTTCGGCCAGTGGAAACAACGCCTGCGGCTGCTGTCGTCCATTCCGCTGCTGCTGGCCGGCAACTCGATCATCCACGCCGCCTTCGAAAGCGGTTACGAGAGTCACAGCGCCTATTCGGTGGCGTTCAAAAAACTGTTTGGCGTTTCGCCTTCGCGCTTTACGCTATAGCCTTATGGCATAGCGCGCTTCTCCTATAGATTGAAGCAACCTAATGACGTATAAAGCAAAGCAGTCAACTTCCGAGGCCGCGTCCCGTGATAAAAATTGTCGTGTATCTGATTCTCGCCGTGACGGTCGCCATTATTGCGGCAAGAGTCCTCTTTCGTTTGCCGGATATTTCGCAGCGTCTGCCGCAGGCGGCGTTGCCGGCGGATCCTGCCGCGCTATTGCCGGCGCGAGCCGCCGAACAGATGGCGGCGCATCCCGGCCTGAGCGGCGTGGTGCCGCTGGTCAGCGGCCACGATGCATTCGCCAGCCGCCTGGCGCTGGCGCGAATGGCGGAAAGGTCGATCGACGCCCAGTATTACATCTGGCATAACGATACCTCCGGGCAGATCCTGCTGAAAACCCTGTATGACGCCGCCCAGCGCGGCGTGCGCGTGCGGCTGCTCTTGGACGATAACGGCGTCGCCATGGACGAGACCCTGGCGGCGCTGAACGCCCAGGAAAACGTCGAGATCCGTCTGTTCAACCCATCAACCGTGCGCACGCCGAAGTTGGCCGGCTACGCCTTTGACTTTATGCGCATGAACCGGCGCATGCATAACAAGTCTTATATCGTCGATGGCGCTGTGGCGATCATCGGTGGCCGCAACATCGGCGACGAGTATTTCCAGGTCGGCGACGAAAACTATTTCCTCGATCTCGACGTGTTGAGCGTCGGTAACGTGGTGGCGGAAACCGCCGAGGTCTTCGATCGCTACTGGAACAGCGCTTCGGTGTTTGGCGTTGAGCAAATTATCCGAGGCAAAGGCAATCTTTCTGCTTTCCTGACGCAGGCCTCCGCGACCGAAAGCAGTGACCGGGCTCGCAAACTGGCGGTGCAGCTGGAAACCAGTGCAGTGCGCTTTAGCGATGGTGCCGTGCAGCCGGAATTCACCCAGGTCGAGCTGGTGGCCGACGATCCGGCGAAGGGATTGGGCAAAGCGTCGCGCGATCGTTTGATGGTGACGCAGCTCAGCAAGATCATCGGCGGCGTCAACCAGCAGTTGGAGCTGGTCTCCGCCTATTTCGTGCCGGGCCGGGAAGGGGCGAGCTTTTTTGAATCGCTTGCCAAACAGGGGAAATCCATCCGTGTGCTGACCAACGCGATGAACACCACCGACGTGCTGGTGGTCCATGCCGGCTACGCCAAATACCGACGTGAGCTGCTGCAGGCGGGCGTCGAGCTGTTCGAGCTGAAATTGCGCGCCGGCCAACCGACGGGGCGCAAGGAACTCAAACCGCTGGGGCTGTCTGGCGCGGCGCTGCACGCGAAAACCTTCGCCATCGATGACAAACGGGTGTTTATCGGTTCGTTCAATTTCGATCCGCGCTCGGCGCACCTGAACTGCGAAATGGGCTTTTTGATCGACAGCCCGACGCTGGCGGCCGACACCCGCCAACTGTTTGATGGCCCGCTCGAGTATGCCGCCTACCGGCCGACATTGACGCCCAAGGGTAAAATGGTGTGGAACGAAGCCTTCGAAGACGGCCACACCGAGGTGCACCAGCAAGAACCCGGCGCCGGCTGGGTAAAACGCATCGTTCTCACCGTGGCCGGCTGGCTGCCGATCGAGTGGATGTTGTAAGGGCGGCGAATGCCGCCGACACCCGTTAAGTCAACCGTTGCAAGGGAACCAATCCTGCGCTTATCGGTTGGCTTCAGCATCACCAGAGAGTTTAAAAGTAAACAACGCTGTTTCATTAACGCTGCCTGGTATCCAGCAGCTGCGTGCGATAGCGCTTTTGGTGTCGCGATAGAACTCCGGGGTGCCCGTTAGTACGATATTTCTGGCTTTACCCTTATCATCAACATCAAACGTTGCGCGCACTTCGCCTTCACGTTTTTCAGCCTTCGCAGAGGCGGAATAGTATGGCCGCTCATAAAAGACTTGGCCGTCGCATCCCAGATTAGGCGGTTGCTTTGCCGCTGGAACATTGCTGCCTGCACGCCAGGCATAGACGCAATCGTTCACCGCACCGGCTTTTTCACAGCCATCAGGTTGCAATGGCGCACAGCCGGCAAGTGCCAGGCTCAGCGGGATGAGGGTGAATCGTGACATGGCGTTTCCTGCATGTTCTATCAATCAGATAACGCATATTTTCGCTTAGCGCAGGGTATTTAGAAAGAGAAATTATGCGGCTTTCGCTAGGGTGTTAACCATTCTTTTCTTAAGCGATGCTCTACTCGAAAATATGAAGATAAATAGTTTGTCGGGGTGGGGTTAATTCTTCGGTTAATTATATTTATTATTTTACTTCGCTATTGGAACTATTGATGAAAGTGATTACTTCACAAGAAATTAAAATAGAAAAAATAACCGTTTTGATTATTCTTTCTTGTAATTACCTCGACAGAAACCAAAGGATCTTCCACCATGCGCATGATGAAAGCCGCCGCCTTTATCGACAGGGGGAGAATAGAACTCATTGAAAAGCCGATTCCTTCTCCTGGCCCCAACGATGCTTTGCTCAAAATAACCACGACGACAATCTGCGGTACCGATATTCATATTCTTAAGGGCGAATATGCCGTGCCTCACGGATTGACCGTGGGTCATGAGCCGGTTGGGATTATAGAAAAGCTCGGGAGCAATGTTAAAGGCTTTAATGAAGGGCAGCGGGCGTTGGCCGGCGCCATTTGCCCCTCTTTTACATCCTATGCCTGCCAGGATGGATTTCCTGCCCAGGACGGAGCCTATTTGCCGGAATGCCGTTGCCACGGATATAAAGCCACGGCGGGTTGGCGCTTCGGCAATGTTATCGATGGTACCCAGGCTGAATATGTACTGGTGCCTGATGCTGAAGCCAATCTGGCGCTCATACCGGACGGTCTGACGGATGAACAGGTGCTGATGTGCCCGGATGTGATGTCTACCGGTTTTAAAGGCGCGGAAAATGCCAACATTAAAATTGGTGACACGGTGGCCATCTTCGCCCAGGGGCCGATCGGTTTATGCGCCACTGCGGGCGCTCGTCTGCAGGGCGCCAGCCTGATTATTGCCATCAGCAGCTCTCCCGAAAAGCTGATGATGGCGGGAAAGATGGGGGCAAACGTCTTGCTGAATTACAAGGAAACCGATGTGATTGATGAAATATTCAAGATTACGGCGGGGCGTGGTGTGGACGCCAGCATCGAGTGTTTGGGGACGCAAGCCACCTTCAATCAAGCACTGCGGGTGTTAAAACCCGGCGGCACCTTATCCAGCCTTGGCGTTTATAGCGAAGACCTCCATCTGCCGGTGAGTGCACTTGCCTATGGGTTGGGCGATCATACTATTCGCACGGCATTGTGCCCGGGCGGCAAGGAGCGGATGCGCAGAATGATGAACGTCATCCAGCATGGCGGTTTGGATCTCAGACCGTTCGTGACGCATCGCTTTCGGCTGGAGAATATCGCAGAGGCCTACGCGTTGTTCGCGGAGAAACGCGATGGCGTGATTAAGTTGGCCATCACGCCATAAAGCCCAGCGATACGGTTAGCGGCGGATTATTCCCCGTTATCCTTGAGACTGACCGTCGCCGTGCGGCCGGCGATCAGCTCGACGCCGTGGGGAATGGTGTCGATCGCGATGCGCACCGGGATGCGCTGCGCCAGACGGATCCAGCTGAATGTCGGGTTGACGTTGGCGAGCAGAGTGCCGGCGGCGGTGGTGCGCTCGCTGTCGTTGATGCCGGCGGAAAGCCCGTCGACGTGGCCGTACAGCGGCTGCCGTTCCCCCATGATGCGGATCACCACCTTGTCACCGTTCTGGATGCGGCCCAGCTTGGTCTCTTCGAAGTATCCGGCGATGTAGAAACTGTTGGAATCCACCAACGCCATGATCGGCTGACCGGCGGTCGCGTAAGCGCCGGGGCGCAGGGAGAAGTTGGTGATCACGCCATCCACCGGCGCATAGAGATCGGCGCGCTGCAGGTTGATGCGCGCCAGCGCCCGATCCGCCAGGGCCTGATCCAGATTGGCCTTCGCCAGCGATTGGGCATCGCGGCGATTGTCGCGTTCCTGTTGTGAAATAGCCGACTGCAACGCCTGATAACGCCGGTTTTCGCGCTGGGATGACGCCAACTGGACGTTGGCGCGCTCCACGGCGGCCTCGGCCTGATCCAGCGCGTTGCGCAGCCGTACTTTGTCCAGGCTGAGCAGCAGCTGCCCTTTATGCACCATCTGGTTGTCGTGAATGTGCACGGCCTCCACCTTGCCTGAAACGTCCGTGGCCAGCGGCACCACGTCGGCGCGAATCTTGCCGTCGCGCGTTTGCGGGGCGTAGGTGTAATAAAGATAAAGCTGCCACAGCACACCTGCCGCGAACAAAACGGCAATCAGGGTCAGCGCGGGGCGTAGCAGAGCAAGGGTACGTTCACGAAACATGGGGGCCTCAGGGGGTGGTAAGCCATTTCAGGCCGTGGAAAAACAGCCCGGCCAGAATAAGAAACAGGGCGGTGTCGAACAGCGGGCGCTGCGCGACCCAGCGATAGATGCCCACCGCGTTGAGCGTCCAGGAAAGCGCCATGCGCGAGAAAAACGCGCACACCAGGCACAGCAGCAAGGGCGAGATGAATACGCCGTCAATGTTGATTTCACCGATCATGTCAGGGATTCCAGTGCAAAGCCGTGGGGAAGTGCAGCAGCCGTAGCCGGGTAAGCGGCCGCAGCGCGCGCCGATCGTTCTGCCGCCAGGCCTGTTGCAGACCGGCGTCGATCTGGCCCAGCAGCTCGGAGGGTGCCTCGGCGTGCAGAGAAAGTTGGCGGAACGCCGCCGGCAGACCGGCGTTCGGCGAAGCGCCAGGAGTGAGCCCGCCGGCCTGCTGCAGACGAATCAGGTCGATACCGGTTTTTAAGCGCAT
Source organism: Serratia sp. Z4 (assembly GCF_009900725.1). Classification (NCBI taxonomy): domain Bacteria; kingdom Pseudomonadati; phylum Pseudomonadota; class Gammaproteobacteria; order Enterobacterales; family Yersiniaceae; genus Serratia; species Serratia sp. Z4. The sequence continues at coordinate 23,895 of NZ_JAAABD010000002.1, forward strand.
CAACAGCTGTGGGCTGCGATCGGCTTGCCCAACGACGGCCAGGCGGCTACCCAGCGCGGTGATGCGATCCAACGCGCGGGCCTGATAGCGCTGTAAGTCGCGCTCCGTGATGTGGCGATTGAGGCGCAGCATCTCTTGCGCATCCTGCCGCATCAGCCGCGCTACTACTTGATCAGTGCCCCAGCGCCGGAACAGCGCGGCGCACAGGAATGCGAAATAGACGCCGATCAGCGTGCCGGTGGTGCTTTCCAGATACAACCCCATATTGTTCGGCGCATAGTGCCCCTGAAAGTTGACGTTGCTGAGCGACAGGGCGATCGCCAACGTCGCCAACGGGTTGCTCGCCGCCCACACGCCGAGCGGCAGCAAAAACAGCCCCATCACGATCAGGAAACTGCCGTAATCCCCGGCCAGCGGCAGCAGCACATAGCTGAGCAGGGCGCCGAGGACCATAGCGATAGTGGCGAAGCGGCCAAAAGTGGCGATGGTGGCGCCGGGATTGTCGCCGGCGCCGAAGAAGGCGATAGCCACGATCCCCATCAGCACCATGTTGGCGCCCTGTTCCCAGCCGGTGAAATACCAGAGACCGCACAGCAGGGCGTAGGTCGTCAAAATTCCGGCGAACATGCGCACCGCCATGCCGGTATCCGGCGGCGGCGAGAAGACGCGGCTGCGCATCATCTGCGCCTGCAGCGCCGCGGGCAGCGGCTCGCCGTCCAGGAATGCGTTCAACTGCTGTACCTCGGCCCACAGCGTTAACCACTGCTCAACCTGTTCAGCCAGCTCGTCGACGATCAGCGTTTCCCACGGCGACAGCGACGCTGCGGGTGGCAACAAGCTCACCGAGGGGGCAGCGTGCGGTGCGGGTTCAACGGCCTGCCGCCGGACCTCATTCAGCCACGGCTGTAGGCGGGGGCGCAGACCGACCGGCAGTGCGGCGATGCTGCTGCCGATGGCCGAGAGCAGCGGCACGATTTGCAGTACGCGTTGCTGTATCGAAATCGCCGCCTGACGGGTGGGCTTATCGACCGAACTGTCATAGCCAAGGGTGGTCATCATCTGATTGAACGAGGCGATGTCGCCCAGCAAACGGATACGGTCCGCGTCGGTCTGGGCGTCGCCGCCCTTACCGTCGAGGCTGTCCTCCTGCCAACGCGCTAGGTCAGACAGCCAGGCTTTCAGCCGCGTGCGCAGCACCGGCTCCAGCGACGATGGGAACAACACGCTGTCTACCAGCGTCACCGCCAAAATACCCAGGCAGATCTCCGTCACCCGCGTGACGACCATGGTGAACATCGTGTCCGGGTGATTGATGTAGGCGATAGCGACCAGCATCATGGTGATGGCGCCCAGCTGGAAAAAGTAAGCGCGCGGCGTGCGATCGAGATAAGAGAGGCCCAGCATCAGTGACGATGACAGCCCAGCGGCGACGATCAACAGCACCGGCGTGTTGCTAAGCCAGGCCGAAAGTCCCAGCGTCAGCACGCCGGCGAACAGCGTGCCGCAAAAACGGTAGGTGGCGCGGGCGCGTACGGCGCCGCTGACCGGATTGCTCAGCACGCAGCAGGTCACCATTGCCCAATAGGGATTTTGCAGGCCGATGCTTTCCGCCAGCGCGAAGGCCAGCATGGCGGAAATAAACAGTTTCACGGCATACAGCAGCTGCGGTTTACCGATTCTCATGGCTCATTGCCGGCCTGTTGCAGATAGTGGCCTGCGCGCTCTTCAAACAGGCGCAGAATGCGCGTGGCGGTTTCAATATCTTCCAACGGCACGTCGTGCATCAGCTCGACTCGCAGCTTATCGGCCGCGGTTTCGACCTTTTTAGCCAGCTCGGCGCCGGCGGGCAAAATGCGCAGGGTTTTAAACCGACGATCGCCGGCCGACTCCTGCCGCTCGAGGAAGCCTAACGCGGCGGCCTGATCCAACAGACGCACCAGCGCACCGGGATTGACGCCGACTTCTTCCGCCAGATCGCGCTGATTGATGCCCTGCGGATTGCGATGCACCAGAACCACGACGGTAGCCAACGACATGGAGATGCCGGATTTGGCGATCGCCAGCGTCGCAGCCTGTTTCCACACCCGGCGAACCGGTTGCAGGGCGTTGGTGAGGGCATAGAGGGATTTTTCTTTCGATGACATGGGATACCTCGGCAAACAGTGTATATAGGTTAAATGGCAACAGTTGCTTTGGCAATTAATTTTAAACAATCGACTCAGAGACAGAAGGCAAGACATATGTGACGTCGTCACATAAAACAGAAGGGCTACATAGGCAGCCCGTTTGAAAGGTGGGTATTACAGCGCCTGAACGGGGTTCATCGCAGCGCCGGGGAAGGCCGTATCCTCACCGCGTTCACGCCACGGCGCCAGATCAGTCTGGCGATCGCCGCCATGCACGCCGAGCCGGCGTGTAACTCGACGCAGGAAGAGCTGGCCCGCATCGCCGGCTATTCGCTCAACGTTCCAAAGGGCTGGTTGGTAGCACCGCCATGGAATACCTCTCGCATTGGCGTATGCTGCAGGCGGCAGATCGCCTGCGGGCCGGTAAAGAAAACGTCGCGTCGATCGCCTACTCGTTGGGGTATGGCTCGGAAAGCGCGTTCAGCACCGTCTTCAAACGGGTGATGGCGCAGTCGCCGTTTCAGTATCAGCGGCAAATGCCGGCCGGGGCGAGTGAACCGGAGTGAAAGGGGGCGCCGCGGCCGTAGCCGCCGCGCCTGAGGCTACCTGCTGATCGTCTGCTGCAACGCCTGAACGGAAGAGTCGATGCCGGCATCGACCGACATGGTCAAGTCTTCCATTTCCAGCGACACCCAGTCGTTGTAACCCATCATGCGCACCACCGAGAAGAATTCCTTCCACCACTGCAGATCCCGGCCGCAGCCGACGGCGACATAGTTCCAGGCCCGGCCAGCTACCTCGTCGATCGGTTTGGTCTCCAGCAGCCCGTTGATCTCGACGACGCCGCGCTCCAGGCGCACGTCCTTGCCGTGTACATGGTGAATGGCGGGACCGAGGGCGCGGGCTACCGCGATGGGATCCGCGCCCATCCAGATCAAGTGGCTGGGATCGAGGTTCAGGCCCACCATCGGGCCAACGGCCTCGCGCAGCCGGAACAGCGTTTCCGGGTTCCACACCAGCATGGCGCTGAAGTTTTCCAGCGCAAAGCGCTCGACGCCGCACGCTTTGGCTCGGGCGACCAGCGCCTGCCAATAGGGGATCGCCACCTCATTCCATTGATAGTCCAGACAGTTTTTCACCGTAGGCGGCCAGCTGACGGTATAGGTGATCCAGTTGGGGATGGTGTCATGCGGGCTGGCCGGCGGCAGGCCGCTCATCATCACGATCTTCTTCACCCCCAGCAGGCCGGCCAGCTCCAGCGTATTGTCGGTTTGGCGCAGATGACGCTGCCCCAGCTCGCCCGGATCGAGCGGATTGCCGGAGACATTGAGCGCGGCGATCTCCATGCCGCGGCTGGCCAGCGCTTCCTGCAGCTGCCGGCGTTTGGCGGGGTTGGCCAGCAGTTCCTCGGTATCCAGATGGGGCGCCGGGGACCAACCGCCGGTGGTCATCTCCACACCGCGCACCCCCAGCTCCAGCAGCCGATCCAGCATCGGTTCGAAGGGTAAATGGCCCAGGCTGTCGGTACAGAACGAAAGTTTCATGGTGCTTTCCTTATTGGTAATTAACCCAGGTGGCGCCGTTGTCGGCGGAACGAACACAGTTCTCAATCCAGCGCACGCCTTCCAATCCGGCATCGATATCCGGATAGATCAGCGCGGCCAGCGTCTGCCGATCGCCGCGCTGACTGGCGCTGATGGCGATGGCGAACTTGAGGTAAATATTGGCCCAGGATTCGGCCAGCCCTTCGGTATGCAGCGCGCCGAGCCGCTCTTCCGCCAGGGCGCTGTCGTCTAGATAGGGCATGCCGTGGTGCAGCGTCTGGCTGGGCCGCCCCTGGATCTCATAGCGTAATTCGCCGGGTGTGGAATCACTCCATTGCAGGCTGGCGCGTGAGCCCACCACGCGGATGCTTTGGCTGTCCATCGCGCCCGCGTTGATGGCGGAGGCCCACATGCGCCCGACGGCGCCGTTTTCGTAGTGCATCAGCACCATGGCATTGTCTTCCAGCGGGGCGCGGGAAGGGATAAAGCTCTGGCGATCGCACAGCAGGGAGGCAATTTTCATGTCGGGCATGACCAGCTGTGAGATGTAGAAGGTGTGGGTAGAGATGTCGCCCAGCACAAAGGAGGGGCCGGCGATTTTCGGATCGACGCGCCACTTTTGCGCCTCGAACGTGTCCGCGCTTTCATTGGCGTTGAAGCCATGGGTGTACTGCAATTCGACCATGCGTATTTCGCCGATGTCGCCGTTCGCGATCATGGCGCGCATCTGCATCAGCAGCGGATGCCCGGAGAAGCCGTAGGTCACCCCGACGATCAGGCCTTTCTCCGCCGCCAGTGCCTTGATTTCTCTTGCCTCCGCCGTGGTAAAGAACAGCGGTTTTTCGCAGATGACATGCAGGCCGGCATTCAGCGCGGCGCGCGTAATTTCATAGTGGGTGCCGTTGGGGGTGGCGATGGTCACCACCTCAACGCCATCTTCGCGGTTGGCCTCTTGTTTCAGCAACTGCTGATAGTCTTCATAGCAGCGTTCAGCGGGCACACCGAGATTGACGCCAAACTCACGTCCGCGCGCCGCGTCGATATCAAAAGCGCCGGCAACCAGCCGATAGGCGGTATTGTCGCGCAGTGCGCCGGAACGATGCTTGTAGCCCACCTGGCTGAGGCGGCCGCCGCCGATCATCGCCCAACGCAGCGGGCGAGGGATGCTTCTTTCACCATTTAACATGCTGACTCCTGATATTGTGGTATTGCACTCGGGTGCAAAATGGGTTGAAAAGAGAGTGGCAACGGTTTATTTCTGGTTCATCTGTGCAAATTGCGGGTAGTTTTCTCGCGTCACGGTGGCATAAGGCACCCAGTTGTAAGACTCGGTTTTGGCGCGATCCAACATCGCTCGGGTCACTTGCACCGCGCCGATCGCCTGGGCTTTGGCATCCTGGAAAATGGTCACAGCCAGGTCGCCATTTTTGATAAATTGCAGGCCGTCGGGCGTGCCGTCGATACCGGCAACCAGTACGCCGTTCTTTTTGGCCTGCTTCAGCGCCATGATCGCGCCGATGGCCATCTCATCGTTGTTGGCGGCGATCGCATCGATCGGGACGCCGTTCAGCAACCAGCCGGAGACCACGTCGACCGCTTCATTGCGCTGCCATTTGGCGGTCTGTTTCTCTACCACGTTCAGGTCTTTGTGTTTGGCGATCACCGCCTCCACCGCGCGGGTGCGTTCGCGGGTTTCTTCGTTGGAGAGGGCGCCCATCAGGATCGCCACGTTGCCGCGGTAATTCATTTTTTTCGCCAGGGCCTCCATCTGCAGGCGGCCGCTGAGCGCCGAATCGGAGCCGACGTAGGCTGTCGCGCCGCTCAGCGGCACTTCGGGTTTACGGTTGACGAAGATAAGGGGGATAGCGGCGCGTTTGGCGGCCGCTATCATCGGCTGGACGCCTTGCGTATCAACCGGGTTGAGGATAATGGCGTCCACGCCCTGATTAATCAGATCGTCTACCTGCTGCACCTGCAGGGCGACATCGCCTTTGGCATCGACGAACTGGCCTTGCAGCTGTTGCGCAGCCAGTTCTCGCGCCATTTGGCTGCGCAGGATGGAGACAAAGTTGAGATCGAAATTGGCCAGCGCCACGCCGACCTGATAGCTCTTGGCCTGAGCGGTCACGACAAACAGCGAGCAGGCTAACATCAACAGCAGTCTGGTTTTTTTCATTACGGTATCCTGTTGAGAAGAGAGGTGTTATGTAAAAACAGCGTTTTTGCAACCGGGTGCAAATCAGAAGAAAAAACGGCGATGAGTCTCTGAATGCCACCGTGAATGTCGGCCATGGATAAAATTTGGTCAACAGGGGAAAGGTGAAAACAGCGCGGACGATCACAAACTCTTTACACATTGCACCCGGTTGCACAACAAATTGCAATCGGGTGCAAAAACGATACATAATTGCAGCAGATATGCCGGCAGGCGCTTAGGGGATCTGAGCGAGCAGGGTATAGTTTAACTTCACCGAAGCAGGGATCGACGCAACCATGAAAAAACACCACAAAGCCACCGCCAGCGACGTCGCCGAAAAGGCAGGCGTCTCTAAATGGACGGTATCGCGCGCCTTTACGCCCGGCGCGTCGATCTCGGACAGCGCGCGTGATAGCGTGTTGGCGGCGGCGGCCGAGCTGGGCTATCGGCCAAACCTGCTGGCGCGCAGCCTGTCGCAAAAACGCACGCACATCATTGGCGTGGCCATCGACGAGATGAAGAACCCGCATTCGATGATGATGCTCGATATGGTCACCAAACAGCTGCAAACTCGCGGTTATATGGCGCTGCTGCTGAACATCACCGCGGGGGAAAACTACCGGGCGGTGATGGCGATGGCCGATCAGCTGCAGGTCGACGGCATTCTGTTCCTGGCGACGGTGTTAACCAAAGAGTGGGCGGCGATCGCGCAAGATCTGCATCAGATCCCGCTGGTGCAGGTATGTCGCAATACGGAAAGCGAACACATTGATGTGGTCAATATCGACGGCTACCGCGCCGGCGAAGAGATCGCTGCGCTGCTGATAGAACAAGGGCATCGGCGCTTTGGTTACATGAAGGGGCCGGACACGCAAAGCAGCCATTTGCTGCGCATGGAAGGCTACCGTGACAGGCTGATGGCCGCCGGCTTTCAGCTGGATCGGGTGCTCACCGCCGGCCACTACGATCGCCAACGCGGTTTCCAGCTGATGAGCGAATACCTGCAGGCAACGCAGGAAAGCGAGCGGGTTGAGGCGCTGTTCTGCGAGAATGACGTGCTGGCGCTGGGGGCACTCGAAGCGCTCAGGCAAACGGCGCCGTCGTCCGCGATGGCCGTGGTGGGCTTCGACGATATCGATGAGGCCGGCTCAGCCAATTGGGCGCTGACCAGCTATAGCCAACGCATCGACCGGCTGGTTGAAGAAGCCTTGAATCGCCTGATCGACAATCGCGCCACGGCAGACGGCGCCTGGCGGCACGGGGAATTGCGGGTTCGGCGGTCGCATTTGGGAGATAAACAGGCGTGAGGCTTTTTCTTTTGGTGACAGCGTCACTTTGGAGGCTTGATGAGAGCTCATCGCGATACAAAGAAAAAACTCTATAGAAGAGAAAGTGTTACATCCAAAGGGTCCATCGCCAGCGGTGGTGAATACCGTTGGGGACGCCATGGCAAACAGGCGGACGATGAGCAGTTGCCGCTGCGTGAAAGCATGCATGGGCGGATACAACATGGCATGGATTACACGCCGCTATTTCAATTTCTGCTCAGTAAAGTGGGCCAACCCTGGAATGAAGTACATAGCGAAGCGGTTAGTCGATTGGACAAACCAGCACCCATTTTTTACCTGGTGGCGCTGCACCGTAAAAACTGGCGGAACTATGTCTGCTGTGGTGAATCTAGCTATTACAGCGGACTGTGTGTCGATGAACGCGGGATACTGCAGAAAGTGAACCCGGCATTTACCGCAGAAGATGTGCCGGTGAGATGCCGTTGTTGCACCTACACGTTCAACGGGGAACTCGTGCCCGTCACGGAAAAGAACTGGCAAAAGCCTTATGAGAAGGAGTCCTGGGAATAATCAGGTCTCACGTCTCACGAGTGTCATTCTGGTGCAGATTGACTGCCGGAGTTTGCCAGATTTCACGTAGCGCGATCAAAAAGGAGGGTATTTTGACCCATTTTGCAGAGTGGCACAGCCAAATCCAGGCGCTTGAGGTTGAACTGCATCAGCCGCCGGTGCGGCGCGATCCGCGGCGCGTCGCGGCATTGCTGCATGAAGACTTTGAAGAGATTGGTCGTTCAGGGCTGCGTTATGACAAACGCCAAACCGTTGCGGCGCTGGAAATGGAAACTGAACATCCGCATATTTTTGCCGAAGGTTTTAAGCTGGCGCAAATCAGCGAAGGCGCCGTGTTGCTGACGTATAAAAGTTTTCAGCGTGATGCGCAGGGCCACGCCGTTCGTTGCACCGAACGTTCATCGATTTGGCTTCTGACAGCCAAGGCAGGTTGGCAGATGCGGTTTCATCAAGGTACGCCGACTAAGGGTTAAACTGAGATGGGGGCTTAAACATAAAAAAGGATATCCGCCTGATAAAGCCTTGAAGGTGAGGTGAGAAAGGACGGGCATGATAATCCCGGTGCGTATCCAGTAATTAAATTTAACATAATATACATTATGCGCACTCATATGCAGGTATGTGGATTATACCGTCCAGGCCTGATTCATGGGGTTTCTCTTGTAGCCAACCAGGCCAGCGCCAACTGCTCGTGCCGTTGAATCAATTCGTTTTTCAACCGGCCATAAGTCCACTGGATTTTGCCGGCAGTCTTCTGCTGCCTGGTATTTGATTGCCCTGTATTGCTGAGAACATCATAATGCTTGCGCAGATAATCTCTGAACGCCACATGTCAGATCGCCTGTTCACTTCCAGCAATAAATGCATGCACGTGATGCGTGCGTTTGCCGTTTCCCTTGATGTCGTAACGCCTGCAGGCAATGCCGTTCTCGCTACGCGGCGTATATCCCATGTCACGCATCCTGTCATTCAAGCTATCCAACGCCGGCAGACTTTCAACCTCCAGCAATATATCAATCCTTGGGATCGTGATGATGCGCGCTGATATTTTCCACTCCAATAATGATGACCGGGCATGGTTTCCAATGGCGCATACCTGCCGGTATTGGCCAAAAACCCCCTGCTTTTTTGATCGCGCTACGTGAAATCTGATAAAACGTGGCGGCTACGATACTGCAGATTTCTCCCAAACGCGTCATTTAAGCGGGCAGTATTTGCACGCCAAATGCGCATTGGCGCGCGTTTCATTGCTTTCGGCGCCCACCACGGCGTTGGCTATACTGAATGGAAACATTCTTCCTCGCTCCAGGAGCCTCTCCATGTTTGATCATGTGAAATTTGGCGTCAGCGACTTTGCCCTAAGCAAAGCGTTTTTCCTCAATGCGCTGGCGCCGCTGGGCGTAAAAATCGTTGCTGAAGGCGAGCCCGGCTATGGCGTCGAACTTTGTCCCGATCGGGGTAATGTGTCATTGTGCCTGTTTCAAACCGACGAAAAGCCGGCGCACCTACACCTGGCATTTGTCGCAAGCAGCCGTGAGCAGGTCGATGCATTCTACCACGCCGCGCTAAAAGCCGGCGGCAAAGACAATGGCGCGCCCGGTTTACGGCCCCATTACCATGCCCACTACTATGCGGCATTTGTGATCGCCCCGGATGGCCATAATATCGAGGCAGTTTGCCACAATTCGATGGACTAGTGATTTTTCCAGTTAAAACAGCATATTAATCACGAGGTAATGCATTGGATTTAACATAACGCAATTGTGACATCGTCACTTAAAGTTACCCCGTCACGTCAATCCATTCTGCTCCGGTGATGCTGGCCAGCTGCTGCGCCTCCACCTCCTCCGTCGGCAGCATGCGTGCCTTTACGCCAAAGAATTGCTTGTACTTCTTGTTGTCGATTCTGGCGGTTCCCGCCATCACCAGCAGCACCACGCCGTCGTTTACACGAAACGAAAGCGTCTTGGCGATCTGCCCGCCCTCCACGCCAAAGGCTTCCGCCGCCAGCGCCACCGTTGCGGTGTTCTTTGCCAGCACCGTCACCGTCGTCTCCGGTGCGTGCTCGGCCAGAAAACGCTGAACGCGTTCTATGCTCATGCCCTGCCTCCTGATATTGCTAAGCCATTGATAATGCCGAAGTGATGGTTTCGGTTTTAACATCGCATGCTAAAAATGAGAATCAAAATTGTTCAAATCGATGAATCTGAACAAAGCTTTAAGGGGCCAACGCCTTTTTTATCTATCATTTTTCATGGAGATAACCGTATGACCACGCAAACGACAGCAAGGCCTTCAGCGGCCGCGGTGGCCGTCTATGAATGGCTCAATCCGATACCCTACGGATTTTTTACCGCGGCGCTCATTTTCGACATCATCTATGCCTGCACGGCGAATATTCAATGGGTCAATGGTGCCAGTTGGCTGATCGCCATCGGCCTGATTTTTGCCATTATTCCCCGGCTGATTAACCTGGTGCAGGTGTGGTTCGGCAGCGGCCGGCTACAGGGCTCATCGGTCAAGCTCCATTTCTGGCTGAATCTGTTGGCCATCGTTCTCGCCATTATCAACGCTTTCGTGCATAGCCGGGATGCGTATGCCGTGGTGCCGCAAGGCCTGGTGCTGTCTGCGATCGTGGTCGCGCTGCTGAGCTTCGCCAACATTCTGCTGGCCGTGAGCGCCCGCGCAAAATAAGGAGGTTTTCATGAAGCTATCATCCATCGCGATTGCGCTTTCGGCCGTGTTGGCGCTGGCCGGCTGCGATAACAGCGCCGTCATTTCGCCGGAACAACAAATGGGGCCGGATCCGGCGTTGCCGGCGGCACAAGACTTCCTGATGCCACCGATGCAGGTGCCAAAGGGCGTGGGCTGGCAGCAAAACCAGATGCCGAAAGTCGCCGAAGGCTTAAAAATTGACAAGGTGGCAGACGGTTTGCTGCACCCGCGTCAGTTGCTTACCCTGCCCAACGGCGATGTTTTGGTGGTGGAGGCCAACGGGCCGGGCACGGAAGCGGTCAGCACGCCCAAGCAGCTGATCGCCGGGTTGGTTAAGGGCAAGTCAGGTAAAGGGGGAAAAGGCGGTAACCGCATCACCCTGTTGCGCCCAACCGCCGACGGCAGTTGGGAAAAGCATGTCTTCCTCGAGGGGCTCGATTCTCCGTTCGGCGTTCAGCTGATTGGCAACACCCTGTATGTGGCCAACACCGGCAATATCATGCAGTACGCCTATCAGCCGGGCGAAACGCGCATCAGCGATCCGGGTAAAGAGCTGGCCGATCTGCCGGACACCATCAATCATCATTGGACCAAGGCCCTGCTGGCCAGCCCGGACGGTAAAAAGCTGTATGTCGGCGTCGGCTCCAACAGCAACATCACCGAAAACGGCCTGGCCGTAGAGTACCGGCGCGCCGCCGTGTTGGAAGTGGACACCGCCTCCGGTGCCAGCCGCATCTTCGCCAGCGGCCTGCGCAATCCGACCGGGCTGCAGTGGGAACCGCACAGCGGCAAGCTGTGGGCGATTGTCAACGAGCGTGACGAGATCGGCGCCGATCTGGTGCCGGACTACCTGACCTCGGTGCAGGACGGCGGCTTCTACGGCTGGCCTTACAGCTATTTCGGCCAGCACGTCGATCGTCGGGTACAGCCGGCGCGGCCGGATCTGGTGGCGAAAGCTATCAAGCCGGACTACGCCCTCAGCTCGCACGTCGCGCCGCTGGGGCTGCTGTTCTACACCGCGAGCGCTCTGCCGGCCGACTATCGCGGCGGCGCTTTTGTCAGCGAGCACGGCAGCTGGGATCGCTCGCCGCTGAACGGCTACCGGGTCAGCTACGTGGCGTTTGAGCAAGGCAAGCCGGTCGGTAAACTCAAAGCGGTGGTCACTGGCTTTGTCTCCGACGACGAGAAGGAACTCTATGGCGCACCGGTTGGATTAGCGGTCGATAAGGCTGGCGCCCTGCTGATTGCGGATGATGTGGGCAACACCGTTTGGCGCGTCAGCGCTAAATAACGTTAACGTGCAGGTTCCGAAGAACCTGCACGTGACATTGTCACTCAATGCTTTGCGCCAACCAGACCGTTCTTCCCCCGCAGGCGGGATCTTCCACCACATGATCGACCACGCGGAAGCCGTTCTCCTGCAGCAAGCGCGTATACTCCTCCGGCGCCAGGCTGGCGTGAAACAGCGGCTGGCCTTCGAAATTGCCGATCGCCACGCCGTCTGCAGGGCCGCTGGTGAACATCAATGCGGCATTCGGCTTGGCGTGCCGTCTGAACAGTAGAAACATGCGGCGCTGATCGTCGCGCGCCAAATGGAAGAAGCTGTCCCAGGCCAGCAGGCCGTCGAATCTTGTCGCCAGATTCAGCTGGCGCATATCCATCTGCCGCCACTCCTGCTGTGGAAAACGTTGCCGGCAGCGCGCGATCATCGCCTGCGCACCGTCGATGCCGGTGACTCGATACCCTTGTTCGATAAAATAGGCGGCGATCGGCGCGCCATTGCCGCAGCCGAGATCGAGCAGCCGCGCATTGGCCGGGGTAAGCTGTAAAAAGCGGTCGAGCCACGGCCGCTCAAACAGCGTGATGGGCCTGAGGCGTTCCCAGGCGGCGGCATGTTCGTCATAAAGCGGAATAATCGTGCTCGCCAGTTTTTCCGTCATTAATATTATCCCCGTCACGTTATTAGCGCAAAAAAAATAGCCTTTGGTCAGAATTAAAGCGCTTGTCCGATAATATATTCATCAACAGGCCGTTGACCAGAAATAAAAGGTTTTAACATTTCGACATAAACCAGTACAATTCCCTACCCTGTGTTAACCCTTTTTTTAGGTTGATTGTGTCGTTAATTCAGCCCCATGCATCGCGAAATCGGGCCGCCGCCTGGTTAGGGATGTTTGCCATTCTGATGTTGTTCATTGCGCCGGTGATCTCGCGATCCCTGGAGCATGTACGCGCCGGAAGTGCTGGAACGACCGTCATGGCGGATTGCGGCATGGATATGCCGATACATCACGAGATGCACTCGCCGCCGCCTGAACCTGAAAAAGCCACGCAGCCGCTGATGCAGCACGGCGGCGGCCACCACAACATGGCGATGATGATGGACGACAGCGCCTGCGGCTACTGCGTGCTGTTGTTGCATGCGCCGCTGCTGGACGTGAGCCACGCCCCGCTGTTCTGGTCCCTGCCGCTGGCTTCACGCCCGCCGCCGATCCACTATCTCGTTCCCCTGTTTGCCCACGTCGTTCACACCGAATTACAGCCGCGCGCGCCGCCCGTCTCTTTCCTCTGATTTAACAATAAGCCCATTGCCGTTCTCTGTATTGCCGTTGATCGCTTCAACCCGGCGGAATTAATTCGCCCAATGGTTAATCATCGAGACGACATTATTAGCCCGGTTATTTCCGCGTTCAGGGAATTAACCCCCCGTATTTACCGATGGTGATTTTCGCCAGGCCTCCCCACGCCTGAATAATCCCTCGGCCAAGAACGGAAAAAGTTAGCTTAAGGAAAGATGATGTTTAAACCCGTTTATAAAAAGAACGCCGCCACCCGCGCCATTACCACCGCCATGCCGCTGTTCCTGCTGGCCGGCCACGCGGCGCAGGCGCATCAGCACCCTACCGACGCACAGGTTAATGATGGCGACGTGATCACCGTCACCGCACCACTCTACTCTCCGCTAACCATCGTGACGTCACCGAAAACTCCGCGCCAGCCGGTGCCCGCCAGTGACGGATCGGACTATCTGAAAACCATTCCCGGCTTTTCTCAGATCCGCAACGGCGGCACCAACGGCGATCCGGTGTTCCGCGGCATGTTCGGTTCGCGGTTGAAGATCCTCACCGACGGTTCGGAAATGCTGGGCGCCTGCCCATCGAGAATGGATGCGCCCACCTCTTACATCTCGCCGGAAAGTTTCGATCTGCTGACCATCACCAAAGGGCCGCAGACGGTGCTGTGGGGGCCGGGATCGTCGGCGGGCACCGTGCGTTTCGAACGTGAACGCCCGCGCTTCGACAAGCCGGGCATCAAGGGCAGCGCCAGCGTGCTGACCGGCTCCAACGGCCGCTGGGACGAGAATATCGACGCCAGCCTCGGCGCCGAGCAAGGTTACTTGCGGGTGATGGCCAACAAATCCCGCGCCAACGATTATCAGGACGGCACCCATACGCGCGTGCCGTCGCGCTGGGACAAATGGAACGGCGATCTGGCGCTCGGCTGGACGCCGGACAACGATACGCTGTTGGAAGTGACCATGGGCCGCGGCAACGGCGAAGCGCGCTATGCCGGCCGCAGCATGGACGGTTCGCAGTTCAAGCGCGAAAGCCTGGGCATGCGGGTGGAAAAATCCAACATCGGCGAGGTGCTGGATAAGCTGGAAGCGCAGGTCTACTACAACTACGCCAACCACGTGATGGACAACGTCACCCTGCGCTCACCGGGCAGCGGCGGCATGGGTGGGCACGGTGGCCATGGCGGCATGAGCATGGGCGGCCATGGCGGGCATATGATGTCCTCCGGCATGACGATGCAGCTCGATCGCCGCACCGTCGGCGGCCGCGTGATGGGCACCTGGCAATGGCAGGACGTGAAGCTGGAAAGCGGCCTGGACACCCAAACCAACACCCACCGCAGCATGAGCCGCGGCAGCTGGGAAAAAGACGCCCAGTTCAACAGCTACGGCGCCTTCGGCGAGCTGACCTGGTCCACCAGCGAGCAGGATAAGCTGATCGGCGGTGCGCGTCTCGATCGCACCCTGGTGGAAAACTTCCGCAACGGCGGCGATGCGGAGCGTTCCGACACCCTTCCGAGCGGCTTTATGCGCCTTGAGCACACGCTGGCCGAGCTGCCGCTGATGCTGTATGCCGGCGTCGGTTATACCGAGCGCTTCCCGGATTACTGGGAGCTGTTCTCGCCGAAGCTCGGCCCGAACGGCAGCAAGGATCCGTTCGCCAGCGTCAAGAGCGAGAAAACCACGCAGCTTGATATCGGCGCGCAGTATAACGGCAAGCGCTTCAACGGTTGGGTCTCCGCTTACCTGGGCCGCGTCGATGATTTCATCCTGTTCAAATACGATCCGCACAACGCGCGCCTCAGCCAGGCCGATAACGTCAACGCCAACATTATGGGCGGTGAAATGGGCATGGGCTACCAGCTGAGCGAACACTGGAAAACCGACGCCAGCCTGGCCTACTCCTGGGGTAAAAACACCAGCGACGGCCGCCCGCTGCCGCAGATCCCGCCGCTGGAAGCGCGCCTGGGCCTGACCTACGAGTACGGCGACTGGAGCGGCACCGGCCTGTGGCGTCTGGTCAGCAGCCAACACCGCGTGGCGATCAACGAAGGCAACGTGGTGGGCAAAGACTTTGCCGAAAGCGCCGGCTTCGGCGTGCTCTCCGCCAACGCCGCCTACAAGGTGAATAAAAACGTCAAGCTGAGCGCCGGTCTGGATAACATCCTGAACAAGACCTACAGCGAGCACCTCAACCTGGCGGGCAACAGCGCCTTCGGCTATTCGGCCAACAGCGCGGTGAATGAACCGGGCCGCACCCTGTGGGCCAAGGTTAACGTCACCTTCTAAGCTATTCACCGGGCGATGGATAACCGTCGCCCGGTCAGGCGATATGCGATCCGGTTCTTAGGATATGAGTTTTAAGTTTTTCCCATTCGGTTAGGCGGCGATTACTATCATCCTCAGGTTAATCATTGCCCCGGAGGGAATATGCAAAAGATCACTCGTTTTCTGGCCCTGCTCGGCGAGCTGATGATCGAAAAAGCCGAAGACACCGCACCACAGGCTGCCCAGCCTGACGATCGTGACGACGCGTTGCCACCGCGCCTTGAGCGTGGCGTTCCGCTGGCCGACCGCTTCCTGTTCATGTAATTTCCCGCGCTGTTTCCGCTCACACTGAACGCACGATATGTTCGCGCAGCCACTGGTGAGCGGGATCCCGATGCGAGCGTTCATGCCACAGCATAGTCATTTCAAAACCCGGCACTGCCAACGGCGGTTTGAGTTGCTGCAATAAAGGGTGGTTGCGCGCCAGCCGCTCCGGCAACATCGCCACCAAATCGGACTGCGTCAGTACCGAGATCACAAAGAGAAAATGCGGCACGGAAAGCACCACGCGCCGCGTCAGCTCCACGTCCGCCAGCACCTGGTCGGTGATGCCGTAGAAACCGCCGCCGTCCGGCGAGACCATCACCTGCTCCAATTCGCAAAATTGCGCCAGCGTGAGGTTTTCATGCAGCTTAGGGTGACCGACTCTGCCCACCAGCACATAGCGTTCACTGAACAGCGTACGCTGACGCAGACCGGGCGGCGCCCCTTCGCGGGTGTGAAACGCCAGATCGATCTCTCCCTGTTCCGCCAGTTTGGCGATGCGTGCCGGCGCGGTTTCCAGCACCGCCAGCCGGGTGCCGGGCGCCGCCGAGCGCAAACCGTTCAGCGCGGGCAGCACGATGGTGGATTCGCCATAGTCGAAGGCAGCCACTCGCCAGGTATCAGTCGCCACGGCGGGATCGAACGGCGTGGCCGGCGTCACCGCCAACTCAAGCACCGCCAGCGCCTGACTCAGCGGTTCCCGCAGCTGTTCCGCTCTGGCGGTCGGACGCATGCCGCGCGGGCCGGGCAGCAGCAGCGGATCGTCAAAGATCGCCCGCAGTTTGGCGAGATGCACGCTGACCGCCGGCTGAGAGAAATTGAGCCGCTGCGCCGCGCGCGTGACGTTGTTCTCCGCCAGCAGCGCGTCGAGCGTTACCAGCAGATTGAGATCCAGCCGCCTTAAATTATTCATGGTTATACCTGGGGTAACAGTAATTCATTTCTAATATACCTTGTGACGCCCTAACCTGCAGCTCTCACCCCAAGGAGTGTTGTTATGAATGTATTGATTGTTTACGCCCACCCAGAGCCACTGTCGCTGACCGGTTCACTGAAAAACTTCGCCGTTGAGCGCCTGACGCAGGCCGGCCATCAGGTCCAGGTGTCAGACCTGTACGCCATGAAGTGGAAAGCGGCGATCGACGCCGACGACAGCCTGGAAGGCGCATCAGGGCCCCGTTTCGATCCTTCGCTGGATTCCCGGCGCGCATTCGCCAACGGCGTGCAAAGCGCCGATATTGAACGGGAGCAGCAAAAGCTGCGTTGGGCGGACGCGGTGCTGCTGCAGTTCCCGCTGTGGTGGTTCTCGATGCCGGCGATCCTGAAAGGCTGGGTCGATCGCGTCTATGCCTATGGTTTTGCCTACGGCGTCGGTGAACATTCCGATACCCATTGGGGCGACCGTTACGGCGAGGGTATGTTGGCGGGCAAACGGGCGATGCTGATCGTCAGCGCCGGCGGGTGGGGATCCCATTACGCCCCGCGCGGCATCAACGGGCCGATCGACGATATTCTGTTCCCTATCCAGCACGGCATGCTGCATTACCCAGGCTTCGAGGTGCTGCCGCCTTTCGTCACCTACCGCGCCGGTAAGACCGACGAGACGCGCTTTGCCGAACTGTGCGAGCAGCTCGGACAGCGGCTCGATAACCTGTGGCGCACCGAGCCGATTCCGTTTCGGCGGCAAAACGCCGGTGACTACCTGATCCCGCAGTTGACGCTGAAAGCCCATCTGGCGCCGGGGCAAGACGGCTTTAGCATTCACCTGAAATAGCGCGAGCCGCTCCCCTTATCGCGGCGCTGACACAGCGCCGCCCCCAAGGAGGAGTTTGGCGCCCAATCCCATCATGACCACGCCCGTAAATCTCTGCTGCCAGACCAACAAACGGGGATTGCGGGCGAGCCATTGCCCCACGGTGCCGGAGGCCATCGCGACAGAGCCCAGTGAAAGGATCCCGGCCAGCTTCTGAATGGAACCTAAAACGAGCAATTGCAACCAAACCGGCCCGTTTTCTGGGTTAACAAACTGCGGCAGAAAAGCAAACATGAACAGCAGCGACTTAGGATTGGTCAGGCTGTTAATTGCCCCTTCTTTCACCGCCTGCCACCCGGTCATCATCCGGGGTTTCAGCACGGCATCGGAACGCTGCCGGCTTACTTTCAGCATTTTTATCCCCAGCCAGACCAGATAGGCGGCCCCAACCCAACACAATACGTCCAACGCCAGCGGATAAGTATGCAGCAAGGTGGCGAGACCGAGCACCAGCATGGAAACCTGCACCATGCCGGCGACAAAAACCATGCCGAAAACATTGAGCAGCGCGATACGGCGGCCTTGGCCGATACCCCGGGCCAGCGTGAGCATCATGTCCGGTCCGGGAGACAGTTCCAGGAGGGTGAGTGCAACAAGAAAAGCAATAAACGTTTCGGCCGAAGGCATGGGGTTATCACCGGCTAATCATAGGAGACGGTAATCATATTCCTCCCCGGACATTCGCGACAGCACTATCAGGCGCATCCGGGGCGTATCGTTAATTCAGGGCGGCGAGAAATGCCCGATAGCCCTGCGCGCTGCTGTCCAGCTCGTGCTGCTGAACCTGCTCTGCCGCCCCGTCCGAAGCGGCTTCCTTGCCGTAAAAGGCAAAGAACGAAGCATAGTCGGCCCGCACGTAACCGGCGGTGACTTCAAACGGCCGGAAGATTTCCTCCAGCGAGTAGCGATAACGCCCTTCACGCGCGTAATCTTCTGCGCGCACGCCCGCCGTGACCGCCAGCGCCAGTTTCTTGTTCTGCATCTTATAGCCGCTGCGGGAACCGTAGGCCCAGCCGTAGGTGAGCACGTCGTCCAGCCATTCCTCCCTAAAATGGGCGTGTTACCGAAACAATAACACCAATGTTAACCCGCAATGTCCAAGTCGCCCTTTTTCAGGATGGATTGAATATACGTATTTTTGCAGGCAAGCGAGGGCAAATTACCTCGGTCAACAATGCCATCCTGATCCAATACTATGATCTCATCTGAGTAATCAAATGTTGAACGCCGGTGACTGATATTGATGACGATAGCGAAAGGATAGGCTGATTTTATGTTTTTCAGCACTTCTCTTTCATTTACAATATCCAGTGACGAGGTGACTTCGTCGAGAATAATGATCTGTGGCTGCCTGAGAAACAACCTGGCCAATGACAGGCGTTGTCGCTGCCCCCCTGACAAGGTCATACCATTATCTCCTATCGGCAAATCTAACAATTCGGCAGGATCGTTATACGGAATATCATTAAATTGAGCTAACTGCAACGCCTTGAGTAGTTTTTCATCCGATGCATGTGGGCACGAAATTTGTAAATTAAAGCGAAGAGTATCCATGAAAATATAGTCATTTTGCGATACATGGAACATTAACTTAGCTCGTGCTTTGTCAGACATGCCATTTGTTGGCATTTGATTAACATATATCTCGCCTGAGTCAGGCATGAGCTCCCCAGCAATCAGTTTAGCCAGGGTGCTTTTCCCAGCCCCGCTTGGACCGGTCAAGGTATAGAAACCTGGGGATGATAACGTTAAGTCCATGTTATGGATTGCATTCGTTCCATTTTTTTCATACGAAAACAGGACCTTTGAGAGCGTCACAGAGACACTTTCACCTTGGACATTGTTCATCACCGGATGATCATTTCGGGGAGGGGTGCCCATATCAGTAATAAACTTATACAGTGATACCGTGGATTTTTGCATTGCGGTATACATGGAGCCGATATTCTCAAGGGGGGAAGCCAATAGCATAATGTAGGAAGATATCATAACAAAGTGACCGAGCGTGATATCTTGACTCATGACGCGATAAAAGGAGAGTAAGAAAGTGGCACCAAAAAATAGAATGCTTAAAATAGACTCAATCAGCAGGAACCGGAAGTCAGCCTTAAGCAAGGCCTCATGTTTCTCTTCTATTGAGTTGAGTAAGTTTTTATATCTAGAAAACAAAAAATCATAAGAGTCACAAACTCTAACAGCATCTATATTCTTAACACTGTCTGTAATTATGCTGTATTTTTTTACCGAGGATGAATAAAAATCGGAATACAAAGTAACAATTTTCGGGTTAAATTTCCTCTTCGTCCACAGATAGATAACAAAGTAAAGTACGAAGAGTAATGCGACAACCACATCACCAGAAATCAATATTATTGAAATACTAAAAAACAACTGCAGGAGCGGAGGTAACAAATTATGCGAGATATTTCTCAGCAACGTTGTCAGTTCGTCCACTGCTTGATTCAACCGCTGTGTGACATCACCGGTATTCTCATTTGTCGTCATTTTATTTGAAGTAAACAAACTTTTGAAATAACTATCTGTCAGACTAATGACAACATTGTTACGCAACGACGTTATCAAAATAAAGTTAACTGCCGAGGATAGCTTTTTTATGCTCATCAGTGCAATATAGCTAATGGCAAGACCAATCACCGCAACGGATAAACTGTACGCTTTTACTTCGATGGCATTGACCAGATATGACATAATTACGGGTTGCACTGAGAACATCAGCGTGGTGATAACGGATATTAATACAACATAGACAAACTGCCATTTTACCGTTTGGCTTGATGAAGCTTTGAAGTACCTAAACAAAAACAAAAGTTTTTCCATATTGGAACCTTTTATTTTTTATAGTATGGCGGGGCCCCACCATACTTTGCAATCAACGGTCAGATAAAGTATTACCTAACAGACCACCTCACTTAACTCTTAGAGGTAGTCCAACCGTCACCCTTACCGACTTGCGTATCCGTCATCGTTGTTGTCTTGATCAAAAGCAGATCTTTTTCAGTTAACATAAATGCTCCTTTGTCGATAAATTAGCTAAATAGCATGCATTTTTCACTGCATGCTATTTAGATCACTTAATGATGAACCATAGAGCAGATGAATACAGTTACAGTAAAATCGGATGATGTTATCCCACTCTGAGAACAAAAATGCCTCGCGTAAACTGAGAACATACCCACTACGTGCTGCATAACACAGCTCGGTGAGAGGGATGTAATCAGATGATATATTATTCAGCATCATGTTAAAAAAAAGCCTGGATGCACGACCGTTTCCGTCTAAAAGCGGATGAGCGTGTACAAACATAACGGAAAAAACAATAGACACAAACAAACAGTGCGTATCATCATTTTTCAGTGCATACGCACGTAAGGAATACAATGACACACTAAGCATTGACATATCAATAAACTCGGTGTACCCACCCTCTTCATCAGGGACGGTTCTTATATTCCCCTGCCGAATAATGTTAGACTCATCTTTTATTTTTCGCCCGGCATCACTGATAAACCCAATGAACGATTCATCACTGAGCAGTTTATCTATAAAAACAGGTTCTGCATGCTGATAGAAAGAAAACTCTTTACGACTGGTCGCGTTTTCACTGGGGAATATTTTTGGATCTACATGATTACTAAGGCGATGTTGCAATAATTTTACCCTGTCTGTTTTTATTGCCTCAATAGCATTATTGACCATTTGTTCATATCCAATATTTGTCCTCTTTATCAATTGCTGAGTCTTACCCAGTAATACAAGACTATCCTTGTGAAGATGACTTACATCAGGATATGCGAACGGTTGTAATTTGATGACATTACCATTTAGAACGTAGTTTCCCATGCTTCCTTTCTCTCTATCTTCCCTAAAACACCCAGCATAATTTCTTTTTTTTTCATAAATGCTTCATGTTTGTTAATGTTTTATTTCCCCCATCCTTCTGGCTCATTAGCGCCAACTTCAGTACGAACGCTCTGCTCAGCGGGAAAAAATCTGCGTGCTGCATCGGCACCATTTCGTACAAGACGCTCAGTTCGACGCTTAAAGAACTGGAAAAAGATCGGCTAGTGGTGAGAAAGGAGTATCCGCAGATCCCGCCCAAGGTGGAGTACAGCCTGTCCGAGCGCGGGCGTTCGCTGATCCCGGTGATCGACATGATGTGCCACTGGGGGGAACAGCACCGGCCGGAACCGCCGGTGCCATAAGGGGTTAATTGTCCGCCGCCGCTGAGGTTGCCGGCGCGGGTTCATCGTGCTCGACCAACGCGTCTGCCGGCCGGCACTGGCGCAGCGTGCGCACGCTGCAGGCCACCAGCACGCCCAACAAGGCGGCGAACGCACCGAACGACAGCACGCTCATCAACGGGGTAAACATCTTGCCCAGAACGCCGAGCCCCAGCGCGCCGATCGAATCGCCGGTCACGTCCTGCGCGGTGCCGAGGCTGTTCACCCGCCCCAGCAGATGGTCCGGCGTGTTGCTCTGGATCAGCATGAACTGCAGAAGTGAGGCGATGGCATTGGCATAGCCGTAGCACACCAGCGCCAACAGCGCCGGCGCCAGGTGGCTGAACAGCCCCAGCGATGCGATGGCGGTGAACGCGACGATCGCGGCGGCCAGAATCAGCACGCCAGGGCGAGAGAAACGCCCCACCCAGCCGCTGGTCAGCGCGCCCAACATCGCACCGAGCGGCACTGCGGAGTACATCAGACCAATAGAGGACGCGCCGACGTGGTAAGCGTCCTGCGCCAGCGCCGGGAACAGCACCCTGACGGCGCCGACGATGCTCATCAACATCCCCAGCAACACCACCGAGCCGACCACCTTATTGTGCCAGACAAACTGGAAGCCGCTGGCGAGCGCGCGCAGCGGATGTTCCGGCTCCTGCTGCTGCGGCAGCAGCGTCGGCAAGCGCACCAGCGGCACAAGGGTGCCCAGCGTCCCGGCCGCCGCGACGGCGAAAGCGAGACCGACGCCGCCGAACACGATGATAATCCCGCCCAGCGCCGGCGCCAGGATCGCGCCGATGCGCACCGTCACCATGCTCAAGGCCCCCGCCGCCGCCAGGTTTTCACGCCCCACCAGCAGCGGGATCACCGCCATCAGCGCCGTCATGCCCAGCGCGCCAAAGAATCCGTCCCAGGCCGCCAGCAGGTAGAGCGCCCACAGCGACGGCGCCGGGGCGAAGGCGTTCAGACTCAGGGCGACAAAGCCCAGCCCGCAGGTGCCGCGCGCGAACAGGATCAGCCTGCGGCGATCGTAGCGATCGGCGAGTACCCCGCCCAGCATCAGGCCGATAAACATGCCTGCGCCGTCCAGCGCCACCGCCACGCCCACCTGCAACGTGGAGCCGGTCATCGCCTGGATCTGAATCGGCACCCCCACCGCCAGCATGCCGAGGGAAAACACCGACAGCATGCGGGCGCAGAAAATCGCACGAAAATGCGCATTGCTTCTCAGCAAACTGAAATCAAGAAAAAAAGAAGGTCTGGCCATAGTGTCCTGCATATCATGTTTTAGTACGGGCCGTGGCGCACGCCCCGGCCCGGTTGCGTTATATCAACCCGTATTGCCGCGTCAGCAGCGAATGCAATAGCGGCCCAAGCGTCTCCAGCGAGGCCGGCGACAGGATGTCTGCGTGCTCGCAGCCTTGGTGATGGCAGATCAGCCCATCCAGATACGGCGCCCACACGGCGTTGATATCCATCTCTGGCGGCAGTGTCCGGTCGGCGACGAACAGCGTCGCCGTGCCGTGGAAACGCTGACTGCGCGCCTGAGAAAGAAGGCGCACCGCGTCGCGGTAGTTGGCGACAATGCTGTCAAACATCGCCGCCTTCTCCGCCATCAGCGCCGGATCGCCATGATCTTCCGCCATAAACTCGGCCTGCTCCTGCGCCACCTCCTTCTGCGCCTCCTCCTCGGTGGGGCCGGTCCAGTCCTGGCCTTCCGGCGGATAGGTATCCAGCATGCCGAGGAACGCCACCTCCTCCCCCTGCTGCTGCAGACGCGCGGCCATCGAATGCGCCAGCGTGCCGCCGAGCGAATAGCCCAGCAGGTAGTAAGGCCCCTGCGGCTGCAGGCGGCGCAGAGTGGCGAGATGACGATCGACCATCTGCTCGATATCCTCGCAGGTGGCGATGGCGCCATCCGGCCTTGGCGACTGCAGCCCGATGATGGGGTAGCTCCCCGGCAGATAACGGCTCAGCCCCGAGTACTGCCAGGCGAAACCGGAAGCCGGGTGCAGACAGAATAGCGCCGGGCCTTGGCCGGCCCGCAGCTGCAGGCATTCGCCGACGCCGCGGCTTTCGGCCGAGTTGGCGGCCTGCACGTCATCAAGCAGATGCGCCATCTTCTCCAGGCTACGGGCGAACATGATTTGCCCGACGGTCAATGGCCGAGGGACGCGCCGCCGCAATTCCGCCGCCAAACGCATCGCCAGCAGCGAGTGGCCGCCCAACGCGAAGAAGTCGTCATCGGCATACACCGTCTCGCGGCCCAGCAGTTCCCCGAACAGCGCCGCCAGTAGGCGCTCGCTGTCGCTGTGCGGCGCGCGGCCGCTCTGCGGGTTCAGCTGCGGCCGTGGCAACGCCTTGCGATCCAGCTTGCCGCTGGCGCTGAGCGGGAAGCTGTCGGTCATGACATAGCTGACCGGCATCATATGCGCCGGCAAACGCGCCTCCAGCGCCTGATGCAGTACGGCGGTATCCAGCGTCACCCCCGGTTGGGCGATCAGCCAGGCGACCAACTGCCGCATATCGGCGCCGCCCAGTCCCGTCGCGCCCTCGCCCAGTTCGATGGCGTGCACCGCCGCTTGCGCTACCCCCGGCTGCGCCAGCAGCGCCTGCTCGATTTCACCCAGCTCGATGCGCTGGCCGCGGATCTTCAGCTGATCGTCGCTGCGGCCCAAATACTCGACGCTGCCGTCCTCCAGCCAGCGGGCGATATCGCCGGTGCGATACATGCGAGCGCCGTTGCCGGCGGGATCGGCGACAAACCGCTGCGCCGTTAATCCCGGCCGATGCAGATAGCCGTCGGCCAGCTGAATGCCGCGCAGGTAGAGATCGCCGGCGCAGCCGACGGGCACCGGCCGCAGCATGGCGTCGAGAATGCTCAGTTGGGTGTTCCAGACCGGTTTGCCGATCGGCACGCCGGCGCCGTTCACTGCCGCCAATGCCTCGCCGGACGCCGGTTGATAGGTAACATCGACCGCCGCCTCCGTCGGGCCATACAGGTTATGCAGCGGCGCGGCAACCAACGCCTGATAGCGGGATGCCAGTTCACACGACAGCGCTTCGCCGCTGCAGAACACACGTTTCAGGCTGGCGGCGGCGCGCTGCGGCGCCCGTTCGTTCAGCGCCTCAACCCAGATAGCCAACATCGACGGAACGAAATGCAGCGTGGTCACGCCATAGTCGTCGATCAAGGTCGTCAGCGCCTGCGGATCGCGGTGCGCCTCCGGCGGCGCCATCACCAGGCGCGCGCCGACCATCAGCGGCCAGAAGAACTCCCAAACGGAAACGTCGAAGCTGCACGGCGTTTTCTGCAGGACCACGTCCTGCGCATCAAGCGCATACTCATGCTGCATCCAGAACAGACGGTTGACGATCGCCCGGTGATTCACCACCACCCCTTTCGGCCGCCCGGTCGAACCGGAGGTATACAGCACGTAGGCGGGATAATCGCCGTTCCCCGCCGGTGGGCGCGGCGCAGGCACACGCCCGCTGTCATCCAGTGCATCGAACCGCAGCGTCGGCGCCAGCGCGGCGAAGCGGGCATCCAAGGTGCTCTCGGTGATAATCAGCCGTGGTTTGGCGTCCTCCACCATGTAGGCCAGCCGCTCGTCCGGATAGCCGGTATCCAGCGGTAGCCAGGCGGCGCCGGTCTGCACAATCGCCGTCAGCGCCAGGCTGAGGCGCACGGATCGCGGCAACGCCACCGCGACGATATCCCCCGGCTGAATGCCAGCCGCCGTCAGCCGTTCGGCCAACAGCGCGGCCTGGCGCTGCATGTCACGGTAGCTGAGGCTGTGCCCGGCGTCCTGCAGCGCGATGCGTTCCGGCGTGCGCCGCGCTTGCTCGGCGATCGCCTGATGCAAGGTGGTGTCCGCCACCGCCTGCCCGGTGCGGTTGACTGCCGCGACCAGCGCCTGCTCCTGCGGCGTTTGCAATTGCCAGCGCGGCAGCGGCAGATCCGGCTGCGCTATCCACTGTTGCAGCAGCGCCATCAGCCGTGCGGCGAAGCGTTCAGGCTGCGGCACCGAATCGCGGTACTCCATCAGCAGACGCAGGCGCTCGCCCGGCAGCACCAGCAGCGTCAGCGGATAGTGGGTATAGCCTTTGTTACGGATGGCATCGCAGCGCAAGGAACCTGCGCCGCCAAGCAAGGCGTCGTTGTCCGGGTAGTTTTCCACCACCAACAGCGTATCGAACAGCGTGCCCGCCCCGGCCAGATGCTGGATCTCCCCCAAGCCCAAATCGTCGTGCTCCAGCAGTTCAATCTGCCGATGCTGCAGTTCGGTCAGTTGATCCGTCAACGAACGGTCATGCTGCAGACGAACCCGCACCGGCAGCGTGTTGCTGAACAGGCCAACGTGTTCCTCAATCCCTTCTATCTGGCCAAAGCGGCCGGAAACCGGCGAGCCGAACACCACGTCCTGATGGCCGCAACAGCTGGCCAGCTGCAGCGCCCAGATGCCCTGCATCAGGGTATTGAGCGTCAACCCGCGTTCGCGGCACAGGGTCAGCAAGCGCCTTTCCTCGGCCGGCGGCAGCGTCATTTCCAACTCATGCACGCGATCGTTATGCGATTCACCGAACAACAACGTCGGGCGCACATCCTGCAGCGTCTCACGCCAGAGGCGGCGCGAGGCGTCGGCATCCCGCGCGGTCAGGCGGCGCACGATATCGGCGTAGTTCGAGCGCAGCGGCGGCAACGCCTGCTCGCCTTCACGCAGGGCCAGCATCAGATCGTTGAGCACCACCGGCGTCGACCAGCCGTCGACAATCAGATGGTGTGCGTTAAGGAACAGCGTGTAGCGTTCGCTATCGCCGTGTTTGATCCGCAGCGCATGCAGCATCGCGCCCGGCTGATTAAACAGATCGCGCCGCAACTCTTCCTGTTCCAGTTCATGCAGCGCCTGCGCTTCTTGCTCTTCGGACAGTGGCGGCAGCTTACGGCTGTCCAGCGGCCAATGGCTTTCCTGCGGTATCAGCTGCAGCGGTTCGCCCTCGCGGTTGAACCGGGCGGCCAGCTGCGGATGGCGGCGGATCACCGCATTCAGCGCCTGCTGGAGTTGATGTTCGTCCAGCTCGCCGCAGAGGCTCAGGCGCGTCAGCGAGTTATAGCTGCCGCCCTGCTGCGCCGTCTGCGCATGGAACAGCAGGCCATGTTGCAACGGCAACAGCGGCAGCGCCGCCGCCAACGGCCCGCACTCTTGCTCCCAGGCGCGCACCGTCTCATCGGCAACGTTCGGCTGGGCGATCTCGGCCGCCACCAACGTTGCCGCCGCGCGTTCGGGATGACGCTCGGCAAACTCGCACAGTGAACGCACCGCTTGCTCGATGCCGCTGTGCAGCTGCGCAATGTCGCTCTCGCTGAAAATCGCCTCCAGCCAGCTCCAGTTGATCGCCAGGCAGGCGCCGTCGCGCCGCTCTTCGACAAAGATATTCACCTCCAGGCCATACGACAGCGCCTGTTGCGCATCCTGCGCCACGGCGAAGGCGTCGCGGAAGCGGGTTTGGCTGCGTTGCGGCGTCCAGTGCCCCTCATCCTGGCTGAAACGCCCGAGGTAGTTGAACAAGATCTCCGGCGCATTGCGCTGCGCCAGCGCCGCCAGTTCGTCACGCTGCGGATGCAGATAACGCAGCTGGCCATAACCGACGCCGCGATCGGCCACCGCTCGCGTCGCCCGTTTCACCGCACGCACGGCCTCATTGTGCTCAGCGTCATGCAGTTCAATGTGCAGCGGATACTCCGCCGTCAGCCAGCCGACGGTGCGGGCCAGATCGAGTCCGTCGTCCAGTTCTGCGCGGCCGTGCGACTCCAGAGAGAAACGCAGCGAAGCGGCCTGGAAACGGCGGCGGCAGGCCTGAGCCAGCGCGCACAGCATGATCTCTTCAACCTGCGCGCGGTATCCCTGCGGCAATGTGCCGAGCAGCGCGGCGGTCAGCCGGCTGTCGAGCAACGTGCGTTTTTCCGATACGTCGCCAGTGCGATCGCTAAGCGGATCCAGCGCGCGTCGCCCCAAACGCGGTGCGCCGTCCGCCAGCATCCGCCGCCAGAACGGCAGCTCGGTTTCCCGGCGTTCAGCGTCGGCTCGTAGACGTGCAGACCACTCATAGAGCGAGGTTTCTTCCGGCGGCAAGGTGATCCGCTGCCCCTGCATGGCGCTGTTGGCCACCTGCCGCAGCTCGTCGAGCAGGATGCGCCAGGAAACGCCGTCGACTACCAGGTGATGGATCGCCAGCACCAGCCCCAGGCTCTGCCCGTCGCGCTGCAACAGGATGCCTTGCATCATGGTGCCGGCAGCCGGTTCGAGATGGTCAAGTGCGGCATCAAACGCCTGTTCCGCCGCTAACTCCAGCTCACCGGACACGCTATCAACCTGCATCAGTTCACCGCCGGCGGCGGTTTCAACCACCAACTGACCGTCGCGGATCCGCGCGCCCAGCGCCGGGTGCGCCGCACGCAACTGCTCCAATGCATAACGCAGCTGTTCCGGTTGCAGCTCGGCAGGCACGCGCAGAAAAACGCCGTGCGCGAAGCGACGATGCATATCGCCCGTCTCGGCAAACCAATGCAGGATCGGCAGCCCGTCGATCGGGCCTTGTTGCACGCTGCGTGCAGCCTGAGAGTCTACGGCCAGCGGCTGCATCGCCTGCGCCATGCGCGCGGGGGTGTGCAGCGCGAAGATCTCGCGCGGCCGCAGCAGATACCCTTTGCGCCGCAGGGCGGTGCCCAGCCCCATCGCCGAGATGCTGTCGCCGCCGAGCGCGAAGAAATCGTCGTCGGCGCCGATGCGATCCATCCCCAGCAGCTGCGCCATGGCGCCGCAAATCAGCCTTTCCTGCTCGGTGGCCGGCTCGCGAATGCTTTGCGCCAGCGTCTCCTGCGGTTTGGGCAGCGCCTGGCGGTCAATCTTGCCATTCACGTTAAGCGGCAGCTCCGGCATCACCACCAGGATCGCCGGCACCATATAATCCGGCAGACGCTGCGCCAACTGCCCCAGCAGCTCGCTTTGCAGCGAGGGTGAGGCACGGCGCGCGTCATCCTGCACCGAGCAGTAACCGATCAGGCGATAGGTGGCGCCGATCGGCTCGGCGATCGCTACCGCCCGCCCCACGTCCGGCAAGGCGGCCAAGGCGCTTTCCACCTCACCCAGCTCGACGCGGAAACCGCGCACCTTGATTTGGTGATCGGTCCGGCCAATGAACACCAACTGGCCCTCAGCGCTCCAGCGCATCAGATCGCCGCTGCGGTACATCACTTCGCCTTCGGCGAACGGATTGGCGACAAAGCGCGCCGCCGTCAGATCCGGGCGCCGCAGGTACCCGCGCGCGATGCCTTTGCCGGAAATGTACAGCTCGCCCGCCGCGCCGATCGGCACCGGCTGCAGGCGGCCGTCGAGCAGCCAGACTTCGGTATTGGCGAGGGGCCGGCCAATCACCGGCTGTTCGGCGGCCGTGACCGGCGCGCCGAGGGTATCGACGGTGTATTCGGACGGGCCGTAATAGTTGTGGATCTCCACCTCCGGATGCTGCTGCATCAGGTTCCACAGCGTCGGCGTTGCCGCCTCGCCGCCGATCATCACGAACGCCGGCAGCGGGAACTGCCCCTTCAGCAGGCCGCAGTCCACCAGTTGCGAGAAGAATGACGGCGTGATGTCCAGCAGATCGATCGGCGTCTGTTGGGTTTGTTCGAGCAGCGCCCAGGGATCGCGGCGCAGCTCCTCATCGAAGATGACCAGTTCGCTGCCCATCATCATGCAGAACAGCGGTTCCCAGGAGGAGTCGAAAGAGAACGAAGCGGTATGGCCGGCGCGCAGGCGGCGCGCATGGCGAGCCTGGAATTTTTCGATCGCCGGGCCAAACAGCGAGGCCTGATGCGACAGGAACAGGTTCAGCAGCCCGCGGTGCGTGGACATCACGCCTTTGGGTTTGCCGGTCGAACCGGAGGTGTAAATCATATAGGCCAGATGCGCCTCGTTCAGCGGCGCACGCCGTTCGGCATCCGTTATCGGCGCAGCTTCGGCGGCCGCGCAGCGCGCCAGGCACGCTGCGTCGTCCAGGCACAATACCTGTGGCAGATCCGGCATATTGGCCTGCGTAGCGTGGTGGGTCAGCAACATCGCCGGCCGCGCGTCGTCGCACATCAGCGCCAGGCGTTCACGCGGGTAATCCAGATCGAGCGGCATATAGGCCGCGCCGCTGGCCAACACGCCGAACAGCGCGACCAGCGTGTCCACCGAGCGCGGAATGCCGATGGCGACCACGTCTTCCGCGCCGATGCCGCTTTCGATCAGCACTCGCCCCAGCTGCATCACCCGTTCGGAGAGCTGACGGTAGCTGAGGCGCACATCGCCGCAGGCCACCGCCAGCGCCTCGGGCTGCCGCTCAACCTGGCGCTGGAAAGCGTCCATGATTGACACCATGCCCGCCGGCGGCGTCAGATGCGCGCCGCGCCCCCAGGCCGCGAGCTGCTTTAACTCCCCTTCGCCGATCAACGCCAGTTGACCGTTCGGCTGGTGCGGCTGCCGCGCCAGTTGCTGCAGCCAATGGCCGATGCGCTCCGCGTGGTGATGCAAGGTGCGCGGCGAGTATTTGGCCGGGTTGGCCACCAACGACAGCGTCAGCACGCCGTTGCGAAAGCCGATCTCAAACTCGAGATCGTCGACCGGCCCCATCGCCAGCGTATGGGTAACGGCCGCCTGGCCGTCGAAGGACAAGGCGCTGTGGTAGACCTTGACGTTGATCACCGGGCCGTACAGCTCCTGATGGCCGCCGACCAGGCCGAGATCGCGTTTGATCTGCTCCGCTTCATAGCGTTGATGGCGGCGCGCCTGTTTGATTTGCGCCACGGTCGCCTGACAGACGTCCGCCAGCGACATCTCCGGCGTCACATTCAGCAGCAGCGGCAGCACGTTAACCACCGGGCCGACCGCCGCCAGCGCCTGGGAGCCCATACGGCGCATGAAAGGAAAACCGAGTGAAAAACGGGTTTCGCCGCTCATGCGCGCCAGATACATCGCCAGCGCCGCTGTGACGATATCGGCCGGTTGCAGCGACTGCAGCGCGCCATCGCGCAGCGCTTCGTCAAACAGCGATTCCGGCAGCACCAGCGCCTGTTTGAGCGGCCGGGCGCCCGGTTCAACCTCCCGACTCTCCGTCGATAGCGACAGCGGCGACGGCAAATCGCGCAGATGCTGTTGCCAGAACTCAGCCGCCCGCCGGCGCGCCGGCGACGTTTGCCATTGCTGAAACTCTTCCACCACCTTGCCGAACGGGGTAAACGGCGATGCCGCCGGCGACAGCCCGTGACGCAGCGCGCGATAGATATCGGCGATCCGACGGGTGATGGCCTCGAAGCTGAAGCCGTCCAGGGTCAGATGATGAAAGCGCTGGTACCAGAACCAGCGATCGGCGCTGACGCGGATCACCGCATGGCGATAGAGCGGCCGTTCGCCGTCCGCCGGCAGATCCTGCGCCAGATCGTCGTTCATCAGCGCCAGCGCCGCCTGCTCGGCGTCCGGCCGCGCGCTGAAATCGAACCACTCCGGCGCCTGCACGCGTGCGGGATCGGCTATCAGCGGTAAACGCTGCACCGGCTGGCCGTCCTGCGCCTCAAAGAATCGCGCCTGAACCGTATCCGCTTCGGCCAGCCCCTGACGGATCGCGCGCTCCAGCGCCGAACGATCGATAGCGCCGTGCAGTTCGGTGTAGTGCGCCACGGCGAAGCTGTTGCGGCGCAGCGCGATTTGGTCGGCGATCCAGATCCCCGGTTGCGCAGCAACCAGCGGATAATCCCGATACTCGACCTGAGTATCCGGTAAAGAAAGCGTTTCTGACATGGTGTCTGTCCTTTCCCTCAAACGGAATATATCGATTGACTGCCTGGCGCTTAACGCGCCGCATCCGCCGCTTTCAGCGCCGCCGGCCGCATGTCCTGCCAGTGCGTTTCGATGTAGTCGATGCACTCGCCGCGCGACGCCGGCCCCATCAGCACGCGCCACCCCTGCGGCGTATCGGCAAACTGCGGCCACAGCGAATACTGCTGCTGCGCGTTGACCAGCACGGAGAAACGGAGGCTTTCGTCATCGAACGGGTTTTGTTGTTCCTGAGTCATTTGCATTACCTGTCTGTCAAAATGTGGGATTACTTCATTGCGGAAAGCAGCCGGCGCACGCCGTCCACCAGGCCGCCGCGCCAGCAGAGCGCGTCATGTCCGCCGGAATACACGCGGTAGTCGGCGCGGTGCCCGGCCGCCGTCAGCGCCTGGTGCATCTGGCGATTGACGAATTCGATGTCCGCCTCCCGATCGCCGGCCTGTTGGATCACGGTGAGCTTGGGTGCCGCCGCGTTGCGCTGCCGAACCTGGCGTATCAGCCAGCCTTCCTCCAGTTCGTGGCGTTTTTCGAACTGGGTAACAAATTGCACCGTAGGCCACCAGAAAGAGCCGGACTGGCTCAGCACGTGGCCGAAGCGCTCTGGCCAGTGCAAACCGGCGTATAACGCCGCCAGCCCGCCGTAGCTCTGGCCGGCGACCACGGTGCGCGCCCCAGTCTCGCTGAACGCTTCGCGGCGCTGCGCCTGCGGCAGCAGTTCGTCGATCACCGCCTGCCAGAAGACGGCGTTGCAGGGCAGCTCGTTTTCCCGGTATTCACCATCGATCGCATCGATCAGCAACCAGCACGCGGGCGGCAACTGCCCTTTTGCGGTTTCGTTCTCGATCACCGGCAGCAGCGCATGCCTTTCGATCCAGTTTTGGCCGTCGAGCAGCAGCACCAGCGGGCGGTTCGCTTTCACCGCCGCGTCGCCGCTGGCATACAGCCAAACGCGCCGCTGGTTACCCAGCCGTTCGCTGTGCCACTGAAATCGCTGTAGCCGCGCCTCATCCAGCGGCCGATCGGCAGCCTGCCAGGCGCTTTGATCGTCGGCATCCGGTCCTTGCGCCAGGGATACGGGCCGCGGGCGATGAGACGGCCCCAGCGAGAGCCGATTCAGCGGATCGGCGATCGCCAACGGGAACAGCGATACCCACCAGGCACGCTGCTGGCGGTCGCGTAACGTTTCGTCGTCGCTGAAGACGGGGGGGAGATCTCGCTCGGTAATGGGGATCAGGCTGTAGCTGCCGCGCCAGCGGCGATCGATAACGGCCGAGCCGTACCAAACGTCGGTGCCGGGGAGCCGAGTCAGGCTGCTGGGGGACGTGCTGTGGTGATCGGTAATGCCGTTGATATCGGCGTAAACGCGGCATATCGGCGAGTGCCGTTCATCGCCGGCGGGGTCGCGCCATAGCCAGGTCATTTTGACGTGGCGTTCGTCGAGCGCGTCGACGATGGGCGTGCCCTGCGCGGCAACCTTTTGCCACCACGCGGATTGCCCTGCCGCCTCTTCACGCAGCCATTGCGCCGCCAATCCCTCAAGGTCGTTTCCTGGCCTCTTTTCCGGCAAAAACTCCATAGCGCCCCTTACATAACATGAGTGATTTTTACAAAACCTGACAATCGTATTGATACTCATTATCATTTTCAATACTATTTGTCGGATTTTTACCGTCGTGCACATACGGCGTCTCCGCGTCGACGGGTGAATACCGCTCGTCGATATTTCGGGGTTTATCAGGGTGGCATAACACACAACGCAGGTATGCAGGAGAGATAATGAAGATTAAAAACAAAGGGATAGCTAACGGGAATGCGGAGGCGATGTCCGCCAGGCGTCTGTTGCTGGGATCGGCGCTGGCGTTATTGCCCTTGGCGCAACACGCGTCTGCGGCAGCGGACGAAACGATTTTGGTGACCGCCGACGCGCAAAACAGCGTGACCGCGCCGGTCAAAGGGATCGTCGCCAAAGAGAGCGCCGCCGGCACCAAGACCGCCGCCTCTCTGCGCAAGACGCCGCAGTCCATCTCGGTGGTCACGCGCGAGCAAATGAACGACCAGGAGCCGGCGTCGGTCGCCGACGCGCTGAACTACACCAGCGGGGTGATCACCACCTACCGCGGCAACTCCAACCGCAATGACGAAGTGATCAGCCGCGGCTTCCGCTATGCGCCCAAACTGCTCGACGGCCTGCACTTTGGCCTCTCGAGCCAAAATGGCGGCGCCGGGCAGATCGACCCCTGGCTGCTGGAGCGCGTGGAGATGGTGCACGGCCCGGCCGGCGTGCTGTACGGCCAGGTCAGCCCCGGCGGCGTGGTGGTGATGACCAGTAAACGCCCTACCGCCCAGAGCATTCACGAAGTCAAATTCAGCACCGGCAACCGCCATCTGGCGGAAACGGCGTTCGATTTCGGCGGCAAACTCAACGACGACAACACCCTGTTCTATCGCCTGAACGGTATCGCCAGAACCGAGCACGAGTTCGTCAAAGACAGCAAGCAGCAACGGGTGGCCATCGCGCCGGCCTTCACCTGGCTGCCGAACGAAGACACCAGCTTTACGCTGCTGACCAGCTACCAGAACGATCCGAAAGCCGGGTCGCGCAACTTCCTGCCGCGTGCCGGCACGCTGTTCCCGACCAGCGCGGGCTATGTGCCCTATGACTTCAACGTCAGCGAGCCCAGCTTCAACAAATCGCGGCGCGAGCAGGCGTCGATCGGTTACAGCCTCGAGCACAACTTCAGCGATGCGCTGTCGTTTACCCAGAACCTGCGCTTCACTCACCGCGATGAAGACTATAAATATCTGGTCTATAACGTAAATTCTGACGTTAACGACCACACCGTGACGCGCAGGGCGCAGCATGAAACGCAGATGACCAACGAGTTTGGCGTGGATAACCAGCTGAAGGGCCTGTTCGATACCGGCGAGGTGAAGCACACCGTGCTGGGCGGGCTGGATTACCGCTACAGCCATAGCGATTCGAAGATGTATCGCGATCGCGGCAACGATTACCCGATCGACTGGGCCAATCCGGTTCGCCCCAGCATTGATGGCAGCGCGCTGACGCTGGTTTCCAGCGAATTGAAGACGCTGAATCAGGTCGGGGTGTATCTGCAGGATCAGCTGGAGTGGAATAACTGGAACCTGCTGCTGTCCGGCCGCCAGGACTGGTCGCAGGTCAACACCCGCGATCGCACCGCCGGCGGCAAAGAGCAGACCTACAACGATGCCCAGTTCACCGGCCGCGCGGGCCTGCTCTACGCCTTCGACAACGGCATTTCGCCGTATGTCAGCTACAGCACCTCGTTCGATCCTAACCTGTATCCGAGCGCGCCGGGCGCCGATCCGCTCAAGCCGACCACCGGCAAACAGACCGAGGTGGGCGTGAAGTACCAGATCCCGGGCGGCAATACCCTGCTGACCCTCTCCTGGTTCGACATTACCCAGCGCAACGTGGCGTCCTATAACCGTCTCACCTCCGCCTATGAGCAGATTGGCGAGGTGAAATCCAAGGGGATTGAGGCGGAAGTGCACGCTCAGCCGACGCCGGCGATCAAGCTGACCGCCGCCTATACCTACACCGACGTAGTGACCAAAGACTCCAACTCGGCGGACGAAATCGGCCACAGCCCGGCGGGCATCCCGCGCCACGCGGCGTCCGCCTGGGGCAGCTACAGCTTCCTGAGCGGCGCGCTCAACGGCCTGACCGTCGGCAGCGGCGTGCGTTACATCGGCGATGCGCCGGCCGACGCCACCGGCCAGTACGACGTGCCGCACTACACGCTGTACGACGCCATGGTGAAGTATGACCTCGGTCAGGCTTCGTCGGCGCTGCGCGGCGCGGCGCTGCAGCTCAACGTGCAGAACCTGACGGACAAGAAATACGTTTCGTCGTGCAGCGGCGAGTACGCCTGCTTCTACGGCAGCGGCCGCAGCATTATCGCTTCGGTCAACTACCGCTGGTAACGAAAATGGGCGGCCAGCGCCGTAATGCGTGTCAGTTAGCGTTTTTCTGAAGGTATTGGTAACGTATTTCGGTCGATAAATGTGAGATGCACCATGAAACTCATGCGCCTCGACCGAGCAAGGGACCGTAGGCGCGGTCCCTTGCAACCCGCGCCTTTGCCCTATCAGACGGTTGGCTTTGCCAACTGCCCTCCCTCCGCCATACCGCATTGAGGCCGGTTGCGACAGGCCTCCCTGCCTGTCTCACCTGAAACCGCCGTCCATGGCGGTTTCGCCTAATGCGCTATGCCTGCGTTCGGCGTCTTCAAGGGCGCCCAACACCGCGCTCATCTCCAACGTCTCTACCACAACCTCATAAGCGACAGATTTCCCGGTAGCCGCCAGCTCAGGTGTTGACCTTGGGCGCGCATCACCGGCTGCCGAGCAAGACGGCGTTGTCAGGGGCAACCGGCCAGGGAAGGCCGGTTGAGGCGAGACTAACAGGGACGTTTGTCGCAGCCGACCCGCCCGACAATGCAGACGCGGCGAGGGTATCCGCATAGCGGACAGACGGTGTTAAGCGAAGGCGCGGGTGTAGGGGCCGCGCCTTCGGCCCCTACAATTGCCGTTCATTGTGGTAACAGAGAAATTCGGGGTATTTACGGCAATTTTTCCTGCACGGCGCTGACAGATACCGGATAAAAAATGCCAGTCAGGTTTACGGCCAGCGCCGCCCCTTTCTTCCGCCTTTCTCGCCGCCTTTACTCCTGCTTCAATTCCCGCAAGTGTTTGTACACCGTGGCGCGCCCCATCGACAGCACGTTGGCGATGTAATCCGCCGCGCTTTTGGCCTTGAACGCCCCCTGATGATAGAGATCGCTGACCAGCCGCCGTTTCTGCTCGCGGCTCAGCGCGCCGAGCGCAGCGTTCTCGCGCCGCAGCCAGTCATGCAGGAAGGTGTTGATCTTCTCCTGCCAGTCGTCTTTGAACAGCTGTTGCGGCTGCGGCTGCAATCGCGTGACCGATAAAAACATGTCCAGCGCATTGCGGGCGTCCTCGAACATCGCGGTGCTCAGGTTGATGCACAGCAGATAGCTGGGCTTGCCCTGCTCGTCGCGCGCGGCGATGCTCACCGAACGCATTTTTTTGCCGTCCCAGTTCAGCTTTTCATAGGGGCCGGTCACGCCGGCGCCGCCATCGAGCTCGAAGTCTTCCAGGCCGGCGTCATCGCCCGGTTTGCGCTTCGACAGGTTGTTCGCCAGATAGGCAATCTTGTTGGTGGCCAGATCGTGGATCACCACTTCCGCATTCGGGAAAAACAGCGCGGCGATGCCGTCGGCGACCGATCGCAAAAGGTCGAGTTGAGAAGAAGAGTTCGGCACGCTGGGGGTCTCCGTATAGCCCGGTTTGGTTTGCGGTTCAGCCGCTTAGCATACCGCAGTTGCCGCCGCTTGCCGAGCGGAGCGGCGGCAAGCGGCGTATCCTTCGCCGGTTATTCCGCCTCGGCGCCGCGCCGATAAAACACGTAGCTCTCGCGCGCCACGCTGTCGCGGACCCGATAGCGCCAGATCAGGCCGAGCGTGGTAAACCACAGCGGCATGCTGCACAACGCGATCAGCGTATCGCTATCGAACACCATCAGCACCAGCGTAAAGGCGAAAAATGCCAGCGTCAGCCAGGCCATCGCTACCCCGCCCGGCATTTTGAAGTGGGAAGCGGCGTTCAGATCCGGCCGCTTCTGGCGATACACCAGGTAGGCGACCAAAATCATGCCCCAGCTGTAAACCACCAGGATCGCCGCCACGGTAGAGACAATGGTGAACAGCGTCATGACGTTCGGCACCAGTACCAGCAGCAAGGTGCCGGCCACCATGCAGAAGCAGGAAAACAGCAGGCTGCGGATCGGAATGGCCGTGGTGCGCGACAGAATGCGGAACTGACCGTGGGCGTGCTTTTCCATCGACAGGCTGTACAGCATGCGGGTGCTGGAATACACCCCGCTGTTGGCCGAGGACATCGCCGAAGTCAGCACCACGAAGTTGATCACCGCGGCGGCGGCCGGCAGCCCCGCCCGATCGAACAGCATCACGAACGGGCTGCTGTCCGGCGAGATGTGGCTCCATGAGGTGACGGCGATAATGGTCAGCATCGAGCACACGTAGAAGACGATGATGCGGGCCGGGATCGCGTTGATCGCCTTCGGCAGCACCTTCTCGGGGTTTTTGGTCTCCGCCGACATCGTGCCCAGCAGCTCGATGCCGGTGCAGGAGAAAATGGCGATCTGGAAACCGGCGAAAAAGCCGAAGATGCCGTGCGGCATGAAAATGGCGGGATCGGTGACGTTATGCAGCGAAGCGGTCACGCCGTCCGGCGAAGTCCAGCCGCTGAACACCATCCAGGCGCCGGTAGCGATCAACGCGACGATCGCCACCACCTTGATCATCGCGAACCAGAATTCGGCTTCGCCGAACATCTTGACCGACAGCATGTTGAACAGACACAGAAACCCCAGCGTCAGCAGCGCCGGCAACCAGGGCGAGACGTCTGGCAGCCAATATTGCACGTAGCCACCGCACACCACCACGTCGGCAATGCAGGTTACGACCCAGCTCAGCCAGTAGGACCAGCCGAGAAAAAAGCTGGCGCGCGGCCCCAGGTATTCGGAGACAAAATCGGCGAACGAGCGGTAATCGAGCCGCGTGAGCAGCAGCTCCCCCATCGCTCTCATCACCATGAACATGAAAAAACCGACGATGGCGTAAGTCAGCACGATGGAGGTGCCCGACAGCGCGAGGGTTTTCCCGGCGCCCATAAACAGCCCGGTGCCGATGGCGCCGCCGATCGAAATCAGTTGAATGTGGCGCGCACTCAGCCCGCGCTGCAAGGTTTGGGCACAGTGAGGCCCCTCGGCTGAACCTGGGTTCAGCCGATCGCAGTGGTTTTTTGTCATGGTGTTACCTGTCCGTCGTTAAGGCGATTAAGCAACCGATGCGCGGTTGCAGCAGGAATGAAACGCCCGCGGGCGCTCTAACCGGCAAAAAAATTGAGACCAAACGCTGCCCGCCCCGTTGTGACAGGGAGGTAATAATAATGGGTACCAAGAAAATGCTCTCGTGAGCCGTCGTATCGCCCACGTTTGGCGTACAAAGCCTGAGCGTGGTGGGTAAACACTACAATATCAAATGGTTATACTTTCCCTTGTGCAACAAAAAAACGACGCCGGAGCCGTTTTAACATTAATTTAACTCTGGCGAGGGGAAATGCCATTGTCAACATGGCAGTTAAATAAAATGAAACTTTTTGATCACATTCAAGCTTCTGAAAAATAGATAAAAAGGGTTTTTATGCGCTTTATATGCATAAATTATGCATGTGATCGCTCACCGCTGACAAAAAGTAATTAACTATTCATTTACCGCTCTGCAGGCGGCGAAAAACCGTCCGCTGGCCCGATGAGAGGGGGGCTAACAACCGGCATAATTAGTGGTAAATTTAGCGTCGCAAAGTGTTATGCGCTTGCTAATCCACGGTTAAACGAAATAAATACCTCTAATATATAAAGGTTGGTTATGGAAAAGCTATCCTACGCTTCAGACAGCAGCACCACCGCTTGGGCTACATATCTGCAACAAATCGATCGCGTCGCCCCTTACCTCGGTGACCTGTCACGCTGGGTTGATACGCTGCGTCACCCTAAGCGCGCTTTGATTGTCGATATCCCGCTGCAGATGGACGATGGCACCATCCGTCACTTCGAAGGTTTCCGCGTACAGCACAACCTGTCGCGCGGGCCGGGCAAAGGCGGCATCCGCTTCCACCCTGACGTCGATCTGAACGAAGTGATGGCCCTGTCCGCCTGGATGACCATCAAGTGTGCCGCGGTCAACCTGCCGTACGGCGGCGCCAAGGGCGGCATCCGCGTCGACCCGTTCAAACTGTCTGAAGGTGAACTGGAGCGACTGACCCGCCGCTACACCAGTGAAATCGGCTTCATCATCGGGCCACAGAAAGACATTCCTGCGCCGGACGTCGGCACCAACGCCAAAGTGATGGCCTGGATGATGGACACCTACTCCATGAACCACGGCACCACCATCACCGGCGTGGTCACCGGCAAACCCATCCACCTCGGCGGCTCCCTGGGCCGTGAGAAAGCGACCGGCCGCGGCGTGTTCGTCACCGGCAGCGAAGTGGCCAAGCGTCTGGGCGTGCAGATCGAAGGCGCCAAAGTGGCGGTACAAGGCTTCGGTAACGTGGGCAGCGAAGCGGCCCGTCTGTTCGTCGGCGTCGGCGCGCGCGTCGTCACCATCCAGGACCACTCCGCTACCCTGTTCAACGCCGACGGCATCGACCTGGCCGCGCTGACCGAATACCAGGCCAAGCACAAGCAGATCGCCGGCTTCCCTGGCGCCAGCGAGATCGAGAGCGAAGCGTTCTGGTCGGTTGACATGGACATCCTGATCCCTGCGGCGCTGGAAGGCCAGATTACCCGCCAGCGCGCCGAAATCCTCAGCGCCAAACTGGTGCTGGAAGGGGCTAACGGCCCAACCTTCCCAGAAGCGGACGACATTCTGCGTTCCCGCAACATCACCGTGGTTCCGGACGTTATCTGTAACGCCGGCGGCGTAACGGTCAGTTACTTCGAGTGGGTGCAGGACATGGCGAGCTACTTCTGGAGCGAGTCCGAGATCAACGAGCGTATGGACAAGATCATGACCGACGCGATGGTCCACGTCTGGAACAAGGCCGCCGAGAAAGAGTGCAGCCTGCGCACCGCCGCTTACATCGTGGCCTGTGAGCGCATCCTGACCGCACGTAAAGAGCGCGGCATCTACCCAGGTTGATACCCGTATTCCGGCCTGCCCCGGCAGGCCGGATTTTCCTCAGCGCAAACAGCGTTTCAACACCTTACCGGTACTGGTCATCGGCAAGCGTTCGACAAACTCGACGATACGCGGATACTTGAACGCCGCCAGCCGCTC
This sequence comes from Serratia sp. Z4, assembly GCF_009900725.1. NCBI lineage: Bacteria > Pseudomonadati > Pseudomonadota > Gammaproteobacteria > Enterobacterales > Yersiniaceae > Serratia > Serratia sp. Z4. Next base: position 64,359 of record NZ_JAAABD010000002.1, read on the forward strand.
CCGGCTCCAGGCGATCAGCGCTTCTTCCTCGATCGGTTCTTCCGTTTCCTTCAATACCACCACCGCTTTGATCTCTTCGCCCAGCGAAGGATGCTCGACACCGATCACCGCCACCAACGACACCGCCGGATGGCGAATCAGCGCCTCTTCAATCTCGCGCGGATAGACGTTGAACCCGCCGCGAATGATCATGTCCTTGGCACGATCGACGATAAAATAGAAGCCGTCGGCGTCGCGGCGCGCCAGATCGCCGGTGCGAAACCAGCCGTTTTCCAGCACCTCCGCCGTCGCTTCGGGGCGATTCAGATAGCCTTTCATGATGTTGTAACCGCGCACCGCGATCTCCCCCACCTGATCGACACCGTCGATCGGCTGCCCGGTGACGTCGAGCAAGCGAACCTCCACGCCCCAGATCGGTTGGCCGATGGAGCCGGGTTTGGTCACGCGGTGCGGATGGTTAAAGGTGGCGACCGGACTGGTTTCCGACAGCCCATACCCTTCGAGAATGTTGACGCCGAAGCGGCGCGAGAAATCCTCCAGGATCTGCACCGGCAGGCTGGCGCCGCCGGACACCGCCATACGCAGCGTGCTGCGCAAGCGTTCGATATCCGTGTGCTCATCCAGCGCATTCAACAGCGCCCAATACATGGTCGGCACCCCGGCGAAAAAGGTGATGCCGTGCCGTTGCATCAGCGCGATGGCCTGTGCGGCGTCGAAGCGCTCGACCAGCACCAGGGTGGCGGCGGCGGCAAATCCGGCGTTCATCTGCACCGTCGAACCAAACGTGTGGAACAGCGGCAAGGTTACCAGGTGACGATCGGGATTCGCCTCTGAGCCGTCGAACAGCCGCACCGATCCCAATGCGTTGAGCACCAGATTGGCGTGGGTCAACTCCGCACCCTTGGCCCGGCCGGTGGTGCCGCTGGTATAGAGCACCACCGCCGTGTCGCTTTCGAGCGTCGCGGCAGACGCGAACTCAGTGGACTGTGCGGCTATCGCCTGGCTGAAACGCTCCCCCTCGAGCGGCAGCCGATCGCCGATAATAAACACCTCGCGGCATTGTTCCGCCTTCGCCGCCGCCCGCAGTGCCTCTTCCCCCAACGGCAGAGTGCTGCTGCCTTCGAAACAGAACAGCGCCACCGCCGCCGAATCCGCCAGGTAATAGTCGAATTCGGCGCTTTTAAGCAAAATATTCAGCGGCACCACCACGGCGCCGCTTTTGAGGATGCCGTAGTAGATAGCCGGAAACTCCGGCCGGTTTGTGCAGGCCAGCGCCACCCGTTCACCGGGCTGCACGCCGCGCGCGACCAGCAAATTCGCCACCCGGTTGGCCATTTCATTCAGCGCCCGATAGCTGAGCGGGATATCGTCCTGTATCACCGCCGGCCGCTCCGGCCAGGTACGCGCACTCTCTTCAAGCAAGGTTGCCAGATTCAGCATCGGGGATTCTCCCTGGGGTTGAGCGACGAGAAAAGCGCCGCAGTATCACGAGTATAGATAGGCGCTTTGCGGTTCGCATTCCAAGGGGGGCTGGGCTATACCTTAGGCATTCCCCCTCCTGCAGGAGTTGTGATCATGAGCAAGAAAAAGATCCTGATGCTGGTCGGCGACTACGCCGAAGATTACGAAACCATGGTGCCGTTCCAGGCATTGCAGATGATCGGCCATTGGGTGGACGCCGTGTGCCCCGGCAAAGCCGTCGGCGACTATATCCAGACCGCGATCCACGATTTTGACGGCGCGCAGACCTACAGCGAGAAACCCGGCCACCGTTTCACCCTGAACGCCGACTTCGCCGCCGCCAAAGAAGAGCACTACGATGCGCTCTTGATCCCCGGCGGTCGGGCGCCGGAATACCTGCGTCTGAACCCCGACGTGATCGCGCTGGTACAGGCGTTTGACGCCGCGAAAAAACCGATCGCCGCCGTTTGCCACGGTCCGCAGCTGCTGGCGGCGGCCGGAGTGTTGAAAGGCCGCACCTGCAGCGCCTACCCGGCCTGCGCACCGGAGGTGCGGCTCGGCGGCGGTCATTATGCGGAGATCGGCATCGATCAGGCGCACGTCGACGGCAATCTGGTCACCGCCCCGGCCTGGCCGGCGCATCCGCAGTGGCTGGCGAAGTTCGCTGAGGTATTGGAGCAGTAATGCGGCGCTAACGGAGCTGCTCGATCAGAAAATGGATGTCGTACAGCCAGCGTTTGGCGCGCGCGGAGCGCACCAGCATAGACACGCACAGCGGCCGGGTGTGTTCTTTACAGGCGGAGGGAGAAAACCAGCGCCCGGTATTGCTCGGCGGCTGGAAATACAGCTCGTGGTTATAGTTGCCGCTGTCGACGCCGAAGGTGTCGAAGTAGCGGCGCATCAGCGTGTTGGAGTCGCTGAACGACAGATTGAGCACGGTGTTAATCTCGGTTTCCGGGGTGATGGCCACGCCCTTCTGCAGCCGCCCTGATGCGTTGAAGGCGGCGATAAGCGCGATGACCTGTTGCTGAATGTCTTCTGCCATGACGACCTCGAGCCGATATGAAGAAAAAGTGAGTGCAATTACCTGTCTGACTCTGCCCGCCGCGGCGAGTTCGGGCCGCCGCGCGGGTTTTCCGTTTCTTTACACTTTCCATAAAAAACGCGCGCAGCCAAACGCCCGGCGCGCGCGGTCGAAGGTTAGCGGCTGAGCGTCGTCTTGTCGGCGATGACGCCATCCCCCTGCCGCTCGGCGGCAACCCCGCCGCCCAACACTTTATACAGGGTCGCCTGATTGTCGTACGCGGTCTGCTGTGCGGCGATCAGCGACTGCTGCGCCGTATACAGCGTGCGCTGCGCGTCCAGCACGGTCAGATAGCTGTCCACGCCCTGGCGGTAGCGCAGTTCGGCCAGACGATAATATTGCTGCGCCGCCGCCACATAGCCGGTTTGCGCCGCCAGCTGCTCCCGCAGCGTGGCTTTGCGCGCCAGCGCGTCGGCGGTTTCCTGAAATGCCGTCTGCACCGCTTTCTCATAGGTGGCGACATACAGATCTCTCTGCGCTTTGCTGTAGTTCAGTTGCGACGTGTTATAGCCGCCGCTGAAAATCGGCAGGCTGATGCTCGGGGCGAATGACCAAACGCCCGCGCCGTGGCTGAACAGCGACGAGAGTTCACCGCTGCCCACCCCGCCGCTGGCGGTCAGGCTGATCGACGGGAAGAACGCCGCCCGCGCCGAGCCGATATTGGCGTTGGCGGATTTCAGGTTATGCTCCGCCTGCAGCACGTCCGGTCGCGTCAGCAGAACCTGCGAAGACACCCCGGCCGGCAGGTCGCGCATGATCCCGCCCAGCGCGTCGATGCCGCCGGGCAGCAGGTTTTCCGGCACGCTTTGTCCCACCGCTAAATCCAGCGCGTTTTTCGCCTGCGCGGCGCTGGTCGCATAGCTGGCGGCGTCCGATCGCGCCTGTTGATAAACGGTCTCCGCCGACGCCACGTCGACCAGCGACGAGATGCCGTGCTGCTGGTTTTTGCGCGTCACCTCCAGCGACCGTTTGGCGCTTTCCATCGTCTGCTGCGCCACAGCCAGATTGCTGCGCTCGGCTGCCACCGCCACCCAGTCGGTAACGATGTCGGCGATCAACGTCAGGCGGGTGCTTTTCGCCGCCTCCGAGTTCGCCAGATAGGTTTCGAACGCCGCCCGCGACAGGCTGGCGTTTTTGCCGAACAGATCCAGCTCAAAGGCGCTGACGCCGGCCTGCGCTTCGTAACTCTGGCTGATGGCGGTGGCATTGCCGTTGCCGGTCAGCGAACGCCCGCGGCTGCCGTCGGCGGTGGCGTTGATCGTCGGCAACAGCGCCGAGCGCTGCTCACCGTACAGCGCGCGCGCCGAGGCGATATTGGCGATCGCCTCGCGCAGATCGCGGCTGCTGCTCAGCCCCATCGCCACCACCTGGCGCAGCCTGGCGTCCTGCACATAGTCGCGCCAGGCGACGTCCGGGTAGCTCAACGCCTGCTTGCCTGCGGCCTCGCCCTGCGGCAGGTTGGCGGGCACCGGCGCCGCCGGGCGCTGGTAGTGCGGATCCAGCGACAGACACCCGCTCAGCAGCAGCGGTAAAGTTAACATCATGACTCGTTGCAACACGTTATTCTCCTGCCTGCGACGGCGAGTTGGCGGGCCGACGGGTAAACATGCGGCGCACCAGCACATAAAACAGCGGGACGAAAAAGATCGCCAATGCGGTGGCGGTAAGGGTGCCGCCGATAATGCCGGTACCGATGGCGATGCGGCTGTTGGCGCCGGCGCCGCTGGATACCGCCAGCGGCAGCACCCCGGCGGTAAACGCCAGCGAGGTCATCAGGATCGGCCGCAGGCGCATGCGCGCCGCGTGAACCGCCGCGCCAATCAGCGTTTCACCGCGCTGGTGCATTTCCTCGGCGAACTCGACGATCAGAATGGCGTTTTTTGCCGACAAACCGACGATGGTCAGCAGCGCCACCTGGAAGTAGATATCGTTCTCCAGCCCGCGCAGCGTGATCGCAAGCAGCGAACCGACGATGCCCATCGGCACCACCAACATCACCGCAAACGGAATCGACCAGCTCTCATACAGCGCCGCCAGGCACAGGAACACCACAATGAGCGAAATGGCGTACAGCGACGATGCCTGGCCGCTGGTCAGCCGCTCCTGATAGGACAGTCCGCTCCAGGAATAGCTGCTGCCGGCGGAGAACTTCGCCGCCAGTTTCTCCATCTCGCTCATCGCCGTGCCGGAACTGACGCCGGCGGCGCCCTGCCCGGTGATCTCGAACGACGACAGCCCGTTATAGCGCGACAGGTTTTCCGGGCCGTAGATCCAGTGTGAGGAAGCAAAGGCGGAGAACGGCGTCATGCTGCTGTCGCCCGCTGCGTTGGTGCCGCGCACAAACCATTTGTCGAGATCTTCCGGCTTGGCGCGATACGCTACGTCGCCCTGCATATAGACTTTTTTCACCCGGTTGCGATCGATAAAGTCGTTGACGTAGGTGCTGCCGAACGCGCTGCTGAGCGTGCTGTTGACGTCGCCGGCGCTCAGGCCGAGCGCCTGCAGTTTGCCGCTGTCGATCTCCACCTGCAGCTGCGGCGTGTCCGGCAAGGTGTTGGCGCGCACCGCCAGCAGCGCCGGGTTGTTGCCGGCGGCGGCGACGATCTGATCGCGCATCGCCTGCAGCTCGGCGCGGGTGGTCGCCCCTTTGGCCTGCAGTTCGAAGGTGAAGCCGTCGGACTGGCCGAAGCCGTCGATCGCCGGCGGGCTCATGGAGAACACCTGGGCGTCGCGCAGCGAGGCGAAATGCGCCATGGCGCGCTTGGCGATGGAGTCGGCGGTGTTTTCACTGCCGCCGCGTTGGCTCCAGTCTTTGAGGCTGACGAACGCCATGCCGGCGTTTTGCCCGCTGCCGCTGAAGCCGAAACCGTTGATGGTGAAAATGGTGCTGACGTTGGCCTTTTCCTGCTCGAGGAAATAGGCGGTCACCGCCTCGCTCACCGCCGAGGTGCGGGCATTGGTGGCGCCGGCCGGCAAGGTGTACTGCACCATCACCGACCCCTGATCCTCATTGGGCAGGAAACCGGTCGGCAAACGCAGATACATCACGGCGGTGGCGATCAGCAGCAGGCCGTACAGCAGCAGATAGCGCGTCGGCCGGTGGATCACCCCGCCGACCTTGTCGGCGTACTTCTCCTGCAGCCGGTTATAACCGCGGTTGAATTTACCCAGCAGCCCTTTGTCGGTCTGTTCTTCATGCGACGCTTTCAGCAGCGTGGCGCATAGCGCCGGCGCCAGCGTCAACGCCAGCACCACCGACAGCACCATCGAGGAGACGACGGTGATCGAGAACTGGCGGTAGATCACCCCGGTGGAACCACCGAAGAACGCCATCGGCAGAAACACCGCCGACAGCACCAGCGCGATGCCGACCAGTGCGCCGGTGATCTCGCGCATCGATTTCTCCGTCGCCTCGCGCGGCGGCAGCTTATCTTCACGCATCACGCGTTCGACGTTTTCCACCACCACGATGGCATCGTCCACCAACAGCCCGATCGCCAATACCATGCCGAACAGCGTCAGGGTATTGATCGAGTAGCCGAACGCCGCCAGCACGCCGAAGGTGCCCAGCAACACCACCGGCACGGTGATGGTCGGGATCAGCGTGGTGCGCAGGTTTTGCAGGAACACGAACATCACCACCACTACCAGGACCACCGCTTCGAACAGCGTTTTCACCACCTCCTCGATCGAGATGTTGATGAAGTCGGTGCTGTCTTTCGGGTAGGCCACCTTATAACCCTGCGGCATCGCGCTTTGATATTCCGCCACCTTGGCCTTTACCAGCTTGGCGGTGTTGAGGGCGTTGGCGCCCGCCGCCAGCTTGACCGCGATCCCCGCCGCCGGGTGGCCGTTGAGGTGCGCGCTGGCGGAGTAGTCTTCGTTGCCCAGTTCAACCCGCGCCACGTCGCCCAGCCGCACCAGCGCCCCGCTGCTGTCGCTTTTCAGGATGATATTGCGGAACTGTTCCGGCGTTTGCAGCCGCGACTGCGCCTTCACCGTGGCGGTCAGCTGCTGATCGGCGGCGGCCGGCAGATCGCCGATTTTACCGGCGGATACCTGGGTGTTTTGCGCCTCGATCGCCGTCTGCACGTCGGAAGGCATCAGCGCATAGCTCGCCAGCCTGGTCGGATCCAGCCAGATGCGCATCGCGTATTCCGAGCCGAACACCTGCACGTCCCCGACGCCCTCGATGCGCGACAGCGGATCCTGCAGGTTGCTGACCAGATAGTCGGAAATGTCGGCCATCGTCGCCTTGTCGGTCTCGTCATACAGCCCGACGATCAGCAGAAAGCTGCTCTGGGATTTCTTGACCGTCACGCCTTGGGCGGTGACGGCGCTCGGCAAGCGGCTTTCCGCCTGCTGAACTTTGTTTTGCACCTGCACCTGCGCGATATCCGGATCGGTGCCCTGATCAAAGGTGACGTCGATGCTGACCGAGCCGCTGGAGCTGCTGGTCGAAGAGAAATACAGCAGACCATCCAGCCCGGTGAGCTGCTGCTCTATCACCTGGGTGACGCTGTTTTCCAGCGTTTCCGCGTCCGCGCCCGGGTAGGTGGCGGAGATGGAAATCTGCGGCGGTGACACGTCCGGGTACTGCGAGATGGGCAACGAATTGATCGACATCAGGCCGCACAGCATGATGATGATGGCGATCACCCAGGCGAACACCGGCCGCCGGATAAAGAACTGCGCCATATCACTGCTCCCCGCGTTGGTTTTTGTCGACCGAGACTTCAACCGGCTTCACTGCGGCGCCGATCGTCACCTTGCTGGTGCCTTCGACGATCAGGCGATCGCCTTCGTTCAGCCCGCTGCCGATCAGCCAGTTGCTGCCCACCACCCGTTCGGCGTTGACGGTGCGCTGCGCCACTTTGTTTTGCTCGTCCACCACCAACGCGGTGGCTTCGCCCTTGGCGTTGCGGGTGATGCCCTGCTGCGGCGCCAGAATGGCTTTGGGATCGACGCCGTTATCCACCGTGGCGTGGATATACATGCCGGGCAACAGCTCATGTTCGGGGTTGGGGAACACCGCGCGCAGCGTGACCGAACCGGTGGCCTCATCCACCGCCACCTCGGTCAGCTCCAGCTTGCCGGCGTGAGCATAAGACGTGCCGTCCTCCAGCTTAATGGCGACCGGCGTGACCGCGCCGCGCTGTAACGCCGCCTGTTGGCGCCGCAGTTTAAGCAGTTGGGCGCTGGACTGGGTCAGATCGACATAGATCGGATCTAACGCGCGGATGGTGGCCAAGGCATCGGTCTGGCCGGCGGTGACCAGCGCGCCCGGCGTCACCGACGAAATACCGATGCGCCCGGCGATCGGCGCACGCACCTGGGTATAGCCGAGATTGATGCGCGCCGTCTCCAGCGCCGCCTGATACTGCGCCACCGACGCCACGGCCTGCAGATACGCGGCTTTGGCGTCGTCTGCGTCCTGTTTGGAAACGCCGTTTTCTTTCACCAGCGCCGCATAGCGCTGCGATTTGAGCCGGGTGGATTGCACCGTAGCCTGGGCGTTTTTCAACTGGGCGGCGGCCTGATCGTAGCTGGCCTGATAGCTGGCGGGGTCAATTTGATACAATACCTGCCCGGCTTTCACCTCGGCTCCTTCGGTAAACAGCCGCTGCTTGATGATGCCGTCGACCTGCGGCCTCACGTCGGAGGTCATGGTGGCGTTGACCCGGCCGGTCAACTCGCTGCTCAGGGTCACTGACTGGCCGCGCAGCGTGACCACGCCGACCTCCTGCTCACCGCCTGCGCCCGCCAGCGCACCGGCGTTTTGCCCATCGCAGCCGGCCAGCAACAGCGACAGCCCCAGCGCTAAAAGCGTTTTCCTCTGCATTGCAATACGATCCTATTGAGAATGACTATTCTCAATATATCGAATGCCGCAATGCGCTTCTGAAAGGGTTGCGTAAGGATTGCGTAAAATCTTTTCGGGCTGGAAAATGCGCAGCGCGGTGGGTTTATCCTAATCTGCGCGCAAGCGTCAGCGCCAAAATCGTGGCGATGCTGATACCCGCCGCTCCCAGGAAAACGGCGGATGAACTGCCGGGAATGAACGCCATAAAGGATGACAAGAACTGGCCGGAGAAAATCGCCATCGATAAATAGGTCAGATTTCGCCCCCGGGTGCGGGGGGAGCTTTTTTCTACGGTCATATGATTAACCAACGGCACCGAGAAGCCGAACCCGCATCCCATCAGAATGCCGCCGGCAACAAATGCCGCAGTGCCGTGCGCAGAGGCGAAGAGCAGATGCGCTGCGGCATAACAGACAAACGCCGCGCCAAGCGCGCCGTTTTCTCTGAGTAAAGCCACCAACCTGGGCATCAGCGCGGCGGCAAAAACGGCGATAAGCGAGATAAACGACAGGAAGTATCCCGTTTGCGCCGCCCCGATATTCATGTGGTGGAAATGCTGCGGGATGATAATGATCCCGGTGAAGAAGCAGATCATGGAAAGCACAGCGGAAAAATAGACCGCGGTTAATCTGCCGGCGCCGGTGGAAATGGCATCATCGCGCTGAACGTTGTCTGATTCGCCCACATCGGACTGGGGTTTGGGCACAAACAGCAACTGCATCGCCAGCAACACCCAGGCGACAAGATACAACAGGAAGGGCCAGCGCCAGCCGAGCGTCGCCAACAGCCCGCCGATAAACAGAAAGATGACGCCGCCCAGCTCGATCGACATGCCTTGCGAAGCGATCATTTTCAAGCGCGCCTGCCCGCTGTAAAAAGCAGAAATCAGACCGGTGCCGGCTGACATCACGATCGCCGTGGCGCCGCCAAGCAGCAGGCGGTCGAGCATCACCGGCCAAAAGCCGCGCAGCAACAGCCCCCCCGACCCAAGCAGGCCATACAACAACAGCCCCCAGCTGAGCGCCGCGTAAGCGCCCGCCTTGTCAATAAAACGTCCGGCGAAGGGGCCAAATATCACCACGCCCAACGACGGCACGGTGACCAGCCAACTGGCCGCGGAAGGCGTGCCCAACTGGCTCGCGATCTCCGTCAAACCGGGAACGATCACGCAACCGACCATGATCGTCAGACAGGCCACGGCCAAGAGCGTAAACGCCGCCATTTTTCTTAATTCACGCATAGAGTGCCTCACTGAAATATCCGATATATGGATATGATATCCACAATTCGGACGGTATTCTTGAGACTTCTGCCCAACATGTCAACGCGCGAACTGTAAATCGAATGTCAATCCTACCCTGCCAACGTCGGCAACCCTCCAGTTATTACCTGCAATGGCTGGCAGGCGCTTTTTGGCAATCCATGCGCTTTGTCACTCAATGAGCGTTGACATCGCCTACATCCGGCAACAGAATAATAACCATTATTCGGATGAGTGATCCATCATGCGGATAATTCGAAATCAATATCAACCACACCACATCTCGCTGCCGTCAAGTCGGCGACAACCTAAGTGAGGATCTCATGAGTAAAGAAATTTCACGTCGTAATATCATCAAACGCATTCCGCTGTTGGCTGGCGGCGCCTTGCTTTCTCAATCCCTGCTGTCTTCCGCCATGGCGGCACCATCATCCGCCCTACCGGCGGCGACGCGGAAAGGCGCGTTTACTGATGCGGGCGCATCGCTCGATAAGTCATTGATTTCCTACTATCAGGTGCCGATGCAGAAACGCTTGAAGATCAATGAGAAAGGCATTCAGGGCAAGCCCTACGCCGAGTTCTTCGACAGCAATCTGGATGCGCCCGTAGAGATGATCCGCGCGCTGGAACAGGGGCCGTTGGCAAAAGAACACATCCTTCAACCCACGAAAGCGGGCCTGAAAACCCTATTGGAACGTTTTGACGAGTTTCCGGTATCGGGTTACGCCGTCGTTGAGGATGGCGGCCCCTGCGCCTATGCGCAAAGCCGCCATATTTTTCCGGGCGTGACCACGGAGATGTTCAAGTGGTGGTTCTGCTGGCACCCGATCGAAAGCGAACGCTACTATCTGTGGTTCCCTCATGCTCATATCCACAACTCGGTTGTCGATCCCAAGCGTCTGGCGGATACCCGTCTGTCCTACGCTGAGCGGCTGTACGGCAACCCGAACCACATTACCGAGTACATTGGCGATAACTATCTTGACGGCGTTATCCATTTTAATGCGCCGGAAAGCTTCGGCGTCGAGAGCGAGTTGCTCAAAAAGCATCGCTTTACCTTTAACGCCAGCGGCATCATCACGCCTTATGATGCGCAATCAACGCCGCTGGTGCTGATGATTCATCTGGGACGCGACACGCCGCAAGGGATGGAAATGGTCAACCGTTACTGGATCGGCACGCATGAATCCTGGGATAGATTCGACAAGTTCCCGGACGGCGGAAAACGCTCGCGCGAATACATCGCAAAAGCGGGGATGACGAAAGCGTCGCTGGAAGGCTTTGCCTATGAAATGGCCGTCCACGATATGACGGAGTTCTCTTCGCTCGGCCGTTTTCTGCCTGAGATTTATGCCCGGTTCGGCAACAGCTGACTGCCGCCTTCCCCTCGCCAACGCAGCGCCGGGGGCGAGGCATGCTTGCCCATGCGGCGTTTAGCGCCTGCCGGGCCAAACGCCCCGGCTTGTTATGCCAGCATCGCCTCGATTTCCGCTTTGCACTGCATCAGCGAACCGAGCAGATGGTCAAACTTTTCCTCGAAGCGCATGGCCGGAACCGCAATGGATATGGCGTAAAGCTCGTTGACGCCGATATTGAGGTAAACGCCGACGCCACAGACGCCGCGAGCGTGCTCTTCGCGATCGATGGCGTAACGACGGATCCTGGTTTCCCGAATGTCCTCCAGTACGGATGAGACGGTTCTGAGGGTATTATCCGTTCTGACATCCGGCTGGCCGCCAAGCAGATCCGCAATCTTTTCGTCAGGCAGCTCGGCCAGAATGGCTTTGCCATGCGCCGTGCAGTGACACGGAAAGGCGGTGCCAACGGCTGATACGACGCGAAGTTCCTGATCGGAAACAAACTGGCCTACCGATACCGCGTGGCTGCCGCGGTAAACGCACAAATCGACGGTTTCACGCGTGCGGCGGCCAAGCGTTTCCATCGCCGGTTTTGCCAGGGTGATCACATCCGTATGCGCGGAAGCCGCCAGGCGGGCGAGCGCCGGCCCTAATTGAACGCCACCGCTGCCCATGATGAGCAGCTGTTGCGATTCAAGCGAGGTGACCAAACGGTGTACGGTGGTGCGCGGCAGCCCCGTTTCCCGGGACAATTGAGAGATGGTCATGCCCTTCGGTTGAGTTTCCAGCGCCCGCAGCAGGGTGGCGGCCCGGGCAATCACCTGTGAGCCGCTATTATCCGCGTCATTACTCATCGTGATGTTCCACATTGAATGGGGTCAGGGACGAAAGAATATCACAGGTTGTCCACATATTGGATAGGTGGACAAGAACCATGGAAAATCCCCCGCCTACCTGCCTCATCACAGATACCAGGATTTTTTAGAGCAACACCGTGAGATAAAAGCAATAGCTCCCCCCATGATATTCAGGATGGCCGTCTGCCCATGTTTCATCATCGCGCAGGCGCCTACGCCAACAGCCTCACGTACCTACGGCTTTTTACGGCTTCGCCAATCTGAACACCGTTTTGGTGTGCCAATAGTAGTCGATCGCCGCCGCGATATTCGGCATCCAAGCGTCCGGCTCATAGGGCACGAAGCCGGAAAAACCCAGCCTGCGGGCAGAGACCTGGAACCCTGCGCCGGAGAAAATGCGCGCATAGTCGTCCAGCGAGCGATCCTGCACCACGGTATGCGTCTGTTCAGCGACCCTTGCGCGCCATTGCGGCCACAGCGGGTTGTCGGTGTGGCAGCCGGTCACCGCATAGTAAACGCCGCCCGGTTTCAGCGCCCGCAGCATATCGGCGGCATGCTGCGCGATATCTTCGATCAGGTAGATGACTTCATGGCTGAAGGCTATATCGAAATGGTCATCCCAGCCTGTCAGCCGCGTGTCGGTTTGATAATCGATCGGCAGGTTTCCTTTCAGGCGATTGGCGTGTTCGACGGACTGGCGGGCGATATCGACGCCGAGCCCTTCACGAAATGGCCGGATTTGGTGCAACAGACGCAGAAAACCGCCCTGATTGCAGCCGAAGTCCAGCACCCTGACGCCGGACAGTTCGTGTTCCGGCACCAGAGTTAGCAGATGCCGCCAGATAGGCGCATGGCCTTCGGCCATGGCCTGCTCTGCATACGGATCGCGATACCAGGTGGGAATGCTCAAGGATGAGTCGTTCATGATGGCCTCCTTATGTTTCCACTCAGCCAACCACAGCCTATGGCGACAAACAACCGTGCGCGCATTTTTTGAACATTCACTGCTCTGGCTTGCCATGCACCGGCAGCTGGCTGGTCACGCAGTGAATGCCGCCGCCGCCGGCCGCGATGGCGTCGATCTCCAACTGCACCACCTTGCGCTGCGGATAGAGCGCCGACAGTAGCGTAAATGCCGCCTTATCCGCCTGCGGGTCGCCAAACTCAGGGGCGATCACCGCGCCGTTGATCACGAAATAGTTGATATAGCCCGCCGCAAAGTCCGGATTGTTACGGCTGAAACGGCTGTCGCGCGGTGCCAGCGGCGGCGAAAGCGTATGCACCTGCAGCTTGCGGCCGTCGGCGTCGGTCGCTGCCTTGAGGATCGCCAGATGCGCCTGGGTAACCGCATGATCATAAGAGGCCGGATCGGTGTCCAGGTTGGCCACCACCACGCCCGGCCGCACGAAACGGGCATAAAAATCGACGTGGGCGTCGGTGATGTCCCGGCCTTTAATGCCCGGCAGCCAGATAATTTTGCGCAGGCCGAGCATCGCCTTCAGCTCCTGCTCCACCCGATCGCGGTTCCAGCCTGGATTACGGTTTGCATTCACCCAACTGCTCTCGGTCATGATGCCGGTGCCGCGCCCATCCACCTCAATGCCACCGCCTTCCCCCACCAGCGCGCTGCGGCGCGGCTGAGCGACGCCGTATTTTTTGGCGGCGAACGCCGCCAGACGCGCATCCTTGGCATGCTGCTGCTTATCGCCCCAGCCGTTGAAGTTGAAATCCACCGCGCCCAGCGCACCGGCGTCGTTGATGACGAAATTGGCGCCAATGTCACGCATCCAGATGTCATCCAGCTCGGTGACGACATAGCTGACGTTCTGACTGCCGCAGGTGGCCTCCGCCAGCTGCCGTTCGTGCGCGCGGCAAAATACCGTCAGCGGCTGAAACTCGGCGATGGCGCGGGCGATGCGCCCCTGCGCTGCCTGCACGTCCGCCGTGAACCCGCCCCAGATGGCCTTCTGGGCGCCGAAGGCGAGAAACGCCCGCAGCTGAGGTTCCCCTTCGTCGGGCATCCGCCAGGCCGGATTAAGCGCAGCTTCTGCGTGACCGCGTAATGGAAAGCCCAACGATGCCGTCAAGCCGACGCCGGCCACCGCCGAAAGCTGCTTGATGAAGGTGCGACGCGATGACATAAACGACCTCTTTTAATTAATTTAAATTCAAATGGTTAACCGAATTCTTCACTCTCCGGCACTTGAATCCCATGCTAGTCTTCCCCTGCCACCGCGACAAACGATATATTTAGTGGATATCTGATTAGACAGGCTTATCGATAATGTTAAAACACTGGCCCCCTTTGAGCGCACTGCGCGGTTTCGAAGCGGCGGCGCGCCTGGGCAGTTTTCATCAGGCCGCCGAAGAATTGCACCTGACCCAGTCGGCCATCAGCCAACAGATCCGCAGCCTCGAGGCGTTTTTGGAACAGCCGCTGTTCTTCCGCACCGGCCGCAGCGTAACGCTGACCGACGCCGGCCACGATCTGTTCAGCACCGCACAGGTGATGCTGCAACAGTTGGCCGTCGGCATTCGCCGTTTGGATCAGTACCGCAAACCCAATCAGCTGATCGTCAACACCACCCCGGCCTTTGCCCGCCACTGGCTCGCGCCGCGGCTGGGCGAGTTCAACCAGCGACATCCGCAGATCGATCTGTGGCTGTTCACCAGCTTTGAACCGCCGGATATGGCGACGGACAGCATCGATCTGGCGATCCGCGACGATCTCAGCGCGCAGGCGGACTGCACCTTTAACGTTCTCTGTACCGACCGGCTCTATCCCGCCTGCCACCCCAGCCTGCTGGCGTTGGCGCCGGAGCAGCGCGTGACCTTGCACGGCGAACGCGAGATGGACTGGAGCCACTGGACGGTGGCGGGCGGCGCGCACGTCGGCCAACGCGACAGCGGGCTGAACTTCTCCGATCCTGGTCTGCTGCTGGACGCCGCCTGCAACGGCCTCGGCATCGCGTTGGTCAGTCAGCTGCTGGCGCAACACGCGCGTGAGGCCGGGTTGCTGCACCCGTTAACCGAGCAACGCGTGCGCGGCGCCAACTGGGCGTGGCTGCTGCATCGCGACAGCGAACACAATCCGCTCGCCCGGCACTTCTGCCAATGGCTGCAGTCGGCGCTGCCCGCCGGCGCATAACGCGTCACGTCACGATTTGCTACTCTGGTCAGGCGACCCCGCCTGACCGCTGCTACCTTCAATAAAGCGCCGCAACAGCCCGAAGAAAACGCGCTAACCTGCTGTTTCAAAAATAATTAGTTGAATTCACCTGATAACTGAACATCGCTAAAAGGATCTTCTATGTCTGCCGGTTTATTGAAAACGATAGCGCTGAGCGTGACCCTTGCTTGCTCCCTTCCCGCCGCCTTTGCCGCCGATCTGACCGCCGGCGCGGTCGCCGCCCCGGATCAGTATGGCGCCAAGGTCGCCGCGCACATTCTGCAGGCCGGCGGCAACGCGGTCGACGCGGCGGTCGCCACCGCCTTTACCCTCGCGGTGACCTACCCTGAAGCCGGCAATATCGGCGGCGGCGGCTTTATGACGCTGTACGTCGACGGTAAGCCCTATTTTCTCGACTACCGCGAAGTGGCGCCCAAGGCCGCCAGCAAGACCATGTATCTGAACGAGAAAGGCGAAGTGATCGAAAATCTCAGCCTGGTGGGCAGCCGCGCCGCCGGCGTGCCGGGCACCGTGCTGGGGTTGTGGGAAGCCCACAAGCGTTTCGGCAAGCTGCCGTGGGCCGAACTGCTGACGCCGGCGATCGGCTACGCCCGGCAAGGTTTCACCGTAGCGGATCAGCAGTATCAGTACCGTGAAGACGCCAACAAGCTGTTCGCCGGTAAAACCAACTTCGGCGACTATTTCGGCGCCATGAAGCCCGGCACGGTGTTCAAACAGCCGGAGCTGGCCGCCACCCTTGAGCGCATCGCCAAATCGGGCGCCGACGATTTTTATCACGGCGAAACTGCCCGCCTGCTGGTGGCGCAAATGCAGCGCGACAACGGGCTGATCGGCGCGGCGGATCTGGCCGACTACCGGGTGAAATGGCGCGAACCGATGCGCATCAGCTGGCGCGGCAACACCGTGTATACCGCCCCGCTGCCCAGCTCCGGCGGCATCGCGCTGGCGCAGCTGCTGGGGATAAAAGAAGATCGCGCCGCCGACTTCAAGGACGTGCCGCTGAATTCGGCGCGCTATATCCACCTGTTGGCGGAGATCGAAAAACGCGTGTTCGCCGATCGCGCCGACTACCTCGGCGATCCGGATTTCACTAACGTGCCGGAAGCGCAGTTGATCGCCCCTGATTACCTGCAAAAACGCGCCGCCGAGATCAATCCGCAGGCGATCTCACCGACCGAGCAGGTACGGCCGGGGCTGGAAACCCACCAAACCACCCATTTCTCGATCGTCGATGCCGCCGGCAACGCCGTCAGCAACACCTATACGCTCAACTGGGACTTCGGCAGCGGCGTGGTGGTCAAAGGCGCCGGCTTCCTGCTCAACGACGAGATGGATGACTTCAGCGCCAAACCGGGCGTCGCCAATGCCTTTGGCGTGGTGGGCAGCGACGCCAACGCCATTGAGCCGGGCAAACGCATGCTCTCCTCGATGAGCCCGACCATCATCACCCGCGACGGCGACGTCACCCTGGTGATCGGCACCCCGGGCGGTTCGCGCATCTTCACCTCGATCTTCCAGGTGATCAACAACCTCTACGATTACCACCTGCCGCTGGCGCAGGCGGTGGCCGCCCAGCGCGTACACCATCAGCTGTTGCCGAAAGACACCGTCTACTATGACAGCTTTGCGCCGCTGACCGGCAAACCGGCGGACGAGCTGAAGGCCATGGGCTACACCCTCGAAGACCAGGGCTGGAACATGGGGGATATTCAGGTCATCCGCATCGATGGCCGCACGCCGGAAACCGCGTCCGATCCGCGCGGCCGCGGCGTGGGCCTGGTGGTGAAAAAGTAACGCCCCGGCGGCCCGCCTCAGGTTAGACGGGCCGCTACTTCCCCGCATTGACTGCCGCTGCGCCCTTTCTTACTCATCTATACTGAAGCGACAGGCTCGCGTTTGACGACGGCGGCGTCTGCCTTCCTTCTTAGACGATAACGACAATATTAATTTTAAATCAATCACCTGCATTTATCGTAAGCGGTGTCGGAGGCAATTAATAATGGCGAAAAGACGAGCAGTACCCGGTGTCCATCCCTACGATGGGCCCGCCGGCGGTTGGGGCGCGCTGAAAGCGACGGCCATCGCCGTGCGCACACAGATGGATACCCTGGAAGCGCCGGTGACGCTGATGCGTACCAACCAGCCCGACGGGTTTGACTGCCCGGGATGTGCGTGGCCGGATAAAGAGCATCGCTCCACCTTTCAGTTTTGCGAAAACGGCGCCAAAGCCGTGACCTGGGAAGCGACCAGCAAGCGCGTGACCCCTGAATTCCTGGCGCAAAATACCGTGACCTCACTGCTGCAAAAAACCGATTATCAGTTGGAGGACTACGGCCGTCTGACCACGCCCCTGTTTTATGACGCCGGGACGGACACCCTGCGCCCGCTGGCCTGGGACGAGGCGTTCCAACGCATCGCCGCCGTCTTGCAGACGCTGCCGCCGGAACAGGTGGAATTTTATACCTCCGGCCGGGCGTCCAATGAAGCGGCCTACCTGTTCCAGCTGTTTGCGCGTGAATTTGGCAGCAATAACTTTCCCGACTGCTCAAACATGTGCCATGAGCCGACCAGCGTTGGCCTGCCGCAGTCGATCGGCATCGGCAAAGGCACTGTCTCGCTGGACGACTTTGACAGCGCGGAGCTGGTTATTTCCATCGGGCACAACCCGGGCACCAACCACCCGCGCATGATGGGCACGCTGCATGAGCTGGCGCGCAAAAAAGTGCCGATCATTGTGTTTAACCCGCTGCGCGAGCGGGCGCTCGAACGTTTCACCGATCCGCAAAACGTCATCGAAATGGCGACCTACAGTTCGACCCCGATCGCTTCAACCTACTATCAGGTCAAAGCCGGCGGCGATGCCGCGGCGCTCAAAGGCATCGCCAAAGCGTTGCTGCAGTTGGATGATGAGTATGGCAATGCGCTGGATCACGCCTTTATTGCCGAGCACACTGAAGGGTTTACGGCTTTCGACGCCGATCTGCGGGCCACCCGTTGGGAAGCCATTGAGGCGGAAAGCGGTCTGACGCGTCAGGATCTGGAACAGGTCGCCGCCGCTTACGCGAAATCCAACGCCACCATCGTGACCTACGGCATGGGCATTACGCAGCACAATAAAGGGACGGCCAACGTGCGCCTGATCGCTGACCTGCTGCTGCTGCGCGGCAACATTGGCAAACCGGGCGCCGGCATTTGCCCGCTGCGCGGCCACTCTAACGTGCAGGGCAACCGCACCGTCGGCATCACCGAAAAACCCTCGGCCGAATTTTTGGCGAAGCTGGAAACGGTGTTTGGCTTCACGCCGCCCAAAGCCCACGGTCACGATGCCGTGAAATGCATGCAGGCGATGATCGACGGCGCTTCGAAGGCGTTGATTTGCCTGGGCGGCAACTTCGCCGTGGCGCTGCCTGACCCCGAGCAGAGCTTCCCGGCGATGAAAGCGCTGGAGTTAAGCGTGCATATCGGCACCAAACTCAATCGCAGCCATCTGTTGGTGGCGAAAGAAACCCTCATTCTGCCCTGCCTGGGCCGTACCGAGCTGGACCTGCAGGCCGGCGGACGGCAATCGGTGACGGTGGAGGATTCGATGTCGATGGTGCATGCCTCGTCCGGCAAATTAAAACCGGCGTCGGAACTCCTGCGTTCGGAACCCGCCATTGTGGCCGGCATGGCCAAAACGGTGATGCCCGCCAGCAAGGTGCCCTGGGATGAGTTGGTCGAGGATTACGACGTGATCCGCGATCTGATCGAAAAAACCATACCGGGCTTCGACGATTACAACGCGCGCATTCGCCAACCCGGCGGTTTTCGCATGCCATTGCCGCCGACAGAACGCCAGTGGCCGACGGCGACGGGCAAAGCGATGTTTTCGGTGTTCAGCGGGTTGCACGAAGACCAGATTGCGGCGGAACAAAATACGCTGCGGCTGATCACCCTGCGCAGCCACGATCAGTACAACACCACCATCTATGCCCTGGATGACCGCTATCGCGGGGTTTTCGGCAGGCGCGATGTGCTGTTTATGAATGACAGCGATCTGCAACGTTTGGGGCTGGAGCATGGCGACGTGGTCGACCTGGAAACGGCGCTGCCCGGCAGCACCCAGCGCCTGGAAGGCATCACGGTGATCGCCTACAACATCTCGGCCGGATCGGTCGGCGCCTACTACCCGGAAGCCAACGTGCTGGTGCCGCTGCATTACATCGATGAGGAGAGCGGTACGCCTTCGTACAAATCGGTGCCAATCCGCGTGAAGCTAAGATCCAAAGAGGTGCGCGCGGTTAAGATCGCTTAGTAGGAATGCTTTGGCCCCCACAGGCATCTGATTGGGGGCCATTTTTATCCGACTACGGAGCGGCGTCCTATTTGCCGTTGGCCAATTCACCGTACACCACCTGGCCGCGGAAACCGCGCCGCACCTGCTGGAACAGCTCGCGGAACGCCGGGTAATCCTGCGCCTGGCACAGCGCTTCCTTGCCGCGAATGGCGTTCACCTGCAGCTGATGATTGACGATCACCTGCTGCCCGTCGCGCCGCCACGCGACGCGATAGTCGCCCGCCGCATTGCGGAACTGCCTGTCTTGCGGAATGGCGATGATCGGCACGTTGGCCGGCAGCTGCAGACGGTAGGTTTCATCGTAGCGCTGCGCGGTGCAGTAGAACGGCGTTTCGTTGCCCGGCGCCGCCGTGGTGGTATACAGCGTGCGGAACGATTTGCCGCCGGGCGGGTTGGGCAAGGTCATGCCGCCCACCACGCCGAAATCGACGTAGTCGTCCGCCTTGAAGCGGAAGCGGTAACCGAACTGCTTTTTGAGATCCAGCGGATCGCTGTTCATCGCCACCTCGCCGCTGCCGTCGATGCCGGAGGCGGACATGATCGTCGCTTCGGCCTGCGCCCGGTTCTGGCGGTTGATCTGCGAGAAGTAGCCCCGCAGGTCAATCTCTTCCACTTCGCTCAGCCGGCGCTCGGTCTCCCCCTGCAGATTGCCCGCCTTGTCGAACACGAAATCGACGCTCAGCGCGCTCTTGACCGGCTGCTCGTCGCTGCCCGGGGTGCGCGCCAGCCTGGCGTCGCGCGTCAGCAGCACCGGCGCGCCCAAATCGCCCTCCGGCAGTTGCCCGAAACGCGCCCAGGGATTGGTGGAATCGAGGTACAGTTTGAATTCCGGCACGTAGGTGATGGCGTGATTGAAGCGGCCAAGCAGCGGCACTTTAGGCAGTATCGGGCCCTCATCCATGCCGATCAGCACCGGCGAGCTTTCGATGCCTTTGGCGGCGAGCAGCGCCTCCAGGATCACCACGTGATCCTTACAGTCGCCGTAATGGTTATCGAGAATGCTCTGCGCCGAATTCGGCTCCAGCCCACCATTGCCCAGGTACACCGCCACGTAGCGAATGTTTTGCGCCACCCAGCGATAGAGGGCCTCCGCCTGCTCGCGCCGATCGCTGATGCCGGCGGTAATGTTGTCCGCCAGCGCCTGAATGCCCGGCGTCACCTTCGCTGCCGCGCCGGCCTTCAGCTGGTAGGCCTTGGCCAACTGCGGCCAATCGCGGTAGGTGCTGGCCATGATGGTCGGGCTGAAGGTCCAGCTGTCCGCCGCCCAGTTTTGCGCCTTCATCGGCGCGCTGCGCGAATAATGCCAGCGCCAGTGCGCTTGGCCGTTGCGGATCTGCGGCTGGTCGCCGCCCGCCACGCCGCGGGTGAAAATATGCATCGGCAGCTTGGCCGGCGCCTGCAGGGTCACTTCGGCGTCGTCGAACTGATCGAAAACGCTGAACGTCTCCCACAGGCCGAAATAGTCGGGGAAATACGGGGTGTTTTGCGTGCGGCGCAGCTCATACACCACGCGCGATCCCGGCGCCAGGTTGGAGAACACGATGACGCGCACTTTGCGGTCGGCATACAGCGGCGCCGTGGCGCTGGAGTAGCTCTCCTGGGTGTAGATGCGGTCGGGCGCCACGTCGTGGCGCTGGCCGTCGGCGGTCAGCGTATAGGCGGCGACCACCTCCAGCGTTTCCATTTTTTCGCTGTAGCTCAGGCGGATCTGGCTGAATTTCTCGATCGCCGCCTTGGTCTTCAGCAGCACTTCGTAGCTTTCCGTCTTCACGTTGGTGGCGTTGGCGTTAACGCGATAATCCGCGCGATAGCGCACGAAGCTGAAATCGTTGTTGGCCGTGTCGTTCTGGCCCTGATCCGCCGCGGCGGGCGGTGCAGCGGCCAACACGGTGGCCGGGTGCGTCGCCGTCAAACCGGCGAGTAACAGTATGGAAGGAATAGCGATTTTCATCTTCGGTCCTTGAAGGGCGTTAAGCAGCGACACCGGGCCATACGTCCGTCCCGGCGTCAAAACAGGCGGGCACACTAATATAATTGAGAATCATTTTCAATAAACGAACCATCAACGCCCGGGTTAGCCCTGCTCGATCAACATCACGGCGGTGGTCTCCGGATCCAGCGCTTCGAAAATATGCTCGCGATCGGCGGAGTAACTGATGTAATCCCCGGCGCTCAGCTCCAGCGGCTGATCCGCCGGCCCGAGGCGCGCGCGCCCGCTGCTGATGATCACATGCTCGACGGTGCCCGGCGGATGCGGCCTCGAGCATTTCGTTTCACCGGGTTGCACCCGCAGCCGGTAAATGTCGCGCTGCGCGCCCGGTGGACAAGTGGCCAACAGCGTGGCGGCGTAGTTGCCCTGCTCCGACAGCGCCGGCGTTCCCTCATGGGCGCGGATCACTTGCACCGGCCTGCTCGGCTGTGAAATCAGCCGGCTGACCGGCACATCCAGCGCCATCGCCAGCGCCCACAGCGTTTCCAGGCTGGGGTTGCCGCTGCCGGCTTCGAGCTGCGACAGCGTGGACTTGGCGATACCCGCGCGCTTCGCCAGTTCGGTAACGGACAGATTCAATCGCTCCCGCTCACGGCGGATTGCCGCCGACAAGAGGCCAATCGGCGTGATGTTCTGCATTAGGCTCTCGCTCATTGTTCGTTATACCATTCAATTGTTCGTCTTGACGAACAGCGCCAACCGTGTTCATCATAATGTTCGATTGTTCATTTTAATGATTAAGCGACTTCACCACAAGCACGGTCAGGCCGCGAGGGAAACGACATGAAAACGAAAACGCGCGGCGCAGTGCAAATGATCCTCGCCATGACGATCTCCGGCACCGTCGGTTGGCCGGTGATCGTGTTAGGGCAGCCGCCCGCCACGGTGGTGTTTTGGCGCTGCGCGTTCGGCGCGCTGGCGATGCTGGCCACCTGCGCCGCGCTTGGGCAACTGAAATCAGGCGCCATCAACCGGCGGCAGCTGGCGTTCGCCGTCCTGGGGGGCCTCGCGCTGGTGCTCAACTGGACGCTATTGTTTGCCGCCTATGCGCATGCCTCGATCGCTGTCGCCACCGTGACCTACCATGTTCAACCGTTTATGTTGGTGGCGCTGGGAACGCTGCTGTTCGGTGAAAAACTGACGGCTAATCGGCTGGGCTGGCTTCTGCTGGCGTTCGCGGGGATGGTGTTGATCGTCACCGGCCGGCAGAGCGGTGGCGGCGATGGCGACTATCTGTTCGGCGTGGCGCTGGCGCTGGGCGCGGCCCTGATGTACGCCCTGGCGGCGGCGATCGTCAAACAGCTGGCCGCGTTGCCGCCGCAGCTGATCGTGTTGATTCAGCTGACCGTCGGCGCGCTGGCGCTGGCGCCGTTCGCCGGTCTGGCCCACCTTCCCGCAGATTCGTTCGACTGGCTGCTGCTGGCGACCCTCGGCCTGGTGCATACCGGGTTGATGTCCACGTTGCTCTATGGCGCGATCCAGAAAATCCCCACCGCTCTGGTCGGCGCGCTGTCGTTTATCTACCCGGCAGTGGCGATCGTGGTGGACTGGGCGGCGTTCGGGCACCGTCTCAGCCTGTTGCAGCTGCTGGGCACGCTGGCCATTCTCGGCGCGGCGGCGGGCATGAACTTCGGCTGGCGATGGCCGCCCGCCGCGCACCGGGCCGGTAAAATCGGTTAATCCCGCCTGACGGGCAAGCTATGCACAATAAGGCATTCGCCTTGTGTCCGGCGCGGTGCTATTTATTTAAACCGTGTAGGGTAGAAGGAGTGTTCTATGTGGCATCACCGCCTGCAACGGCGCATCCGTTTCAGCTACTGGAACGAACTGTGCGTCACAAAAAAATAAGGGAAGGCGCAAGCCTTCCCTTTTGTCATTCACCGCTCGGGTCAAAAACGGTCGGTTTTCACCACCTCGTCGAACGGCAGCTTGCCGATGCGCGGGTAAGGTTGCCCCGCCGCCTTGCCGATAGCGACCATCAGCGCGATCTGATAATGCGCCGGCTTATTGATAATCTCGCCCACCGCGTCGAAATCAAAACCGTCCATCGGGCAAGAGTCGTAGCCCTGCGCCTTGGCCGCCAGCATCAGCGTCTGGGCGAAGATGCCGCTGCTGCGCATCACCTCGTCGCGCTGCACCTGCGGCTTACCGCGATAATACTGATCGACGGCCGGGATCATGAATTGCTGCACCGGCTCCGCGGCCTCGGCCCAGACGGTTTTTACCTGTGACTCCCAGCTCGACAGATCGCCGCACAGCACGACCAGCATCGACGCGTCGGTCACCTGCGCCTGCCCCCACGCCGCCTCGCGAATTTTCTCGCGCTGCGCGCGATCTTCGATCAGCAGCGGGCGCCAGTGCTGCAGGTTAAACGCGCTGGGAGCGCCCTGCAGCGCGATAGTCAGCAACGCTTTTTTCTCTTCGAGCGTCATCACGTGCTGCGCATCGAACTGCTTGGTGGCGCGGCGCTGGCGGATTGCGTCTAACGTATTCATTTTACTGCCTCTGTCCATGTGAAAAGCTCTATTGTCGCCAACGCGGCGTGGCTGTCCAGCCCCCGGCGGCTATTTCTGCTCGGTTTCGGCGCGCAAGCGGCCGACCTGCGCCGCCAGGTCCGGCCACGGCGCCTGACCGGCGTAATGCTGCCGCAGGTAGTTGAGCAGGATGGCGATCTGTGCGTCATTCAGGTTATGGCGAAAGCCTGGCATATAGCCCAGCTCGGCGTTCGCCGGCCGCTGTATGCCGTCCAGCACCACGCGAATGGCGTTGTCCGGCGCCTCGGCGAACAGGTTGGTATTCAGCGCCAGAGACGGGCGCACCCCCGCCATCTGCGCGCCTTTTTCCTGCGCATGGCACGCCATGCAGGCACCGGAAAACAGCCGCGCCCCTTGCGAACTCAGGGGCTCGACCTGGCGCTCCGCCTGAGCGTTCAAGGTTGCCGCCGCGGCCTGCGCCGCCGCTTCCGGATGATAGCTGCGCAGATAGACGGCGATCGCCTGCAGATCGGCCTGCGACAAGCGCGACAGCCCTTCTTCGATCACCGGCGCCATCGGCCCGGCGGCGACGCCGTGGTTGGCCGAGTAGCCGGTGCGCATGAAATCGACCAGATCCTGCTGCGTCCAGGCGAGCGGCGCGGGCGAGCGGCCGCTCAACGCCGGCGCCGTCCAGCCCTCCGCCACGCCGCCGGCCAGGTGCTCGCCGCCGGTTTTCTCACCGAACAGCACGTTGCGCGGTGAGTGGCAGGCGCTGCAGTGCCCCAACCCTTCGGCCAGGTACGCGCCGCGGTTCCAGTCGGCGCTTTGGGCTGGCTGTTCCGGCAACGCGCCCGGCGTCAGGAACAGCAGGTTCCAGGCGAAGATGCCCTGGCGAATGTTGAACGGAAAGTGCAGATCGGTGGCCGGCGGCCGGTACTTGACCGGCGGCTGCGACATCAGATAGGCATACAGCGCCTGCAGATCGTCGTCGCGGGTGCGGGTAAAGGCGGTATAGGGAAACGCCGGATAGAGATAGCGGCCCTGGCGATCGACGCCGTGGCGCATGGCGCGTTCGAACGCCGCGTAGCTCCAGCTGCCGATGCCGGTTTCCACGTCCGGCGTGATGTTGGTGGTGTAAATGGTGCCGAAGGGGATCTCCATCGCCAGCCCGCCGGCGTTGCGCTCGCCGCCCGCACGGGTGTGGCACACCGCGCAGTCGCCGAGATCGGCCAACGTTTTGCCACGCGCGATCTGCGCCTCGCTGAAACTGTGGGTCGCATCGGCGGCGAGCGGCGCAATCTCCGGCTGCCAACTGGCGACCACGCCGGCGACTACCACGGCGATCACCGTGACGCCGCCCCACCCGACGATTTTTTTCATCTTACTCATCTTTGCTGTCCTTGTTCGTTACGGGGGGTTAATGGCTGGCCTGAGCGCGCAGCGCGGCGAGCACCCGCGCCGGTGTGAACGGCACCTCGCGCAGGCGCACGCCGAGGGCGTCAAACAGCGCGTTGCCGATCGCCGCCGCACTCGGCACCGAGGCGGACTCTCCTGCGCCCATCGGCGCTTCGTCCGGGCGGTCGATCAGCTGGATATCGACCTGCGGCAATTCGTCGAAGCGCAGGATCGGATAGCCGCCCCAGTCCAATGACGTCACGCCCGACGCGTTGAAGGTCACAAACTCTTTCAGCACCCGGCTGGCGGACTGGATAATGTTGCCGTGCACCTGATGGCGCACCCCGGCCGGATTGATCATCCGGCCGCAATCATGCGCCACGAAGATTTTATCGAGCGTGATCTGCCCGGAAAGGCGATTGACGCTGAGATCGCACACCCAGGCCGCCCAGGCGGCGCCGAAGCCGGGAAATTTGCTGTGGAAATAGCGCGCATAGGCGAAGCCGCGGCCGCTCACCACTTCGGCGCCGGCGGCGCGTGACCGGTGCGCCGGGCCGTCTTGCCAGTTCGCCTGGCGCTTCAGGGCCTCAATCAAGGCCACTGCGCGCGGATCGTTCAGGTAACGCAGGCGAAACGCGATCGGATCCTCGCCGGCACGCCAGGCCAGCTCGTCGATCCAGGACTCATGGGCGAACACGTTGGGCAGCGCCGAAACGCCGCGCATCCACGAGGCCCGCACGATCGGCGCGGCGTCCTGGCAAATCACCCGCATGTGCGGATACTCGTATTGCGGAATGGCGGTGCGATCGCCCATCTGTTGCACGTCAGCCCGGTTGGCCACCTTGCCGGTCAACACCAGCGGCAAGGTCACCGCATTGTTGGAGGGATAGCTGGTTTTCAACTCGTAGGCCGCCACTCGGTTTTGCGCGTCGAGGCCGCCGCGTACCCGGATCAACTGACCGGTGCCCTTCGGCTCCCAGCCGGATTCCTGTTCGCGCATCAGCTGCACCCGCACCGGGCGGCCGGTCTCCCGCGCCAACAGCGCCGCGTCCGCCGAGACGTCGTCGGCGCAGTTGCGGCCATAGCAGCCGGAGGCCTCCATGCGGGTGATGTGCACCTGCTCAGACGGCAACTCGAGCAGCCTGGCGATATCTTTGCGCAGATCGTGCGGGTTTTGCGTGCCGGACCACACCTGCGCCCGCCCGTCTTTAACCTCCGCCACTGCGCAGGAAGGGCCGATCGAGGCGTGCTGATGGTAAGGCCAGACATAGTCAGCCCGCACTTCGGTATGCAACAATGCCAGCGCGTCGTCCGTGCCCGCATCGTCGCGCAACACGCGGTCAGTTTTCGGGTTGGCTTCCAGTGCGGCGGGCAGCGCCTCCGGCGACAGGTCCGGCAGGCCGGCCCAGGGTTTCCATTCGGTTTTCAGCTGGCGCATGGCGGCGATCGCCTGCTCTTCGCGCTCGGCCACAATGCCGATGAAATCGTTGATCACCACCAGTTTCACGATGCCCGGCAGATGCGCGATCGAACTTTCATCCACCGACAACAGGCCGCCGCCCAGCGGCGCGCTGCTGTCGGCGCCTGCGTAAGGCGGGCGCACCACCCGGCCATGCAGCATGCCGGGCAAACGCAGATCGTGCACGTAGGTCAGCGCGCCGCTCACTTTGGCCGGAATATCGACCCGGGCGACGGCGCGGCCGACATAGCGGTTCTGCTGTTCACCGTTCAGCGGCACGTTTTTATCCAGCGCCACGTGCAGATTCTGCCCGCTTGCCAGCTGCGCATAGCTCAAGGAACGCCCCGGGTGCTTGGTCACAAACACCTGCCCCGCCGCCGCCGTCAGCTGGTCGGCCGGCAGTTCGAAGGCTTTGGCCGCCAGCGCCGTCAGCATATGCCGCACCTGCGCCGCCGCCTGGCGCAGCGGCACCGACGTCACCTGAAGGGTGGCGCTGGCGATAGTTGGCCCCTGATCCGGCGTGCGTTGCGTATCGCCGAGGATCATCGTGACGTGCTCGAACGGCACGCAAATTTCGTCGGCGACGATCTGCGCCAGCGCGGTGCGAATGCCGGTGCCGAGATCGACGTGGCCGTTGAATGCCGTCACCCGGCCGTCGGCGGTGAGGCTGATAAAACTGTCTACCCTGTCCAGCGGCAGATCGGCAGGCGTTGGGGCGGGCTCGGCGGCGAAGGCGTTAAACGGCGCGGGCAGCAGGCTGCTGACCATCACCACACCGCCGGCCTGCAACAGCTGGCGGCGGGTCAGTTCGAGGCGGCTCATGCTTGCCTCCGTGCAGCCAGCAGCGCGCGGGCGCGTTCGGCGGCGCGCAAGATCTCAAGATGGGTGCCGCAGCGGCACAGGTTGTAGGCCAGCTCTTTCTTGATGGTTTGTTCATCTGCATCCGGCTCGCGTTCGAACAACGCGACCAGCGTCATGATCATGCCGTTGGCGCAGTAACCGCACTGCGCCGCCTGCTCATCGATAAATCCTTGCTGCACCGGGTGCGGCGTTTCCGGCGTGCCCAGGCCTTCCAGCGTGGTGACGGATTTTCTTCCTACCGCGGCCAACGGCATTGAGCAGGAGCGAGCGGCGACGCCGTCGATAAGAACGGTGCAGGCGCCGCACTCCCCCAGGCCGCAGCCGTATTTGGGGCCATTCAAGTGCAGATCGTTGCGTAACACGTACAACAGCGGGGTCTCGGGCGAGATATCGCCGAGTGGAACCACCCGGCCATTAACATTGATTTCCATGGTGAAACTATCCCTTAAACAAACGGATTTAATCCGTAACATCACTGCGGCGAATAATTGCGCAGTGTGCTAATAATTATCATCAAAAGACTTGATAATGTTAAGGGAATGTAGCCGCCATGGCTTTAACGAAAAGTGGGTATTTTCTATAAATTTCCGATAGATAAGCCCGGTTTTATGATTGCGTCCCGTGATTATTGGCGTTCGTCAACGCGGCCTCGGCACCGTCGACCAACAGCCGCACGCTGGCTTCGAACAGCGCGTCTGCACCCTTATCCTGCAAAGTTTCCCAGCCTTCGCACAGCAGCGGGTAACGCTGGCGATCGGCGTCATTCAGCGTATCGTCCGGCTGCATTTGCTGCTCTTCCAGCACCCAGCCTACGACGAAGCGCCCGACGGCGAACAGCAAATTCACCGCGCGTTCAGGCGTCAAGCCCGCCCGGCACAGCAGCGCCACCTTGGCCTCGATAATGGCGAATTGCGGCTCCTGCGGCCGGGTGCCGGCATGCAGACGCGCGCCGTCGCGGTAAGCCAGCAGAGCCCGACGGAAATGGTTCGCATTGGTGACGACCCAATCCTGCCAGGCCATATCGGCGGGCACCTCTTCACGGTGATCCAGCATGATGGTTTCCGCCATCGCCTTCAGCAGCTCGGCCTTGTTCTTGAAATGCCAATAGAGCGTGGGAGATTGCACGCCCAAATGTTGCGCCAGGCGGCGGGTGCTCAGGGCATCGATGCCGATGTCGTTCAGCAGCGCCAGCGCTCCGCGCAGGACGGTTTCACGCGTTAAACGTATCGTAGTATTTTTTTCACTCATCTCTCTATCACTGATAGGGTAACTATGGAATACTCAATACTCTATCACTGTTAGAGTCACAATCTTGAAAAAACCTATGCTGGTTATTTTGTTGACGGTGTTGCTGGATGCGGTGGGCATCGGTCTGATCATGCCGATCCTGCCGGTGCTGTTGCGCTCGCTGGGCGGTCTTGACGCCGGCAGCCTGCATTACGGTGCCCTGCTGGCGGCCTATGCGCTGATGCAATTCCTGTTTTCACCGATCCTCGGCGCGTTGAGCGATCGCTTCGGCCGGCGGCCGGTGCTGTTAATTTCACTCGCCGGCGCCGCGGCCGACTACCTGCTGATGGCGTTCGCGCCGACGCTGGCCTGGCTCTATCTGGGCCGGTTGCTGGCGGGCATCACCGGCGCCAACATGGCGGTCGCCACCGCTTACGTTACCGATATTACTCCTGCCGGCCAGCGCGCGCGGCGTTTCGGCCTGGTGGGCGCGGTGTTCGGCGTCGGCTTTATCGTCGGCCCGCTGCTCGGCGGTTCGCTGGGCGAGTGGCATCTGCATGCGCCCTTCCTGGCGGCGGCGGCGATGAATGCCCTCAACCTGGCGATGGCGTTTTTCCTGCTGCCGGAATCGCGTAAACCCCGCACCCGCGCCGCCGAGAAAATCCGCCTCAATCCCTTTTCGTCATTGCGACGGCTGCACGGCAAACCGGGCCTGCTGCCGCTGGCCGGCATTTATCTGATCATGGCGCTGGTTTCACAGGCGCCGGCCACGCTGTGGATTTTATACGGCCAGGATCGTTTCGGCTGGAGCATGATGGTGGCGGGCCTGTCGCTGGCCGGTTACGGTGCCTGCCACGCGCTGTCGCAGGCCTTCGCCATCGGCCCGCTGGTCGCGCGGCTCGGCGAACGCAAGGCGCTGCTGATCGGCCTGACCGCCGACGCGCTGGGCCTGGTGCTGTTATCGATCGCCACGCGCGGCTGGGCGCCCTTTGCGCTGCTGCCGTTCTTCGCCGCGGGCGGTATGGCGCTGCCCGCGCTGCAGGCGTTAATGGCGCAAAAGGTGGACGACGACCATCAGGGCGAACTGCAAGGGACGCTGGCCAGCATGGGCAGCCTGATCGGCGTCGCGGGGCCGCTGGTGGCGACGGCGCTGTATGCCGCCACGCGCGATGTCTGGCCCGGCCTGGTCTGGGCGTTGTCCGCCGCCCTCTATCTGCTGGTGCCGCCGTTGCTGGCGCGTTCGCGCGAGCGTGACGCGGCATAGCGTAGAGATCCCCTTCTCCCGCTTAAGCTCATTTATGGCTAAGCAAGGCATTATTCAGCATAAGCGGGCGCTTTACACGCCAGTGCGCCGCTCATTATCATCGCCCTTATCCCGCCGCAGGAAAATTTGAATGCCGTTTCATGGCGTTACGCCCAGCGCGTATCGCTATTGTTTACTTCGCCTATCGGAAAATCAGGATGAGAAAACTCACAACGCCGCTGATCGCCGCCCTGCTGCTGGGCCTGTTTAGCCTGCCGGCCGGCGCGCAGGAGAAACCGCAGCAAATCACCATCGGTTACCAGAAAGCTAACATTTTTGCGCTGCTGAAATACCGCGGCACGCTGGAAAAAGCCCTTGAGCCGCAGGGCGTCAAGGTTCGCTGGATAGAATTCCCCGCCGGCCCGCAGATGTTGGAGGGGTTGAACGTCGGCAGCATCGATCTGGCGGCGACCGGCGACGCGCCGCCGGCCTTCGCGCAAGCCGCCAAGGCCGATCTGGTTTATTTGGCGCATTCGCCGCCCAGCCCGAAAACCGAAGCCATCGTGGTGCCGCAGGATTCGCCGATCCGCTCCGTGGCCGATCTGAAAGGCAAACGCGTGGCGTTGAACAAAGGGTCTGACGTCAATTACCTGCTGGTGAGCGCGCTGGAACAGGCCGGCTTGAGCTACAAGGACATCACGCCGGTCTATCTGCCGCCGAGCGATGCCCGCGCCGCCTTCCAGCGCGGCAGCGTCGACGCCTGGGTGATTTGGGATCCCTACTACGCCGAGGTGGAAACCCGCGCCAACGCCCGCCTGCTGAAAGACGCGGAGGGCCTGGTGCCGCACTATACCTTCTATCTCGCCAGCCGCCGCTTTGCCGAAACCTACCCGGACAGCGCCAAACAGGTGATTCAACAGCTCGGCGCGCTGAGCGACTGGGCCAACGAGCATCCACAGGAAGCGGCGGCGATCCTCGCTCAGAGCACCGGTCTGGATCAGGCCATTTGGGCCAGAGCCATCGCCCGCATGCCGTTCGGCAGCCAGCGCATGTCGCCGGAGGTGTTCAGACAGCAACAGCAGTTGGCGGATAAATTCACCGCCATCGGGCTGCTGCCGGTTAAGGTGGATGTCAACGCCGCCCGCTGGTCCGAAGATAAGCCCGAGGCGCCATAGCCTTTGCCGCGCTTTGGCTTTAGAAAGCAGAAACCGGCATTTTGCCGCCGGAGTAAGCTGACCTATGCTAACCCTGTGTGATGAAACGCGTTTTCATGGCATGTCTTCCGGAACGTTTTGCTTTATTTGTTCGTCGTGAACCCTGGGCCGCCCCTGACTGGTGCGGCTTTTCTTTTTGTTCGGCAGTGTCGGCGGCGGCGAATTTTGCTATGGTAACCCGCAGATAAATGTCCCGTTTTCAGCCGCCGGATCGACCCATGTTTACCCATAAAGCAATCGCCGAGCTCAACGCCCTGGAGCTGATGGTTTATAACTACGTCAGCAAACACAAAAATCAAGTGATGTACATGACCATCCGCGAGCTGGCCGAGGCCGCCGGCGTATCCACCACTACCGTGCTGCGATTTTGCAAAAAAATGGGTTGCGACGGTTATTCAGAATTTCGCATCCGTTTCAAACTGTATCTGGAGCAAAGCGATGCGCCGCCGGTCGATTCCGGCATCGGCGAAATTCTCAGTTTTTTTAAAAGCGTCAGCAACGACGAATTTAATCAGTTACTCGATGAAGCGGCGCATCATATCGCCGCCGCCGAGCGGATTATTTTCGTCGGCATCAGCACCTCTGGCGCCTTGGGGAAATATGGCGCGCGTTTCTTTTCCAACGTCGGGAAATTCAGCACCCATATCGACGATCCTTATTATCCCGTCAACAGCGATATGTATAAAAACGCGGTGGCGATCATGCTGTCGGTTTCCGGCGAAACCGAAGAGATCCTGCGGCTGGCCAGCCAATTCAGTCTGCACCACTGCAAGATCATCAGCATCACCAACAACGAAACCTCTTCGCTGGCGCGGCTGGCGGACTTTAATCTCTCCTACCACGTGCCGCAGCATTTGATCGGCGGCCATCACAATATCACCACGCAGATCCCCGTGCTTTACATTATTGAAACCATCGGCAAACGGCTTGGGCATATTAATTCGGCAAAATAAAACAGGCTGTTTTTTTATTGTGACAAATCACTTTGTCCGGCGATTTGTTATATCGTGACATTTCTTTTGGTCTTGTTACTCTATTGGCAATGCGAATGTTATTATCCTTCATTAAATAAGATGAGACATTGACGATGAAACAGTTGCCGAAAGATTTTCTGTGGGGAGGCGCGGTCGCCGCGCACCAGGTTGAAGGCGGTTGGGATCGGGGCGGCAAAGGCCCAAGCATCGCCGACGTGCTGTCCGGCGGTTCGCACGGCGTCGATCGCGTGATGACAGACGGCGTGCTCGACGGCTACCGTTACCCCAACCATGAAGCGGTGGACTTCTACGGTCGCTACAAGCAGGACGTGGCGCTGTTCGCCGAGATGGGCTTCAAATGCTTCCGCACCTCGATCGCCTGGACGCGCATCTTCCCGAACGGCGACGAAGCAACGCCAAACGAGGCCGGCCTGCAGTTTTACGACGATCTGTTCGACGAGTTGCTGAAATACGGCATCCAGCCGGTGATTACCCTGTCGCACTTCGAAATGCCTTACCATTTGGTGAAAACCTACGGCGGCTGGAAAAACCGCCGGGTGGTGGAATTTTTCGTGCGCTTTAGCGAAGTGGTGATGCGCCGCTACCGCGAGAAGGTGAAGTACTGGATGACCTTCAACGAGATCAACAACCAGAGCAACTACCGCTACCCGCTGTTCGGCTACTGCTGTTCCGGCGTGGACTACACCCAGGAAGACAATCCGGAGCAGGCGCTGTACCAGGTATTGCACCACCAGTTCGTCGCCAGCGCGCAGGTGGTCAAACTCGGCCATCAGATCAACCCGGAGTTCAAGATCGGCTGCATGCTGGCCTGCGTGCCGTTCTACCCTTATTCCTGCAAGCCGGACGACGTGATGTACGCCGTGGAGGCGATGCACCAGCGCTATCTGTACACCGACGTGCAGATGCGCGGCTACTACCCAAGCTATCTGCTGCGCGACTGGGAACGCAAAGGGCTGAAGATCGAGATGCAGCCGCAGGACGCACAGATCCTGCGCGAGGGCTGCACCGACTACATTGGCTTCAGCTATTACATGAGCAACGCGCTGCAGGCCAACGCGGTGGAAGGCAGCGACGGCATGTTCGGCTTCCCGGGCAACGTGCCGAACCCGCACGTCAAGGCTTCCGACTGGGGCTGGCAGATCGATCCGGTCGGGCTGCGCTACTCGCTGAACGTATTGTATGAACGTTACCAGAAACCGCTGTTTATCGTGGAGAACGGCTTCGGCGCCTTCGACAAGGTGGAAGCGGACGGCCAGATCAACGATGACTATCGCATCGACTATCTGCGCGCCCATATCGAAGAGATGAAAAAAGCGGTGATTGAAGACGGCGTAGACCTGATCGGCTATACGCCGTGGGGCTGCATTGACTGCGTATCGTTCACCACCGGCGAGTACAGCAAGCGCTACGGCTTTATCTACGTCGATAAACACGACGACGGCACCGGCACGCTCGAACGTTCGCGCAAGAAAAGCTTCGACTGGTATCGCCGGGTGATCGCCAGCAACGGCGAACAGCTTTAACCGCACGGCAGACCAATCAGGGGCGATGTTCGCCCCTTTTTACTTTATTGCGCCTTACTCCGCCGTCTGCCCGGCGGCGAGGTACTTCGCCATTTCCGCCGGCGGCACCATGCCGCCGCCGGTCGCCCACACCAGATGCGTCGCCTGCGCCAGGCTTTCCGCGCTCACCCCTTGCCCGCTAAGCTGTTGCGCATTGGCCTCCATGCGCCACGGCCCGGCCATGCCCGCCAGGGCGGAGGGTTCCAGCTGGATATGCTCGTGCCTGTCCAACAACCCGAGCAACGCGAACATCTCTTCGTCGCTCAGCGTGTAAAATGCGCTCAGCAGGCGCTCCATCGCCCGGCCGACAAAACCCGAGGCGCGCCCCACCGCCAGCCCGTCCGCCGCCGTGCGGTTGTCGATGCCGAGATCTTGCACCGCAATGCCGTCATGCAACCCGCTGTAGACGCCGAGCAGCATGCAGGGGGAATGGGTCGGTTCGGCGAAAATGCAGTGAACGTGATCGCCGAACGCCAGCTTGAGGCCAAAGGCCACACCGCCCGGCCCACCGCCGACGCCGCACGGCAGATACACGAACAGCGGATGCTGCGCGTCCACCACAATGCCCTGTTCGGCAAACTGCCGCTTCAGGCGGCCGCCCGCCACCGCGTAGCCGAGGAACAGGGTTTGCGAGTTTTCATCGTCGATAAAGAAGCAATTCGGATCGTTCGCCGCCTGTTGGCGCCCTTGCTCGACCGCCACGCCGTAATCGTCAGCGTATTCCACCACCGTCACGCCATTGTCGCGCAGCTTCTGTTTTTTCCACTCTCGCGCATCCGCCGACATGTGCACGCTGACATCAAATCCCAGGCGGGCGCTGATGATACCGATGGATAATCCCAGATTGCCGGTTGATCCGACGGCGATGCGGTACTGGCGGAAGAACTGACGAAATGCATCGGAACACAGCCGGGCGTAGTCGTCGCCGATCTGGAGCAGCCCCGCCTCCAGCGCCAGTTTCTCCGCGTGCGTCAGCACCTCATAGATGCCGCCGCGCGCTTTGATTGAACCGGAAATCGGCAGATGGCTGTCCTTTTTCAATAGCAGACGCCCGCCCAACGCCTGCCCATAGCGCCGATCCAACACCTGCTGCATGGCGGGGATCGCCACCAGCTCGGACTCGATGATCCCCTTTGTCGGCTGGGTTTCCGGGAAGGCCGCGGCGAGATAAGGCGCGAAACGCGCCAGGCGCTGCTCGGCTTCGGCCACGTCGGCGGCGGTCAGCCCGACATGGGGCAAGCCGGCGGCCAGCGTGGTCGCACGCGGATTGAACCAGGTGATCGGCTCGAGGGCGACCATTCGTTGCAGCAGCGGATGCTGCGCAACCCACGGTTGGATCTGTGATTTTTGCATAAGAGTCCCTGACTGATTTGGCGTTGCCGTCACCATGCCGTGAACGCCGGCGGCTGACAAATGATAAATTCTGAGTTTGAGGTGCAATAGATTGATGCAAACGCGGCGTTAGCCTGCCGTCACGCCAAACAGCATGCCCACGCCTGAGGAGACCGCCATCGCCAGCGCGCTCCAGATCAGGATACGCGCCACGCCCGGCAAGATCGGCGCCCCGCCGGTTTTCGCGGCGATGCCGCCGAGAACGCCGAGAGAAATCAGCGCCGACGCCACCAGCGCCGCTCGCGTCCAGTCGAGCGGTGCCCACAGCGCCACCAGCAGCGGCAGCAGCGCGCCGAGGGAGAAACTGAGGGCCGACGCCAACGCGGCCTGCAGCGGCCGGGCGCGGGTGACGGAGGAAATGCCCAGCTCGTCGCGCGCGTGCGCCTCCAGCGCATCATGCGCCATGAGCTTTTCCGCCACCTGCCGAGCCAGCGCCGGATCCAGCCCGCGATGCACGTAGATTGACGTCAGTTCGCGAAACTCCCCCGGATAGTCTTCGAGCAACTCCGCCTGCTCTTCCGCCAGCGCGGCCTTTTCGGTATCCGCCTGCGACGAGACCGACACATACTCACCGGTGGCCATCGACATCGCCCCGGCCACCCACCCGGCGACGCCGGCGATCATCAGCGCGGAATGCGCGGCGCTGGCCGCCGCCACGCCCAGCAGCAGGCTGGCCGTCGAAACGATGCCGTCGTTGGCGCCGAGCACCGCCGCCCGCAGCCAGCCGATGCGTTCAATACTGTGCCGCTCTCGATGCATCCTTTCTCTCCTTCGTTCTCTTACCGCTAGCCCCGCGCCGCCGCTTCCAACCCGGCGATGTCGATTTTGCCCATCAGCAGCATCGCTTCCGTGACCCGCCGCACGCGGGCGGCGTCGGGATCGTTCATCAACTCCGTCAGGCGCCGCGGCACAATTTGCCAGCACAGCCCCCAGCGATCGCGCAGCCAGCCGCACTGCTCCGCCTCGCCGCCCTCGCTCAAGGCATCCCACAGCCGGTCGACTTCCGCCTGATCGTCACATTCCACCATCACGGAGAAACTGTGGTTGAACGGATCCAGCGGCCCGGCTTCGATCGCCGCGTAGCGCTGGTCCCCCAGCGTGAAAGAAGCCAGTTTCACGCTGCCGGCCGGGCCGCTCGGCGTATCCGCCGGCAGGTCGGAAAACCAGTTCACGGACGAACCGGGGATCAGCGCGACATAGCAATTCAGCGCCGCTTCCATGTCCTTTTCAAACCACAGATGTTGCGTAATTCTGGCCATTTGCGCCTCCTTTACGCATCGAGGATCGGCGCGAACCCGCCAAAGATCATGCGTTTGCCGTCAAACGGCATCTCACCGAGCGCCTTCATGCGCGGATCGTTCATCATTTTCTCGTTGGCGGCGTCGCGCACCGCTTTGGAGGGGTACTCTATCCAGCTGAACACCACCACTTCACCTTCTTGCGCCTTCACCGCGCCGCGAAAGTCGGTGAGCTTGCCGTCGGGCACGTCATCGCCCCAACACTCCACGATGCGCGTGGCGCCAAACTCTTTGAACAGCGGCGCCGCTGCGGCCGCCAACCGGTGATAAGCCTCCTTGTTGGCGGCCGGTACCGCCACCACAAAACCGTCTACGTATTTCATCCTGGTATCCTCTTGTCTGATTAAGGACAGTCGGTTCAGCGCGGGCGACGTTGCCTGCGCCCCCTACCAGTTTAGACGGCGGGCGCGCAACCCGGATCGGAAGTTCAGCGCTCAGGATCGTTCGGTGGGTCAGAGTCCGGCGTGGCGACCCGGTTACGGCCGGCGTTTTTCGCTTTGTATACCGCCAGATCCGCCAGTTTGAGCAAGTCGGCCAGGCTGTGGCCGGAACCGCCCGGGCAGGTCACCATGCCGATGCTGACGGTGATCTGCAGCGGATGGCCGGCCGGCATGGTGATCGATTCCGCCTCAATGCGTTGCCGCAGCCGTTCGGCCAGCTGCAACCCTTGCTGTGGCTGGCCGAGCGTCGAGACGATAGCGAACTCTTCGCCGCCCATGCGGCCGAACAGATCATCGACGCGCAAATCGGCGGCGATCGCACGGGTAAAGGCCATCAGCGCCTGATCGCCGCCGGCGTGGCCGAAACGATCATTGATCGATTTGAAGTAATCAATATCAAGCATCATGACGCATACCAACTCGCCCTTTTGGTCAATCATCCGCTCGCCGCGCTGCATAAACGCATTGCGCGTCAGCACGTGGGTCAGCGCATCGTGGTTCGCCACATGCTCCAGCGTGCGCAGCAGCGCGCTGCGCGCATAGTTCATGCTGGCCACGGCGATGGGCCCCAGCGCCAGCAGCGCGATGCCCAAACGCATCGATACCGCGTTTTGCAACACCTGCATGTCGAGCGTCGTGCTAAGCAACCCGAAATCGATCGCCAGATGGCACCACAGCACATAAATCAGCACCGCAATCATGGTGCAGAACAGCGAAAAGGACATCGCCAGCCACAGCAGCACCGGCATGGGAAAGATCACCGCCCCGGGGCCGCCGATCAGCACGCTGCAGATCGCCGCCAACGCCAGCAGCGCCAATACCGCCAGTTTTCGTCCCGCGCGCGGCCATTGGCTGCGCTGCGTCACTATACTGCGGGCCGCGCGCAAGCGATGCCGCCAATCGGCGGGAAACGCCAGAATAAACGGCATCAGCGTGACGTAGTTGGTGAACTCGGATGAGAACCACAGTGCCAGCGAGGTCAAATAGGGCCTGCCGAACAGCCACTGCGAGGCCGCCGCGCCCACCAAACCGGTCGCGGCGGCGGCGGCCAGGCAGATGCCGAACAGGTACATGCTGGAGGCGCCACGCTGCAGCATACGCGCCGGCGGCGACAGCCGCATATACAGCAGATACCCCACCACCACGCCGGTCAGATTGGCGGCGTTCAGCAGCAGCGCCTTTTGCAGCGAACTGCCGGTCAGCAGGTCCGCCGCCAGATAACCCAGCACCGCCATGCCCCAGCCGGCGCGCGTGGCCCACTGAGGGCGACGCACCAGAAACGCCAGCAGTACGGCGTTTACCGGCCAGAATATCGCCAAAAATCCGACGGGGCGGCTCACGATGCCCAACAGGCAAACCGCGAACACCAACAGAAAGACGGTGAGTGCGGGCCAAATTTTCCGGGCATCGGACAACGAGGTGGTTTGCATCTTGGATCCAGAGACTTCTGCTGCGTAAGGTGACAATCTGTTCGTGTCACAACCGTCGACGATGAGGAGAAGATAAGCGGCCGACTCGCCTATTATTGCCAGTTTTGCCTGCCCGGACATCTGTTTATTCATCTAGGAAAAATATATTTGTGTATCAATATATTGACGACACCCGCATACCTGGCACAGAAACGGCTAAAGCGGACGCTTCACTTTGAACATTTCACGCCCCAGTTGGCCTGTTACCGGTAAAAACCGCCGTCTTTTTCCTCAAAAGCAAAATAAGATTGGGCTATGTGGGGTTGTTTTTTCATCCCGCGTCAAAACGCCTTGCGATACATCACAAAACCGGGGCGCTCCGCCACCTTGTCGTACAGCCGCATGGCGATCTGGTTGGTTTCGTGGGTATTCCAATACACACGCGGCAACCCCAACTGCTGCGCACGCTCGTAAACCGCCGCGATCAGCGCCCTCGCCACCCCTTTGCCGCGCACCGCCTCTGCGGTGAACAGATCCTGCAGATAGCAGTTGGGCTGCAGCTGAATGGTGCTGCGGTGCAGAAGATAGTGCGTTAATCCAACGACCAGCCCCTGATGCTCGGCGACCAGCGCGTACATCGGTTCATAGGCGTCGAAAAAACGCCGCCAGGTGGTCTGTGTCACCTCATCCGGCAGCGCCGTTGCCCCCTCCCGGCCGTAAAAGGCGTTATATCCTTGCCACAGTGCCAGCCAGGCGGCGTAATCCCGTTGTTCCAGCGATCTGACCACGATGCTTTCGCTCATGATGTCCTCTTCGATGATGCCCAAATGCCCCGCCTCCAGCATAGAACAACGAGCGTCAACGCGCAGGCGGCGGCATCACACCGGCGAGAAAATCCAGCAATGCGCGGTTGAACAGCGCGGGCCGCTGCAGCGGCGCGAAGTGGCTGACGCCCGGCAGCGTCGTCAAACGGGCGCCAGGAATGCTGCGGCTCAGGTAGGCGGCATGTTCGGCGCGGATAAATTCATCGTGTTCGCTGTGAACGATCGTCACCGGCACGCGAATGGCCGCCAATTCCCGTGCGCGGTAGTCCGGCTGGCTGCTCATCATCAGGCTTACGGCGGAGACGAAGGGAGCGAAATCCTCCGGCGTCGGTGACAAGGCGGCATAGTCCTGCGCATGGCGCGCAAAACAGCGCTCGACGAGCGGACTGGACGGCGGCGGTTTAACCCCGCTGGCATCCATATTGCAGCCGAAGAAAAAGACGCCGTCCACCCGCTCGGGCGCCCGATGGGCGGCGATGAGCGCGACGCAAGCGCCGTCGCTCCAGCCCGCCAGCGCGGCGTGGGGGATTTGCAGCGCCGCCATCACCGCCAACAGATCATCGGCCATCCGATCGTAACGATACGGCCGGGCGTCGCGCGTGCTGCGTCCGTGCC
The DNA here is from genome assembly GCF_009900725.1 of Serratia sp. Z4. Lineage (NCBI taxonomy): Bacteria > Pseudomonadati > Pseudomonadota > Gammaproteobacteria > Enterobacterales > Yersiniaceae > Serratia > Serratia sp. Z4. Next base: position 104,167 of record NZ_JAAABD010000002.1, read on the forward strand.
CGCGGCTATCGATGAGCAACACCCCGTAGCCGGCGGCCAGCAGCGCCGGCAGTTGATACCCCCAGTTGCCGCTGTGGCCCAGGCCGCCGTGCAACAGGATCAGCGTCGGATCAGCGCCATAGGCCGCATACCAGATGTGCGCGCCGTCGTGTTCGACAAAGCCCTGCCTAGAACCGGGCGGCAACGGCGGCGCGCCCTGCGCGGCAAAGCGGGTCAAATCGTCGTCGGTTTGCATCTTTCTCCCCTCATTCGCCGAGGTTGAGCATCAATACGGCATCCAGGGAGTATAGTTCGCAGCGGCAAGCGGTGCCGTTCGCTTTCCCGGCATATACTTAAAGGAGGAATCGCAATGGAGGACGGTGAGATGAAGAAGATAATTCTCGTGTTTTTGACGTTGATGCTGAGCGGTTGTATCGGCGGAGGCGGCGGCCCATCGAATGCGCCTTCGGCATCGCCAAATGAACCTTACACCTGCACCAAATCCAGCGCCAACAGCGACTGCTCGCAATCGGTGGAACCATCGATGTACTAGCCGCGCTCGGCGGGCCGTCGCTTAACGGCCCGCCGCCTCAAACCGGCACTAGGAGGAGTGCTCCTCTTCATTGGCCTGATATCGCGTCGCCTGCTGCTTCATAAATACCACTTCTTGCGGGCTGGACAGGCTCACTTCCTGCGCGCGCAGCAGCTTGAGGATATTGAACAGCAGTTCGCTCTTGGTGGCGCCGACCATGCGCGGGCTCGGCACATAGCCGGTCACGCTCAGGATAATGCCGTCCGGCCCCAGTTGGCTGAAGCGCACGTAAGGCGCCGGCGTGTCCAGAATGGTTTCGTACTCGTTATAGGCGCTGAGCAAGATATTGCGCACCTGCTCCGGATCGATCGAGGTCGGGAACGTCAACGCGATGGTCACCACGCCTTGCGCGTTGCCCATGGTGGCGTTGCGCACGTTCTGCGAGATCAGCTGCGAGTTCGGTACGATCATGGTGGAACGGTCGCTGAGCTGGATTTCGGTAGCGCGCACGTTGATGCGCCGCACGTCGCCTTCCACGCCGCCGATGCCGATCATATCCCCGACCTTCACCGGGCGTTCGGTCAGCAGGATCAGGCCGGAAATAAAGTTCTTCACAATCTCCTGCAAACCGAAACCGATACCGACCGACAGGGCGCTGACGATCCACGCCAGGTTGCTCCACTGGATGCCCAGCGCCGCCAGGGTGATCAGAATCACCAGCACATAGCCGATATTGCTGAACAGCGTCACCAGCGAGGCGCGGATGCCGACGTCCGAAATGGTCTTCGGCAACAGCTCAGAGCCAAGCCAGCGCCGTACCGCACGCAGGATGTAGATGCCGATCGCCAGGCAGATCACGGCGTTGAGCAGGTTGCCGGGCACGATGTTGAAACGCTGCAAGCCTTCGCCGGTCAGGATCGAGACGATTTTCTCCATCAGCGAGCCCGGCGTGGTGCTGCCGAACGAGCCGTTGAACAACGCGACGATCATCAACAGCAACAGTGAACATTTGGCCAGCGCGGTGGTGATGATCGCCACCTGCTCCAGATGGCGATCCTTGAAGCTGAGCGTTTTCTTCAGCATCTTGCCGCTGACGGTCTGCGGCGAAAACAGCGCGGCGCACAGGTCAGTGGCGAACAGCACCATGAAGTAGAACGCCATCAGCACCAGCACCACCCAGATCAGCTGGTAGGTCAGGAAGCGGGCGAAGGCGATGTAGCCGATAAGCAGGGAAAGCAGGATCACCACCGAACACACCAGGGTGACGATGTGCACCAGCCCGCCGACCAGCGTGCGTTTTTCCAGGTGCGCGCCCTGCTGCTCCAGACGGCGACGAATGCGCTGGCCGCGCAGCGGCGCCGCCAGCAGCACCATGCCGATCAGCCCCGCCACCAGGCCGTTGCCGAAGATGGTGGTGGCCAATGAGGCGCTGACGACGTTGTTGATCAGCTCCACAGTACCGAACGCCAGCGCCAGACCGGCCAGCAGCGGCGAGAAGTAACGCAGCCCGGCGGCCACTTCATTGTCCAGCGAAGCCAAACGCCAGGACGGGCGATTCAGCGACAGCGCCGCACGCCCCAGCCCGGCGATCAGCGCGCAGAAAATCCCCAGACGGTTAAAGCCTTCGGCAAAGTCTTCCAGCATGACCGGCAGCGGCTGCACGCGGATAAAGACGTAATACAGCAGGTTCAGCGCGATCGAGGTGGTGATCACCGTCACCGCCACGGTGATGATGGCCATAAAGCTGCGGCGCAGGCGCCCGTCCGGCAGGAAGCGAATGCTGACCCAGGCGAGGAAACGCTCGGACAAATAGCGCCCCCAGGACCAGACGATCACCGCCAGCGCCAGCAACGCCAGCGTGCCGTACCGCCATTCGTCCTGCCAACTGGCGTCCCAGGCCGCTTTCATCTCGGCGTTGAACTGGTCCAGCCGCTGCACGTCATCCGCTGACGGCTGCACGACCGGCGTCCAGAATTTGACGCCCAAAATGCTGCCGGTGTTCAGCGCCAGCTGGGTTTTGAACGCCACCCGGCGCAGATCGCTGATCTGCTGGCCCAGATCGAAGGCGCTGGTCTTGATGGCCTGCGCGCGTTTTACCGCATCGTCCAACTGCTTCTTGCTGCTGTTCAGCGCATTGCGCTGCTGGGCGACGGCCGGGGTTTCCGGCAGCGCGCCGGCCGCCGGGGCCGGCCCCAGCACGTCCAGCTGCGCCTGCAGTTTTTCCTGCACCGGCTGCAGATCGGCGGACAATTTATCCATGCTGGCGACCAGATCGTCCGTCGCCAACCGCAGCTTGCTGAGCTGGGTGTCGGTCGTCGCTTTGGAAACCAGCTGCTTCATGCTGTCCAACTGCTTTTGCGCGGCTTTCAGCTGCGTAGCGGGATCGGGCACGCTTTCGGCGGCGGGATCATCCTGGGTGGCGGCGACGGCGGCGAACGGCGTCAGTTGCATACCCAACAGCAATAATAACAACAGCAGGAACGGGCGAGGCTTTAACATAAATTCAGTGCTCAGCATCATTATCTGATAGACAGACGAACAGGCGGCGGATGAACCGTCGCTTAACCATAAACGCTAATTATAATAGCTGCTTAATGTCGGCCGAAATACAGTAATTATTCCCATTGTGTGCCACGCGCCCGCGCTCGCCTTAGCTTGCTGATAATTCAGGCGCTTTTACACTGGCGATACGGCATGAAGCGCTCTATAATCCAGCCACCGATTAACCTGCAACCAATAAAAGGAGACTTACTATGCTGACGTGTGAATTGGTTTTTCACTCACACTTCTTTGGTAATCGTCGCCGCTCAAGCATTACCGGTATCGCGCTGCGATAACCCAGCTTGAGCGAAGCTTACTAAATCCAGGATCTTCCCTCCGGCTTACCGGGTTGTCGTCAGCAATGTTTGACGATAGGCATTGTCATGCCTGTAACTCTTGAGTAAGCAATGAGCACATTACTGTCTGCACAATCTGTCGGTTACGACAACGCGTTCGGCGTCCTGCTGAGCGAGATTTCCTTCAGCCTGAAAAAAGGCGACCGCATCGGTTTGATCGGCGATAACGGCTGCGGCAAAAGCACCCTGCTGCAAATTCTCAGCGGCGACCTGCCTGCGCACACCGGAACGGTGACATTGTCACATCAATGTCTGATGGCGCGCATCGAGCAGCACCTGCCGCCGGAACTGCACACCCGCACCCTGCTGGATGCGGTTCTGGCGCGGCTGCCTGCGGGCCAACACCTCAGCGAACGCTGGCGCTGCGAAGCACTACTGGCCGAGCTGGGGTTTGAACCGGCGAGCTGGATGCTGACCGCCGGCACCCTCAGCGGCGGCCAGCATACGCGGCTGCTGTTGGCGCGCGCGCTGATCCGCCAGCCCGATCTGCTGCTGCTCGACGAACCCAGCAACCACCTGGATCTGCCCACGCTGCTGTGGCTGGAACAGTTCTTGCGTAACTGGACCGGCAGCTTCGTGCTGGTGTCGCACGATCGCTACCTGCTCGACCAGGTAACCAACTGCACCTGGATCCTGCGCGACAAAACGCTGCAGTTCTTCCGTTTGCCCTGCTCTGCGGCGCGCACCGCGCTGGCGGAACAGGACGCCGCAGACGAACAGCGGCGACAGGCCGAGCAAAAGGAAATCGACCGGGTGGAAAAAAGCGCCAAGCGCCTGGCGACCTGGGGCAAGGTCTACGACAACGAAGATCTGGCGCGCAAGGCCAAGCAAATGGAGAAGCGCGTCGATCGGTTGAAGGAAGAACAGACCACCCTGACCGCCGGCAGCCCGTGGCGGCTGCGGCTGCAGGGAGAAGCGCTGGACGCTGACCGCCTGCTGGCGCTGCCGCAATGGGCGGTGCGCCCGGCGCCGGATGCGCCGGTGCTGTTCAGCCTGGAACATCTGCGCGTGAAAAGCGGCGATCGCATCGCCATCGTCGGGCGCAACGGCTGCGGCAAATCGTCGCTGCTGCGCCTGCTGTGGCGCGAGTATCAGCAACAAACGCAGCGCCCGGCGCTGTTCCATCCGCGCGTGCGCATCGGCTATTACGATCAGAGCCTGCAACAGCTACGCGATGAAGACACGTTGAGCGAAGCGCTGGCGCAGTTTGCGCCGCTGACCGAGGAACAGCGGAAAATGGCGCTGATCGGCGCCGGGTTTCCTTACCTGCGCCACCATCAGCAGATCCGTTCGCTGAGCGGCGGCGAGCGTTCACGGTTGTTGTTCGTCGGCCTGACGCTGGCCAACCATTCGTTGCTGCTGCTGGACGAGCCCACCAACCACCTGGATATGGCGGGCAAAGAGGAGCTAGCGGAAACGCTGCGTCAGTTCCCCGGCGCCGTCATGCTGGTCACCCACGATCGGATGCTGATCGAACAGAGCTGCAACCGCTTTTGGCTGATAGACCAACAAAAACTGGAGGAGTGGCACGATCTGGCGCCGGTATACCAGCGTCTGGCGGGTGAAACGCCGGCGCTGCCGACGGCGCACCAGGCCAACGCAGACGCCCCGACGCCAAACCCGCAGTTGGAAGGCGAAGAGGCGTTGCTGACCGCCCTGTTTGCCCTCGAAAGCAAACTGGAGGCCGACCTGGCGCGTAAACCGAAGCATCAAAAACCGGAGCTTCAGGCGCGCTGGCGCCGCGAGATTGCCGACCTCACCGCCCGGTTGCATCTGGGCTAATCCCACAGGCCGCCCCCGGCGGCCTGTCAGGCTATTGACAAAGAGGGGAAAAAGCGTGGTTTTTCCCCTCTTTGTGGCGATCAGCCGAAAATCAATAAATTGATTTTCCTTGTTTTTTATTCGGTGCTCTCTGCCAACCCGGCAAGGGTATAAGGTTTGTCATCAATCTCACAGGCCGCCCGGCGGCCTGTTTTTTCCTCTTTGTAAAAACCGCGTGCCGCCGACGGTTTGAGACGCGACACGCTGCGCTTTTCTTATCCGCAGCGCTGAGCGACACATTACTTTCATCATTCTCTGGCAGGCTACTGCCATTCTTTTTTTTCGTTATCAGGCACTCCATGACGTCACTCTCACCACGGGACATCGAGGCGCGCTACCGCTTCGCGCGTGAGATCGCCCGCGCCGCCGCCGATCTCGCCTTCAGCTTTTATCAACGCCGGCAGAGTCTGGCCGTCGAGTTTAAACAGGGCCTGCAGGACGTGGTCAGCGAAGCCGATCGCCGCGTCGAGGCGCTGATCCGCCGTATGATCAACCGTCGGTTTCCCCTGGATGGGTTTCTCGGCGAAGAGAGCGGCGGCAGCAGCGGCGATAACGCCACCTGCGTTTGGGTGGTCGATCCGATTGACGGCACCGCCTGCTTCCTGAACGGGTTGCATACCTGGTGTATCGCGATAGGCGTGGTGATCGACGGCGTGCCAACGATCGGCGTGGTCTACGATCCCAACCACCGCGAGATGTTCCGCGCCTGCCGTGGCCAAGGCGCTTTCCTCAACGGGGAACCGATCGGCGTGCATGCCGGGCACAGCGTCGCGGATGGCGTGATGGGCGTCGGGATATCACCGCGCGCCTCGGCGGCGGAATTCAGCGGTTTTCTCTGTCGCCTGCTGCAGGCGGGCGGCATGTTTGTGCGCAGCGGATCCGGCGCGTTGATGACCGCACAGGTGGCCGCCGGCCGGCTGCTGGGCTATTACGAACCGCATATGAACGCCTGGGACAGCCTGCCTGGGCTGGTGCTGACGCGCGAAGCCGGCGGCGTGGCGAATGACTTTATGCACCACAACGGGCTGCGACGCGGCAACCCGCTGCTACTGGCCAACGCGGCGCTCTATCCGCAATTGGCCGAGCTGATTCAAACGCCGGGCTTGATCGGCTCGACGTGCCCTATCGCGCGTGAGATGGCCGGATAAAGCGCGCGCAGCCGCCGCTCGACCCGATCGACCGCATCGTGCGCGGCGGCGATGGTTACCGCCGGCGACACCCGGCAGTGGAAGTTGACGATGATGCCGCCGTCGGTCCTGCGCGCGCGGATGTTATGGACGTCTTGCACCTTATCCCCCTGCTCCAGCGCCGACTGCAAAATCAGCCGGATATCGGCCAGCTCGGCGGCGGAAACATCCTCGCTGGCCAGCCAGTGCGGCGTCTGCGGCTCCAGATGGGTCTCTATCTCGGTGTCCTCGCCGATCGCCTGACGCAGGATCCCTTCTATCTCCGTGGCGATATCATGCGCCTGCGCCACGCTGGCGTTGGCCGGCACCGCCAAATCCATGCCGATCGCCATGTGCGTCGGCAACTGCTGCAAGGTGACATTCTGCACCTGCGCGCCGTGATTGGCGGCGATCGCCCGAATGCGCGTCGCCATGTCTTCGTCGCTGCGGGTCTGCGGCACCGCGATGACGATAAACTCCGCCTTGGCATGCTGCTCCCGCAGTCGTTCGACGATTTCTCGCTTGAGCGCATCGATGCGCTCCAGCGGCAAGGTGCGGCACACCGCCACCGTGATCTCGACAAACAGTACGGCGCCGGCGTTGCGAATGCGCACGCTGTCGCAGGCCAGCACCGCCGGGAAGCTGTCCAGCGTGGCGCGAATCGCCTCGGTGGCTCCGGCCGGCGCGGCATCCATCAGCGAGTCGAAGGAGCGTTTACCCAGTTTGATTGCCGCGACAAAGATAAAACCGGCGACGATCAGCGCGGCGATGGCGTCCGCACGGCCAAAGCCCAGCAGCACAAACACCATGCCCAGCAGCACCACGCCGGACGAAAGCATGTCGGAGAAGAAATGCAGCGCATCCGCCTCCAGCGCCGCGCTGTCGGTCGCCCTGGCGACGCGGTTGAGCGCCCGCACGCGGAAAAAATCGACGCAGATGGAAATCAGCAGCACCGCGATCACCACCGGCGCCGCGACGATCTCATGCGGCTGCCCAAGCAGGCTACTGCCCGCCTCGTAGACGATCCAACCGGCGGCGCCGAGCAACAGCAACACCTCGAACAGCGCCGCCAGGTTTTCCACCTTGCCGTGGCCGAAGTGGTGATCGTCATCGGCGGGTTTATCGCTGATGCGCACCGCCAGCCAGGTGATGCTGGTGGCGATAAAATCGGTGAAAGAGTGGATCCCTTCGGATATCAGGCCAATACTGCCGGTAAAAATGCCGGCGACGAATTTGCCCGTGGCCAGCAACCCGCTGGCGATCATCGAGTTTCTGGCCACGGCCTGTTTTTCATTTTGCATGATGCTGCTCACATTCGGACGGTGATTTATTTTTTTACTTTAGAGGATAATTGCCAGACAAAGGCGATCAGCAGCATACTGCCAGAGAAAGTCAGCATGAGGCTAGTAAGAAAATTGGATTTTCCGGTGGAATAAAAATAAATCTCATTCACCCCCACCGAAATCATTAAAATGGCGTAGAGCAATCCCAGAATAAGAATCGTCATTATTATCAACTCCCGTTTTAGGCTGCGCGTTCAGCGCGCCGCTAAATCCTCCCCATAATAAATAGCGATCACGGGGAGGATGCATCTAGGCGGATCTTTAGCGTTCATTAATCATCCCATTTGGTGCTCATATAGGCCGCCAACAGGCCCAGCGAGCTGATCATTGCCAGGAATCCCATAAAAATAGTCATGTTTCCCATTATTTTGTCCTCAGGTTAAATGTTATCGATAAAATCCCCTTGCGTTAAATATCGGGGTTGGTCGGCGTCCATGGTTTTTAACGTCCTCCTCAGGTTTGTCACATTTCCGCCCTTTACGGGCGGAGCGGTTTAAATACCCAAAACGTGTTGGGCGATTTTGAAATAAATAATCAGGCCGGTGCCATCGATAAAGGTGGCGATAAACGGCGCCGACACCACGGCAGGATCGATGCCGAGACGTTTCAGCAGCATCGGGATGATCGACGAAACAATGGCGCTCCACACGGTGATCGCCACCAGCGACAGGCTGACCACCAGCGTCACCTCCATGCCGACGCCCATGATCCAGGCGCGCACCCAGGCCGCCAGACCAATGGTGACGGCGATCAGCAGCGAGGTCGTGACCTCCTTGCGGATCACCGCGCCCAGGTTGCGCAGGCTGACCTCGCCCAGCGCCATGGCGCGCACCAGCGTCGAGGTGATCTGGGTGCCGCTGTTGCCGCCGGTGCCGATCAGCAGCGGGATAAAGAACGCCAGCGCAATCGCCGCTTCGAGCTGATCTTCAAACGCTTTCAGCACGTTGCCGGTGTAGGCTTCAGCGACGAACAACATCAGCAGCCACACCGAGCGTTTACGCCACAGCGCCCACGGGCTGGTCTCCAGATAAGGCTTGTCCAGCGGCAGGCTCGCGCCCTGGCGTTGTGCATCCTCGGTGTTTTCATCCTCGACCAGCCGGGCGATCTCACGCTCGCCCAGTACGCCGACCAGCGTGTTATTGGCCACCACCGGCACCACGTCCAGCCCCCCTTTGCCCAGCAGATGCGCCACGTCGTTGCGGTCATCGTCGGGCGAAACCTGGAAATAGCTGTAATCCATCATTACGCCGACGGCTTTATCCTGTTCTTCGCACTGCAACAGTTTTTTCACCGACAGTGTGCCGCGCAGATGATAATCGTCCGCGGTAATAAATACCCGGCTGGGAATTTCGTCCGTTTTGAGCTGCGAAAGTAAATATTCCCGGGCATGATTGACCGTCATCGTTGCGGGAACGGTAATAAAATCGGCGTTCATATAACCGGCGACCGAAGTCTCGTCGAGAGTTTCAGTCGCGTTCAGCGCCGGAGAAGAAGAGTGTTGATGTGACTTGATCATTTTGTCAGTCCCTATTTCTGTTGTGAACTTCAACAGCGAATCGCATAGGGGCGTAACCACAGAGGGAGTGCAGACTGCCTATCTCCGCGTCCAGGTTTTAGCACTATACAACGTATCCGAGTTGTTGCTCGGAAGTTACTTTGGGCTAAACCTTAATCCGATAAAGCCTGTCTTAACCTTGGGCATCTCTCGATGTCGTCAGATCAGTAACCTGTGTTTGTATAGGAGCCTCGCCAAACGAGATACTGCATATAAACTACCGGCGCAGTATAGGCGTTGTTTTATCCGGCGGGAAGAAAAGATTGCCCGTCGTTTATGGAGTATTTAGGATAATGTTAATTAAACGGCCATTTATAAAAACGGCTGATATAAATCAGCCGTTTTTTATTTTTCAGTGTTCGAGAATGTAGACGTTTTTATCGTATAAGGCGCCCTGACGAGTAAAGTCGATCCCCTTCACGTAAGGTTTGATGAGCGTGGCGTTGGCTTCGTAGTACACCGGCGCGACCGGCGTATCGACGGCCAGCACCGCCTCGGCCTGCTGGAAATATTGCTGCACCTGCTGCGGTGTCGGCGCCGCCGTCGCCTGATGCAGAATGCGATCGTACTCCGGATTGCGGTATTTGGGGCTGTTCTCGCTGCTGTCGGAACGGAACACGTTCAGGAAAGTAGACGGATCGTTGTAATCCGCCAGCCAGCGGGTAAAGGCCACGCCGTACTGCCCGCGGTTGATATTGTCCAGCGTGACTTTGCGCTCCTGGCTTTGCAAGGTGGCCTCTGCGCCGAGGTTCTTTTTCCACATGGCGGCGGCGGCGATGACGATCTTCTTAATGGTGGCGTCATTGCTGTACAGCACGGTAAAGCGCAGCGGATGCTCGGCGTTGAAACCGGCCTGCGCCAGCAGTTGCTTCGCCTGGGCGTGGCGTTGTTCCGGCGTCAAACCGGCCGCGGCGCCGGGCTGCAGGCTATAGCCGCCCGCCCCAGTTGGGGTAAAGGTCCAGGCCGGCTGCTGGCCGTATCCCAACACTTTGCCGGCGATAATCTCTTTGTCCAGCGCCAGGTTCAGCGCCTGGCGCACCCGCACGTCGTTAAACGGCGCCTGGCGGTTGTTGAAGGCGAAATAGCTGGTGGAGAGCAGCGGATAGGTCACCAGCTGTTGCTCGCCGAGCGTTTTTTTCAGCTGCTGATACAGCTCCGGCGGCGTGGTATACCCCAGCTCAACCTCACCGGCGCGAAAACGCGCCACTTCCGGGAAGCCCTGGATCGGCAAGAAGGTGACCTTGTTGAGCACGGTATTGGCGTTATCCCAATACTGCGGGTTACGTTCCACCACCACCTTTTCGTTCACCACCCACTGGCTGAGGCGGAACGCCCCGTTGCCGACAAAGTGCGCCGGCTGCGTCCAGTTTTTGCCGTACTGCTCCACCACCTTGCGGTTAACCGGCAAAACCGGGAAATGCACCAGTTGCTTGAGCAGATAGGAATTAGGCTCCGACAGCGTCACCTGCAGAGTGTGCGCATCCAGCGCCTTGACGCCCAGCTCGCTCGGCGGTTTGCTGCCGGCGTTGATCGCCGCCGCATTCAGCACGTAGGCCGAAGCCAGATAGCTGCCGTACGGCGAGGCGGTTTTCGGATCGGTGAGGCGCCGCCAGCTGTAAACGAAATCGTCGGCGGTCACCGGATCGCCGTTCGACCATTTGGCCTGCGGCCGCAGATGGAAAGTCCAGACGTTGCCCTGATGCTCCCACGTCTGCGCCAATGCCGGGATCACTTCACCGTCTTTTCCGACGCGCAGCAAGCCTTCGAACAGATCGTTGAAGATGTAGAACTCCACATTGCTTTCGGCCAGGTTTGGATCCAGCGTCGCCGGTTCATACCCGTTGGCGCGCACCAGTTCTTGCACCGCCGCCAGTTTAACGCCTGCCGGCACCTCGGCGGCATGGGCAGCCGTAGCGTTAAAAGCCAGGAGGATTAAACCAGCCAGTTTCTTGCCATTAAATGAATATTTCACGTCGATATCCCTGATTAGTGTTTTATCGCGTTTAATATGCAATGAGGCAGTGGAATAAATTAAATCATTAATCGCTATGAGTCATAACCAAAAGCGGTGTTGAATTTCTTTCATTATCAAAGAAGTACTGACGACAGAACGATGAAAAACACGAGGATAAACGCGGAGACCGGCATTGCCGTCAGGAACGCCGTGAACCGGCGGTGACATAAATTCAGGCAATCAATACAGATTATTCCAGCCGAAGCTTAACTTATCCTTAGGGCAATTCATTTTGTGAGCGATCGTCAAAAATAATTTAATACGAATCGTTTTCACTATCATTATTGATGTTCTTGGCTAAAATCGGCCTGCTTGCGCTCGCCAGGCGATATTCGTTTTCTTCATTCGAACGCTAAAAAGGATAACTGCATGAAGCTGCGTATTTCATCTCTCGGCCCCGTCGCCCTGCTCGCCTCCTCAATGATGCTGGCCTTTGGCGCTCAGGCGGCCTCCGCCGACCAGGGCATCGTTATTTATAACGCCCAGCATGAAAATCTGGTGAAATCCTGGGTCGACGGATTTACCAAAGACACCGGCATTAAGGTGACGCTGCGCAACGGCGGCGACAGCGAACTGGGCAACCAACTGGTACAGGAAGGCAGCGCTTCACCTGCCGACGTGTTTCTGACGGAAAACTCCCCGGCGATGGTGTTGGTGGATAACGCCAAGCTGTTCGCCCCGCTGGATGCCGCCACGCTGGCGCAGGTGGAACCACAATATCGCCCAAGCCACGGCCGCTGGATCGGCATCGCCGCCCGCTCTACCGTATTTGTTTATAACCCGGCCAAACTGAGCGACGCGCAGCTGCCGAAGTCACTGCTGGATCTGGCCAAGCCGGAATGGAAAGGCCGCTGGGCCGCTTCGCCGTCGGGCGCCGATTTCCAGGCGATCGTCAGCGCGCTGCTGGAGCTGAAAGGCGAGAAAGCCACGCTGGACTGGCTGAAAGCGATGAAAACCAACTTTACCGCCTATAAAGGCAACAGCACGGTGATGAAAGCGGTCAATGCCGGCCAGATCGACAGCGGCGTGATCTATCACTACTACCCGTTCGTGGACGGCGCGAAAACCGGCGAGAACAGCAACAACATCAAGCTGTATTACTTCAAACATCAGGATCCGGGCGCCTTCGTCAGCATCTCCGGCGGCGGCGTGCTGGCTTCCAGCAAGCATCAGCAGCAGGCGCAGGCGTTCATCAAGTGGATCACCGGCAAACAGGGCCAGGAGATCCTGCGCACCAACAACGCCTTCGAATACGCCGTCGGCGTCGGTGCGGCCTCTAACCCGAAACTGGTGCCGCTGAAAGATCTGGACGCACCGAAGGTAGACGCCGCGCAGTTGAACAGTAAGAAAGTTGTCGAACTGATGACCGAGGCGGGCCTGCTGTAAGGCCCGCCGGCAAACCGAGAGTTTTTGATCGTTATGTCAAACCTGAGTACCCACGCCGCGCAGACCGCGCGGCGTTATTCTGTTGTCCCCCGTCACCCGCGGCCAGGGGCGATCGTGGTGGTCAGCGCCGTGTTGCTGTCGTTGCTGGCGCTGCTGCCGTTGGGATTCGTTATCGGCGTGGCGGTTGAAACCGGCTGGCAAACGGTCAAAGCACTGGTTTTCCGCCCGCGTGTGGCGGAGCTGCTGTTGAATACCCTGCTGTTGGTGGTGCTGACGCTGCCGATCTGCGCCGTGCTGGGCGTGGCCCTGGCCTGGTTGACCGAACGCACCACGCTGCCGGGCCGCCGTCTCTGGGCGGTATTGGCGACCGCGCCGCTGGCGGTGCCGGCCTTTGTGCAAAGCTATGCCTGGATCAGCCTGGTGCCGTCGATGCACGGCCTGGGTGCTGGCGTTTTCATCTCGGTGCTCGCTTACTTTCCGTTTATCTACCTGCCTGCCGCCGCCGTGCTGCGCCGCCTGGATCCCGGTATCGAGGACGTCGCCACCTCACTCGGCTCCCGGCCGCCGGCGGTGTTTTTCCGCGTGGTGCTGCCGCAGCTGAAACTGGCGGTCTGGGGCGGCTCGCTGCTGATCGCGTTGCACTTGCTGGCGGAGTATGGCCTGTACGCCATGATCCGTTTCGATACCTTCACCACCGCCATCTTCGATCAGTTCCAGTCGACCTTCAACGGCCCGGCGGCCAACATGCTGGCCGGCGTGTTGGTGCTGTGCTGCCTGGGGCTGCTGTTGCTTGAGGCCATAAGCCGTGGCCGCGCACGCTATGCCCGCGTCGGTTCCGGCAGCGCCCGCAGCCAAACGCCGCGCCGCCTTTCGCCGCCGCTCGCCGCGCTGGCGCTGCTGCTGCCGATCGCGCTGACTGCGCTGGCGTTGGGCGTGCCTTTCATTACCCTGGCCCGCTGGCTGTGGCTGGGCGGCCTCGACGTATGGCGCAACGCCGATCTGTGGCCCGCGCTGTGGCAAACGCTGTCGCTGTCCGCCGCCGGCGCGCTGCTGATCACCCTGTGCGCCATTCCGATGGCCTGGCTGTCGGTACGCTATCCGGCCCGGCTGTATCGGGTGCTGGAAGGCTGCAACTACGTGACCAGCTCGCTGCCCGGCATCGTGGTGGCGCTGGCGCTGGTGACCATCACCATTCACAGCTTCCGGCCGATTTACCAGACCGAAATCACCCTGCTGCTGGCGTATCTGCTGATGTTTATGCCGCGGGCGCTGATCAATCTGCGCGCCGGTATCGCACAGGCGCCGGTGGAATTGGAAAACGTGGCGCGCAGCCTGGGCAAATCGCCGGCGCAGGCGCTGTGGAGCACCACGCTGCGGCTGGCGGCGCCGGGCGCCGCTGCGGGCGCGGCGCTGGTATTCCTGGCGATCGCCAATGAACTGACCGCCACGCTGCTGCTGGCGCCGAACGGCACCCGCACGCTGGCCACCGGCTTCTGGGCGCTGACCAGCGAGATAGACTACGTTGCCGCCGCGCCTTATGCGCTAATTATGGTGGCGCTGTCGCTGCCGCTCACCTGGCTTCTTTATTCTCAATCTAAACGCACGGCGGGACTATGAGCACGCTCGAACTGCACGGTATCGGAAAATCTTACAACGCCATCAGAGTGCTGGAACGCATTGACCTGCAGGTTACCGCCGGCAGCCGCACGGCGATCGTCGGCCCTTCCGGCTCCGGCAAAACCACTCTGCTGCGCATCATCGCCGGCTTTGAAATCCCCGACGGCGGCCAGATCCTGCTGCAGGGGCAAGCCATGGGCAACGGTGGCGGCTGGGTGCCTGCACACCTGCGCGGCATCGGCTTCGTTCCGCAGGATGGCGCGCTGTTCCCGCACTTTACCGTCGCCGGCAACATCGGTTTTGGCCTCAAGGGCAGCAAACGCGAGAAACAGCATCGCATCGAGGCGTTAATGGAGATGGTGGCGCTGGATCGCCGTCTGGCGGCCCTGTGGCCGCATGAACTGTCCGGCGGGCAGCAGCAGCGGGTCGCGCTGGCGCGTGCTCTGTCGCAGCAACCCCGGCTGATGCTGCTGGACGAGCCGTTCTCGGCGCTGGATACCGGCCTGCGCGCCGCCACCCGAAAAGCGGTGGCCGAACTGCTGACGGAGGCCAAAGTAGCGTCGATCCTGGTCACCCACGATCAGAGCGAGGCGCTGTCGTTCGCCGATCAGGTGGCGGTGATGCGCAATGGCCGGCTGGCGCAGGTGGGCGCGCCGCAGGATCTTTATCTGCGCCCGGTCGATGAACCGACCGCCAGCTTCCTTGGCGAAACGCTGGTGTTGGCCGCCGAACTGGCGCACGGCTGGGCCGACTGCGCACTGGGGCGCATCGCCGTCGACGATCGCCAACGCAGCGGCCCGGCGCGCATCATGCTGCGCCCGGAGCAGATTCAAATCGGCTTGTCCGATCCGGCGCAGCGCGGCCAGGCGGTGATCACCGGCATCGATTTCGCCGGCTTCGTCTCTACGCTCAACCTGCGGATGGTCGCCGGCGGCGCGCAAATCGAGATCAAAACCGTCAGCCGCGAAGGCCTGCAGCCCGGTGCTCAGGTCACTCTCAACGTGATGGGCCAGGCGCATATTTTCGCCGGCTGACTCACTTAAGGCCGGGCTGCTCCCCGGCCTTCTCAGCGGCAAATCTTGTCGCGGCGCGGCTTTTTCGGCGCCAGCAGATAATCCACCACGCTTTCGTCAACGCAGCTGTCGATGCCGTTCAGCGCCAGCGTATGCCCGTCGCGTTCGCGGGTGATCAGCGGGCTTTTAAAGGCGGCGGCCATCACTTGCGCGTTGCGGTACGGGGTAGTCGGATCGTAGCGCTGGGCAACGAACAGCAGCGGCGGCAACGCGGCGGACGCAGCCGGGGTATGCGGCCGATCTTTGCCGCGGTACGGCCACAGATCGCACATTTCCAGCGGGTATTCGTGCAGCGGCAGATAGTGGGCATACAAAGCGGCGGTATTGATCTCCTGCCGCTGCCGGCGCAACTGCTGCGGATCGGCCGTCGGGTTGGCGACGTCGGCGCAGGTGATGACGTTCAGGGCGTCATCGGCATCCGGCGAATAGCTTTCGTCGATCAGATCGGAAACCTGCTGCCCGGCGATGCCGGCATCGAGCTGGCGCAGCACGGTGGCCAGCTCATGCCAGCGCTCCGGCCACAGCAGCAGCGAACGCGTGACCGTCAACACGTCGTCGGCGGAGATTTCATAGCCTGCCGCAGTGACGAACGGCTGCTCGTGCAGCTTGCGCAGCAAGGCGTGATAGCGCTGCAGCGCCTGATTGGCGCCGCCGCCCAGCTGACAGCTGTCGGTTTTACCGCAGTAGGCGGCGAAGCGCAGGAAGCTTTGCTGGAAACCCCGTTCCTGGTTCAGCCGCTGGGTGAAATCGTCCTCAGCCAGATCCACCACCCCGTCGAGCACCAGCGCGCGCGTTTTCTTCGGAAAACGCTCGGCATACAGCGCCGCCACCTTGGTGCCGTAAGAGTACGCCACCGCCGTCAGCCCTGGCTCGCCCAGCGCGTGGCGGATCGCATTCAGATCGTTGACCGCTTCGTCGGTGCCGATATGTTGCAGCACGTCCGCGCCGGTCTGTTTGATGCAGGCGGCAATCAGGGCGCGCGTCTGGTTCTCCGCGCCGGCCACGTCGTTGTCGTCCGGTTCAGGGCGTTCGTCACCTTCGGCCAGCTGGCAGGAGATTTTCGGCGTCGATTGGCCGACGCCGCGCGGATCGTAACCGATGATGTCGTAGGATTTACGCAGCCTGGCGACGTGGGCGTCGTTGCCTAAATAGGGGTTGATGCCCGGCAGGCCCGGCCCGCCGCTGATCGTCACCACGCTGCCCTTTTTCGGCCCGGTGGCGGGCAGCAGGGTCAGCGCCAGGCGCACGGTCTGTTCGCCCGCCTGCACGGTATGAGCGGGCGGCGTGGCGTACGCCAGCGGCACCTCGAGATAGCCACAGCGCAGCCCCGGCGGCGGCGCCTCATCGAACCAACGCTGAAAGCCGCTGTTGAGACAAGATTGCCAACGAATGCCGTTTCCGGCCGCCGCCCCGTGGAGCGCAGGCTTAGCCTGAGCGGGCAACGCGGCGGCAGTCGCGGCGGCAGTCGCGGCGAGCAGCGCCAGAATACGCAGTACTGACATGGGGAGTCCTTTCAACTCAACGAATCGGTCAAAGGGTAACGGTACCCGGTTAAACCGCTAGCCAATAGAACACAAAAAGCCGCGCGGGTGAAGCCGTCACCGCGCGCCCGGCAAGACTTTTCTCTGCTCGGATTGCTCTTATAACGCACAGAATGCTGCAAAAAACGTCGTTTGCCTGCTAGGCTTAGGGTTCATTATCCCACAAGGAACAGGAGAGCAGCATGTTTGGAAAAGCGGAAGACAAAGCCAATGAAGCCGCAGGCGCGGTAGAAGAAGCGTTCGGCAAAGCCGTTGATTCGCCGGAGCATCAGGTGCGCGGCGCGGCGCGCAAATACGCCTCCCAGGCCAGCTATGCCGCCCGAGACGCCGCGGACAGCGTAAGAACGCAGGTGGAAGCCAACCCGCTGGCCGGCGTGGCCGTTGCGGCGGCGGTCGGCATCGTTTTCGGCTTCCTGCTGGGACGCAAATAAGCGGCGAACGCGCCGTTCGACAACAGGCCCATTACGGGCCTTTTTTTCGCCTTTTCTTCGCCTGCGCGCAAACTTTCATCTATCACAGCCATCGCTTAAAAAAACCAACGCCTTCAACTACGATTAGTTTGTGACCAGAGCGAGGCTCTGCGATCCGACGGATAACCCTATGAGGATTATCACCATTATCCATGCTGTTTAAGCCGCTCTCCTTCACGCGGCTAAGAAAGGTTGATTATGGCTCGCACCACCCCTATCGAACGTTACCGCAATATCGGCATCTCCGCGCATATCGATGCCGGCAAGACCACCACCACCGAGCGGATTCTGTTTTACACCGGGGTCAGCCACAAGCTGGGTGAAGTGCATGACGGCGCGGCGACCATGGACTGGATGGCGCAGGAACAGGAGCGCGGCATCACCATCACCTCGGCGGCCACCACCTGCTTCTGGAACGGCATGCAGCATAACTATCCGCAGCACCGCATCAATATCATCGACACCCCCGGGCACGTCGATTTCACCATTGAAGTGGAACGCTCGATGCGCGTGCTGGACGGCGCCGTGATGGTCTATGACTCGGTGGGCGGCGTGCAGCCGCAGTCGGAAACCGTCTGGCGCCAGGCCAACAAGTACAAGGTGCCGCGGCTGGCGTTCGTCAACAAGATGGACCGCATCGGCGCGGATTTTTTCCGCGTGCGTAAAATGATGATCGAGCGCCTGAAAGCCAACCCGGTGCCGATCGTTATCCCCATCGGCGCCGAAGACCGCTTCAGCGGCGTGGTGGATCTGGTGCGGATGAAGGCCATTCTGTGGGACGAGGCCTCGCAGGGCATGAACTTCAGCTTCGAAGAGATCCCGGCAGAGCTGCGCGATTCGGCGCAGGAATGGCGTGAAAACATGATTGAGGCCGCCGCCGAAGCCTCGGAAGAACTGATGGAGAAATACCTCAATCAGGTGCCGCTGAGCGAAGAGGAGATCGTCCACGGGCTGCGGGTGCGCACCGTCGCCGGTGAAATCCAGCCGATGCTGTGCGGCTCGGCGTTTCGCAACAAAGGGGTGCAACGCATGCTGGACGCGGTGATCGAGCTGATGCCCTCGCCGCTCGATGTGCCGCCGATGGAAGGCCACGGCGAACACGATGAAATCATCAGCCGCAAAGCCGACGACAACGAAAAGTTCTCGGCGCTGGCGTTCAAGCTGATGACCGATCCGTTCGTCGGCCAGCTGACCTTCGTGCGCGTCTACTCCGGGGTGCTGGCCAAAGGCAGCAGCGTTTACAACCCGATCAAAGGCAAAAAGGAGCGCATCGGCCGCATCGTGCAAATGCATGCCAACGATCGTAAGGACATCGACGAGCTGCACGCCGGCGACATCGCCGCCTGCGTCGGCCTGAAGGACGTCACCACCGGCGATACGCTGTGCGATCCCGGCGCCATCATTACGCTGGAGCGCATGACCTTCCCCGAGCCGGTGATAGCCCAGGCGATCGAGCCGAAAACCAAGGGCGACCAGGAGAAAATGGGCATCGCGCTGCAGCGCCTCTCTTCGGAAGATCCGTCGTTCCGGGTGCGCACCGATGAAGAATCCGGCCAGACCATTATCTACGGCATGGGCGAGCTGCACCTGGAGATTATCGTCGATCGCATGCGCCGTGAATTCGGGGTGGAGACCACCACCGGCAAGCCGCAGGTGTCGTACCGCGAAACCATCCGCAAGCGGGTGGCCGACGTGGAAGGCAAGTTCGTGCGCCAGTCCGGCGGTAAAGGGCAATACGGCCATGTGGTGCTGACCGTCGAGCCGAACGAACCCGGCAAAGGCTTCGAGTTCTTCGATGAGATCAAGGGCGGCGTCATTCCCGGCGAGTTTATCCCGGCGGTGAAAAAAGGCGTGCTCGAGGCGCTGAACAACGGCGTGCTGGCCGGTTATCAGGTAGTGGACGTCAAGGTGCACCTGACCTTCGGTTCTTACCATGACGTCGACTCGTCGGAACAGGCGTTTCGCATGGCGGCGATCTTCGGCTTCAAGGAAGCTTGCCGTCTGGCGGATCCGGTGATCCTGGAGCCCATCATGTCGGTGGAGGTGGAAACGCCGGAGGATTACGCCGGCAACGTGATGGGCGATCTCTCCTCACGCCGCGGTCTGGTGCAGGGCATGGAAGAGATCCCGGGTGGCGGCGGCAAGGAAATACGCGCCAAGGTGCCGCTGTCCGAGATGTTCGGCTACTCGACCACCCTGCGTTCGATGTCGCAGGGCCGCGCCACCTACACCATGGAATTCAGCCACTACGCCGAAGCGCCGCGCAACGTGGCCGAAGAGATCATTCACCACAGCAAGCGTTAACCCTCACGCCCGCCGCTGCGGCGGGCGTCACCTCGGATTGTCCTCCAGCGCCACCACCACCGGTTGCGGCTTGATGCGCATGGCGTACACCACGCCGGCGATCAAACAGACGATGCCTGCCAGCGTCAGCAACGGCGGCCAGGCCTGGCGCAGCAGAAAGGTATACGCCAACCCCGCCAGAATTTCGAACACGATGAGCGGCCCCACCAACACCGTCGGCAGCCGCTGGCTGGCTTCGTTCCAGCACAGCGCCCCCAGCCAGGAGCAGAACACGCCGATGATCAGCATCAGTGGAATAAACACCTCGGGGCGCGGGCCGAACGGCAAGGCGAACGCCGGCTCGCTCAATGCCAATTGGCCGCAGACTGCCAGATAGCCCAGCAGCGCCAGCGGCAGCGTCACCAGCCCCTGCGCCGTGGCCCAGGTGGCCGGCCGCTGCGTCGGATTCTCCCGCAGCCAGCGTGAATTGCGCAGCGGGAACCAGGTCCAGCACGCCACCGCCAACACGGCCAGCCCAAGACCGCTGAGATAGCGCCAGCCGTCGATCGATACCGCATTGCCGCGTAGCTCGGCGACGTTCACGCACGCCAATCCACAGACGATCAGCAGCAGCGCCGGCGCCAGCTTGCTCCAGGCCAGGCGCCCGTCGTGCCGGCCGTAAAACAGGTTGGCGCAGATGGCGATCACCACCGGCAAGGTGCCGATGATCATGGTCGAGACCGGTGCGCCGGTGCGCTGAATGGCGCTGGCCAGGCACAGGTAGTACAGCAGATTGCCGATGGCCGTCAGCTTGAGCGCTTCCAGCCAATCCTGGCGCCGCAGCTTGCGCAGGCGGCGGCGATCAAACCAGGCCAGCGGCAAGGTAATCAGCCCAAAGGCCAGATAGCGCCCGGTGGACTGCAGCGCGGCGGGATAGTCCGGCACCAGCAGCGGGCCGACGAAAATCAGTCCCCACATCAGCCCGGCGGCCAGGGCAAACACAACGCCAATGAACATAACGACTCCGACAAACGGCCGGCGCGGCCAACCCGCCCGACAAGACAGCGGCAGAGTAACGAAAACGCGGGGAGGAATGATTGTAGCAGGTTGCTGTTTTAGCCCAATTTCACCTGTTTCTGGAAACGCACCGGCGTGACGCCGTAACGGTTAGCGAACGCGCGCGTCAGGTGCGCCTGATCGGTCAACCCCGCCGCCGCCGCCACCTGTGCGGCGGGCATGCCGCGCTCCAGCATGCGTTTAGCCTGCGACAGCCGGATCGCCATCAGCATCTGCTGCGGAGAGACGTGATATTCGGCCTTGAACTTGCGCTGGAAATGGTACGGGCTGAGCGAGACCAGATCGGCCAGTTGGTGGAGGGTTACGGCCTCGGCGTAATTATCGTGCAGGTAGCTTTTCACCACCTCGAAACGGTGCGCCGCCTCGGCTTTCTCTCGCTGCCCGGTGCGGATATGCGGGTGCAGCAACTCGACGGCCTCCAGCAGCAGGCCGTCGAGCGTAAGCGGATCCTCGGTTTGCCACAGCATGGCGAGAATGGCGGACAGGCGCTGCGCCGCCCGCGGATCGTGGCGCACCGCCTCGGTAAACCACTGGCTCCGATCGCCGGACAGCTGCTCCAGCGCCTCGGGCGCCAGATAGAGCATGCGGTAACACCAACCGCCCGGCGTTTCGGCTTCGCCGGTGTGCAGCTCGTCCGGGTTCATCAATACCAGCGCGCCCGGCGCCGCTAAATGCTGCGCCCCGCGATAGCGAAAACGCTCCGCCCCGGTGTCCACGGTGCCGATGGCGAAGGCGTCATGGGTATGCGGCTCGAAGGCATAGCGCTCAATGTGCGCCTGATAGAGTTCGACGCCGGGCAGATGCGACAAATGCCGGAACTGCGCGCAATCCTTCTCGAACGGAAACTGTTGTGGAACCCCTTGCACCCGACCTCCTCATCCGTGCTGACAATCTGCTCAGCATAGCCAAAACATCGCCGATTGAGTAGCCGCCCTGGTCCTTTCGTGCCCCTCGCCTGGACGATCGCCGCCATTCGGCGTAGGGTTAAGGTCCCTGTCCCATTCAGGCGCGCCGCATCGCAAAACTCAGCGGCCCCTGACCACTCCGTAAACAAGAGGCAACAATGTATCCGGATACTCAACTGTATATCGATGGACAATGGCGCAACGCGCTGGCCGGGAAAACCCTGCCTGTCACCAACCCCGCCAGCGACGAGGTCATCGGTCAGGTGGCGCACGCCGCCACAGAGGATCTCGATCTGGCGCTGGCCGCCACCGAGCGCGGATTTAACCTCTGGCGCAACACCGCCGCACACCAGCGCGCCAACCTGATGCGCAAAGCCGCTGCACTGCTGCGCGAACGCGCCGACGCCATCGCCGCCATCATGACGCAGGAACAGGGCAAACCGGTGGCGCAGGCCAAGATTGAAATTCTCAACGCCGCCGACGTTATCGACTGGTTCGCCGGCGAAGCCACCCGTACCTACGGGCAGATCATTCCGTCCCGCGCCCGCGACGTGCAGCAGCAAACCCTGAAACTGCCGGTCGGCCCGGTGGCCGCCTTCACGCCGTGGAACTTCCCGATTAACCAGATCGTGCGCAAGCTGTCCGCCGCGCTGGCGGCGGGCTGTTCCATCATCGTCAAAGGCCCGGAAGAAACCCCGGCCTCTCCGGCAGAGCTGATCAAAGCCTTCGCCGACGCCGGTATCCCAGCCGGGGTGATCGCGCTGGTGTACGGCACCCCGGCGGAAATCTCGGAATACCTGATCCCGCATCCGACCATTCGCAAGATCTCCTTCACCGGCTCCACCCGCGTGGGCAAACATCTGGCGGCGCTGGCCGGCCAGCATATGAAAAAGGCCACCATGGAGCTGGGCGGCCACGCGCCGGTGCTGATCTTTGACGACGCCGATCTCGACGCAGCGGCCAAAGAGCTGGCGCAGTCGAAGTTCCGCAACGCCGGCCAGGTCTGTATCGCCCCGACCCGCTTCCTGATCCAGCAAGGCGTTTATGAAGCCTTCGTGGAGAAATTCACCGCCGCCGTGCGTGAGCTCAAGCTCGGCAACGGGTTGGAAGACGGCGTGACGATGGGGCCGATGGTGCTGGGCCGCAGCGTCGACAATATCGAAGCGCTGGTGCAGGACGCCATCGCCCACGGGGCGAAGGCCAGCACCGGCGGCAAACGCGTGGCGGGCAAAGGCAACTTTTTCGAGCCGACGGTGCTGCGTGACGTGCCGCTGAGCGCGCGCGCGATGTCGGAAGAGCCGTTTGGCCCGGTCGCCCTGCTGCGCCCGTTCGCCACCTACGACGAGGCGATCGCCGAAGCCAACCGTCTGCCGTACGGGCTGGCCGCCTACGCCTACAGCCGCAACATCGCCACCGTCAATGCGCTGGGGCGCGACGTGGAGAGCGGCATGCTGAGCATCAACCACATCGGTTTTGGCCTGCCGGAAACGCCATTTGGCGGCGTGAAAGACTCCGGTCACGGCACCGAAGGCGGCAGCGAAGCGATCGAATCCTACCTGGAAACGCGCTTTGTCACCGTCGCCGGCCGTTAATCGCGTGTCTGATGAATAAGTGCGGGTAATGCTGGTTAGTTAGCGTTTTTCTGAACGTATTTGTGCAGTTTTCGGTCGATAAAGGTGAGATGCGCCATGAGGATCATACGCCTCGACCGAGCCAGGGGCCGAAGGCGCGGCCCCTGGCAACCCGCGCCTTTGCCCTATCAGACGGTTGGCTTTGCCAACTTCCCTCTCTCCGCCATACCGCATTGAGGCCGGTTGCGACAGGCGTCCCTGCCTGTCTCACCTGAAACCGCCGTCCATGGCGGTTTCTCCTAATGCGCTATGCCTGCGTTCGGCGTCTTCAAGGGCGCCCAACACCCTGCTTATCTCACTATTTTTATTGCTTTTCATAACGCAACATCAAACGAATGGGATAAGAATGGTTCATCGCATCTTAGCGTGAACTTTTTACTCGCAAGCCAGCTCGAACAGGCGCCGCGCCGCCGGGGTCAGCCCCAGCATGTGTATGCAGGCATGCACCATGCCCGGCAACCGTTCACAGCGTACCGACACGCCCGCCTCGCGCAGCCGCTGCGCATACTCCTCGGCCTCATCGCGCAGCGGATCATATTCGCAGCTCAGAATGGTGGCCGGCGGTAACCCGCGCAGCGTGGCGGCGTGCAGCGGTTCGCCGTAGGGTTCGCGCCGCTGAGCCAGATACTGCTGCCAACAAAATACCATCGCGTCGCGCGTCAGAAAGTGCCCCTCGGCAAACTCGCGATAGCTCCTCGTCGCCATTTCGCGGCTGAGCGCCGGATACAGCAGCAGCTGACGCTCGATATGCGGGCCGCCGCGATCCCGCGCCAGCAGCGCGACCGCCGCCGCCAGATTGCCCCCGGCGCTGTCGCCCCCCACCGCCAAGCGCTGCGCGTCGATCCCCAACTGCGGCGCCTGTTGCACCACCCAGCAGAGCGCCTGATAGACATCTTCCAGCGGCTGCGGAAACGGATACTCTGGCGCCAGACGATAGTCGACCGACAGGATCACCCGGCCGGTTGCGTTAGCCAGCGCCTGGCAGGGCTGGTCATACAGCGACAGCGAACCGAGGCACCAGCCGCCGCCGTGGGCGAACAGCATCGCCGGTTGTGCGGCAGCGTGCCTTTCCCCCGCCGGTAGATAAGCGCGCAGCGCAATCCGGTGCCCATCGGCGGCGACCACCGTATAGTCCCTGACGCCGCCGCTCGGTGCCGCTTCGCCCTGCAGCAAGCGCAAACCGGTTTCCGTGGCCGTGCGCATTTCCGCCAGCGACGCGGGTGGCAGTGCGTCGACCGATGCCGTCAAAAAGGCGGCGATGCGTTCATCAAGCGGCATGTTGTTCTCCCGCCAGGAACGGCGTAATCAGTGCGATAAACGCCTCATGACACTCCTCGGTGATGAAATGGCCGCAGCCGGCGACCGTTTCGCCCCGCAGATCGCGCGCATTGCCCTGCAGCGTCGTCAGCGGCGCGTCGCCGGTGGCGTGTTCCGCCCCCACGGTCAGCACCGGCATCGTCAATGGCGTGGCGGCGCGCACTCGGTTCTGGCGAACGGTCTCCGGGATCGCCCGGTAATAGTCGAATCCGGCGCGCAAGCCGCCCGGCGCCGAATAGGCGGCGATATAGACCTCAGCCGCCACCCGATCGCGCCGATAAGACCAGCGGTTGAAGATATAGCCAAGATACTCCCGTTCGCGCCCCTGGGTCAGGGTCTCCGGCAAATCCGCCAACTGGTTGAACATGAAATGCCACAGGAAGATGTTCTCCTCCGGCGCGACGAAAATCGGCGGCGGCGGCGCCAGACCGGGGATCACCGCCTCCGTCAGCACCAGGCGCTCCACCGCCTGCGGGAAATCGCTCGCCATGGCGTAACCGACCCACATGCCGATGTCGTGGCCGACCAGTTGGTAACGTTCGTGGCCCAGTTGCGCCATCATCGCGTGCAACGCCGCACCGATGCTGCCGGTGTCGTAACCGCCAGCGGGCTTGTCCGAATCGCCGATGCCCGGCGGATCGACGGCGATCGCCTGAAAACCGGCCGCCGCCAAGGCGCGCATCACATGGCGCCAGGTGTACCAGGTTTGCGGCCAGCCGGGGATCAGCAACACCGGCCGCCCTTCACCGGCTATCACGCAGTGGATACGTTGGCCATTGACCTGGGTATAGACGTGTTCCGCCCCGAGATCCTGCAACAGGATCTCGTTCTCTTGTTGTTTCATGGGGTTAACTCCCTGTGGGGTCAGGCTCAGCGAATGCCGAGCAACGCATTGATCTGCTGTGGGTTGACCGGCGCACCGGCGAAGTCATCGAACACTTTGTCGGTGACATGGATGATGCGATCGCGAATGAAGGCCGCGCCTTCGCGCGCGCCGTCCTGCGGATTTTTCAGGCAGCATTCCCACTCCAGCGTCGCCCAGCCCGAATAGCCGTACTGCGTCAAACGGGAAAAAATGCCGTTGAAATCGACCTGGCCGTCGCCCAGCGAGCGGAAGCGGCCGGCGCGATCGATCCATGACTGATAACCGCCGTAAATGCCCTGGCGGCCGGTCGGGTTGAACTCGGCGTCCTTAACGTGGAACATGCCGATAACCTCTTTATAGATATCGATAAACTCCAGATAGTTGAGCTGCTGCAGCACCATATGGCTCGGATCGAACAGCACCCGGCAACGCGGGTGGTGGCCGACGCGTTCCAGAAACATCTCGTAGGTCACGCCGTCATGCAGATCTTCACTCGGGTGAATTTCATAACATAGATTGATGCCCTGCTCCTCGCAGGCGTTGAGCACCGGCAGCCAGCGTTTGGCCAGCTCGTCGAACGCGGCGTCGATCAATCCTTCCGGGCGCTGCGGGAACGGGAACAGATAGGGCCAGGCCAGTGAACCGGAAAAGGTGCCCAGCTCGCTGAGCCCGAGCCGCGCCGAGGCTTTTACCGCCAGCAGCATTTGCTGCCGCGCCCACTCGCCGCGCGCTTTGGCATCGCCGTGCAGCGCCGGCGGCGCGAAGCTGTCGCACAGCGCATCGTAAGCCGGGTGCACCGCCATCAGTTGGCCGAAAATATGGCTGGTCAGTTCGCTGACCACCAACCCATGCTCCGCCAACATACCGGTCAGATCGTCGCAGTAGGTTTGGCTTTGCGCAGCGGTAGCCACGTCGAATAAACGCCGATCCCAGGCCGGGATCTGCAACGCGCTAAAACCGGTCTGCGCCGCCCACTCGGCAATGGCGGGCAGGCTGTTGAACGGCGCTGTCTCATCGCTGAACTGCGCGAGATGCAGGCTTGGACCTTTGAGGGTTTTCATCGTAAACTCCTATTGGTTGTCGATTGACAAACAATAGGAGCAAAGCGCAGCGACCGCAAGCGAAATTTATAAAGGCATTGGTATTCCCGCCGATTTAAGCGATCCTATGTCGCTGAATGGCAGGTAAATTGGAGCAGCGAATGGCAGGCAGACCGCGCGAGTTCGATCGCGAACAGGCGCTTTTAAAGGCGCGAAACTTATTCTGGCGGCAGGGTTACGAAGGCACCTCGATGTCGGATCTGGTGGCGGAATTGGGTATTGCTTCCGCGCGCATCTACAAAGCGTTCGGCTCCAAAGAGCAGCTGTTCCGCGAGGCGATCGCCAGTTACGAAACCAAGGAAGGCGGCTTTGCCGATCGCGCCTTCGCGCAGGAAAGCGGCATTCGCCCGGCGATCAAACGCCTGCTGGAAGATGCCGTGCGGCTCTATAGACGGCCGGATCTGCCGCAGGGCTGCATGGTGGTCTCCTCCGCCGCCAGCGTCAGCGCAGAAAACGACGGGCTCAAAGTCTGGCTGGCAGAGCACCGGCTGCAGCGCACGCAGCAGATCGTCGAACGGCTGCGCCAGGCGGTGCAAACCGGCGAACTGCCGGCCGACACCGACGCCGACAGCCTGGGAGACTATTTCGCCGTCTTCCTGCACGGCCTGTCGATTCAGGCGCGTGACGGCGTCACCGAAGCGCGGTTATTGGCGGCGGTGAACGTGGCGCTCAGGGCCCTGGGCAGCGCTTAATCCTCCGGCAAATCGACAATCACCAGCGTGCCTGCGCTGCCCGGCAACACGCGGTGCGGCACGCCGGCCGCGGCCTGATACAGCTGACCGGCCCGCACCACCACTTCTTCCCCCGCCACCTGCAGCCGCAGGTGGCCGCTGATCACCAGCAACCCTTCGCTGTAATCATGCACTTCATCCGCAATGCTGCGCGCATCCATGCGCAGCACTTTGATATTGGCCGCACCGACGCGGCCCAGCACGGCAGAGCGCCAGGCTTCGGGCAGTTCGGCCGCCTGCTGGTTTAAATCGAACAGCATCGGAATTCCCCCAGGTGCATGAAAAAGCGCACTCTAGCCTGATTCTGCGCCGCAGGGAAAGACGCTTTGGTTGCAGGTTATGACCGTTGGTTCTGAGGCGAGACGCGCCGGATGAACGCTTAAGGCAGCAGCGCCGCGGCCTCCCGATCGGCGATAATCAACAGGTCCGGATGCAGCATCAAAATGCTGGCGGGCACTCCGCTCTCCACCGGCCCGCTGACAATGCGCCGCAAAATGTCCGCTTTGTGCGAACCGTTGACGAGCAGCACCAGCTTTTTGGCGGCCATCACGCTTGCCGGCCCCAGGGTGACGTAATGATCGGGCAACCATTCAGTGCGGCCGCCCACCTCTTTGAGCAAAATGTCCGCCATATCCGGCCTGGCGGAAACCGGCACCCGACAGGTGCGGTCTTCGAAGGCGGTGGTGCCCGGCAGATTGCCGCAGAAATGCCCGTCTGCTCCGACGCCCATCACGATCGCATCCAGCCCGCCATCCTCGGCGATACGCCGATCGTGCTGAAGATAGTTGTCCGAATTCAAGACATGCAGTTGCCGCTCGGGGATCGCCGCCGGGCCAAAGAACATACGGTGCAGATTCTCCATGGTGACGCCATAGCCCGATCGGCCGGCGTAAGGAATTTCATCGAAATTATAGTAATGCGCGTTGGCGAATTCCGCGTGGCCCTTGACGCGCGGAGCCAACAACTCATACATCCGTTTAGGCGTCGAGCCGGCGGTGATAGCCAGATTGACGCGCTGCGGGCGCAGCATGTAACTCAACAACAGGCTGGCGGCCAACTCACTCATTTCCTGGTAGTCATTAGCGACGACAAGTTTCATTCCCTTCTCCTTTTTGCAAAAAAAAACCTAACCGCCCGTCCGGCCATGTTCGATGCCGGGAGAGAAGTTAGGTTTTGCCTGATCGCGTCAGTAACAATCCGTTTCTTGTCAGGTTATGGCGGCCAGCAATGAAATGCAAACCGCGTTGTGTGATGCAAGCCGCAATTGCGGCGATGCCTTTTTCGCGCCCTATACCGGCACGCGGCGGCTAATCTCCACCACCTGATCGCTGGGCAGGTAGTAATAATCCGTGACGTGCATGCCGTTGCGCACCATCAGCGCGAACAGGTTGCGCTGCCAGGATGGCAACCGGTCGTTCGCTTCGCGGCGCACCACGGTCTCGTGCCCGAGATAGTAGGTCGCCTCGTCGAAGTTCAGACCGGATTTCTGCGCCTCGACGTGCTGCAACAGCTGCGGGATGTTAGGCCGCTCCATAAAGCCATAGCTGGCCACGCCGCACCAAAAGCCCGGCGACAGCTCGCGCATTACCAACCGTTCAGCATTCGAGACCCGTGGCTCATTGACGATGGCAATGGTGAGCGCCAGCACGTTGGCGTGCAGCGAACCGTTACGCTTGACCTGCCATTTCATCACCGGCGGCGTCCCCTGCAGGCTGCGAGTCAGGAATACCGCGGTGCCCGGCACGCGCGGCACGGATTCGCGGCGGATTTTCTCCAGGAAATCCTCTACCGGCACTGTCGTTTCACCGAGGGTGCACGCGGCCGCCAGCACCCCGCGATGCCAGACCAGCATCACGGTATAGACCGCGGCGGCCAACAGCAGCGGGATATAACCGCCCTGCAGCACTTTAGTCATGTTGGCCGTCAGGAAGCTCAAATCGACCACGAAGAAACCGCCCGCCACCAACAGGCTGGCGATCGGCCCCCAGCGCCACACCTCGCGCATGGCGACGAACAGCAGGCCGGTGGTCATGATCATGGTCAACGAGACGGCGATGCCGTAGGCGGCGGCCAGATTGTCCGACGATTTAAAGAACACGGTCAGGAACAGCGTCACCACCATCAGCAGCCAGTTGATGGCGCCAATGTAGATCTGCCCGTAACTTTCCTCGGTGGTTTGCTTGACCCGCAGCCGCGGCAGCCACCCCAGTTGGATCGCCTGCCGGGTCATGGAAAACGCACCGCTGATGATCGCCTGGCTGGCGATCATCGTCGCCAGCGTGGCCAGGATCACCAGCGGGATCAGCAGCGCCGGCGGGCATAAACGGAAGAAGATGTTCTGCGTGACATCGGCGCCGCTCAGGATCAGCGCGGCCTGACCGGCGTAGTTAAGCAACAGGCTGGGAAAAACGATGCCGAACCAGGCCAGCCAAATCGGCCGTTTGCCGAAATGCCCCATATCGGCATACAGCGCTTCGGCGCCGGTGACGCACAAAAATACGCCGCCCAGCACCAGGAAGCTGGTCAGTCCGTTGGAGAACAGGAAGTGAATGCCGTAGAGCGGGTTCAGCGCCAGCAAAACCGCCGGATGCTGGATGATGCCCCACACGCCCAACGCAGCGATAGACAGGAACCACAGCGCCATGATCGGCCCGAACACGCGGCCGATGCGCGCGGTACCCAGCGGCTGAATGGCGAACAGACTGAGCAAAATCACCACCGCCGCCGGCAGAATATAGGGCTGCGACGCCGGCAGCACGATGTTCAACCCTTCGAGGGCCGAGAGCACCGAGATGGCCGGCGTGATGGCGCCGTCGCCGTAAATGAGCGCGGCGCCGAACAGGCCGGCGAACAGCACCAGCGGCCGGGATTTTCGCTTGCTGACCAGCAGCGACATCAGCGCCATGATGCCGCCCTCGCCGCGGTTGCCGATGCGCATGGCGAACATGGCGTATTTGAGAGAAGTGACGATCATCAGCGTCCAGAATATCAGCGACAGCAGGCCAAGGATCACCGGCGCCGAAGGCGCCTCGCCGGAGAGAAACAGCACGGTTTTCAGGGTGTACAGCGGGCTGGTGCCGATATCGCCGAACACCACGCCCAATGCGCCCAACGCCAGCGGCGCCAGCCCCGTCTTATTCACGGTTTCCGTATCATTGCCGACAGACATCTGCTCGCTCCTTGACGTTGCGCTGAGAGTGGGAATTGTTGTCACTTTATGGCCGTCGCGCCACGTGATCGGCAAGTTAAGCATAGCCGTCATCTTCGCCAGTGACAGTATCGCGCTTTGAAGCTTCAGCAATCATCGCCGGTGAGCAACGGTTTAAAAACGCCCACCCCGGAGGGCCTATCACTTTCCTGTTGGCGTGGCGCGCGTCGTGGGAAAGTGAAATGAACGTCCGGCTCTCCCCTGTTTAAGCCCGGTGTTACGCGAGCCGGCTCTCATCGGCTTCGCGGCGCAGCCACTGCCGCAGATTTTCGCCTTCCTGCGACAGCTCGCTATCCAGTCGAGCGCACAGGTAATAATCGCGGCCGTCATCGATCGGCAGATCGAACATTTTGATCAACTCACCGCTCTCAAGGTAGTGGGCGATTAACGGTTTACGCATCAACGCGCACCCTAACCCCGCCTGCACCGCCGCCAACGTCAACAATCCATCCTCGAACATCGGGCCGATACTGCGCAGCGGGCGCTTGACGCCGGCCTGCTGAAACCATTGCATCCAGGTATTGCGCTCCTCGTCATGCAGCAGCGGCAGCGTCGCCAGCTGATCCGGCGTATCGAGCAGACCGTGCAGTTTACTGAATGCCCGGCTGCACACCGGCACCATTTTTCCGGACATAAGCTTCTCGCTGCGATAGCCGGTCCACTGCCCGACCCCGAAGCGGATCGACAGATCGGCGGCGTCGCTCAGGTAATTGCGGTGGTTGGCGTAGACCACATTGATGTCGATATCCGGGTTTTCACGCAGAAAACCGCGCAGCCGCGGAATGAACCAGCCCATGCCGAACAGCGGGATCAGGCTGATGGTCACCTGCCGCGACGCGGATTGTTCACGCACGTGTTCGGTCGCCTGCCGCAGCACGTTGAACGCCGAGCGAATCGAACGGTAGTACTCCCGCCCCTCGCTGCGCAGCACCAGGTTGCGCCCCTGCCGTTCGGTCAACGGCATCTGCAAAAATGCCTCCAGCGTTTTGAGTTGATGACTGACCGCCGAAGGCGAAATCATCAGCTCGTTGGCCGCCGCGCTGATGCCACCCAGGCGCGCGATGGCCTCGAACGCCCGCACGGCGCGCAGCGGCGGATCGTTCGGCAGCATCGGCAATGGCTCATCGTACTGTTCTGTTTTTTTCATATATTGACTGTTTTTGGGAAATCGACACTGAAGGAATGGATTCAATATACATAAAAATCAATGCATTAAAATCACTCGTTTTTTGTATAAGAAAGTATTTTTCCGTATTTTACAATTTTTTTAAATTCTCTACTGTGAGCCTCTGACTCATTATCTCCGGACTCTCCTTATGGATACGCTGGTACAGCAAACCGTCAACGGTTTGATGCTCGGCAGCATTTATGCGCTGATCGCGCTCGGCTACACCATGGTGTACGGCATCCTGCGCATCATCAACTTCGCGCACGGCGACGTGCTGATGGTCGGGGCGCTGAGCGCGCTGTCGGCGATAAACGTGTTGCAACACCACTTTCCCGCGTTATCGCCCTACGCCACGCTGCTGCTGGCAGCCCTGTGCGCCATGGCGGTCTGCGCCATCACCTCGATGGCGATCGAGCGTCTGGCCTATCGCCGGTTGCGTAATGCACCGCGCCTGGCCCCGCTGATCAGCGGCATCGGCGTCTCGCTGCTGTTGCAAACCCTGGCGATGCTGATCTGGTCACGCAATCCCCTGATGTTTCCGCAGCTGTTGCCGATGACGCCCATCGCCCTGACCGCAGGCAGCGCCGAACATGCGCCGGCGGTGATCACCGGCACGGCGATCGTCACGCTGGCGGTGGCCGTAGCGGTGATGGCCGGTCTCTGGCTGCTGGTCGAACACAGCCGTTTCGGCCGCGCCATGCGCGCCACGGCAGAAAACCCGCAGGTCGCCGGCCTGATGGGCATCAGTCCTGACCGCATCATCGTTCTGACCTTCGCGCTCGGCGGCGCGCTGGCGGCGGTCGCCGGCATCATGATGGCCAGCAACTACGGCAATGCCGGTTTCTCGATGGGCTTTCTGCCCGGCATCAAGGCGTTTACCGCCGCCGTGCTCGGCGGCATCGGCAACCTGCGCGGCGCGATGCTCGGCGGATTGCTGCTGGGCCTGTTCGAATCGCTGGGCACCGGCTATCTCGGCGAGCTGACCGGCGGCGTATTCGGCAGCAACTACCAGGACGTGTTCGCGTTTCTGGTGCTGATCGCCGTGCTGGTTTTCCGCCCCTCCGGGCTGTTGGGCGAACGCATCGCCACGCGCGCATAAGGACATCACGATGACCGTTTTGACTCCCCCCGCTCCTCTGGCCACGCCGCGTCGCGCCGGGCTGGGGCTGACGTTGTTCATTCTCGCCCTGCTGCTGGCGCCCTGGGTGGCGGGCGCCGCCGGCGGCAACTATTGGGTGCGCGTTGTCGACTTCGCCTTGCTGTACCTGATGCTGGCGCTCGGGCTGAACATCGTGGTGGGCATGACCGGATTGCTGGACATGGGCTTTATCGCTTTTTACGCCGTTGGCGCCTATCTGGCCGCGCTGCTGTCGTCACCGCATCTGACGCAGCAGTTCCCGCTGCTGCTGCAGTGGTTCCCCGACGGACTGCATCTGTCGATGCTGTGGCTGATCCCGCTGGCGGCGCTGCTGGCGGCGGCGTGCGGCATCCTGCTCGGCGCGCCGACGCTGCGGCTGCGCGGCGATTATCTGGCGATCGTCACGCTGGGCTTTGGCGAGATCGTGCGCATTCTGATGCGCAACCTGGATCGCCCGGTCAACCTCACCAACGGCCCCAAAGGCATTTCCGGCGTCGATCCGGTCAGCCTGTTCGGCCTGAAGTTTTCCGGCATGCATGAGTGGTTCGGCGTGCGTTTTTCCGGCCTGTACCTGTATTACTACCTGTTCGCCGCGCTGCTTCTGGCGATCCTGTTTATCAGCCTGCGGCTGCAGAATTCGCGCATTGGCCGCGCATGGACGGCGATCCGCGAAGACGAGGACGCCGCGCGGGCGATGGGCATCAACACCCGCAACTTCAAGCTGCTGGCCTTCGCCATCGGCGCCACCTTCGGCGGCGTGGCCGGCGCGCTGTTCGCCGCGTTTCAAGGCTTCGTGTCGCCGGAATCCTTCACCCTGCAGGAATCGATCGCCGTACTGGCGATGGTGGTGCTCGGCGGTATGGGGCACATCCCCGGCGTGATCCTGGGCGCGCTGCTGCTGGCCGCCCTGCCGGAGCTGCTGCGCAGCAGCATGGGGCCGCTGCAGCAGGCGCTGTTCGGCCAGGTGCTGATCGACCCGGAAATCATCCGCCAACTGTTCTACGGCCTGGCGCTGATCCTGGTGATGCTGTATCGCCCGGCGGGCCTATGGCCGGCTCGCCATGCCGGGAGGAACGCCGCATGACGCCGCTGCTCACTTTAAATCACGTCAGCAAACGTTTCGGCGGCCTGACGGCGGTGGATGACGTCAGCATGAGCATCCGCCAGGGGGAAATCTACGGCCTGATCGGGCCGAACGGCGCCGGCAAAACCACCTGCTTCAACCTGATCACCGGCCTGTATCGCGCCGACGAGGGCGAGTTCAGCCTGTTGGGCCAGCGCTATAAACCGCAGGCCATCGACAAAGTGGCGCAGGCCGGCATCGCCCGCACCTTCCAGAACCTGCGGTTGTTCAACGAAATGAGCGTGCTGGAAAACGTGATGGTCGGCTGCCATGTGCGCACCCGCAACGGCCTGTGGGCGGCGATCGCTCGCCACGGGCGCGCTAAAGAGGAGGAACAGGCGGTGCGCGATAAATCTCATGCGCTGCTGGAATACGTCGGCATCAGCCAATTCGCCCATTACCGCGCCGGCGATCTCGCCTATGGCCACCAACGCCGTCTGGAGATTGCCCGCGCGCTGGCGACCGAGCCCCGGCTGCTGGCGCTGGATGAACCGGCGGCCGGCATGAACGCCGGTGAAAAAGTGGCGCTGCGCGAGCTGCTGCTGCGCATCCGCGACAGCGGTAAAACGCTGCTGCTGATCGAACACGACGTCAAACTGGTGATGGGTCTGTGCGATCGGCTGACGGTGCTGGATTACGGCAAAGCGATCGCCGAAGGCGAGCCGGCGCAGGTGCGGCGTGAACCGGCGGTCATTCAGGCCTATCTGGGAGGCGGCGCGCATGTCTGAAGCCCTGCTGAGCGTTAAACGACTCAAAGTGTCTTATGGCGGCATTCATGCGGTCAAAGGCATCGATTTTATGGTCAACGCCGGCGAACAGGTGACACTGATCGGCGCCAATGGCGCGGGCAAGACCTCCAGCCTGCGAGCGCTGACCGGCCTGCAGCCGTTCGAAGGCGACATCCTGTTCGACGGTTTCTCGATTCGCGGCGTGCCGCCGCACCGGTTGCTGCAACGGGGGCTGGTGATGGTGCCGGAGGGACGCGGCATTTTCACCCGTTTGACGGTACGGGAGAACCTGCAGCTCGGCGCCTATGCGCGGCGCGACAAATCGGCGGTGCGGCAAGATTTCGAACGGGTGTGCGCCACCTTCCCGCGGCTGAGCGAGCGTCTGCACCAACCGGCCGGGCTACTTTCGGGCGGTGAACAGCAGATGGTGGCGATGGGCCGCGCGCTGCTCAGCCGCCCGCGGTTGCTGATATTGGACGAACCCTCGATGGGGCTGGCGCCGATTGTGGTGGAAGCCATTTTCACGGTCATCAAGCAGTTAGCCCGTGACGGCGTCACGCTACTATTGGTCGAGCAGAACGCCCGCCTGGCGCTGGAGTCCACCGATCGCGCCTATGTGTTGGACAGCGGCAGCCTGAGCCACAGCGGCCGTTCCGCCGACATGCTGGACGATGAAAAAATCAAACAGATCTATTTGGGTGAATAACCGTTGTTTCTTTTAACCGCACCAGGAGTATGACATGCAACAGAACATTCGCATCAAACCGTTGGCGCTGGCTGCCATGACAATGATTCTTAGCCTCCCGGCGCTGGCGGTCGACACCGTGCTGATCGGCCTGGCCGGGCCGCTGACCGGCCCTTCCGCGCGCATCGGCAAAGATCTCGAAAACGGCGCGCAACTGGCGATCGCCGACGCTAACGCGCAGAAACCGACGCTGAACGGCAAACCGGTCACCTTCAAACTGGTGTCCGAGGACGACCAGTCCGATCCGCGCACCGCCGTGGCCGTGGCGCAGCGTTTGGTCGACGAAGGCGTCGCCGGCGTGGTCGGCCACTGGAACACCGGCACCAGCATCCCGGCGGCGCGCATCTATCACGACGCCGGCATCGCCCAGGTGGCGCCGGTCGCCACCGGTCACGGCTATACGCAACAAGGTTTTGACACCAGCTTTCGCGTGATGGGCCACGACGACGACGGCGGCAACTACGCCGGGCAATATGCGGTGAAGACGCTGAAAGCCAAGCGCATCGCGGTGATCGACGATCGCACCGCTTTCGGCCAGGGGCTGGCGGACGAATTCATCAAATCGCTGCAGGCCCAGGGCGTGCAGCCGGTCGCCCGTGAATACGTCGATGACAAGACCGTCGATTTCAGCGCCGTGCTGACCACCGTGCGCAGCAAAAACGCCGATCTGATCTTCTTTGGCGGCGTAGATTCCCAGGCGGCGCCGCTGGCGCGCAAACTGAAACAGCTGGGCATGAACGCGCAGCTGATGGGCGCCGGCGGCTTTGTCAGCCAAACCTTCCTGACGCTGGCGCAGCAGGAAGGTGAAGGCGTCGTCGCGCTGGAGCCGGGGCTGCCGCTGGAACAGATGCCGGGCGGCAAGGCGTTTGAACAAGCCTACCGCGATCGTTATCACACCCACATCGAACTGCATGCGCCCTTCGCCTACGACGCCACCCGAGTGCTGATCGCCGCCATCGAACAGGCCGGCTCGGCCAACCCGACCGATTATCTGCCGAAACTGCGCGCCATACATTACCAGGGCGTGACCGGCGCCATCGCCTTCGATGCGCAGGGCAACCTGCAACAGCCGAGCTTCACCCTGTATCGGGTGGTTGACGGCAAATGGCAGCCGCAAACCGTGTTGGGCGGCGCCAAACCACAATAAATCAAGAGGAGCAAGGCGATGAGCTGTGCAAACAACGAGTTGGGCATTTTGGCCCGCAGAAAAATCGAGGCGGAGATCATCAAACCGATCTACCAGATCCTGGTGCGTGAAATCGGCAAGGCGCGCGCCCAGGCGGTGATCGGCGAGGCCATCGAGAATGCCGCCATCGCGGCGGGCAAACAGTTCGCCGCTCAGGAACCGAACGGCGCGGATCTGCGCAGCTTCGCCGCCTTGCAGTACCTGTGGGAAAAAGACGATGCGCTGCGCGTCGAGGTGATCAATCAGGACGAACAGCACTTCGACTATAACGTCACCCGCTGCCGCTACGCCGAGATGTATCACGAGATGGGGCTGGGGGAGATCGGCCACCTGCTCTCCTGCGCTCGCGACAGCCAGTTTATCGTCGGCTATGCGCCTGACGTTGAACTGCAGCGCAGCCAGACCATCATGTCCGGCGCCCCCTGCTGCGATTTCCGCTACACCGCTAAAACACCGGGAGAAGATCAATGACGTATCGGGTCAACGGCGAGCGCCTGTGGCAAAGCCTACAGACGATGGCGCAGTTCGGCGCCATCGCCAATAACGGCGTCACCCGGCTGGCGCTCAGCGAAGAGGATCGTCAGGCGCGCGACCAGCTGCGCCGGTGGGCGCTGGAGGCGGGTTGCACCGTACGCGTCGACAAAATGGGCAACATGTTCCTGCGCCGTGAAGGCG
Source organism: Serratia sp. Z4 (assembly GCF_009900725.1). Classification (NCBI taxonomy): domain Bacteria; kingdom Pseudomonadati; phylum Pseudomonadota; class Gammaproteobacteria; order Enterobacterales; family Yersiniaceae; genus Serratia; species Serratia sp. Z4. The sequence continues at coordinate 141,441 of NZ_JAAABD010000002.1, forward strand.
CTCGCCCCGAGCTGGCGCCGGTCGTCACCGGCTCGCACGGCGACTCGCAGCCCCGCGGCGGCCGTTTCGACGGCATCTACGGCGTGCTGGCCGGATTGGAAGTTATTCGCAGCCTTAACGATCGGCAGATCGCCACCGAACGCGCGATCGAAGTGATCAACTGGACCAACGAAGAAGGCGCCCGCTTCGCGCCGGCGATGATCGCCTCGGGCGTGTTCGCCGGGGTATTCGACCTGGAATACGGCCTGACGCGCCGCGACGAGCACGGCGTCAGCCTCGGCGACGCGCTGGAGCGCATCGGCTACGCCGGCGAGTATCCGGTGGGCGGCGCGCCGATCCACGCCGCCTTCGAGTTGCACATCGAACAGGGGCCGATTCTGGAAGCGGAGCATCTCGACATCGGCGTGGTGACCGCCGCACAAGGGCAGCGCTGGTATGAACTGGAGGTCGTCGGCTTCAGCGCCCATGCCGGCACCACGCCGATGGATCGGCGCCGCGACGCCCTGCTCGGCTTTGCGGCGCTGGTCACGGCGGTCAACCGCATCGGTTGGGATTTCGCGCCCGACGCGCGCGCCACGGTGGGCATGGCGCAAATTACCCCCAATTCACGCAACGTGGTGCCGGGACGCGTCTTTTTCAGCGTCGAATTCCGCCATCCAGAGGAGTCAATTCTGGAGCAGATGGAGCAGCGCCTGCTGGCGGCGGTGAACGCCGTCAACGACGGCAGCCTGAGCGCGCGCGCCGAGCGCATCTTCCAGTATCCCCCGGTCGCTTTCGATCGGGGCTGCATCGACAGCGTACGTCATGCCGCGCAAGCGTTGGGCTATCGCCATCGCGACATGATTTCCGGCGCCGGCCACGATGCCTGTTACCTTAACCGCGTCGCTCCGACCGCCATGATTTTCATTCCCTGCGTGGACGGCATCAGCCACAACGAGCGGGAAGATATCACCCCCGCCTGGGCCGCCGCCGGCGCCGACGTGTTGCTGAACGCCCTGCTGGCGCACGCCGGCGCCTGATCCTCACCCCGGTTTCTTGCCGGGGCCAAAAAATATTCAACAAAACGGTTGAATATTAGCCCGCCTGTTCTATATTCAACCATATGGTTGAATTATCTTCCTCACAGCTGGACGCCATTTTTCATGCGCTGGCCGACCCGACCCGCCGCTCGATGTTACGCGCGCTGGCCGGCGGTGAGCGCAGCATCGGCGAACTGGCCGCGCCGCTGCAGATGTCGTTCGCCGGCGCCTCCAAGCACGTGAAAGCACTGGAACATGCGGGCCTGGTGCAACGCACCGTGCAAGGAAGAAACCATATCTGCCGGCTCGAACCCGAGCCTATGGCGCAGGCCATGCACTGGCTGCAAACCTATGAACATTTCTGGACTGAACGGCTGGATGCGCTCGAACAGGCGCTGCTGCAGCCCGAACAGCTTCCTCCCAAGGAGTGAACCATGAATGATTACGGCATGATTATCGAACCCGGCACGCTGCGCATCCAGCGGCTGCTGCCCGGCCCCATCGAACGGGTGTGGGCTTACCTGACCGAATCCGACAAGCGCGCCACCTGGCTGGCGGCCGGCGCCATGAAGTTGGAAAACGGCGCGCCGCTGGAGCTGGAGTTTCGCAACTCCGATCTGGCGGGCGAGCACGAGCCACCGCCGGCCAAGTACAAACAGCACGGCGGCTGCGTCAGCAACCGCGGCCACATCACCTGCCTGTTCCCGCCGCGCCTGCTGAGCTTTACCTGGGCCGAACAGGATCAGGGCCGCCCTTCCGAGGTGACCTTCGAGCTGACGGAACAGGGAAACGCGGTGCTGCTGACGGTCACCCACCGGCGCCTGGCCAACCGCGACGAGATGCTCAGCGTCGCCGGCGGCTGGCACACCCATCTGGATATCCTGCTGGATCGTCTGCACGATCGGGCGCCGCAGCCGTTCTGGAGCACCCATGCCCGGCTGGAAGAAGAGTACCGCGCCCGCCTGTAATTACGACTCGTCCCTGCGCCTGAACGCCAGATAACCGGCGATCAGCGTAAAACTGCCGACCAGCAACACCAGCAGGATAAAACCGTGGTGATTGCTGGCCAGCGGTATCCCTCCGACGTTCATGCCGAAGAAACCGGCGACGATGTTGATCGGCAACGCCAGTACGGTGATCACCGTCAAGGTGTAGAGCGTGCGGTTATTCTGCTCCATCAGCTTGGCGCCCAGTTCTTCCTGCAGCAGCCGGATGCGTTCGGTCAGGCTGGCGAGATCGTTCAACACCACGGTGAACTCTTCGGTAAACTGCCGCAGATCCTGCACCACCTCGCGGCTCAGCCAGGCCGGCGGCCGGTTCAACAGGCGAAACAGCGCGGCCGGTTCCGGCGCCAACAGGCGCTGAAAGCGCAATAACATGCGGCGCATGCGCCCCAGCTCGGCGCGGTTGCGTTTGACGCGGCGGGTCAGCAGGCGATCCTCGATGGTATCGACATACTGGTTAGCCTGCCGCACCACCTGCTCCAGCACGTCCTCCTGCTCTTCCAGCAGGTGCGCCAGCAGCTCGGTAGACGACGCCAACTCCAGCGCCGTCAGGCGGCCAAGCAGCCGTTCAATCAATCGCACCGGTTTGTGACGCACGGTGACCACCAGCCCACGGCAGCAATAGAGCCACAGCGTCGCCGTTTCCGGGTTGCTGTCCTCAGGGTGGAAAATCACGTCGTTGAGCACCGCGAACAGATCGTCGCCCTGGCGCTCGATGCGCGTGGTGTGGGAACCGTGCCGAATTTCGTGGAAGAAAAAATCGGAAATGGCGAAATGGTTTTTCAGCCACTTCTCCGCCGCCGCGTGGTTGAGATTGAGGTGCAGCCAGATAAAACCGTCGCCGGGCGACAATGTTTGGTAAGCCTGGCAAACCTGCTGCGAGTTCAGGCGCGCCGGCGGCTCGCCGGAGCGAAACGCATGGCCGTAGATCAGCCCGGTCACTTCATCATCAAAATCCAGCTTGTGCATCTTTTCCGCTGCCGTTTGCACCATAACGCCTTATCCTGCCTATGGCCGTTAGCCCAGATCGTCCACGCTGTTATAACAATCTTTATCGCTCGGCGTTAATGATTTTCAACGCTCTTGCTCATTAATATTTTCGTCATAAAAACGTCATTTCATTTTAAAAGTTTTCATCCCCTGCCCGTTCAGCAACCGCACAAACGGGGCCGCATTCGCGGTCGCTTTATCAGCTAAAGAATGGGCTATTCAATAAATCCCAGTTTGAACTGCGCCTTGCCCGCCAGCGACATCAGGCTCGCATCTTCAGGATAGGTCGCCAGCAGCGGGAAAAAGACTGCGCCGCCGATAATGCTGCGGCGCTTTGAATCTGCCGGGCGCAGCCCCCAGATATTCTGGTACGTCATCGGTACAACCTGGCCGTCAACGAGCGCATTGCCGATATACAGCATGATATGGCCCGGAATATAAACCAGCGTGGTGAAGGGTTTGCCGTGATCTTTGAGATAGCGCAGCCGTTCACGGGTGTTCGCTTGAGCAAGATCAACCACCCGGGTGGCCGCCTGTATCTGCGCGGCGGAATTTCTGGGAAGAAAGAGGCCAAAAGGCATCAACAGACTGCGCAGTTCGGCGGAGCAGTCATTATTGAAGTTATAGTTCCCCCAGCCATAAGGCCTGCCGCTCATTGACCGCATCAGTACGGCAAAATGTTCGGGCGTCATTTTCCACGGCATGGCGGCAAATTCCCCCTTCTTGACAACGATCCGGCGCATCTGTGCGCGGCCATCCTCTCGGCGTACCGGCACGGCGACCACAAAAAGACCCTGTCGGTGACGGTAAAATGGCAGGATCGTGCCGTGGCGCGCCGTAAAATAAAATTGGCCGCCGGCTTGCACCGAGACCGGCTGTTTAATGAATGCCCCCAGATTTTTCTCCGCCAGCGCCAGCCATTCGGTGACAAACTGCCGATCCACCGCCGCGATGTCTTCGCTATGCACCCATCCGATCACCGTTGGCGACGCGACGTAGTTCCAGCGTTTATCGCGGCTTTGCGTAATAACGTATACAGGCGTACCGGGACGGATAGATGAATCCTGTAAATTATCAAACGGATAACCCTGTCCAGCCAGGCGAGGATCGTCATAAGCCGGATCGGCCGTCGGCAGGATCCTGACCAGCGTTTCCCTGACTGCAATGCCCCTGCCCGCAGGATGGAACGCCTTATCCATGTCGGTCGACGCGTTATCTCTGACTTGCTGTTTCCAGCGGTCAGTGTGAGTCCTGAAGTTTTCCCCCCAGGAGACACTTTCACTTCCCAGGTATTTATCCATTGCGGCATCACGGCGGCTTTGCGCTTCACGGTTCAGGACGGAAGCGATGTAATGCGGATTCCAGGGGGATTGATCATTCGGCCCCATGCCAAAATAGTGGGATTTGAGGGCGAAGAAATGGCGCTGCTGCGCGGCGGCATCCATCACGGGCACCCGCCGTTGCGGGCCATAGGGGATCCATTTATCGACAGATTGCGAGTAGTTACCCAGCGGGAATAGCGATTTGGTCGCATCGATAGGGGTTGTCGCTACGGCGTCTTGAGGTGGCTCTCTGACCGGCGCACTATGGCAGGCCGACAGCAACAGAAGCATCATCAATACAAAGGGTTTTATTCCATTAGGCATTTTTTATCATCTCCGTGACAGGTGAAAATTTCTTCTTCATCCTGACCAGAAGTGATTGCAAATGATACTCAATAACACTATCGATTGACGCCCGGTTGAGGAACAAAACGCAAAAGCAAGCCCGCCCGCTTGCTCCTGCGCCCTCACATTCTCACCACGCCAACAGACGTTCCAGCGCCGCCGCCGGCCCTTTACGGCCGATAAGCGCCGCCCGATGCCAGATAGAGCCGCTGTCGCTCACCCACTGCTCGCTTACCCACTGGCGCCGGGCCAGGCTGCGCAGTGCCTGGATGCTGTCGACGGTGGTATACACCAGCCAGGCGCCGAACAATACGCCGGCCAAGGCGATCCACAGATTGACCGTTGCCGCCAGCTGCGCGATCAACAACAGCAACAGCGCCATCTGCAGTAAGGTTTTAGCGGTGAAAGCGCACAGAAAGAAGGTCCGCATTCGGTTTTCCAGCGCAAAACAGGGGTTGGTTAACACCTGGCGGGTTTCCTGTACCGGAATGCCTTGCACATAGACCATCCATTGCGAAGCCCGTCGGGGATTCATCGCCACGCCCTTTTCCGCCAGCTGGTGTAACCGCATCGAAACGGCGACCGGCCAGACGAGCGCGAGCAGCAGGCAATAGAAGAACGCCGCACTGACGCCGCACACGCCCAATCCGATCGCGGCCAGCACCGCCAGCAGAGCCTTGCCGGAGTAAAACCAAAACGGCACCACTTGGTAATTCATAAAGTTCCCTTTTAAGTCCATTAACCAGTCCGATAGATTACTCCCTTATCAAGGCGTTAAACGCGAGGGAACAAAAAATTTTTGCTGTTACGCAGAACGCGATCGGCCCCTCTATCCTGCGCCGCCAAACCTGCTAACCTGCGCATTTTGATTTTTGACAGGAGTCTTCCATGCGCCAACGCATCATTGTCTGCCCGCTGATTGAAAACGATAACGCCTTCCTGCTGTGTAAAATGGCCGCCCACAAGGGCGTGTTTCCCGGCCAGTGGGCGCTGTCCGGCGGCGGCGTCGAGCCGGGTGAACAAATAGAACAGGCGCTGCGGCGCGAAGTGCGCGAAGAGTTGGGCGCCGCGCTGATCCTCGACAACATCACGCCCTGGACTTTCCGCGATGACGTGCGCGTCAAAACTTACGCCGACGGCAGCCAGGAGCAAATCTACATGATTTACCTGATTTTCGACTGCCATGCCGCCAACCGCGACGTGACGATCAACGACGAGTTCGATGACTACGCCTGGGTGCCGCGCGAGCGCCTCGCGGACTACGATTTGAACGAGGCCACCCGCTTCACCCTGCGGCAAAAGGGATTGTTGTAACAGTTTGAGCGATTATCGCCCTATTTCCTTCACATTTGCCGGGCAGACTCTTTTGATATTTTTTAATCACTTAGGGTCACTATTGCCGCCGTTATGCTTTTATCTCACGCTTTTCTCCGTCTGCCTGTCCGGCGCTTCAGCGCCGCCCTGCTGTTCAGCCTGCTGTTCGTTTTGGCGCCCGTGCATGCCGCTGCACCGCCGCTGGTGCTGAATGCCAAATCGGTGCTGGTCGTCAATCAACGCACCGGAAAGACCCTTTATCAGAAGCAGCCGAACCGCGTGCTGCCGATCGCCTCGCTCACCAAACTGATGACCGCCATGGTCGCCCTGGACAGCAAACGCCCGATGGGCAGCAAGCTCAAAGTCACCGCCGCCGATCGCGATCTGCTGAAGAAAACCCATTCGCGGCTGACCATCGGCTCGGTGCTCAGCCGCCGCGACATGCTGCACATCGCCCTGATGTCTTCGGAGAACCGCGCCGCCGCCGCGCTGAGCCGCAGTTATCCCGGCGGGCGCAAGGCCTTCGTGGCGAAAATGAATCAGAAAGCGCGCGCCATCGGCATGAAACGCGCCCGCTTCTACGATCCGACCGGGCTGACGCCGCGCAATGTGGCGACCGCCAACGATCTGCTGAAGATGGTCAATCACGCCTATCGCTATCAGTCGATTCGCCGCTTCAGCACCGACAAGCAGCAGATCGTGCGCCCCGGCCGCGGCCAGCTGGTTTACCGCAGCTCCAACGGCCTGATCAACAACCCCGCCTGGAAGATCCAGCTGCAGAAAACCGGCTTTACCGACGAGGCCGGCCACTGCCTGGTGATGCGCACCACCATCAAAGGGCAGCCGGTGGTGATGATCCTGCTCGGCGCGCAGCCGCGCTACGGCCACTACCGTGACGCCATTCGTCTGAAGGCCTGGCTCGAGCGGTAACATCGCGGCGCTTTACCGTTCTGCGCATATCCAAATCCGTTTTGGATCAATGGAATATCCTATCGCCAATCAGTATTAAGCCGTGCGCCGCCCGCATGGTATTTGTCAGGCATATCTGATGAGGAAAGGAGCGGGAAAAATGGCTTATGCCTTGAGCATATTGGAAAAAAGTCCGATAGCCGACGGGGAAAGCGCCGCGCAGGCGCTGGCGCGCACGCTGCAGCTGGCGCAACGGGCGGAACGCTGGGGGTATCGGCGTTTCTGGCTGGCCGAGCACCACAATACGCCGCAGCTCGCCTGCCCGTCGCCGGAAGTGCTGATCGGCTATCTGCTCGGCCAAACGTCGCACATTCGCATCGGCTCCGGCGGCGTGATGCTGCAGCACTACAGCGCCTACAAGGTAGCCGAAAACTTCAACCTGCTGGCGGCGCTGGCGCCAGGGCGCGTCGATCTCGGGGTGGGCAAAGCGCCCGGCGGGCTGCCGCTCGCCACCCAGGCGCTGCAGGCCGCCCATGACCGGCAAAACAAACCGGCCTTCCCGCAGCAGCTGTCGCAGCTGACCGCTTACCTGAACGACGACGCCGAACCGGGCCTGAGCGCCACGCCGCTGCCGCCGCAGGGCGCGCAGCGTTTTCTGCTCGGCGCCAGTAAAGAGAGCGCGACGCTGGCGGCCGAGTCCGGCTGGGCCTTCGTGTTCGCCGCGCATTTGAATGGCAATCCGCAGGATATCCGCGACGCGCTGGAGCACTACGCCGCACACAGCGGCGGCCGCAAGGCGCTGCTGGCAGTGGCGGCGATCGTGGCCCCCAGCGAGGAACAGGCCGCGGCATTGGCGGCGGAGATTCAGCAATACCGCGTGCACGTCGCCGGTGAGCAGAGCGTGACCGTCGGCAGCCTGGCGCAGGCCGAGAGTTTCGTGCAGCAGGCCGGCGCCACCGACTACCGCATCGAGCCGCGGGAAAGCCATATTCTGCTCGGCACCGCGCAGCAGGTGCATCAGCAACTGGCGCAGCTACAGCAACAGTACGGCGTGGACGAGTTCATCATCGACACGCCGATCGCCGAACCGGCCGCCCGGTTAGCCTCGCTGCAGTTACTGGCGGAAGAGAGTTTGACGCCGGCTTAGTTGATCGCCGCCGCCGCCCGCATGGCTTCGGACAGATCCTGCGCCAGCGGCGCCAACTGCGACGGCGTGACGTTCGCCAGGCTGACGCGGAGCGCCGGACCACACTTCAGGCGGAAAGGTTCACCGCCCTGCACCAGCCACCCCCGCTGCGCCATCAGCTGCGCGGCGGCGGTTTCCGAGCGCACCGGCACCCACAGATGCAGCCCTTCACCTACCGCCAGCGCCGTGTGATTCAACGCATTGAGCCGCTGGACCAGCTCATCCCGTCTGGCCTGATACGCCTGTTGCGCCCGCTGCAATTGCCCTTCCTGCAAGGCTTGTTCCCACAGTCTGGCGGCGATCTGCTGCAAGATATGGCTGACCCAGCGTTCGCTGATGTACTGATCGGCGCGCATCGCCTGCAGCAAAGTCGGGTTGCCGCAGGCCAGCGCGATGCGCAGATCCGGGCTGAGAAACTTGCTCAGCGACAGCACGTACAGGCCGCGATCGCCGTCGAACGGCAGATGCAGCGGCTGTTGCGACAACGGCCCCCAGAAATCGTCGACGATCGCCAGACACTGCGGATGGCCGCGTAGAAAACCTCGCCACTGCTGCGCACGTTGCGCTGAAAGCGAAGCGCCGGTCGGATTATGGGCACGCGGCGTCAGGATCACCGCGTCAGCCGCGCCGCTCTCCGGCAGCCGACAGCCCTGTTCATCCACCGCCAGCGGCAGCGGCCGCAGGCGCAGGTGACGCAGCAGCGTCAATAGCGGCGGCCAGCAGGGATCTTCCACCCACACCGCCGCCCCAGGCTGCGCATGGCAGCGCAGCGCCTTTTCCATCGCGTCCAACGCGCCGGAAAACACCGCCGGTTCCCCCAGCGTGACGCCCTGGCGGCTGAGCCACTCGCGTCCCAGACCGGTCAATACCGGCAGGTCGCCGCTGATGTCATAGCCGTTTTGCTGCGGGAACACCTCCGCCGCGCCAAGCCTCAGCGCCGGCAGCAAAGCGGCATCCAGGTTGCCGCTGGCCAGATCGCACATTCCCGCCGGCACCTGACGCGGCGCATAGGTCGCACTCACCGCCGCCAGCGGCGGCTCCAGCACCACCGTTCCCGCCCGCCCGCGCGTCGCCACCAGGCCGGCATCGCGCAATCGGGCATAAGCGCTGGCGACGGTATTCGGATTGACCTCCAGCTCCGCAGCCAGTTGGCGTACCGGCGGCAACAGCTCGCCCGGCCGCAGCGCGCCGTCTTTGATGCGTGCGGCGATCTGCTCGGCAATCTGGACAGCGCCGCCGCCTTTTGCATACAATAAACTCATACATAAATCCTTTTGTACTAATTCAAATAAGATTAGCAGCTTCCGCGGCCAAAAGTAAGGGGTTCCATGGATAAACATTACGTGCTCGACATTCAGTATGCAGGAAAAGCCTTTGCCCGCCTGGAGATGTTCACCCCCTGGGCAGCCGATCAGCTGGAGCAGGCGTGCGCGCTGTTCCCGGCCGCACAGGGTTATCAGGTGCAGCTCAGCCAGGTCAGCGAACGCCGCATCGTCTACCAGAGCGGCGCGCAGGGCATCACGGTGCTGGGCGAGTCGCTGGCGCTGACGCCGTTCACCCACGCTCACGAGGTTAAACAATGAAAAAAGCCGTCGCCATTCGACACGTCAATTTTGAAAACCTGGGTATTCTCGGTTCCCTGCTCTCGCTGCGCGGCTATCAGATCGACTATTACGATGCCGGTCGCGATGATATTCGTGCTATCAATAATGAAGAAACCGATCTGTTGGTGGTGCTCGGCGGGCCGATCAGCGCCGCCCGGCACTTTTCCGGTGAGCAGCGCTATGATTTTCTCGACCATGAATTGGCGCTGGTCAAACAGCGCCTGGCGCAGCGGCGGCCGACCCTCGGGGTGTGTCTCGGCGCACAGGTGATCGCCCAGGCGCTGGGCGCCGACGTGATTTCGCTCGGCGTTAAAGAGATCGGCTTCGCCCCGCTGACCACGCTCGCGGCCCAAGACGACTCGGTGCTGGCGCCGCTGGCCGATACGCCGGTGCTGCATTGGCACGGCGATATGTTCATGATCCCGGACGGCGCCCGCTGCCTGGCCGGCACGGCGATTTGCCCGCATCAGGCTTTCGACTATCAGGGGTTCGCGCTCGGTCTGCAGTTCCATCTGGAGGCGGATCACCGCGATATCGAACGCTGGCTGATTGGCCATGCCTGCGAGCTGGAGCTGGCCGGCATCGCGCCCCAGAGCCTGCGCGAACAGGCGGCGCGCCACGGCGCACAGCTGGAACAGCGCGCGCGGCAGGTGTTCGCCCGCTGGCTGGATAATAACGAACCAAGGATGTAACTCATGCAACAGGCTTCACCCTTGCGATCACCGTCCATCGATGTGATCAGCATTCAATCTCAGGTGGTTTACGGCAGCGTCGGCAACGGTATCGCCTACCGTGCCCTGCTGAAAAAGGGGCTGGAAGCGCTGCAGGTGCCCAGCGTGCTGTTCGGCTGCCCGCCCTATTACGGCAAGCCGCATGGCGGCGTCATCTCCGGCGAGTGGTTCGGCGGCTTTCTCGACGATCTGATCGCCCGCGGCGTGATGAAACGCACCCGGGCGGTGATCGTCGGTTACCTGGGCGACGTGATGCAGTGCCATATTCTGGCCAACTGGCTGCAGCGGGTGCGCGCCCTCAATCCGCAGATAAGGATCTATATCGATCCGGTGATAGGCGATTACGGCGAAGGGATCTACGTGGATGAGCGTATCGTCAATTGCTATCGTTCACCGTTCCTGCGGCTGGCCAACGGCCTGACGCCGAACGGTTTCGAACTGGAGCAGCTGTGCGGCCGCTCTCTGAGCAGCCGGGAGCAGACGCAACGCGCCGCGCAGGCGCTGTTGAACGACACCACCGAATGGGTGCTGGTCACCAGCGCGCCGGGCGTGGCACAGCACGAAGACGAAGTGGGTTTAATGTTGGTCACCCGGCAGGAAGCGCAGTGCTTTACCCATCCGAAGGTCAAATCGGCGGTCAAAGGCACCGGCGATCTGTTCACCGCACTGCTGGTGAGCCATCTGCTGCGCGGCGCCGCGCTCGACGCGGCCGTGGTTGCCGCCGGCGGCGAAGTGTGCGACGTGCTGGCCGAAGCGGCGCATTTCGGTTGGGAAGAGATCGGCAGCCTGCGGGCGTTAAAACCGTAAGACCTGTGGAGAGTCAGGGGCAGCATGCCCGCCCCTGATAAATATCAGCGTTTTTTCTTTTTGTTGAAATCCAGCTCGAAGGCGAACACCGCGCTCTGAATTTTGCGCTCCATCGCCAGCCCCAGCTTGAGGAAACGGCACGACAGGCGCGAGAAGTGCACCACCTGGTCGTTATCGTCGGTTTCCTGATCGTCGTTGACCACCACCAGCTCCATATTGACCTTGAAGCTGCCGTAGCTGCCCAGATCCAGCTCCGCTTTTTTGAACTGCAGGCCAGGCTGGAAGAAATCCGGCAGCGGGCCGTCGAAACGCAAACCGACGCCGCCGGCGGAGAGATCGTGGATCCGCAGCTCATAAGGCGTGCCGTCCGGGTACTCGCCGGTGCAGAAGAATTGGCGCCAGTGCGGCGTAGTGATGCGGAACTGGCGGCGGCGCTGGATATAGACCAACTCCTGCGGCAGCCGGGTCGAGCAGGCCTGGACGCCCTGATGTTCGGTCAGTTCTGCCTGACCGACGGAAAACTCGATTTTGGCGTCGTGGCTTTCAATCACGATGGTGCAGGCGCCGTCGATGGCGTTTTCCGCTTCCTCACCGCTAAACACGATATTGTCCGGCCCGACGCTCAATAACAGACTTTGAAACCGGTGCTGCTGATTTTCTACGCGCAGCGGCGTGCGTTGTTTGCAAATTTCACGCAGAATCGCCAGAACTTCAAAACGCTCCCGTTTGATAAACAGTCCGTTATCGCTGTGCTCCACACGTCTCTCCTGACTTTTTTTCTAATGACGTCTTATGTATTCCTTATGGTTATCATCTCTGGGAATATTCCTAAAGTCAAATTTGCCAGCGTTGCCAGGCCTGCGGCAGCAGGCGCGCGAAACGTTTCGCCCATGCCTGTTGCCCGCGTTCGTCGGCGATCAGATCCTGGCGAATTTCGATGCCGACGTAAGGCAATCCGCGCCGTTCCGCGTGCACCGGCAACGTGTAGTCGGTGGCGTCGGTCATTGCATAGGGCTCGTTGATCCCCACCTGCAAATCCCCCTCTTCGCGCAGCAGCTCGGCCAGCAGCCGGGCGAATTCCGGGTAGCGATTAAACAGCAACCCCACCTGCCAGGGGCGCGATTCCCCTTTGAACACCGGTGTGAAACTGTGCATGGCGATCACCGCCGTCGGCAGTTCGCGCAGCTGACGTTGCCCCAAATGATCGTCGATGGCGTGGTGATACGGCAAAAACACCTCACGCTCGCGCGCCAGCGCGTGCTCGGCGTCAATACCGATATTGCCGGGTATCGGCGTCAGTTCGGACAAATGCGGGATCGAGCTGGCGATGCCGGGCGCCCGGTTGCAGTCGATCACCAGCCGTGAATAACGCTGGTGGATCAGGGTGGCGTCCAGCTGACGGCTCAGATGGCGCGACACGCTCAGCGCGCCGATGTCCCAGCCGATGTGGCGTTCGATCTCCCCCGGCGGCAAACCAAGGTCGCCAAGGGATTGCGGTATCGCCTTACCGGCGTGATCGCACAGCAGCAAAAAGGGCGCTTTGCCGCGCGGGATTTCCACGGCGGCGGCAGAGGGTTCATCGGCGGACAATAACGGCGGGATAAACGAATGGGGCATGACGGGCTCCGGCGGTGGAAAGCAAAACGTTTATCGTAGCGCTATCCCGTCGCCGGCCCCAAGGTCGTGCTTAGATCAAAAAGGCATGAGTCAGACTGTAGTCATGCCGTCTCGGCCGGCTGCGGCTGGTGCACCGCGATGTAACGCTGATACCGCGATGGCTTGAGCCGCGTGGTATCCACCAACACCAGCCCGTCGATACAGTTGTTGAACGCCGGATCGGTGCCAAAGTCGATAAACTGTACCCCGCCCGGCTCGCACAGTTCGGTGTACTGCTTGTACAGCGTTGGGATCGAGCAGCCGATATTGCTGAGCAGGCTCTTCAGCCGCACCAGATCTTCCTGGTAGTTGTCCCCGGCAAACTGCGCCAGCACCTGCGGCAGCGACGCCGGATAAGGCCGCCGCGACTGCGCGAACGCGTGATCCGGCGAGAAATAGAGCCGATAGAAGGCGATCAGCAAATCACGTGCTGCCAGCGGCATGCCGCCGGAGATCGACACCGGGCCGAACAGATAGCGGTACTGCGGGTATTTCGACAGATAGGCGCCGATGCCCAGCCACAAATAGTCCAGCCCGCGCTTGCCCCAATAGGCCGGCTGAATGAAGCTGCGCCCCAGCTCGATGCCCTGCGCCAGGATCGGTTCCATATCGCGGTCATAATGGAACAGGCTGTTGCTGTAGATGCTCTCCAGGCCCTTACGCGCGATTTGTTCGGCGGTGGGGATAAAACGATAGGCGCCGACGATCTCCAGCTCCTCCTCGTCCCACAGCACCAGGTGATAGTAATCGTCGTCGTAGCTGTCCAGATCGCGGCGGCGGCCGGATCCTTCCCCCACCGCGCGGAAAGCGATCTCGCGCAGGCGCCCCAGCTCGCGCAGGATTGGCGTACGCGCTTCGTCATGGCGACGATAGAGATAGATGGTTTTACCGTCCGGCGTTACCCCCAACCGTTCGCAGTTCGCCAGCGCCTTTTTCAGCTCCAGACGATCTTCCGGCAGCGCAATCGGCGATTCGCTGGCGAACAGCCCCGGCTTGCCCTGGCCCAGACGATAGACGTGGCGGCGAAAACGCTCCGCCAGATCCTTGGCGCTGGTGTGGCCGTCGTGCCAGTTGGCGAACGGCACGCGGCCGCCGACGCGGATCTTGATACGCCCGCCCCGCTGCTGGAACATTTCGCGCACCAGCAGCAAGGTCGACAGCGGCCGGTAGACCAGAGAGGTAAAGTAGAACAGGTTGCTGTTGCGTGCGCTGATGTGGATCGGCACGATCGGCGCGCGCGCTTTGGCGGCCAGGCGCAGAAAACCGGTATGCCAGTGGCCGTCGCGGATGCCTTTCGGGCTCATGCGCGACACTTCGCCTGCCGGGAACAGGATCAGCGCCCCCTGGTTGTCCAGCTGCTGCTGCATGCCTTCAATCTGTTTGCGGCTGGTTTTATAAGCGACGTTATCCACCGGCACGAACAGGCTGCGCAGCGGTTCAATGTAGGTCAGCAGCTGGTTGGCCACCACTTTCACGTCCGGGCGCACCGCGGCAACGGCGCGCAGCAATACCAAGCCGTCGAGCGAGCCGATCGGGTGATTGGCCACGAGCACCACCGGCCCCTGGCTCGGGATGTTTTCCAGATCGCCGTCCACCAGCTCGCAGCTGAGGTTAAAGTAGTCCACCACCTGCTCGATCAGATCGAGCCCTTTCAGATGGGGATAATCGGCGGCGAACTGTTTGAATTCTTTTTCGAAGAGAAGGGTTCTTAGCAGGCTGCGCTGCCAGGCGGGGGTATTGCGGTGTGGAAATGCATCTTGCAACAGAGAATCCAGGCTGAACATCGCGTTATCTCCTGACGTAGTCGCTGCAAACTTAAGCCAGAGCCGTGACTCTGACATGTCAGTTACATGACAATAAAGTGAATCCATCGACTATCAGGTATAGCAAAGTAATGGCGAATTGGGAGCGAAAGACGCATTTTCGCCCCCACTTGCCTTCACATCGGCGCCAGCAACGCTTCGATGCGGCGGTTTACCGCGTCGCGCAGGCGCAGCAGCGCCCCGGCCTGGTGCGGATAACGCTTGAAGGTGATGCGCATGCCCAGCTCACTTTCTATAAGCGCTTCCACCGTCGCCCGATCGGTCAAACTCTCCAGCAGCTGCAGCGCGCGCATATCTTGCAGCCCCTGGTGCAGCACCCGCAGGCGCAGCGACTCCACCGGCTGCAGATCCTCACCGGGGTAGACCACGAACGGATCGCCGGAGGGAAACGCATGGCCGCTGTCGGTCACCGCGTACGGATTGATGCGTTCACGCGAATGGGCGCTGTTATAGAAGTTGAATCCCCAGTGCAGAAAGCCGGCGATGCGGTACAGATACAGCTGCACGCCCAATATGCGGTTGCGCGCCGAAGGCTGAGCGAAGAAGCGATTGGCGACCTCAGTCTTCTGCACGCAGCAGTAATAGGCCCACAGGCCGGGGACCTGGTGTTCGATAAAAGGTTCGAGGTGGTCGGTCGCAACGACCGGGGTTTCCACCAGGCCTTGCTGATAAAACGCGAAATCCGACAGCGCATCGAAGGTGCGGAAGCCATCCAGCAGCGGGCGCAGCGCGGCGCTGGCGCGCCGGTAGGCCGCCAGGTTGTCCAACGTCGGCTCATCGGAAACATGGAACCATACCTGCCGTTCCAGCCCCCGTTCGCGGAACCAGGCGGTCAACGCCGGCAGCAGCGCCTGTAGGAAACGCTGATACGCTTCGCCCTGCGCATCGGTGTGCCAGCCGAACTGCGTTCGCGTCTCGCCCTGCTCCTCCACCACGATCTTCGGCGCATGCGCCGCGCCCCATTGGGTAAACAGCGGCGCGATTTCGAAGTGCTCGATGCCCTCTTCCTGCGCCAACGCCACCCACTGCGCCAGACGGCTGAAATCGAAGCCATACCCGTGCGCCGAATGTGTCACCCTCACCAACTGTACCGTGGTGCGTTCGCCGCCAACGGCGGTATCCAGCGGCGGTGTGAACAGCGGCGTCAGCAGCATATTGACGCCGGCCTGCACCGCGCAGCGCACAAAGTTGCGCACCGCGCGCCAGTACGCCGGGCTGAACACCGCCAAACGGTAGTAATCCGCCAGGCAGTCGGTGTGCAGCCATTCGGTGTGCAACAGCGTTTGCGGCGGCAACGCCGCGGGCACCAGATGCAGCGTCAGTGTGGCCTCGGCCAGCGCCTCGCCGCTCTGGGCATCCAGCAGCCGCAGGGTCAACGGAAAGTCGCCGGCCAGTTGCGCGTCGGCCGGCGGCGTCAGGGTCAACCACAGGCTGCCATAATAGCGGCAGGCGGCAAAAAAACGCCGTTGCGGCAGCGGCATCAGCGGATCGGGAAATAAGCCCGGCTCGGTGGTCAGGTAATTCTCATCGGTCTCGCGATAACAGGGAAAACCGCTCGGCACCGATTGCACCTGGCGCACGCTGATATACTCCGCCAGCGGCCCGTCGAGTTGATAACACAGCTCATGGCGAGTCTCGTTGCCCGGGGTTTGCAAACAGTACACCGCCTGCCAGGACAGCACCTCGTTATTTAACCCGCTCAGCCGATTTTCCACGGCAATGGGCGGCATATTTTGGCGATGAAATACTTTTTCCAGGCAATGCGTAAATACCAGAGACAGGCGCATGATATTTCGCCCTCTTTATTTTGGATGAATAAATGTTGTGAGATTCAGGCTAGCGTCTTTTATCGCCACAAACAATAGCCGGCAATAAAAAACGTTCAAGTGCCCTCCTCGGACAGCCCCAGCAAGATTTTTTTGTTTATTTGCATCACAAAAATGAAAGAAGCTGAAGCTTGCACAATAAAAATATTTTTAATCCCCATTATGGTGCAAGGGTTATCAGTTATTCCTATGCCTGCGAAGGCCGCTAAATGCCGCGCCACCGGGGAAAAACCCCGCCAAAAGGTTAATGAGATGTAAAAAAAACCCCTTTCACTTGGCCGTAAAAGCCTTTCGATTTTAACAACAATGAAACATTGTCGCCCCATTTTTGGGCGTTTGGGGGTGTATTGACACATTGAAAGTTAAGGGATAGAAAGAATTTACGTTGCGAAAAACGCTATTCGTCGCTCACCGAGGGGAAAGAAATGTCACCGATAAAAAATACCGGCCGCCTACTGGCGCATTCTATTCTCGCCAGCACATTATTATTACCCACACTGCTCCATGCCGCAGACAAAATAACTTTACGCTATGCCGTTTGGGACAGAAACCAATTACCTGCCGAACAGGAGATTGCCAAGCGCTTTGAACAGGCTAATCCGGATATAAAAATAGAAATAGAATTAACTCCCTCGGCGCAATATTTCGTTAAATTAGATTCCGCCGCCGCCGGCGGCGTAGCGCCAGATATATTCTGGATCAATATGCCTTATTTTGTGCAGTACGCCAAAAACGGCATTATGGAACCGTTGGCGCCCTATATTAAGGACAGCAGCCTTAAACTGGACGACGTGGTCGCCAGCTCGGTGAAAGCCTATCAGTACGAAGGCCAACAGATGGCCATCCCGCGCGACGTCGATTCCATCGCCGTGTGGTACAACAAAAAACTGTTCGATCAGGCCGGCGTCAGCTATCCCACCAGCGACTGGAGCTGGGACGATCTGAAGAGCAAAGCCGCCGCGCTGAAAAACGGGCTGAAAGGCGCCGCCTTCCCGCTGGTGATGGACCTCAGCATCGACGGCCAGGACAGCTACATGAACCTGCTGTTCCAAAACGGCAATCACATCGTGCCCAAGGATGGCCAGCCTACCGACATCGCCAACGACAAGTCCATCTGGGTCTATCAGCAACTGCAGGGCATGATGAAAGACGGCCTGATGCCAAGCGCCCAGCAGATGAGCGAAGTCAAAACCGAGAACATCTTCCAGTCCAACCGCGCCGCGATGGTCTATGCCGGTTCCTGGCTGGCGGCGCCGTTCGCCAATAACCCGCTGATCAACGACCACATCGGCGTGGTGATGATGCCCAAAATTGAACGCCAGTCCGGCGTGGCCCACAGTTTGGCCTTCGCCATGTCGGCGAAAAGCGCCCACAAGCAGGCCGCCTGGAAATACATCGCCTTCATGAGCAGCGAGGCCTCACAGGCGGAGCTGGCCAAGGTGGTGATCCCGGCCAACAAGACGGCGGCCAAAGTCTGGGCGCAGCAGATTCAGAAAGTCGACGTCTCGCCTTACATCCAGACCCTGGAAGTGACCCAGGCTTACCCCACCGCCGGCACCAATACGCCGAAGTGGCAAAACATGTGGATCGCCAGCCTGAAGAAGATCTTTATGGGCGCAGACGCCAAACAGGAAATGGACAAATCGGTCAAGAAGATCGCGCGCGTCATGGAGCAGTAATCGCCCCGCCGCGGCGCGCTGCCCCGAGCGCGCGCCGCGGTGGACCCACGCTGAACGTCATAGGTGAGGAATGGCAACATGTCGCTGGCAGAAACGGCTACGGTCACCCTGAAACCATCCCGGCGCACCGCCCGCCCCGCGCTCAATCGGCTCGAACGCGCCGAACGCTTCTGGGGCTGGGTGATGATCCTGCCGCTGCTGTTGGGGGTGACGGTGTTTTACCTGATCCCCTTTTTGCAGAACATTTTCTACAGCTTTACCGATCTGAACCAATTCATGCGCTGGAGCAGCATCAGCGTCGATAACTATCTCAACCTGTTTGAAGACGACGACTTCTACACTGCCGCCGCCAACACTCTGTTTTACGTGGTGGTCTGCGTGCCGATCAGCCTGAGCCTGTCGCTGCTGCTGGCGATTGGCCTCAACCAGAACATCCGCGGCAAAGGCCTGCTGCGCACTCTGCTGTTCCTGCCGGCGGTCACCATGCCCGCGGCGGTGGCCATGGTGTGGCAATGGCTGTTCAACAAGGATTTCGGCCTGATCAATCAGGCGTTGGGCCTGCTGCACATTGCGCCGGTCGCCTGGCTGTCCGATCCGGACGTGGTGCGCATCAGCGTGTCCATCATCATCATCTGGTCGTCGCTGGCGCTGAAGATCATCATTTTGCTGGCCGGGCTGCAGAGCATTCCGCGCCAGCTGTACGAAGCGGCGGATATCGACGGCATCCCCACCCTGCGGCGCTTCTTCTGCATCACGCTGCCGATGATGGTGCCGACGCTGTTCTTCGTGTCGGTGATGAGCTTTATCGAGATCCTGCAAGTCTTTGACGTGGTGTTCCTGATGTTCGACCGCGCACTGGTGGAGAACGACGTGATGACCGTCACCAACCTGTTCTACAAGTACGCGTTTTACCTGCAGGAAAAAGGTTACGCCTCCGCCATCACCGTGGTGCTGTTCGCCGTCACGCTGGTGATCACCCTGATTCAAATGGCGATCGGCAAGCGCCTGAAAGTCAGCTGAGGAGCTGCACATGAACGCAAGCAAAAAAACGCTGGTGTACCTGTTTATGGGGCTGGCGGCGCTGGCCTCGGTGGTGCCTTTTATCTGGATGCTGGTGACCTCGCTGAAAACCCAGGCCGAGAGCATTCAGATCCCGCTGACGCTGCTGCCAGCGCATCCCAGCCTGCAGGCCTACGGCCGGGTGATGCACGAAATCCCGTTCGCCGGTTTTTATCTCAACTCGCTGCTGGCGACCTTCTTCACCGTCACCCTGCAGATGGCGATCGCCACCCTGGCCGCCTATGGCTTCTCGCGCCTGCATTTTCGCGGCCGCGACGCGGTGTTTCTGGTGTGCGTGTCGATCCTGATGGTGCCCGGACAGGCGTTTCTGATCCCGCAATTCCTGGTGGTGCAGAAGCTGGGGCTGGTCAACAGCATCACCGGGCTGGTGCTGCCGGGCATTTTCAGCGTTTACGCCACCTTTCTGCTGCGCCAGTTTTTCCTGGCGGTGCCGAAGGAGATGGAGGAAGCGGCGTTGATCGACGGTTACAGCTACTTCGCCATCTTCTGGCGCATCATGCTGCCGCTGATCCGGCCCGGCATTATCGCCTGCGTCATCATCAACGGCCTGTGGAGCTGGAACAACCTGATGTGGCCGCTGATCGTCAATACCACCACCGAGAAGCTGACGCTGCCGGTTGGGCTGGCCTCGCTCTCCAGCCGCGCCGGGGTGGAATACCCGTTGCTGATGGCCGGGGCGCTGATGGCGGTGATCCCGATGCTGATGCTGTTCATTATTTTCCAACGCTATTTCATCCAGGGCATCGCCAGCGCCGGGGTGAAAGGCTAACGCGCAGACAAGGTAAACGACATGGCCGGAATTCAGTTAAACAGCGTTAAAAAAGTGTACCCCAACGGTTTCCACGCGCTGCACGGCGTCGATCTGGACATTGAGGATGGGGAATTTATGGTGTTCGTCGGCCCGTCCGGCTGCGCCAAATCCACCCTGCTGCGGATGATCGCCGGGCTGGAGAGCGTCAGCGAGGGGCAGATCCTGATCCACGATCGCTGCGTCAACGACAGCATGCCGAAGGATCGCGGCGTCGCCATGGTGTTCCAGAACTATGCGTTGTACCCGCACATGACGGTGTACAAGAACATGGCGTTCGGCCTGATCGGCAAAGAGAGCAAGGCCGAGATCGACCGCCGGGTGCGCGACGCGGCGGAAAAGCTGGAGATCACCAACCTGCTGCAGCGCAAGCCGGGCCAGCTCTCTGGCGGCCAGTGTCAGCGGGTGGCGGTCGGCCGCGCCATCGTGCGTAAACCCAAGGTGTTTCTGTTTGACGAGCCGCTGTCCAACCTCGACGCCAAGCTGCGGGTGTCGATGCGCGTGCAACTGATCGAACTGCACAATCAGCTGAAGCAGGAAGGCGCCGCTGCCACCATGGTGTACGTCACCCACGATCAGGTCGAGGCGATGACCATGGGCGATCGCATTTGCGTGATGAACCGCGGCGCCATCATGCAGGTGGATAAACCGATCAACCTGTACCACCACCCCGCCAACCGTTTCGTCGCCGAGTTTATCGGCAGCCCGTCGATGAATTTGCACGATCTGGCGATCGTGCGCGACGGCCAAACGGTGCGGCTGCGTATCGGCCTGCAGCACCAGCTCGATCTGCCGCCTGCGCTGCAACGGCAATTGGCGGACTACCCGCATGCGCGGGTGTGTCTCGGCATCCGGCCGGAGTCCTTGCGGCTGTGCGCGCCCGGCAGCGCCAACTGTTTCCCGGCGCAGATCGTCACTATCGAGCGCATGGGCAACGAAGAGCTGCTGCACTGCGAACTGGCCGATCTGCGCTTCGTGCTGCGCATGGCGTCGCTGCCGGATTGGGAGCCGCGCCTCGGCGAAAACATTCATCTGGCATTCGATCTGACGCGCGCGCATTTGTTCGACGAGCTCAGCGGCCAAAACCTCAAATAACAACAGCGGAGTATCCAGCAATGTCGTCAACACAACCCAACAGCTTTGCCCATCGCCCGGTGCGGGTGCTGGTGGTCGGCGCCGGGGCGCGCGGTGAGATCTACTCGCGCTATGCGCTGGCGCATCCCGATTTGATGCAGGTGGTGGCGGTAGCGGAACCGCGCGACGCCTACCGCGAGCCGTTCGTGGCGCAGCATGCCATCGCGCCGGAAAACGTCTTCACCGACTGGCGCCTGGCCGCCGACGCCGGCAAGCTGGCCGACGCGGTGCTGATCTGCACCCAGGATCAGATGCATCTGGAGCCGGCGCTGGCCTTCGCCCGCCAGGGCTACGCCATGCTGCTGGAAAAACCGCTGTCGCCGGACGCCGACGAGTGCCGCGCCATCGTCGCCGAGGTGACGCGCCAAAAGCTGATCTTCTCGGTCGGCCACGTGCTGCGTTACACCCGCTATACCCAAAAGCTCAAGCAGCTGCTGCGCGACGGCGCGATCGGCGACATCATCAGCCTGCAACATTTGGAACCGGTCGGCTACTGGCATCAGGCGCACTCCTTCGTGCGCGGCAACTGGCGCAACGATCGGCAGGCCGCCTTTATGCTGCTGCAGAAATCCTGCCACGATATCGACTGGATCCGCTACGTGATGGAGCAGCCCTGCGAACAGGTCAGCTCCTTCGGCAACCTGCGCCACTTCCGCCAGGAAAACCAACCGGCCGGCGCGGCGGACAACTGCCTGGATTGCGCGGTAGAGGCGTCCTGCCCCTATTCCGCCAAACGCATCTATCTGGGCGACAATCACAAGGCCACGCCCGGTTTTCTGCGCGTGCTGACGCCAGAACCCGACCAGACGACGCTGCGGGCGGCGCTGCGCGACGGGCCTTACGGCCGCTGCGTCTACCGCTGCGACAATAACGTGGTCGACCATCAGGTGGTCAACATGCAGTTCGCCGGCGGCCGCACCGCGTCGTTCACCATGACAGCCTTTACCCGCCACGAAGATCGGCACACCCGCATCTTTGGCAGCCGCGGCTGCCTGGAGGGCGACGGCCGCCATATTCGCATCACCTCGTTCCTCGACGACGGTGAAACGCATTACGACACCGACGCCGGCCAGGATCTGCACGCCATGGCCGGCCACGGCGGCGGCGACTACTACCTGATGCAGCACTTTATCGCGGCCATTCGCGCCAACGATCCGAGCCAGGTGCTGGCCGGCCCGGCGGAAGCGCTGGAGAGCCACCTGATGGTGTTCGCCGCCGAACGCGCACGCCGCGAGGCGGCGGTGGTCACCCTGAGCGGAGCCTAAAGCATGGCGATGAGAGAGATGCGTTACGGCTTCGACATCGGCGGCACCAAAATTGAAATGGCCGCTTACGATCGCCGACTCAATCAGGTGCTGCTCCAGCGGGTGCGCACCCCAACCGGCGATTACGGCGAGTTCGTGGCCTGCATCGCCGGGCTGGCCGAGCAGGCGGATCGCGAACTGCACACGCGCGGCAGCATCGGCATCGGTTTACCGGGGATCACCGATCCCGTCAGCCGCCGCCAGTTAGCGGTCAACGTGCCCTGCCTGACCGGGCATTGCCTGGCGGATGACCTGACGCAGGCGTTGGCGCGACCTATCGCCATCGAGAACGACTGCCGCTGCTTCGCGCTGTCGGAAGCCAGCACGCCGCAAACCGCGCACCTGCCGCTGGTGTTCGGCGCCATCATCGGCACCGGTGCCGGCGGCGGCCTGGTGGTGAACCGGCAACTGCACAAGGGGCGCAGCGGCGTGGCGGGCGAATGGGGCCATATGCCGATATCGGCCCAGCTGGCGCAACGTTACGATCTGCCGCTGTTCAGCTGCAACTGCGGGCTGACCGGCTGCTTTGAACGCTACGTCTCCGGCAGTGGGCTGCTGGCGCTGAGCCGCCATTTCTCCCATCCGGCCGCTGACGTGCCGGCGCTGGTCGCCTGCTATCGTGCCGGTGATGCGCTCGCACAACGGTTGATGACCATGTACGTCGACATCCTGGCCTGCGCGCTGGCCGGCTTACAGCTGCTGTTGGACGTCGATGCTTTCGTGCTGGGCGGCGGGCTGTCCAACGTCGGCGAGCTGTACCGGCTGTTGCCGCCGGCGATGCGGCGCTGGCTGCTGCCTGGCATGGAGCCGGCGGCGGTGTTCCCGCCGGTGCACGGTGACAGCAGCGGCGTGCGCGGCGCAGCGCTTTTAAGCGCGCCGGCATAAAAAAAAACAGTGAAAGCCCGGCGGTTGTCGAGCGATCGCTGCGGCTTTCGGCATCGATGGGCTGAATGAATAAGCGCAGGGAATTGGCGACTGAAAAATAACGAATTTGCCGTTTTCACTTTGCGTTAACACCGCTTTCGGTTGCCGCTCAACCGAAAGCGAAATCAAATATAACCAACTGATAGATATAGATATTTTAAAATTAATCGATTGCATTTCAGTGTTTCGTTTGCTGTAATTCGCCACGAACAACTGAAAGCGCTCCGGTCGGTATCGCTGCGGCTTATTAAGCCGCGGTCGGGCACGGCTACAGGTAAATCAGGAGTCTGCATTAATGATCAATACCGCAAAACGCCGGGAATTAATTATCGACCAGCTGTGCCGCGAGGGCACGGTGCGCGTGGAGCAGCTTAGCCAGCAGTTTTCGGTGTCCAGCGTCACCATCCGCAGCGATCTGCGCCAGCTGGAAAAACACGGCTGCGCGGTGCGCGCCTACGGCGGCGCCATGTTGAATAAACAGTTCGCCTTCGACCGCCCGCTGCAGGACAAGGGCCGCATCAATCGCGACGTAAAACACGCCATCGCCTGCGCGGCGGCGGCGCTGATTGAAGACGGCGACGCCATCATCCTCGACTCCGGCTCCACCACCAGCCAAATGGCGCCGCAGCTGGCGGGGAAAAAGGATCTGGTGGTGATGACCAACGCGCTCAACATCGCTTTCGAACTGGCCAACAACGAGCAGATCGACCTGATGGTGGTCGGCGGCAGCGTGCGCCGCAAAGCCTGGTCGCTGTACGGCCCCGCCGCCGAACAACAGCTGCGCCAGTATCGGTTCGACAAGCTTTTTCTCGGCGTCGACGGCTTCGATCTCGCGAGCGGCATCACCACGCCGGATCCGGGCGAAGCGCAGCTGAACCGGGTGATGTGCGAGGTGGCGCGCGAAGTCATCGCCATCGCCGACGCCAGCAAATTCGGCCGCACCAGCTTTTGCATGATCCGCGACATCGGCCAGATCCACCGCCTGGTCACCGACAGCCGCATTCCTGAACACTATCTGCAGGCGCTGCACCATTTAGGGATCGACGTGATTATCGCCGACCGTTAACCGAGGCTTTTTAAGGAGCTGTCATCATGAACGCGTATTTCTCTTACGAGACGAATTGGCTGAAGCAGCGCAACGCCTGGCATACCGCCGCAGAAATTTGGCAACAGCCGGATTTGTGGGCGACGCTGCATCGCCAACTGCAGGATCAACAGGCGCAATGGCAGCCGTTCCTGGCGCCGCTGCTGGCCAATCCGCGCCTGCAAATCGTGCTGTGCGGCGCCGGCAGTTCGGCATTTGCCGGCCGCGCCCTGGCCCCCTGGCTGCGCGAACGCACCGGCCGCGACGTGGTGGCTTACGGCACCACCGATATTGTCGCCAACCCGCTGCAGTATCTCGACCCTGACCGGCCGACGCTGCTGGTCTCCTTCGCCCGTTCGGGCAACAGCCCGGAAAGCGTGGCGACGGTGGAGCTGGCCGATCAATTGCTGCCGGAAAGCTATCATCTGATGCTGGTGTGCAACCCGGACAGCCAGCTGGCGCAGTACGCGCATCAGCGTGGCAACGTCTGCTCGCTGGTAATGCCGCAGGGCGCCAACGATCAGAGCTTCGCCATGACCTCCAGCTTCAGCTGCATGATGCTGAGCGCCGCGCTGCTGCTCGGCCCAACGTCGCTTGAGGCCGCCCAGGCGCCGTTGAACGCCATGGTGCAGCGCTGCCGCACACTGCGCGAAACGCTGCAGCCGCAGGTGAAGGCGCTGGCCGCCAGCGGTTTCCGCCGTTATATCACCCTCGGCGGCAGCTGCTTTACCGGCCTCGCCGAAGAGGCTTCGCTCAAGATGCTGGAGCTGACCGCCGGCCGCATCGTTACGCGCTACGACTCGCCGCTCGGCCTGCGCCACGGCCCGAAATTTATGGTCGACGGCCAGACATTGGTGGTGCTGATGTTCTCCCACCACGACTACGCCCGTCAGTATGACCGCGACCTGTGGAACGAGCTGCAGCGCGATGGGCAGGCGATGCAGCTGGTCGGGTTGACCGGCGAACGCCAACCTCTCGCCGATGCCCTGCTGCATATGCACGATGCCGCTGACGATATCTGGCTGCTGTTCCCGTATCTGCTGTTCAGCCAGATGCTGGCCTTCGAGAGTTCGCTGGCGCTGGGGCTGACCCCGGACAACCCTTGCCCGACCGGCGAGGTTAACCGGGTGGTGAAAGGCGTGACGATTTACCGTTTTCCTTCCCCCGAGCTGTAAGGAGATCCCATGTATCTGATAGCCAACCGAGACATGCTGCTCAAGGCGCAGCGCCAGGGTTACGCCGTGCCGGCGTTTAACGTCCACAATCTGGAAACCGTGCAGGTAGTGGCGGAGACCGCCGCCGAGCTGCGCTCGCCGGTGATCATGGCCGGCACGCCCGGCACCTTCAGCTATGCCGGCACCGACTACCTGATCGGCATCTGCCAATCGGCCGCGCACCGCTACGATCTGCCGCTGGCGCTGCATCTCGATCATCACGAAGAACTGGACGACATCGAGCACAAGGTAAAAAGCGGCATTCGCTCGGTAATGATCGACGCTTCCCACTTGCCGTTTGAACAGAACATCGCCAAGGTGGCCGCCGCAGTGGCCCTGTGCCACCGCTACGGCGCCAGCGTGGAGGCGGAGCTGGGTCGCCTGGGCGGGCAGGAAGACGATTTGATCGTCGATACGGCGGACAGCTTCTATACCGATCCGGCCGCCGCGCGCGAGTTTGTCGCCGCCACCGGCATCGACTCACTGGCGGTGGCGATCGGTTCCGCCCACGGCCTGTACCACGGCGAACCGAAGCTGGACTTCGAACGCCTGGCGCTGATCCGCGAACAGGTGGACGTGCCGTTGGTGCTGCATGGCGCCTCCGGCATTCCGGAAGCGATGGTCAAGCGCGCGATCTCGCTCGGCGTTTGCAAGGTCAACGTCGCCACCGAACTGAAAATCGCCTTCGCCGATGCGGTAAAAAGCTACTTTTCGCAGCACCCGGACGCCAACGATCCGCGCAAATACATCGTCCCCGGCAAGCTGGCGATGAAAGAAGTGGTGGCGGAAAAGATCCGCATCTGCGGCAGCAGCGGCATGCTGTAATCCCGCTCTCGCCCCCGTTGCTGCGGCCGCGCAACGAGGGCGAAAACGGCCCGCCCTTGTCCGACTTTCCTGAGAGAACGATCACAGCCTGTTATCCCGCCTGCGCCTGAAATCATTAACCGGCCTTCACTATGATCCAAATCATGGTTTTACTCATCCTACCTCCCTATTATCAAATTCATTGAATGCGGGCAGTAGGATTTTTGCCCATTCGTTTTTATTTCTCCAAGCGAAATAGCTTATTTGATGAAAACAAGCGCGCTTGTTTTTTAATTGGCAGTGTTTTTACTCTGAAAGGAACAGCATATGAACCATTACTTAGCCGTATTAAGCGCATTGGTCATTCTGCCCTTCGCTCTGCAAGCAAAACCGCTTTCCGGCAGCCAGGTCGCCTCCGGCGTCGTGCGCTTCACCGGCGCCATTACCACGCCGGCCTGCACCGTCAAACATCAGGATGAAAAGCTTATCTCCAGCTGCTTCGGTAAAGTGACGGAATATCAGAACGGGTATATATCCTCTTCGTTAAAAGAGATGCCAAAAGAATTAGTTTCTGCCGTCAGCAGTGAGTTGGTTAATAACGATCCCCATTTAAAGCGCGTGACTATCAGCTATAAGTAAGCACAAAGCGTTATTGCCTGCTGAAATAATAAACAAGACACAACTTGTCTTGATGACTTATAAATTTATTTTATAAATTTATCGCACAATAACTCCCCGCCTTACCGTAAGCCGGCTATTCGGGCAACCCTGCGGTTGCCCATCAGCATGTCCGAAATCCGCCATCGCTCCCTCCCAGTTCATGCGATAATCGCCACACTAAACTGAGGAGTGAGCCAGATGCAGACTTTTTTGATTGATCGTACCGCCACGCCGGTGGGAGAACTGGTGCTGATTGCCGATGAACAGGGGCGCCTGCGGGCGATCGACTGGACCGATCACGAAGCGCGCCTGATGAAGCTGCTGAACACCCACTACCGCGCCGATCGGTTTACCCTGCGCGAACAGCGCGATCCCAGCGGGCTGACCGACGCCATGCAGCGCTATTTCGCCGGGGAACTGAGCATTATCGATCGGTTGCCGGTGATGACCGCCGGCACCGAGTTCCAGCGCACCGTCTGGCAACAGCTACGCCAAATCCCCTGTGGCGAGATCCTGACCTACGGCCAGCTGGCGCAACGCATCGGCCGTCCGACCGCCTCGCGCGCCGTCGGCATGGCCAACGGTTCAAATCCGATCAGCATCGTGGTGCCCTGCCATCGAGTGATCGGTTCGCAGGGCGCGCTGACCGGCTATGCCGGCGGCGTACAGCGCAAGCAGTGGCTGCTGCAGCATGAAGGCTACCTGCCGAAAAGTTTGCTGTAGCCGCTGCGATCGGCTTATCCAGCGCCATTGTTTGGCGCTGCTTAATAAAGCACAGTGCCCAACGCCGCGCTCGTGCCCGCAGGGCACTATTAATAACTTGTGTGAATAAAACGCATAAGTCACAAATAATACTCATAACTTCAGTCCGATACAGAACAATCGGCGGCATGTGTGCGCAAAATTCGCACACAATACCCCTATTCATGCTAATGCCACCCTTATCAGCTGCAGCAAAAGATGTTAAAATTGACTCATATCAATTATTGAATGAGCGTAATCTATGATCCCGGAAAAACGCGTGATTCGTCGTATCCAGTCTGGTGGTTGTGCGATCCATTGCCAGGACTGCAGCATCAGCCAGCTGTGCATTCCTTTCACCCTCAATGCTCACGAGCTGGATCAGCTCGACAACATTATCGAGAGGAAGAAGCCCATCCAGAAAGGCCAGACCTTGTTCAAGGCCGGCGACGAGCTGAAATCGCTGTACGCGATCCGTTCCGGGACCATCAAAAGCTACACCATCACCGAGCAAGGTGATGAGCAGATCACCGGCTTCCACCTGGCGGGCGACCTGGTAGGCTTCGACGCCATCGGCGGCCTGAAGCACCCGAGCTTCGCTCAGGCGCTGGAAACCTCGATGGTGTGCGAGATCCCGTTCGAGACCCTCGACGATCTGTCCGGCAAAATGCCGAACCTGCGTCAGCAAATCATGCGGTTGATGAGCGGCGAGATCAAAGGCGACCAGGACATGATCCTGCTGCTGTCGAAGAAAAACGCCGAAGAGCGCCTGGCGGCGTTCGTTTACAACCTGTCGCGCCGCTTTGCGGAGCGCGGCTTCTCGCCGCGTGAGTTCCGGTTGACCATGACCCGCGGCGACATCGGCAACTACCTCGGCCTGACGGTGGAAACCATCAGCCGCCTGCTGGGCCGCTTCCAGAAAAGCGAAATTCTCAGCGTGAAAGGCAAATACATCACCATCGAAAACGCCGACGCGCTGTCGGTGCTGGCCGGTACGCCGCGCATCAACGTGACCGTCAACGCCTGATCCCCCCGCCGGATCAACATTTCACCGAAATTGTTGATCCGGCACGCTTCCGTTGTTGTTCTGTTTTTCAATGTTGGGTTACTCTGTAAATTAACAGACTGTTGATTTCAGCTGTAAGGAGGCCCTATGGCGAAGTATCAGAATCTTCTGGTGGCTATTGACCCCAATCAGGACGATCAGCCGGCATTGCGCCGCGCCGTGTACCTGGTAAAACGGAACGGCGGGCGCATCAAGGCCTTCCTGCCCATCTATGACTTCTCTTACGAAATGACGACCCTGCTCTCCCCGGATGAAAGAACGGCGATGCGGCAAGGTGTGATCAGCCAACGCGCCGCCTGGATCAACGAGCAGTGCCGCTTTTATCTCAACGACGGCGTGCCGATCGAAATCAAAGTGGTCTGGCATAACCGCCCCTTCGAAGCCATCATTCAGGAAGTGCTGTCCGGTCAACATGACCTGCTGCTGAAAATGGCGCACCAGCACGACCGGTTGGAGTCGGTGA
Source organism: Serratia sp. Z4 (assembly GCF_009900725.1). Taxonomy (NCBI): domain Bacteria; kingdom Pseudomonadati; phylum Pseudomonadota; class Gammaproteobacteria; order Enterobacterales; family Yersiniaceae; genus Serratia; species Serratia sp. Z4. Next base: position 170,938 of record NZ_JAAABD010000002.1, read on the forward strand.
TCTTTACCCCCACCGACTGGCACCTGCTGCGCAAATGCCCTTGCCCGGTGTGGATGGTGAAAGACCAGCCCTGGCCGGAAGGCGGCAAGGCGCTGGTGGCGGTCAATCTGGCCAGCGAAGAACCCTATCACGACCCGCTCAATATCAAACTGGTGCAAGAAACCGTCGAACTGGCGCAAAACGTCAATCAGACCGAGGTTCACCTGGTCGGCGCCTATCCCGTTACCCCGATCAACATCGCCATCGAATTGCCCGACTTCGACCCGAGTGTCTACAACGACGCCATTCGCGGCCAGCATCTGATCGCCATGAAGGCGCTGCGGCAGAAATTCTGCATTAAGGAAGAGTTCACCCACGTGGAAAAAGGCCTGCCGGAAGAGGTCATCCCCGATCTGGCCGAACATCTGCAGGCCGGCGTGGTGGTGCTGGGCACCCTGGGCCGCACAGGCATTTCAGCCGCCTTTATCGGCAATACCGCGGAACATGTGATCGATCATCTGAAATGCGACCTGCTGGTGATTAAACCGGAAAACTTCAACTGCCCGATCGAAGCGGATGAAGACGACGAACACGACGACGAAGATTAGGCTTCGCTCATAAAGAAACGGGCCGCTGAAAAGCGGCCCGTTTTTCTTTGGTTGCCCAATTCTACTTCTGCAGCGCCCGCAGAATCGCTTCCACGCTGTCTTTGGCGTCGCCGAACAGCATCTGAGTGTTCTCCTTAAAGAACAGCGGGTTCTGCACGCCGGCGTAGCCGGTGTTCATCGAGCGTTTGAACGCGATCACGTTCTGCGCTTTCCACACTTCCAATACCGGCATGCCGGCGATCGGGCTGCGCGGATCTTCCAGCGCCGCCGGGTTCACCGTGTCGTTGGCGCCAATTACCAGCACGGTATCGGTATCCGGGAAATCGTCGTTGATTTCATCCATCTCCAGCACCACGTCGTACGGCACCTTCGCTTCCGCCAGCAGCACGTTCATGTGGCCCGGCAAGCGCCCCGCGACCGGGTGAATGCCGAAACGCACCTTCACGCCGCGCGCCCGCAGTTTTTCGGTGATTTCCGCCACCGGATACTGCGCCTGCGCCACCGCCATGCCGTAGCCCGGGGTGATGATCACCGAGGTGGAGTTCTTCAGTTGCTCGGCCACTTCTTCCGCCGTGGTTTCACGGTATTCGCCCATCTCTTCGGCTTCGCCGGTGGATGAACCGTCACTGCCGAAACCGCCGGCGATCACGCTGATAAACGAACGGTTCATCGCCTTGCACATGATGTAAGACAGTATAGCCCCCGAAGAGCCCACCAGCGCGCCGGTGACGATCAGCAGATCGTTGCTCAGCATGAAGCCCGCAGCCGCCGCCGCCCACCCCGAGTAAGAGTTGAGCATCGACACCACCACCGGCATGTCGGCGCCGCCGATCGAGGCGACCAGATGCCAGCCGAACGCCAGCGCGATCGCCGTCATCAGCAGCAGCGCTATCACCTGCCAGCCCACGCTGTCGGTGCGCACGAACGCCACCAGCAACAGGAACGAGATCACCAACGCCGCCAGGTTCAGCTTGTGGCGATTCGGCAGCATCAGCGGTTTGGAAGAAATGATGCCGCGCAGCTTGCCGAAAGCGACGATCGACCCGGTGAAGGTCACGGCGCCGATAAAGATGCCGAGGAACACTTCGGTCAGATGGATATTCGCCATCACCGGCTCCATCGGCGCGCCGTGATCCAGGTAGCTGTTGAAGCCGACCAGCACCGCCGCCAGGCCAACGAAACTGTGCAGCACCGCCACCAGCTCCGGCATTTCGGTCATCTCGACCTTCTTGGCCAGATAGACGCCGATCGAGCCGCCGATGATCATGGCGATGATGATCCAGCCGACGTTGCCGGAATCCGGCCCCAAGATGGTGGCGATCAGCGCGATCGCCATGCCGGCGACGCCGAACAGGTTGCCCTGCTTCGACGTTTCATGACGCGACAGGCCCGCCAGGCTGAAAATAAACAAAATAGCGGCAACAATGTATGCAGCTGTAACCAATCCTCCAGACATTTGTTACCCCTTAGTTCTTGCGGAACATCTTCAGCATGCGCTGAGTGACGGTGAACCCACCGAAAATATTGATGCTGGCGATCAGCACGGCGATAAAGGAGAGGAAACTCACCCAGCCGCCGTGGCCAATTTGCAGCAGCGCACCGACCACGATAATCCCTGAGATCGCGTTGGTAACCGACATCAGCGGGGTATGCAGCGCGTGGCTGACGTTCCAGACCACGTAGTAACCGACCACGCAGGCCAGCGCGAACACGGTAAAGTGCGACAGGAACTCTTTCGGCGCCGCGTCCGCCAGCCAGCCGAACAGCAGGATCGCCAGGGCCATCAGGCCATACTTCAGCCACGGCGAGGTCGGTTTGGCTTCGGGTTTGGCGGCCGGTGCGGCGGCGGGCGCCGCTTTCGGCTGGGCCGAGACCTGGATCGGCGGCGCCGGCCAGGTGATTTCACCGCTGCGCACCACGGTAACGCCGCGGATCACCGTATCGTCGAAATCGATGTCAATCTCACCGTTTTTCTCTTTCGACAGCAGCTTCAGCAGGTTGACCAGGTTGGTGCCGTACAGCTGCGAAGATTGGGTCGGCAAGCGGCTCGGCAGATCGGTATAGCCGATGATTTTCACGCCGTTGTCGGTCACGGTAATGGTGTCGGCCACAGTCAGTTCGCAGTTGCCGCCGGTTTGCGCCGCCAAATCGACGATCACGCTGCCCGGCTTCATCGACGCCACCATCTCTTTGGTGATCAGCTTCGGCGCCGGTTTACCCGGGATCAGCGCGGTGGTGACGATGATGTCAACCTCCGCCGCCTGCGCGGCGAACAGCGCCATCTCGGCCTTGATAAAGGCTTCGGACATCACTTTAGCGTAGCCGTCGCCGCTGCCCGCTTCCTCTTCAAAATCCAGCTCGAGGAACTCCGCCCCCATGCTCTGCACCTGCTCTTTCACTTCCGGGCGGGTGTCGAAGGCGCGCACGATGGCGCCGAGGCTGCCCGCGGCGCCGATCGCCGCCAGGCCGGCCACGCCGGCGCCGATGATCATCACCTTGGCCGGCGGCACTTTGCCGGCGGCGGTGATCTGGCCGGTGAAGAAACGGCCGAACTCATGCGCCGCTTCGACGATCGCGCGGTAGCCGGCGATGTTGGCCATCGAGCTCAGCGCGTCCATCGACTGGGCGCGCGAGATGCGCGGCACCGAGTCCATCGCCAGCGCGGTGACGTTGCGCGCCGCCAGCTTGGCCATCAATTCGGGGTTTTGCGCCGGCCAGATAAAGCTGACCAGCGTGCTGCCTTCGCGCATCAAGGCGATCTCGTCGTCTTGCGGCGCGTTGACTTTCAGGATCAGATCCGACTGCCACACTTCGCTTTCGTCGACCAGCGCCGCGCCGGCGGCTTCGTAAGCGACGTCTTCAAAACTGGCCAGTTTGCCCGCCCCGCGTTCAATCGCGACGGTAAAACCCAGCTTCAGCAGTTGTTCCACCGTTTTCGGCGTGGCTGCGACCCGGGCTTCATTGGCCAACCGCTCTCTTGGTACACCAATACGCATAATGTTCCCTTCTCACCTGTCTTGGATGATGTTTATTATTTTCCTGCCCATAGCACGGCGCCGCCGGCGAGCGTTGCATTAACTTGCCCGCACTGATTTCAGGCGCCAACTATAACCTACTGAAAATAAGGTCGATGATCCATAATTGCTTACGCATTCATCCCTGTTTTTACATAAAAACGCCGTGCGCGATATGACAAATCGCAATTTACAGTGAAAAAATCCATACAGAACAGCACATTCTGCGTGACAGGAGGTTTACGCCCGGCGTAACGATTTATGGCCGCGCGCGGCGTAAAAGCATAAAAGTTATCATTTTGTGAATAATTAACATTAATGACACCAAAGCCGTTATTATGGAAACTTATGACGGCGGTGCCATCCGTGCGCCCCGCGTCGCCATCGGCGATTTGTCGCACGGGATAACATAAAATGCTGAGACAGTTTTCAGAATTACATGTAATAATCGACGGCTGAATTACACTTAAACAGTTCAGTACGTTATAAACGTTAATGCGCTAGGCGAAAGGATTTTTTATGAAGCTGAAGACCACGATCATCGCGTCAGCCTTGTTATCACTCACCGCGCTGTCTGCTCATGCGGCGCAAGAGTTAACTCCTGAGAAAGCAGCGGCGCTGAAGCCGTTTGATCGCATCACGATTACCGGCCGCTTCAATGCCATCAATGAAGCCGTCGACGCCGTATCCCGCCGTGCAGACAAACTGGGTGCCGATTCCTTCTATATCCAGGACAGCAACAACAGCAACAACGGCGGCAACTGGCGCGTCACCGCAGACCTTTATCATAAAGATGCGCCAGAAGTGAGCAAAACACCAAAATACCGCGTATTTAACGGCGTGAACGAACTGCCTAAAGAGGAAGCCTACCTGCTGGAGCCTTACGATACCGTGAGCGTCAGCGGCTTCTACCGCAGCCAGCCGGACATCAACGACGCCATCTCCAAAGAAGCGAAGAAAAAAGGCGCCGCTTCGTTCTTCATCGTGCGCCAGGTTGACGCCAACTCCGGCGGCAACCAGTTCGTCACCGCCTACATCTATAAGGCCGATGCGCCGAAACGCCGCGTGCAGAGCCCGGACGCCATTCCAGCCGATTCTGACGCCGGCCGCGCCGCCCTGGCCGCCGGCGGCGCCGCAGCCGCGAAAGTCGAAATTCCTGGCGTCGCGTCTTCCGGTTCGCCAAGCCGCGAAGTGGGCCGTTTCTTCGAAACCCAGTCCTCTACCGGCCAACGCTATACCGTCACGCTGCCTAACGGCACCAAGATCCAGGAAGTGAACAACGTGACCGCCGCGCAGATGGTGCCGTTCGATTCCGTCACCTTCACCGGCCACTTCAACAGCATGACCGATGTCTCCACCGAAGTGGCGAAACGCGCGGCCGAGAAAGGCGCCAAGTACTACCACGTCACCCGCCAGTGGCAGAACAAGAGCGGCGGCAACCTGACCGTCAGCGCCGATCTGTTCAAATAAAACCCGTTTTTAGGTTTACCATCGGGCAGCCCTTGAGCTGCCCGTTTTTATTGCCGCTTTTTCCATCGCGTGTTGAATAGTTTTTTGTAAATTCCGCATATTCAATCATTGCATCTCTAATCATCCCTCCGTAGAATTTGCGCCAATTTTTAGGGCTATTGTCTATTCGCGCAGTGGTTGTTAATACATTGTTGCCGCCAAGCAGTTCCCTTCCAGTTGTTTATTCTGCGTTCAGGATCCGTCATTGGAAAAAAAACTCGGTCTTACCGCGCTAACCGCTTTGGTGCTCAGCTCGATGCTGGGCGCCGGCGTGTTCAGTCTGCCGCAAAACATGGCGCAGGTCGCCAGCCCCGCCGCGCTGTTGCTGGGTTGGGGGATCACCGGCGTCGGCATTCTGTTTTTGGCATTCGCCATGCTGTTGCTTACGCGTTTGCGTCCGGATCTGGACGGCGGCATCTTCACCTACGCCAAAGAAGGATTCGGCGAACTGGTGGGCTTCTGCTCCGCCTGGGGTTACTGGCTGTGCGCCGTGATCGCCAACGTCTCGTATCTGGTGATCGTGTTCGCGGCGCTGAGCATTTTTACCGATCGCGGTGGCAACGTTATCCTCGGTGACGGCAATACCTGGCAGGCGCTGATCGCCGAATCCGCCCTGCTGTGGATCGTGCACGCGCTGGTGCTGCGCGGCGTGCAAACCGCCGCCAGCATCAATCTGGCGGCCACCCTCGCCAAGCTGTTGCCGCTGGGGATGTTCGCCGTTCTGGCGGCGATCGCCTTTAAAATGGACGTGTTCACACTGGATTTCAACGGTATCGCCCTCGGCAAACCGGTGTGGGAACAGGTCAAGGACACCATGCTGATCACCCTGTGGGTGTTTATCGGCGTGGAGGGCGCGGTGGTGGTTTCCGCCCGCGCCCGCAATAAGAAAGACGTGGGCCGCGCCACTATGCTGGCGGTGCTGTCGGCGCTGGCGGTGTATCTGATGGTCACCTTGCTGTCGCTGGGCGTGGTGCCGCGCAGCGCACTGGCAGAGATGCGCAATCCGTCGATGGCGGTGCTGATGGTAGAACTGATCGGCCCGTGGGGAGACGTGCTCATTGCCGCCGGCCTGATCGTTTCCGTGTGCGGCGCCTACCTGAGCTGGACCATCATGGCGGCGGAAGTGCCGCTGCTGGCCGCGCAGCACGGCGCGTTTCCGCGCGTGTTCGGCAAGCAGAACCGCCATCACGCCCCGTCCTCTTCGCTGTGGCTGACCAACATCGCGGTGCAACTGGCGCTGGTGCTGATTTGGCTGACCGGCAGCAACTACAACTCGCTGTTGACCATCGCGTCAGAGATGATCCTGGTGCCTTACTTCCTGGTCGGCGCGTTTCTGTTCAAGGTGGCTTACCGCCGCCGCGACAAACGCCTGATCTTCGCCGCCACCGGCGCCTGCGTCTATGGTTTATGGCTGCTGTACGCTTCCGGGCTGATGCACCTGCTGATGTCGGTGCTGCTGTATGCGCCGGGCCTGTTGGTGTTCATGTACGCCCGCCGCGGCCATCAGGATATCAATCTGCTGAATCGCCTGGAAAAAGGCAGCATCTTACTGCTGCTGGTGGCCACGCTGCCCGCCGGCTGGTTTATGCTGCACTAAAGTGCCCCGTCAATGCGGCTGCCCGTCAGCCGCATTTTGCTTCCTCTTTTTCCCCTGCTACCGCGTTTCCCCCCTTTGTACAGTCAGCCATGCGCCACGCTTGCGATCTCAAATGCAATTAATTATCATTATCATTTACTGGTCAATAGTAAGACGCGAGTGCCCCTGGCGAGAGGCGTCAGGCGGCGGATGAAGACAGGCTGAAAATGGAAGGCATTTCATGGCTGAGAAACTGCTGCACGCATTACCCTTGTTTGCCGCTTGGGAAGCACGGATCGCTGAGGGCAACACGGCATTCAATCAGCGGCGCGATCGCCTGGCGATGGCGCGCTATCAACAGGCGCTGGAGGGGGCTCAGGCGATCATCGCCGAGAAGCCCTGGCTGAATGCGGAATATACCGCCAGATTTGAAGCGCTGAATATTTTCGAGTCTGCCCTTGCCGCGCTGATCGTCACGTTCAACAACATTACCCATCTGCGCCTGCGGCAGAAGCCTCTTCGCGGCGTCGAGCTGCATGTTCATCAGGCCCGAGTCGCTATCGAGCAACTGTTGGACGATACGTCGCTGTGCGAACAGATGCAGCAGATCGCCGAACGGCACCTGCTGCGTTTCAGGATTGAAACTCTGCACTTGCTGCGCGAACACCGGCTGCCGGAAACCAGCGTCTGCGCGCCGGCGGCCAACGCTTCCGCTACCTTGCATTAAAAGTGACACACCAATCTGAGGGTCATCTGTAATGAATGAATTGAATGACGAGATGAAGAAGATGCTGGCTAAACAGCTGCCTGTGCAGGCGACCAGCAGCCCGAACGGCGTTCCCGATATCGGCCCCAAGCGCTCTTTGCGCCTCTATGATGACCGTACGCTGATTTACAACGAAAATACCGGTGGCCAAACGCTGAAAAACATCAAGGCCGGCTCGAAAATGGCCGTGGTGATCATCGATCGCGAGGCGCTGGACGGTTACCGCTTCGTTGGCACGCCCGAACTGTTTCTGGCGGGCAAGCCGTTTGACGATGCGTTGACGTTTGCGGAAAAAAATGGGATGAAGCCGCCGAAGTACGCGGTGTTAATTCATATAGACAGTATTTATACCCTGCGCTCCGGCCCGAATGCCGGGACCCAGCTCTAGACACCGGCCGTCATGCGGCGTGAGACATCACGTTCATGGTTAGGCCATCGCGGTAAGTCAATTGCCTAACCATGAACGGGCGGCCGGGTCGGTACACCCGGTCAGCTTTTAGGGGGAATGGTGATGGTCATGCGCTCACCCACCAGGGCGATCGCAATGCCTTCCTCGCACTCTTTTTGAATGGCCGCCAGCTGTTGTGCTTCCAGCGCATAGGGCAACTGAATATCAAATACCGTCAGGCCCTGCTGCTGCGCCAGGTCAATCAGGCGCACGATATTGGTTTCATCGCTGACCTGTGTCGACACCACTTGCAGCGCCAGCTCTTTCAACTGCTCTTTGCGCGTTTGTGACGTGGTCACGCGCGATTTCAACACCATGCCGAAGATCGGCATCACACCATAAATAGCATCAACAAAGCGCCAGTGCTTCCTGCACGATGCGGACAGAAAATCCATATAGTCGAAACAGATTTTCTCACTGCGCGCGATGGATGCAAGGTGATTGCTGTTCATCCCCTCATTCCTCTCATGGCCAGTGTTAACCCGTGGTCTTTCAAGCCGCCGCCGGGCGGCAACCTGAAACGCATTGGGGATCTTACATCCAGAAATGGATAATCATGCGAAGCTTTAACGACTTTCCGCCGTATGATGGCATAATTCCCCTATTGTTTGCCAGTCTGTCCAGGAGCTTTAATCAATGGAACACCCCAACTCTGCCCCGGTGCTGATTACCGGCGGCGCGCGGCGCATCGGGCTGGCGCTCGCCAGAGCGTTTCTCCAGCGCGGCGTTCCGGTCATCATCGCCTATCGCAGCGAATATCCGGCGATGACCGAGTTGAAAGCCTTGGGCGCCAGTTGCATTCAAGGCGATTTTTCCACGCACGACGGTATCTACCGTTTCGCCGACCAGGTGCGACAGGTGGCGCCCAAATTGCGCGCGGTGATCCACAACGCCAGCGCCTGGCAGGCCGAGTCGGCGGAAGTGCCGCCGGAGCAAGTGATGGCGGCGATGCTGCAAATTCACGTCTATACGCCCTATTTGCTCAACCAACTGCTCGAATCTTGCCTGACCGGCCAGGGCCAGGCGGGCGCTGACATTATCCATCTGACCGACTACGTGGTGGAAAAAGGCAGCGACAAACATATCGCCTACGCCGCCAGCAAGGCCGCGCTGGACAATATGACCCGATCGTTCGCCCGCAAGCTGGCGCCGGAGGTGAAGGTCAACGCCATCGCGCCGGCGCTGATCATCTTCAATCCGGGCGACGATGAAGCCTACCGCCAACAAGCGCTGGCGAAATCGCTGATGAAGGTCGCGCCGGGCGAGAGCGAAGTGGTCAATCTGGTGAGCTACCTGCTGGAGAGCCGTTACGTGACCGGCCGCACCCACGGCGTCGACGGCGGGCGGCCGCTGCGCTGAGGCAAAGATCCGCATGGCGCATCGCTGTAGGCCGCGCTATGCTGAAATCCGCTTTTCTTATTAAAACACGGGCATATGCATAAAATTGTTTTTGTGGAAGACGATCCTGAAGTCGGCAAGCTGATCGCCGCCTATCTGGGCAAACACGACATCGAGGTGCTGATCGAACCGCGCGGCGACAGCGCGCAGGCGCGCATTGAGCGCGAGCAACCCGATTTGGTGCTGCTGGACATTATGCTGCCCGGCAAAGACGGCATGACGCTGTGCCGCGATCTGCGCCCTACCTTCCCCGGCCCGATCGTGCTGCTCACCTCGCTCGACAGCGACATGAACCATATTCTGTCGCTGGAGATGGGCGCCAACGACTATATCCTGAAAACCACGCCGCCGGCGGTGTTGCTGGCCCGCCTGCGTTTGCACCTGCGCCAACACAGCCAGCAGCCGAAAGAAGAGTCGGTTCAGCCGCTCACCCAGCACAACGCGCTGCATTTCGGGCTGTTGTGCATCGATCCGGTCAACCGGCAGGTCACGCTGGGCGAAGAAACGATCACCCTGTCCACCTCGGATTTCGATTTGTTGTGGGAATTGGCGACCCACGCCGGCCAGATCATGGATCGTGAGGCGTTGCTGCAAAACCTGCGCGGCGTAAGCTATGACGGCATGGATCGCAGCATCGACGTGGCGATCTCCCGCCTGCGCCGCAAGCTGTACGATAACGCGCTAGAACCGTTCCGCATCAAGACCGTGCGCAATAAAGGCTATCTGTTCGCCCCTAACGCCTGGGCATCGGTGCAACAATGAGAAAACTTTTCGTCCAGTTCTTCCTGTTGCTGTTCGTCTGTTTTCTGGTGATGGCGATGCTGGTTGGCCTGGTGTACAAGGTGACCGCCGAGCGCGCCGGCCGCCAGTCGATGGACGATCTGATGAAAAGTTCGCTGTACCTGATGCGCAGCGAGCTGCGCGAAATCCCGTTGAAGGACTGGAACAAGACCATCGCCACGCTGGATCTCAATCTGTCGTTCAAACTGCATATCGAACCGCTCGGCAAACAGGCGCTGAGCGAGGATCTGAAAAAACGGCTGCGGCTGGGGGAAATCATCGCCCTCGACGATCAGTACACCTTTATGCAGCGCATTCCGCGCAGCCACTACGTGTTAGTGGTCGGCCCCATTCCTTATCTGTTCTACCTGCACCAGATGCGCCTGCTGGATCTGGTATTGCTGGTGTTTATCGGCATGTCGCTGGCGCTGCCGGTGTTTCTGTGGATGCGGCCGCACTGGCAAGACCTGCTCAAATTGGAAAACGCCGCCCAGCGGCTCGGCGCCGGGCATCTGGATGAGCGCACCCACTTCGATCCCACCTCCAGCCTGAGCCGGCTCGGCGTGGCGTTCAACCAGATGGCCGACAGCGTCAATACCCTGATCGCCAGCAAGAAACAGCTGATCGACGGCATCGCGCACGAGCTGCGAACGCCGCTGGTGCGCCTGCGTTACCGGCTCGAAATGAGCGATAATCTGTCCGAAAGCGAGCAGCAGGCGCTGAACCGCGATATCGGCCAGCTGGAGTCGCTGATCGACGAGCTGCTGACCTATGCCCGTTTGGACCGCCCGCAGGTTGCGTTAAACATTGAACCCATCGATCTGCCAAAATGGCTTGAGGACAAGGTCGATGATATCCGTCTTATTCATCAGGAACGTGACATCCAGCTCGATATCCCACACGTCGGCGACTTCGGCGGCGTCGATCTGCGCCTGATGGAGCGCGTTCTCGACAACCTGGTCAACAACGCGCTGCGCTATTCCGAACAGCGTCTGCGCGTCGGCCTGTGGTTTGACGGCGACCTCGCCTGCTTGCAGGTCGAGGACGACGGGCCGGGTATTCCGCCGGAAGAGCGTGAACGGGTGTTTGAACCTTTCGTCCGTCTCGACCCCAGCCGCGATCGCGCTACCGGCGGCTGCGGGTTGGGACTGGCCATCGTCCATTCCATCGCCGTCGCCTACCAGGGGCAGGTGTTCGTCGAAGGCAGTTCGCTCGGCGGCGCCAGTTTCCGTTTCTGCTGGCCGGTAAAGCCGACATTCAGTTTAAAAGCCGATCTGGCATAATGCCGCCAGACCTTCTCATTGGAGCCGAATAATAATGACATCTGCACATTCCAACACGTCTGCTTACGATCACCTGCGCGCCCTATTCAGCCGGTTGTCGCGTTTCGGCCACCTGTCCGCCATCGCCGGTTGGGACATGCAAACCATGATGCCGCCGGGCGGCAGCAAGGCGCGCTCCGAAGCGCTAGCCGAGCTGAGCGTGCTGCAGCACCAGATTTTAACGGCACAAAGCACCGGCGCGCTGTTGGATCGCGCGCAGCAAGAGACGCTGGACGAACTCGACCGCGCCAACCTGCGCGAAATGCGCCGCCAATATGAAGACGCCGTGCTGCTGCCGGCGTCGCTGGTCGAGGCCAAGTCGCTGGCGGGTGCGCGCTGCGAACACGCCTGGCGCGCCCAGCGCCCTGCCAACGATTGGGACGGCTTCGCCGACAACCTGCGCGAGGTGGTCAAGCTCAGCCGGGAAGAGGCGCAGATCCGCGCGCAGGCGGCCGGCACAAGCCGTTACGATGCTCTGCTCAACCTGTATGAGCCGGGCATGCGCAGCAGCGATCTCGACCGCATCTTCGGCGATCTGAAAACCTGGCTGCCGGATCTGCTGCAGCGCGTGGTGGCCAAACAAGCTAATGAGCCCTGCCAGGCGCCACAAGGCCCGTTCAATGTGGACACCCAGCGTCAGCTGAGCCTGAGCGTGATGAAACTGCTCGGTTTCAACTTCGACAATGGCCGCGTCGACGTCAGCGCCCACCCGTTCTGCGGCGGCGTGCCGGAAGATGTACGCATCACCACGCGTTACAACGAGAAAGAGTTTCTGACCGCGCTGCTCGGCATCGTGCACGAGACCGGCCACGCCCGCTACGAGCAAAACCTGCCGCGCGATCTGCTTGGCCAGCCGGTCGCCTTGGCCCGTTCTACCGCTATCCACGAATCGCAGAGCCTGCTGTTCGAAATGCAGCTGGCGCGCGGCAATGAATTCCTGAAAATCTTGCGTCCGTTAGTCACCGCGCAGTTTGGCGAACAGCCGGCGCTGGAAGAGGCCAACTTCATTCGCCTCAACCAGCGCGTTAAACCGGGCCTGATCCGCGTCGACGCCGACGAAGTGAGCTATCCTGCTCACGTCATCCTGCGCTACGAAATTGAAAAAGCGCTGATCGAAGGCGATATCGAAGTGGAAGACATTCCGGCGCTGTGGAATGAGAAGATGAGTGCTTACCTCGGCCTCGACACCATCGGCAACTACCGCAACGGCTGCATGCAGGATATTCACTGGACCGACGGTGCCTTCGGCTACTTCCCGACTTACACCCTCGGTGCGATGTACGCCGCGCAGCTGTTCCACAGCGTGCGTCAGGCCCTGCCTTCGCTGAACGAAGATATCGCCGCCGGCAACCTGCAGCCGCTGTTCCACTGGCTGCAGCACAACATCTGGCGCCACGGCAGCCGTTTCCCGACCGAGACGCTGATCGCCAACGCAACCGGCGAAGCGCTCAACCCACGCTATTTCCGTCAGCATCTGGAAAACCGCTACCTGTAATCTCCCCTGGCGCGGCCCTGCCGCGCCCTTTTCCCGCCTGCAAGACCGGATAATGCTTCATAACGCACGTTCTGTGCCGACATCGCCTTGGCTACAGAGTGGCGGGTGGCCACTCACCATTAGTATGTTGTAACTAAAATAGCAAAAAACGCCGGCATTCCGGCCTCTCATCCCAGTGCATGACGGGCGATCATCGCCGCCAGCTGCGGCCTCAACGAGGCCGGCAGGTCATGCCCCATGCCCGGCATAATATGCAATTTGGCGTTGACGACCGCGCGGGCGATCGCCACCCCACCCGCCTTGCGTACCAGCCGATCGCGATCGCCGTGAATGACCAGCGTCGGCGCGGCTATGCGCCGGCTGTAGCGACGCAGATCGCCGCTGCCGAGCAACGCGGAAAGTTGCCGCTGCACGCCTTCGGGATCCACGCCCCGCTTCAACAACCGATTCACCAATGCATCCAGCTCCGCCTCCTCCGGCGGATAAAACCGGGTACCGAGCGCGCGCAGGAAGGCCTTCATTCCCTCGTGGCGCTGCTGCAGCGTCAAATCGGCCGCCGGCCGGCGCACCAACAACCACAGCAGCGAAGGCGCCGGCGGTGGCAACAGCGGCTGATTGGTGCTGGAGAACAAGATGCATAACGAGGCGACGCGCTGCGGGTATTCCGCGGCCAGCACCTGGGCGATCATCCCCCCCATCGAAGCGCCCAGTACGTGAGCCTGCGGGATGCGTAAATGATCGAGCAGATGCGCCGCGTCCGTCGCCATGTCCGCCAGGGTATAAGGCACCGGCGTTTGCCAACCGAGCTGGGCGCGCAGCATCAGCAGCCACAACGGCTGCGTGCGTTGCGCCTGCGTTTTGCCGGAAAGGCCGACGTCGCGGTTGTCATAACGGATCACCCGAAACCCCTGAGCCACCAGGGCGCGGCAGAAATCGTCAGGCCACAGCAACAGCTGCGCGCCGATGCCCATGATGAGCAGCAGCGGCGGGTGCGCCTCATCGCCCCAGTCCTCATAGGCCAGCGGCACCTCGCCCAGTTCGGTTACGCCACAACGAATCACTATCTCGTTCATTTTAAATCCCTTTTATCGTGCCTGGCGGTCATTATAGCAGCAATCCCCTCGCCGCCGTCGCCCTGTACATTAGGTTACATGCCGAAACCAATCACTCACGGAAAGCCGGGCGCCGTTTGCCTACTATCATTTCAACGGCCCCGCAGTGGGGTTGATACCCAAAAGTCATGTTGAGGATTCTACGATGAAAAAAGTATTAGCTCTGGTTGTTGCCGCTGCAATGGGTCTGTCTTCCGTGGCTTTCGCTGCCGAGGCTGCCACCACCGCACCTGCGGCTACCGCAACCACCGCCACCGCTGCGCCGGCTAAAGCTCAGGTGAAACACCACGGCAAGAAAGCGCCGGTACAGAAAGCGCAGGCGGCCAAGAAGCATCACAAAAAAGCCGTGAAGAAAGCCCCGGCGCAAAAAGCCCAGGCGGCTAAAAAGCACCACAAGAAAACCAGCCACAAAAAAGCGTAATGACGTGAGGGTCCCCTCACCGCTTCAGGCTTGACGTGTACGACACCCGGTTCGCCGGGTGTTTTTTCATCGGGGGGTTCTCATTGATGCTGCGCCGCTACCTGTTCGAGATCGTTCTGACCGCCCTGATCCTTTGCGGACTGATCGCCGTCTTTTTTTACCTGTAGCCTGCCGCGTTGCCGGCGGGAAATTATTGAAAAATCAATTATTGCCCATCCACATGGCTGCTAAATCAGTCTATAGTTAGCATTCAGTGTGTTTATGGATGATCCGTATTTGTCAGGCAAGAGATCTATGCGCATATCCGTTTTACTGTTGCTGTGCTCACTCCCGCTCATCGCTACTCAGGCGGCACGCGCCGACGGTCCGTCCAAGGCCGAGCAAACGCGTCTGTTTTTCGGCAAAGATGAACGAATCAAGGTCACGGATACCGCCGCCCAGCCGTGGCAAGCCATCGGCCAGGTCGAAACCGCCAGCGGCAATCTGTGTACCGCCACGCTGATCTCCCCGCACCTGGCGCTGACCGCCGGCCACTGCGTGCTGGCGCCGCCCGGGCAACTGGATAAAGCCATCGCTCTGCGCTTTGTGGCAGGCGATAAATCCTGGCAGTATCAAACCGGCAATATCGAGACCCTGGTCGACAGCACGCTGGGCAAAAAGCTGAAGCCGGACGGCGATGGCTGGATCGTCCCGCCCGCTGCGGCCGCTTATGATTTTGCGCTGATCCGGCTGAAAGACAAAAAGCCGCTGCCGATCGCACCGTTGCCGCTGTGGCAAGGCGACAGCAAGGCGCTGACCCAGGCCCTGAAACAGGCCAAACGGCTGATCACTCAGGCGGGTTACCCGGAGGATCATCTGGATGACCTCTACAGCCACCAAAACTGCAAGGTCACCGGCTGGGCCCAGCAAGGCGTACTGTCGCACCAGTGTGATACCCTGCCCGGCGACAGCGGCTCACCGCTGCTGTTGAAAACCGCCGACGGCTGGCAGCTGATCGCCATCCAAAGCTCGGCGCCGGCGGCGAAAGATCGCTATCGCGCCGATAACCGCGCCCTGGCGGTGCCCGGCATCCGCGAAGCGCTGGACGCCCTGGCGGCGGGCAACTGACCCTCTCACAACGGCGCATTATGCGCCGTTGTGCTTTTTCAGCCCCCTTGCATATAGCGCCGCGGCGTGGTGCCGGTGAACTGGCGGAAAAAAGCGATAAACGCGCTGTCGCTGGAAAATCCCAACCGCTGTGCCACCGCGCTGACCGACGGCAACGACGCCAGCAGTTCGATCGCGCGCATCAGCCGCCACTGCTGGCACCACTGCTGATAGCTCAGGCCGGTTTCCCGCTGAAACAGCCGCGTCAGCGTTTTGGCGTGCAGATGCAAACGCTGCGCCAACGCCGCCAACGCCGGCAACTCGTCGCTCTCCGGCAGCGTCGCCAGCCAGGCGGCAAGACGCTTATCCTGCGGCAGCCGCAACTGGGTATTCTCGCGCTGCGCCTCGCCCAACTCATTGATCAGCACCGCCAGCAAATCGCGCGCCTGGGGCTGCGCCAACGCATAGTCCAGCGGCCAGTGCGCGATGCGCTCAACGATCGCCGCCAACAGCGGGTTTACCGCCAGCACCGCTGCCTGTGGCGGCATGGCGGCCGTCAGCGCCGGATCGAAATACAGCGAGCGATACGCGACGCGGCCACGCAGCTGCACCCGATGCGCAATGCCGCCCGGTATCCAGACGCTGCGCGTCGGCGGCAGAATCAGCCACTGCTGCGCCAACGTGACCGTCATGCATCCCTGCGGCGCATACAGCAGCTGCGAACGCTGATGCCAATGCAGCCCGGAGTCGTGCTCCACCAGTTCCGCCGCGATGCCGAGAGCCGGTGCCGGCAGCCGATCCGGGTCGAACGGGTGATGCTGTTGAATCAGCGCCATCAGATTGTCCTATACCTGTTGTTTTTTGTCCTAATGATTGTAATCGAACAAAATGCGACTCCCTATACTGACGCCTTAACATTTAGGGAGACCCTGCATCATGCAACGCTTATCTTTACCGCTGCTCGTCACCGCAATCATGACGCCGCAGATCCTGGAAACGCTGTACAGCCCGGTGCTCACCGCCATCCGCAGCGATTTCGGCATCAGCGCCGCGCAGGCCGGGCAGACGTTATCCATCTATTTCTTCGCCTTCGCCCTCGGCGTCGCCTTTTGGGGAGCCTTCTGCGATCGGTTCGGCCGCCGTCCGGCGATGCTGGCCGGCCTGGCGCTCTATCTGGTCGGCGCCGGCCTCGCCCTGCTGAGCGGCAGTTTCACGCTGTTGCTGGCCGCCCGTGCGCTGATCGCCTTCGGCGCCGCGGTCGGCTCAATCGTCACGCAAACCATGCTGCGTGATGTCTATCAAGGCCCGGCGCTGGGGCGCATGTTCGCGCTGGTCGGCATCGCGCTCTCCATCAGCCCGCTGCTGGGAATGTTTGCCGGCGGCGCGCTGGTCGCCTGGGGCGGCAGCGCGGCGATTTTCACCGCGCAGGCGGCCTGGGCGCTGGTGCTGCTGCTGTGGAGTTACGGCACATTGCCGGAAACGCGGCCGCGGCAAACCGCAACGGCCGCCGCGCCGGGCATTACCCTGGCGACGATGTTGCGCGATCGTCACATCTGGTGTTCGGCGCTGCTGGTCGCCAGCTTCAATATTATGGTGTTCAGCTACTTCAGCCTGGCGCCGTTCATGTTCGAAAGGCTGGGGTTGAACAGCCAACAGTTTGGCTACTCGGGTGTGATGCTGGCGCTCGGCAGCCTGGCGGGGGCGCTGTTGAACCGCCACCTGCTGGCGCGCGGCATCAGCGCCAAACGTCAGATCCTGCTGGGCGGTTTGCTGGCGGTGGCTAGCGGTATGGCATTGTTCGGGTGGCAACACAGCCTGTGGATGCTGCTTCCCTGTGCGCTGGTGATGCTGGCGTTCGGGTTGGCTATCCCGAATGTGCTGAGCCAGGCGCTGAGCCGCTACCGGCAGCAACTCGGCACCGCCGGCGCGTTATTCGGGTTGCTGTACTATCTGTTGATCGGCCTGGGGCTGACGATTGCGGCGCGCGGGCAGGATTTGGCCGCCACGCTGCTGCTGTGCGGCCTGTTGAGCCTGTGGTGCGCCGGCCGCTTGCCGGCCGGTGCGCCCGAGCTTAACCCGAAAACTGCTCGATAGTTTGCAAAATGCGCTTGTCGGAGATCGGGTAAGGCGTGCCCAACTGCTGCGCGAACAGGCTGACGCGCAGCTCTTCGATCATCCAGCGCACCGCCTTCACCTCTTCCTCCTGCTGTCGCTTCGGCGGCAGCTTGTTCAGCCACTGCTGCCACGCCTGCTGTACCTGCTCCACCCGCAGCATCTGCGCGCGATCCCGATGCGGATCGATAGCCAGTTTTTCCAACCGCCGCTCGATCGCCTGCAGGTAGCGCAGCGTGTCCGGCAGGCGTTTCCATCCGTTGCCGGTGACAAAACCGCGGTAGACCAGGCCGCTGAGCTGGGTCTTGATATCCGACAGCGCCAGCGCCAACGACATGTCCACCCGCCCCTTCAGCCGTTTGTTGATGTTGAAGACCGCCGTCAGGATCTGCTCAACCTGTTTGGCCACCTCGACCACCGTGTCGTTCAACTCGGCGCGGATCTGCTCCTGCAACCGTGCAAAGTCTTCCTCCTGCCAAACCGGGCCGCCGTGTTCGGCGATCAGCTTGTCGATGCCGCACGAAATGCAGTCGTCGATCAGCTCCAGCACCTTGCCGTACGGGTTGAAATAGAGCCCCAGTTTGGCCTTGTTCGGCAGCTTTTCATGCAGATATTTGATCGGCGAAGGAATATTCAGCAACAGCAGGCGGCGTGTGCCCTGCCACATCGCCTGTTGCTGCTCGATTTCGCTGTCGAACAGGCGGATCGCCACGCTGTCCTTTTCATCTACCAGCGCCGGGTAAGCCTTCATCGAATAGCCGCCGCGCTTCTGCTCGTAAAAGGCAGGCAGTTGACCAAAGCTCCAGACATGCAGATTGCTCTGCTCCAGCCCATCGTCGGCCACCGCCGACAGCGTCTCCTGCACCTTCTCTTTCAGCTGCAGGCGCAACGCGGCCAGGTCTTTGCCTTCGCGCAGCGTCTGGTTTTTCTCGCCCACCACGCGGAAAGTCATCTTCAGGTGATCGGGCACCTGATCCCACTGCCAATCATCACGTGACACGGTCACGCCAGTCATGCGCAGCAATTCACGCTCCAGCGCGTCCAGCAGCGGCAACTCCAGCGCCGTTACGCGGCCGAGGAACGCTTCGGCGTAGTTCGGCGCCGGCACAAAGTTGCGACGCACCGGTTTCGGCAGCGACTTGATCAGCGCGATCACCAGCTCACGGCGAATACCGGGGATCTGCCACTCGAAGCCCTGCTCCTCCACCTGATTGAGGATCGGCAGCGGGATGTGCACCGTCACGCCGTCGGCGTCGGTGCCCGGTTCAAACTGGTAGCTCAGCCGCAGCTTGAGATTGCCCTGATGCCAGAAGTTCGGGTAGTCCAGCGCGCTGATCTTGTTGGCGCCGTCTTTGATCAGCATCTCTTTTTCGAAGTTCAGCAGATCCGGCTGCTGCTTGGCGGCATTCTTCCACCAGCTGTCGAAATGACGGCCGGAAACCACGTCGTTGGGGATGCGGCGATCGTAGAAGCCGAACAGCGTTTCGTCGTCCACCAGAATGTCGCGGCGGCGCGATTTATGCTCCAGCTCTTCCACTTCGGCGCGCAGCTTCTGGTTGTCGCGGAAGAAGGCGTGGCGCGTCTGCCAGTCCCCCTCCACCAGCGCATGGCGAATAAACAGCTCACGGCACAGCAATGGATCGATGGCGCCGTAATTGACCTGGCGCGCCGCGACGATCGGCAAACCGAACAGCGTGACCTTTTCACTGGCCATCACCGCCCCTTGCGACTTCGACCAGTGCGGCTCGCTGTAGCTGTGTTTCACCAGATGCTGAGCCAGCGGCTCGATCCATTCCGGTTCGATGCGCGCGGCGATGCGCCCCCACAGGCGGCTGGTTTCCACCAGTTCGGCCACCATGGTCCACTTCGGCGGCTTCTTGAACAGGCCGGAGCCGGGGAAGATTGAGAAGCGGGCATTGCGCGCGCCGGTGTATTCCTGCTTGTCCGCATCCTTCTGGCCAATGTGCGACAGCAAGCCGGTCAACAGCGCGGTGTGCACGCTGCGGTAGTCGGAAGGCGTGCTGTTGATCGGCAGCCCCAGCTCTTTCACCACCTGGCGCAGCTGGGTATAGATATCCTGCCACTCGCGCACCCGCAGGTAGTTGAGGAAATCGTTGCGGCACAGCCGGCGGAACTGGCTGGAAGAGTTCGCCTTTTGCTGCTCCTGCAGATAATCCCACAGGTTGACGAACGCCAGGAAATCGGAGTCTTTGTCGGCGAAGCGGCGGTGTTTTTCGTCCGAGGCCTGCTGCTTGTCCATCGGGCGCTCACGCGGATCCTGAATCGACAGCGCGGCGGTGATGATCATCACCTCGCGCACGCTGCCGCTCTTCTGCGCTTCCAGCACCATGCGCGCCAGACGCGGGTCAATCGGCAACTGCGCCAGCTGCCGGCCTTGCGGCGTCAGCTGATAGTGGCCGTTGTCGGCGGTGGCGATCGCCCCCAGCTCTTCCAGCAGGCGCACGCCATCCTGAATGTTGCGTTTATCCGGCGCTTCGACGAACGGAAACGCGGCGATGTCGCCCAGCCCCAGCGAGGTCATCTGCAGAATGACCGACGCCAGGTTGGTGCGCAGAATTTCCGGATCGGTAAACGCCGGCCGCGACAGGAAGTCCTGTTCGGAATACAAGCGAATGCACACCCCTTCCGATACGCGGCCGCAACGCCCTTTACGCTGGTTGGCGGAAGCCTGCGACACCGGCTCGATCGGCAGGCGCTGCACCTTGGTGCGGAAGCTGTAGCGGCTGATGCGCGCGGTGCCCGGATCGATGACATACTTGATGCCCGGCACCGTCAGCGAGGTTTCCGCCACGTTGGTGGCCAGCACGATGCGGCGACCGTGGTGCGACTGGAACACCCGGTTCTGCTCGCTGTTCGACAGGCGCGCATACAGCGGCAGCACTTCAGTGTGCGGCAAATTGAGGCGGTTCAGAGCGTCGGCGGTGTCGCGGATCTCGCGCTCGCCGCTCATGAAGATCAGAATGTCGCCCGGCCCTTCGCGCCCAAGCTCGTCCACCGCATCGAAAATCGCCTGCAGCTGGTCGCGGTCGGTGTCGTCGCCGTCGTCGACCACCGGGCGGTAACGCACCTCCACCGGGTAAGTGCGGCCGGAAACCTCGATGATCGGCGCATTGTTGAAATGGCGCGAGAAGCGCTGCGGATCGATGGTCGCCGAGGTGATGATCACCTTGAGATCCGGGCGCTTAGGCAACAGTTCGCGCAGGTAGCCGAGAATAAAGTCGATGTTGAGGCTGCGCTCGTGCGCTTCATCGATGATCAGCGTGTCGTACTGCATCAGCAGGCGATCCTGCTGAATTTCCGCCAGCAAGATGCCGTCGGTCATCAGCTTGACCAGGGTGTTTTCCCCGACCTGATCGTTGAAGCGCACCTTGTAACCGACGCTGCCGCCGAGCGGGGTTTCCAGCTCGTCGGCGATGCGGTTGGCGACGGTGCGCGCCGCCAGGCGGCGCGGCTGGGTGTGGCCGATCAGCCCTTTCACCCCACGCCCCAGCTCCAGACAGATCTTCGGCAACTGGGTGGTTTTCCCCGAACCGGTCTCCCCGGCAACGATCACCACCTGGTGATCGCGGACAGCGTTTAAAATGTCCTGCTTTTTCTGACTGACCGGCAGGCTTTCCGGATAGGTAATGCGCGGGCAAGACGCGGCGCGCGCCAGCACTTTTTGCCGCGCCGCCGCGATGTCGCTTTCCACTTCGGCGGCAACCGCCAGCTGGGCATCGGGATTTTTGATTTTTCGTGCGCCCTGCAGGCGACGACGCAGGCGTTGTTGATCGCGGAGCATCAGCTCGCCCAGTTGGGCCGGCAGTGCCTCGAGCGGAGATTTCACGTTCGGTGTTCCTTGTTTCTTCGCCGCCAAGACCAGGCTTGGCAACGGTTTAATGTTTTTTTAGCGATTTTTTTGCTTTAGCCGCACAGCCTATCACAAACGGCTTTTTCGCCCTACTTCCGCGAGCAAAACCTCGGCATGTCATTCAATAAAATCGAACGAAGATCTCGAAATATTGCGCTATCACTGTTGGAGGAATGTGAATAGCATGTACTTCATGCAAGGGACGCTGAGTCCTGATGTCACTGTCACAACGTAAGGAATTATCGATGAGCAACGTATTGGTTCTGAAATCAAGCATCCTGGCGACCTACTCTCAGTCTAACCAACTGGCCGATTTCTTCGTAGAGCAATGGAGCAACGCCCACAGCGGCGACACCATCACCGTACGCGATCTGGCCGCACAGCCAATCCCGGTGCTGGACGGCGAACTGGTTGGCGCGCTGCGTCCTTCCGATGCGCCGTTGACCCCGCGTCAACAAGAAGCGCTGGCGCTGTCGGACGAGCTGATCGCCGAGCTGCAGGCCAATGACGTCATCGTGATTGCCGCACCGATGTACAACTTCAACATCCCGACCCAGCTGAAAAACTATTTCGATCTGGTTGCCCGCGCCGGCGTGACCTTCCGCTACACCGAAAACGGTCCGGAAGGCCTGGTGAAAAACAAACGCGCCGTGATCCTGACCAGCCGCGGCGGCATCCATAAAGGCACCCCAACCGACCTGGTAGAACCTTACCTGCGTCTGTTCCTGGGCTTCATCGGCATTACCGACGTGGAGTTCGTCTTCGCGGAAGGCATCGCCTACGGCCCGGAAGTGGCGACCAAAGCACAGGAAGACGCCAAAGCGGCCCTGTCTCAGGTGGTTGCTGCCTAAGACCCTGCGCAGGGGCGCCGTGCCCCTGCCGGACAAAAGGCAAGTCCTGTCAAACCTGCACTACCCTCATAATAATCATCTATCCGTATCATTTAGCGCGCCAGACGGCGCGCTTTTTTTTATTTCTTCAACCATTGTCCGTTGATGCCGCGCACATACTCGCCGCTCTGCGCACGCGTCACCAGCTTCTGCCCCGCCATGCGCGCCACTTCGTCGACGGCGATATGGTTGCCGTCCGCCACTTCCTGATACTTCTCGGCGCGGCCGGCGTTGATGCGCTTCACCAGCGCCAGCGTTTCCGCATCCTGTTTCACCGGCGCAATATAGCCGCTCAGGGTTTCGCCCACCCGCCCTTGCTGCTTCGCCTCATCCAGCGTCAGCGCCATCGCCACGCTGCTGAACAGCCAGGCGGCGCCGGCCAGCCACACATAACGTTTTTTCATGTCGGCTCCTAGAACAGACCGCTTTGGGTTTTCAGCAGGTTTTCGACGTCCTTATCCACCTTGATATGAATCTCATGCTCGATCTTGACGTTCATATTGATGGTGATCGGATCCTTCGGCGTCGCCACCTCGATGCGCGGCACGCAGCCGCTCAGCAGCGAAACGCACAGCACCGCTGCCAGCGCCGACACACTCATGATTTTCATTGTTGCTCCCCAGGTTGTGAGAGGGCCTGCTCCAGCCACTCCTGTAAATTGTCGCCGAAGCGCAAACTGCGCCACAGCTGAAACACGTTTTCCTGATGGCGATAGTTCAGGATCACCTCGCGTTTGGCGCTTTTCTGCGGGTTGATACCGTCGATGCGCGCGCTCAGCGTCAGCTCGCCCAGGTTATCGAGATCGACCCGGGCGTGCGAACGGTTGATTTCCATGTAGCGCAGCCAGTCGATCGCCGCGCCGGTCGCCAGGTTATTGCTGCCGATGGCGTCGGCCATGTCTTTGTCCAGCCGCAGCGTCAGGGTGCCGGCGTTGGCGATCCAGCCGTTTTGCACCAGCCATTTCGGGTGATTCAGGAACAGCGGCAGTTCGCCGTCGACCCGGCCGGACATGGCGAACTGCTTCGGTTTCAGGGCGGTGAACAACGCGCTGAGATCGACCTTGTCCAGCTTCAGCACCGCGGCGTCATGCTGCGGCAACCGCAGCGCCGACAGGCTGATATGCCCGTTGAGCATGTCCACGCCGACGTTGCTCAACGTCAGCGGCTGCCTTTCGCTATAAGGATAGGTGCCCTGCAGATCGGCGGAAATATTCTGCATCTCGAACAGGTTGGTGAAAGACTTGATGCGCAGCGACACCGGCTGTTTGGCCCCCAATTGCCACTGATGCTGCTTGAACCGGTACGACAGGATAAAATCCAGGCCGCTCATCTCGCCGTCCTTCAGCCACATGCCGCCGTTTTTCACCACCCAGTGACCACCGGCCTCGAACCCCTGTTCGCGAGCGGCGGAAAACGCCGACTGCGCGTAAAACTCGCCGTCGCGCAGCGTGAGATTGAGATCCGGCGCCAGCAGCGGTTGGAACACCTTCAGCGACTGTTTCGGCCACCAGGCTTCGCCGCGCAGACGTTCGCCGTCCCAACGGCCGCGCAGCGCGATCGGCCCAATCTGTTGCGCCTGCAGTTTGCCCTGCAGCTGGAAACTGTCCGGCGAACGGCCGTTCACCTGCAGCGCCAGCACCGGCGCCGGCAGATAGCCGCCGTCGCTGAAGCTGACCTTATCCGCCGCCAGCTGCAACTCGCCGTTGAACTGCGGACTTTGTTCATCACGCCGCCAGCGCAGCGGCTGATTGAGGCTCAGGCGCGGCGCGGCGACCGTCACCAGACCGTACTTCAACTTATCGAAGCCGGTGGAGAGTTTATCGAGCACCAACTCACTGTCGCGCCAACGGCCGCTGCCGGCGACGTCCCAGGCGGCCTGCAGCGGCGGCAAGCGGCCATTGCCCCAGTAACGCCATTGCCAGTTGCCCTTGTCCGGCCAGAAATCCTGTGCCTGGCCGTCCAGGTGCAGCTTGAAGCGGCCCCAGTAACTGTCGCTGGCGCTCAAAATCGCCTGCAGGCGGCCGGTGATGCCGGCGGCGGTCACCTTCACGCCCGCCAGCGGTAAACGCGCCTCTTCCAGCGTCATTTCCGGCGTCACCTTGCCCCACAGGCGCAGCAGCGAACCGGGCTGCAGCACCAGCGTCGGGTTGAGAATGCTGCCGCCGATCACACCCGGGATCGACGCGGTAGTGGAAAAGTCGGCCAGATTGGCCTGGCCGGTCAGTTGGAAGCGCAGATCGCTGTCGGTCAACCCCACCTTGCCCGGCCCGAGGGTGAGCACCGCATTGCCCTTGCCGTTGTGACCCGCAGTGATCACGTTCAGCCGCGCGCTGATCTCCGTTTCATCCAGCCCTTTGCTCCAATCGTGCAGCGCGATGCTGAGCCCGCCGTTCAACGGCTGCTCGCTGTACGGCCAACGCCACTCGCCCTGCTTGATGCTGACCCGCTGCGGCGAGACTTCCCACGGCAACACCGCCAGCGGGCGATCGTCGCCTTTCTCGCTCACCGTCAATACGCCCTGCTGCTGTTGCCAGCGCATGTCCAGCAATACCGGTTTTTCCAGATAGGCGGTCTGCATTTCCCCCTGCAACGCGCCCTGCGTCGGCAGGCTGGCCAGATCCAACGGGATGGTTATCTTGCCGGCGAGGTGCAGCGGTTGTGCGCTGTTGGGCGGAACCACGGTCAGGTTCTGCAACGTCAGCTGTTGTTTTTCATCCAGCTGCGCCTCGGCGCTGAGATTCGGGCCCCGATAATGCAGACGTTGCCCGTCGGGGCCGGAGGAGAGCTGCAGCTTGCCGGCATAGCGCTGCCAGGGAATGAGCGTCAGGTCATTAATGGTGAGATCCAGCGGCGGCAGCTGTTGCTGCAGCTGATCGAGCGCCAGCGGCGCACTGTTGGCGTCGCCGCTCGGCAGTTTTGACAAACAGGCGCTATCGATGCTGACCTTATCGCTCGACAGCTGCCAGCGGCCCTGGCGGTAAGCCAGCCGCGTCGGCCCGACGTTGGCCAACAGGCAATCTTGCGCAGTGAAACGCGCCCCCGCCAACGCCAGGCCGCCCTGGCGCCAGTGCAATTTGCCCTGCAATTCCAGGCGGCTCCCCACCGGCAACCAATGCGATAACACCCCCGGCAGCCAGCGCGGCAAGGTTTGCCACAACGCCAGCACCAGGATTGCGCAGCCCGCCACCGTCCCTATGAATACTTTCAATCGCCTGGTCATTAAATGATTGCTTCGTTCCTGAGTTAGGCATTGGTTAAGTCTATGCCTGAATTGACAATAATGATGGCACGAATTTGACATAGGGTGAAGCCGAGCGGGCTCGCAGAAGCGATTTGCACCTTTTTGGCGCAAACGTGTGCGGGGTTGTAGATTTTCGTTACATATACATCACATAAACAGGACAGTTTTCAGACTTTTGTTATTGTTGTTACCGTTGATGATTAATAGTCTTGCAACCATTCTAATAAAAGTTTAGCTGCTAGCTAACTGTGTACTAGAGAAGCCATTCCCCACACCCCCGTGGGGATTTTTTTGCCGCCTGTCGCCACCGTCGTCTTCCCTCCATCGTATCCAGCCCCACCGCAGCCTTGCAGCAGCGATTTCGGCCATGTCGGAACGGGCTAACCAATTGTCGAATTTACTAAAATCTGTTAAATTGATCACAAAATCACGGTGGAGAAACCACGATGAAATTGGCGATATACAGTACCAAACAGTATGACCGTAAATACCTCGAACTGGTGAATCAGCAGTTTGGCTATGAGCTGGAATTCTTCGACTTTTTACTCAGTAAAAAAACCGCCAAAACGGCCGCCGGTTGCAAGGCGGTGTGCATCTTCGTCAACGACGACGGCAGCCGTGAAGTGCTCGAAGAACTGGCGGCACTGGGCGTCGAAATTCTCGCCCTGCGCTGCGCCGGTTTTAATAACGTCGATCTGGACGCCGCCAAAGAACTGGGCATCAAGGTGGTGCGCGTGCCGGCCTACTCGCCGGAGGCCGTGGCAGAACACGCGGTCGGCATGATGATGTGCCTGAACCGCCGTATTCACCGCGCTTATCAGCGTACCCGCGACGCCAACTTCTCGCTGGAAGGGCTGATCGGTTTTAACATGCACAATCGCACCGCCGGCGTGATCGGCACCGGTAAAATCGGCGTGGCAACGATGCGCATTCTGAAAGGCTTCGGCATGAAACTGCTGGCCTACGATCCGTTCCCGAGCGAACAGGCGCTGGAACTGGGCGCGGAGTATGTCGATCTGAAGACGCTGTACGCGCAATCCGACGTGATCACCCTGCACTGCCCGCTGACGCCGGAGAACCACCACCTGCTGAATGCCGACGCCTTCGCGATGATGAAAAACGGCGTAATGGTGATCAACACCAGCCGCGGCGCGCTGATCGATTCCACCGCCGCCATCGATGCGCTGAAGCAGCAAAAAATCGGCGCCCTTGGGATGGACGTCTACGAGAACGAACGCGATCTGTTCTTTGAGGACAAGTCTAACGATGTGATTCAGGACGACGTGTTCCGCCGCCTGTCGGCCTGCCACAACGTGCTGTTTACCGGCCATCAGGCTTTCCTGACCGAAGAGGCGCTGACCAGCATTTCGCAAACCACGCTGCAGAACATCAGCCAGTTGGATCGCGGCGAAACCTGCCCGAACCAGTTGAACGCCTGAGCGTAACCTCGGGGCGCCCTTGCGGCGCCCTGTTTATTTGAGAGAACGCGATGAGAAAAACCACGGTAGCCGCCCTTGCGGCGCTGGCCTTAGCGGGGTGCAGCATGAAACCACACACGGCCGTCACGCCAGGCGATCTGTTGCATCACAACTTCGTGTTGCAAAGCGTGGATGGCGAGACGGCAAAATCACCGGCGGGCGGCGGCCTGCTCAATCTGGAGTTCGGCGAGAACCTGCATGTCTCCGGCACGATGTGCAACCGCTTTTTCGGCCAGGGGCAATTACGCAACGGCGTGCTGACGGTGAAATCGCTGGCCACCACGCGCAAGCTGTGCCCTGATGAGCCGCGCAACCGCTGGGATCGGGTGATTGGCACCGTGCTGGAAAACGGTGCCGAAGTGACGCTAAACGCACAGCAGCTGACGCTCACCGGCAGCGGCCACACGCTTATTTATACCCTGCGCGATTGGGTGTATTGATCCTGCAGGCCAGGCGCCGTGGGCTTACCCGGCGCAGCTGCCCAGGCCCAGCGTGCGTTCCTCACACTGCTTGCCGTTCGGCATCTGGCACATGCGCAGCGCTTCACCGTTCAAGTTGTGCGCGATGGTGGTGACGCCGCCGACCGCCGCGCAACCGGCGCTGGTCTGCAACGTATTGATTCTGGCACTGTTGCCCTGCTGTACTGGCTCTTCGTTATTGCTGCTGCAGGCGGCTAAAAGCAGCACGGCGCTGGCAAGCAGCCATTTTGATGTCGTCATTATCCCACTCCTGAACCCGGAACTGCGCTGTGTAAAATCGCCATTGCTGATAACGCGCGTCACTTGGCGGACACGTTTCGCTATCTTTGATGCAAACTTGTTTAATCTAGCTCGATATATAAATAATGAAAATATATTCCAGCCATTATTTGTCGTTTTTTTGCGCCGGCCGAACATTTATTTTGTTTGCAGAATATTTCCGTGACGGCGCCACGCGCTGTCAGGCGCTGGCCGCACGCAAAAAAGTGATAACGTCACCGCGGCCATCGAGGAAGTTTTACCCGCGACAGCGGTATTAATTATCTTCGTGTGCTTTCATTGCAGCGGCGCATTTTTTGCTACCGGAGAGAACGATATTTGTGTCTATGCTGGCGGTGCTAAGTAATTAGCATTCCACTATTTTCAGTGAATGATGACTGAATTCTTCAACCGGCGCGACTTGCTGTCACGCCGGCTTTTTTTACATCAAAATAACACTCAGTGCACCGAGGCTTTCGACAGTAAATTAATCACCAGCACGCCGGCAATAATTAATCCCATGCCAACGATCGCCGGCCAATCCAATTTTTGCTGATAAACGAACACCGCGGCGACCGACACCAGCACAATCCCCATGCCCGACCAAATCGCATACACGATGCCCAGCGGCATGCTCTTGACCACCATCGACAGCCCCCAAAACGCCACGCCGTAACCCAGCACCACCAGCAGCGACGGCCACAGGCGGGTAAAGCCCTCAGAGGCTTTCAACATGGTGGTGGCGATCACTTCCGCGACTATCGCCATCGTCAAATACATAAATGCGCTCATGGTTTTCTTCTGTCAATTTGCCGATGCGCAATTATGACGCGCCGGAAATAAATTGTCTTTAAACGGTGAAAACAATTTATTGTCGCCGGCCCCTAATCGGCGAGGAAATATGCCTTTGACGATTTATCACCCGCCACACAAACGCGATAAAGCCGCGTTCGCCCCCTCTGTTAGACTTTTTTCCATTACTGCGAAAGTGCGCTTTCGCGGCTTTGTGAGCAATGAAAAGGTAACGCTGATGATAACTACAGATGGTAATAATGCAGTCGCTTCCGTGGCCTATCGCACCAACGAAGTGATTGCCATCTACCCTATCACGCCAAGCTCCACCATGGCGGAGCAGGCGGACGCCTGGTCCGGCGATGGCCGGCAAAACATCTGGGGCGATATTCCGCGGGTGGTGGAAATGCAGTCGGAAGGCGGCGCGATCGCCACCGTGCACGGCGCCTTGCAAACCGGCGCGCTGTCGACCTCGTTCACTTCATCGCAGGGTCTGCTGCTGATGATCCCCACGCTGTACAAACTGGCCGGCGAGCTGACGCCGTTCGTGCTGCACGTCGCCGCGCGCACCGTGGCCACGCACGCGCTGTCCATCTTCGGCGACCATTCGGACGTGATGGCGGTGCGCCAAACCGGCTGCGCCATGCTGTGTGCCGGCAACGTGCAGGAGGCGCAGGACTTCGCGCTGATCTCGCAGACCGCCACCCTCAACGCGCGCGTGCCGTTTATCCATTTCTTCGACGGTTTCCGCACCTCGCACGAGATCAACAAGATTGTGCCTCTCAGCGACGATACGCTGCGGCAGATGCTGCCGCAGGCGGCGATCGACGCGCACCGCAGCCGGGCGCTGTCGCCGGATCATCCGGTGGTGCGCGGCACTTCCGCCAACCCGGACACCTATTTCCAGTCGCGCGAAGCCACCAACCCGTGGTATGACGCCACCGGCCAACACGTGATCGACGCCATGGAAGCCTTCGCCGCCCTCACCGGCCGCCGCTATCGGCCGTTCGACTATTACGGCCACCCGCAGGCCGAACGCGTGGTGGTGGTGATGGGTTCCGCCGCCGGCACCTGCGAAGAAGTGATCGACACCCTGCTGACCCGCGGCGAGAAAGTCGGCGTGCTCAAGGTGCGGCTGTTCCGGCCGTTCTCCGCCCAGCATCTGCTCGGCGCGCTGCCGGACAGCGTGCGCAGCGTCGCGGTGCTCGATCGCACCAAAGAGCCGGGCGCGCTGGCCGAGCCGCTGTATCTGGACGTGATGACCGCGCTGGCGGAAGCCTACAGCCGGGGGGAGCGCGCCACGCTGCCGCGGGTGATCGGCGGCCGTTACGGCCTGTCGTCGAAAGAGTTCGGCCCGGACTGCGCGCTGGCGGTATTCCGCGAGTTGGCCCTGCCGCAGCCACGCCCGCGTTTCACCGTCGGCATCTTCGATGACGTCACCGGGCTTTCGCTGCCGCTGAGCGACGAAATCCTGCCGCAGCGCGCCTCGCTGGAGGCGCTGTTCTACGGTTTGGGCAGCGACGGCTCGGTCTCAGCCACCAAGAACAACATCAAAATCATCGGCAACGCCACGCCGCTGTATGCCCAGGGTTATTTCGTCTATGACTCCAAAAAGGCCGGCGGCCTGACGGTGTCGCACCTGCGCGTCAGCGAGCAGCCGATCAATTCGGCCTACCTGGTCAGCCACGCGGACTTCGTCGGCTGCCACCAGCTGCAGTTTATCGATAAGTACCAAATGGTTGAACGCCTGAAGCCCGGCGGCACCTTCCTGCTCAATACCCCTTACGGCGCCGATGAGGTCTGGTCGCGCCTGCCGCAGGAGGTTCAGGCGCTGTTGCACCAACGCCAGGCGCGTTTCTATATCATCAACGCCGCCAAGCTGGCGCGTGAATGCCGGCTCGGCGCGCGCATCAACACCGTAATGCAGATGGCGTTCTTCCACCTGACGCAGATCCTGCCGAGCGACGTGGCGCTGCAACAGCTGCAGGACGCCATCGCGCGCAGCTACAGCAGCAAGGGCCAGGAGATCGTCGAGCGCAACTGGCAGGCGCTGGGCGCCACCCGCGCCGCGCTGACCGAGATCCCGCTGCAGCCGGTCGACGCCAGCAGCCCGATGCGCCCGCCGGTGGTGTCGGACGCCGCGCCGGACTTCGTCAAAACCGTTACCGCCGCGATGCTGGCCGGGCTGGGCGATGCGCTGCCGGTTTCCGCCTTCCCGCCGGACGGCACCTGGCCGGTGGGCACCACCCAGTGGGAAAAGCGCAACATCGCCGAAGCGATCCCGATCTGGCAGCCCGACCTGTGCACCCAGTGCAACCACTGCGTCGCCGCCTGCCCGCACTCCGCCATTCGCGCCAAGGTGGTGCAGCCGGCGGAGATGGAACACGCCCCCGCCTCTCTGCAGTCGCTGGATGTCAAAGCGCGCGATATGCGCGGGCAGAAATACGTGCTGCAGGTAGCGCCGGAAGATTGCACCGGCTGTAACCTGTGCGTCGAGGTCTGCCCGGCGAAAGATCGCCAGAACCCGGAAATCAAGGCCATCAATATGGCGTCGCGCCTCGATAATCTGACGGCGGAGAAAGACAACTACGACTTCTTCCTGCAGCTGCCGGAAATCGATCCGGCGCAGCTGGAACGCATCGACATTCGCACCTCGCAGCTGATCACGCCGCTGTTCGAGTACTCCGGCGCCTGCTCAGGCTGCGGCGAAACGCCGTACATCAAGCTGTTGACCCAGCTCTATGGTGACCGCTTGCTGATCGCCAACGCCACCGGCTGTTCGTCGATCTACGGCGGCAACCTGCCGACCACGCCGTACACCACCAACGCCGAAGGGCGCGGGCCGGCGTGGGCCAACTCGCTGTTCGAAGACAACGCCGAATTCGGCCTGGGCTTCCGCCTGACGGTCGATCAACATCGCGCGCGAGTGCTGCGTCTGCTGAACGCACTGGCGCCGCAGCTGCCGGAGCAATTGGTCAACGCCCTGCAGATGGCCGACGTAGCGCCGGAGCCGCGCCGCAAGCAAATCGCCGAACTGCGCACGCTGTTGGCGAGTTTCGAAGGCGAAGATGCGCGCCAGCTGGCGGCGGACGCCGACTACCTGGTGGATAAATCGATCTGGCTGATCGGCGGTGACGGCTGGGCCTACGACATCGGCTTCGGCGGTTTGGATCACGTGCTCAGCCTGACGGAGAACGTCAACGTGCTGGTGCTCGACACCCAGTGCTACTCCAACACCGGCGGCCAGCAGTCGAAGGCCACGCCGCTGGGCGCGGTGACCAAGTTCGGCGAGCACGGCAAGCGCAAGGCGCGCAAGGATCTGGGCGTCAGTATGATGATGTACGGCCATGTCTACGTCGCGCAGATTTCGCTGGGGGCGCAGCTCAACCAGACGGTGAAAGCGATTCAGGAGGCCGAGGCCTATCCGGGGCCGTCGCTGATCATCGCCTACAGCCCGTGCGAAGAACACGGCTACGATCTGGCGCTCAGCCACGATCAGATGAAACAGCTGACCGCCACCGGCTTCTGGCCGCTGTACCGCTTCGATCCGCGCCGCAGCGCCGAGGGCAAGGCCGCATTGGCGCTGGATTCGCGCCCGCCGAACAGCAGCCTGGCTGAAACACTGCTGAACGAGCAGCGTTTCCGTCGCCTGAACGCGCAGCAGCCGGAGGTGGCCAGCACGCTGTATCAGGCCGCCGAGAAAGAGCTGAAGGAGAAGTACGATTTCCTCAGCCTGCTGGCCGGCAAGGCGGAAAAGTCCGCCGCTGAGTAACCTCCCTCAGGGCGCGAGCGATTCGCGCCCTGTTCTTTTACCGCCGACGTAAATCGCAGCAACAAAACCTGCTGGCATTCCGGCGCGCAATCCGTACCATACAGGCCTCGCGTCGGGTGCGTGGCGGCTGGATGATGAATAATGATCAAAATCGGCCGGTTGAATGGTAAACTCGCGGTCTATAACGCCATGCCCCTAGTGCCCCCCATTGAGAATGAGCACGATTTAAATGTCAGAAAAGCAATCCGTTAGCCAAAAAGAGCAGTACAACCTGAACAAATTGCAAAAGCGCCTGCGCCGCAACGTGGGCGAAGCGATCGCCGATTTCAATATGATTGAAGAAGGCGACCGCATCATGGTCTGTCTGTCCGGCGGCAAAGACAGCTACACCATGCTGGAGATCCTGCGCAATCTGCAGCAAAGCGCGCCGGTCAACTTCTCGCTGGTGGCGGTGAACCTCGATCAGAAACAGCCCGGCTTCCCGGAGCACATTCTGCCCGCCTATCTGGAAAGCCTGGGGGTGGAGTACAAGATCGTCGAAGAAAACACCTACAGCATCGTTAAAGACAAGATCCCGGAAGGGAAAACCACGTGTTCGCTGTGTTCGCGCCTGCGCCGCGGCATTCTGTACCGCACCGCCACCGAACTGGGCGCCACCAAGATCGCTCTGGGCCACCACCGCGACGACATTCTGCAGACGCTGTTCCTCAACATGTTCTACGGCGGCAAGATGAAAGGCATGCCGCCCAAGCTGATGAGCGACGACGGCAAACACGTGGTCATCCGCCCGCTGGCCTATTGCCGCGAGAAAGACATCGAGCGTTTCTCGATCGCCAAAGCGTTCCCGATCATTCCATGCAATCTGTGTGGCTCGCAGCCTAATCTGCAGCGCCAGGTGATCGGCGACATGCTGCGCGACTGGGACAAGCGTTACCCAGGCCGGTTGGAAACCATGTTCAGCGCCATGCAGAACGTGGTCCCTTCGCACCTGAGCGATATCAACCTGTTCGATTTCAAAGGCATTCACCACGGCAGCGCGGTGGTGGACGGCGGCGATTTGGCCTTCGATCGCGAAGACATCCCGATGCAGCCGGTCGGCTGGCAGCCGGAAGACTCGGACGACGCGGCGCCTGCGCCAGAGCGTTTGAACGTGCTGGAAATCAAATAAGCCCCCTCGCCGCTTGCCATCCTGCGAGCGGCGACATTTCTCTTTCCCGACGATCTCGATCCTGTTCACAGTTTGCGCAAAATTTGCTGGGCAGTGCCGTTTTTACCCTATACTGTTTATTTATACAGTCATATGGAGATCGCGCAATGAACATCACCCCCTGCCTGTCCCACGTCTCGCTGGGCTCCAACGATTTCGAGGCCGCCGCCGCCTTTTACGATCGTGCGCTGGCCGCTTTGGGTTGCCGACGCGTGCTGGAGCATCCCGGCGCCATTGGCTACGGCCGCGACTACCCGGAGTTTTGGCTGCAGGTGCCGATCGACGGCCGGCCGGCCTCGCCCGGCAATGGCACGCACGTCGGTTTTTTCGCTACCAGTAAGCAACAGGTGGATGAATTCCATCGCCAGGCGCTGCTGGCCGGCGCCGTCGATGAAGGCGCGCCCGGTTCGCGGCCGCATTACGGCGAGGCTTACTACGGCTGCTTTGTCCGTGATTTGGATGGGCACAAGATTGAAGCCAGCTTCTGGGATGAAAGCGCGGCCTGAAGAAGAAGGAAATCGAATAAAAAAATGCCGGTGATTAAACCGGCATTGTACGAATCAAATGTGCTATGCAG
The DNA here is from genome assembly GCF_009900725.1 of Serratia sp. Z4. Classification (NCBI taxonomy): domain Bacteria; kingdom Pseudomonadati; phylum Pseudomonadota; class Gammaproteobacteria; order Enterobacterales; family Yersiniaceae; genus Serratia; species Serratia sp. Z4. The sequence goes on from NZ_JAAABD010000002.1 coordinate 205,128, forward strand.
TAATTCAAAAATAAGAAAGTAAGACAATTATGGAGCGCAACGCCCATCGCTTGACGTTGCATTCACCTGCGAGAGAGATCATGCCCCATTTCCCCCGGCTAAATGTTGATATTGCTCAATGTTAACCGGGTTTTCGTCATTTTTGCCTACAGCCAGCGGCTGCGCTTCAGCCACCAGGCGACGCCAAGCACCAATCCGACCAGCATCAGGCAAAATGCCGCGAAACCGAAAGGATTACCGCCGCCCGGAATACCGCCAAGGTTGACCCCGAACAACCCGGTCAGGAAAGTGGTGGGCAGAAATACCATCGCCAACAATGACATGGTGTAAGTGCGGCGGTTCATCGCGTCGGCCATCACCGTGGTGATTTCGTCGGACAAGATGGCGGTGCGCGCGATGCTGCCGTCCAGATCGTCCAATCCCCGTCCCAGGCGATCGGCGATATCCTGCATGCGCCGACGATCGTCATCGCTCATCCACGGCAGGCGGTCGCTGGCCAGCCGCGCGAAGACGTCGCGCTGCGGCGCCATGTAACGGCGCAGCACGATCAGCTGTTTACGGATCAGCGCCAGCTGGCCGCGCTCCGGCACCTGCTGCTCCAGCAAGGCGTCCTCCAGATCGATAATCTTGTCGTGCAGATCCTCGATAAATTCGCTGGTGTGATCGGTCAACGCATCGGAAATTTCCACCAGCCAGCTGCCGCTGTTGGTCGGCCCGGCGCCGCTTTGCAGATCGTTCACCACCTGATCGATGGAATACACCTTGCGGTGCCGGGTGGAGATAATCAGCTTGTCGGTGATATATACGCGGATGGTGACCAGCTGATCCGGCCGGGAATTAGCGTTAAAGTTGATGCTGCGCAGGGTGATCATGGTGCCTTCGCCCTGGCGGCTGACGCGCGGCCGCGAGCTTTCTCCGGAGAGCGCTTCACGCACCGAGTCCGGCAGCAGCGGCGTGGTACTCAGCCATTCAGCGCTGGCCGGGTGCGCGTAATCAAGATGCAGCCAGCACGGCGCGTCGCAGGTGATCTTGTCATCCCGCTCGATCGGCGTGACGCCGCCCTTGCCATCCAGCTGGTAGGCGTAAACCGCATCGGCGACCTGCAGCTCGCTCCCCTCAATCACATCCATTCATTTATCCCCTCAGTCTTGCTTATGTTGCTGAGTCTAGCGTTAACGCCTTGGAGATCAAAGGCCAAGCTGTAACGCCAGTTTTCTCGTTGTCCCATAAACGTGATCTATACTTCTGCCGCAAGGAACGAACGGAGAACCGCAGGAGATCGTCATGCTAAAAACTTTTCTGGACATCGTCGTACCCACCGTAGGCGCCTTTGGCGCGATGTTTTTCGCCCTCGTCAAAATGCCCTTCCGCATTCGGCGGGAAAACCACGATAAGCTGCTAAACCTGCTCGAATCCGTCGAGAAGCCCCAAAGCGCCCCCATACGCCTGCTGCGCTTTCGCGACTATATCGGCAACAGCAGCGCCAGCCTCGCTGCGCTGCAGCTGCTGTTGGCGTTACCGGACAGCGTAGCGGCGCTGGAACGCTATCGTTTCACCGGTGGCCGTCAGCAAATCTTGCGCGCCACGCCCGCTGGCTTCGTGTTGCGGCCAAGCGCCAATAACGCTTTCAAACGTTTCCTGCTTTCCTGCCGCTATTTTTTGCTGTATTTGGTGTTCGTTACGCTGCTGGTGCTGTTCCCCGCTTTAACTCAATGGGGACTGCAGCAGTTAGGGGTATTGATTACGCCCCATTCACTCCGCTATCTGCCTAATGCGCGCATCACCGACGGCTGGCAGCTGCTGTTCCCCGGCCTATTATTTATTATGATTATGTTCAGCCTGGCATTCCTGACCTTCAGGCAGCTGGCACGCGCGGGTAACCTCAGTTCGGAACGCGCCTTTTATCGCTACTATCAACGCGCGCGTGAGGAACAACGATGCCGGGAAGTCCTGAGACAAATGCGCACGGTGCTGCGCCGAACCTGACGAGGCTGCGCCGCCTGCGCGGCATCGCCATGGCCACCCTGCTGCTGTTCGGCCAATCGGTTCGCGCAGAACCGGTGTTAGAACGTCTCGCCACGCCCTACCACGCGCCGACGGCGGCGGGTTCCCTGCCTTATTTTGTCGCTCGCGCTCGATCCCCCCAGCCGCGTACCGCGCTGGTGGTGATGCACGGGCATCCACGCGACGCCGCCAAGACATTGCAAGCGGCGATCGATGCCGCGCAGGGAGCGGGAGACAACAGCTTGCTGGTCGCCCCGCTGTTCCAGGTGCCGGTGAAACTCGCCGCCCGCTGCCATTCCGCCGGTCTGCCCCAGCCGCAAGACGGTGACGCTCTCTGGCGCTGCGGCTCGTGGATCGCAGGCGGTTTGGATAATGGCGGGAAAACCGGCTCGTTCAACGCCATGGATAACCTGCTGGCCGATCTGAAACGGCGTTGGCCGTCGCTGCAGTCGATCACCGTGGCCGGTTTTTCCGCCGGCGCCCAATTCGTGCAGCATTATGTCGGCTTCGCCAACCCGCCAAGCGGAGTGCGTCTGCGCTATGTCGTCGCCGATCCGGGCAGCTGGCTCTATTTTGATCGCCTGCGCCCTCTGCCCACAAGCTGGGGAAACTGCGGCAGTGAAACAACCTGCCGCTTCCGCTGGCAAACGCCGGACGCCGGACAGTGTCCACAGGCCAACCGCTGGAAATACGGCCTGGAAACGTTTCCCGCTCACCTGCAGCGCACCGCCGACGCGGCCCGCCGGCGCTACGCCGCCGCCGATATCACCTATCTGGCCGCCGCCGATGATACCGGCACCGCGCCGGGCGCCTACTATCGGATACTCGACAAGTCCTGCGCCGCCCAGCTACAGGGTCCCTATCGGCTGCAGCGCGCCCTGGCCTATGCCGACTATGACCGACGTTATCTGGCGCCGGACAAACCGCATCGGTTAACGATCGTACCCGGCTGTGGGCACAACGTCGCCTGCGTCTTTCCGGCTCCGGCGGCCAGGCACGCGCTGTTTCCCATTAATGCAGACTAATAATAACGGCAATGAAATAAACCCTTGCCGATAAATCAGACAATATCACCGATAAAGCGCTGGTAATGCCGTTATTATTATGACTTAACATATTGCTATCAATTTTAATTCAAAATGATAATAATAAATCAACACAAAGCTGTTTCAGCGCAAATTTTAGGGGCATATACTTTTCTCACTACGAGGAGGTAGTTATGTTACGCGACCATTTAAAAATAAACGCCAGCGATACGCTGGAAAAAATCAGCAATATTCATTTGCAAAACCAGGGCCAGGAAGAGATCAGTGAGTTCGTGGTGAAAAACGCCGCCGGCCTGCAGATTGGCAAGGTCTCCGTCCACGATCGTTTCAGTACCCGTCGCTCTTATCCCACCAGCTACCGCATTACTCAGACCGATATGAGCGGCCGCGTAGTGGTGGACGCCATGCGGGACTGTCTGTAAGCGTAACCGCGCTCTGAAATAGACAATATTAATGTGATGATGGCAACCCCGTTTATTATTAAACGGGGGTTTATCGCATGGAAAAATTAATTAGCCTCGTGGTTTCGCCGCCGAGAAAAAAATACCGCCCCCGCATTGCGTGGGGGCGATAAATAAGCCCACTCAGTGTTTGATGATATACATCGTTTGGCTATAGGCCACGTCTTCCGGATTGGTGATCGGGTAGCCTTTTACCCACGGTTTGATCAGGCGGCCATTGGTGTATTGATATATCGGCGCGATCGGCGCCTGATCGGCAATGATCTGTTCCATCTTGTTGTAATCGGCGGTCACCGCCGCCGGGTTGGTTTCCCGCCCCGCCTGCGCCAGCAGCTTGTCGTAGTCCGCATTCTTGAACTTGGCGATATTGCCGCTGTGGGTGGAGGTCAGCAGCGACAGGAAGGTCGACGCCTCGTTATAGTCACCCACCCAGGAGGCGCGGATCACATCGAAATTGCCGGTATTGCGGCTGTCGATGTAAGTTTTCCACTCCTGATTCTGCAGCTTGACGTCAATACCGAGCTTTTTCTTCCACATCGAGGCCACGGCGATGGCGATCTTCTGGTGGCTTTCCGAGGTGTTATACAGCAGCGTCAGCTTCAGCGGGTTGTTCGGGCCGTAACCGGCCGCCTGCAGCAACGCCTTGGCCTGCGCGTCCAGCTCCGCCTGCGATTGCTGTTGCAGCAAGCTCGCTTCCGGTTTGAACCCGGCGGTCACGTCCGGCGTAAAGTGGTAGGCCGGTTTTTCGCCGGTGCCCAACACTTTTTCCGCGATAATCTTGCGATCGATGGCGTAGGACAAGGCCTGACGCACCCGCACGTCGTTGGTCGGCGCACGCTGGGTGTTGAACGCGTAATAATAGGTGCCGAGCTGATCCGGGGTGTACACCTGACCCGGGATGTCTTTCAGCAGCTTCTGATACATATTTTTCGGGAAGGATTCGGTGATGTCGATGTCACCCGCCAGGTAACGCTTGGTGGCGTTGGATTCCTGGTTGATCGGCACGAAGGTCACTTTGGTCAGCACGGTGCGCGCATGATCCCAGTAATGGTCGTTAGGCGTCAGCACCAGCTTCTCGTTCACCACCCGCTCCTGCAGTTTGAACGCGCCGTTGCCCACCAGATTGCCGACCTTGGTCCAGTCGTTGCCGTATTTTTCCACCACCGCCTTGTTCACCGGGAACAGGCTGAAGTTGGCCGTCAGGCTGACGAAGTACGGCACCGGCTTATCCAACTGCACCTTGAGCGTGTAGTCATCCGGCGCCGATACGCCCAAGCGATCGGCAGGCAGTTTGCCGCTGATGATCTGCTCGGCGTTCTGGATCCCCGCCAGCTGCGCGAACCAGGCGAACGGCGACAGATTTTTCGGTTCTACCAGCCGCTGCCAGCTGTAGACGAAGTCTTTTGCCGTGACAGGGTCACCGTTTGACCAACGCGCGTCTTTACGCAGATGGAAAATATAAGTCTGGTTGTCGCTGGTCTGCCAGCGGGTGGCGACGCCGGGGATCACTTTGCCGTTGGCGTCCTGATTGACCAACCCTTCGAACAGATCGCGCGCCAGCTGCGCCTCCGGCAAGCCCACCGCTTTGATCGGATCGAGCGAGGCCGGTTCGTCTTTAATGTGGCGCACGATTTCCTGTTTGTCCGCCAGCGCGGTGCCCGGGGGAACCTGCGCCGCCATGGCGCTGCTCATACAGGCGCCGATCGCCGCCGCGCAGAGCGCCAAACGAAAACCCCGTTGCATTATTTTTCCCGTCATTATGATTTGTCCCCCGTTAACCATCTGAATTTTTTATCATATAGCACAAGATCCGTCCGGCCTAGCGCTCACGGGCGAGAAGTTGCAAAAAGTGCGATTCAGGCGATAAAAAACCCGTGCGGCGCAGGGCGGCACGGGTGGGATTGCGGCAGCGACCGTCAGTCGTACAGGTGGATGCTGTTGATGCGGTAGCTGAACTCTTCGCCCTCTTCTTCATCGAACACGGTGAAAAAGCCTTTCTCGGCCAGCGGACGGGCCGAGATATCGGTTTTTTGCAGCTGACGCGCATCCGCGTCGTCGTAGCCGTAGTCGAGATAGAAGGCATCTTTCTGGTAATCGATATGCAGGGTGAACGGATAGTTCGATTCGTCCCCGCGCCCGTCGTCATTTTTCACCACGCCGAACCATTCCCCCTGACGGATCTGGTTTTCAGCGTCTACGCCGCACAGCAGCGTGATGGTGTCATTTTCATTTTCGCTATAGCTGGCGATGATTCTGGCTACTGGCATGTTAAATCCTCTTGCGGGTGATTGGCTTAGCTCTGCCGTTAGTATAACAACAGCCTCAGGCCAGGTGCGGTTTAATTGGCGTTTTCGCCGCTACCGCATCACAGATCGCGCAAACGCCGCACAATTGCGATGGGAAAGAAGTCTCAAAGCGTAATACACTGAATAAAATGACAATGACTCTCGGCCTTTAACTCAGGGACAACACCATGACCGAACATCGACCGCGCAGTGAACGTGGCCAGTTGGCCATCGCAGGAGAGAACTACGGCAGCTCGCTGCTGGGCGCACCGCTGCTCTATTTCCCGGCGGCGGTCAGCGGCCCGCAGACCGGGCTGATCATCGCCGGCACCCACGGCGATGAGAGCGCCGCCATCGTAACCCTGTCCTGCGCGCTGCGCAGCATCGCCCCCGAACAGTTGCGCCACCACGTGGTGCTGGCGGTCAACCCCGACGGCTGCCAGTTGGGGCTGCGCGCCAATGCCAACGGCGTCGATCTGAACCGCAACTTCCCGGCCGCCAACTGGCGCTCCGGCGACACCGTCTATCGCTGGAACAGCGCGGCGCCGGTGCGCGACGTCAGGCTCTCCACCGGCGGGCGCCCCGGCTCCGAACCGGAAACCCAGGCGCTGTGTCATCTGATCCATCGCCTGAAGCCGCATTGGGTGGTGTCGTTCCATGAGCCGCTGGCCTGCATTGAAGATCCCGCCAGCTCGCGGCTCGGCGTTTGGCTGTCGCACAAGTTCGAGCTGCCGCTGGTGACCAGCGTCGGTTATGAAACGCCCGGCTCGTTCGGCAGCTGGTGCGCGGATCTGTCGCTGCCCTGCATCACCGCCGAATTCCCGCCGATCTCCGCCGATGCCGCCAGCGAGCGTTACATCGACGCGATGACCGAGCTATTGACCTACCCGGATTAATCCCTACGGGGCGAGCTCGACGATCGCCCCGCATTCGAACGCCAGGCCCGGTTCAGCGTCTCGCGCCAGCCAGGTCGGGCCGTCCAGATCGACGAAGCGCGCCGCCGGTGCCAGCGGCAAGGCGGCGGATATCGCCCGCGACGTGCACAACATGCAGCCGAGCATGATGGCGAACCCTTGTTCGCGCGCGGCCTGCGCCAGCGCCAACGCCTCGGTCAAGCCGCCGGTTTTGTCCAGTTTGATGTTAACCATCTGATAGCGTTGCGCCAGCCGCGGCAGATCGGCCCGGGTGTGGCAGCTCTCATCGGCGCAGATCGGCAGCGGATGGATAAAGTGCTCCAGCGCGGCGTCGTCACCGGCCGGCAGCGGCTGCTCCAGCATCGCCACGCCAAGATCGGCCAGCAGCTGGCAGCGCGCCGCCAGCCCTTCCGCCTGCCAGGATTCATTGGCGTCGACGATCAGCGTCGCCTGCGGCACCGCGGCGCGGATCGCCACCAGCCGCTCGCTGATATAGTGATCGTCGAGTTTGATCTTCAGCAGCGTGGCGCCCTGCCGCTCCAGCTCACGCGCGGCGAAGGCCATCGCTTCCGGCGTGCCGATGCTGACGGTCTGCGCCATGCTGATCTGCGCCGGCGCCGTCACGCCGCTGCGCTGCCACAGGCTTTGCCCGTGGAGACGACACTCCAGATCCCACAGCGCCGAGTCCAACGCGTTGCGGGCCGCGCCCGCCGGCATCTGCGTCAGCAGCTGCTCGCGGGTGATGCCCTGCGCGATCGCCGGCGCCATCTCAGCCAGCTGCGCCATCACCGATTCCTCGCTCTCGCCATAGCGCGGATACGGCGTGCATTCGCCGACGCCGCGCACGCCCTGCTGTTCGATTTCGACCACCACCACCCGGGCTTCGGTGCGGCTGCCGCGCGCGATCACGAAGGCGGTGTGCAGCGGCCAGGCTTCCGGGTAAAAACGCATGTCTCTCATAACGGCTCCTGAGCGAAAACTGCGCATCCAGGCAGGCTGATGCGCCGGTGATGTTTTATAGAACAGCCTAATATATACAACTATTTAGCAAACTTTGATATCCAATCCGCCCCGCTTGTCATAAACTGGCGCCAGGGTGTGAACCTGATGTTAACAGCCGTCGCCGGCGCGCCGTTCCATCAGGTTCATACCCTTTGTATAAACACCTGTAAAAGGAATCTAGCAATGACTCAGACAGTACATTTTCAAGGCAATCCGGTCAGCGTAGCGGGCAAACTGCCACAGCAGGGCGAACAGGCCAAGGCCTTCTCGCTGGTTGCCAAAGACCTGTCAGACGTAGCGCTGAGCAGCTTCGCGGGTAAACGCAAAGTCCTGAACATCTTCCCAAGCATCGATACCGGCGTCTGCGCGACGTCGGTGCGTAAATTCAACCAGTTGGCCAGCGGCCTGGATAACACCGTGGTGCTGTGCATCTCCGCCGATCTGCCGTTCGCGCAGTCGCGTTTCTGCGGCGCGGAAGGCCTGAGCAACGTGGTTACCCTGTCTACCCTGCGCGGCGCCGAGTTCAAGCAGGCGTACGGCGTTGAAATCGCCGAAGGTCCATTGGCAGGCCTGACCGCGCGTGCGGTCGTGGTGCTGGATGGCCAGGACAACGTGCTGTACAGCGAGCTGGTGAACGAAATCACCACCGAGCCGGATTACGACGCGGCGCTGGCAGCGCTGAAATAACAAAGCCGGCGTTCGCCGGCTTTGGAAACACGCTAAAGGCGCCGCAAGGCGCCTTTCTTATTCTTCGCCCTCGGCGCCGCCTTTACGGCTGCTCAGGCCATACTCGCGCAGCTTGTTGGCGATGGCGGTATGGGAAACGCCCAGGCGCTTCGCCAGCTTGCGGGTGCTGGGATAGGTGCGATACAGGCGCGTCAGCACCGAGCGCTCGAAACGCTTGCTGATGTCGTCCAGCGAGCCGTCCAGCACCTCGTCGCCCAACGACATTTCCACCTCGAACTCCGGCAACACGATATCCTGCGGCCGCAGTTCGTAGCCTTCGGTTTGCGTCAGCGCGCGGTAGATGGCGTTTTTCAGCTGGCGCACGTTGCCCGGCCAGCCGTATTTGCTGAGGAAGCCGCCCAGATCGTTCGCCAGCTTGGGCCGCGCCACGCCCTGCTCATCGGCGAAGCGCGCCACGAACAGTTCGGTCAGCGGCATGATGTCCTGCGGACGTTCGCGCAGCGGCGGGATGGTGATGGTCAGCACGTTGAGGCGATAATAGAGGTCTTCGCGGAATTCGCCGCGCTGCACCAGCTCGGTGAGGTTTTTCTGAGTGGCGCAGATCACGCGCACGTCGACGTGCACCTCATGCTCCTCGCCGACGCGGCGGAACGTGCCGTCGTTGAGGAAACGCAGCAGTTTGGTCTGCATGCGCGGCGACATTTCGCCGATCTCGTCCAGCAGCACCGAACCGCCGTTGGCCTGCTCGAAGAAGCCTTTCTTGCCTTCCAGCGCGTTGGGATAAGCGCCCGGCGCATGGCCGAACAGCTCGCTCTCCACCACGTCATCCGGCAGCGCGGCGCAGTTCAGCGCCAGGAACGGCTGCTTGCCGCGCGGGCTGCGCAGGTGGCAGGCGCGGGCCAGAATATCCTTGCCGGTGCCGGTATCGCCCACGATCAGCAGCGGCGCATCGAGCATCGCCAGCTTGCGCGCCTGCTCCAGCACGTGACGCATCTTGGCGCTCACCGCGACGATGTGGTCGAATTCGGTATCGTCGTTCACCGACAGATTTTGCAGTTGGCGGCCCATGCGCGCGGTGGACTTCAACATCACCACCGCGCCAACCGCGGCCGGCTGTTGCTGTTCGTCCTCCAGATAGATAGGCGTAATGTCCATCAGGAAGTCCTGGCTGCGGATCACCACCCGTTCTGAGTGCGGCGCCGTATGCTCGCTCTCCAGCCAGCGGCTGAAGTTATAGCCGCCGATCAGCGCCCCGGCGGTCTGGTTGCGGATCTTGTCTTCGCTCAGGCTGAACAGCGCCAGCGCCGCCGGGTTGGCCAGCTCGACCTTGCCCTTCATATCGATAGAGAACACCGGCTCCGGCATCGACTCCAGCAGCGCACGCAGCGCGCGATGCTCGCGTTCGGAAGGCATAAAGCTGACGGTGCGCACGTCGGTTACGCCGGCGATGCGGCGGATCTCCGCCATCAACGCGCGGAAAGTATCGAAATCCAACTGGGAGAAATTGAGGTAAATGCGGCCGATGGGATCGATCTCGATGCCACGTAAGTCAATGCTGCGCGATACCAAAAGATCGAGTAATTCTCGAGTGAGACCGAGGCGGTCTTCGCAAAATACTTCCAAACGCATCAGTGTTGGCCTTATCTCTGCAGGTGCGGGGATCGTTAGCGATGATGATACTCCCTCGCACCGGGCGGTAGAAGCGATCTGTCAGCAAAAGTTGACAGAACTCTGATTTATTGCCGTGGTTGCTGATTTTAAACGCAAGTGAATAACAGCATCGGCGTCATTTTAGCCTGCAAACAGAGAGTTATCACAATCATAATTAATTTTTCAGAGATTTATCACGCAATCACAGGGGGATCGACTGTCGTCAAGTCTCGATTACGTCCGGCGTCGGCACCGCTCAGAAAACGGCGCTCCTGAGAGCGCCGTCGTGGGGTTATTTGGCCTTGCCGTCGCCCTTTTTCAGCGTATCTTTCAACTGGCCGATCAGCTGGCTGCGGAAATCGCCAAGCTTCGGTTTTTCCCCTTCCAGCCACGGCAGCGGGCGGCACAGTTCCATCGCCTTGATGCCCAGCCGCGCGGTCAACAGCCCGGCGCCAATGCCCTGCGCCGCGCGCGCCGACAGCCGCGCCGCCAGATCCTGCGACATCCAGTCCATGCCCACTTCGCGCACCAGCTCGGAAGCGCCGGCGAAGGCGATATTGAGCAGCACCAGCCGGAACAGACGAATGCGGCTGAAGTAACCCAGTTCGATGCCGTACAGCGCGGCGATGCGGTTAATCAAACGGATGTTGCGCCAGGCGATAAACGCCATATCCACCAGCGCCAACGGGCTGACGGCAATCATCAGCGTCGATTCGGCGGCGGAGCGGCTGATTTCGCGCCGCGCCTGATTGTCGAGCACCGGCTGCACCAGTTTGGCGTACAGCTCCACCACTTCACGATCGTTTTGCGTTTCATGCAGCGAGGCCTGCCAGCGCTGCAGCGCCGGATGCCCCTGATCCAGCCCGGCCTGGCGCGCCAGCTTCTCGCAGAATTCGCGCCCTTGCCCCAGCCCGTGGCTGTGCAACAGCTCGCGCGCCACGTCGCGCTCTTCCGCGCGCTGGCGCAGCCGATACAAACGCCGCCACTCAGTGACCACCGAACCGACGCCGGCAAACACGATCAGGCCGCCGGCCACGCCGCCGCCCATGGCGATCCAGTCCTGCTGCACCCAGGCGGTATGCACCCACTGCACGCCCTGCGCCACCACGCTGACGCCGAACAGCGCCAGCCCGGCGGTCACCATTTTGCGCCACAGGCTGCGTTTAGGTTTCAGCGCGGCGTTAATGATGCCTTCGGCGCGCCCTTCCTCCTCTTCCTGCTGCAGCTCCGGCGCCGCCGGAAAGAAGCTCTCCGCCTGCTCGGCGTCGAAAGCGACGCCGGCGCGCAACGCCGGTTCCTGCGGCGGCTGCAACGGCTCGTCAAAATCGATACGCGGTTTGATCGGCTCGCTCATCGCAATTTGTCTCCCAGTAAAAATTCCATCACCGCATCCAGACGGATATGCGGCAACGGGCTGTCCACGCTCATGGCGCGCGGGCGAAATTCATCGAAGTGGAATCCCTGGCTCTGCCAGAACGCCGGCCCCGGCAGGCGGGCGGGCACTTCGCCAGGGAACACCGTCAGCGGCGCGCCGTCGCTGAGGCGGTTGCCCTTCAGCGCCGGGATACGCTGCCCCTGATGATCGACGATGCCGCTCTCGGTCGCCTGCACCGAGGCCAGGCCGACGCAATCCATGCTGATGCCTTCGAACGCCGCATTCTGCCACGCCTCTTGCACCAGCTGTTGCAGCAAGGACACCAGATTGGCGTGCTGATCGGCGGTGATATGGTCCGCTTTGGTGGCGGCGAACATCAGTTTGTCGATGGTCGGCGAGAACAAGCGGCGAAACAGCGTGCGCTTGCCGTAATGGAAGCTCTGCATCAGTTGGGTCAACGCCAGACGCATGTCGTTGAACGCCTGCGGGCCGCTGTTGAGCGGCTGCAGGCAGTCGACCAGCACGATTTGCCGATCGAAACGGACGAAATGCTCTTTGTAGAAGTTCTTGACGATCGACTGGCAGTAGTAATTGAAGCGAGCGCGCAACATGCCGATGTTGGTGTGTTTGTCGGCCTGCGCCAGCTTCGACTCGCCGATCGCGGCCACGTCAGGCCACGGGAAAAACTGCAGCGCCGGCGCGCCGGCCATGTCGCCCGGCAGCACGAAACGCCCCGGCTGAATGAAGTGCAGCCCTTCACTTTTGCAACGCAACAGATAATCGGTGTAGGCCTGGGCGATCGCCGCCAGCCGGTTTTCGTCGGCCGGCGCCAGCGGATCGCAGGTTTTACACAGGTCAAGCCAGGGCTTGGCCCATTCGGCGCGTTCGCCCTGCAGCAGCCCGGTCATCTGGCGCGACCAGGCCAGGTAATCCTGTTCGAGCATCGGCAGATCCAGCAACCATTCGCCAGGATAATCGACGATCTCCAGGTACAGCGTGGAAGTGTCTTTGAAATGGCGCAGCAGCGAGTCGTTGGAGCGGTAGCGCAACGCCAGACGAATTTCGCTGACGCCGCGCGTCGGCGTCGGCCAGGCCGGCGGCGTGCCGTACAGCTGCGCCAGCCCTTCGTCATAGGTGAAACGCTGGATGCCGAGATCGCGCTGCGGGATGCGTTTGACGCCCAGCAGGCGCTCTTCGCGCACCGGTGAAAACAACGGCATGCGCGCGCCGCTGTGCACATGCAGCAGTTGGTTAACGAAGGCGGTGATAAAGGCGGTTTTGCCGCTGCGGCTCAGGCCGGTCACCGCCAGGCGCAGATGGCGATCCATTCCGCGGTTGACCAGCGAGGTTAACTCATTTTGCAGTCGTTTCATTGCTCTCCTTGACGTAACGCCCGAAAGCCTTGTTCAGGCCTTTACGGAACAGCGGTTCCAGCACCAGCGCCAGCACGAAGCGCACCGGTTTGCGGCCGACGGTCTTCAACAGCCAGCCGGCAGCGCCCGCCGGGCCATAGTTCAATAACGCTATGATGATGACTTTAGCCAATGTCTTCAACATTGCCGCCGCTCCTCGTTTAAATCCACCCGTTCTGGCGGTGTTCGCGACATCGATTTTATTCATGACAATGCCCTCCGGTACAAGACGATTAAGGTTACATTCACGGGATAACGGCGGCGAAGATACCCGGCCTGCGCAGGCCGGGTATCGCAAGAAGGGTTACAGCTTGCGGAAACGGCTCTGTACGCCGAAGGTGTCGGACGTCACGTAACGCTCGACCTGACGCAGCTGCTGCTCGCCGCTGCCCAGCTCATATTCCAGCTGATCGAGCAGCTGGCGCGGCGTCTTCTGATGCTCGCCTTCGAAGCGGCTGGCCGGCGCCTCATCCAACACGAACACCAGCGCGATATAGGCCACCAGCGTGAAGAAGAACAGCCCAAAGAACAGCGACAGCACCACCATCACGCGGATCAGGCGCACCGGCACGTCGAAATAGTGGGCCAAACCGGCGCAGACGCCTTTCACCATGCCTTCTTCGGGTACGCGATAAAGCTTTTTACTGCCCAGCGTATTACTCATCAGGACTGTCTCCAGTTCGGGTGTTCCGCATCGAGGATCTCTTCCAGCGCCTGAATGCGTTCACGCATGCGTTTGGCGTCTTCCGCCAGCTGCGCCAGGCGCTGCATTTCTTGCTGACTCAGCTGGATGCCAGTCTGTTGCCGATTGCTGTAATGCAGCCAAAGCCAAATCGGCGCGACAAACAGCACGAAAATTGTCAGCGGAATGGCAAGTAATAAAGCACTCATTGTTATTCCTTCTTATCGGGTCCTGGATTGGCGGCCACCTCCGGTGTGTGGCCGCGGTTCGCCTTACTCTGAGCGGTTCATCTTGGCTTTCAGCGCCGCCAGCTGCTCACTGATGGCGTCGTCGGCTTTCAGCTCGGCAAACTCCTGGTCCAGCGACTTCTTTTTACCGATGCTGATGCTTTCCGCTTCGGCTTCCATGTGGTCGATGCGGCGTTCGAACTGTTCGAAACGCGCCATCGCCTCGTCCAGCTTGCCGCTGTCGAGCTGGCGACGTACTTCACGGGAAGAAGACGCGGCCTGATGACGCAGCGCCAGCGCCTGCTGCCGCGCGCGGGTTTCGGTCAGCTTGTTTTCCAGCTCGCCGATTTCGCTCTTCATGCGCGCCAGCGTTTCTTCTACGGTCGCCACTTCCTGCGTCAGCGTGGCGATCAGGTCGGCAACCTTTTGTTTTTCGATCAGCGCCGCGCGGGCCAAGTCTTCTTTATCTTTGCGCAGCGCCAGTTCGGCTTTTTCCTGCCAGTCGCTGACCTGGCTTTCGCCCTGCTCGATGCGACGCAGCAACTGCTTTTTCTCCGCCAGCGCGCGCGCCGACGTAGAACGGACTTCAACCAGCGTGTCTTCCATCTCTTGGATCATCAACCGCACCAGCTTCTGCGGATCTTCCGCCTTGTCCAGCAGGGTGTTGATGTTGGCGTTCACGATGTCGGCAAAACGAGAAAAAATACCCATAATTCACTTCCTCTTGGTTCTGATGGCGTCTGAAGCGCCGCGTTAAGTCGTACAGCTTGCCCAAAGAGATAATCAAAACCCGTGCCAACTTTTATACCATTGAAAAACAACAACTCTTTATTTTTGACTCTCTGCGCGCTTGCTGTAGAGTGATTATTTTCACCAAACATTGGCGAATTTCATCATGAACGAACAGCCAGAAAATTTATTGGGCGAAGCAAACGCCTTTGTCGAAGTATTGGAGCAAGTCTCCCAGGTGGCAAAGCTGAACAAACCGGTGCTGGTGATCGGCGAACGCGGCACCGGCAAAGAGCTGATCGCCCACCGTCTGCACTACCTCTCCAACCGTTGGCAAGGGCCGTTCATCTCGCTCAACTGTGCGGCGCTGAATGAAAACCTGCTGGACTCCGAGCTGTTCGGCCACGAGGCCGGCGCCTTTACCGGCGCGCAGAAACGTCATCTGGGCCGCTTCGAGCGCGCCGACGGCGGCACGCTGTTCCTCGATGAGCTGGCGACCGCGCCGATGCTGGTGCAGGAGAAATTGCTGCGGGTGATCGAATACGGCCAGTTGGAACGCGTGGGCGGCAGCCAGCCGCTGCGGGTGGATGTGCGCCTGGTGTGCGCCACCAACGACGATCTGCCGACGCTGGCGGCGACGGGCAAGTTCCGTGCCGACCTGCTGGACCGGCTGGCGTTCGACGTGGTGCAGTTGCCGCCGCTGCGGCAACGCCGGCCCGATATCATGCTGCTGGCCGAGCACTTCGCCATTCAAATGTGCCGCGAGCTGGGGCTGCCGCTGTTTCCCGGCTTTACCGAACGCGCCAGGCAGACGTTGCTCAACTACGGCTGGCCAGGCAACGTGCGCGAACTGAAAAACGTGGTGGAACGTTCGGTCTATCGTCACGGCGACAGCGACAACCCGCTGGATGAGATCGTCATCAACCCGTTTGCACCACGCGAGGCCACGCCGCTTGCGCCCGCCCCTGAAGGCGCCGGCGTGTTGCCGTCGCTGCCGCTCGAGCTGAAAAACTGGCAGTTGGAGCAAGAGAAGGCGCTGATCGAGGCGGCGCTGCAGCAAGGGCGATTCAACCAGCGCAAGGCGGCGCAGTTGCTGGGGCTCACCTACCATCAGCTACGCGGCATGCTGAAAAAGCATGCGCTGCTGCAAAACGGCGAAACGGACGAGGAATAGCGGGCAAAAAAAAAGCCAGCACCCGAGCTGGCTTAAAAAACACTGGAAGCAATGTGAGCAATGTCGTGCCTTCCACATCAGAGCCGCAAACTGTGGCCTTCCGTGAACTGCCAGGAGATGATAATAGTTATCAGTATCGTCTGTAAAGCACTTTGTTGAGAATTTTTCTCATTACCACACGAAGATTGCGCAATTACCACTCAGGGAACGGGTCCGCCATGTCCAGCCAATAGTCCACGCCGGCGGCCATTTCGTCGTCGTTCAGCAGGCAGTCGTCCAGCAGACGCACGATCGCCGCCTGTTGCAAGTGCTGGCCGATAAATACCAGCTCCTGGCGCATGTCGCCGAACGGCTCCACCCATTTCTCCTGAATATGCGCCCGCGTTTGCGGATCCTGCGGCCAATTATCTTGCGGGATCGCGCGCCAAAAGGTGCCCGCCAGGCCGTAATGGGCGATGCCGCCAGCCTGGCTCCACTGCCCGGCCTGCCGCGGCCGCGTCGCCAGCCAGAAGAAGCCTTTCGAGCGCAGCAGCTTGCCGCCGCCCCAATCGCCGTTGATCACGCGGTAGAACTTGTCCGGCGCAAACGGCCGCCGCGCCTGATAGACAAAGCTGCTGATGCCGTAGCTTTCCGTTTCCGGCACGTGTTCGCCGCGCAGCTCTTTCAGCCAGCCGGGCGCCTGCTGCGCCTTTTCAAAGCTGAAGCTGCCGGTATTCAGCACCGCCTCCAGCGGCAGTTTGCCCGGCGCGATCGGCACAATGCGGGCGTCGGGATTCAGGCTGGCCAGCAGCGCCATCACTTCGCCCTGCTGCGTTGTCGTCAACAGATCGGTCTTGCTGACCAGGATCACGTCGCAAAATTCAATTTGCTCAATCAACAGGTCCGCCACGCTGCGCAGATCGTCCTCACCCAGGCTTTGGCCGGCCTCCTGCAGGCTTTGCGCCTGCTGGTATTGCTGAATGAAATTCACCCCGTCGACCACCGTCACCAGCGTATCCAGCCGGGCGAATTGGGACAGGCTTTCGCCCGTTTCATCCTCAAAGGTAAAGGTTTCCGCCACCGGCAGCGGCTCCGAGATGCCACTCGATTCGATCAACAGGTAATCGAAACGCCCGTCCTGCGCCAGTTCGCGCACCGATACCAGCAGGTCTTCGCGCAGCGTGCAGCAGATGCACCCGTTGCTCATCTCCACCAGCTTCTCTTCCTGGCGATCGAGATGCACTTCATTCTCCACCAGCGCGGCGTCAATGTTCACTTCGCTCATGTCGTTGACAATCACCGCCACGCGCATGCCCTGCCGGTTGTTCAGGATATGGTTCAGCACCGTGGTCTTGCCGGCGCCGAGAAAGCCGGAAAGCACGGTCACGGGAAGTTGTTTCATGGGGACCTCATTAAAATTCATTGCGTAATGCCTGGTAACCGCGCACCAGTTCGACGTTGGTGGCGGCCACTTCTTCCGAAAACTGCAGCGCGCCGCGATCGACCTGGCGATAGCGCGACAGATCGCTGTCGGTGCCCACGCGTTCGGTCGAGGGGATATAGCGGTTTTCCGGCAGCGTCACGCCGTCCACCACCGCGTTGTAGCGCACCACGCAGCCGGACTGAACGTGGCAGTTGAACAGCACGCTGTTGAAACCGATAAACACCCGATCGCCGATGCGACACGGGCCGTGTACGATGGCGCGGTGGGCGATCGAACTGTAACGGCCGATGGTGACCGCCGCCCCGCTCTTGGAGTGGATCACCACGCCGTCCTGAATATTGGAGTGCGAGCCGATGACGATCGGCTCCATGTCGCCGGCGGCGTTCAACTCGTCGGCGCGGATCACCGCATACGGGCCGACGTAAACGAAATCTTCAACGATCACCCGGCCGCAAATAATGGCGGTGGGATCGATGTAGGCCAGCGGCGAGACCTGCGGCAGATGGCCGCTGGGATTTTTACGCAGCATGGTGTTCTCCCCGCCAGCTCAGCTCCGCCACCGCATTGTGGGCATGCAGGCTCTCCTGATGTTCGACGCGCAGCGAGAAGGCGCGGTAGTCGCACTGGCTGCGCAGCATGCGATACAGGCGCCGCGCCGCATCCTCGCAGAACATCAGGTTCTGACCGTTAGCCAGCGCGAAGGCCTGCTCGTCGCGGCGTTTCACCAGCGTTTGCACCGGCGTGCCCAGCGCATGTTCGATGCGGTCAATCAGTTTCACCGGCTCAAACGCCCGTTCATTCTCGGGCGTTACGGTGATCCAGGCCCAGCTGCGCTGGCTGTGGGGCGTGGCCGGCATTCCCTGCTCCAACAGCCACTCGCTCACCTGCCGCTGGCTGACCCGCTCCGCCTCCTGTTCAAAATCAAACTGGAACTGTTGCTGCGCCAGCTGGCGGCTGAGCGCCGCCGAACTCGGGCAGGTGGAGGAATAAGGCACGCCGACGGTCAGCACCAGCGTCAGCGTGTCCGTCAGGGTGGCCTCGATGCGCAGCGGATAGGCTTTCCAGCCGCGCTGCGGCGACAGCAGCGCCGGGCGTGACAGCAACAGCTCGCCGCTGAGCGTCAGGCTGGCGCGATCGCTGTGTTCCGGCTGCGAAGCCAAAAAGGCCTGCAACGTTCGGCCGATGCGCTGCGGCGTCAGCTCGCCCTGCGTCAACTCGTCCAGCGCCAGATACAGCCGCGACATGTGAATGCCGCGCTCGCCCGCCGCTTCGGCGCGCAGGTTGATACCGGCGTCGACCTTCGCCATCAATGGCTTGCCGGCCAGCTCCAGCGGCAGCGCGATCCCTTGCATCCCGACCCAATCGAGCCCGACATCACTCATTTCGCCGCGCCATGCCTGAGCATCCGGCAGCGAACGGCGTGGTGGAAGTGCAACTTCGTTCATACATCCCCTTGCGTTATGGTGACTTTGCCGGGGAACGGTAACATGATTTTGTTATATTATAACATAACATGAAAAACTTTTTTCTTGCCGCTGAACGGGCTGATTAATCAAGTCGCAGAAAACTCAGCGATTTTGCTCAATGGATTGGGCTGCTGGTCAGAGTGCGATACACTAACGCTATTGCTGATTAACCCATGAGCCTCTATGCGTGGTTTACCCTTTTGGATACTGTCGTTGTGCCTGACGGGCTCTGCCCTGGCCGCGACAACACCGCCCGCGCCCACCGCGGCGCCGCTACCGGACATTCGCCAAAGCGGCTTTGTTTATTGCGTCAGCGGCATACTGAATACCTTCAACCCGCAAATGGCCAGCAGCGGCCTGACGGTGGATACCCTGGCCGCCCAGCTGTACGATCGCCTGCTGGACGTCGATCCCTACACCTATCGCCTGATCCCCGAGCTGGCGCAAAGCTGGGAAGTGCTGGATAACGGCGCCACCTACCGCTTCCATTTGCGCAAGGACGTGCCGTTCCAGACCACCGCCTGGTTCACGCCCACCCGCAAGATGAACGCCGACGACGTGGTGTTCAGCTTTGCGCGCGTATTCGATCAGAAACACCCGTATCACGACGTGAACGGCGGCGAATACCCCTATTTCGACAGCCTGCAGTTCGGTGATTCGGTGCAGAGCGTGAGAAAGCTCGACGACTACACGGTGGAGATTCGCCTGCAGTCGCCGGACGCCTCGTTCCTGTGGCACCTGGCCACCCACTACGCGCCGGTGTTGTCCGCCGAATACGCCGACACGCTGACGCGCGAAGGCCATCAGGAGCTGATCGATCGCGAGCCGGTCGGCAGCGGCCCGTTCCTGCTCAACGAATACCGCTCGGGGCAATATATTCGCCTGGCGCGCAACGCCGCCTACTGGAAAGGCCTGCCGCGCATGCCGCAGGTGGTGATCGACCTGGGCGCCGGCGGCACCGGCCGCCTCTCCAAGCTGCTGACCGGCGAGTGCGACGTGCTGGCCTATCCGGCGGCCAGCCAGCTGTCGATTCTGCGCGACGATCCGCGCCTGCGCCTGACGCTGCGCCCGGGGATGAACATCGCCTATCTGGCGTTCAACACCCGCAAACCGCCGCTCGACAACCTCAATGTGCGCCAGGCGATCTCGCTGGCGATCAACAACCAGCGGTTGATGCAGTCGATCTATTACGGCACGGCGGAAACCGCCGCCTCGATCCTGCCGCGCGCCTCCTGGGCCTATGACAACGACGCGCACGTCACCGAGTACGATCCGGCCAAATCTCGCGAGATGCTGCGGCAGGCCGGCGTCAGCCAGCTGAACCTGAAGCTGTGGGTGCCGACCGCCTCGCAGTCTTACAACCCGAGCCCGCTGAAAACCGCCGAACTGATCCAGGCCGATCTCGGCCAGGTGGGCATCAACGTCACCATCGTGCCGGTGGAGGGCCGCTTCCAGGAAGCGCGCCTGATGGAGATGAACCACGATCTGACCCTGACCGGCTGGGCCACCGACAGCAACGATCCGGACAGCTTCTTCCGGCCGCTGCTGAGCTGCGCGGCAATCCGTTCGCAAACCAACTATGCTCACTGGTGTGATCCGGGCTTTGACGAAGTGCTGCAGAACGCGCTGCTGTCGCAGCAGCTGTCTCAGCGCATCGACAACTACCGCAAGGCGCAGAAAATCCTCGAGCAGCAACTGCCGGTGCTGCCGCTGGCGTCTTCCTTGCGCCTGCAGGCCTATCGTTACGACATCAAGGGATTGGTGCTGAGCCCGTTCGGCAACGCCTCGTTCGCCGGGGTGTACCGTGAATCCGCGCCGGAGGTGAAAAAGTGATTATCTTTACCCTGCGCCGCATTCTGCTGCTGCTGATCACGCTGTTCTTCCTGACGCTGGTCAGCTTCAGCCTGAGCTATTTCACGCCGCGCGCGCCGCTGAACGGCGCCGCCCTGCTGGACGCCTATCAGTTCTACTTCGTCAGCCTGCTGCACTGGGACTTCGGCGTCTCCAGCATCAACGGCCAGGCGATCAGCGAACAGCTGCGCGAAGTGTTCCCGGCCACCATGGAACTGTGCCTGCTGGCCTTCGCCCTGGCGCTGTTCATCGGCATTCCGCTGGGCATCATCGCCGGCGTGCTGCGCGGCAAGTGGCAGGACACCGCCATCAGCACCTTCGCGCTGCTGGGCTTTTCGATGCCGGTGTTCTGGCTGGCGCTGCTGCTGATGCTGTTCTTCTCGCTGCATCTCGGCTGGCTGCCTGTTTCCGGCCGTTTCGATCTGCTGTATCAGGTGAAACCCATCACCGGTTTCGCGCTGATCGACGCCTGGCTGTCGGACTCGCCGTATCGCGCCGAGATGATCGGCAGCGCGCTGCGCCACATGATCCTGCCGATCGCCGCGCTGGCGGTGGCGCCCACCACCGAAGTGGTGCGGCTGATGCGCATCAGCACCGACGACGTGCTGAGCCAAAACTACATCAAGGCCGCCGCCACCCGCGGCCTGTCGCGCTTCACCATCATTCGTCGCCACGTGTTGCACAACGCGCTGCCGCCGATCGTGCCCAAACTGGGGCTGCAGTTCTCCACCATGCTTACGCTGGCGATGATCACCGAAGTGGTGTTCAGCTGGCCGGGCCTCGGCCGGTGGCTGATCAACGCCATTCGCCAACAGGACTATGCGGCGATCTCCGCCGGCGTGATGGTGGTCGGCACGCTGGTGATCACCATTAACGTTCTGGCCGACATTCTGGGTGCGGCAACCAACCCGCTGAAACATAAGGAATGGTATGCCCTTCGATAACGTATACCGCGAGAAAAAGATGCCGAGCCCGCTGCGCTACACCTGGCGGATTTTCTACGGCGACGCGCTGGCGATGATCGGTTTTTACGGCGTGATCGCCCTGCTGCTGCTGTCGCTGTTCGGCAGCCTGCTGGCGCCCTACGCGCTGGATCAGCAGTTCCTCGGCTATCAACTGCTGCCGCCGTCCTGGTCGCGCTACGGCAACGTGTCGTTCTTCCTCGGCACCGACGATCTCGGGCGCGACATCCTCAGCCGCCTGTTGACCGGCACCGCCGCCACCTTCGGTTCCGCGCTGGCGGTGACGCTGGCCGCGGCGTTCTGCGGCGTGATCCTCGGCGTGTTCGCCGGCGTAACCCACGGGCTGCGCTCGGCGGTGCTCAACCATATCCTCGATACCCTGCTGTCGATTCCGTCGCTGCTGCTGGCGATCGTGGTGGTGGCGTTTATCGGCCCCAAACTTGAACACGCCATGCTGGCGGTGTGGCTCGCCTTGTTGCCACGCATGGTGCGCACCATCTACAGCGCGGTGCACGACGAACTGGAGAAAGAGTACGTGGTGGCGGCCCGGCTTGACGGCGCTTCCACGCTGCAGATCCTGTGGTACGCGGTCATGCCGAACATCGCGGCGGTGCTGGTGACCGAGTTCACCCGCGCGCTGTCGATGGCCATTTTGGATATCGCCGCGCTCGGCTTCCTCGATCTCGGCGCGCAGTTGCCTTCGCCGGAATGGGGAGCGATGCTCGGCGATTCGCTCGAGCTGGTGTACGTCGCGCCCTGGACGGTGATGCTGCCCGGCGCGGCCATCCTCGTCAGCGTGCTGCTGGTTAACCTGTTGGGCGACGGTATGCGCCGCGCAATCAATGCCGGGGTGGAATAATGCCGTTACTCGATATCCGCAATCTGACGATTGAATTTATGACCGCCGAAGGGCCGGTCAAGGCGGTCGATCGCGTCAGCATGACGCTGACCGAGGGCGAGGTGCGCGGCCTGGTGGGCGAATCGGGCTCCGGCAAGAGTCTGATCGCCAAAGCCATCTGCGGCGTGACCAAAGACAACTGGCGCGTCACCGCCGATCGTTTCCGCTTCGACGACATCGATCTGCTGCAGCTAAGCCCGCGCGAGCGGCGCAAGCTGGTGGGCCACAACGTCTCAATGATCTTCCAGGAGCCGCAGTCCTGTCTCGACCCTTCCGAGAGCATCGGCCGCCAGCTGGCGCAGGCCATCCCAGGCTGGACCTACAAGGGCCACTGGTGGCAGCGCTTCAACTGGCGCAAACGCCGCGCCATCGAATTGCTGCACCGCGTCGGTATCAAGGATCATGACGACATCATGGGCAGCTTCCCCTACGAGCTGACGGAAGGCGAGTGCCAGAAAGTGATGATCGCCATCGCGCTGGCCAACCAACCGCGCCTGCTGATCGCCGATGAGCCGACCAACGCCATGGAACCGACCACGCAGGCGCAGATTTTTCGCCTGTTGGCGCGTCTCAACCAGAACAACAACACCACCATTCTGCTGATCAGTCACGACCTGCAGATGATGAGCAAGTGGGCCGACCGGGTGAACGTCTTGTACTGCGGGCAAACGGTGGAAAGCGCCCAGTGCGAAGAACTGCTGGCGGCGCCGCACCACCCTTACACCCAGGCGTTGATCCGCGCCATGCCGGACTTCGGCCGCTCGTTGCCGCACAAAAGCCGGTTGAATACGCTTCCGGGCGCCATTCCTTCGCTGGAACACCTGCCGATCGGCTGCCGCCTGGGGCCGCGCTGCCCTTACGCACAGAAGAAGTGCATCGAAACGCCGCGCCTGCGCCCGGTCAAGAACCACTTCTTCGCCTGCCACTTCCCGCTGAACATGGAGGAGCAATAACATGGAAACGCTGTTGGAAGTGCGCAACCTGAGCAAAACCTACCGCTATCGCACCGGGCTGTTCCGCCGCCAGCACGTCGAGGCGGTGAAATCGGTCAGCTTTACCCTGCGCGAAGGCCAGACGCTGGCGGTAATCGGCGAGAACGGCTCCGGCAAATCCACGCTGGCGAAGATGCTCTCCGGCATGGTAGAACCGACCGCCGGCGAACTGTTGATCGACGATCATCCGCTGGAATTCGGCGATTATCGCTATCGCAGCCAGCGCATTCGCATGATTTTTCAGGATCCGAGCACCTCGCTCAACCCGCGCCAGCGCATCGGCCAGCTGCTGGACGCGCCGCTGCGGCTGAACACCGATCTTGAGCCTGCCGAGCGCGAGCAGCGTATCAACCAGACGCTGCGCCAGGTCGGCATGCTGCCGGATCACGCCTACTACTATCCGCATATGCTGGCCTCCGGGCAAAAACAGCGCGTCGCGCTGGCCCGTGCGCTGATCCTGCAACCGAAGGTGATCGTCGCCGATGAGGCGCTGGCCTCGCTGGACATGTCGATGCGCTCGCAAATCATCAACCTGATGCTGGAGCTGCAGGAAAAACACGGCATTTCCTATATCTACGTCACCCAGCACCTCGGCATGATGAAGCATATCAGCGACCAGGTGCTGGTGATGCACGAAGGGGAAATCGTCGAACGCGGCAGCACCGCGGAGGTGTTGGCGGCGCCGCTGCACGAATTGACCAAGCGCCTTATCGCCAGCCACTTCGGCGAGGCGCTGACCGCCGATGCCTGGCGGCGCGACGGCGGCCGTTTCTGAGTCACGCCTTCACCTACAAACCCGCTGCGGCGGGTTTTTATCACCTTGCGCGCCTGCCGCTTAGCGAGAAAGCGCACATGCAAATTACATTCTTGTTATATATCCTTATATTTTATTCCTTTCAGTTATTGATTAGTCCGTAACATTATTTTATCTCGCCAGGGCGATCGGTGAGGATATCCCCTACGTTGCACTTCTCATACGACAGGATATCGCACTGATGAACAGCCTTCGCCATCGCCGCCTTACGCAGCTACTGCTCACGCTGGCAGCCGGTTTTTCTGTTTACGGCCACGCCCTCTGCTGTGATGAGCTGCGCTAAAACCGCCTTTCGCCCCGCCTGCGGGCATGTTGCCTCTTTGTCCAGCCGACGCTGCCGCGCGCAGCGGCGGCTGTTGATCATGATTAAGGATTGACCCTATGGAACGACTCCGTCGACAACATAATGCCCAGTGGTATCACGAAACCCAAAGCAGCGTGCGGGGCGATGCGCCGCTGGAACCGCAGGCGGCCACCCTTCGCGATCGCTTTCTGCTGGGGCTGGGCGCCTTCGCCGATGAAGCCTTAAACAATGCGCTCAGCGCTCGCGGCGCCGTGTTCAGCGCCTCGTTGGCCGGCTACCACGCGCTGTTTCCCGATCAGGTGCCGCTGTCACGATACGTGACATTGTCACCCTACGATCGCCTCAGCACCGCGTTGACCGTCGCTCAGGTGACGGGCGTGCAATCGCTTTGTAGCCACTACGCCGCTCGCCTCGCCCCGCTGCACAGCCCGGACGCCTCCCGGGAAAGCAATATCCGCCTCGCTCAGATCACCCAATATGCCCGCCAGCTTGCCAGCCAGCCCACGTTGATTTGCCGCAAAGCGCTGCAACAGCTCGCCGACGTCGGGCTGAGCCCGGCGGATATCGTCACCTTTTCGCAAATCATCGGTTTTGTCAGCTATCAGGCGCGCGTGGTCGCGGGCGTCGCGGCGTTGGCCGGCCGGCCGGCGGTGGTGGTGCCCGGCTTCCCTAACGTCGAAGACGCCGATGGCGTCGCGTTCAGTGCCGAAGAGTTAAGCTGGACCGCGCGTCTGCCGCCAATCGACACGGAAGCCGCCGCCGCCGAACAGCTTGACGTGCTGGATCAGAGCCACCCGCAGGCGCGCGCCGAATCTTATTATCTGCTGTTGGCGCACGATGCCGCCGCACTGCGCGAGCGTAACGGGGTGTTCAACGGCATCAATGCCGAAGGATATGGGTTATCGAGCCGCCTGAAGGCGCTGGCGACGCTGGCGGTCTCGCGCATCAACGGCAGCCATTACTGCGCGGCCACCGTCGCGCAAGAATTGCAGGATGAGGGATTGGTTCAGGCGCTGTTCGCCGGGCTGCCTCAGGGACTGGCGTATACCGAAGACTCGGTAAAACTCGCGGTGATGCGCACTGCCGCCGAGCTGACTCGCGCACCGGAGAAGTTCACCCCGCAGAGCGTGCAGCCGTTGTTCAACAGCGGCCTGAATCAGGCGCAGGCGCTGGAAGTGATCCTCACCGCCGCGCTCTACGCCTGGGAAAATCGCCTGCGCCAAACGTTGGGCGATGCGGAATCTTTCAGCGCTATCGACTGAATACCACTACGCGGCTAATTACTGGCCGCAATACATTCTTCCTTCAGATATTTTGCCGCCGCAACCACTCGCTGGCGGCATCGAAGAATTTTTGCGCCAACGGCGTGGCGCGCTCCGCCATATCAACCACCACCGCCGCATGGCGCGGCATGGCGGCGATGGCCACCGGCCGCCGCTGCAGTTCCGGCATCAGCGGCGATTGCAGCTGGCCGCGCGGGAACAACCCGCAGCCCAAGCCGACGAAAATGCCCTCGAGCAGCTGGAAGATCGAGGCAGTCTCCAGCCGCGTGTGCAGCGTCAACCCGGCGTCGCGGAAATGCTGATCGAGATAGCGGCGGAAATACCGCGTCGGCTCGGCCAGGCACAGCGGCAAGGCGGCCACCGCCTCCAGCGGCAACGGTGTGTCGCCCACCAGCTTAGGGAAGTGTTGCGGATGAAATACCAGCTCAACGCCGGTTTCCACCAGCGGTTGTGATTGAAAATGCAGTTCCTTCAGCGTCGACAGCTCGAAAAAGCCGATGCCGATGTCGACGGTATGCGCCGTCAACGCCTCCAGCAGTTGATCGGCGCTCAGCACCGCCAGCCGGTAATCAAGATGCGGATAACGCTCGCTCACCGCCTTGAGCATTTCCGCCACCGAGATGCTGCACTGCGGCACCACGCCAAGGCGCAACGTACCGTGCAAACCGTGCTTGAGCGACTCCACCTCCAGCTTCAGCCCTTGGTAAACCGAGACGATCTCACGCGCCCACGCCAGCACCCGCTCGCCTTCGGCGGTAAAACCGCCGAAATGGTTGCCGCGGTTAATCAGCGAAACGCCCAGCTCTTTTTCCAGGTTTTTCAATCGCATGGACAGCGTCGGCTGGCTGACGAAGCTGGCCTCCGCCGCCCGACCGAAGTGGCGTTCCCGTTCCAAATTACACAAATAAATCAGTTGTTTAATATCCATAGCGCGGCTCAATGATCGGCATTCGCGCTCAGTATACCACCGGGCGTCGTCGCTCGCCCGGTGAGTCAGAGCTTCAACTTCATGTAATCCATCAGGCGTGAGAACACGCCGCCCTGCTGCACCGCCTGCAGCGCCACCAGCGGCAGGGTTTTCACCACCTGGCCATTATCGCTGATGCGGATCTCGCCAACGGTTTGTCCTTTGTTGACCGGAGCTTCCAGCCGCGCGGCATTGATCACGTACTGCGCCTTCAGTTTGTCCGCCTCGCTTTTCGGCAGGCTGAGCGACTGGTCCTGCGCGCTGCCGACCGGCAAGCGGTGGCTTTCGCCGTACCAGACCGGCTCTTCCCCCAGGCTCTGGCCGGCGCTGAACAGGTGTACCGTGCTAAAGTCGCGCAGCCCCCAACTCAGCAGCTTACGCGCCTGTTCCTCGCGGCCTTTGGAACTTTTGCCGCCCATCACCACGGCGATCAGGCGGCGATCTCCTTCGGTGGCGGAGGCGATGATGTTGTAGCCGGCCGAGGCGGTGTGTCCGGTTTTCAGGCCGTCGACGTGCAGGGTCTTATCCCACAGCAGGCCGTTGCGGTTCTGCTGCGTGATGCCGTTCCAGGTCAGCGATTTCTCACTGTACATATGGTATTCCGCCGGCTCGCTCATGATGATGGCGCGCGCAATCACCGCCAGATCGCCGGCGGTGGTGAACTGCCCTGGCGCATCCAGCCCGTGCACCGTCTCAAAATGGGTGTTCTGCAATCCCAGCTGGGCGCTCTTCTCATTCATCAGCTTGACGAAGTTGGCCTGGCTGCCCGCCACATAGTCCGCCATCGCCACGCAGGCGTCGTTGCCGGAATCGATGATGATGCCGCGGCTGAGATCGCGTACCGTGCCCCTGTCACCAGGCTTCAGGAACATCAGCGAGGAGCCTTTGAACACCGGGTTGCCCTGCGCCCAGGCGTCCTTACCCACCGTAACAACATCATCGAGGCCAATCTTATGCTCATCGAGCGCATGATCGATCACCAACCCGGTCATGAGTTTGGTCAGGCTGGCCGGATTGCGGCGCTCGTCGGCATTGCCGGCAGCCAGCACCTGGCCGGTAGTGTAATCCATCAATACGTAAGAGGCGGCGTCTATCGCCGGTGGGGTCATGGTGGGAAAATGGGACGCCGTTTCCGCCGCCTGCGCCGCTAAAGGCAGTAAGATACCGCCGATCACCACTGATACTGAACGCTTCACTCTGTGTTCCTCAGGCCCGCAGGCTAAATAAAATGCCAATATAATCCGCG
This sequence comes from Serratia sp. Z4, assembly GCF_009900725.1. Classification (NCBI taxonomy): domain Bacteria; kingdom Pseudomonadati; phylum Pseudomonadota; class Gammaproteobacteria; order Enterobacterales; family Yersiniaceae; genus Serratia; species Serratia sp. Z4. The sequence continues at coordinate 232,982 of NZ_JAAABD010000002.1, forward strand.
AGATAGACTGCATTAATTCACTTTCAGGCGAAACCATTACTCTTTTGCAGCGGGTGTCTTTATGCAACCATTTGTTTAGGTCAGCGTCCGCCTGCGATAGATATGCTCTATGCCGCCATTGCCCCATTCGATTAGACGCCTGCCTGCCGCCCCCCTAAACTTGTGACATAAATACGCAAGACGCATAAAAAAGCGTTTACTTTTTAGCTACAACCACCTGCGAAGTGTCACCATGAAATTCAAACCGTCAATCAAGCCTTATACCGGCCCGGCGGGCGGCTGGGGTTCGCTTGAAGCCACCACCCGCTTTGTCCTCGACAGTAAACAAACGCTAAAAAACATGCGCAACCTGATGCGCGTCAACAAGGCGCGCGGCTTCGACTGCCCCGGTTGCGCCTGGGGCGACGACAACCACAGCACCTTCAGCTTTTGCGAAAACGGCGCCAAAGCGGTCAGTTGGGAAGCGACGCGCAGCGCCGTGGAGCCTGAGTTCTTCGCCGCCCACAGCGTCAGCACCCTGCAGCAGCAGAGCGACTATTTCCTCGAGTATCAGGGGCGCCTCACCCATCCGATGCGCTACAACGCCGAAACCGACCACTATGAGCCTATCCATTGGCCGGACGCGCTGGCGCTGATCGCCAAACACATCAACGGCATGGACAACCCGAACCAGATCGAGCTGTATACCTCGGGCCGCGCCAGCAACGAAGCGTCGTACCTTTATCAGCTGTTTGGCCGCATGCTCGGCACCAGCAACTTCCCCGACTGTTCCAATATGTGCCACGAGGCGAGCGGCGTTGGGCTGAAGCAGAGCATCGGCGTCGGCAAAGGCACCATCCGCATCGATGACTTCGAAAAGGCCGATGCCATCTTCGTGTTCGGTCAAAACCCCGGCACCAACCACCCGCGCATGCTGCACAGCCTGAAAAACGCCGCCCGACGCGGCGCGCGCATCGTCAGCTTTAACACCCTGCGCGAACGTGGGCTGGAAAGGTTCGCCGATCCGCAGGATCCGGTGCAGATGCTGACGCCAAAATCCTCGCCGATCAGCTCTTCCTATTACCAGCCGAATCTGGGTGGCGATATGGCGGCGGTGCGCGGCATGGTGAAAGCCCTGCTGGAAACCCACCGCCAGCGGCTGGCCGCCGGTGAACCCGCCCTGTTTGACCTGGCGTTTATCGAACGGCACAGCGTCGGCGTAGAGGCTTATCTGGCGCAGGTGGACGCCACCGAGTGGCAGACCATCACCGCGCAATCGGGCCTGAGCGAAACGCAATTGCGCCAGGCGGCGGCCACCTACCAGGGTGCTGAACGGGTGATCTGCACCTGGGCGATGGGCGTGACTCAGCATAAGCACTCTATTGCGACGGTGCGTGAAATCACCAACCTGCAGCTGCTGTTCGGGCAACTGGGCAAACCGGGCGCCGGTCTGTGCCCGGTACGCGGCCACAGCAACGTCCAGGGCAACCGCACCATGGGGATCGATGAGAAGTCGCCGAAGGCGCTGCTCGACAGCCTGGAACGCCACTTTAACTTCACCGCCAATCGCGCGCTGGGCCACAACACGGTGGAAGCGATCGAAGCGATGCTGCGCGGCGAAGTGAAAGTGCTGATCGCGCTGGGCGGCAATCTGGCCGCCGCGGCGCCGGACACCGAGCGCACCGCCCGCGCCCTGCGCAACTGCGATTTGACGGTGCACATCAGCACCAAACTTAACCGCAGCCACCTGGTGACCGGCAAAGACGCGTTGATCCTGCCGACGCTCGGCCGCACCGAACTGGACATGCAGGCCAGCGGCTCACAGTACATCACGGTCGAGGATTCGTTCAGCATGGTGCACGCCTCGGAAGGCATCGGCAAACCGCTGGCGGATACTCAACGTTCGGAGACGGCGATCGTCTGCGGCATCGCCGACGCCGTGCTGGGTACGCAGCAGCTGGACTGGCTGGAACTGGCCGATGACTACTCGCTGATCCGCGATCACATCGCCGCCACCATTCCCGGCTTCGAGGATTTCAACCGGCGCTGCGAGCAGCCCGGCGGTTTCTACCTGGGCAATGCCGCCGCCGAACTGCGTTTCGCCACGCCGAGCGGCAAGGCGGAATTCAGCGACGCCGCGCTGCCGACTACCCTGTTCCCGCAGCTGGGCGGCGAGCAAGCGCCGTTTACCCTGCAGACGCTGCGCTCGCACGATCAGTACAACACCACCATCTATGGTCTGGATGACCGCTACCGCGGCGTTTACGGTCAGCGCGAAGTGCTGTTCATCCATCCGGAAGATCTGGCGGCGCTGGGCCTGCAGGATGGCGAACGGGTAGAGATAGAAACCCTGTGGAACGACGGCGTGGTGCGTAAGGTAGATGGATTCAAGCTGGTGAGTTACGACATCCCGCGTGGCAATCTGGCGGCCTACTACCCTGAAACCAACCCGCTGGTGCCGCTGGCAAGCTTCGGCGACGGTACCGGCACCCCGACCTCGAAGTCGATTCCGGTGGCAATTCGCCGCAGCGAGCAGCAACCGTCGCTGCGCATCGCCTGAAAACGCGCGCCCGGTTCACGCCGGGCGCGCCAATATTTCCAGGATAGTCTGCAATTCCTCGGACAGCTGATGCCGCCGCCAGACGAAATAGAGATCGCTCACGCCCTCCTCGCCCATTTCCACCACCTTCAGCCCCGGCGCCGGCAAGATCAGCGGCAGCAACGAACCCGGCACGCAGGCGACACCGCAACCGGCCTGCACGCAGGCTGCCATCGCGGCATAAGATTCCATTTCCAGCGTCATGCGCGGTTTTAGCCCGCGCGAGGCCAGCCAGTGATCGACCTTCAGCCGGAACGAGCACTCGCGGCTGAACGTGTAAAACTCCAGCGGCGCCAGCGTGGCGGCGTCGGGCTGCCCGACATCCGCCGGCATCAGCAGCACCAGCCGTTCGTCAAACGCCTTTTGGCTGGCCAGCAGCGGATGTTCAATTGGGCCGTCGGTAATCGCCAGATCGAGATCGCTGTCGATCAGCATGCGTTCCAGCACCAGCGAGTCGCGGCTCAGCACGTTGATGTGCAAATGAGGCTGTAAACGGCGCAGCCGGGCAATGCGCGCCGGCAAGTGACTGACCAGCGAAAAATCCAGCGCGCCGAGGTTTAACAGCCCATGCTGTTGCTCGCCGGCGAACAGCTGCTTGCTGCGCTCGGCCTGCGCCACGATGTCGCGCGCCTGCTGATAGAACAGTCGTCCTTTGGGATTGACGTACAGCCGGTTCTTGTCGCGGAAAAACAGCTCGCCGCCCAGCGACGCCTCCAGCTCGCGCAGCCGCAGCGTGACGTTGGAAGGCACGCAGTGCAGCTCGCGGGCGGCGGCGGCGATGGTTTTATGCTCCACCACGGTACAGAAAAACTTCAGCTGACTCAGCTTCATTTATCATTCACTTTTAGTTAGTGTTTTAGTTAAAAACAATCACTTTAGATTAGCATCGATTTCATCTACAGTCTGCCGACACCCTGAGGAGGATCTCTGATGCCACTGAATGACCTACTGACGCTGCCCGGCGTGGCGGCCCAACCGGACGCGGTAACCGATGGTTACGTGTTCAACCACACCATGATCCGCGTGAGGGACCTGACCAAGGCGCTGGATTTCTATACCCGCGTACTGGGCTTTACGCCTGTCTATCTGGAAACGTTCGAAGAAGCCGCTTTCACCATCTGCTACCTGACGCGCAGCCCGCGCGAGCAGATCCCGCAGGATGACGACGAACGCAAACGCTGGGCGCTGAGCCAACCGGGCATTCTCGAACTGACCCATAATCACGGCACCGAAAATCAGGCGGATTTCCACTACCACAACGGCAACGGCGAGCCGCGCGGCTTTGGCCACCTGTGCGTCACGGTGCCGGACGTGCGCGCCGCCTGTGAGCGGTTTGAACGCCTCGGCGTCACCTTCCAGAAACGCCTGCACGAAGGCCGCATGAACTACGTGGCGTTCATTCGCGATCCGGACGATTACTGGATTGAAATCCTGCAGCCGACGCCGCTGCGGGACTGATTGCCCCCTCCTTCACCCCGGCCCTCGCGCCGGGGTTTTTCATCTATCGCACTTCGATTGACCATTCTTGCGCAAAATCGCGCGGCAATGCGGGGTTCCGTGACGTTAGGCTTGCTCGCAGCGGGTGATTCGCGTAAAACTGTCAGCCGCAAATCTTGCCACTCACAACCCATTCACTGGACGATATGTTTCAAGATAACCCGCTGCTGGCGCAGCTTAAACAGCAACTTCACTCTCAGACCCCGCGCGTTGAAGGCGTCGTGAAAGGGACTGAGAAAGGCTTTGGCTTTCTTGAAGTAGACGGTCAAAAAAGCTACTTCATTCCACCGCCGTACATGAAGAAAGTCATGCACGGGGATCGCATTATCGCCACCCTGCACACCGAGAAAGAGCGCGAAATCGCCGAGCCGGAAACCCTGGTCGAGCCGTTCCTGTCGCGCTTTGTCGGCCGCGTGCAAAAGCGCGACGATCGTCTGTCCATCGTGCCCGATCATCCGTTGCTGAAAGAGGCGATTCCGTGCCGCCCGGTGCGTGAACTGACCCACAACTTCCAGGCCGGCGACTGGGCGGTGGCGGAAATGCGTCGTCACCCGCTGAAAGGCGATCGCGGCTTCAACGCCGACCTGACCCAGTTTATCACCGACGGTGAAGACCATTTCGCCCCGTGGTGGGTGACGCTGGCGCGTCACAACCTGGAAAAAGAGGCGCCGGAGATGCAGGCGCTCAGCGAGCCGAACGCGGCGCTGGTGCGTGAAGATCTGACCGCGCTCGAATTCGTCACCATCGACAGCGCCAGCACCGAGGACATGGATGATGCGCTGTACGTGACCGACAACGCTGACGGTTCGCTGCAGTTGACCATCGCCATCGCCGATCCGACCGCCTACGTCGAACAAGGCAGCAAACTGGACGATATTGCCCGCGTGCGCGCCTTCACCAACTACCTGCCGGGCTTCAACATCCCGATGCTGCCGCGCGATCTGTCGGACAACCTGTGCTCACTGCGCCCTAACGAGCGCCGTCAGGTGCTGGCTTGCCGCGTGACCATCGCCGCCGACGGCGCGCTGGGTGACGATATTCAGTTCTTCGCCGCCGAGATCGAATCCAAAGCCAAACTGGTGTACGACGAAGTCTCCGACTGGCTGGACGGCATTGCTGGCTGGCAACCGCCGAGCGACGCCATCGCGCAACAGATCACCCTGCTGAAACGCGTTTGCGACGCGCGCAACGCCTGGCGCCACCAGCATGCGCTGGTATTCAAAGATCGCCCGGACTACCGCTTCGTGTTGGGTGAAAAAGGCGACGTGCTGGAGATCGTCACCGAGCAGCGCCGCAGCGCCAACCGTATCGTTGAAGAGTGCATGATCGCCGCCAACGTCTGCGCCGCCATCGTGCTGCGCGATCGTTTGGGCTTCGGCGTGTACAACGTGCACACCGGTTTCGATCCCGCGCTGGTTGAGCAAGCGGTCACCGTATTGCAGGCTAACGGCGTGGAAGCCGAAGCCGAAAAACTGCTGACCCTTGAGGGCTTCTGCGAACTGCGCCGCCATCTGGATGCGCAGCCGACTCAGTTCCTTGACAGCCGCATCCGTCGTTTCCAAACCTTCGCCGAGATCAGCACTACGCCGGGGCCACACTTCGGTCTGGGGCTGGAGGCTTACGCCACCTGGACATCGCCGATCCGTAAATACGGCGATATGGTCAACCATCGCCTGCTGAAGGCGATCATCAACCAGCAATCGGCCGAAAAACCGCAGGATGACGTGACGGTGCAGCTGGCGGAACGCCGCCGCCTGAACCGCATGGCGGAACGCGACGTCGGCGACTGGCTGTACGCCCGCTTCCTGCAGGACAAGGCCGGTACCGATACCCGCTTCAACGCCGAGATTATCGACGTGACACGCGGCGGCCTGCGCGTGCGCCTGCTGGACAACGGCGCGGTTGCCTTCATCCCGGCGCCGTTCATTCACGCGGTGCGTGACGAGATGCAGTGCAGCCAGGAAACCGGCACCGTGCAGATCAAAGGCGAAGTGGTTTACCGCCAGAGCGATACCTTGCAGGTCACCATCGCCGAAGTGCGCATGGAAACCCGCAGCGTGATCGCCCGCCCTGTGGCCTGAACGCCAACCTGAAACGGTCGTAACGCAAAACGCCGGCGGTGAGAACCGCCGGCGTTTTTTTCGCCCCGCGTCTGCTAGCGCAGCGGATCGCCGCCGGTTTCACGCAACAGCGGCAGCGCGGCCAGCGAGATCAGCGTCGCCAACATCAGATAGCCGGCGGGCGCCAGCAGCGAACCGCTGAGTGCGATCGACTGTGAAGCGATGTATTGGGCAAAGCCGCCGAAGATTGCGACGCCAAGGCTATAAACCAACGCAAACCCCAGCGCGCGTACGCGCTGCGGAAACAGCTCGGAAATCACCAACAGCGTAGGAACAGACCCCAACGTCGTTAGCCCAACCATCAGCGCAACCACGCTCAGCAACACCGCCGGATACGGCGCCACCGTCAGCAACCAGAAAACCGGCAACGCCAGCAGCAAAATGGCGATCCGCGCCCAGCGGATCAGCGGCAGACGGCCATAGCGATCGCACCAGCCCCCAACCAGCAAACTGCCGCCGAAAGTGATGATCCCGGCCAGCAGCATCGCGGCATAGCCGTAAGTCTGCGCCATGCCCAGATACTTCACCGCAAAGGTACCGAGATAATACATAGAAATGTACGTGGCAACCGTGGCGCCGATGGTCAACATCACGCCGAGCACCACCGCTCGCGAGTGCCGGCGCAGCTGCGCAGGCGGCTCCTGAGTGCGCGACATCGGCGGACGGTCGCTTTCCAGCCCGAGGCGCAGCCAGCAACCGAGCGGAGCAAGCGCCACGCCGATAAAGAAAGGAATGCGCCACCCCCATTCAGCCATCGCGTTCGGTTCGCCCGAAAGCAGCGGCAGCGCGGCGCTCAACCCCAGCGCTGTCACACCGCCAATCACGCTGGCGATACCCTGCGTCGCCAGTGACCAGCTGGAATAGAAGCCGCGCCGATTAGGCGGCGCCGACTCCACCAGCAACGACATCGACGCCCCCACCTCTCCACCCGCCGCCACACCCTGGATAAGGCGCGCCGCCACCAGCGTGATGGTTCCCCAATAGCCGGCGCTGGCGTAGGTCGGCGCAAAACCGATCATCGCCGTACCCAGGCTCATCAACGAAATCGTCAGGATCATCGCCGGTTTGCGGCCGCGGCGATCGGCATAGGCGCCGATCAAAATACCGCCCAGAGGCCGCATAATAAAACTGACGCCGAACGTGGCGAACGCCAGCAGCAACGCCAGATTAGGATCGCTCGACGGCGGAAAGAACAGCACACTAATATAAATGACGAAGAAGTTATAAATGCCGAAGTCGAAAAATTCCAGTGCATTACCGAAGGAGGCGGCAAATATCACTTTCTTGCCACCCGTCTTCGACGGCGCATTTATTTCTGATTGCGTCACCGCCGTATTTTCACTCATTATGACCTTCCCTGTTATTATTCTTTTAGTTTATTTTAAATAGGCTTCCACCAGCGCGCCCCAATAATGGCTGCCCGCCGCCAGGCATTCATCGTTAAAGTCATATCCCGGGTTATGCACCATACAGCTTCCTTCACCGTCGCCATTACCGATCAGCAGATAACACCCCTGCGGCTGCGCCTCGAGCATGAAGGTGAAATCTTCACTGCCCATCAGCGGCTTGGCGCCGTAGTGCGCGCGCGCGGCGCCGAACTGCTGCTGCGCCACCTGATGCGCGAAGCGCGTCATGGCCTCATCGTTAACCAATACCGGAGCGCCGTTGATGTGGTTCACGATTGCCGTGGCACCGAAGCTTTGCGCCTGCGCCTGAATCAGCGCAGGAATGCGCGTTAACAGCTCGGTTCGCCACTCGCGCCCCAGCGATCGCACGCTAAGCCGCATTTCCGCGCTGTCCGGGATAACATTGGCCGCCTCACCGGCCTTAATGCTGCCGACGGTGATCACCGCCGCCTCCAGCGGATCGGTATTACGCGAGACGATGCTTTGCAGCGCGACGACGATATGCGAGGCCACCAGCACCGGATCGACGGTCAGATGCGGCATAGCGCCGTGCCCACCGCAGCCTTGCACGGTAACGACGAATTGGTCCGTCGAAGCCATAAAGGCGCCGTGACGGAAGAAAAACTCGCCCACCGGCAGACCCGGCATGTTGTGCATGGCGAAGATGGCGTCACAGGGAAAGCGTTCGAATAACCCTTGCTCCACCATCAACGCGCCGCCGCCCAGCGTCTCTTCCGCCGGCTGAAAAATCAGATGCAGCGTGCCATTGAAGCGGCGGGTTTGCGCCAGGTAACGCGCAGCGCCGAGCAACATGGTGGTATGGCCGTCGTGGCCGCAACCGTGCATGCGGTTGGGCACGCTGCTGCTCCAGGATTTGCCGTTGTTTTCTTCGATCGGCAGCGCATCCATATCGGCGCGCAGCCCGAGGCTTTTCACGCCGTCACCCACCCGCAGCGTACCGACGACGCCGGTGCCCGCCAATCCGCGGTGCACCTCATACCCCCACGAACTCAGATAATCCGCCACCAAATCGCTGGTACGAAACTCCTCGAAGCCAAGCTCCGGGTGCTGATGAATATCATGACGAATGGCCGTTAGCTGCGGTAAATAACCTGCAATGACTTTATCTATCATTATTAATTCCTTTTATTGACTTTATTATTTGTGAAATAAATGAATGGCGCTTCGAGCGCGAGCCAAGATATATCACGCAAAACGTTTATTAGTACCCCTTGTGTCGGCAATACAGAAAAATAATGCCAAAGGGATCGCGCAAGCGATGGGTTTAGATATTATTCGCCAGATAAAAATTAAAAATGCAGCAGGAAACGCTGCCGGGCCACATTGCGACGACAGCCTGCACCAATGGGGTTTCATCACGTTGTTTTTCCACCAAAACCCCACCTGCTTCACATTTCTCATCCGACCTGCCGCGGTTCGGCGGCAAAACTTCTACTGTTAAAACGTCATCCCTAATAACAACGTCAATTTCTACCTCTGTACGCCAAGGAGTTGTTTCATGAAAAACATCAGGTCCGGACTTATCTGGCTGCTGGTGGCGTTGGTCGGCGCTTTCGCCTTCGCCATGCTGGCGCTCAGCCGCGGCGAACACGTCAACGCCGTCTGGCTGGTGGTCGCCGCCGTCGCCTGCTACAGCATCGCCTACCGCTTCTACAGCCGGTTCATCGCCGACAAGGTCTTTGAACTGGATGACCGCCGTCTTACCCCGGCCGAACGCCACAACGACGGCCTGGACTACGTGCCCACCAACAAATGGGTGCTGTTCGGCCACCACTTCGCCGCCATCGCCGGCGCCGGGCCGCTGGTGGGGCCGATCCTGGCCGCGCAGATGGGCTTCCTGCCGGGGACCATCTGGATCCTGGTCGGCGTTATGTTGGCCGGCGCGGTGCAGGATTTTCTGGTGCTGTTCATCTCCACCCGCCGCGACGGACGTTCGCTGGGGGAGATGGCCAAGCAAGAGCTGGGGGCGTTCGCCGGGGTGATTACCATGCTCGGCGCGCTGGGGGTGATGATCATCATCCTGTCGGCGCTGGCGCTGGTGGTGGTGAAGGCGCTGGCCGACAGCCCGTGGGGGCTGTTCACCATCGCCGCCACCATCCCGATCGCGCTGTTCATGGGCGTCTACATGCGCTTTATCCGGCCGGGCAAAATCGCTGAAATCTCAGTGATCGGCTTCGTGCTGATGCTGCTGGCGATCGTTTACGGCGGCAACGTGGCGCAAGATCCCTACTGGGGGCCGTTCTTCACGCTGCACGGCACCACCCTGACCTGGGTGCTGGTGATCTACGGCTTCGTCGCCTCGGTGCTGCCGGTGTGGCTACTGCTGGCGCCGCGCGACTACCTTTCGACCTTTATGAAGATCGGCGTCATCATCGGCCTGGCCATCGGCATCGTTTTCGCCATGCCGGAGATGAAAATGCCGGCGGTTTCGCGCTTTATCGACGGCAGCGGCCCGGTGTTCGCCGGCGCCCTGTTCCCATTCCTGTTCATCACCATCGCCTGCGGCGCCATTTCCGGCTTCCACGCGCTGGTCTCCAGCGGCACCACGCCCAAACTGGTGGAGCGCGAAAGCCACATTCGCTTTATCGGTTACGGCGCCATGCTGATGGAGTCTTTCGTCGCCATCATGGCGCTGATCTGCGCCTCGGTGCTGGATCCGGGCGTTTACTTCGCCATGAACTCGCCGGCGGCGCTGATCGGCACCACGGTGGAAAATGCTTCGCAGGTCATTAACAGCTGGGGCTTTATCGTCACGCCGGAAACGCTGGCGCTGATCGCCAAAGAGGTGGGTGAGAATTCGATACTGTCGCGCGCCGGCGGTGCCCCGACCTTCGCCGTGGGCATGGCGCACATCATCAGCGAGGTGTTCAATAGCCGGGCGATGATGGCGTTCTGGTACCACTTCGCCATTCTGTTCGAAGCGCTGTTCATCCTGACCGCCGTCGACGCCGGCACCCGCGCCTGCCGCTTTATGGTGCAGGATCTGGTGGGCGTGGCGGTGCCGCAGCTGGCCAACAACCGCTCCTGGCTCGGCAACCTCGCGGGCACCACGGTGGCGGTGGCCGGTTGGGGCTTCTTCGTGTATCAGGGGGTGGTCGATCCGCTCGGCGGCATCAATACCCTGTGGCCGCTGTTCGGCATCGGCAACCAGATGCTGGCATCGATGGCGCTGATCCTCGGCACCGTGGTGCTGTTCAAGATGAAGAAGCAGCGCTACGCCTGGGTGACTATTCTGCCGACCGCCTGGCTGTTCGTCACCTCGATGACCGCCGGCTGGCAGAAGATCTTCCACGAAAAACCGAGCATCGGCTTCCTGGCGCAGGCGAAGAAGTTCTCCACCGGCATCGAGCAAGGCACGATCATTGCGCCGGCCAAGTCGCTGAAGGACATGGAGACCATCGTGTTCAGCAACCAAATCAACGCCGCGCTGTGCGGGTTCTTTATGCTGGTGGCGGTGACCATGCTGATCGCCGCTTTCTTCGCCATCCGCCGGGCGCTGCGTTCCGAACAACCGACGGCGCACGAGGTCAGCGCCGCACTGCGGGAGGAAACCAGCCGTGGCTGAGTCCCGGGGTTGAGATAGACGGCCGGCCTCTCGAGCAATGCGCTGCTCGAGGGGTTGGGTCGTTACCGCGCCGGTGGGCAATATTGCGTTTACGGCGGCATCCGCCTCACCGATCAACGGACTGCTGCAGCTGTTTTATTTCTTGCTTATCTAACAGGCCTCTTCGGCCGATTTCATGCAATATAAGCTCCGGAACATTATCCACATCAGCTATTTTTCTGCTATTAACAATAATCTGCTTTGCATTTTCATAGTCTGGCGCCCACAGGTCATTATTATCTGTTACGTTCTTGTAAACGCAAACCAATGATTTATTCCATGCAGCAGAAATATGTACAATCGACGTATCCGGGGATATAATCACGTCAACCTCCCGGATCAAAGCCATGACATGATGCAATGAATTAAATGGATTTATAACAACGTTACTTGGTAGAGATATAGTCAGTTCCTTTCGGTGATCGAGAATAATTATACTTATACTTGACGATTTTTCATTAAGCATATCAATAAGCCGAACAAGTTGCTCTCTGGATAGATTTCTCTCTGGACTTCCGGTAAAAACATTAATGACAATCTTGATTTTATCCTTCCAACCTCTTAAATACTCTCTCACTTCAAAAGTTATCTCATCTGGGATATGCAAGTCATAGGCACGGCGATTTGTAAGATTGAGCCCTGCGGCATGGGCAATCAAAGCAATTGCTTTCGTCACATGTTCCTTACCATTGTCAAATGAAATAGATTTGCTGTAGTGGTTAATGCAATCCCATTTATTAAAACCAAGAACAAACCTTGCGTTTATATCGCGAAAAAGCATCATCCTATGTACCGGGGTATCAAACAAACAAAGATCAACAACCAGATCATAATTATTCCCGCTTAACATCTTAACTGTTGATTTTGCAACTGTGTGAGTGAACCGTTTCAAAAATATCTCATTATTACAATCATCTGCCTCATAGATATTCCTGACATAGGGGTTGTGTTTCACCACCGCGCTACTCGATTTTGTGAGCAATAAATCCACCGTATAACCATACTCATAAAGACATTTCACTAGCGGCGTCGAAATCACCACATCGCCAATTGTCCCTTCATTGCGCAGGAGCAATACGGTTTTGACAGACTTGATATCAATCACATTTTTTCTACGCTTATCCCAGATAAGCTTTGCAATATAAACCTTAATATTCATCTTCACTTTTTTGAAGTAATAATTCCGCCTCCTGTTCCACTCTCTTATTTTTCTAAACCGCCCTGATGAAATGTAAATTTTCAAATCCTTATGCATGACAAACTCCATTAAGTTGAATAGCCAAAGGTTCAATAGCAGAGAAAACTGAATGATATTTCCGTAGCACTTTATCTTTTCGACTCTTGTGACAAAAAGTCATCGATGCAACATTATTACCTCCACTCAATCATGACTGAAAATAAAAATACACCCGTAGAATCACAACAGTTAAATACATTCATCAACTCGATAGCTGCCAAACAAAAATAATATTTTTAGCCTACCCAATCATGTTGCTCGTGACATATTAATGTTTGGAAAGGTTACCTTACCATCAACCTAGATGGCTGCCTAGACAGAAAATTCAGAATGCCAATGCTTGCATCTGATTGAAAACAACCTTATGTAATATAAAAGGTTCCAATAATTCAGACGTTGTCGGGAAGGCTAAGCGTTGATTTCACCTATAAGCAAGAGGCGTTATCTCTTACCGTTTCGATAACTTCCTGTATATATTTTCCACCTGTATTTGTTGGCCCTGAGTCAGCAATCTGATCACCCCCGTATTGGAATGCAGAGGATCAAAGTGTTAATTGAGTCGGGGCAGTTGATCATCCGCATCGCACCCACCACGGAGGGCACCGCATGAACATCACTTTTCCCCATGAGCCGTTGCCGGAGCTGACGTTGAGCAGCAACGCCCCGGCCAACTGGCCGGGGTTGGTTTTATTTAATAGGATAGTTGTAATGCTCTGGGATTTTATAATTTTCCGGGAACGACGTCCCATTGGGAAGTTTGAAAAAGCTGTCAACATCCTCATTGGTTTGATAAAAAACCCCATATATCCCAGATAAAAAATTTGATATACGTAGTAAGGCCGCTTGCATTGCAAGCTCATCGCCATTCTCTTTTGCTTTAAAAAACAACTCAATTGTTAAGTTAAGATTTTTTATGCTGTTCTGAATGCTATCAACTATTGAATAATCCTTTTCAAAATAAAGATTATTAATATCAAGCTCTTTTCCCGCCTTATGCTTTAATAGCTCTAAGTAAGCATCTTTAAACTTATCTAACATGCTGATATCAATCATTTTGGCAACCTTCTACCTTCAGCTTTGGCAGCTTTAGTTTTTGCGTCATTAAACGAACCATCAAGATTAAGGACCGCCCTTACCTTTGTCCCTGTACTGTCAAAGACCTCTATATGGTCCTTATGTTTAGCATCTAAATAAAACTGATCACCTTTCTGAGTATAATCACCTACGGGCTTATTTGCCTGATAGACACTTTGCCCCTGATATTGCTTACTGGTTTTTTTGGATAGTTCTTTGATTTCACTACCAAAGCCTGGTTGTTTAAGAAACTCACTCATATTCCCTACAGCTCCGGCATTAGGCGTATGTGGCACTTTCTTGCCTGGCAGGATAATCCCCGCCAGCATCCCGCCCGTAGCTTCCAACGCCGCCTGATTGCCTTCAGCCGCCTGCACTACCGAGTCTTTCACCGCCGACCAGGTATCGCTACTCATCAACGCTTTAACGCTGTCTGCCGCTGCTTGATTCTTACCCGACAGATCGCTCATTGCTCTGGAGCAGTAACTGTCTCCGGTAGCACAGGCCGCTAGTGCCATCGCCGCATCCGCAACGTAATCGGCTCCGCCTAACGTCGGTTTGCCGCTCTTCTCAAGCTGCTCCCTGGCCTGCGCCAGCGCCGCCGGGTCTTTCTGTGCCTTCAGCCCGGCAATCTCGCCCTGCGTGCGGATGACGTCCCACCGTCTGGCCGCCAATCTCGCCGATAAGCTGCGCCTGCTTCAGCCGGTTCTGCTCCTTCTCCTTGTTGAATATCGGGCTGATGCTGCCGTCGTTGGCATGTTCGGTATCACGGTTAAGCTGTGCGACATTGGCTTATCGAAGCCGAAATCACCACATACAACAACTTCAAACCACCGCTGTACCCGATTTTATTTAGTTACAGTAATGAGAGTTCAGAGCGTAGAAGCAATCCTTACCGTTTAGTCATGACTTATAAAAAATCAAACAATAACCTCCGTTATTATTGTTTGGTCATTAACTCTATTGATTCTAAGATTATGAGCATCTGGCAGACTATTAATTAGCGTTTCAACAGTCCCTCTTGGAAAGGTTTTTTCCTGGATTGTTTTTTCGAAATCATTCGAGTAAAAAAATCGTTCAGAATCACCATCAAAACCCAACCAGAACACGCACCCATAATCCGACAGTTCACAAACATCAAGCCAGATCACATTCTCTGGTGCACCATCAGAGAAATCTAAGTCAGCCAAAGAAATATTTCCAACATCACTTACCCCATCACTCAATTGACTATTGAGACTATCTTTTAATGAAGATATAACAACATAAAGATCCGTAACCGTCCCTTTCCCAGGAATTAAGGTATCACCCACAATAAAATTGAAAAGACCGCTTGGGGAAGTCAATTCAAGCACATACTCTAGCTGAATACCTATTTCCAAAGCATTTCCAACAATCATTTTATTTTCCACCCTTCCTGTTTTCTTAAAGCAGCCCTAACGTCATTCGGTAATTCGAGTTTATTTTTCGGATCCGCCGTGCTACCTGACCAGTGAAAACCTCCTGTATTATCAGGAGAAAATCTGTGTATATCGCCATTACTGTCTATTGTGTAACGAGCCTTATGCTCTTTACCTTTTATTGTCAACGGCACTGAGTTCTCGAAAAGAAACAGTGAATTTTTAGGCTCAATTCCGGCATTAGGTCTATTGCCTACCCCTCCAAGGGTATGCTTAGAGTTTGACTGATAAACAAACCCATTGCTCGTTTTCACTGGTTCAGGTACAGGGATAGCGCTACCTTTTCCAGCCTTACTCACCCCACCCAGCGCACTTAACGCTACGCCCGCAATCAAATCCGCCTGAACCTGATCAAGACCATATTTGGCCATGATCTGCTCTGACACTTTATTACTGGCAATAACCCCGTCAGCATCCATCTGGTGCGCCCAAGTCGCCGTCAAATCATAGACCATCTTGATCGGGATATCTTCTCCTAATGCGCGATCTATTGCCTGCTTCACTGCCAGACTATCCGCCAAGACATTACCGTACTTCTTCTGGCAGGTTGTTGGGCTGCTTGCACAATCACTGATGAGCTGTTGTTGCTGGGCGATACTCAGTTCTTCGTAATTTTTAATGATCCCAGTACAGTCACCACCGCCAGCTTGACAGGACTTCATTTCAGCTGACCAGGCATCTATCTGCTTACTGCTCAGATAGTTATTCTCCACCGCCGTCTTCCCTGCCTGCCCGCCGGTCACCGCTCCCGCAGTATCCCCCGTCGCCAGACCGCCTGCAAGCCCTGCGGCCAACTGGCTCAGCGCGCTGACCTGCTGTTTCTCGCTTTCGCTCAGCTGCTGCGCCGTTTTGCCCGGGAACAGTTCGCCGGCAATGTAGCGCGCCGCCAATTCCCCGCTGCCCGCGCCCAGTCCCCCTGCGGTGGCTGACTGGTTGTTCAGCTGCGCCGTCACCGCCCCCAGCACAGCGTGTGCCATTGCGTTGGCGGCGATATTATCCTCACCGACCCGTTTCTTGATTTCCGTCGCCAGGTACGGCGAGGCACCGCTCGCCAGTGCGCCCGCCAGGTTATTGCCCGCCAGCGCCGTCAGCACCCCCGTTACCGCCTGCGCCGCTTTCTGCAGATCGCTGCCGGTACCGTATTGCCGCATCGCGTTGTCGTATGCCCGCTGCATCACCGCCGCATCGGTCGTCGGTTTACCGCTCTTCTCAAGCTGCTCCCTGGCCTGCGCCAGCGCCACCTGGTCTTTCTGCGCCTTCAGCCCGGCGATATCTCCCTGCGTGCGGATGACGTCCATCGCCTGGCCGCCAATCTCCCCAATCAGCTGCGCCTGCTTCAGCCGGTTCTGCTCCTTCTCCTTGTTGAATATCGGGCTGATGCTGCCGTCGTTGGCATGTTCAGTATCCCGGTTTAGCTGCGCCACATCCTGCTGCTGTTTGTCGGTGTCACGGACTATCAGCGTTCCCTCACTGACCCCGGCTTTTGTCGTGCCCTCGGCGTGCCCGCTGTTGTTGGCGCCCGACAGCATGCCGCCGGCCGTGTTGGTCAACAGCTCTTTGCCCACTGGCCCGCCGGTGCTGAAGCTGCCGCCGCTGTGCGTCGCGCTGTAGTCCGCCTGGTTGTGAATGTCCTTCCAACCCAGCGTGCCGGTATCGAGGCGGTTGTTCTCTTTGTCTGCCGTGCTGGCTATCACCGCGCCGTCGAGCTGGGTATGCTCTTTGACCTTGACGTCATACCCGCCTTTGCCGGCAAACAGCCCGGTCTGTTCTTTTACCGAGTCGAAGTTGCTGTGCAGCTTGTCCTTGCTGGCGCTCACGTTGGCGGAGCCGGTCATCGAGCCGAAGGTGAAACTGCCGCCCGCGCTGGCGTTTTGCTGTTTGGCATCATAGCGGTCGCTATCCTGTTCACTTTGCAGCGTCAGGTCACGGCCCACGTCGACGGTAACCTTTTCGCCGCTGGCCTGCGCGCCTTTCAATTTGGTGTCGCGGCCGCTGGTCAGGCTGAGACGGCTGCCCGCATCCAGGGTGGTTTCGGTATGGGTCAGGCCGTTGCCGCTCTCATGCCCCTTGCCGGCATTGACGCCGGCCGAGACGCTGATGCCATAACCACCCGAGCCGGCGCCGATACCGACGCCAACGTTGCCGCCTTTGCTGCTGTTCTTGCCAACGGTGCTTTCGCTGTTCTGCGCAGACTGCAGGCTGATGTCCCGCGCCGCATCGAGCGACAGGTCTTTGCCCGCTTTCAGCTGGCTGCCGGCGATGGCGATATCGCCACTCTGTGCGCTGTGGTTATTGCCCTGCGCCGTTATCGACAGGTTTTGCCCGGCGGTGAGCGTGCTGCCTTGCGACTGGCGGCTGTCGGTGCGGGTTTCGCTCTTCGACGACTGACTGCCGTAGGAGGCGCTGATGCCCACCGTGTTGGTGGCGCCTTTCCCTGCATCTGTATTGAGTTTGTCGAGTTCAACGGCTTGCGCCGCCTGCACGCCGGACAGCGCCGCCTTGGTGTTTTGCAGCGCGTTCAGGCGCCCATCGCCTTCCTTTCTCGCCTGCTGCGCAGTGCTGACGGCGGTGTTGAGCGCGCCGCCCACGGTGCCCGACAGCGCCACGCTCAGGCCGCTCTGCTTTTGCTCGAAGGTTTCTTTGCGCGTGCGTTGATCGTAGCCGGGATCGATAGTCACGCTGTCGCCGGTCAGGGCCAGATCCTTGCCCGCCACCAGGTCGGCACCGCCAATGTGCAGTTGGTTGCCCGCCGTGATATTGACGCTGCCCTGGCTGCTGCCGACGGTACTGACGCTTTGGCTCTGGGTGGTGGCTTTCTCGTCGATTTCGTGTTTGCTCGACTGCTTACCTATCGTGAAGCCGATGCCGCCGCTACCCAGCAGGCCGCTCTTTTTCTTCTCTTCCAGCAGGTAATGTGTGTCAGTCTCGGTAGCCGCTCCGATATCGACATTACGGCCGGCCTGCAGGTTCACGTCCCGGTCGGCGGCAATGGCCGAGCCGGTGACCGTCAGATCATTACCGGCGCTGACGCTGACGCTGTCGCCGCTCAGCAGCGTGCCTTTCTCACGCGTGGTGGCATCGCGCGCTACGCTGTGGCTGCTGCTTTTTTTCAGGAAGCCTTTTTTCTCCGAACGCTCCTCACTGTAGCGCGACTCTCGCTCGGTAGCCGTATTGAGGGTGACATCGTTTTTCGCCTGCAGGGCGATGGCGCCCTGGTCGCTGTGCAGGGTGCTGCCGGTAATGGTGACGTCGCCCTCTCGCCCGACTACCGTCACGCCGTCGCGTCCGCTGAAGGTGCTGCCGGTGCTGATTTCGCGCTCGGTTTGTTCGATGCGATGACTTTTGGTTTTGCCCTCGCGTTTATTTTCGCTGTCCAGATCTTGCGTGCGGCTGCGCGCGTCTTTAACGGTCACGTCCTGCGCGCTGATGCCGATACGCCCTTCTTTACTGTCAACCTGCGCGCCTTCGGCCAGCAGTTGGTTGCCCGCCACCAGGGTGACGCCTTGGTCGCCGCCGAGTGCACTTAATGTCAGGCGCTCTTCCTGGCGATCGTTGCTGACTGATGACGTACGGCTGTTGGCAGCCAGATGCGTGGTATTGGTGGTGTTCTCGGCCCTGATAGCGATATCGCCGCCGGCCTGTACGCGGGTGCTGCCGCCGGCCTTGGCCTGGCTGCCAGCGAACGTAACGTCCCGTCCGGCCGAAAGGTTAAGGTTGCCGCCGGCGTTAAGCTCACTCCCCTGTGTTTGCTGCCATTCGCCGCTCACGCGCGCCATCCGGGAGCCTGCCGCTTCCGTGCCGCCACGGGTGCGGTTACCCATTGCCCCCGAGATAACCTCAAGGTCGGCGATATGGCTGCTTTTGGCGGTGGTGATGGTCAGGTCATTGCGCGCGCTCAGGCTGAGCGTGTCGGTCGCATCGAGTTTCGCCCCCGAGAGGGTGATATCGGCGCCGCTGAGACGAATATCGCCGGCGTTCATCGTCGCCTGGCGCAGCGCCTCCTGCAGATTAGTGCTCAGGGTCAGACTGTCGGCCCGCACGTCAATGCTGCCGGCCTTGATATCACCGCCCTGGTGCAGGAACTGCCCGGCATCAACGGTTAGCGCCTTATCGGCAAACAGATTGCCGGCATTGGTGACACTGTTTGCCGAGAGCTGCAGGCTACCGCCGCCAATCACCGCACCATCGCCGGTCAGGCGCAACGTGGTCTGCGCCAGATACACCTTCGGCACCCACACCGTTTGCGAGCCTTCGGCGGTTTGCACCGTCTCGCTCACCAGCCAGACAATATCCTGCTGCAGCGCCGCAATCTGTTCCGGCGTCAAAGCCACGCCCGGCACCAGATGGAAGTCCTGCGCCACCTTCGCCCCGTTGTTCATCAGTTGCTGGTACTGCGCCATCGCATATTCACCTCTGATAGACGGTTTGCCGGTCAGTGCCAGCACCTGCTCGCGCACCAGCCGCTGTTCGTAAAAACCGTCCCCAAGGCGTTTATGAACCTGCGCAGGATCATAGCCCACACGCTCGAGCATATAGTCGCTGCTGATGAAGTTGTCGCGGCGGGTAAAGCGTTCGTCGGTCACCACCAGGAACGGGCTGCCGGCCGCCGTAGGTTGGCTGAACAACGCGTTATTGGGGATCGCGGTAGCCACATTGCCCAGATGCTGTAACTGCGTTAGCGCCAGCTCAGACGGCAACAGCGGACGCCCCAGCGGCGAAGACGGCATGGCGCCCGGTCTTGTCATTTGCTCGCCCGGAGCAAGCGCCGTGTCACCATTCTGGATACCAGCGCCCTCTACCGCAAAGCCCAGCGGATTGCGTTCCAGTTCGGCGCGTTCGGCATCCACGGCGTTTAATGCCGCTTCAAGTTGGCTGATTTGCGCCTGATTGACCGTGGTGTTAGTGATGCGAGCCCCATTGATGGTGACCGTGCCACTGCCGGTGATCACGCCGTCAACGGTCGCCAGCGCCGTGGTCTCGTCTCGGTTGAACGTCGGATACCAGTGATGCGTGTCCTTGTCATAGTGGTCGACGATAACCGCCTGGCGCCGTTCGTTAACCGAGTAACCGCGGTTGTCCAGGCTGCCGCCGCCGTCCTGCGTCAGGTTGCCGTTGGCGGTAATGACGCTGGCGTCATTAAGCAGTTGCCCGGTGATGCGCAGCACCATATTGCCGCCCGCCAGAATACGCGCGCCGATGCCCTCGGAGACCAGCCTGTCGCGCGTCAGCGTGCCGGTCTCGGTACGTTCGCGGAAGTTGTTGTAATCGGTGACGAACGGCGCACTGTCAATATCGACATGCTTCTCGGGATCCCACGTCATCACCTGCGTCCAGTCATGCTCCCAATGGAAGCCGTTTTGATAAGGCGTCGGGATGGTTGCCAGCTGATTTCCCCCACGCGTTTCGTAGAACGTCATGGCATAGCTGCCGTCGACATTCGGCTTGAGCGCCAGGTAGTTAACCCACAGGTCGGTAAGTGCGCCCTTATTGTCCTTGACCCGCACCTGCGCGCGTTTGCCCGCCGCATCAATAGCCAGCAGGGTGCCGTAGCGATTGTTCTGGGCCGCCGCGTCATCCTGAAAGCTCAGCTGTTGGGTGGTTGGCGCCATGGTGCTTTTATCGGGGTTGACCGCCGAACCATAGGAGCGCCAGTAGTAGTTGTAGCGATGCCATTTGTAATCGCTCTTCTCGGCGTCACGCTCAATCACCAGCCCTTCGCGCAGGTTATCAAGACGCCGAGCCTCGACGGTGGCGTCACCGTCAGCTTCGATAAAGCTCGCCCGGTTTTCAATCAGGTCATCACTGTGCAGCTGCAGACGATCGGCGCTGTAGATCAGTGCCCCATCCCGGTTGGTCAGGCGTTCACCGGCCTGCAACGTCAGGCTTTGGGTCACCGCCATCACCGCAGGCTGACCGTGGTTGTCGATGACACGTCCACGCACGGTGATTGCGTCCCCCATCAGCGCTGCGGCGTTGTCCAGGGCATCGACGTTCAGCGTCATGCTGTCAGCCTCAATACGCCCGGTGTTTTGCAACGCCCCGGTCGTCAGCTGTAGCGTCTTGCCCACCAGCGATGCCGGATTGGCGATGCTGGCCGCATTGAGCACCAGATTGCCCGGCAGCAACCAGTCCACCAGGTTGATAAAGGCGCCGTTCAGGGAGAACGTCACCGTGCCGTTACTGCTGATGTTTTCGCCGGCCTGGCGGGTGTAGTCCTGCTGCGCAGACAGGTTCAGCGCCTGCAATCCCACCAAGTTGCCGTGTTGATTTTCCAGCGTGCGCGCATGCAGGGTAAGTTGGCCGGCGCTCTCCAGCCGCCCGCCCTGGTTAAGCAATACCAGCGGCGAATCGGCCGGCGACAGGCCGGCGTTAATGCCAAGATCGCCGTTGGCGAGGAGTTGCCCCTGGCGGTTGTCCAGCGAGGCCACGTTCGTGAGCGTGAGCGGACCGACGCTCTGAAGCCGCCCAGCCGTGTTGTCGATGTCGCGCGCAGCGATGTCGGTCTGGGCAGAACCGAGGATCAGGCCGCCGTCGCGGTTGTTCAGGCGCTCAGCCTGCACCTCCAACGCAGCCTGGCTGCTCAGCGCCCCTTGAGCGCTGTTGTCTATCTCTGCAGCTCTGAGCGTCAACCGCTGGGTCGAAACCAGCTGCCCACCCTGATTATTCACCTGGGCGCCGTCGAGCGTGAGCGCCCCACCGCTGTGCACCTTGCCCTGTT
This sequence comes from Serratia sp. Z4, assembly GCF_009900725.1. NCBI lineage: Bacteria > Pseudomonadati > Pseudomonadota > Gammaproteobacteria > Enterobacterales > Yersiniaceae > Serratia > Serratia sp. Z4. The sequence goes on from NZ_JAAABD010000002.1 coordinate 254,697, forward strand.
GGTTGTTGAGCGTACCGATGCGGTAGGCGCCCGTTCCCTGGCTGATGAGCGTGCCGCCGGCATTGTCCAGCCGCGCCGTGGCCAGATCAAGGCCGCTCCGGCTGCTGAATATGCCCTGACGGTTCACAATGCCAGCCGCCGACACCTGCTGTTCACCATTGCTGCGCACCGCGCCGCCGGTATTATCAAACATGCCGAGAATACGCAGCGCCACCTGTTGCTGGCCCTCGATCTGACCGCCGACATTGTTCAACGTTTGCGCGTCGAGTTGAAACGCCTCGCCACTTTGCATTTTCCCATCGCGGTTGTTCAGCGCGTCGCTCAGCGCAAGGCGTTGTTGTTTCTGGCTGTAGAGCAGCCCACACTGCGTATTGTCGAGTGCGCGGGCGGCGATACTCAGCCCCTCGCCAGCCAGCCACTGACCACCTGCGTTATTGATGGCGCCGGCGTGTTCGCCGTCTTTGGCACCCATCACAGCAAGCTGCCCCTGCGCCGAGACCTTACCGCCACGGTTATCGACATCCTGCGCAACGCGCAGCACCAAATCCGCCGCCGACTGCAGCCCCCCTTTGGCATTGTTCAGCCAGCCCGCCGACAGCTGCGCATCCTGCTGGCTTTGTACGCTGCCTTGCGCGTTGTCAAAACCGCCGCTGACGGCGTGCCAGCCGCCCTGGCTGCCCATCCAGCCCTCGGCGTTGTACATGTCCTGCGCCGTGAGGGCCTGGGATAACGTGCTGAAAATCCTGCCCCGGCGGTTATCCAGCGCGCCGGTGAATTGCATATCCAGGCTGCCCAGCGCATTGATCGCCCCCTGGGCATTGTTCAGCCCGGCGGCGCGTACCTCGGCGCGCCCATTGCCGGTAAACGTGCCCCCCTGGTTATCCCAGCCGCCGGCCAGGTTAAGGGCAAGCCCTTGCTCGCTGAAGACCACCCCCGCAGCGCGGTTGGTCAACTGGCCACCCTGCAGCGACAGATCGCCGCCGCTTTGCAACGACCCGCCGTCGTTGTCAAACAGGCTGGCGGCGCCGCCATTAACCGCCAACGATCGCTGTGCGGTCAGCTTACCGATTTGATTGCGGACATCGCCTGCGGCATCCAAACGGAGATCGCCGCCGGACTGCAGGCTGCCGCCGGTATTGTCGAGAGTGCGCACCGAGGCAGCAACCTGCCGACCGCCTTGCGCGCCGCCGCCGCGATTATCCCAGTCACCGCCGGCCTGCACGACGAGGGCGTTGCCGGCCTCAAGCCAGCCGGCCGCGTTGTTCAGTTCCCGTTGCGTCGTCAGCTCCAGCCCCTGACGAGCCACCACTTTGCCCTGGCCGTTATCCACCTGCTGTGCCGCCAGCGTGAGCGATTCCCCGCTGATTTCGCCCTCGAGGTTCACCAACTCTGCCGCACTGTTCAGCACCAGTTGTTGCCCGCCCAGCACCTTTCCGGCCTCGTTGTGCACACTCCCAGCCGCTATGTGGGTTTGCCCGTGCCCCGAGATCGTGCCGTGGCGGTTATTCAGCGCGCCATCGGTGCGCATGGTCAATGTCTGGCCGGCACCCAGCAGCCCCTGGGCATTGTCCAATCCCAGGCGAGCGTGCAGCTCAAGCCGCTGCAGGCCAATAACCTTGCCCTGCGTATTATCGAGCCGGCCGGTGCTCACCGTCAGCGCCGCGCCACTGATTTCACCCGCGCGGTTAGTCGCCGGGCCCACGGTGTTCAGAATTAACGCTTGGCCGGACAGCAACTTGCCACCGTCGTTGCTGAGGGTAGTTGCCGTTGCCGTAACGGCCGTTTCACCTTGCACCGTACCGCCGCGGTTGTCCCAGTCACCGGCGTGAAGATCCAGTTTCTCTCCTGCGCCGATAAGGCCGCCCCGGTTGCCCACGCGGCCGGCGGTCAGATCGAGATTGCGCTGGCTGACGAGCTTTCCTTGCGCGTTATTCAGATGCTGCGCCGTCAGCCGCACCCGGCTGCCGTCCACCGTTCCGGACTGGTTGTTCAGTTCGCCGCCCGCTTCGAGCTCCAGGGCCTGGCCGGCGAACAGGCCGCCGCCGGCGTTGTTGATCGCACCGCCCGCCTGAACCACCAACTGACCCGGCGTTGTTATCTTGCCGCCCTGGTTATCAAGCCTGCCGGCATCCAGCCGCAGATCGCCGTTGCCGCCCAATTCACCGTCGCTGTTGTCGAGCAGGCCGCCGATCCGCCAGTGCTGCGCCGCGTCGCCCAGCGCCACCAGGCGGCCGCGCTGGTTGGTCAACGCCGCCGCCTTGAGATCAAGCTGGCGGCTCTCAATGGTGCCGTCGCTGTTATTCAGCTCACCGCCCAGGCTGAAACGACTTTCGCCACCGCCGGTTTGGGACCAGACGGCCCCCTGGCCAAACACATTGTTGGCATCAACCTGCCAGCGCCCGGTTTTGAACTGAGCCTGCCGGGCGTCCACATCACCCGGGGTGTTCACGGTAAACTCACCGCTATCGACGGTCGATTGGCGCAACGCCACGCCGCCCTGCCGGGCCGCCAGCGAGGCATGAGCCGCCGCCACCTGCGCACCGCTGAGATCAACGCGGCGCCCGCTGGCGCTAACCGCCCTTTTGCTCAGTAAGCTGCCGCTGGCACGAATGTCGCCCTGGCTGTCAAGGCGCAGGCTCGCGTCGCGCACAATCCGGCTGTCGACATCGCTGCCCGCCAGCAGATGGCCGCTGCTTTGAATGCCGTGCGCGGCGTCAAGCCGCACATCCCCGGCCGCCGCCAGCGTGCCGGACTGCGTCAGCGTCCCCTCCCGGCTCTGCACGGCCAGCTGACCGCCGCTGTGCAATTTGCCGCGATACTCGATGTCGCCTTTCGCCGCCAGTTTGGTGTCGCCGCCGGACTGCGTGGCGGCATCCAGTGCATCAGACCGCCAACTGAGCTTGCCTTCGCTGCTGACGGTGAGCGTTTTACCTGCCTGCACTTGCCCATTCTGGTTGCGCACGCCGACGCCAGCCTCAGTGCCGATCATGCGAATGCTACCGCTGTACATGCCCCCCATCTGACCCATGTCTATTGCCAGCGCCGGTCTGGCGCCGCCGTCATCCGCCAGCGCCGTCACCGTTTTGCCGTCTGCGCTCACCCGATTGCGGCCGCCCACCACCGACACGCTCTCCTTGGCCCAAACGCCGGCGTTGATCTCGACCGCGCGTGCCATAATGTCTACATATTCGGTATCGTGACGGGCATCGCCGTTGAGGCCGCCGCCCTCCACGCGCACCACGCCGCGTTCGATCTGATAACCTGCCATGCTGCCGTCGGCGTTCATCTGCGGTTTGCCGGTCGTCAGCGTCATGCGCCCGGCGTTGATCGTACCGCAACCGTTGCACACGATCCCCGCCGGGTTAGCCACGATCACCTGCGCCTTGCCGCCGGCCACTTCCAAAAAGCCGCGCAGCTGGCTGGGGTTATTGCTGTTGACTTCGTTGAGGATCACTCTGGCCGGCGCAGCGTTGGGGGTGAGGTTCGGGTTGCCCTGGATCATCCCGGCCATCTGGGTCGCTGTCATCACCGCCGAGTTATTGAGGATTGCGCCTTTGGCGTCAACATCGAACTGTTGATATTGGTTATGCGATATCCCTGCCTGATTGGGGGCCGTGATATTGACCTGCGACAGCCCATTTTGCGTGGCGATAACCTCCGGCCGCAGAGAAGGATTGGCGGCACCGTCCGCCACAATGCCGTCAGCCATCGCCGGCCCGGCGAACAAGGCCAGCCCCAGCATCCACACTGAGCGCCGCACCGTCACCCACAGGCGGGGGGCGCCCGCACTGCGGCTTTGCCCCGATTCGGTGCTGCAGCTGCGGGCCAGTTCGGAAACCACCCGCAGTTCCCCGTGAGTGCGACTGAAAATAAGGCGATAGCAATGTTTATTCATGGGTCACATCCGTGATCAATATCAATCCGTTACGGTCAACGTCAGGCAAGCCGCCACTAATGCTTGGCCCGCGTTCAGATTTCCAGGTTAACGCTGAAGCCGGCCGTGGCACCCGAGGTGTGGAAACCCGCAGGCTTGTACAAAGGAATGCCGGCAAACAGGTCATAGCTGAGTCGCCCCCATAAGGCGCCGCGCACCCCAAGCGCGCTGCCCGCCAATTGCCGCCCCGGCAAGCCTCGCGTATTCGGGCCGTCCACCCGCCCGTAGTCGGCGGCCAGATAGAGTTCGTGACCGCGGGCAAACACATTCCAGGCGATATCGTTACGCCAGACCAGGCCTTTTTCGCCAGACAGCATCTGCTCGCCGTCAAAACCGCGCACCGTGTAGCGCCCGGCAATGGCCATCCGCTCCTGCGGCGTCAGCGCGTTCGAGCTCCACTGGCCGCGCACGCTGGTATACAGCCGCCACGGCTGCTCGCCCCAGGAGAACGGTATGTTGAACCCCGCATCCCCGAGCAGGATGCCGGTACGCGCCGAACCGTTGTGATTGGCTTCCTCCGGCGCGCGCAGCGCTCCCAGGGCGCCGGTGCCGCGCCGCCAAGCTAGCGACGCATCCAGCGTATTGCGCCCGAGGTAACTGCGCTGGTTCAGTCCAATCTCCCAGCCCGCTGTCCGCCTCTTTTGCTGGGCCATTTCGATGTCTTCCACATAGTTGGTCGAGTGCTTGCGATAGCCGCGCAGGTTGAGCGTGGTCTTGTGCGATTGGTCGCGGTACAGCAACCGGGAAACGGTCAACTGAAAGTTGTCGCTCTTGCCGCTGTAGCGCAGCACCTCATTGGCGTTGGGGATGTTCTGATGGTAGGTGTAGTCGTTATAGTTGGCCGAGAAGGCCCAATATCCCACCGGGAAGAAATAGTTCAGCGTATGCGAACGGTTGCCGAACGGCCCGTGTTGGAATAAATCCTTGCCGATGTTGGCGTAGAACAGGTCATTTTGCGCAAACGGGGCATCAATAGCCAGGGTGGCCGAGCCAAGATAGCGCCCGGTGCTTTTGGAGCCGCTGTCGTCCAGTCCCAGACTGAGCCGCACCGGGCGCCCCTCGTGCCAGTTGACCTGCAGATCGCTGGTGCCCTCCTGGGCGCCGGGCACGATTTTAATGTCGGCATTGGCGCTGGGCACCCGCCTGAAGTTCTCCAGCCCCTGCTCGATATCGCGCAGGTTAAGAAGATCGCCGCGCGAGGCCGGAACGGCGTTCCACAACCGTCCACGCCAGGAAACCGGCTCATCAAAGCGGACGGCGCCAATGCGCCCGGGTTGCAACGTAAGTGTCAACGTGCCCTGAGTCAGATCCTGCTCCTGCGCCATCACCCGAGTTGTGACGTAGCCTTTGGCCAAAATGGCATTTTGCACCTTGTTGATAGCGAGCACGATCCCCCGCCCGCCCAGGCAACGGCCTTTGGCATCGTTGGCGGCCGCAAGCGCCCACTGAAAGCGTTCGGCCGACTCGCCGACGAGCGCCAACCGGTTGATGGTAAAACAGGGTTTTTCGTGAGGAGGGTAATCGGGCAGCACCCGCTCAGGGGCAGCCACGCGCGCATCGGCCTGAGGGGTGTTTTGGTTCTGCAGGGCGCGTTCTCGCTCTTGCTGACGCAGCTGTTCACGGGCATCAATAGTCGCCGCGCCCTGGCTGAAAGCCTCAGCCGCAGAGGCGGAGGCGGCAAAAAACGGCACGGCGCCGAGCAACAATCCCGACAGACCATAGCGAATAAAACAAGGCACAGCACGAACGTAATTTGAGCGCATCCTTGGCTCCCCATCATTATTATTTCAATAAATTTATTAGTGCAATATTATAAATAATTTAAATAATTGTAATGACACTGCTTTAGTGACGAATTATGAGCCGATAAGGGCGAAAATCAATCGATTTTTCCCGAAAGAGAGATCGTGCGGAAAATAAACAGTTCAGCGAAAATTAAGTGAAAGGAAAGCCGATAATGGATAATGAAAGGAGGATGGCGCGTAGCCGCCATCCTTTAGCGATAATAGTGTGAGCACCGAGGAATAGACGCAGGCCATCAGTTCAGCAGGCTGCTGCCGAACGCCCCCTGCCAATCCTGCTCGAACTTCTCGACCGCGGCCTGTACGGCCGGCGCATTCAGGAACTGCTCCGCCACGTCCACCGGCAGCGTGATGGCCTGACAGCCCGCGAGCAGGCACTCCAGCGCCTGGCGCGGCGTTTTGAAGCTGGCGGCCAGCACCTGCGCCGACGGCGCATGCAGGCTCAACAGCTGCTGCAGCTCGTGCACCATTTCGATGCCGTCGCCGCCCTGCGCGTCCACGCGGTTGACGTAAGGCGCCACATATTCCGCTCCGGCCAAGGCCGCCAACAGCCCCTGTGCAGCGCCGTACACCGCGGTGCCCAGCGTCGGAATGGACATCGTTTTAAGTTTCTTGATCGCCGCCAACCCTTCGGCGGTCGCCGGGATCTTGACCACCAACCCCGGTACCCGCTGGCTGAGCAGCGCCGCCTCCGCCACCATACGTTCCGCATCGGCCGCCATCACCTGCGCAAACAGCTTGCCGGTGCCGCCGAGGGCGTCGCGCAGCGCGGGCAGCACTTCCCAGATCGGCTTGCCTTCCTTCGCCACGATGCTCGGGTTGGTGGTGACGCCGTGCAACGGCAGAATGCGCGCCAGGCGTTTTACCGCGGTCACATCGGCGGTATCGAGATAAAGCTCCATCACGGACTCCTGTGTCATGTTCTGTTGGCGGATTCAAACTCTGATCATCATAGGGCAAAAAAGACGTCAATCTTTGATCAAAATCAATTCAACTTTCATTCGAAACACCTTTAATGGCGAAAGATTCAGCAACGCCAAACGGGTGACTCATGTTCTTTAATCTGCAGCGCTACTCGACCCATGACGGCCCGGGCATCCGCAGCGTGGTCTTTTTAAAAGGCTGCCCGCTGAGCTGCCGCTGGTGTCAGAACCCGGAAAGCCGTTCGCGCCACGCAGACCTGCTGTTTGACGAGCGCCTGTGCCTGAGCGGCTGCACGCTGTGCGCCGAGCGTTGTCCGCAAGGGCTGCAGCGCACCGACGGGCCGCTGACGCTGCAACGCGAGCTGATTAGCGCAGACGATTATGCCGCCCTGGCCGCCACCTGCCCGACCGGCGCGCTCAGCCTGTGCGGCAGCCCGGTCAACCCCGACGATATCATGGCCGAGGTAATTCGGGATAAGCCTTTCTACCTGCGCAGCGGCGGCGGTTTAACGCTGTCCGGCGGCGAGCCCTTTATGCAGCCGGAGGTTGCGGCGGAACTGCTGCGGCGCGGCCGCGAGGCCGGCATCCACACCGCCGTCGAATCCTGCCTGCACGTTCCCTGGCGTTACATCGCCCCTTCGCTGCCGTGGCTGGATCTGCTGTTGGCCGATCTCAAACACACCGACGAAGCGCGCTTCAGAGCCTGGACCGGCGGCTCCGCCCGCCGGGTGATGAACAATTTCCGCCGGCTGGCGGCGCACGGCGTGCCAATGACCGTGCGCGTGCCGCTGATCCCCGATTTCAACGCCGATCGCCGCTCAGTCCGCGCGATCGTCGACTTCGCCGCCGACGAGATCGGCGTATCGGAGATCCACTTTCTGCCGTACCACACGCTGGGCATCAACAAGTACCACCTGCTCGGCGAGCCCTACCGCGCCGCCCGCACGCCGCTGGACGCGCCCGATCTGCTGGCCTTCGCCGAAGCCTATGCCGGCGCCAAAGGCCTGACCGCCATTTTGCGAGGATAACGCCATGACCACGTTGGATTTGACCACCCTCAGCGCCCGTATTCAGGCGCACAAGAACGCGCTGATTCACATCGTCAAACCGCCGGTGTGCACCGAACGAGCACAGCACTATACCGAAGCCTATCAACAGCATCAGAACAAGCCGCTGCCGGTGCGCCGCGCGCTGGCGCTGGCTAACCACCTGGCGAAACGCAGCATCTGGATCGCCAACGACGAGTTGATCGTCGGCAACCAGGCCAGCGAACTGCGCGCCGCGCCGATCTTCCCCGAATACACCGTCGGCTGGATAGAAAACGAAATAGACCAGTTGGCCGACCGGCCGGGCGCCGGTTTTTCGGTCAGCGAAGAGAACAAGGCGATTTTGCATCGCCTGTGCCCCTGGTGGCGCGGCCAAACGGTGCAGGATCGCTGCTACGGCATGTTCACCGACGAGCAAAAAGCGCTGCTGGCCACCGGCATCATCAAGGCCGAGGGCAACATGACCTCCGGCGATGCTCACCTGGCGGTCAACTTCCCGCTGTTGCTGGAGCTAGGTCTCGACGGCCTGCGTGAAAAAGTGAACGCGCGCCGCAGCCGCCTGCGCCTGACCGAGTGGGAAGACCTGCACAAAGCGCAGTTTCTCAACGCTATCGACATCGTGCTGGCGGCGCTGAGCGAACACATCCTGCGCTTCGCCCGCCTGGCGCGCGACATGGCGCAAAACGAACCGCGCACTGGCCGGCGTACCGAGCTGCTGGCCATCGCGGATAACTGTGAACAGATCGCCCATCGCCCGCCGCAAACCTTCTGGCAGGCGCTGCAGCTGTGCTATTTCATCCAGCTGACGTTGCAGATCGAATCCAACGGCCATTCGGTTTCCTTTGGCCGCCTCGATCAATACCTCTATCCCTGGTATCGGCGTGACGTGGAGCTGGAGCAAAAGCTGGCGCGGGAAGACGCCATCGAGCTGTTGCACAGCTGCTGGCTGAAGCTGCTGGAGGTCAACAAGATCCGCTCCGGCTCGCATTCCAAGGCTTCCGCCGGCAGCCCGCTGTACCAGAACGTCACCATCGGCGGACAGAAGCTGATCGACGGCCGGCCGTGCGATGCGGTCAACCCGCTGTCCTACGCCATTCTCGAGTCCTGCGGCCGCCTGCGCTCCACCCAGCCCAACCTCAGCGTGCGTTACCATGCCGGGATGAGCGCCGACTTCCTCGACGCCTGCGTGCAGGTGATCCGCTGCGGCTTCGGCATGCCGGCATTCAATAATGACGAAATCGTCATTCCCGAGTTCATCAAGTTGGGGGTCGAACCGCAAGACGCTTACGACTACGCCGCCATCGGCTGTATCGAGACCGCCGTCGGCGGAAAATGGGGCTATCGCTGCACCGGCATGAGCTTCATCAACTTCGCCCGCGTGCTGCTGGCGGCGCTGGAACAGGGCCGCGACGCGACCTCCGGGCAGATCTTCCTGCCACAGGAACAGGCGCTGTCCAAAGGAAACTTCGACGATTTCGAGCAGGTCTTAACCGCCTGGGATCGGCAAATCCGCTACTACACGCGCAAGTCGATCGAGATCGAGTGCGTGGTGGACAGCGTGCTGGAGGAGAACGCCCACGATATCCTCTGTTCCGCGCTGGTGGATGACTGCATCGAACGCGGTAAAAGCATCAAGCAAGGCGGCGCCAAATACGATTGGGTTTCCGGCCTGCAGGTCGGCATCGCCAACCTGGGCAACAGCCTCGCGGCGGTGCGCAAACTGGTATTTGACCAGGGGGCGATCGGCCAGCAGCAGTTGGCGACGGCGCTGGCCGAAGACTTCGCCGGGCTGGATGGCGAGCAGCTGCGCCAGCGGCTGCTCAACGCCGCGCCCAAATACGGCAACGACGTGGACGAGGTCGATTGGCTGCTGGTGCGCGCCTACCAAACCTATATCGAAGAACTGAAGCAGTATCGCAACACCCGCTTCGGCCGCGGGCCGATCGGCGGCGGTTACTACGCCGGCACCTCGTCGATTTCGGCCAACGTGCCGTTCGGCTCTGCCACCCTGGCCACGCCCGATGGTCGTAAGGCGCACACGCCACTGGCGGAAGGCGCCAGTCCGGCGTCCGGCACCGACCACCTGGGGCCGACGGCGGTGTTCAATTCGCTCGCCAAGTTGCCGACCGAGGCGATCCTCGGCGGCGTGCTGCTCAACCAAAAGCTTAACCCGGCGACGCTGGACAACCCGCGCGATCGGGAAAAGCTGATGCTGATGTTGCGCACCTTCTTCGAGAGCTACCGCGGCTGGCATGTGCAGTACAACATCGTGTCGCGCGAAACGCTGCTGGCGGCGAAGCAACACCCTGACCAATATCGTGATTTAGTGGTTCGCGTAGCTGGCTATTCCGCCTTCTTTACCGCATTATCCCCTGAGGCGCAGGATGATATTATTGCGCGCACAGAACATACTCTTTAAACCTTTGACTCTTAGCGGCCGCGCCTTGGCGGCCGCATCATCAGGCCGATATGAATTTACGACAACAGACCATATTGCAGTTGGTTAACGATCGCCGGCGGATCAGCGTCAATGAGCTGGCGCGCGCCTCGGGCGTCTCGGAAGTCACCATCCGGCAGGATCTCAACCTGCTGGAAAAGCGCAGTTATCTGAAGCGGGTGCACGGTTCCGCCGTGGCGTTGGAGAGCGACGACGTCGACGCCCGCATGATGTCCAATTTCACCCTCAAGCAGCGGCTGGCGCAATACGCCGCCGCGCAGGTCAACGACGGCGAGACGATCTTTATCGAGAGCGGCAGCGCCAACGCCCTGTTGGCGCGCTACATTGCCGAACGCAAGCGCATTACGCTGATCACCGTCAGCCACTACATCGCCAACCTGCTGAAAGAAACCGACTGCGACGTGATTGTGCTGGGCGGCATGTACCAGAAGAAAAGCGAGACCGTGGTCGGCCCGCTGACGCGGCTGTGCATTCAGCAGGTGCATTTCAATAAGGCGTTTATCGGCATTGACGGCTTTCAGGCCGAAACCGGCTTTACCGGCCGCGACATGATGCGCGCCGATGTGGTCAGCGCGGTACTGGCCAAGGGCGTGGAGAATATCGTGCTGACGGACTCCAGCAAATTCGGCCAGATCCAGCCCAATCCGCTGGCGCAGCCGGGGCAAATCAGCCGGGTGATCACCGATTCACGTTTGGCGCTGGAGTATCAGCATCAGCTGAAACGCCAGGGCGTACAGGTGGAGCTGGTCAACGAATAACGCGCTGCGCGGGCCACGCCGCCCGCCGTTTCCCTTGCGCAGCGGGATTTTAAGACTATTTACCTGTTTATCCTTCCCGAGAAACCTATACTCAGCTTCGGTAACTTTTGGGCCGTAACCCGCTAATTATTCGGCCGTTAACAAAAAATGCCATTTTTTATATCGATACCGTATGGGAATCAACAGCAGGCCTGATTTATGGTTAACGCCTATACTTATAAGGCACTTCCATATAGCCAATGCTAAGGAGAAGTCATTATGATGATTATCAATAAACGTTTCGCCACCGCCGCTCTGGCTCTGACTCTGGCGTTTTCACTGAGCGCCTGTTCCAACATGTCCAAACGCGATCGCAACACCGCCATCGGCGCCGGCGCCGGTGCAGTCGGCGGCGCAGTGCTGACCAACGGCAGCGCTTTGGGCACGCTGGGTGGGGCAGCGGTGGGCGGCATCATCGGTCACCAGGTTGGCAAATAACCTGCCCGATGTTCCTCCGCCGACAGGCGGGCAAAAGCGACTTGGCGCTTTGACGTATTAACCAATAACGATGATTTCAGGTCTGTTTTACGTTAAGTCTATGGTTCTTTCGCCGTTAACGGGTTAACCCCCGGCAGCAACAACCTCCAGCCATGCCGCAGCATTGCACCGCGGCATGGCGATTCACCTCAACCGCCCGCCAGTTTGACCTTCATGCCTTTGGCTTCCAGCAGCTGTTTGAGCAGATCGCGTTTATCGCCCTGGATCTCGATGACCCCGTCTTTCACCGAGCCGCCGCAGCCGCATTTCTTTTTCAGCTCGGCCGCCAGTTTATCGAGCGCGGCATCATCCAGATCGACGCCGGTAATCAGGCACACGCCCTTCCCCTTGCGGCCGCTGGTCTGGCGCTGGATGCGCACAACGCCATCGCCCTTGGCGCGTTGCGGTTTAACCTCTTCCGGCTTGATGCGACCGGTGTCCGTGGAATACACCAGACGACTGTTATCGTCATTCATCATCGCTTCCTCAGGCCAAAGAGGCGCGGATCGCGCGCAGCGTCGCGGCCGGATCGGCAGATTGGGTGATCGGACGCCCAATCACCATATAGTCCACGCCGGCGGCCTGCGCCTGCACCGGCGTCATGATACGACGCTGATCGCCCGCCGCGCTGCCTTCAGGGCGGATCCCCGGCGTCACCAGTTGGAAAGCCTGCCCGCAGGCCGCCTTCAGCCGCTGCGCTTCGTGTGCCGAACACACCACACCGTCCAGCCCGCAGTCGCGGGTCAGGCGCGCCAGGCGCTCGGCGTGTTCCGCCGGGCTAGCCTCGATGCCGATGCCGCGCAGGTCTTCCGCTTCCATGCTGGTGAGCACGGTTACGGCGATCAACAGCGGCGCATCCGTCCCGAATGACGCCAGCGCTTCTTTAGCGGCAGTCATCATGCGCGCGCCGCCGCTGGCGTGGACGTTAACCATCCAAACGCCCAGTTCGGCCGCCGCCGCTACCGCATGCGCAGTGGTATTGGGAATATCGTGGAATTTCAGGTCGAGAAACACGTCGAAACCGCGCCCATGCAGATCGCGCACCAGTTGCGGCCCAAACAGCGTGAACATTTCTTTGCCCACTTTCAGCCGGCAGTCTTGCGGATCGATACGGTCGGCGAACGCCAGCGCAGCGTTCTTATCGGCGTAATCTAACGCCACAACGATTGGAGATGATTTTAAGTCATTGTTATTAGCGTTATTTTCAGACTTCATTTCTTCTACCTTTTGTAAAATGGAGATAATCAGGGACTCACCCGCGAAACTGACCGCCGCATTCTACATGTCGGAGGCCCGAAATCCCAGCCGCAGCGCGCACCTACGCTCTGTCATGTTACCTCCCGCCTTTGTCATGGCGCGTCAATGAACGCCCGTCAGCAATAAACCACGCAGCGTAAAACGCCGTAAAGATGCGTAAATTGTTAATCAGATATTTTGAATGACTTGCTCAGCATTATCAGATTTTCAATCGGCACGGATGCTTTATTATTCACCCCATCGGAAGCAAATGGCTTCCTTCCTAAATAAACAGACTGGAGTCACCCATGAAAACCATCAAATATTTTGCAGCCACAGCCGCTATCGCACTGACCTCTTTCGCCACCTTCGCCGCTGAACCGATCAGCAGCCAGCAGGCCGATAACCTGACCGCCGCCGGCATCGTTTCCGCAGGCCACGCAACCACCCTCAGCAGCCTGGAGAAAAAACTGGCCGCTAAAGCGGATGCCCAGGGCGCCAGCAGCTACCGCATCATCTCCGCCGGTGGTAACAACATGTTGAGCGGCACCGCGATCATCTACAAATAATGTTTCCGGTACAGGGCCCGAACGTTCGGGCCCTGCCTCTGTTTGCCGCCTGAAAAAACCGCATTTTCCTCGCCCCGCTTTGTTACAAAAATATTAAATTTTTATTACACACTAGACACCCGATCGTCAGTGGCTTAGCTTGAAGGCATCTTCCTGCAGAAAGGCTTTCAAAATGAGCGAGATATCGACACTTACCATTAAAATTCCTCTGGAACTGAAGGAAAAAATCCGCGCCGCCGCCGCTGAAAACGAATTTTCGTTGAGCGTGGAAGTGTGCCAGCGCCTGGAAAGCAGTTTCAGCGCGCCCGCCACCAAAGCAGAGAAACCGGCCAAAAAGGCGGATGAGCTGCACCACGGCGAAATCGACAATCAAAGCACCGAAGAAGAGATTGAACAGCCGCTGAGCCAGAAAGAGCTGAAGAAACTGCGTCAGCTGTTGAAAACCGGCGCCAAAGGCGGCAAGAAAAAGTAAGTGATGAACATAAAAAAAAGGGGCGATTTTCGCCCCGTTTTTTTTGCCGCTCCGCCGCGTTATTGCCCGTCCAGACCGCGTATCGGTTTGACCGATGACCAGGCGCGGCACGACGGGCAATGCCAATAGAGCGAGTGCGCGGTGAAGCCACATTTGTGGCAGCGGTAACGCGGTTTGGTGCGAATTTGCTCGCCGACCATATCGCGCAACAGCAGCAGACTCTCTTTCGCCCGGCCGTCTTCAGCGTCCGCCAGGTGATAATCCATCAGCCGATAAAACACCCGCATAGTGGGATGACGCTGCAGCTGACGGTTGATATAGACCTGCACCACGTCGCGCCCTTCGTGCCGCTCGATGATCTCGGCCAGCATCAGATCGGCAGTGGCGCCGGTGTTCTCTTCCACGCAGCGCTTAAGAAAATCGGCCCAGTTGTGCTGTTGTTCCGGCAGATGCGTGTAGCATTCCTGCAGCATCGGCAGCGTTTCGCTGACCAACTCTTTATCCTGGCTCAGTACGCGTTGCAGCGACTCTGCCGCTTTGGCGTAGTCGTTTTGCGCCATGTAGATGCGCCCGAACATGATGGACACGCGCGCACACTGTTTATCGGCGGCGTCCGCGCGCTTGAGCAGGCTCATTGCCCGATCGAGATCGTCGCTGCCCATTGCCTGCAGCGCCAACTCACAGTAAAAGTGCGCGATCTCGACGCGTTGCTTCTCTTTGCCCAGCTTGACCAGTTTTTCCGCCACGTCGATCGCTTTCTGCCAGTCGCTGGTCGCCTGATGGATCACCAGCAGTTGCTGCAGCGCCGAGACGCGAAAATCCGCTTCGTCAGTCAACTGGCTGAACATGTCTTCCGCGCGGTCGTACAGCCCGGCCGCCATATAGTCGCGGCCCAGCTGCTGCACCGCCAGCAGGCGCTGTTCGAAGGTCAGGGAGGCGCTTTCCATCAAGGCCTGATGGATGCGGATGGCGCGGTCGACTTCACCGCGCGAACGGAACAGGTTACCCAGCGTCAGGTGGGCTTCAACGGTGTTGCTGTCCTCTTTCAACATGTCGAGGAACAGATCGACCGCCTTGTCCTGCTGGTTGGAGAGCAGAAAGTTCACCCCTGCCACGTATTCGCGCGACAGGCGGTTGGCTTCTTGCTGTTTATCCTGCTGAGCGCTTCTGCGCCCCATGTACCAACCGTACGCGGCAGCCACGGGCAGCAACAGAAACAGCAGTTCTAACATAGAGGATTATTCCTTGCTGACAACAGGCTGAGCCGCCGGTTCAGCGGGCTGCTCAAGCTGCAGCTCCAGCCTTTTGATCTTGCGCTCGGCGCGACCCAGCGCAATACGCGTGCGCAGGTAGAACAGGCCGCAAATGATCCAGCCGAGAACGAAACCGGCACCAAACAGCGTGGCCAACAGGGTCGATACGCGATAGTCGCCCTGCGCAACCAGATAGTTAAAATTGACCACCTGATCGTTATGCGCACCTAAGGTGACGGAAATCACGAAGATCACCAGAACCAACAAAAAAATCAGCAAATATTTCACATTCTTTCCCGCGATGCCGAGTGAATCGGATGAACGATGCCAAAATGTGGCGTCCCTAACCCTTAAGTTAGCATTTCCCGCTGCGGCAGGGAAACCCTGCCGCACGATAAAACCACATATCTGCTGGCATATTCGGCAGTAAACGGTCTTAGCGAACAAATTGATGAGAAAGCTTCTCAAAACGTCGAATTTATAAGGATATGGGGGCAACCGGGCGAATTGCAATGGCGGGAAAATGTAAGCGGTTAATGCGGCACCGATCCGATGCCGCCTATTTTGTGACATGGTCACGTCATGACATGATTAACCCTCCATCTACATTGATGGTTTGGCCGGTGATATAGTCGGCATCGTCTGAGGCAAGGAAGGTCACCAGACCCGCCACATCTTCGGGTTGACCGGCACGCTTGAGCGGGATGCCTGCCACCCACTCGGCCATCAACTCCCCTTTGCCGTAAGTTTTTTCCGGGCCGCTGAGAATTTCTCCCCAAACGCGGTCGTTATATTCCCACATCTCGCTTTCAATGATGCCGGGGCAGAATGCATTGACGGTGATGCCATGTGGCGCCAGCTCAAGCGCTAAACTCTGCGTAATGCCGATCACCCCCATTTTGCTGGCGGCGTAATGCGGTGTGTAAATGAACCCGTTACGTCCTTGGCCAGAAGACGTGTTGATCAACCGCCCACGGCGTTGGCCGACCATATATTTGGCCGCCTCCCGGCAGCAGAGCCAGACCGCCGTGGTATTTACCGCCAACACTTTCTCAAAATCGCTTTTGGGCATCTGGTCAAAACGATCGATAGTGATCACCCCGGCGTTCTGAATGGAAACGTCGATCGCACCAAATCGCTCCCAGACCTGACGATAAAAATCAACCACCTGTGTTTCATCGGTGACGTCGAGGATGACCGACAGCACCCCCGCCCGATAACGCTGGCGCAGCGTTTCCGCCGTGGTCAGGATGCGATCCGCATTCGACGCGATCGCCAAATTGGCGCCCAAACTGGCGAAACGCTCGGCGATACCGGCCCCAATGCCGCGGCATGCGCCGGTAATCACCACGGTTTTCCCCGTGAAGTCACGATTCATGATTGTTCTCCTGTCATCAATGAGGCCGTCTGCGGCCGCCACAAGGTGCGCTGTACCGCCTGCCGCCACGCGCTGTAGTTTTCCTGCAACTGCCGGTGGCGCTGCATATCGGGTTTAAACTCATCATGTTGAGGCAACAGTGCCGCCAGTTGCCGATCGGTAGCTCCCCACAGGCTGCGCATCGCCATCAAAGCCGCCCCCAGGGCCGACAGTTCCGCCGTGTTGCTGCGCCACACCGGGCAACCCAGCAGATCGGCCTGAAACTGCATCAGCCAGTCATTGCGGCTGGGGCCGCCGTCAGCCATCAGCCCCTGCAGCGCAAAACTCGGTTGTTGCCGCAGTACGCCGATCACATCGGCGATTTGATAAGCCACCGATTCAAAAGCGGCCCGCACCAAATGTTCTCGCCGCGTGCCGCGGCTGAGCCCGCAAATCACGCCGCGCGCCTGCTCATCCCACCAGGGTGCGCCGGCACCGGTCAGCGCCGGTACAAAATAGACGCCACCGCTGTCGGGCACGCGAACGGGCAGTTCACTCAACGGCGCTTCACCCTCCGACGGTATGGCGGCGATATCCAGCATCCAGGCAATAGCGTCGCCGGTGTGGGGAATATTGCCCTCCAGTGCGTACTGCATGCGTCCACCGTCATGCCAGGCGATGGTCGTTGCCAGAGCGCTCGTGTCGCATTGCGCTTTGACGATTGGCGCCATTACCGATGAGCCGGTGCCATAGGTGGCTTTAACCTGCCCAGCCTGACCCAGCGCATGACCATAAAGCGCCGCATGTGAATCCCCCACCATCGCAGCAATTGGAATGCCGTCGGCAATGCCTTCCAATCCCAACGTCGTGCCGAACAGATGGCTGGAAGGATGGATCGTCGGCAGCGCCTGACGGGGAATATTGAACAGCGCCAGCATCTGCTCGTCCCACTCCCCGGATGCGAGATTCAGCAGTTGAGTTCGGGCGGCATTGGAAACATCACAGCCGAATGCCCGCCCCCCGCTCAACTGCCACAGCAGCCAGGCATCGATGGTGCCCAGGCACAGCTCGCCGTTCTCCGCCAACCGTTGTCCCTCTTCGCAGTGATCGAGCAACCAGCGCATTTTCGACGCCGAGAACAACGGTGAAAGCGGCAAACCGGTGGCGCGGCGCACCGCTTCCTCCTGCCGATCGCGCCGCAGCCGTTCGCAGAAATCGGTGGAACGCGCGCATTGCCAGGTCAGAGCCGGGCCGATCGGTTGGCCGTCAGCGCGACGCCAGCCGATGGCGGTTTCACGCTGGTTGCTGATGGCGATACCGGCAATGCGGGATGCGCCGGCCAACGCAATAGCCTCCCGCAATACCGCCAGAGAGGCCTCCAGCAAGGTCTCGCCCCGTTGCTCCACCCAACCGGGCTGCGGCGTCTGCAACGTCAGTGGCCTGCTGGCCCTGGCGACGATCGTACCCTGCGCATCCACCACCACGGCCTTGGCGTTGCTGGTGCCCTCGTCCAACGCGACAATGCAATCCGCTTTAACCATGGCTCACCTCAGCCAGCGGCTGC
Organism: Serratia sp. Z4; assembly: GCF_009900725.1. Taxonomy (NCBI): domain Bacteria; kingdom Pseudomonadati; phylum Pseudomonadota; class Gammaproteobacteria; order Enterobacterales; family Yersiniaceae; genus Serratia; species Serratia sp. Z4. The sequence continues at coordinate 272,585 of NZ_JAAABD010000002.1, forward strand.
ACCGCTTTTTTTTCCTGGCGCTGCATCAGAATAACCTTGCTCTGCAAACGCTGCTGGAACTGGTCAATCACCACGGCGGTGACGATCACCAGCCCTTTAATCACCATTTGCCAGAACTCGCTGACGCCCATCATCACCAAGCCGTCCGCCAGAAAAACGATCACAAAGGCGCCGATGATCGAACCGAATACCCTGCCGCGACCACCGCTGAGCGCCGTACCGCCCAGCACCGTCGCGCCGATGGCGTCCATTTCGAACATATTGCCGGTCATCGGGTGCGCGGTTTGCAATTGAGAAGCGATGACCAGCCCCACCAGCGCCGCACACAGCCCGGAAAACGCATAGACGAACATTTTCACTTTGACAATCGGCACCCCCGACAGCCGCGCCGCCGGCTCATTGCCGCCAATCGCATAGATATAACGACCCAGCGGCGTTTTCTTGGTGAGATAGATCCCCAACAACACGATGGCCAACATCAGCCAAATCGGGTTGTAAATCCCCAGAAAGGTGCCGGATCCCAGGGCCGCGAAACCGGTGTTGCCCAGCGCTTCCAGGCCCACCAGATTGGGATAGGTTTTGCCGTCCGCCGTCAGCAACGCCGCCCCACGCGCCACGTACATTGCACCCAGGGTGCAAATGAACGGCGCAACGCCGAGCCGTGTAATCAGCGTGCCGTTGATCAAACCCAACAGCACGCCCAACAACGCCACCGCGCCGATCACTTCAAAGACGTTGAGAAACAGCCGATTGCCATCCCACAGCGGGATACCGACGGTCAACAGCGCACCGGCAACCATCCCGCACAACCCCGCCACCGCGCCGACCGACAAGTCGATGCCGCCGGTAAGGATCACCAGCGTCATGCCAACCGCCAGCAGCCCGGTAATCGCTACGTGTTGCGTCATGATCAGCAAATTGGAGACGGTCAGAAAATTCGGCACCATGCTGCTGAAGAACAGCACCACCAGCAACAGGGCGATAAAGGTACGCGCCTGCAGCAAATACATATACAACCGATACTTGGTTTGCATTGCCTTATCCTTATGCATGAGGGGTTGAGGCGCGGATCAACGTTTCACGATCGGCCCGTTCGCGCGGCAGATCGGCCGTCAACTGCCCGTCCGCCATCACCATCACCCGGTCGGCCAGTGAGACCACCTCATCCAGCTCCGACGAAGAGAACATCACCGCCAACCCCTGACGCGCCATCGCGCCAATCAGGTGGTAAACGTCCGTTTTGGCACCGACGTCGATTCCGCGCGTCGGCTCATCGAGAAACACCACCTGCGGCCCGGTCAGCAGCGCCTTGCCCAACACCACTTTCTGCTGATTGCCGCCGCTCAGACTGGTGATTGGCAGCTCCCGGTCACTCACCTTGATCGCCAGTTTTTCGATCATGCCATCGACCAACGCGCACTCCCCGGCCGACGCCAACGGCCGTAGCGCATTACGCCCCAGGCTGGCCAGGGTCATGTTGGCCTTAATCGACATCATCTGCACCAGCCCCTCCGCCTGCCTGTCTTCCGGCACCAGCGCCATGCCCAACGCCATGCGTTGACGAAAACCCAACCGTTCCACGCTTTTGCCGTTGAGCAAAATGCGGCCTGCAGTCTGGCGCATCACGCCGTTGAGCACTTTGAACAGTTCGGTACGGCCGGCACCCAACAGGCCATAAATGCCGATCACTTCCCCTTTGCGCAGTGAAAAACTGACGTCGTTAAGGCAATAGCCGCCGTTTTCACGCGGCAGCGTCAGCTGTTCGACCTTCAGCACTTCATCCCCTTGCTCTGCCGCGCAATAATCAAAGTGCTTGCTCTTTTCCCCCACCATCTTTTCGATGATCCACGGAATGCTGACGTTACTGACCGGCTCGGCGGCAACAAAACGCCCGTCGCGAAACACCGTGATGCGATCGCCAATCTCCATCAGCTCTTCCAGTCGGTGAGAAATGTAGATGAGGGTGACGCCGCGTTTTTTCAGATCGGCGATCACCCGAAACAGCGTGCGCACTTCGGCCTGACTCAGCGCCGACGTCGGCTCATCCATGATCAGCACCCGGGTGTCCTTCGCCAGGGCACGGGCAATTTCAACCAGTTGCTGATGACCGATACCGAGGCTGCCCAATGGCGTATGTGGGTCGATATCCAATTCCAGCCGCTGCAGCAAGGACTTGGCCAGCTGATACTGATAGTCGACATTGATGCGGCCGCGCTGGAAGAACTCGTTGGCCATAAAAATGTTGTCCATGACCGACATGTTGGGGAACAGGTTCAGCTCCTGAAAAATAATGCTGATCCCGAGCCGCTCCGCCTGCTGCGTAGAGGTTAACGTCACCGCTTTCCCCTCCAGCTCGATGGTGCCGGAGGACGGGGTTTCCACCCCCGCCAACAGCTTCATCATGGTCGACTTGCCGGCGCCGTTTTCGCCGATCAGTACGTTGACCTGGTTGCGAAACACTTGATAGCTCACGCTATCCAACGCGGTGACGCCCGGATAGAGACGCGAAACGTTGCGCGTTTGAATAATGATCGGATCGCTCATCACGCCCCCTTAAGGTTGAATGCGCACCGGCGTGATCAACAGCGGCTCGGCGGGCGCCTGCCAGCTGCTGAATACGCCATACACGGTAATGTGGTCACCCACCTTGGGCTGGGATCCGGCCAGTTCGTCGATCGAAGCCTGGTTAATCGCCCTTGCAAAATCGCCGAACAGCGCTTGGTCATTGAAATCGCTATAGCTCAGGCCGCGATAGCTGTCGCGTAACGCTGTCCCGCGGTAGACCGGCCCGATCTGCACCTCCACGCTGCTGAGCGGCGCATCGGTCAGTTTGAGCGTTAATTTTCCGCTGCGTGAACGGGTGTTGACCGCCGCGACTTCACCGCTGACCTTAACGTTGAAGTAACAAGGAAACTCCGGTTGAGCACGGTACCCAAGCAGGCCGCAAGCGCTGTTAAAATCCTTGGCCTGGTCGATCCGGGCGATCAGCTCGCCCAGCGGCTGCGCCGTTTTGACCGCTTGCGGGGCGATTTGACTGCGGTAAATCTCCACCGCCTGCGCCACATGCGCATTCACCGGGGAGCGAAGCTCCGCCAGCTTTTTCTCCGAGACGATACGACAACCGCTCAACGCCAGGACGACGATGACGGTCAACGCAATGCGCATCGACATAACAACACCTCCGATCGCACCCCGCCGCCAGGACGGGGTGGTGAAAGACGCCGCTCAGCGCGGATTACGGTTTAAAGTTGAAGTCATTGACTCGCTGCGCATTGTCTTTGCCGATCAGGATGCCGCGGAACATCACGCGTTCCTTGCCGGTGTAGCTGCCGGATTGGAAGTAGCCATCCAGGATCTCGACGCCCTGCGCGGCAATCGCCTGCGCCTGCAGCATCACGCTGGCGTAGAGGCTGCCGTTGAGAATGGCATCGCGCTCATCGTTGCTGCCGTCGATCCCCACCACGGTGACATCCTTTCTGCCGGCGGCCTTCAGCGCCGCCACTGCGCCCAGCGCGACCGGACCATTGCCACAGATCACGCCTTTGATGTCCGGATGCGCCTGCAGGATGCTGTCCATAATGCGTTTCCCCTCCAGCAGATTACCCTTGGCGTCTTGGCGCGCCACGCTGACCATCTCCGGGTATTGGTCAATCACGTTATGGAACGATTGCGAACGTGTGACGCAGTTATTGTCCGCCAGGTTGCAGGTCAGTTCGGCGTATTTACCGGTCTCCCCCATTTTTTCCACAAACTGATTGGCGACGTCCGATCCGGCCTGGAAGTTGTTATGGGTGATCTGCGCCAGCGCTACGCCATCGACCGGGATTTCACGGTTGATCAGCACCACCGGAATGCCGGCGTTTTTCGCCTGCTGCACGGCGGCGACGCTGGCCTGGGAATCGGCGTTATCCAAAATGATGCCCTGAACCTTGCGGCCGATAACCAGGCTGATGAGCTCCCCCTGGCGCTTGACGTCTTCGCCGTGCGACAGCACCAGCGTCTGGTAGCCGAGAGACTTGGCTTTGGCCTCGGCTCCCTTGGCTTCCGCGGAGTAATAAGGGTTGTCCAGCGAGTTGACGAGAATGGCGATCGTGCCCTTTTCCGCCGCCATGGCAGTGGCGCAGGCAAAACCGGTAAGCAAAGTGAGGTAAGTGGCTATTTTTTTCATGATGGTGTTCTCTTATCGTTGTGTTGAACATCGTCTGGTGTTGGCGATCGCCGCGGTTGCCGCTTACCAAATGGTAAAACCGCCGTCGATCATCAGGTCCGCGCCGGTAATCATGTCGCTGCCGTTGCTGGCAAAAAACAGGATCGCCGCCGCGATTTCATCGGTATAAGCAAAACGCCCCAGTGGGATCAGCTTTTTCATCGCCTCGCCCTTCTCGCCGCGCCAGGCTTTCTCTCCCATAGGCGTCAGCACCACGGTGGGCGATAACGTATTGACCGTAATGCCATGCGGCGCCCATTCTTTGGCCATCACCTTGGTCATGCCCAGCAGCCCCGCCTTGGCGGAGGTATAGGCACAGTGTTCGTCAATGGCGATAGAGGCCGCCTGCGACGCGATGTTGATGATTTTCCCGCCGTGGCCGGCGGTTATCGCGCGGCGCGCCAATTCTTGCGAGCATAGAAAAGGTCCGGTGAGGTTGACCGCCAAATGACGCTGCCACTCCGCGAGCGTGACCTCTGTCGCCGGCTGCAGATTGACGTAGCCAGCGCAGTTGACCAAAATATCGAGCCGGCCAAAGCGCCGCTCAGCCGCGTTGAAGGCGGCAACTACCGAGTCGGGGTCGGTCACGTCACACACCTGACAGAACACCTGTTCTTCGCCCAACTCTCGTAGCGCCACCGCGGCCTTGTCCTGTTCAAAGAGCGGGTACATCAACACCAGGCGCGCGCCCTTTTCCAACAGCAGGCGATTGGCGGCCATCGCGATGCCGCCCAAACCGCCGGTGATTACCGCAACCTTCCCTGCCAGCGACATCCGGCTATCGACACCGTAGCGTAAATTAACGTCGTATTCGTTCCACTCCATCGCATTCCCCCTATTGCGTTAACTGAGCATGCAATCCTGCCGCGTCGATGGCATATTGCCGCCGCAGCGCCGCCCGGCTGCTGCTGTGGGTAAATTCGTAAGCCGGCACGCCCAGCGCGGTAAACGGCCGCGGCAGCTGATGCCGCAGCAACAGTTCACCAATGATGGTGCCTAAACCGCCGCTGAGCGCATGCTCCTCCATAGTCAGCACCCGACGGTGCGAGCGCATCAACGCCACCACCGCCTCCTCATTGAGCGGCCAGAGCGAAGGGAGAGAGACAATGGTCGGGTTATCGCCCAATGCCAGTACCTTCATCGCCTCATGAGCCACCGTGCCCAAACAGAACACCAGGCTATCTTCCCCTTGGTGCAACACCTCCGGCTCTCCGGGACGGAATTGGTAATCCGCGTTCAATACCGGCAGCTTGTCGCTGTCCATGCGAATATAGGCCGGGCCGGGTTGCGCGATGACATGACGGACAATCTCTGCCGCTTGCCGCGCATCCGCCGGCGCATAGACGCTGAGATTGCCCAGCGTACGGGCGATGGCGATATCGTTCATGCAGTGGTGCGTCGCCCCCAGTGGCCCGTAACCAAATCCGGCATTCAGGCCGAGCATTTTCACGTTGGTCTCCGTGTAGCAAACATCGTTTTTCATCTGTTCGTTTGAACGAGCGAACAGGAAGGGTGCCGCGTTGGCGGTAAAGACCGTACGGCCGCTGAGCGCCATGCCGGCAGCCATGCCGACCATGTTCTGTTCGGCGATACCGACGTTCACTACCCGCTCCGGATAAGCCTGCTCAAAGGGCGCGATTTTTGACGTGGACGTGGAATCCGCCACCATCACGCTCAGATCTGCACCCGCCCGTTGCTGTTCGATCAACGCCGTCACCACCGCATCGCGTAAATCCTGCATGTTTACCCCTCCAGTTCCGCCAGCGCCTGCGCCAGCTGTTGTTCGTCCGGTACCGCGTGATGCCAGGCGGCAACGTTAGCCATAAACGACACGCCGTGCCCCTTTTCGGTATTGGCCAAAATCACTCGCGGCTTGTCCTGGCTCGGAAGTTGGATCGCCGCCACCAACGCCGCCGGATCGTGCCCGTCACACTCGACGGTTTCGAAACCGAACGCGCGCCATTTTTCCGCCAGCGGTTCCAGCGGCATGATCTCCTCCGTCTTGCCCGCCAGCTGCAGCCGGTTACGATCGACGATGGCGATCAGGTTATCCAGCTTGAATTTGCTGGCCGCCATTGCCGCCTCCCAGTTGGATCCCTCCGCCAGCTCACCGTCACCCAGCAGGACGAAAGCGCGGCGATGCCCACGCCCTGCCAGCTTATTGCCCAGCGCCAACCCCACGGCGATCGGCAGCCCATGCCCCAAACCGCCGGAATTAATCTCCACCAGCTCCGGCAACTTCTGCCGCACCGGATGCCCGGCCAACAAGGTGTCGTCGCCCATGAACTGATCGAGCACCGCCGGATCGAGCAAGCCCATCGCCGCACAGCTGCAGTAAAAACCGCCGGCGCCGTGCCCTTTAGACAAAATGAACCGATCCTGATCGGGCCGGGCATTGCTGCGATCCATCACTGCCATATACAAAGTGCAGATGATGTCGATTTCCGACAGATCGGCGCCGGTATGACCCTTGCCTGCCTTATGGTTCATGGTCACCACATGTCGGCGCGCCTGGCGTGCCGTGTTTTTAATCGCCTGAAAGTCCATCGTCACCTCTGCTTAAGCGCCTTGATTATCGTTATCGCATCAAAAGCGATCCGTTAACTCACCATTGATTTTCGAATGGAAATCATATGCAGCAAAAACGATAATTAATGTGGGCAAGATCAAATTTCAAACAAAAGCACTTATCAGACAACACTCATGTCGACAAAAACCAATAAATAACAACATGATAAAAACCACCCGACTGCTTTAATTGAGTTTTTTATCGTTGATTTCATCGGATGCCAATGATTTTCGAATAAAAACCAACGCTGCTTAACCGGGTTTATCCGTGGCTTTATCAATAATCGCGAGCTAAAATTCAGCGCATCAATATGGAGTGGCCGTGGCAAACCGCGCGGCGGGAACTGACAGGTGCAGGAGTCTTTCGATTGAAAAGCAAAAGCGAACAGTTGGCGGAAATGCAGCAACGGCGCGAAAAGATCCTCGACATGATCCGCGAAGACGGCTCGGCGACGGTCAAAATGCTTACCGATACCTTCAAGCTGACCGAGGCGACCATTCGCACCGATCTGCGCGTCCTGCAGCAGCAAGGCTATGTGCAGCGCTTCCACGGCGGTGCAACCCTGGTTGATGGCAAGCAAAATACGCATGCCATGCTGCTGGAACGCCAGGTTAACCTGACCGCCAAAGATCGCATCGGCAAACTCGCCGCCGGTTTTATCGAACCCGGCGACACCATCATTCTTGATTCGGGCACCACCACCACGGCTATCGCCAATCACCTGAATCACATAAAGAAACTGTCCGTTATCACCACCGGCGTCAATATTGCGCTGCAGCTGGGCGGCGAACCGGGCGTGAATATTTTGCTGACCGGGGGCTCATTCAAATTTCCGACGCTCTCCACCTCCGGGGACAAAGCCGCCAATTTCTTCGAAAACGTGCTGGCGCAAAAACTGTTCCTCGCGACGGCCTGCATCTCGCCCCGCCACGGGCTCAGTTTCCCAAGCGAAACCGACATCAAACTGAAAATGGCAATGATCAATGCAGCCAACACGGTGTATGTGGTGGCCGACTCCAGCAAGATCGATAAGGTTTCAATGTTTGCGCTGCCTTGTGACTGGCAACATATCGACTATTTGATTACCGATAACGGAATTGGCGATGCCGCCAGGCAGGCATTTGAACAGGTAGGCGTTAAGGTATTGGTGGCAGACGCCTGACTGGCGCCTGCGAGAAGAATGCTTATTCCGGCTTGCGCGCCGCGATTTCCTGCTGCTCTTGTGGCGGCGGCGTCAGCGGGCCGAACCAGCGCTGCGCCAGCCAGCAGGTGACCACCACCAGCAGCCAACTGATCAGCGTAGCCATCGCCAGATCGCGCGGCCAGTGCATGCCCAGCAGCAGACGGCTGCCCATCACCCCCGTTGCCCACACCATCAGCAACGCAACGGTTTTATAATGGCGGCGCGGCCACAGCAGCCCTACGCCCAACAGCGCCCAGGTGGCGGCGAACATCGTATGCCCCGACGGGAAAGCAAAGCCGGTTTCAAACTGCCAGTGCTTGCGCAGCCAGTTCGGCACCAGCGTCTGGTCTTGCAGTTGCTCGCGCACCAGCGCGCTGCGCTCTTTGCGATGCAGCGAATAGAAATATTTTCCGTCCACGCCGTGGGTTTGCTCGAGCCATACCACAAACGGCCGCGGTTCTTGCACCCGATCCTTGATCAACGACTTGACCCCCTGCCCAATCACCAACGCGGCGGAAAGCAGGATCGCCAGACCGATGGCCGCCTTCAGCCGAAAGCGCAGGCACCACAAAAACCAACCGCAAAGGACAGTGCTGGTCAGAATGCCCCACGGCGAGGTAACGGTTTCGGTCACCCAGAACAGCGCTTTGAGCAGCCGATCATTGCCGCCGGGCTGCCAATGCCAGCCGGAGGCCCATACCACCAGCGGCATCAACAGCAGCAGCAGCGCGCCGCCCGCCGTACGTTTTGCTATCTCATACATTCCCGTTTTCCTCTGCGTGAATCAGGCTGCAGTGTAACAAGAGTGCAATATTGATAACACGCGAAAAATTAAACAGATAGAAAACCTATCGCAATAATAGGTGGCCAGAAAACGCCATCTGCTGGTTTGCTGAGCACCGCCCGGCAAGAAGTTGTGGCAAAATAGCCGATAATTAACGAAATAGAGATCGGCGTAGCACGTTTTAGTCTTGGTCAATTTACTAAACCGGACTTAGGATGCGCGACAATGATTGAATCGTAGGTTTTTGTGGAGAGTGACATGCAGCTGAAACGGGTGGCAGAGGCTAAACTGCCGACACCTTGGGGCGATTTCCTGATGGTAGGATTCGAAGAACTGGCGACCGGACATGACCATCTGGCACTGGTATTCGGTGATATTTCCGGCGAAGCGCCGGTGCTCGCACGCGTGCATTCCGAATGCCTGACCGGCGACGCGTTGTTCAGCCTGCGCTGCGACTGTGGTTTTCAACTGGAAGCCGCACTGGAGCAGATTGCGGAAGAAGGCCGCGGCATCCTGCTGTACCATCGCCAGGAGGGCCGCAATATCGGCCTGTTGAACAAGATCCGCGCCTACGCCCTGCAGGATAAGGGCGCAGACACCGTGGAAGCCAATCACCAGCTCGGCTTCGCTGCCGACGAGCGCGACTTCACCCTGTGTGCCGACATGTTCAAACTGCTGGGCGTCGACGCGGTGCGTTTGCTGACCAACAACCCGAAAAAGGTCGAGATCCTGACCGAAGCCGGTATCAACATCAGCGAACGCGTGCCGTTGATCGTCGGCCGCAATCCGAAGAACGAACGCTATCTGGCCACCAAGGCCGCCAAAATGGGCCATTTGCTCGACCAGAAGTGATCGCCACCGCCGCGGAAACAATCAGGGCGCCTTACGGCGCCCTTTTTATTGATTAATTACAGCATTTTCCTGATCACATAGTGCAGGATGCCGTCGTTTTCGTAGTAAGTCAGCTCATTGCCGGTATCGATGCGGCACCGGGTGTCGACCACTTCCTTGCGCCCGTCGGCATAGGTGATGTGCACCGGCACCGTCTGGCCCGGCTGCAGCTGTTGCAGGCCGCCGACGCTGATCTGCTCATCCCCGGTCAACCCCAGCGTTTTACGCGTCACCCCTTGCGGGAACTCCAGCGGCAAAATCCCCATGCCGATCAGGTTAGAGCGGTGAATACGCTCGAAGGATTCGGCAATCACCACCCGCACGCCCAGCAGGCGCGGCCCCTTCGCCGCCCAGTCGCGGCTGGAGCCGGAACCGTACTCTTTACCGGCGATCACCGCCAGCGGCACCTTCTCCTGCTGATACTGCATGGCGGCGTCGTAGATAGACAGCTGCTGTTGCGAAGGAATATGGCGGGTATAGCCGCCTTCCACGCCCGGCACCATTTCGTTGCGGATGCGAATGTTGGCGAAGGTGCCCCGCATCATCACTTCGTGGTTGCCACGGCGTGAACCGTAGGAGTTGAAATCCTGCGGCGCTACGCCATGCTCGCTCAGGTAACGCCCCGCCGGGCTGTCGCGCTTGATGTTACCCGCCGGCGAGATGTGATCGGTGGTCACCGAGTCGGCCAGAATCGCCAGAATGCGCGCATCTTTGATGTCCTGCACCGGATCCGGCTTCACCTTCATGGTGCTGAAGAACGGCGGATGGCGGATATAGGTAGAATCCTCCTGCCACTGATAGGTCGCCGAACCGGTCACCTGGATCGCCTGCCAGTTGGCATCGCCGTCGAACACTTCGCCGTACTCCTTGTGGAACATCTCGGTGCGCACTTCTTCCACCGCCTGAGCGATGTCCCGGCTGCTCGGCCAGATGTCCTTCAGGTAGACCGGCTGGCCATCGTTGCCCTCGCCCAGCGGCTCTTTGGTCAGATCGATCTTCATGCTGCCCGCCAGCGCATAAGCCACCACCAGCGGCGGCGAGGCCAGCCAGTTGGTTTTCACCAGCGGATGGATGCGCCCTTCGAAGTTACGGTTGCCCGACAGCACCGCGCCCACGGTCAGATCGCCCTCTTTGATCGCCTGCTCGATCGGATCCGGCAGCGGGCCGGAGTTACCGATGCAGGTGGTACAGCCATACCCCACCAGGTTGAACCCCAACTCTTCCAGATAAGCGGTGAGTTTGGCGCTGTCGAAGTAGTCGGTCACCACTTTGGAACCCGGCGCCAGCGAGGTTTTTACCCAGGGTTTGCTGCGCAGCCCTTTCTTGACGGCGTTTTTCGCCAGCAGGCCGGCCGCCATCATCACGCTCGGGTTGGAGGTGTTGGTGCAGGAGGTGATCGCCGCGATCACCACTGCGCCGTCGCGCAGTTCGTGCTGCTGCCCGTCCAGCGTAAAGGTTTTGCTGTCTGTCTTGGCCTTGTGGCCGCCGATATCCAACTCGGTAGCGGCCTTGAACGCCTGCGGCACATTCGGCAGCGCCACGCGATCCTGCGGGCGTTTCGGCCCGGCGAGGCTCGCCTCCACCGTCGACATATCCAGCGCCAGCGAGCTGGTGAATACCGGCTCATCTCCCGGATTGCGCCACATGCCCTGCGCCTTGGCGTAGGCTTCCACCAGCGCGATTTGTTCGGCGCTGCGACCGCTGAGTTTCATGTAGCCGAGCGTGACATCGTCTACCGGGAAGAAGCCGCAGGTAGCGCCGAACTCCGGCGACATGTTGGCGATGGTCGCACGGTCCGCCAGCGGCAGATCGGCCAGGCCGTCGCCGTAAAACTCGACGAACTTGCCGACAACGCCGTGTTTGCGCAGCATTTGGGTGACGGTCAGCACCAGATCGGTGGCGGTAATGCCCTCGCGGAGCTTGCCGGTCAGCTTGAAGCCGACCACGTCCGGGATCAGCATCGACACCGGCTGGCCCAGCATCGCCGCTTCCGCTTCGATACCGCCGACGCCCCAGCCGAGAATGCCCAGGCCGTTGATCATGGTGGTGTGAGAATCGGTGCCCACCAGCGTATCCGGATAGGCCACGCGGCGGCCGCTTTCGTCGCTGTGCCACACCGTTTGGCCAAGGTATTCGAGGTTAACCTGGTGACAAATGCCGGTGCCCGGCGGCACCACGCGGAAGCGGTTGAAGGCCTTCTGCCCCCAGCGCAGAAAGGTGTAGCGCTCGTGGTTGCGCTGCATTTCGATGCGCACGTTGTCTTCAAAGGCATTATCGTCGCCAAATTCATCGACGGTGACCGAGTGGTCAATCACCAGATCCACCGGTGACAGCGGGTTCACCTGGTCGACATTGCCGCCCAGCCGCCGCACCGCTTCACGCATCGCCGCCAGATCCACCACCGCCGGCACGCCGGTAAAATCCTGCATCAGCACGCGTGCTGGACGGTAGGCGATCTCACGGTCAGCATGGCCGGTTTGCAACCAGGCGACGATGGCCTTGAGGTCGTCAACCTGCACGGTGTCGCCATCCACATGGCGCAGCAGGTTCTCCAACAGCACTTTCATTGATTTCGGCAACCGGTCGATATCACCCAGCTGCTTCGCCGCCAGCGGCAGACTGTAGTAGTAATATTCGCTATTCAGCGCAACCAGCTTATCCAGACTTGTTTCACGAAGATCGGACGACATAGCTCCTCCATTTCTTATTGTGATTAAAACAGGGTAATCAGTGAGGTCTTGTTTAAAGATACCACAAAGATAAGTTAACGTTTTGATAACAACACGATTTGATCACAACGATAGGCGGGAACAATCAAGAGGAAGGAAGTGCGAGCGCAGCCAAGGAGTTAGGCCACACGTCAACGAAAACGCCGCAACGAGGCGGCGTTTTCGCAGGGAAAATCTCGCGGCTCTAGCGGGATTGGCGCACCAGGCGGCGACAGACTGTGAGCACAACTGCAGCAATGATGGCAGAGACACCCAATTTAATGGCAATGACAGCCGAGTCGAAATTATTCATCCCTATTTCACCATCACCGCTAATTTCAATGTTGTTGGAAACGAAGCTGTCGAAAGGACGGCGGCTTTTCAGGATGATCCTGAGAAACAAGGAAGGTGCGGGTTTCCGGGCTAAAAAAACCGGTTAGGCAGGCACCTAACCGGGTTTGATTTGATATCGTCAACGATTACTTAATCGGCAGCTTGATGTCCTTGAACATCGCTTCGATTTCTTCATTGGAGCGCAGCGCCACTGCGCTGTCGACCACGTCGCGCGTCAGGTGCGGCGCGAAGCGCTGAATGAAGTCGTACATGTAGCTGCGCAGGAAGGTGCTACGGCGGAAGCCGATTTTAGTGGTGCTATATGTGAAGATATCGCGCGCATCCACCGTCACCAGATCCGGATCCTGCACCGGATCCACCGCCATGCTGGCGATCACCCCCACCCCCAATCCCAGACGCACATAGGTTTTAATCACGTCGGCGTCGGTGGCGGTGAAGACGATGCGCGGCGTCAGGCCGGCGCGGTTGAAGGCGGTGTCCAGCTCCGAGCGGCCGGTAAAGCCGAAGGTGTAAGTGACGATCGGGTAAGCCGCCAGCTCTTCAATGCTGATGCTGCTTTTGCCCGCCAAAGGATGATCGGGCTTCACCACCACCGCACGGTTCCAGTGGTAGCACGGCAACATGATGAGATCGTCGTACAGGTGCAGCGCCTCGGTGGCGATGGCAAAATCGGCGGTGCCCTTGGAGACCGCTTCGGCGATCTGCGTCGGCGATCCCTGATGCATGTGCAGCGAGACGCGCGGGTAACGCTCGATAAAGCCCTTGATCACGTTTGGCAAGGCGTAGCGAGCCTGGGTATGCGTGGTGGCGACGTACAGCGAGCCTTTGTCCGGGTAGGTGTGTTCACCGGCAACGGCTTTGATGGCGTCTACTTTGGACAACACTTCACGCGCGATGCGAATGATTTCCTGGCCGGCGGGGGTGACCTGGGTCAGGTGCTTGCCGCTGCGGGCGAAAATCTGGATGCCCAGCTCATCTTCGAGCATGCGCACCTGTTTGCTGATGCCAGGTTGAGAGGTATAGAGCCCTTCTGCCGTCGAGGAGACATTCAGGTTGTGGTTAACCACTTCCACAATGTAACGAAGCTGCTGCAATTTCATATCTTATACCATCCTAGGTTAAACACTGCGGCTTACCCGCAGCCAGGTATATCGGTGTCGCCCCGGTATGCTGAAACTCACAAGCCATAAACCCCGTGTTCTACCCTGATGGTGAAGAAAACGCCGTTGTTAATAAGCTTTAATAATAAAAAAACTTTTTATATAACCACTATACCACGATGCAGCTTCAAGTATAGATCCGCGTCACACTATGATAACGATTATTTTGCATGGGTATCAACGTGAAACGGCGGTGTCGGAGGGATAAAAACAGCAAAGGATAGATCCGTTTGCCCCTTTTCACCAATAAAAAAACCAGCCGCCAGGGCTGGTTTTTCATCTTGCGGGCAGGACATCGGCCTTACTTCTTGCCTTCGACCCACTTGCCGTCCACGTAGAACGCGGACCAACCGGTCGCCTTGCCGTCTTTTTCAGAGGAGACGTACTGCTGCTTGGTTTTACGGCTGAAACGCACCAGCGTTTTGTTGCCTTCGGCATCCGCCACCGGCGCATCAGCCAGATAGCGCAGTTTCTCCGGCAGACGATCCTTGAAGCGAGCCAGCTCTTCCACCAACGGCGCGCGGGTCTCGCGCGATTTAGGGAAGGTGTTGGCCGCCAGGAACACGCCGGCAGCGCCGTCACGCAGCACGAAATAGGCGTCGGACTTCTCGCACGGCAGTTCCGGCAACGGCACCGGATCTTCCTTCGGCGGCGCGACATCGCCGTTACGCAGGATCTTGCGGGTGTTTTTGCAGTTCTCGTTGGTGCAGCCCATGTACTTGCCGAAACGCCCCATTTTCAGGTGCATTTCCGAACCGCACTTGTCGCACTCCACCACCGGGCCGTCATAGCCTTTCAGGCGGAACTCGCCCTCTTCGATCTCATAGCCGTCACACGCCGGGTTGTTGCCGCAGACGTGCAGCTTGCGCTGGTTATCGATCAGATAGCTGTCCATCGCCGTACCGCATTTCTGGCAGCGGCGGCGGGCGCGCAACGCGTTGGTTTCCGCGTCGTCGCCTTCGAGGATGTTGAGCACTTCCGCTTCAGGCACCAGGTTGATGGTGGTTTTGCAACGTTCCTTCGGCGGCAGCGCGTAGCCGGAACAGCCGAGGAACACGCCGGTGCTGGCGGTACGGATGCCCATCTTGCGGCCGCAGGTCGGGCAGTCGATGCTGGTCATCACCATCTGGTTAGGCCGCATGCCGCCTTCTTCCGGATCCTTCTCCGCCGTTTCCAGCTGCTCGCTGAAATCGACAAAGAACTCGTCCAGTACCGCTTTCCACTCGGCCTGGTTGTTGGCGACCTCATCGAGGCCGTCTTCCATGCGTGCGGTGAAGTCATAGTTCATCAGCTCGCGGAAGTTCTCTTCCAGACGATCGGTGACGATCTCGCCCATTTTCTCGGCATAGAAACGGCGGCTTTCCACCCGCACATAACCGCGATCCTGAATGGTCGAGATGATGGAGGCGTAGGTGGACGGACGGCCGATGCCGCGTTTCTCCAGCTCTTTCACCAGCGAAGCTTCGCTGTAACGCGCCGGCGGCTTGGTGAAGTGCTGGCTCGGGATCAGTTTCTGCAGATCCAGCTCGCTGCCGATTTCGACGAACGGCAACGTGCGATCTTCATCGCCCTTGCGCAACGCCGGCATCACCTTGGTCCAGCCGTCAAAGCGCAGCGTACGGCCCTTGGCGCGCAGCTGATAATCGCCGGCTTTCACCGTCAGCGTAGTGGAATCGTATTGCGCCGGCGTCATCTGGCAGGCAACGAACTGGCGCCAGATCAGCTGATACAGCTTCTGCGCGTCCGCTTCCATGTCTTTGAGCTGCTCGGCGAGCACGTTCACGTCCGAAGGACGGATCGCTTCGTGCGCTTCCTGCGAATTCTCTTTGCTGCTGTACTGATTCGGCGCCTTCGGCAGGTATTTATCGCCGAAGTTGTCGCCGATGTAGCCACGCACCATGTTGAGCGCATCCTGGCTCAGGTTGGTGGAGTCGGTACGCATATAGGTGATGTGGCCGGCTTCATACAGCCGTTGCGCCATCATCATGGTTTTCTTCACGCCGAAGCTCAGGCGGGTGCTGGCGGCCTGTTGCAGCGTGGAGGTAATGAAAGGCGCGCCCGGCTTGCTGCTGGTCGGTTTGTCTTCGCGATCCAGCACCGTGTAGCGGGCTTTTTCCAGCAACTTGACCGCGGCGTGAGTCTGCTCGCGGTTAACCGGCTTGAACGGTTTGTCGTGCGCATGGGTCACTTCCATCTGCAGCGCGGTTTCACCCTTCGCCAGCAGATCGGCATGCAGCTCCCAGTACTCTTCCGGCACGAACGCCTTGATGTCGCGTTCGCGCTCCACCACCAGACGCACCGCCACCGACTGCACACGGCCGGCGGACAGGCCGCGGGCGATTTTCTTCCACAGCAGCGGCGAGACCATATAACCCACCACGCGGTCCATAAACCGGCGCGCCTGCTGCGCGTTGACACGATCAATGTTCAGCTCGCCCGGCTGTTTGAACGCCTGTTGGATCGCGTTTTTGGTGATTTCGTTAAACACCACGCGGCTAAAGCGTTTGTCATCGCCACCGATCACTTCCCGCAGGTGCCAGGCAATGGCTTCCCCTTCGCGGTCAAGGTCAGTTGCGAGATAAATGTGGTCGGCGTTTTCCGCCAACGATTTTAACTCGGCGACCACTTTTTCTTTACCCGGCAGGATTTCATAATGCGCTTTCCAGCCGTGGTAAGGGTCGACGCCCATGCGATTTACCAGCGCCGCCTTCTCATCTTTTTTAACTTTTTTCTTGGCTTTGTCTTCGGTTGAGTCAGCGCTCTTTTTGCTGGCTGAGCCACTGGTCGGCAAATCACGGATGTGACCGACGCTGGACTTCACCACGTAGTCACTTCCTAAATATTTATTAATAGTTTTGGCTTTTGCCGGGGACTCAACTATTACGAGAGCTTTACCCATATTTACCTTTACCTAATTTATTTCTTCTAAAAAGAAGTCTTTTATCTCGCCGTGCCGCGGCAATTCGTGTCTCTTTTTTTATATTGCGGCAGTCTGGCAAGAGATCAACAGATTTTTTTCTTTTGGTTGCCCAACTGCTCAACCTGAACGCAAGTTGTTGATCCTGCCTGCTATTCACCCATGCCCCAGAAGTATGGCTGTGTGAGTTTTATTCATGGCGTAAACAAAACCTTCCACCCGACGCCGCAAAATCCCACACTGTACCTGATAAAAAGCGTCACGCAACCTAATTAGCATGGAAAGTCCGATTTCGCCAACCGGCGGCCGCCCATGGCCATCCAGACGGCAAATAAACCTTAGTCGGTTTGCGGATAAAAGCGAACCGGCGTTAGAATATGCGCAGAGTTTTTAGTTTGGAGTCTAATAAATGCGCACGAATACTGCACCTATCGGCCGCGAGGCCCTGCTAGCGGAAGCAAATAACATCATCCGCCAACACGAAGATTATCTGCACGGCATGATCGCCACCGACGTTGAACAAAAAAGCGGCGTTTTAGTTTTTCGCGGCGAATACTTTTTGGATGCCGATGGATTGCCCACCGCCAAAACCACCGCGGTATTTAATATGTTTAAACATTTGGCTCACCTGCTTTCGGAAAAATACCACCTGGTCGATTAAGACAAGAAAACGGGGGCGCCTGGCCCCCGTTGATTCCCGCTCTCGTTGCCGTTACAACAACGGCTTTTCCCCACGCTGCCACCAGCGCAGCAGCAAACGATCGACGCTTTCCGCCGCGCTGCCGGTGAAGCGATCCATCAGGCGTTTGCGGCGCGTATAGCGCACAGCGATCACTTCGTGGTTATCCAGCTCGGCGATCAGCAAATCATCGCTGGTGCCGATGGCGTCGATCAGGCCCTTCTCTTTCGCCTGTGAACCGAACCAGTGCTCACCGGTAGCGACGCTGTCGATGTCGAGCGACGGGCGCTGCTCATGCACAAAGCGCTTGAACAGCTCGTGCGTTTCGTTCAGATCTTCTCGGAACTTCTCGCGCCCTTGTTCGGTGTTTTCGCCAAACAGCGTCAGCGTGCGTTTAAATTGCCCGGCGGTGTGCAACTCCACGTCGATATCGTTCTTTTTCAACAGGCGGTGGAAGTTCGGGATCTGCGCCACCACGCCGATGGAACCGATGATGGCGAACGGCGCCGCCACGATGCGATCCGCAACGCAAGCCATCATGTAGCCGCCGCTGGCCGCCACTTTATCCACCGCGACCGTCAGACGAATGCCGCCTTTGCGCAGGCGCTCCAACTGCGAAGCCGCCAGGCCGTAGCCGTGCACCACCCCGCCAGGGCTTTCCAGGCGCAACAGAACTTCATCCTGCGCCGACGCCACCGCCAGCACCGCCGAGATCTCTTCGCGCAGCGAGGTGACCTCGTGCGCGTCCATGCTGCCCTTGAAGTCCAGCACATACAGGCACGGCTTGGCCACTTCCACCGCGCCGGACTTGGCGCGCTGTTTCTTCAATTTGTCATCAGATTTAGTCTGCTTTTTGAACTGTTTCAGCCAAACCTTCTGCTCGGCGGCATCCATGCGCGCCAGGCGCATATCGCGCTGCATCTCGCGATACTGTTCGCCGAGATCGGTCAGCTGCAGCTCCCCTTTCTGGCGGCTCTTGCGTTGCCCCAAACTGACCGCCAGGATGGCCAACGCGGCGATGGCGAGCACCACCGTGGCGACCTTGGCCAGAAACAGGCCATAAACAGATATAAACTCCACAGATTCCGCCTTTATTTACAGGTTGTTAGTATGCTTATTTCCATTTTAGCCAACCGCAGCGACTGCTGTCGCGGCTAAATGAAAATTCATTGCGCACAGAGCATCACTATGGGGACGATTTACGGCCGAACCAAGCCGCCACCGCCGCGCTTTTGTTACAAAAGAATGCCATTTCAGCCTGCTACGCATTGAAAATGCCCGCGGATTAAGGCATATAACACCCATTATTCATCAATATGATGAGACGGATTCGCTGCGCGGCCCGCAGACGGTCGAGCCTTCGCTCCCGCCCCGGCCGCGCGTTTCACCCTTGCTCCCCGATATCTGCGGGAGAACAGCCACCCAGGCGAGGATTTATCGTGCATTACCAACCCAAACAAGATCTGCTCGAACAACGTATCATTTTGGTCACCGGCGCCGGCGACGGCATCGGCCGTGAAGCGGCGCTGACCTACGCGCGCTTCGGCGCCCAGTTGGTGCTGCTGGGGCGCACCGAGAGCAAACTGCTGGCGGTACAACAAGAGATCGCAGCCCAGGGCGGTGCCCCGGCCCTGGTGGTGACGCTGGACTTGCTGCACGCCACTCAGGAGCAATGCCGGCAGATAGCCGACGATCTGGCGCACCAGATCCCCCGCCTTGATGGCGTGCTGCACAACGCCGGCCTGCTCGGCGACATCGCGCCGATGGCCGACCTGTCGATGACCATGTGGCAAGAAGTGATGCAGGTTAACGTCAACGCCACCTTTATGCTGACTCAGGCACTGCTGCCGCTGCTGCTGAAATCCCACGCCGGGTCGCTGGTGTTCACCAGCTCCAGCGTCGGGCGTACCGGCCGCGCAGATTGGGGTGCCTATGCGGTGTCGAAGTTCGCCACCGAGGGCATGATGCAGGTGTTGGCCGACGAGTACAAAAACCGCAATCTGCGGGTGAACTGCATCAATCCGGGCGGCACTCGCACCAAAATGCGCGCATCTGCCTTCCCGCACGAAGACAAGAACAAGCTGAAAACCCCGGCCGATATCATGCCGCTGTATCTGTATTTGATGGGCGAAGACAGCCGCCGCAAAACCGGCATGAGCTTCGACGCGCAGCCGAACCGCAAACCCGGCGCAGCCGAATAATCAGGAGCGTTTCATGGCGGAAGATCGTCATCAACAGCGCCAGCAGCGCCTGAAAGAACAGGTCGATGCGCGCATCGCTGCGGCGCAGGACACCCGCGGCCTGCTGCTGGTGTTTACCGGCAACGGCAAAGGCAAAACCACCGCCGCCTTCGGCACCGTCACCCGCGCGGTCGGCCACGGCATGCGCGCCGGAGTGATCCAGTTCATCAAGGGCGAATGGCCCAATGGCGAAAAGAATCTGCTGCAGCAACACGGCGTTGAATTTCAGGTGATGGCCACCGGTTTCACCTGGGAAACGCAAAACAAGGCCGGCGACACCGCCGCCTGCCAGGCGGTGTGGCAGCACGGCAAACGCATGCTGGCCGACAGCAGCCTGGATCTGGTGTTGCTGGACGAAGTGACCTACATGCTGACCTACGGCTATCTGGAACTGGAAGAGCTGAAGGAAGCACTCCTGCAACGCCCTGCGCATCAGACGGTGATCCTGACCGGGCGCGGCTGCCATCGCGATCTGTTGGAACTGGCGGATACGGTCACGGAGATGCGGCCGGTGAAACACGCGTTCGACGCGGGCGTGAAGGCGCAACAAGGGATCGATTGGTAACAAAACGTTCTGGCCCCGAACGGGGCCAGAACGGCGGGATTAGCTGCGTTTGCTTGGCTTGCCTGGTTTGCTGCCTGGCGCACTGCGGCGGCCGCTGCCGGCCACCTGCGAGTGGCGCTTGACCGCCCGGCGGATCTGGTTGGCCTTCACGCGGCGGCGCTCACGCTCCACCGGCATTTTGCTGACCGTTTCCGGTTTCAACTCCACCAGCTCGCGCAGGTAGTTGATCGCAGGCAGATCCAGTTCGGCCCAGCCGCCGCGCGGCAGGCCTTTCGGCAGATCGATGTCGCCGTAACGCACGCGGATCAGGCGGCTCACCTGTACGCCCACCGCTTCCCACAGGCGACGCACTTCACGGTTGCGGCCCTCGGTCAGGGTCACGTTGTACCACTGATTGAGGCCTTCACCGCCCTGGAAGCTGATGGTACGGAAGGCGGCCGGGCCGTCTTCCAATTGCACGCCTTTGCTCAGCTGCTTCACTTTCGCATCGTCGACCTGGCCGAACACGCGCACCGCGTATTCGCGCTCCACTTCACGGCTCGGGTGCATCAGACGGTTGGCCAGTTCACCATCGGTAGTGAACAGCAGCAGACCGGAGGTGTTGACGTCCAGGCGCCCTACCGCCACCCAGCGCGAACCGCGCAGCTTCGGCAGGCGATCGAACACCGTCGGGCGGCCTTCAGGATCGCTGCGGGTACACAGCTCGCCTTCCGGTTTGTAGTAAGCCAGCACCCGGCAAACCACCTCTTCGGACTCTTTGATCGACAGGACATGACCGTCCAGACGAATTTTCATCGCCGGCGTCACTTCAACGCGATCGCCCAGCTTGGCGACCTTGCCGTCGACGCTGACGCGCCCGGCTTCAATCATGGTTTCGATTTCACGACGCGAGCCATGCCCGGCGCGCGCTAAAACTTTCTGTAACTTTTCGCTCATTGAGCAACCTCTAATGTCGCCTTCACAGGCGTCGGGGGGATACCGCCGCGGCCAACCGCCACCACGGTCATAATACGTTTATCAGGATCGAACCGCGTATTATACAGGCTTTCTAAGGTGTTGAAACCCACTTTATCGGCGGTGGCCCCCACAGGCGGCGTTCACGGCGCCAAAAAATCCTCCACTGCCCACAGCACCGCGTCAGGCCGTTCCAGAATACCGAGGTGAGTGCGGGCCTCCCCTAGACGCACCACGGAGAAAAACGGCTGCTCGGCGGCAAATGCCTGCTGTTGCCGCAAATAGTCGTCGCGGCGATCCAACGAGTAGATGTGCCGGCACGGCGGCGGCGCGCTCATGCCCGCCAGGCGTTGCAGCGGCGAGCCGAATTGCCGGTAGGCCTGTTCGATGGCCACCCCGGCGGCACGCCAAAGCCGGTAATCTTCCTGCGCCATCTCGACCTCCAGATGGCGTTTGACCCGATCGTGGCGGATGCCGCCCTGCCAAAAGTCGAACAAGGCGTCGCGTGCCGCCAGCCACTGCTGCGGCTGCTGCATGCGGCTCACCGCCGTAAAGAACGCCGGCTCCGGCTGCGTCATGATCCAGTCGAGAAACACCATGCCCCGTACCCGTTGCGGCAACGCTTCGGCCAACGCTACCGCCAGCCAGCTGGCGTGCGCCACCGACAGAGTGACCGCGTTATCCAAACGCAGCGCCGTCAGCAGTTGGCGCACATCCTCCAGCAAGTCGTCCGCCGTCAGCGACATATCCGTGGCTTTTGAAGACAGGCCATGGCCGCGCCAGTCGATGCTGATCACCCGATAGCGTTCGGCCGCCAGAGCGATGAACGGCTCAAACACGGTTTTCGGTTCGCACCAGCCGGGCAGCAACACCAACGTGAGCGGCCCTGAGCCGACATCCTGATAGTCGAGTATCATGTTGGCACTGTGAAATGCGGTCATATTACCTCCTGCGCGTCTCTCCCCGACCCGTTCGGGGAATACCGACGGGGATAAGGTGACAGCGCAGCAGGTATTGATCTATTGAAGTTCGTGCGGAAAGCCCCCTGGGCGCACCTTATGAAAAAATGCGCACTAATTGGAATGGGAACTTAATGGCGCACGCAGGGATAGGCGGCACTTAACGCCAGCATGATCACCGACGGTGCGGAATAATGCAGTTGCTCAGGATGCTCGTTCAAATACTGCATCACCGCGTCGGCGGCTACGCCGATGCTCATCCCGGCTTCCGGGCAGATATTGCGGTTGCCCTGCATGGAATAAGTATCGAATACGCCGGCGACGTATCCCATGAACATGCCGCCATTCAGCGCTTCGGCCACGGTGGCTTCACCGCTTTTATTTTTTACGTAACCGCTGGATTCCGCCAGCAGACCACTGCCCGAATAAAACCCCGCATTTGCCATTGAGGAAAATAATAAGGCCGCTAAAAAAGAAACCTGTTTAATCATTGCTGCGCATCCTGCCCATTATCAATTCTGAAGTCTTCAAGAATAGCGGCTTTCACGCGAAATAGCGTCGCTTCAGCCGATTTTCAGACAATGGGCAAGGTGGCAACAATTGACATCAACGGAAAGGCGCCGCGTCGCCCGCCCCCTCACGCACCACTTCCGGCGAGGATTCGGTCAGATCGATCACCGTGGTCGGCTGTTGGCCAAGGAAGCCGCCGTGGATCACCAGATCGACCACCTTGCCCAAATGATCGTTGATCTCTTCCGGATCGGACTCGGCAAAATCATTGCCCGGCAGCATCAGGGTGGTGGACATCATCGGTTCGTTCAGCGCCTCCAGCAGCGCCAATGCGATCGGGTTCGACGGCACACGCAGGCCGATGGTTTTGCGCTTTTCATTCATCAGGCGGCGCGGCACTTCTTTGGTCGCTTTCAGAATGAAGGTGTAGTTGCCCGGCGTATTGTTTTTAATCAGGCGGAACGCCGTATTATCGACGTGCGCATAAGTCGACAACTCGGACAGATCGCGGCACATCAGGGTGAAATTGTGGTTGCCGTCCAACTGACGGATGCGGCAAATGCGTTCCATCGCCGCCTTTTCTTCCAGCATACAGCCCAGCGCGTAGCCGGAATCGGTGGGATAAACGATCACCCCGCCCTTGCGCAGCACCTCAACCGCCTGGTTAATCAAACGCGGCTGTGGGTTGTCCGGGTGAATATAAAAAAGCTGACTCATGACTTGCTCCTAAAATGATGCCCGCGCGCGTTGCCACGCGCGAAAAATCAGACCGCCTCGCCAGGCTGCGGCCAATCGCGCCACACCGGCTCGACCCCGCCCGGCAGCCACAGTTTGCGGCCCAGTTCGATCCACGAACAAGGCTGATGAAAATCAGATCCTTGCGAGGCCAACAGGCGGTAGTCCTGGGCGTATTTCGCCAACTGCGAGCGCTCATGCGGCGCCTGCTGACACTGCGCCACTTCCATGGCGTCGCCGCCGTGTTCGGCGAAATGCGCCAGCAAACGTTTCAACCACTTCGCGGTCAGATCGTAACGGCCGGGATGCGCTATCACCGCCTGGCCGCCCGATTGATGAATCGCATCAATGGCTTGTTCTATTGTACACCACTGCGGCGGCACGTAGCCGGTTTTGCCTTTGGCCAGATATTTCTTGAACACCTGCGCCATGTTGTCCGCCACGCCAATCTCCACCAGGTAACGGGCGAAATGGCCGCGGGTCACCGCACCGGCCCCCGCCAACCGCTGGGCGCCGGCATAGGCGTCGGGAATGCGCGCTTTACCCAGACGCGCGCCGATCTCCTGCGCCCGCCGGTTGCGACGTTCGGTTTGTTCCGCCAATAGCGCCACCAGCGCCGGGTGCGCGACGTCCATGCCCAACCCAACGATATGAATTTCATGGTTTTCCCACAGCGTCGAGATTTCCACCCCGTTGACCAGCCGCAGCGGCAACGCCTGCTCCGCAATAGCGGCGGCGGCCTCAGCCAAGCCTGCGGTGGTGTCGTGATCGGTGATCGCCAGCACACCCACGCGCATCTCTACCGCCCGCAGCACCAGCTGCGTCGGCGTCAGATAGCCGTCGGAGGCGGTCGTGTGGCTGTGGAGATCGTACAGAGTAAAAGCGGTGGATGGGGGGTTACTGTCTGTCAAAACGGCTATCCGGCAATGGCTTGGCTTTCTATCATACCCGCGATCGGCGGCCGGACGGAAATCTATTCTGCGCCAGGCAGACGATGAATAGAATTCACGCTGATCGCTAAAACATTGTGCAAAAAGAGGGTTGACTTTGCCTTCGCGAACCAGTTAACTAGTACACAAGTTCACGGCAACGGCCGTGTCGGATGAGAGTTAACAAAGAGAGTCTGCAAATGAACACATACATTTCTCTTCACGGTTGGTGGCGTACCTCCCTCTTGCGGGCGGTGTAATCGCGCATAGCTGTCATCTGACAATGCAGATTTCCTGAGCCCGCACCTGATGCGGGCTTTTTTATGGACAGAATTCACTGGAACCACCGATGATGAACACCAAACCACAACTGACATTGCTGAAGGCGCAAGCCAGCTACCGGGGCGATCCCACCACCCTTTTCCACCAGCTGTGCGGCGCGCGGCCGGCCACCCTGCTGCTGGAGTCGGCGGAAATCAACAGCAAACAGAATCTGCAGAGCCTGCTGGTCATCGACAGCGCGCTGCGCATTACCGCACTGGGCCACACCGTCAGCGTGCAGGCGTTGACCGCCAACGGCGCGGCGCTGCTGCCGCTGCTGGACGAAGCGCTGCCGCCCGAGGTGCGCAATCAGGCGCGCCCCAACGGCCGCGAACTGACCTTCCCGGCGATCGACGAGGTGCAGGACGAAGACGCGCGCCTGCGCTCCCTGTCGGTGTTCGACGCACTGCGCACGCTGCTGACGCTGGTGGACTCCCCGGCGGACGAGCGCGAAGCCGTGATGCTGGGCGGCCTGTTCGCCTATGATTTGGTCGCCGGTTTTGAAAACCTGCCGGCGCTGCGCCAGGATCAACGCTGCCCGGACTTCTGCTTCTATCTGGCGGAAACTCTGCTGGTGCTCGATCACCAGCGCGGCTCGGCCCGCCTGCAGGCCAGCGTTTTCAGCGAACAAGCGAGCGAGACACAGCGCCTGCAGCAGCGTCTGGAACAGCTGCAGACCGAGTTGCAACAAACCCCGCAGCCAATCCCGCACCAAACGCTGGAAAACATGCAGCTGAGCTGTAACCAGAGTGACGAAGAGTACGGCGCGGTGGTCAGCGAGCTGCAGGAAGCGATCCGCCAGGGCGAGATTTTCCAGGTGGTGCCGTCGCGCCGCTTCACCCTGCCGTGCCCGGCGCCGCTGGCGGCCTACCAAACGTTGAAAGACAACAACCCCAGCCCGTACATGTTCTTCATGCAGGATGATGACTTCACCCTGTTCGGCGCTTCGCCGGAGAGCGCGCTGAAATACGACGCGGGCAATCGCCAAATCGAAATCTACCCGATCGCCGGCACTCGCCCACGCGGCCGCCGCGCCGATGGGTCGCTGGATTTGGATCTCGACAGCCGCATCGAGCTGGAAATGCGCACCGACCACAAAGAGCTGGCCGAGCACTTGATGCTGGTCGATCTGGCGCGCAACGATCTGGCGCGCATCTGCCAGGCCGGCAGCCGCTACGTGGCCGACCTGACCAAAGTGGATCGCTATTCATTCGTCATGCACCTGGTTTCCCGCGTGGTGGGCACCCTGCGCGCCGATCTCGACGTGCTGCACGCCTACCAGGCCTGCATGAACATGGGCACCCTCAGCGGCGCGCCGAAAGTGCGGGCGATGCAGCTGATCGCCGCCTCCGAAGGCACGCGCCGCGGCAGCTACGGCGGCGCAGTGGGCTACTTCACCGCCACCGGCGATCTGGATACCTGCATCGTCATTCGCTCCGCCTACGTTGAAGATGGCATCGCCACCGTGCAGGCCGGCGCCGGCGTGGTGCTGGATTCCGTCCCGCAGGCGGAAGCCGACGAAACCCGTAATAAAGCCCGTGCAGTGCTGCGCGCCATCGCCACTGCGCACCATGCCAAGGAGGTGTTCTGATGGCCGATATCCTGCTGCTCGACAACGTCGACTCCTTTACCTACAACCTGGTCGATCAGCTGCGCGCCAGCGGCCACCAGGTGGTGATTTACCGTAACCAGATCGCCGCCGAGGTGATCATCGAACGCCTGGAGCACATGACCCAGCCGGTGCTGATGCTGTCGCCCGGCCCTGGCGCCCCTTCCGAAGCGGGCTGCATGCCGGAACTGCTGCAGCGTCTGCGCGGCCAACTGCCGATCATCGGCATCTGCCTCGGCCACCAGGCGATCGTCGAAGCCTATGGCGGCCAGGTCGGCCAGGCGGGCGAGATCCTGCACGGCAAAGCCTCGGCGATCGCTCACGATGGCGAAGGCATGTTCGCCGGCATGGCCAATCCGCTGCCAGTGGCGCGCTACCACTCGCTGGTCGGCAGCAATATCCCGGCCGATCTCACCGTCAACGCCCGTTTCGGCGAAATGGTGATGGCGGTGCGCGACGACCGCCGCCGCGTGTGCGGCTTCCAGTTCCACCCGGAATCGATTCTGACCACCCACGGCGCGCGCCTGCTTGAGCAGACCCTGGCCTGGGCGCTGGCGAAGTAATATAAGGAACACGACGATGCAACCTATTCTTGAGAAACTGTACCGCGCCGAGTCGATGAGCCAGCAGGAAAGCCAACAGCTGTTCAGCGCCATCGTGCGCGGCGAGCTGGAGCCGAGCCAACTGGCGGCGGCGTTGATCAGCATGAAAGTCCGCGGCGAGCGCCCGGAAGAGATCGCCGGCGCCGCCAAAGCGCTGCTGGACGACGCTCAGCCGTTCCCGCGCCCTGACTATCTGTTCGCCGATATCGTCGGCACCGGCGGCGACGGCACCAACAGCATCAATATTTCCACCGCCAGCGCCTTCGTGGCGGCGGCGTGCGGCGCGAAGATCGCCAAACACGGCAACCGCAGCGTTTCCAGCCGTTCCGGCTCTTCGGATCTGCTGGCGGCGTTCGGTATCCGTCTGGATCTGCCGGCGGAAGAAGCGCGCAAGGCGTTGGACGATCTTGGCGTGTGCTTCCTGTTCGCGCCGCAGTACCACACTGGTTTTCGTCACGCCATGCCGGTGCGCCAGCAGCTGAAAACCCGCACGCTGTTCAACGTGCTGGGCCCGCTGATCAACCCGGCGCGCCCGCCGCTGGCGCTGATCGGCGTTTACAGCCCGGAACTGGTGCTGCCGATTGCCGAAACCCTGCGCGTGCTGGGTTATCAGCGTGCGGCGGTGGTTCACGGCGGCGGCATGGACGAGGTGGCGATCCACGCCCCGACGCACGTGGCGGAATTGAACAACGGCGAAATCAGCAGCTACCAGCTCACGCCGCAGTCCTTCGGATTGGAAACCTATCCGCTGGAAGCCTTGCTGGGCGGTACGCCGGAAGAAAACCGTGACATTTTGGCGCGGCTGTTACAAGGTAAAGGCGAGCCGGCGCACGCCGCGGCGGTCGCGGCCAACGTCGCGTTGCTTCTGAAGTTATTCGGACATGAAGACCTGCGCCAAAATGCGCGGCAGGCACTGGATATGATCAACAGCGGGCAGGCCTATGAGCGTGTCATCGCACTGGCGGCAAGAGGATAAATGATGCAGGAAACCGTGCTACACAAGATTGTCCGCGACAAAGCGCAATGGATCGCGGCGCGACAACAGCAACAGCCCCTGGCCGGCTTTCAGAACGACATCGTGCCGAGTGAACGCAGTTTCTATCACGCGCTGCAGGGCACCCGGACGGCTTTCATTCTCGAATGCAAGAAGGCCTCGCCTTCCAAAGGGCTGATTCGCGAGAACTTTGATCCGGTAGAGATCGCCACGGTGTATAAAGATTTCGCCTCGGCGATCTCGGTGCTGACCGACGAGAAATACTTCCAGGGCAGCTTCGATTTCCTGCCGCTGGTCAGTAAAGCCGTCAGCCAACCGGTGTTGTGCAAAGACTTTATCATCGATCCGTATCAGATTTACCTGGCGCGCTATTATCAGGCCGATGCCGTCCTGCTGATGCTGTCGGTGTTGACCGACGACCAGTATCGCCAACTGGCGGCGGTAGCCCACAGCCTGAATATGGGCGTGCTGACCGAAGTGATCAGTGAAGAAGAACTGCAGCGCGCGATCGCGCTGGAAGCGCGCGTGGTCGGCATCAACAACCGCGATCTGCGCGATCTGAGCATCGATCTGAACCGCACCCGCCAGCTGGCGCCGCGCGTGCCGCATGGCGTGACGGTGATCAGCGAGTCAGGCATCAACAGCTATGGGCAGATCCGCGAACTGAGCCATTACGCCAACGGCTTCCTGATCGGCAGCGCGCTGATGTCGGAACCCGATCTGCGCGCCGCCGTGCGCCGCGTGATCCTCGGCGACAACAAAGTGTGCGGCCTGACCCGTCCGCAGGACGCCGCCGCCGCCTATCAGGCCGGCGCCATCTACGGCGGGCTAATCTTCGTCGGCCGTTCGCCGCGCTATGTGGACATCACCCGCGCCCGCGAAGTGATCTCCGGCGCGCCGCTGAAGTATGTCGGCGTGTTCTGCGACGCCCAGCTCGATACCGTGGCGTTGACCGTTGAGCGCCTCGGGCTGCATGCGGTGCAACTGCACGGCGCGGAGGACCAGGCCTATATCAGCGCCCTGCGCGCCCGTTTGCCGGCCGATTGCCGCATCTGGAAAGCGCTGAGCGTGAAAGATCGGGTGCCGGCGCGCGATCTGCAGCATGTCGATCGCTACCTGCTCGACAACGGCGCCGGCGGCACCGGCCAACGCTTCGACTGGTCGGTATTGCAAGGCGAAGATCTGACCAACGTGATGCTGGCGGGCGGCCTGCGCGCCGACAACTGCGTCGAAGCGGCCAAGCTCGGCTGCGCCGGGCTGGACTTCAACTCCGGCGTGGAAAGCGAACCGGGCATCAAAGATCCCGCGCGCCTGGCCTCGGTCTTCCAGACCCTGCGCGCCTACTGAATACGGCTCTATATTAATAACGGATAATAACGGGAACTCTCATGACGCTGCTTAACCCCTACTTCGGCGAATTTGGTGGCCAATACGTGCCGCAAATTCTGATGCCGGCCCTGAAACAACTGGAAGAAGCCTTTGTCAGCGCCCAGCGCGATCCGGCGTTTCAGGCGGAATTTATCGATCTGTTGAAGAACTACGCGGGCCGCCCGACGGCGCTGACGCTGTGCAAAAACCTCACTGCCGGCAGCAACACCAAGCTTTATCTGAAGCGTGAAGACCTGCTGCACGGCGGCGCACACAAGACCAACCAGGTGCTGGGTCAGGCCTTGCTGGCCAAGCGCATGGGCAAAACCGAGATCATCGCGGAAACCGGCGCTGGCCAACACGGCGTCGCGTCGGCGCTGGCCTGCGCGCTGCTCGGCCTGAAATGCCGCATCTATATGGGCGCCAAAGACGTTGAGCGCCAGTCGCCGAACGTCTTCCGCATGCGGCTGATGGGCGCGGAAGTGATCCCGGTGCACAGCGGCTCCGCTACGCTGAAAGACGCCTGCAACGAAGCGCTGCGCGACTGGTCCGGCAGCTATGAAACCGCCCACTATATGCTCGGCACCGCCGCAGGCCCGCACCCGTACCCCACCATCGTGCGTGAATTCCAGCGCATGATCGGCGAAGAAACCAAAGCGCAGGTGCTGGAGCGCGAAGGCCGCCTGCCGGATGCCGTCATCGCCTGCGTCGGCGGCGGCTCCAACGCCATCGGCATGTTCGCCGATTTTATCGATGACGCCGAAGTGGGTCTGATCGGCGTGGAACCCGCCGGCCTGGGCATCGAAACCGGTCAGCACGGCGCGCCGCTCAAGCATGGCCACGTCGGCATCTACTTCGGCATGAAAGCGCCGATGATGCAGACCGCCGAAGGCCAGATTGAAGAATCCTATTCAATCTCCGCCGGGTTGGACTTCCCGTCCGTCGGGCCGCAGCACGCCTTCCTGAACAGTATCGGCCGCGCCGAATACGTGTCGATCACCGACGACGAAGCGCTGGAAGCGTTCAAGGCGCTGTCGCGCCACGAAGGCATCATCCCGGCGCTGGAATCCTCACACGCCCTGGCGCACGCGCTGAAAATGATCCGTGAAACGCCGCAGAAGGAACAGATCCTGGTGGTCAACCTGTCCGGCCGCGGCGACAAAGACATATTTACCGTTCACGACATTTTGAAAGCACGGGGAGAAATCTGATGGAACGTTATCAGCAACTGTTCAAACGCCTGGAAAGCAACAAGGAAGGCGCCTTCGTCCCGTTCGTGACGCTGGGCGATCCTAATCCGACGCTGTCGCTGCAGATTATCGACACCCTGATCGAAGCCGGCGCGGACGCGCTGGAGCTGGGCATCCCCTTCTCCGATCCGCTGGCGGATGGCCCAACCATCCAGAGCGCGACGCTGCGCGCTTTCGCCGCCGGCGTCACGCCAACCCAGTGCTTCGAGATGCTGGCGGCCATCCGCCAGAAGCACCCGACCATTCCCATCGGCCTGCTGATGTACGCTAATCTGGTGTTCCATAAAGGCATCGATGCGTTTTACCAACGCTGCGCCGAAGTGGGCGTGGATTCGGTGCTGGTCGCCGACGTGCCGTTTGAAGAGTCTGCGCCGTTCCGCGCCGCCGCCGCTCGTCACGGTATCGCACCCATCTTCATCTGCCCGCCGAACGCCGATGACGATCTGCTGCGCGAAATCGCTTCGCACGGCCGCGGCTATACCTACCTGCTGTCGCGCGCCGGCGTCACCGGCACCGAAAGCCGGGCGCAGCTGCCGCTGCATCACCTGGTGAACAAGCTGCGCGAGTATCACGCCGCGCCGCCGCTGCAGGGCTTTGGCATCTCCGAGCCCGAGCAGGTGAAGGCCGCGCTGCAGGCCGGGGCCGCCGGCGCGATCTCCGGCTCGGCCATCGTCAAAATCATCGAACAGCACCATGCCAACCCGGCGGAGATGCTGACCAGGCTGGCGGCCTTCGTCAGCAATATGAAGCGCGCCACCCGGGCGTGATCCTCTCCAGCGAGCGCCCCGCCGGCGCTCGCTTTAACAGCTTGTTTCCCCTCAAAGTTTGTTCCATTTATTTACAGCAAAAATTTGAACAAACGCAGGTCTTGTCTCACAATGAACTTTGTTCGCTATGCATTTCTTCGTTTGATTTGGGGAATGCGCTCGCTGCGGCGAAAAACCGTACGAGTTTAAACCATAACATTGCATGGAGAGTAATTTATGAAGCTTTTTAAAACCCTTTCGGCCTTGTGCATGGCCGCCGTTGTGGCGGTCGCGGTGAGCGCTTGCGCGCCGACGGCGAAATCTGAGGGAACGGGCGGTTATATCGATGACACGGTGATCACCACCAAAGTGAAATCGGCACTGCTGGCGGATAAAAACATCAAGTCACGTGAGATCAGCGTGGAAACCTTTAAAGGGCGCGTTCAGCTGAGCGGTTTCGTGACGTCCAGCGATGACGCCAATCGTGCGGTGCAGGTCACTCGCGGCGTTGCCGGCGTGAAATCCGTTGAAAACGTGATGCAACTTAAATAATACCGACACAGGGAGGCGCAACGCCTCCCTGTTTGTGGCCTTCATCAGAAGCGGTAACCCGCCCCGAACATGAACACCCACGGATCCAGACGCGTATCGAAGCTGTGGTGCCCACCGTTCGCATCGTTGAAGCGAGTTTTGGTTTCGATGTTCATCCACCACACCGACATGTTCAGCATCCAGTGCTCATCCAGGTTGTAATCCAGGCCGGCCTGCGCCGCCACGCCCCAGGAATCTTTCAGATCGAGGTTGCTCAACCCGGCGCTTTTGCCGTAGTCGTTGAATTTCTCGTCAAAGAAAGTGGTGTAGTTAACGCCGACGCCCAGGTAAGGACGCAGCTTATCCTGCTTGTCGCCGAAATAGTATTGCGCCATCAGCGTAGGCGGCAATTGGTGAACGGTCGCCAAATCAGTGCCGCCCAGCGTAACCTTGTGGCGGAATGGCGTTGCGGCCAACAACTCAACGCCGATGTTGTCCGTCACCATGTAACCGAAGGTCAGACCGAGCTGGGTGTTGTTTTTCGCATCCAGCGAACCCAACCCCAGCACGTTGTCCGAACCTGCATTTGGACGCACCGTCGCGGTGCCCGCGCGGAACAGGAAATCACCGGCCTGATGCGCACTTGCCAACATAGGCGCCATCATCGTCGCCAATACCATCAGAGTTGTCTTTTTCATTATCCATTCCATTTGTGTGGTTAATCGCTCGAGGGGGAATATACCTACTTTCGGGTATTTGTGATCCCATCGAGATCACATCTTATGTGTAAAAATTTAAAATCCCACTAAAAACAAGGTTACCTAACCGTCTAATAAATCAAGGATTGATCTGCATCAAAAAATCGATTTTGTTGCAAATTATCTACATGTTCAAATTTCTGTTGCGGAGAAAAATGCGGCTGAGGTAATTTCATTTTCCGTGTTGGTTTTGGTTGGTGCCGTGAGGAGTCGGTGGGCAATCAAGATGAGCGAAATCCTTAATCCCTGTGTCAGCTGCGGCGCATGCTGCGGTTATTTTCGAGTGTCATTCTATTGGGCCGAAGCCGAAGACGGCGGCGGCACCGTTCCCCTTTCCTTAACAGAGCCTTTGACCCCGTTCCTGCGCTGCATGCAGGGGACCAACAGCAAGTCCCCCCGCTGCAGCGCGCTGGACGGTGAAATAGGTAAAGCCGTTTCCTGCTCGATCTACCTTAATCGGCCCAGCCCGTGCAGGGAGTTCGATCAGTCCGGTGAAAACGGCCTGCGCAACGAAGCCTGCGATCGCGCCCGCGAACGCTACGGCCTGCCGCCGTTGCCGGTGCCCTTGCCGCTTTCGCTGCCTGAGACGACGATCGTTGAAGAAATAGGCGTAGTGCAATTCGCGGGGTGCCACAGCGGCGTGGAACAGGGTACAATCACCCACTGATTTATCTCTGTTTTCCCGACGCCAAGGAGTCTGCATGCCTATCACGGCCAACGCTTTGTACCGTGACAGTTTTAACTTTTTACGCAACCAACTGGCCAGCATCCTGATGCTGGCGCTGTTGACGGCGTTTATCTCCGTGCTGCTGAATCAGGCCTTCAGCCCTGATGCCGAACAGTTGGCGACGCTCGCTGCCACCACCAGCGATTTCGCCTCGTCTACCGGCATGGGCATTCAGGAAGTGATCCAGCAGATGACGCCGGAACAGCAGATGGTGTTGCTGAAAGTGTCGGCGGCCGCCACCTTCTCTGCGCTGGTCGGCAACGTGCTGCTGGTCGGCGGGATGCTGACGCTGATCCGTCTGGTGTCGCAAGGGCAACGCACCAGCGCCCTGCGCGCGCTCGGCGCCTCGGCGCCCGACTTGCCGCGCCTGCTGCTGCTGCTGTTTATCTGCACCCTGCTGATCCAGCTCGGCCTGACGCTGTTTGTGGTGCCGGGCGTGCTGATGGCTATCGCCTTCGCGCTGGCGCCGGTGATCGCCTCCGTCGATAAAAAAGGCGTGTTCGCTTCGCTCAAGCTGAGCAGCAAATTGGCCTTCGCCAATGCGCGCGTGATTGTGCCGGCGATGATGCTGTGGCTGGCGGCTAAGCTGCTGGTGCTGTTCCTGGTGAGCCATCTGTCGGTGCTGACGCCGAACGTCGCCAGCGTGGTGCTGACCGCGTTGAGCAACCTGGTCTCCGCCCTGCTGCTGATCTACCTGTTCCGGCTGTATATGCTGCTGCGCGGCTAACGCCGGCGTAAGCAAAAACCAAGGGGCACGCTTCGGCGCGCCCCTTTTTTGTTTACCCCACCACGGCGGCTTCCGCCTGCTCCTTACTCTGAATCAGCTTCAGCGCCAGGTACAGATCCGGCACCAAAATCAACTCTTTATCGCGTCCTAAGCGGTTGATGCGGAACCAACGCGTCAGTTCGGTGCGACGCCCCGCCAGCACCAGCCTTACGTTACGCTGTAACAGATCGCGTTTCAGTTCATCGATGGCCGCCAGCACGCTGATATCGGCATGGGTAAAACTGGCCACCGCATCCACCACCACCCAACGTGGCTGGAACGGCGTGCCGTCGACCAAATTGAGGATACGGCGTTTGAAATACGCCACGTTGAAATAGGTCAGCGGCGAATTGAAGCGATACATCATGACGCCAGGTACCACCTTCACCCCATTGTTATTGCCCATGGAATGGATCATACCTTCATCGTTGACGCCCAGCAGTTGTTCCGTCGGCCGGAAGACGGTGCGCAGAAACTGCATCAGCCCCAGCAACACCGCCAGCCCGATGCCGCTGATCACGCCCACCAGCAGCACGCTGAGGAAGGTAAACAGCGCCAAGCGGAACGCCTGCGCGTTGCGACGGCGCAAGATCCAGATACCGCGGATGTCCAGCAGCGACCAGGCCGCATACATCAGCACCACACCCAATCCCGCCACAGGAATAAACTGCAGCGGCGCCATCAGGAACAGCAAGACAAAGGCGATGACAGCGGCGGCGATGATCGACACCAACTGGCTCTTGCCGCCGTTGGCGTCATTCACCGCGGTGCGAGAATCTGCGCCGCTGATGGCGAAACCTTGCGACAGCGCAGAGACGATATTCACCAGTCCCAGCGCGCGAAACTCAGCGTCAGCGTTCACCTCATAACCGTTTTTGGCGGCGAAGCTGCGGGCGGTGAGCATCATGCTGACAAAGCTCACGACCGCCAGGTTAAGCGCCGGGATCACCATATCGCGCAGCAAACCAGGCTGGAAGTCCGGCCACTGGACGATCGGCAGCACGCCGCTGAAACCGCCCACCGTCACCACGCCATGCTGCTGCAGGCCGCCCGCCCAGGTCACGAACGCCGCCAGCACGATAGCGAACAGCGGCGCCGGCCAATTAGGCCGCCATTTTTTAAATCCAAGCAGCGTCACCAGCGTCAACAACGACACCGCCATCGTCAGCCAGTCGCTGTGCAGCAGGTTACCGGGCAGCGCGTAGATGCGCTCGATCAACTGTGCCGGGCGCATCGTAAACCCCAACACCTTGCCAATCTGATCGACGATAATGGTGATCGCCACCCCGTTCAGCAGCCCGCTGAGGATCGGCCGCGACAGCAGATCCGCCAGCGCCCCCAGCTTGAACCGGCTGGCCAGCAGGCACCAACCGCCCATCATGGCGGTCATCATGATGGTCAATTGCCAATGGCGTTCCATATTGCCCGCCGCCAGCGGCGTCACCACCGCGGCGATCACCGCACAGGTGGCGGCATCGGGCCCGACGATCAGCTGCCGTGACGAGCCGAACAGC
Organism: Serratia sp. Z4; assembly: GCF_009900725.1. Classification (NCBI taxonomy): domain Bacteria; kingdom Pseudomonadati; phylum Pseudomonadota; class Gammaproteobacteria; order Enterobacterales; family Yersiniaceae; genus Serratia; species Serratia sp. Z4. The sequence continues at coordinate 308,115 of NZ_JAAABD010000002.1, forward strand.
GCATAGGCCACCATCGGCAAGACGCAGGAATAGAGCCCCACCACCGGGCTGACCCCGGCCAACTCTGCGTAGGCGATAGCCACCGGCAACGCCACGGCGGCGACGGAAAGACCGGCGCGAATATCCGGCTTGAGCCAGCTGCGTTGATAGCCCAATAAATGCGTCAAACCAGGCGTCAGGGCCTGGAGAGATTTCCACTGCATGCTGTTTTCCGCGGTAAATTATCTGGTTATTATGACGCTTACTATGCGGCCTGCGGCCCGCGCTGGCAATGCGCCCGCGCTTTCTTGCGTAAGTTTATGCAAATTCCTGCTTTCGCGGCAGAAATCCGCCGGCCAAACGCCGATAATCGGCAGCGCCCGGCGGTACACAGAGCTCGCCGAATCCGGTATAGTCGGCCGATGAACAGATGATGGATTGATTTATGAAGCAGTTTCTTGATTTCCTCCCGCTAATTGTCTTTTTCGCTTTTTACAAGCTGTACGACATTTACGTCGCTTCCGGCGCATTGATTGTCGCCACCGCGCTGGCGCTGGTGTTCACCTGGGTGAAATACCGCAAGGTCGAGAAGATGACGCTGATCACCTTCCTGATGGTGCTGGTGTTCGGCACCCTGACGCTGGTGTTCCACAACGATTTGTTCATCAAATGGAAGGTCACGGTGATTTACGCGCTGTTCGCGCTGGCGCTGCTGATCAGCCAATGGGTGCTCAAAAAACCGCTGGTTCAGCGCATGCTGGGTAAAGAGCTGACGCTGCCGGACAAAGTGTGGAGCAACCTTAACCTGGCCTGGGCGGTCTTCTTCCTGGCCTGCGGCCTGGCGAATATCTATGTCGCCTTCTGGCTGCCGCAAAGCGTCTGGGTCAATTTCAAAGTCTTTGGCCTGACGGTGCTGACGCTGGTCTTCACCCTCCTCAGCGGTATCTATATTTACCGGCACATGCCGGAAGAACAGAAAAAATAGTTACAAAATTGTTAATGCCTGCGGCGCTTGCCGCGGGCAGTATGATGTTATTCCCTCCTTTTAAAAGCAGACTGCTATGACACAACAACGACCTTTACCCAGCGGCGAGCTGGTGCTGCGCACGCTGGCGATGCCGGCCGATACCAATGCCAACGGTGATATCTTCGGCGGCTGGCTGATGTCGCAAATGGACATCGGCGGCGCTATCCAGGCAAAAGAGATCGCCGAAGGGCGCGTAGTGACGGTACGCGTAGACGGCATGACCTTCCTGAAACCGGTGGCGGTAGGCGACGTGGTTTGCTGCTATGCGCACTGCATTCGCACCGGACGCAGCTCGATCACCATCAATATCGAAGTGTGGGTCAAAAAAGTCTCTTCCGCCCCGATCGGCCAGCGCTACCGGGCGACCGAAGCGGTGTTCACCTATGTGGCGGTCGATGCGGAAGGCAACTCGCGCGCGCTGCCTGAGGGCAAAATGAATTTCCGCGTCGGCTTCGAAGAATAAACTGACGCTACACTGCAAATGCAAAAAGGGTCGCCGAGGCGACCCTTTCTTTTTGGTATGACCAAACTCAGTTCAATTCGGTCGTGCCGTTCAACTTGAAGCGGATAGTGACGGTGCGATCTTTCGCTTCTTTGGCTTCATAGCGCCATTTGCGCATCGCCTGCTTCACTTCACGTTCAAACATGTTGCGCGGTTCGGCCGACAAGATACGCACGTTGCTGACGCGCCCGTCGCTGTCGATATCAAACTGCACCCGCACGCTGCCTTCGATCTGTAAAGCCTGGGCCCGCGGCGGATAGAGCGGATTGGCGCGGCTGATCGGCCTTGGGCCGAGCTCGCGCGAGTTGCCCTGCACCGGCGCGGCAGGCGCCTGTTTCACCGGCGCTTTGTCGATCGGCTTGGCCGGCGAGTCGTTGTTGAACGGCGACGGTTCGCGCGGCTCGACTTTTTTCGGCTCCGGTTTCACCGGTTTTTCGACCTTCGGCTTCGGCTTGGGTTTCGGTTTCGGCTTGACCGGCTCCGGCTTCACAATCGCCTTCGGCGGCGGCTCCACAATAGGTTCCGGTTCTGGCTCCGGCTCAGGTTCGACCTGCGGCGGCTCCGGTTCGGCCGGTGCCGGCGGCGGCGGTTCGGCCATCGCGGCGGTATTGACCATCATGACGCTGATCGGCGCGTCCTCTGGCTTCGGCAGCTCCACCACTTCTTTTACCGAAGCGTAAAGCAATCCCGCCACCAGGGCGCTGTGCAGGCCTACGGACAAGACGAAAGGCACGGATATACGGCGATTAAGGAACATCTTTTTTAGCGGCATAATGATTCTGTTTCCTCTGGTTCGCCAAGTTTAAATGCAAATAGCAATCATATTCAATAACGAAAGGCAAACTATCGCTTTAATCGTCAGTATGCGCGGCGAAAACCAGCAAACTCATAAGGATATTAACCTGGCCGTTGCTTTTTTACCGCCGGGGCGACACGCTTTATTAACGTCTGGCCAGGCGTCAAAAAGTAAAAAACCCGCCGGAGCGGGTTAATTTCGGTGAGTCAGCGTTATTCTTCATCGCCATAGTAAAGCACGCCCAGCTTGATCAGCGGCCGCCCTTGCGCCTTACGGTGCAGGTTGGTGTCGCGCAGCGAATAGACGCAGCCGCAGTATTCCTGCTGATAGAAGCGTTCGCGCTTGCTGATCTCTATCATGCGCGACGAACCGCCCTTCTTGCGCCAGTTGTAATCCCAGTACACCAGATCGGGGTACTTTTCCGCCGCACGGATGCCGCAGTCGGTGATCTGCTGCATGTTCTTCCAGCGCGAGATGCCCAGCGAGCTGGAGATAGTGTCGTAACCATGCTCATGCGCATACAGCGCCGTGCGCTCGAAACGCATATCAAAACACATGGTGCAACGAATGCCGCGCTCCGGCTCATTCTCCATCCCCTTGGCGCGGGCGAACCAGTTGTCGGTGTCGTAATCGGCATCGATAATCGGCACCCCGTGCTGCTCAGCGAAACGGATGTTCTCTTCTTTACGCAGCAGATACTCTTTTTGCGGGTGAATGTTGGGGTTATAGAAGAAAATGGCATACTCGATCCCGGAGGCCTGAATCGCTTCCATCACCTCGCCGGAACAGGGCGCGCAGCACGAATGCAGCAGCAGTTTGTTTTTGCCCGCCGGCAAATCGAGTTTTTCCCTTACCAGTTCCGTCATGTCCTCACCTCAATGGCATATCAGTTTAAGCGCGCCGCACTATACGAATAAAAAGTAGCGGCTTCAAGGCATAAGCGCCAATCCGCCGGGAAATTCGCCCTATGCCGTTCCCCTGCCGCGCCTTTTGCGCTACCTTGGTAGCACCGTTTTATAGCCATGATTTTAAAGGTGAAACATGCTTTATCTGATCTACGCGCAAGACGTCCCCAATTCGCTGGAAAACCGTCTGGCGGTGCGCCCGGCACACCTGGCGCGCCTGCAGGCGCTGCGCGACGCCGGCCGTCTGGTGGTCGCCGGCCCTAACCCGGCCATCGACAGCAACGATCCCGGTGCCGCCGGCTTTACCGGTTCGACGGTGATCGCCGAATTCGCCTCGCTGGCGGAAGCCCAGGCCTGGGCGCAGCAGGATCCCTATATCGCCGCCGGCGTCTACGCCGACGTGACGGTGAAACCGTTCAAACAGGTGTTCTGACCTCATTAGCTGACCGGGAGCGGCGCACCGTTCCCGGATCAATGCGTGCTCTCGCCCGCTCCCGTCGGTAGAAAAAATGCCTTCCCTCCAGGGGCTGTCGCACCGCCCGCCTATACTCTCCTGAACCAGCGGCATCGCCGCGTACTCCGGGAGATCGACCGATGCGACTCGATGTTCACGCTCACCTGTGGAGCACTGAGTATCTGGATCTTTTGCAATCTCATGGCCTGCACGAAGTCGCCGCCTATCGGCAATTGGGCGCCGGCCGCAGCGATCGCGAGCTGGCAGCCCGCTTCGCTCTGCTGGACAGCGCCGGCATCGACATGCAAATCTTGTCGGCGACGCCGCTGTCGCCGCACCTGAAAGACGAGCAGGCGGCCGTTGATGCCGCGCGCCGGATCAACGATGAATATGCGGAGCTGGCAGCGCGTTATCCCGCCCGCTTTCGGGCCATCGCTTCCTTGCCGCTGCCGCATATCGACGCTGCGTTACGCGAGCTGGACAGAGCCTTGACCCAGCTCGGCATGCTGGGCGCGTGTATCACCACCTCGGTGCTCGGGCTGTCTATCGCCAACCCACTGTTCGAGCCGCTCTATCAGGAACTCAACCGTCGCCGCAGCGTGCTGGCCATTCATCCCGCTGGCCGCGGCGCGCACTCGCCGCTCATCGCCGATTACGCTTTAACCTGGTCGATCGGCGCGCCGATCGAAGACACGGTCGCCGCCATGCACTTTATCCTCAACGGCATCCCCCAACGCTTTGCGGAAATGAAAATCATTGTGCCACACCTGGGCGGCCTGCTGCCGATGACACTGGAACGCCTCGACCAAACCGTCGCGTGGGAAGCGCCGAATACGCCGGAACCCCCGAGCCGCGCCGCCCTGCGCATGTGGTACGACACGGTAGGCCACGATCAGGTGCCCGCGTTGCAAGCGGCGGCAGCGACGTTCGGCACAGAGCGGCTGTTGTTCGGCACCGATTTCCCGTTCCAGCCGGGCGAACTGTTTCAAACCACGGTGGACTACGTCCGGCGCGCGGGATTGCCGGAGGAAGATGTGAACGCCATTTTGGATCGCAATGCGGCTGCGCTGTTTGGGCTGGGTGCGGACTGAAGATCCGTCCTCATTCAGTAACGGGCAGGAGACTCCATTCCGGCCCCGGATTTCGGTTAGCTCAAGTGGGCTTTATACGGTTCTTTCACGTTGTGCTTCACGCAGGCCAGCGACAGCCGCGCAAAACGCTGCGTCCTCAATGTCGCACATCCCCCGTAATAACGGGATGTGCGACATGTCGTGAACCGGTCAATGTTGGGAAACTGCGTCAGACCTGTCGCAGGTAAACATCCGTAATGCGCAGGTCAAAGTTGCTTTTCATTTCGGTGACGTCAATAAGCAAGAAAGCGTGCGTAGCCCAGTCCGGCGCTCGCTCGAAGGCAGGAGGCTGCGTAGGATACCCCTGCATTTGGCCTGGGATGATAACGCTCTTCAGATCGGATTCATTGCCGCTAAATTGATAGGTGTAAACGTGACCGGTTTGCTGCTTGAGAATTTGGGGTTCCACGTCTTGTTGCGGACCATATTCGCGCAGCTTCGCCCATAGGATTTTGACCTGGCAGCGTTGCCCATCACCCGCGTAAGTGTTGGCGCGAACATGGTGAATAACGCTGCCGTAACCTTTCAGGCTGATGGTTCCCAGCACCGCCTGGAACACACCATTACCAGCGGCCGCGTTGCGCCCCAATGAAACGAAATCGGCCTGGCGAATAAGGCTGAAATTGGTGCTGTTAGTCGTCCCCCACCCGTAGCGAGATTTGCGCACCGTATTAACGCCTCCCGGCGGCAGAACCCAAACTTCCTCAGTCCATTTGTCGCTACCGTTGCTATACGTCGTGCCATCCAACCAATTGTCCTGTACGGCGGTATCGGTTCGCACCTGAGTTAACAGATAAGGCCAGGCGATAGGCAATTGCGTATTACGCAAAGAGACAGAGCCCGTGCCATCAATCCAACCACTGACGTTGGAGTCACCACCTTGTTGCATCTGACCGATATTGACCTTATCAAAGACCACTCGCGCCAAATCACCCACATAGAATGGGTTAGAGGTTGTCGGATAGGTCGTTGGGCTACCGCCGGCTTTGAAGGTAAACAGACCGCCGATAACGTTGACTTTGCAACTTTTGGCATCCGGGATGTTCAGGATATAATTTTGTGGGCCATAGCCTTCAACGTGACAATCGCGGAAAATATGTTGCCCCCCCTCGATATGCATATACTTTCCGACATGGCTGGAGGAGGTTTGCGGCCCGTTTTTACCATAAATGTAATCGAAGGAACAGTTGAAGAAATAGCTGTAGCCCCCCTGTAATTTCACACCGCAATTGCTCTGAGCGAAAATGCAGCTGTGGAAATTCATTTCTTCACCGGAGTTGGAAGTATTGTCGGGGAAGTAATAGCAAATGTCGCAGTGATTGAAACTAAAGCCATACATACGCAGGAAGTAGAAATCGGTAGTGCCGGTTATGCCATAGGCAAAACCTTCGATCCCACCCCCGATAAAGGTCAACGAATTGCGACCATAGCTAGCCGAGAGCGAAGTAGAAAACGTCATGCCATCGACAAATGAATTGGCGCCAGGGCCAATCATACGCAAATTTTTCACGCTGAGATTGCCCTGGGTATAACCGGCGTTGTTTTGCCATTGAATCGCGATTTTACGTTCGGTGGCGTTGCCCTGTGTCATGGCGCTAAAATCCAGCAAGGCGCCGGAGAAATCGTAATCGACGGTTTTCAAATCCAGCTTTAGCGTTTCCGTACATTTAAATTGCCCGCTCCCGAACTGCAGATTCCCGTTTTTCAATACGCGTGAACCGCTGGATACAGCCTGCGAACTGGCATAATCGTGAGCGGCTTGAATGGCAGCGGCATCTTCTGAAATACCGTCACCTTTCGCACCGAACATATAAGGCGACACCGTGCCGGCAACGTCCAGGACGCGCACCCACAACCAAGCGGCGTTGGGGCGGATGAACATCCCGCCATCATCCATTGGTGTCGATTGTGCTTTGGCGACGAAGATACCGCCGCCGAGAGGCTGACGATTGCCGGCATTCCAATCGCCGTAGTATGCGGTCACGGCGATCAATTCGCCGACTGCGCCAGGAAGAGTGTTTCGTAACGTAGCGATATCAGGGCAGGTATTCATCATATTATCCTCATAGAGTTACTGTATTTATATACAGCCATATAACTCTATGAACGAATGAACCGTGCATCAATAGCGGGAGTGTTGTTCTATTGCCCACCGAACATACCGGTCTATTGGATGGCCTCCTTCTGCTCCTTTTATCCCCTCCATACAAGGCAGAGACATGCCGTTACGCGACGAGTTTTCCTCGCACCACCACCTTGCCCGGCTTGATCTCGGGGTCGGCAATACGACGGATCGCCAGATTCAACGCTTGCCAGGCGATCTATTGCAAGTCGTGTGACACGCACGGGAAATGAAAACCGTAGATCTCGGCATGTGAAACCTCATCGATGCTGAACAGCGACACCTCCTGCATCAACGGCAGCCGATATTCGATGCAGGCCTTGATGATGCCCAGAGAGATCTGGTTATTGCAGCCAACGAAAAAGTCCGGGGCACGGTGATTGGCCAGCTAACGGCTCGTCTCTTGCCAGGCGACGCCCATCATAAAGAAACTGTTGTTCGGCACCGATTTTCCATTCCAGCCGGGCGAACTGTTTCAAACCACGGTCGACGACATCCGGCGAGCGGGTTTGCCGGAGGAAGACGTGAATGCCATTTTGGATCGCAATGCGGCTGTGCTGTTTGGGTTGCAGAATGTGAAGCGGCCCACATAGGTTTGGCCGCGTTTACGGCACGATGTGTTCACCGCTCTGAAAATACTCACCGATGACGCTTTCCAGCATCGCCACCGCCGGTTGGCTGGCGGCCGTGGCAGAACGGAGCAGTTGCACTTCGTGTGGTGTGACCGACGGCAATTCGTCGAGTATCCGCATCGCCGCCGAAACCCGTGCGCGGTCGAGCAGCGTGACGGCCAATCCTGCCTCGATGGCAGCCGCCACCACGCTGGCCGAAGGGCTGCTCACAACCACTCGCCAACGCCTTCCCGCCCTGGTCAATGCATCGATCATAGCCTCACGATAAGGGCAATCGGCGGCATGCAACGCCAGCGGCAGTGGCCGGTTAGCCTGCAGCGCCAGCGAACGGCCTCCGGCCCACACCGGCGCAGTCACCGCGAGCGGTGTCTGGCACGGTTTCCCCGAGGGTTGAACCACCAGCGCGAGATGCAGCCGATTACGGCCAACTTGTTCCGCCAGCGCCTGACTGGCAGCGGTAGAGACCTCCAGTTCCACCGCGGGAAAACTGTCGGCAAACCGCGGCAAAATATGGCGTATCACATGGGAAGCGTACTCATCAGGCAACCCCAATTTGATATGGCCGCTTAGCGGCGCGCCCCGCAGTTCCCGCAGAATATCGTCATGGGCGCTCAACAGCCCGAGCGTCGAAGCCAGCAGCTTGTTGCCCAGCGGCGTCAACGCCACGGACTGATTGTCACGCTCCAGCAAGCGGCCGCCCGCCACCTGTTCCAGGCGCCGGATATGCACGCTCACGGCGGCGGGGCTGCGATTGACAAATGCCGCCGCCGCGCGAAATTGCCCCAAACGCGCAATAGCGTGAAAAGTGCGCAAGAGATCGATATCCAATGTCGGCCGCATGATTTAACTCCATTAAACAACTGAACGAAAATTATTCGATTTATTAAATTATAGCCACTCACTACCATCGGGCGGAAAGGAGGTGACCATCATGTCCCTGCCACCATTTCGCCCCTCTTCCCACCGAGGCAAAGCCGCCCTCTGGCTGGCTGCGGCCGAGGTCCTGCTGATCGTGGCCTGGAGCTCCGGCTTCGTCGGCATCCGCTTCGCCGCCGATTACGCGCCGGTGTTGCTGGTGGCGTTCTGGCGCTGCGTGGTGGTCGCGTTCGCGTTGCTGCCGCTTAGTGTGCGTGCCATCAGGCGCGCATCTCCGCTGACGATAGCTGTTCACGCCGGGATTGGGTTGCTCGCCATGACCGGTTACCTGACCGGCGTCAGCAAATGCATCGAATATGGCGTGCCGGCCGGGTTGGCCGCGCTCATCGCCGATTTGCTCCCGCTCGGCACCGCGCTGCTGAGCATGCTGTTGCAACGCCGCTTGCCCGATGGCCGCGTTTGGTCCGGGTTAGCCCTGGGGGTTAGCGGGGTAACGCTGGCGACCGGCAGCGCCATCTCATGGGGAGATGCCCCATTGTGGAGTTACCTGTTGCCGCTGGCGGGGATGTTGGCGCTGGCGCTGGCAACGCTGTGGCAGGAACGGCTGCCGCAGACGCAAGCAATGAGTTTGCCATCCTCTCTGGGGATACAAAGTGCGGTTTCCGCGCTGGCTTTCGCCGCCATGGCCGGCGCGGAAGGCCCGCTGCTGCCAACGGTAACGACGGGGTTTGTGATCGGCGTGCTTTGGACCGCGCTACTGGCGACGCTGGCCGGCTACGGTCTGTACTGGTTTTGTCTAAGGCTCACTTCTGCGCTGCGCGTGACAAGCCTGCTGTTTCTCAGCCCCTTCGTCACCTTCTGCTGGGCAGGGTTAATGTTCAATGAACCCCTTTCCTGGCCCATGCTGCTAGGCGCGGCGGTGGCGGGAAGCGGTTTATGGCTGCTAATCCGTCCCGCCGGGCGGGATGAGCCCAAAACAGCGCAACGCGCTGAAAAATGACGGATAAGGCGAAAGGCGGCGCCGTTATGCGACGAGTTTTCCCCGCACCACCACCTTGCCCGGCTTGATCTCGGGGTCGGCAATACGACGGATCGCCAGATTCAACGCTTGCCAGGCGATCTCTTGCAAGTCGTGTGACACGCACGGGAAATGAAAACCGTAGATCTCGGCATGTGAAACCTCATCGATGCTGAACAGCGACACCTCCTGCATCAACGGCAGCCGGTGTTCGATGCAGGCTTTGATAATGCCCAGGGAGATCTGGTTATTGCAGCCAACGAAAAAGTCCGGGGCGCGGTGATTGGCCAGCCAACGGCTCGTCTCTTGCCAGGCGACATCCATAAAGAAATCGGCATACAGCACTTCAAACGACGCCACTTTCCCTTGCAGCGCCGCCTGCAGCCCTGTAACCCTGTCCCGTGCAACGTTGGAGTTCTCCGGCCCGGACACCACCACCACCCGCTGCGCTTTCTGTTCCAGCAGCCAGCGCCCCGCCTGAAGGCCGCAGTCCAGGTTATCGATATACACCCCGCTGCAGTGGCGATTGTCCAGCTCACGGTCGATCAATACCACCGGGATATTCAATGTTTCCAACCGCTTTAGATAGGAAGGCTGGTACAGATGATCGTTGGAAATGACCGAGAGAATGATCGCATCGACGTTGTAGCCAATCAGTTTGTCGATGATTCTGTCTTCGCTTTCCTGAGACTCATAGGAATCGAACACCAGGGTGTCATATCCCATTTTTTGCGCTTCAAGCGTCATCAACCGCGTCAGGCCGCCAAAGAACGGGTTGGCCATATCAGGGTTGACGATGCCGATGGTTCTGCTGCTTTTCGCCCGCAGGTTGCGCGCCGCAGCATTGACTACATAACCGAGTTCGGCAGCGGTCTCCCGAATGCGGCGCAGCGTTTCCGGATGAACCTTGTCCGGCTGTGAAAATGCCCGCGACGCGGTGATTTTACTGACGTTTGCCTGTGCGGCCACGCTAGCCAGCGTCGCTTTCCGTCCTCGCCCCACCGCCAAATGCAGCTCCTTAGCTTAAAGTTATCATTTTGTACCATTAACAACATCATGACAGAACTTTCATCGTGGCGCTAATGGTTTACGCCTGCCAGCCGGTTAATCCGGGGATCGGTAAAGATATCCAGCTCGTCACGGCTCTCGGAAGAGAACTCGGACACCACCGCCCCCCGCTTTCCAGCCTGAAACCAGTGCCGGGTATTGGGCGCGATGGTATATTGTTCGCCAGGCCGCAAGAGGATATAGCGATTGCAGGTATACCACTGCTCCGCGCCTTCCGGCACCCGGCATACCGGTTCACCGCCGGCGTCATTAAGCGTCAGGTTTTCATCGTCGACAAACAGAAACACCTCACCCCAACGGCAGCGAAACGTCTCTTGCTTGCCGGGCGTGCCGGCAAAAGGAGGATGCAAATGCTCTGGGCAAGTCTGCTCAGGAAACAGCACCAACTCTTTCGCACAATACCGAGGTGAGTTGACATAGGTCAGCAGCTGCAGCCCTGAGACAGGATAGTCGGCCAAGCCAAACGTCGCAATTTCAATACGTTGCTGTTCTTCTTCGGTCAGAACGATGTCCGCCTCGCGCAAATATTCCAGCGTAGCGGCTATGGCACGTTGTTGTTTGTTCATCATTTCCCCTGCAAAGTAACGGTATCGATATCAGAATGCTGATATTAAAACCGTCATTACATCGCCGATTTTGTGATCTTCATCCCCATATTGAATAACAACCCACCAGCAAAATTAACTCCCATCGAGTAATTCCAACATCGATCACAGTTTAACCACCCGCTTTAGCCCACTATCGCCGCATTGAAATGATATCGTTACCATAAAAATGATTCACCAGGAGGCAATATGAAAGCATTAGTGTTGGCCAAGGCGGGGGAAATCGCTATCGAGGACGTCCAGCTTGCCGAAACGCTGGGGCCCGATGATGTGCAGATAAAAATTCATTCCGTGGGCATCTGCGGCAGTGATGTGCACTATTACCAACATGGCCGCATTGGCCCGTTTGTGGTCAAAGCCCCGATGGTGCTCGGCCATGAGGCCGCCGGCGTGGTGCTCGCGACAGGTGAAAACGTCACTCACCTCAGCGTCGGCGATCGCGTTTGCATGGAACCCGGTATTCCGGATCTCAACTCGGCGCAGACGCGCGCCGGGATTTACAACCTTGACCCGGCCGTGCGCTTCTGGGCGACGCCGCCGGTGCACGGCTGCCTGCGCGAAACCGTCATCCACCCCGCCGCCTTCACGTTCAAACTGCCGGACAACGTCAGTTTCGCTGAAGGCGCCATGGTGGAACCCTTAGCCATCGGCATGCAAGCAGCCACCAAAGCCGGGATCAAACCCGGCGATATCGCGCTGGTGATCGGCGCCGGGCCGATCGGCGTGGTCACCGCTCTCGCGGCGCTGGCGGGCGGCTGCTCGGACGTCATTATTTGCGACCTGTTTGACGAAAAACTCGCCGTTGCGGCCAGTTATGAGGGGCTGCACGCCGTCAATATCAAAACCGGCGACCTGGCGGGGAAAGTGGCCGCGCTCACCAGCGGCAATGGCGCCGATGTCGTGTTTGAATGCAGCGGCGCAAAACCGGCCATCGCTACGCTGGCCGAACATGCGGCGCCAGGAGCGACCGCCGTGCTGGTCGGCATGCCGATCGATGCCGCGCCGATGGATATCGTCGCCGCGCAGGCCAAGGAAATCACCTTCAAGACCATTTTCCGCTACGCCAACATGTACCCGCGCACGTTGCGGCTGTTGAGCAGCGGCAAATTGCGCGTCCAGCCGTTGATAAGCCAAACCTACAAGTTCTCCGACAGCGTGGCCGCCTTCGAGCGCGCGGCGGCGGGACATGCCTCGGACATCAAAATCATGCTGGAAATGGAGTGATCCTATGGCGCTCTATGCTGGCATAGACTGCGGTACGCAAGGCACGAAAGTCGTGATTGTCGACAGCACACAGGGCGTGATCCTCGGTGAGGGCAACGCCCCTCACCGTCTCATCAGCCAAGCCAATGGCCGGCGCGAACAGGAGGCCGACTGGTGGATTGAGGCGCTGGTCATCGCTTTTCGCCAAGCCGTGACTAACGCCGGTATTGATGCCGGGGAAATTCATGCTCTGGGGGTCTCGGGCCAACAACATGGCTTTGTACCGCTGGACGCAGACGGCAACGTGCTGCACAACGTCAAGCTGTGGTGCGATACCGAAACCGCAGAGGAAAACGAACGGCTCCTGCAGCAGCTCGGCGGTGCCAACGGCTCGCTGGAAACACTCGGCCTGCGGATCGCCACCGGTTATACCGCGTCAAAAATCCTTTGGTTCAAGACACACCATCCTGCGTTGTGGGCAAAACTGCACACCGTATTGTTGCCTCATGATTATTTGAACTTCTGGCTGACCGGAGAGCGAGTAGCGGAATACGGTGACGCTTCCGGCACCGGGTTGTTCGATGTGCGCACCCGTAGCTGGAGCAAAGCCGCCGTCGATCTCATCGACGACAGCGGCCGTCTGTGGCAAGCCCTGCCGCCGCTCAAAAATGCGGAGTGCTGCATCGGCACGGTGCGCCCCGCCGCGGCGGAAAAACTCGGCCTCAGCCCAACGGTGCGGGTATCGACCGGCGGCGGCGACAACATGATGGCGGCCATCGGTTCCGGCAACATCGAGGCCGGCACCCTCACCCTGAGCCTGGGTACCTCCGGCACGCTATTCGCCTGGTCTGCCGCCCCCGTCGCGGCGGAATCAGACATGATTGCCGGCTTCTGCTCCAGCACCAACGGGTGGCTGCCATTGATTTGCACCATGAATGTCACCTCGGCCACCACCGCGGTACAAACGCTGCTGGACGAAGACCTTGCCGGCTTTAACGGTTTATTGGCGCAGGCCTCACCCGGCGCAGGCGGTGTCGAGATGCTGCCGTTCTTCAATGGCGAGCGTGTTCCGCCGTTGCCTCACGCGCGCGCCAGTCTGCATAACCTCGATAGCGACAATTTTACCCGCGCCAATCTCTGCCTGGCGGTGGTCGAAAGCGCTACCTATGGCCTGCGCTATGGCATCGAGCTGTTTCGCCGTCAGGGAATTGAAGCGCGCGAGATCCGCCTCACCGGCGGCGGCGCTCGCAGCGCCGCCTGGCGACAAATCGTCGCGGACGTGATGGGGTGCCCGGTGGTCTGTCTGAAAGCCAAAGAGACCGCTGCGCTGGGCGGCGCCATTCAGGCGATGTGGGCGACGACGTTGGCCGACGATCCGCTGCGGAATGCCGGCGCGTTGCTGTCCGAACTGTGCCAACGTTTCGTTGCGCTGGATGAGGCCACACGCGCACGGCCACATGCCGGCAGACGGGCGCAATACGAGACGCTTTATCAACGGTACCTGCAACGCTTGCAGCAGACCTACCCGGAGGTGCAACTGTGACGCGAGATCCCCATACGCAAGCGCCCGCCTACCTGCTGGAGGTCAGCGGCGTCAGAAAAGCCTTTGGCCCGGTCGTGGCGCTCAAGAATGCGGAGTTTTGCCTGCGGCGTGGTTCCATCCATGCCCTGTGCGGCGGCAACGGCGCGGGTAAATCCACCTTTCTCAGCATTCTGATGGGCTTTATTCAACCCGATGGCGGCGACATTTTTATCAATGGCCAACGCTGTGAATTTCATCATCCCCGGGAAGCCCTCAACGCCGGCATCGCCATCGTGCAGCAGGAACTGAGCGCGATCCCGGATCTGACGGTGGCCGAAAACATTTGGCTGGGCCGTGAGCCGAGACGCCTGGGGTTCGTCGATTTCGCCACGCTCAATCAACGCACCACCAGCCTGCTCAAGGAACTCGATTTCAAGATCGACGCCCGAGAGAAAATGCGCAACCTGAGCGTCGCCGAGCAGCAGCTGGTCGAGATCGCCAAAGCGCTGTCGCATGCCAATGCCGACATCATCATCATGGATGAACCCACCTCGGCGATTGGCGAGGAGGATGCGCAAAAAATCTTTCAGACGCTTCAGCAATTGGCGGCGAAAGGTAAAGGCATTATTTACGTCTCTCACCGTTTGTCAGAGATATTTCAAATTGCGGACAGCTACACCATTTTCCGCGACGGCGCCTATATCCATGAAGGCTATATCGCCGACATTACCCGTGAGCAGTTGATCGAACACATTATCGGCGGCGAGTACGACAGCGAGTTCGCCAAATTCAATCAGCCCGGCGAGGAGGTCTTGCTGGAGGTCAACGGCCTGTGTTGGCGCAGCAAGATAAAGGATATCAGCCTGCAGCTTAAGCACGGTGAAATCCTGGGCATCTACGGGCTGGTGGGATCGGGCCGCAGCGAATTTCTCGATCTTATCTTCGGCATTCAGCATGCCGACAGCGGCACGATCCGTTTGGGCGACAAGACGCTGAACCGCCATTCCCCGCGAGAGGCCATCGACAGCGGCATTGCCTACGTGACGGAAGATCGCAAGGAAACCGGCCTGGTGCTGTGCCGTTCCGTCAGTGAAAACATCAATATCGCCTCTTTTGCCGGCATCAGCCGAATGGGGTTCGTCAGCGAGAAACGGGAGCAAGCGCGAACCCGCGACATGATCCAGCGCTTCAACGTTAAAACCCACGATGGCGAACAGCCCGTGGGCAACCTGAGCGGCGGCAACCAGCAAAAAGTGGTGCTGGGCCGCTGGGCGCTGCTGGATCCGGAGGTGTTGTTGCTCGACGAGCCGACGCGCGGCATCGACGTCGGCGCCAAGAAAGAGATCTATCGATTTATGTCGGAGTTCGCCTTGCAAAACAAGGGGATCATCATGGTTTCCTCCGAGCTTTCGGAAATTATCGGCATGAGCGATCGCATATTGGTGTTTCGTGACGGGCAGTTGGCCGGTGAGCTTTCGGCAGCCGATGCGACCCAGGCAGCACTGATGAAACTTGCGGTTTAACAGAGAGAGAAAAAAAATGAGCAGCGCCCACTCCTTATCACCAGGAATTTCATTTTTCACCCGCAATAAGCGCCGTATGCACAAATACGGCATTATCATCGCCTTCTTCGCGCTGTGCCTGATCGTGGCGCTGATTGGCGAATATCAGGTCGCCCAGGGGGCCTGGAGCAGCAATTATTTTCTCAGCAATGAAAACACCCTGATCGTCCTGCGCCAGGTCTCGATCAACGGCATTCTGGCGATCGGCATGACCTTCGTCATCATTACGGCCGGCGTCGATCTCTCCGTGGGCTCGGTGCTGGCGCTAAGCGGGATCGTCGCCGCCCGCTTCGCCACCAACAACAGCGGATTGGCTATCGGCGACACCGCGACCGCCGTCATGGTGCCGCTGATCGTGGCGCTGGGCATCGGGATCGTCTGCGGCCTGGTGAACGGCACCGTGTTGGCTCGCTACCGGCTGCAACCCTTTATCGTCACCATGGGCATGCTCTCTGCGGCGCGCGGTTTAACCATGTTGACCACCAACGGCAATCCGGTTTCGCAATTGAACAACGATTTCCGCTGGTTGGGCAATGGTTATGTCGGCGGCGTTCCGGTGCCGGTCATCATCTTCATCGTGCTGTTCGCCCTCGCCTGGCTGGTGCTGAATAAAACCCTCTTCGGGCGCTACATCTACGCCGTCGGCGGCAACCCGAAAAGCGCGCGCACCTCGGGGATTAACGTCACGCGCATCAAAATACTGGTGTATACGCTGTGCGGCGCGCTGGCCGGCATCGCCGGCCTGATCCTCACCGCACGCACCGGTTCGGCGCAGACCAACGCCGGCGCAGGGTATGAGCTGGACGCCATCGCAGCGGTGGTGATCGGTGGCACCAGCATGGCCGGCGGCGTCGGTACGCTGGTCGGCACCTTCTTCGGCGTGCTGATTATCGGGGTGATGAATAACGGCCTCGATCTGCTCGGCGTGCAATCGTATTACCAACAAATTATCAAAGGCGCATTGATCGTTCTTGCCGTCTTGCTCGACCCATCGCGTAAGCAACAGCGCGATTAATAACATCAGACCCAACTCTACCAGGAGAAAACCATGAATAAGACCAAGATAGCGTTGTTTGCCTCTGCCATGATGCTCGGTAGCCTGTCGGCAGCTCAGGCCGCCCCGGTAAAAATCGCGGTATTGATGTACGGCAACAAAGCCGAGTTCGTGCAATTGATGGAAAGGTTCGGCAAGGAGCACCCGGCGGTGAAAAGCGGCGAAGCCGTGCTGACCTTCTACGATGGACGTTATGATGCCTCGGTGCAAAACGATCAGGCCGCCACCGCTATCCAGACGCGCGCCGATGCCATTATCGTCAACCCGATGGATTTTGAGGCCAATATCGATATCGTCACTAATGCCAACGAAGCCAAAATTCCGGTGGTGGTCACCAACGCGCGCCTGAACACGGACGCGATGACGTCTGAAGTAGTGTCTAATGACGAGTTGGGGGGATACCTGGAAGCCAAAGCCGTCCTGGACAAACTCGACTGCAAGAACCGAAAGGTGAACGTGGTGATTATCGAAGGCCCGAAAGGCGGCAGCGGCGAGATCCAGCGCGGCAAGGGCAATGATAAAGCGATTGCCGAGTGCGGCGTCGGCCAGGTCACGGTACTTGAACGTAAAACGGCCAACTGGTCACGCGCGGAAGCGCAGCCGCTGATGGAAAACTGGCTGCAGAAACACCGGGGCAAAATCAACGGCGTGATTGGCCAAAACGACGAGATGGCGCTGGGCGCTATCGAGGCGATCAAAGGTGCCGGCCTGAATGTGAAGGACTTCGCGATTGCCGGCGTTGACGGCGTTTCCGACGCGATTCATGCGGTGCAGGCCGGTGAAATGGTCTCTATTCTGCAAGATGCCAAAGGCCAGATGCAGGGCTCCATCGACGTCGCGCTGCGCGCCGTGAAAGGGGAAAGCTATCAACCGCAGTCGGAGATCTGGAAGCAATACGCCAAGGATCTGAAATGGGAGGGCGGCACGCAAAAGCATTACTACATTCCGTGGACCGTCGTTACCGCAGAGAACGCCCAGTCGCTGTTGGACGCTCGTAAATAATTTCCCCCGCCCCCTGCCTTCAGGGGGCCCCGCTGGGGCGCTTGCCTGCAAACAAAAAAAAGCCAGCACGGAGTGGCTGGCTAAAAAGTTCTTCGAGGGAATATCTTGTGCGATAAACATACGCCTTTCACTGCGGGCTTTACTAGCTATCAGTGCGATAGGCACCCCCAGTTAAAATCAACGCCTGCATATCGGTGAACATCGCTTCCCATTCCGCCTGATCGATATCCATCAAACCAAAGTAACGCAGCATAAAGGCGCCTTCCGTGGCGAGAAACGCCAGGCGCGCGCGCTTGCCTTCTTCCGTCGTCAAATCCAAACCGGCGATGCGGCTGCGATACCATTCGCGCGTGCTCGCCAGATGCTCCGGCGTTTGAATCAGCGTCGCCATCAGCCCGGCGGCCTTGGCGCTGGCGGTCTGATCCGAGCTTTGCGTCGCCAGCATATGCGCCCGCATGCCGGTCTGCGGTGAAGGATCGTCACCGGCGATAGCGGCGAACAGCGTCTCGTAGGCACTCCCCCAGCGATCGAACATGGCGTCAATCAGGGCGTCTTTGCTGCCGAAACAGTACTGCACCCCGCCCTTGGAGATCCCCATCGCTTTGGCGACGGCGTCGATGGTCAAACCGGCGGCCCCCTGAGTGGCGACGATCTCTTCGGCGGCGTCCAAAACCTTGTCGCGATCGATGCTGCGTTGACGTCCCATTAAGAAACCCTTCTTTTCAATACGAACGTATGGATATATATTATCACCAGTATATCACCCGGCATCGCCGGAGGGTTACCCGAATGGCGGCGCCTTCGCGCCGCCCACGTTAACTGGATTATGACTTATGTACGCCAAGAACCGCTGGTTGATCCTGACGATGGTCGCCAGCGCCCTGTTCCTGATCGTCATCGATATGACGGTGCTCTATACCGCTCTGCCGCGTTTAACCCAGGCGCTGGACGCCAGCGCCTCGCAAAAACTCTGGATCGTCAACGCCTACCCGTTGGTGGTGGCCGGTCTGTTGCCTGGCGCCGGCATGCTGAGCGATCGCATCGGCCATAAACGGCTGTTTCTCGCCGGGCTGCCGGTGTTTGCCGTCGCGTCGCTGTGCGCCGCTTTCTCGCCTACCGCCGAGTGGCTGATCGCCGCACGGGTATTCCTCGCCGTTGGCGCGGCAATGATGATGCCCGCCACGCTGTCCATCGTACGCCACGTCTTTACCGACGAACGCGAACGCGCGCTGGCGATCGGCATCTGGGCGTCGGTGGCCTCCGGCGGCGCGGCCATCGGCCCGGTGGTCGGCGGCCTGCTGTTGGAGTATTTCTGGTGGGGCTCGGTGTTCCTGATCAATGTGCCGGTGGTGTTGCTGGTCTGGCCGTTGGCATGGAAACTGATCCCGCGCTGCGGCGGCGATAACCCGCGCCCCGCCGACATCGTCGGCTCGATACAGATCATGATAGGCCTGGTCGGCGCTATCTATGCGCTGAAAGAATTGAGCAAGCCGGCGCCTGACGTCAGCGCCTTGCTCGCGGCGGCCCTGATCGGCATCCTGTTCCTGGCGCTGTTCGTGCGTCGTCAGCAGCGCAGCGCCCACCCGATGATCGATTTCTCTCTGTTCCGCAACCGGCTGTTCGCCGGCGGCATCGGCGTGGCATTGCTGTCGATGGTGGCGCTGATCGGCGTCGAGCTGGTGCTCAGCCAACGCTTGCAACTGGTGCTCGGCCTCAGTCCGCTGCAGGCGGCGCTGTTCATCTTGCCGATCCCGCTGGCCTCGGCGTTGGCGGGGCCGATGGCCGGTTTGCTGCTGCCGCGCTACGGCGAACGCAGCATTATCCTCGGCGGTTTCGCCCTGACCGCCGTCGGCATTGCCGCCCTCGCCCTGTTGTCTCAGAGCGGCATAGCGCCGCAGCTGGTGAGCCTGGCGCTGGTGGGCTTCGGCCTCGGCGGCGTGATCACCGCCGCTTCCACCGCCATCATGCTGAACGCGCCGGAGGAGAAATCCGGCATGGCGGCGTCCATCGAAGACGTCTCCTACGAGCTGGGCGGCGTGCTGGGCGTGACGCTGCTCGGCGGGCTGATGACGGCGGTTTACAGCCACAGCCTGGCGCTGCCGGCGGAGCTGCCGGTCAGCGATTTAGCCTACGACAGCATCGACGAAGCGTTGCGCCTGGCGGCCGGAATGGCGGCCGATCGCGCGCAGCAGTTGACGCAGCTGGCGCGTCTGGCCTTTGATCGCGCCTTTATTTCGGTACTGATCGCCGCCGCGCTGTTAATGGCGCTGGGCGCAGGTGTGGTAAAACTGGCGCTGCGCAAGTAACCGAGAAAAGCGGCTTTTTTCGCCTGCGGAACCTGCGTAAACTGATTCGGCAATTTGCTCGGCGGATTTATCGTCATCGGTTTGAGCGATGGCAATAATGCCTGTTATCGTATTTAACCCTGCGATAAATCCGGTTACTGTAACAGCTATGGAAATTGATTCTGTCTACTATCGGAACAAATAATCAGGAGAAGATTATTATGGCAACGGCAAAGAAAGCAGCGAAAACCCATATCGGCCTTGACAGTAAACAATCGGCAAAACTCGCCGAAGCGCTCAATGCGCTGTTGGCAAACTATCAGGTGCTGTATATGAACGTGCGCGGCTATCATTGGAACATTACCGGCCCGCAGTTCTTTGAACTGCACGCGAAATTCGAAGAGACATATAACGATCTGCTGACCAAGGTAGATGAGCTGGCGGAACGTATTCTGACGTTGGGCTCGCAGCCGCGTCACGCTTTCAGCGATTATCTGAAAACCGCCGACATCAAGGAACACACCAACGTGACCGATGATAAGGGTACGCTGCGCGGCCTGTTGGAAGGGTATTCAATCTTGCTGCAACAGCAGCGTGAGCTGCTGACGGTGGCGGCAGACGCCGGCGACGAAGGCACCGCGTCGCTGATGAGCGATTACATCAAAGAGCAGGAAAAACAGGTCTGGATGCTCAACGCCTATTTGGGCAAATAACTCAGACGCCATAACAAAACAGTCCCTTACGGGACTGTTTTCGTTTTACCACTCGCAGGATACCGCAAACAGCAGCGCGCGCCGATGCTGATCGTCCAGGCGGCGCCGCACCCGGATAATATGGCGATTGCTGCACGACTGGCGTTCCAGCCAGCGATGCCGCCGACGTTGGCTCTGCCGCAACATGCGCCAGCGGCCCACTTCATTTCTACTGCGTCTCATAATTCCGTCACTCGTTCGTCTAATGCCAACCGCGGGCATTATAGCCCTTTCCGCCCGCGATCCAAGCCGCCGTTATCGGCGGCACAGCGGACGCCACGCGGGCAAAAGCCGCCCTTTCAATTTCGGCAAGTGCCTTAACTTCATCATATTTATGCAACATAAGCGCCGATAAAAGGTTTCGCCTTGCCCGATCTGTGCGTACACTCATCATTGGTGGTTTGCGAACGGGATTTTTCGCCTTTATGACAACATTTTATACCGTAATCAGTTGGCTCATGGTGTTCGGCTACTGGCTGCTGATCGCCGGCGTGACGATGCGCATTTTGATGAAACGCCGTGCGGTTCCCTCTGCCATGGCCTGGCTGCTGGTTATCTATATTCTGCCGCTGTTCGGCATCGTCGCCTATTTATCGTTCGGCGAACTGCACCTGGGCAAGCGCCGTGCCGAGCGCGCCAAGGCCATGTGGCCGTCGACCGCGCGCTGGCTGAAAGAATTGAAAGAGAGCCGCCGCATCTTCGCCACCGAATACAGCGAAGTCGCCGAACCGCTGTTCCAGCTGTGCAACCGCCGCCAGGGCATCGACGGCGTCAAGGGCAACCAGCTGCAGCTGCTCACCACTACCGACGACACGTTGAAAGCGCTGATCCGCGACATCGAGCTGGCGCGCCACAACATCGAAATGGTGTTCTATATCTGGCAGCCCGGCGGCCTGGTCGATCAGGTGGCCGAATCGCTGATGGCCGCCGCGAGGCGCGGCGTACACTGCCGCCTGATGCTGGACTCCGCCGGCAGCCTGCCATTTTTCCGCAGCCCCTACCCGGCGATGATGCGCAACGCCGGCATCGAAGTGGTCGAAGCGCTGAAGGTCAACCTGCTGCGCGTATTCCTGCGCCGCATGGATCTACGCCAGCACCGCAAGGTGGTGCTGATCGACAACTACATCGCCTATACCGGCAGCATGAACATGGTCGACCCGCGCTATTTCAAGCAGGATGCGGGCGTCGGCCAATGGATCGATCTGATGGCGCGCATGGAAGGCCCGGTGGCCACTACGATGGGCATCGTCTATGCCTGCGACTGGGAGATTGAAACCGGCAAGCGCATTCTGCCGCCGCCGCCGGACGTCAACATCATGCCGTTCGAGCAGGAAAGCGGCCATACCATTCAGGTGATCGCCTCCGGCCCCGACTTCCCCGAGGAGATGATCCACCAGGCGCTGTTGACCGCGGTCTATTCCGCGCGCGAGCAGCTGATCATGACCACGCCGTACTTCGTGCCGAGCGACGATCTGCTGCACGCCATCTGCACCGCCGCTCTGCGCGGCGTTGAGGTCAGCATCATCGTGCCGCGCGACAACGATTCGATGATGGTGCGCTGGGCCAGCCGGGCGTTCTTCTCCGAGCTGCTGGAAGCCGGCGTGAAAATCTATCAGTTCGAAGGCGGCCTGCTGCACACCAAGAGCGTGCTGGTCGACGGCCAGCTCAGCCTGGTCGGCACCGTCAATCTGGATATGCGCAGCCTGTGGCTCAACTTCGAGATCACCCTGGTGATCGACGACGACGGCTTCGGCAGCGATCTGGCCTGCGTGCAGGAAGATTACATCGCCCGCTCCAAGCTGCTGAACGCCAAAGAGTGGTTGAAGCGGCCGTTCTGGCATCGCCTGGTCGAACGCCTGTTCTACTTTTTCAGCCCGCTGCTGTAAAAGCCGCAGCGAGCGTGCTTTAATAACGCCAAATCATTTGTTATCAGGATTTTTTTATGGATTTGAATAACCGCCTTACCGAAGACGAAACGCTGGAACAGGCCTACGACATCTTCCTCGAATTGGCCGGCGACAATCTGGATCCGGCGGATATTCTGCTGTTCAATCTGCAGTTTGAAGAGCGCGGCGGCGCAGAACTGTACGACCCCTCCGAAGACTGGAGCGAGCACGTGGATTACGACCTGAATCCGGACTTCTTCGCCGAAGTGGTGATCGGTCTGGCGGACAGCGACGGCGAGCCGATCAACGACGTGTTCGCCCGCGTGCTGATCTGCCGCGAGAAAGACCACAAGCTGTGCCACATTCTGTGGAAAGAGTGATTCGCCGCTCATATTTCGGATAAAAAAAGCCCCGCTGAGTCAGCGGGGCTTTTTGTTGCCGGCTAGCGGCGCATTACAGCGGATCGACCTTCAGGCATGAAACCGCATGACGGAAACTGCCCTCCAGCAGCGGACGCGTCTTGGCGCACTCCGGCCCGGCGATCGGGCAGCGGGTGCGGAACACGCAGCCGGACGGCGGGTTGATCGGCGAAGGCAGCTCCCCTTCCAACAGCTGGATCTGCTTTTCCTTCTCCTTGTCCGGATCCGGGATCGGCACCGCCGACATCAACGCCTTGGTGTAAGGGTGCTGCGGATTGTGGTACACCTCGTCATAGGTGCCCAGCTCCACCGCATGGCCCAGATACATCACCAGCACGCGATCGGAAATGTGCTTCACCACCGCCAAATCGTGGGCGATAAAGATCAATGACAGGCCCATCTCGCGCTGCAGCTGCTGCAGCAGGTTTACCACCTGCGCCTGAATCGACACATCCAACGCGGAAACCGGCTCGTCGCAGATCACCAGCTTCGGTTCGAGGATCAGCGCGCGCGCAATGCCGATGCGCTGGCATTGGCCGCCGGAGAACTCGTGCGGATAACGGTTGATCAGGTTAGGCAGCAGGCCGACCTTCAGCATCATCGCCTTGACCTTGTCCTTCACTTCCTGACGCGGCATTTTCGGGTAATAAGTACGCAGCGGCTCGGCGATGATTTCGCCGATGGTCATGCGCGGGTTGAGCGAAGCCAGCGGATCCTGGAAGATCATCTGGATATCGCTGCGGGTTTTGCGCCAGTCGGCGTCGTTCATGCCCAGCAGATCTTTACCCAGCCAGGCGACGCGCCCGCTGGTGGCCTTCACCAGGCCGATGATGGCGCGCGCGAAGGTGGATTTGCCGCAGCCGGATTCGCCGACCACGCCCAGGGTTTCCCCCTCGAACAGCCGCAGCGTAACGCCATCGACCGCCTTCAGGGTTTTCGGCGGCTGCCAGAACCACTGCTTGTCGTCATGAATGTCGAAGTGCACTTTCAGATCGGCCACTTCGAGCAGCACTTTCTTGTCGGTTACCGCTGTCATACCAACGCCTCCACCGGTTTAAAGCAGGCGCGCAGGCGCCCTTCCCCAAATTGCTCCAATGGCGGAGCGCTCGCGCACTGTTCCATGGCGTACGGGCAGCGCGGCTGGAACGGGCAACCTTTCGGCAGCCGCAGCAGGTTCGGCGGGTTGCCGGGAATGGTCAGCAACGCTTCGCCTTCGGCGTCGAGGCGCGGCACCGCGTTCAACAACCCGATGGAGTACGGGTGGCTCGGCTGGTAGAACACCTCACGCGCGCTGCCGTATTCCATGGTGCGGCCGGCGTACATCACCAGCACCTTGTTGCAGATGCCGGCCACCACGCCCAGATCGTGGGTGATCATGATGATGGCGGTGTTGAACTCGCGCTTGAGCTCGTTGAGCAGCGTCATGATCTGCGCCTGAACGGTCACGTCCAATGCGGTAGTCGGCTCGTCGGCAATCAGCAGCTTCGGCCGGCACAGCAGCGCCATGGCGATCATCACGCGCTGGCGCATGCCGCCGGAAAACTCATGCGGATACATGCGCATGCGCTTGCGCGCTTCCGGCATTTTCACCGCGTCGAGCATGCGCACCGACTCTTCGAAGGCTTCGCTTTTGCTCATTTTCTTATGCAGCATCAGCACTTCCATCAGCTGTTCGCCAACGCGCATATAGGGGTTGAGCGAGGTCATCGGGTCCTGGAAGATCATCGAGATCTCTTCGGCCCGTAGCTTGTTGAGCTGGTTTTCCGGCAGGTTGAGGATTTCGCGGCCGTTGAATTTGGCCGAGCCGCCGATGCGGCCATTGCTGGCCAGCAACCCCATCAGGGCGAACGCGGTCTGCGATTTGCCGGAGCCGGATTCGCCGACGATGCCCAGCGTTTCACCGGCGCGCAGATCGAAGTTCAGATCGTTCACCGCCGTCACATCGCCGTCCGGGGTGGAAAACGTGACGCGCAGGTCTTTCACGTCCAGCAGCGGCGACGCTTTAACGCCGACGGCGGTTTGCAGCTCAGGATGTTCAATGGTGCTCATGGTGGCACTCCTTAACGATCTTTCGGGTCGAGGGCGTCACGCAGGCCATCGCCGATGAAGTTGAAACAGAACAGAGTGACAACCAGGAAACCCGCCGGGAACAGCAGCAACCACGGTGAAACTTCCATTGAGTTGGCGCCGTCGCTGAGCAATGCGCCCCAGCTGCTCAGCGGCTCCTGCGTACCCAGCCCCAGGAAGCTGAGGAAGGATTCGAACAGGATCATGCTCGGCACCAGCAACGAGGCATACACCACCACCACGCCGAGCACGTTCGGCACGATATGCCGCAGCACGATGTTGCGCGTGGAGACGCCGCACACCAGCGCCGCTTCGATAAACTCCTTGCGCTTCAGACCGAGGGTTTGGCCGCGCACGATACGCGCCATGTCCAGCCACGACACCATGCCGATCGCCACGAAGATCAGCAGGATATTCTGGCCGAAGAAGGTCACCAGCAGGATCACGAAGAACATGAACGGGAAGGAGTTGAGGATCTCCAGCAGGCGCATCATCACCGAGTCGATCTTGCCGCCCAGATAGCCGGACATCGCGCCGTACAGGGTGCCGACGATCACCGCCACCAGCGCCGCCGCCACGCCGACCATCAGCGAGATGCGCCCGCCGATCGCCACGCGCACCAGCAGATCGCGCCCGGAGGAGTCGGTGCCGAAATAGTGCCCCGATTCAACGCTGGGTGCGGCGGACATCATCGCCCAATCGGTATCGTCGTAGGCGAATTGCGACAGCATCGGCGCCAGCACCACAAACAGTGTGATCAGCGCCAGTATGAACAGGCTGCTGACCGCCGCGCGGTTGTGCATAAAACGCCGACGCGCGTCTTGCCACAGGCTGCGCCCTTCCACTTCCAGCTTCTCGCTGAAGTGTTCCAGAGCTTCGCTGTTCTTTTTAGTCAACATCATTCGCGTGCTCCAGATTAATAACGGATTTTCGGATCGATGACCGCATACAGCACATCGACGATCGCGTTGAACAGAATGGTCAGAGCGCCCACCAGAATGGTCAGGCTCAACACCAGGGAGTAGTCGCGGTTCAGCGCGCCGTTAACGAACAGCTGGCCGATCCCCGGCAGACCGTAGATGGTTTCGATCACCATTGAACCGGTGATGATCCCGACGAACGCCGGGCCCATGTAGGACAGCACCGGCAACAGCGCCGGCTTCAGCGCGTGGCGGAAAATGATGCGACGCATCGGCAAGCCTTTGGCGCGCGCGGTGCGGATGAAGTTGGAGTGCAACACTTCAATCATCGAGCCGCGCGTGATACGGGCGATGCTGGCGATATAGGCCAGCGACAACGCCACCATCGGCAAGATGATGAACTTAGGCGCACCGCCGTTCCAGCCGCCGCCCGGCAGCCATTTCAACGTGATGGCGAAGATCAGCACCAACAGCGGCGCCACCACGAAACTGGGTATCACCACCCCGGTCATGGCGAACCCCATCACCGTATAGTCCCATTTGGTGTTCTGGTTCAGCGCGGCGATCACACCGGCGCTCACGCCCAGCACCACCGCCAGCAGAAACGCGGCCAGACCGAGTTTGGCGGAGACCGGGAAAGAGCTGGCCACCAAATCGTTGACCGAATAATCCTTGTATTTAAAGGACGGGCCGAAGTCTCCCTGCGCAAGCTGCGCCAGATAATGACCGTACTGTTTCCAGATCGGGTCGTTCAAATGATATTTGGCTTCGATATTCGCCATGACTTCCGGCGGCAATGCGCGTTCCCCGGTAAATGGACTGCCGGGCGCCAGGCGCATCATGAAGAATGAGATGGTGATAAGGATAAATAGTGTCGGGATCGCTTCCAACAAGCGACGAAGTATAAATTTAAGCATTGCCCTAACCCTGTGCGACAGCCTGATAACGGCTTATTATTCTCAACATGGGCCGGCGGCCAAGCCGCCGGCTCTTACCGTATCAATGCTTGATGATGTACAGGTTTTTGTCGTACACGTTATCAAGCGGGTCTTTGCCGGTGTAGCCACCGACGTAAGGTTTCACCAAACGGGCGTTCACATAGTAATACAGCGGAACGATGGCGGAATCTTTATCCAGCTGAACTTCCGCTTTCTGATACAGATCGGCGCGCTCGTCTTTGGTCTTCGCGGTCAACACGTTGGCCATCAGCTTGTCGAACTCGGCGCTCTTGTAGTGCGGGGTGTTACTGCTGCTGTCGGACAGCATCATGTTCAGGAACGAGCTCGGCTCGTTGTAATCGGCACACCAGCCGGCGCGCGCCACGTCATAGGTCCCCTGATGGCGGGTATCCAGGAAGGTTTTCCACTCCTGGTTCACCAGCTTCACGTCCACGCCCAGGTTTTTCTTCCAGATGGAGGCGGCGGCGATCGCCAGCTTCTTGTGCAGGTCTGACGTGTTGTACAGCAGGGAGAAGGTCAGCGGTTTACCCGGGCCGTAGCCGGCGTCCGCCAGCAGTTTCTTCGCCACTTCGTTGCGTTTTTCCTGCGTCCAGCCGAACCACTCCGGCGGGGTCAGCTTGGCACCGTCGGTGTATGGCGGCGTAAAGCTGTAGGCCGGCAGATCGCCCTGGTTTTTCACCTTGTTGACGATAATGTCGCGGTCCATGCCCAGCTTCAGCGCTTCACGCACGCGCGCATCGGTGAACGGCGCCTTCTGGTTGTTGATTTCGTAGTAGTAGGTGCACAGATAAGGATCGACGTGCACCTCTTTCGGGATCTCTTTCTTCAACTTCTGGAACAGTTCGATCGGCATGTTGTTGTAGGTCATGTCGATTTCACCGGTGCGGTAGCGGTTAACGTCGGTCACTTCCGACGAAATAGGCAGGAACGTCACTTTATTGATGATGGTTTTGGCGTTATCCCAATATTCCGGGTTACGTTCCAGTACGATGCGTTCGTTGACAATCCAGTCTTTCAGTTTGTAA
This sequence comes from Serratia sp. Z4, assembly GCF_009900725.1. NCBI lineage: Bacteria > Pseudomonadati > Pseudomonadota > Gammaproteobacteria > Enterobacterales > Yersiniaceae > Serratia > Serratia sp. Z4. The sequence continues at coordinate 335,885 of NZ_JAAABD010000002.1, forward strand.
GCGCCGTTGCTGACATAGTTGGCCGGCAGCGTCCACTTCTCGCCAAACTTCTCCACCGCGTCCTTATAGACCGGTTTCATGGCGTAGTGCGGGGTCATTTCAACCAGATAAGGCACCGGCTCGCTCAGGGTCACCTGGAAAGTATGGTCGTCGATGGCCTTCACGCCCAGCGTCGACTTGTCTTTTTTACCGGCGATGATGTCATCGACGTTTTCCACATGGGCGTACTGCAGGTAGCTGGCGTAAGGCGACGCGGTTTTCGGATCCACTACGCGCTGCCAGCTGTAGACGAAATCTTGCGCCGTCACCGGCTTGCCGTTGGACCATTTGGCGTCTTTGCGCAGGTGGAAGGTCCAGACTTTGAAATCCTTGTTATCCCAGCTTTCCGCGACGCCCGGCACGATGGAACCGTCCGGGCTGTTGTTCGCCAGGCCTTCCATCAGATCGCGGGTCACGTTGTTTTCCGGCACGCCCTCGATTTTATGCGGATCCAGCGACTGCACTTCGGAACCGTTGTTTTTGACGATTTCTTGCTTATCCGCCAGCTGCACCCCCGCAGGAACGTCGGCGGCGAAAGCGCCGGTGGTTGCTGTGATGCCGAGCGCGGCGATGACGCCGGCGGCAATGAGGGTTTTCTTCGTGATGTTGGTCATACTTATCGACTCCAGTTTTTATTATCACAGGCTCTTCGTGGAACCTGCGTTGCCCGTAAGCGGACTCTGTTTTCCCGCCGCCGCGGAACGAATGCGGCGGCCGGCCTTCCCTATATCCCCCAGCGCCTCGGCGTGAGGAATACCCCTTTACTGCTTGATAATGTAAAGATTTTTAACGTCGGTATAGTCCAGCGGATCTTTGCCGGTGAACCCGCCTACCGTCGGCTTAATCAACCGCGCGCTGACGCGGTAATACACCGGGATCAACGCGGAGTCTTTGTCCAGCTGCGCTTCTGCCTGCTGATAGAGCGCGGCGCGCGCGGCCTCATCCGGCGCCTTCAGGGTGGCGGCCATGATGGCGTCGAACGCCGGGCTCTTATAAAACACGGTATTGATGCTGCTGTTGGACAGCACCAGGTTCAGGAAGGCGCTGGGTTCGTTGTAATCCCCGCACCAGGTGGCGCGCGCCACGTCGTATTGCCCCTGATGGCGGCTTTCCAGCGAGGTCTTCCACTCCTGATTGCGCAGCGTGACGTCGGCGCCGAGGTTCTTCTTCCACATCGACGCGGCGGCGATCGCCTGCTGTTTGTTTTGATCGGAGGTGTTGTACAGCAGCGAGAACTTCAGCGGTTTGGCGTCGCTGTAACCCGCTTCCGCCAGCAGTTTCTTGGCTTCGGCGTTGCGCTGTTCCTGGCTCCAGCCGGCCCAGGCGGGCTGCGTGAAGTTGGCGCCTTCGGTGAAGGTTGGCGTGAAACTGTAGGCCGGGATCTGCCCCTGGCCCATGATCTTGTTGGCGATGATGTCGCGATCCAGCGTCATCTTCACCGCCGTACGCACCCGCGGATCGGTGAACGGCGCCCGCTGGTTATTGAGTTCGTAATAGAAAGTGCACAGATAAGGGTTAACGTGCAGTTGCTCGGGCACTTCGCGCTTCATTTTGACATACAGGTACGGCGGAATGGCGCTGTTGGTGATGTCGATCTCGCCGCTGCGGAAGCGGTTGACGTCGCTGACTTCGGAAGCAATCGGCAGGAAGGTCGCCTGATTGATCACCGTCTGCTTGTTGTTCCAGTAGCTCGGGCTGCGCTCAAGCACAATCCGCTCGTTCACCACCCACTCTTTCAGACGGTAAGCGCCATTGCCGACATAGTTGGCGGGCAACGTCCATTTGTCGCCGAATTTCTCCACTACCGCGCGTTTCACCGGTTTGAGCGACGTGTGGCTCAGCATGCTGATGAAATACGGCACCGGTTCGCTCAGCGTCACCTGCAGCGTCTGGTCGTCCAGCGCCTTGACGCCGAGGGCCTGTGGAGGCTTCTTACCGGTCAGGATATCGTCGATATTGTCGACTTTGGTGTACTGCAGGTAGCTGGCATAGGGCGAGGCGATTTTCGGATCGGCCAGGCGCTGCCAGCTGTAGACGAAGTCTTGCGCGGTCACCGGGCTGCCGTCGCTCCACACCGCGCCGGGGCGCAGGTGGAAAGTCCATTGCTGATAATTCTGGTTTTCCCAGCTCGCCGCCGCCGCCGGCACCACATGCCCGTTGGCGTCGGTGCTCACCAGCCCTTCCAGCAGGTTAAGAATGATATTGCTTTCCGGTACGCCCTCGACCTTATGCGGATCCAATGAAGCCACTTCGCTGCCGTTGTTGATCACAATATTCTGCTGCTGCGCCAACTGAACGCCGGCCGGCACTTCCGCCGCCAAACTGCTATTTATGGCGCCGACGCTCAGCGCGCCGCTAATCAACAAGGTCAAAGAAGTGCGCTTCAGGGTTTGCTGCATAATCGAGGCTCCTTTTCACCGACAAGCATCGCTTATCGAAGTTTGTGAAGTGTTTATAAGAATTCTAAATAAACGGATACCAGCAAAAATCATTCCCGTTTTTATGGCGCATTTCAGTTAATTGACCACGGGAAAGTTGCTCGGAAATTAGCAGAAGCCAAATTCCATAGCCAATAAATTTTACGAAAATGTTAAGCAATTCTCTTTTATCGCACGAAGCCCGATCCGGCCCCCAAGATCGAGGACGTGGAGAAACAAAATCATCGCTATGATTTTAAAGAAAAAAAAGACGAAATCATTTCATTTGAAACCATCAACGCAATCTCATTACCGCACAAAGAAACATTCAGTTAACAATCCGGACATTCAAAGAACAAACACCTGCCTATGGTCGGTTAATCACTAATAACACCTGGATGAAAGTGAGACAAGCCCCACAGAATGATGTGATTAATTTAACAACAGCTTTACCGTTGAACGGGGGCAAAACGCGCGGAAATGGGGGAAGAAAAGTATCTGAAATAACGCTTAGCGTTTTTTTTGCACAGCAACATGAGATTTATGCAACATAAGAGTGCAACCGCATAAATTTTATTCATCCTGTGCACTATAATAATGCGAACCAATAAATAATTTAAACTTTAAAATTAATTTTAGCCGCGCCAAGGCGAAAGGTGCGCGGCTAAACAAAGGGTATTACAACAGGCCGGGGAATATCGCCTTAATGCCGGTAACGATAAACTCGATCCCGAGCGCCATCAACAACAGACCCATGATACGGGTGATCACGTTGATGCCGGTCTGCCCAAGCAAACGCACCAACAGCGGCGCGGCGCGGAACAACAACCAACAGCAAAAGGCGAACAAGGCGATCGCGACCGTAAAGCCGAGCAGGCTTTGCCAGTTGTGATAACGGGAACTCCACACGATGGTGGAACTGATCGCCCCCGGCCCCGCCATCAGCGGCAGCGCTAACGGCACCACGCCGATGCTCTCGCGGATCGCGCTCTCCGATTTTTCCTGTTTGTTCTGTTTGTCTTCTCCCAGCTTGCCGCTGATCATCGACATGGCGATGGTCACCACCAGAATACCGCCGGCGATGCGGAACGAATCGATGGAGATGCCGAACATCCGCAAGATCCCTTCGCCCAGGAACAGCGATGTCCACAGAATAATGGCGACCGACAGGTTGGCGGTCAGGTTGGTTTTATTGCGCCCTGCTTCCGCCTGGTAGCTGGTCATGCTGATAAACACCGGCAAGATGCCCACCGGGTTGACCAGCGCAAACAGACCGACAAAGAACTTGATAAAGCCGGAAAGATCCAACAGAGATTGGCCCACAGATGGCTCCGCGTTAAGTGCTATAAAAAGGTGTGCTGCCTATGCGCGCTAATGTAATGGAATTGCCGCAGGTAATCCATCCGGCCAGAGCAGCATTTTTGACTACCAGCAAGTTAGGCAACAAAACAAATGCCCTTTGTTAAAGTGATGTATGGCCTTTTGATTTTTTATGTTGAAAAAAGAGTCATCGATCACAGTTATTGATAATCACTCTCAACACCGTCAAGCTGAAAGGTGTCAGCTTGCACTTTTCATGATTTAGATCACAAATCAACTACCCAACAGTGGGTAAGCTCTTAGTCGTAGTCAGGGAGTAGAACAAAGTCGGTGGCAATCCAGCCGGTTCCGTTCTCTTCACTGCCTGCCCCTCCGGTTGGCGCAGGGTAAAGCTCTTTAAGCAAATCAGCAGCATGCGAAGAAATAACGCGGGAAACCCCCGGTATTCGAATCACCGTTTATTCCCGTTATGACTATACTAGTGGCTCGCACGGCTTATTTACTGAAAGAGTTTAACATTATCAGGAGAGCATTATGGCTGTAACGAATGTCGCTGAACTGAACGAGCTTGTCGCACGTGTCAAAAAAGCCCAGCGCGAATATGCCAACTTCACTCAAGAGCAAGTGGATAAAATCTTCCGCGCTGCCGCCCTCGCCGCTGCTGATGCCCGTATCCCGTTGGCCAAAATGGCCGTGGAAGAATCCGGAATGGGTATCGTCGAAGACAAAGTGATCAAAAACCACTTCGCTTCCGAGTACATCTACAACGCCTATAAAGATGAAAAAACCTGTGGCATCCTGTCTGAAGATGACACTTTCGGTACCATCACCATCGCCGAACCTATCGGCCTGATTTGCGGTATCGTCCCTACCACCAACCCAACTTCTACCGCGATCTTCAAAGCGCTGATCAGCCTGAAAACCCGTAACGGCATCATCTTCTCGCCGCACCCGCGTGCGAAAAATGCCACCAATAAAGCCGCCGATATCGTGCTGCAAGCCGCTATCGCCGCCGGCGCGCCAAAAGACATCATCGGTTGGATCGACCAACCTACCGTCGAACTGTCCAACCAGCTGATGCACCACCCTGACATCAACCTGATCCTGGCCACCGGTGGCCCGGGCATGGTGAAAGCCGCCTACAGCTCCGGCAAACCGGCCATCGGCGTCGGCGCCGGTAATACGCCGGTCGTGGTAGACGAAACCGCAGACATCAAGCGCGTGGTCGCCTCTATCCTGATGTCCAAAACCTTCGACAGCGGCGTTATCTGCGCTTCCGAACAGTCGGTCATCGTCGTTGACGCTATCTATGATGCGGTACGCGAACGCTTCGCTTCCCACGGCGGCTATCTGCTGCAGGGTAAAGAACTGAAAGCGGTGCAGGACATCATCCTGAAAAACGGCGGTCTGAATGCGGCCATCGTCGGGCAATCCGCACCGAAAATCGCCGAAATGGCAGGCATCAAAGTACCGGCCAACACCAAAGTGCTGATCGGTGAAGTGAAGCTGGTCGACGAGTCCGAACCTTTCGCACATGAAAAACTGTCGCCTACCCTGGCGATGTACCGTGCCAAAGACTTCGAAGACGCGGTCGCCAAAGCCGAAAAACTGGTCGCCATGGGCGGTATCGGCCACACCTCCTGCCTGTACACCGACCAGGATAACCAAACGGCTCGCATCGCCTACTTCGGCGATAAAATGAAAACGGCTCGCATCCTGATCAACACCCCGGCTTCTCAGGGCGGTATCGGCGACCTGTACAACTTCAAACTCGCGCCTTCGCTGACGCTGGGTTGCGGTTCCTGGGGTGGCAACTCCATCTCTGAAAACGTCGGACCTAAACACCTGATCAACAAGAAAACTGTAGCGAAGCGAGCAGAAAACATGTTGTGGCACAAACTTCCGAAATCGATCTACTTCCGCCGTGGCTCGCTGCCTATCGCGCTGGAAGAAGTGGCGACCGACGGGGCGAAACGCGCCTTCATCGTGACCGACCGTTTCCTGTTCAACAACGGCTATGCTGACCAGATCACCAAGGTTCTGAAGTCTCACGGCATCGAAACCGAAGTGTTCTTCGAAGTGGAAGCCGATCCGACGCTGAGCATCGTGCGTAAAGGCGCCGAGCAGATGAACTCCTTCAAACCGGACGTCATCATCGCGCTGGGCGGCGGTTCGCCGATGGACGCCGCGAAAATCATGTGGGTGCTGTACGAACATCCTGAAACCCACTTCGAGGATCTGGCGCTGCGCTTCATGGACATCCGCAAGCGTATCTACAAATTCCCGAAAATGGGCGTGAAAGCGAAAATGATCGCCATCACCACAACCTCAGGTACCGGTTCAGAAGTCACGCCGTTCGCGGTCGTGACCGACGACGCCACCGGGCAGAAATACCCGCTGGCCGACTATGCGCTGACCCCGGACATGGCGATTGTCGACGCCAACCTGGTGATGAACATGCCGAAATCCCTGTGCGCCTTCGGTGGCCTGGATGCGGTGACCCACGCGCTGGAAGCCTACGTCTCGGTGCTGGCGAACGAATACTCCGACGGCCAGGCGCTGCAGGCGCTGAAACTGTTGAAAGAGTATCTGCCGGCCAGCTACAAAGAAGGCGCGAAAAACCCGGTTGCCCGTGAACGCGTGCACAACGCCGCCACCATCGCCGGTATCGCTTTCGCCAACGCCTTCCTCGGGGTTTGTCACTCCATGGCACACAAACTGGGTTCGGAGTTCCACATTCCGCACGGCCTGGCCAACGCGATGCTGATTTCCAACGTCATTCGCTACAACGCGAACGACAACCCGACCAAGCAGACGGCCTTCAGCCAGTACGACCGCCCTCAGGCGCGCCGCCGCTACGCTGAAATCGCCGACCACCTCGGCCTGAGCGCACCGGGCGACCGCACCGCGCAGAAGATTGAGAAACTGCTGGCCTGGCTGGACGAGCTGAAAACCGAGCTGGGCATCCCAACCTCCATCCGTGAGGCGGGTGTGCAGGAGGCGGACTTCCTGGCGAAAGTCGACAAGCTGTCGGAAGACGCGTTCGACGACCAATGCACCGGCGCCAACCCACGCTATCCGCTGATTGCCGAACTGAAGCAAATCATGCTGGATACCTTCTACGGCCGCGAATTCAGCGAAACAGTCGAAGAGGAAGCGACAGCTCCGGCTGCAGCCAAAGCCGCGGTAAAGAAGTCCAAGAAATAACGGTTTCGTGAACCGATAAAAAAACCCGCCAAACGGCGGGTTTTTTATTGCGCCGGAGGCGCTGCATTTCGACTCACGCCGCCAAAACGCCTCAGCGGGCTTTGGCGGCGTTTTCTCCCCTACTCCAGGGAGTGAATCGCCTCTTTATAATGCTTGCGGCAGACGGAGACATAGCTCTCGTTACCGCCAATCACCACCTGCTCACCGGCGTGCATCGCCTGGCCGTTTTCATCCAACCGCAACACCATATTGGCTTTGCGCCCACAGTGACAGATGGTTTTCAATTCCACCAGCTTATCGGCCCAGGCCAGCAAATATTGGCTGCCGGTAAACAGCTCACCGAGAAAATCGGTACGCAGGCCGTAGCACAATACGGGAATGTCCAGTTGGTCCACCACATCACACAATTGCTCAACCTGCGCCTTGGTCAGGAACTGGCTTTCATCCAGCAGTACACAATGCACCGGCTGCTGTTGATGCTCTTGCTGAATCATGGCGTACAGCATCGAGTCGTTGTTATAGAGCTGGGCCTGCGAGGATAAACCGATGCGCGAGCTGACCTTACCTACGCCAAAGCGGTGATCGATCTCCGCAGTGAACACCAGCGTGCGCATACCACGTTCTTGATAGTTATATGAAGACTGTAGCAGCGCGGTGGACTTGCCGGCATTCATCGCAGAGTAATAAAAATAAAGTTGAGCCATGGCCCCGCAACTCCGATGGTATAAGAAATATTCAAATGTCGATTAGGACGGTAAGTGTACCATAAGCCGCCCCCCAGGCTCAGCCCAAAGCGAACGAATATTGCGTTCGCCGTAATAATGCGCTTTCAAGCGAAACATATCGTTCTGTCGGCCCGTTCTTTTTACAGCTATTTACAGGATAATGTATGCCTGTCATCACTATTAATTCTTGCTAATGGTTAACCGCGATCATTTGCCCATTAATGCATAATCACCCTTTCGCCGCGGCGGGTGCCGCAACCGCAACGGCGCGCCAGTCTATTATACACGGGGCCAATACAGGGCATTTAATCACCTCCGCTGTCCCCGACGTTTCCTGACGCAATCTTTACCTATATACCCCTATTGTTTACAATGTCTGCCTTGCCATGACGTGATTAAGCCCACAGAACCCATTGTAATATTGATATAAATTACGGCGATAACTTATCGATGAAAGCCTTGCGACACGCGCCTTTTAAAGCATGCCTGCTGAAATTTTGACTTAAGTGCGACAAGGGTAATAGTTAACAGCCCTTCCTATATTAGTCGGACAGATCCGATTAACGGATTTTTAAAAGGTAAATTTGAGTATTCAAGTCAATTTGGCTATTGCAGAAAAGAAAATAGCACTCTATTATTATCGAGACGCCCCCCACCAATATAATTTGAGACTAGGACAATGAGCGAAGCATTAAAGATTTTGAACAACATCCGCACTCTGCGCGCCCAGGCAAGAGAATGCACACTGGAAACGCTGGAAGAAATGCTCGAGAAACTGGAAGTTGTTGTGAACGAACGTCGCGAAGAAGACAGCCAGGCTCAAGCAGAAATCGAAGAACGCACCCGTAAACTGCAGCAATACCGCGAAATGCTGATTGCTGACGGTATCGATCCGAATGAACTGCTGCAAACCATGGCTGCCAACAAGGCTGCCGGTAAAGCAAAACGCGCAGCACGTCCTGCTAAATACCAATATAAAGACGAAAACGGCGAATTGAAAACCTGGACCGGCCAAGGCCGTACTCCAGCGGTGATTAAGAAAGCTATCGAAGAGCAAGGTAAATCTCTGGACGATTTCCTGCTGTAATAGCGATTCGGCCCGTATCTGAAAGGCTCCCTGCGGGGGGCCTTTTCATTTTAAAGCTTATCGCCGCGATCCTGCCTCATCCCTTTCCTTTTAGTAAATATCCTAATTCGCATTTTGTTCCTTGCATGAGGTTCCAACGATAAAAAAGGGCCCTAAGGCCCCTTTGTCGCATATACCCTCGTTCAATTATTGAACCTGGTAGAATGCCTTATACCAATCAACAAAGCGCTTCACCCCTTCTTCAACGCTGGTTTCCGGCTTAAAACCAATGTCACGATAAAGCTCCGCGGTATCCGCGCTGGTATCCATCACGTCGCCAGGTTGCATTGGCAACATATTCTTGCGGGCAGTTAGCCCCAAAGCCTGCTCCAACGCCGTGATATATTCCATCAGTTTAACGGGGGTGTTATTGCCGATATTATAAACATGATACGGCGCGGAACTGGTCGCCGGCGATCCCTGTTCAACGGTCCATGACGGATCTGCCTGCGGAATAACCGCCTGCAGCCGCACAATCGCCTCGGTGATATCATCAATGTAAGTAAAGTCACGGTGCATTTCACCGTGGTTATATACATCGATACTCTCCCCCGCCAATATGGCCTTGGTAAACTTGAACAGCGCCATATCCGGACGCCCCCAGGGACCATATACGGTAAAGAAGCGTAGCCCCGTCGTCGGGAGACCGTATAAATGAGCGTAACTGTGTGACATCAGCTCATTGGCTTTTTTGGTTGCCGCATACAGTGACACAGGGTGGTCGACCGAATCTTCGGTAGCAAACGGCAACTTGCGATTGAGGCCATAAACAGAACTGGAGGAAGCGTAAAGTAAATGCTCGACCTTATTATGACGGCAGCCTTCCAGAACGTTCAAATGACCGATCAGGTTAGCGTCCGCATAAGCCAACGGGTTGACCAGCGAGTAACGCACGCCGGCTTGGGCACCCAAATGAATGACTCGTTGGAACTGATGCTCGGCGAACAATGTCGCCATGCCTTCACGATCGGCCAAATCCAACTTGATGAAGCGGAATCCCGGCTTATCCGCCAGTCTGTCCAGACGGGCCATTTTCAGGCCCACGTCATAATAGTCATTCAGGTTATCGATGCCGACAACCTGATGCCCGGCGGTCAACAAACGCTCTGCAACGTGATAACCAATAAACCCTGCGGCGCCTGTAACCAGGAATTTCATGCCCACTCCTTAAATAACCGGTTTAATCGAGGCACCGCGGCCAATCGCATAGTAGGTAAAGCCGCGATTCGCCAAACGCTCAGGATCGTACAGGTTACGTCCATCGAAGATCACCGGCTGCTTCAACGCGCCCTTGATCACATCAAAGTCCGGTGCGCGGAAATTCTGCCATTCGGTGCAGATCACCAGAGCATCGGCGCCGTGCAACGCAGCCTCTTTGGTACCCATCAGCTTCAAGTCGTCGCGCTGGCCATAGATGCGCTGAACTTCGTTCATCGCTTCCGGATCGTAGGCCTGAACGGTGGCGCCGGCAGCCCACAGCTGCTCCATCAGCACACGGCTGGACGCTTCACGCATGTCATCGGTATTCGGCTTGAACGCCAGACCCCACAGTGCGAAGGTTTTGCCCTTCAAATCGCTGCCGAAATAGTCTTTGATAAAGCTGTTCAGCTTGTCTTTTTGTTGGTAGTTGACCTGCTCTACCGCCTGCAACAGCTTCGGTTGGTAACCGATCTGCTCCGCCGTGCGGATCAGCGCCTGAACATCTTTCGGGAAGCAAGAACCACCGTAGCCACAGCCAGGATAGATGAAGTGATAACCGATGCGTGAATCGGAACCGATGCCCTGACGCACTTTCTCAATGTCCGCGCCCAACATTTCCGCCAGGTTGGACATTTCATTCATAAAGCTGATTTTGGTCGCCAGCATGCAGTTGGCGGCATATTTGGTCAGCTCCGCGCTGCGGATATCCATCATGATCATACGATCGTGATTGCGGTTAAACGGCTCGTACAGCTCGCGAATAGGCTCGATCACCTCTTTATTATCGGTGCCGATCACGATGCGCTCAGGGCGCATGCAGTCAGCCACCGCAGCGCCTTCCTTCAGGAATTCAGGGTTGGACACCACGTCGAACGGCACGTTGCTGCCGCGTTTTGCCAGCGTTTCCGCCATCACCTGACGCACTTTGTCCGCCGTACCGACCGGCACGGTAGATTTGTCGATCACCACTTTGCGATCGGTCATGTGCTCGGCGATGGTGCGCGCCACCGCGGTGACATATTTCAGATCGGCGGAACCGTCTTCATCCGGCGGCGTACCGACGGCGATAAACTGGATATTCCCGTGCGCCACGCCCGCTTTGGCATCGGTGGTGAAATGCAGGCGCCCAGCCTCATAGTTTTGCTGTACCAGCGGCGTCAGACCCGGTTCAAAAATCGGGATATTCCCTTTTTTCAGGTTCTCGACTTTTCGTTCGTCAACATCGATGCACATAACATCATGGCCAACTTCAGCCAGCACGGCGGCCTGTACCAGCCCCACATAACCAATACCAAAAACTGTTACTTTCATGTGAAAATCCTAGTTTTTCAAATTAAGACGAAAGATCAAATTACTTCTTGTCAGCGGCAACAACCTGTTGCAGCCACTGAGAAAACTCTTTGCCCAGGCTGGCATGACGCATGCCGTACTCCACGAAGGCCTGCATGTAACCCAGTTTGTTACCGCAGTCATGGCTCACGCCTTTCAGGTGATACGCTTCCACCGTTTCCTGCTGCATCAGCATTTCGATGCTGTCAGTCAGCTGAATTTCATCGCCGGCGCCTGGAGGCGTTTTCGCCAACAGCGGCCAAATATCGGCGGACAACACATAACGACCGACAATCGCCAGGTTGGAAGGGGCTTTATCCGGCGACGGTTTCTCAACCACGCTGACCATCGGCGCGCTTTCGCCCGGTTGCAAATCAACGCCCTTACAGTCGGCTACGCCGTAGTTTCCGACATCCTTATGCGGCACGGGTTCAACCATGATCTGGCTGACGCCGGTGGCTTCGAAGCGCTGCAGCATTTCGTGCAGGTTGTCTTTTTTCGGATCGGCGCTGTATTCGTCGAGGATCACGTCCGGAAGCACCACCGCGACCGGTTCATCGCCCACCATCGGGTAGGCACACATAATCGCGTGCCCCAGGCCTTTGGCATTACCCTGACGAACCTGCATCACGGTAACGCCTTTCGGGCAGATCGACTGCACTTCGTCCAGCAATTGGCGCTTGACGCGTTTTTCCAGCATCGCTTCGAGTTCGAAACTGGTATCAAAATGGTTTTCGATCGAGTTCTTGGAGGAGTGGGTGACCAGCACAATCTCGTTAATCCCCGCCGCAATGCACTCATTGACGACGTATTGGATCAGAGGTTTATCAACCAGCGGCAGCATTTCTTTCGGAATGGCTTTGGTGGCCGGCAACATCCGCGTACCCAAGCCTGCAACCGGGATCACGGCTTTTCTGACTTTGCGATTTACAGCAGGCATTATTTCCTCTCTTAAAGCTAAAGCGCTCATTTTATGAGCGTGGGCTCGATATAAAAAAACCTTCGGAGTATACCAGCTTATGCGCGCCGAGCATTAACCAGAACACAAATAGAAAACATTTAGGACTATTACCCGTTCGGATAATCCGGAGAATAAATAAACGGTTTAATTACAGATAAGTAAATAGCTTAAGATCGCGCCGATCGCTGCCTGCTATTCAGCGCTGAGCATCAGTCGCAATCGGCCACCGCTGCCCCATACCTGACATTGCCAGGCGGTACAACGCTGGCTGATCTGATTCATGTAGGTAGCCCCCAGCGTCCCCAGTGGCACGCCGTTGCTCAGCTGGATTTGATTGTCACCGGTATTGACGTTGGCATGCAGCCCGGCGGAAACCAGAATCAGGTTTTTATTTTCGGCGTGATAATATCCCAACAACAGAGGGAATTGACCGTCCAATTTCCCCTGCCGCAATAATTGATTAACCTGCTTTAACAATGCCGACATTTGCGGCAAACGATGCTGTTGATTAGCCAGATGGTCCTGCAGCAGCCCATTAAATAATGCGCGCAACAGCAGCGCCGCCAATACGCCATTATCGCCGGCGCGCGTGACGTCCAGACAATAGAATGCCAGATCCTTTTCTGACAAGGCGGCGATATCCAGCACCAGGCCGGGATTTTCGCCGGTGGTTAACTGCCGATAGTTGATCCGGCAATGCGCAATGGTCTGCTGTACCGGCGGCTGCAGTTGCTTAAGCAGTTTGACGGCTTCGGAAGGATTTTTGCTCAACGCATCCCAATCCTGAAACAGTTCAACCTCTTCAATCGCCTGGGAGGTGAACATATTGGGGTATAAGCACGCCAGCACCGCTTCACGCAGGCGATTGAGATCGGTCAGCGGCTTGAGCAGCACATCCTGCACGCCCAACCGCAGCACCTTGGCGATGTCCGCCATCTTGTCGGTGGCCGAGATCACCAGTACCGGGATCTGCAGCCCCTGCAAACGCAGGTGTTCAACGAATTCGATACCGCCCATTTCCGGCATCGCGAGATCGCACAGAATCAGATCCGGCTTGAAGTCATCGACGGCACTCAGCGCCTGTAAACCGTTGGTCGCCTCGCCGGTTTCAGCGCCCAGCGAGGTCAGATAACCGACCAGCACGGAACGAAAAACCTGTTCGTCCTCAACGATCAAGATGCGCTTGTGAGTGAGTGGTAATGCCATCAGCCGAGCCTCGTCCCTTTCCATAGTGTAATAGTGGCTCAAAAAGGTCACTTATGCTCGTCTGAAACAGACCAACTGCGCATTGCCAACCAAGAACCGAGAATTATCTATTTTTTATCAACGGCAACAACCGATCCAGTTGTTTTTCAACCGCCAGCAACCCCGCCTCGATCGCTTCATCGGCGCGGTGGAAATCCAGCGTTGAGATTTGCGGGCAAAAAGGCTGGATCAAGACATCCGGCGGATCGCTCGCCATCCGGTTGCGCTTCAGGCGATTCTCCAGCATTTGAATCGATGTGCTCATAATCTCCATCGCCGTCGGCGCCGTAGCCGGTTTGCGCTTGCGCATTCTGCCGACGCGTTCCCGAAGACGCCCGCGCCAGGTAGCCGCAGGCGCATCGTCCGGGCTTTCTTCCTCGATACGTATCGAGAACAGATCCTGCTGCATCAGGTGCGCGTCATGCTGCAGATCGACCGCAATGACGATATCGGCGCCCATGGCGCGGCAAAGCGACACCGGCACCGGATTGACCACCGCGCCATCCACCAGCCAATAGCCGTCGGCCCATACCGGCGCCAACAGGCCGGGCATGCTGCAGGAGGCGCGTATCGCCTGATGAATATCGCCTTCGGTCAGCCACAGCTCACGGCCGGTACTGAGATTGGTCGTCACGGCACCGAACTTCAACGCACAATCGGCGATATCATTGATCTTCAGCAGCTGTCCAACGGCGTTAAACACCCGCTCGCCGCGCAACAGGCCGCCGCGCTGCCAGGAAAAATCCATCAGGCGAATCACGTCCCAATAGCTGAACGATCGCACCCACTGCTCCATCGCCGGCAGGCGATGGCTGGCGAACGCGGCGCCCACCAACGCGCCGACAGAGCAGCCGGCAACGATATCGACCTCAATCCCCAGCTTCTTTAACGCATTGATCACGCCGATGTGCGCCCAGCCTTTAGCCGAGCCCGCTCCCAGCGCCAGTCCGATCTTGATTTGCCGCATCGCGTCATCCTCTCGGTAAACGGTGTTCTCTGCTTTCAGGGTAGATTGTCACTGACGAATATTGTTAGGTAACATATGCGCTAAATTCATTTTCAGCCTCGTTTTCTCAGGAGTCATTTTGCCCGAATCATGCCCATGCGGCAGCGGACTGGCGTATAACGCGTGCTGCGCCCCTTTTATCAGCGGCAGTCAACCGGCGCCGACGCCCGGCCAACTGATGCGTTCACGCTTCACCGCCTACGTGAATCATAACGTCGACTATCTGATCGCCACCTGGCACCCCGACTGCGGCGCCGAAGCGTGGCGCAATGCCATCGTCGACAGTTTTAAGAATACCGAGTGGCTGGGCCTGACGATCGTGGAAGAGAAAGCCGGTCATGAGCCGGATGAAGGCTTCGTCGAATTCATCGCCCGTTTCACCGATGGCGAAAGCGGCGAGCCGCAGACGATGCATGAGCGCTCGCGCTTCCTTCGTCGCGATCAACGTTGGTATTATATCGACGGCACCAAACCCCAGCCCGGCCGAAATGCGATGTGTCCCTGTGGCTCAGGGAAAAAATACAAGAAGTGCTGCGGGCGCTAATCGGCCGGCGCTTCACGTTTACGCCTGCGCAGACAGGCCGTTCAGTATCAGACAGGATCCTCAAACCCATGCCACACCAAAATGTACAACGGAAAGTGTTACGCACCATCTGCCCGGACGCCAAAGGGCTGATCGCCAAGATCACCAACATCTGTTACAAGCACGAACTCAATATCGTCCAGAACAATGAGTTCGTCGATCACCGCACCGGGCGTTTCTTCATGCGCACCGAACTGGAAGGCATTTTCAACGACAACACGCTGCTGGCCGATCTGGACAGCGCCCTGCCGGAAGGTTCACTGCGTGAACTGCACAGCACAGGGCGCCGGCGCATCGTGGTGCTGGTCACCAAAGAGGCGCACTGCCTGGGCGATCTGTTGATGAAAAGCGCCTATGGCGGCCTCGATGTTGAGATCGCCGCCGTAATCGGCAACCACGACACGCTGCAAACGCTGGTGGAGCGTTTCGATATTCCTTTCCATCTGGTGAGCCACGAAGGCTTGACGCGCGAACAGCACGACCGCGAAATGACGGCCAAGATCGATCAATATCAGCCGGATTACGTGGTGCTGGCCAAATATATGCGCGTGCTGACCCCGGCCTTCGTGCAACATTATCCGAATCAGGTAATCAACATTCACCATTCGTTCCTGCCGGCGTTTATCGGCGCACGACCTTATCACCAGGCCTACGAGCGCGGGGTAAAAATCATCGGCGCCACTGCCCATTACGTTAACGACAATCTCGACGAAGGCCCGATCATCATGCAGGACGTGATCCACGTCGATCACACCTATTCCGCCGAGGATATGATGCGCGCCGGCCGCGACGTGGAGAAAAACGTGCTCAGCCGGGCCCTGTATCAGGTGTTGGCGCAGCGCGTCTTCGTCTACGGCAATCGCACCGTTATTCTGTAATCGTTCAATAAATCGGTGCATTTCGTTCAGGGATGCACCGCCAAGAATAAAAAAACGGCAAACGATTCATTTTCTGCATTTCAATGCTTTACACATCCGCTTCATTTGATATGATGCGCCCCGC
Organism: Serratia sp. Z4; assembly: GCF_009900725.1. Lineage (NCBI taxonomy): Bacteria > Pseudomonadati > Pseudomonadota > Gammaproteobacteria > Enterobacterales > Yersiniaceae > Serratia > Serratia sp. Z4. The sequence continues at coordinate 352,045 of NZ_JAAABD010000002.1, forward strand.
TTACCGAGACAGCGCTCTCGCAAGCAAGGCCAGTTAAATAGCCATGTATATGGTGGGGTTCCCGAGCGGCCAAAGGGAGCAGACTGTAAATCTGCCGTCACTGACTTCGAAGGTTCGAATCCTTCCCCCACCACCATCTTTTCGTTGCTGATACGCATTGGGTTAAAGCGAATCAGAAAGGGAAGGATAACGCGCTTTAGCGCGGCCCGAAGGGTGAGGAACGAAGTGACGAATAATCCTTCCCCCACCACCATCTTCTCTCTGCCAGGAGCGAAGACGCAGTAAAGAAACCGGCCAGGTTTCTTCCGGGTAAAACCGGAACAACAATTTGTAAATCCATGAATACCATGGTGGGGTTCCCGAGCGGCCAAAGGGAGCAGACTGTAAATCTGCCGTCACAGACTTCGAAGGTTCGAATCCTTCCCCCACCACCATCTCTTGCAGAAAATCCCAAAACTGAGTTAAAAGCACATCGCCTCCATAATGCTCCGCACAGGGGAAGGATGAGAAGTTTCGACAAGGTTCGAGTCTCACGCAGTGAGACAACGCGCTTCAGCGCGGCCCGCAGGGTGAGTCGCGCAGCGACGAATCATCCTTCCCCCACCACCACCTTTTGCAGAAAATCCCCGAACCTAATTAAAAGCACATCACTTCCATAATGCTCCGCATTGGGGAAGGATGAGAAGCTTCGACCAAGGTTCGAGTCTCACGCAGTGAGACAACGCGCTTCAGCGCGGCCCGCAGGGTGAGTCGCGCAGCGACGAATCATCCTTCCCCCACCACCACCTTTTGCAGAAAATTCCAAACCCTACTTAAAACACGTTGCATCCAATGTTCTCGTATCAATAAATCAAGTTATCTCCCCTTATCTCCCCTTATCGCCGCTTTCACCTTGATGTTTTATCTCCTCTCTCCCAGCCGTAACTTGAACTCCGGCCGACAATTCGCTATACCACTGGCTTCTTTAGTGCAGTAAGGAACAGGTGGATGCGAAACAATATTTGCGTTTTTTGTGGCGCCAGCGAAGGCGTCAATCCCGCTTATGCCGAGCAGGCTCGTCAACTGGGGCAACTGCTGGCCGCACAGGGGCGCCGTTTAATCTATGGCGGCGGCAAAAAAGGATTGATGGGGATCGTGGCAGACGCGGTGTTGGCCGCAGGCGGTGAAGCGGTCGGCATTATCCCCGAGCGCCTGGTTGAAGCGGAAACGGCGCATCGCGGCCTGACTGAATTGGAAGTGGTGCCAGACATGCATACGCGCAAAGCCCGTATGGCAGCGCTGGCGGACAGTTTTATCGCCCTGCCCGGCGGCATCGGCACGCTGGAAGAGCTGTTTGAAATCTGGACCTGGGGGCAAATCGGCTATCACAATAAGCCGGTCGGCCTGCTGAACGTCAACGGATTCTACCGCCCGCTGAGCCAGTTCCTCGAGCACGTCGCCGATCAGGGTTTTATGCGTCACGACTATCTCGGCACCCTGCACATCAGCGAATCGGCACAGACGCTGCTGCAACAGTTTGACGACTATCAACCTAAAAATTACGACCGCTGGGCGAAATAAACCCGCGGCGCAGTCAGCGGTCCTGCCGCTGTCTGCGTTACATTTCCCGCCAAACTCTGCTACTATCACAGCACATTTTTCTCGTGAAAACGGCACCGCTCATGAAGTTTGTCTCTTTTAATATCAATGGACTGCGCGCGCGTCCGCATCAGCTGGCGGCAATTATCGAACAGCACCAGCCCGACGTGATCGGTCTGCAGGAAACCAAAGTTCACGATGACATGTTCCCATTGGAAGAAGTCAGCCAGCACGGCTATCACGTGTTCTATCACGGGCAAAAAGGCCATTACGGCGTGGCGCTGCTGACCAAAGCGGAGCCCCTGGCCGTGCGCCGCGGTTTCCCAACCGATGAAGAAGACGCGCAGCGTCGCATCATCATGGCCGATCTGGCTACGCCGCAGGGCACGCTGACGGTGATCAACGGCTACTTCCCGCAAGGTGAAAGCCGCGACCATCCGATCAAATTCCCGGCTAAAACACGCTTTTATCAGGATCTGCAAAACTACCTGGAGCAGCAGCTGTCGGCGGAATCCCCGGTGCTGATCATGGGTGACATGAATATCAGCCCGAGTGATTACGATATCGGCATCGGCGAAGACAACCGCAAACGCTGGCTGCGCACCGGCAAGTGCTCCTTCCTGCCGGAAGAGCGCGAATGGATGGATCGCCTGCTGAACTGGGGCCTGGTGGATACCTATCGCCACGCCAACCCGGGGCGCAACGACGAGTTTTCATGGTTCGACTACCGCTCCAAAGGGTTCGACGACAATCGCGGCCTGCGTATCGATCTGCTGCTGGCCAGCACCCCGCTGGCTTCGCGCTGCATCGCCACCGGCATTGATTACCAAACCCGCGGCATGGAGAAACCTTCCGACCATGCGCCGGTCTGGGCGGAATTCACGCTGTAACCCCATCCCCCGGCGCTCGCCGGGGTTTTATTCTGTGAAGCCGATGAAAATTATCGACGTAGTAGCCGCCATTCTGGAACAAAATGGGCGTATTTTGCTGGCCCAGCGCGGCGCAGGCAGCGATCAAGCCGGCCTGTGGGAGTTTCCCGGCGGTAAGGTAGAAACCGGCGAAAGCCAGCCGGAGGCGCTGACGCGCGAGCTGGATGAAGAATTGGGGATTAACGCCCGTATCGGTAACTATGTGGGCAGCAATCAGTGGCGGCAAGGCGAACGCATCATCCGACTGCATGCCTGGCGAGTCGCGGAGTTCTCCGGTGAACTGCAACAGCGCTGCCATTCGGCGCTGGTCTGGGTCACGCCGCAACAGGCGCAGGAATACCCCCTGGCGCCCGCTGACGTTCCACTGTTGGCGGATTATCTCGCCGCGCAAGGCGAGGCGCGCTGAGCGCGGTGACAGGTTACATCGTCACTTCTTCAATCGTACCCAAATCAAGGGGTTGGTGCCGATAGTATTAGGCTCACGCACGCACTGCAGCACTTCCCCTTCGACTTTGAGCACCGCCCCCTCGGAATAGTTCTGATTCTGGTAGACGCAACAACGGCTGCAGGGCTGCGCCGACGGCGGATTGTCGCCGCTTTTGGCCGCGCCCCAGATCTCCGGCGAAACCGGTAGCACCACGTCCACATCGCCGCGATTGGCGGCGGCCAGGCCGGAAAACATCAGGGCCGCGGCAGCCAATACACCAGTGAGTCCACGCTTCATTCACTCTTCTCCTGCGCCTTGCCGGCGCTTTTCCTGCGTTTTTTGCCTCCGCTGGAGGGCGGCGGCGGCAATCCACGAAACGCCATGCTCGCCCGGCTCTGCTTGGCCTGATAAATCAGCTCTTGCAGCGTGCCGACCAACGGCTGCATAAAGTCCTGATAGCGGCAGGATTTCTCGCTGATTTGCGTCAGCGTGGCTTCCCAGTTGGCCGTCATATCAGGGCGCGCAGCAAGATCCGGCAGCGAGTGAATCAACGCGCGCCCGGTTTCGCTGGAGTGAATATAGCGTCCCTTCTTGTACAGAAACGCCCGCTTGAACAGCAATTCGATGATCCCCGCTCGCGTCGCTTCCGTACCTAAACCATCGGTCGCCCGCAGGATTTTCTTTAGCGCTTTATCTTGTACGAACCGCGCGATGCCGGTCATGGCCGACAACAGGCTGGCGTCAGTAAACGGCCGCGGCGGCTGCGTCTGGCGCTCCACCACTTCACCGCGCTCGCACAACAGCTCATCATCTTTAGCCACCACCGGCAGCGGCGCACCTTCGTTCTCCTCGTCACGCTCCTTGCTGCCCAGCAGCGTACGCCAGCCGGCCTCCGCCAGGAATCGCGCCTTGGCGATAAATTTGCCGCCGGCGATATCCAGCTCGATCACACATTTGCGGAATACCGCATCCGGACAGAACTGCATCAGATACTGGCGCGCCACCAGCCCATACACGTTCCGCTCATCCTGCGTCAGATTAATCTTGCCGGCGCGGGCGGTGGGAATGATGGCGTGGTGCGCGTCGACCTTTTTATCGTCCCAGCAACGGTTGCGGCGATCGCTGTCGATCACCGGCTGCGGATACAGCTCGGGCTGGTGCACGCTGATGGCGTTCAGCACCGCGTGGCGGCCGGCGAAATGCTCTTCCGGCAGGTAGCGACAGTCGGAACGCGGATAGGTAATCAACTTGTGGGTTTCGTACAGCCGCTGGCAAACGTCCAGCACCTGTTGCGCGCTGAGGTTATAACGCCGGGCCGCTTCGATTTGCAGCGTGGAGAGCGAAAACGGCAGCGGCGCGGTATCCGATTCCCGTTTATCGTTATAAGACGTGACCAGAGCCGGCTGGCCTTCAATGCGCTTGACCACATGCTCCGCCAACGGCCGGTGCAGCAAACGCCCCTCTTCGTCCTGATAAGGCTCGCACGACTCGCTGGGCTGCCACAGCGCCACGAAACGCTCTTCTTTCGGCGTGACGATGTGCGCCTTGACCTCAAAGAAGTCTTTCGGCACGAAGTTTTCGATCTCTTCATCACGCCGTACCACCAATCCGAGCACCGGCGTCTGCACCCTGCCTACCGACAGCACGCCGTCGTAACCGGCGTTGCGGCCCAGCAGCGTATAAGCGCGGGTCATATTGATGCCGTACAGCCAGTCGGCGCGCGAACGCGCCAGCGCAGACACGCACAGCGGGATGAAGTCACGGTTGTCGCGCAGGCGTTCAACCGCGCGCTCCACCGCCTGCGGGTTGAGATCGTTGATCAGACAGCGGCGCACGTTCTGGCGTTTTTCCGGCGTCAGATCCAGGTAGTCCAGCACCTCATCCACCAGCAGCTGCCCTTCGCGATCCGGGTCGCCGGCGTGAACCACTTCATCGGCTTCAAGCAGCAACTTTTTAATGGCGTTGAGCTGTTTACTGACCGAAGGCCGCGGCTGCAACCGCCATTTTTCAGGAATGATCGGCAGGTCTGCCAACGACCAGCGCGCATAGCGGCTGTCATAAGCGTCAGGCTGAGCCTGCTCCAACAGGTGGCCGACGCACCAGGTCACCACATCGTTGTTGCCACAGGCGATATACCCGTCGCCGCGGCGATGCGGCTTGGGCAATACGTCGGCAATGGCGCGCGCCAAACTCGGTTTCTCGGCTATGAACAGTCGCATTAATCACCGTTTTTCTGGCTGAACGTCATCAAGAATTCTCTTACTTCTGCATAGTTCCCACGGAAGACGATCCGCTGGGCTTTCTTTTCCAACTGATAGCAATACATCGGATCGTAGTACTGCTGCAACAAGGGCGCCAACCACTCGCTGTGCGCGTCACCCTGGCCGCTGAGACGCTGTGCCCGCAACGCCGCTTCCAGCCGCTGCGTCAGCTGCTGGAAGCGCTCCAGGCCCAACCGGCGGCGAATGGCGAACAGGCCGTGATGCAGATAGTCGTCGTACTGCCGCCAGCCTTCTTCCACGCCATAGGCCTGTTCGAACTGTTCGCGCATCCCGTCGATATATTCGGCCTGCAGGCGTGCCAGGCGAATATCAAACGGATCGTCGATCACCGCCACCGGCGCCTGCTGCATGCCGTTGAACAACGGCAACGGCAGATTGTTGCTGCCGATGATCCGCCCTTCGTCTTCCAGCACCCAACGGCGGCTGCCACCATGCTGTTTTTTCAGCAATAACACAGCCAGACGATTCTCAAAATCGATCTGTGAGCTTTGCCCCGCCAGCGTTCGGCCAAAAGATGAACCGCGATGGCGCGCCGCGCCTTCCAGATCGACGCCGTCGGCCAGTTCGTTGACCAACAGCGTCTTGCCGCTGCCGGTATTGCCGCCCACCAGGGCCATCGGCAATGCCGCGCTTTGCGCCAACACGCCGAGCAGATAATTGCGCAGCGCCTTATAACCGCCAATGATACGCGGGTACTCGACGCCGGCCTCATGCAACCATTGCTGCACCAGCTGTGAGCGCAGACCGCCGCGGAAGCAATAGAGATAGCCTTCGGGCCGCTGCGCACAGGCCGCCAGCCAGGCGGCGGTGCGCTGTTCGCGCAGTTTGCCGTTCACCAGACTGTGGCCGAGCGCGATCGCCGCTTGCTGACCATGCTGCTTATAGCAAGTGCCCACCGCCTGCCGCTCGCTGTCGACCATCAGCGGCAGGTTCACCGCCTGAGCGAAGGCGCCCTGCTGAAACTCGATCGGCGCACGCACGTCAATCAGCGGCACGTCCTGCAGAAAAATGCGTTGATAATCGGCGCTGTCCGGCCTGCCTTGCATCTTGGACACTACACAACCTCGATCAGCGGTTTACCTGCCTGTGCGGCATGCAGCTCACCGATAGAATTGAGCGTGATGCCGTGCTGCTCGGCAATCGCCAGCACCTGCGCCTGCGCCTCCGGCAATACCGCCAACAGCAAACCGCCGGAGGTTTGCGGATCGCACAGCAGCTGACGCTGCAAATCGCTCATCTCGCCCACAAGATGGCCGTAACTGTCGAAGTTGCGCCCGGTGCCGCCCGGCACGCAGCCCTCGGCGATATACGCCTCGACATCCGGCAGCTTCGGCACCCGATCGAACCAGACCGTCGCCTGCAGACCGGAGCCCTGACAAACCTCGCTCAGGTGGCCCAACAGGCCAAAGCCGGTGATGTCGGTCATCGCCGTGACGCCCGCCACTTCGGCAAAGTCGGCGCCCGGCTTGTTAAGACGGCACATCACGTCCGTCGCCAGCCCTTGATGTTCAGGGCGCAGCTTGCTTTGCTTCTCGGCGGTCGTCAGCACGCCAATGCCCAGCGGCTTGGTCAAATAGAGTTGCGCCCCGGCCTGTGCGGCGCTGTTCTTTTTCACTCGCTCGGTATTGACCACGCCGGTGACCGCCAGGCCGAAGATAGGTTCCGGCGCATCGATGGAATGGCCGCCGGCCAGCGCGATCCCCGCCTGCTGGCAAGCGAAACGTCCGCCGTCGATCACCTGCTGCGCCACCTCCGGCGGCAGTTTGGCGATCGGCCAGCCGAGAATGGCGATCGCCATGATCGGTTTGCCGCCCATGGCGTACACGTCGCTGATGGCGTTAGCGGCGGCGATACGGCCGAAATCGAACGGATCGTCGACGATCGGCATGAAGAAGTCGGTAGTGCTGATGATGCCGACGCCGTTGCCGATGTCATACACCGCCGCGTCGTCGCGGGTTTCATTGCCGACCAACAGACGCGGATCGACAAATTTTTCCCGCTCGCTGTGCAGGATGGTTTCGAGAACTTTCGGTGAGATTTTGCAGCCGCAGCCAGCGCCATGGCTGTACTGGGTTAAACGGATCGCTGGCGATGTCATAGTCCACTCCCTTCGATAACGGCACTCAAGATAACATAGGGTAGCGCTTGCCGAGGGGATTGATAAGAGCGGGCCGCCGATAAGCGAACGGCCTGCTCAGAAACCATGCAATTTTGCGGGGTTTGGCGCATTTTCGCCGCGCCCCGTTGGATAATACTTAGAAATAGCTGACGAAAGGCGTGCTGTCCGGCGGCGTCACTTTAGTGGCGGCCTTCAGCTGCGGCGTGCCCAGATAGAGGAAACCGACGATCTCGTCCTGCTCGCGGCAACCGAAGGCTTCACGCACCAGCGCATGCTCGGTCCAGGCGCCGGTGCGCCAGATGCCGTTAAAGCCCTGCGCCAGCGCCGCCATCTGCATCGCCTGCACGGCGCAACCGGCGGAAACCACCTGCTCCCAGCGCGGCACCTTGGTCTCTTCAGTGCAATGCGCGATGACGGTGATGATCAGCGGTGCGCGGAACGGCGCCTTGGTGGCTTTTTCGATCGCCGCTTCATCCAACTGATCCTGCTTCGCCGCCGCCTGCAGCAGCTGACTGAAGCGCTCCAGGCCCTGATTCTCGATCATCACGAAACGCCACGGCTGCAGCGCACCGTGATCGGGCGCACGCAGGCCCGCGTTGATGATGTTTTGGCGCACTTCCCCCGCCGGCGCCGGTTCCGCCAGGCGCGAAGCCGAGCGACGATTCAATAAAAGATCCAGAGCATCCATCGTAAACTCCTGATAACAATTTTCATTCCGGCCACGTTAACATAGCTAAACGGCGAGTTACAGCCTCGGCGATAGCGTCTGTGTGCCACGATTTAAAGCTGACATTTACCCGGCCGCTCATTAGGATAGCGGAACATTCTCGACTCTTGTTGGAGAGCACATGCGCACATTGTGGCAAATTATTGCCGGCATTTTCCGGTGGACATGGCGTCTGCTGAATTTTATCAGGGAACTGATCCTTAACCTGTTCCTGGTCCTGCTGATCCTGGTTGGGGTCGGCATCTATCTGTCCTTCCAAAGTTCCTCCACCTCGACGGCCCCGGCGCGCGGCGCGCTGTTGGTCGATTTAAGCGGCGTGGTGGTCGATCAGCCTTCGGTAAACAATCGGGTGCGGCAATGGGGGCGTGAACTGTTGGGCGCCTCCAGCAGCCGCCTGCAGGAGAACTCGCTGTTCGACGTGGTGGACAGCATCCGCAAGGCCAAAGACGACAAAAACATTACCGGCATGGTGTTGCAGCTGAATGACTTCGCCGGCGCCGATCAGCCGTCGCTGCGCTATATCGGCAAAGCGCTGCGCGAGTTCCGCGACAGCGGCAAACCGATCTTCGCCATCGGCGACAGCTACAACCAAACGCAATACTACCTGGCCAGCTACGCCAACAAGGTCTTCCTGTCGCCGCAGGGCGCGGTCGATCTGCACGGTTTCGCCACCAACAACCTGTATTACAAGTCGTTGCTGGACATGCTCAAGGTCACCACCAATATCTTCCGCGTCGGCACCTATAAATCGGCGGTCGAACCGCTGATCCGCGACGATATGTCCCCGGCGGCGCGCGAAGCGGACAGCCGTTGGATCGGCGGCCTGTGGCAGAACTACCTGGAGACCGTGGCCGCCAACCGCCAACTGACGCCGCAGCAGCTGTTCCCGGGCGCAGCCGGCGTGCTGAGCGGCCTGCAGGCGGCCGGTGGCGACACCGCCCGCTATGCGCTGGACAATAAGCTGGTGGACGAGCTGGCGTCGCGCACCGCGATCGAAAATCAGCTGGTCAAGACCTTCGGCTGGGACAAACAGGCGAACGATTTCAACGCCATCAGCATCTACGACTACCAGCCGAAGCCGGACGCCAACCAGGGCGGCAAGATCGCCGTGGTGTTCGCCAACGGCGCCATCATGGACGGCCCGCAGACGCCGGGCAACGTCGGGGGGGACACCACCGCCGCCGAGCTGCGCCAGGCGCGCCTGGATCCGGCCGTCAAGGCCGTGGTGTTCCGCGTCAACAGCCCAGGCGGTAGCGTCAGCGCGTCCGAAGTGATCCGCTCCGAGCTGGCCGCCGTGCGCGCCGCCGGCAAACCGGTGGTGGTGTCGATGGGCGGCATGGCCGCGTCGGGCGGCTACTGGGTCTCGACGCCGGCCGACTATATCATCGCCAGCCCGAGCACCCTGACCGGTTCTATCGGCATTTTCGGCATCATCAATACCTACGAGAAAACCCTGGATACGCTGGGTGTGCACACCGACGGCGTGGCGACCTCGCCGCTGGCCGATATCGCGGTCACCAAGGCGCTGCCGCAGGAGTTCTCGCAGATGATGCAGCTGAATATCGAAAACGGGTATAAGAACTTCCTCGATCTGGTCGCCAAATCACGCAAGATGACCCCGCAGCAGGTTGACCAAATCGCACAGGGTCACGTCTGGCTCGGCAGCGACGCCAAGGCCAACGGCCTGGTCGATCAGTTGGGCGATTTCGACGACGCGGTGAAGAAAGCCGCCGAGCTGGCAAAGCTGCAGCAGTGGCAGCTCGACTGGTTCGTCGATACCCCAAGCCTGAGCGATATGGTGCTCAGCCAGTTTGGCGTTTCCATTCACGCCATGCTGCCGGCCGCGATTCAGGCCATGCTGCCCGCCCCGCTGGCTTCGGTCGCCAACGCGGTGAAAGAACAACCTGGCTTGTTCAATAACCTGAACGATCCGCAAAACCGTTATGCGATCTGTCTCACCTGCGGAGAAGTCCGCTAACAAATAATTCTGCAGCCCGGCCACCGCCGGGCTTTTTTTCTGCCGCCATGTCCCTATAATTCAGCCCATCTTATCTTTGTTAAAATCATAACCATGCAAAAGAAATCCATTTACGTCGCCTACACCGGCGGCACCATCGGCATGCAGCGTTCCGAGCACGGCTATATTCCGGTTTCCGGCCACCTGCAGCGTCAGCTGGCGCTGATGCCGGAATTCCATCGGCCGGAGATGCCGGATTTCACCATTCATGAATACGCGCCGCTCATCGATTCCTCGGATATGACGCCGGAAGACTGGCAGCACATCGCCGACGACATCAAACAGAACTACGATCGCTACGACGGCTTCGTGATCCTGCACGGCACCGATACCATGGCGTTCACCGCCTCGGCGCTCTCCTTCATGCTGGAGAACCTGGCCAAACCGGTGATCGTCACCGGCTCGCAGATTCCGCTGGCGGAGCTGCGCTCCGATGGCCAAACCAATCTGCTGAATGCACTGTACCTGGCGGCCAACCATCCGGTGAACGAAGTCAGCCTGTTCTTCAACAACAAGCTGTTCCGCGGCAACCGCACCACCAAAGCGCACGCCGACGGCTTCGACGCCTTCGCTTCCCCCAATCTGCCGCCGCTGCTGGAAGCCGGCATCCATATTCGCCGCCAGCAAGGCATCGACAGCCCGGCTTGCAACGGCGCGTTGCAGGTGCATGACATCACGCCGCAGCCGATCGGCGTGGTCACCATCTATCCGGGCATTTCCGGCGCGGTGGTGCGTAATTTCCTGTTGCAGCCGGTCAAGGCGCTGATCCTGCGCTCCTACGGCGTCGGTAACGCGCCGCAAAAGGCCGAGCTGATCGACGAGTTGCGTGCGGCCTCTGAACGCGGCATCGTGGTGGTCAACCTGACGCAGTGCATCTCCGGGCGCGTCAATATGGAAGGCTACGCCACCGGCAACGCGCTGGCGCATGCCGGGGTGATCAGCGGTTTCGACATGACGGTGGAAGCCGCCCTGACCAAGCTGCACTATCTGTTGAGCCAGCCGCTGACGCCGGAACAAATCCGCGCCCTGATGCAGCAAGATCTGCGCGGCGAGCTAAGCATCAACGGTTAACTTACTGAACTCTGGAGCGGCGATGAAAACGGCCCTGTTGTTGATCGATCTGCAAAACGATTTCTGCCCCGGCGGCGCGCTGGCGGTCACGGAGGGCGACGCCGTCATTCCGGTCGCCAATCAGGCGATCGCCGCCTGCCTGGCGCGGGGCGAGCCGGTGGTGGCCAGCCAGGACTGGCATCCCGCCAATCACCGCAGCTTTGCGGTGAACTCCCATGCGCAGGTCGGCACCCTCGGCGAGCTGGAAGGTCTGCCGCAGGTGTGGTGGCCGGTGCACTGCGTGCAAGGGAGCCACGGCGCCGATTTTCATTCTCAATTGCAGCGGCAACACATCGATGCCGTTTTTCGCAAAGGGCAGGATACGAGCATCGACAGCTACAGCGCGTTCTTCGATAACGGCCACCGGGCGCAGACCGAACTGCACGATTGGCTGCAATCGCAGGGCGTCCGGCGGCTGGCGATCATGGGCCTGGCGACCGACTACTGCGTGAAGTTCAGCGTGCTGGATGCACTGGCTGCCGGCTATCCGACGCAGGTGATCGTCGACGGCTGCCGCGGCGTGAATCTGCAGCCGGGCGACAGTGAGCAAGCGCTGCAGGACATGGCGCGCGCCGGCGCACAGCTAGTTACCCTGTCACAGTTTCTCGCCAACTAAATCCTCTCGGGCGCCACCGGCGCCCTCTCTACGCAGCGGCGAAATTATCGACGCCGCTCACAATACCACCTTTCTTCTTCCCCAACGGCTTGTGACCGGCAGGCGCTTTTGCTGTTATGGCTGCGACGCTTTTGGCGTCAATCGGTTATACGCATCCGGGGCCCACTGAGCCCGGCTTTATTGTGCCCGCCCCTGGCGGTACGGTCGGCCTTGCCGACCACAAGGAGACAGACATGAAAATAACCCGAAAACTGCTGCCTTTGCTGGCGGCGGTGCAATTGGCTATGGCCGGCGCAAGCACGGCCCAGGCGGCCTATCTCTCCGTCGGCTACTTCAACGGCGGCGGCGACGTTACCGCCGGCCCCGGTGGTGACATCGACAAGCTGGACGTGACGCAAATCACCCATCTCAACTATTCGTTTGGCCTGATCTACAACGACGAGAAAGACGAAACCAATGCGGCGCTGAAAGACCCCGCTCGCCGCCACCAGATCTACCTGTCGCCGAAAGTCACGGCCGATTTGCAACGGCTGCCGGTGCTGCGCAAACAGAACCCCGAGCTGAAAGTGCTGTTGTCGATCGGCGGCTGGGGCGCACGCGGTTTCTCCGGCGCTGCCGCCACCGCGGGAAACCGGGCGATTTTCATTCGCTCCGCGGTGCAGGTGATCGAGCAGTACGGGCTGGATGGGATCGATCTGGACTGGGAATACCCGGTAAACGGCGCCTGGGGTTTGGTGGAAAGCCAACCGGCAGACCGCGACAACTTCACCCTGCTGCTGAGAGAGCTTCATCAGGCGCTGGGTAAAGGCAAGCTGTTAACCATCGCCGTCGGGGCCAACGTCAAAAGCCCGCAGGAATGGGTCGATGTGAAAAGCATTGCCCCTTACCTCAACTACATCAATCTGATGACCTACGACATGGCTTACGGCACGCAGTACTTCAATGCCAACCTGTACGATTCAAAGCGCTGGCCAACCGTAGCCGCCGCCGACCGCTACAGCGCCGATTCCGTGGTAAAACATTATCTGGCCGCCGGATTAAAACCGGCGCAGATGAACCTGGGTATCGGTTTCTACGGCCGGGTGCCGAAACGAGCGACCGAGCCGGGCATCGACTGGGACAAGCCGGACGCCGCCAAACATCCGGTGACGCAGCCTTATTTCAGTGCGCGAGAAACCGCTCTGTTCCGCACGCTGGGGTTGGATCTCAGCAAAGACACTTACTTTAAATACCACGATATCGTCAGCAAATTGCTCAACGATCCGCAGCAGCGTTTTCGCGAACACTGGGATGACGACGCCAAAGTGCCATACCTGACGCTGCAATCCGCCGAAGGCAAACCGCTGTTCGCCATCTCCTACGAGAACCCGCGTTCGGTGGCTATCAAAGCCGAGTACATCAAAAGCCAGGGATTGGGGGGAGCGATGTTCTGGGAGTACGGCGCGGACGACAATAACCGGCTGGCGCAACAGCTGGCGGAGTCGCTGGGAATAAAAGGCGAGAAACGGTAAATCGACGGGGGCGATGGCGACATCGCCCCGCTTTAGGGACAGCTTACTGCGGTTTAAGTTTGACCAGCGGCTCGGCAACAAACTGCTGCTTCAGTTCTTGCTTGCTCTTCATCACGATCTGCCCGTCGGTGCCGATGCTCATGTGCTGCGGATCGACGTTGTTCATCGACTGCCACAGCATCACCGCCTGCAGGCTGTTTTCCTTCTGCTCAGGCGTCAGCGCCACGCCGTCCGGCCACTTGCCCAGCTCAACCGCCTGCACCAGGCGCTGGTATATCTCGGGCGTCATCGCCGCAATCAGATCTTTCACGTCCATCAGAGCCCTTCTCGCTTACAGATGAATAATTAGCTGAATCGATTTTGTTGATTAAATTACCACTTAACCGGCCGTTTGGTCGCCATTTTCGCCATCGGTGAAACTCAGCGAGGCGGAGTTGACGCAGTAGCGGTCGCCAGTCGGCTGCGGGCCATCAGGGAAAACGTGCCCCAGATGCGCGTCGCAGTGGCCGCAGCGGATTTCAACACGATGCATATTATGTGAATTATCATCAAGATAACGGATTGCATCGGCGGAAACCGGCTCATAAAAGCTCGGCCAGCCGCAGCCGGAATCGTATTTGGTTTCGGAATAGAACAGCGGCTGGTTACAGCACAGGCAATGGTACACGCCCTCGCGCTTGTTGTGCAGCAATTTGCCGCTGAACGGCGCTTCGGTGCCACGCTGTTGCGTCACATAACGTTGGATTTCATTCAGTTCCGTGACCGGATGACCGGGGGTTGTCTCTTTAGCCATTTGTGCTTATCTCTGAATGTGGATAATGTCAACGAAAACAATGATTAATAATAACAAAAAATTAACACCGCTGCAGGGGTTTTTGGCCTAAACTGTAGCCCATAAAGGCCACGTCACGATGATATGTGATAAAGATCACACATCTTGCGTATGCTGACTTTATACTTGGCGGCTTGTCCCCATATAACGGATGAGGCCGAGCGCAAATGGACTGTGCAATAAGCGTGCAAAACCACCCTTCCGGTTTGACTTGCCGCAAGTATTGACACGATTCCGCTTGACGCTGGGTAAGGTTTTTGTAATTTTACAACCAACCTTTTATTCACTAACAAATAGCTGGTGGAATATATGACTATCAAAGTAGGTATCAACGGTTTTGGCCGTATCGGTCGCATTGTTTTCCGTGCTGCTCAAGAGCGTTCTGACATCGAGATCGTTGCAATCAACGACCTGTTGGACGCAGAGTACATGGCTTACATGCTGAAGTATGACTCTACTCACGGCCGTTTCAACGGTACGGTAGAAGTTAAAGACGGCCACCTGGTTGTTAATGGCAAAACCATCCGTGTTACCGCAGAGAAAGACCCGGCTAACCTGAAGTGGAACGAAGTGGGTGTTGATGTGGTTGCTGAAGCGACCGGTATCTTCCTGACCGACGAAACCGCGCGTAAACACATCACCGCCGGCGCTAAAAAAGTGGTTCTGACTGGCCCATCCAAAGATGCGACCCCAATGTTCGTTCGCGGCGCCAACTTTGACAAATATGCCGGCCAGGACATCGTGTCCAACGCCTCTTGCACCACCAACTGCCTGGCGCCACTGGCTAAAGTCATCAACGACAACTTCGGTATCGTTGAAGGCCTGATGACCACCGTTCACGCCACCACCGCTACTCAAAAAACCGTTGATGGCCCGTCTCACAAAGACTGGCGCGGCGGCCGCGGCGCATCCCAGAACATCATCCCTTCTTCTACCGGCGCAGCGAAAGCGGTTGGCGTGGTTCTGCCAGAGCTGAAAGGCAAACTGACCGGCATGGCGTTCCGCGTACCGACCCCTAACGTGTCCGTTGTTGACCTGACCGTGCGTCTGGAAAAAGCGGCTACCTACGAAGAAATCAAGAAAGCCATCAAAGACGCCGCTGAAGGCTCTATGAAAGGCGTTCTGGGCTATGTTGAAGACGACGTGGTTTCCACCGACTTCAACGGCGAAGTACTGACTTCCGTGTTCGATGCCAAAGCCGGTATCGCACTGAACGACAACTTCGTGAAACTGGTTTCCTGGTACGACAACGAAACCGGCTACTCTAACAAGGTTCTGGATCTGATCGCTCACATCTCCAAGTAATGGCATGATGTTAAGCTGATAATGAGGGCGACATTTTTGTCGCCCTTTTTTATTTGTATCTCCGGCAAACAATAGGTCATGAAATGAACGAGAAAATTTTCACCCTGCCCGTTTCCGAACAAATTTCTCCTTATATCAGTCAGCGGCAACTCGATGAGCTGGGCGTGGTTGTGGTGTCGCACCCGAAAGTGCGCGCGGCCGTCGCGCTGCAAGGCGCGCATTTGCTGGCCTGGCAGCCCAGCGGTGAGCAGCCGGTGATTTGGCTCAGCAACAACACGCCTTTCGCCACAGGCAAGGCCATCCGCGGTGGCGTGCCGATCTGCTGGCCGTGGTTCGGCCCGGTGGCGCAACCCTCCCACGGCTTTGCCCGCAACCAGCCCTGGAGCCTGACGGCGCACGATGAAGATGAGAACGGCGTCATCCTGACCTTTACGCTGAAAGACAATGAGCAGACCCGCAAACTGTGGCCGCACGCCTTCACGCTGATTGCTCGCTTCAAGCTGGGTGAAGAGTGCGAGATCGAGCTGGAATCGCACGGCGATTATCAAGCCACGGCGGCGCTGCACAGTTACTTCCAGGTCGGCGACATCGATCGGGTCAGCGTGGCGGGCCTGGGCGAGCCTTATATCGACAAGGTGGCGGGCGGCGCAGAGGCGCATCAGACGGGTGAAGTGACATTCATCGGCCAAACCGACCGCGTCTATACCCGCCCGGAAGCTTTCAGCCAGATCCGCGATCCGGCACTCGCTCGCACCATCGAGGTTCACCACCATCATATGAGCGACGTCATCGCCTGGAACCCCGGCGTGGAACTCTCCTGCAGCATGGGGGATATGCCGAACGACGGTTACAAGACCATGGTCTGCATCGAGACCGGGCGCGTCAGCAAACCGCTGGTCGCTGCCGGCGAGCAACCCGCCCGTTTGGGTGTCACCTTCCGCAGTCGTAAGAAGGCCTGAGGAACCGTGCGCGGAAGCGCACTACAGATGTGCAAAAGGGGCGCCAGCGCCCCTTTTTGATGCACGACATGCACGATAGTTGTGCAATGCGTGATTAGAAGGTGTAGCTCACACCTGTCATCAACAAACCGGTGTAAGATTTATCCACCATCGGGCTGTCTTTCACTTCATCCGACAACTTCACATAGCGGCCGACGAAGAAGGCGTTCCAGCTTTTGTTGATCTGATAATTGGCGCTCAGCTCGAGATACGGAGCCCAGCTATCGCCAGGGGTGTAGCTGTCCAGGCCGCTGCGACGTGATTCATTGGCGCTGACGCCGTAGTAATATTTGTTCTGGTTCTTGCTGTTCCACATCACGCCCACGCCCGGGACCAGCGTCAGCGCGTCCAGATCAAACTTGTACAGATAAGCAACATCGCCCACCAGCCCGTTGCTGTTGTTCAGCGTGTCGCCGGTGAACGTGGTACGAAGGGTGCCCCATTCCGCGTTGTGCGAATAGGCCAGGCCGGCCATCAGCGTGCCGCGACGCTTGTCGAGGCGCTTCATGCGATCGTCGTCGCTGTCGCCCGGACGGTAGCCCCATGGCGTGTAGTAACCCATGATGCTCAGCTGGTTTTCTTGATCTTTCCACAGGTAGTAACCGGCGGTCAGAGTACGGAAGTAGAAGTCGTCACCTTCATAGTCGATGACGGGCACCGGATAAACGCGGTCCTGATAACCGCGATACGCGTCCGGACTAACCAGCGCGGCAGCACCGAGTGACCAGGTCCCCGCCTGAGCACTTTGCGCACAAACCATTGCGGAAGCGATAATTGCTAGCGTTTTGAGTTTTGAAATCTTCACTGGTTCTTTTTCCATAAATTACAGGGTTAATAGCCGCGATAGTTTATGTGAAAATTTAGTTGCGTGCCTAATCTTTACAAAGGAAAACGACCAAGATCGAATAACTTATAGCGGAATTATGAATTAATCATGGCGGAACGATGACGTTTTATCCCGCAGGCCGCGCCAGACAAGGCATTTGGTTATCCCGGCAATAACTGAGTCATTGATATGACTTAAAAAAAGCTTTTTCTGCGGCAGGAAATTTTCCGGCAAGCAAACTAAGCTTAAATCAGAAGGTGAATTTATCCTGGGCCCAGTGGCATACAGCGCAACTCGCGATAATAAGCGCACCAAGTTGGCATACGGGTTGCTGTACTCAGGCGTATTCTCATCTTTCGGGAGCCAGAACACTATCACACGCTCTCTTTAACCTGTGCTAATAACGAAAGGACGGGCATCATGAACATATTTGACCACTATCGCCAGCGCTACGAAGCTGCCAAGGACGAAGAGTTCACACTGCAGGAATTTCTTACCATTTGCCGGCAAGATCGCAGTGCCTATGCCAACGCGGCCGAACGTCTGCTGATGGCTATCGGTGAACCTGTGATGGTCGACACTGCGCTAGAATCACGCCTGTCGCGCCTGTTCTCCAACCGCGTGATCGCACGCTATCCGGCCTTCGAAGAATTCTACGGCATGGAAGAGGCCATCGAACAGATCGTCTCTTACCTGAAGCACGCTGCGCAGGGCCTGGAAGAGAAGAAACAGATCCTTTACCTGCTGGGCCCGGTGGGCGGCGGTAAATCCTCGCTGGCAGAACGCCTTAAAGCGTTGATGCAGCGCGTGCCCATCTACACCCTCAGCGCCAACGGCGAACGCAGCCCGGTCAACGATCATCCGCTGTGCCTGTTCAACCCTCAGGAAGATGCCTCAATCCTGGAAAAAGAGTTCAACATCCCAAGTCGCTATCTCGGCACCATCATGTCGCCGTGGGCGGCGAAGCGCCTGCACGAGTTCGGCGGCGATATCACCAAGTTTAAAGTCGTGAAGGTGCGCCCTTCCATCCTGGAGCAGATCGCCATCGCCAAAACCGAACCGGGCGATGAGAACAACCAGGACATCTCGGCGCTGGTCGGTAAAGTGGACATCCGTAAGCTTGAGAACCACGCGCAGAACGATCCGGACGCCTACGGCTATTCCGGCGCACTGTGCCGCGCCAACCAGGGGATTATGGAATTCGTCGAGATGTTCAAAGCGCCGATCAAAGTGCTGCATCCGCTGCTGACGGCGACTCAGGAAGGTAACTACAACGGCACCGAGGGCATCTCCGCCCTGCCGTTCAACGGCATTATTCTGGCGCACTCCAACGAATCCGAGTGGGTGACCTTCCGTAACAACAAGAACAACGAAGCGTTCCTCGACCGCGTGTACATCGTCAAGGTGCCTTACTGCCTGCGCGTGTCGGAAGAGATCAAGATTTACGACAAGCTGCTGGATCACAGCGAGCTGACTCACGCGCCCTGCGCGCCGGGCACCCTCGAAACGCTGGCGCGCTTTAGCGTGCTGTCGCGGCTGAAAGAGCCGGAAAACTCGAGCATTTACTCGAAAATGCGCGTGTATGACGGCGAAAGCCTCAAGGATACCGATCCGAAAGCCAAGTCCTATCAGGAGTACCGCGACTACGCCGGGGTTGACGAAGGCATGAACGGCCTCTCCACCCGTTTCGCCTTTAAAATCCTCTCGCGGGTATTCAACTTCGATCACGCCGAGGTGGCAGCCAACCCGGTGCACCTGTTCTATGTGCTGGAGCAGCAGATCGAACGCGAACAGTTCCCGCAGGATTTGGCCGAGAAATACCTCGAACATCTGAAAGGCTATCTGATCCCGAAATACGCCGAGTTTATCGGCAAAGAGATCCAGACCGCCTATCTGGAATCCTACTCGGAATACGGACAGAACATTTTTGACCGTTACGTGACCTACGCGGACTTCTGGATCCAGGATCAGGAGTATCGCGACCCCGACACCGGTCAGCTGTTCGACCGCGAGTCTTTGAACGCCGAACTGGAGAAAATTGAAAAACCGGCCGGTATCAGCAACCCGAAAGATTTCCGCAACGAAATCGTGAACTTCGTGCTGCGCGCCCGCGCCAACAACAACGGCCGCAATCCGAACTGGACCAGCTACGAGAAGCTGCGCACCGTGATCGAGAAGAAAATGTTCTCCAATACCGAAGAGCTGTTGCCGGTGATTTCGTTTAACGCCAAAACCTCGACGGACGAGCAGAAAAAACACGACGACTTCGTCGACCGCATGATGGAGAAAGGCTATACCCGCAAGCAGGTGCGCCTGTTGTGTGAATGGTATCTGCGGGTCAGAAAATCCTCATAACGCCTCAGGTAAGCGGCATTATCAGGGCCATGTCCACAGTCATGGACGTTGCAGCGCAGCCCAAGGAGGGGCTTACACATTGCGCTGTCGCGACCGGGACATGAAGAGTTGGCAACGTCGTTTGGGGGAAGTATGGCCTATTTCATTGACCGACGGCTGAACGGCAAAAACAAGAGCATGGTGAACCGCCAGCGCTTCTTGCGCCGTTACAAGTCGCAAATCAAACAGTCGATTGCCGAAGCCATCAACAAGCGTTCGGTCACCGACGTAGACAGCGGGGAGTCGGTCTCCATCCCCACTGACGATATCAACGAACCGATGTTTCATCAGGGGCGCGGCGGCACACGCCATCGCGTTCACCCAGGCAATGACCACTTCGTACAGAACGATCGCGTTGAGCGGCCTCAGGGCGGCGCAGGCGGTGGCGGCGGCCAGGGCAACGCCAGCCAGGACGGTGAAGGCCAGGATGAATTCGTCTTCCAGATCTCCAAAGACGAGTACCTCGATCTTTTGTTCGAGGATCTCGCCCTGCCCAATCTGAAAAAGAATCAGTACAAGCAGTTAACCGAGTTCAAAACCCATCGTGCCGGCTATACCGCCAATGGCGTGCCGGCCAACATCAGCGTCGTGCGTTCGCTGCAGAACTCGCTGGCGCGACGAACCGCCATGACCGCCGGTAAAAGACGCGCGTTGCACGAGCTGGAAGATGCGCTGACCCAGTTGGAAAATACCGAGCCGGTACAATTGCTGGAAGAGGAGCGGCTGCGCAAGGAAATTGCCGAACTGCGCAAGAAAATCGAAAGCGTGCCGTTTATCGATACCTTCGACCTGCGCTACAAAAACTATGAGCGCCGGCCGGAGCCCTCCAGCCAGGCGGTGATGTTCTGCCTGATGGACGTGTCCGGCTCGATGGACCAGGCGACCAAAGACATGGCCAAGCGTTTTTACATTCTGCTCTATTTGTTCCTGAGCCGAACCTATAAAAACGTCGAGGTGGTCTACATTCGCCATCACACCCAGGCGAAAGAGGTGGACGAACAGGAGTTCTTCTATTCGCAGGAAACCGGCGGCACCATCGTTTCCAGCGCGCTGAAGTTAATGAATGACGTAGTCGAAGAGCGTTATGACCCGGCACAATGGAATATCTATGCCGCGCAAGCGTCGGACGGCGACAACTGGGCCGACGATTCACCGCTGTGTCATGAGCTGTTGGCGAAAAAGATCCTGCCGATGGTGCGTTATTACAGCTACATAGAAATCACTCGCCGCGCTCACCAAACGCTGTGGCGCGAATACGAGGATCTGCAGGCGAAATTCGACAACTTCGCCATGCAGCATATCCGCGAACCGGACGATATCTATCCGGTATTCCGCGAACTGTTCCGTAAGCAGACCGTGTGAATAACGCCGCGTGAATGTCACCACAGCCGGAAAGCACCGTTTTCCGGCTGTTTCTTTTTCGCATTATATATTTGCAAAACCCATGTTTATTTTTTAAACAATGACAACAACAATAATAAGTCAGATTCCCCAGAACGGTCCTCTCTATTATTTGTTCTTCTGAGGTTATTCCTAAACATCCGCCGCTCCCCCCGCACGGCTTGATAGGAATATTCCCATTCAGTTATCGTTACCCCATCGCTTAAGTCTCTTCCTAAGCGAAATTTGCCTCATTTTATTTTTCTATGGCTTCTCAGCCCGCTGCGGCGGGCATTTACCTGTCAGCAGGTTAGACATCATGATCGACTACACCCTCTATGGCCTCAACAAGCACGATGTTGATGAATACCATAAGCAAATATGTTGCCTGCTCGGCAAAAACGTGCTGCTGGTGTTGACCGCCAACAAGCCGATAACCAAACAGAACCTGCTCGCCAGCCTTATCCAGGAGATAGAAAAGCAGCCCGATGATTATTTTCAGCGGCTGCATCGCGCGGCAATAGAAATGATCGGCGTTAACGGACGCTAAGGCGATATGCGTAAGGCAGACCTCTACGCCATTATTGCCGTCGCCGTCGTGTTGATGATGCTGTTATAACGGTATCAGCGAAGGGATAATCTGCCGCAGAATGTCGAGCCTTCCTGCCCCTGCTTTATTTCAAACCGGCCGCTTCGTCAATCAAACCCGCCACCTCATCGGCATGGGAAACCAGCGAGGCATGGCTGGCATTCAGCACCATCACTTTCTTGGCCTGCAGCCGCTGCGCCATGCGCCGCTGATTCTCCGGCGCTATCATGCGATCGTCGCTGGAAAGTTGATACCATGACGGCTTACGTTTCCAGGCGGGCTCGCCGATGGTGTTGCCAAAGGTCTCGGCCAGCGGGGCCTTCTGCGCCACCGCCATCACCAATGCCTCGTCGGCGGTCAGATCCTGGCAAAAGCTTTCGTGAAACTTGTCGGTTTTAATCCACAGATAACCGTCGCTGTCCGAGGCCAGATTCTCGACTGCCGCAGGAGGATGCGCTTGCGTAATACCGCCGGCACTTTCACCGGCATCCGGCGCAAACGCGGCGATGTAGACCAGGCCAACCACGTTAGGCTGGTTGCCCATTTCCGTGATCACGGCACCCCCGTAAGAGTGCCCGACCAACAATACCGGTCCCGCTTGCTGCGCGACCATCTTGCGCGTACGTTCCGCATCCTCAGCCAGCGACGTCAACGGCATTTCCACCGCATGAATCGCCGTATATCCCCTGCGCGACAACTCGATGATGACCTTACTCCAGTGCGCGGCGCCGCCCCAGAATCCGTGTACCAGCACGATAGTTGGTTTTGTGCTCATTGCCGACTCCTTCATCTCATAGGAAAGCGCCGCAGGCAGATGAACGCCCCCGCAAGGGGCGAGCCTGGCTGCCTTCGACGCCACGCAGTCCCCCTTTTATATAGTCAGCCTCATGGCGTTCAGCAATAGCTACGACGAGTTAACGTCCCCGATTTTCCACCGCCGCCACGGCTTATCGAAGCGGCTTACGCCGCACGACCGGGAAAAAAAAGGATTAAAACTAGGATTTTTACCCATACCGATCTAAAATTTCGCGCAAAAACAAAGAGAAGTAAATTTGGCTCACCGGGAAAAGGAATGAAGTTGTGAAGGAAATGATCTCCATCGTTTTTATGGCATGCCTGCTGGCGCTGCTGTTTTCGTGGCTGTTCGTCTACGGTCTTAACATTCATTAAACCCATAACGACAACCATCCCCCTCCCTGGCGGGCAAGCGGCGTATCGCGACTGATGCGCTAAAACCGGCGCCTGAAGGGTTCACGTACCGCCAAACCCGACGCCACCTCACCTTAACCTTGCTGTTCGCAAATACATCATTAATCTTTATGAGTCATAACCCCACCGCGTTTCCCCCTTCACCGACTCTTTTACTGCTCAGCGGAGTTCACTCCAGAAGGATGGCTTGCCTGACGCAAAATGTTACCGGTAACTATGCTGTTGATTTCTTTTGGCAATAAACATAAGGCCGCTAATAACCCTACGTTCTTTATAGAAATAAATTATGCATACTTATGGATAAAGGTTTGAATAAAGGGCCTTTGGTCATTGATTATCACCCGCCAAGCTCCTAGAATTCGCGCGTAAAAATACAACTGGGATCGGGTTTCATGTCGCCGCTGTGGGTTGCAACGCAATACTGTTATTTTATTGGTCTGTTAGTTTCTATGGTTTTCACCTACCTGGTTAGCCGGGACACCGTCAAAATTCGCTGTATCAGCGCACTGACCATCGGGTTAACCTGGCCGTTGAGCCTGCCGGTGGTGTTGCTGTTTTCGCTGTTCTAACGCCCCAATGCCGCGCGCTGGCTTTTAAACAGCCATATTAATGAAAAGAGGCTGACCACCGGCGTCATGGTTTTTGGCGTGGGATAAAAAAGTGCCAGCGCAAGGCTGGCATGAAAACGGGAAGCAATGTGAGCAATGTCGTGCCGGATCGGGGGCACAGAAGGAGACAACCCTTTTCCCCTCACCGGTGAATAAAATGATAATACGTCTCATTATTGAATGCAAAGTCATTTCCCCAGGCAACTTTCCCCCTTGAGAAACTATCAGCCGCGCGGCGATCGCCAGCGCTGATACAATCGCCCCGCCCCCCACACCAGCAGCCAGAGCAAAGCGTTCAACCCCAACCATAGCATCAGCAAGTAGAAGAAAGTCTGATAGCCGGGTATGCCCCGATCGGCCAAAAACGGGTTGAAGTGAAAAAATTTGACGATCGCGAACGGATTAAGATTGAAACGGTTGAACACGACCGCCGTCAGCAACGGTGGCAATAGCGTATAAAACGCCAGGCTGAACAACAGCAGGATTTTTGTGCCCGAAGTATTTTTATAATCTTTCATATCAATAAATTATATCTGTCATCATAGTGCAAAAACCGCCAGGCATTCGTACGCCAATCGACCCCGCGGGCGCAAAAGAGTTCCAGGCCAACGCGGAAATAAAGCCGATCCCGCGTTTAATTGTCATTTAGCGCTCGGGTGATATATACCCTGTGGATTTTAAATTACGATGTCGCCGCGCCGTCTTCAAGCACAGCGTTTACATGGCATCATCAGGAGGCATTAATGAAACCGGACGCACTCTCCCTGCCGCCGACCCCGAAAAAGCTCAAGGTCATCTACGGCTGGTATATTTATGTGATCTATATCCTGCTGGTTTTCAACATTTATATGGCGGTCTACAACGTCTGCGTTCGGCACCCGATCGAGGCCCCGCTGTTGTCGCTGTTTCACAGCCTGTTTCTCGCGTTGATGCTGCAGCAGGTGCTCAAGAAAAACGTCGTTTTCGCCTGGATCTTGCTGAGCTATTTTATTCTGATGCGCCTGTATTACGCCAATGTGCTGCATGTTGAGTTCACGCTGGTGAGCCGTTGCCTGGTGCTGCTGATTCTGACGCTGCTGCTGACCGGCGCCGTAGCCGTCGGGCAACTGGCCACGCCGCCGCAGCGGCATGACTGGCTGGCGCGGCTGGGCTGGCGGCAATGGGGGGCACTCACGGCGCTGGCGGCCATCCTGACACCGCTGATTACCACCGACTATCTGGGATAAACTGGGGGCTATTTGGGAATATGAGGTTCGGAAATGTCTACGACGCGGCATATTTTGGTGTAGTTACCCGCCTTCTCACAGATCTTGTCCGTGACGAACATGCTAAGGTAGCCCAGCAACAGCAAGTAGCCGACCATGCACAGAATAAAGATAAGCGTTCTCACCGATAGCGACCAACCTGACAAGAGTATCACGAGCATCATAACCTGAACGAGGCGCTTTAAAAGGATTTCATGTGCGCACCGGCCGCATCGGCGCACGTTCTGTAGTAACATTAAGCCACCACGCCCACCACCGGAAACGCCGATGCACCATCTGATGTTAGACATTGAAACCCTGGATATAAAACCCAGCGCCGTCATTCTGGTGGTTGCGGCGGTGTTTTTCGATCCCCGGACCGGGGAACTCGGCGCCGAATTCGAGGCCGCCGTCAGCAGTCAGAAAGACCAACCGGGCCGTACCATCAGTCTGGACACGGTCGCCTGGTGGGCGAAACAGTCCGATGAAGCACGCAAACAGGCCTTCGGCGGCACCGAGAGCCTAAAGCGCGTGCTGAGCAGCCTCAGCCGCTTTATCCATATGAACAGCACCGATACGGTAAAGGTCTGGGGGAACGGCAAAGAGTTCGACTGCGCGATCCTCGAACACGCCTTCCAGCAGTTGGAAATGCCCTGCCCGTGGAAGTTTTGGGATACTCAGGACGTGCGCACGGTGATCACGCTGGCGGAACTGCATGGCTTTAACCCGAAAAAGGCTCGCCCGTTCGAAGGTATGCCGCATCGTGCGCTGGATGATGCTCGCCACCAGGCCCGTTATGTGGCCGATACCGTCTCGGCGCTCTATTATCGTCAGGGGGCGCAGCGCTGACCCGCTTTGCCCCTTTTCATTTGCCGCCAGAGTCTCTACTCTAGCCCTCTTTGTCACTCGGACGTGCCTTTTCTGTTATGCAAAAGTTTCTGTTTATGCTTCTCAGCCTGGTGCTGCTCGGCCCATTAGGCATCGATCTTTATCTGCCGACTATTCCCGCTATTGCCGTCGGTCTGGGCAGCAGCGAAGCGTTGATCCAATCCACCATATCGCTATTTATTCTGGTACTTGGCCTCGGCCAGGTCATCGCCGGCCCGCTGGTGGATAACTATGGCCGCAAACCGGTGGCGCTGGCCGGCATTATCCTCTACATGATCGGCGCCGCGATGGCGGCGCTGGCCACCAGCCCGACGATTTTCATCGCTTCGCGTCTGCTGCAAGGGGTGGCGGTTTGCTGCACCGCCGTCGTCGCCTTCAGCGGCGTGCGCGATCGCCTGAATGGCGACGACGCCGCCCGCGCTTTCGGCTTTCTTAACGGCACGCTGAACATCATCCCGGCGCTGGCGCCGCTGCTCGGCGGCCTGCTCGCCGAAGCCTTCGGCTGGCGCGCGCCCTTCTGGTTCCTGGTCGGCTACGCGCTGCTGGTGTTGGCGCTCATCGCGCTGCGCCTGCCGGAAACTCGCCCCGCCGACACCGTGCCGGTCAAGGGGTTGCCGGTGCGTCAATACGCGCGCATCCTCAGCGAACGGCGTTTCCTCTCTTTTGCGGTGGTGAACTCCGGGGCGATGGGCATGGCGCTGACCTACGTTTCTCTGGCACCGAACGTGCTGATGGGCACCGCCGGCCTGACGCCGCTGCAATTTTCGCTGGTGTTCGGCGCCAACGGTTTCTGGATCATGCTGGTCAGCTTCTTCGCCAACCGCATCATCCACAAGGTCGGCCGTCCGGTTTGTCTGGCGACCGGCGGCATGTTGATGGGACTGGGCTGTCTGGGCCTGCTGCTGGGCGTCATGCTGCTGCCCGCGACGGCGCAAACGCACTGGCTGACGTATATGCTGCCAGTCGCCAGCGCCTGCGCCGGGTTGGCATTCGTGATGGGCCCGGCCACCAGCTACGCGTTGGAACCCTACTCCAATGAGGCCGGCGTCGCGTCCGCGCTGGTCGGTTTCGTGCAGATGGCGGGCGGCGCCGCGCTGGGTCTGGTGGCGATGGCGTTGCCGCTGCAACCCAAGCTGTCGCTGGCGCTGGTGATGCTGGCGGGCTGCCTGCTGGCGCTGCACGCGCGGCGGCTCAGCAAGCAGATTAAAGGGCAGATCAGAAAAGTCGCCTGAGCCCCGGCTCAGGCTTCGATGGCGACCGGCACTCGCGCCGCTAACGCCGACAGCAGTTCATAGCCTAACGTCCCTGCCGCCGTGGCCACCTCATCCACCGGCAGGCGTTTCCCCCACAGCTCGACTTCGGCGCCCAGTTCGACTTGCGGACAGGGCGTCAGATCCACCGCCAGCATATCCATCGATACCGTTCCCAGGGTGCGCGTCAGCACGCCGCCAACCCATACCGGCGTACCGGTCGGCGCATGACGCGGATAGCCGTCGGCGTAACCGCAGGCCACCACACCGATACGCTGTGCGCCTGCGGCGCTGTAACGGCCACCGTAACCCACACGATCGCCAGACTTCAGCTGCTGAATGCCGATGATTTCACTGCTCAGCGTCATCGCGGGCTGCAGCCCCGTCGCCGCAATGTCATTCCAGCAACCGCTCGGCGAAGCGCCATAGAGAACGATCCCAGGACGGATCCAACGGCCGTGGGTCGAAGGGTGCCACAGCGTGGCGGCCGAGTTGGCCAAGCAGCGCGGCAACGGTATATCGTTAGCCGCCGCCTCGATGGTGGCCATCTGCTGCGTCACGCCTTCGGGGCCGTCGGCGGTGGCGAAATGGCTCATCAGCGTAAGCTCGGCAATGTTGGCTACCGCCTGCGCCCTGCGCCACACCTCATGCAGCCGCTCGGGTGCGAACCCCAGCCGATTCATGCCACTGTTCACTTTCAGATAGACATTGAGCGGCGCGTTCAGCGTGGCGTCGGCGATCGCCGCCAGTTGCCAGTCGCTGTGCACCGCCGTCGTCAGGCGATAACGGTCAAGCAACGCCAGATCCTGCGGCTGGAAGAAGCCTTCCAACAACAGGATAGGCCCTTGCCAACCCGACTCGCGCAGCAGCACCGCTTCGGCCAGATCCAGCATGGCGAAGCCGTCGGTTTGCGCCATGCTGCGCCAAACGTGTTTGATGCCGTGGCCATAGGCGTTAGCCTTGACCACCGCCCAGACTTTGGCGCCGGGGGCGAAACGGCGCACCACCTGCAGGTTATTTTCAATCGCGCCGAGATGCATCGTGGCGGTTATGGGACGGGGCATCGCTTCTCCTTGGGGCAGCGTACGGCGGCCACGCGCGCCTGCGCGTGGCCGGGAAAGTCTATGACAGAGTCAACGATTAACGTGCGGGATGCACGTCGTTCAGCGGAACCGCGTGTTGCTGACGAAACCCGGCGCTGTAACGCGCCACCGCCAGGTCATCGGAAGGGATCGCCGGCGTAATGCCGGACATCAGATCGGACAACAACTGCCCGGAGCCACAGGCCATCGTCCAGCCCAACGTGCCATGCCCGGTATTGAGATACAGGTTCTTCAGCGAGGTGCGGCCGACAATTGGCGTACCGTCCGGCGTCATCGGCCGCAGGCCGGTCCAGAACGTTGCCTCTTCCACTCGGCCGCCGTTCGGGTAGAGATCGCGCACCACCATTTCCAGCGTTTCGCGCCGTTTTTGCTCCAGCTGCGTATTGAAACCGACGATCTCCGCCATGCCGCCAACGCGAATGCGCTGGTCGAAGCGTGTGATGGCGATTTTATACGTCTCATCCAATACCGTAGAGAACGGCGCCGCCGCTTCGTCGGTGATAGGAATGGTCAACGAATAGCCCTTCAGCGGGTAAACCGGAATGGACACCAGGCCGCGCAGCAGTGCCGTGGAGTATGAGCCGAACGCCACCACATAGCTGTCGGCCTTGAACACTTCC
This sequence comes from Serratia sp. Z4, assembly GCF_009900725.1. NCBI lineage: Bacteria > Pseudomonadati > Pseudomonadota > Gammaproteobacteria > Enterobacterales > Yersiniaceae > Serratia > Serratia sp. Z4. Next base: position 380,607 of record NZ_JAAABD010000002.1, read on the forward strand.
TCGCCGCACTGCACGCCGGCGATCTTGTCGCCCTCCACCAGCAGACGATCGACGCTGCGGTTGAACAGGAAGGTGACGCCCGCCTGCTCTGCCATCTTCGCCAACTGTTGCGTAAACAGCTGGCAATCGCCGGTTTCGTCGTTCGGCAACTGCAGGCCACCGGTCAGCTTGTGCGCCACCTGCGCCAGCGCCGGCTCGACGCTGCCGAGCTGGCCGGCTTCCAGCAATCTGTAAGGCACGCCGGCATCTTCCAATACCGCAATGTCTTTCGCGGCGTTTTCGAACTGTTGTTGAGTGCGAAACAGCTGCAGCGTGCCGCCCTGACGACCTTCGTACTGGATGCCGGTTTCCTGACGCAGCGCCTTGATACAATCGCGGCTGTATTCCGCCAGGCGCACCATGCGGCCTTTGTTGGTCATGTAGTGTTCGGTGTTGCAGTTTTTCAACATCTGCCACATCCAGCTCAGCTGGAAGCTGCTGCCGTCGAGGCGGATGGCCAACGGCGCATGGCGCTGGAACATCCACTTGATGGCCTTCAGCGGCACGCCCGGCGCCGCCCAGGGGGCAGCATAACCCGGTGAAATCTGCCCGGCGTTCGCCGCGCTGGTTTCCAGTGCCGGGCCTGGCTGACGATCGATCACCGTCACCTCATGCCCCGCCTTCGCCAAATACCAGGCACTGGCTACGCCCACCACTCCACTACCTAAAATTACCACTCGCATCGCTGACTCCAGCCCAAGGCTTCACAAAGCATAATCTTCTGCTTACAGGAAATTAACTCAGTGAAAAAATCCGTCCAACAACTTCGTCATCAAACGTGACAATATTCACAATTAATTTATCGTCGATGGGCCATGTATTTGCAATAGCCGTCTGAAAATAGCGATAAGATGCGGTTTAGAGGGGATTATGGCGTCATACCGCCACTGAATTGATATCAACGCTATCAATGATAGCACTCAAAAAAGGCGTAATAAGCAACATTGATTTAACAGAATATAAAAATACCAGCCAACATTTAAACAGAATAAAAATCTAATAAAATAAAAAATACCAACATAACAAACAAAGAGAGCCCCCTCCCTCCGCAGCAGAAAAATCGCGCAAAATTTCAGCTGCCGTTAACCTTGCTTTCAGTGCCGGAATAAAACACCCGAGCCCTTGGCCCGCCCGTTTATGTTGAACGCTGCAGCACGATATGAACGTTAAAGCCAGAAGCAGCGCCTAAAGTTCACACTGTCGCTATTGTGGAAAACGTCTTATGTTCATCGCCATCTACCAGTTTTCAGTCAAACCCGGACACGAGCACGCCTTTCGCCAGGCTTGGCTGGCGTTGACCCAAGGTATCTATCTGCAGCGCGGCAGCCTTGGCTCGCGCCTGCATCGGGATGTGGGCGGGCAGTTTATCGGCTATGCGCAATGGCCAAGCCGAGTCGCATGGGAAAGCGCCGGTGATATTCAGTTGGATGAACGCTACCTGCAAGCCCGGGAACGAATGCGTGCGACCTTGTTGGCAGATAAAACGCTATTTGAAATGGAAGTGACGGATGATTACCTGCAAATCAGACCGTTTGACTGAGCACAAGCCCACACAGGCGGGCGGGCTTGTGGTTGCGGGAACGAGCAGCATCAATGATGCAGCATCTCGTCCACGACTTCTTTGGTTTGCAGTTGGAATGGGTAGTAAGTCGGCCAGTTATCCATCTCTTTCAGCAACGCTTCCTGCGACGTGTTGCCCATAAAGATATGGAAATGCGCCGATTTGCGCGGGCCGATAATGTGATCGCTGAACTGCACGAATTTCGGCGCCAGGCTGCCGGCATCCTGGCATTCAAACAGATAACGCACGCCCTTTTTACCGGAAACATACGTCAGGATCTTATGCCCGGCGTACTTATACTGACAGGCGCTGGATTGGTCACCGCGGTGAAATTCCATGACGCCGTTTTCAATGCCGATGGTATCCACATCGGTGGCATACCCTTTGCGGTAATACGCCTTCACTTCGGCGAAGGTCTTGCGCTTGTCCTGTGCCGCTTTCTTCTTGAACACCGGGTCAAGATCCCCATTGAGCAGATAGGGATACACGGATTGCCACACGCCCTCCCAGTCGGCCAGATCGCGATCTTTGACGTCCTTATCGTCGAACACGCCTCCCTCCGCCTTTTTTTCCGCCTCCGTCAGCGGCTTGCCATGTGAATGATGCCCGTGGGCGCATGCCTGCCCGCTGATAAACAACGCGGCCAGCGCCACCGCCAGTTTGCCAAAATGCCTCGCCAAAATGCGCTCCTTGTCCGTTATCGAGAAAAATCAAAAGTTACAATATAACATAACAATTTTCAATCCTTGTCGTGCAACAGGCATTGTGTTGCGCCCCCCTGCCGCAGGGTTATACTCGAAGAGGAAGTGCGGTGCCGCACCGCCTTCTGCCGGGACGGGCGCCGGATTGACCGCCGTTCGCTCCTTTGCGTACCGGCATTTTTATTTCACTGATTTGCAATGGTTAATTATGACTTGAACTATGCTTGTTACAGGGTCTGCCGTTTGAGCAAGACCCGTGAATAATGAGGGTGCGCTGATGACTACTTCAACACATGAAAAGGTTAAGGATGATAAACGTCTGAGCGATGGACCGGACTGGACGTTCGAACTGCTGCAGGTGTATTTGGAGCAGATCGACCGCGTCGCCAAGCATTACCGACTCGACACCTACCCCCATCAAATCGAGGTGATCACCTCCGAGCAGATGATGGACGCCTATTCGAGCGTCGGCATGCCGATCAACTATACCCATTGGTCCTTCGGCAAGAAGTTCATCGAAACCGAACAGCGCTACAAACAGGGCCAGCAAGGGCTGGCGTATGAAATCGTCATCAACTCCAATCCCTGCATCGCCTACCTGATGGAGGAGAACACCATCACCATGCAGGCGCTGGTGATGGCGCACGCCTGCTATGGCCACAACTCGTTCTTCAAGAATAACTATCTGTTCCGCAGCTGGACCGATGCCAGCTCCATCGTCGATTATCTGCTGTTCGCCCGCCACTACATCAGCCAGTGCGAAGAGCGCTACGGCGTCGATGAAGTGGAGCGACTGCTGGACTCTTGCCATGCGCTGATGAACTATGGGGTCGACAGGTACAAGCGCCCGCAGAAAATCTCCCTGGTGGAAGAGAAAGCGCGCCAGAAAAGCCGCGAAGAGTATCTGCAAAGCCAGGTGAATACGTTATGGAAGACCTTGCCACGCGTTGAACGCGAAGAGTCGCCGGAGCAGGCGCGCCGGTACCCGAGCGAACCGCAGGAAAATATCCTCTATTTTATTGAAAAGAATGCACCGCTGCTGGAACCCTGGCAGCGTGAGGTGTTGCGCATCGTGCGCAAGGTCAGCCAGTATTTCTACCCGCAAAAGCAGACTCAGGTGATGAACGAGGGTTGGGCCACCTTCTGGCATTACACCATCCTCAACCATCTGTACGATGAGGGCCGAGTGACCGAGCGGTTTATGCTGGAGTTTTTGCACAGCCACACCAACGTGGTGTATCAGCCGCCGTACAACAGCCCGTACTATAACGGCATCAACCCTTATGCGCTGGGCTTCGCCATGTTCCAGGACATCAAGCGCATCTGCCAGTCGCCGACCGAAGAAGACCGCTACTGGTTCCCGGACATCGCCGGAAAAGACTGGCTGGAGACATTGCACTTCGCCATGCGCGACTTCAAGGACGAGAGCTTTATCAGCCAGTTCCTGTCACCCAAAGTGATGCGCGATTTCCGGTTGTTCACCGTGCTGGACGACGATCGCAACAACTATCTGGAGATTGCCGCAATCCATAACGAAGCCGGTTACCGGGCGATCCGCCAGGAGCTGTCAGCGCAATACAACTTGAGCAACCATGAGCCGAACATTCAGATCTGGAACGTGGATCTGCGCGGTGACCGCTCGCTGACATTGCGCTACATCCCGCAGGAACGCGCGCCACTGGATAAGAGCCGCCGCGACGTGTTGAAGCACCTGCATCGCCTGTGGGGCTTCGACGTGATCCTCGAGCAGCAAAATGATGACGGCAGTGTAGAGTTGCTCGATCGCTGCCCGCCGCGGCCTACGCCGCTGTAACCGCCCTTGCCCCGCCACAACCTATAAACATAGTCAGGGAGTGGCAGGGGCACATTGAGCGCCTCTACGACTATAGACACAAGGGAAAATTCCTAAAGCGTGACATCCCCCTTTTTCACTTTACAAAATTGACATACCTTTGCATTATGCCAACGTATTTACTCCAATGCGCTCAGTGATTATTTAATGCTCAGCGAGTATCCAGGTGGACTAATGGAAAATGTAGTAAAAGAAACAGTAAAAAACTATAGACGTGATATTGACGGCTTACGTGCCATTGCAATAATTCTGGTTGTTCTTTATCACTCGGGAGTCGGTTTTCTCAGTGGTGGTTTTATCGGTGTCGACGTTTTCTTTGTTATATCAGGCTTCTTAATTGGCGGAATTATCTATACAGAAACAACACAGAATAAATTCTCTTATTCAAAATTCTATGTCCGTCGAATAAAACGAATCGCACCAGCCTTGATTGCAATGCTGATAGTATGCTCTGCCTTTGCCTTTTTCTATCTATCTGCATTAGAGCTAAAAGACTTCAGCCTTTTTTCCAGTGCGACAATCTTATCCGTTCCTAACATAATGCTTTGGCATAAAACAAACTATTTTTCGCCAAGTGCAGAGTTAAATCCGTTATTAATGACGTGGTCATTAGGCGTTGAAGAACAGTTTTATATTTTCCTGCCAATTATTTTCTCCATTATTGTCAAGGCAAATATTAAAGTAGTTAAGACTATTTCTGTACTATCGATAGCCTCTTTTATTCTTTGCATTATCCTTACAAAAACATCACCTCTCTTTTCGTTTTTCATGCTTCCAACTCGGGCATGGGAGTTGGGTGCTGGCGTAATTATTTCAATAATGCATAAAGAGGGACGATTCAACAGTTTGAAAGCTTCACATAGAGAATGGCTTTTTTTGGCCGGGCTCGCAATGATATTATTTGCAGCGCTAACTTTTGACAAAAAAACGGAGTTCCCAGGTTATTCCGCCACCTTACCCGTGCTCGGTTCGATTTTTTTAATTCTAAGCAACGGTAAGTTAAGCTCAATCATTCTTGGCAACCGTGTGATGGTATTTATTGGATTAGTATCTTATTCTTGGTATCTGTGGCACTGGCCTCTGCTTTCTTTTGCTCGCATAGGTATCGACGAGAGACTGTCATTACATGCCGGCTTACTGATATCAACCGTTGCCTTATTTATTGCTTACCTCTCCTATCTCTTTGTTGAAACTCCATTCAGAAAAAGGGTTCACCTATCCAATCCGAAGATCATTTTTGGTTACATCTTGGTTTCAGCAGCATTGCTCTTACCGACCGCTCTCGGTTATCTCTTGAAAGGTATACCACAAAGACTCAGTCCGGAGGTCGTGCAAGTCGACAAGGACAAGTTAGAGAGAGTTGCTGACCGTTGTCTGGTAGGGTATGGAGCAAAAACCTACTCTAGAGATGAAACCTGCCTCCCAAACTCCAGTCAGGATGCCGTTGCTCTCGTGGGTGATAGCCATGCAGCGGCCTTACGAGGCGGCGTTGAAAAGTATGCGAAAAATAACAATTTAGTCGTGTATCAAATTAATAAAGCTTCATGCCCAATGCTGGTTGGCGCAACACGAACCATTAATACCTACCCAGCACATGGTGCTGAATGTGATGAGTTTAATAAAAATGCATTGAACCTTATAAGTGAAAACAAAAAAATAAAAACTGTTATTATCTCCGCTTTGTGGGACTCGGCCATCTATGATAATAGTGGAAGCTACAAAAGTACTGTAACGACAGAAACTGGAATATCTGCTTTAAGCTCAGGCCTTAATGAGTTAGTAAACCAATTAAAAGCCGCTCGCAAGGAGGTTATAATAGTCAGTGATGTCCCCCAACTTGACTTCGATGTAGTTAAAAACATCGACAATCAACAAATACCCTTACGCAAATTAATAAACAGTTTACTTTCAAGAGAAAAAACAGCAGGTGAATTTACCGATCGCTATCAACTGCCACACTCGGACGTAAACGACTTATTGACTTCTATTGCACAAGAAAAAGGCATTAGAAAATTCAACCCTGCTGATAACTTATGCGATAATACCGGCTGCAAGTTTAAGTCAAAAGATCGTCCGTTTTATTATGACAACCAGCATTTAACTACGTTAGGCAGTATATATGCTCTGCACGGGCTATAACGAAGTTTAAAACCACCCTTGGCACCGGTTCTTCCGGTGCCCTTCATGATAATTTAATAAACCTCCTAAAAACCACTAACATGAATTTCACTGGCCTATTTTAAGCTAAAGCTTTAACAAGCTGTAATGAAAGAACAAATAGTTCATCTAAAAACCACCACATCATCTCCTGATAATAAAGACATCCTGAAAAATTAGAAAAAAAACTCACAGTGTAAAAATTACACTGTGAGTTAATATCTATTAAATAATTGCTATGAGAGCCGCAATCAGCGACGCGCTTCGGTCAGATCGCTCGGCATGGTGCCCTGCATGCTCTGCCAAATCGCTCCGCTGTCTTTACCGTAGCTGCGCACGGTATCCATCACCTGGTCGTACAATTTCTCATGGCACAGCGTGGACAGCTTGCTGTAGAAGGCCAGCGCCAGCTTGCGCGCTTCCGGATTGGAGAAGTAGTAACGGCCCACGCGGGTGTACAGCCCTTTCAGACCGTTGAAGATCAGGCCATAGATCGGGTTGCCGGAAGCGAACGCCAGACCACGGAAGATCTCATAGTCCAGGACATTGAAGGCATCCGCCTGATCTTCCACCTCGGCGGCTTTCGCCAGCACTTCCTGCGCCTGCTCAGGATGATTGCGCACCGCAGCGCGAATAAAGATCGACGCGATATTGGTGCGCACGGACAGCAGGTTATCGATCAGCTGAGGGACGCTTTTGTGATCGAGACGGGCCACCGTCTCAAGGATATTGAGGCCGGACGTTTCCCAAAAATTGTTCACTTTGGTCGGTTTACCATGCTGAATGGTCAACCAGCCATCGCGGGCCAGACGTTGCAACACTTCACGTAACGTGGTGCGCGTGACGCCAATCAACTCCGAAAGCTCACGCTCCGCGGGCAAAATAGAGCCAGGGGGGAAGCGATTATTCCAAATACTCTCAATAATGTACTCTTCCGCGAAACCGGCAGGACTCTGCGCCTTTATGACCATGTGTTTGACGTTCCGTTGCGACGATAAAATCAGTAAAAGTAATCAGCTCATCATACCAGATCGTGCTGACATGACATAGCGTGAGCGAAAAACAATAAACGAAAGTGTGCATAACGTGGCAAAAAACGCGCAAAAACACCGGCCCTGAGAAATTTGCCGCCGTAAAACAAGCTCCGGTTGCGCCCGCCCCCGCCGCGTTGTTAGGGTACGTGCTACGACTGATTTAAGGATGCATAAAGGACAATGGAAACAACCCTGCGCAGCGCCCTGCTCAAAAACTTCCTGGGGCAATCTCCCGACTGGTACAAACTGACCATTCTCATTTTCCTGGCGATCAACCCGCTGGTGTTCTTTTTCGCCAGCCCGTTTCTCGCGGGTTGGCTGTTGGTGATCGAGTTCATCTTTACCCTGGCGATGGCGTTGAAATGTTACCCGTTGCTGCCTGGCGGCCTGCTGGCGCTCGAGGCCGTGGCCATCGGCATGACCAGCCCGGCGCAGGTCTCGCAGGAAATCGAACATAATCTGGACGTGTTGCTGCTGCTGATCTTTATGGTGGCCGGCATCTACTTTATGAAGCAACTGCTGCTGTTCGTGTTCACCAAGCTGCTGCTCAACATCCGCTCGAAAACGCTGCTGTCGCTGGCGTTCTGCCTGGCCGCTGCCTTTCTTTCCGCCTTCCTCGACGCGCTGACGGTCGTGGCGGTGGTGATCAGCGTGGCCACCGGCTTCTATTCCATCTATCACAACGTGACGTCGAATCGCCCCGACGGCGACATCGGCGATGACAGCGATTTTACCGGCGAAGAGCGCAAACAGACGCTGGAGCAATTCCGCGCCTTTCTGCGCAGCCTGCTAATGCACGCCGGCGTCGGCACTGCGCTCGGCGGGGTCATGACCATGGTGGGCGAGCCGCAAAACCTGATCATCGCCAAAAACGCGGGCTGGGGTTTTATCGATTTCTTCCTGCGAATGGCGCCGGTCACGCTGCCGGTGTTGGTGTGCGGTCTGCTAGTTTGTTGGCTGGTAGAACGTTTTCGCCTGTTTGGCTACGGCGCGCAGCTACCGGAAGCGGTACGCGACGTGCTGAAAGAGTATGACCGCAAGGCCACTGCGGGCCGTAGCAAACAAGAACGGCTCAAACTGGTGATGCAAGCGCTGATCGGCGTTTGGCTGGTGCTGGCGCTGGCCTTCCACCTGGCTGAAGTGGGGCTGATTGGCCTGTCGGTCATCGTTCTCGCCACCTCCCTGTGCGGCGTGAACGACGAGCACGCCATCGGCAAAGCGTTCCAGGAAGCGCTGCCGTTCACCGCGCTGCTGACGGTGTTTTTCACCGTGGTCGCGGTCATCATCGAGCAGCACCTGTTCAGCCCGGTGATCCAGTTTGTGCTGCGCGCCGAGCCCGCTTCTCAGCTTTCGCTGTTCTACCTGTTCAACGGCCTGCTGTCGTCGGTTTCCGACAACGTGTTCGTCGGCACGGTTTACATCAACGAGGCGCGCACCGCGCTGGAAACCGGCGCTATCGGGCTGAAGCAGTTCGAGCTGCTGGCGGTCGCCATCAATACCGGCACCAACCTGCCCTCGGTCGCTACCCCTAATGGGCAGGCGGCGTTTCTGTTTCTGTTGACGTCGGCCTTGGCGCCGCTGGTGCGTCTGTCGTATGGCCGCATGGTGTGGATGGCCCTGCCTTATACGATCGTATTGACCGTGGTCGGCCTGCTGTGCGTACAGTTCACGCTGGAGCCAGCGACCGAACTGTTGACACAGTGGCACTGGCTGACGCTGCCGTCCATCGACGCCGTCGGCCACTGAGACGGCGCCGGCAGGGTGAACCGACTATTTTTACGCTGAATCCGGCCCAGGTGGCTGGCAGCGAAGAGGAATTGGTTTACACTGCCGGTTCAATTGCTTACTGCATGGAAGAATCTAGATATGTTGCAATTCTTTAACCGCTGTTCACAAGGACGCGGCGCCTGGCTGCTGATGGCCCTGACAGCGTTGGTGTTGGAACTGGTCGCGCTCTATTTCCAGCACGTTATGCTGCTGCAGCCGTGCGTGATGTGCATTTACGAGCGTTGCGCGCTGTTCGGTATCCTCGGCGCCTCGCTGGTGGGCGCCATCGCGCCGAAAACGCCGCTGCGCTACGCGGCGATCTTGCTGTGGATCTACAGCGCCTGGGAAGGCGTACAGCTGGCGTGGAAGCACACCATGATCCAGTTGCATCCTTCGCCATTCAATACCTGCGATTTCTTCGTCAGCTTCCCGTCCTGGCTGCCGCTGGACAAATGGCTGCCGGCGGTGTTCCACGCTTCCGGTGACTGCTCCGTGCGTCAATGGCAATTCCTGACGTTGGAAATGCCGCAATGGTTGGTCGGCATCTTCGGCGCCTATCTGCTGGTGGCGCTGATTGTGCTGATCGCGCAGTTTGTTCGCCCACGCCGCCGCGACCTGTTCGGCCGCTGATCGGCAGACAAACAAAAAACGGCGCCGGAAGGCGCCGTTTTTTTAGGTATTGCTGCCACATTCCGAGATAAAGCCACCTCAGGTATGTGTAAGGAAGTAAACGAGCACGATCAGCGCTCCAGCTACGGCAAACAGGCGGATCATTTTCATTGTTATACTCTCGAACTTGCGGGAGAACGGCCAAATTACCCAACTTGTCGTTTAAAAAGAAGCATCCCGGCACAATTAAGCGCGTAATTTACATAACATTAAACTTCTGCGATATCGGCGACTAAAAACTGGCCGCTCTGGCTCATTCCTTTCAGCCTTCGAGCATCAATAAATTACCGTTACTTATGAACGACTGCACCTTTGTCACATTCAGAGCACAATATTTTGGTGAAGTTTACCCATAAAATCCTTATAGTATCGGCAAAGTGAGTACTACCGATTTCCCTGGTGTTGTTGTGTGTCTTGCCCCTCATCTTTGCAGGGGCTTTTTTCCTTCTCCCCCAACCGTCAGTCCCCGCTGCCTTTAAATAAATCATTCAAATTTAACTCTGCGCGGTATCACTCATCGGCCATCGCTCGCGCACTAATGATTAAAATCGTTCGTGATTCTTTCCTTATGCTGAAAGCAGTAGGCCAATGACATCAAGGACACGATTTATGCCGGATACCACATTGCCCCCTTCGTCTCAGCGCCCCTTCCTGCGGCGCATGCTGCTCAAAGCCGGGAAAAAATTCCTGCGCTGGAACGGCGAATTTCAGACTCGCCATTCGCTCATCTCCACCACGCCGCGGATCGGCAATCATGAATTCCATTGGGTGACGGCGCTGGAAGCCCGTTGGCCGGCCATTCGCGAGGAGTTGGATCGGTTACTGGAGCACCCGGAGGACATCCCCGCGTTCCATCAAATATCACCGGATCAGAAACGCATCTCTAAAGGAGATAACTGGAAAACCTTCGGGCTGTTTGTCTACGGGCAACGGGTTGATGAAAACTGCGCCATCTGCCCGCGCACAGCAGAGGCGGTCAGCGAGATCCCGGGCATGCGCACCGCCATGTTTTCAATCCTCAAACCGCACTATCACATCGTGCCCCACAAGGGCCCGACGCGAGCCGTCGTGCGCGCGCATCTGGGATTGATCGTGCCAAAGGATCGGGACAAGCTCTGGATCCGCGTCGACGATCAGATCCTGCACTGGGATGAAGGCAAGGTGATTTTGTTTGATGATTCTTATGAACACGAGGTCCGCAATGATACCGACGAGCTGCGCGCGGTGTTGTTTCTCGATATCGACCGGCCAATGGACAAAGTGGGCACGGCGGTGAATAAACTGCTGTTCAGCCTGATCAAAGCCAGCCCGTATGTGAAGCAGCCGCTGAAAAATCTGGCCAACTGGCATCGCCGAGATAAAAAAGCGTGAAGCAAGAGTCTCACGCGCGTAAGCTCAATAGCCAAGAGGGCGGAATGTCTTAACACGCCGCCCTCTGGCATTAAAACTCGTGTTGCCGAGCAACATCTGTCAAGGTATCCGCGTTATCTGGCCCAGTCCGGCTTGTTGAGGATATGATCCTGCCAGTCCACCACTTCACTCTCGCGCACTGCGATATGCCGCACCGTGATGCGCTCGCCGTGCATCGCCGCTTTGGAGCCGCTGATCAGCGGGTGCCAGGGGAACAGCGGCTTTCCTTCGCCAATCAGACGATAGGCGCAGGTCGGCGGCAGCCAATCGAAGGTGGTGAGATTTTCGCGCGTCAGTTTGATGCAGTCTTCTTCCAGCTCGAAGCGCCGCTCGTAGTTGCGGCATTGGCAGGATTTGATGTTGAGCTGGTTGCAGGCTACGTTGGTAAAATAAATCTCGTCGGTATCTTCGTCGATCAGCTTATTCAAACAGCATTGCCCGCACCCGTCGCACAGCGATTCCCACTCTTGTTCTGACATTTCCGCCAGCGTTTTCTGTTGCCAAAAAGCGAGTTGTGACATGTTAGCGTCCGGTTTCGGTAAATGGATAAGTCACCTGCGAGCAGGTTCGAGGGGGGACTATATAGACATTTTAGCCACAAGATGCAAGCTTTGCCGCCGACGATGCCGGCGGCAAGGAGAAATCAGATCACCCGGGTGCTGAGCGTTTTGCCGTTCAGGCTGATTTTCAGCATGTCGCCGGAAGCCATCGGGCCCACGCCCTGCGGCGTGCCGGTCAGGATGATGTCACCGGCGCGCAGCGTGAAGAAGCGGCTCATGTAGCTGATAAGCGGCAGGATTGGCGTGATCATGTCGCGCGTATTGCCCTGCTGGCGCAATTGATCGTTGACGGTCAACGACAGCTCGGCGTTTTGCGGATCGCCGAATTCCGCCACCGGGATAAATCCCGACATCGGGCAGGAACCGTCGAAGGCCTTGGCCTTTTCCCACGGCTGGCCGGCCTTTTTAAAGCCCGCTTGCAGATCGCGCAGCGTCAGATCGAGCGCCACACCGTAACCGGCGATCGCCCGCGCAACGCGATCTTCGTTGGCCTGTTTCAACGGCGTGCCGATCAATACCGCCAGCTCCACCTCATGATGCACCGCACCGAACTCTTTGGGGATGGCCACCGGCTGGCGAATATCACACAACGCCGTTTCCGGTTTGATAAACACCACCGGCTCGACGGACACCGCGCTGCCCATTTCCTTGATGTGATCGGCATAGTTGCTGCCGACGCAGACCACCTTGTTCACCGGGAAATCGAGCAACGAACCCTGCCAGTCTCTATGTTGATACATACCGCTTCTCCCAAACTGTAGAGGCTTGGCGCGCCAAGCCGATTATTGGTGTGCCGGATCAATGCCCGATCGCGTCTGCCATCATACCCACGGCGAGAGCGAAATAGTAAGAGCGATTCCAGTGCATAAGGGTGCGGAAATTATCATAGACCAGGAACGTCCGCCCCTGCAGATCATCCGGCGCGATAATCCAACCGCGCTGCACGGCATGTGGCAACGCACTGCCATCCGCGCGGCGCACGCCGCGTTTTTGCCAGTCGTTGACGCTGCGCGCCTGCGCGTCTTTCAGGCCCAGTTCGGCCCGGTTGAAACCGGCGGGCAATTTGACCTCGCGCCCCCAACCGATGCCGGGCTGCCAACCCTCTTTGGACAAATAGCTGGCTGTAGACGCGAAAACGTCGTCAATGTTATTCCAGATATCGATGCGCCCGTCGCCGTCGCCATCCGCAGCGTAGCGCAAGAAGGAGCTCGGCATAAACTGGCATTGCCCCATCGCGCCGGCCCAGGAGCCTTTCAGCGGCGTATCGCCGACGTGCCCCTGCTCAACTATCTGCAGCGCCGCCATCAGTTCCTGGCTGAAAAAAGCTTCACGGCGCCCTTCAAACGCCAAGGTCGCCAGCGCAGACACCACGTCTTCCCGCCCCTGAATCTTGCCGTAGGCGCTCTCCATCCCCCACAGCGCGATGATATAACGCCCTGGCACCCGATAGCGCTCGCTGGCCCGCAACCATTGCGCATGGCGCAGCCGATACAGTTCGCGCCCCTGGCGCACCTTGGCGGGCGACATCACCCGCCGTAGATAGTCGTCCAGGGTTACCTTCTGCTCCGGCTGATTGCGATCGGCCTTGATCACCCGATCGACGAAATGGATTTGCGCAAACGCGCGATCAAGGGTGGCCTGACTGATGCCCTGTTCCCGCGCCCGGCGCTTAAGTTGATCGACATACGCCGGGAACTGCGCCGGATCGCGGCCGCTCGCCGCCAGCGTCGTCTCCTGCGCCGCCTGCGATGCGCCGGGCATCAGCACCCCGCCCAGCGCCAACCAGGCGGCCAATACGGTCTTTCTCGCCGAACGTGTCATCGCGCCTCCCCTGGCCGTGGCGACTGTCTCAGGCCTTATCGCCCGCCAGATGCTGATTGAGCAGGTTTTCAACCGGCGGCGGGAACTGCAGATAATAGCCTTCGTCTTTCAACGCCTGCTTCACCTTTTCGATATCCGCCGAGGCCAATTTTTTGCGCTCATCGAGCGACAGCATCATGGCGAATTGCGGCACGCCGAAACTTTTCATCAGCTCTTCCGGCACACGAGAGAAATCGTCTTTTTTTTCGACATAAAGATAAGTTTGATCGCGTTTCGGGCTTCTATAGATCACACAAAGCATTTTTTTAACTCTATTTAATTGAGGGAGCGTCTTGCCTGGATATAACTCTGACTATAACATGCTTATAGTACATCGGAATATCGCACCCCGAGTGGTATTCCGGGGATTTAAAGTTGCTGAGACTGAGTCAGGATAGATGTCACAATCGCCAATTGAGCTAAAAGGCAGCAGTTTTACCCTATCGGTTGTTCATTTGCATAATTCGCAGCCCGAGGTAATACGCCAGGCGTTACAGGAAAAAGTTGAGCAAGCGCCCGCTTTTCTGAAAAACGCCCCTGTTGTTATCAACGTCGCAACGCTGGAAGGCGATGCGAACTGGAAAGAACTTCAACAGGCTGTCGCGGCAGCAGGTCTGCGCGTTGTGGGTATCAGCGGTTGCAGAGATGAGCGTCAAAAGCGCGCGATAGCCCGCGCCGGGCTGCCGCTGCTGAGCGAAGGCAAAGGCCAGAAAATGGCGGCGCCGGAGCCTGCACCAGCGCCCGTGGTGGCGGATAACGCCCCCGCCAAAACGCGCATCATCAGTACGCCTGTCCGCTCCGGCCAACAGATTTACGCCCGCAACAGCGATCTAATCGTGACCAGCAGCGTCAGCGCCGGCGCCGAGTTGATTGCCGACGGCAATATTCATGTCTACGGCATGATGCGCGGTCGCGCACTGGCAGGCGCGTCAGGCGACACGCAATGTCAGATTTTTTGCACCCACCTGGCGGCTGAGCTAGTCTCTATCGCAGGGCAGTACTGGTTGAGCGACCAAATCCCGTCCGATTACGTCGGGCAGGCCGTACGACTCAGCCTGTTGGATAACGCTTTAACCATACAACCTTTAAATTAAGCCCTTTTGACAAGGAATCCATTTCATGGCACGCATTATTGTTGTTACATCGGGTAAAGGGGGCGTTGGCAAGACCACTTCGAGCGCGGCCATCGCTACCGGCCTGGCCCAGAAAGGCAAGAAAACCGTCGTGATCGATTTCGATATCGGTCTGCGTAATCTTGACCTGATCATGGGCTGCGAACGTCGGGTAGTTTATGATTTCGTGAACGTGATTCAGGGCGATGCCACGCTGAATCAGGCGTTGATCAAAGACAAACGCACTGAAAACCTCTATATCCTGCCGGCTTCGCAGACGCGCGACAAAGACGCGTTAACCCGTGAAGGCGTTGAAAAAGTCCTCAACGATCTCGGCGAGATGGATTTTGACTTCGTGGTCTGCGACTCACCGGCCGGTATCGAAACCGGTGCGCTGATGGCGCTGTATTTCGCCGACGAAGCTATCATCACCACCAACCCGGAAGTCTCTTCGGTACGCGACTCCGACCGTATCCTGGGCATTCTCTCTTCTAAATCACGCCGCGCTGAGAAAGGCGAATCGCCTATCAAGGAACACCTGCTGCTGACCCGTTATAACCCGGGCCGCGTCAGCCGTGGCGACATGCTGAGCATGGAAGACGTGCTGGAAATCCTGCGCATTCCGCTGGTGGGCGTAATCCCGGAAGACCAGTCCGTGCTGCGCGCTTCCAACCAGGGTGAGCCTGTCATTCTGGATGCCGAGTCAGACGCCGGTAAGGCGTATGACGATACCGTTTGCCGCTTGTTGGGGGAAGAACGCCCATTCCGCTTCATTGAAGAAGAGAAGAAGGGTTTCCTGAAACGCCTTTTTGGGGGATAAACCATGGCCTTATTAGACTTCTTTCTGTCCCGCAAAAAACAGACAGCCAATATAGCCAAGGAACGGCTGCAGATTATCGTCGCAGAGCGTCGTCGCGGGGACAGTGAGCCCCCGTATCTGCCTGATTTGAAACGCGATATTCTGGCGGTTATTTGCAAATACATTCAGATCGATCCTGAAATGCTGCATGTGCAGTTCGAGCAGAAAGGGGACGATATTTCGGTACTTGAACTTAACGTGACATTACCGGAATCGGAAGAAGCAGCTAAATGATTGCGACGCATTAATTACCCCCTGTATATTTTATGCAGGGGGTAACTGTATGTGCATCCAGTTATTAAGCATTATCGGCAGCAAAAAATCGATTTTTCCCTTTGGGACAATTCCCAATTAACTTTGCCGCCACCTCGTTTAAAGTAAATTCTGGCCAGATTTACCTTCAACGCATTATTTCCTGCCTATATTCACCCGAGCAGAGTTTCCCTACCCTGCCCTGGTGATAACCAGCGATTAATAATCTTTCAGGATGTCCTGCAACGGCACCATTAATAAATCGCCGCGCCAGCCGCTGATTAATTCAGGGCGACTCTCGCCGTCCTTCAGTTTCCAATGCCAGTTCAACAATTGGTTAATTTGGCGACGGGATGCCAGCAGCTCGCTGCTCAACCCGCTTTGCTCGCTGACGGTAGCGATCGCCGCCTTGATGTCTTTGAACACCTTCTTGTAGCCCGGCTGATCGATAAGGTTGGCCAACGGCGCCGGCAACTCGGACTCGTCCAGCGCTTCGGCCTCCGCCACCAGCGCCAGCAGCGTTTTACCGTGATAACGGATCTCCGGCCCGCTCAGACCCAGCGAATCCAGTTCTCCCAGCGAAGACGGCATATAGCGCGCCACCTGCCACAGGTTCTCCTCACGCACCACAAAGTTCACCGCCAGATCGCGCTCACGCGCCTGGCGCAGCCGCCATTCCGCCAACTTCTGCAGACAACCGAGCTGACGCGGGCGCAGCTGCCAGGCGTTGCTGATTTCGCGATAGGCCAATGCCGGCGCCAGCGTCTCGCTACGGCGCTGGCACAGCAGCAGGCACTCGTTATTGGCCGCCGCGGTCCAACCGGCCTCTTCGGTCTCCTGCACCAACTGTTTAGCCATCGGCAGCAGATAGAACACGTCGGCGGCCGCGTACACGCATTGCCTTTCGGTCAGCGGGCGCGCCAGCCAGTCGGTGCGCGACTCGCTCTTGTCCAGCTCAACCTTCATATACTCCGCCACCAGCGTCGCGAAGCCACAGGAGAGCGGCCGGCCGGTAAAGGCAGCCAGGATCTGAGTGTCGACCATCGGCGTCGGCAGCGTTTTAAAGGCGTTGAGAAACACTTCGAGATCTTCACTGCCGGCATGCAGGAACTTCACCACGGCGGTGTCGGCCAGCAGGTCGACAAACGGCTGCCATTGCTTGATCGGCAGAGGATCGATAAGGGAGAGTTGTTCACCGTCGTAGAGCTGGATCAGGCCCAGCTGCGGATAGTAGGTGCGCGTTCTGACAAACTCGGTGTCCAGCGCAATCTGGGCATGCTTTCTCGCCTGCTCGCAGACCTGCTGCAATCCGGCATCGGTAGTGATCAACTGATAATTCAAAACATCATTCTCTTGTAGGATTCAAACACAACAACGCCGGCATTCACCGGCGTTGTTGATAGTCAGGCGCGAGAGCGAAACCTAGGCGGCATCGGCCGGCTTCGGCGTTTTTAGCTCATCGCGCAGTTCTCGCCGCAAAATCTTGCCGACGTTAGACTTCGGCAGTTCATCGCGGAACTCAACAATTTTAGGCACTTTATACCCGGTCAGGTGCCGACGGCAATGGGTCAACAGCTCTTCCTTGGTCAGCGAGGCGTCTTTCTTCACCACGCAGATCTTCACCGTTTCGCCGGAGACCTCGCTCGGCACACCGATCGCCGCACATTCCAGCACTTTCGGATGCTGGCTGACCACGTCCTCGATCTCGTTCGGGTAAACGTTGAAACCGGAGACCAGGATCATGTCTTTCTTGCGGTCGACGATGCGCACGAACCCCTGCTCGTCTACGGTCACCACATCGCCGGTCGCCAACCAGCCATCTTTCAGCACTTCGTCGGTGGCGTCCGGACGCTGCCAATAGCCTAACATAACTTGCGGCCCTTTGACCCACAGTTCGCCCGGTTCGCCCGGCGGTACATCCTGGCCATTGTCGTCCACCAGACGAATGTCCGTCGACGGCACCGGCAGGCCGATGCTGCCGCTGTAGTGTTTCAGATCGTAAGGGTTACCGGCCACCAACGGCGCGCACTCCGTCAGGCCATAACCTTCCAGCAGGTGTTTACCGGTGGTTTTCTCCCACTTCTCGGCCACCGCTTTTTGCACCGACATGCCGCCGCCGACCGAGAAACGCAGCGTAGAGAAATCGAGCTTGTGGAACTCTTCGTTGTTCAGCAACGCGTTGAACAGCGTATTCACCCCGCTCATGGCGGTGAACGGATATTTGCCCAGTTCTTTCACCAGCCCCGGAATGTCGCGTGGGTTGGTGATCAGCAAATTGCGCCCGCCCAGATCGATAAACAGCAGGCAGTTCACCGTCAGCGCGAAAATGTGATACAGCGGCAACGCCGTCACCACCAGTTCCTGCCCTTCGCGGAACAGCGGCGAATAGGCGGCCTTGGCCTGCTCGAGGTTGGCCTGCATGTTGCGGTGCGTCAGCATCGCGCCCTTCGCCACCCCGGTGGTGCCGCCCGTATATTGCAGGAAGGCCAGATCGGCATTAATGATGTCCGGTTTTACATACTGCAGGCGGCGGCCGCGCTGCAGCGCGCTGCGGAAGGAAATGGCGTCCGGCAGGTTGTATTTGGGCACCAGGCGCTTGACGTACTTGACCACGAAGTTGACCAGCGTACCTTTGGCGGCCGACAGCTGATCGCCCATGCGCGTCAGGATCACGTGTTTGACCTGAGTGTTGAACACCACTTTTTCCAGCGTATGGGCAAAGTTGGAAACGATGACGATGGCGCTGGCGCCGCTGTCGTTCAACTGGTGCTCCAGCTCACGCGGGGTATACAGCGGGTTGACGTTGACCACCACCATGCCGGCGCGCAGAATGCCGAACAGGGCGATGGGGTATTGCAACAGGTTAGGCATCATCAGTGCGACGCGGTCGCCCTTCTTCAGGCCCAGTTCATTTTGCAGGTAAGCCGCGAAAGCCCGGCTGCGTTCTTCCAGTTTGCGGAAGGTCATCACCTCGCCCATATTGATAAAGGCGGGCTGATCGGCATAGCGCTGCACGGCATGCTCAAACATTTCGATCAACGACGAATAGCGATCGGCATCAATCTCTGCGGGCACATCTGCCGGATACCGTTTTAACCAGACCTTATCCAAGGTATTACTCCTGAAATCATTACTAATTATCATCGCAGCCCTCAAACTCGCAGCCTAACCATAACAATATTTTAACTCAGCAGACCAGTTCGGGTTTTAAACATTATTCAGGTTGCGATGTACGTCACTAATTGTCGGATATTCCTTATCCCAAAAAACAAAAGGGCGGCCTGAGCCGCCCTGTCAAAATTGTTCACATCAAGCGTATGCTACTCGGTTACGATGGTTTGCACCTGTGCCGGGCCAGGGTTGTACCAGCCATAGCCTGCGCCCCAACCGGGTCCCCACGGACCTCCGCGCCAGCCCCAAGGGCCCATCGGCGCCGGCGGCATCACCACCTGCTGCACCAGATGCCAGCGTTTGAAACCGGTCACGTTCATCGTCACGAAGCGATACGGCGTCATGCCGATTCGCCCCTCTTTCAGACCGGTAATGGCGCCGACGACGGTCACCAGCTGGCCTTTGAAATCGACCGGTTCGAGGAAGCCGTTTACCGTGGCCAGCAAGCGGCCGCGCGACGGTTCGCCCAGTATCGGCCGCGCACCGCTGTCGAGCGGCACCGCCGCAATCTCCAGCACCGTGCGCCCCTGTTCGTTGGCGACGTTCACCACGGTGCCGCCGAAACGGGCTTCCGCGCCGGTAAACAGGTTGGGTGCATTTTGTACCGAGGAAAGCTGAGTCACCGGCGTAGGGCTGGAGCCTTTGATCGCATCCGGTACGGTGACGCACCCGGTCAGAACCAGCGCGCCGCAGGCGACGGCCAGCAGCGACAGCTTTTTACTTGCAGTGCGGATTAACATGGTCGCAATCTCCTGAAATGCCTGTAACTTTGACCGCGTTTCAGCGTTCAAGTTGCAGGCCTTCATCGCCCGGCATCAACATCAGCACAATAACGCCGCGATTACTCGCGGCCCGGCAGTTTTTTCCAGGTCACTTCATTGCGCAGATAGGTCGGCTCGGCGTTTTCCACCGCTACCGCCAGCCCTTCTTGCCAGTCCTGCAGCGCCAGCGGCAGCATGTCTTGCGCCTGCGGCAACAGCATCTGGCCATCGCGCACGCTCAGCGTGGAACCGTTGACCAGATCGGGGTAGGTTTGCCAGCCGGTGCCGACGTGGGCCCATTCGCCCTGCAGGCGCTGCGCACGCTCCAGCGCCTGCGCCGGCGACAGCACGGCCTCGCCTTCGCTTTCCAACCAGCGGCCGTCCGCCTGGCGTTCGAACTGCCCCCAGTAAACTTCACCCATGCGCGCATCGATCGCCGCCAGCACACGCTCCGCGCCGCTGACGCGCCAGGCGCCCTGCGCCATGGTTTGCAGCGTGGAGACGCCAATCATCGGCAGATCGGCGCCCAGCGCCAGGCCCTGAGCGATGCCGATGCCGATGCGCACCCCGGTAAAACTGCCGGGGCCGCGGCCGAAGGCCAGCGCATCGAGCTGGTTGAGCGCCAGGCCAGATTCCGCCAGCACCTGCTGCACCATAGGTAAAATACGTTGCGTATGCTCGCGTGGGCACAGCTCAAACAGGGCGTGGATTTCGCCTTGATTCCAGACGGCGACGGAACAGGCTTCCGTCGCGGTATCGATCGCTAAAATTCGCGTGGACATGCCAACCTCTGGCGGGAATAAAACTGGGTTTTTCATACAGGGCGCGCATTGTAGCACAGCCCCGTAAGCCCTTCATCTTTCACGTGGCCGACGTGTCGGCGGCCTGCAGGAAGGCGATTGCCTGCTTCAGATCGCGGGTGCGCGGCGTGGGCGGCAGGCTATTGAGGAACACCTCGCCGTAAGGGCGCATCACCAGACGGTTATCGCAGATCACCAGCACGCCGCGATCGTCGGTGTCGCGGATCAAACGGCCGACGCCCTGTTTCAGGGTGATGACCGCATCCGGCAACTGCACATCATTGAACGGATCGCCGCCACGCAGGCGGCAATCTTCAATACGCGCCTTCAGCAACGGATCGTCCGGTGACGTGAACGGCAGTTTATCGATGATGACGCAGGACAGCGCATCGCCGCGCACGTCCACCCCTTCCCAGAAGCTGCTGGTCGCCACCAGCAGCGCGTTACCGGCGGCGACAAACTGCGCCAACAGCTGGCCTTTACTGGTTTCCCCCTGCAACAGCACCGGCAGCGTCATCGTGGCGCGAAACTCTTCCGCCAGCTCACGCATCATCTGGTGCGAGGTGCACAAGAAGAAGCAGCGGCCGTTGTTGGCTTCGATTAATGGCCGCAGCATGCGCGCCAGCTGGCGCGCCCCGCCGGGCTGATTCGGCGAAGGCAAAAAGCGCGGCACGCACAGCAACGCCTGTTTGGCATAGTCGAACGGGCTCGGCAGCAGCAGCGTTTTGGCCTTGGTCAGTCCCAAGCGTTCGGTGAAGTGACCCAACTGATCGTTGACCGACAGCGTGGCCGAGGTAAAGATCCAGCTGCCCGGCTTCTCGTCCAGCATTTCGCGGAACCGGTCGGCCACCGTCAACGGCGTCAGCGCCAACACGAAGTGGCGCGAATTGCACTCATACCAATAGCTGTAGCCCGGCTCCGTCACCGCCTTGAGGCGTTTGAGACGCGCGCGGTACAGCGTGGCGCGCTCAAAGGCGGCGTCCAGCAGCGCCGAACGCCCCAGCGACAGCTTCATCACGTCGTAACACAGCTCCAGCGCGTCATCGAGCAGCAATAAAGCGCGCTGCACGTTCGGTTCCCCGAGCACATCGCGCAGATTGCCGCGAAAACCCGGCTCTCCCAGATTAAGGCGAAAATCTTGCGTGCTCAGGCTGAGACGGTCGGCGCTTTTTTGCAGTTGGGCGGCATCGCGCACCTCGGTGCGGTAGGCGATGGTGATGTCCTTCGCCAGATCCAACAATTGGCGGCTGGTGAGCTGCTGGCCGAAATACTGGCTGGCGATGTCGGGGATTTGGTGCGCCTCATCAAAAATCATCACCTCGGCTTCCGGGATCAGCTCGGCGAAACCGCCCTCTTTCACCACCATATCCGCCAGGAACAGGTGATGGTTCACCACCACCACATCCGCATCCATCGCGCGGCGGCGCGCTTTGACCACGAAGCAATCCTGATACAGCGGGCAGTCGCTGCCGAGACAGTTATCATTGGTGCTGGTCACCAATGGCCAGACGAAACTGTCTTCCGCCACTTCGCTGCAGGTGCTGATGTCGCCTTCTTTGGTCTGCGACGACCACTTGCGCAGCTGCACCAAATCGATCAGCGTCTGCCCCGCCAGCTCCCCGCCGGCCATCGACTGTTGCTCCAGCCGCTCCAGACACAGGTAGTTGGAGCGTCCCTTCAGCAGCGCCAGCTTGCCTTTGTACTTCAGCGCCTTGGCGACGGTGGGCAGATCGCGCGCATACAGCTGATCCTGCAACGCTTTCGAACCGGTGGAGATGATCACTTTGCGATCGGCGCGCAGCGCCGGCGCCAGATAAGCGAAGGTTTTGCCGGTGCCGGTGCCGGCTTCCACCACCAGCTCCTGCTTGAAATTGATCGCCTCGGTGACGGCCTGCGCCATCTGCCGCTGCGGCTCACGCGGTTTGAATCCCTTGATAGCCTGCGCCAATGCGCCGTCTGTTGCAAAATCGTCTGTCACGCTGTCTCTCTGCCGGTGTCATTCAGCGGTGATTATGCCAAGCCTGCCGCCCGGCTACCACCCACTTTATCGCCGCGCTTTTTCATCACCGGCTGTGCTACCCTTAGCGGGACTATGATATGGAGATAAGCAAATGAATATCGAAAGAATTGATCCCGATCAGCGCTGGTCCGAAGCCGTGGTGCACAACGAGACCGTTTACTATACCAGCGTGCCGGAGAACCTGGATGATGACGCGACCGCGCAGACCGCCAACGCCCTTGCAGCCATCGACGTGCTGCTGGCGCGCGTAGGCTCGGATAAAAGCCGCATTTTGGACGCCACCATCTTCCTGGCCAATACCGCCGACTTCGCCGCGATGAACGCCGCCTGGGACGCCTGGGTCGTTGCCGGCAGCGCGCCGGTACGTTGCACCGTGCAGGCGCAGCTGATGAATCCGAAATATAAAGTGGAAATCAAAATCATCGCCGCGCTGTAAGCCTGAGCGCAGACGAAAAAAAACCGCAGACGGCAACGCCTGCGGTTTTTTATTGCCCGCTATCAGGACAGTTTAAGGATCACCATCCCCGCCAGCAACAGCGCCAGGCCGATCCAGCCTTTGGCGTTTAACCGCTGGCCGAACATGATCCAGCCCGCAGCGATAGTGGCGGCGATACCGAAACCGCCCCACAACGCATAAGCGATCGACAGATCGATGCCCTTCACCGCTTGCGCCAGGGCGCTGAACGCACCGAGTACCGACAGCAGCGACAGCAATCCCAGCCAAATTTTACGGAAACCGTCCGACATCTTCAGGAAGATATTGGCGATGATTTCCAGCACGATGGCCAATCCCAGGAACCCAATGTGGTACAACTCAAACTGTTGCATGGTTGTCACCTCGCGGGCTGACCTGTTTTCGCTCTTTGCGGGTACCGGATTTCACCAGCATGATACCGGCGATCAGCGTAGCCAGACCCAGTACCTTCAGCGCGGAAATGGGCTCGTCGAACCACAGCACGCTGAACAGGGTAATGAACAGAATGCCGATACCTTCCCACAGCGCATAGGCCACGCCCAACGCCACGCGTTTTACCGCTACTGACAGCAACACATAAGACGCGGTGATCATCACGTACATCACGATATGCCCGATCATGCCGCCATTGACGCTGGCGTATTTCATCGACAAGGTGCCGATGATTTCGGTCATGATGGCCAAACCTAAAAAGATCCAATAAATCATAATTTTTCTCCCAAACGGCGAATAATGCGCGCCAAGGCATATTTATCCCGATTTATCTCGTCGAACGGCCGCAGTACGGCGCGCAAGACGCAGAGATCCCTGGGGATAAACTGACCCAAACGCAAAAAGAATGTTTGCCCGGCTGAACGGTAGAACGAAGGCCTAAGCCCGCTACCTGCACCGGTTAAGGGAGAAAGACGCTATAGCTCGCTGCACCAGTGATGCTCACTGGCAAGGATCGCAGACAGGAAGAGTTGGCACGTAGAGGTTCTGAGGGTAGTTCCGTTAATAGTCATCATAATAGTTCTCTATTATCAGCCGCACACCGTGCGATTTGCCCAATATCCTCATAAAAGTAAAATTTTCAACTGAGATATTTTTACCACAGCCAAAATAAGAAAGCAAACTGCCGTTTTCATCAAAAAGCAGAAAAAAACGGGTTAAAAATAAGAAAGTTAATCGCGATAAAAATTAAAAAAGGCTCAACGGAGCGTTGAGCCTTGCGATATCCGCGGGTGAGCAAATAAGCGCCAACCCCAGGCCTGGCGCGGGTTACAACGCGGCGCCGCTGACGGCGCTGCGCGCCAGTTCAGTGATGCGCGCATAGTCGCCTTTTTCGAGCGCGTCCGCCGGCACCAGCCAGGAACCGCCGATGCAAAGCACGCTTTTCAGCGCCAGATAATCGCGGTAATTGTTTGGCGTAATGCCGCCGGTCGGGCAAAAACGCACCTGCGGGAACGGGCCGCCGATCGCCTGCAGCGCCTTCACGCCGCCGTTGGCTTCCGCCGGGAAGAATTTGAATTCCCGCAGACCGTGATCCGTGCCCTGCATCAGTTCAGACACGGTGCTGATGCCCGGGATCAGCGGGATGGGTCCCGCCGTCGCCGCCTGCAGCAAGGCCTCGGTCAGCCCTGGGCTGATGGCGAACTGCGCCCCGGCTTCGGTCACCTGCCGCAGCTGCTGCGGGTTGATCACCGTACCGGCGCCGATGATCGCCTCCGGCACCTCTTCGGCGATAGCGCGGATAGACTCCAGCCCGCAGGTGGTGCGCAGCGTCACCTCCAATACCCGCACGCCACCGGCAACCAGCGCTTTCGCCAGCGGCACCGCCTGCTCCAGCTTGTTGATCACGATAACAGGCACCACCGGCCCTGCCGTCAGGATCTGCTCGGCGCTGGTTTTCCAGTTTTTCATCGTTATTTCTCCATTACTCGCGGTTAACAATGGCACGCCCCTGCCACAGGGCTCCGCACAAATGCGCGGACGTCCGGCCGTACCGTAAGTGATGAGGCCCACGCGCAGATCGCAGGCAAAAAAAAGCCGGCAGACAGGCTGCCGGCATTACGCATTATTCGAACTCGTTCCAGGAGCGGCCGTCGCGGGTGATCATCGCCACCGAGGCCACCGGTCCCCAGGTGCCCGCCTGGTAAGGCTTAGGCGCCTCGTTGTCGGCTTTCCATGCGTCCATGATGGAGTCGACCCACTTCCAGGCTTCTTCCACTTCATCGCGGCGCACGAACAGCGCCTGAATGCCGCGCATGGTCTCCAGCAGCAGGCGCTCGTAGGCGTCCGCCACGTGCTCCTGGTTAAAGGTTTCCGAGAAGCTCAGGTCCAGCTTGGTGGTCTGCAGACGGTGCTTGTGATCCAGCCCCGGCACCTTGTTCAGCACCTGAATTTCGATGCCTTCGTCCGGCTGCAGGCGGATGGTCAGCTTGTTCTGCGGCAACTGCTGGTAAGAATCGCTGAACAGGTTAAGCGGCGGGTTTTTGAAGTACACCACCACTTCCGAACATTTGGTCGGCAGACGTTTACCGGTACGCAGGTAGAACGGCACGCCGGCCCACTGCCAGTTGTCGATATCCACGCGGATAGAGACGAAGGTTTCGGTGCTGCTGCTCTTGTTCGCCCCTTCCTCTTCCAGATAACCCGGCACTTTCTTGCCCTGGACGAAGCCGGCGGTGTACTGACCACGCACGGTGGTTTCCCGGACATTGGTCTGATCGATGCGGCGCAGCGAGCGCAGCACCTTCACCTTCTCGTCGCGGATGCGGTCGGTGGTCAGATCCGCCGGCGGCGACATGGCGATCATGGTCAGGATCTGCAGCAGGTGGTTCTGGATCATGTCGCGCATCTGGCCGGCCTGGTCGAAGTAACCCCAACGCCCTTCGATGCCCACCTCTTCCGCTACGGTGATCTGCACCGAATCGATGGTGCGGTTATCCCAGTTGGAGGCGAAAAGCGAGTTGGCGAAACGCAGCGCCAACAGGTTCAGCACTGTCTCTTTGCCGAGATAGTGGTCGATACGGTAAACCTGGGATTCGTTGAAGTACTCCGCCACCTGATCGTTGATCACGCGTGAGGACGCCAAATCGGTGCCCAGCGGTTTCTCCATCACCACGCGCGCCGGCTCATGGTTCAGCTTGGCTTCGCCCAGCCCTTTGCAGATGGCGCCAAAGGTGCTTGGCGGCATGGCAAAGTAGTTGATGGTGGTGCGGTGCTTCTGATCCAGCATTTTACCCAATTTGGTAAAGTTCTTGCTGTCGTTGACGTCCAGGTTGCAGAAGTCCAGGCGCGCGCTTAGCGTGGCCCAGAGTTCGTCATCCAGTTTTTCCTTCATGAAGGTGCCAAGCGCTTCCTTGACCACTTCGGTATAGGCTTGTTTATCCCACTCCGCGCGGCCGACGCCGATGATCCGCGTATCCGGGTGGATGTGTCCGGCTTTCTCTAACTGGTACAGGGAAGGCAGCAGCTTACGGCGCGCCAAATCACCTTTCGCGCCGAAAATAACCAGGTCACACGCCTGGGCTGTAGAGGTTACCGCCATGTTCATCTCCTCGTTGCAGGATATTTGTAATTTTCTTACATTACTAATGTACTCTGTTTGACTACGGCCAGCAAACCCGGTGCAAAAGCAGAAAAAAAGCCCCAAAAATTCCAGTGGTAAGCGCCACTGCGCGGCAGAGCCGTTGCAGGTGGGCAAAACTGTAACTTTTCGTCTTTTTTGACGCTCTGTTACCATTATGAAAGTTAGACACAGGTCATATTCTGGTGAAAAAAGCCTGCATACACCCTGTCGAGACTGCCAACGGTTACCAGCACGTAGTATATTTTCACTAAACCGGCATTGATTTCTCCTTTGTTTGAAATCGACATACCCTATCGATTCCAGGTTACAGCCGCTCGTTTGGCGTCTGCTCGCACGGCGAACACGGGCGAAATTCGACGCTGTTGCTTGAAAGCCACAGGGATAAAACCATGAGTGACTCTCGTTATATGAATACGCTGGACAAAATCCAGAGCCATCTGGAACGCCTGAGCAAATCTGAAAGGAAAGTCGCCGAGGTGATCCTGGCCTCCCCGCAGACCGCCATTCACTCCAGCATCGCCACGCTGGCGCGCATGGCCGACGTCAGCGAACCTACCGTCAACCGTTTTTGCCGCCGCCTTGATACCAAAGGCTTTCCCGACTTCAAACTGCATCTCGCCCAAAGCCTGGCTAACGGCACGCCCTACGTAAACCGTAACGTTGAGGAAGATGACAGCGTCGATTCCTATACCAGCAAGATCTTCGAATCGGTAATGGCCAGCCTCGATACAGTAAAGGCAAATTTGGATATTGCCGCAATCAATCGTGCGGTTGACCTGCTCACCCAGGCAAAAAAGATCTCTTTCTTCGGGCTGGGTGCCTCCGCGGCGGTGGCGCACGATGCGATGAACAAATTTTTCCGCTTCAACATTCCGGTGGTCTACTTTGATGACATCGTCATGCAGCGCATGAGCTGCATGAACTCCAGCGAAGGCGACGTGGTGGTGCTGATCTCACACACCGGCCGCACCAAGAATCTGGTGGAGATGGCCCACCTGGCGCGGGAGAACGACGCCACGGTACTGGCTATCACCTCGCGCGACACCCCGCTCGCCCAGGCGGCGACCCTGGCCCTGCTGCTCGACGTGCCCGAAGACACCGACGTTTACATGCCGATGGTGTCGCGGATCGCGCAATTAACGCTCATTGACGTGCTCGCCACCGGATTTACCTTGCGCCGAGGGGCTAAATTCAGAGATAACTTGAAGCGGGTCAAAGAAGCGCTCAAAGAATCGCGCTTTGATAAAGGCGTGGTCATTCCCAACAGTTTTGATTCGTGACCCGACGAAGAAAAAATCGCCGTTCAACAGACATTTGAATGACGGCATCAGAGGCGGTACCCTGTTAACATGCTCATACGGGTAACCCGGGTGAAATATCAGTGTTGTAAAATTACATTTCACGCCTGGTTTCGTTATCCGACGTTATCGCAACACCAATATTTGCTTCACCAGTCAACGGAGTAATACATGTCCAGACGGCTCAGAAGAACCAAAATCGTTACCACCCTGGGTCCGGCTACAGACCGCGACAATAATCTGGAAAAGATCATTGCCGCCGGCGCCAACGTAGTTCGGCTTAACTTCTCCCACGGCAGCCCGGAAGATCATCAGGCTCGCGCTGACAAAGTGCGCGAAATCGCTGCCAAGCTGGGGCGTCACGTCGCTATCCTCGGCGATCTGCAAGGGCCGAAAATTCGCGTCTCCACCTTCAAGGAAGGCAAAATCTTCCTCAACGTGGGCGATAAATTCCTGCTGGACGCCAACCTGTCAAAAGGCGAAGGCGATAAAGAAAAAGTCGGTATCGACTATAAAGGCCTGCCAGCCGATGTGGTACCGGGCGACGTCCTGCTGCTTGATGACGGCCGCGTTCAGCTGAAAGTGCTCGAAGTTCAGGGCATGAAAGTGTTTACCGAAGTGACCGTCGGCGGCCCGCTGTCCAACAACAAGGGCATCAACAAACTCGGCGGCGGCCTGTCGGCCGAAGCCCTGACCGAAAAAGACAAGGCGGACATCGTGACCGCCGCCAAGATTGGCGTCGACTACCTGGCGGTCTCCTTCCCGCGTACCGGTGAAGATCTGAACTATGCCCGCCGCCTGGCGCGCGATGCCGGCTGCAACGCCAAGATCGTGTCCAAGGTTGAGCGCGCCGAAGCGGTTTGCACCGACGAAGCGATGGACGACATTATTCTGGCCTCCGACGTGGTGATGGTGGCCCGTGGCGACCTGGGCGTCGAAATCGGCGATCCGGAACTGGTCGGCATTCAGAAGAAACTGATCCGCCGCGCCCGCACCCTGAACCGCGCGGTGATCACCGCGACCCAGATGATGGAGTCGATGATCACCAACCCGATGCCGACCCGCGCCGAAGTCATGGACGTGGCCAACGCCGTGCTGGACGGCACCGACGCTGTCATGCTGTCGGCGGAAACCGCCGCTGGCCAATACCCGGCGGAAACCGTGGCGGCGATGGCGCGCGTTTGTCTGGGTGCCGAGAAGATCCCGAGCATCAACGTTTCCAAACACCGCCTGGACGTACAGTTCGACAACATCGAAGAGGCGATCGCCATGTCTTCGATGTATGCCGCCAACCACCTGAAAGGCGTCACCGCGCTGATCGCCATGACCGAATCCGGCCGCACTGCGCTGATGATGTCGCGCATCAGCTCCGGCCTGCCGATCTTCGCCATGTCGCGTCATGAGCACACGCTGAACCTGACCGCGCTGTATCGCGGCGTGACGCCGGTTTATTTCGACAGCCACAAAGACGGCGTGATCGCCGCCAATGAAGCCGTCAATCGCCTGCGCGACAAAGGCTTCCTGGTCTCCGGCGATCTGGTGATCGTCACCCAGGGCGACGTGATGGAAACCGTCGGCACCACCAATACCAGCCGTATCCTGCGCGTCGAGTAATCCACGCCGCAGACGACATGCCGGCCGGCTCACGTTGGCCGGCATTTTTTTTGCCCTGACACCGCCATAAACGACGGAGAACGCCATGCTCCACCAACGCAATCCAGCCTCGACCGGTGATGCGCTCGATCTCGATGGGCGCGGTCTGACGCAGCTCGACGAATCGCAGCTAACCGGCCACGCGCTGCGCAAAATCAGCCTGTACGACAATCTGCTGACGGCCTTCCCCGCCTCCATCTTGCAACACCGCAACCTGCAGGTGCTGAACATCTCCTGCAATCAGCTCGACCGCCTGCCGCCGGAGATTGGTCAGTTGCAACAGCTTGAGATGTTCGACTTCGGTCACAACCGCGCAAGCGAACTGCCTGAAACATTGGGGCAACTGCACCGGCTGAAATACCTCTACCTGAGCGATAACGGCTTTAGCGACCTGCCGCGTGCGCTGGCGCAACTGCAGCAGTTGGTTTACCTCAACGCGACCGATAACCAACTGACCGCCTTGCCGCAGGCGATACCGGGGCTGGCGGCATTGCAGGAGCTGCGTTTATACAACAATCGCATCGGCAACCTGCCCGGCGAAATCGGGCAGCTGCGCGCGCTGCGCGAGTTGCATATCATGAAAAATGCCCTGACCGCGCTGCCGGCGGAAATGGCTCTGCTCGGCGAGCTTGAGATACTCGATGCGGCCAACAATGCCATCACCGAACTGCCGGCAGCCTTCTGCCGCCTGCCGCGATTGAGCGAGCTGAACCTGCGTTTTAATCAGCTGACGCGCCTGCCGGAAAATATCGGTGAGCTCACGGCGCTGAGAAGCCTGGATCTGCGCGCCAACCGCCTGAGCAATCTGCCGGAAAGCCTCGGTGAACTGAGCCGGCTGCGCAAGCTTGATCTGCGCTGGAATGATTTCACCCACACGCCTAAAATCGTCGACATCCTGCGGGCTCGCGGCTGTAGGGTGCACATCTGAAGAGACGCCGGCCGGGTTGTGGCCCTGCCGGCGTTAGCGGTAGAAAGGATTAACGATACAGATCGTCGCGCGAGTAAGGCTCAATCTCCCCTTCTTTGCGCGTCTTCAACAGTTTGAGGATCCAGGTGTACTGCTCCGGGTTCGGGCCCACCAGGTTTTCCACTTCTTCATTCATACGGCGGGCAATGCGCGGATCGTCCGCTTCGGCCAGATCGTCCATCGGCTCGCGAATATAGATATCCAGCATGCTGGTTTTGCCGTCGTACACCGGGAACAACGGCACGATCGCCGCACGGCATACCTTCATCAACCGCCCGACCGCCGGCAAGGTCGCCTTATAGGTGGCGAAGAAGTCGACAAACTCACTGTGCTCAGCGCCGTGATCCTGATCGGGCAGATAATAACCCCAATATCCCTGGCGAACCGAACTGATAAACGGTTTGATGCCGTCATTGCGCGCGTGCATGCGGCCGCCGAATTTACGACGCACGGCGTTCCACAGGTAGTCGATCAGCTGATTGCGCTGATTGTGGAACATCGCCGCCATCGGTTGACCGCGCGCGGCCATCAACATCGCCGGCACATCCACCGCCCAGCCATGTGGCACCAGGAAAATCACGTTGCGCCCTTCCGCGCGGATCTTGTCCAACACCTCTTCGCCGTGCCAACGCACGCGCTTGAGCACTTTTTCCGGTTTGGTGCAGGCCAGCTCAGCCATCAGCACCATCGACTGCGGCGCGCAGGCGAACATCTGGTCGATAATGTGCTCGCGTTCGCTTTCAGGCAACTCAGGCAAGCAATACAGCAGGTTGATGCGGGCACGACGGCGCGCGCCCTTCGCCAACTTGCCGGCCAGTTTGCCGACCGCACCCAGCACCGGATCGCGCAGGCGCGCAGGCACCAGCGAAATGCCGGCCATCAGACCGGTTCCCAACCACACGCCCCAGTAGCGCGGATATAAAAAGGCTTTTTGAAACTGCGGAATGAACTCTACGTTCGATTTCTTCTCGTTTTGCATGCACATGCTCTTGGCTTAGCGATTCGGCTAATCATAATTGCCAGCACCGATTTTGCAATTAACAACCGCGAACCGCCCAGATAAAACAGCATCGGCCCGCAATCAGGCCGATGAAATTAACGGCGCCGAAGCGCCGGAAAAAGGGGGCGTTAATCCAACTGCAGCTGAGGAACCACTTCCTTCACCTGCGCCAGATAATCGCTGCGGTCTTTGCCGCCCAGCCCTTCGGAACGCGGCAGTTTAGCCGTCAGCGGGTTCACCGCCTGTTGGCCGGTCCACAGTTCAAAGTGCAGATGCGGCCCGGTGGAACGGCCGGTGTTGCCGGAGAGCGCAATGCGATCGCCGCGTTTCACCTTCTGGCCTGGTTTCACCAGCAGTTTTTTCAGGTGCATATAGCGCGTGGTGTACTGACGACCGTGGCGGATCGCCACATAGTTACCCGCTGCGCCGCTGCGTTTGGCGATCACCACCTCACCGTCACCGACCGCCAGCACCGGCGTGCCGACCGGCATGGCGAAATCGACGCCCTTGTGCGGCGCCACGCGGCCGGTCACCGGGTTCACGCGGCGCGGGTTGAAGTTGGAGGAGATGCGGAACTGTTTCATGGTCGGGAAACGCATGAAGCCGCGCGCCAGGCCAGAGCCCTGGCGATCGTAGAATTTGCCGTCTTCGGCGCGGATCGCGTAGTAATCCTTGCCGCCGGTGCGCAAACGCACGCCCAACAGCTGGCTTTGTGATTTCTTGCCGTCGAAATGCTCACGCGACATCAGCACGGAGAACTGATCGCCTTTGCGCAGCTTGCGGAAATCGAGCTGCCACTGCAACGCCTTGATCACCGAGTTGATTTCGTTACGGCTCAGCCCGGCGTCGCCGGCGCTGCTGACGAAGCTGCCGTTGACCCGGCCGCTGATCACGTTGTTGCGCCATTCGCCCTGCTGCGCCTCTTTTGACTCCTTGAAGCTGTTGCCGACGCGATCATAGGTGCGAGTTTCGCGGCGGGAAACCTCCCAGGTCAACTGCTGCAAATCGCCTGCGTCGTTCACGGTCCACGACAGCTGTTGGCCGATCTTCAGGTTACGCAGATCGCGGTTTTGCGAAGCCAGCAAGGTGACATCCGACATATCAATGCCGTACTGCGTCAGAATGCTGCCAAGGGTGTCGCCGGTGGAAACCACATATTCATGCACGCCATCATCGCCGGCATCCTTCTGGTCCAGCTCATCCTGCGGGATTTCGTCATCGGGGGTGGGTTGGTCGACATCTATCGGTTCACTGGCTTCAGGGAGCAATGACCGCATCTGGCTGGATTCTAACTCGACGCTCTTGGCGATGGGGTTGTGTTCTGGGTGGTAAACAAAAGGCCGCCAAACAGCGACGGCCAATGTGACGACTGTCAGCGACCCCAGCATGACGCGGTGGGGCCGTGGCAGGTTGTTATACGCCAGAGCGATAGTTCGGACTATCTGCTGCACTCGATATTATCCTCATAAGCTTTACTTCAGGCAGCTCACGTACTGGTTTGACAGCTGAGTCAGGAATTTCCCGTAGCTGTCCTTCTCCAGCGCGATGCCGGTGCCCAGCGGGTCCAGCGTTCCGGAACGCACTTTGGTACCCTTGGCGACGGCATTGATTACGGCCGGCCTGAATTGTGGCTCAGCAAAAACGCATACCGCTTTCTGCTCAACCAACTGTGTTCGAATTTGGTGTAGGCGCTGTGCTCCAGGCTGAATTTCGGGATTGACGGTGAAATGGCCCAGCGGACTCAAACCGTAGTGTTTTTCAAAGTAGCCGTAAGCATCATGAAAAACAAAATAACCCTTACCTTGCACAGGCGTAAGCATGTTACCAACATTTTTGTCAGTTTGCGTCAGCAGATTCTCGAACTGGCGCAGGTTTGCGTCTAATTTGTCCTTATTTTGCGGCATAAGTTCCAACAATCTGTCGTGAATCGCGATCGCGGTCACTTTTGCTATCTCCGGCGACAGCCAAACGTGCATATTGTACTCGCCGTGATGATGCCCATGATCGTCATCGGCATGGTTATGCGCTTCACCTGCATGTTCATGATCGTCGTCCTCTTCGCCTTTCATCAGCAGCGGCTTCACCGCCGGCAGTTCGCTGATAGCCAGCTTTCGCGTCGCCGAGATCGGCACCAGCGCCTTGGTCAGGAACGCTTCCATGTCCGGCCCGACCCACAACACCAGGTCAGCGGAACGCAAGCGCTGGATATCGGAAGGACGCAACGCAAAATCGTGCGGCGAAGCGCCGTCCGGCAGCAACACCTCGGTCGGCGTCACGCCGTCGGCGATGGCCGCAGCGATAAAGCCTAAGGGGCGAATCGATGTCACCACCGCAGCGGAAGCGCTGCTCAGCGGGCCGGCCATCAACAGTGCGCTGGCCAGCAGCGTGCGCTGCAGCCATTTATTTTTCTTTGCCATCATCAGTAATCCCATCGTTTTCATCAACAAGGCGTGATATTATAACATCCGCTTCGTTCTGCAACCTGTAATCTCGAGATGTCTACACTGATAACGCTAAAAAATATCTCCGTCGCCTTCGGCAGCCGCAAGGTGCTGTCGAACATTTCCCTCAGCCTGCAGCCCGGCCGTATTCTCACGCTGCTTGGCCCGAACGGCGCGGGCAAATCCACACTGGTACGCGTGGTGCTGGGATTGGTCAAACCAACCGCCGGCACGCTGGAGCGGGAGCCCGGCCTGCGCATCGGCTACGTGCCGCAAAAACTCCACCTCGACGCCACCCTGCCGCTGACCGTTAGCCGCTTTATGCGTCTTAAACCCGGCGTAAAGAAAGCCGACATTCTGCCGGCGCTCAAGCGCGTGCACGCCGCCCACCTGCTCGACCAGCCGATGCAAAAGCTCTCCGGCGGCGAGAACCAACGCGTACTGCTGGCGCGAGCGCTGCTGAATAAACCGCAGCTGCTGGTGCTGGACGAACCCACGCAAGGGGTGGACGTCAACGGCCAACTGGCGCTGTACGATCTGATCGATCAGCTGCGCAAGGAGCTGGGCTGCGCCGTACTGATGGTCTCGCACGAT
The DNA here is from genome assembly GCF_009900725.1 of Serratia sp. Z4. Classification (NCBI taxonomy): domain Bacteria; kingdom Pseudomonadati; phylum Pseudomonadota; class Gammaproteobacteria; order Enterobacterales; family Yersiniaceae; genus Serratia; species Serratia sp. Z4. The sequence goes on from NZ_JAAABD010000002.1 coordinate 415,194, forward strand.
CTGCATCTGGTGATGGCGAAAACCGACGAGGTGTTGTGCCTCAATCAGCATATCTGCTGCTCCGGCGCGCCGGAGGTGGTCTCGATGCATCCCGAATTCATCGCCATGTTCGGCAACCGCGGCGCAGAGCAGCTGGCGGTGTATCGCCACCATCACAACCATCGCCACGACCTGCAGGGAAGAATTGTCTTGAAGAAAACCGGGAGCCACGAAGCATGATCGAATTGTTACTTCCCGGCTGGCTGGCCGGGGTGTTGCTGGCTAGCGCCGCCGGGCCGCTGGGCTCCTTTGTGGTTTGGCGCCGCATGTCCTACTTCGGCGACACCCTGGCGCACGCCTCGCTGCTCGGCGTCGCCTTTGGTCTGCTGCTGGACATCAATCCTTTCTATGCGGTGATCGCCATTACGTTGCTGCTGGCCCTGGCCCTGGTGTGGCTGGAACGCCGCCCGCAGCTTTCGGTAGATACCCTGCTCGGCATTCTGGCCCACAGCGCCCTGTCGCTGGGTCTGGTGGTGGTGGCGCTGATGTCCAACGTGCGGGTCGATCTGATGGCCTACCTGTTCGGCGATCTGCTTTCGGTCACGCTGAGCGACATCGTGATGATCGCCGGCGGCGTCGCCGTGGTGCTGTTGGTGCTGTGGTGGCAATGGCGCGATCTGCTGTCGATGACCATCAGCCCGGAGCTGGCGCACGTCGACGGCGTCAATTTGGCGCGGGCGCGTACCGTGCTGATGCTGGTCACCGCGTTGACCATCGGCCTGGCGATGAAATTCGTCGGCGCGCTGATCATCACCTCGCTGCTGATCATTCCGGCGGCCACCGCTCGCCGTTTCGCGCGCACGCCGGAGCAGATGGCGGGTGTCGCGGTACTGCTCGGCATGGTGGCGGTTACCGGCGGCCTGGCCTTCTCGGCATTTTACGATACGCCGGCCGGCCCTTCGGTGGTGCTCTGCGCTGCCGTGCTGTTCACGCTGAGCCTGTTCAAAAAACAACAGGCTTGATTAAAGCCCGGATATGACAAGGGCCGCATCTGCGGCCCTTTTTTATTGGCGGATTAAAAATTTACTCTTCGCGTTCGAGACCAAAGTGCCGGTAGGCGTGCTGCGTCGCCAGACGGCCGCGCGGCGTGCGCTGGATAAAGCCCTGCTGGATCAGAAACGGTTCAATCACGTCTTCAATGGTTTCGCGCTCTTCACCGATCGCCGCCGCCAGATTATCCAACCCGACCGGGCCACCGGTAAACTTGTCGATAATCGCCAGCAGCAGTTTGCGATCCATATAGTCGAAGCCTTCGGCATCGACGTTGAGCATATCAAGCGCCTGCGCCGCCACCGAACCGCTGATCACGCCGTTGGCGCGCACTTCAGCGAAATCGCGCACCCGGCGCAACAGGCGGTTGGCGATACGCGGCGTGCCGCGCGCGCGGCGAGCCACTTCATGGGCGCCCTCGTCGGACAGCTCCAGCCCCAGGCACCCGGCGCTGCGCGAGACGATGTGCTGCAGATCCGCCACCTGATAAAACTCCAGCCGCTGGACAATGCCGAAGCGATCGCGCAGCGGCGAGGTCAGCGAACCGGCGCGGGTGGTGGCTCCCACCAAGGTAAACGGCGGCAGATCGAGCTTAATCGAACGCGCCGCCGGCCCTTCGCCGATCATGATATCCAGCTGGTAGTCTTCCATCGCCGGATACAATACTTCTTCCACCACCGGTGACAAACGGTGAATTTCGTCGATGAACAACACGTCGTGCGGTTCGAGGTTGGTCAGCATCGCCGCCAAATCGCCCGCCTTCTCTAACACCGGGCCGGAAGTGGTGCGCAAATTTACGCCCATTTCGTTGGCCACGATGTTGGCCAGGGTGGTTTTCCCCAGCCCCGGCGGGCCGAAGATCAATAAATGGTCGAGCGCGTCGCCGCGCTGCTTGGCCGCCTGGATGAAGATCTCCATCTGCTCGCGCACGTGCGGCTGGCCGACGTATTCAGTCAGCAGCTTGGGACGAATGGCGCGATCGAGGATCTCCTCTTCGTTGATCGGTTCGGCGGAAATCAGGCGATCGGCTTCAATCATTATCTACCCCTTTTCGGCCTTACAGGGCGGCGCGCAGCGCGTCGCGGATCAGGGTTTCGCAGTCGGCGCCCGGCTTGGCAATCTTGCTGACCATGCGGCTGGCTTCCTGCGGCTTATAGCCCAGCGCCACCAGCGCCGAGACGGCTTCGGCTTCCGCGTCCGCTTCCGGCGTTTTGTCGGCGGCGGCCGGCAGGCTGATCTCGCTGCTGTTGTTGAACAGATCGCCGTTCAGCCCTTTGAAGCGATCTTTCATCTCGACCACCAGGCGCTCGGCAGTTTTCTTGCCCACGCCCGGCAGCTTGACCAGTGCGGTGATCTCTTCGCGCTCCACCGCGCTGACGAACTGCTGCGCGGACATGCCCGACAGGATGGCGAGCGCCAGTTTCGGCCCGACGCCGTTGACCTTAATCAGCTCGCGGAACAGCGCGCGCTCCTGCTTGTCGTTGAAACCGTACAGCAGCTGCGCGTCTTCACGCACCACGAAGTGGGTAAACACGATGGCCTCTTGCCCCAGTTCCGGCAGCTCGTAAAAGCAGGTCATCGGCATGTGCACTTCATAACCCACGCCGTTCGCCTCCAGTAACACCAGCGGCGGCTGCTTTTCCAGAATATTTCCTCTGAGACGACCTATCATTTACCCTCCTGCAGAATTACCGGGCATGGCGCCCTGCCATGCCGTTGCTGGTAAAGCTTATAACATAAAAAAGGCTGGATGAATATCCAGCCTGAGCAATCATCGTTTCGCGTCAGCGCAAACGCCCGCGCGCCAGGTTCAGCCGCCCTTCGCTCATTCGCAGCACGTTCTGGCTGAGGTGGCAGTGGGTGATGGCGATGGCCAGGGCATCCGCGGCATCCGCCTGCGGGTTTGCCGAGAGTTTGAGCAGCGAGCGCACCATGTGCTGTACCTGCGCCTTTTCGGCCGCGCCGGTGCCGACCACGGTTTGTTTGACCTGCCGCGCCGCATACTCGAACACTTCCAGGTTCTGATTAACCGCCGCCACGATTGCGACGCCGCGCGCCTGGCCGAGCTTGAGCGCCGAATCCGGGTTCTTGGCCATAAACACCTGTTCGATGGCGAAGAAATCGGGCTGAAACTGGGTGATGATCTCGCTGACGCCGGCGTAAATCAGCTTCAGCCGCGTCGGCATGTCGTCCACCACCGTGCGGATGCAGCCGCTGGCGATATAGCTCAACTGGCGCCCCTGCTGGCGGATAAGGCCATAGCCGGTGACGCGCGAGCCGGGATCGATACCGAGTATGATCGCCATATCTACATCCACCTTGCATGCACGGCGCCGCCGAACGGCGGCGCCCGTTTTACCGGATTACAGCGTCGCCGCCACTTCGTCGGAGATTTCACCGTTATGGTAAACTTCCTGCACGTCGTCGCAGTCTTCCAGCATATCGATCAGGCGCAACAGCTTAGGCGCGGTTTCCGCGTCCATGTCGGCCTTGGTCGATGGGATCATCGACACTTCCGCCGCTTCGGCTTCGAAGCCCGCAGCGGTCAGCGCATCTTTCACCGCGCCCAGGCTTTCCCAGGCGGTGAACACGTCGATGGCGCCATCGTCATAGGTCACGATGTCTTCCGCACCGGCTTCCAACGCCGCTTCCATTACGCTGTCTTCATCCAGGCCCGGTGCGTAGGTGATCACGCCCTTCTTGGTGAACAGATAAGCCACGGAACCGTCGGTGCCGAGGTTGCCGCCGCATTTGGTAAAGGCGTGACGCACTTCCGCCACGGTGCGGTTGCGGTTGTCGCTCAGGCATTCGATCATGACGGCGGTGCCGCCAGGGCCGTAGCCTTCATAGATGATGGTTTCCATATTGGTATCATCATCGCCGCCCACGCCGCGCGCGATTGCACGATTCATGGTGTCGCGCGTCATGTTGTTCGACAGCGCCTTGTCCATCGCCGCGCGCAGACGCGGGTTGGAATCCGGATCGCCGCCGCCCAGCTTGGCGGCCGTGACCAGCTCACGAATAATCTTGGTGAAAATTTTACCGCGCTTGGCGTCCTGCGCCGCTTTACGGTGCTTTGTGTTGGCCCACTTACTATGACCTGCCATAAAAAATCTCCGAAAAAAACTACTGGACTGAATTGATCACGAACTCTTCAATCGCCTGCTGATTGCTCCACGACTTGGTCAACTTCACGGCCTCGGCCGCCTCAAGCCATTGGTAAGCGTGATGCTCGGTAATCACCGGATCGCGCTCCTCGGGCAACGCCAGACAGAACCAGTGCTCTTTATTGCGCGTGGTTCCCGGCGCATAGCGATGTCGCAAATGGACAAAGAGTTCAAACTCCACGCAGCGCTGGCAATCGAACAACGGCAGGTGCTCTGCTTCGATATCGATGCCCACTTCTTCCATGACCTCACGCCGCGCGGCATGCGGCGGCGACTCATCCTGTTCCAGGCTGCCGGTGACCGACTGCCAGAACTCGGTATCGTCGCGCCGCTGTAACATCAGCACCCGACCACTGGATTTCGCGTAAATCACTACCAGGATAGATTCAGGGCGCTTGTAACTCATCACTCGCTCTCTTGTTCCGCACCGGCTTTCTTTACCACGCTGATCGCCAGCTCCTGCAGCGCCGCCGGGTTGGCGAAGCTCGGTGCATCGGTCATCAGACAGGCCGCCGCGGTGGTTTTCGGGAAGGCGATAACGTCGCGGATGTTGTCGGTGCCGGTCAGCAGCATCACCAGACGGTCCAGGCCGAAAGCCAGGCCGGCGTGCGGCGGCGTGCCGTACTTCAGCGCGTCCAGCAGGAAGCCGAACTTCTCGCGCTGTTCGTGTTCGTCGATGCCCAGAATGCTGAATACCGTCTGCTGCATTTCGCTGCGGTGAATACGCACCGAACCGCCGCCCACTTCGTAACCGTTGATCACCATGTCATAGGCGTTGGCGATAGCGTTGACCGGCGCAGCGGCCAGCTCTTCCGGGCTCATGTCGCGCGGCGAGGTGAACGGGTGGTGCATCGCCGCCAGGCCGCCCTCTTCGTCTTCTTCGAACATCGGGAAGTCGACCACCCACAGCGGCGCCCAGCTGTCGAGTTGGGTCAGCCCCAGATCGCGACCCAGCTTCAGGCGCAGCGCGCCCATCGCATCGGTGACAATCTTGAAACTGTCTGCGCCGAAGAACAGGATGTCGCCGGTCTGCGCGTCGGTACGCGCCAGGACGGCTTCCAGCACTTCCGCGCTGAGGAATTTGGCGATCGGGCTCTGCACGCCTTCCATGCCGGCGGCGCGGTCGTTGACCTTCAGCCAGGCCAGGCCTTTAGCGCCGTAGATGTTGACGAAAGCGCCGTACTCGTCGATCTGCTTGCGGGTCAGCTGTGCGCCGCCCGGTACGCGGATCGCCGCCACGCGGCCTTTGGCGTCATTGGCCGGGCCGGAGAACACTTTGAACTCGACGTCCTTGACCAGGTCAGCCACGTCCACCAGCTCCAGCGGGTTACGCAGGTCCGGCTTATCGGAACCAAAGCGACGCATCGCTTCGGCGAAGGTCATGACCGGGAAATCGCCCAGATCCACGCCCTTCACGTCCAGCCACAGTTCACGCGCCAGCTTCTCCATCACTTCACGCACCTGCTCGGCGGTCATGAAGGAGGTTTCGACGTCGATTTGAGTAAATTCAGGCTGACGGTCCGCACGCAGGTCTTCGTCACGGAAGCATTTGACGATCTGATAGTAACGATCGAAGCCGGACATCATCAGCAGCTGTTTAAACAGCTGCGGAGACTGCGGCAGCGCGTAGAATTTGCCCTTGTGCACGCGGCTCGGCACCAGGTAATCGCGGGCGCCTTCCGGCGTCGCTTTGGTCAGCATCGGCGTTTCGATGTCGAGGAAACCGTGGCTGTCCATAAAGCGACGTACGAAGCTGGTGATTTTGGCGCGGGTCTTCAGACGCTCGGCCATTTCCGGGCGACGCAGATCGAGGTAACGGTATTTCAGGCGCGCTTCTTCGCTGTTGACCTGGTTGGAGTCCAGCGGCAGCGGCTCGGAGCGGTTGATGATCTCGAGCGCGTGGGCGAACACTTCCACTTCGCCGGTGGCCATATCTTTCTTGATCTGGCTGTCCGGACGCGCACGCACGGTGCCGACGATCTGGATGCAAAATTCATTGCGCAGGTCATAGGCCTTGTCGAACGCCACTTTCTCGTCCGGGTCGAAGAACACCTGCACGATGCCTTCACGGTCGCGCATATCAATAAAGATCAGGCCGCCCAGATCGCGACGACGATTGACCCAACCACACAGAGTGACTTCCTGGCCCACGTGGGACAGATTCAACTGCCCGCAATATTCAGTACGCATACGCTATCCTTTTACACAGCCGATGCCGCGCCGGGCTACTGCGCCCCTGTCGCGCGGCTGTTATCTGATAAATTCTACTTGTTGCCCGGTTTAAAATCCGTCGCATACCAGCCGGTGCCCTTAAGCTGGAAACCGGAAGATGAAATCAACTTGGTCAACGCGGGCTGCCCACACGCCGGGCAGTCTGCCAGCGGCGCATCGGAAAATTTTTGCAATTTCTCTAACCGATGGTTGCAAGCACCACATGCATATTCATAAATCGGCATAGGTCGTTGGATTAAAGAGTGTTGAAAAAAGGGAGTCATTATAAAGGAAATTCATCCGCCCGATAAGTGCGAACACAGCATTGTTACTGCACTAAATGGCGCGTTTTTGTTCGAATCAACACATCGGTTAACAAATTTCCCATTAACCTGCGACAGTTTTTTCACGTAGCCTGATTCTCCCCCGGTTTTGCGCCGAACGCAGCTCGCCCGGCGCGCCGAACAGTTTTTATCCACTTCGCAACGAGATGAAATCCATGCTGAAACTTGACGCCCAAACCACCGCTCTGGTGCTGATCGATTTGCAAAACGGCATTCTGCCTTACGCCGGCGGCCCGCACAGCGCCGGCCAGGTGGTGGCGAACGCCGCCCTGCTGGCCGCCCGTTTTCGCATGCTGGGCGCGCCGGTGCTGTTGGTGCGCGTCGGTTGGTCAGACTCCTTCGCCGAAGCGCTGAAACAACCGGTGGATAAACCGGCTCCCGCGCCCGCCGGCGGTTTGCCGGCCAGCTGGTGGGAATTCCCCGCGCCGCTGGCGGTCTGCGACAACGATATTCTGATCACCAAACGCCAATGGGGCGCCTTCTACGGCACCGATCTGGACTTGCAGCTGCGCCGCCGCGGCATCAAGTCCGTGGTGCTGGGCGGCATTTCCACCAATATCGGCGTGGAGTCCACCGCCCGCGCCGCCTGGGAGCACGGCTATGAACTGGTGATCGCCGAAGACGTCTGCAGTGCGCAGAACGCGGAAATGCACCGTTTCGCGTTCGAACACATCTTCCCGCGTTTGGCGCGGGTGCGCGACACCGGCGAAATTCTTGCCGCGCTCGAGCGGTAACGTTAAGTTGTAGCCTGATAAGCCAAGCACAAGTAAAGGAAGACGACGCCGTGATCTACATCGGACTGCCGCAGTGGCAACATTCAGCCTGGAATCGTATCGGGCTGCGTGATTTGGCGGATTACAGCCGCTACTTCAACTGCGTGGAAGGCAACACCACCTTCTACGCGCTGCCGAAACTGGAAATCGTGCAGCGCTGGCGCGACATGACCGGCGACGATTTTCGCTTCTGCTTCAAATTCCCGTCGGACATCAGCCACAAGGCCGCCCTGCGCAACTGCGCCGCCGAGCTACAGGCGTTTTACCACTGCCTGAGCCCGGTGCATCAGCGCATCGGCCAGTTGTGGCTGCAGCTGCCCGCCGCCTTCGGCCCCGATGAGCTGCCGCGCATGTGGCAGTTCTTCGAAAGCCTGCCGCAGGAGTTCACCTACGGCGTAGAAGTGCGTCATCCGGCGTTTTTCGCCAAGGGTGAGGAAGAGCGCGCGTTGAATCAGGGGCTACACCAGCGCGGCATCAATCGGGTGATCCTCGACAGCCGCCCGGTGCATCACGCCGCCCCCAATACCGCCGCCGTGCGCGATGCCCAGCAGAAAAAACCGAAGCTGCCGGTACACGCTCTGGTCACCGCCGACCAACCGTTGGTGCGCTTTATCGGCGGTGACCAACTGGCCGATAACCTGCGCTGGTTCGAAGCCTGGCAACAAAAACTGCCGCTGTGGCAGCAACAGCATCAGCCCTATCTGTTTATTCATACGCCGGACAACGGCGATTCGCCCCAGCAGGCGCAAAAAATTTGGCAGCAGTTGCGTCTGGCGATCCCTGATTTGCCTGCGCCGCCAGACTGGCCAGAACAAGATGCACTGTTTTGACCTATTAATCTGACCAATAACATCAAATATTTCCCCGCGACAGTGAATACAATGACGGCTATGATGCTGGCTGCCAGTTTTGGTTAGGGAACGGAGTTAAAAATGGTAAGCGCGCTTTATGTGGTGCTCGGCGCATTGTTGTTGATCAAACTCTCTTATGACGTAGTCAGATTAAGGATGCAGTACCGCGTAGCCTACGGCGACGGCGGTTTCTACGAATTGCAGACCGCCATACGCGTGCATGGCAACGCCGTTGAATACATTCCTATCGCTGCCGTATTGCTGGTGATCATGGAAATGAACGGCGCGGAAATCTGGATGATTCACCTCTGCGGCCTGATGCTGATGGCCGGGCGGTTGGTGCATTACTACGGTTTACGCAACCGCGAGGTTCGTTGGCGCCGTTCAGGCATGGCCGCGACCTATATCTCTTTGTTGTTGATGGTTCTGGCAAATATCTTCTATCTGCCTTGGGATCTGATTTTCAGCCTGCACTGATCCCGTTTTATCATCAGGCGGCCGCGCCGCCTGCTTCCGCTCCGCTTTTTTGCGCTTTTCTGTTAGACTACGCAGCTTCGAATTCTGAACTGATTTGCCGCTATGCCAAACCGCGATACTCTTTTCTCCGCCCCCATCGCCAAACTGGGCGACTGGACCTTCGACGAACGCGTCGCCGAAGTGTTCCCCGACATGATCCAACGCTCCGTTCCCGGCTATTCCAACATCATCTCGATGATCGGCATGCTGGCCGAACGTTTTGTGCAACCCGACAGCCGGGTGTATGACCTGGGCTGCTCACTGGGCGCGGCGACGCTGTCAATGCGGCGGAATATCAAGGTGCCCGGCTGCCATATCGTCGCCGTCGACAATTCGCCGGCGATGGTGGAACGTTGCCGCCGCCATATTGACGCCTTCCGCGCCGACACGCCGGTTGAGGTTATCGAAGCCGACATTCGCGACATCGACATCGAAGACGCCTCGATGGTGGTACTGAACTTTACGCTGCAGTTCCTCGAGCCGGCCGATCGCCTGCGCCTGCTGGAGAAAATCTATCGTGGCCTGCGCCCAGGCGGCGCGCTGGTGCTGTCGGAGAAGTTCAGCTTTGAAGACGCCGAAGTCGGCGAGCTGCTGTTCAACATGCACCACGATTTCAAACGCGCCAACGGATACAGCGAGCTGGAGATCAGCCAAAAACGCAGCATGCTGGAAAACGTGATGCTGACCGATTCGGTGGAGGCGCACAAGGCGCGTCTGCAACAGGCCGGATTCGAGCATGCTGAAGTGTGGTTCCAGTGCTTCAACTTCGGTTCGCTGATCGCCCTGAAAGCGGGGGATGCGCAATGATCGAATTCGGTGATTTCTATCAGCGCATTGCCAAGAGCCCCCTCAGCCACTGGCTGGATACGCTGCCCGCGCAGCTGAGCGCCTGGCAACGCGAATCGCTGCACGGCAAATTCAAGCAGTGGTTCAACTCGGTGGAGCATTTGCCGACGCTGACCCCCACCCGTCTCGATCTGCTGCACGGCGTGCGCGCTGAGATGGAGCCTGGCCTGTCGCCGGGCCAGCGTGAAGGCGTCGAGAAAATGCTGCGCACCCTGATGCCGTGGCGTAAAGGGCCGTTCTCGCTGTATGGCATCGATATCGATACCGAATGGCATTCCGACTGGAAGTGGGATCGCGTGCTGCCGCACATCTCCCCGTTGGCCGGACGCACCATTCTCGACGTCGGCTGCGGCAGCGGTTATCACCTGTGGCGCATGATCGGCGCCGGCGCACACTTTGCCGTAGGCATCGATCCGATGCAGCTGTTCCTGTGCCAGTTTGAAGCGGTGCGCAAACTGTTGGGCGGCGATCAGCGCGCCCATCTGCTGCCGCTCGGCATCGAGCAGTTGCCGGAACTGGCGGCGTTCGACACCGTGTTCTCGATGGGCGTCCTGTATCATCGCCGCTCGCCGCTCGATCATCTGTATCAGTTGAAAAATCAGCTGGTAGCTGAAGGCGAACTGGTGCTGGAAACGCTGGTGGTGGAAGGCGATCGCCACCAGGTGCTGGTGCCGGGCGACCGTTATGCGCAGATGCGCAACGTGTATTTCATTCCTTCCGCCGAAGCGCTGAAATGCTGGCTGGAGAAATGCGGCTTCGTTGACGTGAAAATCGCCGATATGTGCGTCACCAGCCTCGAAGAACAGCGTCGTACAGACTGGATGACCAGCGAGTCGCTGGCTGAATTCCTCGACCCGAACGACCGCAGCAAAACGGTTGAAGGCTATCCTGCGCCGCTGCGCGCCGTGTTGACCGCCAAAAAGCCCTAGCGCTTGCTAATTGGGCCGGCCTGCGCCGGCCTCAACTTACCCGTTGCCGGCATCGACAATCCGCAGCTCATACACCATCGTCGCGTTCGGCGGGATCTGCGGCGCATAGCCCGTTTCACCGTACGCCAACGCCGGCGGCACCACCATCGTCAGCGAGCCGTGATTTTTCAGATGGCCGATCGCCTCACGGAACAGCGGCGGATAGGCGGAGAGCGGCTGTGACATCACCTTTCCACTGCGATCCATATCCTGGATCACGCTGCCGTCGGTCAAGCTCTCTTTCACCACGATGTCTACCCGCGCGTTTTCCGCAATGGTTTCATCCCCCATATAATCGATGCGATACCAGAAGCCGGAAGGCGATTTCTGTGTGCCCTTCTTCTTTTTGAACTCGGCAACAAACGCTTCGCCTTTGCTGGTTTGCGCCTTCGCCGCCTGGCTTCTGGCGTCGTTCACCGCTTTTTCCGACTCCGCCAATGCGCTGGCCAGCTGCGCATCGCTCAACTGGTAATGGCCGTTGAAGGTATCAATTACACCCGCCAGCAGCACAGTTTTATCGGGTGTGATACCCCAATTTTTACGCTCCGCCAGCATCGTTTGAATGTCGCGCCCCAGGGCGACGCCGGCAGCATAACTCTGTTGTTCCGGCTTTTTCTTCAGCGTTTTCACCTCCGGCAACCATTTGGCCCGCGATCTCAGCCCGCTCAATTCGTCTTGCAAAGCTTGCTGAGCCTGATGGGCGGCAGCCAGCTCCGCCGCCGTTTTATCCGCCCGTTGCGTCGCTTCATCCCTCTTCTGCGCTGCCTGCGCGCTTTCCGCCGTCACCGCCGCCAGACGTTGTTCCAGCGTTTTGGCCTGCACGGTTTGCGTTTTGTTTTTTTCCTGCAGTTGCGCCAACTGCCGCTGCAGTTCCTCCGTCGCTTTGGCGGCTTCTATCGCCTGCTTTGCCAGCGCCGCCTTCAGGCTGTTCTCTTGCTGCTCGGCCTGCTGGCGTTGGCCATCACGCTCTTTTTGCAGCGCTGCCAGTTGCTGCTGAAGTTCCCCCGTCGCTTTGGCGGTCTCGGTCTTTTGCTGCTCCAGCGCCATCTTCAGGTTTTTCTCCTGTTGTTCGGCCTGATGACGTTGAACACCCTGTTCTTTCTGCAGCTGTGCCAGCTGCCGCTGCAGTTCCCCCGTCAACTTGTCGGCTTCGGCCTGTTGCTGCGCCAGCGCTGTCTTCAGGCTTTTCTCTTGTTGCCCCTCCAGCTGACGTTGGACACCCTGTTCTTTCTGCAGTTGTGCCAGCTGCCGCTGCAGTTCCCCTGTCAACTTGGCGGCTTCGGCCTTCTGTCGTTCCAGCTCAGCGGCGGCCGCTTTTTTGTCCTGTTCATAACGCTGACGCGCTTTATCGTTGGCGGTTTGCGCCGCCGCCAGCTTCTCCTCCCAAACCTGCTGCCGAACGTTTTCCGCCGGTTTAGGCAAGGCCGCCAGCCGTTGTTCCAGCAAGGCAATGCGCCGATCTCGCTCCGCGGTTTGTTGCTTTTGCCGCGCTAACGCGGCTTGCGCTTCGGCGATCTGCGCCTGAGCCTTGCGCTCCTGCGGCGTCAGATTCAGCGCCTGTCGCACGCCGCTGGCGAAGTCGCTCAAGGCGCTCAGATCGGGAGCAGGTGCCGGTTTATCGGCAGCCGTCAGGGATGACGCAACGCGCAGCGCGGTCAGCTCCTGCTGCAGTGATTGAATAGCGGCTTGCTGTTGTTCCAATCGAGTCTCTTTCTCACGCAGCGCCTTTTGCAACTGCGTCAGTTGCTTTCTCTGCGCAGCCGTTTCACGAATCTGAACCGGCCGGGACGCCGGCTTTTGGGTTTCCTGAGATGGGGTAACCACGGTATCAGCCGCCGGTGCGTCCTGCCGCTGATAACGCTCGGCAAACTGCAATAACGCCGGCACATCGTCATCCGCCGCGGCCACCGCCGGCGCAAACGCCAGCGGTATCATCAGGCTCAGTAATGCCTTTCTTGCACGAGGGGTCATTGGGCGCGTTCTCCGCGCTCAGCCAGGCCGGTCATCATGGCAGAACTGATGTCTGCGCAGAGGCGGCTGGTGCGATAACGATACAGCGCGTCGACGGTTTCCTGCGTGCCCGTGTTGACCCGCTGGCGTACCCCGGCATACTGCGCGGCGCCGCTCATCAAGGTATCGAACTCGCGTTTGAATTTCTGATATTTCTCGTTATCCATGCCGCGCATGGCATCCAGTTCGCGCTGGCACTGTTGCATGCGCTCGGCCTCACGCTGCCGCTTATCTTGCTCCGCAACTTCTTCTGCACTGGGCGGCTTACTCAATGTAGAAACGGGCCGCTTGGCGGTCTGGCAGCCGGTCAGGGCCAACGTCAGTAAAAGCGCCGCGGTCCAACAGTGTGCCGTTCGGGTCATTATCATTATCTCCTTGTTAAATCCGCCGCCAACGCGCTCTGCAGTCGAGCTGACGGCTCTCCTCATTGATGCTGTGATGTTCCGGCCATCAGCCAAGCTGTGTTCGGACATGAAAATGCAGACGCAGCATTGAGAGGCATGGCGCCAATCATTTACTGCATCAATACATATCAAAAAATCATTTAATATTATGATATTTAAAGGATTTTAACTCACAAACTTATCAGCAGGACATGACGATCGCAAGAAGAGATGGGGGGTTGGTCGACCGAGATACCACGTTGAAACGGGCGAATGGTCTTTACAAAACATAAAAAAAGCCCCGGCAAAACGCCGGGGCCTGACTTTACGCTGTATCAGCGTCCTACAAACCTTATCGACTGTTTCAATCGTCCCATCTGATTGACAATCATGTTGCCAACCAACAGGAGAAATTCCATGAGCAATATGATTAGTGTAAATAATATCAGTGAATTGCGTAATCTGACGCCAGTTACAGATGACCAGATTGTCTTTTTAGTTTCTCACGCCGCCGGACGTTTCGCCGGCGGCGGAGAATTCTATTATGCGAAAACGGATACAACCAGTGCGGATAATAACGGCACCGTGGTGGTTACATCGGGAGGAGCCCGCTGGAAACGACTGGAGCAGAAACTTAGTTTCGATCACTTCGGCGCCGATCCCAGTGGTACCTCCGCCTCGGATGCAGCAATCAGCGCGACATTAAACTATGCCGCGAGTTTAAAAAACAAAGTGGTCTATGCTTCGGAAAATGCTCAATATCTGCTGACCAGTGCTCAACCTATCAACGTCGCTAGCGGCGTCACTGTGAGAGGCTCCCGTCGCGGTATTGCTCAAGGCCCTGCAAGCCTCACAAGCAATGGCCCTAATCGGGCAGGCCTTGCGGACGACAGTGCTTTCATTATCAAAAAACCCGCGGGTACGGTTTGTTTCGCCTGCGATAAGAATGTTGTCTTTGATGGTTGGTCGTTCCTCTACCCGGATCAAAAATATACTGCCACCCAGCCGGAGACATTCGTTCAATACGGTGCCACCATTACCGCAGGTGGCGCTCTGTCAGTCGCCAACTGCCGTTATGTAGGCGCCTATGACTTTGTTGAAGCTCGAGGAGAAGCCAACAACTTTGAGAATATCTACGGTTGGGCAGTCCGCTGTGACTACAGGGTTTATGAAAGCAGGGACATCAACAGATTTACCAATGTTCACGTCAATGCCAATGTCGTGCGTCCGACAGAAAACGCGGTTACTGCCTCTATCGCCGTAGCCGGTTCTTGTGCTTTCAATTTCGATCGCCACGACAATACGTTTATGGTGAATGTATTCTCTTATGGCAAAAAGATCTTTATCAAAACCACAACACAAGGAACTTCCTATTTAGGCGGTCTCAGCCTAAGCAATTTCATGGCAGACAGAAATGGTACCGGCATCGATATCGACTCAGATTCCTCCGCCAATATTCAAATCGCCAACGGTTCCTACATCAATGATTATGGTGATGCCGTTGGGGGATTCCTGGTATTAAGAAAATCCACCAGCCAATCTAATATCACCCCAGTTCAAATCAGTAATGTTAACTTCGCTACCGCCAATGGGCCCAAGGGCACACTGTCGCCCCAGGCTATTCGCTTCGAAGCTAACGCTGGGTATCAACTCTCATTCAGCAACACCGTTATGCCAATGTGGACAAACGGCAGTCTGAACAATGAAGCTGGTTACAACATTCTCAGAGGCACACTGGGCATTGCACAGCGCAGTTATCAGCTGCATGAGGCCCCGCTAAATTATTTGACGAACAGCAATCTGATCGCCATCGGTGCTGACAATCAGCCTACAGGCTGGTTTATCGACGGGAAACTGACGGTAGACAGCAATCTTCTGACAGCCACTGGCGACAACCCGGCCTACAAAGGTTTGGGTCAACGTATTCATCGGAGCATGGGACCGAGGACATTCTGGGCCATCGCATCCTCTATCGGCGATCAATCTACCGCGCAAGCTTCGACTGGCATTTGGGCCCGCTCGTTCAACGATAACTATACCGACACTGTCGAGAGCAATCAGGCTATTCCCTGGATACGCATCGGCAACCTTTACTACGCGCGTTTTGTCATGAACAACAATCGCACTATCCACGATATCTTGGTCAATCCCGGCAGTGGCAATAATACGGTGCGCATTTTAGCCTGCGGCATTAGCCCGGGTGAAATCTTCGACTTCTCGCCTGACACGTTGCAATAGTCTCTCGCGGCATAAAAAAAGCCCCGGCAAAACGCCGGGGCCTGGTACTTGCGTGATCGCCGAGGGCTTCAGTGACACGCAAAGGGGTCTTACGGCCCGGAAACCGGTTGTCAAACGCGGCTAACTGCGTGCTTATGCGCTTTGCGCCAGAGGATCAACCAAGGCCAGCGCGTTTTTCATCGCCTCCACCATTTCGCCATCCACGCAATAATGGCTAAATTCGTCAAACTCGTTATCGGAGCACATGGTGACGCCCGCCTTGCGATAACGCATGGTCGACGGCACCAGATGGCCGGAAGAGCTGTGCAGTTCATGCAGGCCGATATCGACAAACTTGTGCAGATTGCTGAGGCGCACGCCGGCACCCGCCATGATCACCGGACCCTGGCTGGCCTGGCGCAAATCGCGCAGCAACGGCAGGCCAAGTTCGGCGCTCTGCTGCTGGCCGGAGGTCAGAATGCGCGCCACACCCAGTTCGGTCAGTTGCTCCAGCGCCACCATCGGGTTCTGGCACATGTCGAACGCGCGATGGAAGGTCACCGCCATGCCCTCGCACAGCCTCATCACTTCGCGCATGCGCGGCAGATCGATGTGCCCTTCGTCGTCCAGCATGCCAACCACCACGCCGGGGAACCCCATCTCGCGAATTTGGCGGATATCTTGTTTGATCACTTCGAAATCCACCGCGCCGTAGCAGAAATCGCCACCGCGCGGGCGAACGATCGGATGCACCGGGATCGCAACCCGCTCACGCGCCAGACGCAGCGTGCCATAGCTCGGCGTCAATCCCCCTTCGCTCTGGCTGGCGCACAACTCGATGCGATCGGCGCCCGCCCGTTCGGCCGTCAGCGCACAGTCGACGCTAAAGCAACAAACTTCCAGTTTTATCATTGTCACCCCCAGATAACGGCCAACATACGGCGGCAATTGTTCATTTCTTCATTTCTCACGTAGGCTCATGCATAGGCATAAACCGGCTCAGGGTTATCACTATGGCATTCAATTTTGATCAATGGGTAGACCGCAGTCACAGTGACAGCGTTAAGTGGGATAAATATCGCGGCAGCGACATCATCCCGCTTTGGGTCGCCGACAGCGATTTCACCTCACCGCCGGCGGTGATCGAAGCCTTGCAGCGCCGCGTAGCACACGGCGTATTCGGCTACACCCACCCATCCCCTGATCTTATTGAGGTTTTTACCCGCCGCATGGTAGAGCGCTATGATTGGCACATCAAGCCTGAATGGATCATTTTCCTGCCTGGCCTGGTGTGTGGCCTGAACCTGTGCGTGCGGGCCTGCACCGAACAACATCAGAGCACGCTGGCCCCCTCGCTCATTTATCCGCCGTTTCGCAAAGCGGCCAAATTCGCCGGGCGTAAACACCTTCCGGTATCGCTAACAGCGGTCAACCAGCGTTGGGGACTGGATTTTTCCTCGATGCATGATCAGCTCAACGGCAACGAAAAACTCCTGTTGCTGTGCAACCCGCAGAACCCCGGTGGCACCGTGTATCGCCGAGAGGAGTTGTTGCAGCACCATCAGTTCGCTCGCGAACACGATTTAATCGTCTGTTCGGATGAAATCCACTGCGAACTGCTGCTTGAGCCCGGCGCGCGGCATATCCCCTTCGCCACCCTGAATGAAGACGCGGCCCAACGCAGCGTGACGCTGATGTCACCGTCAAAGACGTTTAATCTCGCCGGGCTCGGCGCCTCAATGGCGATCGTTCCCAACGAAGCATTGCGACAAAAGCTGAAACGCGCGCGCAGCGGCATCGTGCCGGAGGTCAATCTGTTGGCGCTGGTGGCGGCGCAGGCGGCTTATCAATACGGACAACCCTGGCTGGATGAGCAGTTGATTTATCTGCGCGCCAATCGCGATCGGCTGACAAAACGTATCAACGCCATGCCGGGATTGACGTTGCTGCCCGTCGAGGCCACCTATCTGGCCTGGATAGACTGCAGCGCACTGCCGGTAGATAACCCGCATCAGTTCTTCGAACGTGCGGGCGTTGGGTTAAGCGCCGGCCTGGACTTCGGCGATCGGCGCTTTGTACGGCTTAACTTTGGTTGCCGATGGGCTCTGCTCGATGAAGCGCTCGATCGCATGGCGCGCGCCTGTGCGGCGCTGCCTGGCTAACCTTGTTCGCTGGCGACGATGTCTCGAATGGAATACGGATGAAACTTGATCGTAACCGTTCCGTCGGTGATGGCCAGCGTCGGGTTCGGTAGCCGCTCGCCCTCGCCTTTTGGCGAGCTTTGCTTCAGCTTGATCCCCGGCGCCAACAATGCCTCATCGGCAAGGTGGCTCAACGCCCGAGCGTACAGCGTCTGAGGATCGCCACTGAGCACTAATTCGACGTGTTCCCAGCCTTCGTGCGGATAGCGTTTCTCCCCAGGATACGGCAGCTCGATGCAGTCTATCCGCCACGGCCCTACGGCCAGCGGCTGAGACAAATCGAACAGACAGATAGGCCGCCCGTTGATCATCGATTCGGATAGCAGTGTCCCGCACTGCATCAGCCCCTGGCGCCAACGTTCGGCGGTGGCATTCTGGTGACAGCGCAAAGAGATGTGATCGGCGGTGAACGCGGCCAGATCAAGCCGCAATTTGGCGGCAAATTGATGCAGCGCCTGCTCGAAACGCGGCAAATCGAGCTTCAGATCGTCAAGCTCGGCAATGGCCTGCAAGGGAGTGGTCATAGAAACCTCAAAACAACGGAGCGCAAAGTTAAACGCGGTAATTTACACGGTGGCGGCAGTGCTCGCCACCGTTACGACGTTTTTCGGCGTCAGTTCAGAATGATTTTTGGTTGCGGACGGGGAGAATGAAAAACCAGTCCCTTATTAAGATGACTGCTTATTAAAACAACAGAAAAATAAAAAATAAGATTTTTCGCAAGCCATTATACCTTTTCTTCATGACGCTATGATTTAAGTTATTTTGCACAAAACTCTCTGCAGCCCATTGGTCAACTCGATTGAATAGTCTGGTTTAATCAAACCTGATCCACTTATCGAAACCACATAAAACCATAAGCATAACCTATTGTAAAAGAAGGCAATAAACCCCATTAATTGATGGGAAGCTAAGGATTATCTTAATTTTCCCCCAGGCAATTGATTCACCAAGACAACTCAGCTACTTTGGAGGAAATTTAAATTCGAGATGATCATTATGTTATTGCTGACGATATCCTTGGTGTTGATAATTATCGCCGTATACGCCATCTACCGTCATTTCAAATCACGCAGCGCCAACACGCTGGATGCCGGTCGCCGCAATAAAAAGCGCTAGCTTCGCAACTCTCCCCTTCGTACATTCTGTTCAGATCATTCTGCTTTCACCTTCCGGCAATCAACGCGCCGCCCTCGACAACTGTTTCATCGCAGCGGCCGCGCCAACTGCTGACGGGCTCCGTCAGATCGGTTACAATTACAGGCTGTTTTGTGGCGGTCGCCCATCGCGCCCGCCACCGTTGAATCCCGCAGGGGCTGGCTTCAGCCCCTCGTTCGTCATTAAGGTAACCCGGTGAATATTCAGGTTCTTCTTTCAGATAAAGTCAGCCAGGCGCTGATCGCCGCTGGCGCGCCAGCCGATTGCGAAGCGCAGGTCCGCCCTTCCGCCAAGGCGCAGTTTGGTGATTACCAGGCCAACGGCGTGATGTCAGTCGCCAAAAAGCTGGGCATGCCGCCCCGTCAGCTGGCGGAAAAAGTGGTGCAACTGCTGGATCTCGGCGACGTCGCCGGTAAAGTGGAAATCGCCGGTCCCGGCTTTATCAACATTTTCCTGAACAGCGATTGGGTCGCCCGCCAGGCCGATCAGGTGCTGAACGCACCGAAGCTGGGCATTGCGCCGGTTGAGCCCCAAACCATCGTTATCGACTACTCCGCACCGAACGTGGCGAAAGAGATGCACGTCGGCCACCTGCGCTCCACCATCATCGGCGACGCCGCGGCGCGTACCCAGGAGTTTTTGGGCCATAAAGTGATTCGCGCCAACCACGTCGGTGACTGGGGCACTCAGTTCGGCATGTTGATTGCCTACCTGGAAAAAATGCAGAACGAAAACGCCAGCGACATGGGCCTGTCCGATTTGGAACAGTTCTATCGCGAAGCCAAGAAACACTACGACGAAGACGCCGAGTTCGCCGAGCGCGCGCGCGCTTACGTCGTGAAGCTGCAGGGCGGCGATCAGTACTGCCTGAAAATGTGGCGCAAGCTGGTCGACATCACCATGGCGCAAAACCAGCTGACCTATAACCGACTGAACGTCACGCTGACCGAAGACGACGTGATGGGCGAAAGCCTGTATAACGCGATGCTGCCGGGCATCGTCGCCGATCTGAAAGCCAAAGGGCTGGCGGTGGAAAGCGAAGGCGCCACCGTGGTGTTCCTCGACGAATACCAGAACAAGGACGGCGACCCGATGGGCGTCATCATCCAGAAAAAGGATGGCGGCTACCTCTACACCACCACCGATATCGCCTGCGCCAAGTATCGCTACGAAACTCTGGGCGCCAACCGCGTTCTGTATTACATCGACTCCCGCCAGCATCAGCACCTGATGCAGGCCTGGACCATCGTGCGCAAAGCCGGTTACGTGCCGGAGTCCGTCTCGCTGGAACACCACATGTTCGGCATGATGCTGGGCAAAGACGGCAAGCCGTTCAAAACCCGCTCGGGCGGCACGGTGAAGCTCTCCGATCTGCTGGATGAAGCCATCGAACGCGCCGAACAGCTGATCGCCGGCAAAAACCCGGATATGCCGCAAGACGAAATGAAGACCGTGGCCCGCGTGGTCGGCATCGGCGCGGTGAAATACGCCGATCTGTCGAAAAGCCGCACCACCGACTATGTCTTCGACTGGGACAACATGCTGGCCTTCGAGGGCAATACCGCGCCTTATATGCAATACGCCTATACCCGTGTGGCATCGGTATTCAAGCGCGCCGGGATCGACGAAAGCAGCCTGACACTGCCGCTGACGCTGACCGAAGAGCGTGAGATTGCGCTGGCTACCCGCCTGCTGCAGTTCGAAGAGGTGCTCACCACCGTCGCACGTGAAGGCACGCCTCACGTCATGTGCAGCTACCTGTATGATCTGGCCGGCTTGTTCTCCGGCTTCTACGAGCACTGCCAGATCCTGAACGCCGACAGCGAAGAAACCCGTCAGAGCCGCCTGAAGCTGGCGCTGCTGACCGCTAAAACGCTGAAAACCGGCCTGGATACGCTGGGCATCGAAACCGTCGAACGTATGTAAACCGCACCGCGCGGAAAGTAAAAAGGTCGCCAAGGCGACCTTTTTTTGTTCTTGCATTCGGCTCAGGCGACGCGGCGCGCAAAATCACGCGGGCGGAAGCCCAACCCGGCCAGCACGCCAAAGTAGGCCACCACACCGGCCACCACCACCGCCGCCAAACGCAGCAAACGTTCCAGCATATTGCCCTGATCCCAGGCCGGCATCAGCCACATCACGCCAATCAGCACCGCCGACATCGCCAGCACGGCGATCACCAGCTTAGTGAGGAACAGCGCCCAACCCGGCTGTGGCTGGAAGATCTTCTGCTTGCGCAGCTGCCAATACAGCAGCGAGGCGTTCAGGCAAGCCGCCAAGCCGATCGACAGCGCCAGGCCGGCATGCTTCAGCGGACCAATAAACGCCAGGTTCATCACCTGCGTCATGATCAGCGTGATGATAGCGATCTTGACCGGCGTTTTGATGTCCTGCCGCGAATAGAAGCCCGGCGCCAGCACTTTAACCACAATCAGCCCCATCAGCCCTACCGAGTAAGCCACCAGCGCGCGTTGCGTCATCGCCGCGTCAAAGGCGCTGAACTTGCCGTACTGGAACAGCGAGACGGTCAACGGTTTGGCCAAAATGCCCAGCGCGATGGCGCTCGGCAGCGCCAGCAGGAAACACAGGCGCAGCCCCCAATCCATCAGGCGCGAATACTCATCGTGGTTGCCGCTCGAGAAGCTTTTGGCCAGCGACGGCAGCAGGATGGTACCCAATGCCACGCCCAACACGCCGGAAGGAAATTCCATCAGGCGGTCGGCGTAGTACATCCAGGACACCGAGCCGGATACCAGGAACGATGCGAAGATAGTATTGATGATCAGCGAGATTTGGCTGACCGACACCCCAAGGATCGCCGGCCCCATCTGACGCATTACCCGCCAGACTCCGGCATCGCCCAATTTGATGCGCGGCAGCACCAGCATGCCGATCTTGCGCAGGTGCGGCAGCTGGTAGCCCAATTGCAGTACGCCGCCCACTACCACCGCCCACGCCAGCGCCAGCACCGGCGGGTGGAAATACGGCGCGGCGAACAGCGCGAAGCCAATCATGCTGACGTTAAGCAGCGTTGGCGCAAAGGCCGGGATCGAGAAGCGGTTCCAGGTATTGAGGATCGCTCCCACCAGCGACGCCAGCGAGATCAACAGAATATAGGGGAATGTGATGCGCAGCAGCGCCGACGTCAGGGCAAACTTGTCGGGCGTATCGGTAAAGCCCGGCGCGGTGAGATAGATAACCCAGGGCGCGGCCAACATCCCCAGCACCGTCACCACCGCCAGCACCAGCGTCAGCAGCCCGGAGACATAGGCGATAAAAGTGCGTGTCGCCTCGTCGCCCTGCTGGCTTTTGTATTCGGCCAGGATCGGTACGAAGGCCTGCGAAAATGCCCCTTCGGCAAAGATACGGCGTAACAGATTCGGGAGTTTGAACGCCACGAAGAAGGCGTCCGTTGCCATGCCGGCCCCGAACACCCGCGCGACGATCGCATCGCGGGCAAAGCCCAGCACCCGCGAAAACATCGTCATCGAGCTGACGGCAGCCAAGGATTTGAGTAGGTTCATGTGGTTGTCTGATAGGTACCGTAAATATCAACGCCTGCAACAGCAGGCGTCAGTGAAACAATCGGCTCAGTTTACGCATCCGGAAAAGAATAGCTACCGCCAGATGTTACATAGAGTTATCCCGCAGCAAACGCTCGACCACCCGCTGGGCAAGCAGCGCCTGTTCGCCGCCGGTTTCCGGCGCGCTCTGATTGGCGACGGCATCAAGGAAATGCCGCACCGCACCGTCGAAGCCGCGTTGCACCAGCGTGCTTTGCCAGCCCGGCACCGGTTGTTCCAACTCGCCCTGCGCATCTTCACGCAGCCAGTGGCGCATATCGGTCAACTGATACAGCGCGCCGTCTGTCACCGCCTGCACGCTTTCGCGCTGGCTGCCGCCGCGGCGATGCATGCTGGTCGTCACCTGCGTATCGCCGCAGGCGAAGTGATGCTCGGCGTACAGCATTTCGCCTGCGGCGTTGGTGCGCACGCTGCCGCTCAGCAGTTGCTCGCCGCCGCCCGCCAGCCACAGCGCCGTGTCCACCACGTGCAGGTAATCATCCAACAGGGTAAAACGCAGATCGTGCGGGCCGACGCTGTCCGCCCGATGTTTATCCATGCGAATGGAGGCCGGCTGGTTCATTTGCTGCTTGAGCTGCCGGTAAAGCGGCGCGAAACGCCGGTTGAACCCCACCATCAACGTTTTGCCTCGCCGCTCGGCCAGCTCAAGCAACTGCTCGCCCTGCTCCAGCGTCTCCGCCAGCGGTTTATCGACGTAAACGTGCACGCCGCGGTTCAGCAGCTCGCCTATTACTGAAAAATGGCTGGCGGTGCTGCTGTGAACAAAGACCGCGTCGCACTGTTCGGCCAGGCTGTCCAGCCGGGAGAAACAGGCCATGCGGTAGCTGTCGCACAGCGGCTCCGCTTTTTGCTGATTGGGCGAAAAACCGCCCACCAGCGTCCAGTCCGTCGCCTGGCCGAGGATTGGCAGATAAGCCTTCTGCGCGATACTGCCCAATCCCACCACGCCTACACGCAATTTAGTCATTCGCATCCTTCACCAACAGATGTTGCAACTGCCGTTTCAGTTCCGCCACTTCGCTTTCTAATGCGCTAACCCTGGCGCTCAGTTCGCCGTCGAACTCGGATTCGAACGCCGCCGCCGGCGCTTCATCAATCTGGCCGCTGAACAGATGCATGAATCGGCTTTCGCGCTTGCCCGGCTCACGCGCCAGGCGCACCACGAACGGACCATCTTCCCGAGTGGCCAGCTGTTGCAGCACCTGTTCAACCTCGCTGACATCGCTGAACTCGTGCATCCGATTGGTACGGGTGCGCAGCTCGCCGGGCGTTTGCGCGCCGCGCAGCAGTAAGGTGGCGATCACCGCCAGTTCGGCGGGCGAAAGTTTCAGTTGGCCGAACTCGGAGTTGCAAAACCGCTGTTCGTACTTCACTACCCGGTTGCCGAATCCGCTGAGGGTGCGCAAGAAATGTTTGCGCAGCAACAGATCGAGCAGCTGCTGCACTTCGCTTTCGCTCAGATCCATCACCGGTTCACGGTTGGTTTTTTGGTTACATGCCAGCGTAATGGCATTCAGCGAAAGCGGGTATTGATCCGGGGTCGTGACCTGTTTTTCCAACAGGCAGCCGATAACCCGAGCCTCTTTGGCGTTCAATTCATATTTCATCGTTTGGCCTCAACGTGGGGGTAGCCACTCTTTATTGGTGTATGCCGTCAAAACGTGGTCTTGCCACTGGCCGTCGATCAGCAGGTAATCCTTGGCGTAACCTTCGCGTTCGAATCCCAGACGCGTCAGCAATGCGCCGCTGCGCTGGTTGTGCGGCATATAGTTGGCCATGATGCGGTGCATGCGCTGTTGGCGCAGCATATAGCGGATGGCGGACTGCAAGGCTTCGAACATCAGCCCCTGCCCCTGCCATTTCTCCCCCAGCGAATAACCGAGGAAACAGGCGTGAAACGAACCGCGCAGCACGTTGCTGAAGTTCGCCACGCCGCGGACTTCCTGCTCTTCTGGATCGAGCAGGATAAAATAGTAGGCGCTGCCCTGCTTTTGCATTTCAGCGATCATCCCCAGACGCGCCTGCCAGCCGGAAGGATAACAATGGCTTTCGTCGCGCACCGGCTCCCAGGGTTTGAGAAAAGCTCGGTTCTCGGCATAATAATCCGCCAGACGATAGGCATCCCGTTCATGCACTAAACGGACCACCATCCGGTCGGTAGTAAGACGTACTTTTGGCGATGCAGAGCGGTAGCCGAACATCATTTCCCCCGCAGTCAAAACGGTTCGATAAGAAGTATTTATTGGGAAGCCGCGTGGATAATCATCCGATGCCGATCTGATGGCATGATTTTATTTTGCCAATAGCGCTTCAGAACCGCACTTCCCTGCATTCAATATAACCGTAGCCCGCCCCCGAGGTAAAACCTCGGTCGCTCAGTAAATCGCCGAATACGCGTTTTACGGCGTTTTTCCGCCCATTTTGCAGCACAGGTAACACCTTGACGATAAAAAAATATTATCTACTCCGCCCCTGTCGCCGTCCGGCAATTGGGTAGAGAATGGTGGAGTTGCCTTCCCCCTCTCTCTTAATTGCTCATGGTGATGCATGTCTCTGGTGTCGCAAGCGCGCAGCTTGGGTAAATATTTTCTGTTGCTCGACAACCTGCTGGTGGTTTTAGGCTTCTTTGTCGTGTTCCCGCTTATTTCGATCCGCTTCGTCGATCAATTGGGATGGGCGGCGCTGATCGTCGGCATCGCGCTGGGTTTACGTCAACTGCTGCAACAAGGGCTCGGCATCTTTGGCGGCGCCATCGCCGATCGCTTCGGCGCCAAGCCGATGATCGTCACGGGCATGGTGCTGCGCGCCGCCGGTTTCGCCACCATGGCGATGGCCGATGCCCCCTGGATCCTGTGGTTCTCTTGCGCACTGTCCGCCCTCGGCGGCACGCTGTTCGATCCGCCGCGCACCGCTTTGGTGATCAAGCTGACCCGCCCGCACGAACGCGGCCGTTTTTTCTCGCTGCTGATGATGCAGGACAGCGCCGGCGCGGTCGTCGGCGCGCTGATCGGCAGTTGGCTGCTGCAGTACGACTTCCACTTTGTCTGCTGGGTCGGGGCGGCGATCTTCGTGCTGGCCGCCGGCTGGAACGCCTGGCTACTGCCGGCTTACCGCATCTCAACCGTGCGCGTGCCGATGAAAGAAGGCATGCTGCGGGTCGTGCGCGATCGCCGCTTCCTCACCTATGTCCTGACGCTGACCGGCTACTATATGCTGGCGGTACAGGTGATGCTGATGCTGCCGATCGTGGTCAATGAAATCGCCGGCTCACCGGCGGCGGTGAAATGGATGTATGCGATTGAAGCGGCGCTGTCGTTGTCGCTGCTCTATCCGCTGGCGCGTTGGGGAGAAAAACACTTCCGGCTTGAGCAGCGCCTGATGGCGGGCCTGCTGCTGATGACGCTCAGCCTGCTGCCGATCGGCCTTGCCAGCAGCCTGCAAGGCGTGTTCACGCTGATCTGCTGTTTCTACCTGGGTTCGATCATCGCCGAACCGGCGCGCGAAACGCTGAGCGCTTCGCTGGCCGATCCACGTGCGCGTGGCAGCTATATGGGCTTTAGCCGCCTTGGTCTGGCGCTGGGTGGCGCGTTAGGTTACACCGGCGGCGGCTGGATGTACGATACCGGACGCACGATGAACATGCCGGAGCTACCCTGGTTGCTGCTTGGGGCAGTGGGCTTCGCTACGTTGCTGGCGCTGTACTGGCAGTTCAGCCCGCGGCGCAGTGCATCGATGATGCTGCGCGGCGGTTAACGCCATAGAAATCCGGCCGAATCGGCAACAGCTGCTATCCTGTTAGTAAAAACCCCCACAGGAGCCCGTCGGCATGAGTGAAGAAGCAAAATTACCGCAACTACTCGAACATATGATACTGAACTTGCGCATGATTTATGCGCGTTCCACCCTGGTGGAAAAGGCCCTGGCCCATATCCTCGCCAGCGACGCCGGCCTGAAAAACGATATTATCAAACAGCTGCAGGTCGTCACCGCCGCCAACGAACGTGACAAAATCGACCTGGAAGAAGCTCGCATTCACCTGATCGATGTGCTCAACTCGGTACCGGCCAAGAAATAACGCCCCCTAGCCCGCGCCGGTGCGCGGGCAATATCGCAATAACGCACCATCCAACACACGCACGTCAAGACAGCCTCGATAAGCTGTGGTAACTATTGCTGTTAAAACCTGACAACCCGGAGCAAGCATGAAACTGTTCATTTACGATCATTGCCCATTCTGCGTTAAAGCCCGCATGATTTTTGGCCTGAAACGTCTGCCGATTCGTCTGGTCACGTTGCTCAACGACGATGAGACGACTCCGTTCAATCTGATCGGCCAAAAAATGGTGCCTATCCTGGTCAAAGACAACGGCGAAGCGATGCCGGAAAGCCTGGATATCGTGCGCTATGTCGATAACCTGGACGGCAAGCCGGTGCTGACCGGCCGCACCAACCCGGCCATTGCCGAGTGGCTGCAGCGGGTCGGCGGGTACAGCGCAAAATTGCTGTTGCCGCGTATTGCGCATGCCGATTTCGAAGAGTTCGCCACCGACAGCGCCCGCCGTTATTTTATCGATAAAAAGCAGGGGTCAATCGGTGATTTCGCCGAGCATCTCGCCAACAGCGCCGATCTGATCGCCCAGTTGGAGGCCGATCTGCAAACCCTGTCACCGCTGATCGTCTCCGCCGAAGCGGTAAACGGCGAACTGTCCGAGGACGATATCCACCTGTTCCCGCTGCTGCGCTCGTTGTCGATCGTCGCCGGGGTTGCGCTGCCGGAGAACGTGGAAACCTACCGCAACCGCATGGCGCAGCGCTGCGAGGTGCCGTTGCTGCTGGACATGGAACAATAACGTTTGAATAACCCAAAGGATAGGGCGTACTGATGCTGAAAATGGTGCTCGCCACCGCTCGCGATCGGGCGCGGCTGAAGGAAATTACCTCCGTTCTGATTCGTTACGGCCTGCAAGACGTTCTGCGTCTGCTGGGCCTGGGGGCTTTGCTGCGCGGCGCCCGCGCAGGATCCGTCCAACAGGACGCACAAACCCTGCCCGAGCGGCTGCGCGAAGCGCTCGAGGCGCTGGGCCCGACCTTCGTCAAATTCGGCCAGATCCTGGCCACGCGTTCTGATCTTCTGGATCCGGCCTGGACCGACGAACTGGATCGCCTGCACAGCCAGGCAGCGGTGTTGCCATGGGAAACGCTGGCGCCGCAAATCATCGCCGATCTGGGGGGCGAGCCCGAGCAGCAGTTTGCCGAATTCGATCGCACGCCGCTGGCCGCAGCATCGATGGCGCAAATTTACCGCGCCCGCTTGCACAGCGGCGAACAGGTGGTGGTGAAAGTGCTGCGGCCCGGTTTGGCGAAAACCATCCACGCCGATCTGCGGCTGCTGGCCTCGCTGGCGGAAACCGTGGAGCAGCAGAGCCCCGCGTTGGCGCGCTATCGGCCGCGGCAGATGGTCAGAGCGCTGGCGACGGCGCTGAATCATGAGCTGGATTTGACTCACGAAGGGCATAACTGCGATCGCGTCGCCGGGATGTTCGCGCATGAACCCGATGTGGTCGTGCCGAAAATCTATTGGCAATGGTCTTCCCCGCGCCTGTTAGTGCAGGAGTACTTGCCCGGCACCGCGCCGGAGAACCCTCAGCAATTGGCGGCGGCGGGCTTTGACGGCCCACTGCTGGCGCAACGCGGCGCGCGCGCCTTTATGAGCATGGTGCTGGAGCATCGGTTGTATCACGCCGATCCTCACCCCGGCAACGTCATGGCGCTGAGCGGGGACCGCGTTGGCTTTATCGACTTCGGCATGGTGGGCCAACTGTCTGAGCGGCGGCGCAATCAGTTGCTTCTGCTGCTGCAGGCCATTGCCGATCGTCAGTCCGAAGGCATCGTCAACACGCTGATCGCCTGGTCGGACAGCGAACCGCTGGATCTGATGGATCTGGAGCTGGCGGCGCAAAACTTTCTCGACAAACAGGCCGCCGCCACCCTGACGTTGGGCAAGGCTCTGACCGACCTGCTGGTGATGGCGCGTGAACACCAGTTGGCGCTGCCGCCCGATCTGGTGCTGCTGTTCAAGGCGTTAATCACCGCCGACGGCGTGCTGCACCGATTGGATCCCGCCTTCGATATCGTCGCCACGCTCAAACCGATGCTGCAACAAACGGTGCTGCAACGCTATGCCCCTGACGCCGTGCGCCAGCGGTTGTTGGCCCTGGGCGGGGAAGCGCTCGACGCCGGGGAAGAACTGCCGCAAACCCTGCGGCTGTTGGTGCGCCGCCTAAAACGCGGGCAGCTCAATGCCGATATCAACGTCAGTAATCTCGGCCAGTTGAGCAAAGCGCTGGAACGCGCCGCCGTCACCCTGGCTATCGCCATTGTCACCGCCGCTTTCACCCTGGGCCTGGCGCCTTATCTGATGCACTCCTCACTGCAGTTGTGGGGCATTCCGCTGTTCCCGCTGTTGGGGGCCGCGGCCTGCCTGGCCGGCGTGATCCTCCTGGCGCTGCGATTGCGGCGCTGACGCTTTCGGCGTTATCCGATAGGTGTCGCCCGCTTTTGCGCGCACTATCCTCTGCACATCGCCGCCTGCCGTTTTCACGCGCAGGCGGAACGTTTATAATGATTAATCAATTATCTGCAGCACTTTTCGCCAGCAGTCGCAATGAGGCATTAATGAAGAAGATCCTGATGGGCGCAGCCGCCCTGCTGTTCGCCGGCGTATTGGCCGGTTGCAATCAACTGACCCAGTACACCCTGAGCGAGCAGGAAGTGAATGATTACCTGCAGAAACATAACGACTATCAGAAGCAGATCGGCGTGCCCGGCCTGGTGGACGCCAACATCGTGCTGACGCAGCTGCAAAGCCAGATCGGCCGCAGCGAGCCGGGTAAAGTCACCCTTTCCGGCGACGCCAAGGTCAACATCACGTCGATTCTCGGCCCGCAGACCGCGGATCTGAAGCTGACGCTGAAAGCGCAGCCGGTTTACGACCGCGCACAGGGCGCCATTTACCTGAAAGACATGGAACTGACCGATTACAGCGTGCAGCCGGAAAAAATGCAGACGGTGATGAAAGCGCTGACGCCATATCTGAACCAGTCACTGAAGTCTTACTTCGACCAAAAGCCGGCTTATGTGCTGAATCCTGACAACAGCAAAACCGAAGCGCTGGCGAAAAAACTGGCGAAGGGATTGGAAGTGAAACCGGGTGAGTTGGTGATACCGTTCAGCGACTGACGCCGTCTGGGGACATCAAGCCCGCCGCTCGGCGGGCTTTTTATTGCCAAAAAGCGTTACTGCGGCGCGCTGTAGGCGATTTCGCCGGTGTTGCAGTTAAGCGTCACGTTGTAGGTTTTATCTGCCTTGGTGCCACGCACCGTCAACGGCACCTGCCATACCTGATCCTTGCCGGTGATGGCATCCGGGCTGACCCAGGCGATCGGGGTGGCGGTACCCAGCAGCTTTTTGTCCGATTCCCAGCGCGTGATGCGGTTCTGCAAGAAGTCGCGCTTGACCTGGGCGGCGATATCCGCCGGCTGCAGACCCGCACACTGCCCCACCTTGGCGGCGCGCTGCTCGTGATCCTGCGCCCACACCGCAGTCGATGCTCCCATCATGGCCAACAAGGCGATAGCCAAACCCGTTTTTTTCATATCTCCTCCCGTTGTGATTAGCGCTATCCGGGCGCCCATCCCTGGCTCACAACAGGGTTTCGGCAAAGGGTTTACCGTTTGACGAACTCGATGACAAACAGCGAATCCAGGCCCGGATAGATTTCCTTGATCACCTGCTTCAGTTCGCCGAGCGACATGTTCTCCTGCTGTGCGTGGCGTTCAGTCAGCGCGTCCAGGCGCACCGGCGTTACCGACAGCACTTCGATAAAGCAGAAAAATACGCCGTCTTCATTGCGGCTTACGCGCAATACCTCGCCCGGTTCGAAGTGCGACTCACTGGCATCCCGAATGGTGATGGTTTTGCGCCCGGCCAGAATATCTTGCTCAAAGCGGCTGAAGAAAGTTATTTCACGGCTCATTTTAGATCCTTTTTCATCACAACACCGCAACATAAGTCATTATGCCGCTTGCTTTTCTGACGCAGATCCCTCTTTTGAGTTAGAGGCCGCTTTTTTCGCTTTCGCTTCCGCCGGTTTCTTGAGGGTTTCCGCCGGCGAAGCGCCGCGCAGAATCAGACCCAGCGCATCTTTATTCTCTGCCAGGAAGAAGCTCAGCCCTTCACGCTGTTCGTCGTCCAGGTTCAGCGGCGCCTGTTGCAGCCACTCTCCGAGGTTATCCGCCAGATCCAGCATTTTGTCGTAGGCGTCGGCTTCTTTCTTGCTCGCGAAAGTCATTTTTTCCTCACCGTTTCTCACCACCACATATTTAACTTCAACCGCCATGCGTGCGTCCTCAAATACTCAAATAGCTGTAATTACATACAGTATAAATAGATAATGGCGGGAGGGCAAACCGCCGCCCGCCTTCGGCTTATTTCAGCAGCCGCACCTTGCAGCTCTTGCCTTTGATTTTGCCCTGTTGCAGCTGTTGCAACGCCTTGCGCGCGCTGGCTTTACGGATCGCGACGTAGGCATGCACCGGGAACATGTCGATCTTGCCCACTTCCGCCGCCGTCAGCCCGGCATCGCCGGTCAGCGCGCCAAGGATATCGCCGGGACGGATCTTCGCCTTGCGGCCGCCGTCGATGCACAGCGTCACCATCTCTGCCTCCAGCGAGCCGTTGGCCGCCCCGCTCAGCTCGGACACCGGCGCCCAATCGACGGTCATCTGCAGGTAGTCTTCAATCGCATGCGCCCGCGCCATCTCCTGCGGCGTGCACAGGCTGATCGCCAGCCCGCTCATGCCGGCGCGGCCGGTGCGGCCGATACGGTGCACATGCACTTCGGGATCGAACGCCAGTTCGTAGTTAACCACCAGCTCCAGCTCTTTGATGTCCAGCCCGCGAGCGGCGACGTCGGTCGCCACCAACACTCGGCAACTGCGATTGGCGAAGCGCACCAACACCTGATCGCGGTCGCGCTGCTCCAGATCGCCATGCAGCGCCAGCGCGCTGATGCCGCGGGCCTCCAGGGCCTCAAGCACTGTCTGACAATCGCGCTTGGTATTGCAGAACACCACGCAGGACGCGGGTTGATGGTAGCGAATGGCCGACACCAGGAGCGCCGGACGCTGCTCGCGCGTAGTCTCATAAAAGCGTTGTTCGATAGCGGTCTGCGCTTCGTCATCGTCCACTTCGACGCTCAGCGGCTGACGCTGAACACGCTCGCTGATGCGTTCGATGCCCGCCGGATAAGTGGCGGAAAACAACAGCGTCTGACGCTGCGGCGGCGTGTAGCTGATCACATCGTCGATATCGTCAGCGAAACCCATATCCAACATGCGGTCGGCCTCATCCAGCACCAACACCTTCAGCTCGTCCAGCAGCAGCGTTTTCTTGCGCAGATGCTCCTGAATGCGCCCCGGCGTCCCCACCACGATGTGTGGCGCGTGCACCAGCGAGTCGAGCTGCGGCCCCATCGGTTGGCCACCGCACAGCGTCAGAATTTTGATGTTTTGCGTGAAACGCGCCAGGCGACGCAGCTCTTTGCTCACCTGATCGGCCAACTCGCGAGTGGGGCAGAGCACCAGCGCCTGCGTGGCAACCTGAGTAACGACGATGTTATTCAGCAAGCCAATGCCGAATGCCGCCGTTTTGCCGCTGCCGGTTTTCGCCTTGGCGCGCACGTCTCGCCCTTGCAGGATAGCGGGCAACGCGGCGGCCTGCACCGGCGTCATTTTGGCGTACCCCAGTTCGTTGAGGTTGGCCAACTGTTCGGCTGGCAGAGGCAGGGAAGAAAAAGAAACTGTGCTCACGGCGATAACTCTTATATGACGAATGGAATGGCGGCGCGCCCGCAGGTTGGCGCCGAATCAGCAGTAAATGATAACAGAGATGGGCGGCGTTACGGGCTGCGGGCATAAAAAAACCCGCCGGCGGCGGGTTTCTTGGCGGCTCAGTCGTTAAATCGCAACGACGTTGGCTGCAGCTGGGCCACGTTGGCTGTCCTGGATGGAGAATTCAACCTGCTGGCCTTCAGCCAGAGTCTTGAAACCATCGCTAACGATAGCGGAAAAATGAACGAAAACGTCTTTAGAGCCGTCGGCAGGCGTGATGAAGCCGAAACCTTTGCTTTCGTTGAACCATTTAACGTGACCAGTGATCTTGCTCATTTGTGTTTCCTTTACTTGATAAACCTGCCTTGACGGCACGAGACGCGAAAACCTTGCTATATATAGGCCTTCTTTCGCCGTCGCTTATTAACGCACAATCGCCCAAGCAGGGCAAATATTTCTGCTTGTTATAAAAACAGTAAGTTAGCAACAAACCTGGCGCGGTGGCTGTGAACGCAATCGTTTTCGTATATACTGCCCGCCGATCATCAATCCGCTTACTTTCACCGATCCAGGTACGAAACTATGTTAACGATTGGAACCGCCCTGCGCCCTTCCGCCACCCGCGTTATGTTGCTCGGCTCCGGGGAGCTGGGTAAAGAAGTCGCCATTGAATGCCAGCGCCTCGGTCTGGAAGTGATCGCCGTCGATCGCTATGCCGACGCCCCCGCCATGCATGTGGCGCACCGCAGTCACGTCATCAATATGCTGGACGGTGACGCGTTGAAAGCCGTTATCGAACAAGAGCGGCCGGACTATATCGTTCCCGAAATCGAAGCGATCGCCACCGCCATGCTGGTGGAACTTGAACGTCAGGGCCACCGCGTGGTGCCCTGCGCCGAAGCCACGCGCCTGACCATGAACCGCGAAGGCATCCGCCGTCTGGCGGCGGAAGAACTTGGCCTGCCCACCTCCAGCTATCGCTTTGCCGACAGCGAAGCGGCTTTCCGGCAGGCGGTCGAGCACATCGGCTACCCGTGCATCGTCAAACCGGTGATGAGTTCTTCCGGCAAAGGACAAAGCCTGATCCGCGCGCCTGAGCAGCTGCAAAGCGCCTGGGATTACGCGCAACAGGGTGGACGCGCCGGCGGCGGCCGGGTGATCGTCGAAGGGTTGGTAAGATTTGATTTTGAAATTACGTTGCTGACCATCAGCGCCGTGGACGGCGTACATTTCTGCGAGCCGATCGGCCATCGTCAGGAAGACGGAGATTATCGCGAATCCTGGCAACCGCAGCGCATGTCAGCCACGGCGTTGAGCCGTGCTCAGGCTATTGCGGAGAAGGTGGTGAAAGCCCTGGGCGGGTTCGGCCTGTTCGGCGTGGAGCTGTTCGTCTGCGGCGACGATGTGATCTTCAGCGAAGTGTCTCCGCGGCCGCACGATACCGGCATGGTTACGTTGATCTCACAGGATCTGTCCGAGTTCGCCCTGCACGTTCGCGCGTTTCTCGGGTTGCCGATTGGCGCCATCCGCCAGTTCGGCCCTTCCGCTTCGGCGGTGATCCTGCCGCAGCTCACCAGCAGCGATGTGCGTTTCAGCGGACTGGAAAATGCGCTGCACGGGCACAACCAGCTGCGCCTGTTCGGCAAACCGGAGATCGCCGGGCAACGTCGTCTGGGCGTAGCGCTGGCGACGGCCAACACGACGGAACTGGCGGTGGAGCAAGCGAAACAAGCCGCCGCCGCCGTGACGGTCAACGGCTGATACTCACGGGGCCGCTTGCGCGGCCCCGATAACGTCAATAGTCTTCGTCTTCTTCAGCATCGTCATCCCGCGACGCCTCGGGTGCGGCCTCATGTTGCTCGTCTTCGTCATCGAACAATACCGCAACCTGAGCACCCTGATGCTTCTCGCGAATTTCCTGCGCAACGCGAGCAATGGCCTCACCGCTGCTCATGCCCTGCTCCATCAGTTGATGGATGCGATCCGCCGCTTCCTGCTGCTCCGCGTGATTCAGTAATGGCATACCTGCATGCATGTGTCGTTCTCTCCGGCAAAAGGGAGAAGGAGTATACGCGCTAACGCGGCGGATCCCAACGTCTGGTGCGTCAGGCCGGTTGCGAACAGCCGTTATCGTTGCGCCACTGCTTCAGGCGATGCCGCCACAGCATGACATGCCCCCCCTGCTTCAGGCCGCGCGCATTGGCGAACATCGCTCTGTCGATACCGCGCTGATAGAACTCTTCGGTGATCTGACTCTGAGCGGCCGGTTCCGGCTCGCGACGAATGCTGTGGCAAATGCCCAGCGCTTCGCGGGTGATTTGCCAATGGAAAGCCGGACGAATGACGATAGTGCCCGCATAGCGCTGGTTGAGCCGCTCCAGCATGTCGACGATTTTCATATAGTGGCGTTGATACTCCACGTTCGCCTTACCGATGCGACGACGATTACTGATCGACTTGTCGTGCACCCGTTGACGGTACAGCGGCGTACTTAAATATTTGACCCGTTTGGCATTAAACATGACTTCTGTCGTCCAGGGAATATCCTGGTGATGTAACCCCGGCTCGAAATAAAGCCGATGCTGGCGAATAAAGTCGAGGCGATATATTGCCAGCCATACAACGTGAATAAACTTTCGCGATTTCAGCGCACGTTCAAACCACTGCACGCCACTGATCACATCGGTGGTACGCAAACGCGCCTCGGGAAAAATCGGCTGCAATTCATCTTGGCTGGTGAAATAGCGCTCGCCATTACATTGCATCACGTCTAATTGGTGTTTTTCCGCCTGTTCCAGCAGCGTGGAATACATCTCCGGCGCCAGCAAGTCGTCGGCATCGGGAAACGCCACATATTTGCCTTGGGCAACGGCAAGCCCGGCATTACGCGCGTTAGAAACGCCGGCATTGGCCTGATCGATCACACGAATATGCGGATGTACCGCCGCGTAACGGTGCGCGATCTCTCCTGAACCGTCAGTGGAACCATCGTTGACGATGATCACCTCCAACCGTTGCTCGCGCTGGGCCAGCAGCGAGGCCAGGAAAGGCTCCAATAATTCCCCCGCATTGTGCATCGGGACGATCACGCTCAGCATTAACGACATAGTCAGCTCTTCAATGATAATGTAACAAAATAATAATTTTATTTTTCTAAAAGACTCATTCGGCCTGCGTAGGCTTGGGATAAGCGTGAAACACTGCAAATTCCCGCGCTGGCTAATGGAACCGAACTGGCCTTTCTTTCTCAAACCCACGCCAGAAAAGCGCTGAGTAATTAAGCCATTAATTCCAAAAGGCGGCGACGTTGCTAAAATCGGGCATAGCAACATCTCCCCCGCTTCTAATAACAAGCAGAAATAATAAATTTATGAAATTAACGAATCTATTTTATATTTCTCGGGTATTGCGCCCTCGATGAATAGGCTTCCAGTGCATTTGACGTTAAATTTTTAACATATCGAAGTATAATCAATGGCGCAAAAAATGCCTTATTTAAGGTTTGTTGAGCTGCTGTTTATGTGAACTGTGCTTCATGTCGTGCATGGCAAAACATGCATGATGTGGCTGTCTATGGCACACTAGCCGCCAGATATCGCCGTCCTCACAGCCAGGTTTATTGACGTTCATGAGCGTAACCGCCCCAAACATAAAATCTTTGCCCTACAGCCGCCGTGCCCTGATGACGCTTTTCGCCCCGCTTTCATCGCAGCCTTGGGCGATGCTGCTGCATTCGGGCTTTGCCGACCATTCGCACAACCGCTTCGATATCCTGGTCGCACAACCGCGCGTGACACTCACCACCCGGGGTGCCGACACGCAAATCGAAAGTGACGGCGTCACCATTCAGTCGCAGGAAGATCCGTTCTCCTTGCTGCAGCAGCAACTGGCGGCGCAAGGCTGGCAGCCGGCGTTTAATCCGGACCTGCCGTTTCAGGGCGGAGCTCTGGGACTGTTCGGCTACGATCTTGGGCGCCGGGTGGAAACCCTGCCGCAGTTGGCCGAAGCCGACCTCGCTTTGCCGGATATGGCAGTGGGCATTTATGACTGGGCAGCGATCGCCGACCACCAATTGCAAACCCTGACGCTGCTCAGCTATGGCGATGTGGAGCAGCGCTGGCGCTGGCTCAATAGCCAAACCGCACCTACAGAACGCCCTTTCACGCTGCTGAGCGACTGGCGCGCCAATATGAGCCGGCGACAATACGGCGAGAAATTCCAACGTATTCAGCACTACCTGCGCAGCGGCGACTGTTACCAAATTAATCTGGCACAACGATTCTCCGCCGACTATCAGGGGGATGAATGGCAGGCGTTCTGCCGCCTGAGCGCCTGCAACCGCGCGCCGTTCTCGGCCTTCCTGCGCTTGCCGCACAACAGCGTACTGAGCGTCTCTCCCGAGCGCTTCCTGTGGCTGGAGCAGCAGCGTATCCAAACCCGCCCGATCAAGGGCACGCTGCCGCGGCTGGCGGACGCGGAACAGGACGCCGCGCAGGCTCGCCGTTTGGCCGATTCACCCAAGGATCGCGCTGAAAATCTGATGATCGTCGATCTGCTGCGCAACGATATCGGCCGCGTCGCCCAACCTGGCAGCGTACGGGTGCCGGAACTGTTCGCCGTGGAGCCGTTCCCCGCCGTGCATCACCTGGTGAGCACCATCACCGCGATCCTGCCAAACCATACCTCGGCGGCCGAACTGCTGCGTGCCTGCTTCCCCGGCGGTTCGATCACCGGCGCGCCCAAGGTGCGCGCGATGGAAATCATCGAAGAGTTGGAGCCGCAGCGCCGCAATGCCTATTGCGGCAGCATCGGTTACCTGAGCGCCTGCGGCACCATGGACACCAATATCACCATTCGCACGCTCGTCACCGAAAACGGTCGCATCCACTGCTCCGCCGGCGGCGGCATCGTGGCGGACAGCCAGGAGCAGGCGGAATACCAGGAGACCTTCGACAAGGTCGGCCGCATTTTGCCGCAGCTAGGGGAGTATGCCCTGTCGTGATCCCATCGAACGCACCGGCCTCACTGCACGCCTTTATCAGCCGTTTTCAACTGCAGCTGCCACAGGCGACGCAGATTTCGCACCATGTGCGCCCGGCGGCGGTGCTGATCCCGATCGTCTGCCGCGCCGAGCCGACGCTGCTGTTGACCCGCCGTGCCGACTCGCTGCGCAAACATGCCGGTCAAGTGGCCTTCCCCGGCGGCAAAACCGACGCCGAAGACGGATCGGCGATCGTCACGGCGCTGCGAGAAGCGCAGGAAGAAGTGGCGATACCGCCGCAAGCGGTGACTGTCCTCGGCCAAATGGCGCCGCTCGACAGCAGCACCGGATTTCAGGTTACCCCTATCGTCGGCCTCATCCCGCCGGACGTGCAGTTCCACGCCAATGAAGGCGAAGTGGCGGACGTGTTCGAGATGCCCCTGCGGGAAGCGCTGACCCTGTCACGTTACTATCCGCTGGATATTCATCGCGCCGGCCATACGCACCGCATCTACCTCTCCTGGTATCACAGCCAGTTTATCTGGGGGCTGACCGCCGCTATCATTCGGCGCCTGGCGCAACAGGTCAGTATTTAGCCCGCATTACGTGATCTGACTCGCAATCTGGCACGGTTGCCGACCTCCGCGGCGGGTAAAGCGATCGCTATCACTTCATTTGATCGCTTTTTCAACTACCGTTCCGTTTGAATGGTTTTAAAAAAACTGTAAACCCTCTCTTAAACCTTACGAAATACCTGTAAAATACCACCGTCCGAGATAAACCACTGTAGAAACAGGGATTAAGCCGGCGGCGTTCAGCACGGAAAGCTGGCGCGATTACCGCTAATGGAGCTTGGGCGAAAGCGGATACCCAGCACAAGGGTTCGCCCCGGGTAATCAGTAAAAAAAGCGACACCACGGATTATTTAATTTCATGCGAAAAAGGCAGCCGAACCCGCACGGCCCTTTTACAATATCGCTGTTCCCTGCGCGGTTTTTGACCGCCGCAGCCATAACAATACGTCTCTTTAAGGAGTTTTAGCGTGATTAGCGTTTTCGACATGTTTAAGATCGGCATCGGCCCGTCCAGCTCTCAT
The DNA here is from genome assembly GCF_009900725.1 of Serratia sp. Z4. Taxonomy (NCBI): domain Bacteria; kingdom Pseudomonadati; phylum Pseudomonadota; class Gammaproteobacteria; order Enterobacterales; family Yersiniaceae; genus Serratia; species Serratia sp. Z4. Next base: position 453,419 of record NZ_JAAABD010000002.1, read on the forward strand.
ACGGTTGGACCGATGAAAGCCGGCAAACAGTTTGTCGACGATCTGGTAAATAAAGGCCTGATGCCTTCTATCACGCGTGTTGCCGTAGACGTTTACGGCTCACTCTCATTGACCGGCAAAGGTCACCATACCGATATCGCCATCATTCTCGGCCTGGCCGGCAACATGCCGGACACCGTCGATATCGATAGCATTCCGGGTTTTATTCGCGATGTAGAACAACGTCAACGCCTGATGCTGGCCAACGGCCTGCATGAAGTCGATTTCCCACGCGACGGCGGCATGGTCTTCCGCAGCGACAACCTGCCGCTGCACGAAAACGGCATGCAGATCCACGCCTTCGCCGGCGATAAAGAAGTGTACAGCAAGACCTATTACTCTATCGGCGGCGGTTTCATCGTCGACGAGGAGAATTTCGGCAAGGCCGCCGAGCAAGAACTGCAAATGCCATATCCGTTCAACTCCGCGCGCGAAATGCTCGACCACTGCCGCGAGACCGGCCTGTCGCTGTCCGGCATGGTGATGCAGAACGAACTGGCGTTGCACAGTAAGCAAGAGATCGAGACCTACTTCGGCAACGTCTGGCAAACCATGCGCGCCTGTATCGACCGCGGTCTGAACACCGAAGGCGTACTGCCGGGGCCGCTGCGCGTACCGCGCCGGGCCTCCGCGCTGCGACGCATGCTGGTGGCGTCGGACAAACTGTCCAGCGATCCGATGAACGTGATCGACTGGGTCAACATGTTCGCGCTGGCGGTTAACGAAGAAAACGCCGCCGGCGGCCGCGTGGTCACTGCGCCGACCAACGGCGCCTGCGGCATCGTGCCTGCGGTGCTGGCTTACTACGATCACTTCATCGAGTCCGTCAGCCCGGATATCTACATCCGCTACTTTATGGCGGCGGGTGCGATCGGCGCGTTGTACAAGATGAACGCCTCCATCTCCGGCGCCGAAGTCGGTTGCCAGGGTGAAGTCGGCGTTGCCTGCTCCATGGCGGCGGCCGGTCTGGCCGAACTGCTGGGCGGCAGCCCTGAGCAGGTCTGTGTGGCGGCGGAGATCGGCATGGAACACAACCTGGGTCTGACCTGTGACCCGGTCGCCGGCCAGGTGCAGGTGCCGTGCATCGAGCGCAACGCCATCGCCTCGGTCAAGGCGATCAACGCCGCCCGCATGGCCCTGCGCCGCACCAGCGAGCCGCGCGTTTCGCTGGATAAGGTGATCGAGACCATGTACGAAACCGGCAAAGACATGAACGCCAAGTACCGCGAAACGTCACGCGGCGGCCTGGCAATCAAGGTGCAATGCGACTGACAGACAACCCCGCCACCCGGCGGGGTTTTTTATGGGTAATCAATTCACTGGCCGCTTTTTGTGACAATGTCACCAGAAAAAATCCTGCATTTCTCTCATCGATCCGGTGGTTAGCCTGCAAATTGACCTTCTGTTTTGCCAAATCGAAATAATTTACTGAGTTACCATCAATCTTGTATAACCTCAGGCTAGAATTAGCCGAGCGCAACTTAAGGATCTATGACCTGACCGTGACTCGGGGCTGGATTACCGAACAAGGATTTACCGGATGTTGATGACCCACCTCGCCGCGTCCCGATATCGTTATTACCGTTGGCTGCTGGCCGGAGCGGTGGGCGCGGCTATTCTGTTGGTATCGCTGTATACCCGTTACTATCAAGAGGTCAAAAGTATCGAGCTGAGCCAACAGACATTGGCCACCCGCACCGTCGGCAAGCTCAACCAGTTGTTGACGCCGGCTCAGCTGCAGGCGGAGCGCAGCATGGACATGCTGGACCAGCCCTGCGAGAACGTTTCGTCGACCCTGCGCTTTCGCGCCGCGCAGAATCAGGCGCTACGCGCCATGTTGCTGGTAAAAAACGGCATTATTTACTGCTCCAGCCTGTTTGGTTCCCGTCATTATCAGCTGGCCGCGGTAATGCCGACCTTCGTCAACAGCAACGCCAGGCTGGCGCTGCGCCCCTCGCTGGCGGTGAGCAAAGGCCTGCCCACGCTGGTGATGTGGACGCCATCCCCCCACGATAAAACCAGCGGCGTGCTGCACGTGTTTAATATCGAGCTGCTGTCCAACTTTTTACTCGAGCCGCAGGAGCCTTACGTTCAGCGCGTGGTGCTGAACGTGGCTGACAGCAGCCTGGAATACGGCCGACGCGAAATCCTGAGCCGTGACACCCTGACCAACGATCTGCGCTACACCGCCGGCTCTGCGCTATACCCGTTCTCGATTTCGCTGTTCGGCCCGCAGATCGGCATGCTGGCGCTTTCCGCACTGCCGCGCCATATCCCGCTGGCGCTGCTGATCAGCCTGTTGGCCGCCTATGTGGTCTATCTGCTCACCGCTAACCGCATGAGCCTGTCTTATCACATCGGCCATGCCATCACCCATCGCGAGTTCCGCGTCTATTGCCAGCCCATCATCCATAGCGACACCGGGCGCTGCGCCGGCGTCGAGATGCTGCTGCGCTGGAAAAAGAAGCGGCAAGGGTGGATCTCCCCCGACGTGTTTATTCCGCTGGCCGAGCAGCATGAGCTGATCATTCCGCTGACCCGTTATCTGATGAACACCGTGACGGAAAATCTGCAGCTGTTCCCGCCGCGACCGTCGTTCTACATCAGCATCAACGTCGCCGCCGAACACTTTAAAACGCTCAACATCATCGACGATATACGCCGGATTTGGCTACCGGCGCATCCGATGCCGTCACTGATGCTGGAGCTGACCGAACGCACCGCGCTGTCGGCGATCCAGCATGACCAGATCCGGACGCTGAAAGACATGGGGATCATGCTGGCCATCGACGATTTCGGCACCGGCCACAGCTCGCTGAGCTACCTGAAGAACCTTAGCCCGGACGTGTTAAAGATCGACCGCGGGTTTACCGCGGCCATCGGTACCGACGCGGTCAACGCCACGGTGACCGATACCATCATTACGCTGGCGCAGCGGCTGAAGCTGAAGCTGGTGGCTGAAGGGGTAGAAACGGCGGAACAGGCCGACTATCTGCGCTCGCGTGAGGTCAATGCCCTGCAGGGGTATTATTTCGCCAAGCCGATGCCGATCCACGTTTTCCCGCTGTGGTTGCAGCAGTACGAATCGCGCGTCAGGAAAACAGAAGAGAATACGCCGGAGGCCTGAGCCTCCGGCGGGTGGGTTACGAATGCGCCGGTTCGTCGAAGACGACGCGGGTGACACGCACCAACTCAATGCGATAGTCGGAGACCTCGACGATATCGAAACGCAGGTGGTTCAGTTCAATGGTGTCCCCCACCACCGGCATCTGGCCGTAGTGGGCTAACAGCAGCCCCGCCAGAGTGGCGTAGTCTGCGGTTGGGCTGACCAGGTCATCGCAGGCCAGCGCCTGTTCCAGCGAGTGCAGGTCGGTCCCGCCTTTGACCAGCCAGCCGTCGCCTTCCGCCACGATGTCCGGCGTTTCATCTTCGTCCGGGAACTCGCCGGCAATCGCTTCCAGCACATCCAGCGGCGTCACCAGCCCCTGCACCACGCCGAACTCGTTGGTGACCACCACCAGGCGCCCTTTGGCGCGGCGCAGCACCGCCAGCAGCTTGATGACATCCATGGTTTCCGGCACCACGATCGGCGGCGTGCGGGCGGCAAACTCGGCGATATCTTCCCCTTGCTCCAGCGCCACCAGCAGATCCTTGGCGCGTACCACGCCGACGATCTCATCCACAGAGTCGCGACACACCGGGAACAGGCTGTGCGGCGTATCCAGCAACTGTGCGCGCACCTCCTCACGGGAGCGCTCGCAGTCGACCCAGGAGATGTCAGTGCGCGGCGTCATCACGCTGCGCAATGAGCGCGAGGCCAGCGTCAGCACACCGCTGATCATATAACGCTCTTCCGCCGCAAAGGTTTCATCCCTCGGCAACGCCACCGCATCGTCCGCCTGCTGCGCGCGCTGCTGCCCCATCAGGCGCATGATCGCTTCCGCGGTGCGCTCGCGCATCGGGCGACGCGCCTGATGCTTGATAAAGTTGCGACGCGCGATCTGATTGAACAATTCAATCAGGATCGAGAAGCCGATCGCGGCGTACAGATAGCCTTTAGGAATGTGCAAGCCGAAGCCTTCGGCGATCAGGCTCAGACCGATCATCAACAGGAAGCTCAGGCACAGCACCACAATGGTCGGGTGCGCGTTGACGAAGTTGGTCAACGGCTTGGATGCCAGCAGCATCACCGCCATCGCGATCACCACCGCCGCCATCATCACCGGCAGATCGTTCACCATGCCCACGGCGGTGATCACCGCATCAAGCGAGAACACCGCGTCAAGGATCACGATTTGCACCACCACCGCCCAGAACTTGGCGTAACCGCGGTTGGCGCCATCCTGGTGCGTCTGCCCTTCCAGCCGTTCATGCAGCTCCATGGTGGCCTTGAACAGCAGGAATACCCCGCCGAACAGCAGGATAAGATCGCGGCCGGAGAAGCTGAAATCGCCGACGCTGAACAGCGGCGTGGTCAGGGTTACCATCCAGGAGATCACCGACAGCAGACCCAAACGCATCAGCAATGCCAGCGACAGGCCGATGATGCGCGCCTTATCGCGCTGCTTAGGCGGCAGTTTGTCGGCCAAAATGGCGATGAATACCAGGTTGTCGATGCCCAGCACGATTTCCAGCACCACCAGCGTAAGCAACCCCGCCCAAATAGAGGGGTCCATTAAAAATTCCATATCAGACTCCAGAGAAAAGTGGGAATGAGCGCACGCCGCTCAGACGTGACGATGCCGCCGCTGCATGGGCGCAGTCGACAATAGCAAAGTGACGGGATGGGATTACCGGGAGATGGCCGAAGGGCCGAACAGCATATGCAACGCCAGCAGGTGGCGGGTGAAACCTGGAAAAACAGTTACTTCGGTGACAGTCCATAGGGAGGGCTGAGGCCCTTCACTCCTTAGTGATGAAAGAGGAAATTACTGTATCAGGATTTTTCTGGGGGACAAAGCGGCTTTTTCAACGGCGGTTTAGGGTGACGCCACGCCATATCGTCTGCGACAGCTAAGATTTCTCCGAGCATTCAATAGCGGAGCAGCGTCACAAAAAATATTTTTTCACTCACTAAAATAAATCTCGCGTTCGTGAAGTATCACGCACAGGCATTTGATACTGCGTGAGAAATGTTAGGCGTGCGTTTCTTTTTTTCTACCATAATGTATCTGAACCGCGGAAGTGACTGCCAAGACGGCGCGGAGAAACGACACAAACCGCGTCTGGAGTTCAACGAGGAGGTAGCGAGTGGCAATAGCTATTATCATCGGCACACACGGGGCTGCAGCGGAACAACTGCTGAAAACGGCGGAGATGCTATTGGGCGAGCAGGACAACGTCGCCTTTATAGACTTCGTTCCCGGTGAGAATGCCGAAACGTTAATCGTCAAATACAACGAAAAAATCAGTGGATTGGATACCAGCGGCGGCGTGCTGTTCCTGGTGGATACCTGGGGCGGCAGCCCGTTCAACGCCGCCAGCCGCATTGCGGTCGACAAAGAAAACTATGAGGTCGTCACCGGGGTCAACATCCCGATGCTGGTGGAAACCTTCATGGCGCGGGACGACAACCCCGCTTTCGATGAACTGGTGGCGCTGGCGTTGGAAACCGGCCGCGAAGGCGTGAAAGCGCTGAAAAAACCGCAGGAAGAACCCGCAAAACCCGTGGCGCCCGTCGCCAAAGCCGCTGCCCCTCAGGCGCCGCTGGGGCCGAACGACCACATGAAAATCGGCCTGGCGCGCATCGATGACCGCTTGATTCACGGCCAGGTCGCCACCCGCTGGACCAAAGAGACCAACGTCAGCCGCATTATCGTCGTCAGCGATGAAGTCGCCGCCGATCATGTGCGAAAAACTCTGCTGACCCAGGTTGCCCCGCCGGGCGTCACCGCCCACGTGGTGGACGTGGCGAAGGCCATCCGCGTGTGGAACAACCCGAAATACGCCAATGACCGCGTGATGCTGCTGTTTACCAATCCGACCGACGTCTGGCGTCTGGTGGAAGGCGGCGTGGATATTCAATCCGTCAATATCGGCGGCATGGCGTTCCGCCAGGGGAAAACCCAGGTGAACAACGCCGTTTCCGTCGATGAAAAAGATATCGAAGCGTTTAAGAAACTGAACGATCGCGGTATCGAGCTGGAGGTGCGTAAGGTCTCGTCCGACAGCCGGCTAAAAATGATGGACCTGATTAACAAACTCAATTAGTGGCGCCAGCCGCTGATTATTTTACTCAGAGCTTTTTTGGTCATAGGAGAAGTGCAATGGAGATCACCACTCTTCAGATTGTGCTGATATTTATCGTTGCCTGTATCGCCGGGATGGGTTCCGTCCTCGACGAGTTCCAGTTCCACCGTCCGCTGGTCGCCTGTACCCTGATCGGCTTCATTCTCGGCGATATGAAAACCGGCATCATCATCGGCGGTACGCTGGAAATGATCGCCCTCGGCTGGATGAACATCGGCGCGGCGGTCGCGCCGGATGCCGCCCTGGCGTCCATCATCTCGACCATCCTGGTCATCGCCGGCGGGCAAAGCGTCGGCGCCGGTATCGCCCTGGCCATTCCGCTGGCGGCGGCCGGCCAGGTGTTAACCATCATCGTGCGAACCCTCACCGTGGCCTTCCAGCACGCGGCGGACAGCGCGGCGGAGCGCGGCAGCCTGCGCGCCATCAGCTGGATCCATGTCGGCGCCCTGCTGCTGCAGGCAATGCGTATCGCCATCCCGGCGGTCATCGTCGCCATCTCGGTAGGCACCGCCGGGGTGCACGCCCTGCTCAACTCGATCCCGGAAGTGGTCACCAGCGGCCTGAACATCGCCGGCGGCATGATCGTGGTGGTCGGTTACGCGATGGTGATTAACATGATGCGCGCCGGCTACCTGATGCCGTTCTTCTATCTCGGTTTCGTTACCGCCGCCTTCACCAACTTCAACCTGGTGGCGCTCGGCGTCATCGGCGTGGTGATGGCCGTGCTGTATATCCAGCTCAGCCCGAAATACAACAAGTCTCAGGTTGTCCAGGCCGGCCCGGCTAACGCGAACGATCTCGATAACGAACTCGACTAGGAATAGGTGAGAGAAATGGTTGATACAACTGCTCAAAAGAAACTCACGCCGGCCGATATTCGCGGCGTATTCCTGCGTTCGAACCTGTTCCAGGGTTCATGGAACTTCGAACGCATGCAGGCGCTGGGTTTTTGCTTCTCGATGGTGCCGGTGATCCGTCGCCTGTATCCGGAAAACAATGACGATCGCAAACAGGCGATCAAGCGCCACCTTGAGTTCTTCAACACCCACCCTTATGTGGCGGCACCGGTACTCGGCGTGACCATGGCGATGGAAGAGCAACGCGCCAACGGCGCACCGATCGACGACGCCGCAATCAACGGCATCAAGGTTGGTTTGATGGGGCCGCTGGCGGGCGTCGGTGACCCGATCTTCTGGGGCACCGTGCGGCCGGTATTCGCCGCGCTTGGGGCGGGCATCGCCATGAGCGGCAGCCTGCTCGGACCGATCCTGTTCTTCGTGCTGTTCAACCTGGTGCGCCTGCTGACCCGCTATTACGGCGTGGCCTACGGTTACCGTAAAGGGGTGGACATCGTCAACGACATGGGCGGCGGCTTCCTGCAGAAACTGACGGAAGGGGCGTCCATTCTCGGCCTGTTTGTCATGGGCGCGTTGGTCAACAAGTGGACGCACGTGAATATCCCGCTGGTGGTGTCCAAGATCACCGACCAGACCGGACATACCAACGTCACCACGGTGCAGACCATCCTCGACCAGCTGATGCCGGGCCTGGTGCCGCTGCTGTTGACCTTCGCCTGTATGTGGCTGCTGCGTAAAAAAGTCAATGCGCTGTGGATCATCATCGGCTTCTTCGTCATCGGTATCTTTGGCTATTGGATTGGCCTGCTGGGCCTGTAATCGTTCGAAACGGCCGGGGGGCAACCCCCGGCTTTTTTATGTGTGGAGCAAGAGATGTCACTGACCGACGCCGTACTGATGCTGTTTATCGCCCTGCTGTTGCTGTATTCGCTGTACGACGAATTCGGCATGGATCTGCTGAAAGGCAAAACGCGGCTCAAAGTGCCGCTCAAACGCCGCAACCGCCTCGACAGCCTGATTTTCGTCGGCCTGATCGCCATTCTGATTTACCGTAACGTCACCGCCAACGGCGCGCTATTAACCACTTATCTGCTTATTTCTTTGGCGCTGCTCGCCATCTATATTGCTTATATCCGCTCGCCCAAAATGGTGTTTAAAGCGCACGGTTTTTTCTTCGCCAATGTTTTTGTCGAATATAACCGCATTAAAGCCATGAATTTATCGGAGGACGGCATTCTGGCCATCGACCTGGAGCAGCGCCGGCTGTTGGTTCAGGTGACGCACCTGGATGACCTGGAGAAGATATACAACTTTTTCGTTGATAATCAATAAATAAAGGAAAATTAATTTTATCCTCGCTCAAACCTTGCGCTGTCTGTGGATAATTAATCGGCAGCGCCATTTCATTTCTGACTATTATTTCTGCAACATTGTTACCCGCGTCTACATTATATTCCCACATGAACTCAGATTAATGAAAACGAGTCTCAATTAATAACAAAAATCGCGCCAGAATAAAGTTGTCGGTACCGGAAATAATATGGTATGGTTGCGCCGTCATTGGGGAGTAGCCGGTTTCTGGAGAATAAAACGCCAGAAACGCCCGTATCAACATACTCGTTTCGCCGTATGAAACGTGGTGCGGGCAGCCAAGTAAGGTTGGCGAGACCATAGACACGTAACTCCGTCGTTTGGTTGGGGGTGGGTTACGTGTATATGGAGCCACCCGGCCGAGGCTATTTCACATGAACCTTTCAGCAACGCTTATTCTCGCTTTCGGCATGTCCATGGATGCGTTCGCCGCTTCTATCGGCAAAGGCGCCAGTCTGCATCAGCCCCGTTTCCGCGAAGCGATCCGCACCGGCCTAATCTTCGGCGTGGTCGAAGCAATCACCCCGCTCATCGGTTGGGCCATCGGCCTGTTCGCCAGCCAATACATCATGGAATGGGATCACTGGGTCGCCTTCTCGCTGCTGTTCATTCTCGGCATGCGCATGATTGTCGAAGGGGTGCGCAACAGGCCCGACGAAGAAGAGAAGGTCAAACGCCACGGCTTCTGGATATTGGTGGCCACCGCTATCGCGACCAGCCTGGACGCCATGGCGATCGGCGTCGGTCTGGCCTTCCTGCAGGTGAACATCGTGCACACCGCAATGGCCATCGGCTGCGCCACCATGATCATGGCAACGTTGGGCATGATGATCGGCCGCTTTATCGGCCCGCTGCTGGGCAAACGCGCCGAAATCCTCGGCGGCGTGGTGTTGATCGGCATCGGCGTCAACATCCTGCTGGAGCACCTCGGCTACCTGGCCTGAGGCGACCGAACTGCAAAAAAAACCTGCCGCGGCAGGTTTTTTTGTTTCTGAGTTCAAGGCCCCTTAAGCGCGACGTCGGTACAACGCCAACACGAAATCCGTCTCGCACACAAACTCGCCGCCCTCGGCCAACCGCTGTTGCACCTCCGGCGTAGCGCGCCAGGCGAACGGCGTCATCTGCAGCAGATTGGCGGCCTGCGCGCCCGGTAGGGTCATCGTATAGGCCAGCGCCTCTTTGCGCTCGCAGTCGAATCCGTCGAACTGTTCATCCTGTTCGGCATGCAGCTGCACCTGCTGGTACACCTGCTCTTTCAGCTGGTACAGATGACGCGGGCCCGGCGACACCGTCAGCACCACGCCGCCCGGCTTCACTACCCGCGCCAGCTCCTCCGCCTTGCAAGGCGCATAAATGCGCAAGACCGCGTCCAGCGCCCCGTCGGCGAACGGCAAACGGTGACTGGAGGCGACGCAGAACGAGACCGCCGGATAACGTTTGGCGCCATAACGGATCGCCACCTTGGCGACGTCCAGCCCATAGACCGCCATATTGCGCTTCTGTGCCAGCCGTGCGGCCACGGCGGCGGTGTAATACCCTTCCCCACAGCCTATGTCCAATAACGCGCCTGCATCGGCCGCCAGCACCGAATCCAGCCACTCGGCTACCTGCGCTTGCAACGGCTGATAATATCCACCGTCGAGAAACGCGCGCCGTGCCTGCATCATTTCCGCGCTGTCTCCCGGCTGCTTCGATCGTTTGTGCTGCACCGGCAGCAGATTCACGTAACCTTCTTTGGCTTGATCGAACTGATGATTGCCGTCACAACGCCAGTGTTGTGATGAAAAATGCAGCGGTTGATGACACAGGGGGCAGTGATAAGACATGAATGGGCTTCCAGAAAGACAGGGCGCGGCTAGTCTAAAGAAGGCGTCGGCTTGATGCAAGGCGCATCCCCGCTCGCTTTCGCCGCCAACAACATCTGGTCAAGCGGGGAAAAAGCTGGCTACACTGAGAGTCTGTTTTCTCATGCAGGTGAACATAACTTATGAGCGATCGTTCCGCGCTGCTCGATGCGGTGCCCCACATTCAGCACGGCTTCGGCAGCAAACTCGCGCTGCTGCCCGGGCATCTGCTGCCCTACAGCGCCACGCTGCCGGAAAAAAAACAGGTGCACGGCACCCGCATCGTCGATGTGCTGCAGCCGGCGCAGGCATGCGGCGAGGCCGATGGTTTCTATACTCGCCAGCCCGGCATTCTGCTCAGCGTACTGACGGCGGACTGTTTGCCGGTGCTGTTCAGCCGCCGTGACGGCGGCGCCATCGCTGCGGTGCACGCCGGCTGGCGCGGGCTGCTGGACGGCATTCTGGAACAGATGGCAGCACGCATTCGCCAGGACGGCGACACCGCCGATTGGGTCGTCTCCATCGGCCCTGCCGCCGGCCCGTGCTGCTACGAAGTCGATGAAGCGCTGGTGGAGAGTTTTAAACAGCGCCTGCCGCTGCCCGCCACGTTGATCAGCCCGCATTACCGGCATCTCGATTTGGCCGCAATTGCCGAATACAAGCTGGCGGCGCTCGGCTTCGCCGCCGTTGACCGCGCCGGCAGTTGCACCATCTGCACGCCGGACGTCGACCCACAGCGGCCGCAGCGCTTCAAATACACCAGCTATCGCCGCAACAGCCACCGGCGCGCGCAGGATCCGACGCATCCGGGGATCAAAGGCCGCAACCAGTACGCCGGCATCATCATCGCCGCCGGATGACGGAAACGAAAAAGCCCGCGCGAAGGCGGGCTTTTTGTACAGCTGACGCTGATTAGATAGCAGTAACGTTTACTGCAGATGGGCCTTTCTGGCCATCTTGGATTTCGAACTCAACGTTCTGGCCTTCAGCCAGGGTTTTGAAGCCGTTACCCTGGATTGCAGAGAAGTGTACGAACACGTCTTTGCTGCCGTCAGCCGGGGTGATGAAACCGAAACCTTTAGACTCGTTGAACCACTTAACTTGACCTTTGATCTTTGCCATCTTGAGTATTTCCTTTGGATTGTTTAAACCGCCCGAGGGCGTTACATAGACAAACTAGAGTCGTTACTGCTTGAGGCACTAAGATAAGGATCGGCAGAGAAGCGGTATTCAACGCTAACGTCTTTACTCAGAACTTCTTTACTGAAAATGCCACACATATACAGAACTGTACCTCGTTTTACCCAGATGCGTTATCACATACTCTGTATGCGATGGCAAGCCATTTTTAATCACTGAACGACATGTCGCACATATTTGAAACGGTCGAGCGCAACATTTGCTTAAATAGGCCAAAAGATGTTGAAGCATCGGCTATTTTCTGCTTGCCAAAATCACTGCGCCAGACCCCGCATTCTGCTGGAGTTTTAACAAAACTTTCATCGTATTGACGCCTTTGCGTCTCATCATTTCCGCTTTTTTGCCGCTTATAGCGTTAAAAAATTTGAATCTTTATGGAATTTGATATGCAACATCTGAATATCGATGAACGGGGGCCAATTTATTCATCGCTCCTCCGACCATTTACCGCCGGAAAGCCCATTCCTCATCGGCTTTCCGCCCTGCCGCCAAACGGCGCGGGCGAGAACGGCGCACGGGTCGGCGGCAACGTCTCCACCCTGCACAACGGATGCATAAGCATGCAAAGCGCCGGCACATCTTCCGCTGCCTGTGGTTTCATCATAAATAATCCGAATGTCATTAACCTCAATAGCCGGAATAATCTTATCAATAACGAAAGTTCAACGTTGAATTAAATCCTGAAAATACGGGGGTTATTTGAATCACCACCCGCACTTATCAATTCTGCTAATTACAGCTGCGCTTTCAAACCATTGACTTTATTCATCCCGCTGCGCCGCCGGGTGATTAGGTAACGCAAGCGATGAGCCCTGCAACGCGATGCGCTCGCCAATCTTCAGCGGGAGGAATTGATGCTGCTCCACCCCCGCCTCGCTCAGGGCCAGGTTCAGCTGCTGCGGCGGTTCGTCCAGCGATTCATCCGCCAGTTCGAATACTCCCCAATGGATAGGAATGGCTCGCGGCTGATTCAGTTCGCGATACAGCGCCACCGACTGCTGCGGATCCATATGCTGCTCCTGCATAAACCAGCGCGGCGCATAGGCGCCGATCGGCAACGCAGCCACGTCGAACGGCCCCAGCCGTTGACCGATCTCCGCCAGCCGTTCCGAATAACCGCTGTCGCCGGAAAAATAAAACCGTAGCGCCGGATGGTGGATCACCCACCCGCACCACAGCGAGCGATTGCGATCCCACAGCGTGCGCATGCTCCAGTGCCGCGCCGGCGTGGCGTAGACCGTCAGCTCGCCCAGTGACAGGCTCTGCCACCAGTCCAGTTCATGCACCTTCAGCCGGTAGCGGCGAAACCAGCGCTTCAACCCCAACGGCACGATGAACTCGGCCTGTGGGAAACGCCGCGCCAATTGCCGCACCGTGCGCCTGTCGAGGTGGTCATAATGGTTATGGGAGATCAGCACCACATCCACCGCCGGCAGTTGCCCCACCGTCAACGGCGGCGGCGTTCTGCGCTTTGGGCCGTAAAAGCTCAGCGGCGATGCACGTTCGGACAATACCGGATCGATCAGGATATAGCGGCCACTCAATCGCAATAGCATCGAGGCATGCCCCAACCACCAGACGCTGTCGTCGCTGCCACTGAGATCGGCAGGTTGCCACCAGCGCTGGGTAAATTGCGCATAACCCTGCTGCGGCGGCCTGGGCAGCCCCTGTCGCTTGCGTTCATCTTGCCAACGCCGAAGATCGCCCTCCTGACGCCGCGAAGGTTCCAGGTTGCGAAATCCCTCCGGCGTATGATGCGCCTTGGCCGCGTCGTAATAACGGTTGATTCTTTTCATCCTGCCTTTTCTCCCGACCACAGCGCCCTGCACGGGCATGACTTTCAGTGTAACAAACCCGATGAAGCTCGCACTTTGTCAGCCGTGCGCTGTATCTCGGGACCTTTTGCCGTATGCTGTTGTCTCACTCCAGTGGAAAGCCAGGGCCGCCAAGAGCCCGTTAAGACTCTCTTAAGATCTTTGTGATTGACTTGTAGGGCATACAGAAAAGGAGAAGTTATGAGTCGTTCTACATCCCGCAAATCAGGCATCGGCCTGGGGCGTCGTATTCGCAGCGCGCTGCTGGCGCAGAAGCAATACTGGAAAATGTATTTCGCCATGAAGCTGCGCCGGCTGCGCGTGCCTGCACCGTTGGTACTGCTGGGCGGTTCGCTGCTTGGGTTCTTCATGCTGACTCTGCTGATGCTCAGCGTAGTCGCCATCGACGTTATCAGCACCCTGCTGCTGCTGTGCCGGAAACTGTTGGGGCGGGGTCACGGTGAGAGCCGCGCCTTTATGCCGCGCGGCTAACGAGAAAAGAAGCGGAGGCGGGCAATACGCCTCCGCAGCACGCAGATTAACGCTTGGCGCCTTTGCGGCGCGTCAGCATGAACCCGCACCACAGCACCGCAACCCATACCGGCATCAGCAACACCGAAATGCGGATCCCTTCGCTGAAATACATGATCACCAGAATCAGGCCGAGGAACGCCAGACACAGGTAGTTGCCGAAAGGATACCACAGCGCCTTAAAGCTGGGGATGACGCCCTGGCGGTTCTTGGCGGCACGGAACTTCAGGTGCGCCAGGCAGATCATCACCCAGTTGATCACCAATGTTGACACCACCAGCGCCATCAGCAGTTCAAACGCCTTGCCGGGCATCAGGTAGTTGATCAGCACGCCGATCGAAGTAATCAACGCCGACAGCGCGATGGACAGCACCGGCACGCCGCGTTTATTCACGCGCGTCAGCACCTGCGGCGCATTGCCCTGGCTGGCCAGCCCGAACAGCATGCGGCTGTTGGCATAAACGCCGCTGTTGTAAACCGACAGCGCGGCGGTCAAGACCACTACGTTGAGCACCGTTGCCACCAGATTGCTGTTCAGCGCATGGAAGATCAGCACGAACGGGCTGCCGCCCTCCACCACTTGCCCCCACGGATAGAGCGAAAGCAGCACGGTCAGCGAGCCGATATAGAAGATCAGGATGCGGTACACCACCTGATTGGTGGCTTTGGGAATGCTGCGGCGCGGATCGGCGGCTTCCGCCGCGGTGATGCCGACCATCTCCAGCCCGCCGAACGAGAACATGATCACCGCCATCGCCATTACCAGCCCGGAGAAGCCGTGCGGCATAAAGCCGCCCTGCTGCCAGAGGTTGGTGATGCTGGCCTGCGGCCCGCCGTTACCGCTGGCCAACAGCCAGGCGCCGAAGACGATCATGCCGACAATCGCCACTACCTTGATGATGGCGAACCAGAACTCGGTTTCGCCGTACAGGCGCACGTTCACCAGGTTAATCAGGTTGATCAGCACGAAAAACAGCGCGGCGGAGGCCCAGGTGGGGATCTCCGGCCACCAGTACTGAATGTAGATGCCGACGGCGGTCAATTCCGCCATGCCGACCAGAATGAACATTGCCCAGTAGTTCCAGCCGGAAAGGAAGCCGGCGAAATCGCCCCAGTATTTATAGGCAAAGTGACTGAAAGAGCCGGCGACCGGCTCCTCCACCACCATTTCACCCAGCTGGCGCATGATTAAAAACGCGATAAAACCGCCGATGGCGTAGCCCAGCAGCACGGCGGGGCCGGCCATTTTAATGGTTTGCGCAATGCCGAGAAATAAACCGGTACCGATGGCGCCCCCGAGGGCAATAAGCTGTATGTGTCTGTTTTTTAAACCGCGTTTTAGCGGAGTATCCTGATGCTGACCGCCCATCTTATCCTCATATGGCGTATACCCTTGCCGCTATCGGCCAAGATTTCACCAATCAATAAATGTATCTGCGGGCGGCTTTTTAACACTTAACCCCGTGAGCATCAAGGAGAAGCGCCCCGAGACGGCAGGCCGGAGCGCGATTTTTTTACCGCGAGAAAGCGGATAACGGCAGCGTTTAGCCAGGCATACCGCACAGTTTGGTCAGATTGCGCGCGCCGATCATCAGCGTGGCGACATAAGATTGGCTACGCGTGACCACTTCCACCGCCACGCGATCGTTTTGATATTTTATCAGGTAGGTCGAGGGCCAGCCCTGACGGCGCTGGCCGAAGCTTTCGGCATGACGATCGATCGCCGCATGGGCAATCACCAGATGAGACAAGTTTTTATCACCTTTGATAATGCGCTTCATAAACAGCCTCCGCCAACGACAGCTCTGTTATTAGAAAAAGGAGAAACTCTTACCAATCACCGGTATTGTTCGACTCAGTTAGCCTGTCGGCTCATCAGGAAGCAGATCATCGCCGCGCGCAGCGGACTGGCGCTGTCCGCCTGCCATTCACCGCCCTGAGTGCTCATGCGCGCCTGCCACTGCGGGCTGTCGCTTTGGTTATCGGGGTTCAGACTGATTTTGTTGGCGCAAATGATCGGCCAGGCATCGGAGGGATTCTTGCAGTAATCTTTACCTTTCACACCACCGTAGGGATACCACTTGTCCGGGTTCTCTCCGGTCAGCAGCGCAATGCTGCGGTTCACTTCGGCATCGCTTTCTTCGTACCATTTAATCATCGGCTTCATCCATCTTTCGTAAGGTTCGCGCTACATTACGATGCCTGTACGACAGTTTTATGACAGCGCCGCCGGTTTTCACATTATCTCTACTAATGCTTTGTGCCCTTTATCTTTCCTTAGCGCCTGCGTAAACTTTTCTCCCTGTTCAGCGCCCGGAGAACGCATGCATGTTGACCGGCCTTAACCATCTGACGCTCGCCGTCAGCAATCTCGATCGCAGCTTCGATTTTTATCGGCATCTGTTGGGATTTATCCCGCACGCCCGCTGGCAAGGCGGCGCCTATCTGTCGTTAGGGCCGTTGTGGCTATGCCTGTCGCTGGATGAAACGCGCATGCAACAACGCGAGCGCGATTACACCCATTACGCCTTCAGCGTCGCGCCGGAACACATTGAGCAGGTCAGCGAGCGGTTGCGCCAGGCCGGCGTCGAAGAGTGGAAAAACAATCGCAGCGAAGGCGAATCACTCTATTTTCTCGATCCCGATGGGCATCAATTGGAGATCCATGCCGGCGATTTGGCCAGCCGCCTGGCGGCATGCCGGGAAAAGCCGTATCAGGGCATGGTGTTTTACTGAGGCGCCCCGGCGACGCTGCCGTCGGCCGGGGCATCATGCTCAACGTTCGGGGATGAAACCTTTGAAATCCAGCGCGGGGTTGAGATCGTCGTCAGCAGCAGCGGCGCCGTCTGCGCCGGCGCGGTGCGCCATACGCTTCAACAGCGCCGTTTGCTGGCGTTGTTGCTCGGCAATCTCCTGCAGCAGGCGAATCTGCTCATTGGCGCGCACGCTGGCGCGGTTCACCAGGAACCAGACCCACAGCCCGGCCAGCAACGCCACGGCGGCGAGGGCCAGCGACAATAGGCCGTTCTGGCCAAAACCTAAATCGTACATGGACAACCCTATCTACTGCGAAATTCAGGCCGCCATCTTAACACTCGCGGCGGCCGTGCGAACATCCCTGCCAAAAATTGCTTACCAGGGCACGAAGCGGGTCACCGAACAGATGCCCAACGCAAAATTTCCACCATCGTCGCAATAGCTGTCCAGCGCCAGCAGGTAGAAAAACAGGCAGGCAGCGACGGCCGTCATTATCACGAGGATTTTTTTTCGCAACAAATTTAGCAGCCTCATTGTTATCTTGGTAATCTATCGCGCATGTTATCACAGCGAAGTTAAACGAAGTTTAACTTTCCGTTTAGATTTCTGGCTATCGCCCGGTTTTCAGACTGTTACCCTTGCCCTCGCATAGGCGCCGTGGCTAGATGAACCCTCAGGGATAACGAGGAAATACGATGAGCAAATTGATTAAGTGGGTATTGGTGTTGGCGGTCATTTACGGCGGCTTTTTGATCTCGGGCTACGGCGTGCTGATCGGCAGCAACAAAAACGTTGGCGGGTTGGGGTTGCAGTGCAAATACCTGACGGCGCGCAACGTGGCGATCGCCCAGTACGTGAATGGCGACAACGGTTTCATCGGCGTAGCCGACTGCCCGCTGTTCAAGAAAATCGAAACGGTGGTGGATTAACCGCCACCGCCCGACGCCGCCGCTTTGCGGCGGCCCCGCCTCAGTTGCGGGTAAACTTCATCTCGATCAGCGCAATCGCCTTGTCAATCGCTCGGCGGGTCACCGGATCGGCGCCGGCAGGATGCGTGGAGAAATCGATGCTTTTGAGCTGACCCGCCATCTTGTCGCGCACTTCGGTCGGCGCAATCACGTCGATAACGTCCAGAATCTGTTTGATGACCAGTTGGCAAGCGACCAGATCGGAAGCCAGTTCCTGCTCGTTGCTCAGCATGTCAGACATAATAAATTTCCTTCTTGATTCAAACGCCGCACAGAATAGCATGGCGTCCGCGCCATTGCCCGCACTCCCCGTCTTTTTCCCCATTCTGCGCACCGGCGGGCAAAAGCCTGCGGCGGATTGGCCTATACTTGCTGCATGGCGGTGGTAAAAACCACCCGCAAGCCACAACCAACAGGAGAAAGTTATGGCGAATCACAATGTGAAATCCTGGGCGACAGTGCGTGAAACTTCGGTGGAAATCGCCGAAGCCATTTTTGAGCTGGCAGGGAACGATGAAGTGTTGGCGCAGAAAATCTGGGAAGAAGGCAGTGATGAGGCACTGGAAAAGGCCTTTGCCAAAACCACCGCCGACCAGCTTTATTGGGGAGAGGAAACCGTCGAGCGGAAAAACGTTTGAGCGGTTACGCAACAAAAAGCCCGGGTTTCTGACCCAGGCTTTCCCGATTAGCGCTCGCCCCGCTTAGCGGCGTGCATATCTTCTTGCTCTCACGGTTCTTCACCTCCCACACCTTCCGCATTCTTCATGCTCATCACCGGCGTCGCCATAAAAGCGCCGACGCCCACGATTACAACCAGAGTAATAATCACTGTCATTAACATGCGATCACCCCATCAACGTTGAGTTGTTACGGCTGACTCTGTTTTGGCGGTTCTTGCTGCGGCTTTCTTTGCGTCCCCCACCGCGGCGGCGACAGTCTCAGATTAGCCGTTTTTCCTTTCGGCTGACAAGCGGCGGTCAAACGGTTTTTCCGAATAATTGCCCCCCGTCACCGGCGGCATTTTTGTCGACGGCGGCAAGTTGTGTATACTTCACCGCTATGTAGGTCTCACACTGACGCACTGATGATACAAGAACACCACCTCTCGTTGGTCTGCGCCCTCAGCAAATGGGTCGAAACTCACCTCGGACGAGTGATCCATCTCGAAGAGCTGGCCGAGTACTCCGGCTACTCGCTGTGGCACATGCAGAAGCTGTTCAAAGAAGCGACAGGGATTTCGCTCGGTAAATACATTCGCGAACGCCGTCTGGCCGGCGCGGTCTATCAACTGCGCAGCAGTGAAGCGTCGATCTTCGACATCGCCCTGGACTTTGGCTTCGGTTCACAGTCCCACTTCACCTACATGTTCAGAAAGCGTTTTAATATCACACCCTATGATTTCCGCCAGGATTTGAGCGTTGATCTGCACATCGATCCGCCGTTGCACGTCATTCACCAAAAATCCGCCTGAAGCCCGCCGCAAGTCGGCGGGTTAACGCGCCCCCCAGACCGCCAGCATCGCGATCGCGGCCGGCAGCGCCTGCACCCACAGAATTTTGCGGCTGGCGCTCAACCCGCCGAACACCCCGGCCGCCAGCACACACCCGAGAAAGAACAGCTGCAGTGCCATATCCCCACGCCAGTAGCTCCATACCAACCCCAACGCCAGAAAGCCGTTGTACAACCCCTGATTGGCGGCCAACACCCGCGTGGCTGCGGCGAACTCCGCCGTTGTGCCAAATGCGCGCCTGCCGAGGGGCGTACGCCACAGGAACATTTCCAGCACCAGGATATAAAGATGGAGCGCTGCGATGAGCAGCAGCAAAATATCGGCAAAGAACTTCATGATGGTTCCAGTCGTTTATTGAAGATGCCATCAATTATAAACGCCTTCGCTCACCTCCCCATCGGCGGAGATAAAAAAACCCGCCGAAGCGGGTTTATGCAGGAGTCATTTTTTGAGGTTAGTTTAATACGGCGACCAACAATGCCGCGACAGAGACCCAAAACAGCGCCGTGGCAACCACGACATGGGACAATCTTGCACGATAAAGTACCTGGCTCATAATGACCTCACTGACATCTGACTAACGGGAGACAACCTGACTTCCTGAGGATTATCCTAAACTTCTTCTCACTGTCGTTATATGCGCCAGATCACTTTTCCGCCGAGAAACCTTATATTGTCGTAAAGCTGGAGCCGCGATCACATTAATTACGCCTTATTAGAGCGAAATAAGCCGAATAATCGCGGCGATTATATCCTAACGCTATCAAACATCGTTCCAGGGCAGGCGCGGTGCGGTCATGCGCTCACCAGAATAACCGCTAACCGGCGGGAAACGCGGCGCGCCTTGTTCCCAATCATGCTGAGCCCGAGTAATTTCAGCCTTGGTATGGCCAACGAAATTCCACCAGATAAGGATCTCTTCGTTTAATGGCGCCCCACCGATGAGTAATCCCCGGCTCCCCTTCCGTGCATTTAACCCAATAGAGTTATTCTTTATGCCCAAATAGGCGAATTCATCAGGTGAAAAGGTTTCACCATTAAGTTCAAATGCACCAATAAGGGGCAAAAAGCCGATTTCATAATCATCGCGCAACGGCAATTCGATTCTTGCCGCTTCTTCCCATTCCAGATCAATGGCGATTAATGGCGAAAGAGTGAACACCGGTGAACAATAAGCGCCAAATTCCCCAACCAACAAACGATGATTCACGCCATTACTCTGCCATTGCGGCAAATCAGGATAATGATCGAAGCGTGGTGCCATGTCGGCATGTTCGGCCGGCAGCGCGATCCATAATTGCGCAGCATGCAATCGCCGTTGCTCACCCACCGACTGTTCCGTATGCGCAATGCCGTGCCCTGCGGTCATCAGGTTAACCTGACCCGGACGAATCACCTGCTCACTGCCGAGGCTGTCTCGGTGCAGCACCTCACCTTCTATCATCCAGGTGAACGTTTGCAGCCCGGTGTGCGGATGCGGCCCCACATCCATGCCGGGCGAAGTGCCGTTGAATACCGTCGGCCCGGCGTGATCGAGAAAACACCAGGCGCCGACGGTGCGCCGCTCCCGGGTTGGCAACGCACGGTTGATCGGAATGCCCCCCACTTCGGCGTTACGCACGGCAATACGTTGTATCTGGCGCACACCGTCAACGACGGGGCACTCGCGTGAAGGTGAAGAGAGCGTAGGACGTGGCTGACTCATCGCAAAGACCTCCTGAATGGCGCCGATTCGCCAAGGGTAACCGCCCAAGCTTAACACAGGACAGCTCCTCCGCAGAGCGGCGACGTGCAGGCACGTTCGCGCGGTTCAGGGGGCTTTGATATAGCAGCTCTTGATGTCTATATCGTCATGCGCGTGCCTGAGATCGGAGAAATAGGTCACGCCAAAGAGAATTGATACCACCAGCAGCACGGACACCAACAGGCCGATGATCGCCAGCAGTTTGGTTTCATCATGGAGATTAGGCTCCATTTTATCTCCCCTAGTTAATCGCGTCAGGTCACCCACAGCGTGACCGCCAGCGTAAAGATAATCAGTGAGCAGGACGCCACCGCCAATACGACGATCGCAAATTGCGCATCACCCAAGGTTTCTCGATAGTTTTTATCCGTTGAGGCGTTACGCTCTTGTTTCACTAAATCGGTTTTCACTCGTTCAACTGCTGCATTGCTGTTTGACGGGGCAAAACATCCCCTCAGAATAAGGCGCCAACGTCGCTGACTTGGTCGCTCCGGCCTCAACCGGGGGATGACGCTATCAATTTTCCCCATCAGGGTCAACACCGCGCCTGCCGGCGAGCGAGCAAGTACACAGGGGAGATGTAACTGGCATGGAGAGCGCAAGGAAATAAGAGACGCCGATTGCAGAGGGCAAAAAAAAAGCCCGGTACGTGACCGGGCCAGGGTAGACCGACGCGTTATTGCGGGATACGCAACACCTGCCCCGGATAAATCTTGTCCGGGCTCGACAGCATCGGCTTGTTGGCTTCGAAAATCTTGTTGTACAGATTGGCGTTGCCGTACATCTCTTTAGAGATCGCGCTCAGCGTATCGCCCTTCTTCACGGTATAGAAGCGGCTCTCGGCGTCGGATTGCGCTACCGCCACCTTGTCTTCCACACCGCTGATACCTGCCACGTTGCCGATAGCCACCAGGATCTTCTCTTTTAACTCCTGGCTGACGGCGTCGCCGGTCACTACGGCTTTACCATCGACCACCTGCACATTCACTTTGTCGGTGCCCGGCAGGCCGCTCTTATCGAGATGCTCCTTGAGTTTGGCGCTTTGATCTTCGGCGGAGGCATTGCCGGTGACTGTATCCCACAGTTTTTCGCCCGCTTCTTTGACGAAGTTAAACAAGCCCATATTCACTCCTTTTGATGGTTGCAGTAATGCGTTTAAGTAAGGCTTGTTAAGCTTAGCATCGACAAAAGGATATGCCATCCGCTCACGGCGTCAGAAACGGGTAGAGTATTCCGAAAGTGTCGTCAGCGGCGTTTCCATGGCGATTAATCGTGCAATGATGCTGAAAAATCGCGCTTTTCTACCTACACTGTTGCAGACAAGGCAACTCGACGAAGGAGGCGTGCGACGATGTACGCATTGGTGATGTTTGTCTGTTATCTGGATGGCGGCTGCAGTGAAATGGTGGTCGATATATTGCGCGACGAGCCGCAATGCCTGGTCGCGATGAAGGAACAGAACTTGCGACACGCCGGCTGTTATCCCATGGAAGAGTTTATCGACGGCTTCTGGTTGCCAGCCAGCGAATATTCGGATTTTTAACCTGCTCCCCGCGCAATGCTGAGGAATTTCTGATTTCATCGGAAACTTCGTCTTCCTCTGAGGCATAAGGCCGCTGTTTTGCTAAATTGCGGCTCCCGAAGAAGAGAGAGACAGAGAAAGGTCATGCCAGCATCGGCTCATTCCAACGAGCAATATGAAACTCTGCTGCGCGACGTCAGCCTGGCGTTAGGCGACGCAGTGTTGCAGTTAATCCAAAAACATAAAAAGGTATCCGGCGGCAATATTCTTTCACAGCTGGTGGACGAAATAGAGCGTGAGCAGGATCAGCAACGTTTCGTCGCACTGCGTTCCGCCATTGAACTGGTCGGGCTGGCGCCCAAAGGCTGAGATCCCGATAAAACAAAGGCAGGGCTTGCGCCCTGCCTGATTACCAATCCCGACACAGGATGAAGGTAATGAAATTGCAGATTAGAAACGATACGTCAGGCTGACGGCAACGATATCATCGTTGGCCAGTTTCAGTTTGTTATCGTCGCTCAGCTGGTTGATTTGATAATCGACGTAGGTGTACATATTTTTGTTGAAGTAGTAAGTCGCCCCCACTTCCACGTATTTCACCAGGTCGGCATCACCGATCCCTTCGATATCCTTGCCTTTGGACTGCACGTAGGCCACGGAAGGACGCAGGCCGTTCTCGAATTGATACTGAGCCACCACTTCGAAGTTTTGCGTTTTATTGGCGAAGCCGGAAGTGCCGTTGACGCTGATCGGCGTCATGTTACGGGTTTCGGCATACATCGCAGCCAAGTAAACCTGGTTGGCGTCGTATTTCACCGCGGTGGTCCAGGCGGTAGCGCTGTCACCCTTGCCATACTGCAGCGCTTTCTGAGCGCTGGTGCGGTTGGAATCGGAGAACGCCGCCGCTACGCCGATGCCGGAACCGCCGATATCCTGGTAGTCCAGAGACAGGCCGTAACCGTCGCCGTTTTGCTTGGTCACGCTGCGGCCGTCACCGTCGTTTTTACCCTGATACTGCACCGCCAGGTTCAGGCCTTCCACCAAACCGAAGAAATCACGGTTGCGGTAGGTCGCCAGGCCGTTGGAGCGCGCGGTCATAAAGTTGTCGGTATAGCTGTAGGAGTCGCCGCCGAATTCCGGCAGCATGTCGGTATAAGCCTCGGCGTCATACACCACGCCGTAGTTACGACCGTAGTCGAACGAGCCATAGTTGGCGAACTTCAGGCCGGCGAAGCCCAGACGGGTTTTGGTGCCGGTGGTGCCCTGCGCTTCATCGTGGTTGGCCTGAACGTTGTATTCCCACTGGCCGTAACCGGTCAACTGGTCATTGATTTGCGTTTCGCCTTTGAAGCCCAGACGAACATAGGTCATATCACCGTCGTTGGACTTACTGTCGCTGAAATAATGCTTGGCGTTAACGCGGCCGTACAGGTCGAGTTTATTGCCATCCTTATTGTAGATTTCAGCCGCGTTGGCAAAGGAGGTGATCGCCCCGAGGGCGACAGCTAAGGCTAATACACTGCGTTTCATCATTTATTTTCCTAGATATTATAATTAGAACCCTGCCCGTCACGCCCAATTTATAATTTGGGCTGTGATTTTATCTTTTGGTATTTTATGAGCTCCCCTAATGCCGGGGTGATGTGACATTAGCATCATGAATCAAAACTTAAAATCAAAAAGTTCATGAAACAACGAGGAGAAAGCATGTTTATGTGTAACTAAATATTACAAAAAAGAAATCACTCAACTCATTGAATATAAGAATTTTTTATCACATAAGTTATAACCAAAACGGTGCAATGCACTATTATAGTGCAATTCGGTTTCGTTTTGCGTGCTTTCTGCGCGATTCAAAAGTAACAACAAGATTAGCATGGTTATTAAAAACGTTACTTATTTCACATTTTTATCTTAACAAACTCACCAGGCAATTAAGGCTTTCAGATAACGACCTGACACTGCCTTCTATTCATTCGCATAAAGACGCGGATTAGTAACGAATAAAATTCGCCTTACGGGAATAAAAATAGTGGGAAATAGCAGATTAAAATAATGAAAGGAATAACGGCGGCGCGCTGACGGCGCCACCGTGGATAAATCAATACAGCGTAGAGCGGGAAACTTCGCTCAACAACATGCCGGCACGCAGGCCCAACGCCACGCTGGGGTTAGGGAACAGTATCCACGCCCCCTCCTGGCCCACGCGATAGTCCTCCTGCGGTTGCTCGCACAGCAACATACCCGGTTGCAGTTCGGTGAAGTTGGCCGTGTCATCGTCCAGATGCAGTTTGAAATCTTCGCTGTGCTTGATCAACGAGTGCATCACACGAAAAACCCGAATCTCGGCGCCCGCACGCGCCGGCAGCGCCCCTTCGCTGACCGCCGCCCGCAGAGCGCGATCGATGGCGGCAAACTGCTGCAGATCGTTGCTGCCGAACGGCCGCGCCTTGCCCAGCTCGAGCGTACAGCTCGCCGCATTGAGATGTTCGCTGGAGTAATGGCTAAAAGTCCCGCCCGGCGCACTGTGTACCACCAACGCATCCAGATCGGCGGCATCCAGCAGCTTCAACATCGGCTCACTGTACGGGCGTTTCTGAAAGGGCAGAATGCCGAAACGTGGCAAACGCGATTCACGGATGGCGGTGTGCAAATCGTAATGGAAACGCGCCGCCTGCTCCCCATCGAAAAAGGCGGCGAGCGCACGCTCCAACTGCTGCGCGCGCACGGTTTCGCCGCTGGCGGCGAAGTTGCGGTAGCGGCCGCCGAACATGCGGTTCATGTCGCTGTGCAGATAACGCTTGCCGGCTCGCATCGCCGCCGGGTTGCCCAGCACTACCAACAGTCGCACCGTCAGCGGCAACCGGCCGGCAAGGAGATCGCCGACCAGCTGATTGAGCAATTCAATCGGCGCGGTTTCATTGCCGTGCACGCCCGCCGACATCACCATCGCCTGGCGGTAAGGCTGTCGTGGCGTAAGCTCCAGTACCCCTTCCCCCTGCCAGCGCCACCGCAGCTGCGGTGTTTCACCTTGCCATTCGACGGGTTCGGTCCCTTCCAGCGTCAGGGGCAGTAGATCGATCATGCTGCCTCCCTTAGCGTTGGAACGGATAAATGGCGCCGAGACCGAGGATCGACGTCAGCGCATCCAGCGCCTCGCGCCCTTCGCGCAGCAGCAGCGGATCGGCCAGGTCATCCTGCGTCAGGCGGTCGCGGTAATGACGATCGACCCACTCGTTCAACGTTGCGAACAGCCGATCGTTCATCATCACGCGCGGATTGACCGCTCTCAACTCTTGTTCGTTGAGCGCCACCCGCAACCGTAGGCAGGCAGGGCCGCCGCCGTTGCGCATGCTTTCACGCAGGTCGAACACGCGGATTTCATCGATAGGGCCGCCGCTGCCGACCATGTCGTTGAGGTAACGCCACACGCCGGCGTGCTGACGCGACTCCTCCGGCACGACGATCATCATCTGGCCGTTCGGTTTGGTAAGAATTTGGCTGTTGAACAGATAGGTCGCCACCGCGTCCGCTACCGAGACGCGCTCTGTCGGCACTTCGATCGCTACCAGCTCGCTGTCCAGCGTCGCCATCTTGCGGCGCACTTCATCCAGCGCCTGTTGCTGGCGGTAAAACGCCTGCTGATGATGGAACAGCACGTTCTGGTTGCTGACCGCAATCACGTCGTTATGGAACACGCCCTGATCGATCACCGCCGGGTTTTGCTGCACGAAGACCGTATGCTGTTCATCCAACTGGTGCAGACGAGCGATCGCCTCGCCGGCTTCGCGCGTCTGGCGCGCCGGATAACGCGCCGGCGCCGTTTCGCCGCCGAACTCCTGACGCCCATAGACGAACACCTGCACGCTGCGCCTGGCGTAGTCGCCGCCCAAACGGTTATGGTTGGCCGCCCCTTCGTCGCCGAACAACGCCACCTGCGGCAGCGCCTCGTGGTGGGCGAAATGCCGATCGTCGCTGAACATCGCCCGCAATACGGCGGTGGTGGTTTCCGCTTCGATGGCGCGGTGGAATTTGTTGTTCAGGTTGGCGGCGGTGAAGTGCACCTTGCCGTCGGCGCTGTCCGCCGAAGGCGAGACGGTGGCCGCATTGGCGGTCCACATGCACGACGCCGAGCTGAGCGCCGACAGCAAGCGCGGCGACTGACGCATCGCCTGCGCCAGCACCGCCTCATCGCTGCCGCTGAAACCCAGGCGACGCAGCATCGGCAAATGCGGCCGCTCCTGCGGCGGCAAGACCCCTTGCTGGAAACCGAGATCGGCCAGCGCCTTCATTTTCAGCAAACCTTGTTTCGCCGCCAGCTTCGGGTTCGATACGCTGTTTTGATGCTGCGTCGACGCCTCGTTGCCGAACGACAGCCCGGCATAGTGGTGCGTCGGCCCCACCAAACCGTCGAAATTGACTTCATATCCTGACATGTTTATCCCCTGGGGATAGCGTGCGGCAGCGCCATCGCGCCGCCGCAGACGATTAACGGAACGACAAGCCCGGCGAGAGCGTGGCCGGCAGCGACAGGCTTTCGCTTTCCAGCGAAGCCATCGGCCAGGCGCAATAGTCCGCCGCATAGAAGGCGCTTGGGCGATGGTTGCCGGAGGCCCCCACGCCACCGAACGGCGCCGCGCTGGACGCCCCGGTCAGCGGCTTGTTCCAGTTGACGATGCCGGCGCGCGCTTCCAGCAACAGCCGCTCGAACAGCTCGCGCTGCGGCGAGACCAATCCCACCGACAGGCCGTAGCGCGTCTGGTTGGCGAGCCGCAGAGCCTCGTCGAAATCGCGGTAACGCACGATGGTGGTCAACGGCCCGAAGTACTCTTCGTCCGGCACGCCGGCCACGCCGGTCAGCTCGATGATGCCCGGGCTGAGCAGCGAACTGCCCGGCTCCAGCAGACGCATGGCCAGCAGCGATTTGCCGCCCAACGCCAGCAAGCGCTGCTGCGCTTTCAGCATGTTTTCCGCCGCGGCAGCCGACACCACCCCGCCCATGAACGGCTGCGGTTCGGCATCCCAACGGCCGACGCGCAGTTCGCCCGCCACCTGAACCAAACGCGCGATAAAGGCATCGCCTTCCGCCCCTTGCTTCACCAGAATGCGACGCGAACAGGTGCAACGTTGACCGGCGGAGATAAATGCCGACTGGATAGCCAGGTTGACCGCCGCGTCGCGATCCTCGAAACCGTCGACGATCAGCGCATTGTTGCCACCCATCTCCAGCGCCAGGATCTTCTCCGGCTGCCCCGCCAATTGGCGATGCAGGTGATAGCCGGTGCCGGCGCTGCCGGTAAACAGCAGACCGTCGATATCCGCACTGGCCGCCAAGGCTTCGCCGGTTTCGCGGCCGCCTTGCACCAGATTGATCACCCCGTCCGGCAGACCGGCCTGCAGCCAAAGTTTCAGGGTCTCCTCGGCGGTCAACGGCGTCAGCTCGCTCGGCTTGAATACCACGCAGTTACCGGCCAACAGCGCCGGCACGATATGGCCGTTCGGCAGATGGCCGGGGAAGTTGTAAGGCCCGAATACCGCCAGCACGCCGTGCGGACGATGGCGCAGCACCGAAGCGCCGTCGGCCATCGCCGTCTGGCTAAAACCGGTGCGCGCCTGATAGGCCTGCAGCGAAATGCCCACCTTGCCGATCATCGCCTGAATTTCGGTCAGCGTTTCCCAACGCGGCTTGCCGGTCTCGCGGCTGATGGTTTCCGCCAGCGACTGCTTGTGTTCCTCCAGCAAGGCGGCGAAGCGTTTCACCAGCTGTTCGCGCTGCTCGAACGGCGTGCGCGCCCAGGCGGGGAACGCGGCGCGCGCGGCTTCGCAGGCAGCGGC
This sequence comes from Serratia sp. Z4, assembly GCF_009900725.1. Lineage (NCBI taxonomy): Bacteria > Pseudomonadati > Pseudomonadota > Gammaproteobacteria > Enterobacterales > Yersiniaceae > Serratia > Serratia sp. Z4. Next base: position 481,660 of record NZ_JAAABD010000002.1, read on the forward strand.
GACGTCATCGGCGTCGGCGGCGTTAGCGCCCCACAGCGGCTGGTTGCCGACCGGATCGGCCTTGCCGAACTCGGCGCCGCGGCCCTGCCGCCAGACGCCGTTAATCAACAGTGCAGGATGGGACATCATGCTTTCTCCTGTGCAATAAGGGGGAGCACCCGCACCGGGCTGCCCTGTTCGACGCCCAGCGCCGCGGCGGTGGCGGCGTTGATATGCAGGCGGTCGTCATACAGATCGGCATTGACCAACAGTGCGCGGTAATTCTGATAGTTGTCGTTGGCCACCAGATGCACCGGCGCATCGGCGCGCATCGGCGTGTCATCCAGCACCACTTTCACCAGGCGGCTCTGCTTCACCGCGCGGATATGGTCGATCTCCGCTTCCAGCGTCGGGCCGCCGTCGAAGATATCGACGTAGCCCTGATAACTCAGGCCTTCCGCCTCCAGTAGGCGGCGCGCCGGCAGGGTTTGCGGGTGCACTTCGCCAATCACTTTCTGCGCATCTTCGGCCAGGAAATCGACATACAACGGGTGTTTCGGCATCAGCTCGGCGATAAACGCCTTTTGCCCGGTGCCACTCAGGTAGTCCGCCTTGGCGAACTCGATGGAGAAGAAACGGTGACCGACGCTCTCCCAGAACGGCGAACGGCCGTTTTCATCGGAGAAACCGCGCATCTCGGCGATCAGACGCCGGGAGAAGCGTTCACGGAACGCGGCGATAAACAGGAAACGCACCTTCGACAGCAGCTTGCCGTTCTCGCCGTGGCGATAATCCGGATCGAGGAACAACGTACACAGCTCCGAATGGCCGGTATGGTCGTTGCTGAGGAACAGCGTCGGCACCGATTTATAGACGTTCAGCTGTTTGGAGGCGTGCACCTGCGTGCCAACGCGGAAGCTGTACCAGGGTTCCGCCAGGCCGACGGCCACTTCAATTGCGCAGACCCCCACCGCCTGCCGGCGCTCGCTGTCTTCCAACACGAACAAATAACACTGGTCACTTTGCGGAAGTTCGCCTTGCCAGGTTTTTAACGCCCGCTCAATGCGCGCCGACAAGGTATCTTCATTCTGCGGCAGTGAAGTGAGACCGATGCCGGATTTACCGGCAAGCGTCAGTAAATCCGCCAGATCGCGACGCTCTATAGGGCGAATAATCATCATAATGCGAACCTCTTCTGAATCAGGCTGCGCCGGTGAAGGCGCAGCCCGCTGATTAGCTGCAAATGCGCGCCACGGCGCGCGCGAATCGCGCCAGCCCCTCTTTCACATCCTGCTCAGGGATGATCAGCGACGGCGTGAAACGCACCACGTCCGGACCGGCGATCAGCGCGATAACGCCTTCTTCGTTGGCCAGTTGGGTGATCTGCTTCGCTTTGCCGGCATAGTCTTTCTTCAGTTGGCAGCCGATCAGCAAACCGCCGCCGCGGATCTCGGCGAAGATCGGGTACTGACGGTTGATATCGTTCAACCCGTCGATGAACCACTGGTGACGTTGTTTGACGCCTTCCAGCACTTCCGGCGTGTTGATGATGGAGAACACTTCCCCCGCCACCGCCGTCGCCAGCGGGTTGCCGCCGTAGGTGGTGCCGTGGGTGCCGACGCCCAGCGTTTTCGCCAGCGCATCGGTGGTCAGCATCGCGCCGATCGGGAAGCCGCCGCCCAGCGCTTTGGCGGTGGTCAGCACGTCCGGCACCACGCCGTACTGCATGTAGGCATACAGATGGCCGGTGCGGCCGACGCCGGTCTGCACTTCGTCGAAGATCAGCAGCGCGTTATGACGATCGCACAGTTCACGCAGCCCCTGCAGGAAACTGGCCTCCGCCGGCAGCACGCCGCCCTCGCCCTGAATAGGCTCGACGATCACCGCGCAGGTGCGATCGTTGATAAGCTCGGCCGCTGCGGCCAGATCGTTATACGGCGTATGGGTGATGCCGCCCGGCAGCGGCGCAAAATCCTGCGAATATTTCGGCTGGCCGCCGGCGGAGACGGTGAACAGCGTGCGGCCGTGGAACGCGTTGTTGAACGCCACAATCTGATCTTTACCGGCGCCGTGCTGGTCGTGCGCGTGTTTACGCGCCAGTTTCAGCGCCGCCTCGTTAGCTTCTGCACCCGAATTACAGAAGAACACCTTGTCGGCGAACGTGGCGTCTATCAGTTTTTTGGCCAGACGCAGTACCGGTTCGTTGGTATAGCCATTGCCCAGATGCCACAGTTTGCCCGCCTGTTCCACCAGCGCCGCCTTGACCGCCGGGTGCGCATGGCCCAGCGCGTTAACCGCGATGCCGCCGGCGAAATCGATGTAAGACTTACCCTGCTGATCCCACACCTGCGATCCTTCGCCACGCACCAGAATAAAATCGGCAGGGGCATAAACCGGGACCATCCAGTCATCGAAAGACTGGCGGGTAACTGCGATTGGCTGTTCCATAGTGACCTCATAATCTCAGCAAAGGCTGAATTTTGACAGTAAGGGCCGCTCAAGCCCGGTTAGACCGCCACAATGCAAAAAAACCGTTGTTCAAAACCGACTTTCTCGGCGGAGAAAATGCTGTCCCTTACCGCTGATTTAGAAACAAATCTGTTACATAAAATCGGTTTTTCACTATTTATGGCGTATATCCGGTCCCTGAGCGGGGAGTAAATGTTAACGAGCAGTTAAAATACATGTCGTTTGATAAAGAGTGTAGAGCAGCTATCGTGCCAAAACGGGATTTTTGCCGGATTTTGCTATTTTTTACGTTAAAACAACGGCTTATAATGAATATTTATTCATTTTCTATGCATTGGTAATGCATAAATTAAAAAATAAGGCCTAAAATCATCATTGCGTGCGAAATCCTATTCAATTACGAAAAACTTCAGGATTTCTGATCGGGCTCGCAAAAATAATTTCCCCCAATTTGCTCGCTATCACACTTTTTGCCCCCATCGGGTGCAGCGGCGCGCCAGCATGGTGCAACGCGGCAGCGACGCAGAGGCGCCACCCGCCATACTCGCGAAAAAGGAGCCGCGCTGACCGCGGTTCCTGCTTTGTACGCCAGCGACTACACTGTGATCCTGACCGCCCCTTCTCTTCTGCGCACAAGGAGCCACCATGCCCAAGAAAACCGTCGATCTCAGCCAGCCGCACGCCCAACACGACATCCGCGCGTTTCTCGACGCGCTGAATGCCGGTGGCGGTAAACCCATGGAGCAGATGAAGCCCAAAGAGGCGCGCAGAGTTTTGGAAGCGGCGCAGCGCAGCGTAGACGTGCCGCTGCGCGAGGTGGAGATCAGCGAGAAAACCATCCACGTTGAGGGCCAGGATATTCTGCTGCAGTTGGTGCGGCCGGCCAGGGTCAAGGAGGCGTTGCCGGTATTCATGTTCTTTCACGGCGGCGGCTGGGTGCTGGGCGATTTTCCCACTCATGAGCGGCTGGTGCGCGATCTGGTTTACAGCTCCGGCGCGGCGGCGGTATTCGTCAACTACCCACGCTCCCCGGAAGCGCATTATCCTCAGGCGATCAATCTGGCCTACGCCGCCACGGAATGGGTGGCCGAGTACGGCGAAAAAATCAATGTCGATGGGTCACGGCTGGCGGTGGTCGGCAACAGCGTCGGCGGCAATATGGCGGCGGTGGTCAGCCTGATGGCCAAAGAGAAAGGCATACCGGCGCTGCGTTGCCAGATCCTGCTGTGGCCCGTCACGCACGCCCACTTTGATACCGATTCCTATCATCAGTTCGCCGAAGGCCATTTCCTGACCCGCAACATGATGAAGTGGTTTTGGGACAGCTATGCGCCCGATAAGGCGCAGCGCAAAGAGATCTACGCCTCGCCGCTCAACGCCACGCCGGAACAGCTGCGGGGCTTGCCGCCGGCGCTGGTGCAGACCGCCGAGCTGGACGTGTTGCGCGATGAGGGGGAAGCTTACGCGCGTCTGCTTGACGCCGCCGGCGTCGAGGTCACCGCCACCCGCTACAACGGCCTGATCCACGATTACGGCCTGTTGAATCCGCTCGCCCACGTCCCGGCGGTGCATTCGGCGATCCACCAGGCCGGGCGCGCGTTGAAGCACTACCTGTCCTGACGCTAGCCAACCACGTGGCAAGCCACCTGATGGCCGGGCGCCACGCTGCGCAGATGCGGCGCCTGTTCACGGCATTGCGCCGTGGCCAGCGGACAGCGGGGATGGAAACGGCAGCCGCGCGGCGGGTTGGCGGGATTGGGCGCTTCGCCCCCGGCCACCCACGCCGGCGAACGGTGCGCATCCAGCGTCGGCACCGCCGCCAACAAGGCCTGCGTGTAGGGATGCAGCGGTTGGCGAAACAGCGAATCGCGGTCGGCGCTCTCGACGATCTGCCCCAGATACATCACCGCCACGTCCTGGCACAGATGCTCCACCACGCCGAGATCGTGCGAAATAAACAGCAGCGTCACCCCCTGCCTTTCCTGCAAATCGGAAAACAGATTGATGATCTGCGCCTGAATCGACACGTCGAGCGCCGATATCGGTTCATCGGCGACGATAAATTCCGGTTGCAGGATCAGCGCGCGCGCGATGCCGACGCGCTGCCGCTGGCCGCCAGAAAACTCATGGGGAAACCGCCCGTAATGCTGCGGCGACAGCCCGCAGATCGCCAGGGTATCGAGCACCCGTTCGCGCAGTTCCGCCTTGCTTGCCAGGCCATGCTGCAACAGCGCTTCGCCGATGGCGTCGCCCACGCGCAGACGCGGATTCAGCGAGCTGTACGGATCCTGAAACACCAGCTGCATTTTCGGCCGCAGGGCGCGCAGCGCGTCTTTGCTGAGGCTATCCAGCGCCTGCCCTTTGAACATCACCTCACCGGCGGTTTTATCGTGCAGGCCGAGCAGCGTGCGGCCGACGGTGGTTTTGCCACTGCCGGACTCGCCCACCAGCCCGAAAACGCGGCCCTTGCGAATGCTGAAGCTGACGTCGTCCACCGCCTTCAGTTGGCCGGTGGTTCGCCCGAACAGCCCGTCGCGCAGCGGGAAATATTTCTTTAATCCTTTCACTTCCACCAAGGGTTCAGTCGACATGCAGGCGCCCTCCGGCGTTGAGGAAGCAGGCGGATTGGCGCTGCTGAGTCCCGTACAACGGCGGGATGCCGTCGCGGCAGCGCGCGGTGGCCTGCGCGCAGCGCTCGGCAAACGCACAGTGTTCAGGCAGCCGCGCCAGATCCGGCACCTGGCCGGGAATGGAGTACAAACGGCGACGCCGCTGCCCCGGCACCGGCCGCGAGGCGATCAGCCCCTGAGTATAAGGGTGCCGCGGTTCGGCCAGCACTTCCCGCGTCGTTCCCTGCTCGACGACACGCCCGGCGTACATCACCGCCAGCCGATCCGCCATTTGTGCGATCACCCCAAGATCGTGGGTGATTAAGATCATCGCCATATTGTGTCGCCGGCTCTGCTCGCGCAGCAACGCCAGGATTTGCGCCTGTACCGTGACGTCGAGCGCCGTGGTCGGTTCATCGGCGATCAGCAGCGCCGGCCGGCACCCTATCGCCATGGCGATCATCACGCGCTGCAGCATGCCGCCGGAAAGCTGGTGCGGGTAGCAGCGCATCAGCGCCTCCGCGCGCGCCAACCCCACTTCCTCCAGCAGTTGCACCGCCTGACGCCAGGCCGCTTTCGGCGACAGGGCCAGATGACGAATCAGCGGCTCCAGCAGCTGTTCGCCGAGCGTCAGCACCGGATTGAGCGCGCTCATCGGCTCCTGAAAGATCATCGCCAGCCGGTTGCCGCGCAAATCGGCCATCTGCGCCGCCCGCAGCGACAGCAGGTTTTGTCCTTCAAAACGAATCTCGCCGCCGTCTACCTGCGCCAGCGGCTGCGGCAACAGCCCCATCAGCGCCATGGCGGTCACGCTTTTGCCGCAGCCCGATTCGCCGACGATCCCCAGCGTTTGCCCGGCCTGCAGTTCCAAGCTGACCTGCTGCACCGCCCGCACCGGCCCCTGCTCGCCCTGAAACGACACCGACAGTCGGTCGAACGCCACCAGCGGTTGACTCATCGTGTTACTCCATTCATTTTCGGATCGAGCGCGTCCCGCAGGCCGTCGCCCAGGATATTGATCGCCACCACGGTGACGAAGATCGCCAGCCCGGGCGGCATCCACAGCCAGGGCCGGCGCTGAAAGTCGATCAGGCTGTTGGCGGCGTCCATCATGTTGCCCCACGACGGCGTCGGCGGCACCACGCCCAGCCCGAGGTAACTCAGCGCCGATTCGCTGAGAATGGCGTTGGCCACCGCCATGGTGGCCACCACCACCAGAATCGGTACGGTGTTGGGCAGCAGATGGCCGAAGAGGCGTCGCCGGGTGGAGAGACCCAGCACCTCGGTGGCCAGCATGAAATCCCGCTCGCGCAGCGACAGGATCTGGCCGCGCACCAGCCGCGCCAATGACGGCCAGCCCAGCAGGCTCAGCATGATCATCACCATGTAGATGCGGTAGTCCGGCGACACGTCGAGTTCGGTCAGCATCGCGCCCATGATGATCAACAGCGGCAGGCCGGGAATGGTCATCAGCAGATCGGCGAAGCGCATGATCAGCCGGTCCGCCACGCCGCCCAGATAACCGGAAAGCGCCCCCAGCACGTAGCCCAGCGTCACCGACAGCAACATCGACACCAGGCCGATGGTCAGCGATATCCGCCCCGCCAGCAGCAGCCGGGTGCAGATATCGCGGCCGAGAAAGTCGGTGCCCAACCAGTGCGCGCCGCTCGGCGCCTGATTGATATTCAGCACATCGCCGGCATCGTCGCGCCACGGCGACAACGACGGCCCAATCAGGCACAGCAACGCCAACAGCACCAGCAACGCCAGCGAAATCATCGCCGGCCGGTGGCGACGCAGCCGCCGCCAGGCCTGCGCCGCGGGCGGTGGCGACAGTTGCGCCAGCGCCGGCAGTTGCGCCTGGCGCCAGCGGCGACGGCGGCCGAAAAACAACGTAGCCAACATCGTGTTACCTCAAGCGAATGCGTGGATCGGCGTAGGCGTACAGAATGTCCGCCAGCAGATTGCCGAGAATGGTCAAGGCGGCCAGAAACAGCGTGAACCCCATCAATACCGGGTAATCACGCGCCGCCAGCGAATCGATATGGATGTGTCCGGCGCCCGGCCAGTTGAAGATTTTTTCGGTGATCAGCGCGCCGGAGAACAATCCCGGCAGCTCGAACCCCAGCAGGGTGATGATCGGCAATAGCGCATTGCGCAGCGCGTGTTTGAGGATCACCGTTTTCTCCCTGAGCCCTTTGGCGCGCGCGGTGCGAATATAGTCCATGCGGATCACCTCCAGCATGCTGGCGCGGAAATAGCGCGTCAGGCTGCCGGCCTGCAGCATCACCAGCGCCAGCACCGGCAACAGCAGGTGCGCCGCCACCTCCAGCGCCCAGGCCAGCCCGCTCGCCTCGCTGCCGGTGCGCAGCATGCCGCCCGCCGGCAGCCAGTGCAGATCGACGGCGAACCATTTGATCAGCAACAGGCACAGGAAGAACGTCGGAAACGACATGGCGGCGAACACCGCCACGGTGATCAGATGATCGAACAGCGAATAGGGTTTCATCGCCGAGATCACTCCCACCGCCAGCGCGATGCCCCAATACAACACCATCGCCACCGCCGCCAGCAGGAACGAATTCCAGATGTATTGGTTCAGCAGCGTGCTGACCGGGATCTGGTACTGCAGTGAAAAGCCGAGGTCGCCCTGCAGCAGCCGGCCAAGCCAGTGCAGATAGCGGCTGAACAACGGCTGATCCAGCCCGTACAGCGCCCGCAGCTCGGCGGCGCGTTGCGCGGTCAGATTGATGTTGCCGTCGATAAAATCGCCGGGCGCCAGGGCGAAAATGCAAAAAATCAGCAAGGAAGCCAACAGCAGCATCGGGATCGTCTGCAGCAGACGGCGCAGGATAAAATTTCTCATCGCGGGTTCCATCGCCGCCGCCCGGAATGGCGCGGCGGCGTCAGGGCGTTACGGCGCCGGTTTGACGTTCGGCAGGCTGCCGACCAATCCGTTGTAGATATCCGGTTTAAAGCCGGTGACGCGCGCGCTGCTGGCGCTCAAAATCTCGCGGTTGCCGAGCAGGATCACCGGCGGATCGTCGGACAGCGCCTGGTACAGCTGGTGGTACAGCGGCTTGCGCTGCGCGATATCCAGCGTGGCATTGGCTTTGGCGATCAGCGCGTCCACCTGCGGGTTGTGATAGCCGGTCTCGCTCTCGCGGCTGATGAAGTCGCGTACGCCGTCGTGCGGATCGTTCAGCGTGCTGGTGCTGAGGGACGCCAGGTCGTAATTGCCCGCCTTGCGCTGCGCCAGCAGCGCGTTGAAATCCAATACCTGCGGTTTCAGCACCACGCCGAGCCGGCGGTAGTTATCCTTGGCGATCGGCACCAGCGCGTCGTTGATCAGCTTTTTGGTCACCAGCAGCGTCAGCTCCAGCTTTTTACCGTCTTTCTGCCGGATGCCGTCAGCGCCCACCTGCCAGCCCGCCTCGTCCAACAGCTTTTTGGCCTTATCGAGATCGTAAGCGTAAGGATTGATGCCATTCGCGTCATAGGCCCAGGAGATCGGCGAAATCGGCTGGTTGGCGACCTTGCCGTACCCCTGATACACCACGGCGATCAGCTTTTGCCGATCCAGGCCGTAAATCAACGCCTGGCGCACCCGCTTGTCCTGCAGCGCCGGGCGTCTGAGGTTGAAATCAACCCGGCTGTAATCGCTCGAGCTGTAAAGGTTGATATTGGCGAAGCCGAGCAGCTTGAGCTGTTCGATATCGTCCGGCTTGGCGGTAAAGGCGTCGTAGTCGGTCTCACCGGTCTGGAACAGCTGGAAGTTGGTGGCCGGGTTGGTGACGCGATAGATAAAGCGCGCCATCGGCGGCGTACCGAGGTAGAAGTTCGGGTTGGCGTGGAAGCGGATCTCCTGCCCCGGCACGTACTTGTCGTAAATATAGGGGCCGTTGCCGAGCGGTTTGCCGTTCAAGGCGCGCACGCCGTCGAGCTTGCCCCGCTGATAGTCTTTGCCGTAGTAAGCCCGCGACAGCACCGGGCCGCCGATCAGTTGCAGCGTGGTGGCGCCCGGTTGCGTGGTGACGATCTGAATGGTGCGATCGTCGATCACCTTCAGGCCGCTGATGCCGGCGGCGGTGCCGTTTTTATACTCGGCGCCGCCCTGAATGTGCGCCGGCGTGATGTCAGTGTCGCCGTCATAGGCCGGATCGTGCAACAGCGTCAGGGTAAAGGCGATATCGTCGGCCTTCAGCGGCGAGCCGTCGCTGTAGACCAGATTCGGCCGCAGCTTGATGGTGTAGGTCAGATTATCGGGACTGACCTGCCAGGACTCCGCCAGACGCCCTTCCGGCTTGCCCTGGCTGTCCAGGCCGATCAGGCGGCTGAAGATCACGTCGGTGACGTTCTCGTCCCAGCCGTTGGTGAACAGATACGGGTTGAAAATCCCCTGCGGTTCCGAGATGCCCGCCACCACGGTGTCTTTGCGCAGCTTGGCGGCGGCCGGCACCCGGCTGACGTCGCTGGCCGGCGTGATGCCTTCGGCCAGCGTTTCCGCCTGCGCGCCGGCGCTCAATCCCAGCGCGCAGATCAACGCCAGCGGCGTCAACCGATAACGCAACAGTTTGTTTAGCTTGTTTTTTATTCTACTCACCCACTGCCCCTCGTCTACCCGTTGATAAAAATGTGACAAAATTTATCGCAGAGTAATGGGCGGCTGGAGGGCTGTCTAACAACGAAACCGGCATTCCATTGCCGAAAAAAGCATTATGAATTTTTCTGGGGCGAAGCGGCGTGAAAAACGCGGCTCAACCGGCCGCCGCCAGCCCCCGGATAAGTTTGGCTAAGGTTTTGATCGCCTCTTCAAAGCGGTCATTCCATTCAAAAGAGGCGTTGAGACGGAAGCAGTGGTTGAAATGGTCGCCGGTGGTGAACATGCGCCCCGGCGCGATGCTGATACCCCGGGAAAGGGCCCGCCGGTACAGCTCCATCGACGACAGCGCCGGATCCAGCTCCAGCCACAGGAAGTAACCGCCGTCGGGCTGGCTGACCTTTACCGTCGGCGGGAAATGGTGGGCAATCGCCTGACGCATCGCGCTTTGGCGCTGGGCCAGCAGGCGGCGCAACCGCCGCAGGTGGGTGTCGTAGCCGCCGTGCAGCAGATAATCCGCCAGCGCCATCTGGGTCGGCACGCTGGTGGAAACGGTGCTCATCAGCTGCAAACGCTGGATCTGCTGCGCATAACGCCCCGCCGCCACCCAGCCAACGCGAAAGCCCGGCGCCAGGCATTTGGAAAACGACGAGCAGTGCAGGATTTGGCCGCCGCTGTCGAGCGCCTTGGCCGGCAGCGGCCGTTCGGCGCTGAAGTACAGCTCGCCGTAGACATCGTCTTCGATCAGCGAGATCTGCCGCTCGCGCAGCAGCGCCACCAGACGCTGTTTGTTGGCCTCCGGCAGGGTGGCGCCCTGCGGGTTCTGGAAGTGGGTCATCAGCCAGCAGGCTTTGATCGGATACTGCTCCACCGCCTGCTGCAACGCGTCCAGATCGATGCCGTCCTGCGGATGGGTGGCGATCGCCACCGCCTTCAGCCGCAGCCGTTCCAGCGCCTGCAGCGCGCCGTAAAACGCCGGCGACTCGATCGCCACATAGTCGCCCGGTTGGGTCACCGCCTGCAGGCTGAGGCTGAGCGACTCCATCGCCCCGGCGGTGATAACGATTTCGTCCGGCGCGACCTGCATGCCGCTCAGCGCATAACGTTGGGCAATGTGCCGCCGCAGCGCGTCGTTGCCCGGCGGCAGGTTAGCCAGCGAACTGTGCGGCGTGAATTTGCGCGCTACGCTGCTCAGCGCCCGCGCCAGCTTCGGCTGGGCGAACAGCGTGGCGTCGGGAAAGGCCGAACCGAAAGGCACGATGTCCGGATCCTTGCAGGCCTGCAGCACGTCAAAAATAAAGGCGTTGATGTCCACCTGCTCGCTCAGCAACAGTTTCTCGCCGCGCGAAGGCTGAGGCAGCGGCTGCGGACGCGCCGCCACGTAGTAACCCGACTGCGGCCGGGCGACGATCCACCCCTGGCTCTCCAACAGTTGGTAAGACTGCACCACCGTCATCAGGCTTAATCCGGCGCGTTTGCCGCTCTCGCGCAGCGAAGGCAGCTTGTCGCCCGCCCGCCACACCCGGTTCTGGATCTGTTCTCTAATCTGTTGCGCAAGCTGCTCGTATCGGGTCATAACCATTAACTGTTATATGAAAAAGTAAAATAACTGTCACTATTATAGTCACTGTACTTCGTGATTAACTTCACGCCAAGCTTTTCACATAAAAATGACAGCTATACTCAAGAGGTTAATTTATGTTCAACCCTAGGAGGCGCCATGCTGGGTCTTGATGCACTGGAACTCGCCAGAATACAGTTCGCCTTCACCGTGTCTTTCCATATCATCTTCCCCGCCATCACCATCGGCTTAGCCAGCTATCTGGCGGTGCTGGAGGGATTATGGTTGAAAACGCACAATGAAGCCTATCGTGAGCTTTACCATTTCTGGTCAAAGATTTTCGCCGTTAACTTCGGCATGGGCGTGGTTTCCGGGTTGGTGATGGCCTACCAGTTCGGCACCAACTGGAGCTTTTTCTCCGAGTTCGCTGGCAGCATTACCGGGCCGCTGCTGACTTATGAAGTGCTGACCGCCTTCTTCCTCGAAGCCGGTTTCCTCGGCGTGATGCTGTTCGGCTGGAACCGCGTCGGCCCAGGGCTGCACTTCTTCGCCACCTGCATGGTGGCGCTCGGCACGCTGATCTCCACCTTCTGGATCCTGGCCTCCAACAGCTGGATGCAGACCCCGCAGGGACACGAAATCATCAACGGCCAGGTGGTGCCGGTCGACTGGCTGAAGGTGATCTTCAACCCGTCCTTCCCGTATCGCCTGCTGCACATGTCCACCGCAGCCTTCCTCTCCTCGGCGTTCTTCGTCGGCGCTTCCGCCGCCTGGCACCTGCTGCGCGGCCGCGATACGCCGGCGATGCGCAAGATGCTGTCGATGGCGATGTGGATGGCGCTGATCGTCGCGCCGGTGCAGGCGCTGATCGGCGATGCGCACGGCCTGAATACGCTGAAACACCAGCCGGCGAAGATCGCCGCCATCGAAGGCCACTGGGAAAACCCGCCGGGCGAAGCCACGCCGCTGATCCTGGTCGGTTGGCCGGACATGCAGCGTGAAGAGACCCGCTTCAAGCTGGAGGTGCCCTATCTCGGCAGCCTGATCCTGACGCACAGCCTGACCGAGCAGGTGCCGGCGCTCAAATCCTTCCCGCCGGAAGATCGCCCCAATTCCACCGTGGTGTTCTGGTCGTTCCGCATCATGGTCGGGCTGGGCATGCTGATGATCCTGGCCGGGGTGTGGAGCCTGTGGCTGCGCTGGCGCGGCGGGCTCTATCAGTCGCGTCCGTTCCTGTACTTCATTCTGTGGATGGGTCCGTCCGGGCTGCTGGCGCTGCTGGCGGGCTGGTTCACCACCGAGATCGGCCGCCAGCCGTGGGTGGTGTATGGCCTGCTGCGCACCAAGGATGCGGTCTCCGCGCACGGCGATCTGCACATGAGCATCAGCCTGCTGGCGTTTATCATCGTCTATTGCTCGGTATTCGGCGTGGGCTACTCCTACATGATGCGTCTGATCCGCAAAGGGCCGCAGCCGCATGAGCACCAAGAAGACAATACCGAGGGCCGCCCGGCGCGTCCGCTGTCCGCGGTCAACGACACTCTGGACGACAGGAGCTGAACATGGGTATCGATCTTCCGCTGATTTGGTTTGTGATCATCGTGTTCAGCACCATGATGTATGTGGTGATGGACGGTTTCGATTTGGGCATCGGCATCCTGTTTCCGTGGGTGAAAGAGAGCGGCGATCGCGATCTGATGATGAACACCGTCGCCCCAGTGTGGGACGGCAATGAGACCTGGCTGGTGCTGGGCGGTGCGGCGCTGTTCGGCGCCTTCCCGCTGGCCTACTCGGTGATCCTCGACGCGCTGGCGATCCCGCTGACGCTGATGCTGATCGGGCTGATTTTCCGCGGCGTGGCCTTCGAGTTTCGCTTCAAGGCGACGCCGCAGAAGCGCCATATCTGGGACAAGGCGTTCATCTGGGGCTCTCTCTTCGCCACCTTCAGCCAGGGGGTAGTGGTGGGCGCCGTGATCAACGGTTTCCCGGTCGAAGGCCGCACCTACGCCGGCGGCGCGCTGGACTGGCTGACGCCGTTCGCGCTGTTCTGCGGGCTGGGGCTGGTGGTAACCTACGCCCTGCTCGGTTGCACCTGGTTGGTGATGAAAACCGCCGGCGATCTGCAGGCGCGCATGTATTACCTGGCGACGCCGCTGCTGGCGATCCTGTTGCTGGTGCTGGCCGCAGTCAGTATCTGGACGCCGATCGCGCATCCGGAAATCGCCGCCCGCTGGTTTACGCTTCCGAACCTGTTCTGGCTGCTGCCGGTGCCGCTGCTGGTGCTGCTCAGCGCCTGGGGCATTCAGCGCGGGGTGAAACGCGGCGCGCACTACTCGCCGTTCATGCTGACGCTGTTGCTGGTGTTCCTCGGCCTGAGCGGGCTTGGCATCAGCATCTGGCCGCACCTGATCCCGCCGGCCATCAGCCTGTGGGACGCCGCCGCGCCGCCGCAGAGCCTCGGCTTTATGCTGGTGGGCGCGCTGTTCATCATCCCGATCATCCTGGTCTACACCTTCTGGAGCTACTACGTGTTCCGCGGCAAGATCAGCCATGAGCACGGCTATCACTGAGGAGGGAGGACGCTATGCAAGATAAAACGGCAGCCGTCGCTCCGGCGCCCTGGTGGAAACGCATCGGTTGGCTGGTGATCATCTGGAGCGCCAGCGTGCTGGGGCTGTTCGTGGTCGCCTCGCTGTTCCGCCTGCTGATGACCGCGGCGGGCATGAAGTCGCATTAACGCGGCGCCTTATCTGGACGCGCTGTTGGGAAAGTAAAAAGAGACCACCAGCGTGACCAGCGGCAAGGCGCCGATCTTCACCAGCTCGAACACTTGACCGAGCGCTTCGTTTTTGTCCCAATACGCGTGGGCGGCGAATACGCCCACGCTGACCGCAAATATCCCGCACAGTACCTGGCGCGCCAGGCGCAGCCGCTCCATTTCGTCGAAGACCAACACCTGCTCCAGATAAACCTGGCTGGCTTCATCGCGCAGATTACGGCTTTCGATGCTCATGGGAAGATCTCCACGACCCGTCCCACCGCTTCAAGCTGTTCGCCATTCTCTCGTACGATGCCTAGACACGTACCATCCTGCTTCATCCAGTACTTATCGGCAATGGCGATCAGTGCAAACGCCATTTTGATTACCTCGGTTTTTTCCATCCCGTGACGCCGGGCGATATCGTTCAGATCATCATCAATTTTGTTCGATAACCGAATCGGTAAACTCCGCATACTCCACCTCCTGTGGTCGTTGATTCACCGGGGGAAAGTCTACTGGAAGGGTAAATGTCGTTCAATTAGTGAACTGCGTAACGCCTCGCATAACCCGCATGCAACGCTAGTGCGGCTTGCGCCCCATCGCGCTGAGGAAACGCTGCTGCAGGCGCAACAGCTCCTCCAACTCCAGCAGGCGGTAGTCGATGCCGAAACGCGGCGCCACCTCGCCGATAATGCGGCTCAGCGCCGGGTAATGGCGGTGGCTCCAGTGCGGGAACAGATGATGCGTCAAATGCAGGTTCGCCCCGCCGAGCCAGTACCCCAGCCAGCGCGGCCGGGTCAGCCAGTCGAAGGTAGTGGCGAACACATGATGATACCAGCCGTGCGGCATTGCGCCTTGTTCTGGCGCCTGGTAGAAGTTGGCCTTGGCCCAGTGGGTGCCGATGATGAGCATCACGAACAGCAGTGAAGAAAGCATCTGGCTCAGCAAATAGACCAGCAGGATTTGCCCGATGCCGATAGCCGGCGGCAGCAGCCAGCACGGGATCGCCAGCGCCAGCAGCAGGTGCGCCGCCTTCCCCGCCAGAAACCCGATCCAGCCACGCACGCCCTGCTGCGCCATGCGCGCCGCCACGCGGGTGCGGCCCGCCCTGTCCAGCCAATCGAACAGCCAGATGTAGTACGGAAAAGTCAGCGCCGCCACCAGCGGCCAATAGTAACGCTGCGCGCGCATAAAGGGCCGCCAGCGCTGGAACGGCGTTTGCCGCAGCACGCCGTTGGCGTCGATGTCGGGATCGTAATGTTCGATATTGTTATGGGCATGATGGAACAGCACGTGCCGCACGCGCCAGCAGTCGGGATCCAACCCCAGCGGCACGCTCACCAGGGCGTTCAACCCGCGGTTGGCCCAGGGGCGACGGAAAAATGCGTTGTGCGAGGCGTCGTGCACCACGTTCACCGTCAGGAACATGCCGATAAAGATAAAACCGAAATAGCAGGCGAAAAACGCCCAGCCGTTCTGCTGTTGCAGGCTCAGCCCGTAACACAGGCCGCACAGCGCCAGCAGCAGCGCGACCTTCGCCAGCATGCCGCCGTCGGCGAAACGGTGATCGCCGTTGGCCGCCAGATAATGCTGGGCGGCCTGCATCAGCGCGCGGTGCAACCCGCTGTCGTCGCGCCGATAGGCTAACGGACGCAGCGGTTTCACGGCTGCCCCATAAGGCGTAAGAAGCGCTGTTGTTGCGCCAGCAGTTCGCGATAGCCGATGCAGCGATACGCCATGCCGTGCCGCTGCGCCACCTCTGCCACCGCCGCGGCCAGCGCCGGGTAATGGCGATGATTCCAGCCGGGAAACAGGTGATGGGTCAGGTGATAGTTCAGCCCGCCGGTCAGATGCTCCAGCCAGCGCGGTTCGGGCTGCCAGTCGCAGGCGGTGGCGAAATTGTGCCGATACCAGCCTTGCGGCATGCTGTCGCCCGTCGGCGCCGGGTAAAACTCGGCCTGCGCCCAATGGGTGCCCAGCAGCAAGAACACCACCAGCAGCGAGGCGCACATCTGGCTGAGCGCGTAGGCCAGCAGCACCCAGCCCCAGCCGATGCCGTGCAAGTGGCCCACGACCAGCGGCGCCACCAGCACCAGCGCCAGATGCGCGAGCTTGCACAGCACGAACAGCGTCCAACCGCCGCGTCCCGCCAGCACGCGTTTTTCCCGCAGCGGCGTTTTATCGAGCCGATCGGACCAATCGAAAATCCACGCGATGTAAGGCAAGGAGAGCGCGGCGATCAGCGGCCAGTACAGATGCTGATAACGCATATGCGGTCGCCAGCGCTGGAACGGTGTCTGGCGGAAAAAACCGTTCTCTTCGGTATCCAGATCGTAGTGTTCGACGTTGGCGTAAACGTGGTGGTAATCCACATGCCGCGTGCGCCAGTAGTCCGGATCGACGCCCAGCGGCAGCGTCACCAACCGCCCCACCAGCCGATTGGCCCAGGGCGCACGCAGGAAAGCGTTATGCGAAGCATCGTGGTTGACGTTGACGTTAAGCAGCATGCCCATAGTCACGAACAGGAAATAGCAGAGGAAAAACGCCCAGGGCTGATGCTGCAGCAGGCTCAATGCGTAAAACCCGACGCACAACGCCAGCAACAGCGCGGCCTTGGCCAACCGCGCGGCATCGGCATAGCGATGATCGCCCGCCAGACAGGCGTGGGCCGCGCGCTTAAGATCGCGGTGGAAGGCCTGTTCGCCATCGGCGGGAAAACGCAGCGGCGGCAATGATTCAGCCATGCGGTTCCTCCACGGCGGCCGGTGCGGCCACCCGTCCCCAGCCCAGCGCGACGCACAGGGCATGCAACGCCACGGCGGCCATGGCGATATGCCAATAGCGCTGCGGCCAACCGAGATAGCCGATAAACAGCAGCGGCATGCCCAGCGCGACCAGCAACCAGACGGCGCTCGCCCAAGGTCGCCCTTCCGTCATGCCGCCCAGCGCCACCGAGCCCAACGCCAGCAACACCAGCAGCGCCATTTGCGGCCAGTTGATGTCGCCGTAGCCGTAACCGTATTGGTAGACGTAACCGACCACCAGCGAGAACAACAGCATGGCGCCGCTGAATACGCTGAGCGCCGAACGGCGGTCGCGTGGCCGGCCCGGCGCCGGGCGCCAGGCCAGACGGAAATAGCGCAGGAACGGCAGATTGCTCGCCCAGAACGGGTTGGCGGACGGCCTGTCGCCGCCGACGCCATAGCTGAACGGCGTGCTCGGCAATGCCGGGCAGAAGGTGCCGAACAGCTTGTCCCAGAAGATAAAGCTGCCGCCGAAGTTCTTATTGGAATAGGCCATATCCTTGACGTGATGCACCCGGTGATGCGCCGGCGTGACCAGGATTTTTTCCAGCACGCCAAGCTTCGGCGTCAGCGCGTTGTGATTAAACAGCTGGATGCTGTAGTGAAAAATAGAGACCGCAACAAACACCGACAGCGGCACGCCCGCCAGCGCCAGCAGCAAAAAGAACGGGATCGACGTCAACGACGAATACCAGGAGTTGCGCACCCCCAGCGACAGATTGAAATGCTCGCCCTGATGGTGCACCACGTGCACCGCCCACAGCAGGCGGAAACGATGGTGCAGACGGTGCAGCCAGTAGAAACCGAAGTCCCACGCCAGCAGGGCGAACAGCCACATCAACAGCGGCGGCCAGGCGTCCAGCAGCCCCAGGCTGAAATGCGCGGCCACGTAGCCGTAGCAGGTGATCTCCAACCCGCGGAACAGCCACAGCATGATATGGCCGGAGTTCAGGTTGAACACCAGATCGTGCCAGTTGACCGGCTCGCGACGCCCCCACTGCAGCGCCACCGCCTCGGCCACCACGATGAACAGCATGAACACTATCGGCAATGCCAGATCGCTCATCCCATTTCTCCTTTAACCACGCGCCGGCGCAGGGTGTTCATACGCAGGGCCAGCCAGCCGGCGAACAGCGCCAGCAGCGCGCCGCCGGCCAAATCGACAAACAAATGGCGGCGCAGTTGCAGAATCGAGAACGCGATCGCCGCGCCCCACAGCATCCACAGCGCCGTGCGCACTTTGCGCTCGCCGTCGCTCAGCGCCCACACCGCCAGCACCGTCAGCGCCATATGCAACGAAGGCAGGCAGTTCTGCGGCGAATCCACCTGGGTTAACGCCGCCAGCAGCTGCGCGCTGATCCCGACGCCATCGTTCTGCGGATAGGCCATGGTGGTCGGCCACAGCAGGTAAACCGCCCCGGCGCCCAGCGCGGTGAGCTGCATCGCCCGCGTCAGCCATGTGATCCGCGGCAGCGGCGCCAGCAGATAGCCCGCCGGGACAATGAGGAAGAACGACAGGTAGAGCCATATGGCCGTGGGGCTGAACGGGATCGCCCGGTCAAGCGCCGACGGCGGCAACAGGGTTCCCGCCCCCTGCAGGCGATCGGTCAGACTATACACCACCCCGACCGTCCCCCAGCCGAGCAACATGTGCCCTAGTCTGAACAGCGTATTTTTCATGCTTCCTCCGCCTGGCGCACGATGCGCCGCCGCTTGCGATCGAACTGCGGCAGCACCGCCTGCGCCGTCAACCGCCATTCGAGGCGCTCGGTGGCGATGCCCTGGCGAGCGAACAGCGCGATCAGCTGCGCCTGACAGTGCGCCAACGCCGCCGGGCTGCAATCGGCAATCAATTCCAACCGCCGTTCGCCGCGCTGGATCAGGCGGTAATCGCTGCTCAGCGGCAACGCATTGGCGATCGTTCGGCTGCAGGCATCGGCGAACACCGCCTGCGGTTGCCGCTGCGCATCGGGCAGCATCAGTTGATCGTCGCGCCGCCCCTCGATACGGGCGATCGCCCGCGTCGGCTGCCCGCACGGGCAGGGTTCCTTGCGCAGCACCAACACATCATCCAGCCGATAACGCACGATCGGCTGCGTGCTGCGGGTAAAGTCGGTGATCAACGGCGTAAAACGCAGTTCGTCGATCCACTGAGGTTCGATATGCAAAAACTCTTCGTTCAGATGCAGCGTACCGTGCGCGCAGGTCGCGGCAAGAAATCCTTCGGTGGCCTGATACACTTCGCCGACCGCCGGAAATACCTGCAGCAGCAGGCGGCGGTCCTGCTCTTCAAGCACCTCGGCCACCGAGATCGCTTTTTTGACCGGCAATTTCACCTGCCCGGCCAGCACCGCCAGCGCCAAGGCGCGCAGCACCTGCGCCGGGGCCACGATAATGCTGGGCGCCTGCCGTTCCAATGCGGGCAAATGCTCGCTGAACGGCGCCAGCAGATCGTAAAACGCCAGGCTCAGCCAACGATTGTTCACGCTGTGATAGAGATTATTATCCGCGCGCAGAAACAGCGCAACGCGCTCGCCCGCCGACAGCCCGTCCGGCAGCATTTTCGCCAGCATGCCGCCGGCCCACACCTGCTGTTCGCGCGGGCTGACGACAAACACGCCGCGCTGCCCGGAAGTGCCGGACGACAATCCAACGCTGTAGCGCCCGATCTTCGGCGTGAAATCGCGATCCGCCTCGCTGCGCTGCGCGCAGGCCAGCACCGCATCGCGCTGCAGCCCGGCGGTGTTCATCCGGTCGAACTGCGCCATCATCAGCGCCTTGTCCATCTGCGGCCATTCGGCGAACGGCCGGCGACTGAAGCGTTGAAAATAGGGGCTCTTGCTCAGCACCCGACGGGCAAAGCCCGCGAGCTGCCGGGCCTGATGCGCCTCCAGCGCCGCACGATCGCCAAAGCGCAGGCGCCGGGCGCGGAAATAGTGCCAAAGGGTCATGAACGGGATCACAGGTCCCCCTCGTGGCACAGCAAAATGTTGACCTGGCCGCCCGCCCACAGCTGGTTGAGCCGCTCCAGCGTGCGGGTGTACGCCACCGCGTCGTCCATCACCAGATTGGCCAGGCGCGAAGGCCCGCGCAGCGTCTGGTAACTCTTCGGCGACCAGGCGGCGTCGCTGGCCAGCAGCGTCCAGCCGGCGTCGGTGAGAATAAAGGCGCCGATATGGCCGGCTGCATGCCCCGGCAGCGGCACCAGCACGATCTGCCCTTCGCTGCCCGGCAGCGCATAGCCGCGCTCGAACGGCGCCAGCAGCGCAGGCAACGCCACCGAGGGAAAAGCTTCCATAAACTGCAGGTTGCTCTCGAAATCTGCCGGGATCAGACCGGGAATAAAGGCGCGCTTCAGCGCCGCGAAACCGCGCAGCCCGCGGGTTTGCTGCCAGCCTTCGCCGGAGCAAATAAAGTCGAGTTGGCTGAAATCCTGCAGCCCGGCGATGTGATCGGCGTGAAAATGCGAGACGATCAGCGCCTGAATATCCCCCTCGGCGTAACCGGCGGCGCGCAGCTGATGCGCCAACGACTCGGCGGGATCGAAATAGACCGGCGTCATGCGGCGATAAAGGCTGAACACCCCCGACTGCGTGTGCTGCTGAAAATAATGCGCGTAGCCGGTATCCCACAGCCAGCGGCGCTCCCCCACCTCCAGCAGATAGGCGCGCGCCGGGAATTTGCATACCCGGAACCCGGCGCCGCGCAGCGCCATGCAGCCGATATGCGTGCAATAGCCCACTTCAAACACGGTGACCTTAGCCATGCTGTCCGCCTCCTTGCCGCCGCAACCACTCGCCGGTCAGGCGAATGCCCTCTTCCATCGAATAACGCGGCTGATAGCCCAGCTCTTCGATCGCACGGGTCTGGCTCAGCGTCATGTCAAAATGCACCGCCGCCACGCTGTAGCGCGTCAGCAGCGGTTCCTTGCCGCTCAGCGTCGCCCACAGCTCCATGCCGCCGGCCAGCGTATGCAGCAACGGATAGGGCACGGCCTGCAGCCGGTAGCGCAGCCCCAGTTCCTGACGCAGCAGCGCATCCAGCATCTCCGCCAGCCGCTGCGGCTGGTGATTGGTAATGTTGTAAACGGTGCCGGACGGCAACCCGCGCTGCCGGCTGGCCAGGTCCATCGCGTGCACCACGTTGGGGGCGAAGGTCAGGTCCAGCAGCGCTTGCCCGCCGCCGGGCAGCCGCAGCACGCCGCGATCGCGTTCGAGCTGCTGCAACAGCCGCGGCACGATCACCCGATCGTGCGGGCCAAACAGGCCGCGCGGCCGCAGCATAATGTAGGTGGTTTGCGGGTAGATCTTCGCCTGCGCCAACAGGCGTTGTTCAGCCGCATACTTGCTGGCGGCATAGTGATTGGCGAAGCGCCGGGCGCGGTAACCTTCGTCAAGATCGTAATGCGGCTGAAAATCGAAGTAGATTGCCGGCGTGGAGATATGCACAAAGCGCCGCACGCCGCAGCGCCCCGCCGCCTCCGCCAGCCTCTCCGTCGCCGCGGCGTTGATGCGGTGAAACTCCGCTTTGCCGCCCCAGGGTGAAGACTTGGCCGCACAGTGCCACACCCACTCGCAGTCGGTGACGAGCTGCCGGCACTGCTGCGGCGTGGCCTGCGCCAGATCGAGCGCACAAAACTCGGCGCCCAGCCGACACAACGCTGCGCCGGCCCGCTCGTCGCGGCCGGTGGCGCGCACCTGATGTCCGGCCTCCAGCAGCCACTGCGCCGCGTTGCGTCCCAGCCCGCTGGTCGCCCCGGTGACCAGCACCCTCATGGCAGCAACACCATGCCGGCCAGCGCCAGCCCGGCGGCGGTGCCGATCAGCATCACCGGCTGGCCGGGGTTGAAGCGCCCGGTGGTCACGGCGGCATGCAGCGCCGTCGGGATGGACGCCGCCACCTGATTGCCATGATGGCGGTAGATATCCACCAGCGCCTCGCTGGAGACGTGCAGCCGTTTGCGCATATGTTCGAGCGACAGATGGCTGGCCTGATGCGGCACCACGGTGGCGATCTGCCCCAGGGTCAGGCCGCTGGCGCTCAGCAGCCGATCGAAGTAACCCTCAATCAGCGCCGACGCCTGGCGGAACAGCGGCTTGCCCTGCATATGAAACAGGAAGTCTTGCTCGCACATGCCGGCGCGCGGGTTGCGACGCGTGCCGCCGGCGCGGATCTCGCACAGTTCGCTGCCGGCGGGGTAGGTTTCCACCAGGCTGGCGAGGATGCCGCTGGCGCCGTCGCCGCGCTCCACGATGGCGCAGGCCGCGCCGTCGCCGAAGATCAGCGACGACTCTTCGTGCTGCCAGTCGATGCCGCGTGAAGCGAGATCCGCCGAGACGATGGCGATGCGTCGATACGTTCCGGCGTTCAGCAGCCCCGCCGCCACCTGCAGCGCAGAGATAAAGCTGACGCAGCTGCTGTTGATGTCGAAGCCCGGCGTGCCCGGCGCCAGCCCCGCCACCTTGAGAATGTGCGCGGCGGTGCACGGCAGCGCCTGCACCGAAATCGCCGAGGCGGAGATCAGCAGGTCAATGGAGGCTGCCGGGAGGGCGCTGCAAGCCAGCGCGTCTTGCAGCGCGGCGGCGGCGAGTTCGGCCTGGCTGGCATCGTCGGCGGCGTGATAGCGGTAAACGATGCCCGAGCGTTTTTCAACGTAGCCGGCCGGTTTCCCCAGGCGAGCATCGAGCGCAGAGGACGCCACGCGGTTAGGCGGCAACGCGGCCCCGGTGGCGATGATTTTCAGAGGCAGCAGCTCGGGTGAGCGAAATTGTGTGGTCATTATTGTTATTGATTAACCTGACTATCCATAAAGCGATTCTCCCGCACGACGCGAAGGCCACGCGGATCATCCCCGGTTTTTATGTCCCAAAATGCCTTTCATCAAGGCGGTATCTCTTGTTATCGGCTACCACGGGCCGACGTCCGTCGGCGCAAGCATAAGCGTAACATGACTGAGATATTCAGTTTACGACAAGGCGGGGAGAATGGGCAGACGGCGGGCGAATTATCGGAATAGCGCCGCCGCTGGCGATCAGCGGCGGCGGCGGGGTCAGACTCAGCGGCGGTTGCGCACCAGCTGGTAACGGCGTGTCAGGTACTCTACCGGCGCACTCCAGATATGCACCAGGCGGCAGAACGGGAACAGCACGAACAGCGTCATGCCCAGCACCATGTGCAGCTTGAAGATAAGCGCCACCCCTTCCAGGTGCGCAGAAGCGCCGGCGTGGAAGGTCACCACCGCCTGCGCCCAGGCCACCAGCTTCATCATTTCGCTGCCGTCCATATGCTGGGCGGAGAACGGAATGGTCAGCAGGCCGAGACACACCTGCACCACCAGCAACGTCAGGATCAGGATGTCGGCGAAGCTGCTGGTGGCGCGCACCCGCGGGTTGGCCAACCGGCGTTTGAGCAACAGCGCGCCGCCGATCAGCGTCATCAGGCCGCAGGCGCCGCCGGCGATCATCGCCAGCTTCTGCTTCACGTCGATCGGCAGAAAGGCCTCATACATCCAGTGCGGCGTCAGCATGCCGAGGAAATGGCCCGCGAAGATGCCGATAATGCCGATGTGGAACAGGTTGGACGCCAGCCGCATGCCTTTTTTATCCAGCATCTGGCTGGAGCCGGCGCGCCAGCTGTATTGCCCGTAGTCGTAGCGCAGCCAGCTGCCGATCAGGAACACCGCGCCGGCCAGATAAGGGTAGATGTCGAAGAAGAACTGATTCAAAAATTGCATGATTAGCGTCCTTTGGTTCCGGTTAACGCATCCGTCAGGTCCAGATACTGTGGCGCCACCGCGCCGGCGAAGCGCCGCTGGTGCGCCGTCTGCTGGGCGGAGGCGCAGCCCTGTTCGCCGAGAAACTTGACCTGCTCCTCTTCCCACACCGCATCCAGCGCCTGCGGCGTATCGTCGCGCGCCTCTTGCGCCACCTGCGTCTCCAGAGCCTGCGCCTGTACCTCGCTGCCGGACAACGCCAGCAGCAAATCGAACAGCACCGCATACGGGCTTTCGCGCTGCTGCAAGCGCGCGCCCAACAGCGCCAGGATCGGCGCGATGTCCTGCAGCCCTTCGCGCGCCTGCGCCGCGTTGCGGCTGGCCAAATACTCCAGGTACAGCGGCAGGAAATCCGGCAGCTCGCGGCTGTCGATCTCCAGCCCGGCGGCGCGGTACTGCGCCATCAGGTCAACCATCGCCTGGCCGCGATCGCGCGATTCGCCGTGCACGTGTTCAAACAGCAGCAGCGAGGTGGCGCGGCCGCGATCGAACAGTTCGCAATAATCGGCCTGCGCGTCCAGCAACGGGCGCGCGCACAGGCGGCGGATAAACAGAATCAGCTGCGCGCTGTGGTGCAGATCCAGCTCGCTGGCCGGCTCCAATGCTTCGATCAGCGCCTGCTGATGGTCAAACAGCGCCTGCTCCGGGTAATCCAGCAGGCGGGCGATCACTTTCAGGCTGATCATGAGGCGTCCTCCGGCCGCGCGCTTCTCGCGCTCACGTCGATGGCGTCGATACGGCGGCTGTTGAACAGGTTGAACTTGCCGTCGCTGCCGTGGCAACCGTCGCCGAAGCTGAAGCCACAGCCTTTGCTTTCCGGGAAGGCTTCACGCGCCAGCTCGCGGTGGCTCGACGGCACCACGAAGCGATCTTCATAGTTGGCGATCGCCAGGTAGCGATACATTTCCTGCGCCTGCGCTTCGCTCAGACCGACCTGCTCCAGCGCGCTGGTGTCGACCACGCCGTCGACGGTTTCCGCC
Organism: Serratia sp. Z4; assembly: GCF_009900725.1. NCBI lineage: Bacteria > Pseudomonadati > Pseudomonadota > Gammaproteobacteria > Enterobacterales > Yersiniaceae > Serratia > Serratia sp. Z4. The sequence goes on from NZ_JAAABD010000002.1 coordinate 506,195, forward strand.
CGTTTGTAATGGCGCATCGCCAGCATGCGCTTCAGCGCCAACAGTACCGGTTCGGTATCGCCGGCGGTCAGCAGGTTCGCCAGATACTGCACCGGGATGCGCAGGCTCTCGACGTCCGGCAATACGCCGCTGTGCGCCAGCTCGCCGGCGTCGGCGGCAGACTGAATCGGCGACAATGGCGGCACGTACCACACCATCGGCAGCGTGCGGTATTCCGGATGCAGCGGCAGCGCCAGCTTCCAGTCCATCGCCATTTTGTACACCGGCGACTGCTGAGCGGCTTCAATGACGCCCTGCGGCACGCCGTCCGCCAGCGCCTGAGCAATCACCTTCGGATCATGCGGATCGAGGAAGATATCGAGCTGGCTCTGGTACAGATCCTTGTCGTTCTCCACCGCCGCCGCCTGCTCGATGCGATCGGCGTCGTACAGCAGCACACCGAGGTAGCGAATGCGGCCGACGCAGGTTTCCGAACAGACCGTCGGCTGCCCGGCTTCGATGCGCGGGTAGCAGAAGATGCACTTCTCGGACTTGCCGCTCTTCCAGTTGAAGTAGATTTTCTTGTACGGGCAGCCGGTCAGGCACATGCGCCAGCCGCGGCACTTGTCCTGGTCGATCAGCACGATGCCGTCTTCGCCGCGCTTGTAGATCGCCCCGCTCGGGCAGGTGGCGACGCAGGCCGGGTTGAGGCAGTGCTCGCACAGGCGCGGCAGGTACATCATGAAGGTGTTTTCGAACTGGCCGTACATCGCCTTCTGCAGGTTGTCGAAATTTTTATCCTGCGAGCGTTTTTCGAATTCCCCGCCGAGGATCTCCTCCCAGTTCGGGCCGCTTTCGATCTTGTTCATGCGCTGGCCGGTGATCAGCGAGCGCGGGCGCGCCACCGGCTGGTGCTTGCCCTGTTTGGCGGTGTGCAGATGCTGATAGTCGTAATCGAACGGCTCGTAGTAGTCGTCCAGCGCCGGCACGTCCGGGTTGGCGAAGATTTTCGCCAGCACGCCGACGCGGCTGCCCATGCGCGGCTCCAGCTTGCCGTTGATTTTACGGATCCAACCGCCCTTCCACTTCTCCTGATCTTCCCAGGCGTGCGGATAGCCGACGCCGGGTTTGCTTTCCACGTTGTTGAACCAGGCGTATTCCATGCCTTCGCGGCTGGTCCAGACGTTCTTGCAGGTGACCGAACAGGTGTGGCAACCGATGCACTTGTCCAGATTCAGCACCATGCCGACTTGCGAACGAATTTTCATTTGTGGTTCTCCTGCTGACTGCCCTGCGCGTAGTCGTTGCCTTCATCGTCCAACCAATCAATACGGTTCATCTTGCGCACCACCACGAACTCGTCGCGGTTGGAGCCGACGGTGCCGTAGTAGTTGAAGCCGTAGGCCAACTGCGCATAGCCGCCGATCATGTGGGTCGGCTTCGGACAGGCGCGGGTCACCGAGTTGTGGATGCCGCCGCGTTGGCTGGTGATCTCCGAGCCCGGCAGATTCACGATGCGCTCCTGTGCGTGGTACATCATGGTCATGCCGGCCGGGATACGCTGGCTGACCACCGCGCGCGCCGTCAGCGCGCCGTTGGCGTTGAAGGCCTCGATCCAGTCGTTGTCCGCGATGCCCAGATCTTTGGCGTCGTCTTCGCTCAGCCAGACGATCGGCCCGCCGCGCGACAGCGTCAGCATCAGCAGGTTGTCGCTGTAGGTGGAGTGGATACCCCACTTCTGGTGCGGCGTCAGGAAGTTCAGCGCCTTCTCCTTGTTGCCGTTCGGCTTGCTGTTGAGCAGCGGCCGCGCGGCGCGGGTATCGATCGGTGGCCTGTACGCCAGCAGGCTTTCGCCGAAGGCGCGCATCCACTCGTGGTCCTGATACAGCTGCTGGCGGCCGCTGAGGGTGCGCCACGGGATCAGCTCGTGCACGTTGGTGTAGCAGGCGTTATAAGAGACGTGCTCGTCTTCCAGGCCGGACCAGGTTGGGCTGGAGATGATTTTGCGCGGCTGCGCCTGAATGTCGCGGAAGCGAATTTTCTCGTCTTCCTTGTTCAGCGCCAGATGCCGGTGATCGCGGCCGGTGACGTTGCTCAGCGCTTCCCAGGCTTTCACCGCCACCTGGCCGTTGGTTTCCGGCGCCAGCGACAGGATCACTTCCGCCGCGTCTATCGCGCTCTCGATCTTCGGCCGCCCCGCCGCCGGGCCGTCGGCCTTGACGTAGTTCAGCTGCTTGAGGAAATCGACCTCGGTCTGGGTGTTCCAGCTGATGCCCTTGCCGCCGTTGCCCAGTTTGTCCATCAACGGCCCCAGGGAGGTAAAACGCTCGTAGGTGGCCGGGTAATCGCGCTCCACCGCGATGATGTGCGGCGCGGTTTTGCCGGGGATCAGTTCGCATTCGCCTTTCTTCCAGTCCTGCACGCCGTAAGGCTGCGCCAGTTCGGCGGCGGAGTCGTGCTGGATAGGCAAGGTCACCACGTCGGTTTCCTGGCCCAGATGGCCGACGCACACCTCGGAGAAGGCTTTGGCGATGCCCTTGTAGATTTCCCAGTCGCTCTTCGAATCCCAGGCCGGATCGACCGCCGCCGACAGCGGATGAATGAACGGGTGCATGTCGGAGGTGTTCATGTCGTCTTTTTCGTACCAGGTGGCGGTCGGCAGCACCACGTCGGAATACAGGCAGGTGCTCGACATGCGGAAATCGAGCGTCACCACCAGATCCAGCTTGCCTTCGCCGCCCTGCTCGCGCCATTCCACTTCCTGCGGCTTCACGCCGCCCTGCTGGCCGAGATCTTTCCCCTGGATGCCGTTCTCGGTGCCCAACAGGTATTTGAGCATGTATTCATGACCCTTGCCGGAAGAGCCCAGCAGGTTGGAGCGCCAGACGAACAGGTTGCGCGGGAAGTTCTGCGGATTGTCCGGCTGCTCGGCGGCAAAGCCCAGCGCGCCGCTCTTCAGGCTGTCGACGGTAAATTCGACCGGCGACTGGCCGACGGCGCGGGCCTGCTCCGCCAGGCGCAGCGGGTTAGCGCCCAGCTGCGGCGCCGACGGCAGCCAGCCCATGCGCTCGGCGCGCACGTTGAAGTCGATCAGGCTGCCGCCGAAGCGCGATTTGTCCGCCAGCGGCGACAGCAGCTCATCGGCGCCGACGGTTTCATAGCGCCATTGGCTGGAATGGTTGTAGAAGAACGAGGTGCTGTTCATGTGGCGCGGCGGGCGTTGCCAGTCGAGGCCGAACGCCAGCGGCAGCCAGCCGGTTTGCGGCCGCAGTTTTTCCTGGCCGACGTAGTGCGCCCAGCCGCCGCCGCTCTGGCCGACGCAACCGCAGAAGATCAGCATATTGATCAGGCCGCGGTAGGTCATGTCCATGTGATACCAGTGGTTGACGCCGGCGCCGACGATGATCATCGAACGGCCGTGGGTCTTCTCGGCGTTTTGCGCGAATTCGCGGGCAATGCGGATGATGTTGTGGCGCGATACGCCGGTGATCTGCTCAGCCCAGGCCGGGCTGTAAGCCTTGACCTCGTCATAGTCGGCGGCGCAGTTGGCGTCGCCCAGTCCGCGCTCCAGGCCGTAGTTTGCCAACGTCAGATCGTACACGCTGGTCACCAGCGCTTCGCTGCCGTCCGCCAACTGCAGGCGTTTCACCGGCAGCTTGTGCAGCAGGATCTCGTCCAGCGCCACGCTGTTGAAATGCTCGCTGTCGGCGCCGCCGAAGTACGGGAAACCCACCTCGGCGACGTCGTCATGCCTGCCCAACAGGCTGAGCTGCAGCTCGACTTCCTGTTGCGCCTTGCCTTCGCGCTGTTCCAGGTTCCACTTGCCCTTCTCGCCCCAGCGGAAACCGATGGAGCCCTGCGGCGCCACCAGCTCGCCGCTGCGGCTGTCGATAGCGACGGTTTTCCATTCGGGATTGTTTTCCTGGCCCAATCCGTCCACCAGATCGGCGGCGCGCAGCAGGCGGCCGGCGGCGTAGTGGCCGCCTTCACGCGGCTCCAGCAGCACCAGCATCGGCATGTCGGTATAACGACGCACATAGTCGCGGAAGTAGCCGACTTCGCGATCGAGATGGAACTCTTTCAGCATCACGTGGCCCATCGCCAGCGCCATCGCGCTGTCGGTGCCCTGCTTCGGATTCAGCCAGTGGTCGCACAGCTTGGCGACTTCGGCATAGTCCGGCGTCACCGCCACGGTTTTGGTGCCCTTGTAGCGCACTTCGGTAAAGAAGTGGGCGTCCGGGGTGCGCGTTTGCGGCACGTTGGAGCCCCAGGCGATAATGTAAGAAGAGTTATACCAGTCGGCGGACTCCGGCACGTCGGTCTGCTCGCCCCAGGTCATCGGCGAAGCCGGCGGCAAATCGCAATACCAGTCGTAGAAGCTCAGGCAGGCGCCGCCGATCAGCGACAGGTAGCGGGCGCCGGCGGCGTAGGACACCATCGACATCGCCGGGATCGGCGAGAAGCCGATAATGCGGTCCGGGCCGAAGGTTTTGGCGGTGTAGACGTTGGCGGCGGCGATCAGTTCATTGACCTCCTGCCAGCTGGAGCGGACGAAACCGCCGCGGCCGCGCGCCACCTTGTAGCTCTTGGCTTTTTCCGCATCGCCGACGATAGAGCCCCAGGCTTCGACCGGATCGCTGTGCTGCGCTTTCGCTTCGCGCCACAGCTTGAGCAGGCGCTTGCGCATCAGCGGGTATTTCAGCCGGTTGGCGCTGTACAGGTACCAGGAGTAGCTGGCGCCTCGCGGGCAGCCGCGCGGTTCATGGTTGGGCAGATCGGGGCGGGTGCGCGGATAGTCGGTTTGCTGGGTTTCCCAGGTCACCAGACCATTCTTCACGTAGATCTTCCAACTGCAGGAACCGGTGCAGTTCACGCCGTGGGTGGAACGCACCACTTTGTCGTGCTGCCAACGGCTGCGGTAGCCGTCTTCCCAGTCGCGGTTGGTGTTCAAGGTCTGGCCGTGATCGCCAGAAAAAGGCTCCGCCAACTGCTTGAAATAGCGGAAACGGTCTAAAAATTTGCTCATCCGGAATGCTCCTGAAGGCTCTTGTCGTTATAAGAAGACATGCTCAATCTGCCGCCAGCCTACTGACGGCCAAGAGGCGGCAAATTGATTGCGATCAAGAGAAAGCGGGAGGCGCCGCGCGCGTCGGCTGAGAAATACCACCAAAGTATAGGTGTGAAAGATTAAGTTAATTGATTGAATTAAAACGAGTAAAACAGAATATAGAGATAAAGGTGGGCAGGAGGGAGGCAAGGCGGGGTATTTGGGGGTAGGACGCGGGAGAAACCTCCCGCGTCAGACTGTTGACAAAGGGGGAAAAAGCGTGGTTTTTCCCCCTTTGTGGTGAGCGGCCGAAAATCAATAAATTGATTTTCCTTGTTTTTTATTTGGTGCTCTCTGCCAACCCGGCAAGGGTATAAGGTTTGTCATCAATCTCACGCGGGAGAAACCTCCCGCGTGATGCTAACTCGATGCTTTCAGCGTTGGAGCCACAGCGTCGCGGTGCCCACTGCGGGCAACGCCAGCGCGATCTCCGCACCCGCGCCCTGCTGCCGCCAGCCCGCCGGAAGGCGCAAGCGGGTGCTTCCCTCCCGATAGTAAGGATTGGCTACCAGCAGCAAGGCGCGATCGCCCAGAATAAACATCCGCGCCGGCATTTGCGGGTCGCTTCCCGCCAGCGGCGTCGATTTTCCCGTCAGCAGATAAGGGGTGAAGGCGGCGATTTGCTGCGACACGGCAGCCACACCACGCCAGGTGGCGTCAAACTCCCGTTGGTCGAAGCGGCCGGTTTTGCGTTTGTAAAACAGATCGGTATAAGAATAAAACAACAGCCCCTTGGCGCCGCCGATCAGCGCCTGCCAGGCCTGATTGCGGATTTCCGCCTCTGACGGCGGATGTGGCTTGCGGCGGGCGTCATAAGCGGCGTGATCCATGATTTGCATCACCACCCAGGCTCCGCGTGCCTGGCGGGCAGCCTGCACCGTCAGTGCGGTATAACGCGTGGTGCGCGTCAGATCGCTATCGTTCCCCACCGGATAAGGGTCGGTCGCCAAAATGTCGCTGCTGTTGAAGTGAGCGTCCAACTCCCCGGTTTTGTTCAGCACCTGGAAAGTCGGATGATCGCCGTCAAGTCGCTTTATTTGCAGGTTTTTTTCCTCGATTTTATCGAGATATTCCGGCCCCAGCTCATCGTTGATGTACCAGGCAAGCAGGTTGGGCTGAGAGCGCAAACGCTGCACGTACCAGGCAGTCAGCGCCGCGTAGTCGCCACCGCGGACGGCCGGCGCGAAGCGGCTGCCGCGGTACTGATCTTTGACGGAGTAAATGACCAACAGCCCGCGCTTGCGTGCGTTGCGGAAAAAGGCGTATGGATCTTTCTTTTCCCCGTAATCATAGTTCAGCACCGTGTTGAATCCCGCCGAGGCGATGCGCGCCAAATGCTCATCGGTAGCCACGTTGGCGTAAATGCCCAACGGGAAAAGCCGTTGACCGTCGCGCAGGGTAAAACCTTCGCTGTCGATCGCCACTTTGGCCGCAGGCTGCCCGACGCGAAAAGACAGCTCGCTGCCCTGAGCCTGGCGGGATTGTGGACCGGTAACCTGCTGACGCAGGCGGTATTCACCCTGGGCCAGGCCGGCCGGCGGTTGGTATTCGATACGGCGTTGTCCCTCAACCTGATAACGGTCGCGGCTACTGTGAACAACCTGCCCCTCGGCATTGAGCAATTCGCTGTCGACCTGCAAATGCTGCGGCTGCGAAGTGACGACCAGCGTGTCAACCTTCCCCTGCGCCGACGCGCCGAGCTGATATAACGCCGGCATAGACGCTCGAGCACAGGCATAGGCGTCGTCAAACCAGGCGGTACCGGTGCTCCCCTTACGCAGATAAACGCCAAAAGTGATTCGCGCCGCCTGCGGCGGCACGGTATAGCTGGCGTTCACCTGCCGCCAGCCGCTGTCGCCGGTTACCCCAGCCGGATAGCTGCCTTCCAGAAAGCGCCCCTGCGCATCAAAGCTCTGCAGATAAACCCCAGCGCCGCCGTCGCGGCTTTGCCCGCGTACGCCGCGAGTCTTGAGCCAGACGCCGAAATCTATCGTCTGTCCGGGCACAACCTGCAGCGCCTGGTTGAAGGTACGGTATTGCGCTACATCTGCATTGTCATAACGCAGACTCCCCCTGCCACTGTGCGTATCGCCGTCGGCCTGCGCGCCCTGCGCTCGCCAGCCGCTGAGCCCCTGCTCAAAGCCGGGGTTGATCAACAGATTGGGTTGGCAGTTCTGCGCCAGAGCCGCTGCGCCCCACAAGGCGCAACAGCCCAGAGCCGCCCGCCGATACATCCCCCTCATGGTCATTTCCTTTTCACCACGGCATTGAACAGATAGGTGGCGAACAAATAGCAGGATTTCTGGTACGACAGCCCCAAATGCTGACGGTAAATCCGCCATTGCCAGTCCGCAGCGCGGATTTTGTTGCCCGACAGCGAATGAGTAGACAATCGGTAACAGGCCAGCGGTTCGGGAATGCAGTAGGCCAGGCCGTTACGCGCCTTCTGCAGCACCGCCAGCCACATCAAATAGTCCTCATGCCCCACTTTTTGCTGATACACCTTACCGATGCGCTTCTGGTTATAGATGCCGGTGAGATTGCCGATCCAGTTGCTTTTCAACATGTCCTGATAGCCGATAAGCTCATCCGCACCACGGGTGTTTTTGATCAACTTCAGATCGTCTTCGAAGGTGTAATAATGGGAACACACCACGTCATAGCGGCGGGTTTGCAAAATGCTCGCCTGGCGCGACAGCTTGTTGGGGAGCCATACGTCATCACTGTCGCAGAAAGCGATATAATCCCCGCTCGCCGCCTCAATGCCGATGTTGCGCGTTTCCGCCACGCCCTGGTTATGCTCATTGCGTATATAGGTGAGGCGATCGTGGATAAACGGCCGCACCACCTCGGCGGTGTTGTCGGTGGACGCATCATCGATCACATACAGGTGATAGTCGGTAAATTGCTGGTTCAGCACACCAAGAATCGATTCTTTGATTGAGTTTGCCGCGTTGTAGGCGGGCATTATCACGGATATCTTTTCCATTCGGTCCTCACTCAATGAGCTGTTGCCACTGGGGATAAATACGTTCGGGAGAAAAACGGCGAGACTTATCAAGTGCAGCGACAGAAAAGCGCTCGCGCAGAGCCGGATCGCGCATCAGCTCGAGCACGCCTTCGCTGAAGGCGGCGGCATCGTCATCGGGCACCAGATAGCCGTTGACGCCGTTGTCTATCAGCTCGGCCGGGCCGGTCTTGCAGTCGTAGGCCACCAGCGGCAGGCCGAAACTCATGGCTTCGATCAGCACCATCGGCAACCCCTCATAGCGCGACGTCATCACGTACAAACTGGCCTGGCGATAATAGGCCGCCACGTCGGCGGTGGCCGGCAGCAGGCTCACCTGCTGCTCCAGCCCGGCGCCTTCAATCTGCCGCCGCAGTGCGTCGCGCTCAGGGCCGTCGCCAATAATCAACAGCCGCCAATCCGGCATCTGCGCCGCCACCCCTCGCCACAGCGCGATCAGACGCTCGAAGCCTTTCTGATTGCTCAACCGCCCCACCGCCAGCGCCACCTTTTCCTGCAGCGCCGGCGTCGGCGCCTGTGCACCGAACGGCGAAACGTTCTCGATCACCCGGCATTTCCCGGCACCCACCCAGCGAGCGATGGCGTCGCTATCTTGCCGCGTCAGGAAAATCACGCGATCGCTCAAGCGGTAAACCAACAACTTCAACCATTTAAATACGCGCGGATACTGGTGAAAGCTGACGTGTTCGCTCAATAACAGCCGGCTGCGGGCACAGAACAAACGTAGAAAAGGCGTCATCACCACCGACAGTTTTCCCATGGAAACGGTAATGATCACATCCGCGCGTTCACGCCGCAGAGCCAACGCCAGCCGCCATGGCCAGAACAGCGAATCGCCGCCGCCACAGCGTAGCCGGACGTTGCTCGCCAGCGGAAAGAAGCTCCGTTCGCCACACAGCGAAAACACCGCCACCTCGTAATTCGGCAGACGCGCCAGCGCATTGGCCAAACCGCTGGCGACCCGTTCAGTGCCGCCCTTGCCCGCCATATTTTCGATGACGATGATTACCTTGCGTGCTTGCATATCATCTCCTGAATCCCTGGCGCACATTGCGCAACAGCCGGCCGCCAACCGAGAACAACCCCAGCCGCGTCAGACAATCGCCATACCATTTGATCATCTTGAACTTGCCGCTCAGGCTGTGCCGCACGATGCGCGACGAATAATAGTTGAACGCCTGGGCGTTTTCCGAATACAGCGAGGCCAGCAGGTGCTTGCAGGCGAATCCGCTGATATGGCGATCGCTGGGGCTGAGGAAGGTATTGATGAAGCGGTCGCTGGCCTCCAGATTAAGCTTCGCCGTCATGCGTCCGTAGCGCCCCACGTCGAGAAACACCCCGCCGCCGGCGTCATGCGCCACTTGCGCGCCCAAATTGGTGGCGTTGACCAGAAAGCCCCAATCCTGATGTTTGTTGAGAAACTCGGGAAATAAAAAGCGGCGATCGCTTTTTTTACGCATGCTGATGGTGGATGACCGAATATCACCCATTTCCAGAAAAAGAAAATCCTCACCGGAAGAACCGGATTTGTAGTGGAAATTGAAGTCGCGTACCGAATCACCACTCACCTCTGCATAATTACCGAAGATAATATCAATATGGCGATCTTCATGCTTCTTCATGCGGCGAATAATATAGTTGGTAGTGAAGTAATCATCCGAATCGAGAAAAAACACGATCTCCGATTGCGCTAAATTGGCGCCCAGGTTGCGCGATACCGCCGCATTGCTCTTTTGTTTTTTCTCATGCAGCATCACGTTGCTATTAGTCGCCGCTATCTGGCGAATATATTTGATATCATCCTCGTCAGAGCAATCATCAACCAAAATCACCTGATAGTCGAACCCTTGGCAAGCGTTGAAAATCCGCTTCAGAGTTTTAGGCAGGTAACGCGCACTATTATAAATAGGGATCACGATCGAGAAATCCATTTCTTAACCCTCCAACTTAGAATTTATCATTTCTTTTCCACGGCAAAGCAGCAATAACGACACGTTAAATACCGGGACCAAAAAATAGGTTTCCGTAAAAGTTGTTAGCAGGAAAACCACCACCACCCAGCGCATGAATCGACTCAGCCTGCGCATATTCCCCAACAGGTGAAAATAACAAAAAAGCATGACAACAGAGGCTATCCCACCAGCCGAATAAAACATGGCGATGAAGAAAAAATCGACCGGCTTATAGGGTTCGATATTCATGCCGAACAGCGGATTGGGTAGCCCCACCGCCTGAAACATCTGCCAGGAGAACCAGATGCGCCCGGTCAACGCCTGGTTCAACAGCGCGTCCAATGCCGGATTGTTCCCCCAGCGTATAACGCTGGCGAACTGAAAGCCTATGATAGCCAACGTCAGCGCAATGCAGATTTTTCTATTGGGGGTAAAACGCAGCAGCGGCGCCAGCCAAAACAGCAACAACATCAACAGCGCCAACATAAAACAGGTGCGGGAATAGGAATACATCAGCACCGGGATAATTAACGCCGACACCCCCAGTGAGGCGATATTTTTCATTCCACGCGTTAATTTTGCATGGTCGATCAGGCACAGCAGCATGGCGAACAAGGCAAAAGAATAATACGCCAAGGTGTTCGGGTTATCGAAACCCAGCGTTAATCTGTTGCCATAGCGCTCATCAAGATAAACAAATCCCTCGGTGTAAAAGGTATAGGGGATAACCATCAACAGCCCGGCAACCACAAAAGCGATAGCGAACATTTCAGCGCCGCGCACCATCTCGATGCGGCGGAATAAAATTATCACCGCCGAGCTGAATACCGCGCCAAAAAGGTAATCACCATGTCCGGTGGCGATATTAACCAGAAACAGCAGAACCAAAAAACCCGCAACCGCTTTTTCCGCCATCGTAGCGATGAAAAATGCATAGCCGACATAGAGCAACATTAGGGCATTAAGCCCCGTCACGGTTTTATTAATCAGCTCGCTGTTGAACGATCCCGAGGTCAGGAAAGTTTTCACGAAAAAGATCAACAGGAAGGTCAATATGATTGATTGATTGACCAAATCCCGCGACTGATTATAACCGACATTGGCATGCATGTGAAAATTGGAGGCGACTCTCTGCATAAGCGTTTACTCAGTAAAATAACTGCCCCATTCCTGCTCGATGTTTTCCGGTTTAAGCTTGCTTAACCCCGCACCAGGCGTAAACGTCAATTCACCGAAATAGACCTTCTCACCGACCTGGTAGAAATCCACGCGGACATAAGAGAACTGCTGCGCAACCTGGCGAGCCAAGCGCGTCATTTCTTCCAGCCGCGTAGGCCGCGGCATCGGTTCGTCGGCATTCGGCAAGCTGATGCGGATTTCGGTGCGGTTCCAGTCGATATCAAAAATGTCGCGCCGATGGGTGCCGAAACGCTGGTAATCCACCTGGATGAACATGCGAATTTCATGGTTGTCGTTGAAACAATGAAACTTGATATCGTTCGGCACCTGCTCACCATCCAGCAACATGCGTTCCACCATGATGCAGGGTTCGATGTCCAGATAATGCTTTTCGCGACTCTGCTCGTAAAAGTTGCTGCGCATCCACGAACTACTGAGATCGTACAATTCCGCGTAGCTAACCTGTTGCTTGTCGAACACCAACCGGTTATAGCCGCTGCCATGGTTGGCCTTCAGCACGAAGGCGTCGGGCAACTGCCTGAACGTGTCGTAGCTGAGTTCCGTGCCATGCGCATACAGCTCTACCAGATACTCTTCGCCCCACAGGCCGGCAATAAATTCACGGACCTTGTATTTGTCCGACAAGGTGGTGTAGATGCTGCGCGGATAAATTTTGCGGCGCATGATCTTTTCGCTGAAGCCGGTCGGTTTTGACAGGTGCGGCAGTTTTTTGAAATAGAGCGCGTATTTAACCTGATGGTGCCAGGCATCGGGCAGGCGCTTGGAAATGCTTTTAACCAGGGTGTTTAACATGCTCTCTCCTTAATTTGCTGACAAGACGCGGCAGGCAGTAAAAACAGGTCAGCTGCAGTCGGGTAATTTTCCCGCCACGGAATAAACTGTTCAGAACGAAGAATGAAATGAATTCCGCCAGTAGCGTAGACACCGCAGCGCCGGTCAGGCCGTACCGCGGGATCAGCAGCAGATTCATCGCCACGTTCATCAGAACCACCAACGGCATCTTGATGGCGATAAAGCGATAACCGGCGAACAGCACGATGCTGCGGTACGAAACCGTCCCCATCACTGAGAACAGCGAGGTCAGCGTACAAATAGCCAGGATGTCGGCGGCCGGTTGAAAAGCGGCGCCATACAGCAGCGCAATAGCCGGGTGGGCGAACCACCACAGCCCCAGCAGCACCGGCAACGACAGGCCCAATACCACCAGATACAGCACCCGGATGCGGTACTCCTGCTCCAACGGATCGCGACAGTTGGCAATACCCGGCATCAACGAGGTGATCAGTGCCATCGGCACAAAAACCCACCCCTGACTGAGGGTGGTAGCGGCGCTGAACCAGCCCACCGCCTGCTCGCCGACCAGATTGCCCAGCATGATTTGATCGATGCGGGTATAAATCACTATCGCCAGACTGGAGATGGCCAACGGCAGGCCCACTTTCAGCAAATAACGGCCATAGCGCCTGGCCTGGCGCGGCGTAACCCGCGGCGTGGCCGCAGCTTCCCCACGGAATAGCCAGAGGCGCGCCAGATAAGGTACGGCGCTGCTGAGGATGTAGGGTACCGCGAACCACACCAGCGGCAGCGCAACGCTCACCAGCGCCAGCCGCAGCCCGATCGACAGCAGCAGCGCCAGGTTGTTGATCAGCGTATTGCGTTTCGACTGCAGGCGGGCATCGTAATAAATTTTGTACACGTCCTGAATCGAGAAATAGGCGCTGATAAGCAGCAACAGCGTCATCAGTTGACTGGCTGGCGGCTGGCTGAAATAGCTCCATATCAGCATCGGCAGCGCCACCACCAGGAACAGCCGGCGGCGCAAACGCATCGAAGCCAACATCAGGCGAATGCCGCTCGGCTGGCGGCGGGCGACGCGGTTGAAAATGATGCTGTCGGCGCCCAGCTGCACCAGCGGCACCACGATGGCGATCGTCGCCAATAGATAGTTGAGAGCGCCAAACTGGGCGGGCCCCAGATAGCGCGCAACGTAAATGGAGACGAAGATGCCGGACAGGCTGAGCGAAACGCGTTCCAGCATCAGCCACAGGGCGTTGGTGATAATGGCCTTCACCCGCTTATTCCTCTGCCTGCCGGCGATCTTCCCGATGGCTTGGATAGGCGAAGTTGTAATAGCTCATGTCGGTCGCCGCCCTCTTCACGATGCCGTTGAGGATTACGCCTCTGATCGCCACGCCATTTTGTTCGAAACGGCGCATGCTGGTTTCGATCTGCTTGACGGTGTTCACCTCAAAACGCACCACCAACAGTGACGTACCGGCGTGATTGCCGACGATGGCCGCGTCCGTCACCGCCAGAATCGGCGGCGTATCAATCAGCACCAGATCGTAGTTTTGCCCGGCCCAGCGCAGGAAATCGGCGAAACGGCGATGCATCAGCAGCTCGGACGGGTTCGGCGGCACCTGGCCACGCGGTACGAAATCCAGATTGGCAATGGCGGTTTTCCGCACCGCCTGTTCCGTCGTCACTTTGCCCACCAGCATGTCGGACAGCCCTTGATGAGCGTCGTCCGATAGCCAACGATGCAAAAATCCTTTACGCATATCCGCGTCGATCAACAGCACCCGCTGCCCGGCCTGCGCCACCACCACCGCCAGGTTGGTGCTGGTAAAACTCTTGCCGCTTTCCGGGCTGGCACCGGAGACCATCAAAATGTTGTTTTTGGCCTCCAGCATAGCGAAATGCAGGCTGGTGCGCAGGCTGCGAATGGCCTCCACCGACAGATCCGCCGGCTCGGCCACCGCCAGGATCGGCAGGCGACGACCGCCGGATTTGGGCAACAGCAGGCGTTGTTCGCGATTGCGTTTCGCCTGCCATGGCGACAGCGGCACGGTGGCGTAGACGTTGATGCCTCGCTTCTCCAGCGTATCGATATCATTGATGCCGCGATGGAAGGCCGTGCGCAGCAGCACCACGGCCGCAGTGCCTGCAGCGCCCAATATCAACGCCAACAACACGATTAGCATCTTTTGCGGCTGAATCGGTCGGATAGCGGTTTCCGCCTCGTCAACGATGCGAATATTACCCACCGTGCCGGCCTTGCTGATGCTCAGCTCCTGCTGTTTGTTCATCAGTTGCATGTAAACCTGCTGATCCACCTGCACGTCGCGGGTGAGGCGCAGGATCTCCTGCTGCATTTTCGGCAGCGTCTGTACCTGTTTGCCGAGCCGCGCCTTTTCCGCCTCCAGCGTGGCGCGCTTTTCCATCAGCGCCCGGTAAGCCGGGTGCACGCGGGTATAAAGCTTGGAAATCTCCGCCTCTTTGAAGGTCAGCTCGTTGAGCTGGGCTTCGAGCTGTACCTGCGTGTCCAGCACCGACTTGGCTTCCAGCGACAGATCCACCGAGTCGTTTTGCTGGCGGAACTGGTTGAGCTGGGTTTCGGCGTTGTTGAGCGAGGTTTGCGTTTGCGGCAACTGCTCCTGCAGGAAGGCCAGCATCCGCTGCGCCTCTTCCGTTTTGCGATCCACGTTCTGCTGCAGGTAGTTATCGGTGATGTTCTTCAGCACCGCCTCGGCACGCTGCGGATCTTCGCTCGGCAGCGTAAACGTCATGATGCCGCTGTCTTTGCCGCTCGGCACTACGCCCAGGTATTTACGCAGATCGTCCACCGCTTCTTGACGCGCGACTTTAACCACGGTGAAACTGGTGCCCGGCGCCGCGTCCAGCGCCGAAACGGTCATGCCCCACTCGCCCTGCGCCACCGGTTGCCCAACCACGCCGCTGAACAATTTGGCGCCGTCATGGCTCAGCTCGTAATGTTGCCCATCGCGCACCGTCAGCGTCAGCGCTTCGCCCTGCATGTCCGCCGGCGTTGTCAGCGTGGCGATGTCCAATACCGGCGCCTTTTCACCGCTCAGTCGGGCAAAGCCTTTACCGAATACCGGGAAATAGTCCGGTTCGACGCGCACCGTCAGGCCGAGGGCATCCACCGTTTTGCCGAGCACGTAGCGCGACTTGACCAGCGTCACCTCATCCTGCGTCGCCGCATTTTGCCCCAGCGAACTGTCCAGCGTTTCACGCAGCAGCGAATCGCCGGACAGCTGATTCTCCACCTGCACCACCGCCGTGGCCTGGTACACCGGGGTAGCCAACAGGGCGTAGGCGACGCCCAGCGCACCGACCACGCCGGTCACGACGGCGATCCGCCAGCGGTTATCCCACAGCGGCCCTACCAGACGCTCCCACTCCAGCTTTTCATCTTGTTCGGCCACCATCACGGACAGCGCATTATTTTTCATCTTCTGTTCCTTATTCACCCTGCTGAGTTACCAGTTGCGCACGCGCAAGGTAGCCTCGCTGAGATCGTTAAAACTGCTGATGGTCGGCACCAGCTGGCTGATCAAACGGTTCCAGCGCGCGACCGGCGCCGCGGTGACGTACACGACGTCGTAAGGGTGCAGCTGAAATTCAGCGCCCATCGCCAGCGCGCTGGCGTCGGAGAGATCGAACTGATACAGCGTCGCCAGCCGCTGCGGGGGATTGCCGCCGCTCGGCCGGATCACGAACACCCCGGTCGCATCCGCCACCGTCTGGCTGATCCCTTCGGAAGATCCGAGGGCTTCGGTCAGGGTCATGCCGCTGCGATCCATCTTCAGCGTCGCTTGCTTGCCCACCTCGCCCATCACGAACACTTTCAAGTTGTCATTGCGCGGAATGTAGAGGATGTCGCCCGGCTGCAGCAGCTCGTTCTGGCTGATGTCGCCACGCTGCATCAGCGCCTGCAGCGAGATGGCCCGCTCTTTGCCCTGATGGGTCAGCACCACGTTGCGCCAGTCGGCATTGTCCGTCAGGCCGCCGGCGGCGTTGATCGCATCCAGAATGGTCAGCGGCACGTTGGTGATCGCCTGCTGACCGGAGGTTTTCACCTCACCGGTCACATAAGCCTTCTGCGAACGGAACGCGGCGATGCTGACATCCACCTGCGGGCTTTCCACATACTGCGCCAGACGGCCGGCGATCAGGCTGCGCACTTCGGTGACGGTTTTACCCACTACCGCCACGCGCCCGATATAGGGGTAAAAGATCGTGCCATCCGCATGCACCCAGTTACCGGTGTCGCTGGCGCTGCGATATTGCCCGGCCGGCGTGGTCAACTCGGGGTGATCCCAGACGGTGACGTTCAACACGTCGCCGACGCCGATACGGTATTGGTAGCTCTGCAACCGCTGATCCAGTGCCGGATTCGGCTGGGCGACCGGTTCAACGCGCCGCATTTTCTGCAGCAGCATCGGTGACATGCGATAAACCTGTACCTGGCTATTCAAATCGAAATCGTCGTCTTGTTGCACGACGATGGCTTTTCCGCTGGTCGATAAATGTGAGCCGGGAACCACCGTACAACCGCTCAACAACGCGGAGGTGAAGGCCAACGGCATCAAAAGAGGCAAATGAAAATTCATGGAAGTACCGTGATAAACGGGCTGCTGCCGCAGCCCGTGAGAGGATTAACGCCCGACGGTTGGATTATCGCTGAGCATCGTCGCCTGACGCGGTTCGCGCAACATGGCGAAATAACCGCAAAAACAGAACAGAAACGCCACCAGCATCAGGCTTTCCTGCAGTTGCAACACTTCACTGCAAATGCCGATGCAGGCCAGCGTCACCGCCAGCATGGTGCTCATCGCCAGTGCCTGACGCGCATTGAGCCCGCGACGCATCAGAATATGGTGCAAATGATCGCGGCCCGCTTTGAAGGGGCTTTGGCGGCGCAACAGGCGGCGCACCATCACGGTCACCATGTCCATCAGCGGAATGGCGATCAGCCACAGCGCGGTGACCGGGCGCATTACCGCCTGCTGCCCCTGCGTCGCCAGCAACACCAGCCACAGCACGCTGAAGCCGATCACCATGCTGCCGGCGTCCCCCATAAAGATTTTGTTACGCGCGCCGAACAGGCTCAGGTTGAACAGCAGATAAGCCGCCAGCGCGACGATCATGCCCAGGCACCACAGCGCCAGATCTTCCCGGCCACCCAGTCCGAACACGATGGCCAGCGCAACAAAGGTCACGCAGGACAAGGCGCCCAGTTGCCCGTCGATGCCATCCACCATGTTGTAGGCGTTGATCGCCCCCCATACCGCCAGCGGCGTGAGCAGCAACGCGCCATAACCGAGCATCACTTCCTGATGGCCCCAGGCATGGCCCAATGAGGAAAGCTGCATCCCTGCCGCCAGCATCATCGCCAGCGCGATCCCTCCCTGCACCATGACGCGCGGCGCCACGGGCAGATCAAAGCGGTCATCCAGTACGCCCAACACCACCAGCGCCGTGATGCACAGCAGGTAGACGGTGTTGTCGGGCAGCCAGACGGGTTGCCACAGCGTCATCAGCATCAGTGTCAGGTAAACGGCGATGCCGCCGACCAACGGAATATGTCCCAGATGTTGCTTGCGCGCATTGGGCTTATCCACTAATCCCACCGTCAAGGCGACCCGGCGGGCAATAAGGATCCACGCGACCGCCAGCACAAATATCACGCTCAGTTGATATAACATCGTTCCTCCAGCGAATAAGCACGCTACCGCCCTTGAGTTACAGCTCCCAATGCGCTATTAACAAAAACAAAATTGATCCTGCCAGGATATAAGTCAGCATGAATTTATCCTGAAAAATACAGATTTATCCGCTTGTCGGCGGAATAATCAAATAACGTCAGCGTGCGATTAAGTTATCTATCAGAAAACTCATGTTTAATGGTTCTTTCGATTGCCGAATCAAGTTCAACAGGCGCCACGAAATTATTTTGCACATTACTTTTAAACTGCGTTCTGGCGCAGAATTTCTGTACTCTGACACGACTGATTGGGAATTTCTTTCGACTTATTTTACTCACAACATCCAATGCGGTTGCGCCGCATATGCCTACGGCATAAGGAATGCGAATCGTCTTATTTTCTCTCCCCAATGAAGAGGAAATTACGTCAACCAATTGATTCATCGTAAAGTCCGGTTTATCGACGTAGTTGCTGACCTGATAACTTGACTGTTGATCCAGCGCATATTCCAGCCGCGCGGCAATATTTTCAACGTAGGCCATCGACTTCATATTATTGCCGCTGCCAATCATCACGAAACGTCCGCTGGCGATCTGACGGAACAGGTTATACACGTTGCCACGGTTGCCTTCGCCGAATACCACCGTTGGGCGGATGATAGTCAACCGATTTTCCTCATCGGCCTTGCGCCAGGCTTCATAAACGTATTCCGCCTCAAGCTTGGACTTGCCGTAATGGTTGAAAGGCTCGAAACGTCCTTCCTCGCCGGTCTCCTGTTTGACGAAGCCGTAAACAGCGACCGAGGAGGTGAAAATGATTTGACGGATATTCAGGGCGGAGGCGGTCATGCAGACATGGCGCGCGCCTTCGACATTGACCTGATAATAGAGCGAAATGGGATCGACATTGTCCTGATGCTCCGCCGCCAGATTAATGATGGCGTCGCAGCCCGCCAGCGGTTCTTGCAACGTCTGGGGTTGCGTCACATCGCCATACTGATAAAGGGATGGAAAATGTGCACTGGGTTGCTTATCGACGATGACCAATGTCAGATCATCGCGCTTACTGAGACGTTTCGCCAGGCGTGTTCCGATAAAACCGGAACCCCCGATAATAGCTACTTTACGCTTATCCATAATTTGTCACTCAGCAGGTTCTCATTATTCCCGTCACCCGATTGGGACAGGACGCTAATACGCGTTAGGTAATGAGTTCCAGACTGGACAAATCGAACCTGGCTTTCAAATAACAAATAATGAAATAAAAGATTTCATCAAATGTAAAATTATCGCTATAGATAAAACCTCATTCAGCGCTAATTTTTAACATCGTAAGCAACTTGATATTGCAAGGTTTTATTCGGCAATATAAGATTAATCCGACCCTTACCGGTGGAGGAAGAGGTCTCATATTTTACCGGCAATTTCAGCTGACCTTGCTTAGGATCGACACATTCGATGGTCGCCTGCTCCATGCTCTCGCCCTGGTACAGGCAGAACAGAGTTTGCGGGCTGTTGGTATGGGGATTATTCAGCGTCAGCGTCAACACCACACGCGTGTTGTTCTGAATATCATTGATCACCGGGGGGCGGGTTTGGTTGCCAAGCACGTATGAAAAATGTGAAATAACCAGCAAAGAGGCGAATACGGTCAGGTATTTCACTACACGGCTGGCGGGCATGCTGAAAAAGCGACGCGCCGCCGCCGACTTTTTTTCACGCGCCGGTTCTTTGGATGACTCCACCGTTGCAACAGGCGCAGCAACCAGCGTCGATTTATGCGGCTTATCTATTTTTTCATCGTTTGTTTCAGACGACTCACTTTCACTTTCAGAAAGTTCCGCTTGAATATCAACGCCAATATCTTCACCGCCATTTAATATATCATCATCAGCGTAGTCTTCATCCTCGGATATAAAGTGAAAAGCCGCTTGATTTTCCACCTTGTAACCCAAACGAGGAATGGTTCTGATAAGCGTGTGTTCCGTGTCACTAATCTTTTGGCGAATAGATTTAATTGTTTGATTTATCGTTGAATCTGAGCAATAGGTTCCTTTCCAGATATTTTCTATAATTTCCGTTCGGGTAACCAGTTCTGGCGATCTGGCGACAAGCAGCGAAAGAATTTGATACTCCTTCCAACGCAGACGAAATTTCTCCCCGGCAGGAGTCAGAACATCGAGATTCCTAATCTTTATTCTTTTATCAAGATTCACTTTTAATTTCCTTAGCGTGCCTGTCCTGCACACTTTGTATAGAAATATCAAAAAATGTTCAAGAAATTAAATGTAAACTCAACAGGTTGCATTCATCGGATATTGGCCTTTATAAAAATTTTCTGATTTCATTTTTTACATTAGGCCATATTAAGGATGTTCCGTTTATCCAAATGACTCTTTTTCCCTGTTGGCAACATGGATTTCTTTCATGGTTACCGTAAAATTCAAATGAACACCTCATTGATTTAAAAAGAAAAAACTAACCATGTTGTTCGATTGTTAATCGAATGAAATTGTGAAATTTCATTCTTATCCGTGAATTCATTGTGTTTTCCCACCTAATCTGATTGTCAGATAGACTACAAAAAGCCGAAAAAAACAGAATGAGAGTTATCTGATTTAACCCCGTTGCACATTCCACTCGGTGTGTGCTGCATCTAAGACAAAATCCTATTACTGATTTTATAACAATCGCACTAATTATGCTTTGCCCTCCCGGAAATTTCATTTAATCTGCGAAATGACATTAACGTCTTAATGTAAGAATACTCTCAATAAAACGAAAAAAACGTGCAAATAATATAATCCGTTTTGGCGAAAACATTCTCACATTGAGAGATAGTGCTATAAAAAAAGAAAAAAACGGCAAGCAAAGATGAGAATTTTACCTAAAGACAGAAAATTTCACTGAGGAGGCGAGGAGAGATGACTCGGAATGAGAGAAATATCCCTCCCGTGGCGGGAGGGATTGAGAAAGCAGTTTGATACTCAGGCCTTTTTCTTGCGGCCATACACCGCCCAGGTGATGACCACACACAAGATATAGAACACCAGGAATACTTTCATTGCCCCCGCCGGTGAGCCGGTCAGCGCCAGCGAGGTACCGAATGCCTGGGGAATAAAGAAGCCGCCTGCGGCGCCGATCGCCGAGATAAAGCCCAATGCGGCGGCGGAGTCCGTCACCGCTTCACGCTGTGCGCTCTCGTCACTGCCGCCGGCCGCTTTCACGCGATCGACAGTGATTTTACGGAAAATGACGGCGATCATTTGGAAAGTCGATCCGCTGCCCAGCCCCGCCGTGAGGAACAGCACCATAAAGATGCCGTAGAAGGCGATGAACGAACCGCCCTCGCCCGCCGTCGGCAAGGTCAGGAACAACAGCGCGGCGAACACGGCCATCACCACAAAGTTGATCAACGTCACCCGCACGCCGCCGAAACGGTCAGACAGCGCGCCGCCGACCGGCCGCGCCAGCGCCCCGAGGAACGGCCCGAAGAAAGCGTAATGCAGGATCACGACCTCCGGAAATTGCGTCTTCGACAGCATGGCGAAACCGGCGGAGAAACCGATGAAAGAACCGAAGGTCGCGAGGTACAGCAAACTCAGCATCCACAAATGCCCACGTTTGAGCACTGGCAGTTGCTGGCGCAGCGATGCCTTGGCCGCCGCCAGATCGTTCATGCCGAACCAGGCCGCCAAGGTGGCAACCAGCAGGAACGGTACCCAGATCCAGGCGGCGTTTTCCAGCCACAGCTGCCCCCCTTCTGCCTGATCTTGCGCCGTGCCGCCAAACAGACCAAACAGGCTGAAAGAGATCGCCAGCGGCGCGACCAGTTGCATGACGCTGACACCCAGATTCCCCAACCCGCCGTTGAGACCCAACGCGCCGCCCTGACGCGCTTTCGGGAAGAAGAAGCTGATATTGGCCATGCTGGAGGCAAAGTTGGCGCCCGCAAAACCGCACAGCAGAGAAATGATGACGAACACGCTGTACGGCGTGCTGCTGTCCTGCACCGCGAATCCCAGCCACAAGCACGGCACCAGCAGGAAGCAGGTGCTGATAGCGGTCCAGCGACGGCCGCCAAACAGCGGGATCACGAAGGAATACGGCACGCGTAAAATAGCGCCCGAGACCGACGGCAGCGCTGTCAACAGGAACAGTTGATCGGTGGAAAAGTTGAAGCCAACCTTGTTCAGGTTGACCGCCACGGCGCTGAACAGCATCCAGACGCAGAAGGCCAGCAGCAGACAGGGAATGGAAATCCACAGGTTGCGGGTGGCGATGCGATGGCCACGCTGCTGCCAAAAGGCGCTGTCTTCAGGATGCCAATCCTGAATCAGCGCACCGGTTTTCTTTGATGAAGGCGTTGCAAGTTGCGACATAAAAACCTCAGACACGGGGGATTATTCCGACACCCTAGGGGGCGGCCCCGGCGGCAAAGTTGATGTATATCAACCCGAATGCAAGTAGTTGGCGGCACAAATAGCGCCTTCATCCCCTTAGGGGTACGTTCCGGATAAAAATTAAATCATTTATAATCAATAAATTATAATGAATCACTTCGTCGTCCTCACCGCTTCGCCGCCCCACTGGAAACTAATGGGTACTTCATTCGAGGTATGGGGTTATGCTCAGGGATAATCAAAAATACGGCTGAATCGTGACTTGTTTACCCCGTCGCCGCCTTCGCCCCTGAGCTTCAGCGGCGCCAAATGCCAGGAACCCGCGCTTATGAAACGCCTGTTGGCCCCGCTTTCGATCGTGAATCAGGTCGCCCTGCTGATGTTGCTGTCGGGCATTCTGGGCGTGGCCGGCATGGGGATTTCCGCCTGGATGTCGCAAAGCATTCAGGGCAACGCGCATGCCATCAACAAGGCCGGCTCGCTGCGTATGCAAAGCTACCGTCTGCTGGCGCAGGTGCCGCTGGATGAACGGCATGAAGCGTTGATCCGCGAACTGGAGCGCGACGAAAACAGCCCCGACCTGCAGCGTTCGGTGGAACAGGAAGGGTTGACGCAACCTTTCGACACCTTGCGCGACTACTGGCAACAGACCCTGCAACCTCGCCTGCGTAGCGCGCAGCGCCCGGCCGACGCCGCGCCGCAGGTGGCGCACTTCGTGCAGCTGTTGGATAAGCTGGTCTCGGATATCGACAGGCAAACCGAGCGCCGCCTGCTGATGGTGACGCTGGTGCAGGCCGGCTTTATCGCGCTGACCCTGCTGCTGCTGATCGGCACCACCTGCTACCTGCGCCGCCGGTTGCTGCATCCGTGGCGGCAGCTGGTGGAAATGGCGTTGGCGGTGGGCCGCGGCGACTTTAGCCGCCGCTTCGCGCAGCGCGGCCATCAGGATGAAATGGCGTCGCTCGGCGGCGCGTTGAACACCATGTCCGACGAACTGTCGGCCACCTACAGCGGGCTGGAGCAGCGCGTAGCCGAGAAGACCGCGGACCTGCAGCAAAAAAATCAGATGCTGAGCTTCCTCTATCGCGCCAGCCGCCTGCTGCACGCCAGCGAGCCATTGTGCAGCCGCCTGACGCCGCTGCTCAACCAACTGCAAATCCTGACGCCGCTGCGCGCCATTCAGGTGCGGCTGTATGAAAACGACAGCCGGGAGCCGCTGCTGCAGCTGAGCGGCAACCAGCCGTTGCGGCCGGAGCATTGCCATAATCCGGTGTGCAGCGCCTGCCTGCACGACAGCGACCGCCAGCATCCCGACAACCCGTCGCTGAGCTGGAGCCTGAGTGACAAACTTGGCGACTACGGCGTGATCGTGGCGCAACATGCGCCGCAACAGCCGCTGAACGATGAGCACCGCCAGCTGGTCAACACTCTGGTGGAGCAACTGACCAGCGTGCTGGCCATCGAACGTCAGGTAGACCACCAGCAGCAGCTGATGCTGATGGAAGAACGGGCGGCGATCGCCCGCGAGCTGCACGACTCCATCGCCCAATCGCTCTCCTGCCTGAAAATGCAGATCGCCTGCCTGCAGATGCAAGGCGAAACGCTCTCGTCCGCCAGCCAGGCGCTGGTGCAGCAGATGCGCGAAGAGCTGAACGGCGCCTATCGCCAGCTGCGCGAGCTGCTGACCACCTTCCGCCTGCAGCTGACCGAACCGGGCCTGCTGGCGGCGCTGCAATCGACGGTAGCGGAGTTCAATCCCAAACTGGGCCTGAACATCAGCCTCGATTACCAACTGGGGCCGCGCACGGTGCCCGCCTACCAGGCCATTCATCTGCTGCAGATCGCCCGCGAGGCGCTCAGCAACATCCTTAAGCATGCCGCCGCCAGCGAGGTGAGCATTCAGGTCATCAACAAACGGGGTGAAGTGACCCTGAGCGTATGCGACAACGGACGCGGCCTGCCGGCCGAAACATCCCGCCCCGACCATTACGGCTTGATCATCATGCGCGATCGCGCCAAGAGCCTGCATGGACGTTGCGACATTTTACCGCGCAGCGGCGGCGGCACCGAGGTGCGAGTCAGCTTCACGCCGGATAACCACGCCATCGACTAACGGAGACACCATGACGACAGAAACCGCCGCCACCATCTTACTGATCGACGACCACCCGATGCTGCGCAACGGCGTAAAACAGCTGATTGGCATGGACGCTCGCCTGCAGGTCATCGCCGAAGCCAGCAACGGTGAGCAAGGGGTCGCGCTGGCGGAGCAGCACGATCCGGATCTGATCCTGCTCGACCTCAACATGCCCGGCATCAACGGGCTGGAAACGCTGGATCGTCTGCGCCAGACAGACCTGTCGGGGCGCGTTGTGGTGTTCAGCGTGTCCAACCATGAAGACGACGTCGTCAGCGCACTCAAACGCGGCGCCGACGGTTATTTGTTGAAAGACATGGAGCCGGAGGATCTGCTGAAGGCGCTGCATCAGGCGGCGGCCGGGCAGATGGTGCTCAGCGAAACGCTGACGCCGATCCTCGCCGCCAGCCTGCGGGAAAACCGCCCCAGCGCCGATCGCGATATTCAGCAATTGACGCCGCGCGAACGGGATATTCTGAAGCTGATCGCCCAGGGGCTGCCGAACAAGCTGATCGCCCGCCGCCTGACCATCACCGAAAGCACCGTCAAGGTACACGTCAAACACCTGCTGAAAAAGATGAAGCTAAAATCCCGCGTCGAGGCCGCCGTGTGGGTGCTGCAGGGCAAAAACGGTTAGTCGCCGCCGTACAGCGGCCCGGTTTGCGCCGGGATCGGCGGCGGCGTCAGGGTTTTGATCGGCGGCAGGCCCGCGTCATCACCGGCGGTCGCCGTCAGCGGCGGCGCCACTTTCAGCTCTATCCAGTTGGACGTCACGCGCTGCTGTTTATCGTCCTCCAGCGTGACCGATAGCCGGTAGCTGTTGGCGGCGCCCGGCGCGTCGTCCCACGGCGGCACGATCGCCGTCCAGCCCTGCGGATCGTTGGCATTGTGCGGCGGCGTCAGGCTCAGCGCCTGCGTATCCCCCTGCCAACTGACGTGAGAAATCCCGTTCAATGCCTTGATTTCCAGCACCAGCGGCACGGTTTCCCCCGCCTGCAGGCTCCACGGCGGCGTAGCGAGGAACACCTGCAGCGTTTTACGCTGGCGGAACTCCAGCACCGGCACGTTCTTGCGTTCGATAGGATCGTAGCGGCTGCCGCGCAGCGACTTGGCCTGCGCCACATACTCCGGCGAAATCTGCTTCACCAACGGCACCCCGAGCCGATAGCTCAGCGCCAGCTCGATCTGATCCTGGCTCTGCCCGCCCGCGCCAATCTTATGCAGCGCCTTCATCGTCACCAGCGGCACCGGGGTGTAATTGAGCCCCAGCTGCATCGCGCGCGGATCGTTTTGTTTTTTGCCGCTGCCGAACAGATCGACATTATCGCCGAGATACTGCTCATAGCTGAGCGAACCGCCGATCTGGCGATAAAACGGCAGATAGCCTTGCGTCGTGATGTCGTAACCGCGCGCCGGACGGCTGAAAAACACGCCATCGCCAGACTTTTGCGCCAGCGCCGACAGCGGGTAGTAATAGTTGGTGGAGAAACGCAGGTAGTCTCCCCAGGCCTCCGCGCCGACGCTGCCGCGATTGCGCTGCCGGGCGAAATCGCTGTCGAGCGCCGTGTTGTACCCCAGCAGCCAGTCACCGGCGATCCAGCGCTGCCCCAGCGCGAAATTACCGAGCGCCCCGGCGCTTTGCTGCAGCCAGCCGATCTGGCTGTAGGTCAGCAATCCGTCGACGTCGTACAGCGGGCTGAATAACTGCCCGTTGCTGCCGGTAAAGTCCCCCTCACCGGTCATCTTCAGCGATAATCGGGCGGTGCCCAGCGGCGACAACAGTTCCTGCGCCTGCTGTTGCAGCGCGCCGGTCGCCTGGCCCAGCAGATAATCCTCGGCGCGGCTGCGCATCTGCTGACGGGAAACGTTATTCAGATCTTTTTCGCCGAACTGCTTGGCCATCTCGGCCCACTGCTTCTCGCGCGCGGCGTCATCGGGCGCGCCGCCCAGTTCGGGCAAATTCGCGGCCGGATCTGCGGCGGCCTGTGCGGAAGAGACAACGCTCTCCGGCGCCGGCGGGGATTCGGCGCAGGCGGGCGCCGCGCCGGCCAGCCACACCAGCGCCCCGGCCAGCCACACCGCCTGGCGGCTGTGCCAGCGTCGTTTTTTGGTTTTGATGAGTCCCGCCTGAATTTCGTCTTTCATGGCACCGTTGGCCCCCTCCCTCCTGGAGCAGGCCAACCCACTGCTTTGCTGTCGCCTTTCCCGCGGCAGATCTGGAAACCCTACGCCCCGTCCAGGCCGGGGCGCCTCTCCCTTAAAGCCTAACGGCTTGACGAACAGAAACAATAGGATAAACCCCAATCACTCTCCAGTGACGCCGTCACTTACGCCCTTTACCGATCCATTCCGGCCGCCAGGTGAATTCACACCATTTCAGCACCGATTTTGCCGATAAAAAGCGCAACAACCCGCTGTTGCGCGCCTCCGCGCATGACATTGCCTCACTCTGCAATACGTGAAGTGGCGATGCGTACAACTGCGCATTCCTCACAGCCCACCGCATTTCACCCCGATGAAATACGCATTTTGCCGTTATTTTAAACATCTATTTCACGACTTATGGAGCTCCGATGTTTCTTTCCTTACTGTGGCCCGCGCTGTTTTTCACCGCGCTGCTGTCGGCAGGTGTGGTCGCCTTCGCGCTCATCACCCGGTTGGAGCGAACGGCGGCCGGGCGCGCCAGCCCACCGAAATTGCGCCGCCGTAGCCTGCTGCTGACGGCCTTCGGTTTGGCGTTGACGACGCTGCCCTTCGACCTGCCGGCAGCACACCGGCTGTGGTTGCCGCCGGCCGCGGCGCTGCTGATCGCCCTGGCCTGGCTAGACTGGCGCCACCGGTGGTTGCCGGACCGGTTAACCCAGCCGCTGCTGTGGGGCGGGATGCTGTGCAATCTTGACGCTCGCTGGGCGACGCTGGGCGACGCGGTTATCGGCGCCGCCGCCGGCTACGGGGGGTTGTGGCTGCTCAACGCGCTTTATCGGCAGGTGCGGCGGCGTAACGGCATCGGCCAGGGTGATTTCAAACTGCTGGCGGCGCTGGGCGCCTGGCTCGGTTGGACGATGCTGCCGCTGCTGGTCTGTCTGGCGGCCATGTTCGGATTAGGCATGGCATTGACGCGCGGCCGCCGCAACCGCCGCGCCTGGCGAACGCGGCAACCTTTCGGCATCGCCTTGGCGGCCGCCGGCTGGCTGTTGCTCTTGATGGACGCCGGCCAGAACGCGCCGGCGTTATTCGGTTAGTTCTTCAGTGTCTCGATCAGCCGATTGAGCAATCCTGCCACTTCCGCAGTGCTGGCCGTTGTCGGATTGGCCAGTGGCTGGATCACTGCGAGCCTGGTGGTGGATAACACCTCATCGCTGCGGATTTCCAACGCATCGGCGGGTGGCGTGCTCAATGAAACGCCGTCCGGCCGCCAGTAGCTGCCGCGCGTAGTCTGCACCTGATAACTGCCAAAGCCGAAATCTTTCTCGACGCGGTAATATATTTCGCAGCTTAACGGCCCGGTGCGCCGCAACATAAAGGCGCCTTTCGCGCTATAGCTGCCTTTATTGACGACAAAGGCGGTCGCCTGCGAAGACAGATCGAACGTGATATATAAATCGCACGCCAGCACCTTGGTGCTTACGCCCTGTTGAAGAGTAATGCGCGTTGTAGGTTGCCGATCCGGCGCGGTCAGGGTGCCTAAAAAAGTCCACGATTGCTGTTTCGAGATATTGCGCGGCAAATGGTTGCTGGTGGCGCAAGGAGCAATTCCCCGCTCGCCCAGACTGTACATCGCTTCGACCCCGTTTAAAAACGACGTAACGTCGACGGTGCTTTTGCCGGCCACCGGAACGCCGCCGTTGTATACGTTACTGAAGGTTACCTCGGTATTGTTGCTGCAGGCGGCGATCGCCGCCGGGAACGGCGTCTTCGAACCGCTGTAAAGAGTCAACTGACCGATGTCCCAACGAGATTCGTTGATGAATCGGCACAACACGCTCCCGCTCTCCACATTCTGCGCGTCCTGGATATTGATATTGCCTATCGTGCCCTGGGCAAAGTTGGTGGACAACACGCTGATATTGGCGGCGCGCTGCGTGTTGCGGTTCTCGCAGCCCAACGAATTGATCGTGCCGTTAAAATCTTTGAACGAGTAGATATCGCCGATGCAGTCATCCGCAGCCAACGAGCCGATAGTAGAGTAAAACCCTGAAATTCTGAACGCAGTCCCCTTGGCGCGAGCGGCGTAGAGGCCGTCTATAAAATTGGTGGTGCCGGACTTGTCCATCCACAGCACCCCATCGCCCGGGCGATTGGCGTTTGCCTCCATCTGCACGTTCACCAGCCAGTTAATGAACATGTCGCCCGAGACAAACAGCGAATAACCGCCGACCTTGGTGTAGATGTCGCGAATATCAAACTTCGTCATATTGCGATCGCTGAACCACACGCCGTGAGTGTCGTCTACGCCGGTATCATCCCGCAACGTCAAGCCGTGCAGCGTCAGATTGGCGAAGCCTTTCACCACGATCACCGCTTTCTTCGTTTCGCCCTGTTCGTTGGTGTAACTGCTGTCCGCCGTCTTGACAATTTTGGTCGCCCGTCCCAATCCGACCACCCGCAAACCGATGCCGCCGTAGATGTCCGTTGTCGTCTGAATGAGTACGTGTCCGGCGACCGTATACACCCGCTTCCCAAGGGACAGCGTACCGCCGGCTTGCAGCGCCGCCGCCGCCGCTTTGTTGATCGCCGGCCCCCAGTTGCTTCCGTCGCTGTCCTGATAAAACTGTTCCGGCGTAACAACCTCACCGGTGGCGATCAAGGTTGCTGCGCGCGCTCCTGAAGCGTTTTCGTTATTGTCCATAATATCTCCTGACGTGATGTGTCCGCATCATTGCGGACGGCCGCGGTGAAAGGCGTCAACAACGCCGCCTTTCAGTGCCAATCTATCACCGTCATATGAGCGCGTTATGAAATTTCATTTTATTTCACCCTGACAAAACATCTCGCGATCCGAGGTAGCAATAGCCAGCGATTTCACTCGCCGTTGGCCTTTGGTGCGACAGAAAGCTCGGACAGGCCCGCTACTTGCTGACCCGATCCAGATACAGCATGCTGTTGGCGATATCCAACCGGGCACCTTCGACGTTGTCCCGCAATGCCACCAGCGTTTGCCCCTGCAGCGCCACCACATACGGCGAACTGGCCTGCAGTTCCCGTTGCAACGTGACGTAACGTGCGCTGCGCGCGGCGCTGTTCCCTTCCGCAGCCGCGGCGCGCGTTTCCGCGCTGATGGCGGGAATGTTCCACTGGGTGCGCCAGGCCAGGGTTTTCGGCCCACCGGGCACGTTATAGGCAAAGGCGCTGGCGTTGGTGTTCGGATCCAGGTAGTCGGCGCCCCAGTAGGTGAAGATCGCCTGAAAATCGCGGCCGCGCATCTTGCCCCACAGATCGCTTTCTACCACCGGATGGATATCCAACCGCAGCCCGGCCTGCGCAAAACTGGCCTGCAGCGCCTGCGCGATGTCGGTATACGGCGGTTGGTTGATGACGATAAGATCGATGCGCGTGCCTTCAGCGATGCCGGCATCGCGCAGGATCTGTTTGGCTTTGTCCACGTCGAGCTTAAACGGCCGATCGTCGAGTGCCCCGTCCAATCCCTGCGGCAAGAAGGCCTGATGCACGCGATATTGCCCTTTCAGCAGTTGCTCGGCGATGCTCTGATAATCGACCAGCCAGCGCGCCGCCTGCCATAACGCCGGATTGCCCAGCGCCGGATTGTCTTTGCTGCCGGTGTTGAAACCGAGGTAATAGATCCGGGGCGCATCGGCCTGCTCGATGCGCACGCCAGACGCGTTACGCAGTGAGTCGAACTGGTCAGCCCCCAGATCGTAGGCCACGTCGGCATCCCCTTTCAGCAACAGCAAACGGCGGGTACCGGCGTCGCTGACGTTCTTGAACAACACCGTTTTCAACCTTGCCGGCGACGGAGCGTAGTCATTACGGCCAAACAGCAGCGCTTCATGCGGCACATAGTTGTTCACCCGATACGGGCCGCCGCCGGCGGAATGGCTGCGCAGCCAGCCGTTACCGTAGTCCCCCTGCTGCGCGTGCTCGTTCAACAGCTTTTCATCCACGATCGAAGCCACATTCGCCGTCAGCAGCCGCAGCGCCAACTCGCTGCCGATGTTGGCGGGCCAACTGAGTTGCACCTGGTTATCTCCCACCTTCTTCAGCTGTTGCTCAACGTTATCCGGCGTCCAGCCAAACTCGCCGAGAATAAACGACGGCGCCTTGTTCAGCTTCACCGCGCGAACCAGCGAAAAAATCACATCTTCTGGCCGCAGTGGGTTGCCGGAAGCGAAACGCTGCTGCGGTTTCAGGGTAAAGGTCAGGCTGCGGCCATCGGCGCCCGCTTGCCAACTGCCTGCGGCGTCCGGCGCCAGCTTTTGCGGCGCGGCGCGATCCGGCGCCACCAGGCGCTGATAGAGGTTGACCAGATTGGCCGAACTGACGGTTTCAAAGCTCTCCGCCGGATCGAGGCTGATAATGCCCTCCAACGAACTGACCACTACCAAGGTATCCTGCGGGGTGGCAGCCTGCGCACCAAAAGCGGCCGCCAGCGCGCCATACAATAAGGTTGGAATTAACCGTTTCATCGATACACTCTCCACAATCACGCGGTTACGCTGTTTTTCGAGTGTAGGGGGTAAGAATTAACAGAAGAACGACGATAAATTGCTTTATTTATTACCAAGATGGATATGCCCGCCGCGTTGGCGGGCACAGGTTTAAATGCTGATGCGGCCGTGCGCCATTGCCACCGAACGATCGCACATATGGTCAATCACGTCCGCATCGTGGCTGACCAGCACCATGGTCAGATCGCCCGCCTGCTTCAGCTCGTTGAGCAGATTGAGGATCTCCGCCTGCACCGACATGTCCAACGCCGAAGTCGGTTCATCCAGCAGCAACAACTTAGGCCGCAGCAACAATGCGCGCACGATCGCCACGCGCTGCCGCTGGCCGCCCGACAGCTGATGCGGGTAGCGATCCAGCAGGCGCGGATCCAACCCCACCTGGCGAAAGCCCGCGCTGATCTTGCGTTCGATATCGCTTTCCTGCAGCAGCTTGAGCGGCTCCGACAGCGTACGCAACAGCCGGTGCTTGGGGTGTAGCGAAGCATAGGGATCCTGAAACACCATCTGTACCTCACGCCGCAGCTCGCCGGTAAATGCCTGCCCCGGTTGCAGCCGCCGCCCCAGCAGCTCAAAACCGCCCTGCCAGCTGCCATTCAGCCCGGCCAGCACCCACAGCAACGAGGACTTGCCGCAGCCGGAAGGCCCCACCAGCCCGAAACACTCACCCGGTTCGATGTGCAGGTTAACCTCATGCACCACGGTGCGCAGCTCGTAGCCCTGGCGGTGACTGACGCTCAGGTTCTCCAGTGCGATTACGCTCATTTCAACGTCTCCAACAGCGCGCGGTCCAGCACCGGCAGCGGTTTGCCGCGCGTCTCGCGGCTCGGCCGGCACGCCCACAGCGTGCGAGTGTAAGGATGCGTGGCCTGCGCCAGCTCTGCTGCCGGCAGTTGATCCAACAGCTCGCCTTTGTACATCACCAGCACCCGCTCGCAGTGGTGCGCCACCTGCTGCAAATCGTGGCTGATCAGGATCAGCCCCATGTTGCGTTGCGCCACCAGATTGTCTATCAGTTGCAGCACCTGATCGCGCATCTGGTGATCCAGCGCCGAAGTCGGTTCATCGGCAATCAACAGCTGCGGATCGTTGATCAACGCAATGGCCAGCATCACCCGCTGCCCCATGCCGCCGGAAAGCTGATGCGGATAACGGCCCCACAGCGCCGCCGGATCGGGCAACCCCACCGCCGCCAGCATCTCCAATACCTTTTCACGCCGCTCGGCGCGGCTCAGCTTGGCATGCAGCACCAGCGGCTCCTCCACCTGACGGCCGATCGGCTGATTGGGATTCAGCGCATGTTTGGGATCTTGCATCACCATCGCCACCCGGTCGCCGCGCAGGCGGCTCCACTGGCGTTCGCTCAGGCGCGTCAAGTCTTCATCGCCCAGCGTCAGGCGCTGCGCCTGCAGCTGCAACGGCGGCGGCAATAGCCCCATCAGCGCACGCGCGGTCAACGACTTGCCGGAACCGGACTCGCCGACCAGCGCCAGCCGCTCCCGCCCCATGCTGAACGAGATATTCTTCACCAGCGCCGCCGGCTGCGGCCCCGGCACGCCGATCGCCAGCCGTTCGACGGTCAATAAAGTGTTATCAGTGCCCATGACGAGGATCCATTTTGTCGCGCAGGCCATCGCCCAGCAGGTTAAACGCCAGACTGGCGAACAGGATCGCCCCGCCTGGTGCGGCGGCGACCCACCATTGGTCGAAAATCACTTTACTGCCTTCGGCCACCATCGAACCCCATTCGGCGGTCGGCGGCGCGACGCCCATGCCGAGGAACCCCAGACCGGCGGCGGACAGGATGATGCCGCCCAGGCTCAGCGCCGCACGCACCACCGCGCTCGGCAGGCATAAAGGCAAAATGTGGCCGACCATCAGCCGCAACCCGTTGATACCCTGCATGCGCGCCGCCGCCAGGTAGTCACTGCGGCGCAGCGCCAGGGTTTCGGCCCGCGCCTGGCGGGCAAAGGCCGGCCAGCTGGTCAATGCCAGCGCCAGCGCGCCGTTCATCAGCCCCGGCCCCATCACCGCCACGAACGCCAGCGCGATCACCAGACTCGGCAGCGACAGGAAAATGTCGGTCAGACGCATCAAAATGCGCTCGACCCAGCCGCCGAGGTAACCGGCGCAAATGCCGACCAGCAGGCCGATGGGAATGGTCAACACCAGAATCAGCGACACCAGGATCAGCGTCGGCCGCGCGCCGTAAATCACGCGGGAGAGCAAATCGCGGCCAAAGCCGTCGGTGCCCAGCCAATGTGCAGCCGAAGGCGGCAGTAACCGCAATTCGATATGCTGCAGATTGGGGTCGAAAGGCGCCAGCCACGGAGCCAGCAGCGCGGTGACAAGCAGGATCGCCACCAGCGCCGCGCCCAGCGTCAGCGTGGTCAGACGCCGACCGCGGCGGTCACCGACGGCTGGCTCGCTTTGCGGTTCGTGTTCAGAGAGATATTGGCTCATCGAGTTCGCGGATCCACTAAATAGGTCAAGGCGTCGGCCAGCGCATTCAACAGCACGAAACAGGTGCCGATCAGCAGCGTGGCACCGAGGATCGCCGGCGTGTCGGCAGCAAACAGCGCCGAGGTCAGGTAACGCCCGACGCCGGGCCAGGCGAACACCGTTTCGGTCAATACCGCGCCCTCCAGCAGGCTGGCGTAGGAGAGAGACAGTACGGTGATCAGCGTGCCAAGCACATTGGGAAACACATGGCGCAGCAGAATGCGCAGGCGGCCGGCGCCCTTGGAACGCGCCAGCGTCACGTATTCCTTGTTGCACTCTTCCAGCATCGCCGCCCGCAGCAGCCGGGTAATGCCCGCCATCGACAGCAGCGCCAACGCCACCACCGGCAGCCACAGGTGGCCGATGGCGTTGTAGAACATTTCACGATCGCCGGACAGCCAGCTGTCGATCAACACGAAACCGCTGCGCGGCTCCATGCTGTACAAGTAAATGTCGTCCAGCCGCCCCGGCCCCGCCGACCAATGCAGCGTGGCGTAGAACAGCAACAGCCCGAGCAGGCTCAGCCAGAAAATCGGCACCGAATAACCGATCAGCGACAGCAGACGCGCCGCGTTATCCAGCCAGCTGCCCGGTTTGAGCACCGCCAGAAACGCCAGCGTAATGCCGCCGAGGGCGCCGAGGATAATGGCGCAGGTGGCCAGCTCCACCGTCGCCGGGAAGGTACGCAACAGATCGCTCAACACCGGCTGCGCGGTAATACGCGAAATGCCCAAATCACCGTGCGCCAGGTGCACCAGGTAACGCCAAAATTGCACCGGCAGCGGCTGATCCAACCCCAGCTCGTGCCGCACCTGCGCATAGGTGGCTTCGCTGGCGTGATCGCCCGCCACCTGCAGCGCCGGATCGATCGGCGCCAGGTGCGACAGCATGAAGGTGAACAGCAGCAGGCCGAGCAACGTCAGCGCCAGAGACAGCGCGCCGCCGAGCAGCCGCCCGCCCCAGCGCCAATACCGCCGGGCCGCCCCGGCGCCGGCGGACAGGTCAGCGGCCATTACTTGCTGACCTTGCTGTAGAACACCATGTCAGGGTTGATGCCCTGCACATAGCCCTTGAGGTTGTCACGCACCGCAATCAGGCTGCGCGCCTGCAGGCCGATGACAAACGGCGAGCTTTGCTGCACCTGTTTTTGCAGTTGCTGGTAGTCTGCCACCCGTTTGGCGGTGTCGTTTTCCGCAGTGGCGGCCAGCGTCAGCTTGCTCAGCGCCGGGATCTGCCAGTTGGCGCGCCAGGCCAGCGTCTTGCTGCCGTCTTCCGGGTTGTAGGCGAAGGCGGCGGCGTTGGTGTTAGGGTCGAAGTAATCCGGCCCCCAGGAGGTCAGCGTCGCATCGTAGTTAAGCGCTTTCACCTTGGTGGAGACCTGCGAACTGATGCCCGGCACCAGTTCGACCTTCACGCCGCCCTGAGCAAAACTGGCCTGCAACGCCTGAGCAATATCCAGATACGGCGGCTGATTGTTGACGTCCAGGCGGAAACTGACGTTGCTCAGCCCCGCCTTGGCCAGTATTTCTTTGGCTTTCTGCGGATTGAAGCTGTACGGCCTATCTTTGAGCGCGCCCAGATAACCGTCCGGCAGGAATGCCTGATGGCTCTGGAACTGCCCTTTCAGCAGATCGTCGGCGATGCCTTGATAATCGAACAGCCAGCGCGCCGCCTCCCAGAACGCCGGATTGCCGAGCGCCGGCGACGCCTTGGCGTTGAACTGCAGGAAATAAAGCGAAGCATAAGGAATAGCCAGCGGTTTGACGCCCGGCTTGCCCTTCAGAGCCGCCATCTGGTCTGCCCCCAGGTTGCGTGCGATATCGGCATCGCCCTGCTCGATCAGCAAACGGCGCGCCGCCGGATCGGGCACGTTTTTGATCAGGATGGTTTTCAGCGTCGGCGCCCCTTCCGGCGAGCCCGGGTTGGCGTCCAGCACCACCACTTCGTGCGGCACATAGGTGCGGATTTTGTAAGGGCCACTGCCGGCGGAGTGGCTGTTCAACCATTGATGCCCCAGATCGTCGCCCTGCTGGTGCGCCAGCGCCTCTTTGGCGTCGACGATCGAGGATACCGGCGCCGACAGCAGGCTGAGCACGAAGGCCGGGCTGACGTTCTCACTCCAGCTGATTTTTACCGTGTGCTCGTCCACCTTGCTCAGGTGTTGCTCCACGTTCTTCGCGTTCCAGCCCAGCTGCGTCAGGATAAACGACGGTTCGAGATTGAGTTTAACCACCCGTGAAAGCGAGAAGATCACGTCTTCCGGCCGCAGCGGATTGCCGCT
This sequence comes from Serratia sp. Z4, assembly GCF_009900725.1. Taxonomy (NCBI): domain Bacteria; kingdom Pseudomonadati; phylum Pseudomonadota; class Gammaproteobacteria; order Enterobacterales; family Yersiniaceae; genus Serratia; species Serratia sp. Z4. The sequence continues at coordinate 541,978 of NZ_JAAABD010000002.1, forward strand.
GGCGAACCTGGCGTCCGGGCGCAGGCTGAAAGTCAGGCTGCGGTCGTCGGCGCCGGCCTGCCAGCTGCTGGCCAGGGTTGGTTTAAGATCGATGGGATTGTGCGGATCTGACTGGATCAGACGTTGATACAGGCTGTTGAACGACTGCACCGTGGTTAACTCAAATCCCTGGGCCGGGTCAAAGCTGACCACGTCATCGATAGATTGCGCGATCACCAGCGTGTTGGCCGGCGTCGCCGCCTGTACGTTAACGCTGGCCGCCACGGCCAAAAACAGCAAAGAAGGAACGAGCGCTTTCATCTGAAACTCTCCAAGCGGATGGAATTTATAATAATTTTGCGAGTGTATGCGAGCACGATCGGCAGCTGAAGGTACTTAAATCACTATAGATATTCTTTTTATGTATATAGATGGGATTTTGATTATTAGGGCAAGGATTGCGCGGCCGATCGCACTCTCGCGACACGTCGCGGCAATTGCCTACTGTCTTTGCAGCACGATTCGCAGCGATGAAAGTCGGGGTTTGAGTCTGTTTCATCGGGTGACTAACGTGAGCTCAGTCACCCAAAGGACGGGCAAATGGCAAACCATCCATCAGAAAATGGCTGCTCACTCCTGCATGAGAGAGCGATAGAGCAAACGCTGGCAGACATGAACAGCGTGCTGCTTGAGTCGAATCTGTTTATGACTCGTCTGACGGTACAAGACCGGCGCTGGCAAAAAGGCAGAAAAAACGGCCATACGTTAAATTGGCGCTCTCTGTTTAAATATCATGTCCAAATGCCGATGCGTTTCGCTTTTGTCTACCGGCAAATAGCCAGCCCGCTGAGCCGCGCCGGCTTTTGCCTGTGCCGTTATCTCCAGGCGGAGAACGTTATCGAACTTGTCGCGCTGGAGAATTTCTCCCTGCGCGAAACGCAACATCCCCTGAAAGGCAATATGCTGCGCAACTGCTTGCAGGCGCTATATCTGTATGGGCTGAACCTGCAAGAGCAGGGGCTGACGCCGGCGTATCCGCCGGACATACTTATCAGCCACGCCATTAATCATCGCGTGTTAGCACTGTATACACGTCAGGCCGCCTTTGAAGTAATACCCGGCACCATGACATGTAAAACCAGCTTCAACGCACTGAAAAAGTACATACAATCGCTGGAAAAATACGGTGCCAGATGTGATAAGGTGCGTATAAATAACGAGCAGCAAGGAAGCCAAAATGGAAAATAAGGATCTGACCGACCCCACGCTCTCCATTCAAGAGCAAAAACGCATCGCCATCGAGATTTTACGTCAATACCATCGCTGGGAGATGGCTAACCCACGTCCAGCCGAAGAACTCCCGGAATGGGAAGCCATCGGCCCGTTCAGAAAAAGCAAGCGTCACCTTATCGAACGTACCGATGACTGACCATGCATTAGCCCGCGAGCGATCCTGCAGGGCAATCCCGTGTTGTTAAATCTGGTAGTCAATCACCGCATCCAGCTGCGACGAGAACACCTTGTCTTTGATTTCGGTCAGCGACAACGTCGGGTTGCACAGCTGAATAAAGCGCCAGGCATAGTTGCGCTGCAGTTGGCTGCGTTTCAGGCCCAACCAGACCGTATTGGGTTCAAACAAATGCTCGGCGTTGAGGCTGACCAACCCGCGATCGCGCTCTTTTTCATACGACATGTCCGCCAGCACGCCCACGCCCAACCCCAGCTCGACATAGGTTTTAATCACGTCGGAATCTTGCGCGCTGAGCGCGATGTCCGGCGTCAGGCCCGCTGATTTGAACGCCGCATCCAGCTTCGCGCGGCCGGTAATGCCCTGGCGGTAAGTGATCAACGGCAAGGTGCTGAGCATCTCCAGCGTCACCTGCGGCTGCCGCGTCAACTCGTGCCCTTCCGGCACCAGAATGGTGTGATGCCATCGGTAGTAGGGGAACGCCGCCAGCGACTCGTCGCTCATCAGCCGTTCGCTGGCAATGCCGATATCGGCTTCACCGGCGGCCAACATCGAAACGATCTCCTCCGGGCTGCCCTGATTGAGCACCACCCGCACCCGTGGATAAAGCGCGCGAAACTCTTTGATCACCCCCGGCAGGCTATAGCGCGCCTGGGTGTGCGTCGTCGCGATATGCAGCTGCCCCGAATCGTTGCTGCTGAAGACATCCGCCAGGCGACGGATGTTGTTCGCGTCGTTGAGAATCCGTTCCGCTACCACCAGCAGCTCTTTGCCGGGTTCGGTCATGCCCAACAGCCGTTTGCCGCGGCGAATGAATATTTCGATGCCCAGCTCTTCTTCCAGCTCGCGAATATGCCGGCTAACGCCGGACTGCGAAGTAAATAAGGTATTGGCGACCTCGGTCAGGTTGTAGTTGCAGCGCGCCGATTCTCGAATAATTTTTAATTGTTGAAAGTTCATTCCCGTCTCCCTGTTACTTGCAGTAGCGTCTGCCATATTGATACGGAGTCCTGCGGGGCTGAACAAATAAGAAATAACCTTTACTTATGCAATTTAATGCTAAGTGAATTATTTATCGTGGCTCTCGGGGGGTGAGGACGGGGGAAAATGATGAATGGCTTTAAAAATAATGAGATAAATAACCATACAAATAAAGAGCCTTAAGTCATCATGCAGAATAAAGTTATTAAATAGAGGTATTAGATATATGAAAAAGGGCTCAGCATGCTGAGCCCTTAAGTGTCTGCTGCCCTGCTAACGCCTCAGGCGGTAGCCTCAGCCCCGAAAGCGCCAGGGCGGTTCTGTTGCAACCACTGCTGTACATAGCGCACCAGATCGCCGATGCAATCATCCTGCATGCCGTGGTGTTTCAGCTCGTTATCCAGCGCAAACAGGTATTGCGCGTTGGTACCCAGCGGGCCGCTGGCGCTGGCGATCAATGGCGCGATCACCTGGTGGCTGGTGTCTGCTTCAAACAACGGGTGCTGCGCGTTCATCACGAACACCAGCGCCGTGACGGTCTCTCCGCCATCCAACTGCAGTTCACACCAGGTCGGCACGTAGCAGTCGGTCACCATTTCGCGCTTCCAAAGCAGCTCCAGCTCTTCACGCAGCTTACCTTCCGGCAGACGAAACGCCAATCCGGTGGTCTGACCGCCCTCTTTCAGCGCCAGCATGCGCCCCGGCTGATGCAGCGTGCCGCGCCCGGCGGTCAAACGCATGCAGAACGCCCGATGCCAGCCCTGCAGCATGGCGGGCCGCACTTCTTCAGATTCGAAAACCGGATTCCACATCAGCGAACCGTAACCGAATACCCATACCGGGCTGTGATCCGGCCGGCGCGATAACGTGCATTCCAACGAGGCTGCGCGCTGTTCAGGCGTCAGCAGCAGCGACTCCTCAATAGCGCCAAAGGCGGTTTTGCAATCCGCTTTTTGCAGAAAATCTCGCGTTAACACTGTTACAACCTCCCGGGAATACGATTTCTCGTCCTCCCTCGCCACTACTGAACCTTTGCAATTTTATTTTTTGGTGCGGAATTTTATTAATTCAATAACCGCGCCGATTAATAATGACCATATTCTTTTCCCGCCGCGCAATCAAGTTGCAAAGCGGCGTTAACGTGGAAAAGTATTTGTACTGAGCAGCAATAATATTAATTGCCGAGGTCAGCATAACGTCTGCGCGTTTTTTACCGGGGCATAAAAGCGTTACTTTTTATGCCAGCGTTCGTCGTCGCCCTTGCGATAGCTTTGCTTGACCGCCGCCCAGGCCACCTTATGCGCCGTCTCCTCCCGGCTGTCGTCACCGCGCCGATCGTCGGGATCCCGGTATTGTTGCCAGGCGCCGTTGAACGCTTCTTTATAGATCGCCTGCGCATGTTCCGGTAGCACATGCTTTACATTGTCCGGCAAGTCGCTCGTGTCCTGGTATGGCATCACGTCCTCCCGTGCGTATTGCGTGAACCTTAAGCCTAGCTCACACGCGGTTGCGCCTCAATGAGCAAACAATTCTCATTATCAAACGGCATGGTATACTCACCGCCAAACGAACTATAAGGAGATCCTCGTGACTACCGAAGCCCCTCGCTCACGCGCCCCCTACCTGATCGCCGTCAGCGCCGTACAGGACATTACGCCGCACCTGCGCCGCATCACCTTTACCGCGCCCGATCTGCGCTACTACCCGGCCAACGCCGCCGCCGCGCACATCAAGGTCTTTTTGCCGCTCGCCGGTCAAACGCAGCCGGATCTGCCGACGCTGACTGAAAACGGCCCGCGCTGGGCTGCGGATGCCGTGCGCCCGATCGTGCGCACCTATTCCATTCGCGCCGTGCGCCCGGAACAGGCGGAAGTTGACATCGAGTTTGCCATCCATGACCACCAGGGACCGGCGGTCGACTTTGCGCGTCAGGCGAAAGCCGGCGATAAAATCGGCATCAGCAATCCAGGCGGCCCCAAACCGATGCTGCCGGCCGCCGACTTCTACTGCCTGGCGGGCGATCCTTCCTCGCTGCCTGCGTTGGCCGCGCTGCTGGAAAACCTGCCGCCGCACGGCGCCGGGCGCGCTTTCATCCGCGTCGACAGCACTGCCGACGTGATTGACCTGGAAAAACCTGCCGGCGTTGAGGTGAATTGGATCGTCGGCGGCACGGAGAAAACCGACGAATTGATCGCTCGGTTCCGCGCGCAGTCCCTGCCGCAGGGGGAAGCGCACTTCTGGCTCGCCGGTGAAGATCGCCTGGTGGTGGAGCTGCGCCGTTACCTGCGCCGCGAACGTCAATGCGATCGTAATCGTCTTTATGCCGTGCCTTACTGGCGTGAAGGGCTAAATGAAGAGGGATACCACAATAAACGGCATGAAATCATGGATAATATTGACGACTAACGGTCGTATTTTCCTTGATTAACCACGCACTAAATAAGTAAACACGACTTTTCTCAAATCTAACGTTGTAAATTGACGTTATTGCGTAAAAGTAAGTAAATAAAACCGCACTCCGTGCGGTTTTTTTGTTACTCTGATCACATAAAGCAAGCAATTGCTTTCTCAGATAAAAACAACATCACACCGGCGCCGCGGGTGTATCCTAATATAAAATACCTACTGGAAACGCAGAGTTGCCGCATCACGGCGACCGGCGCTGACGGGCTACGCTGTTTGAGAAGGAGTGCCACCCTCATGAAGTCGCAACACGATCCTGGCCGATCCACCAAATCTCGCCACACCGAATACTCGCTGATCTTCCCCATCGCCGCGCTGGTGGTGTTGAATTTATGGGGCAGCACCGCTAACTTTCCGCTGATCGTCGGCATCAATATTCTCGCGCTGGTGGGGATCCTCAGCAGCGCCTTCAGCGTGGTGCGCCACGCCGACGTGCTCGCCCACCGACTGGGCGAGCCCTATGGCTCGCTGATCCTCAGCCTGTCGGTGGTGATCCTCGAAGTCAGCCTGATCTCGGCGTTGATGGCCACCGGCGACGCCGCGCCGGCGCTGATGCGCGACACGCTGTACTCCATCATCATGATCGTTTCCGCCGGCCTGGTCGGCTTCGCGCTGCTGCTCGGCGGGCGCAAGTTCGCCACCCAGTACGTCAACCTCGGCGGCATCAAACAGTACCTGATGGCGATTTTCCCGCTGGCGGTGATCGTGCTGGTGTTCCCGAGTGCGCTGCCGGGCGGCAACTTCAGCACCGGGCAAGCGCTGTTGGTGGCGCTGATTTCCGCCGCCATGTATGGCGTATTCCTGGTGATCCAGACCAAAACCCACCAGAGCCTGTTCGTGTACGAGCATGAAGACGACGATGGCGATCCGCACCACGGCAAGCCCTCTTCGCACAGCAGCGCCTGGCACGCCGCCTGGCTCATCGTGCACCTGATCGCGGTTATCGCCGTCACCAAGTTCAACGCCAATCCGCTCGAAGGCCTGCTGACCAAAATGAATGCACCGGCGCAGTTCACCGGTTTCCTGGTGGCGCTGCTTATCCTGTCGCCTGAAGGCCTGGGCGCGCTGCGCGCCGTGTTGAACAATCAGGTGCAACGCGCCATGAACCTGTTCTTCGGTTCGGTGCTGGCGACCATCTCCCTGACGGTGCCGGCGGTGACCATCATCGCTACCCTGACCGGGCAGACGCTGATCTTCGGCCTGCAAACGCCGCATATCGTGGTGATGTTGACGGTGTTGTTGCTGTGCCAGCTGTCGTTCTCGACCGGCCGCACCAACGTGCTGAACGGCACCGCCCACCTGGCGCTGTTCGCCGCCTACATGATGACTATCTTCGCCTGATCAAAAAGGGGCGCACTCTGTGCGCCCCTGCCTGCGTTATACCGAGAAGAATATCGCCGCGGCGATCCCCCCGAACAAAATCCACTTGATGATGTAATAACCGGTGCGGTTCCAGGCCTTCAGCCGTTTCCCCACCCGGCGAATTGCATAGATGTATTTGAACATCTTGTTGACGCCGCCGGTGCGATCGCCCTCTTCATTCGGCGCGGTGGCGGCGCTCATCAGATTGCGCCCCAACCAGTGGTTAACCGCCTGCGCCCAGCGGTAGCGCATCGGACGTTCGATATCGCAGAACAGGATCAGGCGATTCTGCCCGCTCTGGTTTTCCGCATAGTGCAGATAGGTTTCATCGAACATCACCCCTTCACCGTCACGCCAGCTGTAGCGCTCACCGTCCACCTCAATGAAGCAGCGGTCATCATTGGGGGTAATCAGCCCCAGGTGATAACGCAGCGAACCGGCGTAAGGATCGCGGTGGCGCGGCAAACGGCTGCCGTCCGGCAGTTCGGCGAACATCGCCGCCTTGACCGAAGGCAGACTGCGCAGCAGTTCCGTGGTCTGCGGGCACAGGGTCATGGCGGAGGGATGGCTGTCCTCATACCATTTCAGATAAAAGCGTTTCCAACCGGTCTTGAAGAACGAGTTGAAACCGGCGTCGTTGAATTGATCGGACGCTTTGATCTGCTGGATCTCCATCAGCTTCTGTCCTTCGTCGCGGATGGTTTCCCAGTTCTCCCGCAGTACCGTCAGCTCAGGAAATTGCTCCGGCTTCAGGTACGGCGTGGTCGGCACACGGGAAAACAGATACATGAAGACGTTCAACGGTGCGGTAAAGGTGGAATGGTCAGACAGCTGCCGCCACACGTTGTAGCGCACCCGCCCGCGGTAATGCACATAGACGACGCATAAAATAAGCAAAAGCAGAATGATGTATTTCATGTTTGAATCGCAGCAAGGAACCCACACGCTATGCGCCGCGCGGCGCACACCCCAGAAAATGTCCTTTTGGCGGCGCACGCAAACTGCGCGCCAATCTGGAACCCATTAATCATTAACGCTAACTCAACGAAAATCTATACAAATAACCACAATAATTTACACAAAGGTTAAACGAAATGGTAAATAGGCGGCGATAAAAAAGGCCGCCGAAGCGGCCTTTCCATTAGCGGATAGGTTAACTGTAAGCGTTGAGCGTGCGCTGGCACAAAGCGGAGCGTACGCAGTCCTGTTTTTCAAAGCGGATGACGCCGATCATCTCGTCCTCTTCGAAGCGCTCCAGGGCATCGCTGAGGCCGGATTTTACGCCGCGCGGCAGGTCGCACTGGGTCACGTCGCCGTTAACGATAACCGTCACGTTTTCCCCCAGGCGGGTCAGGAACATTTTCATCTGGCTGGCGGTCACGTTCTGGGCTTCATCCAGGATAACGACCGCATTTTCGAAGGTGCGTCCGCGCATATAAGCGAACGGCGCAATCTCTACCTTGCCGATTTCCGGGCGCAGGCAGTACTGCATAAAGGAAGAGCCCAAACGGCGCACCAGAATGTCATACACCGGGCGGAAATAAGGGGCGAACTTCTCGGAGATATCCCCCGGCAAGAAACCGAGGTCCTCATCCGCCTGCAAAACAGGACGGGTAACGATAATCCGATCCACCTCTTTATGGATCAGCGCCTCCGCCGCCTTGGCGGCGCTGATAAATGTTTTGCCGCAGCCGGCTTCGCCGGTGGCGAAGATCAGCTGCTTATTCTCTATGGCTGATAAGTAATGACCCTGAGCTTCGGTTCTAGCCTCGATGGGTGAGCTATCGCGCTTGTCTCGCGCCATGCCGATAGACTCGACTCCCCCCATTTGCACCAGCGAGGTCACAGACTCTTCTTCCAGCTGGCGATGACTACGAGCGTCACGACGAATAACGCGTTTCGCTTCACGACGTGCTTTGATCACTGCTTTCTGTCTACCCATAGTGGCACCTTACAGTTTGTTTCACCTACCGCAACGGCCAGGCCGCGCGATTATGTTTCACACACGTATTAGGTTTTGGCCTCCTCCGAGCCAATAAGAGCCAAGGGAAAAAGTGAATCGACGGCAACGCTTAAGCGCTGTGTCTTCACGGGACAACGCGGACTGCATCAATAAACGTGGAGTAAAAAGTGATGAGATTCGGTAGCGATAAGGGTGCGGAGTTGCCGGTAAAAGAGAGTCGGAGAGAGAACCCTCGTTACAACGAGAAATCAGGGGAGATGTGTTATTTTTTCTTTCCAGCCCAACCAAGGACTTTACCATTAGCGATCCCCGCAGTGATATTTACAGCTTCAAGCTGTGCACCGTGTGAAAACTACCGCCAGATGATTACAGTATAATGACATTCAATCCTGTCGCGTTACTAAAATGTAAAAAAATTTTATATGTTTTGTTTTTAGTTATCGCTAAAACACTATATCACGCCCAAGACATCATTCCATAGAAAATTATAATCAATAAATATCAATGAATTACAATTAAAATCCGCGAATGACACTTTGGTTTCCCGATTAAATTTTGCGCAATCAAAAGCAGCGGAGATGGGTGTTTTTTTATCTGCTGGCAAAGCATTGAATTGCGTTTCATCTTTAACTGCCCCCCCCTGCAGCAGGTAAGACAAACGTAAAACGAGGCGGAAGATCCCGCCTCGTTATTCCGGCTTCAGGCCTTGAGCAGGCCGCTGGCCAGATAATCGCCACCCTCTTTCACGCCCGGCAATACGAAGAAATACCCGCCGCCAATCGGCTTGATGTATTCCTCCAGCGCTTCGCCGTTCAGCCTTTTTTGCACCGTCAGGAAGCCTTTCTCCAGATCGGCCTGATAGCAGACGAACAGCAGCCCCATTTCCAGCTGGCCGGCATTGGAGACGCCAAGGGAATAGCTGTAGCCGCGCCGCAGCATCAGGTTGCTTTGGCTTTCCGGCGTGCGAGGATTAGCCAGCCGGATGTGCGCATCCATCGGGATCACCTTGCCGTCGGGATCGTTCGCGTAGTCCGGCTCGTCATGTTCACGCTTCATGCCCAGCGGCGCCCCGCTGTGCTTCTCGCGGCCGAAGATGGTTTCCTGCTCCTGCAGCGGCGTGCGATCCCAAAACTCGACGCGAAAACGAATAATGCGCGCCGCCTGATAGCTGCCGCCCGCCGTCCATGCCGGCTCACCGACGTTGTCGCCGACCCACACCACCTTATCCATCAGCGGTTTGTCGTCGGTTTTCGGGTTCGCAGTGCCGTCTTTGAAACCCAACAGGTTGATCGGCGTCTCTTTGCCTTTGCTGCGCGCCGCGTGCGCGGAGATGAACCCCTCCCGCTTCCAGCGCACGCTGAGCAGATCCGGCGAATGCTTAATGATGTCGCGCAGCGCGTGAATCACCGTTTCGTTGGTGTTGGCGCAGATCTGCAACAGCAGGTCGCCGTGACAAAGCGCGGCGTCCAACGCATCGTTGGGGAAGCGGGTCATTTTCTGCAACCGCAGCGGCTTTTGCGCCTGCAGACCAAAGCGTTCATCAAACAGCGATGCGCCGACCGAGACGGTGATGGTCAGGTTGTCCGGGTAAATCTCCGGCCCCATGATGCCGGAATCGAGCGGCGGCAGCTTGGCGTCCACCTCCGGCGCCTTGCCGCCGTGGGTCAGGAAGGCGATGCGATCGGTCAGCAGCCGGAACAGGCGCTCCAGCCCCGCTTTGTCGGTCGCCAACACATCGAACGCCACCAGCATCATCGCCGCCTGTTGCGGCGTCAGCACGCCGGCCTGATGGCGGCCATAAAACGGCTGTTTCTGCCAGCGCTCATCCTGCGGCGTCGCCAACGGCTCCGCCGCGTTACCCGCCGCCTGCGCCAGGCGGCTGCCGCCCAGCGCCAGCGCGCCCAGCCCCAGCCCTTGCAGCAAACGGCGGCGCGAAGGCGATGCCGCCCCCTGCGATTGCGGATGCGGCCCGTTATTCGGGCCTGCCTTGTTGCTCATAACCCTATGCCTCAGTCCAGACCCAATACGCCGCGCAGCTGGGAAAGATCCTCCGCCAGCGTGGTGATCGGCCCTTTCAACGCATTGCGATCGGCATCGGTCAGCTTCTCATAGGACTCATAACCCTCTTTGGTTTGGTACTTCGCCAAAATGGTGTCCACGGTTTTGAAGTTGGCGTCGATTTTGTCCAGCAGCGGCTTATTGGCCTTAACCAGCAGCGGGCGCAGCAGATTGACTATCTTTTGCGCGCCGTCGACGTTGGCCTGGAAGTCCCACAAATCGGTGCGGCTGTAACGGTCTTCTTCACCGCTGATCTTGCTGGCCGCCACCTCTTCGATCAGCCCGGCTGCGCCGCCCACCACTTTGCTCGGCGGGAAGGTCAGTTCACTCACGCGTTTTTGCAGCTCAACGGTGTCGTGATACAGACGATCGGCATATTGGCTCATGTCTTTGGTCGAATTGTCGGCAAACAGCGCCTTCTCCAGACGGTGGAAGCCGGTGAAGTTCGGGTCCGCCGCTTTCTTCTCGTAGTCGTCTTCACGGGCGTCGATGCTGCCGTCCAGATCGGAGAACAGCTCGGCGATCGGCTCAATGCGCTCATAGTGCTGGCGGGTCGGCGCATACAGCCTGCGCGCCTGCTCCACGTTGCCGGCCTTCACCGCGTCGGTAAACAGCTTGGTCTGTTTCACCAACCCATCGACTTCTTTGGTGACGTAAACCTTGTATTCAGCGATCGGGCCGACCAGGTCCAGCGCGTTCGGCTTGCCGTCGGTGGCGCCGTTGGCCGCGGCGGTGACAGTCAGTTTGCCTTTCGGATTGCTCAGCAGCCCGCAGGTCATGTCATATTCGCCCGCTTCCAGCGTGGCGGTCATTTTCTGGGTAAAGCCCGGCGCGATGTTCTCGCGCTCTTCCACCACCATCACCCCTTTCAGGATTTCCCATTCGACGTTTTTCTGGCTGGTGTTGTGCACCACAAACTGTGTCTTGCCGGCCGGGACCGTCAGTTGCATCGGTTCGCACTGCTTGTCGTTAACCGTAACCTTGACCTGCGGCACGTCCGCCGCCAAGGCGCCGATGCTCAGCGCAAACGCCGGGATAGCCAGTAATGCTGCGTGCAACGCCTTGCGGCGAAATAACGGAGTAGACATACGAGATTCCCTATTAAACATTAATGATTGATTTTACGTTGCGCCGGGGCCGCTGCTGGCTCCGCGCGCTGCGGCAGGAAAAAGAAAATCAGCGCCGGGATCAGATACAGGAAGTAGACCGCCACTTCGCTGACCGTCGGCGCTTCCTGGTAACCGAGAATGCCTTCCAGCAGGGTGCCGAACAGCGAATGGGTCGACAGGGTGTTGCTGAAATCGAAGGCGATGTCCTGGAAGTGGTTCCACAGGCCGGCTTCGTGGAAGGCGCGGATCGCCCCGGCGGCCAGGCCGGCGGCGACGAACAGAATGAACAGGCTGGTCCATTTGAAGAATTTGGCCAGGTGCAGCTTCACCCCGCCCCAGTAAATCATCATGCCCAGCACGATGGCGGCCACCAGGCCGAGCACCGCGCCGATCGGCGCCGCGGCGCCCACGTCTTGCTGGAACGCCGCCAGCAGGAAGAACACCGACTCCAGCCCTTCGCGCGCCACGGCGAAGAACACCATCGCCACCAGCGCCCACCCCTGCCCTTTACCGGCGCTGAGCGCCTGATCGATAGCCCCTTCCAGATGCACCTTGACCGATTTGGACACCTTACGCATCCAGAACACCATATAGGTGAGGATCAGCACCGCCACCGCCGCCACGATGCCTTCGAACAGCTCTTGCTGTTTCTGCGGGAACTCGCCGGTGGTCTCATTGATGAAGATGCCGAGCGCCAGACATAGCGCCGCGGCGACAATCACGCCGATCCACACCGCGCCCAGCCATTGGCTGCGCTGCGTGCGCTTCAGGTAGCTGGCGATCAGGCTGACGATCAGCGCGGCCTCCAGCCCCTCACGGAACATGATAAGAAAGGGAACGAACATAACTAATCACCCCTGAAAAGACCGCGGCGGCAGAGAAAACCGGCTCGAAATGAGCCGCGGCGAGTATGTAAAGAAACGTAAAATACAACGAGAGTGATTATCATTCTGGCAAAAAGAAATACAAGAGGCACAAGCGTGATTTTTTCTAATCAAATGTCGCCAGGTGTTACAGCCGAATGACGGGCAAACAGGCAAAAAGAAGGGGCGCTCTGCGCGCCCCTTGCCGACTGACATCAAACGGCGTTATACCGTTTTGTATTCGGCTTCCGCCTGATCGAAACGTTCGGTCATGGTTGAGGATGGCTGGCGGCCCATCAGGCTCACCACCACGATGGCCAGACAGCCCAGGATGAAGCCAGGGATGATTTCGTACAGGCCCAGCCATTCGTACTGTTTCCAGACGATCACCGTCACCGCACCGACCAGCATGCCGGCCAGCGCGCCGTTGCGGGTCATGCGCGACCACATTACCGAGATCAGCACAACCGGGCCGAAGGCGGCACCGAAACCGGCCCAGGCATAACTCACCAGGCCCAGCACGCGGTTCTCCGGGTTGGCCGCCAAGGCGATGGCGATCAACGCCACTACCAGCACCATCACGCGGCCGACCCACACCAGCTCACGCTGGCTGGCGCCCTTGCGCAGGAACGCCTTGTACAGGTCTTCGGTGATCGCGCTGGAGCATACCAGCAGCTGGCAGCTCAGGGTGCTCATGACCGCCGCCAAAATCGCCGACAGCAGCACGCCCGCCACCCATGGGTTGAACAGCAACATCGCCAGTTCGATAAACACGCGTTCGCCGTTCTGCGACACGTTACCGGCCTGATCCGGGTTATTGGCGAAGTAAGCGATACCGAAGAAACCGACGGCGATGGTCCCGGCCAGGCACAGGATCATCCAGGTCATGCTGATGCGGCGCGCGCTGCGGATGGTGCGGTGAGAATCCGCTGCCATGAAACGCGCCAGGATGTGCGGCTGGCCGAAGTAGCCCAGGCCCCAACCCAGCAGCGACAGGATGGCGACGAAGTTCAGCCCCTTCAGCATGTCGAGGTTGGCCGGGTTCTTCGCCTGGATCACCAGCATCGAGGTATCGATGCCGCCGACGGCGAAGATCACGATCACCGGCGTCAGGATCAGCGCGAAAATCATCAGGCTGGCCTGTACGGTGTCGGTCCAGCTCACCGCCAGGAAACCGCCGATAAAGGTATACAGGATGGTCGCCGCGGCGCCGGCCCACAGGGCGGTTTCGTAGCTCATGCCGAAGGTGCTTTCGAACAGGCGCGCGCCGGCCACGATGCCGGAGGCGCAGTAAATGGTGAAGAACACCAGAATGACGATGGCCGAGATCACCCGCAGCAGCTTGCTGTTGTCTTCAAAACGGCTGGTGAAATAGTCCGGCAGCGTCAGGGCGTTGTTGTTGGCTTCGGTATGCACGCGCAGCCTTCCTGCCACCAGCTTCCAGTTCAGGTAAGCGCCGATGGTCAGGCCGATGGCGATCCAGCTTTCGGAGATGCCGGAGAGGAAGATGGCGCCCGGCAGGCCCATCAGCAGCCAGCCGCTCATGTCGGAAGCCCCGGCGGACAGCGCGGTCACCACGCTGCCCAAACTGCGGCCGCCGAGAATATAGTCATCAAAGTTGTTGGTTGCCCGGTAGGCAAGCAGGCCGATCAGCACCATCCCGAAAATGTACACCAGGAAGGTCACCAGCATAGGTGTGCTCATTGTCATTTAATTCTCCACTTTCATTATTATTCGCGTTTCGCTCCGGCCAAGCCGGCGCCGGTAAACCCACGCGCAATGCATTTCACTGGCCGCCGCGCCGGAACGTGACGCAGCCTGCGAGCGAGTGCAGGTAAAATAGTTTCTGCCCGTAATTGTTGACCGTCGGTTATCCTAGATGAGCCTTTCATCAACCAACAAGATATTTAACAACAAAGTTACACAAAGTTTACCCTGCGTCACATTTACCGGGCTCAAAGGTTGCACTCACGACAAGCAAAATGAGTTGCACCTTGCCATTACCCTTATATACCGCAGGGTAAAGCGCCTGCGACGTAATAAACCCCGCCGCATTCGCTCAATAACGCAACATTCATGCCAACTGCCCGTGTTAAAAAATCGATGAAACTCACACTTCGCTCATCAGCCTGATTTAACAAGGTTGCACAAAGTTGCAACATGCAGGATATTGTCTGCATTCTTAACCCACACATCTCACGAACCTATCCCAACAGGCTTTCCGGCCTGCTGTTTGTCTAGCCTGATGGGATAGGTTCTAAACACAGGAGTTGGACAGGCATGGGCACTACCACAATGGGCGTGAAACTCGACGAGGCAACACGCGACCGGATCAAGAGCGCCGCGCAGCGCATCGATCGCACGCCGCACTGGCTCATCAAGCAGGCCATCTTTAATTACCTCGAGCGTCTCGAGAGCGGTACCGATATCCCTGAAATTCCAGCGCTGGCCGCAGCGGGCCAGCCTGAAGCGGACGACATTATGCCGCAAGCGCAGGAAGAGTCACACCAGCCATTCCTCGATTTCGCCGAACAAATTCTGCCGCAGTCGGTGACCCGCGCCGCCATCACCGCCGCCTATCGCCGCCCGGAGACCGAAGCGGTGCCGATGTTGCTCGAACAGGCGCGATTACCCGCCGATCTTGCACAGGCTACTCATAAAATGGCCTATGGCATCGCCGAGAAATTGCGTAACCAAAAAAGTGCAAACGGCCGCGCCGGCATGGTGCAAGGCCTGCTGCAAGAGTTCTCCCTCTCCTCGCAGGAAGGTGTGGCGCTGATGTGCCTGGCGGAAGCGCTGCTGCGCATTCCGGACAAACCGACCCGCGACGCCCTGATCCGCGACAAGATCAGCAACGGCAACTGGCATTCGCACCTGGGGCGCAGCCCGTCGCTGTTCGTCAACGCCGCGACCTGGGGCCTGCTGTTTACCGGCAAGCTGGTGTCCACGCATAACGAAGCCAATCTGTCCCGATCGCTGAACCGCATTATCAGCAAGAGCGGCGAACCGCTGATCCGCAAAGGCGTGGACATGGCGATGCGCCTGATGGGCGAACAGTTCGTGACCGGCGAAACCATCGCCGAAGCGCTGGCCAACGCGCGCAAGCTGGAAGAAAAAGGCTTCCGCTACTCCTACGACATGCTGGGCGAAGCCGCCCTGACCGAAGCCGACGCCCAGGCCTACCTGGTTTCCTACCAGCAGGCGATCCACGCCATCGGCAAAGCCTCCAACGGCCGCGGCATCTATGAAGGCCCCGGCATCTCCATCAAGCTGTCCGCCCTGCACCCGCGCTACAGCCGCGCGCAGTACGAACGCGTCATGGAAGAGCTTTACCCGCGCCTGCTGTCGCTGACCCTGCAGGCACGTCAGTACGATATCGGCATCAACATCGACGCCGAAGAGGCCGATCGCCTGGAGATCTCGCTCGATCTGCTGGAGAAACTGTGCTTCGAGCCGCAGTTGGCCGGCTGGAACGGCATCGGCTTCGTGATCCAGGCCTATCAGAAACGCTGTCCGTTCGCCATTGACGCGGTGATCGACATGGCGCAACGCAGCCGCCGCCGCCTGATGATCCGTCTGGTGAAAGGCGCCTACTGGGACAGCGAAATCAAACGCGCCCAGATGGACGGCCTGGAAGGCTACCCAGTCTACACCCGCAAGGTGTACACCGACGTTTCCTACCTTGCCTGCGCCCGCAAGCTGCTGTCGGTGCCGAACCTGATCTATCCGCAGTTCGCGACCCACAACGCCCATACGCTGAGCGCCATCTATCACCTGGCCGGCAACAACTACTACCCTGGCCAGTATGAGTTCCAGTGCCTGCACGGCATGGGTGAACCGCTCTACGAACAGGTGGTGGGCAAAGTGGCCGACGGCAAACTGAATCGCCCTTGCCGCATCTACGCGCCGGTCGGCACCCATGAAACGCTGCTGGCTTACCTGGTGCGTCGCCTGCTGGAAAACGGCGCCAACACCTCGTTCGTCAACCGCATCGCCGACGCCACCCTGCCGCTCGACGAGCTGGTGGCCGATCCGGTCAGCGCCGTGGAAGCGCTGGCGGCCAGCGAAGGTCAAATTGGCCTGCCGCATCCGCGCATCCCGCTGCCGCGCGAGCTGTACGGCGAGAAACGCGTTAACTCCAGCGGTCTGGATCTGTCCAACGAACAGCGTCTGGCTTCGCTGTCCAGCGCCCTGCTCACCAGCGCCAGCCATCCATGGCGCGCGGAACCGATCATCGACGCCGAGTTGGATCAGGGCGTCGAACAGCCGGTGATCAACCCGGCCGAGCCGGGCGATGTGGTCGGCTACGTGCGTGAAGCCACCGAAGGCGAAGTCAGCCGCGCGCTCGACGCCGCCGCGGCCGCCGGCCCAATTTGGTTCGCTACGCCGCCGACGGAACGCGCCGCGATCCTCGAACGCGCCGCCGAACTGATGGAAAGCCAGCTACAAAGCCTGCTGGGCATTCTGGTGCGTGAAGCGGGTAAAACCTTCAACAACGCCATCGCCGAAGTGCGTGAAGCGGTCGACTTCCTGCACTACTACGCCGGCCAGGTGCGCGACGACTTCGCCAACGACAGCCACCGCCCGCTGGGCCCGGTGGTTTGCATCAGCCCGTGGAACTTCCCGCTGGCGATCTTCACCGGCCAAATCGCCGCCGCGCTGGCGGCGGGCAACAGCGTGCTGGCCAAACCGGCCGAGCAAACGCCGCTGGTGGCCGCGCAGGCGGTGCGTATCCTGCTGGAAGCCGGCATTCCGCAAGGCGTGCTGCAGCTGCTGCCGGGCCAGGGTGAAACCGTTGGCTCGACGCTGGTCAACGACGCCCGCGTCCGCGGCGTGATGTTCACCGGCTCCACCGACGTCGCCGGCATTCTGCAGCGCAGCATCGCCGGTCGTCTGGATCCGCAAGGCCGCCCGACGCCGCTGATCGCCGAAACCGGCGGCCTGAACGCCATGATCGTCGACTCCTCCGCCCTGACCGAACAGGTGGTGACCGACGTGGTGGCCTCCGCCTTCGACAGCGCCGGGCAGCGTTGCTCCGCGCTGCGTATCCTGTGCATTCAGGAAGACGTGGCCGAGCACACGCTGCAAATGCTGCGCGGCGCGATGGCCGAATGCCGCATGGGTAACCCGGAGCGCCTGTCCACCGACGTGGGCCCGGTGATCGACGCCGAAGCCAAAACCGGCATCGAGCGCCACATCCAGGCGATGCGCGCCAAAGGCCGCAAGGTGTACCAGGCCGCCAAAGGCAGCGCGCAGGATGAGAAAGAGTGGGCGCGCGGCACCTTCATCAAGCCGACGCTGATCGAGCTCGACAGCTTCGACGAGCTGCAGAAAGAGATCTTCGGCCCGGTGTTGCACGTGGTGCGCTTCCAGCGCAACAATCTGGACGCGCTGGTCGATCAGATCAACGCCGCCGGTTATGGCCTGACGCTGGGCATTCACACCCGTATCGATGAAACCATCGCCCGGGTGACCGAACGCGCCAAGGTCGGCAACCTGTACGTCAACCGCAACATGGTCGGCGCAGTGGTCGGCGTGCAGCCGTTCGGCGGCGAAGGCCTGTCGGGTACCGGCCCGAAAGCCGGCGGCCCGCTGTACCTGTACCGTCTGCTGGCCAACCGTCCGGACGACGCGCTGCAACGTACGCTGCACCGCCAGGACGAAGAGCGCCCGATGGAAGCCACCGCGCGGCCTCAGCTGCTGGGCGCACTGCAATCGCTGGAGAAATGGGCGGTCACCAGCCAACACGGCGAACTGGCGGCATTGGCGCAACGTTATGCGGAACTGGGCCAGGGCGGCACCGTACGTCCGCTGCCGGGCCCGACCGGCGAGCGCAATACCTATGCCCTGCTGCCGCGTGAACGCGTGCTGTGCCTGGCGGATAACGAAACCGACGCGCTGATCCAGCTGGCCGCCGTGCTGGCGGTTGGCAGCTGCGCGCTGTGGCCGGAAGCGGAACTGCAGCGCAATCTGTTCCGCCGCTTGCCGAACGATGTGCAGGCGCGCATCGCCTTTAGCAAAGACTGGCAGCAGGACAAGGTCGAGTTCGACGCCGCCATCTACCACGGCGATGCAGACCAGCTGCGCACCCTGTGCGAGCAGATCGCGCAGCGCGGCGGCGCCATCGTCTCGGTGCAGGGCTTCGCTCACGGTGAAACCAACATCCTGTTGGAACGCCTGCTGATCGAACGTTCCCTGAGCGTCAACACCGCCGCCGCCGGCGGTAACGCCAGCCTGATGACCATCGGTTAACGCATCCTCAAGGCGGCAATACATTGCCGCCTGATTTGCTAACCGCTACGCAAACCCTGCACTTGTGCAGGGTTTTTTATTGTCCGCAGCCCGGTCAGCCGTTAGCGTATTAATCTTCTTGCCTGAGAGTGTGTATGGTGTGTAGATTAAGGACAATAACATCGTGAAGAGTTCAGAACTGATTGCGCTGCTGGAAAGCCACGGTTGGGTATTGCGGCGGGTAAAAGGCAGCCACCATCAATTCAAACATCCCGATTTTGCGCTGATCATCACCGTGCCGCATCCAAAGAAAGATCTCAAGCTGGGCACGCTGCGGCAGATACTTAAAGACGCGGGGTTAAGTGCGCTTCACATCGCCACGCGTTAACAGGAGAGACCATGTTTTATCCCGCTTATATCCATACAGAATCAAACGGCAGCGCCAGCGGTTTCTTTCCCGACGTCCCTGGCTGCTACTTCGCCGGCACCAGCCTGGACGACGCTTTTGCCGATGCCCAAAGCGCACTGGACGCGCACTTTGAGTTGTTGAGCGAAGACAATCAACCGCTACCGCGCCCGCATGCCGTCGCAGCCCATCTTGCCAAAGATGCGGGATCCTTCGAGGGAGGACAATGGCTATTGGTCGCTATCAATATGGATAAATTTGACGGCCGAGCCGAACGGATTAACATCACGTTGCCCCATCGCCTGTTAAGTCGCATTGACTCTCTGGTTCGGCAACATCCGGGATACGGCAGCCGCAGCGGATTTCTCGCCGCCGCCGCGCGCAATGAATTGTTGAAAGCGGAGTGAATGCAGTCGGGGGAAACACCCCCGACGCCTTATTGATTCCGGAACTTGTCGAGGAATTGCTGGGTGCGCTGATGCTGCGGATTGGCGAACAGCGCTTTGGCCGGGCCCTGTTCGACGATGCGGCCGTGATCCATAAAGATAACCCGATCGGCCACGTCGCGGGCGAAGCTCATTTCATGGGTGACGATCACCATGGTGCGTTTCTCTTCCGCCAGTGAACGCATGGTATTGAGCACTTCTCCCACCAGCTCGGGATCGAGCGCCGACGTCGGCTCATCGAACAAAATCACCTCCGGCTGCATCGCCAGCGCGCGCGCGATCGCCACCCGCTGCTGCTGCCCGCCGGACAGCCGACGCGGATAAGCCGCCTCTTTGCCGCTCAGCCCCACCTTGGCCAGCAACGCGCGAGCGCGCTGTTCGGCGCTGGCTTTCGCCTCACCTTTAACGATAACCGGCCCTTCAATGATGTTTTCGAGCACCGAACGGTGCGGAAACAGGTTGAAGTTCTGGAACACAAAACCGACCTGCTGGCGCAGCGCGCGCACCTGATTTTTCTGTTTGCTCAACGGCTTGCTGCCATCGATCAGGATATCGCCGACGCGAATGGTGCCGGAATCCGGCTCCTCCAGTAGGTTGATGCAGCGCAACAAGGTGGTTTTCCCTGAGCCGCTCGGGCCGATGATCGCCACCACTTCACCGGCATCCACCGCCAGATCGATCCCATGCAGCACCGTCTGACCTTTGAACTGCTTGGTCAATTGCTTAACTTCAATGGCACTCATGCGTTACTCCTGATCCTGGCGATTAACGTGGGCTTCCAGACGGTTTTGCAGTGCGGAAAGCAGGGTCGCCATCACCCAGTAAATCAGCGATGCCGCCAGGTACATGGTGAACACTTCCAGCGTGCGCGAGGTGATGAGCTGCGCCTGGCGGAACAGTTCCGGCACCTGAATGGTAGCGGCCAGCGAGGTGTCCTTCACCAGGCCGATAAAACTGTTGCCCAGCGGCGGCAAGGCGGTGCGCGCCGCCTGCGGCAGGATCACCCGGCGCAGGGTTTGCCAACGGGTCATGCCGATACTGGCGGCGGCTTCCCACTGCCCTTTGTCGATCGACGAAATCGCCGCGCGCAGCGTTTCTGAGGTGTAGGCGGCGGTATTGAGCGACAGGCCAATCAGCGCCGCCGGGAAAGGATCGAATTCGATGCCGAACTGCGGCAGACCGTAATAGATCATAAACAGCTGGGCGATCAGCGGCGTGCCGCGGAACAGCGATACGTAAATGCGCGACAGCCATGACAGCGGCCAAAGCGGCGAAAGGCGCATCAGCGCCAGCAGAAAACCCAGCAACAGGCCGAACGCCATACCGCCCAGGCTAAGCTGCAGCGTCAGTATGGCGCCCTTCAATAAAAATGGCGCTGAATCCAGCGCCAGTTGAATACTTTCGTGCATTATTTAGTTACGTCCGCGCCAAACCATTTCTCGGAGATCTTCGCCAGCGTGCCGTCTTTTTGCATCTCGGCGATCGCCTGGTCAATCGCGGCCAGCAGCTCTGGGTTATTCTTGCGCAGCGCCACGCCGGACTCCTGGCGGGAGAATGCCGGGCCGGCCACCGCCAGCGTATCGCCGGTTTTCTTCACCAGATCCAGCGCCGCCAGGCGGTCCACCAGAATGGCGTTGATGCGGCCGACGCGCAGATCCTGATACTTGGTCGGATCATCGTCGTAAGTGCGCACGTCCACGCCCTGCACATTCTCGCGCAGCCATTGCTCATAGTTGGTGCCCAGGCCAACGCCGACCTTTTTGCCCTTCAGGTCATCCGGCTTGGTAATGGTGCCTTCGTTGCCCTTTTTCACCAGCGCCTGAATGCCGGAAACGGTGTAAGGGGTGGAGAAATCATATTTCTTCTTGCGCTCATCGGAGAGCGTCACCTGATTGATGACCACGTCGATGCGCTTCGAATCCAGCGAAGCCAGCATACCGTCCCATTTGGTCGGGTTCAGCTTGGCTTTCACGCCCAGATGTTGCGCCAGCGCGTTGGCGAAATCCACTTCGAAACCGGTCAATTTGCCGTCTTCCCCCTGGAAACTGAACGGCGGATAAGTACCTTCCAGCCCGACGATCAGCGTGCCGCGCTGTTTCACCTGCTGCAGCAGGTTATCGGCGGCGTAGGTTTGCGTCGTCACACCGGCGGCCAACGCAATACCCACCACGCCCAACAACCATTGACGACGAACTTTCGCAAACATCATAAACACCCCTGTATGTTGTTTATCTTTTTTGATATCAGCACTTTAACAGTGCAACCGCCCGCATAAAGGAATATAACCTTATAAATATAGTTCAAAATGGAATAACACGCGGTGTTTACACCTGCGGATGGTAGGCGAACAGCGCCGGTGCACCGCCGGTGTGAACAAACAGGATGGGACCTTCGTCGCGGAAGCGCCGCTGGGCGATGCCGTCGATCAAACCGGCCATCGCTTTGCCGGTGTACACCGGATCCAGCAATACCCCCTCTTGCTGCGCCAGCAACTGCACCGCCGCCATGCCCTCTTCGTTCGGCATGCCGTACTGCGGCGCGAAGTAATCATCCCACAACGCGATCGGCGCCAGTTTGTCAATATTCAGCGAACAGGCCAGGGCTTTCTGGATTTGTTCCACCTTCGGCAACTGATCGATCACGGTGCGCGAGACGGTCACGCCGATCAACTCGGTTTCGGGCAGCAGCTGCTGCAGCCCCACCGCCAGCCCGGCGTGGGTGCCGGCGCTGCCGGACGCCACCACCACCGAACTGAACGCCACGTTGCTGCGTTGGCTCTGTTCGGCGATTTCCAATGCGCACTGCACGTATCCCAGCGCGCCCAGCGCATTGGAGCCGCCCACCGGCACCACGTAAGGCCGGAAGCCCTGCGCCTCGAGGCGCGTCGCCAGTTCCGCCAGTTGCTGCTGCGGATCGTGCAGCGCTTCGCACATTACCACTTCGGCGTTGAACAGGCCGAGCAACAGACGGTTGCCGTTGGTCAGGTAGTTTTCCGCGCGGGTATCGATCGGGTTTTCCAGCAAAGCGACGCAGTGCAGGCCCAGTTTCGCCGCCACCGCCGCCGTCTGGCGCACGTGGTTGGATTGAATGGCGCCGGCGGTGACCAGCGTATCGGCGCCTTGCCGTAACGCATCGGCGGCCAAAAACTCAAGCTTTCTCAGCTTGTTGCCGCCCATCGCCATAGGCGTGACATCGTCACGTTTAAGGTAAATTTCACGGCCGAGGTAATCGGAGAGACGGGACAGTTTTTCCAGCGGTGTGGCGACGCCAACCAGATCCAGACGCGGAAATTGCGCCAGTTGTTGTTGCAGGTTCACTACTTCCCCCCAGGGAATCGAATATCAACATCTGATAACCGATAGATTTAGCAGATGTGAACTGAATAATCATCCTTTATCACGGGGGAAACAGCAGACCCCGGCCCAGCGGCCGGGGAAAGTCTCAGTAGCTGCGCTGCCAGGCGAGATACTGATCGTACTTGCGCAGCGCAATGCGGTAGTTGTTGTGCGCCGCGGTAGGCAGATCGTCGATGATGCGCTGATGACTGGCGCTGTTGGCGAATTTGTCCGCCGGGTAATTCCGCGCCACCAGCATTTCATCCAGCCGGCGCAGCCGCACCACGTACTCGCGAATGGTGCTGTGGCTCATCTCGGTCTGTTCGAACAGATACTGCTTGAACGCCATAATGTCGAAATAACTCGGGTGGCTGTTGCAGGAAATCTCGCTGCAAAAGCGGCACAGCGCGGTCAGCTCGTGCTGCACGTTTTGCCAGACCGCATCGTCGATCGGCTGATCCATGCGCGCGATGGCTTCTTTATTGATTATCTTGCCGCGAAACACCAGCGCCATGCGGTCCAACAGTTTGCCGCACTGGGAGCAATGGGTCTGGCTGTGCTTGTAGTCTTTCAGGTAACGGCTAAGCGGCCGTTTCTTCAACAGTATTCCTGGCATAAGGGGCAGTCCGATTGTCGCATGAGTCATCGAGTTGGGGGCGGCGCTCCGCCGTCAGGTATCGTTCGCCAGCCGCGCGCGCAGCCGTTTGATCGCCTGACTGTGCAGTTGGCTGACGCGGGATTCCCCCACGTCCAGCACGGCGCCGATCTCTTTGAGATTCAACTCTTCCTGGTAATACAGCGTCAGCACCATTTTTTCGCGCTCCGGCAACGCCTCGATGGCGTCGATCACCCGCTGGCGCAGGCTGCCTTCCAACAGGTGATGCAGCGGGTTGGCCTCTTCATGCCCTTCCAGCATCGGTTCCGCGTTCTCGCCATGCTCCTCGCGCCATTCGTCGTAGGAGAAAAGCTGGCTGTTATTGGTGTCCAACAGAATTTGACGGTACTCATCCAGCGAGATGTTCAGCGTCTGCGCCACTTCCGTCTCGCTCGCCGGACGGCCGTAACGCTGTTCCAGTTGCCGCATCACCTGCGCGACCTCGCGCGCGTGGCGCCGCACGCTGCGCGGCACCCAGTCGCGGCTGCGCAACTCGTCGAGCATCGCGCCGCGAATGCGCTGCACCGCATAGGTGGTAAAGGCGGTTCCCTGTAGGGCGTCATAACGCTCAACGGCGTTTAATAGCCCGATTCCCCCGGCCTGCAACAGGTCGTCAAGCTCCACGCTGGCGGGCAGCCTGACCTGCAGGCGCAACGCCTCGTGGCGCACTAACGGCACGTAGCGCAACCAGAGAGAATTTTTGTCCATCACGCCTTCGGCGGTATACAGATCGCTCACTATGTCTTAAACCTGCGGATAAGAGAGTCAGCGCTATTATGCGTAGGGGGCGGAATGCCAATCGGCTGAACAGTCGCACAAAACGGGCTTTATTTGCGCCATGTAATAACCGCGCGGTGCGCGAGCATAAAAAAACCCCGCCGAAGCGGGGTTTCTTTGCGACAGTTAATCGGGAGAGACGATTAACGCAGCAGGGACAGGACGTTCTGAGTAGACTGGTTAGCCTGTGCCAGAACAGAGGTGCCAGCCTGTTGCAGGATGTTGGCGCGGCTCATGTTGGACACTTCGGTCGCGTAGTCAGCATCCTGGATACGGGACTGAGAAGCGGACAGGTTGTTCACGGTGCTGTTCAGGTTGTTGATAACAGAATCGAAACGGTTCTGTACCGCACCCAGGGAAGAACGCAGACCGTCAACCTGAGACAGCGCTTTGTCCAGGGTAGCCAGCGGATCAGGAATGTCCACTGCAGTGGTGCTTGCAGCAAATTTCACGGTATCAGCTGCACCGCCAGTACCTGCAGTGAAGGTTGGAGTCGCTGAAACGTAAGATTTTTTACCGTCGGTGGCAGTGGTTTCGACCATGTAGATGGTTTTGCCATCTTTATCAGAACCTGATACCAGCTTCTCATTCGCCTTCAGACCAGATGCGTCAACTTTAGCATCGCCAACGGTACCTGCGTTGTCATACTTGATAGTTGCGCCATCAGCGATCTGAGAACCAACTTTGTTGCCTTTGGTCGTCACATTAAAGGTATCCAGACCCAGCTCTTTAGCGTCGATCTTTTTCAGATCGATATCGATGGTTTCACCG
Organism: Serratia sp. Z4; assembly: GCF_009900725.1. NCBI lineage: Bacteria > Pseudomonadati > Pseudomonadota > Gammaproteobacteria > Enterobacterales > Yersiniaceae > Serratia > Serratia sp. Z4. The sequence continues at coordinate 566,845 of NZ_JAAABD010000002.1, forward strand.
TCGTTAGCGCCAACCTGGATAGTCAGTTTCTGATCGCTGCTCAGCACTTTCACGCCGTTGAAGTCAGTCTGCTCGGAGATACGGTTGATTTCAGACAGACGCTGAGTGATTTCGTCCTGGATGGATTTCAGGTCGCTGGTGGAGTTGGAACCGTTCTGCGCCTGTACGGTCAGACGACGGATGTTCTGCAGGTTGTCGTTAACTTCGTTCAATGCGCCTTCAGTGGTCTGCGCCAGAGAGATACCGTCGTTGGCGTTGCGGGAAGCCTGAGTCAGGCCTTTGATGTTCGCGGTGAAACGGTTGGAGATCGCCTGACCCGCAGCATCGTCTTTCGCGCTGTTGATACGCAGACCGGAAGACAGACGCTCAATCGCAGTGCCCAGAGAAGACTGAGATTTGTTCAGGTTGTTCTGCGCCATCAGAGACAGGCTGTTAGTGTTGATTACTTGTGCCATTGTTTGCTTTCCTTACGAGTCAGTTGCGTTCTTCGCAACACGGTTAAAAGGTTCGGGCTTGTTTGCCCACGGCGTCAACCACCGTCCCCTCAGGTATCGGCCCTCCCCTAACAACCTTTAGCAATTTTTTAAAATTTTTTGTGCCCGTTGCAATGGCGGAAATAACGCGCTTTTTCCCTCCTCTATTGCGCCATCGTTTTTTTGTTTTTTTCGGTAAACTTTTTCACCACTGGGCCGATAACGCGTAAAGCGAATAAAGTCATAATCAAGGAGAATTACTCATGGCAACGATCAGTTCATTAGGTCTCGGCTCAGGACTCGACCTCAATGGCTTGCTGGATAAGCTGACCAAAGCGGAACAACAGCGCCTGACCCCTTACACCACCAAGCAATCCAGCTACAACGCCCAGCTGACCGGTTACGGCACGTTGAAAGGCGCGCTGGAAAAATTCGACAATCTCAGCAAAGAGATGGCGAAAGAAGATTTCTTCAAGGCCACCACCGCCACCGAACACGACGCCTTCAAGATCACCACCAACGCCAAGGCGGTGCCGGGCAACTATGTGGTGGAAGTGAACAAACTGGCGCAGGCGCAAACCCTGACCACCCAGGCGAAAGTCAGCGACCAGGGCGCTAAGTTGGGCGCTGAAGGCGTGACAGACCGCTCCCTGACCATTACCGCCGGCAACCCGCCGAAAGAAACCAAAATCCCGCTGAGCGACGATCAAACCTCGCTGGTTGAGCTGCGCGACGCCATCAACGGCGCCAAAGCCGGCGTCACCGCCAGCATCATGCGCGTCGGCGACAACGACTATCAGTTGGCGGTCAGCTCCTCCACCACCGGCGAAAACAACAAGATTTCTCTGCAGGTCGATAACGACGACCAACTGGGCGATATCCTGAACTACAACGCCACCCGCGGCACCGGCACCGCCATGAAGCAGACGGTCGCGCCGCAGGATGCTGAGCTGACGGTGAACGGCACCGCTATCAAGCGCAGCACCAACTCGATCAGCGATGCCCTGCAAGGCGTCACCATCGATCTGAAAACCAAAACCAAAACCGATGAACCGCAACACCTGGTGATCAGCACCAACACCGCCGGCACCACCGACAAGATCAAAGAGTGGGTCGACAGCTATAACTCGCTGCTGGACACCTTCAACGCGTTGTCCAAGTTCACCCCGGTGAAAACCGGCGAAGCGCCAAACCCAACCAACGGCCCGCTGCTGGGCGACAACACCCTGCGCGGCATTCAGTCGTCGATCAAAAGCGCGCTGAGCGCAGCCCAGGACAACCCGGAGTTAAAAGGCCTGGGCAACCTCGGCATTTCCACCAACACCAAAACCGGCAAGCTGGAAATCGACAGCGCCAAGCTGAAGAAAGCGATGGATGAGAAGCCGGATCAAGTCAGCAACTTCTTCGTCGGTAACGGCAAAGACACCGGCATGGCCACCGAGATCCACAACGAGATCCAGAGCTACATCAAATCCGGCGGCATCATCGAGAACTCGACCAAAAGCATCAACACCAACCTCGATCGCCTGAACAGCCAGATCACAACGGTCACCGCCAGCATTCAGAACACCATCGATCGTTATAAACAACAGTTCGTTCAGCTGGATACCATGATGTCGAAAATGAACGGCACCAGTAACTATTTGGCTCAACAGTTCAAGTAACCCTTTAACAAGGTAAAGAAAACAGCATGTATAACCGTAGCGGCACTCAGGCCTATGCACAGGTCAGTCTGGAAAGCGGCGCCATGAGCGCCAGCCCGCACCAGTTAATCGTGATGTTGTTCGACGGGGCGCTCAGCGCCCTGCTTCGCGCACGCATCCTGATGAACCAGGGCGATATCGCCGGCAAAGGCATGGCGCTGTCCAAAGCCATCAATATCATCGACAACGGCCTGAAAAGTGGCCTCGACCCTCAGCAGGGCGGCGAGATCGCCGAAAATCTGGCGGCATTGTACGACTACATGAAGCGTCGACTGATGCAGGCCAACCTGCACAACGACGAAGCGGCGATCGCCGAAGTGGTTAAACTGCTGGAAAACATCGCCGACGCCTGGCGCCAGATCGGCCCTAACTACCAACCTTCGCAGGACGCCGTGTAATGGAACGTCAACAGCAGCTGTTAGCCGCTTATCAACAAATTTATAGCCTGAGCAGCCAGATGATCGCGCTGGCGCAAACCGGGCGCTGGGAGGAGCTCGTCGAGCTCGAATTCGCTTACGTGACGGCGGTGGAGAAAACCGCCGCCTTTACCGGGCAAGCCGGCCCGTCCATGGCGCTGCAGGAGATGTTGCGCAATAAGTTGCAACAGATCCTCGACAACGAAACCGAGCTCAAGCGTCTGTTACAGCAGCGAATGGATGAGCTGAAGATGCTGATCGAACAGTCCACGCGCCAGAACGTGGTCAACAATACCTACGGCCAGTTTCATGATCGTGCGCTGTTGCTGGGGGAACCACAGGTCCGATAAGATCGACAATACTGACGAAAATGGATTAAATAGCACTATGCGCTATTACCCTCGGGTTACGTTAGGATATTAATCTATGGCATTTGAATTATTCAGTTTATGGGTAATTGGTAAAATGCGCGCTTCGAGCCTGGCTCTCACTTTAATGGATAAACATCATCCCGACACGGACGTTTTCTGTTCAGCAGGAAATTGATTTTTGATAGATAAAACACGCCGCTGTGTTTCACGGCCCATGGAAAAATGTTGCTCCAACGCTGATCAAAGCGTAAAGATATTCTCAGATAATGGCTGCGAAATGAATATCGATGGAACGTACAATTAATCTCTGTCCTGGAATTGGCGCCTCAGCGCACATCATTCAGCATACTGAATTATTATTCCCTTCAGTCTATTTTGAGCAACCACATCTGTATCTGATACAACAAGGCCATAAGCGCGTACGCTGGCAACAACACGAAGTGGTCGCTCATCCCGGCGAGCTGTTGATTATCGACGGCGGGCAAACTGTGGACATTATTAACGGCCCGTCCGAAGACGGCGTATTCAGCTGCCAGTTGCTGACCTGCGATCCCCTGTTGCTCACCGTCCAACCTCCGGCGGAGGAAACGCCGGCGCCGATGCCGTTCGAGGCCGTCCTGGCGCTGCGCAACCTGCCCTGCGCCCTCAAGCACAGTTTTGAAACCACCGGTCTGGCGCTGACGCTGCGGCAACGCTTTCCCACCATCATCGTGCGGCACAAAATGCTGGAAATTCTGCTGTGGCTGGCCCAATTCGGCATTCGCTTTATTCACAACGAAGCCAAGGATCTGACGCAACGCGTGCGCCGCTGCCTGGCGACCGACCCGCACAGCATTTGGACGGCGGCCAAAGTCGCGGAAAGCCTGTCGATGAGTGAAGTGATGTTGCGCCGCAAACTGTCGATGGAAAATACCGCATTGCGCAATCTGATGATCGACGTGCGCATGAGTAGCGCGCTGGCCCTGCTGCAGTCGACCGACTGGCCGATCTCCGCCATCGCGCAACATGTGGGTTATGAAAGCGCATCGCGTTTCGCCGAACGTTTTCGCAAACGCTTCGGTTTCGCGCCTACCGCCATTCGCGGCCATCAAAGGATTATGGAACCCGGTTCTCAGGGCGTTGAGGCGATGGTCGCCGGAGAAACATAAATAGACGCGCAACAAAATGGCTTTATTTAACACAAGTCCCTAACGGTTGTAACACCACTGAGATACGCTAAGCAACGCCCATCCGCCGAACAGCGAATTAAATGATGCGTAATGAAAAGCGATTATTTTCTCTGGCAATAATTTTGTTGGGGTTGTGGCTGTTAGCCTTACTGAATGAAGAAGAGATGATGCGTTTACTGGCCGCACAATAAAACGGCCAGGCTTTTTATCGTCTGGTCAGACTTCAGTCCAGTTTAACCAGAACGCCAATTAATACCGCCAGCAGCGCCAACATTAAAATACTGATCAGACGCCATCTGGATTCGCTTTTCGTGCTCATTGACCGGCCTCGAATAATAACCCTACTAATCACGTCATAATAAACGGTCACCTGCGCATTCAATAAACCTGACAGCACCATTTTCTGCCCTCTATTCGGTACATTAGTCGGTTGTGGAACCGGCCATTAGCGATGCGATACCCACGGTGCCGCAAGCGCCAATTTTCCCGGCAGCTCCGCCACCAGCTTGTCTACCGCCAGCCGCACCTTGAGCGGCTGGTAAGGCATATAGGGCCACACGACGTTCACCGGGAAACTGAGGCTGGACTCACCGCGCATGATCTCCACCAACGTCCCCGCCATCAAGCGCTCGCGCACCAGCCACTCCGGCAGCCAGGCAATGCCGGCGCTGGCGGACACCGCATCGACGATCCCCTGCATGTCATCCATCATCATCTTGGCCGGTGGCCTGAACGGCCGCAGCTCGCCGTTTTCACCGCGAAGCTGCCAGGGCAGCACGGCCCCGGCATGCAGATACCCCACCGCCTGATGTCGGCTTAACGCCTCTACCGTTCTCGGTTCACCGCAGCGCTGCAGATAATCGGGCGAGGCGCACAGCAGCATGCCGTGTTCGCCCAAGCGCCGGGCAACCAGGCTGCCGCTGTCCGCCAGCTCGCCAATGCGCACCGCCAGATCGAACCCCTCGTCGACGAGATCGATCCTGCGGTCGCTGAATGAAATCTCCAGCGTCAGTAAGGGATGCTCATTCGCCAGCGCCGTCAACACGGGCGCAATGCACAAATGGCCGAACAGCACCGGCACCGAGACTCTGAGCCGGCCGCTGACCTGCATCTTGCCGCTGTCGAGCTGGTTTTCCGCCGCCTGAATGTTTGCCAACGCCTGCCGGCAGTGCTCATAGTACAGCGCCCCTTCATCCGTCAGGCTCAGGCTGCGCGTGGTGCGCATAAACAACATCACGCCAAGCCGAGCCTCGAGACGCGACACGATTTTGCTGACCGCAGAGCGCGTCAGATGCAGTTTCTCTGCGGCGGCGGCGAAACTGCCGCCTTCCGCTACGGCAACAAAGGCCGGCAGCGCACTCAGATCGCTTTTCATCTTAATGTTGCCAATATGGAATCAATTTAGTGAAAACCTATCACCACTGGTGAACCTCAAGCAATGATAACCTGCAGTCATTCCGAATCCCCGGTGAAAACCACAGATGACCGTCAGAGGACAACAGCATGAAAAAAATACTGGTACTCAAATCCAGCATTATGGGAAATGACTCGCAGACCAATAACCTGATTGACCGCTATCTGGCGGCGCGTAAGGCGAAAGGACACGAAGATCGGATCGTCGAACACGATCTGACGGCGTTGGATCTGCCGGTATTGGACGGCGAGCTGTTCGGTGCGTTGCGCGGCGCGGAAAACATCAGCCCACGCGCCAAAGCGGCGGTGGCGCTCTCCAACCAGCTGATTGCCGAACTGAAAGAGAGCGATCTGCTGCTGCTCGGCGCGCCGATGTACAACCTCAACGTCCCGACCCAGTTGAAAAACTGGTTCGATTTGGTGGCTCGCGCCCGGATGACCTTCAACTATACCGCCACCTACCCGGTGGGGTTGGTGGAAGGCGTCAATGCGCTGGTATTCAGTTCACGCGGCGGCATGCACGCCGGGCATCCGACGGATGCCGTAACGCCCTACCTGCGTTCGGTGCTGGGGCTGATGGGGATCGGCGACGTGCAATTCATCTATGCCGAAGGGCTGGACATGAAACCGCACGGCCGCGATCAGGGGCTGGCGAACGCCCACCAGCGGATCGCGGAATTGGCGGGCTGAAGCAAATGCACGACAGCATTGATTTGTTATAATATAACAAATATGATAATCGCGTTGACGCCACCTCGAGCGGCTGTCGACGCTCCTACATGACATAAATGTTTTATCGCACCTTCAGCCAGCTATTTCGATAGCTGGTTTTTTTTCCTCGGTTGGCGCTGCGGCTTCAGCATTGTCGGACTGGCCGTCACTCTAAGGTAACAGCGCCGAGCCAAATTTCACCGAAAAATAGTCGGCACGTTCATCACACCGGCATGTTCATGATGTCCTGGTAGGCCGCCACCAGCTTGTTGCGCACCTGCACGCCCAGTTGCAAAGAGACCGACGATTTCTGCAGATCGACCATCACATCGTTCAGGCTGATGCCTGGCGCGCCCAGCTCGAAGTCCTGCGCCTGTTTGCGCGCCGTTTGCTGGGTCTCGCTGATCTTGCCGAGCGCCGCGGTCAGTTCGCTGGCGAAGCTGACGCCCTGCGGCGCCGCATTCTGCCCCATCTTGCCGGCCTGAACCGCCATGGTCTGCATCTGCTGCAGTACCCCTTCAATGCCCTGAATCGCCATCTGGTCCTCAATCCTCTCGTCTCGCCGGGTGACGTTTTCACCCTGCACTTCTCCAATGATGCACACCCTAGCACAGCGTTTTCGGACCTAAAGCGGTTAATTAACTGCAAAAAACCCGGCTTATCGGGCAATCGGAATTGTCTGATAAGGCGAATAATGGCCTGCCCAGAAATGGGAGCGCCGCTATTTAGAAGATATGTGTATCAGGGAGTCTGTTTTGTCACACAACGCTAACCATACCGTTCATCAGCCTGGCAGGGAGCTGCTCAGCGGCCCGTACGGGATCGTGAGCGCCATTGAAGGACGAGACCTAAAATGAGTGCTTCGATAACCGCCGGCGAAAGCCGCGACAACGGCCTGCAGGCCATCTGGAACCGTCTGCGCGCCAACCCGAAAATTCCGTTGCTGGTCGCCGCTTCCGCCGCGATCGCGATCGTCGTCGCGCTGCTGTTGTGGGTGAAAAGCCCCGACTACCGCGTGCTGTACAGCAATCTGAACGACCGCGACGGCGGCGCCATCGTCACCCAGCTGACGCAGATGAATATCCCTTACCGCTTTGCCGAGAATGGCGCGGCGCTGCTGATCCCGGCGGAAAAGGTGCATGAAACCCGTCTGCGCCTGGCGCAGCAAGGGCTGCCGAAAGGCGGCGCCGTCGGCTTCGAACTGCTGGATCAGGAAAAATTCGGCATCAGCCAGTTCAGTGAGCAGATTAACTATCAGCGCGCCCTCGAGGGCGAGCTGTCGCGCACCATCGAATCGCTGGGGCCGGTGCAAAACGCCCGCGTTCACCTGGCGCTGCCTAAACCTTCGCTGTTCGTGCGCGAACAGAAATCCCCTTCCGCCTCGGTAACGCTCACCCTGCAACCCGGCCGTGCGCTGGACGACGGCCAGATAAACGCCATCGTTTATATGGTGTCGAGCAGCGTCGCCGGCCTGCCGCCGGGCAACGTGACCGTGGTCGATCAGGCCGGCCGCCTGCTGACCCAGTCCGACGGCACCGGGCGCGATCTCAACGCCTCGCAGCTGAAATACGCCAACGAAGTGGAAAACGGCTTCCAGCGCCGCATCGAAGCGATCCTCGCCCCGGTGGTCGGCAGCGCCAACGTGCGTGCGCAGGTCACGGCGCAGATCGATTTCGCCACGCGCGAACAAACCGATGAACAGTACCAACCGAACCAGCAGCCGGACAAAGCCGCTATCCGCTCCCAGCAAACCAGCCTGAGCGAGCAGATCGGCGGGCCGCAGGTCGGCGGCGTGCCGGGCGCGCTGTCCAACCAACCGAGCGCTCCGCCTACGGCGCCGATTGAAACCGCCAAGCCGGCGGCAGGCAACAACGCCAACGCCACCGCGCAAAACGCCGCGACCACCCGCAGCGCGGCGGCCAGCGGCGTGCCGCAAAATACCCGTCGCGACGCGACCACCAACTACGAGCTCGATCGCACCATCCGTCATACCCAGCAAAAAGCCGGCACCGTGCAGCGTCTGTCGGTCGCCGTGGTGGTCAACTACCTCGGCGCGGATAAAGACGGCAAACCGCAGCCGATGAGCAAAGAACAGCTGGCGCAGATCGAAGCGCTGGTGCGTGAAGCGATGGGCTACTCCAGCAGCCGCGGCGATACCCTGAACGTGGTCAACACACCGTTTACCGACAGCCAGGTGACCGGCGGTGAACTGCCGTTCTGGCAAAGCCAGTCGTTTATCGATCGCCTGATCGACGCGGGCCGCTATCTGCTGGTGCTGCTGGTGGCCTGGCTGCTGTGGCGCAAACTGGTGCGGCCGCAGCTGCAACAGCGCCAGGCCGCACAACAGGCCGCCCTCGCCGCCGCCAACGCCCCTGCCGCCAAAGCGGCCGACAGCAACAAACCGAGCAACGAGGAGCTGGCGCAGCGTCGCAAATCGCAGCAGCGCGTCAGCGCAGAAGTCCAGAGCCAGCGGATCCGCGATCTGGCTGACAAAGACCCGCGCGTGGTCGCTCTGGTAATCCGCCAATGGATGAGTAACGAGATATGAGCCTGACCGGAACCGACAAAAGCGCCATCTTGCTGATGACGCTGGGTGAAGATCGCGCGGCGGAGGTGTTCAAACACCTCTCCTCGCGCGAAGTACAGCTGCTGAGCGGCACCATGGCAGGCATGAGCCAGGTGTCGCACAAACAGCTCGGCGAAATACTGACCGAGTTTGAAGACGACGCCGAGCAATACGCGGCGCTGAGCGTCAACGCCAGCGACTATCTGCGTTCGGTGCTGGTCAAGGCGCTGGGCGAAGAGCGCGCCGCCAGCCTGTTGGAAGACATTCTCGAATCGCGCGAGACCACCACCGGCATGGAAACGCTCAACTTTATGGAGCCGCAGAGCGCCGCCGATCTGATCCGCGACGAACACCCGCAGATCATCGCCACCATTCTGGTGCACCTCAAACGCGGCCAGGCGGCAGACATCCTGGCCCTGTTCGACGAACGCCTGCGCAACGACGTGATGCTGCGTATCGCCACCTTCGGCGGCGTGCAGCCGGCGGCGTTGGCGGAGCTGACCGAAGTGCTGAACAACCTGCTCGACGGCCAGAACCTCAAGCGCAGCAAAATGGGCGGGGTGCGCACCGCCGCCGAAATCATCAACCTGATGAAAACCCAGCAGGAAGAAGCGGTCATCGACGCGATGCGCGAATACGACGGCGAGCTGGCGCAGAAGATCATCGACGAGATGTTCCTGTTCGAAAACCTGGTGGAAGTCGACGATCGCAGCATCCAACGCCTGCTGCAGGAAGTGGAAGGCGAGTCGCTGCTGATCGCGTTGAAAGGCGCCGAACAGCCGCTGCGCGAGAAGTTCCTCAAGAACATGTCGCAACGCGCCGCCGACATCCTGCGCGACGACCTGGCCAACCGTGGGCCGGTGCGCATGTCGCAGGTGGAGAACGAGCAGAAAGCCATCCTGCTGGTGGTAAGACGCCTGGCGGAAACCGGCGAAATGATCATCGGCGGCGGCGAGGACACCTATGTCTGATCGCATTAACACCCTGCCCTGGCAGCCCTGGTCGCTCAACGATTTGGGCGAACAGAAACCGGCTCTCGAGCTGCCGCCATTGCCGGATCTCGAACTTGACGATCCGTCGCCGGACGCGCAGGCCGAATTGCAGCAGCAGCTGGCGACGCTGCGGCTGCAGGCGGAGCAACAGGGCCAGCAACTGGGCTATGCCGACGGCCAGCAAAAAGGCTATGAGGCCGGTTTTCAGTCCGGTCTGGAAGAAGGCCGTCAACAAGGGCTGCTGGAAGCGCAGCAGCAGCAACAGCCGCTGACCGCCCACTGGCAGCAGTTGGTCACCGAATTCCAGCACACGTTGGACGCGCTCGACAGCGTGATCGCTTCGCGGCTGATGCAGCTGGCGCTGACCGCCGCCAAACAGGTGCTGGGCCAGCCGCCGGTGTGCGACGGCACCGCCCTGCTCGCGCAGATCCAACAGCTGATTCAACAGGAGCCGATGTTCAACGGCAAGCCGCAGCTGCGGGTCCACCCGGACGACTACCCACGCGTCGAGCAGCAGTTGGGGGTTACCCTCAGCCTGCACGGCTGGCGCCTGCTGGCGGACGGTGAACTGCATCCGGGCGGCTGCAAGGTCAGCGCCGAGGAAGGCGATCTCGACGCCAGCCTGGCGACGCGCTGGCATGAACTGTGCCGCCTGGCGGCACCGGGAGAAGTCTGATGACCGCGCGTCTCGGCCGCTGGCTGAGCTCTCTGGATACGCTGGAAAAACGCATCGCCCGCGCGCCGACGGTGCGCCGCTACGGTCGCCTGACCCGCGCTACCGGGCTGGTGCTGGAGGCCACCGGCCTGCAGCTGCCGCTCGGCGCGACCTGCCTCATCGAACGGCACGACGCCGGTGAGGTGCAGGAAGTAGAAAGCGAAGTGGTGGGCTTCAACGGCCAGCGGTTGTTCCTGATGCCGTTGGAAGAAGTGGAAGGCATCGTGCCGGGCGCGCGGGTTTACGCCCGCATCGCGCCGGAAGGCCAAAGCGCCGGCAAACAGCTGCCGCTCGGCCCGGCGCTGCTGGGGCGCGTGCTGGACGGCAGCGCCAAACCGCTCGACGGCCTGCCTTCACCGGAAACCGGTTACCGCGCGCCGCTGATCACCGCGCCGTTCAACCCCTTGCAGCGCACGCCAATTGAGCAGGTGCTGGACGTGGGGGTGCGCACCATCAACGGCCTGCTGACCGTCGGGCGCGGTCAGCGCATGGGCCTGTTCGCCGGCTCCGGCGTTGGTAAGAGCGTGTTGCTCGGCATGATGGCCCGTTATACCCAGGCGGATGTGATCGTCGTTGGCCTGATCGGCGAGCGCGGCCGCGAGGTCAAAGACTTTATCGAGAACATTCTCGGTGCCGAAGGCCGCGCGCGCTCGGTAGTGATCGCCGCGCCGGCGGACGTGTCGCCGCTGCTGCGCATGCAGGGGGCGGCTTACGCCACCCGCATCGCCGAAGATTTCCGCGACCGCGGGCAGCACGTGCTGCTGATCATGGACTCCCTTACCCGCTACGCCATGGCGCAGCGTGAGATCGCCCTGGCCATCGGCGAGCCGCCGGCGACCAAAGGCTATCCGCCTTCGGTCTTCGCCAAGCTGCCTGCGCTGGTGGAACGCGCGGGCAACGGCATCAGCGGCGGCGGCTCCATCACCGCTTTCTACACCGTGTTGACCGAAGGGGACGATCAGCAAGACCCGATCGCCGACTCGGCGCGCGCCATCCTCGATGGCCACGTGGTGCTGTCGCGGCGGCTGGCGGAGGCCGGCCACTACCCGGCTATCGACATCGAAGCGTCAATCAGCCGCGCCATGACGTCGCTGATCGACGAAGAGCATTATCGCCGGGTTCGCACCTTCAAACAGATGCTGGCCAGCTATCAACGCAACCGCGATCTGATCAGCGTCGGCGCCTACGCGGCGGGCAGCGATCCATTGCTGGACAAAGCGATGACGCTGTATCCGCAGATGGAAGCCTACCTGCAGCAGGGTATCTTCGAACGCAGCGGCTATGATGAAGCCTGTCAACAGCTGCAGCAGTTGATTGTTTAACGTCACAGAGGCGCACAGCGATGAAATCACAATCCCCCCTGATTACCCTGCGCGATCTGGCGCAGGATGCGGTGGAGCAAGCCGCGCAACAGCTTGGCCAGGTGCGGCAGGCGCAGCAGGCGGCGGAGCAGCAGCTGTCGATGCTGCTCAACTATCAGGACGAATACCGCCAGAAGCTGAATCATACGCTCTGCGACGGCATGGACAGCTCACGCTGGCAAAACTACCAGCAGTTTATCGGCACGCTGGAACAGGCCATCGACCAGCACCGCCAGCAGCTGCTGCAGTGGGGGCAGAAAGTGGATCACGCGGTGAAGCAATGGCAAGACAAACAACAGCGGCTGAACGCTTTCGAAACCCTGCATACCCGCGCAATGAACGCGGAGCAGCAGCAGGAGAACAAACGGGATCAAAAATTGATGGATGAATTCGCTCAACGCAGCGCACAAAGGAATATCAACCCATGAATCTGAACGCCCTGCCCGGCCTGGCCTTACCCGGCGACGCCGGCGGTCTGACCGAACTGGCCTCGGCGCTGGACGAAAGCCAGCTGTCGTCCGCTTTTGCCCAGCTGCTCGGCGCGCGTTTCGCGCCCGCCGCCGATGGCAAACCTCAGCCGGCCACGCTGAGCGCGGACGAGGAGCGCGCCCCGGCCCTGAGCCGCAACCAGCTCAATCAGCTGCTGGCCACCTTCGGCGAGCGCGGCGGCCTGTTGCCGAACCTGTCAGCCTCAGCCGACGCGCCTTCTTCTGAAGCCGTTGAAGGCGATGCGCCCGCCGCCGGCGATAAACCGGCGCAGCCGCCGATCGTCGCCGCCAAAGAGCTGGATGCCGCGACGCTGCAGGCGCTGTACGCCATGCTGCCGGCCGCGATCGTCGCTCAGGCGCAACCGGCCGAAGGCCAACGGTCGCTGCCGATGGAAAACGCTGACGAGGTGACTGCGCTGCAGCCCGGCAACGGCCTGCTGAACATCGCGGCGGCCGGTGATAACACCGCCGCGCGCTCGTCGGCGGCCCCCGCCCCGGCGGTGACGGGCGCGAAAACGCCGGCTACCGATGGCGACAACGCTGCCGCGGCGCTCCCGCAGCCGACCAGCGGTGAACGCGCAAACGCCGCACAGCCGCTGCCGGCGAGCGATGCGCAGCAGCAACCGACGCTCAATCACGCTGTCGCCCTGGCCGCCGCCAGCCCGACGCAAACGACCGCCCCGGCCAGCGCGCTGGTGACGGCACCGCCGGCTCCGCAGCTCAACGCGCAGCTGGGCAGCCCGGAGTGGCAGCAGGCGTTGAACCAACAGGTGCTGATGTTCCACCGCAACGGCCAGCAGAGCGCCGAGCTGCGCCTGCACCCGCAGGAACTGGGCGCCTTGCAGATCACGCTGAAACTGGACGACCAGCAGGCGCAGCTGCACATCGCCTCCGCGCACGGCCAGGTGCGTGCGGCGGTGGAAGCGGCGATGCCGCAGCTGCGGCACGCGCTGGCGGAGAGCGGTATCAACCTGGGGCAGAGCAGCGTGGGCGGCGAGTCCACCCCGCACTGGCAGCAGGCGCAACAGCAGGCTTCCAACGGCCAGGGCCGTTCCCGTTATGCTGAACATCATGGCGCTGACGGCGCAGCCGCCGAGGGCGTCAGCGCACCGGCGGCGCTGCAGCGTATGGCCAGCGCGGTCAACGGCGTCGATATTTTCGCCTGAGCCGCCGCAAACGCCCAAGCTGGCACCCATTTGCGCGTCTATTCAGGCTATTGCACGCCACAATAGACGCGATAATACCTTTACATGTCATGCGTGCGGCTTTGCCGCGCGCGATGCCCGCCGCCTCGCCGGCCGCGGGTGGAACAACAGGAATTAGATTTCGCTATGTCTCAGAACTCCCTTCCGGCAGCACCGAAACGCCCCCTTCTGGTCATCCTGCTGGTGTTGATCAGCGTCGTCGCCTGTGGCGCCGCGGGCTACAGCTGGTGGCTGCTGCAACAGCATAAAAACGGCGCCGAACCGGCCGCCGTCAAAGAACAACCGCCGGCGGCGCCGGTGTTCATGCCGCTCGACACCTTTACCGTCAACCTGGTGACGCCGGACAACAACCCGGATCGCGTGCTGTACATCGGCCTCACGCTGCGTCTGCCGGACGAAAGTACCCGCCGCCAGCTGAACGATTTTCTGCCGGAAGTGCGCAGCCGTCTGCTGATGCTGCTTTCCCGCCAGGAAGCGAGCCAGTTGGCCAATGAACAAGGGAAGCAACAGTTGGTGGCGCAGATTAAGGATGTGCTCAGCCCGCCGCTGGTTAAGGGACAACCGAAGCAGGTGGTCAGCGACGTGCTGTTCACCGCCTTCATACTGCGGTAATCACTATGGGCGATAGCATTCTTTCACAGGCAGAGATCGACGCCTTGCTCAACGGCGACAGCGCGGGTGATGAACCCGAGGCGGTGGTCGGCAAAGAGAGCGAGGTCAAGCCTTACGATCCGAACACCCAGCGCCGCGTGGTGCGCGAGCGCCTGCACGCGCTGGAAATTATCAACGAACGTTTTGCCCGGCAGTTCCGCATGGGATTGTTCAACCTGCTGCGCCGCAGCCCGGACATTACCGTCGGCCCGATCAAAATCCAGCCGTATCACGAGTTCGCCCGCAACCTGCCGGTGCCGACCAACCTGAACCTGGTGCATCTGAATCCGCTGCGCGGCACCGCCCTGTTCGTGTTCGCGCCGAGCCTGGTGTTCATCGCCGTCGATAACCTGTTCGGCGGCGACGGCCGCTTCCCGACCAAGGTCGAAGGCCGCGAATTCACCCCGACCGAACAACGGGTGATCAAGCGCATGCTGCGTCTGGCGCTGGACGCCTACGGCGACGCCTGGAGCGCCATCTACAAGATCGACGTAGAGTACGTGCGCGCCGAAATGCAGGTGAAGTTCACCAACATCACCACCTCGCCGAACGACATCGTGGTCACCACGCCGTTCCAGGTGGAGATCGGCGCGCTGACCGGCGAGTTCAACATCTGCATTCCCTTCGCGATGATCGAACCGCTGCGCGAGCTGTTGACCAACCCGCCGCTGGAAAATTCGCGGCAGGAAGACAGCCACTGGCGCGAAACGCTGGTGAAGCAGGTGCAGCACTCCGAACTGGAGCTGATCGCCAACTTCGTCGATATCCCGATGCGGCTGTCGAAAGTCCTGAAGCTGCAACCGGGCGATGTATTACCGATAGACAAGCCGGAACGCCTGATCGCCCATGTGGACGGCGTACCGGTTCTGACCAGCCAATACGGCACGTTGAACGGGCAATACGCCCTGCGTGTTGAACATTTGATTAACCCTATTTTGAATGCTCTGAGTGAGGAACAGCCCAATGAGTGATCCTAAGCAACCGTCTGGCGAAGGAAAGGAATCCGTAGACGATCTGTGGGCTGATGCGTTTAACGAGCAGCAGTCTTCAGAGAAATCCGGCGCGAGCACCGAAGGGGTGTTCAAGTCGCTGGAAGCTCAGGATGCGCTCGGCAGCCTGCAGGATATCGACCTGATCCTGGATATTCCGGTCAAGCTGACCGTGGAACTGGGGCGCACCAAGATGACCATCAAAGAGTTGCTGCGCCTGTCGCAGGGTTCGGTGGTGGCGCTGGACGGCCTGGCCGGCGAACCGCTGGATATCCTGATCAACGGTTACCTGATCGCACAAGGTGAAGTGGTGGTGGTGGCCGACAAGTTCGGCGTGCGCATCACCGACATCATCACCCCGTCCGAACGCATGCGTCGACTGAGCCGCTGATGACCGCCGCCGCGCCCGTTACCGTGCAAAGCACCCAACAACCCGCCGCGCCGGCCCTGCCGGCCGGTTCGGTGTTGATGCAGGTCAGCAGCGCGCTCGGCGGCATTCTGCTGCTGATCCTGCTGGCCGGTTGGCTGTTCCGTCGGCTGGGGTTCGCCCCGCAGGCGCGCAACAACAAACTGCTCAACCTGCGCGCCAGTTGCCAGGTCGGGCAGCGCGAACGCGTGGTAGTGGTGGAAGTCGACGACACCCTGCTGGTCTTGGGCGTCACCGCCCAGCAGATCACCCCGCTGCACACCCTGCCCGCCCCGCCGAAAGACGAAGGCGAGGCCAACGCGGCGACGCCGGCGGACTTCCGCCAACTGATGCAAAAAGTTCTGAAACGCCCGGAAAAATCGGCATGACCTCGACTCTTCATACCCTCGTCCGCCGTCCGGCGGTTTGGCTCCCTGCCGCCCTGCTGCTGATCAGCCCGGCGGCTTTTGCACAACTGCCGGGGCTGATCAGCCAGCCGCTGGCCAACGGCGGCCAAAGCTGGTCGCTGCCGGTGCAGACGCTGGTGCTGTTGACCTCGCTGACCTTCTTGCCCGCCATGCTGCTGATGATGACCAGCTTCACCCGCATCATCATCGTGCTCGGCCTGCTGCGCAACGCGCTGGGCACGCCGTCGGCGCCGCCGAACCAGGTGATGCTGGGGCTGGCGTTGTTCCTGACCTTCTTCATCATGTCGCCGGTGTTCGACAAGGTTTATCAGGATGCCTATCTGCCATTCAGCCAGGACAAAATCGGGCTGGAAGTCGCGCTGGATAAAGGCGCGCAGCCGCTGCGCGAATTCATGCTGCGGCAAACGCGCGAAACCGATCTGGCGCTGTACGCCAGACTGGCCAATCAGCCGCCGCTGGCCGGCCCGGAAGCGGTGCCGATGCGCATCCTGCTGCCCGCCTACGTCACCAGCGAACTGAAAACCGCCTTCCAGATCGGCTTTACGGTGTTCATTCCGTTCCTGATTATCGACCTGGTGGTCGCCAGCGTGCTGATGGCGCTGGGGATGATGATGGTGCCGCCGGCCACCATCTCGCTGCCGTTCAAGCTGATGCTGTTCGTGCTGGTCGATGGCTGGCAGCTGCTGCTCGGCTCGCTGGCGCAGAGCTTCTATTCGTAACCCCTGACCGGAGAAAGCGAGATGACACCTGAATCGGTTATGGCGCTCGGCACCGAAGCAATGAAAGTCGCGCTGGCGCTGGCCGCCCCGCTGCTGCTGGCGGCGCTCATCAGCGGCCTGGTGGTCAGCCTGCTGCAGGCCGCCACCCAGATCAACGAAATGACGCTGTCGTTCATCCCCAAAATTCTGGCGGTAGTGGCCACCATCATCATCGCCGGCCCCTGGATGCTGAACCTGTTGCTGGACTACATGCGCACCCTGTTCAGCAACCTGCCTACCCTGATCGGCTGACCGTGCTCACTTTCGACAGCGCCCAGCTCACCGTCTGGCTCAGCCACTATTTTTGGCCGCTGCTGCGCATTCTGGCGCTGATCAGCACCGCGCCGATATTCAGCGAAAAGCAAATCAGCAAAAAGGTCAAAATCGGCCTTGGCGGGCTGATCGTCATCCTGATCGCGCCGACGCTGCCCGCCAGCAATATTCCCATCTTCTCCGCCGCCGGCCTGTGGCTGGCGATTCAGCAAATACTGATCGGCGTGGCGCTGGGGTTGACCATGCAGTTCGCCTTCGCGGCGGTGCGCCTGGCGGGCGAAGTGATCGGCATGCAGATGGGCCTGTCGTTCGCCACCTTCTTCGATCCCAGCGGCGGCCCGAACATGCCGGTGCTGGCGCGCCTGCTTAACCTGCTGGCGATGTTGCTGTTCCTCAGCTTCGACGGCCATCTGTGGCTGATTTCGCTGCTGGCGGACAGCTTCCATACCCTGCCTGTCCAAGCGCAGCCGCTGAACGGCAACGGTTTCCTGGTGTTAACCCAGGTCGGCTCGCTGATCTTCATCAACGGCATGATGTTGGCGCTGCCGCTGATCTGCCTGCTGTTGACGCTGAACATGGCGCTCGGCCTGCTCAACCGCATGACGCCGCAGCTGTCGGTGTTCGTGATCGGCTTCCCGGTCACCATGACCTTCGGCATCATGACGCTGGGCATGATGATGCCGATGCTGGCGCCGTTCTGCGAACACCTGTTCGGCGAAGTGTTCGATCGATTGGCGGCGGTGATCGGCGGCATGACCTTCTGATCCCCTGTGCGGCCCCTTCCTTCCCCCCTCTTCCGCCTGAGACAAAATGGCAATAAAAACGTTTTCTTGGGACAAAAGCCTGAGAAACGGCTTTTATCCGGATTAAGGTTCAAATGTCTCCGGCGGCTTGAATAAATAAAACCCCGACCTAGAATAGACCCGGTAACAAAAATATCGCCACAGCGCGTGAGTCTCCGCAGCGATAATATACAACCATTGATTAGAGAAAAATAAAATAACGCAGCCACGCAGAGTTAAATGCGCGGCAGATTCCTTGCATCTTAAATAAATGCGTCCGGTGCCCGCCGGCTGCAGGGAGCAGCATCGATCTTTGCTAACCATAGGAGCGACATCATGATTAAAGCGAAAAGCAACCGCAAAGCACGCCGGTTATTCGGTTTGACCCACTGGAAAAGCAACAAGTTTAGAGTTTCCTTCACCGAGACCAGCGATGGCGGAAAATGGAAAGTGGTGAAGAAAAAGAAATAATCACGCAGGACCTGTAGCAAAATTCCGGGTTGCGCCTCTATCCGGCTTCTGCAACGTCATTCGACGCGGCGCCGCATCGGCAGCCCGGGACCCACACTCATCACTCGCCGGCAAACCGTGCCGGTGTACTTTATTCTTAGGAAGGGAATAACGCGCCACATCACCCTGGCTGCTGCGTTAAATTTAAAAATAATGTATTAATGATTTAATTTACTCACACCCCTTATTTATTCACTGACAAGAAAAATCGATTTCCCACCTTATTTCCCCAGCGTTATATTGAAAACAACCTTGCTACCAGTACGCGGCAAGCCTCACTAAAATATAAACGGTGTAAATATGAAGATAAAGTTTCAGCTGAGTGATTTATTCATCAGCGGCATCGCCCTTTTGATCATGAGCACTATTTTAAACACACTGGGTTTTTCCTGGGGTTTATTTGCTCTGCCGCCTGGCGTCGATAGTTTTGTCATCATCCCGTTTACCTTATTTGGCTCATTGAAGTTGGCCGAGTGCCTCTATAAGCCAATACGCTGGCTGCTAAATGAGAGCCGCAAATCTCAAATCGAAAATAACAACCCTAAAAATAACGCTAAGTCGCGTTAACAGGAGATCGACCTATGCTGAGAGAACTGACCAGAGAAGAAATGCAACGGATTGGCGGCGCCGGTGACGGCAATAACGGCGGCGACCGGGATCGCGACTATGGCCCAAGCTCCTACGGCGCGCAGGCGAACGGCTTCCAGCCTAATTGGGCGGCGAAAGGCTATGGGCTATTTCAGGATCCTTGTACCGGCGCAGTGGTGACCGGCGCCATTGCCATGGCCGGCGCCCTGGCCAGCCGTAACGGCAGTGCAATTGGCACTGCGGCAGCCTCAGCCTTCGTCAACATAGGCGGTCAATGCACTAAAGGGTCCGGCAACGATCGCGGCGTGCCTTTCCGCTAACGCGTAAGCTGAATGGGGAACATGCAGACAAAAAAAGGCGCGTCACTCAGTCAGTAGTGGGAGAACGAGCGACGCGCCAAACGAGTGCGCCCGGTTTCAAGAAGCCTCCCTCCCCGCGGGGCGGAGAAGGCGTTTTCTAAGCGCACTAAAGGGAAACCCGTCGCGGTCAGGCAACGGGATATTGCTCTTAACGATTCATCTGGAACAACGACATGCCCTGCATATCGCTGAAGGTTTTATACGACGCCTGCAGCGCCGCCTGCTGCATGAAATAAGACGAGATAGACTCGGCCAGGTCGGCATCCGTCAACGCGCTCATCTGGATCTGGTTGGTCATATCGCGCTCTTTGCCGATGCTGTCCAGTTGATCCATCTCCTGCAGCTGGCTGCCCAGCTCGGCGCGCACGCTCAGCACGTTGTTGTAGGAGTTGTCCAGGCCGCGGTTGGCTTTCGCCAGCGCATCGTTCACCTGTTGCTTGGTGGCCTCGTCGGCGCCCTGCAGCGGGATTTTCAGCGCGTTCAGCGCGATATCGATGCTCTCGAATACGTTGCTGACCGGCGCGCTGCCGTCCGGCTCGGGCTTCGGGTTGCTGGTCAACGACATGAACACCGCGTTGCCGGTATGGCCGATGGTCATGGTGCGGTTGGCGTCCACTTTCTGCTGAACCGTCTTGTCGCCGCCCTGATAGCTGACGGTGCCGCCGTTGTCGACGAACGGCGCCTTGTCGTTCACATACCCGCCGAACATATAGCGGCCGTTGCCGTCGGTGCTGTTGGCCTGGTTCAGCAGCTGATCTTTCAGCCCCTGCAGCTGAGTGGCCAGCGACTGGCGATCGTTATCGCTTTCCGTACCGCCGGCATTGACGATCAGCGCCTTCATGTCCGCGATGGTGGAGGTCGCGCCGGCCAAGACCGTTTCTTCCATCGACACGTTCTGACGAGCGAAGGTGCGCGCCAGCGTGTACTGGCTGTTTTCCGCCTGCGATTGCGACAACATCACCGCGCGCGACGCCGCCAGCGGATCGTCGGACGGGTTGATCACCCGCTTGCCCGAGGAAAGCTGCTCGGCCGCCTTCATGAACAGCGACTGGTTGCCCGTGATGCCGTTCATGTTCTGTTGGTACATCATGCTGGTGCTCATGCGCATGCTGTGGGTTCCTTACTCTGAGCGACCGGCGCCGTTATCGGCGCCGATTAACAATGAAATCAACGAATATTCAGCAGCGCGTCGAACAGCGAGCTGGCGGTCTGAATCACCTGCGCGTTGGCCATGTAGTACTGCTGGAAACGCAGCAGCTCGCCATACTCTTCGTCAAGGTTGACGCCGGACATCGACTGCTGTTGCGCGCCCAGCTGCGTGACGATCTTGGCCTGCGAGGTGGCGATGGCCTTGGCGGCAGCGGTCTGGTTGCCGACGCCGCTGACGATGCCGGCGTAAGCGCCGCTCAGGGTCGCCTTGCCGTCCACCAGGTTTTTGGTTTGCAGATCCAGCAGCTTCTTGGCGTTTTCGTTATCGCCGCGGCCGCTGTCGTCTTTACCGGCGGCGGCGATCTTGGACGAATCGGTGATGGCCACTTTCAGATTGCCCGCCACGTCGCTGACCGGCTTCACGGTGAAGCTGTCTTTGGCCTGCGCATTGCCGTCGATGCTCACTTCCAACCCGTCGAAGTTCAGCGTCGGCTTGCCGTCGGCGCTGGTGCCCGGCGTCGCGTTGACTTTCACGTTGTCCGGCAGGCGGCTCACCTGCCAGCTGCTGCCGTCGAACTCGACGCGATAATCGTTGGCCTTCACCTTGCCGGTATCGGTGTAAGAGACCGACAGCGACGCGTCGCCGGTGTTGCGGGTGTTATCCACCACCCGGCCGCCGCTGAAGCTGAAGAAGTCGCCGCCCGCGTCGCCGTTCAGATCGAAGCCGGCGCGATGCTGTTGGTTAAAGCTGTCCGCCATCGCCAGCGCCAACTGGCCCAGCTGATTGCGCACGCCGTCCAGCGTTTCGCTGCGGAATTTCAGCACGCCGCTCAGCGTACCGCTGGTGATCTGGCCTTCCGGCACTTCACTGGCGCCGTTGCCGCGGTTATAGCCGATGGTCAGACGGGAAGGATCGCTGCTGGATGGCACGGCTTCCACCTGATAGGTGTTGCTGCCCTGCACCAGGGTCAAGCCGTTGGCGAAGGAGACGGTATAGGCGTCGCCGTCCTGTTGCGTGACCTGTACGCCCACCAGCTGGTTCAATTCGGTGACCAGCTGATCGCGCTGATCCAGCAACGCATTCGGCTCGCCGGCGGCGCTGCCGCGCAAACGGGTGATCTCGTCGTTCAGTTTGGCGATCTGTTGGCCGTAGCTGTTGATCTGCTGCGCCGTATCGCTGATCTGTTGATTAACGCCGTTATCCATGTCGCGCAGGAATTTGTCGGTGTTGTTGAACTGATTCACCAGGCCGTTGGCCTTGCCCAGCACCGTCTGGCGCGCGGCGTCGTCACCGGCGTTGCTCACCAGGTTCTGCAGGTTGGTAAAGAAATCCTGCATGTTGGTCGACAGCGGGTTGGTCTTGCTCGCCAACAGGTTGTCGATCTGTGAAATCTTCTCGTAATAGGCGTTTTGCGCCCCGAACGCGCTTTGCGCGCCGCGCAGCTGGTTGGTGATGAACTGGTTGTACTCGCGATTAACGCTGGTGACGGTCACGCCGTTGCCGATAAAGCCGCTCATGGTGGCCATGCCGCCGTTCTGCGCCAGGATCGCGGTCTGACGGTTGTAGCCCGCCACGTTGTAGTTGGAGATGTTGTTGCTGACGGTACTGAGCGCCACCTGAGCCGCATTCAGCCCGCTCATCGCGGTATTGATTAAGCTATTGGACATCGGAATTCCTTATGCTGCGGCGCCGGCGGCCCACAGGGTTCTTAATTGAGCTGCTGAGCCTGTTCGCTCAGCCTGTTTCGGTTATCGGCAAAAATGAGAAGAACTTGAGGAAAAAAAGCGGCAATGTAGTCAGCATCCAGCGAGCCTCCATTGCCGCCTACCCCTAAATAATTGGCGCCGCTGCGGCGTCAAGAATGACGGGGATTTAGAACAAATCTTTCAGATCGTGGGAGTAAGCTTTCACCGCCTGTTCCCCGGCGTTCTTCATCTGCTGAATCACGCTGACCAACTTGCTGGCGTACTGGGGATCGGTGGCATAGCCGGCGCGCTGCAGCGCATGCGCCGCCTGTTCCGGGCTGCGCGCGGCGGCCACGTCGGCGTAGCGCGGGTTGTTGGTCAGCAGTTTGACGTAATCGGCGATCGCCTCGACGTACGAGCCGTAGACGCGGAACTTCGCCTTCACCTTCTTCGCCGCGCCCTGTTCGAACTCGGTGGTGGTGATCTCCGTTACCGGCCCGTTCCAGCTGCCGCCGGCCTTGATGCCGAACAGGTTGTAGCTCGGCGTGCCGTCTGAGGTCGGGATCTCGCGCTGCCCCCAGCCGGACTCCAGCGCCGCCTGCGCGACGATCAGCTGATGCGGAATGCCGCTCTGCTGGCTGGCGACCTTCGCCGGTATCGACAGGCGGGCGACGAAGTTGCCGTTGTTGAGCGACAGCGGCGCGGCGGCCGGCGGGGCTTTCGGCATCGCCCGGCGCACCATCTGCTCCAGCGCCTGGTTCGGCAGCGTTTGCAGCACCTCGTTGTCCAGCGCCATCGGCGACAGGCCCGCGGTTTCGCTCGGCACCGCGTTGGCGTTGCTCATCTGCTTGACCATCATGTCGGCCAGCCCCAGCCCTTTTTGCGACATCTGCTGGGCGATTTGCTGATCGTACATCGAGGTATAGAGCCGCGTTTGATCGCTGCTCAATACCCCGTCCTGCGGCAAGGCGGATCGCATGCTTTTCAGCATCATCTGCACGAACATGCCTTCCACCTGCTGGGCCACCTGCTTGAGGTTGCCCTGCGGGTCGGCCGCCGCGTCGCGCTTCAGGCCGTTCAGCGCCTGGGCGTCATAGGCCGCGCCCGACATCGCCATCAGATCGCCGGCCATCAGATGATTTCCAGCTTGGCGCGCAGGCAGCCGGCGCTCTGCATCGCCTGCAGGATCGACATCAGATCGATCGGCGTGGCGCCCAGCGCATTCAGCGCGCGGATCACATTGTTCAGGTTGGCGCTGGCATTCACCTTCTGCAGCGACCCACCCTGCTGTTGCACCGAGATCTGGGTGTTAGGCGTCACCACCGTCTGGCCGCCGCCGAACGGGGTCGTTGGCTGGCTGACGGTGTTCTGCCGATCGACCACCACCGACAGGTTGCCCTGGGCCACGGCGCAAGAATCGAGGATCACATCGCGGTTCATCACCACCGAACCGGTGCGCGAGTTGATGATCACCTTGGCGTCCATCGCGCCGACGTTGACGGTGATGTTTTGAATCTCCGCCAGGAAGCGCACCTGAGAGCTGTTGCCCTGTGGCACCAGCACCTGAATGGTGCGGGCGTCGAGCGGCGTCGCGGTGCCGCCGCCGCGTTGGCGGTTGATGGCGTCGCTGATCTGCTGCGCCAGCGTGAAATCCTCGTCGTTCAGCTGCAGGTTGAGCACCCCGCCGCTGCCGAAGGTGGTCGGCAACTCGCGTTCGATGGTGGCGCCGTTGCTGATGCGCCCGCCCGCCAACTGGTTGACCTGCACGCTGCTGCCGCCGGCCGCCGCGCCCGCGCCGCCCACCAGCACGTTGCCCTGCGCCAGCGCATAAACCTGGTTATCCACGCCTTTGAGCGGCGTCATCAGCAGGGTGCCGCCACGCAGGCTCTTGGCGTTGCCCATCGAAGAAACCACCACGTCGATATTCTGCCCGGCGCGCGAGAACGGCGGCAGTTTGGCGGTCACCATCACCGCCGCCACGTTTTTCAGCTGCATATTGGTGCCCGGTGGCACGGTGATACCCAGCTGCGACAGCATATTGCTGAGGCTTTGGGTGGTGAACGGCGTCTGCATGGTCTGGTCGCCGGAGCCGTCCAACCCCACCACCAGGCCGTAGCCGATCAGGGCGTTGTCTCGCACGCCCTGCACCGTCACCAGATCGCGGATGCGCTCCGCCGCCGCCGGCAAGCACACCAGCCCGACGCACAGCGCGATAAACCATTTTTTCAGCATCAGTCAATCCTTAGAACGGTGAAACATTTAAGAAGAAGCGCTGCAGCCAGCCCATGGTCTGCGCCTCGTTGATATAGCCATTGCCGACGTATTCGATCCGCGCGTCCGCCACCTGCGTCGAGGTGACCGAGTTGTTGCCGCTGATGGTGCGCGGGTTGACGACGCCGGAGAAACGAATGAATTCGGTGCCCTGGTTGATGGCGATCTGCTTTTCCCCCACCACGTGCAGGTTGCCGTTGGCCAGTACCTGGTTGACCGTCACCGTAATGGTGCCGTTGAAGGTGTTGTTGGCGTTGGCGCCGCCCTTGCCGCCGAAGGTGCTGTCGCCGGAAATGTCCATATCGGCGCGCGCATTGCCCAACAGGCCGTCGAGGTAACGCGGCGAGGTGGCGACGCCGAACTTGCTGGCGCCGTTGCGGCTGGCGTTGGCGGAGGAGCTTTTGCTGGCGCTGACGTTTTCCTGCAGCACGATGGTCAGGGTGTCGCCGACGTTGCGCGGCCGGCGGTCTTCGAACAGCGGCTGATAGCCGTAGTTCATCGGCTGCACCGTCTGGAAGATTGAGCCGTTCGGCATCGGCGCGCTGGCCGGCGCGGGCTGCGCCGTGGTCGCGCCGTCCACCAGCGGTTTATGCGGAATATAAGCGCAGCCGCTCAGCGTCAGCATCACCATTCCCGCCAGCCAGCGTTGTCCCTGCCGCGGCAGGATTGCCATCGAATATGTGGTTACCACGGGTATCGCCTTTGTTTCACGAAAGAGAATGACGGGCGCGGCATGCCGGGCCCGTCAAGGACAGATTACAGTTGCGTCAGCTTTTGCAGCATCTGATCGGAGGTCGATACCGCTTTGCTGTTGATCTCATAAGCGCGCTGAGTCTGGATCATGTTGACCAGCTCTTCCGCCACGTTGACGTTGGAGGTCTCCACGTAGCCCTGATACAGCAGACCGGCGCCGTTCAGCCCCGGCGTGCTCTCGTTCGGCGCGCCCGAGCTTTCGGTTTCCTGATACAGGTTCTCGCCCACGCTCTCCAGACCGCTGTCGTTGACAAAGGTCGTCAGCGTCAGTTGGCCCACCTGCTGAGCGGCGGTCTGCCCTTGCTGGGTAACGCTGACGATGCCGTCGCGGCCGACGGTGATGGACAGCGCGTTCGCCGGAATGGTGATCGCCGGCTGCACCTGGAAACCGCTGGAGGTGACCAGCTGGCCGTTCTGATCGATCTGGAACGACCCGTCACGGGTGTAAGCCTGGGTGCCGTCCGGCAACATCACCTGGAAGAAACCCTGCCCCTTGATGGCGACGTCTTTGCTGTTGTTAGTCTGCGACAGGTTGCCCTGGCTGTGCAGGCGCTCGGTCGCCACCGGGCGCACGCCGGTGCCGATCTGCAGACCGGAAGGCAGCGTAGTCTGCTCGGAGGACTGCGCGCCCGGCTGACGCATGGTCTGGTACAGCAGATCTTCAAATACCGCACGCTGGCGCTTGAAGCCGTTGGTGCTGACGTTCGCCAGGTTGTTGGCGATCACGTCCATGTTGGTCTGCTGCGCGTCCAGACCGGTTTTGGCAATCCATAAGGATGGAATCATCGGTTATTTCCTTGCTGCTTAGCTCACTGAGAGCAGTGAGTTGGCACGCTGTTCGTTTTCATCCACGCTGTGGATGACCTTCATTTGCATTTCAAAACGGCGGGCGTTGGCGATCATGTCAACCATGGTCTCCATCGGCTTGACGTTGCTGCCTTCCAGCACCCCGGGCATCACCCGCACCTGCGGATCGTTTTGCAACTGATTGCCGCGCAGCTGTTGGGTTTCCGGCGTCAGGCGGAACAGCCCGTCGTCACCGCGCATCACTTCGCGCGCATCGGCCTTCACCAGCTTCAGGCGGCCAATCTGCGCGATGGTGTTCGGCGGATCGCCGGCGTTCAGCGCCGAAATGGTGCCGTCGGCCGCGATGGTGATCTCCGCCGACGGCGGCACCTCGATCGGCCCGCCGTCGCCCATCAGCGGCATCCCCTGCACCGTCAACTGCCCGGTGGAGGAAATCTGAATGTTGCCGTTGCGGGTGTAAGCTTCACCGCCGCCCGGCAGGCTCACCGCCAAAAAACCATCCTGCTGCAGCGCCACGTCCAGCGGGCGCGCCGTGTAGTTCAGCGCGCCCTGGCTCATGTCGGCGCCCGGCGTCGAGGCAGTCACCAAGGTGCGTGTCGCCAGGCTCGGACCGTCGACCGGCACCGCGCGCAGCGCGGCGAGCTGGGCGCGAAAGCCCGGCGTCGACGCATTGGCCAGGTTGTTGGCGGTAATGGATTGCTGCTCCAGCGTTTGGCGAGCCGCGCCCATCGCGGTATAAATCGCGTGATCCATAACTCGGCCCTATTAGCGCAGGCTAACCAGCGTCTGCAGGATGGAGTCCTGCGTCTTGATGGTCTGGGCGTTGGACTGGTAGTTACGCTGTGCGACGATCATGTTCACCAGCTCCTGGCTCAGATCGACGTTGGAAGACTCCAGCGCGCCGCTGGTCAGCTTACCGAAGCCGCCGCCGCCCGACAGACCAACGCGTGGCTGGCCGGACGCGCCGGTTTCCTGCCAAACGTTATCGCCCTGCGACGCCAGCCCTTCCGGGTTGGAGAAGTTGGCCATGACGATCTGACCCAGCACCTGGGTCTGCTGGTTGGAGTAGATGCCCACCACTGTGCCGTCGTTGTTGATCTGGAAGTTGGTGTATTCACCGGCGGCATAGCCGTCCTGCGCCACCTTGCTCACCGAGTCGCTGCCTACGTTCTGCTGCATGCTGCCGGCGAAGCTCAGGGTGAAGTTTTGCGCCGGCGCGCCGTCTTTGGCGGTCATCGGGATCACCATGCTGAACTCGCCCGGCGCGCCGTTGGTGCTGGTGGTTTTCACCAGATTACCGCTGGTGCTGAACTCCATGGTGCCGGCGTTCACTGGCGCCGCGCTGCCGTCCTGGGTGTAGACCTGCCACTTGTTGTCTTCGGTCTTCACAAAGTAAGCGTTGATGTTGTGCGCATTACCCAGCGAGTCGTAAGCGGTGATGGTGTTGACGTAGTTGTAGCTGTCCTGCTTGGTCGGATCGAAAGTCTTGTTTTCCGGCACTTTATGGGTGGACTTCAGGTTGGCCACCATCTCGCCGGAGGTGGACGCCTTGGCGTTCATCATGCCTTCGGGAATGCTCAGCGGCACCGGGTTGGCGCCCTGCTGGATGGTCGGTGGGGAACCGGCCGCCGGGTAACCGGTCAGCTGCAGGCCCTGCATGTTGGTCAGGTTGCGGTTCTCGTCCAGTTTGAACTGGCCGTTGCGGGTATAGAAGATGCCACCGTCTTTATCCTGCATGCGGAAAAAGCCGTTGCCGTTGATGGCCACATCCAGCGCGCGGCTGGTGCCGGTGGTGGTGCCGCCCTTGAAGTTCTGGGTGATGCCGGACACTTTGACGCCCAGCCCGACCTGCGAACCGGCGAACATGTCGGCAAAGGAGACGCTGCCGGATTTGAAGCCCGCGGTTGCGGAGTTGGCGATGTTGTTACCGATCACGTCCAGGTTGGTTGCTGCCGCGTTCAAGCCGCTGACTGCCTGAGAAAAGGCCATGTTATTCTCCGAATAGTGGTCAGGCTATCGTCCGATTGAGCCTGATGCTTAGGGTTATAAGATCTGTCGCACGTCTTCCAGGGTGGCGTTGCCCGCCAGGCCGAGATCCAGCTTGGCGCCGTTGCCGTCGCGGATCACGCCATTCACCAGCCCGAAGTGCAGGCTGCGCGCCACCAGCTGCTCGCCGTTGCCTTTGGCGTTAATCGCCACTTTGTAGGCGCCGTCGGGCGCGGTGGAGCCGTCATCCAGCGAGCCGTCCCAGGTGAAGGCGTGCACGCCGGCGGTCAGGCCGCCAATTTCAATGGTGCGCACCACCTGCCCGCTGGCGTTGGTGATGGTGGCGGTCACCTGATCGGCGGCGCGCTCCAGTTCCACGCCGAACGGCGTGGTGCTGACCTTGCCGTCCTTGCTGCCGACCAGAATATTGTTGCCCGGCACCATCACGCCGTGACCGATCAGCGCAGTGGCCTGCAGCGACTGGTTGCTGTTGATCTGGCCGGAGATCGACCCCAGCGTGGTGTTAAGCTTTTCGATACCCTGAACGGTGTTGATCTGCGCCAGCTGCGACGTCAGCTCGTTGTTCTGCATCGGATTGGTCGGATCCTGGTTTTTCAACTGCGCGACCAGCAGCGTCAGGAAGCTGTTGTGCAGATCCTGGCTGTTGGTGGTCTTGCTGTTGTTACCGATGACGGTGTTGTCCAACGACTCGTTGGTGGTTGCGGCGATAGCCATGGAAATCTCCGGTTACTGACCCAGCGTCAGGGTTTTCATCATCATCGACTTGGTGGTGTTGAGCACCTCGACGTTGGCCTGGTAGCTGCGGGAAGCGGAGATGGTGTTGACCATTTCCCCCACCACGTCGACGTTCGGCATGCGCACATACCCCTTGGCGTCCGCCAGCGGGTTGCCCGGCTGATACACCAGGCGCTCGGGCGCCGGATCGTCCACCACCTGGGCGACGCGCACGCCGCCGGTCGGCTGCCCTGGCGCCGCCGCGACCTGGAACACCACCTGCTTGGCGCGGTAAGGTTCACCGTCCGGGCCGGTCACGCTGTCGGCGTTGGCCATGTTGCTGGCGCTGACGTTCATGCGCTGGGATTGCGCCGATAACGCCGAGCCGGAGATATCAAAAATATTCAGTAAAGACATGCGCCTTATCCTTGTTGCAGCACGGACATCATCCCTTTGATCTGCCCGTTGAGCAGCGTCAGGTCGGTCTGATATTTCAGGCTGTTATCGGCAAAGTTGGTGCGTTCGCGATCCATGTCCACCGTATTGCCGTCCATCGACGGCTGGTCCGGCACTCGGAACAGCAGATCAAGCTGTGGCGGCTGCAGGGTCTGCGCCGGGATGTGGCGCGCCGCCGTCAGGTTCAGCGCCATGCCGTTGCCGCTGACGCGCCCCTGCTCCAGTACTTTGTTCAATTGGCTGGCGAAATCGATATCCCGCGCCTGATAACCCGGTGTGTCTGCGTTGGCGATGTTGGCGGCCAGAATTTCCTGCCGCTGGGCGCGCAAGTTCAGCGCCTCTTGGCCAAAGCGCAGAGCCGCGTCCAGTTTGTCGAGCATGCTCCCTCCGCGAGGTTAGAATTTGGAGTCGACAGCATAAACGCCCCCTGCGCCACCCTATCGCGGGAATAAACGCAAAATGGGGCGCTATTTATCTGCTTAGCCTGCGCGCGCTGCGGGTACACTTACGCGTATCCCGATGAAGCTTGAGAAGATGACGATGAAAGGTAAAATGCTGCTGCTTATCGGCCTGCTGTGCAGTCTGAACGCGCGCGCCGACGATCTGGCGACGCAAATCGAAAGCTTCATCCAAGGCAAGTTCAGCGGCGAACCGGTACAGGTAAAAGTGCGGGTGCGCACGCCGCCGAACCAATGGCCCGCTTGCGAACTGCCGCAGCTGTCGCTGTCGCCCAACGCGCGGATCGGCGGCAACGTCAGCATTTCGGCGCGCTGTGGCCAGGAGCGGCGTTTTATCCAGACGCAGGTGCAGGTGTTCGGTCGCTATCTCGTGTCGGCGCGCGGCATCAGCGCCGGCAGCCGGTTGACGGCGGCGGATCTGGCGTTGAAACAGGGCCGGCTCGATACCCTGCCGCCGCGCGCGCTGACCGAAGCGGGCAAAGCGTTAGGCGCCGTCAGCCTGCGCAACATCAGCCCCGGTCAGCCGCTGACCCTCGCCATGCTGCGCCGCGCCTGGATTATCAAGGCTGGGCAACCGGTGCAGGTCAACGCACAGGGCGAAGGATTCAGCATCAGCGGTGCGGGTAAGGCGATGAACAACGCCGCCGCCGAAGACAGCGTGCGGGTACGCATGGCCTCCGGGCAGATCGTCAGCGGCGTGGTCGGGGACGACGGCGCGATCCGCATTACGTTATAAAAAAGTAAAGGTTCCGCCAACCTTGCCGATAAGACAAATCAAGCAGCATTTTATTGGCCACCAGGGCCGCAACACTTTCATTGCAGCGTCGTCGCCCGCGAGCGGCGACGGCGTAAACGGAGATGGACCATGAGTATCGATCGCACCCAGCGGTTACAGCCGGTTTCCACTGTGCAACCGCGTGAAACCCCGGCCGACAACCCGCTCCAGCCGCGCAAGGCCGCCGTGGCCGAAACCGCCGTCAGCGGCACGCAGGTCAAACTGAGCGAGGCGCAGGCGCGCCTGATGCAGCCGGGCACCCAGGATATCGATATGGGTCGGGTCGAGGCCATCAAACAGGCGATCCGCAACGGTGAACTGAAGATGGACGCCGGCAAAATCGCCGATGCGCTGCTGCAAGACGCGCAGAGCGATGTTCAATGGATCGCCGGACGCGACTGACAGCACGCGGCGAATAGCGGTAAAGGATAAGTCATTACTATGGAAAAGCTGGCACAACTGCTGGATAAACTGTTGGAAACGTTGCAGGCGCTCAATGGTGTGCTGGAGGAAGAGCACGACTTGCTGTGCTCCGGCCAGTTGCCGGGCGTGGCCTTGCAGCGCGTCACCGATGCCAAAAGCCAACTGCTGGCGACGGTCGCTTATCTCGAGCAACAGCGCCTGGGGCAGGAAAAAACCTGCGGGCAACGCGCCCCCTATGCCAGCCAAGCGCCCCTGGCCGATCGTTGGCAGCGCGTTCAATTGCTGAGCCAAACGCTGCGCGAAAAGAACCAGCACAACGGTCTGCTGCTCAATCAGCAGATCGACCATAACGCTCAGGCGCTGGCCATCCTCAGTAAAAACAACAAATCGCTGTATGGCCCGGACGGCCAGTCGCACGCCGGCAGCCTGCTCGGCAGAAAAATCGGCGTTTGACCTGACTCATTTGCCCGGTGAGCCTATCACCGGGCATGCGTTCACCGGCTTCTGCGCATCCCGTCGCATTTTCTCCCTATCACTCTTTGAATTCACTTAAGGCTTTGCGTCAGGCTGCGCATGGCGTGAATTTGGCTGTTTCTTTCTCTTTGGCCTCTTGTCACCCTGTGGTTATTTTTAAACCACTTGAAATATACCCTTAGAGGGTATAGATTCGCAGGGAGAGCGAATGGCCGACATTTATCTCACCAAAACCTTTCAGGGTTTTGCCGCACGCGAGCGCATTAGCGACGCCACGATAGTGAAAGCGGCGCGAGAGATGCAACATCAGCTGTACGATGCCAATCTTGGCGGTTGCGTATACAAAAAGCGCATCGCTCGGGCTGGTGCGGGCAAACGTGGCGGCTATCGGGTACTGATCGTTTTTCGCGATGAAGACCGCCTGTTTTTTATGCGCGGCTTTGCCAAAAGTGAGAGAGAAAACATCAGTGCGGATGAGTTACAAGGATTGAAACATCTGGCTGCGCTGTATCTGGATTATTCGCCATTCAGACTCTACCAGCTGGTCAACAACAAGGAATTACGGAGGCTAAGCGATGAGTAAAATTCTTGCCGAGATCCACCAGGAAGTTCAGGGCCTGCATCGCGCCGGTTTCGTCGATGACGTGACCATGCGCACCTTCGACATGCTGTGTCTGCGGCCGGTGAAACAGTTCGGGCCGGCCGAGATCCGCGCGCTGCGCGAACGGGAAAACGTCAGTCAGCCGGTGTTTGCGCTGTATCTCAACGTCAGCAAAAAAGCGGTGCAGAAATGGGAGCGCGGCGAAGCGCAACCGAACTCCGCCGCAATGAAACTGCTGACGCTGGTGGAACGCAACGGCCTGCAAATTCTGGCCTGATGTTACTGATAATTGACGATCACCTGATTGCCAATCACCCGCAGCGGCGGATTCAGCCCGCCTTGCGACTGCACGTAATAGACAAAGCGCAATTCCGCATTGGCCGGTTCGCCCTGCAGACCGTTGCTGCTGCCGCTGCCGCCGCCCAGCGGAATACAGCGGTTTACCGTGCAGAGCTGGGCCTGCAGCCCCACCGGTTCCGGCCCCAGCAAACGGTAGCGCCAGCTGACGCTGGTGATGCGCGCATGGGCATCCGGCAGCGCGTTCGGCGGCCGCAAAGCGGCGGATTCATCGCGCATCCCGCCCTGTTCCAGCGTGACCCCCGCCCCTTCAGCCACCCAGGAGCCGGACACCGCGCCGGCGGCGAGCGGAGCCAGCAAACAAAATACGAACAGACAGCGTTTCATCAGGCCGCTCCGATGGTCGAGGTCATGCGAATCTGGCGATCGTCGTTGATCTCCAGATTGGACAACACCACGATCTGCGGCAGGCTGCGACGCAGGAAGCGCGCCAGCAAGGCCCGCAGCGCATGGTTGACCAGCAGCACCGGCGGCGCGCTGAGCATTTCTTGCCGCTGCAACGCCTGGCGTGCCTGATCCAACAGACGATCGGCCAGCCCCGGCTCCAGGCCGCCGCCGCCCTGCAACGCCTGCAGCAACAGACGCTCTAACTGGGTATCCAGGCCGATAACCTGAATCTCGCCGTTGCCCGGGAACCACTGCTGCGTGATCGCCCTGCCTAGCGCCACTCGCACCACGGTGGTCAATTCATAAGGATCGCTCTGCGCCGGGGCGTGTTCCGCCAGCGTTTCGACGATGGTGCGCATATCGCGAATGGAAACGCGCTCGGCGAGCAGATTTTGCAGCACTTTGTGCAGCGTCGTCAGCGACACCACGCCCGGCACGAAGTCTTCGGTCAGCTTCGGCATCTCCTGCGACACGCGATCCAGCAGCTGTTGGGTCTCCTGGCGGCCAAACAGCTCGCTGGCGAACTGGCCGATCAGGTGATTGAGGTGTGTCGCCACCACGGTGCTGGCCTCCACCACGGTAAAGCCCTGGATCTGCGCCTGCTCGCGCAAGGCGCTGTCGATCCATACCGCCTCGAGCCCAAAGGCCGGATCGACGGTTTTGTCTCCCGCCAGCTCGCCTACGGCATTGCCGGGGTTGATCGCCAGCCAGCGGCCCGGCTGCGCTTCACCGCTGCCGATCTCGACGCCTTTCATCAGGATACGGTAGCTGGCAGGCGGCAGTTCCAGGTTGTCGCGAATGTGCACCACCGGCGGCAGATAGCCCATGTCCTGGGCGAATTTCTTGCGGATGCCGCGGATACGGCCCAGCAGTTCGCCGTTCTGCTGAAAATCGACCATCGGAATCAGCCGGTAGCCCACCTCCATCCCCAGCGGATCTTCCAACTGCACGTCGGCCCAGCTGGCTTCGGCGGCCTGCGGATTCTCCGGCATCACCGGATCTTCCACCGTTTTCGGCGCCTGTTGTTCACGGCCGCGCAGCCACCAGGCGAGGCCCAACAGAGCCGCGGTAAACAGCAGGAACACCAGGTTCGGCATGCCCGGCACCAGGCCCAGCAGCCCCAGCACCCCGGCGCTCAGCAGCATCACGCGCGGATTGTTGAACAGCTGGCCCACCATCTGCTCGCCGACGTCCTGATCGGTCGCGACGCGGGTGACGATGACGCCGGCGGCGGTGGAGATCACCAATGCCGGGATCTGCGCCACCAGGCCGTCACCGATGGTCAGCAGCGTATAGCTTTCCGCCGCCGCCCCCAGCTCCATGCCGTGTTGCACCACGCCGACCAACAGGCCGCCGACTACGTTCAGCACCATGATCATCAGGCCGGCGATGGCGTCGCCGCGCACGAATTTACTGGCGCCGTCCATCGAGCCGTAAAAGTCGGCCTCCTGGGTCACTTCGGCGCGGCGTTTCTTCGCTTCGTCTTCACCGATCAGGCCGGCGTTCAGATCGGCGTCAATCGCCATCTGTTTGCCCGGCATGCCGTCCAGCACGAAACGCGCGCCCACTTCGGCGATACGCCCCGCACCTTTGGTGATGACCATAAAGTTAATCAGCACCAGGATGATGAACACCACGATGCCGATGGCGAAGTTGCCCCCCACCAGGAAGTGGCCGAAGGCTTCCACCACGCGGCCGGCGGCGGCGGAGCCGGTGTGCCCCTCCAGCAAGATGATGCGTGTCGACGCGACGTTGAGCGACAAACGCAGCAATGTGGAGAACAGCAGGATGGTCGGGAAGGCGGCGAATTCGAGCGTGCGCTGGGTGAACATCGCCACCAGCAGCACCATGATCGACAGCGCGATGTTGAAGGTAAACAGCAGGTCGAGGATAAACGCCGGCAACGGCAACACCATCATCGACAGGATCAGCAGGATCAGCACCGGGCCGGCCAACACCTGCCACTGCGTATCTTTAAAATTGCCCGGCAAACGAAGCAGGGAGGCCAAATTAGCCATCAGAGTCACTCTCTTTTGCAAAATCCAGTGCTTCCGGCACCGGTAAACGTTCAGGTTTTTTCGGGATCAGGCCGCCCTCGCGCCGCCAGCGGCGCAGCTGGTACACCCAGGCCAGCACCTCGGCGACCGCGGCATACAGGGTGGCCGGAATATGCTGGCCGATCTCGCTGTGCCGATACAGCGCGCGCGCCAGCGGCGGCGCCTCCAGCATCGGGATGCGGTGTTCCGCACCGAGTTCGCGAATGCGCAAGGCGATTTCGCCGGCCCCTTTGGCCAGCACTTTCGGCGCACTCATTTTTTTGTCGTTGTACTGCAACGCGACGGCGTAGTGCGTCGGGTTGGTGACGATCACGTCCGCCTTGGGCACGTCGGCCATCATGCGGCGCCGGGCGATCGCCCGCTGCTGCTGACGAATGCGTCCCTTGACGTGCGGGTCCCCTTCCTGGTCTTTGAACTCGTCGCGAATATCCTGCTTGGTCATCTTCAGCTTCTTGAAGTGACTCCACAGCTGATAAAACACGTCGAACGCCACCATCGGCGTCAACCCCAGCACCACCAGAAAACCGCAGAACAGAATCATCTGCAGCGCGTTGCCCAGCGCATCGAGCGGCTGCTGGGTCATCAGATGCAGCATCGCCGCCCAGTTGTGCCACAGATAGAGGCCAGTCACCCAACCGACCAGCGTCGCTTTCAGGATCCCTTTCAGCAGCTCGGCCAGCACCTGGCTGGAAAAGATGCGCTTCAACCCGGATAGCGGGTTCAGCCGCTTCAAATCGAACTTGATCGACTTGCCGCTGAACAAGATGCCCCCCAGCAACATCGGCGCGGCGAGCGCCACCAGCACCAGCCCCGCCATGATCGGCAGCAGCGCCAGCACCGCCTGGCGCAGCAACATGCCCAATTGGCGCAGCATCTGTTTATCGTTGCTGACCATGCCGTGATCGAAGTTCAGACCTTGCGTGAGCATCGCCGCCAGCTGTTGCGCCATGTTGCTGCCGGACATCAGGATAATCGCCAGGCCCGAGAGCAGCATCAGTACCGAGGTCAGCTCGCGCGAGCGCGGGATCTGGCCGTCTTCACGCGCCTTTTCCAGCCTGTGGGGCGTGGGGGCCTCGCTTTTTTCCAGATCGCTGTCTTCAGCCACGAAACGCCGTTCCTGTGTCGGGAGGGTAAAGAATGGCGGTCAGCATGCCAAAAAATTGGCGATGTCATTGGGGGAACAACGGGGAAAAAGGCGGGTTATTTAGGGGATGAGACCAAAACGACGTGGCTTGTTGTCGGGGCGCGCCGTCGCGCGCCCCGAAAGGCCTCAGAAACCGAGGCTGTCGAGCAGATCGTCGACCTGCGCCTGATTGGCGATCACGCCGACGCCGTTCTGGTCGAGCTGCGGGCCGTTCAGCAGGCTGTCGTTCGGCCGTTTTTCCTTCACCGGCTGCTCCGGCATGTTTTCCATCAGCACCATCAGCAGCTGCTTTTCGATCTCCTGTACCACGTCCATCATGCGCTTGATCACCTGACCGGTCAGATCCTGGAAGTCCTGCGCCATCATGATCTCCAGCAGCTGGGCGTTGGTGAAAGCCGTATGGCCCGGCACCTGATCCAGATACTGGCGCGTGTCGTTGACCAGAGAACGCGCGTCGTCCAGTTCGATGGGATTGGCGAACCACTCGTCCCAGCGCCCTTTCAACGCGTTGGCGCCGGATTCCAGCTCCGCCTGGCGCGGTTGCGCCGCCTCTACGCAGTTCAACGCCCGTTCCGCCGCCTGCGCCGTCATGGTTACGACATAGTCAAGACGGTCGCGCGCATCCGGGATCGCCTCTGCCGCCTGGGCGATCGCCTGATCGAGCCCCAGTTCGCGCATGCTGTCGCGCAGCATTCGGGTCAGTTGGCCGATGCGGGAGATGATCTCTCCCGCGGTCGCTGCATCGCTGGCAGGCATTGGAATGTCTCTCATCGCCCTCTCCTTACATGCCCAATTTTTCAAAAATCTTGTTGAGCTTTTCTTCCAGCGTCGCCGCCGTAAATGGTTTTACTACATAACCGCTGGCGCCGGCCTGCGCCGCCGCGATGATATTTTCTTTCTTGGCTTCCGCGGTCACCATCAGTACCGGCATCGCGGCCAGCGCGCTGTCGGCGCGGATGGTTTGCAACAGCTCAAGCCCGTCCATGTTCGGCATGTTCCAGTCGGACACCACGAAGTCGAAACCGCCGGCGCGCAGCTTGTTCAGCGCATCCGCGCCGTCTTCAGCTTCTTCGACGTTGTTGAAGCCCAGCTCTTTGAGCAAATTTCTGACGATGCGGCGCATGGTGGAAAAATCGTCCACAACCAGAAATCTGAGGTTCTTGTCTGCCATTGTTACTCCTGAAATAGTTAACCGTTTAATGATGCAACACCGCAGGCCGCCGCACGGCGAACCTGGGTCATATCGCCGCCGGGAAGACCCTGCGGACTGAAATCAAATGCGCAATGCCTGGCCGCCGGCGATCTGCGCCAGCATGCGCTGGCTCATTCTGTCCAGCTCGACCACTTCGCTGACGCCGCCGCTGGCGATCGCCTCGCGCGGCATGCCGAACACCACGCAGCTCGCCTCGTTCTGCGCCAGGGTATAGGCCCCGGCGCGGTGCATCTCCAGCATCCCCGCCGCACCGTCGTTGCCCATGCCGGTGAGGATCACCCCCACCGCATTGCGGCCGGCGTATTGCGCCACCGAGCGGAACAGCACGTCGACCGAGGGGCGATGGCGGTTGACCGCCGGGCCGTCATGCAGCTTCACCTGATAGTTGGCGCCGCTGCGCGTCAGCTCCAGATGGCGGTCCCCCGGCGCGATATAGGCGTGGCCCGGCAGCACGCGCTCGCCGTCCTCCGCTTCTTTCACCGTGATCTGGCACAGCTTGTTCAGCCGCTCGGCGAACGAACGGGTGAAACCCGGCGGCATGTGCTGGGTGATCAGCAGCGCCGGGCTGGTAGCCGGCAGCGGCTGCAGCACCTGGCGGATCGCTTCGGTGCCGCCGGTGGAGGCGCCGATGGCGATCAGTTTTTCACTGCTCAGCAGCGGCGCATGGCTGAGGATCGCCGGCGCCGGGCTGCTGGAGCGCTGAGGCAGACGCGCTCTGGCCGCGGTGCGGATCTTCTCGGCAATCAGCTCGCTGTAGGCCAACATGCCCTCGCGAATGCCGAGTTGCGGTTTGGTGACGAAATCCACCGCGCCCAGTTCCAGCGCGCGCAGCGTGATTTCCGAGCCTTTGCCGGTCAGCGAAGAGACCATCACCACCGGCATCGGCCGCAGGCGCATCAGCTTCTCGAGGAAATCCAGCCCGTCCATGCGCGGCATCTCGACATCCAGCGTCAGCACCTGAGGATTAAATTTTTTGATCAGATCGCGCGCCACCAGCGGATCCGGCGCGGTCGCCACCATTTCCATGTCGGGATGGCCGTTCACGATTTCCGTCATCAGCTGGCGCATCAGTGCCGAATCGTCTACGCATAACACTCTGATTTTACTCATTACCTCTCCTTGGTCAGCCCATACACGGTCTGCCCACGCAAGTAGAAATCCCGGCTGATCTGGCTGAAATTCTCGGAGTGGCCGGCGAACATCAGCCCCCCCGGCTTAAGCAAGGGAACGAAGCGGCGCAGGATGCGCTCCTGCGTCGCCTTATCGAAATAGATCATGACGTTGCGGCAAAAAATGGCGTCGAATTGCCCCGGCAGCGCCCACTCCGGCGCCAGCAGATTCAGCGGCTGAAAGTTCACTCGCGCCGCCAACTCCGGCCGTACGCGCACCAGCCCCTGATGCGGACCGGTGCCGCGCAGAAAATAGCGCTGCATTTGGGTCGGCGTCAGGGTGCGCAGATCTTCCTGGCGGTAAACGCCCGCCTCCGCTTTTTCCAGCACCTGCGTATCGATGTCGCTGGCCCAGACCTGGCAACTGCCGGCCCGCTGCCCCAGGGCATCGCTCAGCGTGATGGCGATCGAATACGGCTCTTCGCCGGTCGAGGCCGCGGTGCTCCAGACGCTGTAGCCGTTCGGCCGCGAGCGCGCATGCTCCGCCAGGATCGGGAAGTGATGCGCCTCGCGGAAAAATGCCGTCAGGTTGGTGGTCAGCGCGTTGATGAACGCCTGCCACTCCGCGCTGTTCGGATCGCTTTCCAGCAGCGCCAGATAATCGCCGAAATCGTGCAATCCCAGCAGCCGCAACCGGCGCACCAGGCGGTTGTAAACCATCTCGCGCTTATGCTCCGCCAGCACGATGCCGGCGCGTTGATAAATCAACTGGCTGATACGGCGAAAATGCACGTCCGACAGCGGCAGGCGCTGCACCATTTGCGTCAACATCGACGCAGTATCCCGGTTAGAAGTTGACGGCGCCTGTTTCATGCCGCCTCACCGGAGTAAAACGTGCTGCTTATGCGGTTTGACAATCTTGGGCTTCCTTTACCACGGGTGAAACTGCGTTGTTGCTGTTACCTGGCGCGACGAAGTTATCGTCCGCCAGACGGAATACCGCGACCGCGTCGGCCAGGGTAATAGCCTGCTCTTCCAGCGCGGTGGCGGCAGAAGCGGATTCTTCCACCAGCGCGGCGTTCTGCTGGGTAACCTGATCCATCTGGGTCACCGCCTGCGTCACCTGCTCGATGCCGCGGCTCTGTTCATCCGAAGCCGACGCGATCTCGCCCATGATGTCGGTGACGCGCGTCACCGAACGCACGATGTCCTGCATGGTGGCGCCGGAATTTTCCACCAGCACCGAGCCGTGTTTGACGCGGCTGACCGATTCGTCGATCAGCACCTTGATCTCTTTCGCCGCCTGCGCGCTGCGGCTCGCCAGGTTGCGCACTTCGCCGGCGACCACGGCGAAACCGCGCCCCTGTTCACCGGCGCGCGCCGCTTCCACCGCCGCATTAAGCGCCAGAATGTTGGTCTGGAAGGCGATGCCGTCGATCACGCTGGTGATGGCGCCGATTTTCTGCGAGCTGTTGGCGATATCGTGCATGGTGGTGACCACGTCCCCGGCCAGTTCGCCGCCCTTGGCCGCGGTGGCCGAAGCGTCGCGCGCCAGCTGAGAGGCCTGCCGCGCATTGTCGGCGTTCTGTTTCACCGTCGCGGTCAGCTGTTCCATGCTGGCGGCGGTTTCTTCCAGCGAAGCGGCCTGCTGCTCGGTGCGGGAAGAGAGATCGTTATTGCCTTCGGCGATCTCCTGCAGGCCGATCAGAATCGACTCCGCACCGTCGCGAACCGCGCCGACGGTACCGATCAATGACTGCTGCGTGCGTTGCAGGCTGGCGAACAACATGCTGATTTCATTGCGGCCATACACCTGAATCGGCGTCGCCAAATCGCCGGCGGCGATGCGTTCAAAGTGGCTGCGGATTTGGTTCAGCGGCTGTACCAACATGGTGCGCAACCACCACATGGCGCTGCCGGTCACCACGATCAGCATCAAGACCGCCCCCGCCAGCATCAGGCCCGCCAGCGTGAAGGAGAATTGGTTGGCGTCTCGAGCCTCGCTGATGTCACCGTTGACCAACTGCAGGTACTGCACGAAGTCAGCCTCAAACAGGTCCTGGGTTTTCTGCGTCGGCTGATCCATAAACGCCTGCAGCTCGCCCTTTTCCAGGAAACCGATCAGTTCACGCAGTGCGCCGCGCAGCCGCTCGTAGCTGGCCTTGGTGGTGGCCGTCTGCTGGTTCTGCTGTTCACTGCTGCGTTCAACCGCCATAAACTGATTGAAATAGAGATCGGCCTTCTGCAGCGAACTGCGGGCGCTGCTCATCAATTCGTTCACCTGCTCCTGCGGCAGTTTCAGCGCCGCGCGGGTGCCGGCGCGGTTCAGCGTATTGCGCGCCTGCAACAGCGACACCCAGCTCAGGCTGAGCGAATCGCGCTGCTGGCTGCCGAGGGTGATGATGTCGAGGTTGTGGTTATCGGAACGAAACGCGGAATACGACAGGCCGCTGCTGGCCAACTGCAGAACGCAGAAGGTCATCAACAACAGGAACAAGCTGGTAGAGATACGGATTCGGTTAAACACTGTGAACCTCCTTGCAGCCGGCCGGCGACCGGCCTACGTAGGGAAAAGGGCCTCTGCGAGAGAGGCCCGATACCGGTCAGAACGTTTCCCAGTTATCCTGCAGATCGCTGGCGTTCATTTTCTTATGATTGATTACCGGTGTTACCGTCGCCTTGCTGGTGACAGGCGCTTTAAACTCTTCCTGGCCTTCCGACCTCAGGCGGAATACCGCTACCGACTGGGTCAGCATGCTGGCCTGTTCTTCCAGCGCCGCCGCCGCCGAGGCGGATTCTTCCACCAACGAGGCGTTCTGCTGGGTCACGCGGTCCATTTCCGCTACCGCCTGGCCAACCTGATCGATACCGCGGCTCTGCTCGTCGGAAGCCGAGGCGATTTCGCCCATGATGTCGGTCACGCGGGTGACGGCGTTGACGATGTCACCCATGGTTTCCCCGGCGCTTTCCACCAGCACGGAGCCCATATCGACGCGGCTGACCGAGTCTTCGATCAGGCCTTTGATCTCTTTCGCCGCCTGCGCGCTGCGCTGCGCCAGGTTGCGCACTTCACCGGCCACCACCGCGAAGCCGCGACCCTGTTCGCCGGCGCGCGCCGCTTCCACTGCGGCGTTCAACGCCAGGATGTTGGTCTGGAAGGCGATACCGTCGATCACGCCGGTAATATCGGCGATCTTCTGCGAGCTGCCGGCGATGTCGTGCATGGTCTGCACCACGTTGGCCACCACCTTGCCGCCTTTCTGCGCGGTTTCGGAGGCGCTCAGCGCCAGCTGTGAAGCCTGACGGGCGTTTTCGGCGTTCTGTTTCACCGTCGCGGTCAATTGCTCCATGCTGGCGGCGGTCTCTTCCAGCGAAGCGGCCTGCTGCTCGGTGCGGGAGGAGAGATCGTTGTTGCCCGCGGCGATTTCAGACGCGCCGCTGTAGATGGCGTCCGCACCCTGGCGCACGCCGCTGACGGTTTCGATCAGTTCGCTTTGCATGTGTTTCAGGCTGGCCGCCAGCACGCCCATTTCGTTGCGGCTGTTGACGACGATCTGCTGAGTCAGGTCGCCGGCGGCGATCTGTTTGATGTGGTCGATCATGCGGTTCAGCGGGCGCACCAGGATGTGATGGATACCGGTCCAGACCAGTACGATCACCGCCAGCACCACCACCAGCACCACGATCAGCGTCCAAATAGCCGAGTTGTAGGAGCTGTTGCTGCCGTCAACCGCGATTTGGTACAGCTTGCCGTTTTGCTCCAGATAAACGTTGTAGCTCTGCTCAAAGTTGTCCTGGTAACTCTGCGTAGGCTGATCGAAGAAGGCGTTGATTTTGCCTTCGCCCAGCAGTTGGATCAGCTCGGAGAGCGCGCCGTACAGCACATCGTACTGCTGCTTGAGGCGTTCCGCCGACTGAGGATCCTGGCGCGGGTCCTGAGGAATTTTCTCGTACGCGGCGTAGTGTCTTTCCGCTTCACCCAGCTCTTCCTTCGCCTTGGCCAGCAGTTCATCAATGGTGGCGCCGCTGCCGATCTTGTTGGTATCCATCATGTAGCGGATACCGGCGCGGTTCAGGGAGTTGCGCGCCTGCAGCAGGTCAACGCGGCTTTCACTCAGCTGCAGCTGCTGCTGGCGGATCGTTTGCAGGACGGTAAAGTTTTCCTTATCGCTTTTCAGCGAGGAGAAAAAAAGTCCGCCCGAAATCAACTGCAAGGCGCCAAACAGCACCAACACCAGCAACAGGCTGGTGACCACCTTCATACGATTTAACATGATTTCCCTTGTTGAAGCCCGCGCAGACAGGCTCTGATGACGTTGAATGTGAGAGTTATCGGCGCCGTGCGGCAAAACTTTATGCGGGAAAGTAACTATTTTTAGTGGGGGTTCCGAGCGCGGCTGAGGCCATCGCGACAGATCAGGGAAAGTGAAGATTAAAGGGGGCGGCGCCCCGCCCCTTGAGTCTGAAATCAGACGCTTTTCGCCACGCTGTCGACCAGCGACATCTCTTCGCTGCTCAGCAGCTTTTCGATATCCACCAGGATCAGCATGCGCTCGCCCAGCGAACCGAGGCCGGTGAGATATTCGGTCGCCAGGGTCACCGCGAACTCCGGCGCCGGACGGATCTGATCGGCGGTGAGCGACAGCACGTCGGAGACGCCGTCAACCACGATGCCCACCACGCGCTGGCCAAAGTTCAACACGATCACCACGGTGTTTTCATCGTAGGAAACACTTTGCTGCGAAAATTTCACCCGCAGATCGATGATAGGAACAATCACGCCGCGCAGGTTGGTGACGCCCTTGATGAACGCCGGGGTGTTGGCGATGCGGGTCACCTGATCGTAGCCGCGAATTTCCTGCACCTTGAGGATGTCGATGCCGTACTCCTCGTTGCCCAGGGTAAAAATCAGAAACTCTTGCCCTACCGTTTCGCCAGCCAATTTGCTGACGGCTGCCAATCCTGCCATATCATTCACCTTTTAAATCAATAAACTCATTATTATGCGGCGGCGTCCGTCAGACGCTTTTCACGGTTCAAGGTTTGCAACGCCGAGACATCGACGATCAAGGCCACGCTGCCGTCGCCCAGAATGGTCGCGGCGGAGATGCCCGGCACTTTGCGGTAGTTGCTTTCCAGATTCTTCACCACCACCTGATGCTGGCCAATCAGCTGATCTACCAGCAACGCATAGCGGCGGCCGGCGCTTTGCAGGATAACGACGATGCCCTGCGTGGCGTCGGTTTTGGCGCCTTCCACTTCGAATACCCGATACAGCTCCACCAGCGGCAGGTATTCGCCGCGCACCTGCAGCACACGCTCTCCGCCGGCCAACGGATGCAAATCCTCCGCCTGCGGCTGCAGCGACTCCATCACCGCGTTCAACGGCAGAATAAAGACTTCGTCGTTCACTTTGACCGACATGCCGTCGAGGATCGCCAGCGTCAACGGCAGCAGAATGCGGATGGTGGTGCCTTTACCGGCCTGCGAACGGATCTCGACGTGGCCGCCCATCTCCTGAATATTTCTTTTCACCACGTCCATGCCGACGCCGCGGCCGGAAACGTCGGTCACCTGCTCGGCGGTGGAGAAACCCGGCGCGAAGATCAGCATGCCGACCTCTTCGTCGCTCATGCTGTCGCTGACCGCCAGCCCTTGCGAAGCCGCCTTGGCGAGAATTTTTTCGCGGTTCAGCCCGGCGCCGTCGTCGATGACTTCAATACAAATGTTGCCGCCCTGGTGTTCGGCCGACAGCACCAGATTGCCCACCGCCGACTTGCCGGCGGCGATACGGGTAGCCGGCTCTTCGATACCGTGATCGAGGCTGTTGCGCACCAGGTGCGTCAACGGATCGATAATGCGTTCGATCAGGCTCTTGTCCAGTTCGGTCGAGCTGCCCTGCAGCGTCAGCTCCACCTGTTTATTCAGCTTGCCGGCCAGATCGCGCACCAGCCGCGGGTAGCGGCTGAAGACGTACTCCATCGGCATCATGCGGATCGACATCACCGATTCCTGCAGATCGCGCGCGTTACGCTCCAGCTGGCTCATGCTGTTCAGCAGATCGCCGTGGTTCACCGGATCGAGCGTGCCGGAGCGTTGCGCCAG
Organism: Serratia sp. Z4; assembly: GCF_009900725.1. Taxonomy (NCBI): domain Bacteria; kingdom Pseudomonadati; phylum Pseudomonadota; class Gammaproteobacteria; order Enterobacterales; family Yersiniaceae; genus Serratia; species Serratia sp. Z4. The sequence continues at coordinate 611,118 of NZ_JAAABD010000002.1, forward strand.
CATCGATTGGGTGATCACCAGCTCGCCCACCAGGTTAATCAGCTGATCCACCTTTTCCACCGCCACGCGGATGCTGGTGGATTCGCTCGCCTTGGCGCGCGCTTTTGGCGCTTCGGCCGGTTTCGCGGCAGGTGGCGCGGCGTTCGCGACCGGCGCAGGCTCCGGTAAGGCGGCCACTTCCGGTAAGCTCGCTTCTGCGATGGCCGGTTCGCTCTGGGTCGGCGTCGAGAAGCTGATTTGTTCCGGTTCCAGCACGAAGCACAACACGGCGCTGATGTCGTCTTCACTGGCGGAGGTGAGCAACGTCACGTCCAGACTGTGTTCCGTCTGATGCGGATCTTTAACCTCGCCGAGGTTGCCCAGCTCTTCCAACATCAAGGGGATTTCACTGGCTTTCAGCCCGTTCAGGCTGATGCGCATGCCGCCCTCGATCGCCGCCGGCGCGGCCGATGGCTTAACGACAGGCTGCTGAACGGCCGGTTGAGCCGCAGGCGCCTCTTGCTGCTGTTGCGCTTCCAACGCCAGCTGGCGCAGCGCCTGACAAATGTATTCAAAGCTTTCAGCGTCAGGCTGTTGCGAGGTTTTATAGGCGTCCAGTTGCTCCTGCATAATGTCTTTGGTTTCCAGAAACAGGTTGATAATCTCGGTGCTCAGGCTCATTTCCTGGCGTCTTGCACCGTCCAGCAGGTTCTCCAGCAGGTGGGTGGTTTCCTGCAGCACCGAAAAACCAAAGGTCGCCGCGCCGCCCTTGATCGAATGCGCCGCGCGGAAGATGGCGTTCAACGGCTCGATATCGGGGGCCAGCGGATCCAGCTCCAGCAGGTGTTGCTCCATGTCGGCCAGCAACTCGTCTGCCTCATCAAAGAAGGTCTGATAAAAATCGCTAATGTCCATGCTCACGGGGTCACCTCTGGCTGTGAGTCGCGGTTAGTCGGTGCGGGTGCGGACGCCGGTGGTTCCGGCGCCTGATCGGCCGGTGCTATCGCCGGGGATGCCTGCGGTGGAGCGCCTGGCGTTGTCGCCACCGGTTCCGGGGCCGTCGCCGAGGGTTCCGGCGTTTGGCTGGCCGGTGCGGTCGCCGACGGCGCCAGCTGCTTCAGGCTGTCCGGCTGGGCGATATCCATCGCGTTGCTTTCGGCATTTTCGTGCTCGATGCCCTCTTGCGTTTGCTTGTTCAGCACCAGCACGGTGATGCGACGGTTAATCGCGTCATCGGCGCCATGCTGTTTCAGGCTCATGGTGGCCGCCATGCCCACCACCCGCAGCACCTTGCCTTCCGCCAGGCCGCCGGCGATCAGCTCGCGCCGGGAGGCGTTGGCGCGATCGGCCGACAGTTCCCAGTTGCTGTAGCCGCGCTCGCCGGTGGCGTAAGGGATGTCATCGGTGTGGCCGGACAGGCTGATTTTGTTCGGCAGGTCGTTAAGGATCGGCGCTATCGCCCGCAGAATATCGCGCATGTAGCTCTCGACCTGCGCGCTGCCGGTTTTGAACATCGGCCGGTTTTGGCTATCGATAATCTGGATGCGCAGCCCTTCGTCCATCATGTTGATCAGCAGATGCGGACGCAGCGCCTTCAGGCGCGGATCGGACTCAATCAACTCATCCAGCTTTTCGCGCAGCTTGTTCAGGCGCAGCTCTTCGGCGCGCGAGTCCGGCGAATCGACCTGTTTTTTCACCAGGCCATGCTGCTGCGTGGGATCGTCGCCGCCGCCAGGAATGGGGCTGCTCTCGGAACTGCTCTTGTCGCCGCTGGTCAGGGCAACCTTGAGCGGCGTACGGAAATATTCGGCGATTTGCGTCAGCTCCTGCGGGCTGGCGATCGCCAGCAGCCACATCACCAGGAAGAACGCCATCATCGCCGTCATAAAGTCGGCATAAGCGATCTTCCAGGAGCCGCCGTGATGGGCGGCATGATGCGACTTGCGCTTTCTGACCAGAACGACCGGATGATTCTGTTTCATGCTTCTTCTTCTTCCGTCGCCTGCTGCGCCGGCGCTTTCACGCGGCGCACGTGTTCTTCCAGCTCAACGAAAGAAGGACGTTCGGTGGTATACAGCGTTTTGCGGCCAAACTCGACTGCGATCTGCGGCGCGTAACCGTTCAGACTCGACAACAGCGTGACCTTGATGCACTGCATCATCTTGACGTTTTCGGCGCTCTTCTGGCGCAGCAACGTCGCCAGCGGCGAGATGAAGCCGTAGGCCAACAAAATGCCGAGGAAAGTACCGACCATGGCGTTAGCGATCAGCGCGCCCAGCTCAGCGGCCGGACGGTCAGCCGAAGCCAGGGCGTGCACCACCCCCATCACCGCCGCGACGATGCCGAACGCCGGCAAGGAGTCGCCCACCATCGCCAGACTGCCGGCGGGCACTTCGCTTTCCTGCTCGTAGGTTTCGATCTCTTCGTCCATCAGCGCTTCGATCTCGAACGCATTCATATTGCCGCTCACCATCAGCCGTAAATAGTCGGTAATGAACTCCACCAGAGTGTTATCGGCAAGGATGCGCGGATAATTAGAGAAAATTTCACTTTCTTGCGGATTATCGATATCGAACTCGAGCGACAGCATGCCCTGCTGGCGCGATTTGGCCAGCAGACGGAACAGCAACGCCATCAAATCCATATACAGATCTTTGTTGTATTTGGAACGGCGCATCAGCCGCGGCAGCGCGCGCAGCGTGGCTTTGATCGCTTTGCCGTTGTTGCCGACGATAAAGGCGCCGACGCCCGCCCCGCCGATAATCAGAAATTCCGCCGGCTGATACAACGCCCCGAGATGACCGCCCACGATCAGGTAGCCGCCAAACACCGCACCCAATACCACGAGATAACCCAAAATAACTAGCACACGCATTCCTTAAATTAACAATGTGGATGGAAGGTGGGGCAAACGCGCCCTGGCGCGACAGACCAGGCTGCATGTCTGGGGGCGGCATGCCGCCCCTGCGTATCACACGTCGGTATTCATTGCCGAGAGCCGGCAACGTGGCGGCTCAAATGGCGCGTTTGACCTGCTCGTCCAGCAGTTGAGGAATAATATCGGCCAGTTGCGGCGAAAGTTTACGTCTTTTTACGGCGCGGGATGGGGGTTGGCATAAACTGCAGATGAAACCATTCAGCGGCTGGTGCGCGTGGGTGATAAATGCGCCGCCGCAGCAGCTGCAGGCGGAAAGCTGCAACATGCCGCTATCGACGAAGCGCACCAGCGTCCAGGCACGGGTCAGCGCCAGCAACGGCGCCTCGCCGGCCTGCTGCGGACACTGCTCGAGATAGAGGCGATAGGCTTTGATCACCGCCTCCACGCCGCTGCACTGCCCGCTTTTCATCAAAAACAGGTAAGCGTTGTAAAACATCGACGAGTGAATATTTTGTTCCCAGGTCATAAACCAGTCGGTTGAGAACGGTAACATTCCTTTTGGCGGCGGGCTGCCGCGTAACTCCTTGTAAAGTTTAATCAAGCGCCCGCGGCTAAGCTGGGTTTCACTCTCCAGCATCTGCAATCGGGCTCCCAGCGAAATCAGCTCCATGGCGAGCTGAATGTCCTTGGCTTCTTGAACGATACTTTTCTCAACCATCATCAGGCTCTTTTCTTCGTCGGGCTAGCGTCTTTACTCGATAGCTCTTGCAGTAAATGGCTTGATAGCAAAATGCCGGTATGGATTTGTTGCAGATCGTCGACGCGCGACTCTTTGGTCAGGCGTTCGATGGTCTGGCTTTCGTTAAAGCGGAAGTGGCAAACCAGCTGGTTGGTCTCGGCCAGTTTAACCATTTGCGGCAAAGTCAGCTGCGCCAGCGCATCGGCCATGGTTTCATCAATACCCAGGCGAAACATTGCGGACGCTTTTTCATCGTTGATCAAACGCTGTGCTAAAAGTAAATATGACAGATTGATGTCATAAATATGCTTAAGTAATTCAGACGTACCCATATTCCCCATCCCGACAGACTATGTTTAAAAACATACGCTGGGTGATAAATTTTATCGCCCGTGACTTGGGTTGTTTCCCAAAGTTGGCAAATTAATCTCTCAAAAACGACTGCTATAATTTTCGACAATCGCTAAATTCGACCACTGTTCAGTATTTGCTACGAGCGTAAACCAACGTGTATGGATGTACAGCATTCTGCTTCGATAGTGTTTAGTCACCATGAAACTATTTTTACAAATTTAATAAGATTATTCCTAAAGCAGCGCAACTCTACCCCCGAACCATTAGCACACACAATGTAAGTGAGAGGCAATTTTAAATACAATGTGACATAGATCACAAAAATAAAAAATAATTAAGCCAAATACCCCCAAATACGCTCACTTATTGACCGTCATTTTGCTCATAAAATAGCCACAGGTAAAAAAACGTCTTAAAAACAATGTTTATCCGCCAAAAAATTATCTTTTTTAGATCAATTCGAACAAAAGCATCACCAAACCAAAATAACAGAACAAAAATCTGCATATAGGCAACAAACTCAGTATAAATAACCATTTGAGTTACTAAAAAATATCCAAGCTGAAAAATAACCAATGTAAACTATGAGGTTATTAGCTATCGGATTTGACTTAAGCCTTCAGCCTGAGGCTGTTCTAATTTTCAACATCAGGTGATTATGGCTTATCAATGATTCGCAGGCGTAGTGAACAAGCCAACAGACGTAACGATATGTTTCCGTATTAGCACGATGCAAGAGTGCTTTTTTTGAGTTAAATTCCCCCAAAACGTTATATCGGCAGCAATTCATAAAACCTTAATGCTTTTTATTTCTTTTTCTGACGCCGAGATAATTCCCCCTCCCTCCAGAGATTATTTACATGGCTTTGGCTTTCATTGCTTCATTGTCATAAAATAAAACGCAGTTTTGTTTTACTGTTCATATTTCTTCATCGAACAAAACGGCTTTTCAACGCAAGCAGCGGCGACAAACATCGCCCAATGCCGCGGCGGCGCCACGGCCGGGTGAAAAAATCACCCAAAAGAGGCCCGGCACGGCACCTTGTGCTTGCCCACAGCACGAACGACGACGCGTCGACCGTCAACCGCCCTGAGACTTTCCCTATTTCTCCATTAATCAGCAGGCTGAGATTGCTGACGGCGCACTGGCATATTATGATTTACCAAAGCGCCGCTACGGGCGGCGCGACATCATTACCCAGTGCAATTTATCTAATTGAAATGATTTTTGTCAGGTCGTACATCGCTGCCTCGACGGCGTCGCCGTGAGTCGCTATGTGTTATTCACCCGGCTTTAACTATTAACAGGCTATATTTTAATCATGACCGATACGCTCGAATATCTGCTGACATTTCGTAAATGCTCCTCTTTGGACAGCCTGGAGAAGGTGTACGACAAACTGAACTACTCCATTGAAAACGATACGGAAATGAGCAATATGTACCGTGCCGCCGACCACCGTCGCGCCGAGCTGGTTGCCGGTAAATTGTTCGATCTGGGCAAGGTGCCGAAAACGCTGTGGGCACAGGTGCTTTAATTCAGTGAAATTACGTGCGGCAACGGTTTTATCTTTTATTGCTATATAACCGGGGCACATTCAGCTTTTATTGCCGCGCGTGATATGAAACACATTTATTCCCCCCGCCAGGTTCTACCCTTTATCCGACGCAGTACTTCCACCAAGGCCGCCGCTGCAGCAGCCTGAAACACGATGGATACAACAAGGAGTCGGATATGGGGTATCAAAACGTTCTGGTTACCGTCGCCGTTGCCCCTGACAGCCACCGCCTGGTGGAAAAGGCCGTCTCCATCGTTCGCCCCTACGGCGGCAGCATCACCCTGTTAAGCACCCTCGCCAATCCGGAAATGTACAATAATTTCGCCGGGCCGATGCTGGGCGATTTGCGCTCGCTGATGGAAGAGGAAACCCGGCTGTTTATGCAGGAACTGCGCCAACGCGCCGGCTACCCTATCGCCGATACGCTGATCGTGCATGGCGAGCTGGGTGACAGCCTGGCATTCGCCAGCCGCCGTCAGCCGTTTGACCTGCTGCTCTGCGGCAATCACCGAGACAGCATGATGAACAAAGTCTCCTGTTCCGCCGCCCGCTTTATCAATATCAGTCATATCGACGTGTTGATTGTTCCGCTCTGAGCTAAGCACATTCGGTCACGTCGCCTCAGCGCTCCTGCACTAGGCTTAACGGACCTTGTTTGCCGCACCACAAAGGAGCTTTCGATGTCCCCTTCTCAACAGAACCGCCGCTTCCTGCTGGCCTCGCGTCCGAACGGCGAACCGACAGCCGCGAACTTCCGTCTCGATACCGTCCCCGCACCGCAACCCGGCGCCGGCCAACTGCTGCTGCGCACCGTATATCTGTCGTTGGATCCTTATATGCGCGGACGCATGAGCGATGCCCCCTCCTATGCGCCGCCGGTGGAGCTCGGTCAGGTGATGGTGGGCGGTACGGTATCGCGCGTGGCGGCCTCACAGCATCCCGATTTCAACGTCGGCGATTGGGTATTGGGGTATGACGGCTGGCAGGAATATGCGCTGTCCGACGGCAGCGGCCTGCGCAACCTCGGCCCGCATTTGCCGCACCCTTCCCGCCTGCTGGGCGTGCTCGGCATGCCGGGATTTACCGCATACATGGGGCTGCTCGATATCGGCCAACCGCAGGCAGGTGAAACGCTGGTGGTGGCCGCCGCCAGCGGTGCGGTTGGTTCGGTGGTCGGCCAAATCGGCAAACTGAAAGGCTGCCGTGTCGTCGGCGTCGCCGGCGGTGCGGAAAAATGCCGCTATGTGGTGGAAGAGTTGGGTTTCGACGCCTGTATCGATCACCGCGCCCCAGACTTTGCCGAACGGTTGGCCGCCGCCTGCCCACAGGGTATCGACATCTATTACGAGAATGTCGGCGGGGCGGTGTTCGACGCCGTACTGCCGCTGTTGAACACCAAAGCGCGTATTCCGGTATGCGGCATCATCGCCCATTACAATGCCACCGGGTTACCTGCGGGGCCGGACCGCTTGCCGCTGCTGGAGGGGCTGATCCTGCGCAAACGCATCCGTATGCAGGGCTTTATCATCTTCGACGACTACGGCTCACGCTTTGACGAGTTCTTGCAACAAATGAGCAGTTGGGTCGAACAGGGGAAAATCAAGTTCCGCGAAGACATCGTCGACGGGCTGGAGCAGGCGCCGCAGGCGTTTATCGGCCTGCTGCAAGGCAAAAACTTCGGCAAACTGGTGATCCGCGTCGCCGACGAATAACCCGTAGCAGGGCGTGGTACGCCACGCTCTGCTTTTAATGTACGGCGCCGTCGCCGAATCGCACATCTTCCTCTACCGTCAGCGTCACCTGAACGACAGTGCGCACCGCTTCCACCATCGTCGCCAGTGCCATGCTCGGCTTGCCCGGGTGCGCTGCCGCCAGTTCATGGCTGTACGGAATATGCACGAACCCGCCTCTGGCCCGCGAATGCTGCATCTCCAGATAGTGACGCAGACCATAAAAAATGTGGTTGCAGTTGTAGGTGCCCGCCGTATAAGAGACCGCCGCGGGGATCCCCTGCCGGCGCAGTTGCTGCACCGCGGCCTTGACGGGCAGCGTACTGAAATAGCCCACCGGCCCGCCGGCAACCACCGGCACGTCAATCGGCTGTTTACCGGCATTGTCGGGAATGCGGGCATCGATCAGATTGATGGCTACCCGTTCCAGGGATATTTCGGCCCGGCCGCCGGCCAGCCCCAGACAGATCACCGCCAGCGGCTGCAATGCCTCAATCGCCGCGATCAACTGCTGGTTGGCCACGCCCAATACGCACGGCAACTCGAGCACCGCGATCTCCGCGCCGGCGATACGCTCTCCGGCCAATGCCTGCGCGACCTGCCAGGAAGGGTTCACCGCGTCACCCTCGAACGGCTCAATGCCGGTGATTAACACTTTGTTCATCATTTCCCCTGATTGAAGGCTACATTCGTGTGCTACCAGCCTAGGGAACGCTGTAAGATTCTGGAAATGGATTATCTGTATATAGAGTATTCATAAAATGAATTTAGCCAACGTCGATCTCAATTTACTGGTGGTGTTTGAAGCGCTGTATCAGACGCGCAACGTCACCGCCGCAGGCCGGCGTCTTAACCGCGCGCAACCTTCCGTCAGCAATGCATTGGCGCGACTGCGCATTCTGCTCAACGATCCGCTGTTTGTCCGCAGCGGCGGCGGCATGGCGCCCACGCCGCGCGCCCACCAACTTATGCCACAGATACAGCGGGTGCTTGAGCAAATCCATTTGGCGTTGGCCCCGCCGGCCCGTTTCGATCCGGCCACCGCCGGGCAGCGGCGTTTTACGCTGGCCGCCGGCGACTATGCGGATATCTTGCTGCTGCCCGCCATCATCAGCCGTTTGCGTCAGGCGGCACCCGGCATCGATATTCGCGTTTCGCGCCTGGATCGCCACAATATTTACCGGCAACTGGATCGCGGCGAGGTGGATATCGCGCTGGGAGGGCACCTTTCCGGTGCGGAAAGCCACTATGTGCGCACGTTGTTTGAAGAACATCTGGTGTGTATCGCCAGCCGTTCACACCCACAGCTGGCGGATGGCCGCTGGGATCTGGCGCGCTACCTCAGCCTGCCGCATGGGCTGTACGCACCGGCAGACGACGGCTCTGCCAGAGGGTTGGTCGACCGGCGTCTGGCGGAAATTGGCGGTCAACGGCGCGTTGCCGTGACCTTTTCGCACATCGTCGCCCTGCCGGCGGTGGTCGCCGACAGCGATCTGATCGCCACCCTGGCCGCCAGCGTGGCCCGGCGTTTTTCCGATCCGCAACGCGTACGCATTCTCCCGCTGCCTAAGGAGTTGGCCATCGCGCCTTTCCCCATTGAGCTGATCGCCGGCCGACAGGCGCAACGCGACCCGGCCTTAATCTGGCTCTGTGACCTGATAAGCCGACTTTCCCTCGATCCCCTTCCGCGCTAACCGCATCAATTGCTGCTTTATCAACCATTCAGACTCACCGTCGGAGGCCCGCACCGCGGGCTTTTCACGCCGGCCAAATAGGAATCATCCGAATTAACATTCGGTAAATTTATATATTTGATCATCTTTAACTAACGAATGGTAAGGATAAAAAATACTCAGTGACTTTTTTCACGGAAAAAAAGAGTTGTTTTATAAACACGTTGACTTAAGTGTTACAGATTTATTATTTGGTATTACCATTTGACCAATAATTTGGGATAAAAAAAGATCTGCGCGTATCTATATGTTTTAGATAATAAAAAACCAGATCGTGAGCGAGTTAACGAATTGAGCATTGATCCACAAGGCTATTTTGCAAATGCAGAGCTCTATTGTAGACTGCACAAATCGTGCCTTTGTGTAAACTTTGTTAAATCTTTCGTCAGCCCCTGTCTCAATTCGTGACAGATACGCCATCGGGATCGCGCGTCAAATCTCGTGCGGTAGCTATGCCTAAACCGGGGATATAGTATGGATCGCCTTATCATTGCGCACACGCCTTTGCCCGCCAATCAGCTGTTGTTCAGAAGCCTTTCCGGTGAGGAAAAACTGGCCGGCCTGTTCGAATTCGACGTCGAGCTGCTCAGCCCCGACAATCGGCTCGATCTGAAAGCGCTGCTGGGACAAAAAATCACGCTGGAACTGCGGGGCAATCCGTTGGCGCCGCGTTATCTCAACGGCAATATCACGCGCATGACCCTCTCCGGACGAGAAGCCGGCGGCAACCGTTACTATATCTACCGCGCCGTGCTGCGCCCCACGCTGTGGTATCTGACGCAAAACCGCGATTTTCGCATCTACCAGGAACAGACCGTTCCCGACATCCTGACTCAGGTGCTGGGGCAGTATCAGGTGAAGATCGATAACCGCCTGAGTTACGACTACCGCATCTGGGGGTACTGCGTGCAGTACCAGGAGAGCGATTTCGATTTCATCAGCCGCCTGATGGAACACGAAGGCATCTATTATTATTTCACGCACCAGCAAGACGGCCATACGCTGGTGCTGGCTGACGCGCCGGCGGCCCATCAGGAACTCGCCGGCTACGCCAGCATTCCCTATCAGCTCGCGGAAGGCGGCCTGGTGGAAAACAAAGACAGCATCAACAGCTGGAGCGTTTCTGACGCCATCACGCCCAGCCTGTATAGCCTGGATGACTACGATTTTCGCAAGCCGCGCGCGCGGTTGCTGGAGGCCCGGCAAAATCCCGCCTCATTCGCGCAGGACAAAGCCGAGGTGTTCGACTGGCCCGGCCGTTATACCGATCACGCCCATGGCCAGTTTTACGTCAAGGTTCGCCAACAGGAGTTCGAAGCGCAGCATGAGCAGATGAGCGGCGAAGGCAATTCGCAGGGCATTGCGCCCGGCTATCGTTTTCAACTGACCCAGGCGCCGCGTATGGAAGACAACCGCACCTACCTGGTGGTCAGCGCACATTACTTCATGCAGGAGAACAGCTACACCAGCAACGATAACGATGTCGGCGAACAGCGAACCGAATTTCAGGTCGTTCCGGCGGATATCAATTGGCGCCCGGCGCGCACCACGCCCTGGCCGAAAACCCATGGCCCGCAAACTGCCGAAGTGGTGGGCCCGGAAGGCGAAAGCATCTGGACCGATAAATATGGCCGGGTGAAACTCAAATTCCGTTGGGATCGCCACGGCAGCGGCAACGAAACCAGCTCCTGCTGGGTGCGCGTCTCCAGCGCCTGGGCCGGCTGGAAATACGGCGGGATCCAGATCCCGCGCGTCGGTGAGGAAGTGGTGGTCGACTTTATCAACGGCGATCCGGATCGCCCCATCATCACCGGCCGCGTTTACAACGAAGACAGCATGCCACCGTGGGATCTGCCCGGCGACGCCACCAAAATGGGCTTTATGAGCCGCAGCAAAGGCGGCGGCGTCGACAACGCCAGCTTCCTGTTCCTGGAAGACTCGCCCGGCAACGAATCTTTCGACATGCACGCCGAACGCAACATGAACATGACGGTGGAGAACGACAAGAACGTCAATATTGACGGCAGTCGCACCACCACCATCGGTCGCCAGCAGGACGACACCGTCACCGGCGACGCCACGTTCCTGTACAAAGCGAAACGCACCACAACGGTCAATGGGCTGGAAACCGCCAACCTGAACGCTCACCAGACGGTGAACATCAAAGGCGGCCGCGACCTGACGATTATCGACGGTGGCGATAAAATCGACATCACCGGCAATCAGTCCTTCAAGCTCGACGGCGCGCAGACGCAAAACATTACGCAAACCCAGCATGTCACGGTGAAAGGCAACCAGACCCTCGACATTACCGAGGGGCAACAAACCAGCACCATCAAGCAAGGGCAGACGGTCAACATCACCTCCGGCGGGCAGCACACCACCATCACCGCCGGCGGGCAGGAATTGACGATTAAAGGCGGCGGCCAAACCGCCACCGTAACCGGGGATGTCACCGAGACCTACAAAAACGATCAGAGCACCACGATCACCGGCACGCTGACCATCAAGGCGAAAACGATCAATATCACCAGCGCGGACGGCGTATCGGTGCAGACACCGAGCTGGAAAGATAACTGCCACGGCTTGAAATGGGTGGCGACCGGGGCCAACTTCGCCTTTTACGGTTCAAATCTTGCGTTGACAGGAGCCAGCCTGAAACACACGATGCTGGATATCTCGCACAACCCGCTGTCGATCAGCAAAACCAATTTCAAGCTCAGTAATGATCCCATGACGTTCACGCAGCTTGGCGCGCTGGTGACCAACGGTGCCTTACGATTGAGCACCAAGGCGCTGGCGATCTTCTTGTAAAGGGACTCCCATGTCGAAGGCCAAAAATGTTTTCACCGTTATCGGTTTGATTTTATTGGCTCCCATTCTCAGCCTGGTGGGCTTTTTCAAATTCATCACGGTCGATATCTGGGGTTATTTCAAACATATCGGTTCTTCCCTCAGCGTGATGGAGAACGGTATTTCCGCCTCAGGGCAAATCGTCAGCATTCGCCAGACCAACCTGTGGGACGGGAATCGGCCGGTCTGCGAAGTCGAAGTCAAGTACATCGCCCAAGACGGGAAAAACCATACGGCCGTGGCGAAAGGCCCGATCAGCGTCGTGGATCTGCCGCGTTATCAGCCGGGCCATTTCATCGCGATAAAGTACGATCCGAAGAATCCCAAAAAAGCGGTGATCGAAGAGCTTTCCCGGCTTTGAGCGAAAAGCATCCCTTCAATCACGCGATCCGATTTCAACGTTCCGTAAACGGCTTACCGTTCATCAGTTCGCGAAATCACCTTGCATAAGGAAGTGTCACGATGGGCACGTTCATTGCCTTTTCGACGCAGGACAGCCTCTGGGGACAAGTCCTGTTTACCTTCTTTGGCATCCTGGTTGGCTGCGTATTGCTCGCTGCGATCGGCAAAACCTTTTTGTCGGCCAACCGAGCGGCCACGTTGCCTGTGCGGCTGCTGATCTTTGTCGCGCTGATGCTGGCGCTCCTGAAATACAACCAGCAGGTGATGTCTGCGGTAAATGCCCCCGCAGAACTGATCGGATTGCTGATTTTTCCCGGCTTTTTGATGAGTTACCTGGGTGCGGCGCCCACCGGCAGACTGGCGCTGGCGATAGAGCTGCCCTGTTTTGCGGCGCTCGCCGCGCTGCTGATCCTGGGCACCAATGACATCGGCTTCTTTGCGCCCTATCACCTGGAGAGCGCCGGCCAATTGATCGCCAAGGCGATCGCCGCGGCGTTGTCCGTGGCCGCCGTGCTGCTGGCTCGTGGAATAAGCGGAAAGGACAACGCACTGTCCTCTTGATCATCCATTTCGAAGCGGGGCGCTCCCCGCATTGGCGATCGGCTCTGAACGCCGCATCGTTTTCTTCATCTGTTGTGACATAGCCTGATATCTATTAAACCGAAAAACGGATTGTTTTTGAGCAAGCAGCCTGGCTGCCGGCTGATATCCACAGGAAGCTTTACACACACAATGAAAGTCGTAAAACCTCTGCGCCTCAGCGCGCTTCATCGTCCCTTCTCTTGGCAAGGGCAAAACCATCTGGGCGTTTCCGTTTTGGCCTTGGCCGACATGGGGGCAGCCCCGCGCCTGCGTCCCGAACCGGAGTTGTGGCAGTTGGCCGCCGACGAACTCACGTTGAGCGGCGGCGTGCTCGATTTGGCTATCCCAAAAGCCTGCGCGGAGTTTCTCGCCACCGGCAATGCCTACACCCATCATCAACAAGACAAAACCGCTTGCGCCGTGAAGATCCAGCTTGATTCGCTGGAAAAAACGCTGGTGGTTTTCGGCGATCGCCATTGGATCAACGATCGTCCCTCTACTCCCCTCCCTTTTTCAGAAATGCGTCTGGACTGGCGCCGGGCTTACGGCGGCGCACAGTTCGCCGATAATCCGCACGGCATCGGCGCCACCCCAGAAACATTTCCGCAAGGCCGCATCCATCGTCTACCCAATGTTGAACCCCTGCAGGGGCGCCTTGCGTCTTCTCGGCAAAGCGCGCAACCGGCAAGCTTTGACGCGTTGGATATCACCTGGCCGCGCCGCTTCTCCCGCATCGGCAAAAACTACGACGCCGACTGGTTGAAAAACGGCTTTCCCGGCTTCGCCAACGATATCGACTGGCGCCTGTTCAACATGGCGGAAAGCGATCAGCAGTTTCCTCAACGCGACAGCTTGCCGCCCCGGGCCGCCTATCGGATTTGGAACATGCACCCTTCAGAACCGGTGCAGCAAGGGCATTTGCCGCCGTGGCGCGCGCGCTGCTTCATCAACCGGCTGCGCGGCGGCGAAACGCATTTCGAAGAGATCGCGATGCGCCACACCACCGTCTGGTTCTTCCCCCATCGGGAACAGATGCTGCTGATTTATCAGGGCAGCGCACGCATCAATGAAGACGATGCCGCCGACGTGATGCAGCTGATGCCGGCCCTGGAAACCGAAGGCGAGCCCCGCTCCACCGCGCATTATCGGCAGGTATTGGCCCAGCGGCTGGATAAAGAACGGGGTGCTCTGCACGCTTTTCGTGAGCAAGAGTTGTTGCCGGAGGCGTGCATCGGCGCCTGGCTGGATACGGAAACGCCGACGCAGCAAAGCCCGATGGCGGAAAATATCGCCGCCTACGAGCACCAGCAACGCGAAGAGCATCGCCAGCGTCTGCTGCGCGAGGGGCAAGACATTGATGAACTTTTCCCGCACCCGTCGCAAGAGGCGCCGCCGAAGCTGGACCAGCTCGCCGAATTCGTCGAGCGTCTGGAAAGCCAGGCCGAGGCGCAGTATCAGGACATGCTCAAGCTGACGCAAGCCGAGGGTATCGATCCGCTCAATCCCGGTGGGGATCACGTGCCGCCATCCGGTGCGGAAAGCTACCAGCAGCAACGCGATCTGCTGTTCCAGGAGGCACGCCGGCATCCTGACGCATTTAGCGATAAACAGCGTGGGGAAAGCGAACGCGCGCTGCACCAAATGTATTTAATGTCGGCACAGGCGCAAAGCCCTGCACTGCGCCTGCGTGGCGATCTGGCGCAAATCATTCGCCAACGCGTCGCCGCCGCCATGCTGCGCGATAAGGATCTCAGCGGCCTGGATCTCACCGGCGCCGATCTGTCCGGCATGGATCTCTGCCAGGCTAACTTGCGCGGCGCTTTGCTGGAAAACGCCAATCTGCGCCAAACCCAATTGGTGGGTTGCGATCTTCGCGAGGCGATGTTGGCGCGCGCCGATCTCAGCGGCGCCGTCTTACAGCAGGCCGATTTGAGCCACGCCTCCTTAGCCCTGGCGAAATGTGAAGCGACGGATTTCGGCGGCGCGCAGTTGCACGAAACCAACATCCAGCAAACGTTGTTTCAACGCTGCGATTTCACTATGGCGTCGTTACGCGACTTGCTGGGGTACGAAACCCTGCTCGGGCAGTGTGACTTCAACCGCGCCACGCTGGCCAACATTACGCTGATGGAGCTGCAACTGGAGCAACTGACATTCAGCCACGCCCGGCTCGACAAAGTCAGCTTCGTCAAATGCCGGCTGCTGGCGGTGAACTTCGATCGGGCGCGGCTAGAGAGCTGCGCCTGGGTTGATACCGAGACGCAAAGCCTCAGCTTCCGCGCCGCACGCCTCACCGCCTGCGCCTTCGCGGCAAAGACGCTGTTGCCGCAGGCGGATTTCAGCGACGCGACGCTGAACCAGTGCAATTTGCGCCAGATGCCGTTGCAGCGGGCTAATTTCAGCCGTGCGCGCCTCGACAACTGCGACCTGTCGGAAGCCCGGCTGAACGAGGCCGATTTCCGTCAGGCCAACGGCAGCGGCAGCCTGTTCATTCGCTGCGATCTGTCCAAGGCCAACCTGCGCGACGCCAATTTCATCGCGGCGATCCTGCAAAAATGCGTGCTGTCAGGCGCCGACCTGCAGGGCACCAATCTGTTCCGGGCCGATTTGTCGCAGTCGCAAGTGGATCAGGCGACCCGGCTCGACGGTGCCTATACCGCCAGGGTGAAAACCTTGCCTCGCCACAACGGGAAGGAAGTATGACGTCAAAACCTGAGCAGATACGCCAGCGCGTGAAACGCGGCGAGCTGATTGCCGGTGAGGATTTGCACGGCCTGTCATTCGCCGGTATGGATTTGGCCGGCGGCATGTTCAACGAACTGAACCTGAACGGCGTGAACTTCTCCGATTGCGATCTGCGCGACAGCGTCTTCAGCGATTGTCGGCTCGAACACGCTCAATTTGCGCGGGCGAACCTGAAGCAAACGGCCTTCAATCAGTGCGCCATGGCGGGCGGCCGCTTCAGCGAGAGCCATATCGAACTGACGATGTTCAACGACTGCCGGCTTGAACAGAGCGACTTTAGCCGGCTGTCGCTCAACCAAAGCCACTGGATGTCATGCCAATTGGCCGGCGCGAATTTTTCCGCCACTCAGCACGATCGCACCACCTTTTACGAAAGCCCGCTCGACGGCGCAGATTTAAGCCATACGAGGCTGTCACTTGTCACGTTCTTTCGATTAAATCTCTGTGAAACAAGGTTTGAAGGGGTTGATTTCGACCGCGTCACGTTTTTCGAATGTGATCACCGCGGCAAAAGTTACGCCGGGCAGCGTCTCATCGCCTGCCAGTTTACCGATAACCAACTGGACGACGTCGATTTCAGCCAGGCGACGTTGCGTCAAAGCAACTTCAAGGGCGCTTCGCTGCTGCGCGCCAACCTGACGGGCGTGCAAGCGCAGCAGTCACTGTGGCTGGAGGCCAATCTGACCCACGCGCAGTGCCGCAGCGGGCAGTTCGATCAGGCGATCTTCAGCGAAGCGACGCTGGACGCCGCCAACTTTAGCCAGGCGCGCCTGTATCAATGCGTGTTCCAGCGCAGCCGCGCGGCGCGCTGTGATTTCAGCGACAGCGACCTGACCTACGCCGACTTCTGTTACGCCGACATCGGCGCCGCCGATTTCCGGCGCGCGCGTTTTATGCGCACCCGCATGCACCGCGCCCACCAGCAGCAAACGCGCTGGGGCGATCGCAGCGGGATCCTCGAGCGCGACGAAGAACTGTACGCCGCCGAAACCTGGAGCGCACAGCGCCAGAGCCGAATCTGAATGCATTGACCACTTCACGAGGGGATCACCATGAGCGTTGCCAACACAACTCGCGCCGTCAACATCGCACCGCCCCAGCAGGCCGCCGGCCAGGTCGTCAACCTGTTGCCGGACGGCAGCCTGGTGGTGGAGTGCGAAGGCCGCGGCTGGCATTGCCGCCGGGCGGCGAGCTGCCTGCTGACGCCGGCCCTCGGCGATAACGTGCTGGTCGCCGGCTGCGGCCATCAGCTGTGGGCGATCGCCGTCCTTGAGCGCGCAGAGCCGCAAAGCGCGGCGCGGCTCTGCGTCGCAGGCGATCTGCACATTGAAACGCCGAACGGCTCTCTGTCGCTGCACGGCGCGCAGGCGCTGAACCTGAGCGGCGACGCCATGACGTTGCAAGCGAACAGCGGCGACTGCCACGTCGACAAGATGAAATACAGCGGCGAAGAGCTGTCGGCCTTCGTCAGCCTCAGCCGCCTGGTCGGCAAACGCTGCGAGTCGCTGTGGCATTCGGTCAGCCAGATCAGCCATTCGCTGTTCCGCAAAGTGCGCCAGACCGAGCACGTGCGCGCCGGGCAGCTGGATTACCAGGCGGAAGATTACGCCCGCATTCATGCGCGCAACACGCTGATTACCTCGAAAGACATCACCAAGCTGGATTCGGAACAAATCCACGTCGGATAACCTGCGGAGGCCTTTATGTTTGCCAACAGCCAAATGATCGGCGTGGACCTGGCGTTTCCCGACGTCTGTCTGACGCCAAGCCCGGCGCCGGTGCCCGTGCCTTACCCGGATATCGCCCTGGCGCCGACCGCCATCCCGAATGCGTTCAACATTCTGTTCGTCGGCACCCCGGCACACAACATGGCGACGGTGACGCCCCTGACCAACGGCGACAACCCCGGCGTGGCCACCGGCGTCGCTTCCGGCACGGTAATGGGGCCGTCCCGCCACCTGACCGGCGCCTTTACCGTGCTGCTCAAAGGCACCCCGGCCACCCGGTTGACCAGCCTCAGCCTGCAGAATTCCACCAACGCGCTCGGCATGCGCATCGTGCCGAGCCAATTAAAAGTGTTGCTGCTTGCGCCCTGATGACGGCGCCTTATTACACAGCCATTCAATCAAGAAAAAGAGGACATTGTGAAAACACGGATTACCCTGACGCTGCTGACCGCCCTGATGCTTGCCGGTTGCTCCACCCCGCCGCCACCGCCGCCGGCGCTCAATAACGACGCCATCATCAGCAGTGAAGTCAATGGCGTCACGCTAAAGCACCGCGCCGCGGTGAGCGCGCCGAAACAGTTCAAGCCGATCGGTGAGGAATACCGCAGCCTGTACGCCGCCAGCATCATGAGCAGCCCCGATTATACCGGCACCGCCGTCGGCAGCCTGGACAACGCCGCCGCGTTCTACGCGCTGGGCGAAGTGGAAAACAACTGGCTGGCGATCTCCGCCATTCGCGGCGGCGACCTGGTGGGTTATATCCAGGCCAACGCCGGCGTGCCGGAAGCGCGCTACAAATCAACGCTGCGCAAAGATCTGCCGCGCCGCGCGCGCGCCGCCAAACAGGACTGCGTCAAAGTCGGCGGCGACAGCAAGGCGTGTAAAAACGCCGGCTCAGCCACCTGGATCCTCCAGTAGTCAGTACACCTGCGGGCGACGAGATTCCCATGATGACGACCCCTATCGCTTCCCGCTGGTGCGGGATGCTGTTTCTGCTGCTGGGCGCGTTGGCGCTCGGCGGTTGCATGTCTTCCGCCAAAAGCGTGCCGTCGCGCTACAGCCTGGTGTTCGATGCCGATCGCCAGGTCAACGCCGCCGCCGGCGCGCAACCGGCGCCGATAAAAATTCGCGTGCTGCTGCTGCGTTCGGATGCGGAATTCATGGATGCCGACTTCTTCAGTCTGCAAAACGACGCCAAAAGCGTGCTCGGCAATAGCCTGCTGGACAGCGATCAGTTCTTCCTGACGCCGGGCCAGACCGGCAAGACGCTCGGCGGGCAAAGCGCATTGGACGCACGTTACATCGGCGTGATCGCCGAGTATCAAAACCTGGACGGCAAGGCCTGGCGCATTTCGCTGCCGCTGCCGGAGCCCACCGAAACCAATTTCTACAAGGTATGGCAATTCTCGCCGGATGAGCTGGAAGCGCATATCGTCGCGGGCGTGAATGGCCTGCGCCCCGTAAAAAAGGTCGACTGATCTACCGCTGCGCTGAAGCGAAGTAACTATAGGTGTGATGATGAAAGATGCTCATAAGGTTGTCTGGACTGAGGGGATGTTTTTACGCCCTCACCATTTCCAGCAGGCGGAAAACTATCTCGAAGGCTATATGCGCAACTGGGGCCAGGCCCACAGCGGCTGTTTCTGGGGGTTCCTGACCCTGGATCTGGACCAAACGCTGCTGCGCCAGGGCAAGATTGCGCTCAACGCCGCCAGCGGCATCATGCCGGACGGCACGCCGTTTCGCTTTGCCGGTGCCCAGCAGGCGCCCGCGCCGCTGAGCATCGCCGACAACAAGACCGGTGAAAACGTGGTGCTGGCCCTGCCGACTTACCGCGCAGGGCGTGAAGACGTGATCTTTCAGGAAAGCCCGGAAGCGCTGGCGCGCTATCTGGCCTACGAGAACGAAGTCGACGATCTCAACGCCGTCTCGGTGGGCAGCGCGGCGCTGCAGTTCGGCCGCCTGCGCCTGCGGCTGATGCTGGAGAGCGAGCTGAACGCCGAATGGACGGCGCTCGGCGTCACCCGCGTGCTGGAAAAGCGCGGCGACAACAGCCTGCGTCTTGATACGGCGCAAATCCCGCCGATGCTGAACTGTCAGGGCAACCCGGTACTGAAGACCTTCATCAACGATCTGCAGGGCCTGCTGCAACAGCGCAGCCAGCAGATGAGTCAACGCCTGCTGCAGCCGGGCCGCGGCGGCAGTTCCGAAATGGTCGATTTCATGCTGCTGCAGCTGATCAACCGCCATCTCGGTCAGGTGAGCCATGCCTACCACCTCGACCATCTGCACCCGGAGCGCCTGTTCGCCGATTGGCTGCAGTTCGCCACCGAACTCGCCAGCTTCTCGGCGCAGCGCACCCCGGAAGGCCGCCTGCCGGTGTACGACCACGACAACCTGGCGCTGTGCTTCGGTAAGCTGATGCTGTTGCTGCGTCAAGGATTGTCAGTGGTGCTGGAAGACAACGCCATTCAGCTGACGCTGGTCGAACGATCCCACGGGTTGAACGTCGCCACCGTGCAGGACACCAAAATGATGCGCGACTTCGGTTTCGTCTTGGCAGTGCGCGCCGACGTGGCCGCCGAGGTGTTGCTGACCCACTTCCCGGCGCAAATGAAGATCGCCCCGGTCACGCGCATCCGCGATCTGGTGCAGCTGCAGCTGCCGGGCATCGGTCTGCGCACCATGCCCGTCGCGCCGCGCCAGATCCCTTATCACGCCGGCTATACCTATTTCGAGCTGGAAAAAGGCGGCGACCTGTGGAAACAGATGGAAAAATCCAGCGCCTTCGCCCTGCATCTGGCCGGCGAGTTCCCGGGGCTGGACATGGAATTTTGGGCGATTCGCAGCCATACGGACCGGTAACCTATGACTCAGGAAAATAGCATGGCGCCGGCGGCCAATCCGCTGGTGGACGCCGCCAACCCGCTGCTGAACGCCATTTCGCAGATCCGCCAGTCGGCCACGCACGCCAACCCGGCGCAGCTGCGCCAACAGCTGATCGACGAAATGCGCCGCTTCGAGATCCGCGGCCAACGCGCCAATCTGCCGTACGAAGTGATCATCGGCGCGCGTTATTGCCTGTGCACCGCGCTGGATGAAGCGGCGGCGCTGACCCCGTGGGGCAGCAACAGCGTGTGGTCCGGCAGCGGGCTGCTGGTGACCTTCCATAACGAAACCTGGGGCGGCGAAAAGTTTTTCCAGCTGCTGGCCAAGCTGTCGCAGAGTCCGCGTGAGCACATCAACCTGCTGGAACTGATCAATTATTGCCTGCTGCTGGGCTTTGAAGGCCGCTATCGGGTGATGGAAAACGGCCGTTCTCAGCTGGAAACCATGAAACAGCGCTTGCTGCAGCTGATCCGGACGGTGCGCGGCGGCTACGCCCCTCCCCTGTCGCCTCATGCGTTGGATCTGCCGGTACAGCAAAAACTGTGGCGCCCGCTGGTGCCGCTGTGGGCCTGCGTGGCGCTGACCGGCTTCCTGGCTTCGCTGCTGTTCATCGCCCTCAACTGGCGGCTGGGCGACAACACCAGCCCGGTGCTGGCGGCGATTTACCAAACCAATCTGCCGCAGGTGGCGATCGGTAACCCGGCGCCGGCCGCGCCGCCGACGCTGAGCCTGAAAAGCTTCCTGCGCAAAGAGATCGCCGAAGGGCTGGTGGTGGTGCGCGACGAAGCGCAGCAAAGCGTGGTGATCCTAAAAGGCGACGGGCTGTTCGACTCCGCCGCCACCACGGTGCGCGCCAACTATATCCCGGTCATCGACCGCATCGCCGCCGCCATGAACGGCGTCAGCGGCAAGATCCTGGTCACCGGCTACAGCGACAACCTGCCGATCCGCAGCGCCCGTTTCGCCTCCAACTGGGAGCTGTCGCTGGCGCGCGCCGAAGCGGTCAGCGCCCGCTTGCAAAAACACCTCGCCAACCCGCAGCGGGTCAAGGCCGAGGGCCGCGGCGAGAGCAACCCCGTCGCGCCGAACGATAACAAAGTGAACCGCGCGTTGAACCGCCGGGTAGAAATTACGCTGTTGGTCGCCCCGGAAAACACCCAGGCGGAAATCAACGGCTTGCCGCAAGGAACCGGAAAGTAATGCTCAGTACGTTATTCTCCATCATCACCAGCCGCCTGCTGTGGGGCTTTGTCGGCATTACCGCGCTGGCGTTCATCATCTGGATGATCGGCCCGCTGGTGGCCATCGGCGACTATCGCCCGCTGGAGCCGGAACTCAACCGCCAGATCGCCATTGGCGTCATCTACCTGATCTGGTTCCTGTGCCGCCTGATCCCGCGCCTCTACAGCGCCTGGTTCAACAGCCGCCTGCTGAGCAACCTGCGCGCCGCCGAAACGGTGCCGGCGGAAGACGGCAAGCCCGAGGTTAAACAAGACGATCAGCTGGCGCAGCGCTTCGACGAAGCGGCGCAGCTGCTGAAAAAGGCGCGCTTCGCCCCGGGCCAGGGCGACGGCAAACACCGCTGGATGACCCGCTTTAGCCGCCAATACCTGTACCAACTGCCGTGGTATGTGATCATCGGCGCGCCCGGCGCCGGCAAGACCACCGCGCTGGTCAATTCCGGCCTGCACTTCCCGCTCGCGGATCGCTTCGGCAAATCCGCGCTGCGCGGCGTGGGCGGCACCCGCAACTGCGACTGGTGGTTTACCAACGACGCCGTGTTGCTCGACACCGCCGGCCGCTACACCACCCAGGAAAGCCAGCGCGAAGAAGACGCCGGCGAATGGCAAAGCTTCGTCGCGCTGCTGAAAAAATATCGCACCCGCCAGCCAATCAACGGCGTGATGGTCACCATCAGCGTCGCCGATCTGCTGAGCGACAGCGCCGAAGCGCGCGCCGCCCAGGCCAGCGCGCTGCGCAAACGCCTGATCGAACTGTACGAACAGCTGGGCATTCACTTCCCGGTCTATGTGCTGGTGACCAAAACCGACCTGCTCAACGGCTTTATGGCCTATTTCGGCAGCTTCGACAAAGCGCAGCGCGACCAGATCTGGGGATTCACCTTCCCTTACGAACGCTCGCGGCAGCCGGACTTCAACCTGAACGCCGCCTTCGAACAGCAATATGCCCTGCTGCAACAACGGCTGGATGCGGCGCTGCCGGATACGCTGCTGATGGAGCACGACGCGCGCCAACGCGCCGAAAGCTATCTGTTCCCGCAGGAATTCGCCGCGCTGCGCCCGCTGCTCGGCCACTATCTGGAACAGGTGTTCGCCACCTCCAGTTTTGAAACCCGCTTTACCCCGCGCGGCATCTATTTCACCAGCGGCACCCAAGAGGGGCTGCCGTTCGACCGGGTGATGGGCGAACTGAACCGCTACCTGCAGCTGCCGACGGCCAACTCAGGGGCGCAGGCCAACGCGGCCTGGGACAGCGTGGGCCAGGAAACGCCGATCCCGGCGGCCAAGGGCCAGAGCTTCTTCCTGAAAGAGACGCTGGAATCGGTGATCTTCCAGGAGTCTGGGCTGGCGGGCAGCAACCGCTGGTGGGAATACCGCAACCGCGCCCTGCACTGGGCGGGTTACATCGCGCTGGCGGTGGTCCTGGCGGTGCTGGCGATGCTCTGGTTCACCAGCTACGGCAACAACAAGGCCTACCTGGCGGAAGTGGCCGCCAAGGTGCCCGGCGTCGAGCGCCAGGGGCAAAACCTGACGCAGGTGGGCAACGGCGACATGTTCTCGCTGCTGCCGTTCCTCAACAGCCTGCTGCACCTGCCGGACAGCCAGAACTTTTCGCTGGACGATCCGCCGTTCACTTACCGCATGGGGCTGTTCCGCGGCGATCAGGTCGGTGACGCCGGCAATGCCCTGTATCAAAAAGCGCTGAAAGAGCTGCTGCTGCCGCAGGTGGCGCAACAGATCGCCACCACGCTGCGCAACGATAACCACGGCGACGCGGACTTCAGCTATGAAGCTTTGAAGGCCTACCAGATGCTGTATCTGCCGAAGCAGTACGACGGCAAATTCCTGCGCGCCTGGGTGATGCTCAACCTGCAGCGCAACCTGCCGCAGGGCAGCACCCAAAAACAGCTGCAACAGATCGAATGGCACCTGAGCCAACTGCTGGATGCGCAGATCCAGGCCTCGCCCTACGCCAAAGATGAACAGCTGGTGGCGCAGGCGCAGGCCGCCATCAATCGGGCGCCGCTGTCGCAGCGCGTCTATGGCCGCCTCAAGCGCTTGCTGCTGAAACAGACCGACATCAAGCCGGTCAGCCTGGTCGATTTGGCCGGCCCGCAGACCGAGCTGGCGTTCAGCCGCAAAAGCGGCAAACCGGTCACCGACGGCGTGCCGGGCCTGTTCACCTCGCAAGGGTACTGGAAAGCGTTCAACGACAACATCGATCCGGTGACCGATACCCTGCGCAAGGAAGACGTCTGGGTGTTGAACAGCCAGACGCCGGAGCAGAAGAGCGCCGATTTGACCAAGACCATCCGCCAGCTGTACATGCAGGATTTCATCAGCGCCTGGGATGAGCTGCTGGGGGATATCCAACTGGCCAACATCGGCAACCTGACCCAACGCATCAGCAGCGCGCGCCTGCTGTCAGGCAACCCGTCGCCGATGCGCAACCTGCTGGTCAACGTCAGCAAAAACGTCACCCTGCGCGACGAGAAAAGCGACGCCGATTCCCGCTCGCTGCTGGCCAAAACCGAAGACAGGCTGAATCAAAACGCCAACCGCACGCTGGAGGCGCTGTTCACCAACCGGCCGGCCAACGCCGACGGCGACGTGTCGGCCCAGCCGGAACAGCTGGTGATGGCGCACTTCGCGCCGCTGCTGGAGCTGGCGCAAAGCCAGGGCGAAGGCAATAAGGCGATCCCTTTCGACAGCGTGCTGAAACAGGTCGATGAGCTGTACAGCTACCTGACGGCGGTGCAAGGCGCGGCCAACAGCGGCATGTCGGCGCCGCCGAGCGACATCATCCCGCGCCTGCAGGCCGAGTCCGGCCGCTTGCCGGTGCCGTTCAAACAGATGCTGCTGTCACTGGCGATCGGCGCCAGCAGCGACACCCAGCGCAAAGAGATGGAGAACGTGAAAAAGCGCATCAGCTTCGAGGTCGGCAGCTTCTGCCGCCAGGCGATCGCCGGGCGTTATCCGCTGGTGGCCCGGGCGCGCCAGGAAGTGACGCCGGACGATTTGGCGCGCATGTTCGCGCCGAACAGCGGGCTGATGGACAGCTTCTTCCGCGACAACCTGCAGGGCAAGGTCGACACTACCCGCGCCAACTGGCGCTTTACCCCCGGCGTGGACGGCAAGACGCTGCCCGGCGGCGAAGGCATCCTGCGTTCGTTCCAGCAGGCGCAGCGCATCCGCGACGCCTTCTTCGCCAACGGTACCGCGACGCCCTCGTACCGCGTGACCGTGCGGCCGGTGCGGATGGATAACGACATCCTCAACCTGACGCTGGATATCGACGGGCAGCTGTTCAAATACAGCCACGGCCCGCAGGTGCCGCTGGTGGTCAGTTGGCCGGGCACCCGCAATACCAACCAGGTGCATCTGCAGCTGGCGCTGGCCAACGGCACCACCGCCAGCCTGGTGACCAGCGGGCCGTGGGCGCTGAACCGCCTGGTGGATATGGCGCAGTCTTCGGGCACCGGCGGCCTCGGCCGTCAGGCGACGTTCAATCTCGACGGCCACCGCGTCACGCTGGAGTTCACGCCCAACAGCATTCGCAATCCGTTCCAACTGCCGGCCTTCTCGTGCCCGTAGCCCCGAAAGGACATGACCATGAGCACTGATTCAAGCGCCCCGACGAGCATCGGCTGGTACGGCAAACTTCCTTCCGCCGGTGACTTCCTGCAACGCCGTTTGCCTGACCCGGTGATCAACAACTGGGCCCACTGGTTCCATAACGGGCTGGTGAATTTGCAGCGCGATGCGCAGGGGCCAAACGATCACCCGTTCAGCAACGCGCCGGTGTGGAACTTCGTGATCCCCGCCACGCTCGGCAGCCAGTACGTGCAGATGGGCTGCCTGTTGCCGGCGCGCGACCGCGTCGGGCGGCGTTACCCCATCTGCGCGCTGCGCCTGTTCAGCCAACAGGATTGGCGCCCGCAACAGCTGAACATGGCGGCGAGCTGGTACCAACAGCTCGGCCATACCCTGCTGAACGGCGTGCGCAACGGCTTCTCCGCCGAACAGATCGACCGCACGCTGCAGGCGATCCCGGCGCTGCCCAGCCCGCCGGCGGAAGCGGACTCCGAGATATTGTCGATTATCGGGTTCCAGCATCCGGACGTACCGGGCCTCGGCTGGCAACAGGCCGCCGACTGTTTCGATCCGGCGCAGTACACCAGCTTCTGGTGGACCAATCAGGCCGACGGACACCCGCTCTACACCCACGTGCACAGCGGCAACCTCACCGTGCAGCTGTTTTCACTGCTGTTCGAGCCCAACGGCTGGGCGCGCCCCGGCCGCGGCGGCCAGTACCCGCAAATGTTTGATTAACATCGCTCGTTGAAGGAAATTTTATGGCTATCGACACCGATACCCTGCTGGCCCCGGTTGACGCGGACACGCCCTGCGGCGACAACCTGGAATACGACGCTGACTTTCTGGCCATGGCGCGCGCCGCCACCGGCAAAGCCGAACAGCAATTCGGCAGCACCATCATTCCGGAAGAAGCGCCGGATTGGGTGCAGGTCGAGCGTCTCGCAAGCTCGCTGCTGGCGCGCACCAAAGACCTGCGCGTCATGCTGTATCTCACCCGCGCCTGGACCCAGCTGCGCGGATTGCCGGGCTATGCCGACGGGCTGACGCTGATCCACCAGGCGATACTCCGCTACTGGGATGCCCTGCAGCCGCCGCTGGAGTTCGACGGCGAGGCCGACCCGCTGTTTCGCATCAACGCGCTGGCCGACCTTGGCGACAAGGCCGCGCTGGCCGCCAGCGTGCGCGCCGCGTCGCTGCTGAAAAGCGCCGCCGGTGAAATCTCGTTGCGCGATGCCGGCGCCCTGCTCGACGGCAGCAAGCAAGAGTGCCCCAACTTTCCCGGCGGCCGCGCACGGCTGCAGGATGAGCTGGCGCAACAGGATCGCCCCGAAGGCGCGCTGGTGATGCACATCGCCAACACCCTGGCCGCCATACGCAGCGAAGTCACCCGCCATCTGGGTGAAAGCGCGCTGCCGGAAATGAGCGCGCTGACCAAGGTCTTTTCGTTGGTGGCGCTCGCCGGCCAGAGCGAGCCCCCGGCCGCCACCGAAGCGGACGCCACACAGGAAACCGCCGCTGAGCAACCACCGGCCGCCGTGCAGAGCGCCTCTGCCCCACTCAACTGGCGCAGCGCGCAGATCCAGTCGCGCGACGACGCCCAGCTGATGCTGGACAAGGTGAAAAACTATTTTCGTCTTCATGAGCCAAGCCACCCGGCGCCGCTGATGATCGATCGGGTCCAGCGGCTGATTGCGCTGGACTTTATGCAAATCGTCCGCGATTTGGCGCCCGATGGGCTTAACCAACTGGAGACCATTCTCGGTCGCCCCGACCACGAGGAGAACAGCTAGCCGCCGACTTTTGTTCTCTTGACGACACCCGATACCGTCTGCCCCTGCGCAGACCCGAATCAGAACCTGACTCTCCCAGCCGGACGAGGCGCGTTCCCAATCGCCATTAGATGGAGTAAATCATGTCAAACTCGAAATCCCGCAGCGGGCAGAAATTCATCGCCCGCAACCGCGCGCCGCGCGTACAGATTGAATACGATGTCGAAATTTATGGCGCAGAGCGCAAAATCCAGCTGCCGTTCGTGATGGGCGTGATGGCGGATCTGGTGGGGAAAGCGGTCGATCCGCAAGCCAGCGTGGAAGAGCGCAAGTTCATGGAAATCGACGTCGACAACTTCGACGAGCGCATGAAATCGCTGAAGCCGCGCGTCGCTTACCAGGTTGACAATACCCTGACCGGCGAAGGCAAGCTGAACATCGATCTGACCTTCGAAAGCATGGAAGACTTCTCCCCCGCCGCTATCGCCCGCAAGGTCGACGCGCTGGACAATCTGCTGGACGCCCGCACCCAGCTTTCCAACCTGCTGTCCTACATGGACGGTAAAAACGGCGCCGAGGAGCTGATCTCCAAGATCCTGCAAAACCCGGCGCTGCTGAAATCCCTGACCGACGCGCCGAAGCCGGCGGTTAACGATGACAACAACGAGCGTGAGGATTAATCGATGAGCAACTCGCCTCAGCAACAGAATGCGTTGCAAACCACCGAGACTTTTTCCAGCGATGAGTTCAGCGCGCTGTTGAACAAAGAGTTCCGGCCGAAGACCGATCAGGCCAAAGAAGCGGTCGAGAACGCGGTGAAAACGCTGGCGCAGCAGGCGCTGGAAAATACCGTCACCGTTTCTTCCGACGCCTACCGCACCATCCAGGCGCTGATCGCGGAAATCGACGAAAAGCTGTCGCAGCAGATCAACCAGATCATTCACCACGACGATTTCCAGAAGCTGGAAGGCGCGTGGCACGGCCTGCACTACCTGGTTAACAACTCTGAAACCGACGAGATGCTGAAGATCCGCTTCATGAGCATTTCCAAGCAGGAGCTGGGCCGCACGCTGAAGCGTTATAAAGGCGTGGGCTGGGATCAGAGCCCGATCTTCAAGAAAATCTACGAAGAAGAGTATGGCCAGTTCGGCGGCGAGCCGTTCGGCTGCCTGGTGGGCGACTACTACTTCGATCACAGCCCGCAGGACGTGGAGCTGCTGGGCGAAATGGCCAAGATCGGCGCCGCCTCGCACTGCCCGTTCATCGCCGGCACCGCACCGAGCGTGATGCAGATGGAGTCCTGGCAGGAGCTCTCCAACCCGCGCGATCTGACCAAGATTTTCCAGAACACCGAGTACGCCGCCTGGCGCAGCCTGCGCGAATCGGAAGACGCGCGCTACCTGGGCCTGGTGATGCCGCGCTTCCTGGCGCGCCTGCCGTATGGCATCCGCACCAACCCGGTGGACGAGTTTGACTTCGAAGAAGATACCGACGGCGCGACCCACGGCAACTACACCTGGACCAACGCCGCCTACGCCATGGCCGCCAACATCAACCGTTCGTTCAAAGAGTTCGGCTGGTGCACCGCCATTCGCGGGGTGGAATCCGGCGGCGCGGTGGAGAACCTGCCGTGCCACACCTTCCCGAGCGACGACGGCGGCGTGGACATGAAGTGCCCGACCGAGATCGCCATCAGCGATCGTCGCGAAGCCGAGCTGGCCAAAAACGGCTTTATGCCGCTGGTGCACCGCAAAAACTCCGACTTCGCCGCCTTTATCGGCGCGCAGTCGCTGCAGAAGCCGGCGGAATACTACGACGCCGACGCCTCTGCCAACGCCCAGCTTTCCGCGCGCCTGCCGTACCTGTTCGCCTGCTGCCGCTTCGCGCATTACCTGAAGTGCATCGTGCGCGACAAAATTGGCTCCTTCCGCGAGCGCGACGACATGGAGCGCTGGCTGAACGACTGGATCATGAACTACGTGGACGGCGATCCGGCCAACTCCTCGCAGGAAACCAAGTCGCGCAAACCGCTGGCCGCGGCGGAAGTGCAGGTGGAAGAGATTGAAGACAACCCTGGCTACTACAGCGCCAAGTTCTTCCTGCGCCCGCACTACCAGCTGGAAGGCTTGACCGTTTCCCTGCGCCTGGTGTCGAAGCTGCCTTCGCTGAAACAAAACGACGCGTCCTGATGGACTGAAGTCAGGCCGCGGTAGTGCGGCCTGGCTGATGTATCAATCTCATCGTCAGCCTATCGCAGAAAACCCGGCTCGCATGTGGAACCAAGATAACGCGAAATAATTAAGCATTGAGCCATTAGCACTTAATAGTGGCTCGGTAACCCGTACCGATAGTTTTCGGTATTTAAGAAGGTGCATGGCACAAGGATATAAATTGGTAATGCATTACCACACTTGCAATTCCTGCTGCTATTACCTGAGTTTTTCAACGTAACGTTAATACTACTGTTAACCCTTAATAAAGAGTGAAGAAACTATGGCTATTGATATGTTCCTGAAAGTTGAAGGTGCCAGCGGCGAATCCAAAGATTCGAATCACAAAGGCTGGACCGACATTACTTCTTTCTCCTGGGGCGCTTCTCAACCGGGCAATATGGGCGTTGGCGGCGGCGGTGGCGCCGGTAAAGTGTGCTTCAACGATCTGCACGTCAACGCGCTGATCGACAAGTCAACCCCGGCCTTGCTGAAACACTGCTCAAGCGGCAAACACCTGACCAAGATTGAGCTGTCGGTTTGCAAGGCGGGCGGCACCCAGGTTGAATACGCAAAAATCACTCTGGAAGACGTGCTGGTCACCGCCGTGCAGTACACCGGTGCAGGCGGCGAAGACACCGTGGGCGTCACCTACTCCTTCCAGGCGGCGAAAGTGAAACAGCAGTACTGGGAGCAGAGCGACAAAGGCGGCAAAGGCGCCGAAAGCAGCGCAGGTTGGAACATCAAGGAAAACCGCGAAGCTTAATTGTTATACAACCTCCCCATTATGGGGAGGTTGGTTTGGCAAGCGATGTTTTTTAGATAAGGAAATCATGATGAAAGCGATTAGAAAAGGTGACAGAGGAAATCACGTAAAATCATTGCAAGAATTGCTTAATAAACAGGGGGCTATTCTTAACTCTGATGGCATATTCGGTCTAAAGACTGAATTAGCAGTAAAAAAAGTGCAACGTAAAAAAGGTCTGCATGTTGACGGCATCGCTGGTCGAAAAACATTCTTAGCCCTGGGTTCACACGTCGAAACTCGAGCACCACAACCTCCTATCGGTGGTAGTGCAGGTCGTCAAGGTCCCGGAGCTATGGGCATTTCACAAAGCGGTTTAAGGTTTATCTTTAACATTGAAGCATGGCGCGGAGTAAGTAACCACCTACATTGGCCTGGCGGTGCAAGCGGGGTCACTCTGGGGCCGGGTTATGATATGAAAGCTCGCTCTATAGAATCAATAAAAAATACCATGATCGCGATTGGATTAGACAACGCAACTGCAGATAAAATCAGTGCAGCCGCCGGGTTACATCATCAGCAAGCTAAAGACTTCGCGAAAGAAAATCACAATTTAGTGGTTTTAACCGACACACAGGAAACGGAACTACTTAAATTTATAGTACCTGCCTATGAAAGAGCTGTTAGGAATAAAATTCTTGTTCCACTCACACAACAAGAGTTTGATGCGTTAGTCTCCTTTGCTTATAATCCAGGTGGTCGACTCAACAACGTCGCAGCATTCATTAATCAGAGCAAAATATCTGATGCAATGACAGAAATAAAACGTGCCATTACCTCAGGTGGAAAAGTGATGAAAGGGCTGATAAACAGAAGAAATTACGAAGTCGAGCTCTATTTAAATGGAAACTATCGCTAAGGAATTCGCCACAATGAAATTATCTGCATTTTTAATTAGTAGCGTATTTTTCTCACTTACTGCATGTGCAGCAGAAAAAAACGTTAATGCCCCAACATCATCAACTATTGATGGCTTATGGCAAGTGACTCAGGTCAACATAGACAATGAGACTACCCGCACGCTTAGCTATCAATTTAACGATCCTCGATTACTAGGAAGAGTGATCAATATTTCCGCTCAATCAATAGAAAACAATCTGCCGGAAAAAGACGTCTGCACAGCGCCAACCTTAACTATTGAGAGAAGCACGCTAAATCAATTCATCGGCAAGTCGATGGGCGGAGATAAAAGCATCTCGGCTAAAAACTATGCATTGAAAGAAAACGGCCAAACAGAAGTCTCTCTTTTCAAGATCGCTTGTCACTCCGGATCATTCGGCCCAGCCGATAATGGTGCAGGCTCCAGCTTTGCCGCTCTCAATCCACAAAAAATGCTGGTTAATTGGTACGATGGTTCGCTACTGCAATTAGAACGGTTACCGAAAGATCCTAAACCTGCAGCGTCTTTCGACTGTGCTAAATCTACAAGCGTTGTTGAAAAAACTATCTGCTCAGACTTCAATTTATCCGCCTATGACAAAAGCGTTTCTCAAGCTTGGCTGTTGGCAAAAAAGCAGGCGGCCGATGCAGGAGATAAAAAACTGGTAGCCACTTTAAACAGCACGCAAAAATCTTGGTTACTGCAAAGGGATAAATGCCGTGATGACAAAGACTGCCTGGCCGATACCATGCAAAAACGAATCGATGAACTCACATCATACGATTAAAACTGTATTCCTACTCACGTTGGCGGTATTGAATACTGAAGCTTCCGCCAACGGAAAGTATTCCCCTGCCGAGTACCTCAGAAACTACGCGCTTAGCGTTTGTATCGCCGAGGGGTACTCAGCAAAAGAAGTCAAAAACGATGCCGCCGCCACCGCCAGGGGTTACATGGAGTTCGGCGATTACTCTCTGGAGGCACATACCGCCGTCAGGGCGCTGGCAAAAGAATTTCTGGCAAAGCCCTATGACA
Organism: Serratia sp. Z4; assembly: GCF_009900725.1. NCBI lineage: Bacteria > Pseudomonadati > Pseudomonadota > Gammaproteobacteria > Enterobacterales > Yersiniaceae > Serratia > Serratia sp. Z4. The sequence continues at coordinate 642,825 of NZ_JAAABD010000002.1, forward strand.
GCATGTCTGGGGAGCCGATGACGATGGCCAAGTGCATCGATCTTGTACATAGCCAAGCGTTGCAAGCCATCATCAAGAAGTACCAAGGGAAAGACGACAACTGATAATAAATACGCATCCTTACATATAATAAATGTTAGTTTAGAAAAATAGGAAAGGAATCCTGATGCAATACAAAACAAAAGCAGATCTGGATAGATCTGTCGATAAACTCAAAAAACTATCAAGAACGTTTTCACGACAGTATCTATACACCAACGAATCAAGAGCTAATTTTTCACTGGAAATAGACCAACTTATTCAGTTTGCACAAAGGGATATCAGTATACACTGCACATCCTACTCTGGGGCAATTAGTATAATTGAAGAGGAAATCAACAACCTCAAACAACAAGAATTCAGCATTAATACAGGTAAAGCCAAGCTCTTTGTCGCAATAAAAAAAGAAAAAAGAGAAAGATTTTCAAACCTGGTGATGAAACAAGTTGGTTTTGTCAGCGGCGGCTCTCAGATATTTGCCGGAATCGGAACCTGTGCACTTTCTGCAGGCATGGCCTGCGGGGGCGTTGGCGTACCGTTAATGGCTCAAGGAGCAAATAATGTTTACGAAAGTGGCTATTATTTACTTTTCAGAAAAGATAAGATTGGCAGTATAAGAGAGGCATACCACTACGCGGCTAACTATCTAGGCTATAATAAAAATGAAGCTGACATCGTTTATAGTTCCGTTGACATCTCACTATCCGGGTACGGTATATTTAGCAAGTCATTAAGACCTGACTCCTGGCGGTTGTTTAAACACATAAATAGCGATTATATTATTGGATGGAAAAAGCTTGGCACGGTTCCATTAGGCGCAGAGGTTTTTTCCAATGCCATAACTGGCTATGGAATTTACAAATTAATCGATGAGGAAACAAAACAGTGATCGATGACGTCACGCTTTCCACCTACTCTTACTCATTTGTGTTTTTATACTTTTTCCTGTCAGTCTTAGTATTTGTCGGGCTTTATCACCTAAAACAAAAAACCAACAATAAAAAATCCTATTCTCTTTTTGTGATGGCTACCATAGTGAATTTATTTGCAAGCATCATCCAGGGTTTAGTGTTTAACTATGGTTCTGAGATACTGGATCCAATGCTCAATATAAAATTTCAAGACTATGATGAGGTGTGGTACGCCAGTATTATATTCGCCCTTACTTACCTGTCTCAATTACCAACTAATCTCTATTACAAAAGAAAGGCTAAGAATAATGCGAATAATAGCAATGACATCACCTGACATATACAGTCTCACGTTATTATATTGAAGTTTTCGACCATATAATGCGTTAACCCAAAAAATTAGTCACTCACATTCAAAGATCTCTCTTAGGAAAGAAATTAAGTCAAACTCATCCAGTTATCGAGTTCCACTGTCTGGCCATAAGATCTAATCAGCAGGAATGCCTTATGCGATTTTCCATTGTAAAAAATAAAAGCGGCCAGGTTCCGCCGCAGAGCAGTTGCGATTTTCTGCCGCCGGGCGGCACCATCGGCCGCAGCGTGGACAACAACCTGGTGCTGCCGGACGAAGAGCGCGCCATTTCCCGCCTGCAGGCGATCGTGCATATTTCCGCTGACGGCGAATGCCGCATCACCAACCGTGGCAACGTCACCCGCGTGCTGCTGAACGACATTCCGCTGGAGCGCGGCCGCCAGGTTGAACTGCAGGACGGCGACGTGCTCGGCATCGACGATTACCAGATCGAAGTCAGCGCACTGCAGCAACACGCCGCGCCGCAGGCTCAACCGGTGGCCAAGGTCGCCGCCGTTGCCGCTGCTGCGGCCCCTGCAGCCGCCGCCAAAGAAAAATCCGCCGCGCCGATCCCCAACGAAATCTGGGACAGCCTGGTGGAAGAATTTACGCCGAACGCGCCGGCCGCCGTCACACCGCCGCCGATCGCCAATCCGGACAATCATCCGCTGCTGGATACCCCCGCTCGCGAGCTGAACCCGGCCGATCCGCTGGCGCAGCTGGCGGGCGATGTCGATCTGCGCCAACTGCAGCAACAGCAAACCGATCCGGCCGCCTTATTCAACACCGACTCCACTTTTGAGCGTGAGCATATCCTGGCCGATACCACCCCCAGCGCGCTGCTGGCGGAGCAGGCTGCGCCGCCGCGCCCGGCTCCCCCCGTCCAGAATGCGCAGCAACCGGAACAAGAGCTGGATCCGCTGGCGCTGTTCGGCGGCTCATCCGCGCCCGCTTCGCCAGAGACGCTGAACAGCAACGATCCGCTGGGGCTGCTGATGGGCGGCGCCGTGCCGCTGGCTCAGCCGGAGGAAGCGGTACAGCCGCCGTCCCCACCACCGGCGCCGATCGCCGCCCAGCCGGTAGCGCCGCGCCCTCAGCCGACGCCGCCGCCCGTGCAGAGACCCGAGCCGCAACCCCAACCCGCGCCGCAGTTCAGCCAGCAGGAACCGCCTGCGCAGCCGCCGCGTCCGCGCCAGGGCAACCGCCTGGGCATCGATCCGGTTGCCTACCAGTCCGCTCAGCGGCAGCACGCCGCCGCGCCGAATGGCGACACCTTGGAGGGGCCGCTGCTGACGGCGCTGCTGCAAGGCGTCGGTCTTGACGATCTGCAGCCGCAGCCACATTTCGACGAACAACAGATCCGCCTGGCCGGTCGCCTGCTGAGCCTGTTCTCGCAAGGCACCGTCGCCCTGCTCTCATCCCGCTCGATCCTCAAGCGCGGCGTGAAGGCGGAGATGACCATGATCCTCGACGAGGCCAACAACCCGTTCAAGCTGCTGCCTTCGGGCAAAACGGTGCTGATGCAGATGTTCGGCAGCCAGATGCCGGGCTTTATGCCGCCGGAACAGGCGGTGCGCGATGCGCTGATCGACCTGCAGGCGCACCAGCTGGGGATGATCGCCGGCATTCGCGCCATCATCGCCGCCATGCTGCAGTCGTTTAACCCGGAACGTCTCGAAGAAGAAGCGCGCAAGGAAGGCGTGGCGCCGCGTCTGTCGCTGCCCGCCAACCGCAAGGCCGCGCTGTGGGACTACTTCGTGAAGAACTATCAGCAAACCTCCGGCGAAATCGAGGACGATTTCCACACCCTGTTCGGCGAAGCCTTCCTGCACGCCTATGACGTTGAAGTGAATCAATACAAAGACTCACAGACCAAACCGGACGCGTAATGAATATCACCATAGCCTCTACCTCCAACCAGGGCGGCCGCGCCTCCAACCAGGATCAGACCGGCGAGGTGCTCGGCAACCGCGCCGCCTGCTTCGTGGTGTGCGACGGCATCGCCGGTTTTCCGGGCGGCGATATCGCCGCCAAACTGGCGCGCGACACCATTTTGCAAAACTTCGACGGCGAAAAGCACCTGAACGCCCAGAGCATTCGTCAGCACATTACGCGCGCCAATGCCGCCATCCACCAGCAACAGCGGCAGTCGGACGAATACAGCAAGATGGGCACCACGCTGGTCAGTCTGTTTATCGATCGCGATTACCAGCTGGCCTACTGGGCGCACGCCGGCGACAGCCGCCTGTACCTGTTCCGCCGCGGCTACCTGCATGCCGTCACCACCGACCACAGCCTGATCCAACAGATGCAGGACGCCGGTTATCAGACCAACGGCATCAACAGCAACCTGCTGTATTTCGCGCTGGGGCTCAACGAAGAGCGCGACGCCACCTACAGCGACGTGCTGCAGCTGGAAGACGGCGACGTTTTCCTGCTGTGCACCGACGGATTCTGGCACAGCTTCAGCCAGGCCGAACTGGAACAGTCGCTGCACATGGTCAACTCCCCCAGCGAGTGGATCGCCCTGATGCAGCAGGCATGGAAGAAAAACAATAACAGCGATAACTACAGCGCTATCGCCGTCTGGATTGGCTCACCGCAGGAAACCACCCTGCTGCATTCGCTGGCGGATGCGGAGCGGTTTCTGAGCCGCGACTGAGCAGCGCACATTCACAGCAAGGTTCACTATGAAATATTGGATGCCGGGGCTCGTCGCCCTGATGGCGGTGCCGACCGCGCAGGCGATGAACTATCGCCTGGTTTACTCCCCCAGCCAGAAGCTGGAAGTGTTTATCGATGACGTCAAAAACAGCAATCCGGCAAGCTGGTGCGGCAAAAGCATCCCGCTGCGTATCGTCTCGGCGCAAAGCCAGGATCCGGCGGTGCTGAACGACTTTCTGCCGCGCGTCGGCAATCTGTTGGAAAAGCAGTGCCCGAAAGCCGGCCACCTGCCCTGGACGCTGACCGACAAGCGCGGAGAGAAACTGGCCAGCGGCGAAGCCGCCAAAGCGCGCGGCTGGAAACCGGTGGTCAAACAAGCGGCCTCCGAGCCGCCGGAAACCCCGCCGCAACCGGCGATCCCTGCGGCGGTGGCCGTGACTTCTCCGCAGGCGGACAGCGCGCCGGCTCAGCGTTTCAGCCTGCCGCAGGGCTGCCACTTCCGCACCTTCTGGCGTGACGAGGCCAACGGCGGCTCGCTGTTCATTCCCGCCGGCGCTGCGCTGCGCTGCGGCGAGGACGGGTGGCTGCAGGGCAGCGGCGCGGTCACGCTGCAACAGGGCGGCCAAACCCTCTCGCCGACGCTATGGTTCCTGCAAGGTTACCCGCTGGCGCAGGTTAACGGCGGCGATCGCGCGCTGACCGTCGTCAGCGCCAACGCCCAACGGCTCATTTTGGGCGGCAACCCGCAGGCGCCGGGCAGCTTCCTGCTGCTGAACTTCGAACCGAAGCTGCACGCCTGGGCGTTCAACGGTGAAGCGATCGTTGAAATGCCGCGCGTCGACGCCGCCGACGAGAACAAGATCAAACAGCGCGTGCAGCAGGCGCAAACCGCCTGGCAGCCGCTGCTGAGCGCCCCCGCCCCGCTGACTTTCAAACTGGTGGAAAAGCTGGCCGCAGACCGGGTTGATCCCGCCAGCGGCAGCTACCTGTCGGTTAGCGGCGCCACTCACTGATTATAAGGAAAGCCTGTGAAATCATTAGCAAGCATGCTGCGAGGCCAGTCGATCGGCGCGGCCATCACCGCCGTCGAAAACGATATCAAGGCGAAACCGGCGGATGCCGACCTGCGCGCCGCGCTGGTGCAACTGCTGTGTCTGAGCGGCAACTGGACGCGCGCCAACGCGCAGCTGAAATCCTGGCAGGCGCTGAAACCGATCGCACAACCGACCACGCTGCTGCTGATGCAGTCAGTCAACGCCGAGCTGCAACGCCAGGCGGTGTTTGCCGGCACGGCCGCGCCGGCGCTGCTGCGGCAGGATCAGCCTTGGCTGAAACTGATGGTGCAGGCGCTGCATCAGGATGCGCAAGGGGCGGCCGAACAGGCCCAGGCGCTGCGTGATGAAGCGCTGGAGGCCGCTCCGGCCGGCGCCGGGCGGTTAACGCTGGCCGAAGGCGAACAAGAACGGCAGCTGCGTTTCGACTGGCTGACCGACGGTGACGGCCGCCTCGGGCCGGTATGCGAACTGGCGCTGAACGGCGTTTACTACTGGCTGCCGTTTGCCGACATCGCCGCGATCCAGTTCCAGGCGCCGCAGAGCGCCATCGACCTGGTGTGGAGCCATGCGCTGGTGCGCCTGACCGATGGCCGCGAACAGGTATGCCAACTGCCCGCCCGTTACCCGCTGGCAGAAGGCAGCGACGACGCGCTGCTGCTCGGCAAGCGCACCGAATGGCAACCGCTGGGCGACGGCACCCACTATGCGGGGCTGGGCCTGAAAACCTGGCTCAGCGAAAGCGATGAATTCCCACTGCACAGCCTGCGGCAGTTGAGCTTCGACGCGAGCGCCTGACCATGAACGATAAGCGCCCACCCCACTACGACGGCGGCGATCTGCGCCACCAGGGCTATCGCTATCGTCAGGACAGCGAACGCCTGACCTCGCGCGACAAAATGCAGCCGGTGCTGCTCGATATGCTGACCGACGACGAACCGCAGAAAAAGCAGGAGGCGCAGGTGCGCAACCTGGTGTCGCACAGCGAGCTGCGCCGCCGGGTATTGCGCGATCTGCAGTGGCTGTTCAACTGCGTCAACAGCGAATCCAATCTGGATCTCGGCGATTTTCCGCAGGTGCGGCGCTCCACCCTGAATTACGGCATCGCCTCGCTGGCGGGCAAGCGCATGTCGGACATCGAATGGCTCGACATTCAGCGCGCGCTGACCGAATCCATTCTCCATTTCGAGCCGCGCATTTTGCCCGAGGGGCTGCAGGTGCGCTGCATCTCGGATACCGGCTCGCTGGAGCTGCACAACGTGCTGTCGATCGAAATCAAGGGCCGCCTGTGGTGCGTGCCCTATCCGCTGGAGTTTCTGTTCCGTACCGACGTGGATCTGGAAAACGGCCACTTCGATCTGAAAGACATAGGGTAAGGCGATGGACAGTAAACTGTTAGATTATTACAACCGCGAGCTGGCCTATCTGCGTGAGATGGGCGCCGAGTTCGCCGAACAGTACCCGAAGGTTGCGGGCCGCCTCGGCATGCGCGGCATCGACGTGGCGGACCCTTATATCGAGCGCCTGATGGAAGGCTTTGCCTTCCTCACCTCGCGCGTGCAGCTGAAAATGGACGCCGAGTTCCCGCGCTTTTCTCAGCGCTTGCTGGAGATCATCTACCCCAACTACCTGTCGCCGACGCCGTCGATGGCGATCGCCGAGCTGCAGCCGGACAGCAGTAAAGGCGATATCAGCAACGGCTTCGTGGTGCCGCGCGGCACCATGATGGACAGCCAGACGCTGAAGAAAAGCGGCATCACCTGCAGTTACACCACGGCGCATGACGTCACGCTGCAGCCGGTGCGCATCGCCGGCGTCGAGCTGGGCGGCATTCCGGCCGATATCCCGCTGGCCTCGCTGGGGCTGCAGCACAGCGGCTGCGTCAGCGCGCTGCGCATTCGTCTTGAGTGCTACGAAAGTGTGACGCTCAACAACCTGCAGCTGGATCAATTGATGTTTTACCTGGCCGGGCCGGACATGCAGGCGCAGCAGCTGCTGGAGTTGCTGATGCAGCACAGCGTCGGGCTTGTCTGCCAAACGGTGGAGGCTCAGCCACAGCGGCGGGCGCTGGCGTTGGACGGGCTGCGACAGGAGGGCTTCGCCGCCGATCAGGCGCTGCTGCCCAACGATCTGCGCAACTTCGAAGGCTACCGGCTGCTGCAGGAGTATTTCGCCTTCCCGGCGCGCTTCCAGTTCTTCAGCGTCAACGGCCTGCGTCCGCTGCTGCAGAGCGTGCGTGAAGGGAAAAAGGGGCTGCGCCAGTTCGAGATCGTGGTGCTGCTCGATAGGCACGACGCCGCGCTGGAACGGGTGGTTGACGTTGCTCACTTGGCGCTGCACTGCACGCCGGTGATCAACCTGTTTCCGAAAGTGGCCGAACGCATCGCGATCAACGAAAAGAACCACGAATACCATCTGGTGGTCGACAATATCCGGCCGCTGGATTACGAAGTGTTTTCGGTGCAGCGGCTCGGCGGCAGCGCCAGCGAAAAACGCTACGAGCAAGAGTTTCGGCCGTTTTACAGCACCCTGAGCGCGGACGACGGCAACTATGGCGCCTACTTTTCGCTGCGGCGCGAACAGCGCACGCTGTCGGAGCACGCCCGCCGCTACGGCACCCGCACCGGCTACGCCGGTTCGGAAGTGTTCGTGTCGCTGGTGGACGAACGGCAATCGCCGTGGCACAGCGATCTGAAATACCTCACCGCCGACGTGCTGTGCACCAGCCGCGATCTGCCGTTGATGCTGTTGCAACAGGATCAGGGCAACTTCGTGATGCCCGATTCGATCCCGATCAAGCAGGTCTCGCTGCGCAAAGGCCCCACCCCGCCACGCCCGGCGCTGGCCGAAGGGATGATCACCTGGCGGCTGATCAGCCAGTTGCAGCTGAACTACCTCAGCATGATGGACGGCGATCCGGAACAGGGCGCCGCCAGCCTGCGCCAGCTGCTGGGGCTGTACGGCAACCTGAGCGAGCCGGCGATCGCCAAACAGATCCAGGGCGTGCGCCACTGCAACCTGCGGCCGGTCTATCGGCGTGTGCCGGAGCCGGGCCCGATCGTGTTCGCGCGCGGTATCGCCATCGATCTGACGGTCGATGAGCAGGCGTTCTCCGGCAACAGCCCTTACCTGCTCGGCAGCGTGCTGGAGCGCCTGTTCTCGCGCCTGGTGGCGATGAACACCTTCACCGAGATGACGCTCTCCAGCCAGCAGCGCGGCGAAATCGCCCACTGGCAGGCGCGCATGGGCAAAAGGACGCTGATATGAGCGCGGAGATGATCGCCACCGAACTGGCGCCGCCGCAGATCAATGCGCTGTATCGGCTGCCGGACGACTTCTGGCCGCGGCTGCGCAGTGCGCCTTACAAGCACGATCTGTTTCAACTGCTGCGACGCATCGACGCCCAGGGCGGCCAGCCCTATCTGCTGGGGCGCGCGCCGCTGCCGCGCCACGAGATGCTGCGCCTGGGCCAGGAGCCGTCGCTGTCGTTCGCGCCCTCCACGCTGGCGCAGGTGGCGCCACGCGCCAACAGCCCGCTGCACGACGTTTCGATCTTCAGCTTCGGCCTGTTCGGCCCCAACGGGCCGCTGCCGCTGCACCTGACCGAATACGTACGCGAACGGGTGTACCACCATCAGGACACCACCCTGCTGGCGTTCACCAACCTGTTCCATCACCGGCTGACGCTGCTGTTTTACCGCGCCTGGGCCGACGCGCAGCCGACGGTATCGCTGGATCGCCCGGACAACCGGCGCTTCGACGAGTATCTGTCGAGCCTGATCGGCATCGGCCAGCCGGCGCAACAGGAGCGCGACAGCATCAACGCCCACGCCAAGCATTTTATGGCCGGTCATCTGATTCGCCACAGCCGCGATCCGGAAGGCCTGAGCAAGATTTTGCAGCAGTATTTCAAGGTGCCGGTGCGCATCGTCGAAAACGTGCCGCACTGGCTGCGGGTGGAACCGCGCGAACAGGCGCGGCTCAAGGCCGGGCGCGGTGCGCCGCGGCTCGGCGAGTCGGCCTTTCTCGGCATCGCGGTGCGCGATATCCAGCACAAGTTCCGCATCGAGCTGGGGCCGATGCCGCAGCAGGACTATGACCGCTTCCTGCCGGGCGCCGAGCTGTGCCGGCAACTGCGCGACTGGGTGCGCCAATACCTGGGCATCGAGTTCGTCTGGGAAGTGCGCCTGATCCTGGCGAAGGAACAGGCGCACGGCATCCAGCTCGGCGGCGCGCAGCGATTGGGCCTGAGCAGTTGGCTGGCCGACCATCGGCGACAGCGCGATCTCGACGATCTGATCTTCAGCCCTGAACCGCTGGAAAACCCGTTCTGACCCTATTTCGGCCGACGCCCTGCGGCGCCAGGCCACCCTGAGACCTGAGGAAAACCATGTCTGAAATCAGCCGCTCGGTATTATTTGGCAAACTGGATAGCCTGTTATTCACCTCTCTGGAAAGTGCGACGGCGTTTTGCAAGCTGCGCGGTAACCCCTACGTCGAATTGGCGCACTGGCTGCATCAGCTGATGCAATCGCCGGACGGCGATCTGCAGCAGATCGTCCGCCACTTCGCGTTGGACGAGGCGCAGCTGGCGCGCGACATCGTCGAGGCGCTCGATCGCCTGCCGCGCGGCGCCAGCGCCATCTCCGATCTGTCCGAGCACATCGACAGCGCGGTAGAACGCGCCTGGGTCTATGGCTCATTGAAATTCGGCGCGGCGCGCATCCGCGGCGGCCACCTGCTGCTCGGCATTCTGAAAACCTACAGCCTGCGCCATCTGCTGAAGGCCATTTCCCCGCAGTTCGAGCGCATCAACGCCGATCTGTTGATGGAGCAGTTCGCCGTCATTACCGCTCACTCGGCGGAAAACGCCCAGGATGCGCCGGCGGAAAGCCGCGCCGAGAACGCATCCGGCGCGGCGCGCAGCGGTGAAAGCGTGCTGGCGCAGTATGCCCAGGATCTGACCGCCAGAGCGCGCGACGGCGAGATCGACCCGGTGGCCGGCCGCGATGAAGAGATCCGGCAAATCATCGATATCCTGATGCGCCGCCGCCAGAACAACCCGCTGCTGACCGGTGAGGCCGGCGTCGGGAAAACCGCGGTGGTGGAAGGCCTGGCGCTGCGCATCGTGGCCGGCGATGTGCCACCACAGCTGCGCGACGTGAAACTGTGCCTGCTGGACATCGGCATGCTGCAGGCCGGCGCCGGCGTTAAGGGCGAGTTTGAAAAACGGCTGCAGGCGGTGATCGACGAAGTGCAGTCCAGCCCGACGCCAATCATCCTGTTTATCGACGAAATTCACACCCTGATCGGCGCCGGCGGCGCCCAGGGCACCGGCGACGCCGCCAACCTGCTGAAGCCGGCGCTGGCGCGCGGCCAACTGCGCACCATTGGCGCCACCACCTGGTCGGAATACAAGAAATACATCGAGAAAGACCCGGCGCTCACCCGCCGTTTCCAGGTGGTGCAGGTGCACGAGCCGAGCGAAGACAAGGCGCTGCTGATGCTGCGCAGCACCGTCAGCCCGCTGGAGCAACACCACCGCGTGCTGCTGCTGGATGAAGCGGTGGACGCCGCGGTGCGGCTGTCCCATCGCTATATTCCGGCCCGCCAGTTGCCGGACAAGGCGGTGGCGCTGCTGGATACCGCCTGCGCGCGCGTGGCGGTCAGCCAACACGCCGAGCCCGCCCAGGTTGAAGACTGCCGCCATCGCATCGATGCGCTGCAGATCGAATTGGATATCGCCCGCCGCGAGGCCAAGGTCGGCATCGGCGATCCCCTGCGCCCGCAGGAGATTGAAGCTCAGCTGACCGCGCTGCGCCTGGAGCTCAAACAGCTGACCGAGCGCTGGCAGCAAGAGCTGACGCTGATCCAAGAGATCATCACACTGCGCGCCCAGCTGCACCGGCAGGAAGCGGAGGAGCCTGCCGGCGAAGAAACGGAGGCGGGCCCTGACGCCGACGCGCTGCGCGCCCAACTGGGCGAGCTGCAGCAGCAACTGAGCGCGCTGCAGGGCGAAGCGCCGCTGATCTTCGCCGCCGTCGACGCCAACATCGTGGCGGCGGTGGTGGCCGACTGGACCGGCATCCCGCTGGGCCGCATGGTGAAAAACGAGATTGAAGCGGTGCTGCAACTCTCCGCCACCCTGAACCAGCGCGTCATCGGCCAACGCCATGCGCTGGATCTGATCGCCCGCCGGGTGCGCACCTCACGGGCGCGGCTGGACGATCCGAACAAGCCGGTCGGGGTGTTCCTGCTGGCCGGGCCCTCCGGCGTCGGCAAAACCGAAACCGCGCTGGCGCTGGCGGAAACCCTGTATGGCGGCGAGCAGAACGTCATCACCATCAACATGAGCGAATTCCAGGAGTCGCACACCGTTTCGACGCTGAAAGGCGCGCCGCCCGGCTATGTCGGCTACGGCGAAGGCGGCGTGCTGACCGAGGCGGTGCGCCGCCGCCCATACAGCGTGGTGCTGTTGGACGAGATCGAAAAGGCGCACCCGGACGTGCATGAGATCTTCTTCCAGGTGTTCGACAAGGGCTGGATGGAGGACGGCGAAGGCCGCCATATCGATTTCCGCAACACCATCATCATTCTAACCTCCAACGTCGGCACCGATCTGATCGCCGGACTGTGCAGCGATCCGGAGCTGCTGCCGGAGCCGGAGGCGCTGAGCGGCGCGCTGCGCCAGCCGCTGCTGTCGGTGTTCCCGGCCGCCTTGCTCGGCCGCCTGCTGGTGGTGCCGTATTACCCGCTGACCGACGCCACGCTGGGCAACATCGTGCGCCTGCAGTTGGGCCGCATTCAGCGCCGCCTGGCGGAGAATCACGACATCGTCTGCACCTTCGACGACGCGGTCATCGAGCAGATCGTCAGCCGCTGCACCGAGGTGGAGTCCGGCGGCCGCATGGTCGACGCCATCCTGACCAACACCCTGCTGCCGCAGATCAGCCACACCCTGCTGACCGGCAGCGCCAACGACCAGCGCTATCGCCAGCTGCATATCGCGCTGCAGAACCACGAATTCATTTGTCAATTTCAGGCATAACGCCGCGGCCGCCGAGACGGCGGCCCTTTGAACACAGAGAGTCATCACTATGTCGGGAACCGGGATAACCAAACCGAATTCGAACAGCCTGCCGAGCGGCTATCGATTCAATGAATTCGAGATCCAGGAAGCGATCGGCGAAGGCGGCTTCGGCATCGTCTACCGCGCCTACGATCACCAACTGGAACGCACCATCGCCATCAAGGAGTACATGCCAACCTCGCTGGCGAAACGCAACGACGATCTCAGTATCGGGCTACGCGGCGAGCGCTTCGGCAAAACTTTCCAGGCCGGGCTGAACAGCTTTATTCAGGAGGCGCGTCTGCTGGCGCGCTTCTCGCACCCCGGCCTGCTGCACGTGTTGCGCTTCTGGGAAGAGAACGGCACCGCCTATATGGGCACCCAGTTTTACAGCGGCACCACGCTGAAAAACCTGCAGGCGCAGCAGCCGGAGAAAATCGACGAGGCGTGGATCCGTCGGCTGCTGCCGCCGCTGTTCAGCGCCATCAACACCATCCATCAGGAAGGTTATCTGCACCGCGACATTTCGCTGGATAATATCCAGATCCAGGAGAGCCAGCTGCCGGTGCTGCTGGACTTCGGGTCAGCGCGCAAAGAGATCGGCAACCTGTCGGACGAAACGGAGATCATGCTCAAACCGGGCTTCGCGCCGATCGAGCAGTACACCGAGAACAGCGACGGCGAACAAGGGCCGTGGACCGATATCTACGCGCTGGGCGCCGTGCTGCACACGCTGATCGTCGGTTCGCCGCCGCCGGTCAGCGTGGTGCGCAGCATCGAAGACAGCTACCAGCCGCTGACCGAGCGCCGCCCCGCCGGCTACTCGCCGGAGCTGTTGCGCACCGTCGATCGCGCGCTGGCGCTGAAGCCGGAAGACCGCCCGCAGACCATCGACGAAATGGCCGAGCTGTTGCACCTGCCGATCGCCGATGAAAACGAAATCATCAGCACCCCGGCCGCCGCGCCGGAGAACTTGCTGGTCGCCGCCAACCCGGCCGCCGCTGCGGCCGCCGCCGGCGCCGTTACCGCGCGCGGTACCCAATTCTCACGCCCGATGATGGCCGGCGCCGGGGTCGCCGCGCTGCTGGTGATCGGCGCGATCGCCTGGCTGAGCGGCGGCAAGGACGACGCCCAGGCCGTCGCCCAAAACACCGTGGCGTCACCGGCGCAGAAAACCCTGACGGAGCAGGCGAGCGCGCCGCAAACCGCGCAGCCTGCGGCGGCGGAACCTGAAAAAGCGGCGCCGCCGGCGCAACCGGTGGCGTTGGTGTACTTCAAACTGCAACCGGGTGAGCAGGTCAGCCTCGACGGCAAGCCGCAGCAGGTGACGCCGGGCGAAAACGGCTTCGCCAGCCTGAACCTGGCGCCAGGCCGTTATCAGTTGGAGATCCGCCACAACGATCGGCTGCGCCGCCAACAGCTCAGCATCGACACCGCCGGCACCTGGCTGGTCAACCCGGCCACCGCCGGTTAATCCCGTTCTGAAACTCCGCCGCGGCGGGGTTTTCCCTATTTCATGAGACTGACGAGCAACTGCCCCCTCATTGGCCGCGCGGCAAGGCCGCTGCAACGCCGGAGTATGCAGGGCATGACGTCAATCACAGAGGATGTTCTCATGTTGGATCGCATTATTGCGCACACGCCGCTGGGCCAGGAGCAACTGCTGTTCCGCTCGCTGGACGGCATCGAAGCGCTTTCCACTCCTTTCGACTTCTCTATTGAATTGCTGAGCACCGACGCGCGGCTCGATCGCAAAGCGCTGCTCGGCCAACCGCTGACGCTGGAGATCCCTACCCAGGGCTTTCTCAGCGCCCCGCGCTACCTGAACGGCAAGATCACCGCCATCGCCGTCAGCAGCGAAGAGATCGGCGGCACGCGCTACGCGGTGTATAACCTGCACGTGCAGCCGGATCTGTGGCCGATGACCAAAGACCGCAACTTCCGCATCTTCCAGGAACAGACGGTGCCGCAGATCGTCAAGACCCTGCTGGCGGAGCACAACGTGCAGCTGGAAGATCAGCTGACCGGCGACTATCGCCTGTGGGGCTACTGCGTGCAGTACAACGAAAGCAGCTTCAACTTCATCAGCCGCCTGATGGAGCTGGAGGGCATCTATTACTATTTCAAACACGAGATGGGCAAGCACACGCTGGTGCTCGGGGATGCGCCCCACCACCACCAGCCTTATCCCGGCTACGAGATGATCCCCTACCATCTGACGCCGTCCGGCGGCAGCACCAGCGAGGAAGGCATCAGCCAGTGGACATTGTCCGATCGCGTCACGCCGGGCATCTACAGCCTGGACGACTATGATTTTCGCAAACCTAACGCCTGGCTGTTCCAGGCGCGGCAAAACCCGGTCTCCCCCACGCCGGGGCAGATCGACGTTTACGACTGGCCAGGCCGCTATACCGAGCATCAGCAAGGGGAGTTCTACGCCCGCGTGCGCCAGGAAGCCTGGCAGGCCGAGCATCAGCAGATCCGAGGCACCGCCACCGCCATGGGCATCGCCCCCGGCAGCACCTTTACGTTGTATAACGCCCCGCACGCCGACGACAACCGCGAGTACCTGACGCTGCAGGCCAACTATCACCTGAAAGAGAACCGCTACGCCAGCGGCGACGATCAGAGTAGCGAACACCGTATCGACTTCACCGTGCTGCCGGCGGACGTGCCCTGGCACCCGCCGCAGCAGGCCAGCTGGCCGAAAACCCACGGGCCGCAGACCGCCCGGGTGGTCGGCCCGGCCGGCGAATCGATCTGGACCGATAAATACGGCCGCATCAAGGTGAAATTCCACTGGGATCGCTTCGGGCCGAAAGACGACGGCAGCTCCTGCTGGGTGCGCGTCTCCAGCGCCTGGGCCGGCCAGGGCTACGGCGGTGTGCAGATCCCGCGCGTCAACGACGAAGTGGTGGTGGACTTTATCAACGGCGATCCGGATCGGCCGATCGTCACCGGGCGCGTCTATAACGAAGCCAGCATGCCGCCGTGGGCGCTGCCGGCCGCCGCCACCCAGATGGGCTTTATGAGCCGCACCAAGGACGGCACCGCCGACAACGCCAACGCCCTGCGTTTCGAAGACAAGGCCGGCGCCGAGCAGGTGTGGATCCAGGCGGAGCGCAACATGGACACCCAGGTGAAAAACGATGAGAGCCACACCATCGCTAACGACCACACCCACCTGGTGGGCGGCAACCAGATCAAGCGGGTGGTGCTCAATCAGGCCACCGGCGTCAAAGGCGAATCCTCCGCGCTGACCGGCAAAACGCGCAGCGACGCCGTGGTCAATGCCTTTACCCTCGGCTCCGGCGAATCGCTGCGGCTCGAGTGCGGCGAAAGCGTGATCGAACTGCTGGCGGACGGCCAAATCAACATCACCGGCACCAGTTTCAATATCACGGTGAAAGAGGATGGCGCGATCAACACCGGCGGCCAGCTGGATCTCAACCAGCCTGGCGGCGCCGCACGCACCGCCGCACCGGGTGGCGGCCATCAGGCGGCAATCCAGAGCGCCGTCGATCAGTTGTTCCCTAAAGAGTAGGTAATTGGTACGCCGGGAAAGCCGGTTAACGCCGCCCCCCGGGCGGCAGTACCGGCAAAAACGCCGTCCGCTGTAACCCTTTTGGCAAGGAGATGAATAGGCTGGCGGCAAAATCACTGACGTTAAGCCAACACAACGGGCTGAATCTGTACCGCCCATCGATTCAGCCTTCTTTATCATTTCCCCTTCACCACTTCTTCACCGTCTGGTAAATCTCGAGGTCGAAATAGCCGTCGGCTTCGCAGTCGTTGAGATAGTGTTCATAGCTCACCCCCTCAACCGGCTGGTAGCCGCTGGCCGGCAGCAGCTTCTGATAGAACTCGCCCCACACCCGCTCGAAATCGCCATCGCTGATGCGCACGTGGTAGACCGCATACTGCCCGGCGGGCAGCGTCTGCACGGTGACGCCCTCGCTGCCCGCCGGCAGCGCGAAATCGTCCGCCACGCTCATCACCACGTCGGCGCGCAGCTTTTCCGGCGCCACTTCCGCCGGATCGTCCCAATACAACACCAGCCATTTGCCGAACGGCACGTCGTGGCGCTGCCGCCATGCCAACAGTTGCTGCGAGCCCTGCGGGATGGTCTGCGGATACGGCCCCACGACTCTCACTCCCACCACCTTCTCCGCCGCCTTATCGATAATCCTCACGCTCATCGCCCTTCCCCCTCACAATGTCTCAGGCGCCGATTTCGGTACGTACGTCCAGCAACTCGGGGAAAAAGGTCAGATCCAACGCCTTTTTCAGGAAACTGACGCCGCTGGAGCCGCCGGTGCCCGACTTAAAGCCGATGATCCGCTCCACCGTTTTCATATGGCGGAAACGCCACAGATGGAAACTCTCTTCGATATCCACCAGCTTCTCCGCCATTTCATAGGCTTCCCAGTAGGTTTGCGGGTTGTCGTAGATCACTTTAAACGCCGGCAGCAGATCCGGGTTGCGCTGGTAGGGCTGCGTCCAGTCGCGCTCGAGACACTCCTGCGGGATCGGCAAGCCGTGGCGCGCCAGGTACAGCAAGTATTCGTCGTACAGGCTCGGCGCTTCGAGGATCGCCTTCAGCGCGGCGTGCTTTTCCGCGTCGTTGCTGAACACCGCCAGCATGGCGGCGTTCTTGTTGCCGAGCAGGAATTCGATCGACCGGTACTGGTGCGACTGGAAGCCCGACGAACTGCCCAGTACGTCGCGAAACTCGACGTATTCCGACGGCGTCAGCGTTTCCAGCACCGCCCACTGCTCGAACAGCAGCCGCTGGATCTGTTTGACGCGCGCGAGGATTTTAAAACAGTGGCTGAGTTTGTCTTGCTGCACCAGCCGCAGCGCCGCCTGCAGCTCGTGCAGCATCAGTTTCATCCACAGTTCGGAGGTTTGGTGCTGTATCACGAACAGCATTTCGTCATGATGCGGCGGGTTGGAGAGCGGGTGCTGGCAGTCCAGCAGTTGGTCCAGGCACAGGTAGTCGCCATAGCTCATGCGTTTGGAAAAATCGGTGACAATCGCGCTTTCTAATTCCCGTTTGTTCATCTGTGATCTCCGTTGCGCCCAGCGCCCCATCGGCCTGGAACGTGCCGCAAAGAGAAAACAATAGTACAGAACCCGCCGCCCCGAAGGGCGATAAACGAGAGATGCTTCGCAGATCTCACTCATCTGCGTTAACACAGTGCCCCCACCCCCGCTGTTGTTTAGTAAACAACACGGCTGCCGCCTGACGACTCTCACAAATGCGCGATCCCATGCACGCGGCGCCCCGGTTGCAGCTTGCCTGCGGCCGGCTTCCCTTATAGATTGCAGGCTAACGGCAGGCAGCAAGGTAGCGGCAAATGGCAAATATTCGTGATGTGGCGCGGTTGGCCGGCGTGTCCATCAGCAGCGTGTCGAACCTGCTGAATAATCGCAGTCACCAGATGAGCGCGCAGACCCGTGAGCGCATCGAACGGGCGATGGCGACCCTGGGCTACCGGCCGGCTCAATCGGCGGCGGCACCCGCGCCGCAGGCGAAAATCATCGGCCTGCTGCTGCCGTCGATCGTTAACCCGAGCTTTTCGGCGCTGGCGCATGCGGTCGACGGCGCGGCGCGGGCTCACCGCTACCGGGTCTTGCTCGGCAACGCCTACCGCCAGGAGCAGGAGGAGGCCGCGTTTATCGACGATATGTTCCTGCACGGCGTGCGCGGCATCATCGTGGCGGCGAGCGACATTCGCCAGACCCATTTTGTTCGGGCCGCCGAGCGCGGCATGAAGATTGTCAGCTACGACAGCCCGTTTGCCGAACAGATGGCCACCGATAGCCGGCTGTTCGACAGCGTGTCGATGGACAATATCGCCGCCGGGCGCCTGGCCGCACAGCACCTGCTCGAACGCGGCTGCCGACACATCGTGTTCGCCACCGAAGCGACGCTGACCGTCGGGCGCAGCCACAAGATCGACGGTTTTCTGAGCGCCCTGGGGCACAGCCTGAGCGAACGCCAACGGGTGATCGAAGGCAAGGCCACCAGCGCCTACGGCGACACGGAAATGTTCGAATTGGGGCTGACGCTGGCGCCGCGCGTTCTCGCGTTGGCGCCACGCCCGGACGGCATCGTGGCGATTAACGATGCGTTGGGCATCGGGCTGATGGTGGGCCTGCGCGCCGCCGGCGTCCAGGTGCCCGCAGACATCTCTGTGATCGGCATCGACAATATCGCGCTGGCCGGCCTGGCCGAACCGGGGCTGACGTCCGTGCGGCCGCCGCTGGCGGAGATGGCGCAGCTGATGGTCGAACGCCTGATCGGCCGCATCAACAATGATTCGCAACCGCCCGGCGAGTTTCTCTTCCCGCCGACGGTCATCAGCCGGCGCTCGGTCAAAACCGCCGGTTAATACGGTAAAAACGACTTTCCCAGACGATGCGCAGTCGGCATCGTCCGGATCGTCACAGCTAAAAGCAGAAAAAATAGAATCGTCGCAATAAATAAACGGCGCGACGCTTTTATGCACGCAACGTCGTTATTCAGCTCTCCGCTCATTGCTTTGGGCCGGACCGCTATTATTCCGATTAACCACATGGGAAAAACCATGATGAAAAAAATAATGCCAAAGGATATTGAACGCAGCGCCATCAGGAAATTGACGCTGCATATCGTCCCCCTCATGATTTTATTGTATTTCCTGGCCTTTCTCGACCGTAACAATATGGCCTACGCCGCCAAAGCGCTGGAAGATAATTTGGGATTGACCGCCTCGGCCTTCGGCTTCGCCTCCGGAATTTTCTTTATCGGCTATTTCCTGTTTGAAATACCCAGCAACGCCGGCACCATAAAATTCGGCCCGCGCATCTGGTTCGCCAGAATATTAATTTCCTGGGGCATCTTCGCGACCCTGCTCGGTTTTGTGCGCACGCCGCTGGAGCTGTATATTTGCCGTTTTATGCTGGGCGTGTGCGAAGCCGGTTTCTTTCCCTCGGTGGTGTATTACTTCACGGTGTTCTTCCCGGAAAAGTACCGCACTAAAATTCTCGGCATGTTCATCATCGTCCAACCGCTGTCCAACGCGGTCGGCTCGCCGATTTCCGGCTTTATTCTCAATATTCAGCATGACTGGTTCGGGTTCGCCCCCTGGCAGCTGCTGTTCATCCTCGAAGGGCTGCCGCCGATCGTCATCGGCCTGTTGATCCCGTTCCTGATCAAGAACTCGCCCAAGGACGTCGGCTATCTGAACGTGGAGGAAAAGGCCTGGCTGATGAGCAACGCCGGCCGCTCCAAATCCGGTTCAAAAATCACGCTGGGCGACTTCCTCAAGGGCATTAAAAACAAGAAATACCTGCTCTACGCGCTGCTCAACTTCGGCATGGTGTGCGGCATTTACGGCTTCGGCACCTGGCTGCCGTCGATCATCAGCGCCATTTCCGGCGGCGATATCTTCCGCGTCAGCCTGCTGGCGCTCATTCCCTACGGCCTGGCCGCGCTGCTGGTCTATCCGTGGAGTCTGTGGGCCAGCAAAACCAAAAAACTCGGCGTGTTCGCCGGCCTCAGCATGGTGATCGCCGCCATCGGCCTGATGGGCGCGGTGACATTTTTTAAATACGACCCGTTCGTCGCGCTGTCATTCCTGTGCATCGCCGCCATCGGCATCTATACCGCCGTGCCGCCGTTCCTATCCATGCCCGCCAACATTTCCACCGGCGCGGCCGCAGCAGCCGGGCTGGCGGTGGTGAGCTGCATCGGCAATATCGGCGGTTTCGTCGCTCCCTATGCGGTGGGCGTGCTGAACGATCTGACCGGCAGCAGCGCGCCGGGGCTGTTTTTCCTGGCTTCGTGCCTGCTGGCCACCGGGTTGATCTGCATTTTCTACTGCGCCAAACAGCGTGAAGGCGTCATCAATTCTTAACGAACCAATAAGGAGTCAATCATGGGCGATCTTGCGGGCAAAAAGGTCTTTATCACCGGGGCGGAGCAGGGCATCGGCCGCGCCACCGCGGAGCGGCTGATCAAGGCCGGTTGCGACATCTATTTTCACTATCACAGCGACGAAAGCGGCCCCAAAGCGCTGGTGGCGCTGGCCCATTCATTGGGGCAAAAGGCCGCCTACGGCTACGCCGATCTCATCGATACCGACGAAACGCAGCGCTGCGTCTTGGCCGGCGCCGAGTTGCTCGGCGGCATCGATATCCTGATCAATAACGTCGGCGGCATCGTCGGGCGCAAATGGCTGGGCGAGATCGACCGCGCCTTCTGGCAAACCGTGATCGACGTGAACATGACCACCATGCTGAACGTCACCCAGAGCGCGCTCCCGCACCTGAAAGCGGCGCCGGACGGCGCCAGCATCGTTAACCTGGCCTCACAGGCGGGCCGCGCCGGCGGGCACGCCGGCTCGCTGGTCTATTCCGCCACCAAGGGCGCGGTACTCACCTGGACGCGCTCGCTGGCGGCGGAGCTCGGCGAGCACGGCATCCGGGTGAATGCGGTGGCGCCCGGCCTGATCCTCGGCACCCGTTTCCACAATCGCCACACCACCCAGGCATCGGCGGACGAAACCGTTCGCGCCATCCCGCTGGGCCGCGCAGGCACACCGGACGACGTGGCGCGCGCCATCGCCTTCCTGGCGGCGGAATACGACGGCTTCATCTCCGGCGCGACTCTCGACATCAACGGCGGCATCTACCGCATGTAATTCAGCTGCGGGCGGCGCGCTTGCCGCCCGCCCATTCAGGAATCGCTTTATGATCAAATCCGCCATCACTCACCCGCCGCTGCTCGCCGCGCTGGCGCAATGCGGGCATAAAACCCAGGTGTTGATTGCCGACGGCAACTACGCCTGCATGACGCATGCGCCGAAAGACGCCACCGTGGTCTATCTGAACCTGGCGCCCGGCACGCTCGCCGCCCCGCCAATCCTGGAAAAACTGCTGGCCTGCATCAACGTGGAAAGCGCGGCGCTGATGGCCTACCCGCCGGACTTCACCAACACTATCGAAGCCGAATACCGGCAGTTGCTGCCAGAACATTGCCCGATCGAGCACCTGCCGCGCGAGGCGTTTTACGCCGCGGTCAAATCGGATCGAACGCTGCTGGTGATCGCCTCCGGCGAACAGCGCCGTTTCGCCAATCTGCTGCTGACGGTGGCGCCGGTGGTGTGAAAGAGGTAGAGGGTGTGAGGGGTAAAATGAGGGGGCCAGCCCCCTCATGCCGTTACAGGTCAGCGACCCACTTCTCCAGCTCCCCCGCACGTTCCGCATCGATATAGCTGGTGGCCCAGCCAAACAGGTAAGCGAAGGCGAAAATGCCCACCGTCGACGACACCAGCGTCGGCGCGAAAAACGCGGCGATAGCGGAAAGCGTATACCCTACGCCGATCGACAACCCGAGCGCTTCGAGCTGGTTGCGGAACGCTTTCCAGTTGCCGGTTGAGAAACCTTCAATCGCGGCGTTTACCAGATCCGCGCCTTTGATCGCCCAATCCACCCCGGTGAAGACCTTGCCTAATACCCGCGCATTGCGGGCATACTGTTCCGCATCGATCATTTTCAGCCAGGTGACAATCGCCGCTTTGTCCTGCGCCTTAAGCTTTTTGTTCAGGCCCTTCGTCAATTGCTCGTAGGTTTTCTCCGCATCTTGCACGTTGCGGATATATTTTCCTTGTATTCCCGCCTCCAAATCCTTGGCGAGTTTGGCGTATTTCGCGCCGATCTTTTCCGCGATATCTTTATTGATACCTGCGGCCAGGCTGACGCCATCCTTGATGGCTTTTAATTCCGCATTTTGATATTCGACGAATTCCTTAACGATCGTTTTTACCGAGCCGGGCGATTTTACCGGTTTGCCGTTGGCATATTTCACCTCCATGGCATTCAGGTTATCCCCTCTCACCACGGCGATAAACGCGGGCCGGTTCTTATTGGCCTTATAGTAGAGGTTGTAGGTCGCCACTCCGTCTTGCTTTTCCACCTTCAAATGATGAAAACCGTAGTAACTCCCGGTCGTGCGGGTCGTCGAGAATTCGCCGGTTTTGCCGTTGCCATGCCAGCCGCTGACGGGCCGATCGCGATGCGAGTCTGTCACGAAACTGCCTAACGAAGAGGCGCCGATCTGCCCGGCATTCAGGCCATTGTTGCCGCCTTTGCCAGGAGTTGAGGGCTTGCGCGCATGGCCGGTTTCGATATCCCCGAGCGCCACTGTCACCCCCTTGGCGTTGACCCCCATCACCAGCCCCCCCAGGCCAATGTGCTTCGCCTGCTCGGCCGTCAAACCGGTGGCGGAAAGGCTCAGCGTGCCGGATGGGCTGACGCTTTCAATATGCAATTTCGCATCCGGGTTAATTCTGCGCGCCGCCTTAATCACCGCCTCCAGCTTCATGCGCAGCGCCGGATCGTTTTGGATCGCCGCTATCTGTTGCTGTTCCGGGCTGTTGCCAACGCCGGCGCCGCCGCGATCGCGATCGCCGGAATGGCCTTTATCGCCGCCCCCCGGCTCAGGGCCCGTACCGCGTTCAGAACTCCAGTTAGTCCCATCTCCTTTACCGCCATAATTAAATCCAGGCATATGCTTTCATCCTTATTTCGTTTTATTTTTAAGATGCCGATATTCTCGTTTAACGCGGATTGACACGCGCATTATCCCTATCGGCAAACCGTTTTTAGCTGCCCGTCATTTATAAAAAACTGCAGAAATAAGGACAACGGATGGCGGCTGTCTGGTCGGTGAAACAAATAGGATCGCGTCTGCAGAACCTGAATATATCGCCGCGGGACACACCTGGATGGCTGCGACCTGTTCAGAAGTCATTGGCACACACCATGAATTGCAATTACAATCATCGCACTTGCAACTTAAAGAGAATGCTCCGCATGTCGCCTCAACGTATAACACTGCCCGCCGCCTCGGCCAGAACCCAAACCCTGGCCGAAGCCTGTATCCGCAAGATGACCTCCGCCAGCCAAAAAGCCGGCGCTTCGCGCCCTTCTGCCAGCGCCTGGACGGCACAAACTCTGGGCGAACTCAACGCCAGCGGCGACATCTGGCTTATCGACGGCAGAAGGCGCGCCGAGCCGCCGATTTCCCGCTACGCCACCGCCTGGCCGCTCTGGTTTGGCCATCAATCAGAGCGTTATGAGAAGCCGCTGTTTTACTTCGTCAACACGCCCTCGGTGGACATGCTCCGCGGGCTTGAGCCGGAAACCAATCGCAAGGGGATTTTCATCAGCGATGCAGATACCGGCAGTGCCGATTTGCCGAAAGGCGTTCAGGCCTGGTTCCCGCTTCAGCTCACGGCCATGCCGGGCTGGTTGCCTTTCGATCCGGCCAATGCCAGAGAAACCGGCGCGATACTCCATCACGCCCTGCGCGCGCTCTATCTGGAGGGAACGAGAAAGATGGTGTATCTCGCGACCAACGCAGACAATGGCCCCCTCTCTTCAGGGGAGCCGTTTGTCGCAGAACAGGCGTTCAGGGGAATGTATCGCGTCGCCACCGCGGCAGACTCACCGTTGCAGGTTCGTCTGTGCGGCGCCGGCCGTGCGCTCGCCCGCGTTCAGCAGGCGGCCGAGGTATTGAAAAACTGGGGGATTGCGTCTGAAATCTGGAGCTGCCCCAGCTACACGCGGTTGGCGCAGGACGCCGAACTCGCCGACATGCAGCGCCAGGACAGCGGCGGCAAATGCCATCTGAAAACGTGCCTGGGTGCCGGGAATGCCCCCGTCGTCGCCGTCACCGACTATTCGCACCTGATTGCCAATCAGCTCAAGCGATTCATTCCCGCACGCTTTGCCGCGGTGGGCTCAGATTCACGGGTGCGCGGCGAAATCCACTACCCGCAGGCGGAATGGATTGCGCTCTGCGCCCTCAAACTGCTGGCCGACGAGCAGAAAATCCCTTCGGCGCTGATCGCCGATGCGCTGCGCGTTCTGCACATCACACCCGATGCCTGATCACTCTCTGGCCAGCTGCATCGCGTTGTCCAACGCGTCGGAGAAGCGTGCGATCTCTTCTTCGCTGAACTGGTTGAGAAAATGGGTGTTGACCACCGTGCGGTAGATCTCCCACATCTTTTTCCGCAGGGCCTTGCCTTCCTCGGTGATAGTCGCGAAGGAGGCCCGGCGATCGTCATCCGATCGAAAACGCGTGACCAGCCGCTCTTTTTCCAGGCGATCCATCAGGCGGGTCAGGTTGTAACGCTCAATCACCAACACGTCCGCCAGCTCATGCATGCGGCGTGTGCCGTTTTCCCCGCTTTCCAATCCCCATAACACGTCATACCAGGCGTAAACCGGCAGCCCCGCCTCCGACAACTTCGCCTCTATCTTTCTGATCATCGCCCGATGCGCGCGCACAAAGGAGAACCACAGGTCGGGTTGTTTATCTGTCATGTCATTTTTCTCGTCAAAAGCGGTGAGTTGCAATTGCAATTGTAAAGGGATAGAGTGGCTTTCGCCATTATTGCATTTGCAACTCTTGCACTTGCAATTCAATAAACCCCTGTATCGCTCAGCGCCTTATCAGGTAAGTACATTTGGAGCTTTTATGAACCAACCCGTGGTTAAAGCAGATCTTGACCCGCAAGAGACGGCTGAATGGCTTGAGGCATTTGAAGGCGTCACCGATATCGATGGCCGTGAGCGCGCGCATTTTCTGTTGGAAAGAATGGCCGAAGCCGATCAGCGAAAACACGGCGATTTCTTCAGCCTGGTCACCACGCCCTACGTGAACACCATTCCGGCTTATAAGCAACCGACGTATCCCGGCGATCTGGCCGCTGAAGCGCGCATCAATGCGTTTATTCGCTGGAACGCCATGGCGATGGTGCTGCGCGCCGGCAAACATTCCAACGTTGGCGGGCATATCGCCACCTACCAATCGGCCGCAGTGCTTTACGATGTGGGATTCACGCACTTCTTCCGTGGGCGCACCGATGATTTCGCCGGCGACATGGTGTATATCCAGGGCCACTCCGCCCCCGGTATTTATGGCCGTGCCTATCTCGAAGGCCGCATCGACGAGGAGCTGCTCGACAACTTTCGTCGCGAATCCGCGCGCCGTGGCCTCTCCTCCTACCCGCACCCGCGGCTGATGCCGGATTTCTGGCAATATCCCACCGTTTCGATGGGGCTGGGGCCGCTGACCGCCGCCTACCAGGCGCGCTACATGCGTTATCTGGAATACCGCGAGCTGAAACCTCACCAGGGAAGAAAGGTGTGGGCGTTCCTCGGCGACGGCGAGATGGATCAACCGGAATCGCTGGCGGCGATTGCGCTGGGCGGGCGAGAAAAACTCGATAACCTGATCTTCGTCGTGAACTGTAACCTGCAGCGGCTGGATGGCCCCGTGCGCGGCAACGGCAAGATCATTCAGGAACTGGAGGGCACCTTCAAAGCCGCCGGCTGGCAGGTGATCAAGGTGATCTGGGGCAGCGGCTGGGACAAACTGCTGCAAAAAGACCGCTCCGGACTGCTGATGCAGCGGATGATGGAGTGCGTCGACGGCGATTACCAGACCTTCAAATCGCAAAGCGGCGCCTATGTGCGGGAGCATTTCTTCGGCAAGTACCCGGAATTGCTCGAGCTGGTCGCCGACCTGAGCGACGATGAGATCTGGGCGCTGCACCGCGGCGGCCACGATCCGCAAAAGGTGTACGCCGCCTACCATCAGGCGGTGCATACCACGGGCAGACCGACGGTGGTGCTGGCCAAAACCGTCAAAGGGTTTGGCATGGGGGAAGCCGGTGAAGGGCAGAACATCAACCACCAGCTGAAAAAAATGAGCCAGGATGCGGTGAAAGCCTTCCGCGACCGTTTAGGGCTGACAATCTCCGACGCCCAACTGGCAGAGATCCCTTACCTGAAGCCTGAACCCGACAGCGCGGCGGCGAAGTACATCACCGCGACGCGCACTGCGCTGGGCGGCTACATCCCTGCCCGCTTCGGCCAATCCGCTCCGCTGGCGATACCGGAACTATCGCGCTTCGACGGCCTGCTGAAGGGCAGCGGCGAACGCAACATGTCGACCACCATGGCTTTCGTCAATATCCTCGGCACGCTGCTCAAAGACGCCAACATCGGCAAACTGATTGTGCCCATCGTGCCGGACGAATCGCGCACGTTCGGCATGGAAGGCCTGTTCCGCCAGATTGGCATCCATTCCTGGCTCGGCCAGCTGTATACCCCGCAAGACGCCGGGCAGCTCAGCTACTACAAAGAGGCCAAAGACGGCCAGATTTTGCAGGAAGGCATCAACGAATCCGGCGCGATATCGACCTGGATCGCCGCCGGCACCGCCTACAGCAACCACGATGTCGCGACAATCCCGTTCTATATCTTCTACTCCATGTTCGGGCTGCAGCGGGTGGGCGATCTCGCCTGGGCAGCGGCAGACGCGCGCACCAAGGGCTTCCTGCTCGGCGCCACCTCCGGCAGAACCACTCTGATGGGCGAAGGCTTGCAGCATGACGACGGCCACAGCCACGTGCTGTCTTCCGTCATTCCCAGCTGCGTCTCCTACGATCCGACCTATGCCTATGAACTCGCAGTGATCGTTCAGAGCGGCATGCGCAGGATGTTCGTTGAACAAGAGGATATTTACTACTACATCACCTTGCTCAACGAAGGATACCCGCAGCCGCCGATGCCGGCGGGCGTGGAGGACGGGATTATCCAGGGCGCCTATTTGCTCAAACAGAACGAAACGGCAAACCAAGAGAGCCCGCGCGCTCAGCTGGTCGCCAGCGGCGCCATCATGCGCGAGGCGCTGGCGGCGGCGGCGCTGTTGGCCGAGGACTTTGGCGTCGCCAGCGATATCTGGAGTGCCACCAGCCTGAGCGAACTGCGCCGTAACGGCATGGCGGCCGAACGCTGGAACCTGCTGCACCCGGAAGACCCGCCGAAAGTCCCTTATATACAGAGTCTGCTGGCGGCGCATCCTGGCCCGGTGGTGGTGGCGACGGACTATATGAAGATCGTCGGCGATCAGATCAAACCGTTCTTGCCGGACCGCGCCTTTATCACCTTGGGCACCGACGGCTTTGGCCGCTCGGACACCCGCGAGGCGCTACGTGAGTTCTTCGAGGTCAACCGCCATTTCATCGCGATCGCCGCGTTGAAACTGCTGGCTGACGAAGGCCGTATCGCCCGCAGCGAGGTCAACCGCGCCATGGTGCTGTATGGCATCACCCCCGATAAGCCGGACCCGGCAGCGGTGAAGTAACGCATAGCCTACCCACGCCGCCGGCTGTCACCCGCGGCGTTTTTCCTCCTTCGGCTCGGCGGCGCGCGGCTCCCGCTCCCCCAGCCGCACCAGCGGGATATCCGCCAGCCGGGTGGTGTAAGCCGGCGACAGCATTTCGCGCTTCATTTGCCACGGTTTGACGATCCCCTGCCCGGCGAACCATACGCGCCCGCGCCCTTCCTGATTCAGGCGATCGAGGGTCGCCATCAGCCGCTCGCTGTTGCGGCGCGGCGGGCAGTCGTCGAACAGGTCGATCTGCGCCATGGCGGCGGCGCTGAAATCCCCCAGCACCACGCCGCCCTTCAGGTAGCGTCGCCCTTCCTGCCAGATGCTCTCCAGCGCGCGCACCGCCATGGCGATAATGTCGCGGCTGTCGTTGCTCGGCGTTTGCAGCCGGGCGGTGCCCATATTGCTGTAATAGCCTTCGCCCGCCGAATGCGGGCTGGTTTTGATAAACACCGACACATTGCGACAGTAGCGCTTTTCCTGCCGCAGCTTCTCGGCGGCGCGTTCGGCGTAGCTGCAGATCGCCTCGCGCATGTGCGGGTAATGCGTCAGGCGCTGGCCGAACGAACGGGAACAGATGATCTGCTCTTTGGCCGCCGCTTCATCTTCCCATTGCAGGCATGACTCGCCGCGCAGCTCTCGTATCGTGCGCTCCAGCACCACGCTGAAGGTTTTACGCGCCAGCCGGGTATCGCAGTCCGCCAGCTGCAGCGCGGTGTGAATGCCCATCGCCTGCAGCTGACGGGTCAGGCGGCGGCCCACGCCCCACACCTCCTCCACCGGGATTAACGCCAGCAGCTTGCGCTGGCGCGCCGGATCGGACAAGTCCACCACGCCGCCGGTCCCCCGCCATTTCTTGGAGGCAAAGTTAGCCAACTTGGCCAGCGTTTTACTCGGTGCAATGCCGACCCCGACCGTCAAATGCAGCTCGCGCCGGATGCGATCGCGCACCCGATGACCGAACGGTTCCAGCGCCTCGCAGTGCGCCACGCCGTCCAGCCGCAGAAAGGCTTCGTCCAGCGAATAAATCTCCACCGCCGGCGCCATCTCCTCCAGCGTGTCCATCACCCGGCGGGACATATCGGCGTACAGCGCGTAGTTGGAGGAGAACACCGCGACGTTGCGGCGGCGCATCTCCTCTTTGATCTTGAAATAAGGCGCGCCCATCGGCACGCCCAACGCCTTCGCCTCGGCGCTGCGGGCGATCACACAGCCGTCGTTGTTGGACAGCACGATCACCGGCCGCCCCCGCAGATCGGGCCGAAAGATGGTTTCGCAGGAGGCGTAGAAGCTGTTGACGTCTACCAGGGCAAACATGGTTACAGCGCCGCGTAGACGATAAAGGTCACCACGCCGAAGATCTCCAGCTGCGCCTCGTCGTTGAACACGATTGGCGCATAGGCGGGGTTCATCGGCAACAGCCGCACGTCGGGGTAGCGCTGCAGTTTTTTGACGGTGAATTCACCGTCCACGGCGGCGATCACAATATTGCCGTGTTCCGGCGTCAGGGCACTGTCGACGATCAGCAGATCGCCGTCCTGAATATTGCCGTCGATCATCGACTCGCCGCTGGCGCGCACGAAGTAGGTGGCGTTGGGATGCCGCACCAGCAGCTTGCCGATATCCAGCCGGCTCTCGACATAGTCCTGCGCCGGGGAAGGAAAGCCGCAGGCCACGCGATCGGCAAACAGCGGTAACGTCAGAGACTCACCTGGTGAAAAAGCATACAACCTTGAATTGCTCAGCATAATCATAACCAAACTGTATATTTATACAGTAAAGCATAAACAAAACGCGAACGCGCGCAACCCCAAATTCCCCTGCGGATCGCGCTTTGCCGCGTAATATAATAATTTTCTGAGTGATTTTTCCTGCAGATTTTGGCGTTCTTCACGTGTGTTTGCACACATGATACCCACCAAAACTGTGGATAATTCGGCACTCAGACCGTTGGCGTATCGATGGGCAGGATGAGTGAGGGATTGTCATTGCGAACGGCGCCGACGGCGGGCGATACCGGACGCGCGGCCGTCGGTCTCTGCTGCGTACAGCGCCGCAAAGAACAGCAGCAGGCCTTGCCTCAGCAAGATCCCACGGGAGGAACGGCGGACGGCCTTACAAAATGACGCCAATAAAATTGCGACTGGCAATGGCATCAATGGGACGGCCAGAGACGAAAGTCAGTACGTTATGCCAGGAGCTTGGGATCACCCGACAAACGCTGTACCGCCACATTTCCCCTGATGGTCCACTGCGAGCTGACGGTATAAAGCTGCTCAACCGGGGATAATTTTAGCGGACGGAAAAATCTGGGGTTCCGGCGTAGAACCCCGAATAAGGAATAATCCTTAATTCATTTCAGGATTATTAATTCCATCTAAAACCTCTTGGCAATATTCTTTTTTATAGGCTTCATCATTACTTAATGACTTAACCAAAAAATCAGCATTTTTCCAACCATTATCCCAATGCGTATCGAATCCTGACTGTTCATACTTTAATGTTCTAGTTAATGAGTCTTTTATTTGTTTTTTATATTTATCAATTTTCTCATTGGTTGCCCCACAAACATCATGTGCAACACGAGCATTTGAGCCAGAAAAACCTATTGCTGAAATTGCCATCGCTTCATTTGATTTGTCGAAATCATTCGCATATGCCACAGCATTAGATAAAGCGAATATGACAAGAGCAGGTATGGTTTTTTTGTATGAAATCATCTTTCACCTCTCACTCATTGATTGTTCATGGGGTCAGTTTGGATATAGAAAATTATTGTACATTAAGGCTGCTTTTTAATCAGTCTCAACTTCTTTATAGAAGGCCTGAATGCGACAAACTTGGGAAGTACTGCAGCCTGTCGCGTCTGCTGTTTCTCGGATGCTCAGTTTCTTAATCTGTCGGTAGTGCCTGATCCATCCTGCTCGCTCCATCTCACCGCTGGCGCGCACGAAATAAGTGGCATTAGGATGGCGCACCAGCAGCTTGCCGATATCCAGCCGGCTCTCGACATAGTCCTGCGCCGGTGAAGGAAAACCGCAGGCCACACGATCGGCAAACAGCGGTAACGTCAGGGGCTCACCTGGTGAAAAAGCATACAACCTTGAAGTGCTCAGCATATTCATAACCAAGCTGTATATTTATACAGTAAAGCATAAACAAAACGCGAACGCGTGAACCCCCCTATCCCCCGTCAGAACACAGTTTGACGCGTAATATAATAATTTTCTGAGCGATTTTTTTTTACGCCTGCTAACGGTTTCACTCTGCCTTGCACACACGTTATCCACTAAAACTGTGGATAACATGCTGAGCTGCAGTGGCGTCTTCAGAACATGCGCCGTCGCCTCACCGCTCCGCCGCGGCCAGGCAAAAACGATGCACCGCTTCAACCATCTGATCGAGGCCCGGCTGCTCGAGGGGATAATGCCCGGCGTTCTCGAGCATCACGGTGGTCACCGGCACCCGCCGAATGCGCCGCAGAAACAGTTCACTCAGGTGCAACGGCGTCCAGCGATCCTGCGCCGGTTGCGTCAACAGAACCGGGCAAACGTCGAACGCTTCCGGTTCAATGGCGGGTGCATACTCCGCGTACGAGGCCAAAAACCGCATCGTCACCCAGGCTCCCGCCGAGGTGTTGTCCGCCAGGCACGCCTTGAGCGCCGCCTTGTCATTGACCAGCGCATGCATCTTGCTCGCCAGCGCCATCGGCATCGCCATACCCGCCAGCGGCGTGGCGGCCGTCAGTCGCGCCAACGGAATGCCCAGGCGACTCATCAACAGATTCAATGCCGTCTCGTCGCGCACCTGCTGTTCACGCTGATCGAGAAACGTCATGCCGACAATGCCTTTCACCTGCCGGTTCAACGCCGCCACGTGGTAAGTCTCCATCCCGCCGGCGCTCAGGCCGTACAGCACAATCGGCCGCGCATCCTTCGCCCGTTCCGCGTCGATCAGATCGCTGCCGATCTGCACCCAGTCGTCGTAACGCACGCGCCGCCGTTGGCCGCCCATCTGCGTCATTCCGTACCCCGGCATGTCGACGGCGATCGTCTCTATCCCCCGGCGCGCCAGCGGCGCTCCCAGGATGGTCGACATCTGTCGGCCGTTGGTGCCCACCCCATGGAACAGGATCACTTTCACCGGCGCCTCCGGGCGGCGATAGCAGTCCAGATGAATACGGTGCTGCCGCCAGGGCCACCACACCTCGGTCGGTTCTTCCCCCGGCCGCAGCCGAAAATTTTCCGGCAGGAATCGTTGAATCTCCTGCCAGTGAGATTGATTGGCGTAATTCTCCATACGAAACCTCTGGCGTTATGGCGCTTGGTTGACGGGTTCAATTTCAGTATAATCCAACAAATGTCGGATCATTAAAATACAACTTATGTCGGAAAAAGCGATGCCGCAAGCAAAAAAAAATGTGCGCGTGCCGATTCAGGAACGCGCGGCGGCGCGCATGGCCAAAGTGCTGAGCGCCGCCGAACAGATGCTCGCCACCCTCGGGCCGGAAAAAACCTCCATTCCCGCTCTGGCGGAAGCGGCCGATGTGCCGCGCGCCGCGATCTACCCGTTCTTCCCGGACAAATACGCGTTGTTTTCACACCTGGCTCAGAGCCATATGGCGCAACTGGCGCAGGCGCTGCGTGAAGCGGAGCTCGAGAGCGCCGACACCCTGCACGATTGGGTGGATGCCGCCGTGGCGGCCACCGCACGCTACTACAACGCGCATCCGGCGGCGAGCGTCTTGCTGCTACGCGGCGCGTTCACCGAACCGGAGCAAGAGGCGCACGCCGCCAAGAACCTGACGATCGGCGAGATGTTCCGCGCCAAAGTGCGCGAGCTGCCCGAACTTGATGCGCTGCCGTCAGATCCCGACGTCGTCTTGATCGCCATAGAATTGGCGTTCGCCTGCATGAAATACGGCTATGCGCGGGAAGGCACCGTTTCGCCGGCCATTTGCCGCGAGGCGACGCGGGCGGTCACGAGCTATCTCGGGCAGTGGCGCGCCGCGCCGTAAGGCGGTGGCAAAGACGCCCCGTTTCGCCCTGTTCAAGCACGCCATCTATGATAAAATCGGCTATCACTCATCAGACTCTATCTGACGCCGGCGCTGTATCCGCCGGCGCCGCGAAACCATCATGAACAAGCATTTGATTCTCGACGAACCCGGCGATGCAGACTCGGCCTGCCTGTCTCGCCATGCGGTCTGGCAGCGCAACGATCTGGCTCAGGCGCAGCAGGATTGGCTGGCGGAAGAAGTGCCGGTTGCCCTGGTATACAACGGCATTTCCCACGTGGTGATGATGGCGACGCCGAAAGACCTGGCGGCCTTCGCCATCGGTTTTTCGCTGTCCGAAGGCATCATCGCCTCCCCCGACGATATCTACGACATCCGCCAGCAACCGTCCTGCAATGGCATTGAAGTGCATGTGGAGCTCTCGAGCCGCCGCTTTATGCAGCTGAAAGAGAAGCGCCGCAGCCTGGCCGGCCGCACCGGCTGCGGCGTCTGCGGGGTCGAGCAGCTGCAGGAGGTTGCTCAACCCATCGCGCCGCTGCCTTTCACGCAGCGTTTCGATTTGGCGCTGCTCGATCGGGCGTTGGCGCAGCTGCAGGAAGTGCAAACGGTGGGAAAACTGACCGGCTGCACCCATGCGGCGGCCTGGATCCAACCGGACGGCGCGCTCAGCGGCGGATGTGAAGACGTTGGCCGCCATGTGGCACTCGACAAACTGCTGGGTTATCGCAGCCAACAGGCGTGGTTGCAAGGGGCGGCGCTGGTGTCGAGCCGCGCCAGCTATGAAATGGTGCAAAAATCCGCCATGTGCGGCGTCGAGATCCTGTTCGCCGTTTCCGCCGCCACCCGCCTGGCGGTGGAGGTGGCCGAGCGCAGCAACCTCACGCTGGTGGGCTTCAGCAAGCCGGGGCGCGCCACCGTCTATACGCACCCGCAGCGGCTCTGGCAATCGACAACGGCGGCCTAACGCCGCCGGATAAGAATCGACTATTCTCAATAGCAGGACACCAGGAAGCGCCCACGTTATGATAATCCGCCCGCACCAGAACTGGTTTTTTCGCCTGTTCGCCTGGCACGGTTCCGTGCTGTCAAAGATCACCTTTCGCCTGTCGCTGAACGTGCTGATGTCGATAGTGGCGGTGATCAGCTACCAATGGTACGAACAGCTCGGCGTGCATTTGACTATCGCGCCGTTCAGCCTGCTGGGCATCGCCATCGCGATTTTTCTCGGCTTTCGCAATAATGCCGGCTACAGCCGCTTTGTCGAGGCGCGCAACCTGTGGGGCTCGCTGCTGATTACCGAGCGATCCCTGCTGCGCCAGATCAAAAGCCTGCTGCCGGACGAACCGGCGGTGCAGCAAAAGGTCGCCAAGCTGCTGATCGCCTTCAGCTGGAGCCTGAAGCATCAGCTGCGCGCCACCGATCCGACCGCCGATCTGTACCACAATCTCAGCAGCAAAGAGCTGGCCGAAGTGATCGCCAGCCCGATGCCGACCAACCGCATCCTGCTGATGCTGGGCCAGGAGATCGGCAAGCTGCGCCGACGGGGGCTATTGAGCGACATCACTTTCGAGCTGCTCGACAACAAGCTGAGCGAGCTGTCCCACGCCCTCGGCGGCTGCGAACGGCTCGCCAGCACGCCGGTGCCGTTCGCCTATACCCTGATCCTGCAGCGCACCGTTTACCTGTTCTGCAGCCTGTTGCCTTTTGCCCTGGTGACCGATCTGCATTACATGACACCGTTTGTTTCGGTGTTCATTTCCTATACCTTCTTATCCTGGGACTCACTGGCCGAAGAGCTGGAGGATCCGTTCGGCGTGTCGGCCAACCATCTGCCGTTAAACGCCATTTGCAACACCATTGAGCGCAACCTGCTGGAAATGAATGACCAAAGCCCGCTGCCACCGCCGATGAAACCCGACGAGCACTTTAATTTGATCTGAGCTATTTCACCCGAACACACTGGAGCCGAATGCAATGAATGCAAATACCCCCCTGCCGCAAGCCGTATTCACGCCGGTGACGCGCCATGCCATCTTTATCGTCGCCACCCTGTCGCCCGTTCCCGCCCATCTGGCGGCGGTGCGCGCCTGGTGCGGCGACATCGCCGCCGTGGTGCGTTCGGTCGGCAAACGCGCGCCGGCGGGTAACCTCACCTGCGTCTGCGGCTTCGGCTCCGAGGCCTGGGATACGCTGTTCGGCGCGCCGCGCCCTCGCCAGCTGCATCCATTCAGCCCGATCGGCAGCGGGGAACGCGTCGCCGTCGCCACGCCCGGCGACATTCTGCTGCATATCCGCGCCGATGAAATGGATCTGTGTTTTGAACTGGCCTCTCAGCTGATCGGCAAGCTCGGCGACGCCGTAACGGTAATCGAGGAGGTGCACGGCTTCCGTTACTTCGATCAGCGCGCCATGATCGGCTTCGTCGACGGCACGGAAAACCCGGAGGGGCACGAGGCCTTCGACTACACGGTGATCGGCGACGAAGACGCGGCGTTCAGCGGCGGCAGCTATGTGCTGGTGCAGAAATACCTGCACGACATGCAGGGCTGGAACTCGCTCAGCGTGGAAACGCAGGAGAAGATCATCGGCCGCCATAAGCAGTCCAACATCGAGCTGGATGAAGCGGTCAAACCGTCGTCGTCGCACAGTTCGCTGACCACCATCACCGACGAGCAAGGCAACGAGGTGAAAATTCTGCGCGATAACATGCCGTTCGGCCGCCCCGGCCTGCGCGAATTCGGCACCTACTTTATCGGCTACGCGCGCTCTCCGCAGCCGATCGAGCAGATGCTGGAAAACATGTTCATCGGCCGCCCGGCCGGCAACTACGATCGGCTGCTCGATTTCAGCCACGCGGTGACCGGCACTCTGTTCTTCGTGCCTTCCGCTCCGCTGTTGGAAGCGCTGGCCGACCGCAGCGGCGCCGAACTGCATTAATCCGCTCGCCCTACAGCAGCAGCGCCAGCTCCATCGCCGTGCGCTGCAGCTGCGGCAGCACTCGTTCGCGCAGCTCCGCCGCCGAGATCTGCGACGCATTGACGCCAACGTTCATCGCCGCCACAACCCCGCCTTTACGTGAATGCATCGGCACCGCAATGGAACGCAGGCCGATCTCTAACTGTTGATCGTTGATGGCATACCCCTGTCTGCGAACTCTGGCTAACTGTTCCTGCAGCTGCTCCGCACTGGTGACGGTAAACTCGGTCAGCGGTTCGAAAGTGACCCGCGACAGATAATCCTCCAGCTCTCCCTCGTCCAGCGCGCTAAGCAACACCAGCCCCATCGATGTCGCATAGGCCGGCAGACGGCTGCCGCGCCCCAGATCGATAGTCATGATGCGTTTAACCGAGGCCCGGGCGATATACAAAATGTTATCGCCATCCAGCGTCGCCACCGAGCAGGATTCATTAAGCAATTTGCTGAGATAGTCCAGCGAGTTTTGCGCCGCCTTCGCCAGCTCGGAAGAGGAAAGATAAGCGTGACCGATAGTTAGCACACGCGGCAGCAAGCGATAGTGGCGCCCATCGGGACAATGCACGAATCCCAGCGCTCGTAGGGTATACAAACAACGGCGCACCGCTGCGCGCGGAATGCCGGTTTGTTGACTGATCTCTGACACCGACATCTGCGAATACTGTGGCTTGAAGGCCTGTAACACCTCCAGCCCTCTGGCCAGCGAGGCCATAAAATTAGGATCGCCCTTGTACTGGTCGTTGCTTAAATCACCGATCTCCTGCAGCCGACGCAGTTCTTCGGTGCCAAATTCAGGAACTTCACTCATTCAGGCCTCCCATTAGTATCTGCTCTCAATTTACACGCTCAATACGGCAGCAAAGCCCTGCGTATCGCATCCGATGCCAATTTAGCCGCCTGCATCACAAAATGCAGACCTAAACCCTCAATGCACCGATAATCGCACAATGTTCTGATATTCGCACTTGCTGATGCTTTTTTCATCCTCTAGGTTAATTTCAAACCCGCTATTTGTTGGCGCAACGTCCCAACCGAGCCTTGAGGAGAACTGATGATCGATAAAAGCATGGCGTCCGCAGACGCCGCCGTCGCAGATATTCCGGATGGCGCCACCCTTATGGTTGGGGGATTCGGCCCGGCCGGGCAACCCTACGCACTGTTGGATGCTCTGATCCGTCACCGGCCACGCGCGCTTACGCTGATCAGCAACAATGCCGGCAACGGCGATTTTGGTCTGGCGGCTCTGCTGAAAGCCGGCTGTGTGCGCAAAGTAGTGTGTTCTTTTCCGCGGCAGGCTGATTCTTGGGTGTTTGACGACCTCTACCGCCGTGGCGAGTTGGAGCTGGAGCTGGTTCCGCAAGGCAATCTGGCGGCGCG
Source organism: Serratia sp. Z4 (assembly GCF_009900725.1). Taxonomy (NCBI): domain Bacteria; kingdom Pseudomonadati; phylum Pseudomonadota; class Gammaproteobacteria; order Enterobacterales; family Yersiniaceae; genus Serratia; species Serratia sp. Z4. The sequence continues at coordinate 679,517 of NZ_JAAABD010000002.1, forward strand.
CATCCAGGCCGCCGGCGCCGGGCTCGGCGGTTTCTATACCCCAACCGGCTATGGCACCCAATTGGCGGAAGGGAAGGAAACCCGCGAGATCGACGGCCGCCGATATGTTTTCGAACTGCCGCTGAAGGCCGACTTCGCGCTGATCAAGGCAGAACAAGCCGACCGTTGGGGCAACCTCCGCTATGACAAAACCGGACGCAACTTCGGGCCGATTATGGCGATGGCCGCCAACTGCACCATCGTCGAAGTCAACCATATGGTGCCGTTGGGCGAACTGGATCCGGAGAACATCATCACGCCCGGCATCTTCGTACAACGCCTGGTGCCCTCTTCTCCCCGTGCAGCACGGCTTTCGGCTTAAGGAGCGCATCATGAGCAAACTGACCCATCAACAGCTGGCTGAGCGCATCGCGCGCGATATTCCCGAAGGCGCCTACGTCAATCTGGGTATCGGCATTCCAACCCAGATCGCCAACTATCTGCCGGCCGATAAAGAGATCTTCCTGCACAGCGAAAACGGCATTCTCGGCATGGGCCCGGCGCCAACGCCGGGCGAAGAGGACCCGGAATTGATCAATGCCGGCAAACAACCGGTTACGTTGCTGAAAGGCGGCTGCTTTTTCCACCACGGCGACTCTTTCGCCATGATGCGCGGCGGCCATCTGGATATTTGCGTGCTGGGCGCCTATCAGGTCTCCGAACGCGGCGATTTGGCGAACTGGAGCACTGGCGCACCGGGGGCGATTCCGGCGGTCGGCGGCGCGATGGATCTGGCGATCGGCGCACGTCAGGTGTTTGTGATGACCGAACACCTGACCAAAACGGGTGAATGCAAAATCGTCCGCCAATGCAGCTATCCGTTAACCGGCATCGGCTGCATCGACCGCATCTACAGCGATCTGGCGGTGATGGACGTCACTCCCCAGGGACTGGTGGTGCGTGAAATATTTGCCGGCCTGACCCCGCAACAACTGCAGGACGTCACCCCGGTCGCACTGACTTTCACCCTTCAACACGGGGAACCGCGCCATGAATCCAGCTTATCTGTGTGACGCCGTCCGCACGCCCTTCGGTCGCCTCAATGGGAGCCTGGCCGGCATACGCGCCGACGACTTGGCCGCTCTGCCGTTGAAAGCGCTGCAGGCACGCCATCCGACGCTCGACTGGAGCCAGGTGGACGACGTGTTGTTCGGCTGCGCCAATCAGGCGGGGGAAGACAACCGCAATGTCGCGCGCATGGCGCTGCTGCTCGCCGGCCTGCCGGTGCAGGTGCCCGGCTGCACCATCAATCGCCTGTGCGGATCCAGCCTGGATGCGGTAGCAGCTGCGGCGCGCGCCATCAGAACCGGCGAGAGCGAGCTGATGATCGCCGGCGGCGTGGAAAGCATGTCGCGGGCGCCTTATGTGATGGGCAAGGCGGAAAGCGCCTTCAGCCGCACGATGAAGATTGAAGACACCACCATGGGCTGGCGTTTTATCAACCCACAGATGCAGGCGCTGTACGGCGTGGACACGATGCCGCAGACCGCCGAAAACGTGGCATCGCAATTCGGTATCAGCCGTCGCGATCAGGACGCCTTCGCCCTGCGCAGCCAGCAACGCACCGCCGCCGCGCAGGAAAGCGGCTTTTACAGCGACCAACTGATCGAAGTGCTTATCCCGCAGAAGAAAGGCGAGCCGCTGACCTTCAACCAGGACGAACATCCGCGCGCCACCACCTTAGCCGCACTGGAAAAACTCAGGCCGGTGGTCGCCCCGCAGGGCAGCATTACGGCCGGCAACGCATCCGGCCTGAACGACGGCGCCTGCGCGCTGCTGCTGGCCGGCGAGCGCAGCGTGGCTCGCCATGGCCTGCGGCCAATGGCACGCATCGTTGCCAGCGCCGTCACCGGCATCGAACCGGCGATCATGGGGTTTGCCCCGGCGGCGGCGGTGCGCAAAGTGTTGCATATTGCCGGCCTGACCCTCGAACAGATGGACGTGATCGAACTGAACGAAGCCTTCGCCGCGCAAGCGCTGGCGGTGACCCGCGAGCTGGGACTGCGCGACGATGCGCCGCAGGTGAACCCGAACGGCGGCGCGATTGCGCTCGGCCATCCTTTGGGCGCCTCCGGTGGCCGGCTGGTGATGAACGCCGCCTGGCAACTGCGAAAAACGCGCGGGCGCTACGGGCTGTGCACCATGTGCATCGGCGTCGGTCAGGGCATTGCGCTGATTATCGAACGGGTATGAGGTCAATCATGGATATTGAATATCGTCTCGACGGCCCGGCCGACGCACCGCTGCTGGTGCTGTCCAACTCGCTGGGCACCACTTTCGAGATGTGGCAACCGCAGTTGGCGGCGCTGACCGAACGCTTTCGCCTATTGCGTTACAACCAGCGCGGCCACGGAGCCACCCCGTTGGCGAAAGCGCCACTGCAACTGCAGCAGTTGGCTGAAGACGTCATCACCTTGCTCGACCATTTGGATGCGCCGAACGCCCATTTTTGCGGCATTTCGATGGGCGGATTGACCGGGCTCTGGCTCAGTCGTTATCACCCCGAGCGCATCGGCCGGCTAGTGGTCGCCAATACCGCCGCCCGCATTGGCGACGCTGAAGGCTGGCGACAACGCGCGCAGCAGGTACGGGAACACGGGTTGGCGCCGATCGCCGCCGCCTCCCCCGCGCGCTGGTTCTGCGCGGCATTCGCGCAGCGCCACCCCGAGCAGGTGGCGGCGCTGGTGGCAGCGCTGGCGGCCGGTAATCCACAGGGATACGCCGCCTGCTGCGAGGCACTGGCGCGGGCCGACCTGCGCGCCGAGATTGCCTTGATGACGCGGCCGATGCGGGTGATTGCCGGTGAGCAAGATCCGGTCACGACGGTGGCGGACGCCGAGTTTTTAGTCGCCAATGCGCCACTCGCCGATCTGCGGCGGTTGCCGACATCGCATATTTCCAACATCGCCTGTCCGGATCTCTTCAACCGCTGCGTTGTCGAGTTTCTTACTGAAAAGGAATGAAGCATGGAACTTCGCATTGAACGCATCGACAGCTGGCTGGTGGATATTCCCACTATTCGGCCACACAAATTGTCGATGGCCACGATGGGCTGCCAAACGCTGACGCTGGTGCGCATGACCTGCGCCGACGGCCTGATCGGCTGGGGGGAAGCCACCACCATCGGCGGGCTGAGCTACGGCCCGCAAAGCCCGGAGGGGATCAAGTCGGCGATCGACGGCTACCTCGCGCCGCTGCTGAGCGGCAAAAGCTTCAGCGGTCTGGCGCCGTTGGTTGCGTTGATGAATGGCCAGGTCCAGGGCAATACCTTTGCCAAGTCGGCGCTGGAAACCGCCTTTCTCGATGCCCAGGGCAAACGCCTCGGCCTGCCGGTCAGCACCCTACTCGGCGGCGCGCTCAGCAACACCCTGCCGGTGCTGTGGACGTTGGCCAGCGGCGATACGCAGCAAGACATCATCGAAGGGCAACGCCTGTTGGCGGAAGACCGTCATCGCGCCTTCAAGTTGAAGATCGGCGCCCGGCCGCTGGAGGAAGATCTGCGCCACACCCAGGCTATCAAGCAAGCGCTGGGGCCGGAGATCAGCATTCGCGTCGATGTTAACCAGGCCTGGGATGCCGCCACCGCCGTACGCGGAATGGCGGCGCTGCAGCAGATCGGCATCGATCTGGTCGAACAGCCGGTGCCGCAATGGGATCGCACGGCGTTAATCCGGCTCAGTCAGCGCTTCACTCTGCCGATCCTGGCCGACGAAGCGGTGGCCGACGCTCACGACGGTTATGCATTGGCTGCGGGCGGCTTTACCGGCGCCTACGCGCTGAAGATAGCCAAGGCCGGCGGCCCGGCGCAGGCGCTGAAACTGGCGCAGGTCGCACAGGCCGCCGGAGTCGGCGTCTATGGCGGCACCATGCTGGAAGGCACGCTGGGCACCGTCGCCTCGCTGCACGCCTGGTCGACGCTGAAGCTGGACTGGGGCAGCGAGATGTTCGGCCCGCTGTTGCTGAAAGACGACGTGGTCACCACGCCGCTGCGTTTCGCCAACGGTCACGTCAGTCTGCCGTCAGGCCCGGGCCTGGGGGTCGATATCGATGAAGACAAACTGCGCTTTTATCGACGCAAATAACTACGAGGGACTACGCCATGCTATTCAAAGTTGAAATGGTCGTGAAATTACCGCTCGATATGCCTAAAGCGCTCGCCGACGAAATAAAAACGCGCGAAAAAGCATATTCGCAAACCCTGCAGGCGAGCGGAAAATGGCGACATCTTTGGCGCGTAGCCGGTAGCTACGCCAATGTCAGCATTTTCGATGTGGAAAGCAATGCCGAGCTGCACGAGCTGTTATTCGCCCTGCCGCTTTACCCTTATATGAAAATCCGCGTAACGGCGTTATGCCGACACCCGTCATCGATCCGCGACGATGACAAATAAAATACCGGGATAATAACCCGCAAGGTTAGCTGTTAATTCCTGTTCTCTGTATAACCTACATTATAAGCAATGAGGAATTCGCAATGTCTATATCCTTCAATCAACGTCAAGACATTATCAAATTGCTGGAAATCAGCAGCGGTTTTACTAATGATAACGGAGATCCGCGTTTCAAAAAAATCATGCATCATCTGCTGGGCGATATTTGTCAGCTCATCGATCGCTATGATATTTCCCCTGAGGAATTCTGGCAGGCGATCAACTATCTGCACGTCTTGGGCGAACACCAAGAGGCGGCGCTCCTGGCCGCCGGCTTGGGACTGGAACACTACCTCGATCTGCGCGACGACGAGCGCGAACGTCAACAAGGGCTGAGCGGCGGTACGCCACGCACCATCGAGGGGCCGCTGTATGTGGCCAATGCGCCACTGAGCGCCGGCTTCGCGCGGATGGACGACGGCGACGACGACGGCGAGGTGATGTGGCTGCACGGACAGGTCAAAGGTGCCGACGGCAAGCCGCTGGCGGGGGCGGTGGTCGATATTTGGCACGCCAACACGTTGGGCAACTACTCTTTCTTCGATAAATCGCAGAGCGGCTTCAACCTGCGCCGGCGGATAACCACCGACGCCGATGGCCGCTACGCGGCGCGCAGCATCGTGCCGTCGGGCTACGGCTGCCCGCCCGATGGGCCCACTCAGGCTTTGCTTAATCGACTGGGGCGCCACGGCAACCGTCCGGCGCATATTCATTTCTTCGTCTCCGCACCGGCGCATAAACACCTGACGACGCAAATCAATCTCAATGGCGACCGTTATCTGTGGGATGACTTCGCTTTCGCTACCCGCGATGAGCTGATCGCCAACCCGGTGAAAATCACCGATCCGGCGCTGGCGGCAAAACGCGATCTGCCCGGCCCGCATACCGAAGTGCAGTTTGATTTTACGCTTTATGCCGCGGCGGACCGCATCGAGCAGAACAGAATAAATCGCCCTCGCGCGCTGCAAGATTAATATTTTTCGCACAAAAGAATAGCGACGCTAATAACGGGCAATCGGTTATTGATTGCCCACTGCCCCGTCTATCCATTTTCTATGAGGCCATGAATATGCATTCATTATTGAATCCGACAATATCTAAGCTGAAAGAAAAAATAAATCACGCTTTAATTATTGATAAAGAAAATGGCATATATCAGTGCAATCGCGGTATTTTTACCGATGAGGCGCTGTTTGAACTCGAAATGAAAGCCATTTTCGAAGGCAATTGGATTTATCTGGCGCATGAAAGCCAAATCGCCAACTCAGGCGATTATTACACGCTCACCATTGGGCGTCAGCCGGTGATGATCACGCGCGACAAAGACATGCGGCTGCATGCCATGATCAACAGTTGCTCGCACCGTGGCGCGATGTTGGCCAGCCGCAAGGCCGGCAATAAAAGTACCTTCACCTGCCCCTTCCACGGCTGGACCTTCAATAACGCCGGCCACCTGCTGAAAGCCAAGGACGAGAAAACCGGCGCTTATCCTCCCTGTTTCAAGCGGGACGGCTCACACGATTTGAAACAGCTGCCGCGTTTTGAATCTTATCGCGGATTTCTGTTCGGCAGCCTGAGCGATGAGGTGCAACCGCTGGAGGAGTATCTGGGTGAAACGCGACAGATCCTCGATCTCATCGTCGATCAGGCTGAGAGCGGGCTGGAAGTTCTGCGCGGCTCATCCTCCTACACCTTCGACGGCAACTGGAAACTGCAGATGGAGAATGGTGCGGACGGTTACCACGTCAGCGTGGTGCACTGGAACTATGTCTCCACCATGGCGCATCGGGATGCCGCCAGCGGCATCCAAACCATGGACGCCAACTGCTGGTCATCAAAAAACGACGGCGGCGCCTATGGCTTCAAGAATGGTCATCTGCTGTTGTGGACCCGGGTGCTGAACCCGGAGTCCCGCCCCATTTATCGGCACTTCACCCGTTTGAACGATGCCTTCGGCGCACACCGTGCCGACCTGATGGTGAACCAAACCCGCAACCTGTGCCTTTACCCCAATCTGTACATCATGGACCAGCTTTCCAGCCAGTTGCGTGTAGTGCGCCCGATTGCCGTCAATAAAACCGAAGTGACCGTATTCTGCTTTGCGCCGAAGGGCGAAAACGCCGACGAGCGAGCCTTGCGCATTCGCCAGTATGAGGATTTCTTCAACGTCAGCGGCATGGGTACGCCGGACGATCTGGAGGAATTCCGCGCCTGCCAGCTCGGGTTCAACGCCGGCAACATGCCCTGGAGCGATCTGAGCCGCGGCGCTACCCGCTGGCTGGAGGGCCAGGCTGACGACAATGCCAAAGCGCTGGGGATCGTGCCTGACATGACCGGCCCGCGCCCGGAAGATGAGGCCCTGTATCTCAGCCAGCATCATCATTGGCAAAACATTCTGCTGCGCCAGCTGGAGCGCCAGCAACGAAACGACGAGGTGGCGCAATGAGTACATTTAACCTGCAACAGCGGGTGGAACAGTTCCTGTACCGCGAAGCACGCCTGCTGGATGACCGGCAATGGGATGACTGGCTGGCCTGTTACCATCCGCAGGTCGAATATTGGATGCCGGCCTGGGCTGACGACGATCGCCAGACGACGGACCCTCATAGCGAGATTTCGCTGATTTATTACGCCAATCGCGAAGGACTGGAAGATCGCGTTTACCGCATAAAAACCGAACGTTCAGCCGCCAGTAGCATGCCGGAGCCGCGCACGGTGCATCTTATCAGCAACGTGGAGCTGTTATCGTCCGGCGCGGAACAGGCCGAGGTGAACTACCACTGGGCCACCTTCTATCACCGCTACAACCACACGGACACCTATTTCGGCTCAACCCGACTGTGGATAGATCTTAGCGGGGAGGCGCTGCAAATTAAGCGCAAGAAAATTCGTCTGGATAATGACTATATCAATCATGTAATTGATATTTATCATCTTTAATGCAGGAGGTGAGGTATGTCTTTTACCGTGGCCCTTAATTTTGAAGACGGCGTCAGCCGCTTTATTCAATGCAACCCGAATGAAAAAGTACTCGACGCCGCCTACCGACAAAAGATCAACCTGCCGATGGACTGTTCGGACGGCGTATGCGGCACCTGTAAATGCCACTGTGAACAAGGAGAGTATCAGCTGGGCGATGACTATCTGGACGAAGCGCTGTCAGAGCAGGAAGCCGCACAGCGGCGAGTGTTGACCTGTCAGATGGTGCCGCTCTCGGACTGCGTCATCGAGGTGCCGATGCCTTCGACGATGTGTAAAACCGCCAGCGAAATGTTTACCGCCACCGTCGCCTCCGCCACCGCCCTGTCGGACAGCGCCATCGAGTTCTGCCTGACGCTGGATGATGAACGCGGCATCGCGTTCCTGCCGGGACAATATGTGAATATCGACGTTCCCGGCAGTGCGGCCAGCCGCGCCTATTCGTTCAGTTCGCCGCCCGGCAGCCGGCAGCTCTCTTTTCTGCTGCGCAACGTGCCCGGCGGCATGATGAGCCGTTATCTGACAGAACGGGCGAGCCCCGGCGACGCGATCCGTCTGCGCGGCCCACAGGGCAGTTTCTATCTGCGTGCGCCGGTGCGGCCGATGTTATTTTTGGCCGGCGGCACCGGGCTGGCGCCGTTCCTTTCCATGCTGGAATATCTGGCGCTCGGCGGCAGCGAACAGCCGGTGCATCTAATCTACGGCGTCACCCATGACCACGATCTGGTCAAGCTGGAACAGCTGGAGGCGTATCGCCAGCGTCTGGCGAATTTCAGCTATCTGACCTGCGTGGCCAGTGAAACGTCGTTTTCGACGCATAAAGGGTATGTCACCCAGCATCTCGACGAAAGCCTGCTTAATAACGGTGACCTGGATGTGTATCTGTGCGGGCCGCCGCCGATGGTGGAAGCGGTGCTTGGCGATTTCCAGCGACGCGCCTTTATCCCGAATAGCTTCCATTATGAGAAGTTCGCCCCCAGCCAGGCCGATCAGAGGAGTTGACCATGGATAAGTCACGTTTCAGCGGCCAGGTAATGGCGATAACCGGTGCCGCTCAAGGCATCGGCAAAGCGGTGGCCGAACGCGCGGCTCGGGAAGGGGCGAGTTTGGCGCTGATCGATCGCTCCCCCTATCTGGAGGAGGTCGTAGCCGTTTTACGCGAGCGCGGCACCGATATCATCGCCCTGCAGGCCGATTTGGAGCATTGGGAAGAAGCGCGCGATGCGCTGGATCAGGTGCAACAGCACTTTGGGCGCGTGGATATTATGGTGAACAATGTGGGCGGCACCATCTGGGCGCGACCATTTGCCGACTATGCGCCGCAACAGATTGAGGCGGAGATTCGGCGTTCGCTGTTCCCGACGCTATGGGGTTGCCGCGCCGCGTTGCCGCATATGCTGGCGCAAGGGAGCGGAGTGATCGTCAACGTTTCTTCGGTCGCCACGCGCGGCGTCAATCGCGTTCCCTACTCCGCAGCCAAAGGCGGCGTCAATGCCCTGACCCAGTCACTGGCCTTTGAATACGCTGGAGCCGGCATTCGCATCAACGCGACGGCGCCGGGCGGCACCGAAGCACCGCCGCGGCTGACGCCACGCAACCGCGAATCCCCGACGCAGCAGGAAGAAAGTTGGTATCGGCAGGTGGTTGAGCAGACTATCGACAGCAGTCTGATGCACCGCTACGGCAGCGTCGATGAACAAGCCGCCGCTATTCTGTTCCTCGCCAGCGCCGAAGCCAGTTACATTAACGGAACGGTGCTGCCGGTCGCCGGCGGCGATTTGGGATAAAACAGGCGCAGGGCCGCAGCGATCAGCCTTTGGTTATCCTGCGGCCCTGCGCGTCGATCACCGGCTCGCCGTCCTCTTTGCTGAAGGCGCCGCGCTGCGGATCCGGCAGAATCTCCAACACCGCCTCCGACGGACGGCACAGGCGCGTGCCAAGCGGCGTCACCACGATGGGGCGATTGATCAGGATCGGCTGTTGCACCATGAAGTCGATCAGTTGATCGTCGCTCCAGGCACCGTCGTCCAGCCGCAGCTCGGCGTAAGGCTCGACGTTTTTACGCAACAACGCGCGCGGCGTCATGTTCATGTCGGCCAGCAACGCAATCAACCGTTCGCGGCTGGGGGGCGTTTCCAGATACAGAATCACCTCCGGCTCAGCGCCGCTGTTGCGGATCAGCGCCAACGTATTGCGCGACGTGCCGCAGGCCGGGTTGTGATAAATTTTGATGTCGCTCATGTCAGTTGCTCCGGTTATGGCAAAACGGACAGCCGCAGCGCCAGCGCGGCCAGGGTGACGAACAGAATTGGCAGCGTCATCACCAGTCCCACGCGGAAATAATAGCCCCAGGTAATGACGATGTTTTTCCTTGCCAACACATGCAGCCACAGCAACGTGGCCAGGCTGCCGATCGGGGTGATTTTGGGGCCGAGATCGCTGCCGATGACGTTAGCGTAAATCATCGCCTGCCTGATGACGCCTTCCGCGCTGCTGCCGTCGATCGACAGCGCCCCTACCAACACCGTCGGCATGTTATTCATGACGGAAGAGAGAAACGCGCTCAGGAAGCCGGTGCCGAGCGTCGCCGCCCACAGCCCCTGCCGCGCCAGCGCATCCAGCACGCCGGACAGCAGATCGGTCAAGCCGGCATTGCGCAGCCCATAGACCACCAGATACATGCCCAGCGAGAAAATCACGATCTGCCAGGGCGCCCCGCGCAGCACTTTGCCGGTATCGATCGCCCGCCCGCGTTTCGCTACCGCCAGCAGCACCAGCGCGCCGCAGGCGGCGACCAAACTCACCGGCACGCCGAGCGGTTCCAGGGCGAAAAAGCCGATCAGCAACAGCGCCAATACCGCCCAACCGGCTCGAAACGTCGCGCGATCGCGGATCGCTTCCCGCGGTACCGGTAAACGCGTCAACGCGTAGCCCGGCGGAATATCCTTGCGGAAGAACAAATGCAACATCACCAGCGTCGCCGCCACGGCGACGAGGTTGACCGGCACCATCACCGCCGCATACTCCGTAAAACCCAAGTGGAAGAAATCCGCCGAAACGATATTCACCAGGTTGGACACCACCAGCGGCAGGCTGGCGGTATCGGCGATAAAGCCCGCCGCCATGACGAAAGCCAGCACCGCCGCAGGACGAAAACCGAGCGCCGACAGCATGGCGATCACGATCGGCGTGAGGATTAACGCGGCGCCGTCATTGGCGAACAGCGCCGCCACCGCCGCGCCCAACAGGAGCATATAGGTAAACAGCCAGCGGCCCTTGCCGTTGCCCCAGCGCGCGACGTGCAAGGCGGCCCAGGCAAAAAAGCCGCTTTCATCCAGCAACAGGCTGATGATGATGACGGCGATAAAGGTCGCAGTCGCATTCCAGACTATCTGCCATACCACGGGGATGTCGCCGACGTGCACCACGCCGCTCAATAATGCCAATCCCGCCCCGATCGACGCACTCCAGCCAATACCCAGCCCCTTCGGTTGCCAGATGACCAAGATCAACGTCAGAATAAAGATCGCCCCTGCCACTATCATCGCTGTCCTTCCGCCCCTTTAAGTTTACATATTCGATTTTTCATATGTGTTTGCGTAAATTTTTTACCGTTACGGGCAACCTTTCGCCACGCGTTGTGCTAACTCCGTCATCTGTTCTGGCCGGCACTGATAAGCCTGCTCAATAATCGCCGCCGCCCAGGCCGGCATATGCGGCGACAGGCGATAATGTATCCATTTACCCTCGCGCCGATCGAGCAGCAGCCCGCTTTCACGCAGCATCCCCAGATGCCTTGAAATCTTGGGTTGCGGCAGCGCCAGTGCGCCTGACAGCTCGCACACGCACAGTTCACCGGCGTGGCGCAACAGCAGCACCAAGGTCAGACGCGTCTCGTCAGACAGGTTTTTAAACAGCTTCAGCGGCGTCAATGACGGCATGTCACACTCCCGTTAACCTTTCTCTTCACCACAACTCGCTCGTGAAGATACCAGCTTCACATGCGAAAAAACAAATATAAAATGCAAAACGTTGCCCCCCTCACCGAGACATATACTTATCTTTATGCCGTTCTTGCAGGAAGGAGGTACCATGCCGCTCACATTCAAACGTTCGGAAAGGCTCTCCATCGGCACCGAAATAGAGTTACAGCTGGTCGATGCCGAGCACTACGATCTTACGGATCGAGCCGATCGGGTGGTCAGCGCGGTCGGCGACCGCCGGCGCGTCAAGCATGAGCTCACCAAATCGATGGTGGAGCTGAACAGCTCGGTGCACCGCGATCTCGATGAGCTGCACACCGAGCTGCGCGCCCTGACCCATACCGTCCGGCGCAGCGCGCAGCGCCTGGGCTGTGACGTCTGCGGCGGAGGCCGCCACCTGAGCAACGACTGGCGCAAGCAGGTCATCAGCGACAACGCGCGCTACAGGCAGTTGGCCAGCCGTTTTGGCTATCTCTCCAAGCTGGCCTGCGTGTTCGGCCAACACATTCACCTCGGCGTCAACGACGGGGACGAAGCGATGTACCTGTGCCATGCGCTGACGCCCTACTTTCCGCAATTGATCGCGCTCAGCGCCTCGTCGCCGCTGTATCAGGGGGTCGACACTTGCTTTGCCAGTTCCCGCTTCAGCGCCCAGAACTCCTTCCCCAACTACGGATGCCTGGAACACATCTACAGCTGGCATGAATTCAACGCCTACTACGAACGGTTGAATGCCGCAGGCGTGATTGAAAGCGTCAAGGATATTTACTGGGATGCGCGGCCAAAACCGGAGCTGGGCACGGTAGAGATCCGCATCTGCGATACGCCGCTGCGCCTCACCCACGCCGTGCTGCTGGTCGGTTACTGCCGCCTGCTGGCCGATTTTCTGTTGCAGCACCGCTCACCGATCGCGCCGGAATACGATGCCTTCACCAATTACAACAAGATCAACGCCTATCGCAGCGGCTTTGCCGCCGAATACGTCGATCCCGCGACGCTGCGCCGCAGCAGCCTGACCGCCCACATCCTGCACACTCTCGAAGCGCTGAGCGGTTTTGCCGAGCGACGGGAGGATCGTGCCCTGCTGCAGGCCGTCGAGCGCCATGTCCGCCAGGGCATCAGCGATTCGGAGCATATCCGCCAGATGTTGCACAACGGCCTGCCGCAAGCTCAGGTGATCAAGCGCCTGTGCGATGAGCTGTTGCAGCCTGCAAGTTAAGTTTCGGCTATCGATTCCATACGCCAAAGCCGCTGTTCATTATGTGCTCTTTCGCTACAATCGTGAGCACTGACATTCACCGTATCGAGGACACCATGTACAACTTCTCCCGCTATCAGGCAAAAGAACTGGCGCTGGCTTACATGAGCGGCAAAAAACACGATCTGTCGCCGCAGGAATTTTTGCAGCAGCTGAAAAGCAGCGAGCGATCGTTTGAGCATCTGCTGAAACACGGCAGCGAAATGCCGCGTGACGTGCTGGTTAAAAGCTTCTGAACAGCCGGTTGCCGGCCATTTTCCCTCTACGTCGCCGGTGGCGAGCCTGGCAGGCCCGCGCATTCCCGGCCGTTCATCCCACGTTCCTCATCCTGCCTCGTTTCGCCCTCACAGGCGAAAACCCCATAAATTCGCACCTAGAGGCGAATTATTGACATATTCGTATCCAGGTGCGAATTTATAGTCATCCCTCCGCAAATAATGGAACACGCCATGCCGACGCCAATCAGCGTAATCAGCGGCGATCTGGTCGATTCCCGCCGATCAGACACCGTCAACTACCTCAATGGGCTGCATAACCTGCTCGATCGGCTGCGGCGTGACGGGCGGCTGCATCAGGTGGAAATCTTTCGCGGCGATGCCTTCCAGGCGCAGGCCGCGCCGGAGGACGGGCTGTTGCTGGCGGTGTACATACGCCTCGCGCTGCGGGCGATGGGCGCCGCGCACTGGGATGCGCGCATCGCCGTCGGGCTGGGTAGCCAACGGCCCGACGCCGCCGGTTACGGCAGCGCCTTTATCAACTCCGGCAGCGCGCTGGACGCCATGGCAAAAAATTGCCGGCTGGCTCTGAAAACCGACAACGATCGGACAAACGCCATTGTCAGCGATCTGCTGCCGATGTTAGATCATGTAATTGGCCGCCTGTCACAGGCCGAAGCGCGCATCGTTCAGGCGAGAATGTTCGCCGACAGCGGCGCCGCCGTGGCGGACCAGCTGCAAAAAGCCGCCTCCACGGTCTCCGCCGCGCTGAAACGCGCGGCCTATGAGGAAATCATGCGGTTTATTCACGCCATTAACAGGATCGTCTGACCATGGATCTGACCTATGCGCCTTTGCTGGCCTGGCTGTTGCTCGTCCATCTGCTGGCGGATTTTCCGCTGCAGCCGCTGAGTTGGGTGGAAGATAAAATCCAACATCGCGCGCGTTCGCGTTTTCTGCTGTTGCACGCGTTGCTGCACGGGGTGCTGACCGCCTGGGTAGTGGCCGGTTTCGGCCTGCTGCACGGCGGACTGTCTTCACTGCAGGTGCTGGCCAGCCTGCTGGCCATCGCCGTCAGCCACTACCTGATCGATTTGCTGAAAGTCACCGCGATGAACCGCCTGAGCCCGGCCCGCAGCTTTCTGCTCGATCAGGGATTGCATCTGGCGGTGATCGCCTTACTGTGGCTGGGGCTGACGCCGAATGCCGGTGAACTGCTCGCGGCGTTGGGACGGCAACTGGGGAGTTGGCAAACCGGCCTGGTGCTGGTGGCCTACAGCCTGATTTATCTGCCGATGAGCCTGCTGATTGGGCAACTGCTGGCGCGCTGGACGCCGCAAATGCCGCCTTCGGCCAAGGCCGACAACGACTCGCTGCTGCGCGCGGGCAAACAGATTGGCTACCTGGAAAGAACGCTGATCCTGACCTTCGTGCTGCTGGGGCAAATTCCGGCGATCGGTTTTTTACTGGCGGCCAAATCTATCTTCCGTTTCGGCGATCTGCGCCAAAGTGACGATAAGATGCGTACCGAGTATGTGCTGCTCGGCACGCTGTTTTCCTTCACGCTGACCATCATGCTCGGCCTGCTGGTCAACAAACTGCTGTAGCGGTGCGGGGGCGAAAAATTTCGCCCCCGAAGTGAACGCCGAGGCGGCTTACAGCCACTCGCCGAAGCGGCGGATATAGAAACGCTTCATCAACTGCGCGACCACGCAGTAGCTGACCAGCGTTGCGGCCAACCACGGGAAGTATTCCCACGGCAGCGGCTGCAGGCCAACCAGGGCGCCGAGCGGCGAGAACGGAATGTAGATGCCGAGCGCCATCACCAGCCCGGTGGTCAGCAACACCGGCAGCGCCGCGGTGCTCTGAATGAACGGGATCTTCTGGGTGCGCAGCATATGCACCACCAACGTTTGCGACAGCAGCCCCTCAATGAACCAGCCGGACTGGAACAGCGCCTGGTGTTCTACGCTGTTGGCGGCGAACACGTACCACATCAGCGCATAGGTCGTAATATCGAAGATCGACGAGGTCGGCCCAATCCACAGCATAAAGCGCCCGATGTTTTTGGAATCCCACTTGCGCGGCTTGCGCAGGAACTCTTTGTCCATCTTGTCCCACGGCAGCGACAGCTGGGAAATGTCATACATCAGATTTTGAATCAACAGGTGGATCGCCAGCATCGGCAGGAACGGGATGAAGGCGCTGGCCACCAGCACCGAAAACACGTTGCCAAAGTTGGAGCTGGCGGTCATGTTCAGGTACTTGATGATATTGCCGAAGGTCTCGCGCCCTTTGATCACCCCCTCTTCCAGCACCATCAGATTCTTTTCCAACAGGATGATGTCCGCCGATTCCTTGGCGATGTCGGTGCCGGTGTCGACCGAAATGCCGACGTCGGCATCGCGCAGCGCCGGCGCATCGTTGATGCCGTCGCCGAGGAAGCCGACGGTATGGCCGTTGCTCTGCAACATTTTCAGCACCCGCGATTTTTGCAGCGGCGTCAGCTTGGTGAAGACCGTGCGTTGTTCCACTTCGCGCGCCAACTCTTCGTCATCCATCTGTTCAATCTGCAGCCCGGAGAGCGGCTCGCCCGGCTCCAGCCCGACATCGCGGCAAATCTTGCAGGTGATCACCGGGTTGTCGCCGGTCAGCACCTTCACCGTCACGCCGTTTTCCTGCAGTGCGGCGATCGCCTGCTGCGCGCTCTCCTTCGGCGGATCGAGGAAAGTCAGCAGCCCTTGCACCACCATGTCGCGCTCGTCGGCCACGCTCAGCGGTTCGGCCGGGCGCTGCGCATCCAGCTCGCGCGTCGCCAGCACCAGCACGCGGAAACCGTCTTCGTTATACTCGCGGGCCAGCGCCTGCAGCGCCGCACGGCGCGCGTCGTCCAGTTCCAGCGTTTTGTCGCCTTCGCGCACGTGGGTGGCGATCTCGAGCATCTCCTCTACCGCGCCCTTACAGATCAGCTGCTGCTTGCCATTTTCGTCCGCCACCACGATCGACAAACGGCGGCGCACGAAATCGAACGGCAGCTCATCCACCTTGCTGAAACGGCCCAGGGCTTCGATCCCCGGTTTGCCGCGCCCGAAACGGATCACCGCCTGGTCCATCAGGTTCTTCATGCCGCTCTGATGGAAGCTGTTCAGCCAGGCCAGGTGCAACACCTCGTTATCCCTGGCGCCAGTGACGTCGATGTGGTGCTCGAGAATGATGCGATCCTGGGTCAGGGTGCCGGTCTTGTCGGTGCAGAGCACGTCCATGGCGCCGAAGTTCTGAATGGCGTTCAGGCGCTTCACCACCACCTTGCGGCGTGACATGGCGATCGCCCCTTTCGCCAGGTTGGAGCTGACGATCATCGGCAGCATTTCCGGCGTCAGGCCGACCGCCACCGCCAGTGCGAACAGCGCCGCCTCGCTCCAGTCGCCCTTGGTGAAGCCGTTGATCAGCAACACCACCGGCACCATCACCAGCATGAAGCGAATCAGCAGCCAGCTGACGCTGTTCACCCCGCGATCGAACGCGGTTTGCGCCCGCGAACCGACGATCGACTTGGCCAACGAGCCGAAGTAGGTGCGCCCGCCGGTCGCCACCACCACCGCCGTAGCGGTACCGCTGGCGACGTTGGTGCCCATCAGGCAGATGTTGGACAGCTCAAGCAGCGCGTTCTCGCTGGACACTTCCCCTTCGCTCGACTTCTGCGCCACGTTGCCCATCGCATCGTATTTCTCGATCGGGATCGCCTCGCCGGTCAAAATCGCCTGGCTGATGAACAGATCGCGCGAGGCGATAAGACGCACGTCGGCCGGCACCATGTCACCGGCGGAGAGCTGGATGATATCCCCCGGCACCAGTTCGCGGATCGGCACTTCCAGCGTCAGCGGATGCGCGCTGTAGCTGCTGCGGCGCAGCACCGTGGCGGTAGTGCGCACCATCGATTTCAGCGCTTCCGCCGCTTTGTTGGTGCGGTATTCCTGCCAGAAACGCAGCAGCCCGCTCAGCGTGACCATGGTCAGAATGATGATGACGCCGGTGAGTTCAGTTTCTTCACCGCTCTGGAGCGGCAGCCAATAATCGGTAAAGAAACTGATCGCAGCCAGCACCATCAGCACGAAGATAAACGGGTTGTTAAAGGCCTTGATCAACTGAATCAAGGCATGCGGCGCCTTGTCGTGGGCGACCTGGTTGGCGCCGAACTGCTCCAGCCGCTCATCGGCATCGTCCTGGGTCAAGCCGTTGCGGTTGCACTTCAGGTTCGCCAGCGTTTGGGCGATGCTGTTGGTCGCCTCTTGCGCAATGGCGTAGGTCACCGCGTCTTTATCACGGCGACGCATTCTTTCATTAATCTGAGTCATAACGCTATTCTCTTATTTTCGTTCTGCGCACAGGGAGATCCCGCCCGATAAACAGGTGACTCTGCGCAGAGTGGAATTTTTTAATTAGCGTGACTGAATAGCGTGATTACCCTGTCAGCCACGCAAGAATCATTTCCCTTCCGGGGTCATCGTCCATAACGCCTCCTTAATGTTCCGCGTTATTCAAGGCACTCATGAATAAAACCGAACATATAATAAAGTTAATCAATATTTATATTATTACTCAGACCGGTAATTCGGACGCGACGCGCCAACGCACGGCACTCACGCTTTTTTCCAGACTGACGCGGCAAACAATACCCTCAATTTCTTTTTGCGCGGCCGGCGTAGCGGTAATTTCCGCGCACACTTCCAATTGCCCCGGGCTGGCAATATCGGCGCTGCGCAAGGATTGCAGCCGCAAGGCGACGCCGTTCAGCGCCTGCAGAATCAGGGTGCGCACCAGAATTTCATCCTGCTCGCCGCAGGTCACCTGAATGCGATAGCACAGTTCCAGATCGGTCGCCTGCTGGTGCGGCTGCAGGTTGATGCGCTGCGCGGCCTCGCGCAGCAGGATATTGGCGCACAGGATCACCAGCGTGGCGACCACCGCATCCCAATGCTGGCCCAGGCCGCACAGGACGCCGATCCCCGCCGAACACCACAGCGTGGCGGCGGTGTTGAGGCCGCGAATGTTCAGCCCTTCACGCATGATTACGCCGGCGCCGAGGAAGCCGATACCCGAGACGATCTGCGCGGCCACCCGGCCGGCGCTGGCCGGATCGGTGGACATGGAGCTGAGAATGAAGACCGCCGCACCGGTCGCCACCAGCGCATTGGTGCGCAGGCCGGCCATGCGTTGGCGCCACTGGCGCTCGGCGCCAATCACCGCGCCCAGGCACATCGCCAGCAATAAATTCAAAACGAAAGGAGTCATAGCCATGACTGTCCCCTTAATTAACCGCAGGAGATAAAATCATGTGCTGTTTAGCACACGCGAAATCGCGCTGAAAATAAATCAGCGAATCAGCGTGTCATGCCTGGAGGGAAAAGGCTGTGGCTGCAGAATACCATAATAACGTCCAACTCAATTCGCCTGAAGCCACCTGGCATCAGGAAACGTTTTCTTATTCGGGTATGCACAGCTCAGAAATAACTGGAGAGGGGTGCTGCCCGCCGATAACGGCAAGCAACAAATCAGAAGAGAATTGGTCAGCTTGCCTTATTTATTTTATTACAACTACAACTGTCCAATTGGGTTTCTCCACCGAAATTTTGGCTGAGTATAGTGACGTCGGGTAATGAAGTAAAGGCTAATTTATTAAACGAAAAATAAACTGGAATACCCGCAATGATATTTCGATGTCACAAATAGAAGATGGCGACATTGGGCGCCGACGCCGCCTTCCGGCCGCTGCATCAGGCCCTGTGGGACAAAGCGCTGACCGCCAACTTCAGCGCGCAGCCATTCGCCGGCGTAGCGGCCCGCAGCCTGCGCGCCAAACGGGCCGATGGCCGCACGTTCGACGTTGCGCCTTAGCAAGGTCGCCGGCGGTGGGCTACGCTAGGCTATATTTCCGACGACCCGCAAGGAGTGGCCGATGACGCCTCTGATCCACACTCTGCTCGACGAAATTTGGCAAAGCCTGGGGCAGCGCCCCGCCCCCGCCGACCGGCTAACCGTAAGCGGCACCGGCGCATTGCCTTCGGCTTTTCCCGTAACCGAATTGGCTACCGCCGCCTGGAGCGCCGCCGGTTTGGCCTGCGCCGAGTTGCTTCGCCGCGAGGCAGCCGACGCGCCGCAGGTCTGGGTCGATCAACGCCTGGCCTCGCTCTGGTTCGGCTGGACGCTGCGTCCGCTGGGGTGGACGCTGCCTGCGGCCTGGGACGCGCTGGCCGGCGACTATGCGACGACGGATGGCTGGATACGCCTGCATACCAATGCGCCGCACCATCGGCGAGCGGTGGAGCAGGTGCTGGGTTCGGCATCGGATAAAGGCACGCTGGCGGAACGCGTGCTGGGCTGGAAAAAAAGCGAGCTGGAGGAAGCGGTGATCGAAGCCGGCGGCTGTGCGGCCCAAATGCGCTCGGCGGCCGCGTGGCGACAACATATTCAGGGCAAAAGCATAGCGCTCGAACCGCTGATCCACGCCTCGCTGCAGCCGGAAGCGCCACCGCCGGGCTGGGCGCTACCCATCGCCCGGCCGCTGCACGGCGTACGGGTGCTGGATCTGACGCGCATTCTCGCCGGGCCGATCGCCACGCGTTTTCTTGCCGGTTTGGGTGCCGACGTGCTGCGCATCGATCCCTACGGTTGGGATGAGCCCGGCGTTGAACACGAAGTCATGCTGGGCAAGCGCAGCGCGCGCCTCAACCTGACCAATGCGCACGATCGCCATACGTTTGAACATCTGCTGAGAAACACCGACGTGATCGTGCACGGCTACCGTGCCGGTGCGCTGGAGAAATTGGGTTATGGCGCGGAGGAAAGGCGCGCGCTGGCGCCGGGCCTGATAGACGTCTGCCTGAATGCCTACGGTTGGAGCGGGCCGTGGCGCACCCGGCGCGGTTTCGACAGCCTGGTACAGATGAGCTGCGGGTTGGCGGAGGCGGGCATGGTTTGGCGTAGCGCCAGTTTGCCGGTGCCGTTGCCGGTACAGGCTCTGGATCACGCCACCGGCTATTTGATGGCGGCGGCGGTGCTGACCGGTATGGCGCAGCGCCTGAGCCGCGGCACCGGCTACCACGCGCGGCTGTCGCTGGCGCGTACGGCGCAGCTGCTGCTGGCGCATCCCTGTTCGGCAGATTATCGGCCGGAACCGCTGGCGCCGGCCGGCCCCGCCGACGAGAACCCGGAAACGGAATTGACTTACTGGGGGGGCGCGCAACGCCTGCGCGCCCCGTTAAGCCTGCAGGGTACGACGCTGCAATGGGCGCTGCCGGCGACCACGCTCGGCACCTCGCAACCGGAATGGCTGCGCCGTTAAATCGCCGCCAACTGTTGCTGCAGCCACTGCAGCAAGCGGGTGACCGCCGGCGTCAGCCCGGCGGTCTGCGGCCACACCAGATAAACGTCGTCATCGCTCAGGCGACAGGGCGCGGCCAACGCCACCAGTCTCCCGGCGTCGAGGGCATCCTGCACCAGCAGCTTTTTCGCCAGCGCGATGCCAAACCCTTGCTCCGCCGCGCGAATCAACAATCCGGCATCGTTGAACAACGCCTGTTGCCGCCCGCACAGCGAGCGCCCTTGCGCATTGAACCAATCGCGCCAGGGACTGACGTCGTGCTCGAGCAACGGAATATCGCCACCGTTCTCGAACGCCGCCCCCCATTCTCGCGCCATATCCGGCGAAGCGACCGGCAGCACGTCACCCGACGCGATGCGCTGCGCCTGCAGCCCCGCCCATTGACCGCTGCCGATGCGGATCGCCGCATCGAACCCTCGCTGCGACAGATCCTGCAGCGCCAGCGACGCATCGATATCCAGCGCAATATCGGCGCAGGCCTCATGAAAAGCAGGCAGACGCGGCAACAGCCAATAATGGGCAAAAGACGGCAACACGCTGATGCGCAGCGTCTGGCTTGTCGCCGCACGTCGGGCGCGGGCGACGCCCTGCTGCAGCGCCTGCAGCGCCGGTTCCACCGCCGCCAGCATCTCTTTCCCGGCCGCATTCAGGCGCACGCCGCGCCCGCGCCGTTCAAACAGCGGATAGCCGACCGCCTGCTCCAGCAACTGAATTTGCTGGCTGACCGCACCGTGCGTCAAATGCACCTGCTGCGCCGTGGCGCGCAAATTTTCCAACCTGGCGGCGATCGCAAAGGTCGGCAAGACATGCAGGGGAATGCGTTCATTCATCATTGGTTAACCAGGCTATCCAAAAAGGTTATTTTTCATCGATTTTGACCGGCAGGCAAATGTTCTATGTTTACCCCATCATCCCTGACGCTTTCGGAGCCGCCATGCACCCACGTTTACAACAAGACCTCGCACAGTTTCCGCAGATCCTCGACCACACTCGCCAGTTGGCGGAAGATTTTCTGACCGGGCTGCAGCAACGCTCGGTCTGCCCACCGCGCGATCAACAGCAGCTGCATCCGGGAGACGATCGGCTGGCGGAAAACGGCGAAGGCGCCCTGGCGGCGCTGGATAACTTTTGGCAACGCTATCAGGCCGGCATTTCCGCCAGCGCTGGCCCGCGTTATTTCGGCTTCGTCACCGGCGGCGGCACCCCGGCGGCGGTCGCAGCGGACTGGCTGGTTAGCGTGACAGACCAAAATAGCTTGCTCAGCCATGATACCATCGCAGCCACGATCGAGCTGGCGGCCGTGACGCAGTTGAAATCCCTGCTGGGCCTGCCGGAAACGTTCAGCGGCAGCCTGGTCAGCGGCGCGACCATGGCCAATTTCACCGGGCTGGCCATTGGCCGGCAGTGGCTGGGACAACAGCACGGCGTGGATATCGCCCAACAGGGCCTGGCGGCGCTGGGTTCCATCCGGGTATTGTCGGCCAATCCACATTCCAGCAGCGTGAAGGCGCTCAGCATGCTCGGTATCGGCCGCGAGGCGCTGACGACCGTCGCCAGCCTGCCGGACTCGGAAGCCATGGATATGGAAGCACTGGAACGGCAGCTCGCCGCCGGCGCCGGCCAGCCAACGTTGGTGCTGGCCAGCGCCGGTACGGTCAACACCGTCGCGTTCGACGATCTGCCGCGTCTGCTGACGTTGCGGGAGCGTTATCCGTTTTGGCTGCATGTCGATGCGGCATTTGGCGGCGTGGCGGCATGCTCACCGCTATACGCTCCAAGGCTTGAGGGTTGGCAGCATGCCGATTCCATCACTGTCGACGCACACAAGTGGCTGAACGTGCCTTATGACAGCGCGATCCAATTTACCCGCCATTTGGATCTGCAAATGCAGGTATTTCAGAACCATTCGGCCTATCTGGAAGCACCGACATTGCGGCCAGACAACTATCTGCATCTGACGCCGGAGAATTCGCGCCGCTTCCGCGCCCTGCCGCTCTGGCTGACGCTGAAAGCCTATGGCCGCAGCGGCATACGGGATATCGTCGAGCGCAACGTCCGATTGGCGCAGGCGCTGGGGGCGGCGCTGGCAGCCGATGACGGTTTCCAGCTGCTGGCGCCGGTGAATTTGAACGTGGTCTGCTTCGCACTCAGCCATCCACAGGGCGACAGCGAGGCGGCGCGCGATCGTTTTCTCGAGCGCCTGAGCCGGCACGGCGTGGTGTGCTGCACCCCTACGCGTTATAACGGTCAGCCGGGGATCCGCGCCGCACTGGTCAACTGGATGACGGAGGAACAGGACATCCGGCTGGCGTTGGACTCGTTGCGCCATTGCCTGGCGGAAACGGCCTAACGCGCGCGGCGTATTACCCGAGTTGGAAGGCCTGCAAACGCCGTTCTTGCCGCCCGTCATCGCCGATATTATCCGGCGACAGCCAGGCGGCAAACGCCGCGCGCCGCGCCGGCCATTCCCCGTCGACGATCGACAGCCAGTCGGTGTCGCGCGTGCGTCCTTTGACGACGACGGCCTGGCGGAAGGTGCCTTCATAGCGGAAACCCAAGCGCTCGGCGGCCTGGCGTGAAGGAAGATTGAGGCTATCGCATTTCCATTCGCAGCGCCGGTAGCCAAGATCGTCGAACAGATGCCGCAGCATCAGGAAAATCGCCTCGCTGCCCAGCGCGCTGCGCTTCATCAGCGGCGACCAGTTGATGGTGCCCAGTTCGGCCACGCCGTTGGCAGGATCGATGCGCAAAAAAGCGCAGCTTCCCACCGCACGCCCGTTTGACTGATCGATCACTACCATCGTGTTTCTGTCAGCGCTGGACGCCTGAGCCTGAAGATAACGCTGGAAATCTGCGCGCGACTGCGGCCGCTCCCAAAACAGATAAGTCCAGTCGCGATCGTCCTCGGCGGATTGATAAGCCTGATAAAGCGCCTCCCCCCAGCGCTCGAGGTTAAGCGGTTCGAGGCGGCAAAACCGCCCTTGCAGTGGCGAGTGCCCGGGCATGCCTGCCGGCTGCCAATGAGGGAGGGCTTCGCCTATCGGCTGCCCATACTGATTCCGTCTCACCGCGACATCCTGTTTTTGAAAGGTGGAGAGGCAAGTTAAAACCAACGCGGGCCAGAGACAACTCCGACCTGCCATTCCTCCCCTGCGGATCGGGCAGCAGGATGATAGTTTAGAGAAATCACTCAATCACCGTTAAACATTCACGAAAATTATTTCATTTAAAATAAATATCCAGATAACTCATTGTAAAACGGTGATTTATAGCAACAAATAAGCTACACATTCCGGCCATAATGTTAACTTTCGTTTGCCGTTATGATAAAAAAAGAAGTGCTAATCATTAGCATGTAAAGCATGAAATCAACACAACTTAATGATTTTTAAACAAAAAAATAAAATAACCTCAGAGAGGGTATTTTTTAATCACTCAAAAAATGCGCTGAAAGACTTCAAAAAAACGACACATGAATTTTTTTTAAGACTTTTCCTAGCAAACTAAAATTTTGTTTCGTGACATGATGAACAGATTCGCGGCAAGCAATGCCGGCAGGCGCGGGCGCCAAGCGCAGATCAGGCTCAACATGCCGAAGCTGGACGAGCAGCAGATCGCTCTGACTTAAGCCAAACTTATAGATTCATGCAATTAATAAGTTTAGTATGAAAATATCATTGAGTGACGCCGTGTTTATTGATAGAACACTCGCTACACTGAATTATTGCTCCATTTTGCCTTTCGGCTTTTTAGGCTTTTTTCATATTACCGCAGTAAAACGGATTTAAGTGGGGGTGCGATATGCCAACGATTATCATGGATTCATGCAGCTATACCAGATTGGGGTTAACCGACTATCTGACTTCGCATGGCGTGAAGAAGCGCCATATTAATGCCATCGAGGACATTGACAGCCTGCATGAAAAATGCAGCAAGTTGAATCCAAGCCTGGTGTTTATTAACGAGGACTGCTTCATCCACGAAGCAAACGCCACCGAGCGAATAAAACGGGTGATTTCACTGCACCCGGATACGTTATTCTTCATCTTCATGGCCATTACCAACGTACATTTCGACGATTATTTATATGTTCGCAAGAACGTCATCATATCGTCAAAATCCATCAAACCAGAGACTATGAATCAGCTACTTAGCCACTATCTCGAGAGAACGTCCCTCCGTACGGAGAAATCCTCTCTGGATCAAACGCCGGTAACGCTGAGCCAGACTGAATCAAACATGTTACGCATGTGGATGTCCGGTCAAGGCACCATCCAGATATCAGACCAGATGCAAATAAAGGCCAAAACGGTCTCTTCCCACAAGGGAAACATCAAGCGGAAAATAAAAACGCACAACAAGCAGATCATTTATCACGTTGTTCGTTTGACCGATACATTGACCAGTGGAATATTCGTCAATAGCCGCTGAACCACAGAGAACGCCCCCGCTCTGTTTTACCAGCCGTTAAATACCCGATGATAATGTCATCTGGATAGCAGCCGCTGGAACCACAAAAAAATACCTGTTGCGTTATCCCCCGCTAGCGCAACGGGTATTTTTTTGCCGTCGATAAAAAAAATCTTACCGCAATGAAATAATCTCAAAATGGACAATTTCATTAGCAAATTAATGAGATTAGCCTAAGTTACTGCCCGTGCTCGCGACAGGGCTCCACAAACGTGCCGTCACGGCTGTCGATCTCATTAAAAAACCATACGCCCGCCGGGTAGTCGTCAAGAGAAACCAGGTACATGGTGCCTTCGTTGAACACTTCTACGGCCAGAATGACGCCTTCACGCCGCGGGCCGCCGTCTGTTTTTACCGTCACTCTATCGTTAACTTGCATACCCTTCTCCCTTATTTACGATTGCCGTCAGTGTATTACAAAACCGGAGGCGATGGACACCGCTCCAGCCCTGCCGGCCTCTGCTATCAGCGTAGCAGCCGCCTGGATTTTCACTTTCTTAACGGTTTGGCCGCAGAATCTTAAGCCGGTCTCGCGTAGCCTGTCTTCAGGCGTTTCCCCCCCAGAGAAGCGCTCGCAAATGAAGAAGTAACAAGGAACTTTTGCCCGCAGACTTGCGGGCTTTTTTTTGCGCGCTGCCAAATTGCAGGCATAAAAAAACCCGCCGCAGCGGGTTCTTTTCAATCAGCGGGAAACGCCAATTAGATAGCGGTAACGTTAGCCGCAGATGGACCTTTCGCACCGTTCTCGATAGAGAACTGTACGTTCTGGCCTTCAGCCAGGGTCTTGAAGCCTTGATCCTGGATAGCAGAGAAGTGTACGAATACGTCTTTGCTGCCGTCTGCTGGGGTGATGAAACCAAAACCTTTAGCTTCGTTGAACCACTTCACTTGACCTTTGATCATGTTAGACATGTCTAATTTCCTTCAATAATAAATGTAAGCCGCCATGGGCGAGGTAGCCGGTCATCAGTTACTTATGGAGGCACTGGAAAGGAAATTCGTCAGAGAAGGGCTATCCGGGATAACGCTTTAAATTTGAACTACTTTACTCAAAATGTCGTGCATAAATAGGTCTGTACCACAGGCCGACATCATTAACTCATGAGCGAGCGGCAATAGCAACCTTTTTCGCCGCGATGGGACGCTAATCTCGGCTAAACGCACAGGATTTGACCCTGTCTGCCGATAGGGCCGCCGCCTGGCTCGCCCGTAACGCCCAAGGCAAATGATAGTAATTCTCGTTCTGCTGTTTTATAGTTGCCTGACGAAATCATTCAGGGAGATTCACCATGCCGAGATGGCTTACATTACCGGCTGTCAGTGCCGCCGCCCTGCTGGCCTTTGCCGCTTACAGCGCTCCGCAGAGTGCACTGGAGCTCAATTATCAAGCCCCCGACCCCAGCATGATTCCCGCGCCCAAGCCGCCTGCCCCCTCAGGGCCGGCCCCCAAAACGGGAAAACCGCCGATTGCCTGGACAGAGGCGAGAGATAAAAGCGGTTTTCGCGTCGATATTGAGTGCGATCATCCTGGCTGCAGCAAACCGCGCGCCAAACCTTATCCCGCGTATGAAGGCCCGGTGAAGAAAACCGATCGCCGCCGCCAGTCTGATCCCTATTCCACCAATAAGGATCCCGATTACAACATTCAGTTGGGGTATGAGTGGTAGTGGCGCTTTCGGAGTAATGCCTATATCAGCCTCCTTTGCCGCTGCATAGAATATGCCTCAGTTCACCACTCCTCCTGGTGTTGAACACAACAAGCTGTGTTGCAAATCTTTATGCGCCTCCCTATAGGCGCTTTTTTTTTGCCTATCCCTCAAAGCGTCTTCCGATTACAGATTGCTCTCATTGCCCCACAAAGTGATGAATGTCACAAATACGCCTCCTTGCCATTCTTATTCGGAGGTAACGTTCATGGCCACAGGATCCCTTGCCCTCCTGGCCGTCTTGGCCGGCATTGCGGGCTTCGCCCTCTACAAGCATTTAAAATCTCAGAAAAAAAGCACACTCGTCCGCCCGCACGATCGGTAACCGACAACGCGCTTTCACCGCGAAGGCCCGGCACATCGCGCGCCGCGCCTTCGCGGGCCGTCATGCTTTCATCACAAAATTGTCACATTATGGCCATATGATGATTCGCGTTTATCCGCTCTGGCTTAACACCAAGGATTTCGCCCATGACCATA
The DNA here is from genome assembly GCF_009900725.1 of Serratia sp. Z4. Taxonomy (NCBI): domain Bacteria; kingdom Pseudomonadati; phylum Pseudomonadota; class Gammaproteobacteria; order Enterobacterales; family Yersiniaceae; genus Serratia; species Serratia sp. Z4. The sequence continues at coordinate 706,457 of NZ_JAAABD010000002.1, forward strand.
ATTAAAGCTGCAAACCATCAGGAAGCAGAAAAACTCATCCGCGCCGGCACCGCCAAGAAAATCGAACTGGCTTACGATATCGGCAGCGACGACTTCTTCCAGCTTGCCAGCCTGTGGTGCGATAAAGGCGCCAAAATCTCCAAAGGAAAAGAACACTTCATCGTCTCGTTAAAAGGGTTCCGCATCCCGCCTAACGATTAATGCCCTGCCGCCCATCGCGGCGGCTTCGCCTCTTCCTCGCAAAACCGCTCTATTCAACCACGCGCGCCTCATTCGATTTCGCTAAGCTAACAGCAGACTTTATTGCGGACGTTTCGCCTGATAACCACGTCCGCCACGATGAGGAGAGTAACCATGTCAACAAATGCAGCGCTGCCCGGCACGATGAAAGCGATTGAAATCAGCGAACCGGGCGCTCCCGACGTTCTGGTCGTTACCGAACGCCCGGTGCCCGCTCCGCAAGCGGGCGAACTGCTGGTGAAAATCGCCGCCGCCGGCGTTAACCGCCCCGACGTGCTGCAGCGCCAGGGGAACTATGCGCCGCCGCCAGGCGCCTCGGATATCCCCGGCCTGGAAATTGCCGGCGAAGTGGTGGCCATCGGTGAAGGCGTGACCCACTTCGCGCTCGGCGATCGGGTTTGCGCCCTTATCGCCGGCGGTGGCTATGCGGAATACTGCACCGTGCATGAAAGCAATGCGTTGCCGGTGCCGGCGGGGCTGAGCCTGACCGAGGCCGCCGCGCTGCCGGAAACCTTCTTTACCGTCTGGGTCAACGTGTTCCAGCGCGGTCATCTCAAAGCCGGCGAAACCGTGTTGATCCATGGCGGCACCTCCGGTATCGGCACGGTCGCCACCATGCTGGCGAAGGCCTTCTGCGCCCAGGTGATCACCACCGTCGGCTCCGAAGAGAAACGTCAGGCCAGCCTGGCGCTGGGCGCCGACGTGGCGATTAATTACCGCAGCGAAGACTTTGTCGCACGCACCAAAGACGCCACCAACGGTAAAGGCGCCGACGTCATCGTCGACCTGATCGCCGGCGATTATGTCGCCAAAAACTATCAGGCCGCAGCGATGGAAGGCCGCATCGTGCAAATCGGCACGCAAAACGGCGTGGTGAAAGAGCTCAATCTGATGCCGCTGCTGTTGAAACGTCTGACCCATACCGGGTCGACGCTACGCTCGCGCAGCGTGGCGGACAAAGCGCAGATTGCCGCCGATCTGCGCGAAAAGGTTTGGCCGCTGCTGGAGCGTGGCGTGCTGAAACCGCAAATTTTTAAAACCTTCCCGCTTGAGCAAGCCGCCGCCGCGCATACGCTGATGGAGTCCAGCGAGCACATCGGCAAGATCATGCTGACGTTCTGAGCCCATTCCCCGCGGCCGGTGCTGCGGGGAAACCAATGCCACGTTCAGGGAATGATGCCGCGGCGGCGGAACTCATCGAACAGTGAGAAAAACATGGCTTCGGTTTCGACAAACTGGTGGAAACCGAAGCGCCGCGCCTTGCTGCCATCCGCGAACATGTCATAGTCCCAGGAAAAGACGAAATCGGCGAAACGCCAGCCGGCCACCGCGCGATAGTCAGGTTCGGCCAATTGGTGCCGCTGCGCCAGCTCCCGCCACAGCGACGCTTTGTCCGTCATCATGATCTCCAGCGACATCGGCAGCGGCGGCGCGCATTCCAGCCCAAAGTAAGCGGCGATTTTCGGCCACATCTCGCTCCAGCGAAACAGATCGCCGTTGTTGATATTAAACGCCTGATTGGCCGCCGCAGGTTCGGTCGCCGCCCACAGCGTGGCGCGCGCCAACAGCCCGGCGTCGGTCATTTCCAGCAGGCTGTGGTAAGCGCCCGGTTTACCCGGGAAGCGCAACGGCAGCCCGAGCGCTTTGCTGATCGACGCGTAAACCGCGATGCTTAACGCCAGATTCATCGGGTTGCCGAGGGAGAAGCCCCCCACCACGCTTGGACGGATGGCGCTCCAACGCCAGCGTTTGCCGGCCTGCCGCTGCGCCAGATACTGCTGCTGCGCCACGTTAAACTCCGGCGGCATATGCCCGGCATCGCTTTCGCGCGCCGGCGTTTTAAACGGCCCCAAATGCGCGCCATACACCTTATAACCCTGCATCAAACTGATGTGCTCCAACGCCGGCGCGATCGGCTCCAGCCCTTCGACAACGTGTTGCAACATCTGCAGGTTCGGCGCCACCAGCCCCGCCCAGTCCGGCGCATCCTGATAGGCGGCATAGAAAACGTGACTAATCGCGCTCAGCGGCCGCAGCGCGTCGCGCGTCGCCGCCGCATCCAGCAGATCAACCTGAAGGTGGCGCACCCCCGGCGCCGATTGTCCCCCCCGGCGCGAGACGCCCACCACTTGCCAGCCCTGACCGGTCAGCTCCTCAATCAATCGGCGCCCAATCACGCCATTGGCGCCGATCACCAATGCCTGTCGCTTTGTATCCATCTTGCCACTCCTCAGGTTGTCGATACCCTGAGTGTCATTGATTAGTAATACTTGCGGTAGAAGAGACCTTCCACTAAAACTTATAAGAAAAATCTATAGGCAAGATCGACATGGATAAGCTGAACGCAATGAAAACCTTTATGCGGGTGGCGGAGCTGGGCAGCCTCTCGGCCGCCGCTCGCGATCTGCGTTTGACGCAGCCGGCGGTCAGTCAGCAAATCGCCGGTCTGGAGCAGCAACTGGGGGCACAACTGCTGTTTCGCAGCACCCGGGCGGTCACCCTGACCGATGCCGGCAGCAGTTATTATCAGCGCCTCAAACCGATTCTGGCGGCGGTCGATGAAGCGGAAGAAGTGCTGCACGGCCAGCACCACCAGTTACAGGGCAATCTGCGCATTCATGCCCCGACCGGGTTCGGGCAGTTGCACGTCACGCCGCTGGCCATCGCTTTCCAGCAACGTCATCCGAACCTCGCCATCGAGCTGCTGCTGGACGATCGTCGCGCCGACGTGATCGGCGAAGGCATCGACATGGCGCTGCGTTTCGGTGAACTGCATGCGCCCGGCATGGTGGCTAAACGTTTGGGCGAGCTGCAACGCCTGCTGGTGGCGTCACCGGCCTACCTGGCCAAGTATGGCGCTCCACGTTCGCCGGCGGAGCTGGCTAAACATGCGCACATTCGTTACAGCGGTTTGAACGACGGCGATACGCTCACTCTGTTCGGGCCGCACGGCCCCGAGATGGTCGCTCTGCGGCCCACGTTCCGCGCCAACAATACGCTATCGCTGCTGGCCGCCATTGAGGCTGGAGCCGGTATCGGCGGCGCCCAACGGCCTTTAATCGCCCAGCAGCTGGCGACGGGGGCGCTGGTGCCCGTTTTGCCGGAATACCGCTACCCGCCCATGGCACTGCACGCGGTCTATCCCGCTTTACGTTTTATTCCGGAGAAAGTGCGCGCCTGGGTGGCGCATCTGCAGCAGGCGTTGACGGCGATCGAGGGAATTAGCGGAGTGAATGCTCCCGGCCAGACGCCGGGAGCCTAATCATTATTTGAACAGTTTACCGACCATATCGCCCAGCTCGTTGCTGTCTTGCTGCACTTCACCGTTTGGTGAGGCGGCATCCGCGACCGTTGGCAAGAACTGTGCAATGGTGCTGGACGCCTGTGCAGGATCGATGCCCAGCTTTTCAGCCAGTTGGTTGATGGCGTCGCTACCCAACGCCTGCTGCACATGGTCGCCGGTAATCGGCTGATTTTCGCCATTGCCGAGCCAGGAACCGACGATATCGCCGAACTGCCCCTGACGGAACTTGTCCAAAATGGCCTGCAGGCCGCCTTGTTGCTCGACCCACTGCATAATGGCGATGTAGTCGATACCTTTACCACCGTTGGCGCCGCCGCCCAGAATGTTACCCAATACGCTATCGAACAGACCCATGATATTCCCCTTTCAGCGGGTACGGCCCGCGCCGCACCGCCGGATTGATTTCACGAAAAAGGGCCGCCGCGGCGACCCTGTTGAGCAACGGCTGCTTAGCCTTTGATCTTCCTGTAGACAAAAAGCACCACCAGGGCACCGATGACCGCCACCACAAAGCTGCCCAGGTTAAAACCGTCAACGCGGCCCATACCGAAGAAGGTGCTGATATAGCCGCCGACGACGGCGCCCACGATCCCCAATATAACGGTCACAATAAAGCCGCCGCCGTCTTTGCCCGGCATAATCCACTTGGCCAGGATACCGGCGATTAAACCAAAAATGATCCAGGAAATGATGCCCATCTTTACTCTCCCTATTACCTTTTGCCTAACAGAAATCCTATTACCAGGCCCACGACGGCGCCGGCGCCTATCCCCGCCCAAGGGTTATCCTTGAGGCAGGCACATGATTGCTCGAGCGCTGCTTTTACACCGCTGCTCACTTCGCAGGCGGTGGTTTTCACGTAGTCGCTCGGTTGCTCAACACCGTTTAGATCGTCATTTTCATATGACATGTCAAATCCTTACAGACCAACCCTCTGAGAATTTCGTCACATGTTTCGCGCCAGGCGCCATCCGCTCCGCGATCTTGCTCTGGGCAATCTGCCCGCTGCCGCTCAATGCGGAGGCTTCCGGCGGCAAACGCACAACTTCACACTATGACTATAGTAAAAAATCAGCGGTTTACCTATTTCCGTCCGTCTGAATTTCACCATACAAAAAACGATCTGATTTCATCCCGCTGTCATCTTGCAAGGCTAAACTTTAAACATATCCTCCGGGAGGAAACGCCGATGTTCAATGCACCTTTTGTCCTGATCCTCGCGCTACTGTACGCACTGGCCGCCGCTTGGGACGGTTCCGTAGCGTTACTGTTTCATTAAGGTTACATAGCCGTTGTCACTTTTGCGATGCGCTTAATTGTGTCTTTATTTTTCAATTTCGCCAGCCGATTGAAATAGCGGAAAACATCCCCTCCTCCCTCGGTAAAAATCCTATTTCGCTTCGTTTTTCGCCTGCGTTTAAATAAAGCGTAAAAAAAGCATTAATGGAAAATTCTGTTTAGCACAAAATATTCTATCATCTTCCTCATGACAATTTGGGTTAAGGTCCCATTGGCAAAGAAAAGGAATGACAGGAAAAATGCTTTATAACCAACGCTTTGAGCGCGAATTCTTGCGCCCTCGTTATTGGTTGTTGTGGATAGGACTGGGAATACTCTATCTCTTGGTATTACTGCCCTACCCGCTCATTTATCGGCTCGGACACGGCCTTGGCAGAATAGCCATGCGCCTAATGAAACGCCGGGTAAAAATAGCGCGCCGCAATTTAGAACTCTGTTTCCCCGCAATGCCCACCGCCGAGCGCGAGGCGCTGATCGTCAAAAATTTTGAGTCCGTCGGCATGGGCCTGTTCGAAGTCGGCATGGCCTGGTTCTGGCCCGACTGGCGCATCGCCCGCTGGTTCAAGGTGAGCGGCATGGAAAACATGCGGCTGGCGCGTCAGGACGGCAAAGGCGTTCTGCTGATCGGTCTGCATTTCCTGACGCTGGAACTGGGCGCACGCATTTTCGGCATGCAAAACCCCGGCATCGGTGTGCATCGCCCGCACAACAACAAGCTGATGGAATGGGTACAGACCCGCGGCCGGCTGCGCTCGAATAAATTCATGATCGATCGTAAAGATATCAAAGGCATGATCCGCAACCTGAAACAGGGCGAAATCCTGTGGTACGCGCCGGATCACGATTATGGGCCGCAAAGTAGCGTATTCACACCGTTCTTCGCCGTGGAAAATGCCGCCACGACCACCGGCACCTTTATCCTGGCGCGCATGGGGCGGCCGTCGATCGTGCCTTTCGTGCCGCGCCGCCTGCCAAATGCTCAGGGCTATGAGCTGATCGTGCAGCCGCCGTTGACGGACTTCCCGCTGGATGATGAAACGCGCGCGGCGGCCAAGATGAACCGCGTGGTGGAAGAACAGGTGCTGCTGGCCCCCGACCAATACATGTGGCTGCACCGCCGCTTTAAAACCCGCCCACCCGGCGAACCGTCGCTGTATTGACCCCCACGCGCCTTTGCCCGTCACACCGCCGACGAAGGCGCGCTCACCTCGCACAAGCATTCTGCGCCAGGGGAACTACACTAGTAAGTCACCGACGGCAATTATTGCCGCCAGCAATCATTTCGTCCGCCCGAGAGTCGGTCGTTGCCTGTCGGGCCATAATCGAGGTCAATGTCATGCTGGTACAACCCTATCTGTTTTTCAGCGGTAACTGTGAGCAAGCGATTAACTTCTACGTACAGCAGTTGAATGCCAAAGTTGAAATGGTCATGCGCTTTAAAGACATGCCCGAAGAAGCCCGGCAAGGCGGATCGCAGGACGTCAATCCGGAAGCGATCATGCATGCGCGCCTGCTGATCGGCGAAGGCGTGCTGATGGCCTCCGACGGCTGTCCGCAGGATGACAGCGGCGGTGCTTCTCACAAAGGTTTCTCGCTGTCGCTGAACCCCAGCGATGCGGAACAAGGACGCAAACTGTTCGACAATCTGGCGCAGGGCGGCCAGGTGACGATGCCTTACCAAGCCACCTTCTGGGCCAAAGGTTTTGGCATGCTGACCGACAAATTCGGCGTCAACTGGATGATCAACGTCGAATAACCCCGCATGGCGCCGCTAGCCATAGCGGTGCCAGTCATACGCCGCCTTGGCGAACAGCACGAACAGCAGCGCCAACAGCACCAATCCCAACCGCCAATAGGGCGACCGGCGGCGGCGCCAGGCGAAGTACATCATCACCGCCAGCGTTCCCAGCGTAAGGGGGTAATACACCGCCAGCGTCAGTAAAGCGATAATGATGTAATCAGACATGGCTCTTTCACTCCGAGGTGTTCACACCGCCGCTGATGCGGGCAGCGATCGACCTTTCGCCTTATCGCCTCGTTAAAGGCTAGAGGTCTGGCGCATTTATGCATAAAATATAAGATTGCTCTTAACTCAAACTGAATAGTAATCAAACAACAAGGGTGACATGACTCAGCAGCAACCCATACAGGATGCCGTGCCGGCGCGCAGCGTTAAAAGCTCCCCATTATTATTTCAGGCCGGCGTGTTTGTCATCATCGTTGCCGCCACGCTGATCCTCTTTAACAGCTGGCAAATCTGGAACGCACACCAGCGCGATCTGCGCAGCGCCGAGCATGAATCCGCCAACCTCGCCCGCTCGCTGGCACAGCATGCCGACGATACTTTCATGCAGGTGGACGGCAATCTGCTCGATCTGACCGAACGTCTCCAGAACGACGGACTGGGGCCATCGCAATTGACCCGGCTGCAGCGGGTGATGCAAACCCAGGCCGGCAACCTGCCGCAGCTGCATGGGCTGTTTCTCTACGATGCGCGCGGCCGCTGGCTGGCGACCTCCTCGGGCAAGTTCATCAAGAACGCCAACAACGCCGATCGCGAGTACTTCATATACCATCAAAACCGCGATGGCGGCGGTCTGTACATCGGCAAGGTGATCCGCAGCCGCACCACCGGCGATCTGATCATTCCCGTTTCGCGGCGTTTCAACAACCCGGACGGCAGCTTTGGCGGCGTGGTGCTGGCGACGCTGTACATCGATTATTTCCGCCAGTTTTACGATAGCTTCGCCCTCAACACCGACGCCTCACTGAACCTGCTGCTGGCGGACGGCACCATCCTTTACCGCCGCCCTTACTCGGCGGCGTCGATCGGTAAAAACATCGCCAAGGGTGTGCTGTTCAGCGAAATTTTGCCGCATTCGGAATTCGGTAACGCCACCATCACCTCGCTGTACGACAAAGTGGAGCGCATCTACGGCTATTCGCGGGTCAACCGCTTTCCGCTGGTGATCGCCGCCGGGCTGTCGAAACGCGACGCGTTGGCGGACTGGCGCACCGACGCCGGCCTGTTCGCCGTCGGCGGCCTCTCGCTGCTGATGATCCTGTTGGCGATGGGCATGGTGCTGCTGCGGCAAATCAAGCACAGCATGCAAACCGAAGCCGAGCTGATGCGCACCCGCGATCAGCTGACCAGCATCAACCAGATGCTCGAAGAGCTGGCGCTGCTGGACGGCCTGACCGGGCTGGCCAACCGCCGCCAGTTTGATATCGCGCTGAAGAACGAGCTGGCACGGGCTTCGCGCAACTACCGCAGCGTGGCGCTGCTGATGCTGGATATCGACTATTTCAAACAGTACAACGACAGCTATGGCCACGTCGCCGGTGACCAATGCCTGCAGCAGATCGGCCAAACGCTCAAAGGGTTGGCGTGCCGCAGCAACGACGTTCTGGCGCGTTACGGCGGCGAAGAGATGGGAATTATCCTGCCGGATACCGACGTCCAGGGCGCACTGATTTTCGCCGAACGCGTCATCAACGCGGTGCGCGATCTGAAAATTCCGCATCAGGGTAATCCGCACGGCATCGTCACCATCAGCATCGGTATCTGCGCCAAAGTGCCGCATATGTATAACGATACGCCGATCAGTTTTATCAATGAGGCGGACAGTGCGTTGTATCAGGCCAAGAAAAAAGGCAAAAATTGCATTTACGGCGCTTAATCATCAATCGGGCCACCAAATTTTGGCGGCCCGATTTATTACCAACCAAAATGAAATAATTCCTCTCCGCAACATTATTTCCCCGGTTTACCCTGCGCTCTGAATAAAATAACGCCAATAATAAGCATAATATTTATTTCCATTAAAATTCAAAAAGATAAAAAATCGCCCTTCCACAGACAATTCGTGCCATTTTTGATTATTCGTGCCTACGCGCAGTCCCGTTTAGCCCTCGTTTACTTTTCATTGGTATTGCCGGTGATATCCTTATCAGGACTATTCTCTATATCAGGAAGCCATCGCACGCTTCGGCGCACTGCGCCCTGCTGATACATCCATAATAGAACCCACAAATTTCACGTTGCAATTGAGCGGCCTGTTGACGCCGCTCCAGCCAGCCACTGCGCAAGCCAGTGCAGCCAATCACGCGGCAACCTGAAAGACGGGAATAAAGCGATATAGATTTGCGAGGAGATCTCATGCCTACTGGCGATATTATGCGTGAACAGGCCGTCCTGACGCTGCCGTTGCGACAATGGGCGGCAGCGGAAGCATCCAGCGCGGTCAGCGAACTGGAACAGGGCAAGGTACTGTTTCTGCCCGAACTGGCCTTCCCCCTGTCTGAACAGGAAATGCCGCTGCTGGATCCGACGTTGGTCGATCCGAAGCGCAAAAACATCAGCTATCAGCCGCTGTCCGGCAAACTGAGCGGCGTCGCCGTTGCGGAACGCCGGCAACAGGTTCAGCAACTGCTGGAGCGCTATTATCAATCTTGCCGCCAGCTGATCGCCGGGCTGTTGCCCGAGTATCAGGAGGCGCTGCACCACCCGACCGGCAGCCTGCGTTTGCACCCGGTTTCCGCCTGGCGGGCGACCAGTTCCTGGCGCAAAGACGACAGCCGCCTGCACGTTGACGCTTTCCCGTCGCGCCCGAACTACGGCGAACGCATTCTGCGCATCTTCACCAACATCAACCCGCACGGCGAGCATCGCCAATGGCGCGTCGGCGAGCCGTTCCCTGAGCTGGCGGCACGCTTTATGCCGCGCCTCGCACGCTACTCCGCCCTCAGCAGCTGGCTGCAGCATCAGGTGCGCATCACCAAGACCCGCCGCAGCCATTATGACCACCTGATGCTGCAGTTGCATGACGCCATGAAGGCCGACGGCGATTATCAGCAACGGGGTCCGCAGCTGGCGCTGGAATTCCCACCGGGCAGCAGCTGGATTTGCTTCTCGGATCAAACGCCGCACGCCGCAATGGGCGGCCAGTTTATGCTGGAACAGACCTTCCTGTTGCCGGTGAACAAGATGCAGGATCCGCAGCGTTCGCCGCTGAAAGTGCTGGAACAGCTGCGCGGGCAGCCGCTGATCTGAATGGCTCGCCGCCGCCGGGATGCCGGCGGCGGCGAAACGCGCATTATGCCTCGAAGTCCCCTTGCTGGCGCGCCACCAGCGTCAGAATGCTGTAGAGCGCCACCGGTTGCTGTTCCTGATTCAACACCTGAACATCCCACACCACCACGCCGTGCGGCCGATCTTCGGCGGTTTTTTGCGGCTTGCGGATTTTCTTTTTGCAGGTCAGCCGCACCTGAATGGTGTCGCCGATCTTCACTGGTTCGATAAAGCGCAGATTCTCCATGCCATAGTTGGCGATCACCGGCCCGACGGCGGCGTCGACAAACAGCCCGGCCGCAGCGGACACCACAAAGTAACCGTGCGCCACCCGCTCGCCGAACAGCGAATCGGCGGCGCCGATCTTGTCCATGTGCGCGTAAAAATGGTCGCCGCTCAGGCAGGCGAAGTTGACGATATCCGCTTCGGTCACGGTGCGGCGCGCGGTCAACAGGCTGTCGCCCAGCTGCAGCTGCTCGAAGTATTTCCGGAACGGGTGCACCGGATGTTCGGCGACCGGCGCACCGCGCACCCATTCGCCGCCGATGGCCGCCAGCATCGCCGGGCTGCCCTGGATCGCCGTGCGCTGCATATAGTGCTTCACCGCGCGCAGTCCACCCAGCTCTTCACCGCCGCCGGCGCGCCCCGGGCCGCCGTGCACCAGCATCGGCAACGGCGAGCCGTGGCCGGTGGATTCCGCCGCCGCCTGCTCATCCAAAATCAGCATACGTCCGTGAGCGCAGGCCGCCGCGCGGATAAAGCGCTTGGCCACTGCCGGATCGGCGGTCACCAGCGATCCCGCCAGGCTGCCCTGCCCCAGCAACGCCAACGCGATCGCCTGCTCGGTATCCGCATACGGCATCAGCGTCGCCACCGGGCCGAAGGCCTCAGTGCCGTGCACCGCCTGATGGGTGAACGGATCGGCGCAATACAGCAGGGTCGGCGGATAAAACGCCCCACCGCGCGCGCCGTCGCCCATCACTTCCAGCTTATCCAACGACGCGCCGCACAGCGGTTCGCAGCCGTTGCGCAGCAGGAACTCCACCTTGCTTTGCACATCATCACGCTGCTCGTGGCTGACCAGCGCCCCCATGCGCACCTGCTCCAGCTGCGGGTCGCCCACCGTCACCCCCGCCAGACGCTGCAACAAGGCCTGACGCACCGCCGCCACCTGCGCCGCCGGCACGATGATGCGGCGGATCGCGGTGCACTTCTGCCCCGCCTTGGCGGTCATTTCACGGCACACCTCTTTGATAAACAGAGCAAATTCCGGCATCTCCGGCGTCACGTCTTCCGCCAGCACGCAGCAGTTGAGCGAATCAGCCTCCATGGTGAACGCGATCGATTTTTCCAACAGGCGCGGATGCGCCCGCAGCCGCTGGCCGGTCTGCGCCGAACCGGTGAACGTTACCGCATCCTGATAATCCAGGTGCGCAAACATGTCGCCGACGCCGCCGCATACCAACTGCAGCGCGCCTTCCGGCACTAGCCCGCTGTCGACGATCAGCCTGACCATCGCCTGCGTCAGCTGCGCGGTGGCGGTGGCCGGCTTGATGATAGCCGGCATGCCCGCCAGCCAGGTCGGCGCCAGTTTTTCCAGCATGCCCCAGCAAGGGAAGTTGAAGGCGTTGATATGCAGCGCCACGCCGGGGCGCGAGGTCAATACGTGGCGGGCGGCGAACTGCGCCTGCTTCGACAGCGGGATCAGCTCATCTTCCGGCCACAGCGTATCGTCCGGCAGATCGCGGCCGGCCATGCCGGCATAGGCGAACAGCGTGGCGATGCCGCCTTCGATATCGACCCAGCCGTCGCTGCGCGTCGCCCCGGTTTGATAGGAAATCTGATACAGCGCCTCTTTATGCGCCAGCAGGTGTTTCGCCACCGCTTTCAGCATCTGGGCGCGCTGCTGGAATGTCATGTGCGCCAGCGCCGGGCCGCCGTGGCTGCGGGCATAGCTCAGGCTGGCCGCTAACGGCAGGCCGTCGGAGCAAACCTGGTACAGCGCTTCGCCGGTTACGGCGTGACGGATCTCGCGCGCCTCTCCCTGCCCGTACACCCAGGCGCCAGAAAGATAACTGTGTAACTGCTGCATGTGCCCTCCGGAATTCATAAATTTTCACCATACAGCTTAATTACGTATCACATAAATGCCAGTCGACGCCAAACTCAATTTTAACAAAAAGAGAACAAGAAGCGCTTTCAAGCCGTTTACCCTGGCATTAATACGGAGTCACTTTTTATATTTATAAAATAAAATCAAATGATTAACAAAAACACTTGTGAGTGCGCTCGCAAAACCACATAAATCTCGTTTGATCTTTTTGTTATCAGTTTGTAGCCTTATGGTTAGTTAAAGTGATTCACATTTTTATATTTAGTGTGAAAAACACGAATCACCAAGAGGCAAGCATGACAACTGACGCACAGTATCAGCAGCATTTCGACGACAAGATCGCGGCGGATATCGCCATTGAGGCTAAAGACTGGATGCCGGACGCCTATCGTCAGAACCTGATTCGGCAGATCGGCCAACACGCCCACTCGGAAGTCATCGGCATGCTGCCGGAAGCCAACTGGCTGACGCGCGCCCCCACGCTGCGCCGCAAGGCGGTGCTGCTGGCCAAAGTGCAGGATGAGGCCGGCCACGGTCTGTACCTCTACAGCGCCGCCGAGACCCTCGGCTGTTCGCGCCAGGACATCTACCAAAAGATGCTCGACGGCAAGATGAAATACTCCTCTATCTTCAATTACCCCACGCTCAACTGGGCGGATATCGGCGTGATCGGCTGGCTGGTCGACGGCGCCGCCATCGTCAACCAGGTGGCGCTGTGCCGCGCGTCCTACGGCCCCTATGCGCGGGCGATGGTGAAGATCTGCAAAGAGGAGAGCTTCCACCAGCGCCAGGGCTACGAGGCGGTGATGGCGATGGCCAACGGCAGCGACACGCAGCGCGCCATGCTGCAGGACGCCATCGATCGCTTCTGGTGGCCGGTGCTGATGATGTTCGGCCCGAGCGACGCCGACTCCCCCCACAGCGCCCAGAGCATGGCGTGGAAAATCAAACGCCACAGCAACGATGAGCTGCGGCAGAAGTTCGTCGACAACACCGTACCGCAGCTGGAAGCGCTGGGCATGACGGCGCCGGATCCGGATCTGCACTGGGATGCCGCTGCCGGCCACTATCGCTTCGGCGAGATCGACTGGAGCGAGCTGCATGAGGTGATCAAAGGGCGTGGCCAATGCAACCACGAACGCCTGCAGGCCAAACGCCGCGCCTGGGAAGACGGCGCCTGGGTGCGTGACGGCGCCATGGCCCACGCCGCGAAAAACGCCGCTTCCGCCGCATAGCCAACATAAGGAACCGAGATCATGAGCCACGTTGAATGGCCGCTGTATGAAGTGTTTATCCGCAGCAAACAAGGGCTGGCGCATCGCCACGTTGGCAGCCTGCACGCCGCCGACGACCAAATGGCGCTGGAAAACGCCCGCGACGCCTACACGCGCCGTAATGAAGGCTGCTCGATTTGGGTGGTGCAATCCCGCCATCTGATCGCCTCGCAGCCGGAAGATCGCGGCGCCTTCTTCGATCCTTCCGAAGACAAGATCTACCGTCATCCGACGTTTTACACCATTCCCGACGGCATCAAGAACATGTAGAGGCGACCATGACGGTTAACGATCCGCGCATCAGCTATTTGCTTCGCCAGGGCGACACGCCTCTGATCCTCGCCCAGCGCCTGTGTGCCTGGTGCGGCCACGCGCCCGAGCTGGAGATCGATCTGGCGTTGGCCAACATCGGGCTCGATCTGCTCGGCCAGGCGCGCAACTTCCTGGGCTACGCCGCCGAACTGGCTGGGCCGCCCTGCAGCGAAGACAGCCTGGCCTTTGGGCGCGACGAACGCCAGTTTCATAACCTGCTGCTGGCGGAACAGCCGAACGGCGGTTTCAACGACACGTTGGTGCGCCAGTTCCTGCTCGACGTCTACCACGTGCAGCTGCACCAGGCGTTGAGCCGCAGCGGCGATGCGCAGATCGCCGCCATCGCTGCCAAGTCGTTGAAGGAGGCCGATTACCACCTGCGCTTCAGCCGCGGCTGGATGATCCGCCTCGGCGACGGCAACGACATCAGCCACCGCAAGATCCAGCAGTCGCTGGATAACCTGTGGCGCTTCACCGCCGAGCTGTTCCACGCCGACGCGCTGGAGCTTGAGCTGGCGGAACAGGGCATTGCCGTCGATCCGCGCGAGCTGCAGGCTCCCTGGCAAGCGCAGGTGGAAGAGACACTGCGCCAGGCGACATTGACGCTGCCCGCCGAGCAGGCGTTCCGTCACGGCGGCAAACAAGGCCGACACAGTGAACACCTCGGCCCGCTGCTGGCGGAGATGCAGTTCCTGCAACGCGCCTATCCAAACGGCCAATGGTAGGAGGCCGCGATGAACGTCACTCGTTTGCAACCTGCTGAAATCCCGCAGATTTGGCACTGTCTGCAACAGATCAGCGATCCCGAGCTGCCGGTGCTGTCGATCACCGATTTGGGCATGGTGCGCGACGTGGCGCGCGACGGCAACGGCTGGCGCGTGACCTTCACCCCCACCTACTCCGGCTGCCCGGCCACCGAATTTCTGCTCAACGCCATCGAGCAGCGGCTGACGGCCGCCGGCTTCAGCCCGGTGCAGGTGGACATTCGCCTCAGCCCGGCCTGGACCACCGATTGGATGAACGCCGACGCCCGCGAACGGCTGCGGCAATACGGCGTAGCGCCGCCGCAGGGCCACACCTGCGATCGGCCGCACGCCCACGGCCCGGTCGCCTGCCCGCGCTGCGGCAGCACCCACAGCGAGAAGATCAGCGAGTTCGGCTCTACCGCCTGTAAAGCGCTGTACCGCTGCTGCGACTGCCGGGAACCGTTCGACTACTTCAAATGCATATAGGAGCGCTGACACCATGACGGTCTTTCATCGCCTGAACGTCGCCGCCATCGAGCGCGAAACGCCGGACGCCGTAGCCATCACCCTGCGGGTACCCGAAGAGCTGCAAAACCAATACCGCTACACCCCTGGCCAGCACCTGACGCTCAAGGCGCTAGTCAACGGCGAAGAGCTGCGGCGTTGCTATTCCATCTGCAGTTCACCGCAGGAAGGCCTGCTGCAGATCGGCGTAAAAGCGATTGATCAGGGCCGTTTCTCCGGCTTCGTCAACCGCATGCTGAAAGTCGGCGATGCGCTGGAAGTGATGGTGCCGCAGGGGCGCTTCGGCTATCAGCCGCAGGCGGAGCGCCGCGGCAACTATCTGGCGATCGCCGCCGGCTCCGGCATCACGCCGATGCTGTCGATCATCAAGGCGACGCTGCAGCTCGAACCGGGCAGCAGCTTCACCCTGATCTACGGCAACCGCAACAGCCGTTCAATGATGTTCAAAGAGGCGCTATCGGATCTGAAAAACCGCTATCCGCAGCGTTTTCAGCCGCTGTACCTGTTCAGCCAGGAGAGCCTCGACAGCCCGCTGCTCAGCGGCCGCATCGACCGTGAACGCCTGGCGGCGATCGGCGGCGCGCTGCTGGATTTCCGCGACTATGACCACGCCTTCATCTGCGGGCCGGAATCGATGATGGACGACGCGCAGACCGTGCTGGAACAGGCCGGCGTTCCGGCCAACCACATCCACAGCGAACGTTTCAACACCAGCGGCCTGGTCGCCCGCCCGCGCCACAGCGTTGATCGCAATGCCACCCGGGTGGCGATCCTGCTCGACGGCCGCCGATTGGATATCGAGGTCGGCGAACAGGACGACAGCATTCTCGATGCCGCGCTGCGCCAGGGCGCCGATCTGCCCTACGCCTGCAAAGGCGGCGTGTGCGCCACCTGCAAATGCCGGCTGAAGGCCGGCCAGGTGGAGATGGGCGTCAACTACAGCCTGGAGCCGGATCAGCTGGCGGCGGGCTACGTATTGAGCTGCCAGTCGTGGCCGAAAGGCGACGGCGTGGTGTTGGACTTCGACGTCTAGGAGCCGCGATGGATACCCCCTTTATTTTGCATCAGCAGCAACACCGCGTGGTCACGCTGACGCTGCATCGCCCGGAGGCGCGCAACGCCCTGAGCACGCCGTGCCTGGAACAGCTGGTTACCCGGCTGGAGCAGGCTGACGCCGACAGCGGCGTGGGCGCCGTGGTGATCGCCGGCGCGGCGCGCTTCTTCGCCGCCGGGGCCGATCTGCGCGAACTGCAACAACAGGATCTGCCGGCCGCGCTGGCGGACAGCCGTCCGCAGCTGTGGCAGCGGCTGGCGCAGTTCAGCAAGCCGCTGCTGGCGGCGGTGAACGGCTATGCCCTGGGCGCCGGCTGCGAGTTGGCGCTGGCCTGCGACATCGTTATCGGCGGCGAAAGCGCCCGCTTCGGCCTGCCGGAGATCACCCTCGGCCTGATGCCGGGGGCCGGAGGCACCCAGCGCCTGATCCGCTGCGTCGGCAAGTCGCGCGCCAGCCAGATGGTGCTGACCGGCGAAGCCATCGACGCCCGCACCGCGCTGCACTCTGGCCTTATCAGCGAAGTGTGCGTCGATGCCCTGACGCTGGAGCGCACGCAGCAGATTGCCGATCGCATCAGCCGTCAGGCGCCGCTGGCGCTGCGCGCCGCCAAACAGGCGCTGAAACAGGCCGAGGAGATCGGCCTTAGCCAGGGGCTGGCGATGGAGCGTCAGCAATTTGTCACCCTGGCCGCCACCGACGATCGCCGCGAAGGCATCGCCGCCTTTTTCGAAAAACGTACGCCAAACTATCAGGGGCGCTGATTTATGGATAACGCATTGATTCTCAGCCATCTCGACGCCGGCGTGTTGACGCTGACCCTCAACCGGCCGGATCGGCTCAACAGCTTTAATGACGAGATGCATCGCCAGTTGAGTGAAGCGCTGACGCAGGCCGAGCGCGACGACAGCGTGCGCTGCCTGCTGATCGCCGGCGCCGGCCGCGGTTTCTGCGCCGGGCAGGATCTCAACGATCGCAACGTCAGCGCCGATCAACAGGCGCCGGATCTCGGCCTGTCGGTCGAACGTTTCTACAACCCCCTGATCCGCCGCCTGACCGCCCTGCCGAAACCGGTGGTATGCGCGGTCAACGGCGTGGCGGCCGGCGCCGGCGCCGCGTTGGCCCTGGCGTGCGACATCGTCATCGCCGCCGACAACGCCGGCTTTATTCAGTCGTTCTGCCGCCTGGGGCTGGTGCCGGATTCCGGCGGCAGCTGGTTCCTGCCGCGGCTGGCCGGCCACGCCCGCGCCATGGGCATGGCCTTGCTGGGTGACAAAATCAGCGCCCAACAGGCGCTGGAGTGGGGCATGATCTGGCAGGTGGTGCCGGCGGATGAATTGGCCGACCGCACGCAAACGCTGGCGCGCCATCTGGCCACCCAGCCGACTTACGGTCTGGGTCTTATCAAGAAAGCCATCTACAGCTCGGCCACCAACAGCCTCGATCAGCAGCTCGATCTGGAGCGCGATCTGCAGCGATTGGGCGGCCGCAGCGACGACTACCGCGAAGGCGTCAGCGCGTTCTTCGCCAAACGCACGCCAAACTTCAGCGGGAAATAGCCATGAACGCGCCCCTTCTTAACGGCCAGGTGGCGGTGATCGGCGCCGGCACCATGGGCATCGGCATTGCGCAGGTGGCCGCCGCCGCCGGTCACCCGGTGCGGCTGTTCGATATCGCGCCCGCCGCCGCCCAGCGCGCGATCGATGAACTCACTCGCCGCCTGCGCCAGCGGGTCGACGGCGGCAAGGCCGACGCCAACGCCACCGAGGCGCTGCTGGCACGCCTCGAACGCGCCGATTCGCTCGAGCAACTGGCCAACAGCGCGCTGGTAATTGAAGCGGTGGCGGAAAATCTGGCGATTAAGCAGAGCCTGTTCCGCGATCTGGAAGCGGTCTGCTCGCCCACGGCGCTGTTCGCCAGCAATACCTCCTCGCTGTCGATCACCGCCATCGCCGGCGCCTTGCAACACCCGGCGCGCATGGCCGGGCTGCACTTCTTCAATCCGGCGCCGCTGATGAAGCTGGTGGAGATCGTCAGCGGTCTGGAGACCGGGGCCGAGACCCTCGCGGCGCTGCAGGCCCTGGCGCAGCGCTGGGGTAAGCAGAGCGTCGTGTGCCGTTCGACGCCGGGATTCATCGTCAACCGCGTGGCGCGGCCGTTCTACGCCGAAACCCTGCGCGCGCTGGAAGAACGGGTGGCCGACGCCGCCACCCTGGATGCAGTCATGCGCGACGCCGGCGGCTTCGCCATGGGCCCGCTGCAGTTGACCGATCTGATCGGCCAGGACGTCAATTACGCCGTGACCGACTCGGTGTATCAGGCCTTCTACCAGGATCCGCGCTTCACCCCCTCTCTGGTGCAGCAGGAATTGGTGGCCGCCGGACATCTCGGCCGCAAATCCGGCCGCGGCTTCTACCGCTACGACGCGCAACGCCCCGCCGCAGAGATGATCGCCTTTGCGCCGCCGGCGCAGGCCGCGCCGCCGCAACGCGTCACGCTGCACGGCGACTGGTCTTCGCTGGCCGATTTAGCGGAACTGTTGATCGAAAATGCGGGGGCGATCAAACAACCTGGCCAGACCAGCCCGTACCTCACGATCGACGACGTTACACTGATGTTAACCAATGGTAAAACCGCCGGCCAACTGGCCGACGAACGTGGAACGCCTGTGGTGCTGTTCGATCTCTGTGCCGACTATGCGCATGCCTCCGCCATCGCCATCAGCTGCGCGGCGCAAAACGGTGCGCAACACAATGCCAACGCGATTCGCCTGCTGCAGTCCCTCGGCAAGCAGGTCATTCAACTGCCGGATTATCCCGGCCTGCTGACGATGCGCACCCTGGCCATGCTGGCCAACGAAGCGCTCGACGTGGTGAACAAAGGCGTCGCCGGCGCCGAAGATACCGATCTGGCGATGCTGCGCGGCGTCAACTATCCGCGCGGCCCGCTGGCCTGGGGCGCCGCACTCGGCTGGCGTCACATTCTGACGACGCTGGAAAACCTGCAACGCTATTACGGCGAAGCGCGCTATCGCCCGATGCCGCTGCTGCGCCGCTACGCTTCCCCCGCCTCTTTCCCAGGAGCCGAACGATGAACGCCAATACGCCGCGCGCGCTGGCTCAGCGCTGCGCCGAACAGATGTTCCAGCAAGATACCTGCGCTCAGGCGATGGGGATGCACATCGACGCCGTCGACGCCGGGTACGCGCAGGTCAGCATGACCGTCGGCCCGCAGATGCTCAACGGCCACCAAACCTGCCACGGCGGCCAACTGTTCAGCCTGGCGGACACCGCCTTCGCCTACGCCTGCAACAGCCAGGGGTTGGCGGCGGTAGCCTCCGGCTGCAGCATCGACTTCGTCCGCCCGGCGCTGGCCGGCGATCGCCTCACCGCCAGCGCGCAGATGCGCCATCAGGGCAAAGCCACCGGGCTGTATGACGTCGAAATCGTCAATCAACAGGGCAAAACCGTCGCCTGGTTTCGCGGCCGCGCGCACCGCCTTGGCCACAGCATTTTAGGAGATCAGGCATGAATCAGGCATTTATCTGCGACGGCGTGCGCACCCCGATCGGCCGCTACGGCGGCGCGCTGGCGCAGGTGCGCGCTGACGACCTCGCCGCCCTGCCGCTGCGCGTGCTGCTGGAGCGCCATCCGCAGGTGGATTGGGCACAGCTGGACGACGTGATCCTCGGCTGCGCCAACCAGGCCGGGGAAGACAACCGCAATCTGGCGCGCATGGCGCTGCTGCTGGCCGGATTGCCGGTCGGCGTTTCCGGCACCACGGTGAACCGCCTGTGCGGTTCGGGCCTGGATGCGTTGGCAATGGCCGCGCGCAGCATCAAAGCCGGCGACGCCGGGCTGCTGCTGGCCGGCGGCGCGGAGTCGATGACCCGCGCGCCGCTGGTGATGGGCAAGGCCGACAGCGCCTTCAGCCGCCAGGCGCAGCTGTACGACACCACCCTCGGCTGGCGCTTCGTCAACCCGCGCATGCAGGCCGAGTTCGGCACCGATTCGATGCCGGAGACCGCCGAAAACGTCGCGGCGCAGTTCAATATCAGCCGCGCCGATCAGGACGCCTTTGCGCTGCGCAGCCAGCAGCGCGCCGCCCGGGCGCAGGCGCTGGGCCACCTGGCGCAGGAGATAGCCCCGGTCAGCCTCACCGGTAAAAAAGGCGTGGTCACCCTGTTCAGCCAGGATGAACACCCGCGCGCCGACACCACCTTCGAGCAGCTGCAGGCGCTGAAAACCCCATTCCGTCAGCCCGGCAGCGTCACCGCCGGCAACGCCTCGGGCCTGAACGACGGCGCGGCGGCGCTGATCGTCGCCTCCGAAGCAATGGCGGTGCGCCAGGGGCTGACGCCGCGCGCGCGCATCGTTGCCACCGCCACCTGCGGCGTGGAGCCGCGGCTGATGGGCATCGGCCCGCTGCCGGCCACCCGCAAGGTGCTGGAGATCGCCGGGCTGAGCCTGGCGCAGATGGACGTCATCGAACTGAACGAAGCGTTCGCCGCCCAGGCGTTGGCGGTGATGCGCCAGCTTGGCCTGCCGGACGATGCCCCGCAGGTTAACCCCAACGGCGGCGCGATCGCTCTGGGGCATCCGCTGGGCATGAGCGGCGCGCGCCTGGCGCTGGCCGCCCTGTTTGAACTGGAACGGCGAGCCGGCCGCTACGCGCTTTGCACCATGTGCATCGGCGTCGGCCAAGGCATCGCCATGATCATTGAGCGTGTCTGACCCCTGAGGCTAACCATGACAATAAATCCACAGCCCCTCGAAACGATCGAATTCGCCTCGCGCGATGAGATTGAAGCGTTGCAGTTGGCGCGTTTGAAGTGGACGCTGCACCACGCCTACAACAATGTGCCGATGTACAAGCGCAAGTTCGATCAGGCGGGCGTACACCCCGACGATCTTAAGCAGCTGAGCGATCTGGCGCGCTTCCCCTACACCACCAAGCAGGATCTGCGCGACAACTACCCGTTCGACACCTTCGCGGTGCCGATGGAGCAGGTGGTGCGCATCCACGCCTCCTCGGGCACCACCGGCCGCCCGACGGTGGTGGGCTACACCCAGCGCGACATCGATAACTGGGCCGATATCGTCGCCCGCTGCCTGCGCGCCGGCGGCGCCACCGCCAAAGACAAGGTGCACGTCGCCTACGGCTACGGCCTGTTCACCGGCGGCCTGGGGGCGCACTACGGCGCGGAGCGGCTCGGCGCGACGGTGATCCCGATGTCCGGCGGGCAGACGGAACGCCAGGCGCAGCTGATCCTCGACTTCAAACCCGACATCATCATGGTGACGCCGTCCTATTGCCTGACGCTGATCGACGAACTGGAGCGCAAGATGGGCGGCGACGCGCGCGGCTGTTCGCTGCGGCTCGGCGTGTTCGGCGCCGAACCCTGGACCGAAGCCCTGCGCCACGAAATCGAATCCCGCATGGGCATCAAGGCGCTGGATATCTATGGCCTGTCGGAAGTGATGGGGCCGGGCGTGGCGATGGAGTGTCTGGAAAGCGGCGGCGGCCCCACCATCTGGGAAGACCACTTCCTGCCGGAGATCATCTGCCCGGAGACCGGCGTCGCCCTGCCGGACGGCGAGCACGGCGAACTGGTGTTTACCACCCTGACCAAAGAGGCGCTGCCGGTGATCCGCTACCGCACTCGCGATCTCACCCGGCTGCTGCCGGGCGACGCGCGCCAGATGCGCCGCATGGGCAAGATCACCGGCCGCTCCGACGACATGCTGATCATCCGCGGCGTCAACGTCTTCCCGTCGCAGGTGGAAGAGCAGATCATGCAGTTCGAGCAGCTGTCGCCGCACTATCAGCTGCAGGTCAGCCGCAGCGGGCACCTGGACACGCTGGCGGTGCGCGTCGAGCTGAAAGAATCGGCGCTCAGCCTCAGCCACCAGCAGCGTTGCGACATCTGCCACCAGCTGCGCCACCACATCAAATCGATCGTGGGCGTCAGCACTGACGTCAGCATCGCCAACTGCGGCGATATCCCGCGCTCGGAAGGCAAGGCGCAGCGCGTGGTCGATCTGCGGCCGCGCTGAGGCGCACGGCGTCACGGATGACGCCGCCCCAAATTATGTTAATGTTGTGGCTCATCGAAGGCTAACCCATGGAAAAATATGGAACATAAACTGGATGAGTTCATTCGCCATGCCGTCGACGCGCAGCCGATCAGCGGCACGTCGCTGATCATTTCGCTGTACGGCGACGCGCTCAGCCACCGCGGCGGCGAAGTGTGGCTCGGCAGCCTGAGCGCGCTGCTGGAGGCCTTCGGCTTCGGCGATCGTTTCGTGCGCACCTCGGTGTTCCGCCTGCAAAAAGAAGGTTGGCTGGCGGTGGAGAAAATCGGCCGCCGCAGCTTCTACCGCGTGACCGAGCAGGGGATGCGCCAGTTCCGCCACGCCGAATCGAAGATCTATCTGCGCGAGCAGCCCGCCTGGGACGGCAAGTGGGAGCTGCTGCTGCTGGAATGCGCCGAAAAAAACGCGCGCGCGCGGCTGAAAAAAGAGCTCGGCTGGCTCGGGTTCGGGCAGATCGCCAACAACCTGATGGCCGCCCCCACCCATGCGCAGACCGACGTGACGGCGCTGCTCGGCGAACTCAACGCCAGCGAACAGGTGATCTACTTTCGCGCCGATTACCCCTACAACCGCTCCGAGCAAACGCTGCAGAAACTGGTGGCCGACTGCTGGTCATTGAGCGAGGTGGCGGCCGGTTATCATGAGTTTATCGTCTCTTTCCGGCCGCTGATGGCGCTGCTGCGCGAAGTCGACCCGGCGGCGCTGACGCCGCTGCGCTGTTTCCAGATTAAGCTATTATTGATTCACTTCTTCCGTCGCGTGGTGTTGAAAGATCCGCTGCTGCCGGACGCGCTGCTGCCCGCGCAGTGGGAGGGCCAAATCGCCCGCAACCTGTGCATCAATCTCTACCAGCAGGTCGATCGCGCCGCGACGGACTACGTCAGCGCGCTGGCGGAGACCACCATCGGCGCCCTGCCCGCGCCGGCCGCCGGTTACTATCGGCGCTTCGGCGGCCTGCCGCGCGACCCTACATATTAAGGAACTCACGCTATGCCTGTGTATCAGATTGACGGCCTGACGCCGGTCGTTGACCCCAGCAGTTACGTGCACCCGACGGCGGTGCTGATCGGTGACGTGATCGTCGGCAAACACGTGTATATCGGCCCGAACGCCAGCCTGCGCGGCGATTTTGGCCGCCTGGTGATCTGCGACGGCGCCAACATTCAGGACAACTGCGTAATGCACGGCTTCCCGCAGCAGGACACGGTGGTAGAAGAAGATGGCCATATCGGCCACGGCGCCATCCTGCACGGCTGCCGCATTCGCCGCAACGCGATGGTGGGCATGAACGCGGTGGTGATGGACGGCGCGGAGATCGGCGAGAACACCATCGTCGGCGCGATGGCGTTCGTCAAAGCCGCGGCGACGATCGAAGCCAACAAGCTGGTGGTAGGCAGCCCGGCGCGCGTGCTGCGCGATCTGACCGAACAGGAGCTGGCCTGGAAGATTGCCGGCACCCGCGAGTATCAGGATCTGGTGCAGCGCTGCAAATCCTCGCTGCACGAAGTGGCGCCGCTGACCGAAATCGAACCGGGCCGCCAGCGCCTGAGCTTCGGCGATCACCTGATCCCGAAAAGCCAGCTTTAATCCCCAGGGCTGAGGTGCGCCTCAGCCCCTCCCCCGCATTACTCCACTTCCGGCGCCTTGAGCGGCGACGGCGCAGCCGCGCGGCGGCTCTGGAAGTGATAAGCCACCACCAGCAGCAGGGTGAACGGAATACCGAACCACAGCGTCATGCGGAAAAATTCGGTAAACGCGGTCGAGATCATCAGCGCCGCCATCAGCCCGCCACCCAGTAAGGTGGTATAGGGGAATCCCCACATGCGGAACTTCAGATGGGTCTGCCGGTGCCGGCGGCGGAAGAACAGATGGGTGACGAAGATCATCAGCCAGGTAAAACAGGCGCCATACACCGAAATGGACATCATGGCGGCGAACGACGTTTCCGGCGCCACCAAGCTCAGGACGATGGACACCACGATACCGATGCACGACATCGCCAGCGCATTGACCGGAATGCCGCGCCGGCTGACGCGCCCCAGCGCCGCCGGCGCTTGCCCGGCGCGCGACAGCGAGAACATCATGCGGGTGGTGATGTACAGCTGGCTGTTCATCGCCGACAGCGCCGCCACCAGCACGATAAAGTTGAAAATACCGGCGGCGGCGGGCAGATGGATCACGTTCATCGCCATCAGGAACGGGCTTTCGCCGGTGCCGGACTGGCGCCAGGGCACGATGGCCAGCATCAGGGCGATCGACAGCATGTAGAAGATGAACAGCCGCACGATGGTGCCCTTGAACGCCGCCTTCACCGCAATCACCGGATTTTTCGCCTCGCCGGCGGCCACCGCGATCATTTCAATGCTCAGGTAGCTGAAGATGGACACGATCACCGCGAACCACATGCCCTTGACGCCAAACGGCATGAAGCCGCCGGCGGTCAGGTTGCGCAGGCCATAGGCCGGGTTGCCCGAGAACGCCAGAATGCCGATGCCGATCAGAATAAACGCCACGATAGCCGTTACTTTGACGGTAGACAGCGCGTATTCCACCTGGCCGAACGATTTCACGCCGATCACGTTAACGACGATCACCGCCGCCGAGAACAGCAGCACCCACGGCCAGGTCGGCGTCGCCGGGAACCAGAACTGCATGTACATGCCGATGGCGGTGACTTCGGTGCCCACCGCCAACACCACGCAGGACCAGTAAGAATAACGCACCAGAAAACCGAACAGCGGGCCGAGATAGAATTCGGCGTAGTCGCCGAACGAGCCGGGCGTCGGGTGTTCGGAGGTCATTTCCGCCAGGCTGCCCATCAGCAGCAGCGCAATGACGCCGCCGATCAGGTAGCTCAGCAATACCGACGGCCCCGCCATCTGAATGGCGTAGGCGCTGCCGAGAAACAGCCCGGTGCCGATGGCGCCGCCGATCGCCAGCATCGACATCTGTCCGGCGGTAAGATGCTTGTTCAACCCGCCCTGACGGCGGGCGATATGCTCAAAATCATTCATCTGTGGCATGGCTGTGCTCCCGGGCGGAGTTAGGCGGTACGGGTGACGTCGAGAATGGCGGCGGTCACGTAGTCAATGTTGCCGGGGTTAAGCCCCGGCAGACACATGCGGCCGGGCGAGACCAGATAGATGGCGTAGCGCTGCCGCAGGGTCTGCAGCTGCGCTTCGTTCAGGCCGGTATAGCTGAACATGCCGCGCTGCTCGAGAATGCGCCGGTGATCCAGCGAAGAGCCGCCCTGCGCCAGCCCGGCGGCCAGCTGTTCACGCATTTGCTTGATGCGCGAGCGCATTTCCGCCAGCTCATTGCGCCAAAGCTCGCCGAGTTCGGCGTCGCCGAGCAGGGTTTCCACGATCTGGCTGCCGTGCGTCGGCGGGCAGGAGTAGCTGCGGCGGATCAGCGTTTTTAACGCCCCTTTGACGTTGGCGGCATTTTCCGCGTCGGCGCAGCGCACCGACAGCGCGCCCAGACGCTGGCCGTACAGCGCGACGTTTTTGGAAAACGAATTGCAGACCAAAAACGGCAGATCGGTTTTCAGCGCTTGGCGCAATGCAAAGCAGTCCTCCTCCAGCCCGTCGCCGAAGCCCTGATAGGCGATGTCGAACAGCGGCAGCAGGTTACGCCGCTGCAGCACGGCGAGCGTGGCGCGCCATTGCTCCGGCGTCAGATCGGTGCCGGTCGGGTTATGGCAACAAGGGTGCAGCAAGACCACGCTGCCCGGCGGCAGGCTGTCCAGCGCGTCGAGCATGGCGGCGAAACGCAGGCCGCCCGCCGCTTCGTCAAAGTAGGGATAGGTTTTCACCCGCAGCCCCGCCCCTTCGAAAATCGCCCAGTGATTGGCCCAGGTGGGATCGGACACCCAAATTTCACCGCGCGTCAGAAAGTGGCGCAGAAAATCCGCCGCCAGCTTCAACGCGCCGGAACCGCCGACGGTCTGCACCGTGGCGATCTCGGCCGCCTGTTGCTCACCGAACAGCAGCGACTGCACCTGGCGAGCGAACTGCGGCGAACCTTCGATCGGCGGATAACCGTGCGGGCGACGCAGCGCCAGCAGCCGCTGCTCGGCGGCCTCAACCGCCTGCATCAGCGGAATATTCCCCTGCCGATCGTAATACAGCCCAATGCCTAAATTCACTTTTTTCGGATTGGGATCCTGCAAATAGGCTTCCATCAGCGACATAATAGGATCGGCGGCGGAAGGTGCAATCTGTTTAAACATGACGCATCCTTAACTCGTTATTGAATTAATATGAAGGTTGACTTAAGAAGAAATTAAATCAGGCGATGGCGCTGACGGTAATTTCTATTTTCATTCCCGGCACCACCAATTTTTCGACAATGACCGTGGAGCGATTGGGATAAGGATAATTAAAGTATTTCCGGTAAATATCATCGAGACATTTAACGTCGTTGACGTCGGTGAGATACACGATCACCTGCAGCACCTTATCGCTGTGGCTGCCCGCCGCCTTCAGCGTCTGCGCCAGATTATCGAAGGTCAGCGTAATCTGTCGCTCCGGCGCGCCGGTGTCGATGCTGCCGTCCGCCCGCACCGGGCCGTGAGCGGTAAACAGCATGCCGCCACCCCGGGTGGCCCAGGAAAAAGGCTGGCCGATCTCCGGCAGCCCGGTCTCTACGATCTCGCGCATGTCAGTGGTTCCCGTGGTGGTTAAGTTGGTGAAGCAACACGCCGTCGGCGGCGAACAACGCATCCAGAATGGTAAAATGATTGGCGCCGGGCACCGCGACCAGATCGGCCGGCAGCCCGCGTTGGCGCAGCGCTGCATGATAGTGTTGCGACTGACCTCTCAGTTCCGGCAGCTCCAATGCGCCGTAATACAGCGTAAGCGGCTTGCCGCGCGTCGGCAGGCGGCGTGCCGGGCTGAGCGTTTCAATCTGCCGCGCGCTCAGCTGCAGCGCCCGATTGACATAGCTTTGTTGCAGCGGCGCCAGCTCGAACAGGCCGCTGATGGGAAAGACGGCATCCACCAACGCATGCTGCTGCCAGAGCGCCGCCAGCTGCCCGCCGGCGGAATGGCCGCACAGATAAACCGGATGGGCATAGTGCGGCGGCAGGCGGCGCTGAATGGCATCCAGCGCCATCCCGATCTGTCGGCATATTTCGTCGAGATCCACCGCCGGCGCGAGCGCATATTCCACCAACACCACGTCAAAACCCAACGCCAGCGGCCCGGCGGCGATAAAGGCGAAATCCGACTTATCGCAGAATTGCCAATAACCGCCGTGAATAAAAATTAACGTCCCCTGATGCTGCTTGGCAGAATAGAGCCAATCAAATGTTTCGCGCTCGCCGTTGCCATAAGCAATATTATTTTCATGACGCGTCTGTTTATAAACAGCCGCGCTGCGAGTTTGAAATGAAGTCAAAATAGCCGCTTCATTGTCCACCGTGGCGCCGTTATCATAACTCCCCGCAAGTGGTTTCATATATTAAACTTCGTTTATTATTTAAAATGTAAATTAACTATTAGCACCGGCAACATTATTGTCAAGACGGGCGCATCAGCAATGCGCGCCCGGTAAAATAAAACCTGATGAATAATGAAAAAGTTTAACCCATGAAACTTTTTGCGCTTATTTCCCCCGCCCGTCCGGCTGAATTTGCGGCAAGGCGCTGAGCCGTTCAAATGCATAATCCCAAAAGGCGCGCACCTTCAGCGGCATGTGCTGCGCCTGCTGCGCCACCAGCTGTACCGGCATCGGCAACGGCTCATGATCCGTCAACAGCCGCACCAGCGTACCGGCGGCCAAATCGTCCGCCACCTGATACGAGAGCAACCGGGCGACGCCCTTGCCGGCGCGCACCGCCAGCAGTTGCGCTTCCACGTCGTTGAGCAACAGCCGGGGAGTCAATCGCACGCGCTCGCCGTTTTCCTGCGGGCCGAAGCGCCATTCGCGCAGCGACGGCCGCTGGGTGCCGACGATGGTGGCGTGCTCCGCCAGCTGCGCCGGCGATCGCGGTTCACCGCAGCGCGCCAGGTAATCCGGGCTGGCGACCGTCACCCGGCTGACCTGCCCCAGCCGCCGCGCCACGCGGGAAGAGTCCTGCAGATGACCGATGCGCACCGCGATATCCAACCCTTCGTCAATCAGATCGAGATTGCGATCGTTCAATACCATTTCGATCTGCATCTGCGGGTAGTCATCGAGAAACGCCATCACCACCGGCGCCACGTAGCGGCGGCCGAACTGCACCGGCGAAGTAACGCGCAGCAAGCCGCTCAGCTGCGCTTCTGCGGTATCCTGCACCACCGCCTGATAATCCTGCAGCAGCTGTTGCGCGCGCTCCAACAGCCGCGCGCCCGCTTCGGTAGGCGCCAGCCGCCGGGTCGTGCGCTCCACCAATCGGGTGCCGAAACGCTGTTCCAATGCGGCGATCGCCCGGGTGACCGCCGGCGCCGAACGCCGCAGTTTGCGCCCGGCCGCCGCCAGGCTGCCCTGCTGCACCACCGCCACGAAGATGGCCAACTCGTCTAGCCGATCCATAGATTCTTCCGAAAAGTGAAATTATCAATTTCCACATTGCCGGATTTCGCTCGTTCAACGCAAGAGTATGCTGACAAAAAGCACTGAGGAGAAACGCCATGTCCACCATCACACTCTACGGCACCCCGCTTTCCGGCCACGTTCATCGCGTGGCGTTGCTGCTGCGCATGCTGGCGCTGCCCTATGCATGGGTCGAAGCCTCGGCGGAGGTGCGGCAGAGCGCAGCCTTCCGCCGGCTCAACCCGTTCGGCCAGATCCCGGTCTTGCAGGATGGCGATCTGACGCTGGCCGACAGCAACGCCATTCTGGTCTATCTGGTGAAGCGCTATGCGCCGGACAGCCACTGGCTGCCGGAACAGCCGGCGGCGGCGGCGCGAGTGCAGGCCTGGCTTTCCAAAGCCGCCGGTGAAGTCCGCTACGGCCCGGCCTCTTGCCGACTGATCGCCCAATTCGCCGTGCCGGAGGACTATCAGGCGGCGCGAGCAATCAGCGATCGTTTTCTGCCGCAGATGGAACAGCACCTGAGCGAGCGCGACTACCTGGCCAGCGAACACCCGACCATCGCCGATCTGGCCTGCCACAGCTACGTGGCGGTCGCGGCCGAAGGCGGCATTTCGCTGTCGCCTTACCCTGCGATACGTCGCTGGGCGGCGCGCATCGCTGCACTGCCCGGCTTCTTTGCCATGCCGGCCCTGCCGGAACCGGCGGGGAGCTGACGCCATGATCCCGCAACTGTTCCATCCCGATGAGCTGCGCGCGCAGACGCTGGCCGGGTTTGGCGGCGTAGGCGGTGGCATCTACCCTGCGATGCCGGATCAGCACCGCGCGTTTTTCGCCGCGCTGCCCTACCTGTTCGTCGCCACGCTGGATGAACAAGGCTGGCCCATCGCCACCCTGTTCACCGGCCCGCCCGGATTTTTACGCACGCCGGACGACACGCACCTGCGTATCAGCGCACCGCGTCGCAGCGACGATCCCGCCCAGGCGCTGTTGCTGCCCGGCAAACCGGTCGGCGCGCTCGGGCTGGATTTCAGCAACCGGCGGCGCAACCGCGCCAACGGCACCGTCGGCCGCACCGACAAAAACCGGGTGGAGATCGTCGTTCAGCAAAGCTTCGGTAACTGCCCGCAGTACATTCAGCGCCGCGAACTCTACCCGGTGGACAGCCGGCCACAGCCGGTTGAGCATTTAGCCTCGCTGGATGCGGCGGCGCAGGCGCTGATCCGCACCGCGGATACCAGCTTCGTTGCCAGCTGCGCGCACCTGGCACTGGCGCAGGGCGGCGTCGATATTTCCCATCGCGGCGGCCGCCCCGGCTTTATCCACCTGGAAGGTGACACGCTGTGGATGCCGGACTTTCGCGGTAACCGCTATATGAACACGCTGGGCAATCTGCTGGCCGAACCGCGGGCGGCGCTGCTGTTCATCGATTTTGAACGCGGTGACGTGCTGCATCTGCAGGGGGAAACGCAGATCCTCTGGCAAGCAGAGGGGCATCCCGGCGTTGAAGGCGCAGAACGCTATTGGCGGTTTGACGTTCGCCGCGCCTGGCGTTTTACGGCGGCGTTGCCGTGGCGGGGGCGTAATCTGGAGTATTCGCCGGCGACGCTGGCGACCGGGGTGTGGCAGCGCTGAAATGAAAAGCCCCGCTGCGGCGGGGCTGGTTCGGAAA
This sequence comes from Serratia sp. Z4, assembly GCF_009900725.1. Taxonomy (NCBI): domain Bacteria; kingdom Pseudomonadati; phylum Pseudomonadota; class Gammaproteobacteria; order Enterobacterales; family Yersiniaceae; genus Serratia; species Serratia sp. Z4. The sequence goes on from NZ_JAAABD010000002.1 coordinate 736,678, forward strand.
TTACAGGCTGTGTTCGGCCGCCGATGCGGCCTGATAAAGCTGACGAAAATAATTCAACCGCGCAAAGAACAGGCGGCTTTGCTGCTCCGACATATTGCCGGCCACCTGCCCGGCGTCAATCTGCCGCCCTTGCCATTCCATCAGAGCGATGCTCGACGCCAAAAAATCCATTTCGCTGCCGTAGGCCGCGAGATGTCTGTCCACTGATTTCATCATTCGCACACTCCTTTTAATTACATCGAAAAGGGTCATATGCCTGCTCTTTCAGTATCGGCCCGGCGAAGGATATTTTTTGTACAGAAGGTGCGCATAAAGAAAACCACCATCTTGTTGCCGCGTGGGCAAACGGCGGCGGCAAAATTTGCTAGGGTAAAGGGTAGCCGTATGGGATAGACCACTCTGTTGAACTCAGCAAAGGAAGAGACTCATGAGCACCAGTATCTGCGCTACCCTCAAGGATCCCACGCTGTTCCGCGAGGCCAACTACATCGACGGGCAATGGTTGCCGGCCCAGGAAGGCCGTTCGATCGCCATTCATAATCCCGCCAACGGCGAACGGATCGGCCACGTCCCGGCCTTCGGCGCCGAAGAAACCGCACGCGCCATCGCCGCCGCCAAAAAAGCGCTGCCCGCCTGGCGCGCGTTAACCGCCAAAGAGCGCGCCGGCAAGCTGCGCCGGCTGTTTGAATTGATGATGGAAAATCAGGAAGATCTGGCGCTCATCATGACGGCGGAACAGGGCAAACCGCTGGCCGAAAGCCGCGGTGAAATCGCCTATGCCGCCTCCTTTATCGAATGGTTCGCCGAGGAAGGCAAGCGGGTGTATGGCGACACCATTCCACAGCCCCAGGCCGGTCGCCGCATCATCGTGCAAAAAGAGCCGATCGGCGTGTTCGCCGCCATCACCCCGTGGAACTTCCCGGCGGCGATGATCACCCGCAAAGCCGGCCCCGGCTGGGCCGCAGGCTGCACCGGGGTGATCCGCCCCGCCAGCCAGACCCCGTTCTCGGCGCTGGCGATCGCCGTGCTGGCGGAGCGCGCCGGGCTGCCCGCCGGGGTATGCAACGTGATAACAGGCCCCAGCAAAGGCATCGGCGGCGAACTCACCGCCAACCCGGACGTGCGCAAACTCTCCTTCACCGGCAGCACCGAAGTCGGTGCGCAGCTGCTGGCCCAGTGTGCGCCCACCATCAAGAAAACCAGCATGGAGCTGGGCGGCAACGCGCCGTTTATCGTGTTTGACGACGCCGATCTGGACGCCGCCGTGGCCGGCGCTGTCGCCTCGAAATACCGCAACGCCGGCCAGACCTGCGTCTGCACCAACCGTTTTCTGGTGCAGGACGGCGTATACGATGCCTTCGCAGCCAAACTGAAAGCCGCCGTCGCCAAGCTGAAAGTCGGCAACGGCCTGGATGACGGCGTCACCATCGGCCCGTTGATTAACCCGGACGCGGTGGAAAAAGTGCGCGAGCATATCGCCGACGCCGTCGAGCACGGCGCCTCGGTGCTGCTGGGCGGCAAGCCTGACGCGCTGGGCGGCAATTTCTTCACCCCGACTATCCTGACCGATGTGCCGCGCACGGCGAAAATCTTCCGCGAGGAGACGTTCGGCCCGGTGGCGCCCCTGATCCGCTTCAGCCAGGAGGCCGACGCCGTCGAACTGGCCAACGACACGCCGTTCGGCCTGGCCGCTTACTTCTACAGCCGCGACATCGGCCGAGTGATGCGCGTGGCCGAAGCGCTGGAGTACGGCATTGTCGGCATCAACGAAGGGTTGATTTCCACCGAGGTGGCGCCGTTCGGCGGCATGAAACACTCCGGTTTGGGCCGCGAAGGATCGAAGTACGGCATCGAGGACTATCTCGAAATCAAATACCTATGCCTTGGCGGCGTGGATGCCTGATGCGTTCGGCCCCCGCACCTGCGGGGGTTCTGTCTGGCGTTTGCTATCTTTAGGTTAGGCATCTTTGTGCGGTTAAAAGGGATTGTCTCTATGCGGCCCATCTCGGTACATCTGCCCGGCTTTTACGTCGCCGGCCAAACAGTCAGAACCACCAACCAGAACGAAACCCAAGCCGAAACGGCAAAGATTCCCGCGCTGTGGTCGGATTTTTTCGCTACCTCACCCGCCCTGCCGGTATACGGGGTCTATTCCAATTACGCTTCCGACGCCAGCGGGCCGTTTGACGTCACCGCCGGCAGTGAGGCACAGAGCGGTTTACACATCCAACCCGGCCGCTATCTGGTCTTCTCCGCCCGTGGCGCGATGCCGGCGGCGGTCATCGCAAGCTGGCAGCGCATCTGGGCCTACTTCGAACAACACCCTGAGATCGAACGCCGCTTCCTGACCGACTTCGAAGCCTATACCGGCCCCGACGCGGTCGATATCCACATCGGCTGCCGCTAACGCGACAATGAGGTCAACGATGATCGCCTTCTCGCCCGCCATTCCGATCCTGCGTATCTTTTCGGTCGACAAGGCCAAAGAGTTTTACCTGGATTTTCTCGGTTTCACGCTGGAATGGGAGCACCGTTTCAGCGAAGACCTGCCGCTGTACATGCAGATTGCCCGCGCCGGGCTGACGCTGCACCTGAGCGAACACTACGGCGACAGCACGCCCGGCGCCGCCATTTTCATTCCGATGCAGGACATCGATGCGCTGCACCGGGAGCTCACGGCCAAAAACTACCGCTATGCACGGCCGGGCCTGGAGATTGTCGATTGGGGCAAGGAACTGAACCTCACCGATCCGTTCGGCAACCGCCTGCGGTTCTGCGAACAGAACCGCAGATCCTGAGCGCCGTTATTGCCGGTACTCCGCCTCGCTGACCGGCTCCAGCCAGGTCACCGGAGTGCCGTCCAGCGCTTCGGCGATGGCGATATGAGTCATGGCGGAGTCCGGCGTCGCACCGTGCCAGTGTTTGACGCCAGCCGGGATCCAGACGATATCGCCGGGGTGCATTTCCTGCGTGGCCTCGCCCCACATCTGGATCCAACCGCGCCCCTGAGTGACGATCAGCGTCTGGCCGAGCGGATGCGTATGCCAGGCCGTGCGGGCGCCGGGCTCAAAGGTGACGGTTGCGCCGCCCACTCTGGCCGGCGCTTCGCCGGCGAACGGCGCGTCGATGCGCACCTGCCCGGTAAAATAATCCGCCGAACCGCGCTGTGATGGGATCGAACCGCTGCGTTGTATTTTCATCTGTTTTATCCTCCGCGCCGGCTCTCACAACCGGCGCTGATAGTCATAAGTGAGTGATGCCAAGATAGCGCCATGCTTTTCCGCCGACTAGCGGGTAAAATGCGCAAGGAGCTATGAGCTAAATTCATAAATCTACGCGCAGCCGCGCCCTAACCTTGCTCTTCGGTGCCGATATGTTGAAAGAAAACGTTAACGACCTGATCGCTTTCCTGATAGTGGCCAGAGAACGCAGCTTCACCAAAGCGGCGGCGCAGCTTGGCGTTTCCCAATCGGCGCTCAGCCACGCTATACGCGGGCTGGAAGAGCGCCTGGCGCTGCGCTTGCTCACGCGCACCACCCGCAGTGTCGCCCCTACAGAGGCCGGTGAGCGGCTGCTCAACAGTATCGGTCCGCGCTTTGCGGAGATAGAAAACGCGCTGAACGCGCTGGGTGAAATGCGCGATCGCCCGGCCGGCAACATCCGCATTACCGCCGGCGAACATGCAGTGGATGCGGTGCTGTGGCCGGTGCTGCGCACTTTCCTCATCGATTACCCGGACATCAACGTGGAAATCACCGTCGACAATAGTCTGGCCGACATCGTCGCCGGGCGTTTCGACGCCGGCATCCGGCTGGGGGAACAGGTGGCGAAGGACATGATCGCGGTGCGCATCGGGCCGGACATGCGCATGGTGGCCGTCGCCTCACCCGCCTATTTCGCCCGTCACGGCCTCCCCGCCACGCCGCAGGCATTGCAAAACCACCGTTGCATCAACATGCGTTTGCCCACCCTCGGCGGGCTGTACGCCTGGGAATTTGCCCGCGATGGCCGGGAGATCAAAGTACGTGTGGAGGGGCAACTGACCTTCAACAGCCTGCGCCAGCGGATCGACGCTGCGCAGCTCGGCCTCGGTATCGCCTTTGTGCCGGAAGACAGCGTCGCCGAGCCGTTGGCCGACGGGCGGTTGCAGATGGCGCTGGACGACTGGTGCCCGCCGTTTCCCGGTTATTACCTCTATTATCCAAGCCGCAGGCAACACACCACCGCCTTTGCGCTGCTGATTGAGGCGTTGCGGCGCGGGGCTTAACGCCCGACGTTTTTCTGCAGATGCGCCGGGTAACGATCGCCGATCACGTCGATAGCGGAGAGCGCGCGCTCAATCTCGCCCAGTTCGTCCGCCGCCAACACCACCGACGCCGCCGCGAGGTTCTCTTGCAGCCGATGACGCTTGGTGGTTCCCGGAATTGGCACGATCCACGGCTGTTGCGCCAACAGCCAGGCCAAGGCGATCTGCGCCGACGTCACGCCCTTGCGCTGCGCTATCTGCCCCAGCACGCTCACCAGCGCCTGATTGGCCCGGCGTGCTTCGGCGCTGAAGCGCGGCACCAGGTTGCGAAAATCGCCGCTGTCAAAGGCGGTGTCTTCGGTGATGGCGCCGGTGAGAAAGCCCTTGCCGAGCGGGCTGAACGGCACCAGACCGATGCCCAATTCCGCCAGCGTCGGCAAGATTTCACGCTCCGGCTCGCGCCACCATAGCGAATATTCGCTTTGCAGCGCCGTAATCGGCTGCACCGCATGGGCTCGCCGGATGGTTTGCGCTCCGGCTTCCGACAAGCCGAAGTACTTCACTTTCCCTTCGCGAATCAGTTGCTGCACCGTACCGGCCACCTCCTCGATAGGCACTTCGGGATCGACGCGATGTTGATACAGCAAATCGATCGTCTCTACCCGCAGGCGCTTCAACGAACCTTCCACCGCCCGGCGAATATGCTCCGGACGGCTGTTCAACACCTGTTGCCCCGCCGGCTGCGGCAGATCGAAACCGAACTTGGTGGCGATGACGACCCGATCGCGCACCGGCGCCAGCGCTTCGCCCAACAATTCCTCGTTGGTGAACGGACCATAAATCTCGGCGGTATCGAAGAACGTCACGCCCTCGTCAACCGCGGCGCGGATCAGATCGATCGCCTGCCGTTCGTCGGTGGCCGGGCCGTAGCCAAAACTCAGCCCCATACAGCCCAGACCCAACGCCGATACTTCCAGCCCTTCTCGCCCTAACTTGCGTGTTTGCATCTTCACTCTCCCACTGAATGATACCGGCTCCGCCTGACGCGGCGCCGCTCCGGTGTGGTGACTGTAAAAGGCGGCTGCCGCCATGACTATGGGGCAAAATACGCTTGAGCTTATGAACCAGGCTCATGAATCCGTTAACCGTTGCTGGGACCAGCGTTTTTGCGGGAACGTTCCTGCCCGAGATACTCTATACTGATGTCAGGATGCCTTACCCTTTTCGTTTAGCGTCATGTAGATGGAGCGACAGATGGCTAACTCTGAATCGACCTGCGATTCCCTTTCAATACCAGTGGCAGATTTATTCCATGACCAATAAGAAAAGCGCCGTGCTTACCCCGGCTGCAATGCTATTGCTACAACCCATGTTTGCCAGCCAGGCACTGGCGGCAGAAAATAATGAAGAGAAAAGCGACACCCTGGTGGTGATGGCGCAACCCATCGGATTGACCGAGCTGGGATCGCCGGTGTCCGTCAGCGTGATCGACGGGCAAGACCTGCGCAACGCCGCCCCGCAGATTAACCTGTCGGAAAACCTCGGCAGCGTGCCGGGCCTGCAGCTTCAAAACCGGCAAAACTATGCGCAGGATCTGCAGTTGTCGATACGCGGGTTCGGCAGCCGCTCGATGTTCGGCGTGCGCGGGGTGCGCATGTACGTCGACGGCATTCCCGCCACCATGCCCGACGGCCAGGGGCAAACCTCCAACATCGACATCAACTCCGTCGAGCGCATCGAGGTGCTGCGCGGCCCCTATTCCGCGCTGTACGGCAACGCTTCGGGCGGGGTGATCAACGTTGACACCCAGACCGGCGCCCAGCCGCCAACGCTGGAGGCCGGCAGCTATTTCGGCAGCGACAACACCTGGCGCTACGGGGTGAAAGCGACCGGCGCCACCGGCGACGGCACCCAGGCCGGCGACGTCAACTACGCCATCTCGGGCACCCGCTTCACCACTCAGGGCTATCGCGATCACAGCGCCGCGCGGAAAAACCTCGGCAACGGCAAGCTCGGCGTGCGGCTGGACGACGTCAGCACCCTGACGCTGATGTTCAACAGCGTCTCCATTGACGCCGGCGATCCGGGCGGCCTGACCGAAGCGGAATGGAAGGAAAACCCGCGCCAGGCGCCGCGCGCGGATCAATTCAACACCCGCAAATCGCTCGATCAGACCCAGGCCGGCCTGCGCTATCAGCGCCAGATCAGCGAGCGCGACGAACTGACGCTGACCGCCTACCACGGCGAGCGCCACACCACGCAGTACCAATCCATTCCACGCGGGCCGCAGCTCAACCCTACCCACGCCGGCGGGGTGATCGTGCTGGAAAGAAAATATCAGGGCATTGACACTCGCTGGAAGCATGAGGATACTCTCGCCTCGTTACCGGTAACACTGATCGGCGGTCTGGATTATGAAACCATGACCGAACGCCGGCAGGGGTTCGAAAACTTTATTCTGCGAGACGGCACAGTGGACTACGGCGAGAAAGGCGACCAGCGGCGCAACGAGAAGAACCGCATCTGGAACCTGGATCCTTACCTGCAAACCTCCTGGCAACTGACGCCGCACTGGACGCTGGACGCCGGCCTGCGCTACAGCACGGTCAGCTTCGACTCGACCGACTATTACATCACGCCGCGCAACGGCGACGACAGCGGCAGCAAACGTTACCACCAGTGGCTGCCGATGGGCTCGCTCAACTATAAAATCAACCCGGCGTGGAACGTTTATCTCTCCGCCGGCCGCGGCTTTGAAACCCCGACCATCAACGAACTCTCCTACCGCCCCGACGGCCAGACGGGCCTCAATATTGGCCTGCAGCCATCCACCAGCGACACCGTCGAACTGGGCAGCAAACTGCGCCTCGGCAACGGCCTGGTGAGCGCCGCCCTGTTCCAGACCGATACCGACAACGAGCTGGTGGTGGCGGAAAGCAGCGGTGGGCGCACCAGCTACGCCAACGCCGGTAAAACCCGGCGGCGCGGCCTGGAACTGGCGCTGGATCAAGAGTTCGCGCTGGACTGGCGCCTGCATATGGCCTGGACGCTGCTGGACGCCACCTACCGCAGCGAAATGTGCGGTAAATCCGGCTGTACCCCCGCCGGCAATCGCCTGCCGGGCATCGCCCGCAACATGGGCTACGCCTCGCTGGCCTATGCCCCGCCGGAAGGCTGGCACGCCGGCGCGGAGCTACGCTACATGAGCGACATTCAGGCCAATGACGCCAACAGCGCGCAGGCTCCCTCTTACACCGTGGCCGGCGTAAACGCCGGTTATCGCTTTACCTGGAACCGCTGGGCGCTGGACGTGTTCAGCCGGGTGGACAATGTTTTCGATCGCCGATACGTCGGTTCGGTGATCGTCAACGAAGGCAACGGCCGCTACTTCGAGCCGGCGCCGGGGCGCAACTGGGGTGGCGGCGCCACCTTGTCTTATCGCTTTGAATAAGGCAAAGCACCTTAAGGTTAAAAAACGGGATGGGTTTTACGTCACCCTAGCGGCTTCTCGCTGAAATAATAGGGAGAAACCGCGTGTTTTTTCCGATTTGGCTTAATCTCTAAATCGGGGACTTTCATTTTTGGTAAGGGTATTGCTATGCAAAATAAAGCGTCACTATCGCCGCTTATCGTCATAACGGCGCTGTTTGCCGCGCTGAGCGGGCTTTATCTGCTCGGCGGCGGCATCTGGCTGGCCAAGTTGGGCGGTTCGCTGTATTACATCATCGCCGGGCTGGTGCTGCTGGCGACCTCCTGGCTGCTGTTCCGCCGCCGCGCCACCGCGCTGCTGCTGTACGCGGTATTTCTGTTGGGCACCACTATTTGGGCCCTGTGGGAAGTGGGCCCGGACTTCTGGGCGCTGACGCCGCGCCTGGACGTCACCTTCTTCTTCGGCCTGTGGCTGGTGCTGCCGTTTATCTACCGCAAGCTGGTGGCCAACGGCAAATTCGCCTACGGCGCGCTGAGCGCGGCGCTGGCGATCACCGTCATCGCGTTGGCCTATGCCGTGTTCAACGATCCGCAAGAGATCAACGGCACGCTCGACGCCGCGCAGGTACAGCCGAAAGACGCCACCGGCGCCGACTGGCCGGCCTATGGCCGCACCCAGGAAGGCACCCGTTACTCGCCGCTGAGCCAGATCAACGACAAAAACGTTGGCCAGCTGCAAGAAGCCTGGCGTTTCCAGACCGGCGATCTGAAGACCGCCAACGATCCGGGTGAGATCACCAACGAAGTCACGCCGATCAAAATCCGCGATACCCTTTACATGTGTACGCCGCACCAGAAGCTGTTTGCGCTGGATGCCGCCACCGGTAAAGAAAAATGGAAGTTTGATCCGCAGCTGAAGTACAACCCAACCTTCCAGCACATCACCTGCCGCGGCGTGTCTTACCACGAAACCGCCGCAGCCGCAGGCGCCACAGGCGATGCCGCACCGGCGATGTGCGCACGCCGCATCATTCTGCCGGTCAACGACGGCCGTCTGTTCGCACTGGACGCCGAAACCGGCAAACCCTGCCCGGACTTCGCCAACAACGGTGAGCTGAACCTGCAGAGCAATATGCCGTATGCGACGCCGGGCCACTACGAGCCGACCTCGCCGCCGGTGATCACCGATAAAGTGATCGTCATCGCCGGCGCCGTGACCGACAACTACTCCAACCGCGAGCCTTCCGGCGTGATCCGCGGCTTCGACATCAACAGCGGCAAGCTGCTGTGGGCCTTCGATCCGGGCGCGAAGGATCCGAACGCCATCCCGGCGGACGAGCACCACTTCGTGCCGAACTCGCCGAACTCCTGGGCGCCTGCCGCCTATGACGCCAAGCTGGATATCGTTTACCTGCCGATGGGCGTTTCCACTCCGGACATCTGGGGCGGCGATCGCACCCCGGAAATGGAACGCTACGCCAGCGGCCTGCTGGCGCTGAACGCCTCCACCGGCAAACTGGCCTGGTTCTATCAGACGGTCCACCATGACCTGTGGGATATGGACGTGCCGGCGCAGCCGACCCTGGCAGACATTACCGACAAGAGCGGTAAAAAAGTGCCGGTCATCTATGTGCCGACCAAAACCGGCAACATCTTCGTGCTGAACCGCACCAACGGCGAGCTGGTAGTGCCGGCGCCGGAGAAACCGGTACCGCAGGGCCCGGCCAAAGGCGATCGCCTGTCGCCGACCCAGCCGTTCTCCGAGTTGACCTTCCGTCCTGAGAAGAAACTGACTGGCGCCGACATGTGGGGCGCGACCATCTATGATCAGCTGGTCTGCCGCGTGATGTTCCACAGCCTGCGTTATGAAGGCACCTTCACTCCGCCTTCCGAGCAGGGCACGCTGGTGTTCCCGGGCAACCTGGGCATGTTCGAGTGGGGCGGCCTGGCCGTCGATACCGATCGCGAAATCGCCATCGCCAACCCGATCGCGCTGCCGTTCGTCTCCAAACTGATCCCGCGCGGCCCAGGCAACCCGATTGAGCCGCCGGAAGGCGACAAAGGCGGCAGCGGCACCGAGTCCGGCGTACAGCCGCAGTATGGCGTGCCGTTCGGCGTTACCCTGAACCCGTTCCTGTCGCCGTTCGGCCTGCCGTGCAAACAGCCGGCCTGGGGTTACATTTCCGCCGTGGATCTGAAAACCAACGACATCGTGTGGAAAAAACGCATCGGCACCGTGCGCGACAGCTCACCGCTGCCGCTGCCGTTCAAAATGGGCATGCCAATGCTGGGCGGCCCGGTGACCACCGCCGGTAACGTGTTCTTCATCGGCGCCACCGCAGACAACTACCTGCGCGCTTTCAGCGTGACCAACGGTGAAAAACTGTGGGAAGCGCGCTTGCCGGCCGGCGGCCAGGCGACGCCGATGACCTATGAGGTCAACGGCAAGCAGTACGTGCTGATCTACGCCGGCGGCCACGGTTCCTTCGGCACCAAGCTGGGCGACTACGTGGTCGCTTACGCTCTGCCCGATCAGAAGTAACCACCGCCGTTAGTACCCCGCAAAGCACGCCGCAAGGCGTGCTTTTTCTTTTCCCGCCCGCCGGCTGTCCCCTCGCAATACCCTTAATTTTTTCACTCGCATTATTGATAATGGTTATCATTCGCAATATTATACCTCTGCGGCCCCGGCAGCGGCTGCGATCCTCTCCAGCTTAATGGGCAATACAACGATCGGCCGCCTTCGGGCGGCCCTATTCGGAGGCGCATGGTCGACCATACTCGGAAGCATCGAAAGAAGATCCTGCAAGCGGCGGTGAAGACACGGCGTGCCGGTCTGCCGTTCACGGCGGACTCCCCAGCCACCCCGCCCTTTATTGGTTTGCCGCATCAGCCGAAGGCGGTGCTGGTGCATCTGGTCGGCCATGATAGCGCACAGGAGGAACATGAATGAATCTGCAGCCCTTTACCGCCATGCTGATGTTCGCCTATGTGCTGCTGATGGTGCCGCTGCTCTACGTCATCGACAGCCGCCTGAGCGCCAGCAAGCTGGTGCGCAAAGCCACGCAAAACCTCATCATCATCGCGTTGACGCTGCTGTTCTTCAGCGCGATGACGCTTTTATACTGAGGCCATCTCGCCGGTGCCCCGCGGCCGACGTTACCCGGCCTCCCGGCGTTTGGCCCGCGGATATTTCCACAGCCAGCGCCCGCTGACCATGCGCCAGTAGAACAAGGCGCCGCGCACCGCCCAATCGAGGAACATCCCCAACCAGACACCCACCACGCCCATGCCCAGTTCGATACCCAGCACGTAGCCCGCCACCACGCGGCAGCCCCACATGCCAAGCATCGTCACCCACATGGCGAAGCGGGCGTCGCGCGCGCCTTTCAGCCCGGCGGGCAACACCCAGGAAGCGGCCCAGATCGGCATAAAGGCGGCGTTGAGCCAAATCAGGGTTTTCACCACCGTTTTCACGTCATCCTGCGAGGTATAAAACGCGGCGAATACCCCAGCCAACGGCGCCGTGCCCCAGGCGATAGCGGTCAACCCGAGGGTAGACAGCCAGAAAATATGGCGCAGCTGCCGTTCCGCCTGACCGATCTCGCCTTTGCCTAGCCGCCGGCCAACGATGATGGTCGAAGCCGAGCCCAGCGCGTTGCCCGGCAAATTGATCAACGAAGCGATGGAGAAGGCGATAAAGTTACCGGCGATCACGTTGGTGCCCATGCCGGCGACGAACATCTGCGTCAACAGTTTGCCGCCGTTGAACAGCACCGACTCGACGCTGGCGGGAATGCCGATCCCCAGCACTTCCCACAGGATGCTCATCTTCAGCGGCGTGAAATAGCTTTTCAGCGTGATGTGCAGCGCCGGATTAAAACCGATCGCCAGTACATAGAGGATGGCGATGGCGCCGATATAGCGGGAAATCGTCAGCCCCAGCCCGGCGCCGACGAAGCCCAGGCCATGCCAGCCCAGCATGCCGTAAATCAGGATGCTGCTGATGATGATATTGAGGATATTCATGCCGCCATTGATAAGCAGCGGGATCTTGGTGTTGCCTGCGCCGCGCAGGGCGCCGCTGCCGATCAGCGCAATCGCCGCCGCCGGGTAGCTCCACACCGTGGTTTGCAGGTAAGAGAGCGCCAGCGCTTTCACCTCAGGCGAGGCCGCGCCGGCGATCACATCAATGATCGGTTCGCCCGCCAGGTGAATGCCCGCCGCCAACAGCAGCGCCACGCCGGTCATCAGCACCAGCGACTGACGCGCCGCCGCCCGCGCCCGCCGGCGATCGCGCTTGCCGAGGCTGAAGGCCACCACCACGGTGGTGCCGAGATCCACCGCGGCAAAAAAGGCGATGATCACCATGTTGAAGCTGTCCGCCAGCCCCACCCCGGCCATCGCCTCTTTGCCGAGCCAACTAACCAGAAAGGTGCTCAGCACCCCCATCAACAGAACGCAGGCGTTCTCCAGAAAAATCGGCACCGCCAGCGGCGTGATTTCGCGCCAGAACAGCACGCGGTAGCTTTTCCGTTTGGCGTACCAGGGCGTATTTTCCACGCGCTGACGCAGTGCGGCATACAGGTTCAAGGTGGGCTCGATGGATAAAAGTGAAACATCATTTCAAATGATGAGCGATAAATCGTTATCCTGCAAAGAATTTTTGGGCGCCCGTGGCGAGCGCCCGACAGGCACACCGTAGCGCTACTCCATGTAGTCTTCCTGATCGGCCTGCGCCGCCGCGATAAAGCGCGCGGTGCTGCGGCTGAGCATGGCGCATTTGTCCGTCAGCAGTTGACTATCCTGTTGCAGAGTCAGGTAACGCGCCTGGGTGAGCGCCGGCAACTGCCGATACCCTGCCGCCTGCGTATCCCAGCCGCGGTGCTGCGCTGCACGCATCGCGGTGCGTTGCAATTTCACGTCGTCCGGCACGTCGCTTCGCCCGCAGTCCACGCGCAGGAAATGCCCGCCGGCCAACATCAAAGCGATGTGATCCAATTGCGCCTGCAGCGGCGGCGCCGGTTGATGCGCCGTCTGCTGACAACCCGCAAGCAGCAACAACGCCGCTACGCCGCAAAGAGACGTGCGAAACAGAGTAGACATGGACGCTCCCGGAAACCTGTGGGTGATGCAATGATCTTAGGTGAGCGGATGCCGGGCGGCAAGGCGGGCAGCACGCTTAGCGCCGGCCGCTGCTGACCTTGGTGGCGCGGGCGGGGTTGCCGGCGACGAATTCCAGCGTGGGGGAATAGTAAAACGGCAACCAGGCGTTATAGCCGCTCTCCCACTCCCATTTAACCGGGCAAGGCCACAGCATGTCTTCATGCAGGATGTAATAGATCCACCGCCCGGGCGGGCGGCGCGGTTTGCGCGTTTTCATAGCGGGTTCGACGGCCTGATGGAATGCGATAGGGTCAACTGCTGCATTTTACCGCGATTTGGGTCGCGGGGACAGCCTGCGTTGCCGGCTTCGCCCCCGGCGCCGGCAAGCGCCCTTTATTCACCGCCGCCTGCCGGCGCACCGCTCCCGGCCCCCAGCACCACCACCCTGTCGGCCGAGTCGATGGTCGACTTTCTGTGGGCGACGATCACGCGCGTAATATTCAGCGAAGATATCGCCCGGTTGATCGCCGACTCATTCTCAACGTCCAGATGGCTGGTCGCTTCATCCATAAACAGCACGCTCGGGCGGCGATAGAGGGCGCGCGCGATAAACAAACGTTGCTTTTGCCCGCCGGAGATGCCGTTGCCCAACTCGCCGATCAGGGTTTCGTAGCCCATCGGCATCTGCATGATTTCATCGTGGATATTGCTGTGTATCGCGCAGGCCATGATCAGCTCTTTATTGGCATTGACCTCAAACCCGCTGATGTTTTCCGCAATGGATCCGGAGAACAGCCGGTCGTCCTGCAGCACGCAGGCGATCGCGTTACGGTAGTTATTCACCCCGACTTTATGGATATCCATCGCGTCGGCCAAAACCTGGCCGGAAGTGGGGCTGAGCAAACCGCACATCACCTTCAGCAAGGTGGTCTTGCCCGCGCCGGAGGCGCCCACGACGGCCACGCTTTCACCGGCCGCAATGCGCATGTTCAGGTCTTTGAAGATCGGCCGCGACAGCGCGTCATATTGATACGTAAGATTTTTTACCTCAATGGCAATCCCCGTGCCCGAGGGGAAAACCTGTCGCGGCGCGGACTCCGTCTCCGCATCGGTAAAGACGATGTCGGATATCCTCTCATTGTGCAGCGACAGCATGCGCAAGCCGATCGCCAGGTCGATCAGGCTCGAGGCCCGCTGAGAGAACTGGCCGCGATAGGCATTGAACGCCATGAACATGCCGAGCGTCATGGAATTGTCGATGACCATCATGGCGCCAAGCCACAGGATCGCCACCTGATCGAGCGTCGTGATAAAGGTATTGATCCCGCCGAACATCATATTGAATCGGGTGATTTTGATATTGGTATTGGCGGCGTCGACGTTCAGATTGAGCCAATAGCTGGAGCGCGTTTCCTTGATGCCCAGCGCCTTGACGGTCGAGATGCCGTACAGCGTCTCCATGAAATGCGAGTTGGCCTTGGCCGCCTTGACGATCTGCTCCTCCGAGAATTGACGGTAGGTTCTGTAAGTCATCATCCTGATGAGGATGTAGATCAGAGTGAAGCCCGCCACGACCCAGACCAGCCAGCCGCCGTAGACCATCATCATCGCGAACAGCCCGACCGTCATGATGCCGTCGATGATCCCGCTGACGATATTATTGGTAAAGGTGGTTCTGATCGCATCCAGCGAGGAAAAGCGCGATTGAATGTCCCCCAGGTGCCGTTTTTCGAAAAAATCCAGCGGCAGCTTCATCAGGTGTTCAAACAGCGTCGTCTTCCACTGAATATCGGTCAGCGTCCCGAGCACGATGGAGATCCAGGCCCTGGCGATGCTGACCACCGCGCGGAACAAGGTGAAGAAGATCAGCCCCAAACAGATGACCGTCAGCAGGCTGTAGTCATGCGCCTGAATGACATGGTCGGTCACCAGTTGCGTTCCCACCGGCAGCAGCAGGTTGACCGATTCGATGACTATCGATAACGCAAAGATCTTGAGCAGCGTCCCCGGCAGGCCCTCGATGTTTTTCATCAAATCCAGCAGGCGCAAACGGGTCTTGAGGGTCTCTTTTTGAAATGCCCTGTCGGGCCACAGCTCCAACGCGATGCCGGTAAAATGATTCGACATCTCCTGCAGCCCGATCACTCGGCGCCCGAAGGCCGGATCGTGAATGACAAAACCGGCGCGCTGCACCTTAACCAACACCACGAAGTGGTTCATATTCCAGTGCAGTATGCAGGGCGTTTTCAGCTGATTGATTTCGTCGATGTCCAAGGACAAGGCGCGCGTCTTCAGCTGGATTTGCGACGCGATTTGAGAGATCGTCCCCAGGGTCGCGCCCTGGGTGGAAATGCCGAATCGCTGCCGCAGGCTCAGCATATCCACATTAAACCCGTAATAGGAGGCGATCATGGCGAGGCACGCCAGGCCGCATTCCGATGATTCCGACTGCAAGATGCTCGGCACCCGCTTGCGCAGTGAGAAGGTTAACTTCTCGTTGATCCGTTCAAAGAGATTATTGTCCTTCATCGACTCGCCCCACAACGCTGTTTTTTATGTCATACAAAGGCGCGACCGCCCACTGATAAAGCGGTTTCTTATCCAGGAAGACGATGACCCTGGCCTGCAGCCCGCTGCTGATTTCGAGATATTTGCCTTTATCGCTGAATTGCGTGTCGCTGATGGACGCCAGCACTTTGTAGTAGGCGTTCCTTTCCCTTTTATTTCCGCTGCTGTATTCCGACATTTCCTGCGGGGAGGCGGGGACCGACGAGATGGATTCTATTTTTCCCGGAAACTGACCGAATTTATCCGACGGGAAGGCTTCATAGCGAATGTTGATGCCATCGCCGATTTTCACGTAGGGCAAACTGTTATTCGGCAGCCATAAAACCAGATAATATTTGATGTTATCAATCGGCTTGATTTGCGCCAGACTGCTGCCGCTCTCGACCACCTGCCCGGCGGTCACGCTCAGCGACTCGATT
The DNA here is from genome assembly GCF_009900725.1 of Serratia sp. Z4. NCBI lineage: Bacteria > Pseudomonadati > Pseudomonadota > Gammaproteobacteria > Enterobacterales > Yersiniaceae > Serratia > Serratia sp. Z4. The sequence continues at coordinate 752,446 of NZ_JAAABD010000002.1, forward strand.
TTCCCCTTGAGCGGCGCTTTGATAATGACCTGGCCGCCGGCATTGGACTCCGCCAGCTGGCGTTGTAAATCACTGCGTTGCGATTCGCTTTGCGATATCTGATTGTCGTAATCGGCGGCGCGAATCAGCAAATCGCTGCGCAACTGCGACAGCTGAATATTTTGCTGGATCTTTTGGCTGTAGAGCGCCTGATACGAGCTTTGCTGTTGTTGAAAGAGCGAACGCTGATAATTTAACTGATCTTTGGTGATCAGGCCTTTCGTCAAATAGTGTTCGTAATTTTTCAGGCTATCCCGCATTTTATCCATCCCCTCTTTGGCGCTGAGGTTCAGTTTCTCGGTTTCTTTATAGGCGTTTTCATAGCTATTGATCTGTTTGCGCAAATTATCCAGCATGGCGGTTTTATTTTTATTCAGCTTGCTGATTATCGAATCCAGATTGCTAATCTGTTTGCTTATTTCGCTGGCCGCGATATGGCTGACATTGCCGGACGTGGTGCTTCTCGAGACATCAATCACATACAGCGGCTCGTCCTTTTCCACGATGTCACCGGCTTTATGGAATGCCTGGCTCACGTAACCGTATTGGGAGGAAAACACATTGGTGGAATGCGGGATGCTGATCACCTCGCCTTCAACATCGACCCGGCGCGTGTACTCGCAAAAATAGAGTGCGCCCGCCAGGATCAGAATAAAAGTGAAACAGGTGGCGGCAATCACATGGCTCGACGCGCCGGAAATTAACAGCGCTCTGCCGGTCCATCTTTGACGTTGATAATTGACCGCCTCCTGGCGGAAAATATTCCTGCTCTTATTATCACTCATAGGAAGAACCTGCGCTTGCCTGACCGGGAGACAGCCGCAGCGAGAACGCTGCGGCTTTGGACCGCATATGGATTTAGCTGATGGTGCCGTTAATCAGCCCATCGAGGCCTTTTTTGGAGTATTCCAGCGTGGTGTCCCAGCCAATAACGGCTGCGGCCACGCCGCTGGCTACGCCGCCCAGGATGCCGCCGGCGACCATGCCGACGCCCTGGCCAATCGAGCCGACGCCCAGCAGGCCGCCGCCGTCGCCGCCGTGCTTACCGCCGATGACGGCGCCCGCCATGCTGCCCACGGAGGCGCCCAGAGCGATGGATGAAACGGCTTCCGCGGCATTGGAAACGGCGCTGCCAATCAGCCCCGACAGTCCATTGCTCATATCCCAGGAATAAGCGCCTGACACTTCATTCATTTCGATAACAGACAGTTCTTTCATTGGTTAATCTCCATATTTAAACGGACAAACACGGCCATACATGCGTGTTGTCATTGCATTGGCATCGGCCTGCAGCGCCTGATGCCACCAATAATGTCGTGCGAACAGACGACATTATATTTTTAATGGGGGGTCTCTTTAATTCTGCGTAATGGTGAATGTCATCACCGCGTCGGCCTGCCCGGGGCTAATGGCTCCCGTTTGCTTATAGCGCGCCATCAAGGGGATCCTGATCTCTTTTTCAGCCGCGGTGTGGTAATTGATCGGTCTGGAAAACGTTAATGGATTACGGTTCTCATCCAACACTTCCACGGCGACGCCCTTCGCCGCATCGGCGCCGTCGGCGATATCAATCATTCCCACGCCTGGCGAATTTCCGGCCGCCTCGAACGTGACCTGAACCGGAATATTGTCCTCCTGACATTGCAGAACCACGGAAAAATTGCGTTCGGAAGACGCCGCCGTGCTGCCGACGCCGTTAAACTCGCTGCGTTTAGGGCTGCCCAGATTCACCGTTTGATTTTTATAGTTCAAATCAACCAGGCAACTTTTCTGAATGACCTTCATGCCGGAAATACTGAGATCCAAAATGGAGGTCGAATCCAGATAATATCTGGCGATAATTTTCCCGCCCATATCGCCGCCGGTTTTGATCGGGCCGGTTTTAATAAACGTCAGCCGAACATCGTTTCGATTGATCCACGGCGTCAGCAAGTTGGGCGAAATCGCCGTGTTGACGGGCACGTTCTTATTGCTCTGCCATAAGTCTGAAATCGTCACCCCCACGCCCTCGATGCCCGTTTCAAATACGCCGGGCAGCGCGCTCGGCGTCAGCGGCGACATGGAGCGATAGGCGACCGAGCCGGAACAAAGAAAAGAAAACGTCGTGCCGTTCATACTGTTCTCGGTTCGAACAGCCAGCTGCTCGCCGACTTCGATGCGCGGATCCACGGCCAGCGTCAGCAACCCCATACGGGCGGTTTTCGCGTTGGTGGTACAGGTGCCGGCATAAACCGCCGTCGTGAGCGTCGCCAACCACACCAGGGCGCCGTAACCGAATATCCTGAGAAAAACGTTCATTTTCACTCTCACTTAAAAGTCATGATGGAAATAGAGCGAGATCTATTGGCAAACGCCGTTTAGGGTTTGGAGACCCGCTGACGGCGGCTCCGCCGGCAACTGATAACGGATGCGGCATTGGTTCTCGCCATTCCTGCCCCACTGCGCGATGAGCAGGCCCTTTTCCGCCATGCCGGTCAGATAGACCACGCCGTCGCCGCCGACCAGGAACGGCTGAGTCGCCCCCTCGGCAAGACGCAGGCTGGCGCCCAGCGGCAGGGGGGCCCCCTGCGAGTCCGTCACCTTCATCAAAATCCGTCTGCCGACGTTGGCTTTGAAATTCGCCCGGCTCACCGCGCCGCGAGTCGGCGTGACCGACTGGTTCGTCAACTCGAGATCGACATCATCCGGCAAGCTGTCGACATCGAGGCGAATCGAATTGTTGCGATAAGGTGTGGCGTAAGGAACGATCGCGTAGCCGCGCCAGTCGGTTTTCACCCCGACCTGATTGCCGACCGCCACATCGCTCGCGCCGGCTGCCTGTACCAGGGCGACGGTTTCGCCGAACGGTTGACCGAAGGTCACGCCGTCTTCATGGGCGATCACCCCGCCCTTCACCCCGTAGTTGACGCGCTGTTGACTGCGATCGTAGGCGTAGCCCGCCGTGAGTTCGCCGTACGTCGCGCGCCAGTCGGCGTTGGCGTTGCCGCTGTTGCCCTGGCCCTGGCTGCCATACCCTTCCTGTACGCTCCAACTGAGGTTGCCGCCGGCCAGCGCCGTGCCGTTGAGGCCCGCCGTATGGCTGGTATTGCCTTTTTTGCTGGTGTTGAGGTTGTAGGTGGCGTAGGTGTTGCTCAGCCATTTCTCTAATGGCACGCTGATGTTGAAAGCGAAGATCTGATCGCGATCGTAAATGCGCCCGCGGTTCGAATCGCCGTAAATAGCCTGTGAATTCCGGCTGTAGCTGTAGTTAAAACCGTAGCTGATGCCATTCCAACTATTGTTGTAACCCGCGCTCAGCGACTGCATATTGCGCTCGGAGCCCCAATAGTCTTCGGAGACCGCGCTGAGTGAAAGCGACCCCGCCCCTTCCCATAAATTCTGGTTCAGCGTGATTTCGCCGCGATTTTTGCGGCGGTCTATCGGGGCGTAACGGTTGCCGCTGCGATAGGTGTCCAGCACTTCCTGCAGCCCATAGTAGCCGCTGGTCGAATAGCGGTAGCCGGCGATGGCGAAGTTCGTCCCCGTCTCGACGATATTTTTGCTGTAGCGCACACGCCACGACTGACCATCGCTTTTCGGCTGATGCTCCTGCTTTGCCCACGCCTGGGTGACGTCGGCCGACAGGGCGCCGAACTCGCCCAGGTTCTTGCCCAGACCCAATGCCAGCGATTGATACGGCCCGGCGAATTGGCCGCCGCCATACAGGGTGAAACCGGCGGGCAAGCCATAAATCAGGCTGGCCTGCGAGAAGATCTTTTTATCCACGCTGTGATCGTAAGTGCGGTATTGCCCCGAGGTCAGCGCATATTTCAGCCGCCCTTCGCGTTGCAGCACCGGCAGGCTGGCGAAGGGAACGGTCAGGTGCTGTTCGCTGCCGTCCGCCTCCTTGATAGTCACCTCCAAATCGCCGCTGCCGCCGGTCGGGTACATGTCCGAAATTTCAAACGCGCCCGGCGCAACGTAACTCTGGTAGATGACATAGCCGTTTTGGCGAATGACCACTTGCGCATTGCTGCGCGCGATGCCGCGCACCACCGGCGCATAACCACGCAGGCTTTCCGGCAACATGTCGTCATCGGAAGCCAGCTGCGCGCCGCGAAACGACACGCTGTCAAACACATCGGACGGGCTGCTGCTTTCGCCGAGCGTCAGCAAGCTTTTCAGGCGAATAATATTGCGCTGGGCGTAGGTATAGACGGAGTCCCAACGATCCTCCGACGCTCGCCCGCCGCCGGCGCTGTTGTAGCTCCAGGTGGTGTAGTTCCGCACTCGCCAGGCGCCCAGGTTGAAGCCCGGCCGCAGGTTGAGGTAATAACTGCTTGCGCTCTGGGTGAATCGATCGCGCCCCTTGCTGTTGCTGCCGGTGAAGCCGTAGTTCAGCAGCATCGCCGGCAGGCCTTCATCCCATTGTTCCGGCGGAACGTATCCGCGCACCTTATTTTCCAACGCCGCCTGGGGGATACTCAGCATCAGGCGTTGGCGGTTAAATTGAAATTGCGCCGAGGCCTGTGGGATCGCGGCCAAATTCGCGCAGCGATCGGCGCCGGCCAAACCGGGAAACAGCTCAACTTTCACCCCAAGCCGTTTCAGATCTTCCCGCGTCAAACAAGGCTGCAGATCGGCCTTCTCGTCGCTGCCGGCCCGCAGAGCGAACGACACGTCGCGCGTTTCCAGCAGCATGTCGTTCACCCAAATATCGACCCGATACGTGCCGGGAACCTGCTGGCCATTTTCAAAAATCGACAGATCGACGTGCTGCTGGCCTGAGCGCCCAGTTTCCAGCAACGCCGGATTAAAATAGTCACGAGAGAAGGCGGGTTTAGCCATATTGCCGCATACCGCCGTTGTTACCGTGAATAAGGCTATGCGTTTCAGCCAAGCATCCCGCTTCGCTAATATACGCTTTTGAGTTATCATTCATTAGCTCCATTATTGAAATGTTTTATCCCTTTTTCTGCCTTCCCTTACAGATTAAATACCTGACTGATGTTCTTTACCTGTGCCGCCATAATCATTAATTAATTTCCAGCTTACCGACGTTGCGCCCGCCACGGGCAATACAAACATTTCGCTGCTCATCGGCGCGATATATGCCACCTCTTTCATTTCCCGTCCCCCGATACGGACATAATGGAAGTTCATATAATAAGGCGTTGGGTTGGTGAGTTTTAATTCTGAACCGACACGCTGCCATTTCAGCTGCTGCGTCACTTCTTCGGGTACCTGGCGGAGCAGCGGCGCCGGCCGATAAATCAATTTAATGCGGGTCTTGACCGCTATTTGCAGCGTATTCGATTTACCCGTCTGGGTTGTTGAAGGAATGGATTTAATATTCATCCAATACAAGCTTTCTTTATCTTTCGGTAAGTCATCGCCCACTTTCACGATGCGCAGCATATTTTCCTGGTTGCCGTCCAGCCGAAATAAAGGCGGCGTAACGATAAACGCGATTTTATCCACCCCGCTTTGTTGATTCTCCAGCCAGGACTGAATCAAATACGGTTCTTTATCCGGATTCTCCACGCTGATTGACGCTTCTTTTTTTTCGCCGTTGAATATCACCCGCGTCCCGCCAATCACCACGCCGGCGTGAACCGTAGACGCAAACAATAAAATAATGAAAGCCGCTAAGGCGCCGTAGCGATTAAAACGCATAATATTATCTCCGAGGCAATACAGCCCGCTGTGAACCAGCGGGCAAGAAAATATTATCAGTTATAATTCAGCGTAAAGGTGGCGACGCTATTGGCTTTACCGGCGGTCACATCTGCCTGCGTGGAAATATAGCGGGCGGTAAAATCGAGGTTATTTTTCACGCCGCTGCCGGAAGCCAACGGATAAGCCGTCGACGCCGTGTAAAGCGGCAGAACACTGTTAGAAATATCAGACAGTTGGATACCGACGCCGGTAGCGACATCCGTTTCCTGAGTCAGCTGTAATACGTTGCTGTCGCCGTTATCGGCCGCGCCGTCAAACTTAACGGTGGCGCTTTTTACCGTATCCGGACAATCGGTGACTTCCAGCGTGAATTTTGTCGCGCTGGACGTTGATCCCTTGCCACCCGCAAATGCCGTTCGGGCCACATCACCCAAAACAACATTTAATGGATTACTCAAGTCATTCGTGACCTTGCACGCAGCATCGACAATATTCCCGGTAAAATTAACCTGACCATCTGCTGCCAGAGCAGGTAAAGCGCTTGAACACGCTGCCGCGACAAATGCCAACATAATCACTTTTTTTTCCATCATGGGTACTTCTCCTTTTGATTAGACAGACTTCAAAATATCCCCACCACGGAGAACCCGGACAGGGAGAATAGGAGCCCCGCTCCTTTCATAGTTAATTATGCTTAGCTTTCCCCCTTTAGCAATACATAAAATCAATGTAAAGATGAGAAAAGATAATTACCCCAAATAGAATTAGCATCATTCTTAATTTTATTTTGAAAAAACCGCCAAATCGGCGTTTCTTGATTCATTCATCTGGCCGCAAGGGAATTTATTATCGCGCTACTCGAAGGCGCTTTCGCCAGATCCTCCTCATTTCCCCCTCAGCCGGAAAATCGGGCGACATCGCCGTAAAATGAAAGCCTGGCGATAAAACCCGCCTTGAAATAAATGACATTTATATTACGAAAGACATCACGACGCGGCGGCAGCGAGAGGGGCGGCAGAATAGCAAAAGCATGGCGATAACGGTTTATAGAACAGGAGGGAGAATAAGGCATTCGCCGTTCGTGAAACCGGCGCGGTCATGTGACAACGAGAAAATGGCGTTACGCAGAAATATTCTGTCTGGCGCCGTTCACTATTTCTAAAATAAGGCAGCAATGCGCTCTGTCGCGCAGAATAACGCATTGCCGCCTTATTGTTTTTCGGCGCCGCTAATTAATCGTCATGGCGATAATCTTCACCCAACCCTCTGCCGGGTAGGGTTTCACACGCCAGGCCATCGCCCGCGGGAACGGCGGACGGATAGTTATCGTCCGGCGTGATAAAGACCGGTGTGGTCGCGATAAACCCATCGTTGAACACCGCCTCGATAAAGGTGGCCTCCCAGCCTTGCGCCGGGACGGCCAGACGAAACTCGCCGCGATCGGCCTCCGCTGCGGCCAACGGCTCCGGGGTAAAGCGTACGCCGCACGAATAACGAAAATCTCGCGCCGTGCGGTTGTGCGCGCTCCAGCGCCGCACGGTGGCCGGCGGTTCGGAAAAACGCAGCGTGCGCACCGCAGCATCCGCGGCGCTGCCTTGCACCTCGATCGTCGGCAACGCGATATCGCGCTGGCGGCGCTTGATCATCGCCAGTATGGCGCGTTCGGCGGCCGGCCGACTTGCCGCGCGATCCCCGTCGGCAATCGCGCGCAGCGAAGCCTCTCCCGCTGAGGCGCTGAAATAGAATCGCGTGCTGTCCGGCGGATAACGTTCGTCGCCGCTGGCGATGATGACATATTTCGGTACAGCTGGCCGCGCTCCCGCCGTCGGCGGCGGATAAGCGGTGGGATCCGCTATTTGCATCAGTTTGTCGAACGCCGGCGTCTCTATGCGCCGATCGATGCCGAGTTGGTAATAAGGATGAAACGCCAACGGCCAACGGCCGCCATACGTACGATAGGTATGCTTCAAGACCTGCCGCGCCGCGACCCCATCCGGGAACATGGCGACGACGGCATCGATGCGCTCATCCGACAATGACGCCAGCCACGCCGCGGTTGCGCCGCTCGCCACGCCCGCCACGATGAATTTATCTATCCCCCACCGGCTCAATTCGCGCTGCGCCAGCGTCATGGTTTGCGACAAGGCCGCCGTCATGGGGATCGCCAGCGGCATCATCAAGTATTCATCCGCATCGTCCAGGAACAAACGCCAGCCTCTGGCCTGGCTGTCCTCCCCCGTACGACGCCGCCCCTCATTTTGATATTCCAGGTACGGATAAGGCAGCCGGTTGACGACAATCACGACGGTGTGACTTTCCGCCGCCAATGCCGCCGGCATAGCGACGGAAAACGTCGCATTTTGCTTGCCTGCCCCGCTCGCCCCTGCGGCGGCGCAAGCGCAGTCATCGCTCATCAGCACCAACGCTTTACGGGCAAGCGCACCGTTGGGGATATAAATATCCACATCGTGCCACCATTGCGTCGGCCGGATGGCGTCTTGCGGCGACCAGGATTGCGACATCAACCGATAATGGCGTATCGACACGTCATGGCCGTTATCCACGCCCTTTAACGAATATGACAGAGGCAATATCGCCAACTGATTGTTATAACAAGGAATAACGGTGTGCAAGGCGGGATGTTCGTCCGCAAAGCAGCGATCTTCCTCTGCCGCCATGGCCTGCCGGCCGCCGATTAAGGCCAGGCAAATCAGCGCGATGTATCCGATGCGTTTTAGCATTTTTTCCTCCCCCCTTTGTCCGTGGCAAATCCCTTGTACGCCGCCTGGCGGCAGGAAACCTTCCGCGCGCCTAGAGCACCTGATGAAAGCGTATCGGATAGCCAAAGCTGTCCTTTTCGAACGCCACGTCCCTGTCGTTCTCGCCCAGCAATAGGCTGTAAACGCCGTTTTCCTCATAACGGCTCACGGCGATATACAGCACGACCTCCCGATGGTCAGCGATCGTAAACTGTTTGCGCCTGGCGTTGATTTCCAACGTAAACGCCACCACAGGATTGTTGTTCAGAAATACCGAGGTCTGCTGCATGGAGACGATCCTGCCCTGCGCTTTCTCGGTCACCTGAAAGGGCGTGGCGTCATTGGGGGCGCGTATATCCACCTTCTTTTGGATATAGATAAAGTTAAACACCGCCAACGCCACCGCCACGAACAGATTGATGGCCATGATCAAGATGATTTTATTCGCCATGAACTCTCCCTTTGCCGTTCTTGCGGCTCCCGACATGTGCGAGGTAAAAGTGCCCTTGCGGGCACTTTTCATTAAGGGCCGGGCTTATGACGATTTACGGCCAAACAGCTGCGAGAAGGCGCTAATACCGGCATCGATGACGGCGCCAATGCCCTCACCGAGTTTGGCGCCGGCGCCCGCCGCATCCGCGTGGATCCCGAATAGACCGGTACCGGCATCTACGATGGCGCCAATGCCATTGCCCAGGATTTTGCCGGCATCGGAAGCGATGCCTGCGCCGGAAACCGCCATGACTTCTGCTTCAGTCAGTTCTTTCATACTGTCTCCTTTGTATTTATCGACATGTTTAGTAATGAAAAAATGAAACCCTCACTGTTTGTTCACCTCCTTGTTATCTGCCCACGAAAGACCCTGTTGCCAATGCGTTCACCCGCGCGGCGGTGACAATGTCAGAACAGGCCGAACTCACGGCAGAGATAATCGGCAACGCCATTGCGGCTGTTGGGCAACGCAATCGGGTTAAACGGTAGCGCGCGCTTCAATTCGCCCATGGCATTGCCCATCACCACCCCCGTTCCGGCCCAGCGCAGCATGTCCAAATCGTTCATCGCATCGCCGAAAGAGAGGCAATCGCGCATCGCTATCTGTTTGGCGCTCAGATAGTCGGCCACGCTCCTGGCCTTGGAAATATGCTTATCCATGATGTCTATCGTTTCCGCAGAGGACTTACAGATGGACAGCGTTTTTCCGAAAGCCTGACTGACCTCGTCGTAAAACCGCTCGATCAGCGCCGCTTCCCCCTGCAGCAGCACTTTCAGGATCGGTTGCCGTTTCATCGCCTCCGGCTCGACATAGCGGCAAGCGACGCCCGAGGTTTTGATATAGTCGGCAAAATGCGGATTCTCTTCGGCCATCATCCATCCTTCCTGGGTGAACAACGTCACGTGGAGCGGACAGGCGAAGAGGTAATCCATCAACATCATTTGGCTGTCGCGAGGCAGGAAATAGCTTTTATCCGCCACCGGCCGCCCCTCGATATTGACCATCGCGCCATTGCAGGAGACGATCGCCGGCGAGAACCCCAAGCCATCCACAATCCCGCGCGCATCCGCATCGCAACGGCCTGTCGCGATGACGATTTCCAGTCCGCGGGCATGCAGGATATTGAGCGTTTCCACCGTCAGATCAGACAGATTTCCGGCAGGATCCAGCAAGGTTCCGTCAAGATCGCTCACGATCGCCCGGTATTTTATTTTGCCGTCGATAGCAAGCCACATATCACGCCTCCTCCGCCTGGATAATCCCGTCTTCGGCGCGGATTTCGCTGTCGGGCGGAAGGTGGGCGATCGCGAGCGCAATGGCCTGAAAACGGCGTCCTACCGCAACGATGGTCTCCTGAGCTATCTCGTGAGAATCATAAAACAGTGAAATGGCGAGCCGTTCCGCTTCGGGGAACAAGCACAGCACCGTCTGGTGGTTGCTGCCGCTGACGATATCCGTCACCTGGAACGTAAACGGCAAGCGCGGATCCTTCTGCGGTTGCGGCATGTTTTCAAACACAAACAGGCTGCCGAACGGCGAAGTGGGCACCCATTGTTCGTCGTAGCGGTTCAGTTCGGAAAAGGCGTACTTCTGCCTCAGCGTCTGGGAATCCGCGATATCGGCCAGCAATGCATAAATGGGCCGGCGGCGAATCGCCTGCAGGCGCAGCACCGGGCTGGCGACACACAGGCCAAACAGCGTCTGCACCTGCTCAATGTCCGCCGGGCGCTCGCTCATGGTCGTGCCGATCGCGATATCGTCACAGGCCAGCGCTTCGGCCAGCGCCAGCATCCAGGCCAGCTGCGTCAGTTGATTGACCGTGATCCCCTGGCGCCGGCAAAACGCAGTGAGGCTTGCCACCTGTTCCGCGCTGAATTCCGCGCCATATTGCCGCATGCGTCGCCCCTGCGGCGCGGCAGCCGGCGAAGCGCTCAACGGCAAACGTTGGTTGACCGGCGCCCCGCGCAAATAGTCCGCCCAGAACGCCTGCGCCTCGGGATCGTCGCCGTGCGCGCGCACATAAGCGGCGAAAGGCTCAAATCGGTTAATTTCCAGCGCCGGCGCGCCCCCTTCCAGCAAGGTGAGATAGTCGTTGAACCAGTGTTCGAACAGAACGCCGAGGGACCAACCGTCGAACAAGATATGGTTAAAGGTCTGCACCAGATAGTGCTCATCGGCGTTCAACTTGATCAGGCGCCAGCGGATCAACGGCGGCGCATCCAGCTCAAACGAGGTTTCTCGTTCCCGGGCCAACAGCGCTTCCATCCTTTCTTCCAGCGAGGACGGCGGCGCGTCGGTCCAATCCTCGATCGCGATCGGCGCCTGCAGCGTCTCGCAGATGAAGACGTTGGGCCGCCCACGGCGGGTTTGATCGCCAAACCCTGCGCGCAGCATTTCAAATCGCTGCAGCGCCAGCGACCAGGCCTGGTTCAACACCTCCGGCTGCAGCGGGCCGGCCACCTCATAAACGGCCTGATCGATCTGATACTCGCGGTTAAGCCGGTTGAAATACATCAATTCCCGCTGCGTGACCGTAGCCTCGAAAACGGCGGCGATGCGATGACGTTGCTGCCAGCGGTCCAACTCGGCGAGGCTGACGTTGGCATGGGGGAAGTCCCCCGGGCTGGCGAGGCGAACGCCCTGGCTCGCCTCGTGGCAACAGTGTGCGACCAGCGCCGACAGGCTCTCCCGATAGTGCGAACCGATCCGGGCCAGCGTCGCCTGCGGCAATAAGCCCGACATCACGATGCTCAGCCGGTCGCCGTGCACGTAGAGCACCAGATCCAGCACATTGTCGCTCGCCGGCAGCGCGCCGTTTTCCAGATCCGCCGTTTGGTCGATCAAGGCCCACAAGGCGTCGTCAGTCTGTTCGTTAAAGACCCCGAGATAGTTGAATGAAATGGCCGGCAAGCGGTGGCGCCGCAGGCAGGCTATCGCTTCGTCGTCCGACGCTGAACCGTATTTCAGCGCCGAATAGCCGATGCCGTGATCCGGCATCTTTCTTAATGCGTCCTTGATGGCGCGCAGCGTGTGTTTTGGGCTCTGATGCGCGGTGATGCGCAAAGGCAGTAAGGCGGTGAACCAGCCGACGGTGTCGTCGAGCTGGATCTTATCGTCATTGATATCGCGGCCATGGTGTTCGAGCGTCAGGTAACTGTCCGCACGGCCATGCCAGGCCTGCAACACCGGCGCCAGCGCCGCCAGCAACACATCGCGGGTCGAGGTGCGGTAGGCCTGATGACAGCTGTCCATCAACAGCGTCGTCAACGCCGCGTCGCACTCGAAGCGGCAAAACGCCGGACTCTGCGCCCCCTCGCTGAGCGTGGCGTAATCGGGTTGCCCGGCGATCATCGCCAACCAGTAAGCGCATTGGTCATGCCGACTCGCCGCGTAGTGCCTTAACGTCTCGCCCCACTGCCGGTAGCTGGTGCCTTTCGCCGACAGCGATTCCCCCTGATGCAACCGTCGCATGTCTCTGACGATGATGCGCCAGGACACCACGTCGATGATCAGATGATGGAATGCGCAGAACATCAGCGCGTAGCCGGGCGCGCTGCTGTCGAAAATGTAGACGAAGCGGCACAGCGGCCCTTCTACCGGATCAAACCCCGATTGCCATTGATGCAGAAGTTCGGCGCGGCTTTGGCGACAAAGCGCCAGGTCATAGTATCCCCACGAAGGGCCGCCGTCGGCCACCGACAGATAGCGCTGCGCGACCAGCGCGCCAGCATCGTCGGCGCTAAACCGCGCGCGCAGCATGTCATGGCGCGACGCCAGCCCGTTCACCAGATCGGCCACGCGCTCGGCGGACATCGGTGGCACCCGCACCAAAAAAGTCTGGTTGAAGAAGGCGCGATGTTGCGGCGGCTGCTCGTTGTACCAGCGCTGAATCGGCAGCAATTCGAATTCGCCCTGCAGCTCGCCCTGTTCATTGAGCGGCGCAATCGCCTCCCGTTGCTGCAAGATGCGCTTGGCCAGCGCCCGCGCATTCCGGGTTTCGAACACCGCACGCGAGTTGCTGTGATAGCCCGACTTGCTCAATTCGCTGGTGAACACGATGCTTTGGATCGAATCGCCGCCCAAACGAAAGAAGTCGTCATCCACCCCAACCCGTTCAACGCCGAGGATCTCCGCCCACAGGGCGCAAATCAACGCCTCCAGTGCGTTCTGCGGCGCGGCATATCGCTCGCCTTGCGCGAATTGCGGCGCGGGCAGCGCCGTGCGATCCAGCTTGCCGTTCACCGTCAGCGGTATCTCGTCGAGCGCGACATAGCTGGACGGCACCATGTAATCCGGCAGGATCCGCTCCAGCCGGGCGCGCAAATCGGCAGGATCCAGCGGCTCGCCCCGCGCCATCAGCACATAAGCGGCAAGGCGCTTGCTATCGCGATGGACGACATCCACCACGACGCATTTCTCGACGCCCTCCAGCGCATTGATCGTATTTTCTATTTCGCTGAGTTCAATTCTGAAACCGCGGATTTTTACCTGGCAATCGTTTCTGCCGAGATACTCCAGATTGCCGTCGCGCAACGCTCGCACCCGATCGCCGCTTTTATACAAGCGTCGCCCGTTCAGCGTAATGAAACGCTCTTGCGTCTGCTGCGGCTGGTTGAGATAGCCGCGCGCCAGCGCGTCTCCGCCGATATACAGCTCGCCGGCCAGCCCTGGCGGCAACGGCTGCAGCCAGCGATCCAGCACATGAAGTTCGCGTCCCGGTATGGCTCGCCCAATCGGGATGCTGCTGCGGGTTTCGTCGGCCGCGATGGCGTACATCGTGGTGAACGTGGTGCATTCCGTCGGGCCATAGCCATTGATGACCTGCTGCGGGCGGTTGGCTTGCCGCACCAGGCGCTGCATCAGCGTGGCGGTCAGCGCCTCCCCGCCCACCAGCAGACAGCGCAGCCCGGCGAACAGGTCGGGGTGACTGAGGTAAAGATGATCGAACAGGCTGCGCGTCGCCCACAGAATCGATACCTGCTGCCGACGCAGCAAGGCTTCCAACTGCGGCACATCGCCGGCGATATCCTCCGTGTCGCGCACGACGACCAATTTGGCGCCGTTGAGCAATGCGCCCCACACCTCGAACGTCGCCGCATCGAACGCCGGGCTCGAGAGGAAGAGCAACGCGTCATCGGGCGTGACAGCGATGCCGGACGCGGTCGCCAACCCGCACATCGCGTGTTGCTCGAGCATCACGCCTTTCGGGGTCCCCGTCGATCCCGAGGTATAGATCACCGCGCCGAGCCGGTCGGCGCCGGTGACGGCCGGCAGATTCTGCCGCTCGTGCGGCAGGCGGTTCAGATCGCCCAGCGTGAGGACGGACACGGCGTGCGGCATCATCGCCGCCAGCGCCTCGGCGACCGATTGCAGGCTTTCCCCGGCGATGAGCACCGGCGCGCGCGTTTCTTCGAGAATATGCCGAATGCGCGCCTGAGGATAATTGCAGGAGAGCGGCACATAGGCCGCACCGGTTTTCAGCACCGCCAGCAGCGCCACCACCATTTCCAGGCTTTTCTCGCTGTACAGCGCAATCAGCGTGTCCGCCTGGGGAGCGCCCCCGGTCAGCGCTTGGTAGCGGAGCGTAATTTCGCGCGCCAGGCTATTCGCCATGCCGTTCAGCTCACGGTAGCTGACATACAGCCCCTCAAACTCCAGCGCAATCTTATCCGGATAACGCAGGGCGATCGCCTCAAACCGGGCGCTGAGGGTTTCTCTCGGCAACGCGGGGGCCGCGTCGTCATCTGGCGGCATGTCGGCGGCGGGATAAAAGGCGAGGTGGCGTAAAGGCGCGTCAGGCGCGCGCATCGCCGCTTGCATCAAGCGCATGAAATGTTCCGCGCAGTCGCGCATATCTTCTTCGTCAAACATGTCCTGACGAAAACGCAGCCGGAACTGCAAGGCATCGCTGTCGGCCCGATCCTCATATTCCAGGGAAAGCGACGCACTGGCCATATCGTGGTTGGCTTCAAACAGCGGCGAAGTGGCGCAATCGGCCAGCGCCAAGGCCGCATCGCGCAGGTTGGTCTGGGCAAAGGAAATCGGCAGCGCGCGGATCCCCAGCGCCTGCACCACCTGTTGCGTGGGCAGTTGGTTAAACCGTTGGCGCGAGTGCGGCGCCGCGGCGGTAATAAACGCCAGCGCGCGTTGATAAACGGCGGCGAAGCCTTCGCCGTCACGCAGCGAGAGGGGCATCACGCTGGTGTTTACATGCCCGCCAAGCGCAAATCTTTGCCCCTTTTTTATCGACACCGGATAGCTGATATAGACCGTTTCCTGATTGCCGCTGCGCGCCATCAAGATGCCCCACAGCACCAGCAACGCCAGAAAGTCATTCATTCGCCGTATTCCCGCGCCCTGCTTCAGCGCTTTCCATTGCGCTTTGGGCACCTGGAAACGCAGCTCGGCCGCCTCATCGCTTCGCACGGCGCCGCTTTTCTCAAAGGGCACGTCTATCGCGCCCAAATTTGCCGCTTCGGCCTGCCAGTGCGCCAGCGCTCCGTCGGCGGCCAGTTGTTCCACCTCGCGCTGCAGCTGCCGGTTGATGGCGGCAATCTCGGCCGCCTCGAGGCGTGTCGATAACCGCTGTTGACCATAGTACTGTCTCACCAATGAGAAAAACTCGTCGGAAGACGCGCCGTCGATCACCAGATGATGGCCCACCAGCGCCAGGGTATAGCGCCCCGCCCCCTCGGCGAAAAGCGCCCAACGATAAAGCGGCCCGCGGTAAATGTCGAAGGGCTGGCGAATCACTTGGGTCAGCAGCGTGCGGTCCGTGTAATGCTGCAAAGGATGGATTGCGTCATTGCGACGCCAATACAGCTCGCCATTCTGTTCATGAATATGGCTGTTCAGCAGGACATGATCTTGCACCAGCGCATTCAGCGCAGCTTGTAATCTGATGGGATCCAGCGCGCCCTCAATACGCTGCAGCACCAATACGTTGTAATTACAGCCTTCTGGATGGCGGTCATATTCATCGATAAAAACTTTTGAATAGGGTGATACAGGAATCTCTTCCATGACAAACACTCCATTTAGAATACACGTGCCCTGCTTAACGGCGATCCATGCGGCATACCCAAACCTCTTTCGGCATCAGCTCGCTTATCTTTTCTGAGTAATAACCGATCAGCATGTTGATGCGCTTTTCTGCAATGACCTCCGCCGCCTGAGCGCAAATCGACTTGTAAAAACCAATAGGGATCATCACTTTGCAACGGCTATGCAGGTGCCGACAAACGCCGATGGCCCAGGAAAAACACTCCCTGGAAGGATTGGAAATATCCAAAAGTTCGGCACACTCACTGGAACAGCCAATCACAGCGTAGAGATTGCCTTTATTGATATAATGAATTTTATGATACAGAGGATGTTTTTCAATATATTCAAATGCGCGATGATCTTTTTCTCGCCCCAGATTATTGATAAAACTGGCCTGCCGCGCTTGGCCACCCTCGGTAAAACGAAAGGCCATAAACTTATCAGGCTTTAAGGTTAATTCGACGAAGGGATAGATTTGCGTATTGGTGGTTAAATACTTTCTGAAAATCTTTTCATAAACCCTGATCTTCCTGTCATCGGAAAAGCAGATATCCGCCGCCACATCCGAACGCTTAGCCTGCAGGAAAAAATCTTTCAAGACGGTGGAAGATTTGACCTGACGGTGGATCCCAAGATCGCCAAGCATATTGACATTAAAAGACAATTCATTGATTTTAAAAGGATAAAAACTGGATACAAACATCCCGAGATAACGTTCTTGATCCTTGTAAAATATGCCCGTTTTTTCCATCGGCGCCCCACAATGCGGATCGAGCAAATGCTTCCAGTGCAGGAAACGCTCCCCGCCCAAATCTCTGCCATAAAGCTCCTGCAATAATTTGAAATGATTATGAGAAACCGCTTCCCTCACAAAGACAGCCATGTTTTATCTCCCTATAAAACCGATTCCATGCTAGGCGGAAATCAATAAAAGATGACCGCTCAGCGCCGCTTATAATACGGCGCCGGACCGTTCGCTTCCTTTCCCTGATTAACAAGAGTCGCTGTGCATTTTTAACCAGCGCAAGAATTCAATATTATTATCGATGTTCAGTTTTCTCATGGCCGAACGTTTATGAATACTCACCGTTTTCGGGCTGATGCCGAGCAACATCGCCGTTTGGTTTTGTGAATAGCCCAAATGGATCAAACGGCACACTTTCCCCTCGCTAAAGGTCAACTGGGTACGACAACGCGGGCAATAGCTTGAAACCAAACTATTTTTCTTGCGATAGCAGAACATGACCTTGTCCACGATCGCCGCCACGCTGTCTTTGCGCGTAATACTTCCGGCTTCCAAATTGCAATGAATTTTAGGGAATGTCTTTTTATGCTCCAATATTGAAAAATAGAGCGGAATAGAAGAAAAGTTGCCCTGCAAAAGCTGGGTATGGCAAAAATTTATGGACACCCGCTTGTCCGGCGCCCTGAATATGATGTTGGCACGTTCTTCTCCCGTGATCTTGGCCTTAATGCCATTCGTGAGAAAACCTTCTTGCAAGGCAAGACTCAACCCCAGCTTGAAGAATTGATTTTTATCCACAATAGCGATATTGACGCGCTCCATTAACAAACCTCCCTTTTGACTACGCTTGCTCACTCTCCTTACTGCAATATCATTGCTGTGATTATTTTTTGTTTTAACGTGCTTTTTAATAAAAAAGCGTTATAGGCGAAGCAAAAAAGACCTTGCCTCGCAAAGGTGCATTTTATATATAGGGTTATATAAATCATCTGCCCTGGAGAGCATACAAAAGCAAGACGCGGTAAGCTGCCGCGCTTCGCAAGGGAAATTGTTATCGTAAGATATATTTATAAGGCATCATTGCCATCAGCATCACGGTGCTAAGATTTTTCTCTGATACGTTAATTTTACTCCAAGAGCGCAATATATCCAGATAAATATCGAAAAAACACATAATATAGAACATAACATTGCGCGGCATTGATTGTTAAGAGAATCCGTTTATGCATTAGGAATTTACTTATGATAAAGGCAGGATAATGCTTTTTTCGCCCGTGGCGGCGGGATCATCGCAGACCCTATTAAACAGAGTATAACCATATTCATTTTATTGTAAAAAAATTGCATAAAAAAAAGCTACACTTTATGGCAGTAAGTGATTCCCGCCCTTTCATGTAGACGGCAACAAAAAAGAAGAAGGCGAACCCATCGGCCGCCCACGCAAGAAACGCCAGGTAGGATTAAAGATTTTTCAGGAGTGATGCGCAGCGCAGAGAGATAACGCGGCATCGTTGACGAGCAGGATGAATTATATTTTTTTGATCCTCATCAGCTTTTTGGCCTCCAGGCAGGAAACCAATCCGAGGTGATCTTTTTTTAGCTGCTCGTCGCTCCCAAGAGGAAGAATGACTTTGAACGTTTGCAACTTACCGTGATTATTATAGATATCAAAGACTATCACCGGCGGGCCATAACCCAGGATCATGCAGTCTAAAAACCGCAAAACGGCGCACCCCAAGCGGCTCCTGGCCTCGCGGATAATTTTATCCGCAAGCTCATCATACCGGAAAGGTCTTTCCGGTGTCGTCAATACCTTCATAAGGTCTCCCTTCTGGTATATATCATTCCGATTTAAAATAATAACCTCATAAAACCGCCGCCGTTCAAGGCGAGTGAGATATAACAATCCAGACTTCGGCAATATATAATCTAACGCTGCAAAATCAATCTAACAAAAAACACAATAGTATAAAAAAACAACGCGAGTTTTATTGAAAAAATGACCTGATTTGCAATAATGAAATGGCCTGAAGTAAAGGGCTAACTGAAAAAGGAGTTTCAATCATGAAAGAACTATCCGCAGTAGAAATTGAACAAGTTAACGGTGCTGGTTTTTTTGGTGACGTAGGCACACTGATTGGCAGTGCGGTAGGTACAGGTATTGATACCATTTCCGCGATTGCCGGTGTTAACCCGGATGCCAAAACCGTTGTCGGCACCATCGGTAAAGGTATTGGTCTGGCTGTCGATGCGCTGATTTCCAGCGGATTGCAGATCATCTCTAAACTGTAATAACAACTCATAATCATCCCTTCCTATTTTTTAATTCGCTTCATTTTAAGCACCTTCGCGGGTGCTTTTTTTTACTTCAAAGAATCAAAAAATAGATAAGGTCAGAAAAACCAATATCCAAAAAAACAAGCTGGGTATCACCATGATAAAAAAACCCATGCGTTTATTGGCGTTTTTGAGCATCCAGTCATAGATCATCGCACCACTCCTTGTGAATACCAGGAGGCATTTCCGCCTCCCGGTATTTTATCCATCAAGTTGTTGATTACAGTTTCGGCACTTTGGAAAAGAAGTCCGCCATTTCGTGCGGGAACCCTTTCGCAATCGCCGGACGAAGATCGTCCATGGAAACATTAAAATCTTTCGGCTGCTCGCTGGTTTGCATTTTTTGGTGTGCGTTCACATTCGATTGCAGACCATTAAAAATGCCCTTCATATTGCCGAACATATCATCGCAAGATTTTGTCACGTTACTCATGACCGACTTGGCCGCATCCGGCCCCGACATTTGAATATTGCTGACGCCTTGCATAAACGGTTGACTCAGCGACGATTGGGAGTTGGTGCCCAAATTGCCGCCGGCCTTCATGGTTTCTAAAATTTTGGCTGGATCTAACATGTTTATCACCTCTTTACGGTTGTGTTTACATCGCTTTCGGGCACGAGAATCCTCGCAACGCCCGTGACCAAAGTGGGAAATCTTTCATCGTCGAGCGCAATTCCAGTTTGAGCACGCCCACCACCGACGACATCGACATCGTCAGCTCTCGCCTGTCGCTGGCGAGCGGCACGGGATTGCTGGCGTCGAACATCCGGAACAAGGCCCAGGGCCCGTCGAAACTGGCGACCTGGATCTGGCCGGTGCCGGTGCGGAAGGTCAGTCGAACATAGCTGCCGCCTTTCGGACCCGGCCAATCGATACGGGTAGGCTGGCTGAAACCATGGCTGTAGTTAATCACCTGCCCGTCGATATCCAGGGTCGCTTCCGTAATAGTCGGCGTCAGGGACAACGGCCTGATGAACATGGAGAAAGACAGCTTGTCGCCGGCAGTGAAGAAGGTATCGCGGATCAGGCGGGCATTTTCAAACGCGCCCAGCGTGCTGGCATTGACGATCCCCTCTGAACCCGGTTTGGCATTCCATTTCTGCGCGTTGACGTCCACATAAGGGGCCAGGTTCTCATCAAAGAACTGCTGCATCGCGCCGCTTTGGCCAAACATGCGCGAGAAGTCCTCGATGCCGACCTCCGCTCTGGCGTTGCGCGAGAACGGATAACGCCCGCTGATGCTGCTCTTGCACAAGCCGGAGGCCAGCGACGAAGCGCCTTTGCTCAGGTTCTTTTGGCTCTGCTGAATCGTCTGGCTGTCCCCGACCTGCAACAAGTCCATCATCACGCTGCGCACCGGTTCCGGCTGGCGCGCCGCATCCAGCTGCAGGCGCTTCAGCGTGCCTCCGGCGGGCACCACCTGGCCGCCGCGCAGCGAGGTGGACAAGGTGGTCAACTGGCTGTACAGCGCTTCGAAACTGCGGCTCAGCGGATCGTTGCTGGCGTTGGTGGTCTGCAACAGCTGATAGCCCAGACGGCGGAGCAGCTCGAAGCGATCTTCCACCGCGCGCTCCGGCGTGAGACGAAAACGCGCGCGCTCGCCGGAAATCTCGCCCAGGATGTCGCGCCGCTGCTGCTCGATGCGGTTGCGCTGGCGATCGAACCAGCTTGCCGCATCGCCCTGGTTGGTTCCGGTCATGCTGGTTTCGCGTGCGGCGAAGCGCACCAGATTGGCCAGCGGAGAAGAAGGGTCGGACAGTTGACGCGCCAGGATCGCCGCATCCTCAAGCCCGTTGACCGGCCGGGCGCGCACGTCGCGCATGAACGCATCCCATTTGTCGGCATACTCGATGAGGTAAAGCTTCCTCGCCTCGTCGGCCAGCTTCTGCGCCGAGGCCAGCGAGTTCACCGCGTTTTTCCCTTCCCCACTGTCGCGCAGCACCCAGGACTCTTCTTCGATCATGTCCTTGGCGGCGTCATCGAGCTGCGCCAGGAAAACGTCGCGATAGCTGGCGCGGGTATAGAACCCCGGCACGGCGGTATCGGTGACCGTCGCCTGGCTCTTGCGGCGTAGCATCAAGGAGACGTTCGGTCCGGCGGCGTCGGCCAACGAAATATCGTTGATCGCCGCCGGCAGCGGTTTCTCTTCGATGCGGCGCACCACTCGCACCTGCATCGGAATGTTCATCGCTTTCACCCGCGCCAGGCGCAGCAGATCGCCGTTCATCTTCATGACCGGCGCGTCCGGCAAAGAGAACATCTCCCGCAGATGGTAAGCAAAGATGCCTTTGTTCATGTCGGTGTAACCCTGCGGCATAAAGGTTTCCCAGCGCGCCATGAACCAGTCGACCAAGGCTTCGGCGGAGCGATGCGAAGGTTCGCCCATCATCAGGTACACTTTCAGGGTGCCGTAGACGTCCTTGTTGGACGCCGAGACGTCATTCTTGAGTTCGTCCGCGATATAGTTTTCCACCGCCGGCCAGAAGATCTGCAGCAAATGGCGTTGGTAGGTTTTTTGCGCCGCGCTGTTGATCAGCTTGTGCTCGAAATAGGGATTCGGCACCGGCGACACTTCGCCGCCCAATTGCGCGTTCATGTAGCCCAGCTGCTCATAGGCGGAAATGACATCGTCGCTGACGCGGTTAGTCACCGGAATTTCCCGCACGATGCGTTTTGTCTCATCGAAGCGCGCCGCAATGTAGGAGATGTAATCGCTCTCCCACAGGTAACGCATCGCCAGCAGATTAAACGAGACCGCCAACAGAATGAGCACCAGCACATAGCGGCCCAGGGAGCTCATGCGGCTGCCGAGCGGCCTGGCGTGCGAAGACTGCTGCATCACCCCGCGTTCTTGCCGGGCGTAATCCAGCTCCGGGTGATAAATGCGCCCGGTCGGGCGAGCTTCATAGATATCCGCCGCTTCCGCGTTGTAGATCGCCCCCTGCGGCGACAAGGCGATGGTGCTGCCCAGCCACACCTGCTGCAGATGGCAGGCGTAGCCCACCGGCGTTTGCGGGAAGATCTGCTCTAACAGGGAATACAGCGGGTTGCCCAGCGACCCCAGCGACTCGGTGAAGAACAGCAGCTGCTGGCGGTTTTGGCCGTCCGGCGCATCGTGCAACAGTTCGAGCACGTGATGGCTGACGCGCGCCACCATCTCCCGGTAGAGGGTTTCATACTGTTCGAAGGGGGTTTCTCCCTGTTCGGCGCGGTTCAGGCTGAACCCCATGCCTTTTTGCAACAGATCGTCGCCCAGCATCGACAGGAAGGTCTCGCCGCCGACCAGTTGATCGAGGTGGCTGATGGTAAGATAGACCGGCAGCTCGCTGCGGAACCACGAGGCCATCTCCAGCAGGCGCACGCGCAGCGCGTCGGCGACCGACTTTCTCTCCGTCAGCGAGGCGTGCAGCAACCAACGCGCATCCAGACACAGCATGATGCCGTCGATGCCCGGATGGCGGCGATGGCGGCGGATCAGTTTGAACAGGGTGTCGCGCGCCCTGGCGCCCTCTTCCCCCAGGCCGTTCAACTGCAGCCATTCGCCGGAAGTGTCGACATACACCGAATTCTCCGCCAGCCACCAGTTGCAATCCTGGGTCGGCCCGACGTCCACCGTCTGCTGCAGGCCATAGTGCTCGGCCAGCAAGAAGCGTTCGCCGCTTTCGCCGATCAGCGAGGTTTTGCCGCTGCCCGGCGGCCCGATGACCAGAAACCACGGTTTTTCGCTGACGTAACGGCGCGTCAGGCGGTATTTGAAGCGCTGCCAGGGGGTGCGCTGCTTCGCCGTGCCGACGTACTGCAAGGTGCGCAAGGCGTCGTAAAAGCGCGAGGTCACGCGATCTCGCTGGGCGGTCTTGCGTTTGGCCGGGGCCGGCGCTCGCGCGTGGCGGAACACCCAGGATAAGAACGTCGCCACGAACGGCCACAGCGCCCAGCACAGGATCAGCGCGATGATGATGCCCCTGACCCAGACCGACAGCAGCGGCCGATAGGTGCCGATGGCGATCAACGGCCCAATCCACCACACCACCGCACACAGCAGCAAGGCAATCACCAATATGAATGATCTACGTATCATATAATTTCCTTATTATCTCTACGCCGGCGGATGTCTTAGTTATCCTCGGGGACCTCGGCGGCTACCCCTGCCTGATTTAACGTTGCAGACGGTGAAGCCATCTCCCTCTCGCCGATTTTCCAAAGGATGTCCACGCGGCGGTTGCGGCGGCGCCCTTCTTCCGTCGCGTTGTCGTCCAGCGGCTCCTGATCGCCCTTGCCGACCGATGTCACGGTGCGGTTGTATTTACTGTTGGCCAAGGATTCGCGCAGCTTGTCGGCCACCGTCTGCGCGCGCGCCTCGGACAGTTTCAGGTTGGAGTTGTTGGAGGTGTTGCGATACGGTTTGTTGTCGGTATGCCCGATGACCTCCAGATCGCCCGGCCACGGCGCCAGCGCTTCCCCCAAACGCTCGATGTTGCGTTTCTTTTTAAACTCTTCCGACAGCTTCGACTGCCCGGTGGCGAACGCGCCGTCGGAGGTGAAGATCAACAGCCAGCCGCGCGGATCGGCGCGCACCTCCAGCCACCCTTCGCTGAGGATTTGCGGCAGCGGCTGCGGCAGCGTCTCCATGATGTTGATTTTGCGCGGCTGCGGCGGCGTCCAGGCCAAAATGGCGTTGCGCAGCGCGCGGGACTGATCGTGCAGATACCAGGCGGCCGAGGCATACGCCAGCAGCGCGATGGCCAGGCCGTAGCACAGCAGCTTCAGCGGCGTGATGCGGGTCGCCTTGCGCACCACTTTGCTCGGCTCGGCATCGGCCAGCGTCTGCGTCGGGTTCTGGCTGTACAGATAGCCGTCAAGACGGTTGCGCACATCGGCCAACAGCACCGCGCCGCGTTCCATCACGTGATATTGCCCTTCGAAGCCCAGCGACAGGATCAGATCGTAAAACGCCAGGATCTCCTTGTTGCGCGGCGAGGCGGCCAGATAGGCCTGCAGATGCTCGAAGCACTTTTCCCCGCCCCAGGCGTCGCGATAAAACTCCACCAGCAGGCTGAGATTCAGTTCGCCGGATTCGAGCGTGCTCATGCAGCACTCATCCACGTAGGAGCACAGCAGATAGGCCAGCTTGTCCACATCGCTCGGCGCGATGTGATCCGCCAGCAGCGTCTGCTGAAATTGTTGGATCTCGCGTACGATCTGCGCGCGCACCGCGCCCGGATTCAGCTGTTTCTGATCGCGCACCCGCTCCACCTGCAGCAGGACTGGGATAGCGGCGGCGATCAGCGGGTTGTCCCAATGGCCCATCATCACGCCGGGCTTGCTCAGCGCGGCGCGGCCAAACAGCCCGCTCGAGGTCGGCGCCGCCTCGGCCGGGCGCTCGCCCGGCGCGGGCTCGCTGCTTTCCGGCGCAACGCTTTCCGCTTCATAAGGCTTGGGTTCGGGGGGCGTCGCCACCCCGGCGCTTCCCGGCCGCAGCTTGGCGGCCAGCGCCCGCGCGCCGAAGGACAGCGCGGCGATCTCCGCCGTCGTTTTGCCCACCGAGCCGGACGCGGGAAGGCGCGGCGTCGCGTTGTTGCGCGTTACCGCCATCGCCTCGCGTATTTTTCTCTCGAATTCGTTCATCCCACCCTCCCTTGCCTTAATCCCCAGACGTCAAAACGCAGGTCGGGGAAATCACCCACGATGCTGAGCGCCATCGCCGAGCCGGCCATCATTTCCTTATAAATCGGGTCGGCATGATCAACCTCGAAATAGATGCTGTTCGGGTAATACGGTATGTGCCGCGGCGGCGAAGCCATCGGCAACAAGCGAGCGCCCGGTAATTGCAGATCGATCAGCTGAATGATTTTCTCGACCGGCCCCAGTTTGACCTGTGCGGGGAAATACGAGCGCAGATGCTCGATGGACAAACCGCAGCTGACGGCGAACACCAGTTTTTCCAGGCGCAGCTGCGAGTCGTTCGGGCACAGATAAATGCTGTCGCCGCGATCGGTAAACGGCAACGCCACCGCCGGCGCTTCGATCACCAGCGACAGCGCGCGGCGAATCGAGGCGAACAGCTGGAAGTAGCAGTTGTGCGGCTCATCGTGCAGATACACCAAATCGGCCCGATCCCAGAGGCGTTCGCCGCCGGGAATGATGCTGAGCCGCCCCAGCAGGCTCAGCAACGTGTCGAACAGGGTTTCAGGATGCACCTGCGGGCTGGCCAGCAGTTGGCTGATGCGCAAATTGAACTCGCTCAAGGTTTGCAGCAACAGCAACTCCAGCAGCTCGGAAAGCCCGCCGATCGTCATATGCACGTCCGGGCGGAAAACCGACTCCAGACGCTGGCTGATCAGCCCAAGCAATTCGGTGGTGAAAGCGGGCAGCCAGCCGATGGCGCGGAAATCCAGCATCGGCGGCAAGGCGCGCTCATCCAGCAGCACCCGACGATCGCTGGTCAGCTCGCGCACGAAACCGACCGGCAGCACGCTTTCCGCGCTGCTGACCGCGTCCTCCAGGCTTAGCCGCGTCACCAGGCTGCCCAGTTGCATCGTGCACACGCGCGGCGTTCCCTCCAGGCTGACGCCGTGGTTGCGATCCGGCACCTCGGCGTCCATGGTGCGAAAACGGCTGCTTTTTCGCGCATCCTGGATAAGATCGATCTGGGCGTTGCCGGCGATGTCCATCAGCACGGACAGGCACACCACTTTCCCCTGGCAGCCTTCTCCCAGCACCAGCGGCGGCGGCAGCGGTATATCCTCAGGCATGCTGAACGCCGTGCCGTCGGGGAAAACGCCCTTGGCTTTCTTCAGCGCAAACTTGCCCTGTTCCAATAGCCCGTTGTCGATCTCCAGCGTCAGGAACCCCCAGGTGAAGGTTTCGACGCTGCGCAAGCGCGCTTCAATCAAGTGCTCGAAAAAACGTTCCTGCTGCTGGAAATGCTGCGGTTCCATCAACATGCCTTCTACCCAGGCGACGCGTTGTTTAGGTAACATGTCATTCATCCATTTTGTCGTTAGTCACTATGCTGAGTGACGTCATCCCCACCATCACCTTCATTTGCGAATCAGCCTGCGCAGGGGACTTTTGCTCGGCGAGCGGCAACACGCCGCTGATTTGCTGAAACTCCGCCCCGACGACGACCCATCGCTCTTGCCCCGCCGGCACCTCGAAGCGATAACGCAACGTCTCCCTCGGTTGCAAAATGCTCTGCTGCCGGCTCAGCGCCCCTTCCGACGGCGCCGTCTCGCGGCAAGGAGCGCCGTCGCCAATCCCCTCGGGCATCCACCCCGAGCGATTGGTTTCTATCACGCATACCTTGACCGGCTGCGCCTCCCCGGCGGCATTCGGGTTCACGTTGTCGTTGGCGGTCACCTCGACGTCGATAAACCGCAACCGGCGCCCCGCATCCGCAGCCTCGTCGTGAGAAAACCAGCTGCATCCGCCGAGCATCCCCACCGCCAACAGTCCCCCTGTCGCCATCCCCCGGAGCGTTTTCACCATGCTGAACTCCTATGCATTAACGAAACATTTGGTCTGGCTCGGCGCGACCTGAGTGGCGACCATGTTGTTATTGTTCGTCGTGCTGGAATCGCCTAGCCGCGTGACCGGCATGCCGCCGGTGAAATACTTGCCCGATCCCTGCACCGGCTGCATCTGGGCCGAATGCGTCCCGGAGGCGGCGCCGATCACCCCGCCCGAATCGACGGTGGCCGCGCGAATGCTGCCGAGATTCTGTTCATTGCCGCCGCAAAGGAAACAGTTAGGCACGTTCGGTATGCCGGTGTTGTTGGGCGCGGTGTTCGGGCCCGGCGCCGGTATCATCGGGTCACAGCCGGCAAAGCTGATCCCGGCCATGTTGTTATTGGCTGCAGTCATGGTGGTTTACCCCATATGTATCTGGCCGCCGTCGATCTTCAGCACCGCCGAAGACTTCAGAGAACCAATTTCACTGTTGATGACGAGGGATTGCCGCGCATCCTGAATGATGTGCTTCGCCAGCACCTCGTCGGTTTCCTCCACCCGCCGGCTCGCGTGCTTGCTGCGCACAAACAGGCGTTGAGAGATTTGGTGCAGCGTTTCGGCCACCCAACGGCTGCTGCGCGTCAGCAGCGTGAAGTGCGGGCTGCGCAACGTCAGCCGCTTGCCGCCCTGCAGCTCGATCTCCGGCGCCACGATGCGCAAGTTGGCGCAGCGGCTGTCCAGCGTCATGACGGCGTGCGCCTGTTGCCGCGACAAGATCTCGGTGATGACCAACTTGTCGCCGTCGGCGATGACGCAAACGCGATCGCCCGCCAGCGGCTGAACCAGGCAGCTGGTGGCGACCGCCAGACAATGGGCTCGCATGCCGTCGACATACAGACTGCCGTTGGCGTCGGCCGCCAGCGTCACTACCTTGCGCCCCCCTTGTTCGGGAAGCGGAGCGCTGCGCACCAACTGCAAAGGCGTCACCCTGGCGTTGGCATAGACCTTCTGATGCTCTCTTCTGGATTTATACATATCTGCTTACTCCTGTTGGCCGTTGATACGACGGTTGCCGCGGCCCCGGTTGTTGATGCGCATACCAGGCGTCGATCGCACTCAAGAACGGATCGGCGGTAAGCGGCACGTTTTCGGCGCGATGACGCTGCGCGCCATGCAGGCGAGCACTCTGTTGCTGAGCGGCGGTCAACGGCTGTTCGATCAGGTTCGCTTCCCGCAGTTCGGCCTGCTCAAGATTGGCTAACGCCAGATCGCACGCCCTGAATTCCGCTTGCGGCAAGATGGCGCGCCCCCAGTTGGCGCCGCCCATCGCGCATTCGCTGAACCGGGCCTTCTGCCCCTGCGCCAGGGTCAGCGTCGCGCGTTCGAAATCGCAGCGCTGTACCTGCGCTTCGGCGAAGATCGCCGAGGTCAGATCGCTGTCGGCGAACGAACACCCCTCCAGCTCGCTGCGGTGAAAACTGGCGCCCTGCAGCTGTAGCTGCGCCAAAGTGCAGCCCGACAGGCGGCAGGTGAACCAGATGCGCGCCTGCCCCGCGATCGTCTGCCAGCTGCACGTCTCCAGCTGACAACTGCCCATCACCTGACGATCCAGGGTCGACGCCTGCCACAGGCACTGCGTGAGTTGGCAGGCGTACCAGTTGGCGTCCTGTATCACGTCCTGATGAAACATCAGGTTGGTCAGGGTGCTGGACTGCACCGCCAGATGCCCCAGGCTGCTGCGTTCAATTTCCGCGCCGTTGACCTCGCACCGGATCAAACCGCAGTCATCCAGCAGACAATCGCCGACGTAACACCCCTGCAGCGCGGTGTCGTTACACGCCAAATTGCACAGCAGCCCCTGTTGCAGCGTCAGGTTGTCAAACCGGCATTCGTTGAACGACAGGCGCATCAGGCTGCCACCGACCACGTTGACCTGCTGCAGGGTGCAGCCCTCAAAGCGCACCGCCCGCAAATCACAACCTTCAAACGTGACACGTTCGAAATGACAGTCGATGAAAAAGCAGTCGCTCAGCGTCAACCCTTTCAGCTCGCGATCGTGGAACCGGCGTTTCTTGAAGATCCGCGGCATGGGCGGCGTCTGCGCCACCGCCTGGGCGACCTCCAGTTCGATCGCCTCTCGGTCAGGCAGCGCCTGTTGGATCACGCGGCTTTCAGTTTTCATGCGCATAGTCCCCATGAATGATTCTGCGCGGCACCCAACACGCGCGCTCCAGCAGACAACCGCTGAACCGCGTGCCGGCGTCCTGCCAGGTCATCGCCAGATGCGCCGCCGCCAGATTGCACTGGTCAAATGCCGCATCGCGCAGATCGGCGTTATAAAACAGGCCTTGCTGAGCGCTGCTGTTTTGCCAACGCGAGTGCGTCAACAGGCTGTCTTTAAACCGCACGCCGGCCAGATCGCAGCCGGCGATCGCGCAGGCCGTCAGATCGGCCTCGTCAAAGTTGCATTCAGTGAAAACGCTGTACTGCAGTTGGCACCTCTCCATACGCGCCGCTTTCAATCCCACTTTGGTGAAACAGCTATCACTGAACACGGCGTGGGAAAAGTTCGCCTGCATGCCCGCCGTCAGGCTCTCGACACGGCAGCGTTCGAACCGCACGCCGCGCCAGTTGCCGCCAAGGAACGAGTTTTTGGTGAGCGTCATCTCCAGCGCAACCGCCTCTTCGGCGAGGCAGCGGTTAAACACGCACGCGTC
The DNA here is from genome assembly GCF_009900725.1 of Serratia sp. Z4. Lineage (NCBI taxonomy): Bacteria > Pseudomonadati > Pseudomonadota > Gammaproteobacteria > Enterobacterales > Yersiniaceae > Serratia > Serratia sp. Z4. The sequence goes on from NZ_JAAABD010000002.1 coordinate 781,688, forward strand.
CAGCTCGCCTTGCAGAAACTGCGCGCGGATCAGCGTTGCGCCATTAAACATGCCGTTGCCGATCGCCGCGTGTTCAAAGCGGCTCGCGGTGAAATCGCCCCGCTCGAAAACGCAGTTATCCAGCTTCACGTGGTCGGCGCGCAGGCCTTGCCCCTGAGGCTCCGCCAGCGTCACCCGTTCGAAGACCGCCTCTTGCCACACGCTTTCCGCCAGCAACGGCTTTTGCAGCGTGCACGAGATCATGCGGATCTGGCGCAGCGCCGCCTGCGTCAGGTTGACCCCATCAAAAACGCAGTTTTCGAAGGTGCAGTTCTCAAAAGAAGCCTGCGAGAAATCGCAGCGCTCAAAGCGGCACTGCAGAAAATGCCTGCCCGACAGCGCCTCGCAGCGCAAACCGCTGAAGGTCTTTCCTTCCACGGTCGCGCTATCGGGGAAAAACGCGTCATTGCCGTCTTCGGCGGGAAGATCCGGCAAATCGGGCAGCGTCACGGAAGCCGGCTCCGCCGACGTTTGTTGCTGGTGCAAGGCGATCGCCTCGCGGATGCGTCGATAGAACACGGCGGAATCGCCCAGAGAGGTGGGCGACGGATCGTAACGCAAGTCGCTGGGGTGATCCGACACCGCCTGGATGACGTTCAACCCCATCTCCGCCGGCATCAGATCCGGATCAAACAGAAACTCAAAGGGCGAGGCGTCATCGTCGCTGCGCTTGCGGAATACCTGTTGGAAATAGTCGAACGAGCGCGGCGCATCGCAGCGATCCAACGCCAGCATGACGGACTCGATGGACTCGTCCAGCAGATGCGTCAACGGCGCATTGCCGGTGAAGATAAGCAAAGCGATGTCGCTGTCGGGCAGGAACCACAGCGTTTTGCGCTGCAGCTCGATTTCCTCGAGGCTGTCGCTATCGTGACGGCGGATGAACGCCCGTCCGCGCACCGCCGGCAGCTCGCCGCGAATCGCCTCGCTTTGCGCGCCGACGCCCTGCAGCTCGAAGGGCACCCGATCCGGCCACGCCGCTTCCGGCAACCACTGCGCCGGCGGCGCCATCTGGAAATAACGCCGATCGATATTGGCCGGCAGCCCGGGGAATACCGTCTCGAGATAGGCTTTGCCGGCGATCTGGCCCGCCACCTTATCGATGTGCGCCTTGCGCAGCGCAAACTCGTGCGGCACCGGCGCCGGCGCCGCCAGCGGAGAGCGCTCCTGCGCTGTCCCCTCGGGAGACAGCGTCATCAGCAGCGGCCGCAGCCCGTCATTGCAGCCGCGGCCAAACGGGTTCTCCTTGTTGTCTTTGCCGCCCCAGGCGGAGGTGTGATCCAGCGGCACGCTGAGGAAGGGTTCCACCTCCATCGCGCCGCGCCGTCCCTCGCCCTCGACCCGCCAACGGCGCTTCAGCCCGCCGATGTCGGCGCTGACATTCAGCGTTTTCACCGGCTGACCGATACCGGCATGGCCGGCGATCAGGTATTCGGCGAACGGCTTCGGCTCGGCAACATCCAATATCGGCAGGCTGAGCGGCACGCGCTTCCACGCCTCCCAGATTTCGGCTTCGTTCACGAAGTGTTCAGGCCGGGACAGGTAGCATCCGGCCACGACGCTGATGCCGAGCCGGCTGTCTGTCCCGATCTGGTAACTTCCTTTAATCGCCACCAATTGCTGTGGCCGTATGATTCTCATTGCCGCGCCTCGTTAGTTTTTGCTTTGCATCCCGACTTTTTTCAAATCGACGCCGGTCTCGGACAGTGACGCGCCGGTATAGCTGATCGACACCCCTGTCGTGCTGGTGCTGCTGCCGGTATTGCTGACGCTGCTGCCGGTGTTGCTGACGCTGCTGCCGGTGCTGCTGACGCTGCTGCCGGTGGTGCCGACGCTGCTGCCGGTGGTGCTCACGCTGCTGCCGGTGGTGCTGATGCTGCAGCCGGTGGTGCTGGTCGACGATCCGGTGGTGCTGATGCTGCAGCCGGTGGTGCTGGTCGACGATCCGGTGGTGCTGACGCTGACGCCGGTAAAGCTGGTGCTGCTGCCGGTCTGGCTGGTGCTGACCGTGGTGTAGCTGTTGCTTTCGCCGGTCATGCTGTTGCTGATGCTGGTGAAGGAGTTGCTTTCGCCGGTCATCGAGTTTGATACGCCGGTGCAGCTGGTGCTCTGCCCGGTGAACGAGGTGCTCAGCCCGGTGAACGAAGTGCTCACGCCGGTAAATGACGTGCTCACGCCGGTGAACGAGGTGCTGACGCCGGTGAACGAGGTGCTCACGCCGGTGGCGGTGAGGCTGACGCCGGTCATCGACGCGCTGACGCCTTTAATCGAGGCGTCAAACCCGGTAATGCTGAAGACGTAATCCTTGTAAGAGACGTGGTTGGTAAACCAGTCCGTAAAGGTGCGGCGGATGATGTCGAACTTGTCCATTCCCACCTCGGTGGCCTGGTTGCGCTCCACCGTGGTTTGCAGATCGCGTTCGGCATGCAGCATGACGCGTTCGTTGTTGCGGTTGTCATCGAAGGTCAACTGGCTGGCATGCTGCGGCTTGCCGAAGCGCAGCGAACGCGACACCATGCCCGAGTAGTTGATGTATTCAGGTAACTGATAAGGCGGCGGGTTGTCGCCGTTATACACAATCCCGGTCACCATCGGACGATCGAGATCGCCGTCGACATAGGTCACCAGCACTTCCTGGCCGACGCGCGGCATGGCGATCACGCCCCAGCCTTTCCCCGCCCAGGCCTGCACCACGCGGATCCAGCAAGAGCTGTCTTCCTCGGTGGTTTTGTAGCGATCCCAGTGGAAATGCACGCGGATGCGCGCAAATTTGTCGGTATGCACTTCGGAGTTGGGCGCGCCGACCACGGTGGCGCTCTGGATGCCCGGCATCTGCGGTTTTGGCGTTTCGCGCAGCGGGCGGAACGGCACGTCGTCGTTCAACGCATTGAAACGGCAGGTGACGTTGCGGCCGTCGCTGCTGCTGTCCGGGCCGTCTTGCACGAACACATAGTCGCAGCGAGTCAGCTTGAAGCGGCGGTTGCGGTTGGCGTCCGGATGCAAAATCAAGGAGAAATCCTTGCCGGCCATCAGCCCGACGGCGTTGCTCTCGCCAAACAGCAGATGGCCGTCGCTTTGCATTTCTTCCAGGCGCAGCCGCGCCAGGTTTTCACCGCGTTCGGTATCCACATAACCCGCCGCGTAGTCGTACCACTCCAGCGGGGTGTTCTGCAGGCCGAGGCGGCTCTCTTCCACCTTGGTTTGCAGGTTCTTGCGCGGGTTCTGGAAGTCAAAGTCGCGCAGCACGATTTCATTCGGGCGCACTTTGCGGGAGCGCTGGATGCGCTGGATCCCTTCGCGGATGGCGCGGTTTTCTTCGCTGTCCGGCATGAACGGCAACACGGCGTAACCGAAATCCAGATCGTCGAAATTCTGCCGGTCGGTGATCACCAGCGTGTGTTTATCCTCGGCGTGATCGAAGTAATACCAGATGCCTTCGTCTTCCAGCAGGCGGCTGATAAACGCGAAATCCGTTTCGGAAAACTGCACGCAATATTCACGCGTCGGATAAGTGCCTTGAATATCCAGACGGTAGTCGGCAAAACCGTAGCGCGAGAAGATTTGCTCGATGATGTCGAGCACGTTCAAATCCTGGAAAATGCGGCTGTTGCGGTTCTGCATCAAAAACCACAGCCAGGTGCTCAGCTCCAGCTTATAAACGAACTTATCCTGATGCTGCCCTGAATCGGAAGCGCCGATCACGTAAGCGTAAAACGGCCGCGCGCCGAAATCCGGCCTTTCTATTTGAATGCTGATCCCTTGACCCAGCAGAGATTCATAATCAACGTCCGCCTGTTCACATTCGAATTCGAGCGTATATTGCGAGTTGCTCGACAACCCTTCTTTGGTGGTGAAGCTGAGTGGAAACGCATTTAATTCGGCTAACACCGGGTTATCAATTTCGATTAAAGGCATAACAACCTCTCTGATCCGATATCGAACCCCGCCCCGCGTTTACGGGCCGGCGGCAAATTAAAAATCAGTCGAAATAAACACTTAAACTATCGTTCTCGACCATGAGTTGGATATTCTGCAGTTCCTTTCCCGTCCGTTTGCGCTGCAGCACTTCATTGCTGATGGGCGGCAAAATCGCCTGCTGCAGCAGCGACTCGACCGCTCTGCCGCGCGAAGGATGGGCGCTGATGCGTTTGGCTATCCAGCCTGGAATGTCGCCTTCCAGCACCAGCGACACGCCCACTTCTTTGTGCAAACGCTGTTGTAAACGCGAAATCTGTTTGGTGGCGATATGGGTTATCGCTTCGGTAGAAAGCGGCACGTAGGGAATGACGTTCATGCGCGCCAACAGCGCCGCCGGGAAGAAGCGCGCCAGCACGTCGTGCAGCATCGGCCGCAGCGCTTCGGTTTTCAGATCCGGCGTTTCCGCCAGCGTGGCTTCTATTTCGCCGGCGCCGATATTGCTCGTCATTAAAATGAAACACTGGCGGAAGCTGATCATGCGGCCCTCACCGTCTTCCATCACGCCCTTGTCGAAGACTTGATAAAACGCCTCGTGGATGTCGGGATGCGCCTTGTCGAATTCGTCGAGCAAGACGATGGAATAAGGTTTGCGGCGCACCGCCTCCGTCAACTTGCCGCCCTTGCCGTAGCCGACATAGCCCGGCGGCGCCCCTTTCAGGGTGGAAACGGTATGCGATTCCTGAAACTCGCTCATATTGAAGACGATCAGGTTGTGCGCGCCGCCGTACATCGCCTCCGCCAGCGCAAACGCGGTCTCCGTTTTGCCGACGCCACTCGGGCCGGACAGCATGAAAACGCCCAATGGCCGATCGTGCGCCTGAATGCCGGCGCGGGAGATGCGCACCGCCTGCGCGATTTCATCGATCGCCGTCTGCTGGCCGAATATCTGGCGGCTCAGCAGTTGATTGAGATTGAGCGCATTGTCCAGATCGCTTTGCAGCATGCGGCCGGTGGGGATGCCGGTCCAATCCGACAACACCTCCGCCACGACGCGGTCATCCACCCACGGATACACCAACGGCAGGCCGCCGTCTTGCAAGGCTCCCAGTTCGGAGGCCAACTGCGGCAAGCGCTCCGGCGACTGCCGCTCCGCGTCGAGCAAGGTGGTGACCGCCTGTTGCTCCTGCGCCTGCCGCTGACGCAGCGCAGCCAGTTCGCCTTCCATGTCGCTGAGGGTCTGCTGCAATTCAGTGATGCGGCTGAGCGCCAGATCGTCGAATTTGCTTTCCTCCTGCAGGCCGTTCATTTCGGTGCGCTTCACCGCCAACCCGGCCTCGAGCGACTCGATTTTTTCAGGCAGCGCATGCTGGCTCAGCGCCACCCGCGCGCAGGCGGTGTCCAGCAAGCTGATGGCTTTGTCCGGCAGTTGCCGCGACGGCAGATGGCGCAGCGACAAATGCACCGCCGCCTGCAGCGCCGACTCGCGGATCTTGACGCTGTGGTGCTGCGCAAAATGCGGGGCGATGGCGCGCATCATGTTCACCGCATTCTCTTCGTCGGGTTCAGAAACCAACACGTACTGGAAACGGCGCGTCAGCGCGGCGTCCGGCTCAATGAACTGTTTGTATTCCGACCAGGTGGTCGCCGCCACCATGCGCAGCGCCCCCCTGGCCAGCATCGGTTTCAACAGGTTGACGGCGTCGCCGGTGCCGGCCTGCCCGCCGGCGCCCACCAGCGTATGCGCCTCGTCGCAAAACAGGATCACCGGCACCGCCGAATGCGCGATGGCGTCGATCAGCGCTTTCAGGCGCGATTCGAATTCGCCCCTCATGCTCGCCCCGGCCTGCATGCGCCCCAGATCCAAAGACAGCAGCCGGGCGCCCTGCAGCAGCGGCGGCACCTGCCCCTGGGCTATCTTGCAGGCCAGCGCTTCCGCCACCGCCGTTTTGCCGACCCCGGCTTCGCCCACCAAAATCGGGTTGTTCTGCCGGCGACGCAGCAAGATGTCGATCACCTGGCGCAGCTCCGCTTCGCGGCCAATCACCGGGTCGATTTCACCGTCGCGCGCCTGGCGGGTCAGATCGGCGCACCATTTATCGAGAATATCGACCGTCTCGGACGCCTCCGGCGCATCGCCGTGGGCGCTGTAGACCTCTTCTTCCTCTTCCTCATGCTCGACGGACTCCGCCAGAATCGCCGGATAATCGTCGAACAGCTGCGGGATCGGCAGTTTTTTGAACTCGTCGCTCAGCCGGTACAGGCTGCGCTGCAACGTGGGATCCTGCAGAATGCCGACCAGGATATGAATGGTGCGCACCCCGCCGGACGGCGTTTCGGCGAGCTGGCTCATCAGCAGCCCTCTTTCCACCACCGTTTCCAGTTGCGTCGACAGATCCACCACCGCATTCGTGCGGTTCGGCAAGGTATGAAGAATGCGATCCAACGCATCGCTGATGCGCTGACTGTTGATGGCGTAGTGCGCCAGGATCAGCGGCAGGTCGCCGCGCTCCTTGTCCACCAGGACTTTCAGCCAGTGTTCCAGCTCCACGTATTCGTGCCTGAAGGTTCGGCACAGCTTGGTCGCTTCGACGAACGACTGATAGGCAAAGTGGCCCAATCGCGAAAAAAGACGTTCTCGTTGATACACCTTAAATTTCCTTATATTAAGTTGTTGATTGATAAACCAGCTGCCTAAACGTCCCTGTCTTAGGTTTCAGCCAGCTGTCTTTACTCAGCGACTTGCCGCCCAGCTGCGCCGCCATGCCCGGCTCCGTGGCGATCAGCAGGCTTACATCCAGCATCAACTGATGGCTCGTAAAGTCATGACAGATGCTCACCAGCGCCTGCAGCCGCCGGCTGCCGCGCTGATACTGCTGATACTGCGGGGCCCCCAGCGGGCCGATCTGAATATGCGCGCCGTACTGGGCATCGAAAAAGCGGCTGCCGATGCGCGTGCTGCCCAACTTGCCCAGCTTTTGGCTGCCGCTTTGCTTGCCGTCGTCGATCCACTTGGCGTAGCGCGGCGTAATCGTGATGGGAACGGCGAAATAGGCCGCCAACATCTTGTTGAGCTGCCGCAGCGAGCGGCGACCGGGCAGATAAGTGCCGGGGTACGCCTCGCGCAGGCGCTGGATATGTGGGTTCACCGTCAGCGCCGTATCGACGCCCACCGTCTGGCGCAAATGGCGCAAGAACGGGTTTTTGTCATCGTCATGCTCATGGCCGATCATCGCCTTCAGCTGCGCCCATGCCCGGTAGTGCAATACGGCGAAGCGCTGGCTGACGATGCCGACGAACTGCTGGAACGCCTGGTTGCGTCTGGCGATGACTTCGGTGCGCGCGTGCTCGGTCACATGGATCGGCAGTGGGCCGTAGGGGGCGAACATGCCGAAATGCCGCGCCTGGATCAGCACTTGCTTAGGGCGCTGCACGATAGAGGCGATTTCACGCGAAGCGAACGCCATATCCGCCGGCTGGGTAATGCAGAGCCTTTCGCGACTGCGATCGTTGGAGACGCCGAGCCGCGGCGCATCCGGCTGCGCGCGTTCGATACGCCGCAGCAGCTCGAAAAAATCCTGTCGATTGGACAGCCCGCGGATTTCGGCCTGGCCCGCGCTTTCGCTCTGCGCCCCCGGCGTTGGCGCCTGTTCCAACGAGAGCGCCGTTTCACGCATCAACGACATATCAGCCATAGTAGAGCGCCCCCCAGTCGGCGTGGGTTTCCCCATCCAGCAACAGCTTCATGCTTAACGTTTGGTTCAGGTCGCCGTATTGGCTCAACGCGTGGTGCAATATTTTGCCGAACAGATAGGCGCCGTGGTCGGCATGATGGTTGGCGCTTAAGTTGACGGCGATCTCGGCCCCGCGGATCCAGGCCAGCGGCCCCGGCCCCTGATTGCGTTCGAAGTGGTGCTCCACCCAGGCGTTTTTGATGCTGGCGATGCGCTTGCGCTGGCTGGAGTCATCCTGATGGCAGAACAACGACAGCCAGTCGCGCAACAGCGCCGAACAATCCTGAACGTCGGGGCGCGCATGGCGCAGAGGATTGGAGGCCAGCATCTGAATCGCCTGCCACGCCTGGCTGATGTTCGGTACCGCGACCGGGTTGCTCGGGTAGCGGACGATCTCCACCTGGTGGATCGGCATCGCCGTTTCCAGCTGGAAATGCGGCTGCTGAAGGTGCGCCGGCACCAGATGCCGTTCGCAGACCAGCGCCTCGACGCTGAGCGACGTGATGTCGTCGATATCGATGCCACTTTTGCCCGGCGAGATGGCGATGAAGGTATCTTCGTTGGGCAGGTGCGGATTGTTGTACTTGGAGGGCGACGGCTCCCGACGACGGTGCAGCGTATAACCGGCCGGCTCCCGCTCGCAGTCGTACTGCACGTCGGCCTGCAGCGAAGAGAAAATCACCGGGTTGCCGTCGGGCAGCATGCCTTTCACCTGTTTTACGCTGTGTATCTCATACAGCGAGGTGTTCAAACGATCGACCACCAGCTGGTGCTCCGTGCGCTCATCCGTCAGCAGCACCGGCGAGCAATGGCGGCGATACAGGTTGATGACCGGGGTCGCGAAAAGATGAAAATCCCTGGCGTTGACGCGACCGATCAGAGTGAGTGGGCGTTGCTCCAGCGCGAACAAGATCTCGAACTCGTGAACGCGTTCACATTGGCGCAGAAAATCCTGCACGCCATGCAACTCCAGGCTGAAGAAGCGGCTTGGCGCGGCGAAGTATTCACGCATCAGCCGGTTGCCGGGCAATTCCCCCACCACGGTGGGCAACAAGGCTTCTTCATCGCTGACGCCGCCCAGGCGCAAGCTGCCCGGCGGCAAGACTTTGACGATTGGCCGGTCGTCGCTTTTCGCCCATAGCACGATGCGCAAGGTGCGATTAAGCAACGCGGCCAGCAGTTGATTGGCCCGCACCGTATCTTCCGCCAGCGTCAGGTGCAGCGGCTCGAGATCCAGCTCCGAGACGGGAAGCACGCCGTGCGTCGTCAGGCATATCCTGACGTAGGCCGAGCAATCCTGCATGTGTCTGGCGGCGCCGTCAGGCAAATGGTGCGGCGGCAAAATCTCGCATTCCGCCAGTGAAATCTCAACGGGCTGCACTTTAATATGCCGCGCCGTGGTGAACGTGGCGGGTTTGTTGTTCAGCGAGATATCGTTGAGGGTCATGCGGCTCCCGCGCGGCAGGTCAACCTGGCTGTGCCACTGGGGAAAAGAGAGATCGGGCTTAATCGCGACGGTGGCGATTGCGGGAACCGGCGTATACCACAGCGGCGCCAGGCGTGAGAGCATTTGCAGGGCAAATTCCGGCTGCTCATTGTTCAGCTTTTCCTGGATGCGGGTGCAAAGGAACGCGGAGCCCTCCAACAGACGCTCAACGAAAGGATCCAGCACGCCGTCGATATGCATGCCTAAATGCTGGGCGACCTGGGGATGAGAAGAGGCGAACTGACGACCGGCCTCGCGAAAATAACGCAGCTCATCATTATATAATTGGAGAAAGCGCTCACTGAACATAGTCACCCCTATTAATCAAATACGTGTACGGCGCCACAGGAATAATCAAGAGCGATGCGCAAATTAACCAGCATTTCGTCACCCGGTAATGAGCAGGTGCCATAAATATCGAATAAAATCGCCAGCACATACGATTGGCGTTCATTCACTACAGGCACCACACGAATCGTTTTCGGATCCAGACGCGGCTCAAACGAAGTAATGATTCTTTGTATATGTCTCGCCAGCGTTAACGGATCGGTATTAATCGGTATGCGTTGGCTCAGCGACGGCAGGCCATAATTCAATACCGAACTTTCGCTGTGCGCATAATCATGAAGTTTCAAATCAGCGCTGCGCGATGCGTCATTCAGTAAAAATTCGATATCACGCACCAAAACACGCCGCCAATTATCGGCGCTGGCGCTTTGATGTCTCACGCTGAGCTTATCGAATAGCATGGGCAATGACGCTTTCATTTAACACCTCGCGATAAGGCTTATGTCTGCCCGCAATCGCTGCGGGCAGACAGCCTGCAATTAGTGTTGTGACATCAATGATCAGATACGGGCATTAAGCTTGAGGTCATACCCCGTCTTAATTACCGCGCCCATGGAGCCATCATTGTTTTGCTCTTTGTACTCAACTTCGATACGTGCGAAATTCAGCTTGATAACGTCGGTTGGCAGCACGGTATCGATTTCAGTACCGATGGTGGAATTCAGCGGCATATTACCCACGGTCTTGAATGAGGAAACCAGGCAGTTGCTGAAGGTCACGGCAATGAAGTCTTGCTGACCCTGGCCTGATTTACGGCAAACAAGTTTTGCCTGAGGAATATGCTCGCCGGTGGCGCACATCAGGAACAGTTTCGGCGAAGCCTTGTTGCTCACCATGCGAAACTCAAAGTCTTTCATCTCGACTTTGCCTGAACCGCCGCCGCTCCCGAACCCCCAACGGCCGGCGTTTTCTTCCGCCCATTGCCAGGCTTGCAGCTGAATCCAGCCAGGGTAGGTTTGGTCGGGTGATTCACCATCAACACCCTCAATTTTCAAAAAATAGTCTACTAAAGCTTTCGTGCTCATTTTTTGTCTCCTTGACTGATAGGTCTACTTCGTTAATTGAAAAGTCTATTCAGATAAGTCGTTATATTGCCTACGCGATCATTGAAATAGCGACAATGAGAACCCATTAGCCATTAATAAATAGCAATAGCGTAAAAAACAGCGCCACTAAATTTCAATGAAATATCAATTCCCACCAACGCCATTTAATAATTAACGTCGGCAATATCCAAACCAATGACCAGCCGTAACTTATCTGCTCCCATCTTTTTTGGCTGACGGAAGTTTTGATACAAGTCGCAAGGACACGGTCATGCCTTCCAACTGGTAATGCGGGCGCAAATAGAAATGCGCGCGGTAATAACCCGGATCGTCTTCCACATCCTCAACGCGCACCTCGGCGGCGGCTAATGGACGACGCGCCTTGGTCGCCTCGGTCGATACGGAAGGATCGCCATCGACGTAGTTCATCAGCCAGTCATTCAGCCACAGCTGCATATCGTCTCTGGAACGGAAAGAACCGATTTTGTCGCGCACGATGCATTTCAAATAGTGCGCGAATCGGCACGTGGCGAAAATATAAGGCAAGCGCGAAGACAGCTTGGCGTTGGCCGTCGCGTCGGGATCCTCGTATTTCGCCGGCGCGTGCATGGTGCAAGAACCGATAAAAGCGGCGAAATCGGAATGCTTGCGATAGACCAGGGGCAAGAACCCGGCGTCGGAAAGCTCTTGCTCGCGCCGATCGGAAATGGCCACTTCCGTCGGGCACGTCAGTTCATATCCGCCCTCATCGGAAGGAAACGCGTAGGCGGGCAGTTCTTCCACCGAGCCGCCGGATTCGATGCCGCGAATCTTCGAACACCAGCCGTACTCATGGAACGCGCGGTTGATGTTGACGCCCATCGCATACGCCGAGTTGGCCCAGGAAAAATCATCATCCACATCCGGCCTGACGGACTCCTCGAAAGCGAACTCTTCGATCGGGTTGGTTTTCGCCCCGTAAGGCAAACGCGACAGGAAACGCGGCATCGTCAACACCAGGTAACGCGAGTCGTTGCTTTCGCGCAGGCGGCGCCAGGACGCATATTCCGGCGTGGTGAAAATCTTGCCGATATCCCGCGGGTTGCCCAGTTCGTTCCACTTGCTCATCTGCAGCAGCGACGGCGACGCGGCGGAAATGAACGGGCAGTGCGACGCCGCGGAAATTTTCGCCAACTCGGTCAGCAGCGTGACGCTCATCGGGCTGTGATCGAATTCAAAATCGCCGATGATGCAACCGAACGGCTCGCCGCCGAACTGACCATATTCCTGTTCGTAAATCTGTTTGAACACCGGGCTTTGATCCCAGGCGGAGCCCCGATAGCGGCGCAAATTGCGCGTCAGCTCATCCTGACTGATGTTCAACACCCGGATCTTGAGCGTTTCGCTGACGTTGGTGTTATCGACCAGATAACTCAGACCTTGCCAGGCGGACTCCAGCTTCTGGAACTCCTTGTGGTGCAAGATATTGTTCATCTGTTGCGAAAGCTGTTCGTCGATCTGGGCAATCAACGATTCAATGGTCAATACGACATCCTGGCTGACCTTGACCTTGCCTTTGTTGGCATATTCGGACAGCGTGCCGATAGCCCGACGAACCGCTTCCGAAGCCTCGTTCGTTCTGGGCCGGAATGAACGCTTGAGCAAACCGTCAAGCTCATTTTCCGTGTCCTGCGTTTCAACTTCAGCGACTGCCGTAGCCTGCTGCTTAGCCGAATAGCGTCGTTGCCTCGCTCTCATTCCTCATCTCCTTTATTGCCGGGATCCTGCACATCCTGTTCCGCATCCGCGACCGTTTTACGCGCATCCGTCACCAAACGATGCAGAAAATCGGGTTTCTCCAGCAGATTCTTCACCACTTCTTCCGCGCTGGATTTACCATCCATATAGGTGATCAGCTCCGTGAGATGCTCCCGGGCTTCAAGCAGGCGTTGCATCTGCGGAACCCGTTTGGCGATGGCGCCAGGCGTGAAGTCATCCATCGATTCAAACTCCAATTCCACGTCCAGCAACGCATCGTCTTCGCTCAGGGTGTTCTCTACGTAAAATTGCAGACGAGGCTTGATGGCGCGCATGCGATCGTTGAAGTTGTCCTGATCAAAGGTCAGGAATTTCCGCTCTTCGATCGGCAGCAAAGGCTTTTTCCGATGCCCAGAGAGATCGGACATGACCCCCGTAACAAAGGGCAACTCCACTTTCTTTTGTGAACCGTAAAGCTCTACGTCATATTCAATTTGCACGCGCGGCGCGTTATTTTTACCGATAAATTTCTGAGAGCTTGAGTCCTTAGCCATTGGAAAACTCCTTTGTGATAAAAATTACTTCCCGGACAATTGATTTAACGAGGCCAGAGATTCCGGCAAAAGCTCCTCAACAATCGTCGCGAAGTCCATACCGATCATTTTTTGTGAACGTCGAATAAGAATGGGGGCCGGATGGCTGGGCTCATAGTTTTGGAAATAGTCCAAAACCTGATCCAACAGCAAGATGACATCCTGCCGGGAACGGATATATTTGCCGGGCATGGCGACAGGCGCGTCAGCATCCGGCGAGTCAATCTCCGCGTCATCCCGTTCAGCCGGCAATTCCTGCTGTTCCAGTGAAGCCAGCTGGCGGCTGAACTGTTTCAAATAGTCGCGTACCTGCCGGCAGTCCAAACGATAATCTTCAGCCTGCAGATTGGCGTAATTCTCGACGCGCTCCAGCGCATCGATTTCCAGCGCCAATTGCTCTTTCAGCGAAGGCAGATTTCTGCCGGCAAAATAACTGTCGGCTTGCCCCAGCACCTTTACCACCTCCGAAAAATGCAGGCTTTTGCCTTCCTGCTCGTCAAGCCGCATATTCAGCAGCTCGTCGGTAGTTAACGGCGTGTCGGGAAAAATCTTGCTGTTCTTGATTTCGTGCAGACAGGACGATGTGGCGAGCCACCCTAATGCGGCCGCATGAAAGCTGTCCGATGAGGGTTCCATGTCCGCCTGAGGGAAAATGGTGGCGCCCTCCTCGGCATATTTGGCGTCAATATCCTTAATGCCCTGGTAGAAGGCCGAAAAACCGTCGATATGAAGATTGGCGCGCATAAACCACAGCACGACATGTAAATCGAAGCACTGTTCCAGCAACGCGGCAGACTGCTCGCGAATGGCGTGCCAATTGATATCACGCGCATTGTCTACGGCATTAAGCGGATCGGTTTGGCTGTCATATTCCGAAAGCGTGAATTCAATTTCACTGTATCGTGGATCAAATTCGACGCCATTCACTTCCGTTGAGATGACTTCATTCATGGCCTGATATCCTTTTCAATCAGCACTAGAAACATAAAGCCTAATAAAGCGGGCTTTTACGTTCGCCAGTCTTTCCCAGAGTCCTTTTAGCGTAAGTTAGTCGTCACCAAGCTCGCAAATTGTTTAGATGTATTAATATTAACAACAATAATAGATTGAACCTATCAATAGAATCACAGTGATCGGTTTAAACTATTTTACATTTACATATTTATTTTTTCCTTTTAAAATCAATAAATTGCAAACGATAATTATGCAAGCTAAGAATAGGAAAAAAATCAAAAACTGCCCTAAAAACAACGTTTCATCCTTGGTAGGATAATTCCAGTAATACCACTGGATACAAATAATTTAATTAGCAAATGATAACTACAGTAAATAGTGAAATTTTTTCATAAAACCATGACAGCCAGTCGTTTCTTGCAAGCGGGTAGCACGCAATGATCAATAGAAGACGATGGCAGTGTGACTTTCATTTCCAGCACTCAGTACTTACACATGCGAAACCTGGTGTGAAAATAAACAATTTGGCGAGAGTTTTGATTATTAATTTTAAAGCTAAAGCACAGATTAACATTCCGCCGTGGTGCACCGAATACCTATTGGTACACAAACAGCCTGGTGGATAAAGCATCATTCTTTTATAGTTAACTCAGGGTAATGATCAGAATAATTTAAGATTCAATTCCCCTTCATGTGTGTTCTCATACGGCTTACCGCGGCAAAAGCACCACTGCGGTAAAGAGTCTCGCAGACTAAAGTGGCATTAGAGATATCATTTACTATAACGGCAAAATAACCACGTAAGCGCTGCAACGACAGGAACCGTGTTAAGACCAGCGATCTGTTCCATATACAAGAAATGTTTCCCTAACTGATAAGACCACTAATTTGATACTAGCAAAGGCAAACCCAATATCAAGAAAAAATATTATTTTTTTAATAAAAAAATAACAAATCAATATACATAAAACAAACAATTCAATAACTTAAAACAGTGCTGAATCGATTACTTTTACGCCAGGAAAAATAGTTCATGGAAATTTGCCCCCCCTCACAACCCCCTCAGTCAATCTCCCTCATTCTCTTCGGCATTGAATTGTCATCAAAAAATAAGAAAATCTATAAAAATAAAACCCGCCACTGGCCGTACGCCCCACAGGATCAACTTTCGCAAGGCAAAATAAGCAAGATAATTCCCAATAAAAAGGCCGAAAAAAAGCGTTAATGATTTAGCGGTTCAAAATAAAAATAAAGGTAACTCTATTGGGTTATTAAAGCGAAAACGCGCACCTTTTCATTGCTGCAAAAAAACCTTATGAATCTTTACGTTGCCTGTCCTTTGACAATCCTTAATGAAAACGCAAATCGGGTAGCCAACACATACAGAAAAGAGATGGGCTACACGGCGGGCCACCTCTGCCGATGACTTTTCTCATCCCCGGTTCGGCCGGTGCGCACAGGTCATTCCACCTAAAAATCAGGCCGCACCGCCGGCCTCGCCCGGCTATTTAACGCCAAGCCCGCCGTTTTCCTGATCCAGAACAGCTTTCGCATTCATCCGACTGATATATTGATTGAAAATCATTCCTATTCAGGAGAAAAAGCCATGGTTAAGTCACTCAATGCGGCATTCACTCGCTTTTTTGACCACCCGGACGCCGGCAAATTGGCGCTCAGGCTAACCTTCGGCGGGCTGATGCTGTTTCACGGCGTGGCGAAGATTCAGCACGGCGTCGGCTGGATCGCCGGGGCGTTGCAGGAACAGGGGCTACCCGCCTTCATCGCCTATGGCGTGTATGTGGGGGAGATCCTGGCGCCGATACTGATCATTTTGGGGCTGTTCACCCGCCCCGCCGCGCTGGTTTACGCCTTTACGCTGGTGGTGGCGTTTTTGATGGTGGGCACCGGCAAGGTCTTCACCGTCACCGACGTCGGTGCCTGGGGCATTGAAAACGAGCTGGTGTTCTTTATGGGCGGACTCGCCATACTGCTGCTGGGCAGCGGGAAGTATGCCATCGCGCGGAATGAAGCCTATCGGTAAGCCGTGCAATCCATAAGGAGGTTCCTGATGTGAGCCTCCTTTTTGCTCGCTTAAGGTTGGGTGAGCAGCGTGTTCGCCATGAAAGACAATAAGGCGGTCGATTCGGGGAAGGCCGCGCGATTCTCGGTGACCGCGCGATCAAACCGCCAGTTCATGATGTAAACCACGGGCGCAGTCGGATATTGATTAATGAAATCCCAATACAGTTGAATTTGCGCATGCAGTTGCTGGTCGTTCATTCCTAACGATGCCGTAGAAGGCGGTACCAACACCCACTTTTGTCCGGCTGCGCTTATCGGCGCCAGGCGATTGTAGGTACTCCACATATCCGCCACCGACCAGTTGTAGTTATCCACCCCAACCCAATCTGGCGTGCTTTTTACATTGGTCGGACACGCGGTCGCGGGCGCGCCCTGCTGTATTTCGCGGATCCATTCGGCGTTGTTGGCATGTCGGTAGGACAAAATGGTGTAAATGGGGATTGCGATCCCATACTGCTGCATAGCCTGACGCAGGGTGCAAACATAGCTGGAGTATTGGTAAGCGTCATATTTTCCCCCGGTCTGTAAGGCAGGAACGTCGAACGGCTCATCGATAAAATAAATGGCGCCGGGCTTATATTTGGCTCCGGCGATCTTCTTCACCACCGTCCAGATCGCATTCCAGGAACCTGCGGCCTGGCAGCTGCTGTTCGAGACCGCCCCTGGGCAGATATCGATAAACGGCGAGCCCGATACCGCCCCCGATCCAGCCTGAATGTTCACGGCGCAAGTCCCCCCAGCGCAAACGGGCAGATTGAGGCTTTCCAGGGTGTGCACCACGTTCAGATTGGTCATACTGAAACCGGTGCCGGTAATCGCCTTAAGCGCCTCTGTGGCGCTGAAAGACGGCGTGGCGGTTTCATAAAAATCCAGCCAGTCATAGCCGTAATGCTTGATATTGGCGTTGGGGCCGGCCGCCAGAGCATGGGCACCGAACAGGCACCCGCACAGCAACGCAAAACGTTTCAACATGTTCTTCTCCTTCAAATCTTCATCGTTGTAAGCCAACGGTGGACAGCAAACGGTGCCATCAACCGGAGAGGCTATCGTGACACCCGCCATCGACGACGGCCCGCCGTTTGCGTTGTGCTGCAGCCGATCGAACGGTGAGGAGGGTTTGAGAAGAAATCGCGCCTATTTTCTTATCGAGCGACGAGGAAATGAGGGTAGAAAAAGAGGAAGCCACCGCGGGGTCAGACTGTCCCCGCCGGAAATCAGGTTTAAACCAGCATAATGAATCGCCAGTCATCGGCCATTAACGGTCGGCCAGCCGGTAAACCGGAACCTTGCGCGTCGTGCCGGTCAGGGTGTCGAAAATCTCCGTTTCCGCCGTCACGATCGTCATGCCGGTTTTTCTTAGCCTACGCACTTCTGCGGCGATGCGCTGTATGCCGAACCAGAACAGTCCGTCCAGCGCCGTGACGCGCAGCCCCTGCTCCAGCGCCAGCTTAAGCCGCTCACGCGGCGCCTTGAGCGCTTTGGCGATTTCCCGGTAAGGCAGCGCGTCCACGCCCGACGCCGAAGTTCGGTGAATACGGGTCGACAGGCCATATTGGAAGGCCTCAGGCACGTCGCTTAAATCGCTTTTCAGGCTGTAAACGCAGCCAAAGCGCTTGCCGTTGAACACCACATTTTTTTGACTGATCGACAGCTCATCGCGCAGGCCGGCAATCAGCTGCGGCGCCCGCACCAGCAATAAGCGAAACGGCAATTCGAAACTGGTCACATAGTCCACGTTGAGCAGCGCAATGCGCAGACGCTGTTCCGCCCCGGCCTGCGTCTGGCGACACTCGTTCAACACCTCGCTCCACTGGCGCGCAAGCCGCGGGGCTTCATCCAGCGGTGCGAAGTGGTATTTATCGATGTGGTAGTCGATCCTTTCATTCATGTCCGTTGGCCCCTGCCTCAGTCATCATGCCCTCAGCAAATTACCTTACCCGCGGGCAACAGTACAACACCGCGATGAGGTCACTCGGGAAATACGGCGCTGGCTTTCGCCGGAACGGACTACGCGGGCTCGATGAACAGCATCATGCGTTGCAGTGCGTCATCCAGGGCACTGAGCCCGGCATCATCCAGACAGGCCATCAGCTGTGCGTCATAATCCGCCACCCATTGCCTCGCCTGGTCAAAAATGGGACGAGACGCCGGCATGACACGCAGATATACCGCGCGCTTATCTTCCGGATCGGGGAAGCGCGCGACCCACCCCCGATTAACCAGTTGGGTGATCGTACGGCCTAGCGCGGTGCGATCGGTCTGCGAATGCGCTATCACCTCGCTCATGGCCACGTCGCCCGGAAAACTGTAGAGAATGCGCAACGCGCGCCACTCATGGAGGCTGAGTCCTTGCAAAGCGAGTAACGCAGACAGCCGTTTTTCGCGGTGACGCACCACCTCCGTCATCCTGTAAAGCGCACCATTGGGCAATCCCATTCCCCGTCTGCCGCTCTGCGTGCCTTTTTTTTCAGAATCCATACTGTTTCCAATTAGCCTCGACTTTTGCCCTGACCTGTTCCGGATAAGAGTGCCTGAAAGAGGCGGTCCCCGCACGTGTTACGCCGCTGAACTGCTCGGGAAACAGGCAGTTGATGATGGCTTTGCCGCCGCTACCGCGCGCCTTGTCTTCTTCCGTCAGGTACGGCACCATCGGGAACTCGCGTACGTCCGGGAAGATAAAATGGTCGCGCGCCGGATGTGAACGCGTGGCCAACGCCCAAACCACCTGATCGATATCGACAATATCAATGTCATTGCCGACCAGGATCAGTTTGGGGATCAGGTAGCCCGCATGCGAGCCGAAGACCACCTCCGCCACCTTGCCGGCAAAATCCGCCGCGGTGGTATTCATTCCGGCCAGTTTTTCGATATCGACGGAGACCACCGCCCAACAGGTCGCCGCCTCATAGGAACACCAGACAAAGTCAACGGGCAAGGCCGCGCTCTGCAGGGTTTCCAGCAACTGAGCAGAGATCATGGTGCCCCAGATCGTATGATTTTCTTCCGGCGGCGTGCCGGCGACGCAAATCGGCAAAATGGGGTCATCGCGAAACGTCACCGCACGCACATGAAACACCGGCTGTTCATGGCCTTGCTGGTGTTGATAGCCGTGATACTCCCCCATCGGCCCCTCCAGCGCCGTCTCCGTCAGGCTGATTTCACCTTCCAGCACAATTTCCGCATTGGCCGGCACCCAGAGATCGTTGGTTTCCGCTTGGGTGAGCGTAACGCTTTTACCGAGCAGCGCGCCGACATAGTCAGGCTCACTGACGCCGGCCGGCAACGGCATCCCCGCGACCGCCACCGCGGCAGGCGGCGCCCCGAGCACCATCGCCCACGGCGTAGGTTTCCCTTCTCGGCGCCACATTTCACGGATCATGCCGATGTGTTGGGTGGGTATCGCCGGGCCGGTGAGACGATTGCGATCGAGCATCATGAGCCTGCCGACTCCCCAGCTATGCCACTTTCCGTCCGGGGATTGCACGACATGGAACCCGTAAGTGCCGAAATAGCGCCCGCCATCCCGTTCATGCAACAGCGGTACCGGGAAGCGTTCCAGATCAACCTCGTCGCCACGCCAAATATTCTCTTTCACCGGGCCGGTCGAACAATAATCCGGCGCAAACGGCTCCGCCTTCACCGCCCGGCGAATCGCCGCCACGATATCCCGCGGAGCGCTCTCCGGCGGCAGCCCAAAATGGAGGGCGAGGCGAGAATAGGCATGTTCCGCAGAAGCGAGCATGCCGGCCGGCGCGCCGAGGATGCGGGCCCCTGGCATCGCGCCCGCCACGTGATGAAATAGCGGAGCCGAAAGCCGTTGCTCATAGACCCGGCGGCAGACAGCCGCTATCTCCAGGTCGGCGGAAACTTCCTGATGCACGTCGACCAAATCGTTTCGGCGACGCAATTCCTCAATGAAGTGACGAAAATCCAGTGCGCAATCGAGCAAACTCATGGCAAGTCCTCCGGTCTCCAGGCGGTCAGCCCCTTCTGTCGCCCTCGTTTCGGGCAGGAGACTGATCATTTATGTGCATGTGCACACATATTAGTGCGCAAAAAATCGCGTGTAAATACACTCTATCCTGGAGGCGTTGGGCATGTTGTCAGTCTGGCAAAATTTTCAAGGGATAGCGGACTCAGACCGTGCACGCCCCTGCCGGCAGGCATTATCGCCGTGACGGTTTCACACCTTCAGCGTGATTGGCATGCATAGCACTGGGCTTGCCGCAAGCGCCGCACCGGGTTCAAGCGCAACGTGGCTCACAAAATGAAGAACATAATCGCAAAATGCTATTCGTTGATATTGCACGAGTTATAATGCGGGAAAGGATCTCGGCCAACGCAAACCGGTTTCATATCCAACGGTTTACAAGCATTAGCGAAAGAAAAGGATTTTGATTCAATGGGGGAATAACGCGGGGTAAAGTGGCGGAGAGAGGGGGATTTGAACCCCCGGTAGAGTTGCCCCTACTCCAGTTTTCGAGACTGGTCCGTTCAGCCGCTCCGGCATCTCTCCTGACAACGCTTGCTATCATGCCCGCTTTTGCGGCATTTTTACAGCATTAGCATACCGCTGAACGTTCAAGTGATGAGTTTACGAGCAACCTGATGATTAAATGGCCGTGGAAAGCGACTCAACCCTCTCAATCCCAGGCAGACATCGAGGCCCAGTGGCAGGACGCGCTGGCGATCCCGCTGCTCTCGCCGCTGAATGAGCAGGAGCGGCAGCGGCTGGTGGCCGTCGCCGGGCAAATATTGCAGCAAAAGCGCATCGTGCCGCTGCAGGGGCTGCAACTCACCTCGCAAATGCAGGCGCGCATCGCCCTGCTGTTCGCCTTGCCGGTGCTGGAGCTGGGCGCGGAATGCCTCGACGGCTTCAACGAAATTCTGCTCTACCCCACCCCGTTCGTGGTGGAAGACGAATGGCAGGACGAGATCGGTCTGGTGCACTCGGGGCCGGTGGTGCAGTCGGGCCAAAGCTGGGAACAGGGGCCGATCGTGCTCAACTGGCAAGACGTGCAGGACTCTTTTGACCTCTCCGGTTTCAATCTGGTGATCCACGAAGCGGTGCACAAACTGGATATGCGCAACGGCGGCGTCGCCACCGGCGTGCCGCCGATCCCGCTGCGCGAGGTGGCCGCCTGGGAACATGATCTGCATGCCGCGATGGAAAGCCTGCAGGACGAGATCGACATGGTCGGCGAAGAGGCCGCCAGCATGGATGCCTACGCCGCCACCGATGCGGCCGAGTGCTTCGCCGTGCTGTCGGAGTATTTCTTCAGCGCTCCCGAACTGCTGGCCGAACGCTTCCCGGCGCTGTATCAGCACTTTTGCCGCTTCTACCGCCAGGATCCGCTGGCGCGCCTGCTGCGAGACCAGGCGGAAAACAACGCGCAATGGGCTGATTGACGGGCGCATTGCTCAGATACCGAGCAGTCGCACCGCCTGGGGCAATTTAGCGTTGACACACCCGGAGCCGCTGGATATGATGCGCCCCGTTCACACGATTCCTCTGTAGTTCAGTCGGTAGAACGGCGGACTGTTAATCCGTATGTCACTGGTTCGAGTCCAGTCAGAGGAGCCATATTTAGAGAAGCCCGCTTAAGGAAACTTAAGCGGGCTTTTTGCTGTTGGGCGTTTACAGCCCGCGTTGTTCCATCAGCAGCGCCAGATCGACCAAGCGGTTGGAGAAGCCCCATTCGTTGTCATACCAGGCGAGCACTTTCACCAGGTTGCCGCCGATCACCAGCGTGGACAGGCCGTCGATGATCGACGAACGCGCATCGCCGCGATAGTCGCTCGATACCAGCGGTTCGTCACTGTACCCCAGGATCCCTTTCAGCGGGCCGGACGCCGCCGCCGCGCGGAAAGCGGCGTTGATCTCCTCCACCGTCGCCGGGCGCTTCAGCGTCACCGTCAGATCGACGATGGAAACCACCGGCACCGGCACCCGCAGCGAATAACCGGTCAGGCGGCCGTCCAGTTCGGGGATCACCTTGCCGAGCGCCTTGGCCGCGCCGCTGGAGTAAGGCACGATCGATTCCGCCGCCGCCCGCGCGCCGCGCAGATCTTTTTCCGGCTGATCGTGCAGCGCCTGGCTGTTGGTATAGGCATGCGTGGTATTCATCAAGCCGTATTCGATGCCGAACGCCTGATGCAATACCTGCGCGGCGGGCGCCAGCCCGTTGGTGGTGCAGCTGCCGTTGCTGACCACCTTATGCAGCGCCGGATCGTAGAGGTGATCGTTAACCCCCATCACCAGCGTGATGTCGTCATTCTTGGCCGGCGCTGAGATAATCACCCGCTTGGCGCCGCCGTGCGTGATGTGCACTTCCGCCTTGGCTTTATCGGTAAAGAAGCCCGTCGCTTCGATCACCACGTCCACGCCCACGCTGCTCCAGGGGATTTCGGCGGGATCGCGCTGCGAAAACACCTGAATCGGCCGGCCGTCCAGCAGCAGCTGGTTGTCGCCGGCTTCCACCCTGGCCGCCAGCGTGCCGGAAAGCGTGTCGTATTTCAGCAGGTGCGCCAGCGTCTTGCTGTCGGTCAGATCGTTGATCGCCACCACTTCAAAATCGCTGCGCCCCAGCGCCGCGCGCAGCACGTTGCGCCCGATCCTGCCGAAGCCGTTAATGCCTACTCTCACCATGATGCACTCCTCATTTGTGGACTTTGCCTAAAATCTAGCGCCGACCAGAAGCGGCGTAAATGACGTTTACCAATCAATTTACGCCAAATTGCGCGCATGAAAGCGTTCGCGGTATTCGCTCGGGGTCAGCTGCAGTTTGCGCTCAAACACCCGCCGCAGGTTAAGGCCGTTGCCGAAGCCGGTGGCCAGGGCAATCTGCTCGATACCTTCCGCGCTCTGTTCGAGGCGCTGCCTGGCGGTATGCAACCGCCCCTCTTCAACGAATTTGGCGGGAGAAATGCCCGTCTCGCGGGTGAACACCCGGGTAAAGTTGCGCGGGCTCATCGCCACGCGCTCGGCCAACCGATCGACGCTGAGATCGTCGGCGAGGTTTTCCAGGATCCAGGATTGCAGGTCACGGATCGGCCCCGGCGATTTGGCCTGGTTGAGCGGATAGCGGCTGAACTGCGCCTGCCCGCCGGGGCGGCGCAGAAACATCACCAGGTCCTGTGCCACTTCGCGCGCCTGCACGAAGCCGTAATCATCCTCCACCAGCGCCAGCGTCAGATCGAAGCCGGAGCTGACGCCGCCGGAGGTCCAGATCGGC
Source organism: Serratia sp. Z4 (assembly GCF_009900725.1). Lineage (NCBI taxonomy): Bacteria > Pseudomonadati > Pseudomonadota > Gammaproteobacteria > Enterobacterales > Yersiniaceae > Serratia > Serratia sp. Z4. The sequence continues at coordinate 804,857 of NZ_JAAABD010000002.1, forward strand.
CCGTCCTGCACGTAGATTGGGCCGTTTTCGACCTGCACCCGCGGGAAGCGCGCCTGCAGCGTTTCCGCCAGCCGCCAGTGGGTGGTCGCCCGCCGCCCGTCCAGCAACCCGGCTTCGGCCAGCAGCAGTGCGCCACCGCAAACGGAAGCGATACGGCGCGCCTGCGGCGCCGCGCGGCGCAGCCAATCGGCGACCAGAGCACCCTCTTCTTCGGTCGCCCCCTTGCCGGCGACGATCACGGTATCGCGCGGCAGGGCCGGATCGAGATCCGCCAGGCGATGATCGGCCAACAGGCTCAGCCCGGACAGGCCGTGCACCACCCGGTGAGATTGCGTGGTGGCGACCGCGATCTGATACAGCGGCGTCTCGGCAGGGCTCAGGCGATTGGCCTGCATCAGGATATCGGCGATGCCCGCCGCTTCGAACAGCATGCCCCCTTCAGGGACAATAATCAGGAATGAGTGCATGGCGATAATATAAATAACAATCAAAACAGGCCAGGCAACCACTGTATAAGAAAAGCCCCGTCGGTTCACCCTGCGGGTATAAAAAAGCCCGCCGATAATCACCGACGGGCCAGGAAGGAACGGCCATCAAGTCTGCGGCAGGTTCACCCCGCCGGCGCGCGCCAATTGCGCCAGCAGCGCCGTTTGAAACGCCTCATCGTGCACCGCCGCGTGAGGTTCAAACCGCTGCTGGTGGTGCCAATAGCCGCCGGACGCCAGTGCCTGCGGTTCATCGCTGCTCACCAGCCACGCCTGCGTCACGTGTCCCAGCGCCAGATCGTCGGGCGCATCCGCGCCGCCCATTTTGGTCGGCACCCAGCCGGGATCGACCGCGCTGCTGATGACGCCGGGCCACAGGCGCGCCACGGCGGCGGCCAGCGCGGTGACGAACAGCTTGCTGTCCGAATAGGAGCCGGCTGCGCCGCCAAGCCAGTCCACGCCGTTCAGTTCCGCCACGCCGTCAAAGTGCATGCTGCTGCTCAGGTAGACGATGCGATCGGGGCGTTCGATCAGGGCCGTCAGCAGATAGGGGGCCATCACGTTCACCGGCATCACCTGCGGCCCGGTGAACATGCCGGCGTTGTGGATCACCGCATTCGGGCGGCCGATGCGATTCACCTGCTCGGCAACCTGCCGGATCTGCTGCACCTCGGACAGATCGCCAATCACCGCCTGCGCGCCTTTATCCAGCAGATCGCGCACCGCCTCCAGACGGCCGGGGGCGCGCGCATGCAGGATCACCTGATGCCCTTCCTCCAACAGCGTTTGCGCGGCGGCGCGGCCCAGCCCGTCGACCGAACCGGTAATGAAAATGCGTGACATGCCACTCCTCCGTTTAGCGCCAGCCGAGCGCCGGCGCGACATGGGTTAAAATCGATTCGATAACGTGGGCGTTATAATCCACGCCCAGCTGGTTAGGCACGGTCAGCAGCAGCGTATCCGCTTCGGCGATGGCCTCGTCCTGCGCCAGCTGCTCGATCAGCGCGTCCGGCTCGGCGGCATAGCTGCGGCCGAAGATCGCCCGGGTCTGCGCGTCGATATATCCCAGCTGATCGCCCTCTTTGCCGCTGCCACCGAAGTAATTGCGATCCCGCTGATCCACCAGCGCAAAGATGCTGCGGCTCACGGAAACCCGCGGCTCGCGCGCATGGCCGGCCTCTTGCCAGGCGGCGCGATAGGCGCGGATCTGCTTGGCCTGCTGGATATGGAAGGGTTCGCCGGTCTCGTCATTCTTGAGCGTCGAGCTTTGCAGGTTCATGCCCAGCTTCGCCGCCCAGACGGCGGTGGCGTTCGAACCGGCGCCCCACCAGATGCGATCGCGCAGCCCGGCGGAAAACGGCTCCGGCCGCAACAGCCCGGGCGGATTGGGGAACATCGGCTGCGGATTGGGTTCAGCGAACCCTTCGCCGCGCAGCGCTTCCAGAAAGACTTCGGTATGGCGGCGGGCCATGTCAGCGTCGGTTTCGCCCTCGGCCGGGGCGTAACCGAAATAGCGCCAGCCGTCGATCACCTGCTCCGGCGAGCCGCGGCTGATGCCGAGCTGCAGCCGCCCGCCGGCGATCAGATCCGCCGCGCCGGCGTCCTCCACCATGTACAGCGGATTTTCATAGCGCATGTCGATCACGCCAGTGCCGATCTCGATACGTTGGGTTTTGGCGCCGATGGCGGCCAGCAGCGGGAACGGCGATCCCAGCTGACGCGCGAAGTGGTGCACGCGAAAATAGGCGCCGTCCGCCCCCAGATCTTCGGCGGCAACCGCCAGATCGATGGACTGCAGCAGCGCATCCGCTGCGGAACGGGTGCCGGACTGGGCGGAAGGCGTCCAGTGGCCAAACGAGAGAAAACCAATCTTTTTCATCGGGCATCGTCCTCAAAAGCAAAATCATCGGCCTACAGTGACAAAAACCGCGCGCCTTGCGCCAGCAAAATCGCCCCCGATCGCACTAAACGAACCGATTGCCGCCGCGCCGCCCGGCGATTGTAATCAAAAAACAAATGTCGTATAACAGGCAGCTCCGAGGGGTGTCCTGTTACGGGCTGAGATGGCGCAAGCCGAACCCTTTGAACCTGATCTGGGTCATGCCAGCGAAGGGACGGTTAGGCAACAACGCGATTACCCGTTGCCTGTTCATACCTCAGCGTGCCCGGATCTCCACTGACTCAAGGAGGTCCCATGTCCATCACCACCCTGTTCGAAAGCGGTCTTTACGGCCGGTTGCGCCACCATGCCGGCAGCCACTGGCAGGACTACGTCGATCACCCGTTTCTGCAGCAGCTGGCCGCCGGCACCTTGCCTGAACGCGCTTTTCGCCGCTACCTGACCCAGGACTATCTGTTCCTGCTGCACTTCGCCCGCGCCTACGCGCTGCTGGTCAGTAAGCTGCGCACCCTGCCGGAGATGCGCGCCGCCACCGCCTCGCTCAACGGCATCGTCGCCGAGCTGCCGTTGCACGTGGCCTACTGCGCCGAATGGGGGTTGAGCGAAGCGCAGATCGCCGCCCAGCCGGAGGCGGCGGAAACCATGAACTATACCCGCTACGTGCTGGACATCGGCCATGCCGGCGACGCCCTCGATCTGTTGGCCGGTCTGCTGCCCTGCGTGGCCGGCTATGCCGAAATCGGCCTGCGGCTGCTGCACGATCCAGCCACCCAGATGGAGGGCAATCCTTACGCCTCCTGGATCCGCAACTACGGCGACGAGGGCTATCTGGCCGGCGTGCGCGCCGCCATCGAGCTGCTCGAGACCGTCGGCCACCAGCGCGGCGCACAGGATCGCTTCACCGAGCTGGCGCAGATTTTCACCACCGCCACCCAACTGGAGTCGGCATTTTGGCAGATGGGGTTGAACGCCTCATGACCTCTCCGCTTCTCCCGCCCGGTATCCAGGTGCGGGATCTCAGCCTGCGTTTCGGTCAGCACATCGTCTTCGACCGGCTGAGCTTCGACATCGCCGGCGGCAGCTTCGTCGCCCTGCTCGGCGCCAGCGGCGCCGGCAAAACCAGCCTGCTGAAGATCATCGCCGGCCTGGCGCAGGCCAGCTCTGGTTCGGTGACCGGCAGCGACGGCCTGCCGATCGCCGGGCGCATCGCCTACATGGGGCAAAAAGATCTGCTTTACCCGTGGCTGACCATCGAGGAGAACGTCGCCCTCGGTTCGCGGCTGCGCGGCGAAACGCCGGATCGGGCGTGGGCGGCGCACCTGCTGGAGCGCGTGGGCCTGGCCGCGCATGGCCGCAGCCTGCCAGCCTCGCTGTCCGGCGGCATGCGCCAGCGCGCCGCCATCGCCCGCACGCTCTACGAACGCCAGCCGATCGTGCTGATGGACGAACCCTTTTCCGCGCTGGACGCCATTACCCGCGCCGAGATCCAGAGCCTGGCCGCCGAGCTGCTGGCGCAAAATACCGTGCTGTTGATCACCCACGATCCGATGGAAGCCTGCCGCCTGAGCCACCGGCTGCTGGTGCTGTCGCCCTGGCCGCTGGGCCTCGACGATACTCATCGCATCAGCGGGCTACCGCCGCGCGCGCCGGATGACGCCGACCTGCTGAAAAGCCAGGCCGAGCTGCTGCAGCAGCTGGTGAGGGCAGCACAATGAATAGTGCCCAAGAGCGTGGACTCACCCGCCTGCGGCGCGGGCTGACGGTATTCGTCGGCCTGCTGCTGCTGTGGTGGCTGGCGGCGCAAAGCGGCATCCCGGCCTTTCTGCTGCCCACGCCGGGCGCAGTGGCGCAGGCGCTGTGGGACGGGCGCGGCTATCTCGCCTGGCACACGCTGGTCACCGCTTCGGAAATCGTCAGCGGGCTGGTTCTGGGTGTGTTGCTCGGCGCGGCGCTGGCGCTGTGCATGATTTTCTCGCCGCGCCTGCAGCGCTGGCTGATGCCGCTGGTGCTCACCAGCCAGGCGATACCGGTGTTCGCCCTGGCCCCGCTGCTGGTGCTGTGGTTCGGCTTCGGCATGAGCGCCAAGGTGGCGATGGCGGTGCTGGTGATCTTCTTCCCGGTGGTGTCGGCCTTTTTCGACGGGCTGCGCCGGGTCAACAACGACTACCTCGATCTGGCGCGCACGATGCGCGCTTCGCGCTGGGCGCAGCTGCGGCACGTGCGGCTGATGGCGGCGCTGCCGGCCTTCGGCTCCGGCCTGCGCATGGCCGCCGCCGTCGCGCCCATCGGCGCCATCATCGGCGAATGGGTCGGCTCGGCCGAAGGGCTGGGCTATGTGATGCTGAACGCCAATGCGCGCATGCAGACCGACGTCTGCTTCGCCGCACTGTTTATTTTGGTGCTGATGACCGTGCTGCTGTGGGCCGCGGTGGATGCGCTGCTGCGGCGCCTGATCGCCTGGGCGCCGGAAAACGACTGATGATTGCAACCATAACCAGGGATAAAGGAACGACCATGATCAAACAAACCGTCTGCGGGCTGTTGCTCGGCGCCGCCATCACCGGCCAGGCCGGCGCGGCCGACAAGCTGACGCTGGTGCTCGACTGGTACATCAACCCCGATCACGCGCCGATTATGGTGGCCGAGCAGATCGGCGCCTTCAAGGCCGCAGGGCTGGACGTCAAGATCGTGCCGCCGTCCGATCCGGCGCTGCCGCCGCGACTGGTGGCCGCCAAACAGGCCGACCTCGCCATCACCTATCAGCCGCAGCTGCATTTCTTCGCCGATCAGGGCCTGCCGCTGATGCGCGTCGGCACGCTGATCAACACGCCGCTGAATACGGTGATCGCGCTGGATAAAAACATCACCTCGCCGGCGGATCTCAAAGGCAAAACGGTGGGTTACTCGGTCAGCGGCATCGAACAGGCGACGCTGGCCACCATGGTCGAACACGAGCATCTCAAACCGCAGGATATCAAGCTCATCAACGTCAACTTCCAACTGACTAGCGCCCTGCTGGCGGGCCAGGTCGATGCGGTGATCGGCGGCTACCGCAATATCGAAGCGCTGGAGCTGAAGCTGCAGGGCAAAAAGCCTGTGGTGTTCAACGTCGAAGACTACGGCGTGCCGGCCTACGACGAGTTGATCATCGTCGCCAACCGCGATGCGGTGAACGAGCCGAAAATTCGCAAATTCCTCGCCGCGCTGAAGCAAGGCAGCGACTACCTGCACGCGCACCCGCAGGACACCTGGTTGGCGTTCGCCAAGGCGCACCCGGAGCTAAATACCGAGCTGAACAAACAGGCGTGGCAAGCCAGCCTGCCGCTGTTCGCCCGCGATCCGGCCAAGTTGGATCGGGCCCGCTACCAGGCTTACGAACAGTTCCTGTTCGACAATAAGCTGATCAAGAAAATCACCCCGGTAGACCAGTACGCGGTGGAGCTGAACTGATCACGCCGAGGCGGCCGGCGGCGCCACCGTCACCTCGCCCTGGCCGCTGCGCTGCAGGGCCGCCTTCACCAGCCCATTGGCCTTGCAGCGTTCGATAAACGCGTTCACGTAGGCGGCGCCCTGCGTGTTTTGCCGCGGCACCGCCATCGCCTGGCGGATGGCGGTAAAATGTCCGTCCAGCACTCGGTAGCCGGGATGGGCGGCCGCGGCGGCCAACAGCGGTTGACGCACGCCGGCCGCCGCCTCCAGCCCCCGTTCGAAAAACAGCGCGATCGCCTCGGCGGAGGTTGCCGCCCGCACCAATTGCGCCTGCTGCAGCGTGCGTGATAAAAACAGATCGTACGCCGCCCCCTGCCCGACCGCGATGCGCACCTCCGGCCGGTCGAGCTGCGCCACCTCAGAGTAAGGCGCGTCGTTCGCCACCAGATAAGTCCCCTCGATGATCACGTAGGGTTCGCTGAAGGCGATTTGCGCCGCGCGCACCGGCTCGATGGCCATAAACGCCAGGTTCCAGGCGCCGCTGTCCAGATCGGCGAACACCTTGCCAGCCGCGTCATAGGTCACCAGCTCCAGCGCCACGCCCAGTTCGCGAGCCAGCGCGGCGGCCAGCTCCACCGAAGCGCCTTGCGGTTTGCCATCAGCCCCGGCCTGCGCCAGCACCGGATTGCCGTAGTTGATCGCTGCGCGCAACACGCCTTGCGGGGCCAGATCGTCGAGTACCGCTGCGGGGATTGTCTGCATACTTCCTCCTGAATGGCTGATGGATGCACCGTCGTGGCGCTCATTAAGCGTAGAGCGAAACCTCCGACCAGCAAGCTTTCGCCGCCGCGGCCGCCGTCGGTGTGATTAACGTCACACTATTGTCATAAAAATGTACAATAGCCGCCGCTCGTCGGCCGTAGCGGGAGATCGCGCGTTGTTCCGCCGCCGGCAATAGGCTATACCCTTCACTTTTCGCGCCGCGGCACGCTCGGCGGCGCAAACCAGGGCAGCAACGGTTTTATTTCAATCAGACAAGGTTTGGCGGATGGTTTTAGCAGTCGTTTCGTTTGTTCTCTTTTTGGCGTCGATTTTGATTTATCGCACCCGGGCCGCCGCCAACCGCTGGTGGTTCGCCATTCTGCTGACGCTGCTCGGCAGCTATCTGGTGCTGAACGTCATCCTGATCGCCAGCAACTACTTCACCGGCGACGGCATCACCGATGCGGTGATCTACACCGTCACCAGCAGCCTCAAAGGCGCGGGCATCAGCAAATACGTGCTGCCGTTTATCGGCCTGCTGGCGGCGCTGGGGGTGATTTTCGCGGTGCTGGCCCGCAGCCTGCTGCGCCGCAAGGCCAAAGGCAGCAGCGTGGCCTACAGCGTCGTCGCCGTGCTGCTGGCGCTGTTTTCTGTCGGCACCACCCCGGCGTTTCAGGACATCTCGCTGCTGGTCAAGAGCCAGATCGTCGGCGATACCGCCGATTTCACCACCTACTACAAGGCGCCGAAAAAGACCGTGCAGGGCAAACGGCCGAACCTGGTGTACATCTATGCCGAGAGTCTGGAGCGCACCTACTTCGATACCGAGCTGTTTCCCGGCCTGGCCGACGAGCTGAACGCCCTGCGCACGGACAGCATCGATTTCAGCAATACCCAGCAATTGCCGGGCACCGGCTACACCATCGCCGGCATGGTCGCCTCGCAGTGCGGCATTCCGCTGTTCGCGCCCTTCGACGGCAACGCCTCCAGCGCGGTCTCCACCTTCTACCCGGAGAACGTCTGCCTGGGCGACGTGCTGAAGGCCGCCGGCTACAGCAACTATTTCTATCAGGGCGCCGAGCTGGCGTTCGCCGGTAAAGACACCTTCCTGAAATCCCACGGCTTCGACCACGTTTACGGCTTCAAAGAGCTGCGCGATCGGGTCGCCGATCCGAGCTACAAAAACGACTGGGGCTGGTACGACGACAGCGTGCTGGACGTGGTGTACGGCAAGTTCGTCGAGCTGTCCAAACAGCGCCAGCCGTTCTCGCTGTTCACCCTGACCGTCGATACCCATCACCCGGACGGCTTTATCTCCGCCGGCTGCAGCAAGAAAAGCTACGCCTGGCAGAACAAGGAAAACCGCTCGCTGAGCGCGGTAGCCTGCAGCCAGCAACACATCGCCGCGCTGATCGACAAGATCAAACGCTCGCCCTATTTCAGCAATACCGTGATCGTGGTGTCCTCCGATCATCTGGCGATGAACAACACCGCCTACGATATCCTGACCAAACAGAAGCGCCGCAACCTGTTCTTCATCATCGACGGCACCCGGCCGCTGGCGGAACAGCGCAACGAGAAGCGCAGCACGCTGGACAACGGCGCCACGGTGCTGGACGTGATGGGCGGCGACAACTACATCGGCCTTGGCCGCAGCAGCCTGTCGGCGCCGTCGCTGTCTACGGTGTTCCTGAACATCGAAGAGAAGATCAACGGCTGGAAACCGGCGGTGATCAATCAGTGGGGCCTGCCGAACCGCATCAGCGACTACAGCGTGGATACGCGCCAACGCAGCTTCAGCTTCTCCGGCGTCACCTACAAGGTGCCGTTCATCCTGCGGGTGGGTGACAACCGCATCGAACCGATGTTCAACGTCTACCTCTCCACCCCACTGCGCAAGCAGCTGGCCGGGCTGGGGGCGGGGGAGAAATTCGTCTGGGTCGATAAATGCTACGAGATCGGCCGGGTCTGGGCGCCGCAGCTGGCGCTGAGCACCGACATCTGCGTGGCCTCGGGCACCCTGGCCTCGCCGCCGCAGATCGCGCAGGCCAGCGGCGAACGCTTCAACGGCAAGGTGAACTTCTCCGGCCCGGCGGCGGACAGCGTCGCCGATTATCAAAACGCCGTCGCCCGCCTGCAGGTGGACGACGCGGCGGTGAAATACCGGGCGGACGCCATCGAGTTCATGCTGCCCGGCATGCCGGAACAGGTGAAAGCCATCACCGGCGTCTCCGCCGTCGAGGAATGGGGCCGCTGGTCCGACGCCAATCTGGCGCCGGCGGTCGACATCGATTACGTCGATCCGCTGCCGAAGCGCTTCGATCTGGTGCTGCGCGCCCGCGCCTACGGCAACAACGTCGGCGAACCGATTTCGGTGCGCGTCGGCGACGAAGAGCGCTTCGTGTCGCTCGGTGAACAGGACAGCACCGTCACCCTGCGCTTCGACAACCCGCGCGGCGCGCAGAAGATCAGCATTACTCCGCCGGCGCCGACCGAGCCAAAAGAGAGCGCCAGCGGCGGCTTCACGCCGAAGAAGCTGGGCATCGGCCTGGTGTCGCTGAAGGTCGAAGCGGGCGCTCCCGCCTCCTGATCCCCCGCCTTCACGGGCGCGGTATTTTCTTTGCCGCGCCCGTCATTTCGACCAAGCTTTTACGCCCTTCTTCGGCTAACCTGTGACGGTAAAACGCCGCAACCCCGCCACAGAGCCGGGACATCCAAGGAGAAAGTATGAGCTATGCCCCACCTCGCAGCGGCCTCAGCGCCGATCAGGCACTCGATCAACTGGAAGCCCTGTATGACGCCGCGGTAGACGCGCTGCGGCAGGCGGTCAGTGACTTTATCAGCCACGGCACGCTGCCGGATGCACAAGCGCGCGCCGCCGGGCTGTTCGTGTATCCCGAACTGCGCGTCAGCTGGGACGGGCAGCAATCCGGCCCGAGCAAAACCCGCGCCTTCGGCCGCTTTACCCATCCCGGCAGCTACAGCACCACCGTGACCCGGCCGCAGCTGTTCCGCCACTATCTGGCCGAACAGCTGGCGATGCTGGAACACGATTACGCCGCCCATATCGAAGTGGCGCCGTCGCAGCAGGAGATCCCGTTCCCTTATGTCATCGACGGTTCCAGCCTGGCGCTCGATCGCTCAATGAGCGCCGGCATCGCGCAGCATTTCCCCACCACCGAGCTGGCGCAGATCGGTGACGAGACCGCCGACGGCCTGTACCACGCCACCGACAACCATTTCCCGCTGTCGCATTTCGATGCGCTGCGCGCGGATTTCTCGCTGGCGCGTCTGCGGCACTACACCGGCACGCCGGTGGAACATTTTCAACCGTTCGTGCTGTTCACCAACTACACCCGCTATGTGGACGAGTTCGTGCGCTGGGCCTGCGCCCAGATCGCCGATCCGGCCAGCCCGTACATCGCGCTCTCCAGCGCCGGCGGCACCTACATCACGCCGGAAACCAGCGCCCCGGAGCAGGCGGTGTCCGATCTGGCGTGGAAAAACCACCAGATGCCGGCCTATCACCTGATCTCGCGCACCGGCCAGGGCATCACGCTGATCAACATCGGCGTCGGCCCATCCAACGCCAAGACCATCTGCGATCACCTGGCGGTGCTGCGCCCGAGCGCCTGGCTGATGATCGGCCACTGCGGCGGCCTGCGCGAAAGCCAGAAGATCGGCGATTACGTGCTGGCCCACGCCTATCTGCGCGACGATCACGTGCTGGATGCGGTGCTGCCGCCGGATATCCCGATCCCGAGCATCGCCGAGGTGCAGCGCGCCCTGTATGACGCCACCAAGATGGTCAGCGGCATGCCCGGTGAAGAGGTCAAACAGCGTTTGCGCACCGGCACCGTCGTCACCACCGACGATCGCAACTGGGAGCTGCGCTACTCCGCTTCGGCGCGCCGCTTCAACCTCAGCCGCGCGGTGGCGGTCGACATGGAGAGCGCCACCATCGCCGCTCAGGGTTATCGCTTCCGGGTGCCGTACGGCACGCTGCTGTGCGTCTCCGACAAACCGCTGCACGGCGAGATCAAACTGCCGGGCCAGGCCAACCGCTTCTACGAAGGGGCGATCTCCGAGCACCTGCAGATCGGCATCTGCGCCATCGATTTGTTGCGCGCCGAGGGCGATCGCCTGCACTCGCGCAAGCTGCGCACCTTCAACGAACCGCCGTTCCGCTAACGGTGCTCAGGCCCGCTGCGGCGGGCCGTTTTTTCCTCAACGCACCAGCGCCAGCGCGCGCTTCTCCTGGCTGCGGCCGCCGGCGATCGACAGCAACAGGTCTTTCACCAGCAGCGCCGGGGCGGACAGCCCCTGTTGGCTGGACATGCACAGTGACAGCGGCACCGACATCGTCGGCGCATTGATGCGCGCCATCCAGGCCTTGGCCGGGCCGATCATCGCGCGCGCCACCGATTCCGGCAGCACGGTCGCCCCCAACCCGCTGGCGATCGCGGCGCTCAGCGCGCCCGAGGATTCGATCTCCCCCACCACGTTGGCAGCCAGCTTGCGCAGCGCCATCGCCTCCTCCAGCTGGTTGCGCACCGCATCGCCCTCGCGCGGCAGGAACAGGTTCAGCCGCGCCACGTCCAGCAGCTCGACGCTGTTGCCGGGATGCGGCACCGCGCGCGTCGCCACCAGATAAAGATCTTCCCGCATCAATGCGATGGCGTGCAGACCGGCGGGCATTTTGGCGCCGTAGACCATCGCCATGTCCAGCGTCTGGTTAGCCACCTGCCCGGCCAACGCCGCGCCGCCGTTTTCATGCAGGCTGAGCAGGATGCCCGGCTGCTGATCGCGCAGGGTCTGCAACAGCGGCAGCGCCAGCTGCGCCGCAGTGCTGCCCGACGCCAGCCCGAGAGACACCTGGCCGCTCATCGCCTGCCCGGCGCTGTTGACCGCGCTCTGCGCCTGTTCGCACTGGCGCAGAATGGTCTGCGCGTGGGCATACAGAATGTTGCCGGCCTCGGTCGGCTGCACCCCGCGCTTGGTGCGGATCAGCAGCTGCTGCTTCAGCTCCCCTTCCAGCGTCGCCAACTGCTGGCTGAGCGCCGGTTGGGCGATGTGCAACACCTCCGCTGCCTGGGTCAGGCTGCCGATATCGACGATTTTCACGAAGTACTTCAGACGTCTGAAATTCATAGTGCCTCCAGCGAGCCGCTAAATTGAGAATGCCGAAATCCGGTCATGCAATCACAGCAAGATCCAGGCCAGAGTCGGTAAACGGCCGTGGAAGCGGGGTACAAGGCGGTAAATGGCCGTTCGCCGGGCGGCGCGCGCCACCGCGCAGGGCAACCGTTGCACCATCGGCAGGCAAATGCGCCACACAACGGGCAATTCGACGGCGCTGCGCGCGGGATAAGCGACAAAAGCGAGAAAAAGCAGCAGGTTGGGCAATCTTGCAGCAAACGAACGCATCGGGCGTTTTCACGCTTTACAAGCCGCAACCGCCCCGCTATTATTCGCCCCGTTCCAACGATTCCTCTGTAGTTCAGTCGGTAGAACGGCGGACTGTTAATCCGTATGTCACTGGTTCGAGTCCAGTCAGAGGAGCCAAATTTAGAGAAGCCCGCTCAGGGAAACCCGAGCGGGCTTTTTGCCTTTCAGCCGCCGTCAAAAGCTGCGTTTCGCCACCAGATAGGCGCCCGCCACCAGCAATAAGGCGCCGACCAGCGCCGGCAGATTCTCACGCAGCGCCGCCGGACCGGCGCGATAGGCATCGGCCAACAGCCCCATGCACAGCTGGCTGGCGACCAGGATCGAAATGGTGGCCGCCGCCCCCAGCTTCTGGTAACCCAGAATGCCGGCGAACACGAACAGCGATCCCAACAGCCCCGGCAACAGCATCCACCACCTGGCGGCGCCGGTCACTTCCGCCACCGCGCCGAGGCCGTTTTTGGCCAGCAGCAACCCCACCAGCAACAACAAACCGACGCTGGAGTTGATCACCAGCGTAATGAGGATGGTCGAAACGCTTTCGGTAATGCGCACCATCAGCAGATTCTGCACCACCAGCCCCATTCCCGCCGCGATCAGCAGTAACAGCATATTCATCGCCCTGTCTCCCGGGATCAGCGCGCGGGCGGCGTCGCCCGCTCGTCGAGCCTCAGCTGCAGGAAGGTCAGATCCAGCCATTGGCCGAATTTGGCGCCCACTTGTTCCATGCGCCCCACGTCGCGAAACCCCAGCGCCAGATGCAGCTTAATCGAGGCCTGATTGCCGGATTCGATGCCGGCCACCATCACGTGCTTGCCGATTTCCCGCGCCCGTGCGATCAGCGCCAGCAGCAACGACTTGCCAATCCCTGCGCCACGATGCGCCTGATGGACATACACCGAATGTTCCACGGTATGGCGATAACCATCCCAGGCGCGCCAGTCGCCGAACGACGCGTAGCCGATCGCCTCGTCCGCGGCGTTCACCGCCACCAGCACCGGGTAGCCCGCCGCCTGCCGCTCGCCGATCCACGCCGCGCGGTTGGCCGCATCCACGGTTTGTTCATTCCAGATGGCGGTGCTGTTCAACACCGCGTCGTTATAGATAGCGGCAATCGCCGCGCTATCGTTGAGCGTCGCATTTCGTATAATCATGGTTTACCCCGGCCAATTGTCCACTATAATACTACGATATGAATATTAAATTAGACAATCTAAATCAGCTGATCGGCGCGCGCATTCGCATTGAACGCGAGGCGCGCCACTGGTCGCTGTCCGATTTGGCCGAACGGGCGGGCGTATCGCGGGCGATGGTGCATAAGATCGAACGCGGCGAGAGCAGCCCGACGGCGATGCTGTTGGGCAGACTGGCGGGGGCGTTCGGTCTCAGCATGTCCAAACTGATCGCCCGCGCGGAAACGCAGGAAGGCCGGCTGCTGCGCCGGGAAGATCAACCGGTCTGGGTCGATCCGGAGAGCGGCTACGTGCGGCGCCACGTGTCGCCGCGCACCGATCTGCCGCTCGATCTGGTGCGCATCGAACTGCCGGCCGGCGCAGCGATCCCGATGCCGGCTTCGGTGTATGCCTTCAAGCGTCAGCTGATCTGGGTTTTATCCGGCGAACTGGTCTTTCTTGAGGGCGACGCGCGCCATGAAATGGCCGAAGGAGACTGCCTGGAGCTCGGCCCACCGGCGGACTGCCGCTTTGAAAACCAAAGCGATGAGGCATGCGTGTATATGGTGGCGGTGCTGAGCGCCGCCTGACGGCTCACCGGCGCTACCCCGGCGTCGGCTGGTTATAGCCGGCGTGGAAAAACTTCTCCGCCAACCGGCTGTCGCCGCCGGAGAAGAACTCGCTCATCGGCTCGCGGCCGAGGCCATAGGCACGGCTGAGCTGCCCAGCCTCGAACGCCGCCCGGTTCTCGTCGCCGCAGCGCTGCGCCAAATGGTGCGCATAACCGAGCACGAAACCGCGCTTGTAGTCGGAGCAAAAGCGCGACAGCTCCGCCTCCGGCTTCAGGTTCTCCACCTTTAACCCCGCCAACAACCCTTTGCCAAAATGATCTCCCACGGGTTCCTCCTCACCGCACAATCGCTATATAACAAAATATACAGCGAATGAGCGAACGAGAACATACTCCCTAAGTTTTACTCGCCGCATAAAAAAGGCCCGCCAAGCGGGCCTGCGAGAAAGCGGGCAATCACAGCGTGAAATTCAGCCCTTCGCTGACGGTCTTGCCGAGCGGCAGGCGGCCCGACGGCGCTTCTTTCTCCTGCAGGAAATCCGGCAGGCGGGCTTTGTCGCCCGGCTTGCCGATCGCCACCATGGCGTGCACCGCATAGTCGTCCGGCAGCTGCAACGCCGCTTTGATCTTATCGTGGTGAATGCCGCTCATGCAGTGGGTCAGCCAGCCTTTCAGATGCGCCTGATGCGCCAGGTTGGCCCAGGCCGCGCCGGTGTCGAATGCATGGGTCGGGTTGTCCACCAGACGCTCGCCGTTCAGGCTGGTGGTTTTGGAGACGATCACCACCAGCGCCGAGGCGTGTTGCGCCCAGCCGCGGTTGAAGTCGATCAGGAACTCCAGGTAGTTCTCCCAGCTGTCGGAGCCGTGCTTGCTGTAGGCAAAGCGCCACGGCTGAATGTTGTAGGCCGAAGGCGACCAGCGCGCTGCTTCAAAGAAGCTCAGCAGCGTTTGATCGTCGATGGCGTCGTTGGTCATCGCGCGCGGCGACCAGCGCTCGATAAATTGCGCGTCAATCGGGTAATCGGAGATTCTTGGCTGGCTCATGATAGGTTCTCGCAGTGAAGTAAAAACAAAAGTTCGCTGATATTCCCACAGCTTAGGACGGTAAAACTTTTATTTCGTGCCATTGTCCTGCGGCAATTCCTGCCGCAGCCAGGCCAGAAACGCCCTGACCGGCGGATGCCGCTCGCGCCCCGGGGCGCACAGCACGCTGTATGCGGCGCCCGGTACGCGCACCTCCGGCCGGTACGCCACCAGCAGACCGTTGTCCACCATCTCGGACACCATCACCGAGCTGGCGAGCACCCATCCCTGCCCGGCCACCGCCGCCTGCAGGGCGTAATGCTCCTCGTGATAGCTGCGCATCGCCGCATGGCGCTGCCACCAGTCCACGCCGGCGGCCCGGCACCAGTCATGCCAGCCGCTGTCGTACAGCGCCGAATCCCCCCACTTGACGGTGATCAGCACCGGATTTTCCGGCGGAGCGGCGGCCAGCCCCGGCGCGGCGTAGACGCCAAAGCTTTCCTCCAGCCGCGCCGCCTGATGCAGCGCGGGATAGTGCGCGCGGCTGTAGCGCACCGCCACATCCACGCTGGCGTCCTGCTGCAGGTCGATCACCTCGGCGCAGGCCTCCAGGCGCACCAGATAGTGCGGATGCGCCTGGTAGAAACGCCCCAGGCGCGGCACCAGCCACAGCGCCGCGAACGAGTGCGTCACCGAGACGCACAGCGAGCCGCTGCTGGGCTGCGGCCGCAGGCCCTCAAGCGTGGCGGCGACATCAAGCAGCGCGCCGTGCACGCCGGCAAACAGCGTTTCGCCCTTCGCCGTCAGCCGCACGCCGCGCGGCACCCGCTCGAACAGCGCAAAACCCAGCTGCTGTTCCAGCGCCTTGATCTGGTGCGAAATCGCCGTCGGCGTCACCGCCAGCTCGGCCGCCGCCAGCTTGAAGCTGCGCAGGCGAGCGGCGGATTCAAAGGTGCGTAACGCGTTGACGGGCAGCGTAGCGAACATGGCGAAGCCTCTTGGGATGAGTTGAGTTCATCCTGGCAGAAAAACCGTCATTTGTCGCCTGCAGACGTTCGCTTCTAGATTAAGGCTGAGTTCACTTCACACCAAGGAGTATGACATGAATACAGCTCATCAATCCAAGCGCCTGGTGGTGCTGATCGGCAGCCCGCGCCGCGACGGCAACAGCGCCACGCTGGCGCAGGCGATCATGGCGGGCGCCGCCGAAGCCGGCACTTCCGCCAGCCTGCATTTTCTCGACGATTACCTGAGCGGTTTTCTCAGCGATGAGCGCCACGCGCCGCCGCCGGCCGATCGCTACGCCGAGCTGTTCCTGGAGCACTTCCTGCCGGCCGACGGCGCGGTATTTTGCACGCCGATTTACTGGTACGGCATGTCGGCGCAAACCAAGGCCTTTTTCGATCGCTCGTTCAGCTTCTATTCCAACGCCTACCCTCAGGCGGAACAGGTGCACCAACGCATGAGCGGCAAACGCATCGGGTTGGCGGTGGCGTCGGAAGAAACTTATCCCGGCGCGGCGCTGGGCATCGTGCATCAGATCCAGGAGTTCAGCCGCTACACCCATTCCGCCTTCGTCGGACTGGTGCACGGCGCCGGCAACCAGCGCGGCGAGATCGCCCGCGATCCGCGCAACCCGCTGCGGGCCGCCCGCGAGTTGGGGCGCGAGTTCTTCACCCGCCCCTACTCGGATTATCAGATGGACAGCCCGCGCAGCACGCAGGTTTGGACGGAATAGCCACGGCCTCAACCGCCACTGCCGATTTGCCAGATAAAGGTCGGCGTATGGCGGTTAATTTCCCAGTCACCGATATTGCGCGCCTTGTAGATCACCGGATTATGTGAAGAGAGCGTGCGCGCATTGCGCCAGTGGCGATCCAACGCCTTGCCGGTACGGGTATCTGAAGCGCCGAGCGCATTGAACAATTCACCGGCGGCGCGCTGCACCCACTCCCCGGCGATGACCTGCGCCCTGGCCGCGTCCAGCTCCGCCGTCACGTTAAGCGCCTGCAGCAGCGCTTCATCGCCGGATCGATGCGCCTCATAAGCCTGCTGCAGCGAGGAAGTCGCTTTTAGCACCGTCGCCTCGACCGCATAGGCCCAGGCGCTGATTTGCCCCACCACCTGCTGGATCTGCACGTCGTCCTTCACCCAACCGGCGTTGCCGTGGCTATAGATCCTTTTACGTTGCCTCACGCCCTCGCCGACGTCTCGCAGCACCGCGCGGCCGATCCCCGCCAGCGTCGCCAGCAACACATGCTGATAGAACGCAGTTTGGTAGCGGAAGCGCTCGGCAAAGTCATAGACGTGCGCCTGCTCGACCTGCGCATCAATAAAACGCGTGGTGCCGCTGCCGGTAGTGCGTTGGCCAAATCCGTCCCAGTCGTCGTCGCGCTCTACGCCCGGCTGGGCGACGTTAACCAAAGCGATCACCGGGCCGCCGCTGTCGCTGCGCTCGGCATACACGTCGATCCAATCGGCAAACAGACTGCCGGTGCTGTAAAATTTCTCGCCGTTGAGCGACCAGCCGTCGGCCTGCGGCGTTACCCGGGTATTGACCTGCCCCAGCTTCACGCCGCCGATCTCGGTCCAACCGCTGCCGACCAGCTCGCCGTCGAGAAAGCGTTCGAACCAGCGATCGCGCTCCGGGCCGTCCGGCGCGTTCAGCCGATCTTCCACGAAGGCGAAATGCGCCCGCAGCGCCTGCGGCAGGTTAGAGTCCGCCTCCGCCAGTTCGGCCAGCAGTTCGAACAGCTGCGGCAACGAAGCGCCGTCGCCGCCCTTTTCACGCGGGATGCGCACCCTGCCGAACCCCGCCTCTTTCAGCCAACGGATCGGTTCATGCGGCAGCGTGCGCGACAGCTCGCGCTCCACCGCCCCGGCGGCGATTTCGGCGAAGATCGGCCGAAATCGCGCGGCCAGCTGTGCGTAGTCTGCTCCGGTGGATAACAGGTGTTGCGTCATGTCAGTGTCCTCTGTGGTTAAGCGCGATCGGCCAGATCGTCGATATCGCGCGCCGTCGGTTCGAAGCGAATGATCAGCAGGAAGACGATGGGGATCGCCGCCGCCAGTGAAACAATCCAAAACATGTCGGTGCCGAAGCGCGCCTGCAAAATCGGCAGAATAAACAGCGCCAGCGCGCTGCCGATACCGGACAGCGAACGGCCGAAACCGACGCCGGTGGCGCGGATCGCCGTCGGGTAAGAGAGCGCCGGGTAAATCATCATCTGCGCGCCGGGGCCGAAGCCTTCGGCGAACAGCCATAGGCCCAACATCAGGATCGCCAGCCCAACGCCGAACGCCGCCTGCGGATGCCCGATCAACGCCAGGGCAATCAGCGCGATAAACTGCAGCGCAAATCCGGCGATCGCCACGTGGCGCGACGGATACTTCCATGCCAGACGCATGCCGAGCAGGCCACCGGTAAAGGCGAACAACACGTTCAGCCCGAGCGAGGCGGAGAGGGTTTCAAACACCCCGGCGCCGAGAAACTGCGCCAGAATCGACGGCAGAAAGAAGGCGATGGCGGTGTATTCAAAGGAAATGCAAACGTTCATCACGCAGGAGACCAGAGTGCGCTCGCGGTACGGCTTGCGGAACAGCACGCGGAAGCTGACCTTCGCCGCCGCCGGTTGGGCGGCGTCAGGTTCCGCCTCATGGGCGGCGATGCCGTATGACTCACGCAGGATGCGCGCCGCCTCTTTCAAATCGCCCTGGTTAGCGGCCCACAGCGGCGACTCGTTCATAAACTTGCTGCGCACCATGATGATCAGCAGCGCCGGCACCGCGCCGAAAATCAACGAGGCGCGCCACAGCCAGTTCGCATGTTCGGCCGGCAACAGAAAATAGAGCGCAAAGATGATCAGAAAACACATCGACGAAGCGGCGTACCACATCGGGCACCAGGCCGCCAGGCGCGACGCCTTGTTGGCCTTGCCGGAGAATTTGGAGAATTCGGCCAGATAGGCCATCGCCACCGGCAAATCGATGCCGACGCCAATACCCATCAAAAAGCGCGCGCCGATCAGCACCCAGACGTTGGGCGCCAGCCCGGCGGCGATGGCGGAAACCACAAAAAACAGCATATCGGCCATAAACACCTGATAGCGGCCGTACTTGTCGGTCAACCAGCCGCCGACCAGGTTGCCGAGAATGGTCCCGACCATGATCGAAGAAGTTACCACCCCGGTCAGCAGCGGGCTGAGGCTGAATTCACGCACCACGTCATCGATGCCGTAAGACAGCGTGGTCAGATCATAGGCATCGAGAAAAACACCGCCCAGCGCCAACAGCACGATCATGCGCGCATGGGTATTTTTCTCGCTGCGTTGGTTAATCAAACGCGCCACATCGCTGGCGGAGCCGATGGGCGCAGATAACGGCGGCGCGGTATCGATATTTAAGGTACTCATAGCTTCCTCGTTGTAATTGGCAGGTGACACCTCGTTTATAGGGTGAAAAAATTACGCCGACAAACAACAAATATTTCTATAAATATCATTAAAATCAATAAATTAAACACAGTTACAGCGTAACGGAAACGCCGGATTAACACGCGTTAATCCGGTCTTTATCACGGCCATTTCGGGCGGGGATTATTCTGCCGAGACCGGCACCAGCACGCCTTTCACCAGCGGGTCGTCGGTGTTTTTCAGCCACGCCTGCAACCTGGGATCGGCAAACGCCCGCTGCAGCTTGCGAATATTTTCGTCCTGCAGATAGGGCGTGCCAATCACCAGCTGCGAGGCGAAGGTCTTCGGCGCCGGTGGGAACAAGATGCCCTTCTCACGCGGCACTTTGCCGGCGTCGAACTGCGACACATAGCCAATGGCCGCATCTACCGAATTCAGCGCGCGCGGCATGGTCAGCAAATCCAGCTCCTTGAAGTTAAAATGGCGTTTGTTCTCGCGAATGTCTTTCAGCCTGGCGGTGCGCGCCTCGATCGCCGGATCCAGCCCGATCAGTCCAATGCGCTGCAGCAGCCACAACGCCTGCCCCTGATTGGCGCCGTCGTTGGGCACCACGATCTCCGCGCCGTCCGGCAACTCGGCGATCGACGTATAGCGGTCGGAATAGATGCCGAACGCCCACTGAAACACCGGCAGCGTCGGGGTCAGCTTAAAACCGTTGGCCTCCACCACCTGCTTTAGCCACCACTGGTGCTGGTAGATCGTGGCGGCGTACTGCCCCTGCGCCACCGCACGATCGGCCTGCACCGGGTCCTGCAGGCCAACCGCCTCCAGCCTGAGGCCGTAATCCGGCGCGATATGCTCGCCGACGTACTCGATCACCCGCTGCTCTCCGGCCATCGCCGGCTCAAAGTGCACTTTCAGCGTGCTGCCGAACTGCACCGTCTGCTGCTGGCGGGCGCTGAAGTGCCAAACCGCGACGGCGATAATCGCCACCGCCGCGATACCCACCGGCCACGGCCAGCGTTTCTTCTTCACTATCTCAAAATCGTGATTAGGCATGATTAAAGGGTTTCCTGATGATGACGCAACGCGGCGACCAGGCGGTCACCAATAAACTGAATCAGTTGGATCGTGGCGATCAGCACCACAATGGTGGCGATCATGATGTGATTGTCGAAACGCTGGTAGCCGTACACCACCGCCAGATAGCCGATGCCGCCTGCGCCAATGGTGCCGGCGATGGCCGAATACTCGATCATCGAGATGACGTTCAGCGTGATGGCGGCGACGATCGCCGGCAGCGCCTCGCTGAGCTGCGCGCGGGTGACTATCTGCCAGATCGAACCGCCGGACACCAGCCCCACCGCCGTCACCTCCGGCGGCAGTTCGCGCAGCGCGTTCTCCACCAGCCGGCCGAAGAACGGAATACCGGCGACGATCATCGGGATCACCGCCGCCGGAATGCCGATGGTGGTGCCGGTCAACCAGAAGGTGAACGGAATAATCGCCGCCATCAGCACCAGAAACGGCAGCGAACGGCCCATGTTCACCAACCAGCTCAGCGCGCGATTCAGCGCCGGGCGCGGAAACAAGCCGCGCGATGAGGTGTTGAACAGCACCACGCCGACGGCGCCGCCAATCGCCACCACAAACAGCATCACGATGCCGACCATCAGCCAGGTTTCGCCGTAGGCCGGCAGCATCAACCGATGGATCTCGCGCCAGGGTGTGTCCTGGCTCATCACGCTGTCAGACAGATTTTTCATACCGCCTCCTTCAACGCCGCCGGCTGTTCCAGCACCTCGGCGAGAATGCCCAACCGCCGCAGCTCGTCCTGCAGTTCAGCCACCGAACGCGAACCGCCGCCAAAACGCACCGCAATCTCCAACCGCCCGGCCAGGCTGCCGCCCACCACTTCAACGTGCCCGCCCAACAGATCGATCTGCAGGTCGAGTTGGCGGCTGATGCGGCTGATCCAGTCGGTGGCCGCCGGTTGACGGGCACAGTAGGTTACCTGCAGCCGCAACGCGGCGTCGGACGCCAGCGTCTTCAGCGGGAACAGCCGGCGGCCCAGCGAGGAATCGGGCGCTGCCAACAGCTCGCGCACCGGCCCTTGCTGCACAATCACGCCGTCGCGGATCTCGGCCACCGCGTCGGCGGCATCGCGCACCGCATCCATCTCGTGGGTGATCAGGATGATCGACAGGCCATACCGATCGCGCAGCTGTTTAAGTAGGCTGAGAATGGCCCCGGTGGCGTCCGGATCCAGCCCGGAGGTGGCCTCATCCGCCAGCAGCACCGACGGATTCAGCGCCAGCGCGCGGGCGATGCCGACCCTTTGGCGCTGGCCGCCGGACAGCTGCGCCGGGTAAAACGCCGCCTTGTCCGCCAGCCCCACCGCCGCCAGCAGGCTCTTTACCCGCTTGTCGATATCGCGCGGCACCACGCCCAGATAGGTCAACGGCAGCGCCACATTCTGCCAGGCGGTTTTGCGCTGCAGCAGCGCGGAAGACTGGAACACCGTGCCTATCGCCCGCCGCTCCCTGCGCAGCGCCTCGCCCGCAAGCCGCGACAAGTCCTGGCCGTTCACCCGGATACTGCCGCTGCTCGGCCGCTCCAGCAGGCTGATGCATTTCGCCAGCGTCGATTTGCCCGCCCCGCTGGGGCCGACCACGGCGGTAATCGATCCGGCCGGCACCCGCAGCGAAACGCCCTTCAGCACCTCAATCCGGCGCCCGTCCGGCGCGCGGTAAGCCTTGTGCAACTCCTCAATCTCTATCATCGCATCCTCACTTGACGCTCAGTGCATCGGCCAAGGACGCGCCGGCCGGCCAGCGGTAGCCCACCGCCGGGTGCGGCTCCGCCAGGCGCGGCCCCTGATTGAACAATTTTTCTCGCAGAGTGCCCGCCGTGTAGTCGCGCTTGTACGCTCCGCGTTTTTGCAGCTCGGGGATCAGCAGTTCCACCACGTCGGTGAAGGTTTCATGGGTAACGGCGTAGGCCAGATTGAAACCGTCAACATCCGTTTCCTCCACCCACGCCTGCAGTTCGTCGGCCACGGTTTGCGGGCCGCCCACCAACAGCGGGCCGAAACCGCCGATGCCGACCCATTCGGCGATGCCCTGTACTGTCCATTCACGGCTGGGATCGGCGCTGGAGAAAGTTTCCACCGCCGACTGAATGGCATTGGTGTGCAGATGCTTCAGCACCTGATCCGGCTGATACTGGCCGAAATCGATGCCGGTCCAGCCGGACACCAGCGCCAGCGCGCCTTCGTAGCTGGTATAGGATTTGTATTCCCGCCATTTTTCCTGCGCCTGTTGGTCCGTTTCACCGACGATCACCGTCTGCAGGTTGAAGATCAGGATGCTGCGCGGATCGCGCCCGGCCTCGGCGGCGCGGCGGCGGATATCGGCTACGGTTTTTTTCAGCAATGTTTTCGAAGGAGAAGCGACAAACACGCATTCGGCGTGTTCCGCAGCAAACTGCTTGCCGCGGCTGGAAGCGCCGGCCTGATACAGCACCGGCGTGCGCTGCGGCGAAGGCTCGCTCAGATGAATGCCCGGCACCTGGAAGAACTCGCCCTTGTGGTTGATCGGATGAATTTTCGCCGGATCGCTGAAGATGCGCCGCTGACGATCGCGCAAAATCGCGCCGTCTTCCCAACTGCCCTCCAGCAGCTTGTAAACCACCTGCAGGTATTCATCGGCGTAGTCGTAGCGCGCATCGTGATCGGTCTGCGCCCGGTGGCCAATATTGCGCGCGCCGCTCTCCAGGTAAGAGGTGACGATATTCCAACCGATGCGCCCCTTGGTCAGGTGATCAAGCGTCGACAATCTGCGGGCGAAAGGATAAGGGTGCTCGAATGACAGCGAGGCGGTCAGCCCGAAGCCGAGATGTTCGGTAACCAGCGCCATTGGCGTCACCAGCGCCAGCGGATCGTTAACCGGCACCTGCGTAGCCTGGCGGATCGCCGCGTCGCCGCTGCCGTTAAGCACGTCGTAAATCCCCAGCACGTCGGCGATAAACAATCCATCGAACTTGCCGCGTTCCAGCAGGCGCGCCAGATCGGTCCAATATTCGAGATCCTTATACTGCCAGGAACGGTCGCGCGGGTGCGCCCACAGCCCCGGCGACTGATGGCCGACGCAGTTCATATCAAAAGCGTTAAGACGAATTTCACGTTGCGATGACATAGCGAGCTCCACAATTATCTGCCGGCCACGGGCGGAGCCGGGCCGGATGGGGGGTCTTAGGGTGTTAAAAACGGGAATGGACGATCAGTTTGCAGCCGGACATCGCGCCAGCAGGTATTGCGCGACGCTTTGGGCGTGTTCCGCCACCTGCGGCAGCCCCATCAGTTCGCCGAAGCGGCCGCGCGCCGCCGGGCCGGCCACCAGCAGGCGCGGGTTGGCAAGGCCGTCGCCGCCGATCGCCTGGCTGTCGGCATTGACCCACAGCCCCAATCCCAGCGGATCGGCGCGCAGCGCCCCCTGCTCCGCCAGCGAACTGAGCAACGGGCTGGCGGCGATCAGGCCGGCATGAGCCGGCCCCGTAGCGATCAGCAACCGCTGCGTCTGCAGCGCCCGCTCTGCGCCCTGGCGCGGCAGAATCGTCAAGCGCACGCCCTGCGGCATGGGTTCCGCCCGCCGCAGACGAGCGGCCAATACCTGCAGCGTGCCCGCTGCCTGTTGCTCCATCAGCAGCGTGCTCACCTGCGGCGCAAGGCGATAGCGGTGCACGTCCCAATAGGCGCGCAGATGCCGCAGAAAGCGCTGCTGTTCGGTCGGCGTCAACGCTTGCCACAGGCGCTGGCCCTGGGCGCGCACCGCGTCCAACACCGCCTGCCACGGCACCCGTTGCCGAGCGGCGCGCGCCACCTCAAGGCGCACCTGCCGCACCCCGTCACGCAGTCCGGATGGCGGGGTAAACGACCACGTCGGGTACTCCCCTTCGGCATTGGCACGCGGCAGCAAGCCGTGACGAGAGAGCGCGGTAATCGGCCCGCGATGCCCGCGGCGGTGCAACGCCGCTACCGCATCGGCCATCGTCAGCCCACTGCCGACGATCGCCAACGATTCATCGGGCTCAATCTCATCCAGCGCCCCCTCCGCCCAGGGATTGGCGATCAAACGCGCGTCGCGCGCCAGTTCCGGGGCGATCTGCCGCGGCAGCGCGGGCGGCGGATGGCTGGTCGCCAACACCACATAATCGCCCCACAGCCGTTCGCCGCCGGCGGTGATGACGGACGCGCCCTGCGCCTGCGGCTGCAGGTGCTGCGCCCGATCGCGCAGGTGCCGCAAGCGGGCCTGGCCCGACTGCGCCGCCTGATGAAAACGTTCCTCGACATAGCGGCCGAAGGCGCCGCGCTGCGGATAGGCTTTACCGTCGCGCCACAACGCCTGCGGATCGGCCGCCAGCCCGCCGCCCTCGCGGAACCAGCGGTCAAAATCCCCCGCCGGTTCATCCGCCAGCTGCATCCTATCGGCCGGAACGTTGATGCGGTGAGTCGGCTCGGTGGTCGAATACGCCACGCCATAGCCCGGCGCGGCGCGCGGTTCGATCACCGTGACATCCACCGCTCCGCGCGCCAGCTGGATCGCCAGTGCCGCGCCGGTGAAACCGCCGCCGATAACGATAATATGGGCACGCTTCGCCATCAGCCCTCCCGCTGCGCCGGGCCGGGACGACGATCGCCGCCGATGGTTTCGCCAAACGGGCCGGTATTGATCGTGCGAGCCGTCTGATGAGTCGACTGCGCCAGCGGCAGCAGCGGCATCACCAGCTCGGCGAAGCGGTGAGCCTCTTCCAGATGCGGATAGCCGGAAAGGATGAAATTGTCGATGCCCAGCGCCTGATACTCGCGTATGCGCGCCGCCACCTGCTGCGGATTGCCCACCAATGCGGTGCCGGCGCCGCCGCGCACCAGGCCGACGCCGGCCCACAGGTTGGGGCCGATGCGCAGACTCTCGCGCGAGCCGCCGTGCAGTTCGCTCATGCGGCGCTGGCCGGTAGAGTCCATGCGCGCAAAGATCTGCTGCGCCGCCGCGATGGTGTCGTCATCCAGATGCGCAATCAGTCGCTCGGCCGCCGCCCAGGCTTCGTCTTCAGTTTCGCGCACAATAACGTGCAGGCGAATGCCATAGCTGAGTTTACGCCCCTGCCGCTCGGCGCGCTGGCGCACCACCGCCAGCTTTTCCGCCACCTGAGCCAGCGGCTCGCCCCAGGTCAGGTAGGTGTCGATCTGCCCGGCGGCGATGTCGATCGCTTCCGACGATGAGCCGCCGAAATAGAGCGGCGGGCCGTTTTCCTGCACCGGCGGGAACAGCAATTCGGCGCCTTCGACGCGAATATGCTTACCGCTGAAATCCACCTTCTCCCCTTGCAACAGCCGTTGATACACCGTGAGAAATTCCTGTGTCACCTCATAGCGTTCGGCATGGCTGAGGAAGATGCCATCCCCTTTGTTTTCCACCGGATCGCCGCCGGTCACCACGTTGATCAGCAGGCGCCCGTCCGACAGCCGATCCAGCGTCGCGGCCATGCGCGCCGCCAGGCTCGGCGGCTGCAGGCCGGGGCGCACCGCCACCAGATAGCGCAACCGGCGGGTGATCGGTGCCAGCGCCGCCGCCACCAGCCAGGAATCCTCGCAGCTTTTACCGGTTGGGATCAGCACGCCGTAATAGCCGAGGTTGTCGGCGGCCAGCGCCACCTGCTGCAAATAAGGCAGGTCCACCGGGCGCCCGCCCTGCGCCGTGCCCAGATAGCGACCGTCGCCGTGGGTCGGCAGAAACCAGAAAACGTTGATGCGATCTTTCACTGACTCAGTCATTTATGCCTTTCCTATATAACTATTTTCATTATTTATCGATAGAAAAACTTTGCTTGGTTATAAAAAGAAAAGCAGGATGCGTGCCACATTGCAGATTAAAAAAAACCAATGCATATCAATATATTGATGAGATATCGACGTCAAAACGCTGCTGCATTGGCAGCAGGCGGCGGCGGCAAGCTGTTGCCAATGCAGCACCGTGCGCCTTTTATCCTCTCGCGGCGACTCATTGGCTGGGATAAGATTTTTTTCCCCATCGTCGTCAGACAGGAGACGCCCATGTACGATCCCCAACCGTTCGCCGCCGACAAACCGGTGCTGATCGATCCGGCGTCGCTCGCTCTGCAAAGCGTGCTCGATCGGCTGGCTCCCACCGACGCCACCGTGCTGATCGTCGGTGAAACCGGCACCGGCAAAGAAGTGGTGGCGCGCTATCTGCACCACCACAGCGCGCGCCGCCATCAACCTTTCCTGGCGGTCAACTGCGGCGCGCTGACGGAAAGCCTGGCGGAAGCCGAACTGTTCGGCCATGAGAAAGGCGCCTTCACCGGCGCCGTCGGCACTCATCAGGGCTGGTTCGAAGCGGCGGAAGGCGGCACCCTGCTGCTGGACGAGATCGGCGAGCTGAACCTGTCGCTGCAGGTCAAGCTGCTGCGCGTGCTGCAGGAACGGGAGATCACCCGCGTCGGTTCGCGCAAACCGCTGAAGATCGATGTGCGGGTCATCGCCGCCACCCACGTCGATCTGGCCGGCGCGATTCGCCAACGGCGGTTCCGTGAAGATCTCTATTACCGCCTGAACGTGGCGGCGGTGACTTTACCGCCCTTGCGCCAGCGGCCGGACGATATTCCGGTGCTGGCCAGACATTTTCTTGCGCTGTACGCCCGCCGTCTGGAACGGCCACTGCCGCGGTTGACGGCGGAAGCGCAGCAGACGCTGCTGGACTACCCTTGGCCCGGCAACGTGCGCGAGCTGGAGAACACGCTGCATAATGCGGTCTTGCTGAGCCAGGAGGGGGCGATCGCCCCGCAGCAACTGCAGCTCACCCATCGCCTGACGGATAACGGCGGCGGCGGCGACGACGCCATCGATCGCTTTGTGCAGCAGCAGTTGCAAGGCGACAGCGCGCAGCTTTACCAACGGGTGCTGGATGCGCTGGTGCGCAACGCCTTCGAACGCAGCGGCGGCAACCAGCTGCAAGCGGCGTCGTTGCTCGGCGTCAGCCGCAATACCCTGCGCACCCATTTGGCGCATCTTGGTCTGATCAAACCGCGCCGCCGCAGCGCCGGCGCCCCCTCACATTCACCGGCCATCAGCGCAGCGCCGCTGCCCGAACGCGAACTGCGCATCGGCTATCAAAAGTTCGGCAACCTCGGGGTGCTCAAGGCGCGGCAAAGCCTGGAACAGCTCTTCGCCACACAGCGCATCAGCGTGCTGTGGAGCGAGTTTCCCGCCGGGCCGCAGCTGCTGCACGCGCTCGACGGCGATGAGATAGACTTCGGCACCACCGGCGAAGTGCCGCCGATCTTCGCCCAGGCACAGGGCAATGCGCTGGTGTACGTCGGTTTTGAGCCGCCGGCGCCGCAGAGCGTGGCGATGGTGGTGCCGCAAGACAGCCCGATACGCAGCGCCGCCGATCTGCGCGGCAAACGCATCGCGCTCAACAAAGGCTCCAACGTGCACTATTTATTGCTGCAGATGCTGGACGAACAGGGATTGACGTTGAACGACGTGCGTATCGTCTACGCGCCGCCGAAGTATCCGCTGTCGGCGACCGATCTGCAGGCGGTGGATGCCTGGATGATGTGGGATCCGCTGCTCAGCGACGCGCAACGCAACGGGGAACTGCGCGTGATCGCCGACGGCACCCAGCGGGTGCTCAATCAGCAATTCTACCTGGCGCGCCGCGACTTCGCCGAGCGCTCGGGCGATCTGTTGCAGCCGCTGATGCAAGCATTGCAGCACACCGGCCGCTACATCACTGCGCAGCCGAGAGAAGCCGCTCGTCACCTTTCCAACGAACTGGGGCTGGCGAGCGCCTCGCTGGAACTCGCGCTGTCGCGCCGCAGCCACGAGATCCGCGCCATGGATTTGCAGGTGATCCGCCAGCAGCAAAGCATCGCCGACCGCTTCTACGCCCTCGGGCTGCTGCCCAGAGCGATCGCCGTGCGCGAGGCGGTCTGGCCGTTGTGATCCCCTGCCAAAAGCGCCGACGCCAGATGTCCGGCGGATCCCGGGCGGCAGCCGACAATGCCGCCGCCTGAAAGAGGGCAGAGATCAGAGATAAGGTTCGCCCAGCGTCAACATCAACCGGTTGGCCCAGGCGAAAAACGCCGTCGCCTGCACCAAATCCAACAGCGCCAGCTCATCCAGGCCCTGAGCGCGCAACGCCGCCAGTTGCCCGGCGTCAGCCTGCGGCGGCGTGGCGGATAGCGCGGCGGCAAAGGTTATCTGCGCTTGCCAGGCGTCATCCTGCCCCTGGCTCAACGCGCCGCCCGGCGCCACCGCCAGCAACCGATCTATCTCGGCTTCGCGCTTCGACAGCTGCGCCGCCTTGCGCGCATGCACCGAGGCGCAGTAGATGCAGCCGTTCACCTTGCTGGCGACCGTCGCCGCCAACTCGCGATCCTGTCGCGACAGCCCGCCGGAGGTATAAAAAATCGCCCGGTCAGCCAGCGTGCGTTGTTCCAGCACCGGATGGTTGCGCGCCAACAGGCGGAAGTAATCGGAATCGGCGTGGCCAAACCGCTCTAGCAACGCCCGGCCGGCGTCATCGAATTCCGCCAACGGCTTGGCGGCGATCCACGGCTCCCACCCCAGTTCTTGCCGGGTAAACGCCGGCGGCGCGTGACGGCCGCCTCGCGTCGCGCTCTCCGTTCGCCAGCGGCCGGCCGTTACCGGCTGATGCGCCGCAGCGTCGTCCGTCTTGCCGCCCAACAACCGGTAGCCCCGCAGCAAGCGGCTTTGGAAACTGACAAAGGCGATTAACTGCGACAATGTGACGATGGCGTCCAGCGACCAGCCGGCCTGCCGCAGCGCCTGCAAGTGCTGGGCGTTGGCGTTGGCCGGTTGAAACGCCAAACGTTCTGCATGCGCCAACGCCGCCGGCAGCCGCTCGTCTTCCGGCGCGTCGCCCTGACGTTCCAGCAGAGCAGCGTAATGCGCGGCCAAGCGCGGCTCGCCATGCCATTCACTGATGCGCTGAGCCAACCGCAGCCGCTGCGCCAACGGGAAATCGCCGGCGTCCGCAGGCGCAAACAGCGCCAGATAGCTGGACTGAACGGCATCGGTCGCCGCCTGCCGGGTGGCTCTGGCCTGCGCCAGCGTGGAATCCGGCGCAATCTCGGCCAGTTCGGCCAGCAGATCGACCTGGTGCGGTAATGTCGTCATAGCTTTTCCTCAACGTGATATTCATAAGCAACGGCGGGCGTGCCGCGCCGCCAGCCCAGTTCAGGGGCCACGTGGCGGGCGATAAGATCGATAGAACGCAGAATATGGGCGTGCGGCGGGTCGATGGAGTGCACCTGAAACGCCAGATCGGTGACGCGCGCCAGCGCGCTGTCCCGTTGCAGCGAGGCTATTACCTGATCTGGCGTGCCCAAGTGCACGTCGAAAGCGCGGATCAGGCCGTCGAGCGACGTATCGGCCAACCGGTGGCCGCTGGCGCGCATCCGCTCCAGCCCACGGCTCAACCCGGCCGTGGCGAAGTCGCGTGCCTGCTGGCCGTTCTCGCTGACAAACGCAGTGCGCGACCCCATGATGCGCGGCGCCACCCCTGGCGGCAGCGCCGCCAGATAAGCGTCAATGATCGGATTCTGCAGTTCGTCCAGCGGCAGGTCAGGCGCGTCCGCCGGGCGCGGCTGCGTGCGCGACAGCATCAGACCGTCACCGGCGCGGCCGGCCCGTTCGCCCCCTTCCACCGAGAACGTGGCCTGCCAGACGCGCTGCGCCAGCTGCGGCGCCGCCGGGTACAGCCGGTTGTCTTCGCCGCCCAACGCCTCTCCGCGCCAGGCGCTCAGCAACGTGCGCAAATTCTCGGCGAATGCCGTGTTGCGCTGCCCGGCGTCGAGACCGAAAGCGGCGAAAGAAGACGGCGTGCCGCCGCCGGCCACGCCCACCTCCAGTCTGCCGTCGGACAACAGATCCAGTACCGCAGTGTCTTCCGCCACCCGCAGCGCCGACTCCATCGGCAACGTGATCACCCCGGTGCCCAGCCGGATACGGCGGGTGCGTGCCGCCGCCTGCGCCAAAAACACCAGCGGTGATGGCAGACCGCCCTCATCGGCATGAAAGTGGTGCTGCGCCACCCAAGCGGTGTCGAACCCGGCTCGTTCGGCGTGCACGATCTGTTCGGTCGCCAGCCGGTAGCGCTCCTGCGCGCTGCCCTGATCCAGCAATCGGGTGAAGAAACCGAGTCTTTTTCCGCTCATATCGCCTCCTCGAATTTTGGCTGTCCGGCATGCGATGCGCGGCCGGGAATGGCGGCGATCAATTGGCGGGTGTAATCGCTCCCCGGCATGGCGAACAACTCGGCGGTGGCGCCGCCGTCTACCCGTTCACCGCGGTGCAATACCGAAACGCTGTGCGAAATCCGCCGCACCGTCGCCAGATCGTGAGAAATAAACAGGTAGGTCAGGTCCCGCTCCTGCTGCAACTCTTGCAACAAATGCAGGATCTGCGCCTGCACCGTGACGTCGAGCGCCGACGTGGCCTCATCCAATACCAATATTCGCGGTTGCAGCACCAGCGCGCGGGCAATCGCCACCCGCTGACGCTGGCCGCCGGACAGTTCGTGCGGCCTGCGGTTCAGCAAATCGGGCGGCAGCGCGACCCGTTCGAACAGCTCACGCACCCGCCGATCGCGCTCCGGTTTGCCGATCGGCGCGAAATTCAGCAGCGGTTCTTCAATCACCCGATAAAGAGTCTGTTTGGGATCGAGCGAGCCGAACGGATTCTGATAAACCAGCTGAATGCGCTGCCGAAACTGACGCAGCGCTTCGCCCCTGAGACCGATAACATTGACGCCGTCGATCAGGACCTGCCCGGCATCCGGCCGCTCGAAACCCAGCAGGCAACGCGCCAACGTGCTTTTGCCCGACCCGGACTCTCCCACCAACGCATGGGTGGTGCCGCGCGGCACGCTGAATGACACGCGATCCAGCGCGCGGAACCCCTGGCCGCCGGACAGCCGAAAATCCTTAACCAGCGCCTGAACCACGATCGCCGGCGGCTGCCCGCTGCGTTTCGGCGGCGGCGCAACGGCGCCGCTCAATGAAGGCGCATCGGCTAACAGTTTACGGGTGTATGCGCTGGCAGGCGCGCGCAGCACCTCGGCGGTAGCCCCCTGTTCCTGCACCCGGCCGTGGCGGAACACCAGCAGCCGATCGGCGCGTTCCGCCGCCACGCCCAAATCGTGCGTCACCAGCAGCACTGCAGTGCCGAATTCGCGCCGCAGCTCGTCGATCAGATCGAGAATGCGTTTTTGCACCGTCACGTCCAGCGCGCTGCTCGGTTCGTCGGCAATGATCAACGCCGGCTGCAGCGCAATGGCGATGGCGATCAATACCCGCTGCTTCATGCCGCCGGAAAGTTGATGTGGAAACTGGCGCGCCCGCAGTTCCGGGTGCGTCAGCCCGACGCGGGTCAGCAGTTCCGTCACCCGCTGTTGTACCTGCCCGCGCGGCAACCGGCGGTGAATATTGACGATCTCCGCCACCTGCTCGCCGATGGTTTTTACCGGGTTGAGCGAGCTGGCGGGATCTTGCGGGATCAGGCTGATTTGCGCCCCTCTCACCGCATCCAGCCGCCGCGATGACCAGCCGGCGATATCGGTGCCGTGCAGCCGAATGGCGCCCTGTTCAAGGTGGCCGTTGTCGGCCAGCAAGCCGATGATCGCCTGCGCCGTGGTGGTTTTGCCGGAACCGGATTCGCCAACCAGCGCCACCACTTCCCCCGGCTCAATCGTGAACGACACCTCATGCACCACCCTTCGCCTGCCTTCGTTGCCCTGATAGGCGATGGAAACCTTGTCCAGCGCCAGTACCGGCGGCCGCGCCGCCCGTTGCCATGCCGCTTGCATGCTCATCGCGCTTTTCCTCCCAGCGAACGGCTGATGCGGTTAGCCGCCAACACCACCGCCACCACCACCATGCCCGGGAAGGTGGTCAGCCACCAGGCGGTGGAAATGTAGTTGCGCCCTTCGGCGATCAGCAGCCCCCATTCCGGGGTTGGCGGCGGAGTGCCGTAACCGAGGAAGCTCAGGGTGGCGATCGCCAGGATCGCACTGCCGAACTGCAGCGCCGAGAAGGCGATCACCGAAGTCAGCGAGTTCGGCAGGATATGCCGCCACAGCACCGCCCAAAAGCTGCCGCCGCTGCCGTAAGCCGCTTCAACGTAATCGCTGTGCCGCACTCGCACCACTTCCGCCCGTGCCAGACGGGCAAAGTTGGCAACCGAAGTGACGCCCACGGCGATGGCGGCGTTGACCGTACCGAAACCAAGCAGGATGATAATGCTCAGCGACAGCAGCAGGCCGGGGATCGACAGCAGCACATCGACGACGCGCATCACCGCGTCGTCCGCCACGCCGCCCAACGCGCCGGCGATCAGGCCGAGCGCGGTGCCGAACACCAACCCCAGCGCCACCGCCACTACCGCGCCGGCCAGGGTTTGCGACGCGCCGTACACCATGCGCGCATACAGGTCGCGTCCCAGTTGATCGGTGCCAAGCCAATGAGCACCGCCGGGCGCCAGTCGCTGCGCGCCGGCAATGCCTTCGGTGCCGCTGTAGGCGGTAAACAGCTGCGGCGCCAACGCCCACAGCACCACCAGCGCAATGACCGCCCAGGCCAGCAAAAGCGTCAGGGGGACACGGCGGCGGCTCGAACGACTGGCGGGCAGCGCGCCTTCACTTTCAGCGCCGGACAGATCGCGCTCCGGAACCGTGGCT
Source organism: Serratia sp. Z4 (assembly GCF_009900725.1). Taxonomy (NCBI): domain Bacteria; kingdom Pseudomonadati; phylum Pseudomonadota; class Gammaproteobacteria; order Enterobacterales; family Yersiniaceae; genus Serratia; species Serratia sp. Z4. The sequence continues at coordinate 837,837 of NZ_JAAABD010000002.1, forward strand.
TTTTCAAAGGAGATACTGCTCATAGGGATGCTCCTGCCTGGGTTTTCAGCCGCGGATCCAGCAGCGGGAACAGCAGATCCACCAGCAAGTTGATGATGACGAAAGCGGCGGCCGAGATCAGCACTATCGCCTGCAGCACCGCCACGTCCTGATTGACCACCGCTTGCTGGGTCAATTGCCCCAGGCCGCTGCGGCCAAACACGGTTTCGGTGATCAGCGCCCCGGCGATCAGTTCGCCGAACAGCATGCCGGCGATGGTCAGCGCCGGCAGCATGGCGTTGCGCGCCACATGCCGCCACAGCACCCCGCTGCGGCTGGCGCCCTTGGCCCGCGCCACCGCGACGAACGGCTGGGTTTGCACCGCATCGATGCTGCGGATCAGAATTTGCGCCAGCGGCGCGGAGATCGGCAGCGCCAGCGTCGCGATCGGCAAAATCACCCCCTGCCACTCGCCGGGGTTAATGATCGGGATCAGCTTCAGGCGGAACGAAAAGAGCTGAATCAGCACAATGCCCAGCCAGAAGGTGGGCACTGAAACGAACAGCGACGGCAGCATCTGCAGCGCCGAACGCAGCCAGCCGAAGCCGGTCAGGTTGGAAACAAAAGCGATAATCAGCGCCAGCAGCAACGCCACCGCAAAGCCCAGCACCGCCAACTGCAGCGTGGCGGGCAGATTAGCCGCCAGCAGCGCGGTAACCGGCACCCCGGCCTGCATTGAGAAGCCCAGATCGCCATGCAGCACGCTGCCCAGGGTATGCAGATACTGCCGCCACAGGGGGACATCCGCGCCATAGGCCGCGCGCATGTCGGCGATCTGCGCCGGACTCAGCCCCATGTCCGGGTTCTGGAATTTGATCAGGATCGCATCGCCCGGCAGCACCTGCAGCAGGATGAACGACAGGGTAAAGGCCGCCCACAGCACCAATGCCGCCTGCCCGATGCGCCCCGCCAGATATCGCTTCATTGCGCCCCCTTAATGTTTCTCTAACCAGGCGCCGTAGAAGCTCGGGCGACCGACCGCTTCGAAACTCACCCCCTTCAAATAAGGCGCACCAGCGAACACCTGCGGCTCCTCAAAAAACGGGATCACGTAGGCCTGGTCAATCAGGTAGTTTTGCGCCTCGCCGGCGATCTGCAGGCGTTGTTGCGCATCAACCTCGGAGGCAATGCCGAGCAGCAGGGCATTCAGCTTGTCATCGCTAAAGTTGCTGTTGCTGCTGGTGCCGCCCTTCTGCAGCAGCCCGTCGCGGTTGGTTGGGTAAAACTGACTTTTAATCACGTCCGGATCGGCGCGCCCCACCTCCACCACCGTCGCCGGGGTTTTCTGTGGGTCGAGATTATCCGCCACCCGGCTGCCGGCGTCGCCCGCCAGAATGTTCAGCCGCGCGCCGACTTTCCCCCACTGCTGAGAAACCAGCTGCAACACCGCCTTGTTCTGCGGCTGCGGCAACGATTCATACACCGTCAGCACCAGCTTCTTGCCGTCCTTTTCCCGCAGCCCGTCGCCGCCCTTTTTCCAACCCGCTTCATCCAACAGCCGGTTGGCCTGCTGCGGGTCAAATTTCAGCTTGTCGGACAGATCGACAAAGCCGGCGGCCGAGGAGGCGATCACCGATTTGGCCTGCGGGTAGTTGGCGGAGAACAGCGTATCGACGATCTGCTTGCTGTCGGTGGCATGCAGCAGCGCTTGACGCACGCGCAGATCGGCCACCAGCGGGTTATCCGGCCGGAAAGCGATGCTGTCGTTGACGCCGCGCGTCGGTGCGGCATAAATGATAAAGCCCTGATCCTGCGTTTGCTTCTCGTCATAGGCCTGGATCTGGCGGATAAAATCCGCCTGCCCGGCCTGCAGCGCACCGATGCGCACGCTGTCCTCGCCGGTGACGATCACCTTGATGCCGTCCAGATTGGCTCGCCCTTGTTGGGGCGATTTGACCGGCCCCCAGTCATAATCCTTACGGGCGCTAAGCTCGACCTCACGCCCCAGCGTTTCGCCGCTGACCACAAACGGACCGGAACCGATGATATGGCGCGCATCGCCCAGTTCGTCGTAGCTGCGGTTCAGCGTGCTGAGCGATACCAACCCGGAGCCGATAGTGGCGGTGCCCTGCAGGAAACCCGGCGACGATCGCGTGAAATGGAATTTAACCGTCAGCGGATCCACCACTTCACTGCGCTGGTAGTTATTGATCACCTCGGAAACCGGCAGGCGTTTCTCCTTGTTGCCCAGCCCGTAGGTGTCGAAGTTCTTCGCCACCGCGTTGGCGTCCAGTGGCGTGCCGTCGGAGAAAGTCACGCCGGGGCGCAGCTTGAAAGTGTATTCGGTTTTGTCGGCGTTGCTGCTCCAGGACTCGGCGATCCAGGGTTCAATCTCCAGCGTCTTGGGGTTCTGGTAAGTCAGCTTGTCGGTGATCTGATTGAGAATACCGCCGTTGGGGTAAAACCCGCCGGAAGGCGGATAAAGATTGGTGTGAGCCTGTTGTTCGAGGTAGATCAGCGTGCCGCCCTGCACCGCCGCCAACGCCGGGCTCATCGCCGCCGCCCCTCCTAACGCCACCGCTATTCCACCGGTTAATACCTTGAAAGAAAAATTAAACATTAGTGCCGCACCCATATTATTTCTGAAAGTTATGGGTTAGATAACAAACCAAATCGGCGGGGAATTGAACGAACTAATTTCGCTAACCAATGGTGTAAATCGCACAAGACGCGTCGCTTGGCGGCGAATGCAATCTGTTATAAAGTATCAAAACCTCAGCCAAAGGAAGACGACGATGAAAATCCAGCTGTCGCTGTTGTTTCTCAGCCTGCTGGCCGGCAAGGCCGCAGCGTTTCAGTCGAAAGTGCCCGAACCGCGCCCGGAGCAGGCGCGGGTGGCGGAACAAAACATCGAAAATCTGTTTTACGGCTTTCACGCCATGGACGCCCAGCCGGTGAGCATCGGCAGCTGCGCGGCGGTGCCGGTGGCGGGATGCCAATGCGCATTCTGCACCCAGCTGCGGCAGGCCGGGCGCTGAACCGCCCCCTTATTCACCCAGCTCATATTGCACGTTCAATTGCCCTTTCTTCATCTTTAGGCCGGTAATCGCGATCGCGCCCACCTCGCCCAGCGCGGCGACATGGGTGCCGCCACAGCCGTAGGCGGGCAGCTCGCCGAAGCCGACCTGGCGCAGGCCGTCCACCGCCTGCTGGCGGCGCGGCAGATCGGCGGCGATCAAACGCATCAGCTCCGCCTGCAAAAAGTCCGCTTCTATCGTCTGCGCATCCGCTCCCGGCGCGAAAGTGATGCGCCCTTCCCCCGGCCAATGATGCGCCTTGACCGGCCGCCAGCCCCGGGTTTCGCCCAACCAGCCGATCAGATGCCCAGCGGAGTGCCAGCGGGCGTGCAGCCGACGCTGCGCTTCATCGATTTGCATCGTCACCGGCCCGTTCGGCAGCGGCGCGGCGGTAAAGTGCACCACGGTATCCCCCTGCTGCTGCACCCGCAGCACGGTAACGTCGCCTAACGACCCCACATCGGAAGGTTGGCCGCCGCCCTGCGGGTGGAACAGCGTGGCGTCCAGTTCCACGGCGTAAGCGCCCGCCTCGGCCGGCGCACAGCTCAACACCCGCGCCTGGCCCTGTAAATCGTCGCTGTAGTAATAACGTCGCTCGGTCATCATTTTTTTTCTCCTCGGTTCGGAGAGCCATTATATTCATGCCATAATCGGAGGATAATCCGCCGCCATCACAATGGACTTTTGCGTCATGAGCACAAATCTTTCTTACACGCTGTTAGCCGAAATGGCCGTTTTCGTTCAGGTGGTAGAGAGCGGCAGCTTTTCCGCCGCCGCCCGCAAGCTGGGCGCTTCGCCTTCCGCCGTCAGCCGCAGCGTGGCGAAGCTCGAACAGGCGTTGACGCTGCAGCTGCTGCACCGCACCACCCGCAAACTGCGGCTGAGCGAAAGCGGTGAAGAGGTGTTTGCGCACTGCCGCACCCTGCTGGCGGCGGCCGACGCGGTCATGGCGATCGGCGGGCGCGGCGCCGCGGAGCCCGAAGGGCTGGTCAGCGTCAGCGTACCCAAAGCGGTGGGCCGCTTCGTGCTGCATCCGCACATGCCGGAGTTCCTGCGCCGCTACCCGAAGGTGGACGTGAGGCTGCGGCTGGAAGATCGCTACATGGATTTGATAGACGATCGGGTCGATCTGGCGCTGCGCATTACCGATCGCCCCTCGCCCGGGTTGATCGGCCGCCAGTTGATGAGAATAGACCATCTGCTGTGCGCCACGCCGCACTACCTGGCGCAGCACGGCACACCGCAGCATCCGCACGATCTGGCGGCGCACAGCTGCATCTATCTGGGGGAAACGCCGAGCGACGCACAATGGAAATTCCGCCGCAGCGGCAAAACGGTGACGGTCAACGTGCGCGGCCGCTACGCCGCCAACCACACCGGCGTGCGGCTGGACGCGGTGAAACGCCATATCGGCATCGGCAGCCTGCCGTACTTTACCGCCCGCCAGGCGCTCGACGACGGCGAGATCGTGCAGGTGTTGCCGGAATGGGATTTTCTCAGCAGCTATCACGGCGGCCTGTGGTTGCTCTACGCGCCCAACCAGTATCTGCCGCCCAAACTGCGGGTGTTTATCGACTATCTCGTCGCCTGCCTGGCGCAGGAGCCGCAGCTAAAGCGCCTTGCGTAGCGTGATGTTGATGCGGTGCGGCCCCACCAGCGAGTGGTAGCCTTCCTTGACCGGCAGGATGCCGTGAAAACAGAGCCGAGATGGGCCGCCCCACACCACCACATCGCCGTGCGCCAGCGGAATGCGCCGCGCCCGGTCGCCGCGCTGCAGGCCACCGAACTGAAACACCGCCGGCAGCCCGAGCGACACCGAGACGATCGGCGCGCCGAAGTCGTGTTCGTCTTTATCCTGATGCAGCGACAGCTTGCTGCCCGGATCGTAACGGTTCATCAGGCAGGAATCCGGCACGAAGGGGCCGAAGCCCGCCTGCTGCGCAGCTTCGTCCGCCAGCGCCATCAGGATGGGGGGAATGGCCGGCCAGCGTTTGCCGCTGCGCGCGTCGCGTTCCGAATAGCGGTAGCCCCGGCTGTCGCTGGTCCAGCCGTTGCCGCACCAGCTCATCGCCACCGACATCACGTGCCCGCCGGGGGTGGTCAAATGCCGCCACGGCACCTGGGCCACCACGCCCTGCACCGCCGCCAGCAGTGCCGGCCCGTGATCGCGCACGAAGCCGTGCATCACCACCGCGCCGGGGGCGATCTCTTCGCGCCACGGCGGCGGCAGCGCGTCTTCAAAAAGATCGATTGTCATCGCCAAAGCCTGTATGAATACACAGTATCCATTGTAACCCGCCGCCGCCGATTGTCCAGCGCCCGGCGGCGCCATTGTTGTTGGCGGCAAATTTCTCTACAGTAGCCGCCATAAAATCAATCACTCACCAGGAATGCGTGTGATTAAGGGCATCACTCTTTCAGTCGTCGCCTCCATCTTGTTCGGCGCGATGTATTACTTCACCTCTACCCTCACCCCGCTGAACGGCGAGCAGGTCTACGGCTGGCGCACGCTGCTGACGCTGCCGTTCCTGACGCTGTTCATGGCGCTGTCCGGCGATTGGCGCAAGGTGGGCGACACGCTGGCCTGGATCGGCCAACGGCCGCCGCGTCTGCTGGGCCTGCTGCTCACCTCGGCGCTGCTGGGGGTGCAGCTGTGGCTGTTCCTGTGGGCGCCGCTGCACGGCAAGGCGCTCGACGTGTCGCTCGGCTATTTTCTGCTGCCGCTGACCATGGTGCTGGCGGGGCGCCTGATCTATCGCGATCGGCTGTCGCTGCTGCAAAAACTGGCGGTGGCATGCGCCATGGTGGGGGTGGGCAATGAGCTGTATCAGGCGGGTGGCGTGTCGTGGCCGACGCTGGTGGTGGCGCTGGGTTATCCGCTCTACTTTATTTTGCGGCGGCGTTTCGGCACCGACAATCTCGGCGGGCTGTGGTGCGAGCTGGCGCTGATGCTGCCGGCTGCGGCCTGGTTCGCCTTCGGCGACGGTGGCGCCGCGGCGTTGCAGAGCAATGCCGAGCTGTATTGGCGCATTCCGCTGCTCGGCGTCATCAGCGCCGTGGCATTGGTGTGCTACATCCTCGCCAGCCGCCTGCTGCCGTTCAGCCTGTTCGGCCTGCTGAGCTATGTGGAACCGGTGCTGCTGGTGATCGTCGCGCTGCTGCTCGGCGAGAGCATCAGCCAAAGCGAGTGGCCAACCTATCTGGCGATCTGGCTGGCGGTGCTGCTGCTGGCGGCGGAAGGTGCGCAACACCTGCTGCGCCGCCAGCGGGTCTGACTCAGGCGGCCAGCGTGGCGCCGCCGTCGATCACGATATCCTGCATGGTGATGTGGCTGGCCAAGTCGGAGGCCAGGAACAACACCGCGTTGGCGATCTCGTCCGGGCGGGCGATTTTACCCAGCGGGATCCCCAGTTTGAACAGCTCGGGGAAGCCGGCGATGGTGCGCTGCTGTGCATCGTCGGTCTGCCACATGCCGCGCTGCATCGGCGTGTCGGTCGAGCCCGGCGACACCAGATTGCAGCGCACGCCGAACGGCGCCATCTCCAGCCCCACGCAGTGGTTCAGGCTGGTCAGCGCCGCCTTGGAGGCGCAGTAGGCCGCCATCTGCGCGCGCGGCACGTGCGCGGCGTTGGAGCCGATGCTGACGATCGCGCCGCTGCGCTGCGCCTTGAAGTGCGGCAGCACGGCGCGGAACAGGTAAAACGCCCCCGAGGCGTTGACGTTGATGCACTGGTGCCAGTCATCCACGCTCAGATCTTCAGTATTGCCCATGCGCAGAATGCCGGCGGCATTGACCAACACGTCCAGTCGCGGGTTTTCCGCCAGCTGTTGGCGGCACACCGCCTCCACCTGCTCCGGCCGGCTGATGTCCAGCGTCACGCAAGGGTAAGGCAGATCCGGGTTGGCGAACTCGCGGTCAAACCCCACCACCTCGGCGCCCTGCGTCAAAAAATGCCGGGCGATCTGCTCGCCGATGCCGCGCGCCGCGCCGGTCACCCACACGCGTTTGCCGGTGAAATCCATCTGAATGCTCATGCGCGCACCGCCATCCGGGCGCACAGCCGGGTCATGTTGTTGTTCATCGTTGTCTCCTGCGAAAAGCATATGATGCGGCGTGCTGCGCCGCAAAGTGGCCCTACAGCGCGCCGCTGTTCAGGCCGAAAGCGTTGAGCATGGTGCCCAGTTTGGCGGCGGTTTCCATCCACTCGGACTGCGGCGTCGAGGCGGCGACGATCCCCGCGCCGGCGAACAGCCGCACCCGGTTGCCGCGCAGCAGGCCGCTGCGGATGACGATCGCCCACTCGCCGTCGCCGTTGGCGTCGCACCAGCCGACGATGCCGCTGAACAAGCCGCGATCGTGCGGCTCCAGATCGGCGATCAGCTGGCGGGCGCTCTCGGTCGGGAAGCCGCACAGCGCCGGCGTCGGATGCAGCAGGCAGGCCAGCTGCATCACGTTGAGCGCCGGATTCAGCAACTCGCCGCGAATGCGGGTGGACAGGTGCCACATGGTGCCGGTGCTGAGCAGCGACGGGCCGCTCGGCACGCTCAGGCTGGCGCACAGCGGCGCCAGGCGCCGACGAATGTCGTCGATCACCAGTTTGTGTTCGTATTTGTCTTTGGTCGAGCGCATCAGGCGCTCGCTGCCGAGGCGATCCTGTCGCGCATCGTCCTGACGGCGCGCCGACCCCGCCAGCGGATTGGTGTGGATCTCGCCGCCCTGCTTGCGGATCAGCAGCTCCGGGCTGGCGCCGAGCAGCACGCCGCCATCGGCCAGCGGCAGGGAGAAGTGGTATCCGGTCGGGTTCTGCACCATCAGGTTATTGAGGATTTGGTGGCCCGCCACCGGCTGCTCCAGCTCGATGTCGAGGATGCGCGACAGCACCGCCTTGTCCAGCTTGCCTTGTTTGAAGCGGCTGACCGCTTCCGCCACCGCGTGCTTGAAGCGCGGCTCGTCCGGAATGCTGGTGCAGGCGACCAGGCGATGCGGCTGTTGCAGCATCGGGCGCGCGGCGCGGGTAAAGCTGTCGTTGGCGACAAACTGGCAGTTTTCAGGCACGTACAGGCTGGAAGGCCGGCGCGTATCGAACGGAATGGCGCCCACCACCACCGGTGCCGCCTGGCCGGCGGCTTTGGCGCGCGCCAACGCCTGGCGGATATGCTGCGCCAGCGCGCTGTCTTCCTGCTCGCCGCCGAACGCCGGCGTCTCAATGCGCTCGAACACGCCGCTGGCGGAGAGGGAACGGAATTCGGACCGGTACAAAAAGGTCGATTGTTCGGCGTACGCAAACCCGGGGAAGGTTTGGTTTTCTGTCGTCAGTGTCGCCACAAGACCACTCCTTTGTTGCGCCTCACCAATGATAATGTTTATGCGAATAGTTATCATTAGCTGTAAAGGGATGGTAAATTACACCGGTTCCCCACCGTGGGTCAATCTCCGATGAATGAATCTTTCCGCCCGCTGCGTCAAATCCGCGTTACGGCACGGAAAGAAATAACACATTGTTATTATTGTATTTTAGCAAAAAATAAAGGTCGTGACGTCGTCACCTTCACGCCAAAAATGCCCGCTGAACCGGCGCCCGGCGGCGCAATGCGGCGTCAATGTCTTAAGCAGCTCTAATACGAACGTCTGCCGCTGCACATCCACGGCCGTCATGCGCGCATCAAGAAAATCGAAGTAACAACGCACCTGCGGATACAGCGCCTTAAACAGGCTCTCTTTGGCGGAAAACGTCAGCGTCAGCAGCGCGTTGAACGGCAGCGTTTCGCCCAGCAACGCCTCGCGCTCCGCCGGTGAAACGATCGCCCCCCACAGCTCCTCAGCTCGCTCCACGGACAGCAACGTCTCCACGTCCAGCCCAACGCCGCCCAGCCCGCTCTCGCGGTGCACGGCGCACAGCGCGGTATGCGAATTATGGCTCAACGCCCCGGCAATGCCCGGCGGCCACTGCGGCGCGCGGTCTTCGCCGCGCGCCAGGGTGAAATCGGCGAAACCGAGTGGCGCCAGCAGCTGGCGCGCCAGAACACGCCCGGCCAAATACTCCGCGCGGCGTTTCGGCACCGCGCGCGCCAGATGGTCCGGCAACGTAAAACCTGCCTCGGGATAACTCTCGTCGCGGTAATCCGCCAGCGCAAAATGGCAGCGCGCCACCTGGCCCGGATAACCGTCCGGCGTGAAAAATTCGATATTGCGGATAAAAGTGGGCAACGGCGGTATCCATGATAAGCAGGCAGGCTGATGATGTTAGCCCCCGAAACGGCCTGCAACAATGACCCTGGGCAAAATAAATGGCGTTAAGTCCCGCGCGGCGGCGCGTTGGACGAAGTGGGGAAAATGCCTCTCCCCCGCGGTCGGAAGAGAGGCTCAGTATTACAAGATGCCCTTCATGGTCTTCTCGAAATCGCTCCAGGCGCAGAAACCGTCTTTATCGATCGGGCAGCCTTTCAGCGCCAGCGTCACGCGCTGCGGCGGGGTTTGCAGCGTCAGCGGCGTCGCCTTGCGCAGCTGTTCGGTGGACTGATAGACGTACTCGATCTTCAGCAATTCACGGCTGTTCTGCGCGTCGCGCCAGCGCTGGAACACCAGCTTGCCGCCGATCGGCGTTTTCTCATACTGCTGCGGCAGCTGATACGGCTGGAACTGCATGGCCGACAGCAGCGAGGCGATATTGGAGTCGTGGCCGACCAGCACCGTCAGCTTCGGCGCGTCCGGTTTGCGCTCGCCGAGCAGCGCGTTGTTGATATAAGTCAGCAGCGGTTTGGCGACGTTTTGCGCCACCACCGGCGAGGTGAACAGCGAATCCTGATAGCCGTCTTTCAGCTGCGCCAGCTGTTTCCACTGATGCGGGGTAGCGATTTTGCCCCAGGCCACCTCTTTCATCGAGAAACCTTCGTAGTACTGCAGCATAAAGGCGTCCACCAGCGAGTTGCCCACCCGCAGCGGGCCGGAGACGCCCGGCTCTTTGCCCGGCACCGCGCTCATCACGCTGGCTTCTTTGGTCAGATCGCAGTGTTTGTCGGTCTTGCAGGCGGCGGAATCCTTGTAATCGATGATCTTCGCCAGCTGTTGATAAGAGGCGTCCAGCTTCAGCGATCCCAGCGCGGCGTTCATCGCCGCCAGCGCCTGCTGGTTGAAGGCTTCGCCGGTGTCGGTGATGATCGGGTTGAAGGTCGGATCCATCTCGCCCATCTTGTCCTGATGGTGCACGCTGACGTCGCAGCCCGGGAACGCGCCGTTGCTGAAGAACTGCGCGGTGGCCACCGTGCGCTGCAGGCTGTTGGCGTAGACGTACACACTGCCGGCGGTCGGGCAGCCCTCTTGCGGCAACAGGCCGGTCTGCTTCAGCCAGGCGTTGAAGTAGTGCCCCATGTACACTTCCAGCACCCCGCCCTTGGTGGTCAGCTGGCCGCCCGGCGTTTCCCAGGCCGGCCAGGCCTTCGGCGTGGACTGCGCCAGCACGCTGCCGTTGTTGGCCAGCGGCGCGCGCAGGTTATGGCGGCTCATCACCAGCACCTGTTCCAGTTGATAACCGCCGGCTTCCGCCAGCGCGTTCCCGGTGAATAACAAAGGCAGGCACAGCAATAACGTTTTTTTTCTCATCCGCAGAGGCTCCCGGAAAATGATTATTTTTAAGGTGTTAGCGTTTGCCTGAGTATGATGGCGGGGTTAGTGTGACAAGTGTGTGACAGGGTTCACGGGAAAAGATCGTACCAGCGGCCACCGGGCGGCGGCCGCTGTAGTTCAACTCAGTACCACAGGCTCATGATCGGCCAGCCGATCAGCAGCAGCGCGGCGATGTACACCACGCCGAGAATGCCGCCCAGGCGCCAGTAGTCTTTCGACTTCACATAGCCGCAGCCGTAGATAATCACCCCCGGCCCGGTGGCGTACGGCGTCAGCACGCCCATGATGCCGATCGACAGCACCAGCAGCATCGACAGCTGCTCCATCGGCACGCCCGGCAACCCTTTGCCGACCGCCAGGATCACCGGCAGCATGGTGGCGGTGTGCGCCGACAGGCTGGCGAACAGGTAGTGGGCGAAGTAGAACACCAGCACCAGCGCCACCACCGTCATGTTCGGCGAGAAGCCGTCCAGATGGGTGCTCATGGTCTGGGCGAACCAGTCGATAAAGCCGGAGCGCGTCAGGCCGTTGGCCATCACCACCAGCGTCGCCAGGTTAACCAGCGTATTCCAGGCGCTGGAATATTTGGTGATTTCTTTCCACGACACCACGTGCAGCGCCAGCATCAGCGACACCGCCAACAGGCACACCGCGGTGGCGTCCAGCACCTTGCCGCCGAACACCCACAGGCACAGGCTGAGCAGCACCAGGCCGATCAGGGTGTATTCCTTGCGCGTCAGCTTGCCCATTTCCCCCAGCGCGGTATCCGCCCAGGCGGCCACTTCGCTGCTGTGGGTCACACCCGGCTTGTACAGATAGTAGGAGATCAGCGGCGCGATGATCAGCAGCAGCAGGCCGACCGGCAGGAACGCCAGGAACCACTGCATCCAGCTGATGTGCACCCCGGCGATCTTGCCGACGAACTCGATGCCCAGCACGTTCGGCGCGGCGCCGGTGACGAACATCGAGGAGCTGATGCTGGTGCCGACCACCATCATCCACATCAGGTAGCCGCCAATGCGGCGCGAGGAGGGATCGTTAGGGAAGGAATCGAACAGCGGCGGCAGGTTTTTCACCACCGGGAACACCGTGCCGCCGGTGCGCGCGGTGTTGGACGGCGTGAACGGCGCCAGCAGGATATCGATGATCACCACCGCATAGCCCAGCGTCAGCGTGCGCTTGCCCATGAATTTCACCAGGAACAGCGCGATGCGCCGCCCCAGCCCGGTGGCCTCGTAGCCCAGCGCAAAAATAAAGGCGCCGAACACCAGCCAGACGGTGGTACTGGAGAAGCCCGCCAGCCCCCATTTCAGCGCCTCTTTACCGGCTTTGAAGCCCGGCTCCGCCAGTTCCTGCGCGCCGAACAGCACCCAGTTGGCGCTCAGCACGCTGACGGTCACCGCGATAAAACTGATGGCGGTGGCCGGGATCGGCTCCAGAATCATGCCGACGATCATCGCCACGAAGATGGCGAAGTAGTGCCACGCCTGCGGCGGCATGCCGTCGGGCACCGGTATCAATAACAGGATCGCGAGCACCGCCAGCGGCGCTATCGCTTTCCAGATCTTTTCCTGGGTTTGGGACATAGGGACTCTCCTGAAGGCTTGGTTATTATTCTTGGGCACCCAGCTGCGCCAGCAGCCAGGTCACTATCAACAGGTCGGCGCTGCCGCCGGGGCTGAGGTTGCGGGCAATGCAGTCGGCATCGAAGCGCCGCAGGCGCGCCAGGCCCGCCTCCCCGGCCGAGCCGCCCTGCGCCAGCAGCAACGCCGCCCGGCGCCGCAGCCAGCGCAGCCCTTGCAGGCCGCCGCGCGAGGCGACGTTGGTGTCACCGTTGTGGGCCATCAGCCACAGCAGACTGTCCAGCAGCGCCCGCTGTTCGTCGCCGTCGGCGGCCAACCGTTGCCGATACAGCGGCAGCGCGCCATCCAGCACCAGCCGAAAACCGGCCTCCGCCTCGCCGCGCGCGCCGCTGAGGCCGTAGGCCGCGAACAGCCGCTGGCCGGCGGTCTGCCCGGCGTTGTTGCGCCGCAGCTCGCGGTCCACCAATCCTCGGCACATCGCCGCCGTTTCGGCGCACAGCGCCGCTGCGCCGATGGCGCGCCCCTGCTGCTGCAGGCGGCCGAAGGCGGCGCACAGCAACCCGAGCGAAAACACGCTGCCCTTGTGGGTGTTAATGCCGCCGGTGGCGCGAAACATCTGGTTTTCGCAGGCCAGGCCGAGCGGCCGCAGCCGCGCCAGCTGCTGTTCTGCCGGCAGAGCCGCGTCTTCGCGCCCGCGCTGGATAAAGCGCGGCAGCCACACACCGATAGCGCGGGCGCTACGGTAAAAATGCCCGAGATCCATATCGCGGTGGGCGCCGGTGTTATGGCGATCCACCAGCCCCGGCTTGGGCGTGAGGTTGACTTCCACCAGCAGCGCGCGAAAGGCGGCGCGGGCGAAGTCGCAGGCCGGTTCGGCACGGCGGGCGGGCAGGTTAATCGGCAGAGATCGCATCGTTGAACATCCTTTCCATTTCATGCAGCAGCTGCTCGCTGCTGTGCCGCCGCTGGCGGGCGCAGATCTTGGCCGGTTGGCCGCACAGCAGGCAGCGCCGTTCCGGCAGGCCGATATCGCGGCGCGACAAAATGCGCCCCTGCGTATCCAGCACGTCGATATCCCACAGCCGGCCGATCGGGCGGCTCACCTCCAGCTGCATGGCACAGTCCTTCACCCGCTGGGCATCGGCGCGCAGCGCGACAAAACCTTCGCAGCCGGTGGAGAGCGCCAGTGCTTCGGCCTGCGGGCTGGGCCAGCCCTGCTCGGCGCACAGCCGCAGCAGCGCCGCCCACCCGAGGTTGAAGATGCCGCGCGTCAGCGCGCTGTCCTTCACCGGGCCGGGGACGACCAGCGTCAGCACCAGCAGCGTGCACTGGTGCTGCGCCAGCCACGCCTGCTGGCGCGCCTGACGGCATTCGCGGCTGGTGAGCAGCTCCGGCAGGCTGACCGCGCGTTCGGCGGCCAGTTGAGGATCGACGGCGGCCATCGCTTACTCCGCCACCTGATGCACCACGTCGATCACCGAACCGTCGCGGTAGCGCACCACCGCCACCACCTTGTCGGTAAAGGCGATCGGCTGCGGTTCACCGGTCAGCTGCAGCGCGCGGGCGCGCAGCCAGTCGATGCTCACCACCTCGAGCCCGGCCTCCCGCAGGCGCTGCGCCAGCTCCGGCCGCGCCGGGTTGACGGCGATGCCGTGGTCGGTCACCAGAATGTCGATGCTGGAGCCCGGCGTGACGCAGGTAGTCACCTGCTCCACCAGCGTCGGGATGCGCCCGCGCACCAGCGGCGCGACGATGATCGCCAGCCGCGCGGCGGCGGCGGTGTCGCAGTGGCCGCCGGACGCGCCGCGCAGCACGCCGTCGGAGCCGGTCAGCACGTTAACGTTGAAGCCGGTGTCGATTTCCAGCGCGCTCAGCACCACCACGTCGAGCCGATCGACCGAGGCGCCCTTGGAGCTGAAGTTGGCGTACTGGTTGGCGCTGATTTCGATATGGCGCGGGTTGCGCGCCAGCGAGGTCGCCGCCGCCCGATCGAAGCTCTGCACGTCCAGCAGCTTGCCGATCAGCCCTTTCTCATGCAGATCCACCATGGTCGAGGTGATGCCACCGAGGGCGAACGCGGCGCGAATGCCGCGGGCGCGCATCTTGTCCTCCAGGAACCGGGTCACCGCCAGCGAGGCGCCGCCGGTGCCGGTTTGCAGCGAGAAGCCTTCGGTGAAGTAGCCGGAACCGGCGATCACCTCGGCGGCGCGGCGGGCGATCAGCAGCTCGCGCGGGTTCGAGGTCATGCGCGTGGCGTCAGCGCCGATCTTGTCGGCGTCGCCCACCCGCTCCAACTGCACGATCAGATCCACCCGATCCTGCGCCAGGCTGGCGGGATGATGCGGATACGGCACCAGCTGCTCGGTCAGCAGCACCACGGTGCCCGCCGCCTCGGCGTCCACCCGCGCATAGCCGAGCGAGCCGCAGCAGGCTTCACCGCTGTAGCCGTTGGCGTTGCCGAACTCATCGCAGGCCGGCACGCCGAGGAAGGCCACGTCTATCTTCAGCTCGCCGGATTCGATCAGGTTGACCCGGCCGCCGTGCGAGTGAATTTGCACCGGCTCCGCCAGCAGCCCGCGTGAAACGGCGTCCGCCAGCGGGCCGCGCAGCCCGGAAGTGTAAATGCGGCTCACCACGCCGTGGCGAATGTGTTCAACCAACGGCGCGTGGCAATCGGTCAGCGAGCTGGAGGCCAGCGTCAGGTTGCGGAACCCCATCGCCGCCAGCGTCTCCATCACCTGATTGAGCGTCAAATCACCACCGCGAAACGCATGGTGGAAGGAAATGGTCATGCCGTCCTGCAGCCCGCTGCGGCGCACCGCTTCCTGCAAGGAGTCGCACAGCTTGAGATCGCGCGGTTTGCGCGCCTGCAGGTTGGCTTTGGAAACGTCCTGATAGCCCGGCAGATCCGCCGGGTTGGCGAAGGTCATCAATCGTTGTTGGCGGTTCATCATGCTTCCTCCCCGTGCTGCGCCGGTTCTTCCCGTAAGCCGGACAGCGCGGCGCGCTCCAGCACCAGCCGGGCGCGTTCAATCACCGGGCTGTCGACCATTTTTCCGTTCAGCGACACCACGCCGCGCCCCTCCCGCTCCGCCGCTTCGGCGGCGTCCACCACCCGCTGCGCGTGCGCCACCTCTTTGGCGGTCGGCGCGTACAGGTTGTGCAGCAGCTCAATCTGGCGCGGGTTGATCAGCGATTTGCCGTCGAAGCCGAGCTGTTTGATCAGCGCCGCCTCCTGCAGGAAACCGGCCTCGTTGTTGGCGTCGGAGTAGACGGTGTCGAACGCCTGAATGCCGGCGGCGCGCGCCGCCTGCAGCAGCGAGCAGCGGGCGAACAGCAGCTCGATGCCTTCCGGCGAGCGTTCGGTGCGCAGATTGCGTACATAGTCTTCCGCCCCCAGCGCGATGCCGATAAGACGCGGCGAAGCGTGCGCGATCGCCACCGCGTTGGTGATGCCCTGCGCCGATTCGATCGCCGCCAGCAGCCCGGTGCTGCCGACCGGCCGGCCGCAGGCCGCTTCGATGACGGCGATCTCGCGCTCCATGTCGATAACGTCCTGCGCGCTGTCGGTCTTCGGCAGGCGCACGATATCCGCGCCGCCGCGCACCACCGCCTGCAAATCCGCCAGGCCGTAGGCGGAGTCGAGCGCATTGACGCGCACGATGGTTTCCACCTCCTGGTACAGCGGGTGCTGCAGCGCGTGGTACACCAGCCGGCGCGCCGCGTCTTTTTCACGCAGGATCACCGAGTCTTCCAGGTCGAACATCAGCGCATCGGCCTGATAGATAAAGGCGTTGCTGACCATCGCCGCGTTGGCGCCGGGGACGAACAACATGCTGCGGCGCAGCCGGGTTTTATTCAGCGTTTTCATCTTTCGCCTCCCACGGCAGTTGGCCACCCTCGCAGGCGCGCATCAGCGCGGTTTCCAGCCGGGCGCGCAGCACGCAGTCCAGCGCCCCTTTGTCGTCGACGATCACCTGCACCGGCTCCACCTCATAACGCTGCAGCACTTCCAGCAGGGTGCGACGGATCGCCGCGCCGAACTGTTTTTCCACGCTGCTGGCGATCAGCAGATCGTGCTGCGGCCCCTCGGCGGGCGCGATGCGCACCATGACATCGCTGGATTCCAGCGTGCCGGCCATTGCTTCTCGGATAATTTTCATCATTCACCTGATTGTGCGGACTCAAAAGGATGCGGGGCCGCCTTGGCCCGGCGCTGCGTTTGCAGATCCTGCAGGTAGTACAGGGTGTCCGGCGGCACCAGCGGCGCGGCAGCGTGGAAGTCCCCCGCCGCCAGCAGCTTGCGCACCCAGGAGGCGGAGATCGCCGTGCCCTGATATTGCAAACGCTCGATTTCCACCAGCGCGATCGGCGGGCTGGGCAGCGCCGGCGTTTCCAGCCAGTAGCGCATGTCGCGGTTGTATTTCGCGGTCACCGCGCAGAACGGCTCGTTGCCGACGAAGCGGTGCGTAATGCCCAGCGCGGGCGCCAGATACTGGCGGAAGATCTTCAGATCGATTTCGGTGTAACAGTCGTCGGCCACGCCCTGGTCCTTGATGAAGTAACAGGGGAAGGTGGCGCGCGAGATCACGTACTGCGAGCCTTCGTGTACCGTGAGGTTGGGGATGTCGGCAGTGCCGGCCAGCACCAGCCGGCGCCGGTCTTCATAGCTGAAGCGCGAGGTATTTTCCTTCACCAGAAACAGGTGCAGCCAGTCGCAGCGCTTGGCCGCCTGACGCACCAGATACTGGTGCCCGCGGGTAAAGGGGTTGGCGTTCATCACGATGCTGCCGATGGTGTCGCCCGGCCGACGTTGGCTCGCCAGTTGGGCGGCGTAGCGTTTCAGGCGGCACGGGCTGTTTTCCATCAGCACCACGATGCCCGGCACGGTGGCAATCGGGTAGAAACCGCACTGGCGAAACAGCGGCTCGTTCTGCACCTTGGTGTAGATAAACAGCTGGGTGTGATGGCGCTCATAGGCCAGGTTCACCAGCTCGGTCGCCAGCGCCAGCGCCAAGCCTTCGCCGCGCATCAGCGGGCTGATGGCGACGCATTTGATAATATTGTCGGCGATGCCGCCGCAGGCGACCAATTTGTCGTGCTGGGTAACGGTAATAAATATTTCAACCGTGGTATCGATATTCAGATCGTTACTGCGCAAGAAGGCGCTTATTTCTGAAATCGCTTTATGATCCGATCGCTTTACCCGATTAAATACGGCATCGCCTAACATAACACGCTCTCTGGGTTAACTGGCAAACAACAAATGAAATACAAAAATGCATTTTAATTAACATCATAAATGGCAATTAAAACCTTAAAAACCATGAAGATAAAATCACCCTCTCGTTCAATAAACCCATGGTAAGCAGAAAAAAAACGCGGATTATTGACCTATTTCACAAACCGATCCCGGTTAATAAGTTATTTAATGTTCTTTATTTGCTTAATTAATCTTATGGTGTTTATTATTGAGATAATCTTTATTTGGCGCCGCAATTCACTTACATTCATTTAGCATCTTGATTGCAATAGTAGGTTTCATTATGGAATGGCTGAACATCCTGATCGTTGAAGACGAAACGCCGCTGGCGGAGATGCACGCGGAGTTTATCCGCCAGAACGGCGGCTGCCGCCAGATTTGGCTGGCCGGCACGCTGGCGCAGGCGCGCGCCATGACCGAACGCTTCAAGCCGGACCTGATCCTGCTGGACAACTTTCTGCCCGACGGCCAGGGCATCACCCTGCTGCGCGAACTGACGCTGAGCGGCTATCGTGGCGGCATCGTGTTCATCACCGCCGCCAGCGACATGGCTACCGTGGCCGAGGCGTTGCGCTACGGCGTGTTCGACTACCTGATCAAACCGCTGGCCTATGACCGGCTGAGCCAGACGCTGCAGCGCTTCAGCCAGCGCCGCGAAGCGCTGAAGGACAAAGCGCGTCTCAACCAGCGCCGCATTGACGAGATGTTCAACACCTACGCCCGCGGCGAACAGCAGGCGGCGTTGCCCGCCGGCATCGACGAGCTGACGCTGGGCAAGGTCCGCGCGCTGTTCGCCGAGCCCGCCGCGCGCCACACCGCTGAAAGCGTTGCGCAAAAAATGGGGCTCAGCCGCACCACCGCGCGCCGTTATCTGGAGTTTTGCACCGCCGCGCAGCAGCTGCGCGCCGAGATCATTTACGGCAAGGTTGGCCGCCCACAGCGGATCTACCGCGCCGGCGAGCCGCATTAGCGGTTATTTGATCGCCCTTGCAAGGTTGCGTGTAACCGCTTTACTTTTTATGCGCCGGTCAGCATCTTGGTGAGCATCACCTAGCCGACTGGACGATCGCCGATGCCCGCTGAACCCCTAGCTTCCCTGTCCGAGATCCTCGCCCGCCGTGACTGGCAAAACCCCGCCTGCACCCACTACCGCCGGCTGGACGCCCACCCGCCGTTCGCCAGCTGGCGCACGGTGGAAGACGCGCGCGACGATGCCCCCAGCGCCAGCCGCCGATCACTGAACGGCGAGTGGCGTTTCAGCTACTTCCCGCGCCCAGAGGCGGCGCCGGAAGGCTGGCTGCAGCAAGATCTGCCGGACGCCGCCCCGCTGGCGGTGCCGGGCAACTGGCAGCTCGCCGGCTACGACGCGCCAATCTACACCAACGTGCGCTACCCGTTCCCGGTCGATCCGCCACGCGTGCCGGAAGACAACCCGACCGGCTGCTACTCGCGCGCCTTCAGCGTCGATCCGGCCTGGCTGGCCACCGGCCAGACGCGCGTCATCTTCGACGGCGTCAACTCGGCGTTCTATTTATGGTGCAACGGCCACTGGGTCGGCTATTCGCAGGACAGCCGCCTGCCGGCGGAGTTCGATCTCAGCCCGTGGCTGCAGCCGGGTGAAAACCGGCTGGCGGTGATGGTGCTACGCTGGTGCGACGGCAGCTATCTCGAAGATCAGGACATGTGGCGCATGAGCGGCATCTTCCGCGACGTCAGCCTGCTGCACAAACCCGCCGCGCACCTGAGCGATGTACGCATCACCACCCCGCTGCATGACGGCTTTACCCGCGGCGAACTGGTGGTGACGGCGCGCGCCAGCCGGCCCGGCCCGCTGCAGGTGCAGGTGCAGGTGCAGCTGTGGCGCGATGGTGCACGGGTGGCCGAGCGCACCCAGCCGCTCGGCGGCGAGATCGTGGACGAACGCGGCGCCTATGACGATCGCGTCACGCTGCGCCTGCCGGTGGAACGCCCGGCGCTGTGGAGCGCCGAAACGCCCGCGCTGTATCGCGCCACCGTCGCCCTGCTCTCCCCCAAGGGGGAGATTATCGAGGTGGAAGCCTATGACGTCGGCTTCCGCCAGGTGGAAATCAGCGGCGGGCTGTTGAAGCTTAACGGGCAGCCGCTGCTGATCCGCGGCGTTAACCGCCACGAGCATCACCCGCGCCACGGCCAGGTGATGGACGAAGCGACGATGCGCCACGACATCCTGCTGATGAAGCAGCACAACTTCAACGCGGTGCGCTGCTCGCATTATCCCAACCACCCGCTGTGGTATCGGCTGTGCGATCGCTACGGGCTGTACGTGGTGGACGAAGCCAATATCGAGACCCACGGCATGCAGCCGATGAACCGCCTGGCTGACGATCCGCTGTGGCTGCCGGCGATGAGCGAGCGCGTCACCCGCATGGTGCAGCGCGATCGCAACCACCCTTGCATCATTATCTGGTCGCTGGGCAACGAGTCCGGCCACGGCGCGAACCACGACGCGCTGTACTGCTGGGTGAAAAGCCAGGATCCGACCCGCCCGGTGCAATATGAAGGCGGCGGCGCCGACACCGCCGCCACCGACATCATCTGCCCGATGTACGCGCGAGTGGATCAGGATCAGCCGTTCCCGGCGGTGCCCAAATGGGCGATCGGCAAGTGGATCGGCCTGCCGGAGGAGCCGCGCCCGCTGATCCTGTGCGAATACGCCCACGCGATGGGCAACAGTTTCGGCGGTTTCGAGCGCTACTGGCGCGCGTTCCATGCACATCCGCGCCTGCAGGGCGGCTTTGTCTGGGACTGGGTCGATCAGGCGCTGATCAAGCGTGACGAGCGCGGCGAGGAATTTTGGGCCTACGGCGGCGACTTCGGCGACACCCCCAACGATCGCCAGTTCTGCCTGAACGGGCTGGTGTTCGCGGATCGCACCCCGCACCCGGCGCTGTTCGAAGCGCAGCGGGCGCAGCAGCTGTTCCGCTTCGCCTTCGACGCCGCCTCGCTGACGCTGACCGTCACCAGCGATTACCTGTTCCGCCACACCGACAACGAACAGCTCAACTGGCGGCTGGAGCTGGACGGCGTGGAGCGCGCCAGCGGCAGCCTCGATCTGACATTGCCGCCACAGGGCAGCGCCCGCTTTACCCTGCTCGACCGCCTGCCGATGCTGCATCAGCCCGGCGAGTTGTGGCTGAACGTGGAGGTGGTGCAACCGCAGGCCACCGACTGGTCCGAAGCGCACCACCGCTGCGCCTGGGATCAGTGGCGGGTGCCACGCGCGCTGCATCCCGCGCCGCCGCCGGCGCAGGGCGTGCCGCCCACGCTGATTGAAGACGATCAGGGGCTGACCCTCACCCACGGCGACCAGCGTTGGCGCTTCGAGCGCAGCAGCGGCCACCTGACGCAGTGGTGGCAGAATGAGCAGCCGCAGCTGCTGACGCCGCTGCGCGACGGCTTTGCGCGCGCGCCGATCGACAACGACATCGGCGTCAGCGAGGCGGACCATATCGATCCCAACGCCTGGGTCGAACGCTGGAAGCTGGCGGGCCTGTACCGGCTGGAGGAGCACTGCGTGCGGCTGCAGGCGGATGCGCTGCAAAACGGCGTGCGGGTGGTGAGCGAACACCAGTTCGGCGTGGACGGGCAGATTTTGCTGATTAGCCGCAAGCAGTGGCTGTTCGACGCGCTGGGCGCGGTGAGCGTGAATGTGGAGGTCGAGGTGGCCGACGCCCTGCCGCCGCCGGCGCGCATCGGCCTGAACTGCCAACTGGCGACGGTGCAGCCGCAGGCGGAATGGCTGGGTCTGGGCCCGCACGAGAACTACCCTGATCGCCGCCTGGCCGCGCAGCATGGGCGCTGGCGCCTGCCGCTGGCGGATCTGCACACGCCGTATATTTTCCCCGGCGAGAACGGCCTGCGCTGCGACACCCGCAGCCTGCGCTACGGCGGCTGGCGCATCGACGGCCGCTTCCACTTCTCGCTCAGCCGCTTCGGCCTGCAACAGCTGATGGCCTGCAGCCACCAGCATCTGCTGCAGCCGGAAGCAGGCACCTGGCTGCACCTGGACGGCTTCCACATGGGGGTGGGCGGCGACGACTCCTGGAGCCCGAGCGTGCACCGGGATTACCTGCTCACCGACGGCGTTTACCGCTATCAGCTGCGCCTGCAGCGAGCGCCAGAGGGCTAAATCTGCCAAAAAACTCAACGGGTTGCGCATTCTGTAAGCAAACAGTCACAGAATGTGTAATCCGCCTTTGACATGCCGACGACGCCTCGCTATTATTCGCCCCGTTCACACGATTCCTCTGTAGTTCAGTCGGTAGAACGGCGGACTGTTAATCCGTATGTCACTGGTTCGAGTCCAGTCAGAGGAGCCATATTTAGAGAAGCCCGCTCAGGGAAACCTGAGCGGGCTTTTTGCTGTTGGGCGGCTATGCTCGAGTATCCCCGACACTCTCTACCCGAAACCGGTCAGCCATCCGTTGAACGGGTAAGTTTCTCCCATTGTTCAATTTCCTGACCTAACGCCTCGAGCTTTTGCCGCACCAAACTTAATGCGTCACTGCCTAACAACAGATGCGTGGGTGGGTTCCGGCTCTCAATCACTGCCAGCATGGCGTGAGCCGCCTTAATCGGATCGCCGAGTTGCTTACCGCTTTTTTCCTGACGCGCCTGACGAACAGGTTCAAATAACGCGTCATAGTCCGGGAGACGGCGAGGGCTGCGCACCATTGAACGCCCGGCCCAGTCCGTTCGAAACGAGCCGGGCGCTACTGCGGTCACGTAGATGTTGAACGGGTCAAGCTCTTTACTTAACGTTTCTGATATCCCTTCCAGTGCAAATTTGCTGCCACAGTAATAGCTGATACCGGGCAAGGTAATGAAGCTGCCCATTGAGGTAATATTGATAATGTGGCCGCGACGGCGCTGGCGCATGCCCGGTAGCACGGCTTTGATCATCGCCACCGCGCCAAACACATTGACGTCAAACTGGCGGCGCAGCTCTGCAAGCGGGGACTCTTCCAGAATGCCTTCGTGGCCGTAACCGGCATTGTTCACCAGCACATCTATCGGACCGACGGCGGACTCAATCTCTCCAACCACCTCATCAATACGCTCAACGTCCGTGACATCAAGCAGATAGCCAAAAGCCCGCTGCGTATCGAGCGCGCCGAAAGCCTGCAGTGCTTCGCTGTTGCGCACCGTCCCTACAACCCGATGCCCTACGGCGAGGGCTTCCCGCGCCAGCGCCTGGCCAAAGCCACTGCTGACGCCGGTGATTAAAATCGTTTTTGCAGATGCCATAAAAAGAACTCCCATGAACCATGAAGGTTGCATGGTATTCTCTGCTCTGCCGCATTTTTAGGCCGTATCTTCTCTTTTTCTTGCCTGATTTTATGAGGTGGTGGGATGTCCGACATGATTGCCCTGATGAATAGACTTGCGGAGCAAGAGGGATACAACCTCACTGCCCTACCTGATGTGCGAATTTTGCGTTCCGATCGCCCGCTTGCCAGAACGCCGGTGCTTTACGATCCGGGGATCGTGATTGTCTGCCAGGGCAGCAAACGCGGTTATTTCGGTCAACAAACCTATTTATATGATGAGCAGCACTACCTGGCGGTTTCGGTGCCGGTGCCGTTTGTGATGGAAACCGACGCGTCGGCAGCACATCCGCTGCTGGCGATTTATATGCATCTGGATTTTCAGCTTGCCGCTGAACTGATGTTGCAGATTGAACAGCATGGCGCCCCGCATCCTCCCGTCGCACCGCAAAGCATGATGTCGAGCCCGATGGACGACAGGGTAAAAATGGCCGTTCTTCGCTTACTTGACGTCCTGACCAACCCGCTTGAGGCGGCGATCCTCGGCCCGGCGCGGGTGCGTGAGCTTTATTTTCGCGTGCTGACAGGCGCACAGGGCAACGCAATGCGTGCCGCTCTGGCCTTGCAGGGCCAGTTTGGCAAAATCGGTAAAGCGTTGCAGCACATCCATGCCGCTTACGCGGAGCCGTTAACGCTGACGCAGCTGGCGATGGGGGCCGGCATGAGCGTGCCGACCTTTCATAGCCATTTCAAAGCGATAACGCAGATGCCGCCGATGCAGTATGTGAAATCGGTACGCCTGCACCAGGCACGGATGCTGATGGTGCGCCAACAAATCACCGCCGCCGCCGCGAGTTACGCCGTTGGCTATGAAAGCCCATCGCAATTTAATCGAGAATTCAAACGTCTGTTTGGCCTACCACCGGCAGAGGAGATAAAACGCATGCAGCGTCACTTCGCCATTCCGCCCGCGCAGCCTGCCTCGGTATTTGTTTCATCGCACTGAGGCTTATGTGGTCAGGCGAACGATAGTCCGCTTCTGGCGCCAGGCGGATCGGCACTTGGGGAGAAAGTCCGCTATGAGCGAGAGCGGACATCAAAGTATTAAAGCAAAGAACAACATCTTCAGGTGATAAATAAATTTGACTGAAATAACGTACTTACCGACCCGAAGGCCGGTCATTGTTAACACGGATAACGGTTACCATGCGTAGGCTTCAGGGGCTTCTCCACCCGGTCCCGGCCAGATGGTATCCAGTCTTTTGAGCGTATCGCCTGAAAGGGACAACGTCAGGGCATTGAGATTCTGACGGAGCTGTTCAGCTGTGCGCGGACCACTGAGCACAGCGGTAACCACGGGGTTCTGCAACAGCCAGGCCAACGCCACGTCTGAGGGCGCCTCCCCCAGCTCATCACACAGCGTTTCCCAGGCCTCCAGTTGCGGCCGCAAGCGATTGATTTGTGCCTGCAGCTGCGGTGTTGCCCGGCGGCCATCGGCAATTTTTTTCAGCACGCCACCCAGCATCCCCATCCCGACCGGGCTCCAGGGGATCAGGCCAATGCCGTAATGGCGCAGTGCCGGAATGACTTCAAGCTCAACCGTGCGCTGGGTCAGGTTGTAAAGGCTCTGTTCCGATGCCAGCCCCAGCAGGTTGCGCGCATCAGCCGTGCACTGTGCGGTGGCAATATCCCAGCCGGCAAAGTTACTGCTGCCCACGTAGCTGATTTTACCCTCACGGATCAGCTGTTCCATGGCCTGCCAGATTTCCTCCCAGGGGGTGTTCCGGTCGATATGGTGCATCTGGTAGAGATCGATATGGTCCGTTTTCAGTCTTTTCAGACTGGCCTCACAGGCCCGGCGAATATGGTAAGCGGACAGATATTTGTCATTCGGGCCCGTATCCATCGGCTGGTAAACTTTCGTGGCCAGCACGATTCGGTCACGCAGGCCACTGCGCGCCAACCAGTTACCGATGATTTCTTCGGATGTCCCGTACCCCTTTGCCATATCCGGTGACTGCGGTCCGCCATAGACGTCAGCGGTATCGAAAAAGTTGATACCCGCATCCACGGCTTCATCCATGATCCTGAAGCTGGCCGGCTCATCCGTCAGCTCACCGAAATTCATGGTACCGAGACCGATGCGGCTCACCCGCAGGCCGGTACGACCCAGATGTTTATAGTTCATGTCAGATGCTCCTTAACTGAACGTGTTATTGCAGGTTCTTACGGAAAAAGTCTGTCAGTTTGTCAAAAGGGATCACGTCGATACGATCATAGAGATCGACATGCCCTGCGCCCGGTACGACATAAAGCTCTTTAGGCTGACCGGCGCGTTTGAATGCATCCTCGCTGAACTCTTTTGAGTGAGCCCGATCGCCGGTGATAAACAGCATCGGACGCGGTGAAATGGTTTCAATATCGTTGAACGGATAGAAGTTCATAAACTTGCCGATACTGCTCAACATCGGTTTCGTCGTCAGTGCTTCTTTCTCACCCTTCGGGGTGTAACCACCGCGTTCGGTGCGGTAGAAATCGAAAAACTCACGCTGAATATCCGGCGTTGAAGCGTCCAGTGTATTCACGGTACCGGGAATGTAGGCCGTCTCGCCTCCCTGAAACTCTGCTAAACGCTGCTCTGTGGCTGACCGGATAAAGGCCTTTCGTTGTTCCGGCGTCTGGGAATGGTTGAGGCCGTTGCGAAATGCAGCCCCCATGTCATACATGCTGACGGTGGCAATGGCTTTCATACGCGGGTCAATCTTGGCAGCACTGATAACAAAACTTCCGCTGCCGCAGATACCTAATACACCGATGCTATCCGGATCAACAAACGGCTGTGTGCTTAGATAATCAACCGCCGCGCTGAAATCATCTGTGTAGATTTCCGGTGAAATCAGGTGCCCCGGTTTGCCCTCGCTTTCTCCCCAGAAAGAGAGATCGATAGCCAGCGTGACAAACCCCTGCTCCGCCAGCTTCTGCGCATAAAGATTCGAACTCTGTTCCTTAACGGCTCCCATCGGGTGACCAACGACGATCGCCGGGTGTCGGGTATTCTGGTTCATCTTTTTCGGGATAAACAGGTTGCCGACCACGGCCATCTGATACTGGTTTTTAAAGGTGACTTTTTGCTGCGTCACCTTATCGCTTTTATAAAAATTATCGGCCCCACGGGACATATCCGCCGCAGAGGAAGCAAATGCACTGATCAACAGCCCCAGCGCTAACGTAAATTTTTTCATGATGGTCTCCTTATCATTAAGCCAGGGTGGCGTTATCCGAATGGCAGACGCCGCAGAACGCGAAATCAATCTGCACATCACGGGCGCCGGAGGCGCGACGGGTGATATCCATCGGCTCCAGCGGCAGTGTGCCCGCATGGGCACCGTAAGCTTTACCTGTCATGACATAACTCCAGGGTTTATGAATGGTCTCTGGCAGAGGTGTCTGCGCGTGAGGTCAGGAAAATCAGCCCGGCCGCGATAAGCAGCATCGTGACGCTGGCCAAGAAAGTGCTCTGGTAGCCGTGGTGATCGAAAAGCAGCCCCCCTACCGTTGAACCTAGCGCAATGGATAACTGGACCATTGCCACCATCAGCCCGCCGCCGGCTTCGGCATTCTGCGGAAAGATACGCGGTACCCAGGCCCACCACCCCACCGGCGCACCGGTAGAAATCAGCCCCCACAACCCGAGCAGCACCATCACGATGGCCACCTGACTGCCAAAAGCGATCAGTGCCAGCGCGGTGATGGCCATCAGCACCGGAATGGCTATCAGGGTCGAGTAGAAGCCGCGTTTCAGCACTCTGCCAATCAGCGTGGTGCCGATGAAACCCGCGACACCGATAACCAGCAGGATTAGGGTGACCACTGAAGCATCCACCTTCGTCACCGTTTCAAGGAAAGGCCTGATGTAGGTAAAGAGCGTGAACTGCCCCATAAAGAAGATGCCGACGCCCAGCATGCCTAACGTGACCACTCGACGGCGAAACAGCGTGAAGACATTGCTGGCACCGTTACTCTGCCGGGTGACCTGCATGGAGGGCAGGCTGAACAACTGCCAGATAAACGCGGCGATCGCGACCGGCACCAGACAAAAGAAGGCCCCGCGCCAGCCGATCACCGAACCGAGCCAACTGCCCAAAGGGGCCGCGATGACCGTGGCCAGTGCATTGCCGCTGTTAAAAATGGCCAACGCCAGCGGAACTCGGTGCACCGGAACCAAACGCATCGCCGTGGCTGCCGACATCGACCAGAACCCGCCGACTACGATGCCAATCAGAGCCCTGCCCGCCATATAGGTCAGGTAATTGGGTGCCATCGCAATAACAGCACCGGAAATTGCCATCATGCAGGTCAGGCCGAGCAGCAGCGTTTTCCGGTTAAGCGTGCCTGCCAGCACGGAAATAAACAGGCTGGTTACCACTGCAAATGCCCCGGAAATGGCGATGCCCTGTCCGGCCATGCCTTCGGTGACACGAAGGGTCTGCGCCATCGGTGTCAGCAGGCTGACCGGCATGAATTCGGAGGCGATCAGGGCGAAGACGCACAGCGTCATGGCAAAGACACCACTCCAGTGCGCAGGCTGTTTCCCGCTTCCGGTGTTTTTTTTTCTGTTTTCGTCTGTCTTATTACTCATTCAGGGATTTCTTTTCAGTAGATAACATGAAGTCTGTGCCCCGGAGCCTTCAGCGCTGCAGGAAGAGCTGAAACGGCATACGGAGACGGGATAAGGGGGATAATCGCGGTACGGAAGGTGCTGCGGGTCAGTTGGCGACCCTGATCTGCACCGCAAGAGGTCCGTGGCGCTGCAGGACCGGCAGTCCGGAATCCACTTTCCCTAACGGGATCAGTGAACGGGCGTAAGCCCTGCCCTGGGCAAAAATCGCCAGGTTGCCCCAGGGCGCGTAGTAAGTGATATCTCCGGCTTCCGGCGTCATGCCGTCCGGTGCCTGCACCGTGGAAAGCCTGCGCGGCAGGTCGCTTATACGCTCAATATCGTCATAGTCTTCCAGCGTCAGGCTGAGGGGAAGCAAAGACGCAAAGTCCCGGCCTGTCGGCGTATCAAAGAGGGTGGCGGTGGCGGTTTCTCCCTCCACAATGATCTCAATTTTCATAAGCGTCTCCTGCGCCACTCCCCGGTCGTTGTCACCCGCCATAGCGGACTGCGTGACGAAAAGCAGGCCGGCAAGGAGCAGCAGTGATGTTCTGCAGTAAGCGTTTTGCATAAGGGTTAGCGTTGACTTTTTCATCGCATTATTGTTACCAATATGCAGCGGGTTAACTAGCTAATGAATACTTAATACCCTTATAAGTAAAATTTATAAATGGACCGGAAACGAGCATGGCCAGACGCAATCTCAACGACTTACTCTCTTTCGTCACCGTGGCGCGTGAGGGCAGCTTTACGCGCGCTGCCGCCCAGCTCGGCGTGACCCAGCCCGCACTGAGCCAGGCGATTTCCGGGCTGGAAGAACGGATGCAAATCCGCCTGCTGACGCGAACCACGCGCAGCGTGTCAGTGACCGCCGCCGGGGAACGCCTGCTGCAGTCTGTGGGCCATCGTATTGATGAGATTGAAGCCGAGCTGGACATGCTGACGGCACTGCGTGATAAACCTGCGGGGACCGTCCGTATTACATGTGGACCTAATGTTCTGAAGACCACGCTGCTGCCAAAGCTGACACCACTGTTACGCGAATATCCTGATATTCATATTGAGTTTGATGCCAACCACGGGTTCCGGGATATCGTGGCGGACCGTTTTGATGCCGGCGTGCGGCTCGGAGACACTATCGACAAAGATATGATAGCCGTACCCATTGGCCCGAAACTGCGCATGGCGGCTGTAGCTTCCCCTGAGTATTTTGCCCGGTGCGCCGCCCCTCAGACGCCACGCGATCTGATGCAACACTGCTGTATTAATGAGCGCATGGTTCAATCGGGGAAAATTTACGCCTGGGAGTTTGAGCAGGAAAACGGTAAATTTCACGTTCGGGTTGAAGGGCAAATGACGTTTAACACATCGGAACACGTCGTTGACGCAGCTCTTGCCGGACTGGGCATTGCCTTTTTACCTGAAGAGGAGTTCGGCACACATCTGCAGGAAGGAAAACTGATCCGCGTGCTTGAAGAATGGTGCCGTCCTTTTCCCGGCTACTATCTTTATTATCCCAGCCGTAAACAGCCTTCCCCAGCGTTTTCACTCGTTGTGGATGCGTTGCGTATTAACCGGAAAATTTAACGCTGAATTATCGGGCCAATATTTCAAGAACGGACGTGAACGTCCGCTTCTGGCACGCAACGGACAGGCTACGTGGTCATTGGGTCTGCTTTGAGCGAGGAGCGGAAGTTGGCGTCTTAAACCACTTGCACAAATTTACCATCTTTAATTATTTCGGTGATTTCTAGCAAAGTTAACCAGCTCCTCGTTGATTAGTACACCCTGATATAAGTAGCGTCTTCATTAGCAACGTGTAGGTATTCCCATAAAGAAGCGTTTTCCCTACGAACAGATCATCAGTATTCTACGCTAGGGCAAATCAAGGGTGGTGTGGGAACTCTTAGCGACCAAGCCACTTTCGACAACTAGCGCAGGAAGTTTGGGGTCAGAAGTGAAGCGGCTTAAGTTATATGAAGAGGAGAAAGCCCACCTCAGGAAGGCTTCTCGCTCAACATATGTTCTACAAATTAACGCGATGTTGGTTTTGAACGAGGAGCTAGATTTCGAATATAGCTCCTACAACTGATGAAGGAAATACATGGAACTGCAAAATGCTAATCAAATTTTGAAATATTAAAATATCTTAGCTCAATTCATTTGTTTAAAGAATTGACCGCTCTACCTAGAACACCATTTGGAGTGCCGCTATAGATATTTTCCACTACAAGTTTAGCAGATTGAGTTGCAAATAAATAAAGTATGTGTAAAGCGTCTTTAATAAATTCACGATCTAATTTAATTATACTGCCTAAATTAGCGCTGGCATCGGTTTCGCGCAAATACTTCCTATCAATCTTACCATTGTTATGTGCAATAATATTTCTTGCTGCAATTATCTTCTTTAGTTTGTTAAGTTCTGCCGTGCAATTATCCTTAAAGAAGGAACCAAATTCCAATTTTGCTTTATCTTTTTCAAATACATCCAAAGGATTCCCATAGAACACTCCTCGAATTTTCTCTTCAACTAATCTTTCTACCATTTCATCTTTGTTGGAACAGCTAAGCATTAATTTTAAAAGTTTTTGATAACCAGTATTGTTGCTGTCATCTTGAACTGATGTTAATTTATTTGGCAAGTCTAAATACACCAATTCGATCAAGTCAGACATGTAGTCTTCAAATATTAGAACAGCCTCAAGTAATGTCCGTCTAAAATTACCACGCCGTTCCAATGAACTTAATGCACCATAGGTGTTATCTTTATCAAGAGTTTTAGTGTTTTCATTTCTAAAGGTATCAATTGTTAAGGTCGGCAACCGATCGTTTTTTATTAAATCCTTAATTCGAGGAGTGTAAAACTCTATAATTAAAAAAGATTCCCATACGTCTTTTAGATCCTTCTGAAATCTCTTATATCTTACATGTAATTTCGGTAAGCTTTTTGATTTATCCATTGCCATTGCTCCATTTAACTCAATATGTTGATTCTGTTAGGGAAGTCGAACAGCATATCCTTTGTTGAAGTGAATCAATTCAATACGTCCGCTATGGCCCCGCGTAGCAAGGAGGGCCTTAACCTACCGCTCTAAGATAACTCAACACACTCTCAGGATAAGTGTTCGCAAAAGCCATCTTAAGTTAATCACTTAAAAATTCAATGATGTAAATAAAATCTGTCTATTCTATGAACCTTGCTTGGATAAATCCATATCAGCTTCGTAGTTAGATAAGGGTATGACACGACTCGTTTGAGTAGGAGGAACTGTAAATACATAGTATGTCTGCTCCTAGCACAGGGCTGCTGTTGCAGCCCTGACAATCTTAGACTTCAATCGACTCAGATATCTCTAACGCATCATCGACTTCAATGCCCAGATAACGAACCGTGCTTTCCAGTTTCCTATGGCCCAACAAAAGTTGGATCACCCGGAGATTCTTAGTTTTCTTGTAGATCAGGTAAGGTTTTGTTCTTCTCATGGAATGTGTGCTGTACAGCGAATCGTCGAGGCCAAGTTTTGCTACCCACCCATGAAAAATTCGGTTGTATTGCCGGGTTGATATGTGCTGGTTAGTACCGACCCGAGATCGAAACAAGAAGTCTTTACTGTGAAAATTACCAAGGTTTATCAATGCAGTAACAGCTTCTCTTGTCCCTTTAGTTATCTCAAATTGGACAGGGCTACCGGTTTTCTGCTGCAACACCGTTGCTCTACTTGAAACAGAGCTACCATATGCAACATCAGATACTTTAAGTTTTACCAGATCACAGCCTCGTAGCTTACTGTCCAGGGCCATATTGAACAGAGCCAAATCGCGCGTCTTACCTTCCAGTTCAAGCCTGATTCGGATCCCCCAGATATGAGATATCTGAAGTGGTCTTTTTTGGCCGACGATACGGCCTTTGTTCCACGGTGACGTGTTCATGCTCAAATCTCCTGCAATGTGGGAGATTTGAGTATGGTCGTCCCTCATGAGCGAGGAGCGGAAGTTCCAGTTGTTCTGCAACGGATGAAGGCTTTAATCAACGGATAGCTGGTAATGGTTAATATGTCATTGTCTCTAAGTTAAAAGAATCTGTGTGCTCCTGGCTTGGGTAGTCTCAATGAAGATAATATTGTCAAGGTACAGTGATTGTTTTAAATACATCGGAAAAATAAGATGGAAAGACTTGCAGCATTATTTCGAATCTCTCTGGGTTTTCTCGAATCATGTGTCTGGCGTCAAAACTTACTTGAACAGCACCTTGAGTCATTCCCTCTGCAAGACACTGGGCAATCACGCGTTCAGCAAATCCCGCTTCAAAAAAGGCAATGCAACTCTGATTCGGAAGTCCATATTTCAATCGCTTCTGAAGAAGATCAGCGTATTCTCTAAATACCTCACCCGCCTGTTCTGAAGAGAACGCGAGAAATGATTCCTTTACCGCTGCGAGCAACAGTGCAAACTCAAAGCCAAATGTTCGTTCACACAGGTCTACAACCACATCAAGATCAAATTTTCTTTGGTTCGCGCCATAGGGGTAATACGCACCCAATTTGTCAAGCCGTTGAAGGAGAGCTGCAAACGAATCTCCAGCCAGCCACCCCAATGCTAATGTCATAAGAGCCCCATTAGGAACAGTGTCACTCAACCGTTTTTCACTGGATAAGAGGACTAAAAGCGGCCATAGCACATCAAACAGGTGATCGGCAGAGGTTGCTCCCTCGAGTGCGTTTGCATTTGTAGTGACCCATGATTCGATCGCCAACGCTTGATCAATACCTAACAATGTCCGCCCAAAACGCTGCTGGATCGCTGTATCTGGAACAAAAAGTTCGATCCTTCGCGCCACAGACTCGAAGATATCTGTCAGGAGTATTTGTTGCTCCTCAGTGGCAAGTGAATAGGCAAGTGTTTCAGTAACTAATTCTCGAGAGTTGTCCACAAAAGTTTCGGGCTGAACATCACTACGATATGTCATTAAGAAGCTTTCAACTGCTTCAATAATCTTTTTCTTGGATTTAAGTTGTTCGCTTAGTGAAGCGACCGAAAAATTCTCTTTAGGAAGATTGATAGGGACGCTCTCTACCCACTTTAAAAGAGCTTCCCAGTCATTGACAATGTAACTGGCTACCTCAGCAGAGCTTGGCGAGCTTAGAATAACTGTTCCGAGGTCATTTCGCAGAGGATCGAAAAGAGAAAGCAATGTACTTCCCGTTGGCTCAGCACTATCAGGATTGATTAGATTGATCGTATCTTTCCAGCGGTGCGTCTTTGCGACACGCTCGTCATAGAGACGGGGGTCAGTGAAAATAACAGTGCCCTCACCGTACATTCCAGCACGTCCAGCACGTCCCATGAGATTATGGAAGTCGCGTACTTTGATCGATTCACGCCCCTGCATTGCACTTGTTACAAGTAGGTATCGAATTGGAAGGTTAACACCCTGTGCGAGTGTCGAGGTGCAGACGATCAATCGAATAAGGCTTTGCCTCATAGCATACTCAATAGCCAGACGAACACCTTGGGGAGTATTGCCGTGATGAGCAAAAATGCCTAAAGCAGCTGCTTGAGTCAAATATGCATTAGCACCAAAATTACGTTCGAAGAGGTAAACAAAGCGACGAATCTCATCAGGGTCACTATTAGCAGAAGGTGGTTCAAGTGAAATTCCACGATGAAAAATATCTTCGGCGGCCTCACGAACAATTTTTGCAGCAGAAGACTTTCTCCCTGTGAAAATAGCAACCCCACCATTTTTCAGCAGGCGTAAACTAAGATACAACGCTATGGAGCCACTCTCCTGGGTAGGGAAAAAACGATCCTTTCTTTCCTTAGGTAGTCGTGGCATTTTTTCTGAAACAATAACTCGCGGGACAAAGAATTTCTGATCGCTATCAGAGGCAACATTGAACTGTAGTTGACCATCTTTACCTTTCGGAAGGCTGGCAAAGGCAATGAGTTTACTAGCCTGTAAGGATTTACTGGAGACAACCTTTGAACCGTCATTTAATAGCCAGGCAGCAACAGAAGCAGCATTCTGAATTACTGCTGAAATCAACACACTCTGGGCATTTTCGTGTAGCATTCGCTTAATGGATGTTAGTAACAGTTCATAAGTTACACCCCGGCTGCCTGTGTCAAACTGATGCCCTTCGTCATAAACTACAAGTCCAGCTTTCTGAATAATGTCTGGCTCTTGTCGAAGTATGTAAAGAAGCTTCTCCGGGGTAAGAATAATGACCTGCGGCTTCGATTCGACCTCTGAGTCAAATATTCCAGATTCCAAATCGAGAAAATCTGATAAGTTAGAAAAATCGAACTCGACATCTGGTTGCAACGCGTCACTGGGTTGATTGACGTCATAGCCATCATCCTTAAATGCCTTTTCAAGATCGTTGGCTATCTCCTGGCAGAGTGCGCGGAAGGGGGCAATAACTAAGACCAATTTCGTACGAGCAGAAAGAAATTCCGACCGGATAATAAGCTCGATCGCTCTCGATTTCCCGGAACTCGTCGGCATCTGAACTACTCCTGATGCCCCGCTATACAATCCTGCCTCTCCTAGCAAGCGCTGAGATGGCCACATTTCCTTAATTGACATAGAACGCGATAAGTATGACTCCCACTTTTCTGGCGGGAGGTTGCTATAATGTGGAAGTAATGTCCAAGCAGAATTAGCGATGCGAGTGGCACTAATCGCTCCGAGCAAATCAGCCATAAGTAGGTCATGTGCAGACGCATGGCTATAGGCCCATTCGCGCAGTGATTTAATAGCATCATAGGCTTTCTGTCCGCCACTCCGGCCATTCCTGAAGTGTTGGCGCAATACATCCAAAATATCTTTTGCACGTGAAGATTCTAATGTCTCGTTGGTCTGCTCCCAAGGCCGATCCATCGCTGCTTTAACTGCAATAGCTAAAGTATCGTGCTCAGGAAACTCGAGTTGGCTCAGTTTAGATAATTGGACTGCAGCATTTCCGGGTACATCGCCAAGATAGAAACCAGCAGCGGCAAGTATACGAAGATTGAAGGAGAGTTCTTTGTTAAGCAGGGAGTCGTCATAAGCCTGAAGGACTTTAGCCGAAAAAATAACCTCATCCAGTGGGGTTTGGGATTGAGCTTCAATCGAATTGCCGATGGCCTTAGCCACCACTTCGGACGCAAAGTCGCCGACGGTACCAACAGCTAATGGAAACTGCATCTCCAAGTCGAGATCATCAGGAAGCTCAATATGGTCTCCTTCTGGGACTCCATACTCAAACATTTTTCCTTTTGATAGCGTAACTGCCGCCGCATACCGAGCACGTTTTTTAGGCTTCATTTTCTGCCCTGCCATAGAGAGCGTGAACAAATTTCATAAGCGACTTAGCATGAATCACAACCAACATTAGATTTTTAATATTTTCATGCGAAGTGCAGTCTGTAGTTTCAGATATATGAGCCGAATCATAAAGACTTGAACAAAAAACAGCCGCCGCCCCTGTCATTCGTACATAAGGAACATCCAACCCTTCTTGAAAGCGTTCCACCCGATCTGCACCTTCTTCATCTTGGCGATCAATTAAACGGCGCTTCATCGCATTAAGGGATTCTGAAATTCGATACACATCCTTTATCGAGTCGATAACGGCGTCTTGCAATCTCGGCTTTGCTTTCTTACCACTGAGTTGTGCTTTCGACTCAAAAGAAATCAAGATGTCTTTTGTAGATGGCCGTGATGCGCCTATGCCATCAAACTTAAACGCTAAGACATCTGTTCCCTTTGGTGACTCGTTGCGAACCATTTTGTTGTCATATCGGGTACGAGGAACCCAAAAACCAAAATGGCTTTCAAGTAGGTCCGCGATAAGAATTTCAGCAAAATCGCCGGAGCGCGTTGCAGGGCCAAAATCTTCAGACTCATCAGGAAACACCAAGTCTCTCAAATACTCGGCTCGCGTTTTTTTAGTCCCTCTACGCAGGCGATCAATTTGGCTGTCCAGACAGTAATGCTCACGGAAATGTTTGGCCCATGCGGATAGTACATGCCCCGCTTCAAGATCGATTTCGAGCTCGTATACCTCTACCTCATTGCCGTCAGAAGTGGTTATGCTATGTTCAGCTTTTTTGAGCCAAGCTGAGTACGGTTGTCCAACAGTTATTTTAACCATTTTTGCTCTTTCTTAAGCACTCCGTGGCTTAACACTTCGAGATGCGCCGACGAAATCGACAGTTTTCGGGCATCGTGCTCCCTTTGATTTTACTGCCATAATTGTCCATATAAGATGGCATGGAACTGCCGACTTTGGTAGCCGATCTTACTCGAATGTGATGATGACATCATTGGTATAGCGGTATATTAATCAACAGAGAACGGGTGAGTAGCAAAGTAAGAGGAAATCAATGGATATTTTAGCGTTAAAAGAATTACTTCGCCCTGTGGTGGGAAACTTGAAAAATCAATGCACTAACGAAAAAATCCCTGATCTCTGTCATCAGTTGGGGCTACCTATGCCCAGAGAGGAAGGATGCAAGCGCGAGCGCTTGCATGGAGCCTTTGATTTACTTGATGACGCAGATATGCCGGAGTTTGCAAGAACGCTGTTGGCGCGAAAGGTTTTCAATCCAAGCATACGCAACAATATCCAGGACCTCCTATGGGAGAACGAGCCTAACATCGATATACCCAAGCGGCATCGTCGTGAGCTAGCAGAGGCTCTGCAACCATTTGAATTATTTAGCCACTGGGAAAATTTCAAGCGTTTATTAAATGATCTGTTTGTTTTTCCGGTGGATTTAAGTGAAATGTTTTCGATGCATGAGACAGGGATTCTTGGCGAAATTCACCGACATTTTGTACGAAATCCTGAAGACGGTGATGTGGCGTGGTTATTTGAAAAACTGCAGATTGTCGAACTATCAGCTCCACGTTTCCGTAGGTGGCTCGAAGGTTTAGTCTCTGCGGACGTGCAGATCAGTATCGAAAGGCAGTTAGCAAAGGTTGAGGCCATTAATAAAGTTTTAAGAACATGTGGAGCTGAGCTTACCCATAGCTCTGATGCTGAAGGCTATCCGGTTTTTAGCCTGATATCGTTGCGGGCATTTCGTGGGCGCCCTAAGAACATTATTTTCGCCTCTCTCACCAAACCCGACATTCGCTTGAGTGACTCTCTTAATAACGAAATTGAAATTCTTTCAAACCCAAATGAGGTTTTGATCTATGATCGTCCACTAAGTACCGAGGGATTGAGTTGGCGTGAACTGCAGGCATGGTGGGCAGATTTTACTTGTGAAAAGAATAGCGAACAGGCAAAAAATTCGCTTTATCGACGATTGCAGCAAAGTTTGCCTAACTCGTCTCCACCTCAGAAAAATTTTTTCAAGGAATTCTTTCGACAATATAGTTCAGCAATTTATGACTTACCTGCATTGCTACCCGAAGTTTGGCTGCACTGGGATCCCAAAACCGTATCTGAGAGAGGAGCTGAAGCATTACTCAATCATAGGATGGATTTTCTTTTGCTAATGCCTGATGGCGGTAGGGTTGTGATCGAAATCGATGGTATTCAACATTACTCAGATGAAACAGGTAGGGCGAGTAGGAGTAAGTATGCAGATTTAGTTGCAGGTGATCGTAGCTTAAAATTGGCAGGTTATGATATTTATCGTTTTGCAGGTATCGAACTTCATCGTGACGATGCTTCATATAAAATAAAGTGCTTTTTTGATGCTTTGTTTAAATGTCATGGGATAAAAATAAATTTTTAGCCGAATTTTATTAAAAATTTCGCACTAGACAAGCTGAGATTAGTAGTTTGGATTCGCCTTCAGGGAGGTGGTCACTTTATTATTTTATTTGATCTGCTCCCCACAGATTGATGCAGATAGATGTTAGTAACGTCCGATCTTGGCACGGAGCTGACAGTTCTATGTAACTTGCTATCTGCTCTGAGCGAACAGCGGACTTTAGAAGGCACCCAGAAAAGGCACTTCTTTTGTATGTATTTCAATCAATACCTACAAATTCCAGTGTAGGTTTTTGGTATAGTGGACACTGAAATCAAAATATTAATATTTATTGACACAACCACGATCCGGTGAGAAGCTCAATCATACAGATTCCATTACTATTTAGTAATGTGAATTTAGATTGATTTACTTTGTTGAGTATTAGGTGAAGTTAATTATGAGGTTGATATGAGTAATTCTGAAAAATTTTGGGACATTGGACCTCATTCCCCGTTGCCTGTTGAAAAAACATTTCATTCGTTTGTCCGAAAGTATGGGGGGAGGGTTGTTTCTGAAATATTACCTGGAAACCCATCATTTGAAAATGCCGATTATTCATTCAAAAATAATAATATAATCGGGGAGTTAAAAGAAATCGAGACTGAATTCCTTAACCAAGAAAGTGCAAAAATAAAATTTTCCGAAATGATGGGGAGATTATTAAATGAACGCCCAAATTGGAAACCTTCTCTTATGGGAGGGAAAGATGACTATCCAGATTGGTTTAAGATTGAATTTATAAGACTGGCTCGGCCGGGGATTACCAGAATTTTAAAGAAAGCAAATAAGCAAATTAAAGAAACAAAAAAACATTTTCATGTCCCTAATGCAAACGGGGTATTGTTTTTTGTCAATGATGGTTTTACTGGTATTTCACCTTTTTTAGTTCAAGCCTTAGCTTGTGATGCATTAACTCATTCCTATTCCTCAATAGATTGTTTTTTATACATGACCATCAATCGCTATGTAGAACTCGATGGTTCAAATGAACCTCAATTAATTTGGGCACCAAGCTACAGTGATCGAGCTGATGATTCTTTTGTCGATTTTATAGATAATCTGGGACGTAATTGGTTTGATTTCTTGGAGGAAAAAATAGGAGGCTTTACGTCTCGACACGAAGAAAGTGACAGAAGTATCCTATTAAATTCAAAAGCAATAATCATCCCACCTCACCAAAACTGAAAATAGCCTCATTTCAATGATTGATTGGTAGCAGGTTGGATGAAAGGTCTTCAGGTCTGCTAGGTAACTTTTATTTACAGTCCCTTAACGTACTGAGATACGAAAAAACTAAATCCGGATCTGCACTGACAAATTGTATGGAGAACTGAATGTTATACGGCGGGAAGAACTTCAAATCAAAAAGCGAAAGGTAAGTGTAGGTCCGCTTTGACCTAATAACGGCAATAGTATTTATTAAAGATATTGCAATGTTTTTATTGAGTTACTAAGGCTAAAATTTAGCATTAAACACTTTTAGTTAGGATGTTATTCTAAATTCTCTCCAAAGTCCGCTCTTGGCACAAAACCGACCGCCAGAGTCCCCACTCCAGCATTCCCCCCCATTCCACACTCCAGCAGCGCCAGAGAGAAATCGCCCTCCTGCGTTGCCGTCGGTGTGAACCCGCAAAGCGGCAGCCACCGCCATAACGCCGACGCTTGGCCCCACCAGCGAAACCCACTCTTTTATCTAAGAAGATTCCTAACCCAGCTGACGGATATTCCTTCCTGACGCCAATACGCGGGTTAACCCGCCGTTTTACAGCAATAATCCTGTAAAAACAATCGATAAGCGAATTGTTCGCGCTCGGTAAGTTACGTCTATCCTTTCGCTATGGGCGCCTGCCGCCCATCGTTCGCTGCAGATCGCGGCATGCGCGTTTCTGGCTGTTCGGGTTTCGGTTTATTCCATCGCGCGCTTCCATTCATCATGTTGAATTTCAAAGCAATCTCTCAGCAACAAGGAGTGTTTATATGGCTTACGTCATTACCGACCGAGAAAAACTGCAAGCGATTTGGGAGGCCGCCAAAGCCGGCGACTGGCCGGCCGTGTATGCCGCATCCGTCGATGCGCTCACCGATCCCAACCATGCCAACCAACCCATTGAGGGCGTGGATATCGCGGTCTATACCTGGATTAAAGGCGCCTATGGCGTGAACTCGAATCAGGGGGCGTTTGCCCATTACATTCGCGACCAAACCAAGCTGCAGTATGAGCTGCGCACCGGGCATGTCCCCGATGACTGGGAGACGCGCATTCAGAACGCCTCCGACAACATCGCCAAAAACTTCGCCAAAACGCTGTTTGGCGTCGATCTGAGCAGCGATCCTAACGCGCCGCTGCCGGATGCCCCGCCCACCAGCGCCAAAGTGCCGGATATTCACGAGGTTGGTCTGATCGACGCCGGTGCGGCGGCATCCGAAGTGTTCACCGACGCCTCCTCGACCGGTGCCCCCAACTATTCCCCCTGGGCCGGCACCACGCTGTTCTCCTATTTAGGCGACACTTCGTTCTTTACCGAATGGGTGGCGACCAACGACACCTCGGCCTTTAAGGTGGAAGGCGGCACCTACGATCTGATTGCGGCGGCGCAGGTCTCCATGCAGATGAAAAACCTCAGTTACGTGGTTGAAACGCTGCTGGCGGGCGAAGTGCCCACCTATTTGACCACCCTGGGCATTGGCCACGAGACCATCCGCCTGGCCGCAGAGGCGGCGCGTGATTTCTACACCGAATCCTACGGCAGCAGCGTGACCGGCGGCGGCAGCATCATTCCCGGCAAGCTGGATATCGGCTCGGCGATTTTCAACGACATTGCCGACGTGCTGTCCACGCCGAATCTGTACCGCGTCGGTACGCTGCATGACGATGATTTCACGTTGGCGTTCGGCAATATCGCCGTTAACACCGGCAGCGGCGACGACACCATCAGCGTGCCGCGCGGCTGGCAAAACAACGCCGGCAACTACGGCTGGACGGTGATCGACGGCGGCAGCGGCCACGATACGGTCGATTATTCCAGCCTGTCGCACGGGGTAAACCTGAAGTTT
The DNA here is from genome assembly GCF_009900725.1 of Serratia sp. Z4. NCBI lineage: Bacteria > Pseudomonadati > Pseudomonadota > Gammaproteobacteria > Enterobacterales > Yersiniaceae > Serratia > Serratia sp. Z4. The sequence goes on from NZ_JAAABD010000002.1 coordinate 878,136, forward strand.
GACGCCCAGGGCAGCTATGGCGGGCGCGGGGTAATCGAGAAAAACGGCATCGGGCTGTATGGCTTTAAGGACGGGCTGTACAACATCGAAGCGGTGAAACTGACCGACTTTAAGGACAACGTCACCTTTAACGATCGGGTGCTAACGCCGGCCAACGGTCTGGAGGTCAACCTGGGCAAAGGCTCCAGCGAGATTCGCTTCGAGCATGGTTATACCACTGCGCCGGGTGGGAGTGCGCCGCAGGATTATCTCGGCGTAAACCTGAGCATGCTGTCCAACGATGTGCCCTTCCCCAACAGCCTGCTGAACATTCCCGTGAAGCAGACCCACAATATCTACATCGACGACAGCTTCGAGCTGGGCTTTTTACAGGCCTCCTCCCTGTCTATCGATAACCACCTGCTGGCCTTCGGCGCCGAAGGATCAAACAGCAGCTTCTCACTGAATTACAACGCGCAAACCCATACGCAGGATCTGTCGATATTCATGCAGGGCGAAAGCGCGCTCAATCAGCACGTCGTCAATATCTACAATTGGGATCAAGGATACTTTGGCATCAATCTGGAGCAGCCGGCCATTCAGCTTGTCGGTTTGCAAACCATTGCCCCGCAAGAGCTGGCGGCCGCCTAAGCGAAGCCCGCCGGGTTTACCGGCGGGCTGTTTACCTGCGGCGCGGCGGCTCACTCCCTGTCACGCTCCGCAATCCGCGCCATCAACGCCCCCAGCAACGCCAGATCGACCAGCAGCGCCAGCGCGAAACAGGCTCCCTTTATCCCCGGCGCGGCATAGGTTTGCACCAACGAAACGGCAACCACTACGGCTACGAGAGTCACCACCGTCGTCAGCCTGCACGCCACGGCGAACGCCGCTTTCTCCCCCCCTGCCGTGCGGTAGGCGACGCCCTGGCCCAGGCCGCCGAGGGCGAGGCCCGGCAGCAGGGCCGGCCAGCCGTGGCCGCCGAACAGCATCAGCAGCATCAATAGCCATCCCGCCGCCGCCAGTAAAAAGCCGTGGCGGAGAATAGCCAGCGCAGGCCGGTTCCGCAGCGTCCGCCAGCGGGCCAGCGCGGCGCCGCCGAGAAACGCCAGCGCCAATGTCGTCAGCAGCATCAGGGTCGCGCCGATGCCCAGCAGATTTTCGGTCTTCAGCAGCAAGGCGCCCGCCGCGACCGGCACGCTGAGCGCCAGGGCGCTCGCCGCCGTTCCCGTGTGTTCCATGGCGCCCAGGGCGCCGTTGTTGATATAGAGGCTCATCGTTCACTCCGACATGATGGAAATGATGAAATAAATTCATTTCCCTGTTCACATGTCAGTAGCCTATCTCTTGTATAATCGGTAAGACAAACTCATAGTTTTCAGCCTTGGATGAGAATAATTCAGCCATGAGAAAAACCCGTTTGCCGCCGCTGGGCGCGCTGCGCGCTTTCCACGCCGTGGCCGTCTGCCGCAGCTTCAAACTGGCCGCCGAGGAGCTGGGCGTCAGCGCAACGGCGATCAGCCATCAGATCAAGCTGCTGGAGTCGGTGCTGGCATGCCGGGTGTGCGAGCGCAGCGCGCAGGGCGTCAGCCTGACCGAAACCGGCGAGATCCTGTATGCCGGCACCCAGCGCGCCTTCGCCGCGCTGGAGCAGTCCGTCGCCCAAATCACCCGCGCCCGGCAGCCGCCGGCGCTGACCGTCACCACCACCTCCAACTTTCTCACCCACTGGCTGGTGCCGCGCCTGGCGGATTTCAAGGCGGAGTTTCCCGCCATCGATCTGCGCCTGCACACCAGCGTCGAGCGGGTGGATCTCAGCCAGCGCACCGTGGACGTCGCCATCCGCTACCGTGAAACGCCGGAAAGCGATCTGCACTGCACCCTGCTGCATGAGGATCGCTTTATCGTGGTGGCCAGCCCGGCGCTGGCGCTGGAGCGCATCGAAGATTTGCTGCGGGTGACGCTGTTTCACGTGGAGCATCGGCAGGTGCCCGCCGACTCACCGACCTGGGAGAACTGGCGGCGGCGCTACGGGCCGGAAGGATTGAACGTGGAAGCCGGGCTGACCTTCAGCGACGAGACCCATGCGCTGCAGGCGGCGGTGGCGGGCCAGGGGGTGGTGATCGCCAGCCGGCTGCTGGCGCGCGATTTGTTGCAGCGCGGCGTGTTGGCGGCGCCGTTCGAGATGTCATTGCCCGGCGCCAACTACTATCTGGTGGCCACCGAAGAGACCGCGCAGCGCCCCGATATCATGGCGCTGCGCGCGTGGCTGCTGCGGCAAATGGCGGCGGGCTAACGGCTCTCGGGGGCGATTTCCCCCAGGCGGATCGCCACGCTGATCGCCTGCGCGGTGGTGGCGGCGCCGAGACGTTGGCGAATGCGCCGCAGGTGGTTTTCCACCGTGCGTTCAGACAGGCCGAGCATCGCGGCGATATCCGCCTGCCGCCGGCCAATGGCGGTCCAGCTCAGCACCTCGCGCTCGCGCGCCGACAGCCGGCCCTCCCGTTCACCGGCAGCAGGTTCGAACAGCCGCCGCGCCGCCAGAAAAGCCGCCGCGCCCACCAGCGACAGCGCCAGCCGCACCGGCGGCGAGGCGTCGATGCACTCGCCCCCCAGGCTGACCGCCCCCTCCAACCCGGCGGGGCCGAATACCGGGATCTGCACGCCGTGCAGACCGGCGCCGCGCGGCGTGCGCACAATCCGGTAGCGCTCGCCCTGCTGCGCTCGGGTTTTGGTCCAGAAAAACGGTTCGGCGGCCCGCAGCATGTGCCGGGTCACCGGGCAGTGCCGCACGTAGGTCAGCGCATCGACCGCCTCCCCCTCACCGAACCAGTCGCCCTCGACCCAATAAATATGCTCGATCCCCGCCTCCGCCGCCGCGGAGGCGGAAAACAGCACAAAGCGGTTGAAACCGAACGGCGCGGCGAAGGCGCGAACCCGCCCCTGAATGGCGGACAAGGTGCGCTCGTGGTCCATCGCCAACGCCGTCTGGAAAGCGCGCTGCGCGATCTCGTCGCTCATCGCGCGGCGACGTCGGCCAGCAGCGTTTCTGCCGCCAGTTTGCCGAGGTTGTTGGAAGCCAGCGGGCTGTCGCCGGTCAGCAGGCGCCGATCTTTATGCACCTTGCCGGTGATGTCGGCGTTGACGATCTTAACGCCCAGCTCGCGCAGGCGTTCGCCTACCAGCCAGGGCATCGGGCCGGGGATATAGCCGATATCGATGTTGGCGCCGGTATCGAGCGAGTCCGGGAACACACACATCTCATAGCCGCGATAGAGGAAATCCGCTTTGCTCTCGCCGATGCCCGCCGCCAGCAAACCGGCCGGCCCGTGGCACAGCGAAATCACGTAGCGATCGTGGTCATGCGCCCAGTGCAGCGTCTTTTTCACCTCTTCACTGAACGGGATATCGTTGAGCACGCCGTGGCCGCCGGGAATGAAAACGCCGAGGTAGTTGCCGCCATCCAGATCCTTCACCACTTCCGTCAGCTTTTTCGGCTGCTTGAGTTGGCTGCGGTACTTCTCGTAGGTGGCCTTGACCGCTTCATCTTCATGCGGGAACGCCCACATCTCCAGCTTCACCGGATCGCCGGACGGCGTAGCGACGTCGATCTCGAAACCGGCCAGATCCAGGTGATACATCGGCAGCAGCATCTCGACCGGGTGATTGCCGGTGGAGAAGAACTTGCCGTTTTGCATCAGCAGGTAGCGCTCCTGCGAGGCGATCATCAGCACCTTCCACTTGCCGCCGCGATAGGCGTTCGGGTAACTGGCGCCCGTGAAGTCGGTTTTGGACGAGGTGTACTGGCTGAGGGAGTAAGGGGATGGGAAGAACGCGTTGTCTTCCGCCACATCCGGGGTGGGATTACGATCGTTGGACACTGAATCAGTCATGATTATCTCCATATTCATCGTTGCATTGCCCATTCAGCTTAAATAACCGCCGGCAGGGCCGCAATGAGGGATATCCCTCAAGCAGCGCCCAGGCGGCGGAGCGTCCCCCTGGGCGCTGTTCTTAGCTGTTCACAAACGCCAGCAGATCGGCGTTGACCTGATCGGCGTGGGTAGTCGGGATGCCGTGCGGCGCGCCCTTGTAGGTATGCAGCGTGCCGTTTTGCACCAGCTTGGCCGACAGCACGCCGGAATCCTGATAAGGCACCACCTGATCGTCGTCGCCGTGGATCACCAGCACCGGAATGGAGATCTTCTTGAGATCTTCGGTGAAATCGGTCTGCGAGAAGGCGACGATGCCGTCATAGTGCGCCTTGGCGCCGCCCATCATGCCCTGGCGCCACCAGTTCCAGATAATGGCCTCCGACGGTTTGGCGCCCGGACGGTTATAGCCGTAGAACGGACCGGCGGGCACGTCGTAATAGAATTGCGCCCGGTTGGCGGCCAGCTGCGCCTGGAAATCATCGAACACCGCTTTGGGGGTGCCCTGCGGATTGGCGTCGGTTTTCACCATCAGCGGCGGCACCGCGCTGATCAACACCGCTTTGGACACCTTGTCCTCGCCGTGGCGCACGATATAGCGCACTACCTCGCCGCCGCCCGTCGAGTGGCCCACGTGCATCGCACCCTGTACGCCCAGGTGTTTCACCACCGCGGCGACATCATCGGCGTAGTGATCCATGTCGTGCCCTTCCGACACCTGGCTGGAGCGGCCGTGGCCGCGGCGATCGTGCGCAACCACGCGGAACCCTTGGTTCACGAAGAACAGCATCTGGGCATCCCAGTCATCGCTGGACAGCGGCCAGCCGTGGTGGAAATAGATAACCTTGCCGTTTTTGGGGCCCCAATCCTTGTAGAAAATCTCGACGCCATCGCTGGTCGTTACATAACCCATGTCGTTTCTCCCATTTACACTATGGTTAAAAAAGAAGGTTTATACTGCGCGCGGCGCCGGGATCTCTGGCTCCCTCATCCCGGCTGGCCGACGATCTTGCGTTGATCGTTTAACGAGTATAGGTTTAAAGCTCACTTTAAGGTCAAACCCAATTCGGCAAACCGCATTCCCGCTTTCGATCGGCATCAGGAGTATTCAAGTGCAAGGAGATGACACCGCCACGACGATGGAGCAACGGCTTGCCGCCCAGCGCCACGCCTTCCTGCGCGACGGCGCGCCGACGATGGATCAGCGCAAGGCCGTCCTGCGCCGCCTGCGGAGCGCCATTCTGGCCCAGCGCGGCGCGCTGGCGGCGGCCGTCAGCGCGGACTTCGGCCACCGCTCGCCTTACGAGACCGACATTTTGGAGATTCTGGTCACCGTGCAGGCGATCGATTACCTGCTGCGCAACCTGAAACGCTTCATGAAACCGGAGCGCCGCCACGTTGCCCTGCCGTACCAGGCTGCGCGCGCCTATGTGCAATATCAGCCCAAGGGCGTGATCGGCGTCATGGCGCCGTGGAACTACCCTTTATCGTTGACCTTCATCCCGCTGGCCACCGCCCTGGCCGCCGGCAACCGCGTGATGCTGAAACCTTCGGAGCTCACGCCGCATACCAGCCAGCTCATCGAGACGATGCTGGCGGCGCAGTTTCCCGCCGACGAGATCGCCGTGGTGACCGGCGGGCCGGAGATCGGAGCCAGATTCAGCGAGCTGGCGTTCGACCATCTGGTGTTCACCGGCAGTACGACGATCGGCCGTCAGGTCATGCAGGCGGCCGCTAAAAATCTGGTGCCGCTGACGCTCGAGTTGGGCGGCAAAAGCCCTGCCGTCGTGGCGGCCGGCGCGCTCACCGCCAGAATCGTTAACAGCCTGGCGTTCGGCAAGCTGTCGAACGCGGGCCAAACCTGCATCGCGCCCGATTACCTGCTGATCCATCAGGACGATCTGGCAAGCTTCATGGCGCTCTACGACGCGGCGGTCAAAGCGTTTTACCCCACAGGGCCAACCGGCAACGACTACGGCGCCATCATCAGCGACAGGCACTATCAGCGTTTGCAAGACCTGCTGGCCGATGCCCAGGCGCGGGGCGCGCAAATCATTCCGGTCGGCCATCGCCCGGACTCGGCGTCTGAACGGCCGAAAACCCTGGCTCCCACGCTGATCGTCGGCGCCCCCGACGACAGCCGGATCATGCAAGAAGAGATCTTCGGGCCGCTGCTGCCGGTGCGCACCTACGCCGCCTTTGATGAAACGATCGACGTTATCAACGCCGGGCCGCGCCCGCTGGCGCTGTATTACTTTGGCCCGGCAGGCGCGCAGCAGGATCGGCTGCTGACGCACACCACCTCAGGCAACGTCAGCGTCAACGCCACCCTGCTGCATTTCGCCCAGGACGATCTGCCGTTCGGCGGCATCGGCCCCAGCGGCATGGGGGCCTGTCACGGCATCGAAGGATTTCGGGCGCTGAGCCACGCCAAGGGCGTTTTCATCCAGAGCCGCTGGCACTTTACCGGCCTGCTGCGCGCGCCGTTCGGCAAACTGGCGGACGCGGTGCTCACGTTCATGTTGCGGCGCCGATAAAGCGGTGTGCTGACAATCAATAGCACAGCCATGAATCGCCGCAAGCTATCACAATATTCACTCATTCCTATTTTATCTCTCCGCCGCCGCTGACTAAGCTTAGCCATGAGTCACCCTTTGTCCGTTGGCGACGGGGGTGACGTAAATCGATTGAGTTCAGTTATTTAGCGCAACACCCGACGCAAGCCTTACCCGCATGCCTTGTTAACCGCTCCACGCCCGGCGGCTGGAGCATCTTTACGGAAGCAGAGAGCGCATTATGACAACTGAAAGCAAATGCCCGTTTTCGGGCGGCAAGCAGCCCGCACCGCAGAACGGCCCCACCAATCAGGATTGGTGGCCTAATCAGCTCAGCCTGAAACCGCTGCATCAGCACTCCCCCCTGTCCGATCCGATGGATAAAGACTTCAACTACGCCGATGCCTTCAACAGCCTCGATCTGGCGGCGGTCAAACAGGATCTGCACGCCCTGATGACCGATTCGCAGGAATGGTGGCCGGCGGACTTCGGCCACTACGGCGGCCTGTTCATCCGCATGGCCTGGCACAGCGCCGGCACTTACCGCATCGGCGACGGCCGCGGCGGCGCGGGCGAAGGCCAACAGCGCTTCGCCCCGCTCAACAGCTGGCCGGACAACGTCAGTCTCGACAAGGCGCGCCGCCTGCTGTGGCCAATCAAGCAGAAATACGGCCGCAACATCTCCTGGGCCGACCTGATTATCCTGACCGGCAACGTGGCGCTGGAATCGATGGGCTTCAAAACCTTCGGCTACGCCGGCGGCCGCGCCGACACCTGGGAGCCGGACGACGTCTACTGGGGGTCTGAGAAGATCTGGCTGGAACTGAGCGGCGGGCCGAACAGCCGCTACTCGGGCGACCGCGATCTGGAAAACCCGCTGGCGGCGGTGCAGATGGGCCTGATCTACGTCAACCCGGAAGGCCCGGACGGCAACCCCGATCCGGTGGCCGCCGCGCGCGACATCCGTGAAACCTTCGCCCGCATGGCGATGAACGACGAAGAAACCGTGGCGCTGATCGCCGGCGGCCACACCTTCGGCAAGACCCACGGCGCCGGCCCGGCGTCTCACGTCGGCGCCGATCCGGAAGCGGCCGGACTGGAGTCGCAGGGCCTCGGCTGGCACAGCACCTTCGGCACCGGCGTCGGCAAAGACGCCATCACCAGCGGCCTGGAAGTGACCTGGACCACCACCCCGACCCAGTGGAACCATGACTTCTTCCGCCACCTGTTCGAATACGAATGGGAGCTGAGCCAAAGCCCGGCCGGCGCGCACCAGTGGGTGGCGAAAGACATCGGCGAAACCATTCCCGACGCCTTCGATCCCAACAAGAAGCGCCGCCCGACCATGCTGACCACCGACCTGTCGCTGCGCTTCGATCCGGCCTACGAGAAGATTTCACGCCGCTTCTATGAACACCCGGAAGAGCTGGCCGACGCCTTCGCCCGCGCCTGGTTCAAGCTGACCCACCGCGATATGGGGCCGCGCGCGCGCTACCTCGGCCCGGAAGTGCCGCAGGAAGAGCTGATTTGGCAGGATCCGATCCCGGCGGTCGATCATCCGCTGATCGACGAGCAGGACATCGCCGCGCTGAAAAGCAAGGTGCTGGCTTCCGGCCTGCCGGTGTCCGCGCTGGTTTCCACCGCCTGGGCTTCCGCATCGAGCTTCCGCGGTTCCGATAAACGCGGCGGCGCCAACGGCGCGCGCATTCGCCTGGCGCCGCAGAAGGACTGGGCCGTCAACCAACCTGCGCAGCTCGCCGCGACGTTGGCCAAGCTGGAGAGCATCCAACGCGCCTTCAACGACGCGCAGACCGGCGGCAAGCGCGTCTCGCTGGCGGATCTGATCGTGCTGGCCGGCGCGGCGGGCGTGGAACAGGCGGCGAAGAACGCCGGCTTGACCCTGACGGTGCCGTTCGCCCCAGGCCGCATGGACGCCTCGCAGGAACAGACCGACGTGGACTCCTTCGAGGCGATGGAGCCGCTCGCCGACGGTTTCCGCAACTTCCTGAAGGGCAAATACCGCGTGCCGGCCGAAACGCTGCTGGTCGACAAGGCGCAGCTGTTGACCCTGACCGCGCCGGAAATGACGGTGCTGGTCGGCGGGCTGCGGGTGCTCGGCACCAACGTTGGCGGCACGCAGCACGGCGTGTTCACCCATCGCCCGCAGGCGCTGACCAACGACTTCTTCGTCAACCTGCTCGACATGGGCACCACCTGGCACCCGGTGGGTGAGGACGGCCTGTTCGAAGGCCGCGATCGCCGCAGCGGCGCGGTCAAATGGACCGGCACCCGCGTCGATCTGGTGTTCGGTTCGCACGCGCAGCTGCGCGCGCTGGCCGAAGTCTACGGCAGCGCCGACGGGCAAGAGAAGTTCGCCCACGACTTCGTCGCCGCCTGGAACAAAGTGATGAACCTCGATCGTTTCGATCTGGCGTAAACTCCCCGCAACGGTCTGCTTCGGCAGGCCGTTTTTCCTCCCGAGAGCAACACTGCCCCCGCTCAGCGCCAGCCGTAGCGCACGTCGTTATATTTCTTTTCCCGCTTATTCGTATTTACTCAACAAGTCATATAAAAATTTGATGGGCGGCAATTCTTTTAATGCTGTATTTATATTTAGAGGGCAATGAAGAACGTAAATTCAGCGCGCTAATACGATATATCCCATCAAGGAGAACACCGTTATGGATTATCCTCAATTCACTTCAACACGCGGCGAGGCGGACCGCATTATCAGCGCCGTCCCTTAGCGATAGCGGGCCTGCTGGCCCGGCGCCTCACCGTTTACGCCAATAAGAATAAATGTTCTGCCCCTGCGCTATGTTCGCCGGGGCGTCAGAACTTCGCCCCTATTTAGCGTTTCATCACGCGCGTTGCGTTTTTAGCTTTTATTTTTCAGCCGACGGGAAAGCTCATAGGAAATGACGTTTCACTCAGGAAAATAACCGCTACCTGGAGGTCATCATGCAACACATTATCGGTATTTCTTCTCGTCGGCTGAGGATATCGGCCCTTGCGCTGCTGCTCCCTGCCGTATCATGGGCGGCCGATACGGCATCTCTCGCCGTGGGGCCGCAATATGACACCACCCATGTCTACGTCGAACGCGGCAAGATGGATGCCTTTGTCGACAGCATCCTGAAAACCTTCGGCGGCACCCGCACCGAACGCGTGCTGGTCAACGTCACGCCCACGCCGAGCGAAACCTATTCCCAGCTGATACTGACGCCAGCCGGCAGCTTCTCGGTGTTCGATTTCAAAACGCCGATCCCGCACCCGTTCGGCGCCGAGCGCAACGGTTTTCTGGTCAGGGATATGGATGCCGCCATTCAACAAGCCAAGGCCGCCGGCGCCGATGTGCTGGTCGCCCCCTTCGACGATCCGATTGGGCGCGACGCGGTGATCCAATGGCCCGGCGGCGTCAACATGCAGCTTTATTGGCACACCAAAGCGCCCAACTACAAGCCGCTGCTGAGCGTGCCGGAAAACCGCCTGTATCTCTCCGCTTACCGCGTCGATGACTTCCTGAAAAGCTATCAGACGTTCTCGCACGGCAAAGTCGTGCGCGACGAGCAGGTCAGCGATGCGGCGATCGGCCGCAACGATAACGGCAAGATCCGCCAGATCGAACTGGACTCGCTTTTTGGCAAAACGCGCATTTTCGTCACCGATGGGCATCTGCCTTATCCGTTCGGCCATGAGCGCACCGGCTATGGCGTCGAGGATCTGCAGGCCACGCTGGCCAAAGCGACGGCCAGCGGCGCGCAGGTGCTGTGGCGATCGACGGCGGCGGAACGCCGCGCCTCGGCGCTGGTGCGTTTCCCCGGCGGCTACATCGCCGAAATTCACCAGACAGCCAAATAAACCCAAGGCGCGCTGCGGCGCGCTTTTTTCTTCGGATATTCATGATGAAACGCACGCTACCCGCACTGTTGCTGTTCTCCACGCTCCCCGCTCTGGCGGCGGAGCCCGCCGCCTCCCCCTGGAAAAACATCCCGTTGGGCGATGCGGCCACCTTATCTTTCGACGGTTCACTGCGCGAGCGCTATGAATGGACGGATCAACGGGATCTGAGCGGCGGACGCGACGACACTTTCATGCAGCGCTTGCTGGTTGGCGCGCGCCTCGACTACGGCGACTATTTCGGCGCCTATGTGCAAGTGGGATCGTCGCTGGCCACGCCGCGCGATCGCGGGCGCAAGCCGACCGACGAAGATCATGCCTACCTCGGGCAGGGCTATGTGGATATGAAACTGCCCACTGCCTATGGCCTCGGCACCCTGCGGGTCGGCCGCCAGGAGATTGCGCTGGGCTCGCTGCACCTGCTGGGCACCCGCGACGGCCCCAACGTGCGCCGTTCCTTCGATGCTATCCGCGCCAGCTGGGTCAAGGATAAAAACCGCCTCGACGCCTTTATCGGCCATCCCGTCACCCTTAAAACCGGCAGTTTCGACGACGATACCGACAACAGCCAAAAGGTGTGGGGACTGTACGGCACCACGCCGCTGACGCCGCTGGCTTCTTCGCTCGATCTCTACACCTTTGGCTTTGAGGATAACGACGCCCACTACGCGCAGCTTAGCGGGCAAGAGCGGCGCTATACCGTCGGCGCACGCATCTTCGGCGCAGCGCGGGGGTTCGACTGGGATAATGAAGCTGCCTGGCAGTTCGGCAGCGCAGAACAGCGCGATATCCGCGCCTGGTCGGCGTCGGCGCACGCTGGCTATACGGTGAGCGACTGGCGCTGGCAGCCGCGCTTTGGCGGCAAGATCGGCATCGCCAGCGGCGACAAAAACGGTCACGATGGGCAGCTCAACACCTTCAACGCCATGTACCCCAAGCTGCCCTACCTGACCGAAAACGGGCTGGTGGCGCCGGCTAACCTGATCGCCATCCATCCTTCGGTCACCATTACGCCGTGGCAAACCCTGGCCATCGATTTCAGCTGGGACGCCTTATGGCGGCAACGCCGCGAGGACGCCTTCTATCTCGGGCCAATGCGCCCGGTGAAAGGCAGCGAACAGGGATCGCGCTTTATCGGCAACCAGTACCAGGTCGAAACCACCTGGACGCCGAGAAGCGATCTCCAGTTCAAGGTGGCCTATGTCTACTTCGACGTCGGCCACAGCCTGCAGCACCATGCCGGGCTGAAAGATATGAACTTCGTGCTGGCGCAGGGCACCTACAGTTTTTAAGCATCAGGCAAGTTAATCGGTGTACGCGGGCCCCCTCAATAATCCCGTATCCGATTAATGACGACAGCCGGCGTGCGGCCGCCTCTATGCGTTACGGCAATGGCGGCTACTCACCGCATTTCACAGATAAAAAGCTGGAAAAACAGAAAGATAAATCAGCAACGCAAATGCCGCGCGCCGATTACAGAGAAATATTAAATAAAGATTTAATTCCAACGAGTTATTTAAACAAGTCTTTTACTCATATCTTATGTAAAAGATTCATATAAGAATAACTAATTAATAAAATAATTGTGTTTATACTGCTTTAACTCAATCGCAGTGCACAATTAATTCCTCACCGTGACTAATGATAAGGATATATTCCGCTTGAACGCAATATTCAAGCCAGACCAAGGAGGCAAGCCAATGATATCACATTAATTATCCCTGATTTTCAAACCTGTGTACGAGCATATAGAGCGTTAGGTGCAATATTGTCAACGTCCAAAGGAGTTTGATATGTCATTAGCTACCGATAAGATTTCCGATTATTTAACCAGTTATGAAAGAGGCGATCACGCGGAGAGCAGTAAACCGTCATATACCACGCAAGAGGTTTCAGATCTGCTGCTGAGGAGCCATTATTCCGCCAATGGCAAAGGCGTGACAGACCATGCGGCTACCTTGACCTACTCTTTCCCCGTCTATACCGGCAGCGACAAGACGGGCGCCGCGCAGCTTACCGCCGCTCAACAAGCCCAAACCAAGCTTTCATTGCAATCCTGGTCGGATGTGGCCAACATCACGTTCACCGAGGTTAAAGGCAACGACGCGAAAAATGCAGATATAAAGTTTGGTTTTTATAAGGCGGCCAGCGGGGGCAATTACACCTCGTATGAAAGTACGCAGAGCGATCTCAAAAGCACCATTTGGATCAGCGGTAATAACGGCTACGACGCCTCCAATCCGCAAACCAATAACTACGCCAGGGATACGCTTACCCATGAAATAGGGCATGCGTTGGGGCTTTCTCATCCCGGCAATTATGATGCGTCAAATGCCACCTACCCCACCTACGCCAACTCGGCGAAGTATTATGAAGACGACCATCAATATTCTTTGATGAGCTATTTTAACGAACAATACACCAGCGCTGACTATAAAGGCGTTTGGCCATCAGGACCGCAGCTGGATGATATTACCGCCATACAGAAGCTTTACGGCGCGAATACCACCACGCGCACCGGCGATACCACCTATGGTTTCAACTCGAATACGGACAGAGACTTTCTGAGCGTTAAAGCGTCCACGGACAAAATCGTGGCGGCTATCTGGGATGCCGGCGGCAATGACACGCTGGATTTTTCAGGCTACAGCCAGGATCAGCGCATCAACATTAACGAAGGCGCATTCTCTGATGTAGGCGGCTTGAAGGCGAATATAGCCATCGCCTACGGCGCGCAGATTGAAAATATCATCGGCGGCAGCGGTGCCGACATTCTTGTGGGCAACGCGCTGAACAATACGCTAAAAGGCGGTGCAGGCAACGACATCATTTACGGTGCCGGCGGCGCCGATCAGCTTTGGGGCGATGCAGGCGCGGACACCTTCGTCTTCCGCGAAGCCGGCGACAGCCAAGCCGCCGCGCCGGATTGGATCCGCGATTTCCAGACGGCGGTGGATAAAATCGATCTGTCGTGGCTCAACCAGACGGCTAAGGCCGAAGGGAGCGAGTTGCACTTCGTGGATAGTTTAAGCGGCTCGTTGTATGAAGCGGCGCTGAATTATGACGCGCAGCAGAATGTCACCGATCTGGCCATCAATCTCTCCGGCAATCAACTGCCTGATTTCCTTGTAAAAATCGTTGGGCATGTCGACGCTTCCGCCGATATTCTCGTCTAGCCAAGGCAAACCCGCAGTCCGGCCTTCACGCCGGACTGTTTATTTCTTTTCAGGCCTGCCGCTGGCGTTTTTTACGCGGTTCCCACATCCATCGCCAAAGCAGTAAATGGATGTGGGGAGCAACGGAACAACAAACGCACTTAAGCAGTCAATTTAAATGACTATTCATCTATAAATTAGTAAGTTATCACGTCATCGCCAGAAATCATCCGTTCTACTTTCTTGTCTCATCCACCACACAACAAACGATTATCATTATCATTTGATATTTATTCTTGATGCTCACAAACTACTGTTCATACACACAGCTTTCGTGCTTTTTTAACCATCTTCGCCTTAAATGCGCAGCGTCGTTAACTGTCTTTAAGGCGTTACCATGCGCCATTTCCATGGCAGGAACTTATTAATAAACTGAGGAATTATCATGGCTGAACAAAAGAAAAATGCCCAGGTACAGAGTGGCGTCAACGACGACATCACCGAACTTAAATCACTCACCACCCTTCGCAAACGGGTCATCAGCGACGATGAAATCGTCTCCAAATCGGCCAACGGTTTTCGGCTGGCAAATGGCAATACCGGAGTGATGCTGCGTAACGACGGCGAGGCTTTCTACTTACTGACAACTCAGGCTGGGCAAGCTCAAAACGGACAATGGAACACCTCGCGTCCTTTCGCTTTCAGCCTGGCTTCCGGCAGGGTTGCACTCGGCAACGGCGTTGATATTTCCGGTGGTGCGATGGTATCGCATAATGCCGGCATCTCCACCGCGACCACCGGTCCAGCACCACTTATTAATGGGCAAATCTATGATGCGGCTGCCGTACATACCAATTTCACCAGCGGTAACGTCACTACGGCCATGTTGATGGGGTCACGCGTGATCGCCGGCAAAGAGGATTATGGCCTGCTCTCTTACCGCGACTGGCAGGGAAACTGGAACGAACTCCAGGTCAGGCCGAATGCCGAATTGTCAGTAGGACAACTGATTAAGCGTAATGCTAATGGATGGATTTGGGCGGCCGGTAACCAGAATGTAAACAATAATGCAGACCGCATTACCAACGGTATGCATATACAGGGTGCAGGCGACCTGTCAGCCGATTTGTACCACTACGAGCGCATCGGCAAACACCACATGCTCGCGTTGCACGTGGCCAATGGCGGCGCTGATGGTTGGTATGAATTCCGCAATGATGGCCATGCCTACACCAATGGCGCCTGGAACAGCAGCTCAGATGTCCGCATGAAAACCGATATCACAACAATTGACGGCGCATTGGACAAGCTGGCCAATATCGGTGGTTACACTTACCTCAAACAGGGCGTGCCGGAAGCCGGGGTGATTGCACAGGAAGTGGAAGAAATTCTCCCCCAATCTGTGACCCAGACCGAGCTGAAACTCAATGACGGCAGCGTGCTGAAAGACGCCCGCAGCATCAATATCAATGGCGTAGTGGCGTTGCTGGTTGAAGCGCTTAAGGAAGAACGCTCACTGCGCGAAACAGAGCGAGAGGCTTTTGAAAGACGACTGGTTGCTTTGGAAAAAGGCATTGAACGCGCCTGATTAACAATATTGCAGTGGTTTGCACTGAATACCTCTCAGCGCCTTTACAGGCGAGTACCGCGCTTACAATACGATGACGAAAAGGAACTCAATGATGAATGGATTTAATTACGGTGATGGTAAAGGAAGGAAACGTCAAGGCGGTGTAAATGCAGAAGCTGCTTCCCGGTTCAGTAATGTCTGCGTTATTCGCAGCTCGGTAGCGCGTCGATTACATCGTTCTATTTGAAGAGGGATCGGATTATGACACGATATGAAGATACAACGCAGTATGAACGCGATGTAATGACTTCAATGGGATACAACTGGAATGGACATGGGTGGCAACGAGGGTTTGACTTATCAGATAACAATATGGTTGTAGAAGCATGGGTTGGCGAGGGTTTACCTGATAGACAGAAGGAATTAAGTAGTATTACCCATATCTGGGATCAAAAAATTTCCGATATTAATAAACCGATAAGTGCTTTTGATCCTGAAGATGATGATATCAGGCCATTCAGCAATGAAGCGAAAGAGAGTTATCGTGAGGATTCGGACAAAGCCATTCAGTTTTACGCTAATAAAGTCAATGAAATTGACAACCAAATTAAAGAAATTCAAAAGGAT
Source organism: Serratia sp. Z4 (assembly GCF_009900725.1). NCBI lineage: Bacteria > Pseudomonadati > Pseudomonadota > Gammaproteobacteria > Enterobacterales > Yersiniaceae > Serratia > Serratia sp. Z4. The sequence continues at coordinate 893,851 of NZ_JAAABD010000002.1, forward strand.
ATTGATGCATTAAGCAAGAAAGCTGAAAGCAGTCAATTTAGTGAATTCGAGAGAGCAAGTATAAAAGTAATTATTAGCAAATTAAAGGTAAGTAAAGAACGTCTTACCATTCTTCGAAACGAAGCTAATAAAAGGAAAGTACATCAGGAATATTTAAAACTGAATAATGAAAGCTGGTTCTTCTCTAGAGAAAAACCTACGCCCTGGGTTAGGGAGCAGCAATCATTGACTAGAAAAGAGATGGGTAACAAACTGGAAGAGGAGAAGAGAATACAATTAGAAATTGACGCAGCTAAACAAAATATTGAACATTTAGAAAGTGAACTGCGCGAGAAGGAAGAGGATGTCCGCAAAGCCGATGAGGCTCATAAGGCCGAGGAAGCCCGCAAAGCCGAAGAGGCCCGCAAAGCTGAGGCTGTACGGAAAGCATTGTTCGCCAAAGCCGGCGTACTGGACGCCCCGGTCTATACACCCGACATGATAAAAGCGGCCAATGCCGCGTTGGCCACGGCCGGGGTCATGGTGCTCAACCGCGCGGGCGGTATGGTACAATTATCGACATGGGGCAACAGTGTGATGACCACCGCCAGTGAGCTGGCCGGCTGGGTATCCAGTGCCGTGTGGCGCGGCGCGGTGGAAGTGTCCCGGATTGCCACGCTCAGTGCGGTAGCTCCGGCAGTCGGCGCCTTCGTTGTCGGGTTCTGGCCGGGGAAAGCCGGTGAAAGTCAGAGCGATATTGATAAATTGCTGGGTCGTGATTTGACACAGATGTTTACCGTTCCGGCCAGCCTGGTTGCCGCAGGGAAAACACAAATTAAGCCGGAAATGACCACGGTCGATTTGCCGGTGCGCGGGTTTATTCGCCGAGGGAATAACGGTCAGCAAGAGGTAATACTGGTCAAAACAGGAACGGGCGGCGTCTCCGCTACTGTGCCGGTGTATCGGCCGGTTCGCGATGAAAAAACCGGCCTGGACCGGATAACCTTGCCGGCGGTGGCCGGTGCGCCGGGGCGAACCATTTTGATAAACCCGGGCGCTGCCCCGTCGGGTCCGTGGCATACCGGCAATCCTGCGCCTGCAGCGCCGGTAACGCCGGTGCATACCGGTACGGAGATAAAGCAGGCCGACAGCATCGTCACGACGACGTTCCCTGCAGATAACATGCCACTGCAGGATTTTATCTACTGGCAGCCTGATGCAACGGGGACCGGCGTTGAGCCTGTCTATGTCATGCTCAGTGGTATCTATGGTGAAACCAACGCTAAAGGGCAATACAGTGGTCGCGACTACAACACGGACAAGGCCGGTGGCCCAATTCAGAATCTGGACTGGAAAACCGCCACCATTGACCGTGCCGGCGTGGACAAGGTGAAGCTGCATACCGGGCGGTTTGGCGAATCTCCCGATAACAAGGTGATGATTGACCGCCTGGAAAAAATCCTGAAGGGAGCAGTACAGCCCACCGATACCGACAAGCGTTTTTACACCCACGAAATCAGGGAATTGGAGCGTTATAGAGCAATTGGTGTTCCTGATGGAATATCACCTGATGACGATGGTGCTACGTGGAATAACACTCATACGGCGACGTTGGAAGATTACAAATTAAGTAGCGATCGCTCTCTGTTATATACACCAGAAGCATTAAAAGCTGGTGATGAATAAATCTAGAGGCTATATATGATTGATTTTAAACCTATGTTTGAAAATGAACAAATCCGAGACATAGTTTTATTCTTGTCGGGACGAAAAGAAAACGGGATATCTCATCCTCAATTAGATGGGTATTGCACTATGTATGGTAATAAACGTATATCAAACATTGAACTGATTTCATTAGTGAAAAGTATGCGAGAAAAAGGGGATGTATCATCTAATGGAAAAGGTGGCTATAAAAGAGGTCCAAACTGGAAAGAACCTGCATTCGTAACCGAGAAAAAATACGGTATTGAGTAATTACCAGTGCCTTCCATAAGTGCGTTTTAAGCAGCGTCCAACAAACAAGAGTTTGTTGGACGTTTTCGTTGATAGCTAATTCCACGCCAGATTGGTTTTCAGTCCAGCCCAGGGTCAGAAAACAACGGTTTTGGCTCCGTTGCTCCCCCCAAATCGCGCAGACGAGCTCACACCGCTTCCAGCTCCGCCGCCAGGGTGGCGACCAGCTCCGCCGCCGGCATCGGCCGCGCCAGGCCGACACCCTGCCCGGCCCACAGCGACATAAACTCCCCGCGCCCGGCCTTGGCCGCCGCCTGGCGGATATCGCCGGTGAGCGCGTTCTGCACCGGATAAGGCAGGATCTGCGCCTCTTCCGCGCGCATCTGCCGCATGAAATCATTGACGATGCCGCGCGCCGGGCGGCCGCTGAAGGCGCGCGTCAGGCGCGTGCTGTCATCGCCGGCGTTGCTCAGCGCCGCCCGCCAGGCTTCGGCGATGCCCGACTCCGGGCTGCACAGAAACGCGGTGCCGAGCTGCGCCGCCTGCGCGCCCAGCAATTGCGCCGCCGCGATGCCGCGCCCGTTCATGATGCCGCCTGCAGCGATCACCGGGATTTTCACCGCCGCCACCACCTGCGGCAGCAGGGCCATCAGCCCGACGCAGGATTGTTCGATATCGCCGAGGAAGGTCGGGCGGTGGCCGCCCGCCTCCGAGCCTGAGACGCAAACGAAGTCGGCGCCCGCCTCTTCCCAGGCGCGGGCTTCCGCCACCGTGGTGGCGGTGCCGATCACCCGTGAACCGGCCTTCTTGAACTGCGTGACCGTGGCGCGCGGCAGCACACCGAAGGTGAAGCTGACCACCGGCGGCGCAGCCTCCAGCAAGGCTGCGATCTGGTCGCGGTTGTTTTCGGCGAATTGAGTGGGGATCGGCGGCTCGCTCAACCCCAGCGCTTCGCGGAACGGCCGCAGCAGGTGCTGGGCGCGCTTCAGTTCGGCGAGATCCGGGTGCTGCTCATTGAGCAGAAACAGATTGATGTTGAACGGCGCGGCGGTCTGCGCGCGGATCTGCTGCACACGTTCGAGGATCAGCGCCGGTGAAAACAGCGCCGCCGCGCACGATCCCAGCGCCCCGGCGTTGCTCACCGCCACCGCCAACGCCGGCGGTGACGCGCCGTTCATCGGCCCCTGAACGATCGGATAGCGCAGCCCAAGCTCGCGGGCAAAAGCAGAAGGTGCCGTCATCAATGTGTCTCCCTGTACTGACTACATTCGTCTTACGGCGGCCGCGCCGCCGAACCGACCAAAAGCATAGCACCTTCTCACCGCCTGGCCGTGCAGTTAATGCTTCACCTGCCGCCTGTCCAACGACAGGAAGTGATGCACCACCGGTTTCTCCGGGCCGATATGGAAGCGCAGCGCCTCCTGCTGCAGATCGGCGTCGGCGTGCGACACCCGCTGGTGCTGCCGCAGATGCTCCGCCCAGGACTCCACCAGGAACCACTCCATGATGCATTCCGGATCGCCGGTATGCTCGGTGATACCCCAGGCGTAAGCGCCATCGCGGCGGCGCGCCCGCTCCAGCATCAGCAGCGTGCGCAAGAACTGCGGGCGATCCTGTTCGCGGATGCGGTACTCCACCTGAATCATTACCGGGCCGCGATCGTTTTCGACCGGCGTGTTGACCAACGGTTCCGGCCAATGGTTCGACGGCTGCAGATCGGCCTCACCGGTCGGCAGACGCAGGCGGTGGAACAGCAGCCCCGCCGCCAACAGGCCGACGCCGCCGACCAGCAGCGTGGCGGCCACGCCCAGCTCCTGCGCCACCAGCCCCCACAGCAGGCTGCCCGCCGCCATCGCGCCGTTGAACACCATCAGGTAGATGGCCAGGCCGCGGCCGCGCACCCAGTTGGGCAGCACGCCCTGCGCCGCACCGTTGAGCGTGGTCAACGCGATAATCCAGCCTGCGCCCAGCACCAACAGCAGCACCACCGCCAGCCACTGCGGCGGCGCCAGCGACAGGGCCGCCATCACCGCCGCCGTCAACACCGCCGCCAGCAACACCAGCCCGTCGGCATTCAGCCGCTGACGCAGGCGCGGCAGCACAATTGCCCCGAGGATCGCCCCGGCGCCCACCGCCCCCAGCAAAACGCCGTAAAAGCCGGCGCTGCCGCCCAACATGCGGCGCGCCACCAGCGGCAACAGCGCCCAGACCGAGCTGGAGAAGGCGAAAAATACCGCCGCCCGCAGCAGCACCACGTGCAACTCGCGGCTGGAGCGGGCATAGCGCAGGCCGGCGCGGAAGGCGCCGAAGAAGTGTTCCGACAGGCCGCTGTCCTCAACCTTCGGCCGCTTCCACCACAGCAGCGCCGCGATCACCAGCACATAGCTCATCACGTCCGCGCCGTAGGCCGCGCCGGCGCCGAAGCTGGCCAGCAGCAGCCCCCCGGCCGCCGGGCCGATGGAGCGAGCGATGTTGATGCCCAGCGAGTTCAGCGCCACGGCGTTTTTCAGCTCGGCGCGCGGCACCAGCTCCGGCACGATCGCCTGCCAGGTCGGCCCCATCAGCGCCGCGCCGATGCCGCCGACGAAGGTCAGCGCCAGCAGGTATTCCACCGTCAGCGCGCCGGTCTGCGACAGCACCAGCAGGCTGCCGCTGACGCAGGCCAGCAGAATTTGCACGAAGATCAGAAAGCGTCGCCGATCGAGAATGTCCGACAGCACCCCGGCCGGGATCGCCAGCAGGAACACCGGCAGCGTAGCGGCGGTTTGCATCAGCGCCACCGCCGAAGGGTTGCTCGACAGGTCAGTGATCAACCACGAGCTGGCGACGTCGCGCATAAAGCTGCCGACGTTGCCGAGCACCGTCGCGCCCCACAGCACCGCAAATAATGGGATTTTCAGCGGCGCGAAGCCGCCCGCCGCCGCCTTGTTTTCCGTCTGCTCAGCCATCTGTTCGCTCCTTCAAATCGTTAAATGCCACCAGCAACAGCGCGCCGGCCAGCCCAAGGTGTTCAAAAAATCCGTTCATCATCTGGCCGCGCTCCGCCCCGTCGAACTGCCAGAACGGATTGGCCATCAGCGTCGCCATCAGGGTAAAACCGGCCAGCGCCAGCGCGCCGAGCCAGCGATAAAAGCCGCTCAGGATCAGCGCCGACGCAGCCAGTTCCAGCAGCGTCACCAGCACGGCGAACAGCGCCGCCGGCTGCAGGCCGAAGTGGCTCATCTCGGCGACCGCGCCTTCGACGTTCAGCGCTTTGACCAACCCGCCCTGAATATAGGCGGCGCAAATGGCGAGCAGCAGCAGCCAGCGCACCACAGGCGCATGCAGCCGCTGTGCGCAGCGGGCGGCGATAGCAGTCAGGTTCATCGCGCCCCCTTAAAACGGCGAATTTTGGATGAAGGCCAGCAGATCGGCGTTGAAGCGATCGGGATCGATCTGCGCCAAACCGTGCGAACCGCCGGCGTAAACATTCAGCTCCGCCTGTTGCATAAGCTTAGCGGCTTTCAGCGCCGAGGCGCCGATCGGCACGATCTGATCGGCGTCGCCGTGCACCAGCAGCGTCGGCTTGTCGATCGCCAGCAGGTCGGCGGTGTAATCCACTTCGGAGAACGCGCGCACACACTCGTACTGCCCTTTCACGCCGCCCTGCATGCCCATCAGCCAGAAGTGGTCGATCAGCCCCGCATTGCTCTCCACCTCGTCGCAGTGGAGGCCATAGAACGGCACCGCCAAATCTTTGAAGAACTGCGAGCGGTTGCCCGCCACGCCGCTGCGAATGCCGTCGAAGGCCGCCATCGGCGTACCCTCAGGGTTGACCGGCGTTTGCAGCATCAGCGGCGGTACGGCGCCGACCAGCACCACCTTCGCCACCCGATCGCTGCCGTGACGGCCGATGTAGCGCGCCACTTCGCCGCCGCCGGTGGAATGGCCGACCAGGATCAGATCGCGCAGATCCAGCGTTTCGATCAGCAGGGCCAGATCGTCAGCGTATTGGTTGATGTCGTTGCCGTGCCAGGTTTGCTCCGAACGGCCGTGGCCGCGGCGATCGTGGGCGATCACGCGGAATCCGCTCTGGCCGAAAAACAGCATCTGGTTGTCCCAGGCGTCGGCAGACAGCGGCCAACCGTGGGAGAACAGGATCGGCTGGCCGCGGCCCCAATCCTTATAAAAAATGCGTGCGCCATCGGGCGCGGTAAGGGTGCTCATGACGTGTTCCCCGCTCGGTATCGAATTGGATTTTGTACGGGTTAACAGTACGGCAGGCGTAAAGGCAGTGATAACGGAATAATTTTCGCATGATCGCGAGTTTTTTTGCTGAAGAAGCCGGCGTCGCCGCCGGCGCAAAACGTCAGATGTTTTCCAGATCGATACCGCGCGTTTTTGGGCCGAACAGCCCGATCACCAGCATCACGATCAGCATGCTGGCGACGATAAACGCGATCACCCCCAGCGAACCGCCGTACTGCAAGATAATGCCGATGATGATGCTGCTGAACACCGTCGACAGCCGGCTGAAGGAGTAGCAGAAACCGACGGCGCGGGCGCGGATATGGGTCGGGAAGATCTCGGATTGATACGAGTGGTAGCTGTAGGTCAGCCAGGCGTTGGACCAGGTGATGAAGAAACCGCACAGGATCAGCCACAGCGGGTTGTTCTGCAGTGCGAACAGCGAGCCGAAGATCACCGTCACCAGGCAGGACAACACGATCTGCCACTTGTTCTCCATCTTGTCGGCGTAGAAGCTGCACAGCAGCGAGCCCAGCGGGTAGGCCAGCGTGATAAAGAAAGCGTACAGCAGGCTGTGGGTGACCGAAGCGCCCTTGCCCGACAGCAGCGCCGGCAGCCAGTTGCCGAAGCCGAAGAAGCCGATGGCCTGAAAGAAATTCATCACTACCAGCATCAGCGTGCGATCGCGATATTGCGGCGCCCAGATGTCGCGAAAGCGGCCGCGCAGCGGCGCTCCCTCGGCATCGTCCACCGGGCGCGACGGGAAGTCCGCGGCCGCCACGCCGCAGCGCCGTTCCATGTCCCGCATTACCTGCCGGGCCTGCGCATAGCGCCGCTGTTGCACCAGCCAGCGCGGCGACTCCGGCAGCCCCTTGCGCACCAGCCAAATCACCAGCGAAGCCAGCGCGCCGGCGATCACCACATAGCGCCAGCCGCTCAGCCCCCAAATCGTCTGCGGCACCAGCCACCAGGACATCAGCGCCACCGCCGGCACCGACAGAAACTGCACGAAGAACGCGAAGGCGAAAGCCCGGGTGCGCAAGTGCGCGGGCACCCACTCCGTCAGGTAGGTATCGATGGTCACCAATTCGATGCCGAGCCCGACGCCCACCAGAAAACGCAGAAAGATCACCCATTCCGCCTGCTGTTGAAACGCCAACAGCAGCGAGAAGGCGCCATACCAGATCAGGGCGAACATAAAGGTGGCGCGCCGGCCGAAGCGATCGGCGTACGGGCTCAGCAGGCTGGCGCCGACGAACAGGCCGAGAAAGGTGGCGGAGGCAAAGGCCGCCTGATCCGACACGCCGAAAACGCCCTGCGCACCGGTGTGGAAAATGCCGTCGGCGATAAGGCCAGTGCTGATATAGCCGGTCTGGAACAGATCGTAGAGTTCGAAAAAGCCGCCCAGCGACAGCAGAATGATAAAGCGCCACAGGCCGGCCGACGCGGGCAAGGCGTCGATTCTGGCCGCCAAATCCCGCGCATGGATCGGCGACGCCGCTACAGATTCACTCACCATTAACCTCGCATTAACATTTTTGATGACTTTCTATGCTAGCGAAGCGGCGTCGGAGTTAAATTTTTAATTAGCAGACTATGAAAAAAAGTTAAGCATAAAACGCTGCAGCAGCCTGTTTTATAGCAGGAAAATGTAGCGCGGGATGCCGCAGCGGCATCCCGAATCGGCAGGTTAACGGCTGTGGTGCTGCTGCAGCCGTTCGCTGCGGTAGACGCTCAACAGGCACCAGCCGAGGGCGATCAGCGCCAGCGGCGCGGCGACGAAGCCGATGTTGCCCATGCCCAGATGCAGGCTCACCTGGTTGCCCAGCAACGCGCCGCTGCCGATGCCGAAGTTGTACAGGCCGGAGAAAATCGCCATCGCCACGTCGGTAGCGTCCGGCGCCAGGCTCAGCACTTTGGCCTGCATCGACAGGCCGATCGCCATGATCGCCATCCCCCAGAAGATGCACAGCACCGTCAGGTGGCTTTCACTGCCGGCCGCCGGCAACAGCAGCAGCAGGCTCAAGGCCAGCAGCGTGATGGCACCGATGAAGAAGCCGGAAGGAAACCGCTCGCTGTAGCGGCTGAACAGCAGGCTGCCGACGATGCCGGCGGCGCCGAACAGCAGCAGCATCAGCGTGGTGAAGTTCTCCGACAGCCCGGCCACGGTCTGGATAAACGGCTCAATGTAGCTGTAGGCGGTGAAGTGCGCCGTCACCACAATGATGGTCAGCATGTAAAGCGCCACCAGCGCCGGGCGCTTGAACAACAGCGGCACGCTGGCCAGCGAACCGGAATGCTCGCTTTTCAGCACCGGCAGCAGGCGCCACAGCAGCACCAGCGCCAGGGTGGCACACACCGCGATGCCGATAAAGGTCATGCGCCAGCCGAGCAGTTGCCCGACCACCCGCCCGAGCGGCAGCCCGAGCACCATCGCCAGCGCGGTGCCGCCCGCCAACAGGCTCAGCGCCTGGGCTTTCTTGCCCGGCGGCGCCACCCGGATCGCCAGCGAGGCGGTGATCGACCAGAACACCGAGTGCGCCAGCGCCACGCCGGCGCGCGAAATGACCAGCGTGGTGAAGTTCCAGGCCACGGCGGTCAGCACGTGGCTGGCGATAAACAGCACGAACACGCCGATCAGCAACTTGCGGCGCTCAATCTTGCTGGTCAGCAGCATGCACGCCAACGAGGCGGCGGCGACGATCCAGGCGTAAATGGTAATGATCAAGCCGACCTGTTCGGTTTGCATCGAGAAGCTGGCGGCGATATCGCTCAGCAGACCGACCGGAATAAACTCGGTGGTGTTGAAGATAAAGGCCGAGACGGCGAGGATAACCACGCGCAACCAGGCGGTTGAGCGCGAAACGGGAGCGTGTTCCATGGTAAACAAAATCCGGACAGGTGCGGGCAAGTCGCGATATTTTAACCAACCGGCCCGCTAAATGCGATATACGTCACACTTTAATTGTGTGGTTTTTTTCACCGCCCATCGACACGCTCACCGACGCACGGTTGCCAAAATGCTGTGCTAATCTATTGAAGCGTACCAATTTTTCCTGCCGTTCTTCCCAGGCCGTCCACGCGCCGCGCCGAAGAAGCGCGCAGTGTCCCTTTGGCGTTTCCTGAGGCGAGGTCATTATGATGTCCGCGATTTATGATTGGTCCGTGCTCGCATTGCGCAATGTTTACGATCGCCGCATTCAGGGCAAGCCGGTGCTCGACAGCGCCGCGCTGTTCCCCGACGCCGAACGTTTCACCGCCCAATGGCGGCAGATCCGCGAAGAGGCGCTGACCGTCGCCCACGATCTGCACAATATTCCCCGTTTTCACGAGATCATGAGCCAGCAGGCGTCGATCTCCGCCAACGACGCGCGCGACTGGCGCATGTTCATCATGAAGGCCTACGGCCAGCCCATCCCCCACAACCTGGCGCGCTGCCCGACGCTGGCGGCGCTGATCGCTTCGTCGCCTGACGTGCTGTCCGCCTCGCTCTCCTTCCTGGCGCCCGGCAAACAGGTGCCGCCCCATCGCGGGCCGTTTCGCGGCATTCTGCGCGGCTATCTGGTGCTGGACATGCCCAAACGCGCCGACGGCGCGCCGGCGGCGGTGCTGAAAGTGGACGGCCGCGAATACCGGCTGCACGAGGGGGAGTTCATGCTGTGGGACGATACCTTCGAACACGAGGTGTGGAACGACAGCCCGCAGGTGCGCACCGTGCTGCTGCTGGACATCCGCCGCCGCGACATGCCCGCCGGGCTGCGGCTGCTCTCCGGCGCCATCATCGCGCTGGTGCGGCTGAACGTGCGCTGGATGCAGCGCCAGTTCTGACTGCGGCGCTCAGGCGATTAACCGCCCTGAGAAGCCAGCCACTGCTCGGCGGTAGTGGTGGCTATGCCCTGGCGCGCATTGAAGGTTTTCGCCTTATCCCAGGCCACGCCGTCGGGCCGGGCGAAAGCCAGCCGGTATTTGGCGCCGACGTCATGCGGATGATTGCGCACCTCCGCCTGCAGCCGCTCTTTGTCCAACAGGACTCTGTTGACCTCCACGCCCCAGTGCGCCTGCATAAGTTCGGCAAGCTCGCGGTAGGTCAGCGTGTCGCCGGCGATATAGACCACCTGGTTGCGAAACGCGGGCCGATGGAAAAAAATCGCGGCCGTAAGCCGGCCAATGTCCTCAGGGGTGGTCAGCGTCACCGCGTAGCGCCAGTCGCCCAGCGCGCGCACCGTTTTGCTTGCCGCATCCACCACGCCAAAGCCGGGGTCAAACAGGTAGCTGGTGAAAATGCCCGTGGAAACAATCACCCACTCCGTCGCCTTCTGCGCACGCAGCAGGTGGCGCACCTCAAGCTGTTCATCCCACACCTGTTGCCCGCTGCCTTTACCCACGACATCGTAGTCCACGCCGAACTGCCACGGGAAGTAGCGCGCCACGCCCGCCAGCAAGACGGCCTGGGTGATCTTTACCTGCGTGCCCGCCCCGCCGACAAAGCCGCTGCAGTTGATCACCGCGTCGAAGGAACGAAATAGCGCGCTCAGCGCCTCCACGCCGTTTTGCTGCAGATCGCCTTCCACCACGGCGATGCCGAGCCGCGCCAGCGCATCCCGCCGCGCCCGGAGCGGGCCGCTGACGGCGCGTGCAGCCTCCGGCCGGAGCAGCACGCTGATTTTTAAAGATGGAGATAACCGAGCCTGCCGGCTCATCGCACGCAATACCGGCAGCCCCAGTTCACCGGCGCCGAGTATGAGCACGGCATTGATAGATGGATTTGTGGATTTCATTCTTGCCTCCTGTCTTGACACTGCGTCATCCTGACAGCTGACAAAAACGGGTTCAATTAGGTACACGCGTGATACCGGAGAGGAATATGACGAGCGATCGGGAAGCGCTGCTGCAATTTTCGCAGGCGTTCTGTGAAGAACTGAGCAACGACGATGAAGGGTTGAAGCGTGAGATCCTCGCGCATGCGGGCAACCGTTGGTCGCTGGGGGTATTGCATATCCTGGGCACTCACGGGCCGCTGCGCCACGGCGAGATAAGCCGCCAACTGGCGGGCGTGACGCAGAGAATGCTGACGCGGACGCTGCGCCATCTCGAGCGGGACGGGCTGATATCGCGCTGCGATTATCAGGAGAAACTGCCCCGCGTGGTTTACACCATCACCGACGCGGGGGAAGAGATGCTGCTCAACATGCTGCCACTCTGGTCGTGGATTATCGCCTCCGCCGACGCCTTCAGAGCGGCCCGTTCGCACTACGATGGCCAAGAGCGCAACGCCGAAAAATGAACGCGGGCATCCCTGCCCGTGGGGCGGCGCTCAGCCGCCGCCCAGATAGGCCTTTCTCACCTCCGGATCGTTCAACAGTTCTTCCCCGCTGCCGGTGAGGCGGATCTGGCCGTTGACCATCACATAGCCGCGATCGGACAGTTTCAGCGCATGGTTGGCGTTTTGCTCCACCAGAAACAGCGTCATGCCGCTGCGGGTCAGTTCGCGCAGCACGCCGAAGATCTGCCGCACCACGATCGGCGCCAGCCCCAGGCTCGGCTCGTCCAGCAGCAACAGCTTCGGCCGGCTCATCAGCGCGCGGGCGATCGCCAGCATCTGCTGTTCGCCGCCGGACATGGTCATCGCCCGCTGGTTGCGCCGCTCCTTGAGGCGCGGAAACAGTTCGAACATGCGCGGCAAATCCTCTTCCAGGTAGCGATTGCCGACGGTGATGGTGCCCATCAGCAGGTTCTCCTCCACGCTCATGTCCGGAAAGATGCGCCGCCCCTCCGGCGCCTGCGCGATGCCGCTGCTGGCAACAAAGTGCGTGGAGCGGCGGCTGATGTCCTCGCCGCGAAACAGGATCTGTCCGCCGGCGATGCGCGGCTGACCGAAGATCGACATCAACAGCGTGGACTTGCCCGCGCCGTTGGCGCCGATCAGCGCCACCGTCTCCCCGGCGTTTACCTGCAGCGACACCTGGCGCAGCGCCTGGATCGGCCCGTAAAACACATCGACCTCGCGAAATTCCAACATCGCTTCGCTCATCCCGCCAGCTCCTCTTCGTCCGCGCCCAGGTAGGCGGCGATCACCGCCTCGTTGTGCTGGATCTCCTGCGGCGTGCCGCGGGCGATCACATCGCCGTGATCGAGCACGATCACCCGATCGGAGATCTCCATTACCATGCCCATGTCATGCTCGATCAACAGCACCGTGATGCCGTGATGCTGCCGCAGGAAGCGAATGATGCGGCTCAGCGTGGCCGTTTCCACCGGGTTCAGCCCGGCGGCCGGCTCATCGAGGCAGATCATCTCCGGCGCGGTGCACATGGCGCGCGCGATCTCCAGCCGCCGCTGCTGGCCGTAAGACATCTCTCCCGCCAGCCGGTTGGCGCAGCTCACCAGATCCACCACCTCCAGCCAGTAGAAGGCATGATCGAGCGCGGCGCTCTCCGCCCGGCGGTAGCCCGGCGTATTCAGCACCCCGGCGATCAGGTTACGGTTGCTCTGCATGTGCTGCGCCACCAGCAGGTTCTCCACCACCGACATTTCGCGGAACAGACGGATATTTTGGAAGGTGCGCGCCAGCCCGGCGCGGTTCACCAGGTGGGTGCCGCCGAACATCTTGTAGTAGAGGCGCGAACCGAGGCGCTTTGGGCGTATCCAGTCGCCGGCGCGGAACTTCTGCCCCAGTACCTGGATCACGTCGGTCGGCCGCTTGTGGGTATTGAGCAGGATCGCGCCGCCGCTGGCGCGGTAAAAGCCGGTCAGGCAGTTGAATACCGTGGTCTTGCCGGCGCCGTTGGGGCCAATCAGCGCGGTGATGGAGCCGCGTTCCACCTCCAGATTGACGTCGTTCAGCGCTTTGATGCCGCCAAAGTGCATCATCAGGTGTTCCACCCGCAAAATGGCGTCGCTCATGGCGCCACCCCCTTGCGTTCGGCGAAGCTGGATCGGCTGATGCGCACCAGCCCGCGCGGCCGCCAGATCATCATCGCCACCATCAGCACGCCGAACAGCAGCACCCGGTATTCGGCGAAGCTGCGCAGCAGCTCCGGCGCCACCGTCAGCACGAAGGCCGCCAGCACCACGCCGAGGGTGGAGCCCATGCCGCCCAGCACCACGATCGCCAGGATCAGCGCCGACTCGAAGAAGGTGAACGAAGTCGGGTTGACGAAGCCCTGGTAGGTGGCGAAGAACACCCCCGCCAGCCCGGCGGTGGAAGCGCCGAGCATAAACGCCGACAGCTTCACCAGCACGTGATTCAGCCCGAGAGAACGGCAGGCGATCTCATCTTCGCGCAGTGCCTCCCAGGCGCGGCCGATCGGCATGCGCGTCAGCCGGTGCTTGATATACAGCACCAGCAGCACCACCAAAAACAGCACCGCGTAGATGAAAATGAACTTGAGATTCGGGTTGTAATCGATGCCGAAAAACTCGTGGATCGGCACCCCGCCGTCTTTGGCGCGCCGGCCGAACTCCAGGCCGAACACCGTCGGCGCCGGCACCGAGACGCCGTTCGGCCCGCCGGTGAGCGACATCCAGTTGTTCAGCACCAGCCGAATGATCTCGCCGAACCCCAGCGTAACGATCGCCAAGTAGTCGCCGTGCATGCGCAGCACCGGGAAGCCCAGCAATGCGCCAGCCAGCGCCGCCATCAGCGCGCCCAGCGGCAGCATCGCCCAGAACCCCAGCCCGAGATACTGGTAGCCCAGCGCCAGCCCGTAGGCGCCGATGGCGTAAAACGCCACGTACCCCAGATCGAGCAGCCCCGCCAGCCCGACCACAATGTTCAGCCCCAGGCCGAGCAGCACGTAGATCAGGCCGAGGATCGCCACCGTCAGCAGGTATTTGGTGGCGACAAACGGGAACAGCAGCGCGATCGCCGCCATCAGCGGCAGGATCCAGCGCAGGTTGGATTTATAGCCCAGCGGCCGCACGTAAACGCCGTCGTTGCCGCCGTCGAAGCGCGCCAACACCCTGCGCCCCGGCGCGGTTTGCAGGAACAGGCTCAGCAGCAGCCGCCCGGCCATCACCGCGACGATGATCCACACCAGCCGGTGCGGCTCGAAGTTGAAGCTGTAGCCGTTCAGCACGATGCCGACGATCGGCCCGAACACGATCAGGGCGATCAGCCCGGCCAAAACGGCATCCAGCAGGCTGCGTTTGACGTTCAGCCCGCCGTTGATTACGGATTGCGACATGGCGTTCTCCTTAAACCTTGGCGATCAGGGGCCGGCCGAGCAGGCCCTGCGGACGGAAGATCAGGATCGCCACCAGCAACCCGAAGGAGAACACGTCCTTGTAATCCGAATTCACCATGCCGGCAAACTGCGCCTCCGCCACACCGAGCAGCAGCCCGCCCAGCATCGCGCCCGGCAGCGATCCGATGCCGCCCAGCACCGCGGCGGTGAAAGCCTTGATGCCAATGATAAAGCCGACGTAAAAATCGAAGGTGCCGTAGTTCATGGTGATCAGCACCCCGGCCAACCCGGCCATGGCGGCGCCGATCACGAACACCAGCGAGATCACCCGATCGGTATTGATGCCGAGAATCGAGGCCATTTTGCGATCCTGCTGGGTGGCGCGGCAGATGCGTCCCAGCCGGGTGCGCTGAATGATGTAGGTGAGGATCGCCATGCCGAGCAGCGACGCCACCAGAATGAACACTTTGGTGTAGGTGATCTGCACCACGCCGCCGTCGAACTCCAGGCGGAACACGCCGCTCAGCAGCGTCGGGATGCCCTGCTGGCGCGGCCCCTGGCTTATCTGCGCGTAGTTTTGCAGGATTAACGACATGCCGATGGCGGAGATCAGCGGCGCCAGGCGGGTGGAGTTGCGCAGCGGCTTGTAGGCGATGCGCTCGATTACCCAGCCGTACACCCCGGTGATGACGATGGTGAACACCAGCGTGCCGAGGATCAGCAGCGGAAACGAGTGCAGCCCGAAGAACGACAGCAGCGCCAAACCGATGGCGCACAGGTAGGCGGAGATCATATATACCTCGCCGTGGGCGAAGTTAATCATGCCGATGATGCCGTAAACCATGGTGTAGCCGATGGCGATCAGGCCATACACCGCGCCGAGGGTCAGGCCGTTGATCAGCTGTTGCAGAAAGAATACATCCATAATGAGCAGTCTCGCCTGGTAAGGCCGCCAACGCAGTCCGACGCGGCCCAAAGGTCATCGCGGAACGGGCGCGCCAAGGCGGCGGCCCGTCGGTCATAGGGTCATAACTTCACGGTTAGGCCGTTTACAGTTGGTGATATTTGCCCTTGTCATCCCATTGATAGACCACGTAGTCCGAGACCTTCAGATCGCCCTTCTGGTCCCAGGCTTTCTTGCCCATCACGGTGTCCACGTCGTGTGACTTCAGCCATTCGGCGGCCTTGGCGCTGTCTTTGCCGCCGGTGGCGTTAAAGGCGGCGGCGATCGCCTGGATCGAGGCGTAGGAATAGAGGGTGTAGCCTTCCGGCTCAAAGCCGCTGGCGCGGAACTTGGCGATCACCGCCTTGCCCTCCGGGATCAGGCGCGGATCGTTGCCGAAGGTCATCAGCACGCCGTTGGTGTACTGCGGCCCGCCGGCGGCGGTCACCAGCTCTTCGGTCACCACGCAGTCGCCGGAGAAGAACTTGGCGGTCACGCCCTGCTCGCGCATCTGGCGCACCAGCGGCCCGGCTTCCGGATGGCAGCCGCCGAAGTAGACTACGTCAGGCTTGACCGAGGCGATCTTGGTCACCAGCGCGTTGAAGTCTTTCTCACCGCGCGACAGCCCCTCATACAGCACTTCCTTGACCCCGCGCTTGTTCATCGCCGCCTTCGCTGCGTCCGCCAGCCCCTGGCCGTAGGTGTCTTTATCGTGGATCACCGCGATGCGCTTGGCCTTCAGCGTATCCAACATGTAGTTGGTGGCGATCACGCCCTGCTGATCGTCGCGCCCGCACATGCGGAACATGGTCTTCATGCCGCGCTCGGTGATCTGCGGATTGGTGGAGCCGGGGGTAATGGCGATAATGCCGGCCTCGTCATACACCTCGGAAGCGGGCATGGTGGATGAGGAACAGAAGTGGCCGACCACCGCCGAGACCTTGTCCTGATCCACCAGTCGGTTGGCGACCGCGACCGCCTGCTTCGGTTCGCAGGCGTCATCCCCCTGCACCAGCTTGATTTTTTCCCCTTTGATGCCGCCGGCGGCGTTGATGTCCGCCGCCGCCTGCGAAGCCCCGCGCCAATACTGATCGCCATAGGTGGCGTTCGGCCCGGAGAACGGCCCGGCGACGCCGATGACGATATCGGCCTGCGCGGAAAAAGCCGTACCTAAACAACCGATGAGCAAAGCAGCGAGCGGACTTTTTATCAATTTCGATGACATTGTTATCTTCCTCAGCACTGTTGTAGCGAAACGCCCTGGGGCGCGGATCAGTCACTTTATGTGTAGACGGGGAAAATAATTTTCTTGAGAGCGCAGTCGCATTCCCCAAAAATGGGTAAGCAAAAATCCAGCCATTGTGACGACGAATACATATTGTTTGCTTATTCATCCTACATATCAGTTGCAGCGCGGCGTGTAGCGGGGATAACCGAGAGTATGGGCAGTGCGGCTAGCATGAGAGGGAGAACGGCCCTGCACCATCGCCGTGCAAAGGCTTGTGCAATCGTTGTGGGCCGCAAAATCACCGCACAGCGATGGAAAATGCCGAAAAACAGCGCAAGATGTTCATTCCGCCAGCAAACGCGCTTTTTTTGCAGTTTAGCGCTTTGACAAACCCCAGGCACCCCGCTATTATTCGCCCCGTTCACACGATTCCTCTGTAGTTCAGTCGGTAGAACGGCGGACTGTTAATCCGTATGTCACTGGTTCGAGTCCAGTCAGAGGAGCCATATTTAGAAAAGCCCGCTTAAGGCAACTTAAGCGGGCTTTTTGCTTTTCGGGTTATAACTCGCTGCAAGAGAGGGTTCATTCATCCAGGAATGACGACCGGTTACCTGGATCGCTAACCGGTGTTTCAATAGGGTTTACGGTGCATGTCAGCACATCATCACCGCCCCAGGGACAACATGACAATGGCGGTTCAGCTCGGGAACCAGCCTGGGGTATTTTGAATCGCTTGCCACAGTTTATGTGGGATCTGTAATTCATCCGGATCTTGCGACAAATTGAGTTTGACGTTCATGCTTCCTTCATGGCCTGATTGTACTCTCTCCACCCATTGGGGATTCATAACCATCGCGCGTCCCAAAGCGACCATGGACAATCCGGCATCCAGCGCTTGCCGTGCCACGTCCGACGACGTGATTTTTCCGGCGGCCAGTATCGGTAAACGGCCGTTATTCTGCTCAATGAACCTTGCCAGCGTACCCTTTTCATCATCGTCATCCCGAGGGGTGTCCGTCAGTACATGGTGCAGCGAGATGTGCAAATAATCGATAAGCGCCTCTTCCGTCAATTGGTTCGCCAACGCCAGAGAATCATCTATACGCAGTCCCTTTTCGCCGGATTCTTCCGGAGACAACCGATACCCCAATAAGAAAGGCTACGTAGCATGGCGTTCGATAACTCGCCGAACTTCGCGCGCCACTTCCAATGGGAAACGCATGCGATTCTCTAGCGAACCGCCCCATTCATCCGTGCGCTGATTGAAATACGGGGAGAAAAAGTTTTGGAGCAGGAAACCATGCGCGCCATGCAATTCCACGCCATCGAACCCCGCCTCAATCGCGCGGCGAGTGGCTTCGCCAAAATCGCGGATCACAGTCAGAATTTCATCATGGCTTAACGCGCGGCCGGCTTTTTTGCCATCGTTAAACGGGCCTGCCGGTGCGGCTAGCGCACTGGCGCTAACGAGCTCGCCATCGGGGATCAAGGCCGGAACGGCTTTATTTCCCGCGTGAAAGAGTTGCAGGATCGCCGGCGCGCCGCCGCTTTTAGCGGCATCCGCCAGCCGTTTCAGGCTCGGAATAAAGCGATCGTCATAGGCCGCGAACTCATGAGTAAACCCGATGCCATTTCGCTGTACATGGGAACAGCCTGTCAGCACCAACCCAACACCGGTCGCGCGTGCCCGATAATAGGCTAACTCCGCATCTGAAATAGTTTCATCATCATTGGCTGACCAGGTGGTCATTGGGGCCATCACGATGCGATTACGCATCTCAAGACCGTTTTTAAATAAAAATGGCTGCATTAATGGATCTTTCATAACTCTCTCAGCATTTAACATTTTGATCTAAAATAAAAAATCATAAAAAATCACTTCGCCAGCGGGGTTCCCAGCCAGCGATCATCGATAAATTGCAGCATCTGTTCCGGTGTGATTTGCTGCGTCATTCGCCCTCGCAGCACCGTGCGATGCTCGAAAGTTACTGCTCCCCGTGCAAGCACCTGGGCTTTAAAACGCGCGATATGCTCGTCCGAAAAGTGGCTGTTGTGGGTATTAAACAGGATGACCCGTTTACCGCTGAAATCGCTGTTCTCAATAAAAGCCCAAATCGGCGGCGCCGGACTGTATAGCCAGATCGGCGAGCCCAACCAGAGGGTGTCAAACGGCGTCAAGTCAATCTTGGCCGGCGTTATCTCGGGCAACGCATCCTGCCGCTCTTTCAGCAAAGTGGCGTCTTTCAGCGCATACGCCAGCCCCGGCAAGCCAGGGGCATAGTTCGGCGCATCAAGCCTGAAGAGCTGTGCATCCAGGCGGTGAGCGATATGGCGAGCGGCCAGCGCCGTATTCCCTGAACGAGAAAAATAAACGACGGCGGTACGCGATGCGTTTTCTCCTGAATGCGCATGAGGCTCTATCTTGGCCAACTGGGCGGCTTGTCGATTTTCAATCAGCGTGACAGAGGCCAATACGCCCAAAATGGCCAGCAAAACGACCGTCAAACCGATGAGGGTTCCATACATAGGTAAGCGCCTTGATGCCATTAATCAAAATCGGTCGTCTTGCTGAGCGCCTCAAACTCCCACGTTTCTTCAATGCGGGACTGCAACGTCGGCATGACGAAATCGATAGCATCATTACCGATTAATAGCTGGCGCGGAGGCGTGTCCATTTCCACCAACCGGCAAATCACCTGCGCAAGTTTGGCAGGATCGCCCTGTTGCTGACCATCGGCGGATGCCAGTAGCTCGCGCGCGCTGCCAAAAGCGGCATAATCGGCAATGCTTCTTTCCCCGTACCGGGCAGAACTGTCATTGAGAAATTCGGTGCGGAAAAAGCCGGGCTCAACGGCGGTGACGGTAATTCCAAGAGGCGCGACCTCATCAGCCAACGCCAGGGTCATACCTTCCACGGCAAACTTCGACGCGGAATAAAATGTGGCGTTCGCGACGGCTTTTACGCCGGCGATGGAAGAGGTGTTGATAATGCGCCCGTTCCGCTGGCGCCGCATCACCGGCAGCACCGCGCGCAATACATTGGCCATGCCGAAAACGTTGGTTGAAAATTGCTGCTCTATCTGTTCGGCTGTCGCTTCTTCAAAACGCCCCAACAGACAGAACCCGGCATTATTCACTAATACATCAATGCGGCCAAAACGGCTCACGGCCGCATCTGCAGCAGCCAGCGCCTGATGTTCATCACGAACATCAAGCTCCAGCAGCTCAATCTTTTCCGCTGCAACATCGCTGAATGTCCGGCGCAATTTTTCCCTATCCCGCCCCGTTGCGACCACACAGTCTCCCTGTTGCAACGCAGCCCTGACAATATGGGCGCCCATGCCGCGCGCGGCGCCGGTGACAAACCAAATGCGATTCATATCTGTTCACCTTAATCGGTTTAAAAACTCGTACTGCCTCATTGCAGTACGAGGTGTCGAGGCACTAAAGCGTCAATTGCAAACTAGGGCGTATCACGATGTCATCGAGTAATACGCCGGGCGGTTGAGCAAATGAATAGACCAATGCACGAGCCACATCATCCGGCATGAGAGCCTGAATGGCATCACGACGTTCGCGCATCATGTCCGCAGAAACATTGTGTCCCCATTCCGTATGCACCGCCCCCGGATGAATCAATGACACGCGTATCCCTGCTTCAGCCAGCTCCTGCCGCAAGCCGTCACAGAACCCCCTGACTGCAAATTTGGTGGCGCAATACACGGCCCAGTTAGGCGCGCTGCTTTTCCCCCCGACGCTGGATACCGTGGAGATCATTGCGCCGGGGCGATTTTTCATCAGAGGGATAGCTTCGTAGGAACAGTTCAACACGCCGTACATATTCGCATTGATCTGCTCCTGCCAGCCCTCGGGTGAGCTCTCCTCGAACCGGCCGAAAATCCCCATGCCCGCGTTGTTGAAAAGCAGATCCACACCGCCGAAGCGGCTCTTCACCTCATTAAAAAGTGACCGGACCTGAGCTAAATCAGCAACGTCAGCGTCAAAGGCGACGGCGCCCCCGCCCAGTTCGGCAGCCAGGCTTCCGATTCGCTCTTTGCGTCTTGCTACCAGCACGACCGAAACGCCTTCCGCAACCAATCGGCGGGCGGCAGCTTCACCAATACCGCTTGAAGCCCCGGTGATAACAGCGACTTTGCCGCTGAGACTGTTCATCTCCATCGTCCTGCCTCTATAGAAAAATTTTATGGCGGGTGTTTACATAAAATACGGCTTGTCACCGTCAGTGCCCGGCTGGTTGACGCCGATGTTTTCACCCAGATGTTTTTTCGGTTGCTCGATGATGTCGGCAACTAAAGCGGCGACGCTCTTGCGCGATACGATGGTTCCTTTGAACGGCGCATCGCGGGCGGTAAGCTCATAGTCAACCAGGTCTTCATCCGTTAACCAGGCCGGGCGCAGAATGGTGTAGTCCAGCCCGGAGGCTTCAATCGCGTCAGCCGCCCGACGAAATGGCTTGAGGGGCTCACCGATGATCGCGTTGTTCCATTCACCGAATTTTCCCGGGACCTCATCATAAATCCCCAGCGAAAGAACGAAGATCAGGCGTTTGACGCCGCTGGCCTGCATGGCGGCAATCACCGCCTCAGCCTGCACATCCAGATCCTCTCCCGTCAGGTTGGCATACACCAGATCCTGGCCCTGCATCGCTTGTTCCAATGCGGACGGGTTCAACACATCGCCGATAAGGATCCGGCCGTTGGCCGGGCGCGACCGGATTTTTTCCGGCTGGCGAGCGAACAACGTTTGCACAAGCGACTGTTCATCCGCCAATCTGTCGATAACATGGCGGGCGATTTGGCCGCCGGCGCCAAGGATCAATACATTCTTCATGGTGTTCTCCATCGGTTATTCACCCAGGTGCGCGGCCAAAAACGGCAGCACCTTGTCCATCGCTGCGCGAACGGCTTCCGGTTTGTCATACAGCTCGTAATGTGAAAAGTCCGCTAACGAGACCAGCTCGCGATGCGCTGAAGCCGTTGCGCGCCCATAGACTTCCATGCCATCGCGATAGGCGCCGAAGGCACCGACTTTCTCGCCCACCACCACCATCACCGGCTGAGTCAGCAGCACCTCGGTAAAGGCGAAGGCATCCCAGGCCAGCGTTTTTTGCGCATGCGAGAACAACATGCGCGTCGCGCCACCCGGCTGTTGACCGCGCGCGGTCTTGTAATAGTCTGTCGCTTCGAAAACGTCGCGTTCGGTGAGCCCATGGGCCGTTGCCTCTTGAGGACTGGCAGGCAGCAGTTCGTTGACCTGAAGCTCTCCGCCCCGCGCTTCCCGGGTGCGCTGCGCAGCCATCGCATTCAGCGCACCCAGCGGATCGTAGCCGCTGAAGCCTTCGCGGAAGAGTCGCCCAATATTAACGCCGGTGATGCTCACCACGGCTTTGATGCGTTTCTCTGTCAGCGTGGCATTGACGGCATAACCGCCGCCGCCGCAAATGCCCAGCACGCCGATACGCTCCGCATCGACATACGGCAAGGTGACGGCATAGTCGATGACGCGGCTGATGTCTTCCACCCGCTGGGTCGGATCTTCTATCCAGCGCGGCGCCCCGCCCGACTCCCCCTGAAAACTGGCGTCATAGGCGATAACGACGTACCCCTGCTCCGCCAACGCCTTACCGTAAACATTGCCGGAGGTTTGTTCCTTGCAGCTGCCGAAAGGATGGACGCTGACCACCGTCGGGTAGCGCTTGGATTCATCGAACCCCGGCGGCAGCTGAATGTGGGCGGCGATGTGCCAGGCCATATCGGCGTTTTGGATGCGAACATTTTTCATTACAGCGTCTCCTCAAAGAACGGCGCCAAGACGGAAACGGCTTCGGCGACATAGGCTTTACCGTCATACAATTCCATATGATTCGCGCCTTCGACGATGTGGTAACGCTTGTCGCTGCTCGCGGCGCGGTCGTATAAATCGTCACTCATCCATTTACTGCCCGCCACGCTGCCCGCCACGATCTGCATCGGCTGGGTCAGATACACTTCGGCCATATGGTAGGCGTCGTAGGTAATGATCTGGTTGAGGCTGCGCAGCGTCGCATAGCCGGGCGCCGTCGGATATTGCGCGCGCGGGGTGTGGTAATACTCCCAGGCCTGGCGCAGCTCTTCGTTCGGCGCATCGGATTCTTTCATCGGCGCCAGCGGCATGGTGGCATGTTCACCGCTGCTGATATCGCCGGTGCGGGCGTTGGAGCCCGCCTCAACGTACGGCAGCGCATCAATGGACTTCACATTGTTTTCCCACCCGTTGCGGAACATCGAGCCGATATTGACGGCGCTGACGGTGCCGATGGCCTTGATGCGGCGATCCTGGATCGCGGCGTTGGCGGTATAGCCCGCACCGGCGCAAATGCCCATCGCGCCAATGCGCTCGTTGTCGACATAAGGCAGCGTGGTCAGGTAATCAATCACCGCGCTGACGTCTTCGGTGCGGATATAAGGGTTTTCCAACTGACGGGGTTCGCCGCCGCTTTCCCCCTGATAAGAGGCATCGTAAGCCACGGTCACGAACCCCTGCTCCGCCAGTTTTGCGGCATAGGTGCCGGCGGTTTGCTCTTTCACGCCGCCCCCCGGGTGAGAAACGACGATGGCCGGATACTGACGGCCCGCGTCGAAGGCCGGCGGGAAGTAGAGCACTGCGGAAAGATCGATGGTTGGGTTATTGCTATTCGTGAAGCTGATTTTCTGGTTCATCATCCGGTTCCTCATCAGGGTGGTCGGTTAACTGCATCGTTTCTGATTCTCACTATAGACATTGAACATTAAGATGATTAGACCCAAAATAATGATTAGACCTATCACTTAAATGATTAATCAGCCGAACGGAAAACAGAGATGAAACGTGATGAGATAGCCGATTTGGTGGCATTTGTGGTGGTCGCCGAGGAGCGCAGCTTCACCCGGGCCGCGGCCCGCCTGGGCATGGCGCAGTCGGCGTTAAGCCAGATCGTCCGCCGCATCGAAGAACGGCTGGGGTTTCGTCTGCTGACGCGCACCACGCGCAGCGTAGTGCCCACCGAGGCCGGGGAGCAGCTCTTGTCGACCCTGGGTCCCATGCTGCAAGACCTGGATTCCGTCATGACTTCACTGGGCGAGCTGCGCAACCGCCCTTCCGGCACCATACGCATCACCACGGTGGAGCATGCCGCTAAAACCCTTTTGCTGCCCGCCATGCGCATGCTGCTGAAATCTCACCCAGAAATTAACGTGCAGCTCATCATCGATTATGGTCTTAGCGATGTGGTCGCAGAACGTTTCGATGCCGGCGTCCGTCTGGGGGGAGAGATGGATAAGGATATGATTGCCGTGCGGATTGGGCCTGATATTCCGATGGCGATCGTTGGCGCGCCGGATTATCTTGCCCGGCGAGGCACCCCGACCTCGGTGGCGCAACTGGTCGATCATCAGGCGATTAACCTCTATCTTCCTACATCGGGCACCGCCAACCGTTGGCGGCTCATGCGCGGGGGACGTGAAGTTCGGGTTCGCATGGAAGGTCAACTGTTGTTAAACACCATCGACCTGATCCTGGACGCCGCTCTCGACGGGCACGGCCTGGCCTACCTGCCTTGCGATCAGGTGCAGAACGCCCTTGACGAGAAAAAACTCGTCCGCGTGCTGGACAAGTTCACCCCGGACTTGCCGGGGTATCATCTTTACTACCCACACCGCAAGCACCCAGGATCGGCCTTTTCTTTGCTTATCGATGTGCTTAGGTTTAACGACGCGCAGAAGCCCAAATAGCGTGCTGCCGCCTGCATCCACTCCGACAGGCACAGGTATCGTCTCCTGTCAGAGAAACTCTGGTTGAGAAAAGCCCGCTCAGGAAGACCTGAGCGGGCTTTGTGCTTTTCTGCCGTTAGCGCTTACAGCACAAATTCGTAGTGCGAACCGTCCGGCAGTTCGACATCCAGGCGCAGTTTGCCGCCCGCCGCCTCAACATAGCGTTTGAGCGAAGACAGTTTCAGATCGCGGCCCGGTTTTTCCATCACGGCGACGGTCGGTTGCCTGATACCCAGCGCCTGCGCCATTTCAACCTGGGTTTTCTGCACCTTCTCGCGCAGCTCGGCAAGATGGATGTTCAGCATAATGTCCGTCGCCATTGCCTGCGCTTCGGCCACGACCTCGGGCTTTTCCTCCGCAATAAGCTGTTCCAGCGTTCTGCCCATCGCGTCACTCCTTCTCTTTTAGTGTGTTCAGCCAATTCGTGAATTCCCGATCGGCAATCTGCAGCATTCGATCGTAAAAACGTTTTTCATCGCCCGCTTTATTGCCCGCGCAAAGCACCATGCCGACGCGGTACGGATCGAAGGCGAAAAATGCCCGCAACGGTTCGCCACGGCTCTGAATACGCAGCTCTTTCATGTTGCTGTAACGCGAGCCTTTAACCGTATCGGCATAGGGCCTGGACAAGCCGGGCCCTTTTTCCCGCAGGACCATCAATGCAGCAAGCACGCAGGCCCGGTCGGCATCGCTGAGTGATCTGAACCAATGATCAAATGCATCCGTTGTTTTAATTTCCCACACGGGACCCCCCTAAAATATAGATCAATAGCTATATAGATGTAAAGCTATAGCAGAGAGGCGCTGGGATAGCATGCAAAGGCATGCGTTGTTACTGCAAGGCTGAACGTACATCCACGCATTTTGCAAACGCAGTACGGGGCATTCACCTTTTTACGCGCGGTATCGAATAATCGTTCAGAGGCACGGGGCGTTTCCCCGCCGCCCCTTTATGAACCCTGTCACAAAAAGCGCATAACGTTTTCGGCGTTCTGCGCTGCGGGCGGTGAGCGGCAAACTTGTTAACGCCACGTTACATCGGGTTAGGCAACATTGTTAACGCCGATTGATGCGTCAAACGCATCGCGCCATGCGTTTATTGCGCTTATTTACTTTATTTTCCTGAGCGAGTCTTCAGCAACAGGCGCGGCGTCAGGCGCCAATAACAAACTGGAGATAACGATGCATTCCTCTACCTCACCCATGACCATCCGGGCCAGATCCGGCGCGATACTGCGCGTCACCTCCGGCAACTTTTTAGAGCAGTTCGATTTTTTCCTGTTCGGCTTTTACGCTACCTACATCGCACACACCTTTTTCCCGGCCAGCAGCGAGTTCGCCTCGCTGATGATGACCTTCGCGGTATTCGGCGCGGGCTTTTTGATGCGCCCGATCGGCGCCATCGTGCTGGGCGCTTACATCGATAAAGTCGGCCGCCGCAAAGGGCTGATCGTCACCCTGTCGATCATGGCCGCGGGCACCTTCCTGATCGTGCTGATTCCCTCTTACCAAAGCATCGGGCTTTGGGCGCCGCTGCTGGTGCTGTGCGGGCGTCTGTTGCAAGGCTTCTCGGCGGGCGCGGAGCTGGGCGGCGTGTCCGTCTATCTGGCCGAAATCGCCACGCCGGGCCGTAAAGGCTTCTACACCAGCTGGCAGTCCGGCAGCCAGCAGGTGGCGATCATGGTGGCGGCGGCCATGGGCTTCGCGCTCAATGCGGCGCTGGAAGAAAGCGCCATTCGCGAATGGGGCTGGCGCCTGCCTTTCCTGTTCGGCTGCCTGATCGTTCCCTTCATCTTTTTCCTGCGCCGCAAGCTGGAAGAGACGCAGGAATTTACCGCTCGCCGTCACCACCTGGCAATGCGCGACGTGTTTAAAACCCTGCTGAAAAACTGGCCGGTGGTGATCGCCGGCATGCTGATGGTCGCCATGACCACCACCGCGTTTTACCTGATCACCGTGTATGCGCCAACCTTCGGCAAAAAGGTGCTGCTGCTCAGCGCCTCCGACAGCTTGCTGGTCACCCTGCTGGTGGCGATCTCCAACTTCATCTGGCTGCCCATCGGCGGCGCGCTGTCGGATCGTTTCGGCCGCAAACCGGTGCTGGTCGCCATGACGTTGCTGACGTTGGCCACCGCCTACCCGGCGCTGAGCCTGCTCGCCGCCGCCCCCAGCTTCGGCATGATGCTGGCCGTGCTGCTGTGGCTGTCCTTCATTTACGGCCTCTACAACGGCGCCATGATCCCGGCGTTGACGGAGATCATGCCAACGGAAGTGCGGGTGGCCGGGTTCTCGCTGGCCTACAGCCTGGCGACGGCGGTGTTCGGCGGCTTTACGCCGGTAGTCTCCACCGCGTTGATCGAATACACCGGCGACAAGGCTTCACCGGGCTACTGGATGAGCTTCGCCGCGCTGTGCGCCCTGCTGGCGACGCTGTATATGTATCGCCGCATCGCCATGCCGCTGCAAACCGCGCGCTAAGCCGCCATCTCAAAAGGAATGATGCCATGCAAAAACTCACTCGTTCGATCCTCGCCGCGCTGGTGTGCGCCTCCTGCAGTACGGCGGCGCTGGCCAAAGACGTGACCGTCATGATCTCCGGCGGCTTCAAAGCCGCACTAGAGAAGCTGGCTCCGGAATATGAAGCTCAAAGTGGCGACAAAATCATTCTGGTGTCCGGCCCCTCGATGGGCAAAACGCCGCAGGCGATCCCCGCGCGGCTGGCGCGCGGAGAGCAAGCCGATGTGCTGATCATGGTGGGCGACGCGCTCACCCAACTGGAAAAAGAGCGCTGGACCCAGCCGGGTTCGCGCGTGGAGCTGGCCGATTCGCCGATCGGCATGGTGGTCAAACGGGGCGCGCCCAAGCCGGTGATAAAAACGGATGCCGACCTGCGCAATGTCTTGCTGCAGGCTGACTCTTTCGCCTATTCCGACAGCGCCAGCGGCCGCTATGTCAGAGGCCAACTGTTCAAAAAGCTGGGCATCGAGGAACAGGTGAAAGGGAAAGCACATAAGGTTGAGCGCATTCCGGTGGCCTCTGAAGTAGCGCAGGGGAAATACGCGCTGGGCTTCCAGCAGGTCAGCGAATTGCTGCCCGTGGCGGGCGTCACCTTTATCGGCGAGCTGCCGGAAAACGTGCAGTACATCACCCGCTTCGCGGGCGCGGTGACCGCCAAGGCGGAGCACCGCCGCGAAGGCAAAGCGCTGCTGGACTTCCTCGCTTCCCCTCAGGCGCAGCCGACCATTCGCGCGACCGGCATGCGAACCGTGCCGGCGCCGCAGCCGGTCAGGCAGAGTGATATTGTTCAGTAATCAGCTTTTCCAGCTCGGCGGCGACGAAAGACTGCATGCGGCCGCCGCGTCTGATGAGACCCACGGTACGTTTCACCACCGGATCGACCAGCGGCACCGACGTCAACACCGAGTGCTCTGAAGCAGGCATCGACATGGCGGGCACGGCGGCAATGCCGATGCCCGCCTCAACCATGCCCAGCATGGTCGTCACATGGCGAGTTTCACACACGCTGGGGCGTTCCGGCACGAGGTGTTCCAGGCGCTGATCGAGCAGATTGCGATTGCCGGAGGTTTTATCCAGCGAGACGTAATCCTGCTGATAGAACTCTTGCCAGGTGAGGCTCTTTTTAGCGGCGAGCGGATGGTCGCGCCGGCAGGCGGCCACGTAGACGTCCCCCACCAACGGCACAAATTCAAGATTAGGCTGCAGCCGCCCGGCGAAGCAGATGCCGAAATCGGCCTGGCCGCCGGTGACCGCCTCGATGACATGACCTGCGCTGCCGTCGATCAGCTTGACGCGCACGCGCGGATAGCGCAGCCGGAAACGGCGTATCACGTCGGGCATGAAATAGTAGGCCGCCGAGGGCACCGTGGCGACGGTAACCAGCCCCACCCGCTCCTGGCTGACCTTGTCGATATCGGCCAACACCGCTTCGACGTTCATCAGCAGCTGATCCGAACGCTCGGCAAAAGCCTGCCCGTACAGCGTCAAGGTCACGCGCCGGGTGGTGCGATCGAACAGTTTGCTGTCCAGCGCGTTTTCCAGCTTCTCAATCCTGCGGCTCAGCGCCGACTGCGACAGGCAGATGGACTCTGCGGCCAGCCGAAAATTGCCGTACTCCACCAGCGCGCGAAACGCATAGAGATCGTTGAGATCAAAATTCACGGGCATAACGACCAACTCTCCTTGCTGAAAATGGCAGAAGACGCAAAACAGCGATGATAACCGCTTATATCGCCACGTTCACCGACTGGGTGGTTGAACCACCCAAGCCCCTATCGCCCCAGCAGCACCATTCCCCAAATAATGATAGTCATCACCACGGCTACCAGCTGCGCTGCGCCGCCCAAATCTTTGGCGCGTTTGGATAACGGATGCAATTCCAGCGAAATGCGATCGACCACGGTTTCAATCGCCGTATTAAGCAGCTCAACCACCAATAGCAGAAAACTGCAGGTGATTAATAACAGCCTTTCTATATTTGTAATATCTAAACCAAATGTAACAACCAGTAAAATGGCGTTAATAACCAATAATTGGCGGAACGCATCTTCGGTAAGCACAGCATCAATAAACCCGGCCCAGGAATTCCTAATGCTGTAGGTTAATCGGCTTATTCCTTTTTTCTTTTCCACAGGCATACAATCAGCTCTCGTCAAAACTACGACAGTCACTCACAAATAAATCACGCAGCGTGAATTTATCTCGAGTTTATTAATTAAAAACCTTAACCGTTCTCTTTCAGGAAACGATGCATTCACTCACTCGCCGTCCCCCTGCTCCTGAAACGCCACCGCCCGAAAATGCCCTGGCGCGGTTATTATTCTGGGAGCGTAAAAAGGGGACGCGATATCAGCCGCTTAAAGCGTTTTCTCGTACAAGCGGTAACGCTTGTACGGCACCGCGCCGATGCGTTCTAAAATCGTCCGCATGCCGGTATTGGTTTCCAGGATCCACGACATTTCCAGCGCGTCGATATTGCGCTTCGCGAAAGGCTCGCGCAGCGCCTCAATCAGCAGCAGCGCAATAATGGGCCCGATGCGGCTGAATTGATATTCCTGGCGTACGCCCATCAACGGCACGCGCGCGGTGCGCACGCCGCTGACTTTCAGGCGCCACAATAGCTTCGCCCAGCCGAACGGCAATAAACGCCCCTGCAGATCGGCAATCGCTTCGTTAATGTTCGGCAGACCGACGATAAAGGCGCAGGGGGCGCCATCCACCTCGGCGATATGGATCATATCGTCGGGCACCAGGAACTTCAGCTGATCCCCCATGGTGGCGAACTCGTGCTCGGTGAACGGGACAAACCCCCAGTTATGTTGCCACCCGGAGTTGAACACCTCGCGCAGCACCTGCATCTCCTCGCGAAAGCGCTTGCGATTGAGACGGCGGACGGTCACCTTTTTACGCACCTGATCCATCATCCGGGTTAACGACGGCGAAAAATGCAGGTCGGTTCTTTTCATCCAATAGGCAAGCAAATCAATCCCTTCACTGTAGCCCTGCTGCGCTATCTGGGCCGCGTAGTAAGGTTTCGCGTGCGTCATCAGGGCGGAAGGCGGGGTATCGAACCCTTCGACCAACAGGCCGCTTTCCTGATTGATATTGAGGCTGAATGGCCCGGTGATTTTACGCGCGCCTTTCGACCTCAGCCACTCCTCCGCTACCGTGAATAAGGTGCTGAACACGGCGGGATCGTCAACGGCGTCAATCATGCCGAAATGGCCGGTATCCTCACCATGCAGCTCCCGGTGCAGAGAATCGATTTGCGCAGTGATGCGCCCAACCACTTTGCCCTGTTTTTTGGCCACCCATGCCTGCCATTCAATATGGTCGGTCCCGGGATTCTTCTTTGACAGGTGCTCTTCGCGCTCTACATGCAGCGGCTCAATCCAGTTCGGATCATCGCGAAACAGTTGCGAGGGGAAAGCAATAAATTCTTTAAGTTCGCGTTTATCCAGAACTTTCTCAATACGGATCATAAATAGCCTTACGTTTTAATAAAATAATTAAATAAGCACGCGACAACGCCTTTAGCATTTTTTATGCTGTTGCCTTTTATTGAATTGTGTATTGCCTCCGGCTCACTGATAAGAAAAACCGAATATTCCCCCCCGGCGAATCAGCAACGTGTTGCCTGACATTCACCCTGTGATGTCCATAATTGATAAAAAAAGGAAACAGAAAGCGGCGCAGCCAGGCTACGCTAATAGTGCTCTTTTATTATTTCGTGCTGTTATGGTAAAAGAAACTCGCCGCTTTTAGTGTACCGACTTTAATCAGGAGGTGCGCCGCCATTTTTACCACTTAATGCTATTTTTAAGATTAGCCTTAAATGAATCGTTCACTTTTGAATTTCTTGCGGCATACTGTTTAGGAAGTGTTTAAGTTCCAAGATAGCCATGCATGAGGTCATAACCTATGAGCCGACAGTTATTTCCTGCCCGACAGATGCAGACTAAAGAACGGCGAAGTCCGGATATTACAATAGTCTCTCATATCTCGCCAGGGTGCCGCTCAAGGCTGATGACTCGGGCTACTTACGTTCTGCCCGGTTAATAACCGGCATGCCGCTCGAGCACGGCAATATACGCTGTTCGCGGAATGAAGATGGTTGAATAACAAACTTATTCAAAACCTATTCATAGTAAAACATCAATTACCTCGCCAAGAGTGATTTCTCTCTTTTGGTGATTTTTAATCTATGGCTAAGTTTGTCTATGTCTGAAACAAGTTCCGTTCATTCTCTTCCCATGCGCTATGCGGACTTCCCCACGTTAGTGGACGCGTTGGATTACGCGGCACTCGGTAATACGGGAATGAATTTTTACGACCGTCGCAATCAACTCGTGACCGTTCTCGACTATCGCACGCTGCAGCAAAAAGCGATCGCGGGCGCGCGGCGTTTATTGTCCCTGAAGCTCAAGAAAGGCGATCGCGTGGCGCTTATCGCCGAAACCAGCCCGGGCTTCGTCGAAGCCTTTTTCGCTTGCCAATATGCCGGCCTGGTGGCGGTGCCGTTGGCGATCCCGATGGGCGTTGGCCAGCGCGACTCCTACACCGCCAAACTGAAAGGGTTGATCGCCAGCTGCAACCCTGCGGCGATCATCAGCAGCGAAGAGTGGACACCGCTCATCTCGTCGGCCACGGAAAACTCTTCGGCGATGCACATCCTCAGCGACGCAGACTTTAACGCCTTGCCAGAACCGGAAATCGCGTTGCCGGCGCCTTCGCCCGACGATATCGCCTATCTCCAATACACCTCGGGCAGCACCCGCTTTCCGCGCGGCGTGATCATTACCCAGCGGGCGGCCATGGCGAACCTGAACGCGATCAGTCGCGACGGGATCAAGTTGCGCGCCGGCGACCGCTGCGTTTCGTGGCTGCCCTTCTATCACGATATGGGCCTGGTCGGTTTCCTGCTTACGCCGGTGGCGACCCAGCTGTCCGTCGACTACCTGCGCACGCAAGATTTCGCCATGCGCCCGATGCAGTGGCTGAAACTGATCGCCAAGAATCGCGGCACGGTGTCCGTCGCCCCGCCGTTCGGCTACGATCTGTGTCTGCGCCGCAGCAACGCCAAAGAGCTGGCCGATCTGGATCTTTCCAGCTGGCGGGTTGCGGGCGTGGGCGCCGAGCCGATCCCGGCCGAGCTGCTCGCCCAGTTTGGCGAACACTTCAGCAGCATCAACTTCGACAGCAAAGCCTTCATGCCGTGCTATGGCCTGGCCGAGAACACCCTGGCGGTGAGTTTTTCCGACCCTTGCTCCGGCCCGCAAACCAACGAGGTCGACCGCGATATTTTGGAATACGAGGGTAAAGCGGTCGCGCCGGGCAAGAAGACCCGCGCCGTCTCGACCTTCGTCAACTGCGGCCGTGCGCTGCCCGGCCACCGCATCGAGATCCGCAGCGAAACCGGGCAACCGCTGCCGGAACGTCAGGTCGGCCATATCACGATTTCCGGCCCCAGCCTGATGAACGGCTATTTCTGCGACGATGAGTCCCAGCAGCAGATCCAGGTGACCGGCTGGATGGACACCGGCGATCTCGGCTATCTGCTGGACGGCTATCTGTACGTCACCGGCCGCAAGAAGGATTTGATCATTATTCGCGGCCGCAATATCTGGCCGCAGGATATTGAGTACGTCGCGGAATCCGAACCGGAAATCCGTTCCGGCGATGCGATTGCCTTCGTGACCGAAGAACACGACGAAGCGGCCAGGATCATTTTGCAGATCCAGTGTCGAGTCAGTTCGGAAGAACGCCGTGAACAAATCGTGCATTCGCTGAGCGCGCGCATTCAAAGCGAGTTCGGCATCGCGGTGGACATCGAGCTGCTGCCGCCGCACAGCATTCCCCGCACGTCGTCGGGCAAACCCGCACGCGCGGAGGCCAAGAAACGCTGGCTGAGCGCTTCGCTCTACCCGCAAATGCCGCAGCTGGCCGGTTTCGCGCAATGAGCGGCACCGTGGCAGTGACGGGCGCGACCGGCTTTATCGGCCGGCACATCGTCCAGGAACTGCTGGCGCAAGGGTTTAGCGTGCGCGCCCTGACGCGGCAAGCCGGAAAAGCCGCCGCAGACAACCTGCAGTGGATCCCCGGCGCGCTGGAAGATCGGCCCTCGCTCACCGAACTGGTGCGCGGCGCGGAGTGCGTCGTACATTGTGCGGGCCAGGTGCGCGGGCATGCGGAAGCGGTGTTCACCCGCTGCAACGTCACCGGCAGCCTGAATTTGATGCAGGCGGCCAAACAGAACGGCCGCTGCAATCGCTTCTTGTTCATGTCGTCGCTGGCGGCCCGCCATCCGGCGCTGTCCTGGTACGCCCATTCAAAACAGGCCGCCGAGCAGCAACTCATCGCCGCCACGGGCGATATCGCGCTGGGGATTTTCCGCCCGACGGCGGTTTACGGGCCCGGCGATAAAGAGCTGAAACCGCTGTTCAACGGCCTGCTGCGCGGCGTGCTGCCCCGGCTGGGCGCGCCTGACGCCAGGCTCTCTTTTCTGCACGTGAGCGATTTGGCAAAGGCGGTCAGCCAATGGGTGCAAACCGAACCCGCGCAGCCGAATATTTACGAACTGTGCGACGGCGTGGCCGAAGGCTATAACTGGCTGCGCCTGCGGGACATCGGCGCCGCCGTGCGTCACGGGCCGGTGCGTCTGGTGGGCATTCCGCTGCCGCTGCTGAAAGCCCTGGCGGATATCAGCGTGGTGTGGAACCGCCTGGTAAAAAAAGAGCCGATGCTGACGCGCAGCAAAATACGCGAATTAACGCATCGCGACTGGTCCGCCAGTAATCAGGCGCTGTCGCAACAGATTAATTGGTTTCCACAGGTGAGTTTGGAACGCGCGCTGCGTGAAGGGCTGTTTTAATTATTCCAAGTAGAGGTGTGTCAACGTTCTTATGCTAAATCGCGATGCTGTAATGGATTATATCCTGACGTGTTTGCAAGGTATCGTCGAAGGCGGAGTGGAAATAAAACCTGATAGCGATCTCGTCAATGATCTTGGCCTGGAATCCATCAGAGTCTTGGATCTGCTGATGATGCTGGAAGATGAATTAGATATCTCCATTCCTATCAATATATTGCTTGATGTCAGAACGCCTGAGCAACTGCTTGACGCGCTGCGCCCTTATCTGGAGAAAAACCATGGGACTGTATGATAAGTTTGCGCGGCTCGCCAATGACCGTGAACAATTTCAAACGTCCGGTCTGAATCCGTTCGGCACCTGTATCGACGAAGTGTATTCCGCCACCCAAGGGCGCATCGGCGATCAAAAGATTGTCCTCGCCGGCACCAATAATTACCTTGGCCTGACGTTCGATGCGCAGGCGATCGCCGCCGGCCAGGCGGCTCTGGCCGCGCTCGGCACCGGCACCACCGGCTCGCGCATGGCGAACGGCAGTTACGGATCGCACCTGACGCTGGAACGGGAGCTGGCGGAATTCTTCGATCGCCCGAGCGCCATCGTGTTCTCCACCGGCTATACCGCCAACCTGGGCGTCATCAGCACGCTGGCGGGGCCGGGTGCCGTGGTGCTGATCGACGCGGACAGCCACGCGAGCATTTACGACGCCTGCGCCCTCGGCGGCGCGGAAATTATTCGCTTCCGCCACAATGACGCCGCCGATCTGGAGCGCCGCATGGTGCGCCTGGGCGAACGCGCCCGCGAGGCGATCATTATCGTGGAAGGCATCTACAGCATGCTGGGCGACGTCGCCCCGCTGGTGGAAATCGTCGACATCAAGCGGCGATTGGGCGGGTATCTGCTGGTCGACGAAGCGCACTCCTTCGGCGTGATGGGCGAGCACGGCCGCGGCCTGGCCGAAGCGCTGGGCGTCGAGCAAGACGTGGATATCATCCTGGGCACCTTCAGCAAAAGCCTGGCTTCGATCGGCGGCTTCGCCGTCGGCGGCAAGGGGATGGACGTGCTGCGCTACAGCAGCCGGCCGTATATCTTTACCGCTTCGCCGTCGCCGTCCAGCATCGCTTCGGTGCGCACGGCGCTGCAAAAAATCGCCCGCCATCCCGAGCTG
Organism: Serratia sp. Z4; assembly: GCF_009900725.1. Lineage (NCBI taxonomy): Bacteria > Pseudomonadati > Pseudomonadota > Gammaproteobacteria > Enterobacterales > Yersiniaceae > Serratia > Serratia sp. Z4. The sequence continues at coordinate 928,732 of NZ_JAAABD010000002.1, forward strand.
CGGGAAAAACTGTGGAGCAATGCGCACCGCCTGTACCACGGCCTCGCCGAGCTGGGCTATACCCTGGGGCCGCGCATCAGCCCGGTGGTGCCGGTGATGATCGGTTCAAAGGAAGAAGGGTTGCGTTTCTGGCGCGAGCTGATCGCCCACGGCGTCTATGTGAACCTGGTGCTGCCACCGGCCGCGCCGGCGGGCGTGACCCTGCTGCGCTGCAGCGTCAATGCCGCGCACAGCGATGAAGAAATCGACACCATCGTGCGCGCCTTTGCGGCGCTGAAAAAATAAAGCCTTTCCTTCTCGGCCGCGGCGGCGGTGCCGAAAATGGCCACGCCGCCCTGCCGAACCGATGCGCACCTCAGTGCGCAGCCGTTGATACTCCATCAGCCGAATAGCGATACCCCTGCGCCGCCATAAATTCCGCGATGGCTTTTTCCGCCGCCGAAAGCACCTCCTCGATCGGCCGATCGGCATCGAGATCCACGATGTCGGCGCCTTCGAACGTCAATAGCGGCGTGACGGCGATCTTCTTCTCCAGCGCCGCTTTGCGGTGATCGGGTTTGCGCGCGCAGGCCACGTCCAGACTGACATTCAGCTTGAGCACCAGATCCGGTTTTTGCCCCGCCATCCATTGAAACGCCGCCCGTTCACGCGCCGCCAGCCAACGGACGAAACGGCTGCCTTCAACGTCGACGGGAAAAACCGTGCCGTCGTAAGCGCCAGGGATCTGCGCCTGCGGAAAACGGTCGGTCAACACGATGAACCCTTGCCGGCGATACGCCAGCATGCGGCGAAAACGCAGCAGCCGCCGCCCCACGAAAGCGATGATCACCGCCGACGGCAACAGGCCGATCCGGGATTTTTTCGTTTTGACTTTTTTGGTATTGCTCTCGATAGCCTTGCCCACCGAGCGCCCGAGCAGCGGCAATTTCGCCGCCGCGCGCCCGACATTGCCCGCCTGTTTGCCCAGATGCACCTGCACCGCCGGGCCATAATGTTTCACATACTCGATCAGATGTTCACAAACGGTGGACTTACCCGATCCGTCGCTGCCGATAACCGCAATCAGCGGCGGAAATTTTGCACTCATAATAAGACTCTCTTTCAATACACCAGAAACGGCGTGCCATATTTGAAGCGAACGATCGCTTATCATTGCCGCGGTGGCTGCGTGAAAAAAAATTTGCCATACGCAGCGCCAAAAAGCACAAAAGATTAAGCGAAAATTGAAAACCTCTGCTCTTTTTTCGCCGTGAGCCATGCCGAGAATTAACATAAAAAGCGAAACCAGCCCACGCACGAAAAATTAGCACAAAATAACAAGAACAAACGCCATGAATATCAATTCAAATAACGAAAAGGAATACCGATCTCATTATTTTATCGCAGCAAAGCACAATAAATATCTTGAACCCAAGGCGTATTGGAATACAATAGTTTTTTTCGCATTGGATCAATTATTGTGAGTCAGCAGATAAGACCTTCATCTGATCGCTCGCCCGTGCGCGTAATAGCGATAACCGGCTGTGACGGCTCGGGAAAATCCACGTTAGCCGCCAGCCTGGTCAACGCTTTATCGGCACAAGAACCTGCCGAACTGCTGTATCTCGGCCAGTCTTCCGGGCGTATTGGCGAATGGATCAGTTCGCTGCCGATTATTGGCGCGCCCTTCGGGCGTTATTTGCTGAAGAAATCGGAACGCGTGCATGAGCGCCCTTCCACACCGCCGGATAATGCCACGGCGCTGGTGATATTTTTACTCTCCTATTGGCGCGTTTATAAATTCCGTCGCATGCTGAAGAAAAGCCGCAGCGGCGCATTACTGATCACCGATCGTTATCCGCAAGCCGAAGTGGCGGGGTTTCGTTTCGATGGCCCGCAGCTGGCGAAAACCGCCGGCGGCAATCGCTGGATCCGCTGGCTGAGAAAGCGCGAACAAAACCTGTACCAATGGATGGCGTCTTATCAGCCCTTATTATTAATTCGGCTGGATATTGACGAACAAACGGCCTATTCACGCAAACCCGATCACTCGCTGACGGCGTTGCGTGAAAAGATCGCCGTCATCCCGCACCTGACGTTTAACGGCGCTAACATATTGGATTTAGACGGCCGCGAACCGGCTGACCGTATTTTCGACGCATCGCTGCGCGCCGTTAAAATATCGCTGAGGGCCGCCAATGCCTAGCCGACAAATAACCTTTCCGTACCGAAACAGATGAAAAAAAATAAACTCACCGCCGAACAGGATACCTCTCCCACCTGCATCACCGGGCTGATTGCCGTGGTGGGCAGCGACGGTACGGGCAAGTCCACGCTGACCGCCGACCTGGTGAAAAACCTGCAGCAACATCGCCCCACGGAGCGGCGCTATTTGGGGCTGATCTCCGGCGAAGACGGCGACAAAATCAAGAAGTTGCCGTTCATCGGCGTGTGGCTGGAACGGCGCCTGGCGGCCAAGTCCGACAAAACCCAGCGCATGAGCAACAGGCCGCCGGCGCTGTGGGCGGCGCTGATCATGTACGGCTTTTCGCTGTGGCGCGCATCCAACCTGCGCAAGGTGCGGCGGCTGGCGCAGAGCGGCGTTCTGGTGATCAGCGATCGCTACCCGCAGGCGGAAATCTCAGGTTTTTACTACGATGGGCCCGGCATCGGCGTGGAACGCGCAAAAGGGTGGCTATTAAGCCGCCTGGCGGCGCGCGAACGCCGTTTATATCAACGCATGGCCGTCTATCGGCCGGAGCTGATCATTCGCCTTGATATCGACGTCGATACGGCCTTTTCCCGCAAGCCCGATCACAGTTACGAAGAGCTGAAAGACAAGATCGCCGCCATGGTGCGCCTGCAATACAACGGCTCGCGCATCATCGAGCTGGACGCCAGAGCCCCTTACGACGAGGTGCTGAGCAATGCGCTCAACGCCATTTCCGCCGTGGTGAACCCCGCGAAGCGCCCGCAGAGCGATCTCGGGCAACCCGGCGAGAACGCCGGTAAAGAAACTCAGGTTTATTAAACGAATACAGGGCAAACGCATGACTGCGGAACACAAAATGCAGCAAAACAACGATAACGGCTGGTTTGGGCTATGAAACGGTGGTTTTCCGACGGCGCGTTTCGTTCCATTTTACGTAATGCCGCCTACCTGGGCTCCGGCAGCGTCGCCAGCGCGCTGCTCGGCCTGCTGGCGCTCTCCTGCGCCGGTAAAGGCATGTCGCCTGAAATGTTCGGCGTGCTGGTGGTGATTCAGGCCTATACCAAAGCGGTCAGCGATTTCATCAAATTCCAGACCTGGCAGTTTGTGGTGCAATTCGGCACTCCGGCGCTGGAACATCAAAATACCGGGCGCTTCCGCGACGTCGTCGCCTTCTCCTTTGGCCTGGATATCGCCAGCGGCGTCATCGCCGTGCTGGGCGGCATGATCATGCTGCCGTTCTTGTCTCACGCTCTGGGGCTGGACAGCGAAAGCTTCTGGCTCGCCATGCTGTACTGCACCCTGATCCCATCGATGACCTCGTCCACGCCGACCGGCGTGCTCCGCGCCTTCAACCGCTTCGATTTAATCGCCATCCAGCAGGCGATCAAACCGTTCCTGCAGGCGGTGGGCAGCGTCATCTCCTATTATTTCGATCTGGGGTTCCCCGGCTTTATCGTCACCTGGTACGCCTCTAACCTGATCGGCGGCACGCTGTTTTGGTGGTTCACCGCGCGCGAGCTGCGCCGCCGCGATATCCATGGCGCGCTGAGGCCGCGCCTGTTCAACGTCGCGCGCCGCATCGAGGGCGCCTGGAACTTCGTCTGGACCACCAACATCGCCCATACCATCTGGGCCGCCCGCAACTCCTGCACCACCGTGCTGGTGGGCGTGGTGCTCGGCCCGGCCGCCGCCGGGCTGTTCAAGATCGCCATGACCTTCTTCGATGCGACGGGCACCCCGGCCAAGCTGCTGGAGAAAAGCTTCTATCCCGAGATCATGCGCCTGGATCCGCGCACCAAGACCCCGTGGCTGCTCGGCCTGCGCTCTTCGCTGCTGGCCGGCGGCATCGGCCTGGCCGTTGCGGTGTTGATGTTGCTGGTGGGCAAGCCGCTTATTTCCGCGGTATTCGGGCAGCAATACCTGGAAGCCTATGACCTGATTCAAATCATGCTGGGCGCGATCATCGTCTCCATGATGGGCTTCCCGCAGGAATCCTTACTGTTTATGGCGGGCAAACAGCGCGCCTTCCTGATCGCGCAGGCGACGGCCTCGGCGGCCTACATTGCGCTGCTGGTGTCGATGGCGTATGCCTTCGGCGTGCAGGGCGCCGCCTTCGCTTATTTACTTGGGCAATGTTTAGACGTTCTGTTATCCCTGATACCGACGATCGGCGCCTACCGCAATCGCTTTATGTTGGGGCTGAATGTGCCCAAAGAGAGTAATCAATGACCGCTAGCAATAATTGGAAAAAGTTCTCAGCCGAAACCACCCAGGCGCTGTTTGTCGCGGTGGAAGAGGACGACCTGGTTGAGGCGAATATCAGCCTGCCGCAGCAGATTGATCTGGAATGCTCCCCCGAGAGCATTCGGGACAACTACGCGCTGTGCCTGCAGTTTTGGGAAGACGGCTTTTCCCGCCGCGAGCTGCTGCAATTGGTGAACGGTTTCCTGCAAGACCCGCAGTTGGCGGCGGCTACCCGCATGCGCTACAAATATATCCGCGCCCGCTATAAGCACCTGCGCTTCGCCCAGCAGCTGTACGGCGCCCCGCACCGCGCCAACCGCCTGTTCCACACCACCACCGTGGTGCTCGGCCATTTTCAGGACGCGTTTCGCAACGGCAACCAGAAGAACCTGACGCTTTACGGCAACCTGCTGCGGCTGCTGCTCAGCAAGCCGGTGTGGTCTTACGTGCGCTATGCGCTGCGCCACACCCGGCTGGAAAGCGCACAGGGCTTTATCGCCTACCGCCAGGAGCAAATGCGCCAGCTGCAAACGCTGATCGCCGGCCCGTCGCTGACCGGGCATCAGTTCCATGACGTGCGCAAAATCGTCAGCCGCCAGGTCTCGTTCTACGACACGCTGAGATCGATCGATCCCGACAACCGCGAGGCCCGACAGATCTCGCGCTTCCTGGCGGCGATTAACGGCCTGATGGGCGACCGGCATGACGTGATGGTGGCGGACAAGCTGGCCGGCGGCGATATCTATGATCGGCCGGCGATCCTGGATATCGACATCCGCCAGCGCCTGGAGCTGCTGCTGGCGCGTTTTCCGCTGTCGTTTTCCCAGCCGGCCATCGCGGCGGGCAGATAAGCGGGTTGCACGGAGCCATGATGACGTTACGTCGCTTGCTGACCCTTGCGCTGCTGCTGTCGCCGCTGACGGCATCTGCACATAACTTCGTGCATGGCCGGCCGGTGGCGCCGATCGCCATCGCCGATCGCGGCGAGCTGCTGCTGCGCAACGGCGATTTCAGCTACCGGCCGTGGAACAGCGCAAAACTGGCGGGCAAGGTGCGGGTGATCCAGTACATCGCCGGGCGCACCTCCGCCAAAAAGAAGAACTCGCTGCTGATCAACGCCGTTAAGGACGCGAACCTGCCGGGCGATCGCTTCCAGCCGACCACCATCGTCAACACCGACGACGCGATACCGGGCTCCGGCTTCTTCGTGCGCGGCAAGATCGAGAAAAACAAGCGGCATTACCCCTGGGCGCAATTCATCGTCGACAGCGACGGGCTGGGGCGCATGGCCTGGCGGCTGCCGGAGGAGAGCTCCACCATCGTAGTGCTGGACAAGGCCGGGCGCGTGCAGTGGGCGAAGGACGGCGCACTCACCCCGCAGGAAGTTGACCAGGTGATCGCCCTGCTGCGCGCGCTGATCGCGCAGGAGACGCCATGAAGCGCACGCCGCCGGGAACCGATAACGCATGTCTTTGATTGAACGCTATATCACGGTTGAGATCCGCCGCCTGGTGATGATGATCGCCGGGTTTCTGATCTTCATGTTCGCCAGCTACTCCGCTCAGCGCTACCTGACCGACGCCGCCAACGGCACGCTGGCGCTGCGGGTGGTGGCCGACGTGGTTTTCTATAAGTCGCTGATCGCGCTGGAGATGATATTGCCCGTCGCGCTGTATGTCTCGGTGGCGGTCGCGCTGAGCCAGATGTACAGCGATGCGGAGATCACCGCCATGCTGGCCGCCGGCGCCAGCCCGCTGCGGCTGTACAAGGCGGTGCTGATACTCGCCGTGCCGCTGGCGATAGCGGTCACGCTGCTGTCGCTGTATGGCAGGCCCTGGGCGTATGCCAATATTTATCAGCTGCAGCAACAGTCGCAATCGGTGCTGGACGTGAGCCACCTGCAGGCCGACAAATTCAACGTCAGCGGCAACGGCCGCATGATCCTCGCCAGTCACGTCGACAAAACGGCCAACCACCTGACGGACGCCCTGATTTATGTGCGCGGCGGCCATCACACCAACCTGTACCGCGCGCAGTCGGTGGAGGTGCTCGACGCCTCCCCCGCCAGCCCCGCCGTGCGGCTGAAAACCGGCACCGCCTATGTGCTGGATCGTGAGGGCACCGACGACAACGGGCAGAACTACGACAACTTCGACATCGCGCTCAAACCGTTCGTGCCCAGCGCCGAGAGCCGGCACAAGTCGGCCTCGCCGGCGGAACTGGCGCGCTCCGCCGATCCGGGCGACGCCGCCGAACTGCAATGGCGCGAGAGCCGCGGGCTGACCACCGTGCTGATGGTGCTGCTGGCGATCCCCTTTAGCCGCATCAAGCCGCGGCAGGGGCGCTACGCCGCGCTGCTGCCCCTCACGGTTCTGTTTACCGTGATTTTCTATGGCGGCAACATTTGCCGCACGCTGGTGGCCAACGGCTCTCTGCCGACGATCCCCGGCGTTTGGCTGGTGCCGATAGCGATGGCTGTCGGTATCGCCCTGCTGCTGGCGCGCGACCTCTCCCTGCTGCGGAAACCCTCCCGATGACCCTTTTTAGCCGCTATCTGATCCGCAACGTGTTCATCGGTTTCGCCGCCGCGGCCGGGCTGCTCATCCCGCTGTTCACCACCTTTACGCTGATCAACGAGCTGGAGGACGTGACCCCAGGCGGCTACCGCTGGCAGCAGGCGCTGCTGGTGACCGTGATGACCCTGCCGCGCAGCCTGGTCGATCTGGGGCCGTTTATCGCGCTGCTCGGCGGCATCGTTGGGCTGGGGCAGCTCTCCAAGAGCCTGGAGTTGACGGCGATCCGTTCCGCCGGGATGTCGATATTCCGCATCGCGCTGGTGATGCTCGCCGCCGGGCTGCTGATGAACCTCTCGCTCGGCGCCCTCGATGAATGGGCCGCCTCGCCGCTGCAGCAACGCGCGCTGCAAATGAAGAATAACGCCCTGGCGCAGTCGAATAATAACGACGTTACCGTTAACCCGCTGTGGGCGCGGCGCGGCAACGAGTTTGTGACAGTGAAGACCGTCGATGAGAACGACCAGCCCCACGGCATTGAGATCTTCCGTTATCAAGCCAACCGCGCGCTGGAGTCTTACATTTACGCCGACAGCGCCAGCACCGCCGCCGACGGCAGCTGGCTGCTGCACAACGTGATGCAGAAAAGCTGGCAAGGCAGAAAGGAGACGATTGCGCGACAAGACAGCCTGCTCTGGCGCTCACTGTTCGCCGTGCCGAGCCTGAAAGAGCTGACCCTGCCGGCGGGCAGTTTCTCGCTCCAACAGCTGGATCGCTATATCGATTACCTGCAAGGCTCGGGGCAACCCAGCACCGAATACCGCCTGGCGCTGTGGAAAAAACTCGGCCAGCCCCTGCTGGTGCTGGCGATGATTTTGCTGGCCATCCCGTTTACCTTCACCGCCCCGCGCGCCCCCGGCATGGGCAGCCGGCTAGCGCTTGGCGTCATCATCGGGCTGCTGACCTACATCGCTTACCAGATCGTTCTCAACCTGGGGTTGCTGTTCGCCCTCAACGCGCCCTTCACCGCCCTCGCCCCACCGCTTTTGCTCCTGGCGTTGGCGCTGGCGCTGGTTTATCGGTTTGACCGGCGGGGTTAAGCATTTTCTGAGGTTGATAAGGGATAAGAAGAGAATCGCAATTTCCATTCCAGAGAAAACATCACGCACTCACCTGCTCGCGATTTTTAAGGATGTTAGTTAATGGCAAAGATAGCTGTTTGTATACTGACTTTTAACTCCTCTCGTTTATTACACGAGGTGCTTTCTCCACTCATGGGCATTGCGGATGAGTGGATTGTGGTGGACTCCGGCAGTACGGATAAAACGCTGTCTATTTGCCAAAGCTTTGGAATAAGCCCTATTTATCATCGTTTCGAGACTCACGGACGGCAAATGAACTTTGCGATTTCTCAAGCTCATCATGACTGGGTGTTGTGCCTGGACAGCGACGAAATTCTTGATGCCGAAACCATAGCGTCCATTTTAAAATTCAAAGCGCAGGAAAACCCACCGCCACAGCAAGCCTTTAGAATTAAAAGGAATTGGTTTGTTCTCGGACAGCCAGTCAGAACGATTTATCCCATCTCCTCACCGGACTACCCCGTTCGGCTGTTCAATAGAACGCAGGTCAGGTTCAATGATGCTCCGGTAGATGATGCCGCTGAAGGCTATATTCACACGTCGGTCATTCCCGGCAATGTTAAGCACGATACCTTTTACTCTCTCCATGAAATATTCAACAAGCTCAATAGCTATACGACAAGAGTAGTAAAATACAGAAACATTAGGCCCTCGATATTTCGTGGTGTCGTTAGCGCGATCGGCGCATTTTTCAAATGGTATGTCCTGAGCGGCGCATGGAAGGAAGGCAAAGTCGGCGCCGTCACTGGGTTTTATGCCGTGGCCTACAGTTTCCTGAAGTATTTTAAATCCTGGTATGGCAAAGATTGATAACGTTAAGGACAGAAACAGGGGCACATCTCCGCCGATACTGATCCTGGCGTTGGTTTATCGATTTATGCGGCGGAGTTAACACCCTACAGCAGCCTTTAGAAAACAAGAACTTTCCGGTTAATAGTTGGCCGGCTTTACAAATTGGCCTGAGCCGTTATCATCCTTTATTTGGTGTCCTATGCGCCGTTAGCTATCGCTGGCTGCCGTTCGATAACATGCCCCTCAGGGGGCCATCGAGTGCAAGGAGTGCGAGCGCCCGCCTGAACAGGCCAAGACGCAGCAAGCAAAGGAAGAGACACACTATGTTTTCCAGTTTGAAACTGCTGTATATCGCCGATGATATTATTTCACCTGATGATTGAAGATCAGAAAGACGAGGATGTCGCCACTATCAGGGGGAGAATATGAGCAAATTGATAATGGCAATGGCGTTACTGTTTACTGTTCTCATGATGCAAGGATGCAAAAAAAACATGGAATATGAACCACAGGATTTTTTTGAAGGCCGTCAACTGGACATCGCACAGCTGATTTATGATGGCGATGAAGTGAAACTGAAAGAGAAACTTCCCTCTGTCAGCAAGGAAGAACTGAATCGACCGGTTAAGGCGGACATGACCCTGCTGTTTTGGTCGGTGCTAAACTCAATCTATGATAAAAACACGCCAGAAAGGCTGAAAATAATAACCGACCTGGTAAAAGCGGGCGCAGACCCGCTGCAACCCAGACCAGAAGGAGGAAGCAGCCCAGCGGAATTCGTCATGAAAGCCGACAAGGGGATTTGGGTCAAAGCCATGCTCGACGGCGGTTTACCGCCAAACGCAAAAGATAAGGTATTCAATGAACCCATTGTATTCCAAACAATCAAAGCAAAAAACACTGAAACGTTAAAGGTGATGCTGGAGTACGGAGCGGACATAAATATCAGAGACTCCTTGCAACAAACCTTATTAATGGATGCTTTTTTTAGCTCAGCCTTTGAGCACATGACCCTACTGCTCAATCGGGGTGCGAATCCTAACCCAGTAAATATAAACAATCTTTCGCTGTTAACAGCAGTGAATCGGCAAATAAAAGACAGCCAAGATGGCTCAGAATACAATGAACAGTGTAAGAAAATACTCGAGCTCATGCTTTTGAAAGGGGCAAAGGAAACGCAGTAATTTCATCAACGCAGATCTGACAGTTGCCGGTTATTTATACTGAGGCTGTCAGATGGCATCTGGCTTTAGCTAAACACGCTATAGACCACACAATAAAACTGATTGAAGAGACGAGGATGTCACTATTTATTCTCAGGGGAAAACATGAGCAAATTGATAATGGCAATAGCGCTGCTGTTCACTGTTCTCATGGTGCAAGGATGCAACAAAAGCATGGAATATGAGCCACAGGATTTTTTTGAAGGCCGGCAGCTGGACATCGCACAGCTGATTTATGATGGCGATGAAGTGAAACTGAAAGAGGAGCTTCCTTCTATAAGCAAGGAAGAACTGAATCGACCGGTTAAGGCGGACATGACCCTGCTGTTTTGGTCGGTGTTGAACTCAATCTATGATAAAAACACGCCGGAAAGGCTGAAAATAATAACCGACCTGGTAAAAAGTGGCGCAGACCCGCTGCAACCCAGACCAGAAGGAGGAAGCAGCCCAGCGGAATTCGTCATGAAAGCCGACAAGGGGATTTGGGTCAAAGCCATGCTCGATGGCGGTTTACCGCCAAACGCAAAAGACAAAGTATTCAATCAACCCATTATATTCCAAACAATCAAAGCCAAAAACCCTGAAACGTTAAAGGTGATGCTGGATTATGGCGCAGATATAAATACAAGAGACTCATTGGGAAACACCTTGTTAATAAGCTCATTGGATTCTCATTCGTTTGATCATACGATTATTTTGTTAGAGAGAGGTGCGGATAGTAAAATCAAAGGGAAGTTTGGTTGGACTATGGGCAATCAGCTTCAGCGCTTTATAGATAGAGGTGTAGGCGACACCGAGGATAAAGAAAAAATCAACAAGATAAAAGAATTGTTAATTAAGAACGGGGGAGACTGGCCTCCACTACCTATAGAGAATTGATACACCCCTCCCCTACGGCATGGATAGGTCGACGTCGAAGACATGTAACATGCCGCTCAGGGGCTGAATGGCAACCGCCATCCAGCCCCTGCTTGCCCAGCCGACGTTAACGCAACTCCTTCGCTATCGCGCTAAACATCAGCGACGCCTCCAGCGGTTGGGCGCTGAAAGAAGGTTCCGCCTGCGGCCAGGTGGACCACTGGACGATCACCAGATTCTCCGCCTGATTGACCATAATCATCTGGCCGAAAATCCCCAGCGCCCACAGGGAATGCTTGAGGGACGCCTGCGGAGTGGGTTCTACGTTAGTCGCATTCACCGGCACTTCATTGTTCCACCACTGGAAGCCGTAAATGCCGTCAGGATACGCCGCCGATACCGAGCCCGCCGCCCGTGTCCAGTTGGCCGACTGGGCTACCCAATCTTCCGGCAGGATCTGTTTGCCGTTCGGCAACGTTCCGTTATGCAGAATGAATTCGCCGAAGCGCCCCCAGTCTTCCAGCGTGGCGTTGAACCCGTGCGCGCCCACGTCGTGCTTGCCTTTCGCGTAGGCATGCCACACGCCATCGCTCGCCATGCCGTACGGCTGCCAGATGCTTTGCTGCAGATAGGCCGCCAGCGGCATGCCGGTGGCACGCTCCAGCACGTCGCCCAGCAGCCAAGCGCCGCCGGAGGAGTAAGACCAGTTCTGCCCGGCCGGATGCGCACGCTGCAAACCGGCCACCAGCTTGCGCACGCAGGCATAGGTGCCGGGTTTGGCTTCACACTCGGTCAGCTGCGCGAAGTCCGATTTCGGGTTGGTGTAATCCTCATTCCACGCCACGCCGGAGGTGTGGGTGATCAGCTGCCTGAGGGTCACGCCGTCCCACGCGGTGCCTTTCAGGTCGGGTTCGTATTGGGTGATGAGATCGTCGAGCGAGTGGATTTTGCCCTGTTTAATCGCCACGCCTACCAGCGTGGCGACCACGGATTTGCCCACCGAACGCGACGTCCACAGGGTAGCGTCGGTATTGCCCTGCCCCAGATATTTCCAGGCGATTTTGCCGTCTTTCAATACCAGCATGCCGCTGACGTTCTGGCGCTGCAGGTAATCCTGCAGGTGGTAGGTTTTGCCATTAACCCGATAGCTGGCGTCGGTTAAAGGTTTAGCGGCAGCCGGCAGCGGTGTGGCATTGCTGTGGTGAAATACATCCCCGGCATAGTTGCGGTAGTCGTTACGAAAACCGATCACCCGGTCGCTCTGGCTCCAGGTGAGCATCTTGTGCGTGTCCGGTAATTGCGCATCGAAAGGCGCAGGACAGGCGCTGAGTTCGGTGCCCGCGCAGGCGGCCAGCGCGGCGGGCGCCAGCAGGCCGCTGCAGAGACTGATGACGACGCCCGCCAATAGGCTGCGGTTAAACACTTTGCTTTTCATATTATTTCTCGCATAGCTCAGGAAGGCGTTCAGCTTAAAAAAACGCGGCCTATAATAAAAAACGCCTGATGGGGGAAAATCCCCCGAAAAATCGACGGGAGAACCGCGTGCCGAGCCTGATTTATTCCTTTGCCCAACTGGAAGCCTTCACCGCCGTGGCCGAGCACGGCAGCCTGGCGAAAGCCGCGCTCAAGCTGGGCAAAGACCGCACGACGCTGCGCGATTTGATTGATTTTCTCGAGGATGGCTTGGGCTATGCGCTGTTCCTGCGCGAGGGGCGCAGCCTGCACCTGACGCCGGAGGGCGAACAGCTGCAGCGCCAGGCGCACCTGCTGATGCGGCAGGTGAAAGCGTTTGAGGCATTTGCCAAAGACGTGCCGAACAGCGCGGCGCAGGAAATCTCGCTGGTCTACGATCCCTTTACGCCCCGCGCGTTGCTGCAGGCGCTGATTGCCGCCATGGCCCAACGCAACACGCGCCTGAGCCTGATTAACGCCTCGCGCGACGAAGCGGAAAGGCTGCTGGCAAGCGGCCAGGCCGATTTGGGCATCTGCCAGGCGCGCAACCGCAGCGTGGGCGACACCATGGAGTGGCGCGCCCTAGGGGCGATAGAGATGGATTTTTACGCCTCCGAAGCGCTTTTCCCCGGCGCGGAACAGCCGCTTTCGCTGCTGGAGCTCTCGCTCACGCCGCAGGTGATCATGCACCCGGATTCTGACGAACCGGTGGCGCGCCGCCTGCAAATTTCCGGGCACACTATCTTTACCAACGAACTGGAGATGCTGCGCGCCCTGCTCGAACAGGGCTGCGGCTGGGGATTCTTACCGACGCATATGCATGCCGAACAGTGGAAAAACGTCAACACGCTGCGCACCGAAGTAGGCAGCCAGGGGATCAGCCAAACCATGGTGACCATCTGGAAGCCGGGCAATGACCGGCGGGCGCTGATTGATGAGACGTTGGGGTTGTTGCCGGGGTTGTGGGGGGGTTGGGAGTGAAAAGCCGCTGCTAGATTAGTGGTGGTGTTGTTACCGGTAGTCGATCGTGGAACTCATCGTCCGCGTTGCTTTTTCGATCGTTCTTTAGCGGGGATTGTTGTTTTCACCCAATGAGAGCCCCTCACCACCATCGTTCCAGCGCTGCTGGCGCTGGTTTGTTGCTTTGATAGGCGGCATTTGAGGGGGGGCTTTGAGCGAAGAGCGGAAGTTGTACTTCTTTTGGAGTTGTCTAAGCAGCACAGTTGAATAAATGTTGAATCCGAACCGTGCTGCTATAGGTGTGTATGATTTCAACACAAATTAATCATAATATTTTAAATGGCTAGTTAATTACAGACCGTTCTGTTATGAACGTTTTTTTAGATTCGGCTTTACTTGCTCCCAAAAATCAAGATAGAACTTACCTTTTTGATAATAAGGTATTTCATTGCTGTTTTTCGGTATTTTTTGCCTTCCACACGCGTAAATTTGGTCTTCTATTTCTTGTAAACTTCTATCTCTATAGTTAAATATCTCATTCAAAAAAACACTAATCTCACCTTTATATTCTTGATATCGATTCTCAAGTTGCAAATCAATTGCTGTTGTGTCATTAACTCTTGCAGATTGCTCGTTGATGCCTAGATTTAAATTAGTGACTTCAGAGTTCCCCATAAGTGTTGCCATTAGGATATCTTCCTTACTAAAATTAAACTTGTAATGAGAATCAAATGAATCAGCATAAGGGTTAATATGTGTAGTTATGTCAAATTCTTTTGTGGAGCGAATTCGGCTATTACATATACCACAGCACGGTATGAGGTTATAAAAAGACAAGGATAGAAAAGGATACTTACTTTTTAAATAAAAATGGTCCAAGTCGAAAAGAATTTTATTATTTCCGTCTCTATAGTTATTATTTATGGTTGGTTTTATATTTGATATAACTTTCAGATCATAAATTCCGCAGTAAAAGCAATGCATTCTTTTAATGTGAGTGTTTTTATAAAACTCAACACATTTAGAACTACTTCTAAATGTGTCATAGAAAAACACTCGTCTTAATAAAAGTTCTCCAAGTTTAATCGGCTGCCAAACTCCATTTACACATTGAGAAATATCGTCAGCTTCTAAAATATTAAAAGCCTCACGAATTCTAATAGGGAAGTACTGAGGCTCTGAGGTTATTAATTCTTTTAATTTCTTGTAATTATTGAATTCTAACCTTTGAAGGTATTTTATATGGCGTTTTTGCGTTTGTTTGGAGCCTGATGCGGAAGTATTTAAGTGCTGCCCGAGCCTATATTCGGTCAATAACTTGGAAAGTCTGCCACATAAAGATTTTTTAAATAACTCATTATTTTTTGTTCGCGGATTTAATACATCCCAAAACTCTGACACCTTACCATTCAAATATACCTTAGGGTTAGCAGATGAAATACTATTTATAAACTTAATCATTCTCAACCCCCTTATTTATTCTTGGGGTGCTTTCATTTTCATAAAGCATAGCCTTTAATTGGTTATGAAGAAACTTATCACCAATCATATTTATGAATTTATTGATCTCTTCTTTTTCTAAGTTACTATAGGATCGGTTGGAAATTTTTCGTATTATTTTTTTATATGGTTAGTTGCAAACGTACCATATCTTTGGTTGTCAAGAAAAAATATGGTTGAGTATAAATCATAAATATTAGAGCCAAAAGTTCTGACATCCTTATTTTCAGAGAGCAGAACACTTTCCTCTTCCAAAATTATCACATTACTATGTGGCAAATCTGTCAACAAAAAAGGAGAATGTGATGTAAGCACTAACTGAATATTATAATTCGAAAAGTTAGGAAGCATTTTATTTAAATTATTTAAGAAGTCAATCTGCCATGAAGGATGTAGATATAAATCCCCTTCATCAATACATATTAAAGTATCAGTTCTTACATTCTTCAATCTTTCTCTAAGCACAGTAAATAATGTTAAATAAGCTTTTGAACCTGAACTAACACCTTCCCAATCGGCCCGAAAATCCCCTCTTTTCCCGAAGAGATAGTTTATATCTTTAATTACCTCTAAATTTTTCTCACTTACTTCTATCGTATAGCGAGTGTAAGAACTGAAACCACTAACCGTATTATTAATAATTGGATTGATCGTATTTAGATTATTTTCAATTTTAGAAAGATCACTAAAACCTGCCTGTAAATCAGAGTATTTTTCATGCTTTTTATTATCTATTTTACAACCATCTATAATTTCAGCAATGCAACCAGATACTTGCTCGCCAATTTTTTGCAGATATAAATCCGTTGATTCATTGTCCATTGATTCGAAATTAATTTGTTCTAGATGTTTTTTTTCAAAATCATTTGATATATTGTTTATTAGTTTAACTAAAAACATATACTTTAAAGAGTGGATGAATTTATTTTTAGGGTTAACAATATCTTTAATCCTTTTTCTTACCAGGCTTGTGAAGTTTTGACCGTCTTCAAAATCCAGTTTCTCGGAAAAAACGTATAAGTCTATCCCAAGAGATGTAGGTATCGATATTTTAATTTCATTTTTTAGAATGGTTCGATGTTTTGTAATTAAATCTATTTGTGAAGATAATAAGTTAACCTTGTCTCCGCTTGAACTGTAATTACGATAGCCATAGTTATTATTTGAAGTGGCATATGTAATCTCTCGACCAAAATTATACCTCCTGTTATCATGAATATTTGAGAAGAACATCCCCCTAATTCCTTTTATTTTACTTCTATCTGACTCATATTCATAATCAAAGTTAGCTTCAATACCTTGTTCTAGATTGTGATAAATAGTGTATTTTTTCTCATCATCTTCTACAATAGCCAAAAAACTTGTGTTGTACTGACGCATGGTTCCTTCTAGGATAGTACATATCAACTCTAAGCAATTTGTTTTCCCAACACCATTTTTTCCAACAATGGCTGTGACATCTGTTATTTTAGTAGAGAATAAATTAGCAATGTAATTTTCATTGTCCATCATATTTAATGAACATGAGTCTTGATTGTATGAAAACCTCTTATCGCTTGCTAAATTTATGGCGAAATTCGTAAATCCTTTATATTTCTCAACCCATACATATGAAATTTTCATTCTAAAACCCTTACCATTGTTGTTATTTAGAGCTGTATTGGTGTTTATCCTAGCTTATTGCATGGACAGCTAGAATGCATTGGCTTAATTTAACATTTATTTCAAAAATGTAAACTTACATAAGAGGAAGAGCTACAGTACTTTGACTTGCACTATTTCTTTAAGAAACCAGAACATTAAAACCTGTCCATTTCTGACTGGGGCTGCTTACAGTTGCAGCTTGACCATTTTAGACTTCAATCGACTCAGTGGTCTCCAACGCATCATCGGCTTTATTCGCGCCCCATTTTTTGACACACAATTGCTATAGAAACGTCCGCTCCTGGCATAAAGCAATCATTGTTACCTAACTTTGACCATGAAACACACCTTACCAAACTCTCCGTCAACAAAATATAGACACATAAAATGATTTAATTTGTAACTAATAAATAAATGAAATTATTACTTTCGTTTTCATTTCGTTATTTTCCCTTTCCCACTTCAAAAGCACCCAACCATCCCCCCAACTCCCCCCTAGCACCGCCCCCGCCCTTTCCCTACAATAAGGGATCTGTTGAGGCATAACGCAAGGAAAGACGGTGTCGAAAGCCAATCCCAATGCCACTATCGTGGATATCGCCCGCCGCGCCAGGGTGACCAATATCACCGTTTCCCGCGCCTTCAATAAGCCCGAGCTGGTCAAGCCGGAAACCCGCGAGCGCATTCACGCCATCGCCAAAGAGCTGAACTATGTGCCCAACGCCTTTGCGCAGGGGCTGAAAAGCAGCAGCAGCCAGATTATCGGTATCGTTACCAGCAGCATGTACAACCCGTTCTATTCCGGCCTGATCAAGACCGTGTCGCGCATTGCGCGCCAGCAGGGCTACCAGATCATGCTGTTCGACACCGACGGCAGCGAAGAGGCGGAAATGCGCGCCATTCAGGCGCTGTTCGGCTACAAGGCGCGCGGCATCCTGCTCTCGGCGGTACGCGACGACAAGCGCTACCGCCCCGCCTATCTCGAGCTGGCCGAGGTGTACGGCGTGCCACTGATCCTGATCGACCGCGATCTTTACGATCAGCAGCTGAGCGGCGTGTTCCTCGATAACCGCGAGATTGGCGTGCTGGCTGGGCGTTTTCTGGCGGAGCAGCCGGATAAGAAGCTTTTGATTATCGGCGGCCCGGCGGATTCGGAAATTACGCTAACGCGCACCGCCGGCATCGTCGCGGCGCTGCAGGGCAGCGGGCGTGAGATTCATATCATCAATGGCGACTACGATTTCACCTCGCAAGAGAGCGAGGTGCGCGCCTATCTGGCGCAGCCGGAGAACCGCCCGGATTACATCATCGGCCTGAACGGCATCATCACGCTGGGCGCCATCGCCATCTGCCACGAGATGGGGCTTTATGAACAGGTGAAGTTCTTCTCGATAGACGAACCGCCGCGCGCCGGCGCTTACGGCCTGCATATTCCGGGGGTGTATCACGATACGCAGAAACTGGGAGAGATCGCCGCGGAGCTGCTGTTCAGCGCCATTCACAGCCCGCGCGGCGAGCTGCCGGTGCGCAGAGAGTTCTTCACCGGCTCGCTGTTGAATCGCTGACGGGCGCTATTGCCCGTAGTAGGCGTGTTTGCCGTGCTTGCGCAGGAAATGTTTGTCCAATAGCTCCGGCTGCATCGGGGCGATGGCCGGCGCCAGCTGGCGCGTCGCCATCGCCATGATCGCCACCTCTTCCAGCACCACCGCGTTGTGCACCGCATCCGCCGCGTCCTTGCCCCAGGCGAACGGGCCGTGGGAGTAAACCAGCACCCCCGGCACCTGCTGCGGATCGCGCCCCGCCTGATTGAAGGTTTCGATAATCACCTTGCCGGTTTCCCCCTCGTAATCGCCGGCGATCTCCGCCTCGCTCATCGGCCGGGTGCAGGGAATGTCGCCGTAAAAGTAGTCGGCGTGGGTGGTGCCCAGCGCCGGAATCGGCTGCCCGGCCTGCGCCCAGATGGTGGCGTTGCGGCTGTGGGTGTGCACCACGCCGCCGATGTCGGCGAAGGCGCGGTACAGCGCCAGGTGGGTGGCGGTGTCGGATGAGGGCTTGCGGTGCCCTTCGCGCACCTTGCCCTCCAGATCCACCACCACCAGATCCTCCAGCGTCATCGCCTCGTAGGCGATGCCCGAAGGCTTGATTACCACCAGCCCGCTCTGGCGGTCGATCGCCGAGACGTTGCCCCAGGTAAAGGTCACCAGCCCGTATGCCGGCAGGCTGAGGTTAGCGGCCAGCACCTGCCGCTTGAGTTCGTTCAGCATGCGATGCCTCCCTCATTCATCTGTTGTTCGATCCAGGCCTTGGCCTGGGCGATGCGTTGCTTGTCCTGCCCGTCTTCGCGCGCCCACATCTCCAGCAGGTAGGGGCCGCGATAGCCGAGCGCATTGAGCACGGAAAAGGCGTGGGCAAAATCCACGCAGCCCTCGCCGAACGGCACGTCGCGGAACTGCCCGGCGCTGCCCGGCCCCACCGCGACGGTGTCTTTGAGGTGCACGGCGGTGATGCTGCCGATGCCCAGCGCCAGCTCGGCGGCGACGTCGTTGCCCCAGGCGCTGAGGTTGCCGAGATCGGGATACACCGTGAACCACGGGCTGTTGACGTGGCGGGCGATGTCGCGCCATTTGCTGATGCTGTTGATGAACGGCGTGTCCATCACCTCCACCGACAGCATCACTTGCGCCCTGGCGGCCTGCGCCGCCGCCCACTGCATGCCCTCGATAAAGCGCTCGCGGCTGTGGCGATCGGCGGGTTCGTAATAGACGTTGTAGCCCGCCAGCTGGATGTTGCGGATGCCGAGATCCGTCGCCAGTTCCAGCGCCTTGCTCATCAGCATTCGCGCCCGTTCGCGGGTGGCAGCCTCGGCGCTGCCGAACGGATCGCGCCGGTGTGCCGACAGGCACAGGCTCGGCACCGTCACCCCACTGTCGAGCCGCGCCTGGATAAACGCCAGCCGCTGGCGGCGATCCCAGTCCAGCCGCTGCTGGCGCGCCGGCTGCTCGTCGATCGACATCTCCACAAATTCAAAGCCCAGCTCGGCGGCGGTGGCCAGCCGCTGCGGCCAGCTCAGTTCGGCGGGCAGCGCCTTTTCATACAGCCCCAGACAGGCGGCGTTAGTCGTTTGCATCAGTCACCTCACTCAAAGCCTGAGCGACCGCC
The DNA here is from genome assembly GCF_009900725.1 of Serratia sp. Z4. Taxonomy (NCBI): domain Bacteria; kingdom Pseudomonadati; phylum Pseudomonadota; class Gammaproteobacteria; order Enterobacterales; family Yersiniaceae; genus Serratia; species Serratia sp. Z4. The sequence continues at coordinate 948,410 of NZ_JAAABD010000002.1, forward strand.
AGATAGCGCGCCTGCTGGGCGCGCAGGCGCCGATGGGCGGCGGTCGCGGGATAATAACAGCGCAGTTTGGGCGGCGCGGCGGCGATCGCTTCGGCGAACCCGGCGTACTCCCCGGCGCCGACGGCGGCGCACAGGGCGGCGGCGCGGCAGCCGCTCTGGCGCGTTTCCACCACCTCGAGCGGCAGGTTGCCGGCGTCGGCGTACATCTGCATCCACACCTCGGACTGCGTCGGCCCGCCGGTCATGCGCACCCGCTCGATGCGCGGGTTCAGCTGCACCATGCGCTCCTGATGGATCAGGTGCGAGAACACGATGCCCTGGTAGATCGCCTGCACCACGTCCGCCATCTCGTGGTGGGCGCTCAGACCGATCAGCCCGCCCGGCGTGTTGCCGCCGAGGTTGGAGCCGTACAGATAAGGCAGGAACAGCAGCCCGCTGGGCTGCTCGCGGCGCTCGTCCACCCAGGCGTTGAACTGGGCGTAGCGCTGCCGGTCGTCGGCGCAGAACTGGCGCAGGAACCAGGCCAGGTTGCCGGCCGAGGTCGGGCTGCCTTCGTGCACGAAATAGCGGCCGTCGATACAGTAGCGCCCCCAGGCGTAGGGGTAATCGGCGGGAATGATGCGCTCGGCCACGCAGGTGGCGATCGACCAGGTGCCCGCCACCGCGCTGAGCGTGCGATCGTCGGCCACGCCGGAGCTGAGCGCCGCGCCCACCACGTCGAACAGGCCGCCGTACACCGCGGTGCCCGCTCGCAGGCCGCACTGCGCCGCCGCAGCGGCCGTCACCCGCCCGGCCAGCTGCGCCGAGCCGATCGTTGGCGCGGTCTTCTCCTGCGCCTCTTCGATGCCGAAGGCGGCCATCAGCGCCGGATCGTAAGCGCCGCTGCGCTGATTGAACAGGTTGCTGCCGGAGATGTTGGTCACTTCGGCCGCCGCCTCGCCGGTGAGGCGAAAGCGCAGGTAGTCGTGCGCCATCAGGATGCGATCGACGGCGGCGTACTGCGCCGGTTGCCGCTGCTTCAGCCAGCGCAGCAGCAGCGCCGGGTGGCTGGGCCACAGCGGCTGCAGGCTGCGCGGGTAGCTCTGCGCGTCCACCCCGGCGCAGCGCAGCTCAGCCACCGTGGCCGCCGCGCGGTTGTCCGAAGACAGAATGCCGTTGCCGACCGGCTTGCCGTGGCGGTCGATGGCGTACAGCCCTTTGCCGTGCGCCGAAAAGCTGACGCCGCGCACCTGCCCGGCCGCCAGCCCCGCCGCGTGCAGCGTCTGGCGGATCGCCGCGCACACGTCATCCCACAGCGCGTCCATATTGCGTTCGCTAAAGCCCGGCTGGGCGGCAATCGCCGCGCCGTCGCGCTCGGCGATCGCCAGCTCTTCGCCGCTTGCCCGGTACAGCCCGGCCTTGATCACCGTGCCGCCGACGTCTATGCCAAGAAAGACTGACATCGCGCCTCCTATTTGCGCCGCACGGAGCTGAGGTAGATGGCGGCCAGGATGATGCCGCCCTTCACCACGTTCTGGATATACGGCGACACGTTCATCAGATTGAGGCCGTTGTTGAGCACCCCGAGCATCATCGCCCCCACCAGCGTGCCGACGATGGCGCCGCGCCCGCCGGAGATCGCCGCCCCGCCCAGCACTACGGCGGCGATGGCGTCCAGCTCGAAGCCTTCGCCGGCGTTGGGCTGCCCGCTCATCAGGCGCGAGGTCAGCACCAGTCCGGCCAGCGCGGCGGTCAGGCCGCTTATCACGTACACCAGCATCTTGTAGCGCGGCACGCGGATGCCGCTCAGGCGCGCCGCCTCTTCGTTGCCGCCCATCGCGTAGACGTAGCGGCCGAACGGCAGCTGGTTGAGCATCAGCCAGGCCAGCAGGTACACGCCGAGCATGATCAGGATCGGCACCTGAATGCCCAGCACCGTGCCGCGGCCGAAGAACGAGAAGACGTCGGGCAGGCCGGAGATCGGGTAGCCGCCGGTATAGAGCAGCGCCAAGCCGCGGGCGATGCCCATCGACGCCAGGGTGACGATGATCGGCGGCATGCGCAGGTAGGCGATGCAGGCGCCGTTGGCCAGGCCGAACAGCGCGCCGAGCGCCAGCGCGGCCACCATCGCCAGCGGGATCGGCACCGCCGCCAGCATCAGCCCGGCGGCGACCGAGCCGGCCAGCGCCATCACCGGCCCCACCGAGAGATCGATGCCGCCGGTCAGGATGGCGCAGGTCATGCCCACCGCGATGATGGCATTGATCGACACCTGGCGTGCCACGTTGGTCAGGTTGTTGACGCTGAGGAAGCTGTCGTTCAGCAGGCTCATCAGCACGAACAGGACAGCGAAGCCGATAAACGGCAGGACCGCCGGGTGATGCAGCAGTTTTTCCCAGCGCTTGCCGAGGCTGGGGCCGGCGGCGCGGCGCGCCACGGCGGGTTGTTCAATTCCGATCATAAGGCACTCCCGGTCGCGTGAAGCATGATGTGGTTGGATTCGATGTCGTCGCCGGTCAGCTCGGCGACGATGTGGCCGCCGCGAAACACCAGCACGCGGTCGCACACGCCGATGATCTCCGGCAGTTCGGAGGAAATCATGATGATGGAGATGCCCTGCTGGGTCAGTTGCTGCATCAGCTGGTAGATCTCGGCCTTGGCGCCCACGTCGATGCCGCGCGTCGGCTCGTCGAAGATCAGGATGTTGCAGTCGTTGTTGAGCCAGCGGGCGATCACCACTTTCTGCTGGTTGCCGCCGCTCAGGGTGCTGACGGCGGTCTCGGCGTCCGGGGTTTTCACCCCCACGGCGCGGATCAGCCGCTGCACCACGTCGCGATCCTTGCGGGCGCTGACGAAGATCTTGCCGCGCCGGTGGTGCCGGTTGAGGGTGATGTTCTGCGCCACCGAAAACGGCAGCACCAGGCCCTCGGTTTTGCGGCTCTCCGGCAGCAGGCCGATGCCCTGCGCCAGCGCCTGCGCCGGGGAGCGCAGCGCCGCCGGTTGGCCGCCGAGGCTGACGCGTTTGCGGTGGCAGCGGCTGGCGCCGATCAGCGCCGAGACGGTCTCGGTGCGCCCGGAGCCCACCAGCCCGGCGAAGCCGAGGATCTCACCCTTGTGCAGCCGAAAACGGTCGGTCGCGCCGTGCTTCTCGCGCTGGATCTCCGCCTCCAGCAGCACCGTCTCGGTATCAACCGGATGCTGTTTCACCGGGAAGGCGTTCTCGATTTTGCGCCCGACCATCAGCCGCACCAGCTCTTCCACGTTGGTGTCACTGGTGGCCAACGTTTCGATGTAGGCGCCGTCGCGCAGCACGGTGATGCGATCGCAGATGGTGAAGATCTCGTCCAAATGGTGCGAGATAAACACCATGCCAACGCCCAGCAGCCGCAGATCGTTCATCACGCTGAACAGGTGTTCGGCCTCGCCCGGCGTCAGCGTGGCGGTCGGTTCGTCCAGCACCAGCACCCGCGCCTCCAGCGACAGCGCCTTGGCGATCTCCACAAACTGCTGCTGCGCCACGCTCAGCTGCTCCACCGGGCAATCGAGATCGATAGCCACCGTCAGCCGCTTGAAGATCGTCTCGGCCTTGCGCCGCATCGCCCGCCGATCCAGCAGGCCCCAGCGGTTCCTGATCTCCCGGTTGAGGAAGATGTTGTCGATGGCGCTCATGTAGGGAATCAACGAGAATTCCTGAAAAATAATGCCGACCCCGGCCTCGATCGCCTGGCGATAGTTGTTAAAGCGGCGCTGCTCGCCGTCGATAAAAATGTCGCCCTCGTCCGGCTGATGGATGCCGCACATGATTTTCACCAGCGTCGATTTGCCGGCGCCGTTTTCGCCCAGCAGGGCGTGCACCTCGCCCCGTTGAATGGCCAGATCGATGCCGTCCAGCGCCTTCACGCCGGGAAAGCTCTTTTTTATTCGCTTCAGTTCCAGTAAAGGTGTCACCGCATTGCCCTCCGCGCCGAACGCCCCGCCGCAGCGGGGCGAACCTGGCCGCTGTTACCAGCTAAAGCCGGCCGCATTGCTGCGGTCGATCAGCTTCACTTTGACCGGCACGGTTTTCGGCACCGTGGCGCCCCAGTAGCGGGCCAGCGCAATGCCGAGCGCGATGCGCAGCTGGTCGCGCGGGAACTGCGCCGAGGTAGCGATGAACGGCGAATTCGGCTTAAGGATCTCTTTGATGGCTTCCGGCTGGCCGTCGACGCTCACCAGCTTGACCTTGGCGCCGTTGCTTTCGATCGCCGCCAGGGCACCGAGCGCGCCGACGTCGTTGACGCTGAAGATGCCCGCCAAATCCGGTGCCGACTGCAGCATGTTTTCGGTGACGGTCAGCGCGGTGTCGCGCTCCTGCTTGCCGTTTTGTTTGGTGACGATCTTGATGTCGGGGTATTTTTTCATCGCCGCTTCAAAGCCGCGCACGCGCTCCAGGATCGGCACCACCGGGATGCCGTCGAGGATCGCCACCTTGCCTTTGCCGCCCAGCGCTTTCGCCAGGTATTCGCCCGCCTGGAAGCCGGCGTCGTAGTTTTCCGAGCCGACGAACGAGTCCAGCGGCCCTTCGGCCTGCGCGTCGATCGCCACCACCACCGCGCCGGCCTTATGGGCGGAGATCACCGCCGACTGCACCCCCACCGAGTCGGTCGGGTTGATCAGCAGGATATCCACCTTCTTCTGCAGCATGTCTTCCACGTCGCCGATCTGCTTGGCGACGTCATGGCGGGCATCGGCCACATACACCTTGGCGCCGATATCCGCCGCCGCCTGATCCAGCGCCTGCTTCATGGTGACGAAGTAGTCGTTGTTCATTTCCTGGAACGACATACCGATAGTGATTTGCTTGGCCAGCGCCCCATGGCTGGCCGCCAACATTCCACCGGCGACGATAAAAGGCAGGGTCTTTTTGAATAATGAAAACATAGCCAATTCTCCTGTAGGGAAGCTTCTTGTTGTGGTTATCAGAGCAACAGCATGTCTTTACGTTTGGCCGACCGGCCGGCCCCTCCATTGCGGAGCGGGCCGGCGATCGTGACTGCAACAGCGGTACGGCGGGAGGGTCAGGGAACCAGGATCACCTTGATGGAGTCGGTCGAGTCCGCCAGGGCGAAGGCTTCGTCCCAGTCGTTCAATGAATAGCTGTGGGTGACCACGCCGCTTGAGGTCACCAGCCCGCGCTCGAACAGATCGATGGCGATCTCATAGCTGTAGGGCGCCAGGTGCGCGCCGCGAATGTCCAGTTCCTTGCGATCGCCGATGATCGACCAGTCGACGGTGGTTTCCTTGCCGAACACGCTGAACTCCACGAAGCGGCCCAGCTTGCGGATCATCTGCAGCCCCTGAGTAACGCCGATCGGCGCGCCGGTGGCCTCGATGTAGACGTCGCAGCCGTAGCCGCCGGTCAGCGATTTGACGATCTGGTCGGCGTCTTCCTTCAGCGGGTTGATCACCACGTCGGCGCCAAACTCCTTCGCCAGCGCCAGCCGCTCGTCGATGGCGTCGATCACGATCAGTTTCTTCGGCGTTTTCAGGCGTGCCACCTGCACCATGCACAGCCCCAGCGGCCCGGCGCCGGCCAGCACCACCACGTCGTCCAGCTGAATGTCGCCGCGCGCCACGGTGTGAATGGCGCAGGCCATCGGCTCGATCAATACCGCGTCTTCATGGCTCAGGCTTTCCGGGATCTTGTGCACGATGGCGTTCTCGGAAAAGCGCATGTATTCCGCCATGCCGCCCTCCGCCACGTCTTTCTGAAAGCCGTAAATGTTATGCGTCTCACACATCCAGTAACTGCCGGATTTGCAGTAACGGCACTCCCAGCACGGCACGATCTGCTCGGCAATCACCCGCTCGCCGATCCGGTATTTGCCTTCCGCGCCCTCGCCCAGCGCGGCGATGCGGCCGTAGAACTCGTGCCCCGGCACCACCGGCGGTTTGACCCACGGGGTCTCCCCCCAAAACATCTGCGCGCCGTTCTTGCACTTGCAGTCGCCGGCGCAGATGCCGCAGCCTTCCACCTTGATCACCAGCTCGCGCGCCTTCGGCAGCGGCGTGGGCACCTGTTCGAAACGGTAGTCCTGCGGGCCGTGGCAAACGACCGCGCGCATTTTTTCCGGCAACTGGCTCATCTATCCCTCCAATATTCTCGTTAAACGCTTGAAAATTATAAATGTTGACGTTGTCATTTTTATCAAACAAAAAACAAACTGAGTTATAAAATTATAAATTTCAACAAATTAACCATTACACATCCCGATAACTAAAAATGACAACGTGAACATAGAGCGACATATAACCAAAGCTGCAAAAATAATTATTTGAGCAAAATCACAGTTCGTTAACATTGCGGCTAAAAATGCTACAAATGCGGATCGCGATCCCATTTACGGAATCGGCGATCCGGGCAGATCCGCTAAATCAGCAGGCGCACGCGATCGTAGATCTGGCGATCCTCCGGCCGCGACGATCGCACCTGCTGGCGCAGGGTGCGCACCAGCGTGTCGATAAACGCATGGGCGGCGGCGCTCAGAATGCTGTTGCGCCGGGTGACGATATTCAGCTGCGCCGGTTGGCAGCTCTCGCGCAGCGCCAGCGGCTGCACGCGGGAGGCAAACTGCGGCAGCGCGGCGATCGGCCGCGGGCACCAGGTACACATCTCGGCGGACTCCACCAGCGCCTGCAGCATGCCGAACGAGTGCGCCTGGATAATGCGCTGGCGCGGCAGGCGCACGCCGTGGCGGTGGAACACCTCGTCGAGCAGCGCATCGAAACTTTCCTGGGTATAGCTCATCACCCAATCCTGCTCCAGCAGCTGATGCAGCGAGGTGCTGTGCGCCAGCGGGTGGCCGCGCCGCACCATGTACGCCGTTTCATACTCCAGCAGCGGCTCGCAGTGAAACTCCTGCGGCGCCGACGACGCCGGCAGCGGCGTGATGGCGAAATCCATCGTGCCCTCACGCAGCTGCGACTGAGCGTTGGCCATCAGGCTTTCCGACAGTTCCAGCCGCACCGCCGGCACCTTGCTGCGAAACGCCATCACCGCCGGCGGCAGCACCGTCAGCATCAGCCAGGGGGTAATCGCCGCCTTGACCAGATCCGCCGCACTCCCGCGCAGCGCCGCCATTTCGCCCTGCGCCTGCTCCAACTGGTTCAGCACCAGCCGGGCGTGCGCCAGCAGGGTTTTGCCGTAGGGGGTAAAACCCAGCCCGGTCGGCGTGCGGATCAGCAGCGGCAGCGCTTGTTCTTGCTCCAGTTCGCGCAGTGCGCGGGTCACCGCCGCCTGCGACAGCCCCAGATGCCGCGCCGCCGCGCGAATGCTGCCGCTGTCGGCGCTGGCCACCAGCGCCTGCAGTTGGTGCAGTTTCATGTCCACCTCCTGACAATCATAGGTTGTCAGCATAACCGAACGGCGGCTACCCGGCAAAAACGGAGTTTGCTAGTCTCGATGCCTGTCCCTCTGCCTCGTTCCGTGCCCGTTGGCCGGAATCCTTTTGCCGGAGACCGTGATGAACCCTTCACTGGTACTGCCTGAGATCGCCGCCGTTCATGATGAGATGGTCGCGCTTCGCCGCCACATTCACGCCCACCCGGAGCTGGGCTTCCAGGAGTTTGCGACGTCGGATCTGGTGGCGCAGCGGCTGGAGGAATGGGGTTACCGCGTCACGCGCGGCGTAGGACAAACCGGCGTTGTCGCCACACTGCAGCGCGGGCCGGGAAAATCGCTCGGCATCCGCGCCGACATGGACGCCCTGCCGATTGCCGAAACGACCGGCTTGCCGCACGCCAGTACCCATTCCGGGGTGATGCACGCCTGCGGCCACGACGGGCACACCGCCATGCTGCTGGCGGCGGCGCGCTATCTGGCGCGGCAGCCGAACTTTTGCGGCACGCTGCACCTGATCTTTCAGCCGGCGGAAGAAGGCGGCGGCGGCGCCAGAGTGATGATTGAAGACGGCCTGTTTGAGCGCTTCCCCTGCGACGCGGTGTTCGCCATGCACAACGTGCCCGGCTTACCCACCGGCCACCTGGGCTTCGCCTGCGGCCCCTTCATGTGCTCGGCCGATACGGTGCACATCACCCTGCACGGCCACGGCGGCCACGGCGCGGTGCCGCAGAGCACCGTCGATCCGGTGGTGGCCTGCGCAGCCATCGTTATGAGCCTGCAAACCATCGTGGCGCGCAATATCGATCCGCAGGAAACGGCGATCGTCACCGTGGGGGCGATGCAGGCCGGCCAGGCCGCCAACGTGATCCCGGCGACCGCCACCCTTACGCTCAGCGTGCGCGCGCTGACGGCGGCGGTGCGTGCGCGGCTGGAACAGCGCATCACCGAACTGGTCACGGCGCAGGCCGCCAGCTTCGGCGCCCGCGCGGAGATCGACTATCAGCACGGCTACCCGGTGCTGGTGAACCACCCGGCAGAAACCGAACTGGCGCGCGCGGTGGCGCTGGAATGGGCCGGAGAGAGCCGAGTGCTCCCCACGCTGCGGCCGTTCACCGCCAGCGAAGATTTCGCCTTTATGCTGGAGAAGTGCCCGGGCAGCTACATCTCGATCGGCAACGGCCCCGCCACGCCGGGCAATTCCCTGCACAACCCCGGTTATGACTTCAACGACGACAGTCTGTCGTTGGGCGCCACTTACTGGGTCAAATTGGTCGAGCGCTTTTTGGCTCGCCCCGCGGTTTAATCGCCAACACAGAGGAAATGACATGAAAATCATCAAAGGGCTGTTGTTGTTGCTGCCGCTGGCCGCGAGCTTTCCCGCGCTGAGCGGTGAATTCAGCGGCAAAGTGATCAAGCTGGGCATCGATCCCACCTTTCCGCCGCTGGAGTATAAAAATCCGCAGGGCAAGCTGACCGGCTTCGGCGTCGATATCGCCCAGGCGCTGTGTGACCAGATGCAGGCCAAATGCGTGTGGGTGGAAAGCAGCTGGGACGGCATGATCCCCGGCCTGCAGGCGAAGAAGTTCGACGCCATCGCCTCGTCGATGACCATCACGCCGCAGCGCCGGCAGCAGATCGCTTTCTCCAGCAAAGTCTCCAACGCCCCGGCGCGGCTGGTGGCGCATAAAGGCAGCAATCTGCAGCCTACCGCCGCCTCGCTGAAGGGCAAATCGGTCGGCGTGCAGCAAGGTTCCAGCCAGGAGGCCTACGCCAACGCGCTGTGGCGGCCGGCCGGCGTCAACGTGGTCGCCTACCAAAGCCAGCAGGAGGTGAACGAAGATCTGGCCAACGGCCGCCTGGATGCGTCGCTGCTGGCCAGCGTCAGCGCCAGCGAATTCTTCAAAACGCCTGGCGGCAAAGACTTTGCCTTTATCGGCGCCGAATTGAGCGACAGCAAGTACTTCGGCGTCGGCGACGGCATCGGGGTGCGCAAAGAGGATACCGCGCTGCTTAACGCCTTCAACGCCGCGCTGCAGGCGATCCGCGCCAACGGCACTTACAAGAAAATCAACGACAAGTATTTCGACTTCGACATGTACGGCGCGGAGCAGTAACACGCGTTCCCCGGCGGTCACCTGCAGGTCCTGCAGGATGGGGAGGCGCCTTCGGCCGCCGGGGAACGCCCCAACGGAAACGGCAGTGTCGGCAAGAACGGAAAATCAGGCGGGACAAGGATGCGGGCCAGGCAGGACGCCCGGCCCGCTAAAGCGGGTTACTTCACTTCGCCCATCGCTTTCAGCTTTTTGGACAGCTCGCGGCGTTCTTTGGACAGATCGGCATTTTTGATGATGTAGTCATCAACGCGATCTTCGTAGTCGCTGCGCATGTTGGCGATGATGCCCTGAATGTCTTCAATGCTCATGCCGGGCTTGATGTACTCACTCAGGTTGTCGAGCAGCAGCACGCGCTTCTGGTTATCACGAATTTTCTTTTCGTTGTCGACGATCTCGCGTTGCAGTTTGTTTTTGCGGCGGAACATACGCACAAACTCCAGCACGTCCTGGAAACTCGGCTTATTTGCATTATCCATCTTTATACCCTTGCTTTAGTAATACACAGATTCATTTGCTTACGGCCACATGGCACCAAGATACAGGTTTGTGGCGGTCCGGCACAACAGTGATTGGCTTATCTTACCCACTTTGCCCCGGCGGCCAAAACCCAAAGCGCCGCCTTCATGATCTGACCCCTTATTCGCGCCCGGCGGCGGTGCAGACCTGGAGCAGATCCCCCAACTCTTCCAACTGCTGCGCCAGCTCCATGCTGAGCCAGACATAGCCGTAAATCGGCGCTTCGCCGTGCTGGCCAAGGCTGACCTCTTGCATCAGCGTTTTCAGCTCGCCGGCGATCTCCGCCAACTGCCCCGCCGCCGCCTGCCGCTGCGCCTGCGGCCCTTCGCGCATCAGCACCGCCAACGACTCCAGCGAGCTCAGCGTCAGCAGCTGGGTGCTGCGCAGCGTGCGGGCGTTCAACATAATGAAGTGCGTTTCGCGCGAGGCCCAGTAGGCGTCGGCCATCAGTTCCAGCGTGCACACCAGATTGCGGCTGAGGGTTTGCACCGCCTCGAACACCGCTTTGGGGATGCGGGTTTCCTTGCTGGCGGGCACGATCAGGCTGCGCAGCTTCACCACCTGATTCAACAGATCCTTGAGCTGCGGCTCCAGCCGCGGCCGCTCAATGACGTTCGGCGAAAAATACGCGCCGTAGATACGGGCGGCGGTTTGCAGACAGTCCGCCATTTGCATGCGCCACAGAATATAGGCGCGCTGCGGGTAGATGCTGGTGAACAGCAGCGCCAGCAGCGAGCCGAAGATCACGTCGCCGCTGCGCCACAACGCGGTGTGCATGTCACCGGCGCCCGCGCCGCACACCACCGCCAGCGTGATCCCCACCAGCAGCGCCATATACGGCCGTTTGCCGAGCGTCAGGTAACCGCAGACGAACATCACCACGCCGCACCATGCCAGCATCAGCGGCAGCGAATAGAGTTCCAGATACAGGGCGATCAGGCCGGAAGCCGCGCCGAACACCGTGCCGGCAATGCGTTGCAGCGCCCGCTGCAGCACGTTGCCCCAAAACGAGATCGGCCCCATCACCACCACCAGGGTGATCAGCGGCCAGGTGCCTTCGGGCACCGCCAGCAGGCGGATCAGCAGAAAGGTCAGGATAAACGCCAGCCCGATGCGCACGCCGTGAACGATGCGATAGTGGCGATAGGTCAGCAGTTCAAGTGAAGAGATTTTTCGATCGAGGCGCACAGTGCCTCCGATAAACACCAGCCAGGCCGCTATTTTAGCGGAGGAAGCCCGGCAAGGAAAAGGCGAATGAGGCGTCCCTCATTCGCACTCAGGCTCAGGCGGCGTATTTGTCGACCAGCGCGCGCAGAACGGCGGCGGTTTCAACATCCATCACGCCGTCATACTTCTGCGGACGGAAGTGCAGCTGGAACGCGCGCACCAGCTGGCGATAGCCTTCTGCGGTGTTCGCCGCCGAGGTGTCGTAGCCGTATTGGGCGAACAGTTTCAGCAGCTCAGCCTGCGCCGGCAGACCCTGGCTGCAGTATTCCTGCTGGCGCTGCTGCTTGGTCGCTTCGTCATACCAGGCGCCGACGCCGGCCTGATACAGCTGCTGCCACGGGAACTGCGGGCCCGGATCGCTCTTGCGGCCCGGCGCGATGTCGGAGTGCGCCACCACGTTCACCGGCGAGATGTCCGGATAACGCTGCAGGATGTTCTGCGCCAGCTGGGTGACCGCCTCGATCTGCTGCGGATTGAACGGCGGGAAGGTGATGTTTCCACCGTCGCCGCTCGCCAGGTTGACGATCTCGATGCCGATCGAGGTGTCGTTGATATTGCTGCGGGTGCCCCACTGGCTGGTGCCGGCATGCCAGGCGCGCTCGTTCTCGTCCACCAGGTTGAAAATGCGCACGCCGCTGAAGCCGGCGGCCTGATAGGTGGCATCGGTCGGATCCGGCACCAGATAGTGCGCGCTGACCGATTTTCCGGTCAACGACGTCACCGAGTCGGCGAAGTTTTGCGCCGTGTAGTGCAGCACCAGAAAGCGCACGCGGTGGCCGAAGCTGGCGACCGATCGGTAGCTATTGTAATCAATCTTGTACATCGTAAAGTCCCTCTCTTGTTTGATTTCACTGAGCGGCCTCTCATCATGACAGGCCGCTCCGCACAGGTGAACCCTTGGCTCACCCTTTTTGTTTTAGCTAATTGCTAAATAATGCGCAAGCGTTTTTTAGCAAAACCGTTATTTACCTTTTTGCTAAAGAGTGCGATCATTGCACGATGGAAACTAAAGAAATCAGGCGCAACAATCTGCGCGAATTAATGGCCCGCTACGCCCGGCAAGGCGTCAACCAGAATGAGTTCGCCACGCTGGTTGAGTCTTCCGCGCCGACGCTGAGCCAAATCATCGGGGAAAAATCCTCCCGCAATCTTGGCGACAATCTGGCCAGGCGGATCGAGGCCAGGCTGAATTTGCCCAAGGGCTGGTTCGACGTGTTTCATGAAAAGCAGCTGGTGCGCCCGTTTGACAACGTGGCGGCGGAGTCGGACTTCCAGCCCGCCCGCTTGAAACCGGTGGTATGGGAAGATACCGAACAAGACAAGGAAGAGTTTGTGGAGATCCCGCTGCTGGATATCGATTTTTCCGCCGGCGACGGCTGCTACGAAATCGTCGATCGCGAGGAGTTTTCGCTGATCTTCCGCCGTTACTATCTGCACAAGATGGGGGTGGCGGTCAACGCCGCGCGCATTATCCGCATCTCCGGCTCCAGCATGGAACCGCGTCTGCAGGACGGCGACGTGGTCGGCATCAATACCGACGACACGCGCATCCGCGAGGGCAAGACCTACGCCATCCGCCACGGCAATTTGCTGCGGGTGAAGGTGCTGATCGAACAGCCGGACGGCGGCGTCGTCATCCGCTCCCTCAACCGGGAAGAGTACCAGGACGAGCATCTCAGCTATCAGCAGCGCAAGGAGCAACTGGTGGTGCTCGGCCGCGTCTTCTGGTCGTCTTCGTCCTGGTAACGGACGGTAACCTCGGGCGCCCGTTGCGCCCGGCGGTTATTTGAAGTCCACCACCATCTGCTGCTGGATAGACAGCCCGCGCGTCGACTGCACGCAGCCGGCGATGTAGTCGGTGAAACGCGGCGGTTTCGGCATGCCCAGCTTGAGGATCTTCTCGTTGCTGAAACGCACGTTGAGCATGGCGAACGATCCGTACAGGCGCATCGCCTTCAGCATCAGCCGCTCGTTGCACGGGCCGAAAATGTCTTTCAGCTGGCGGCGCATTTTCACCAGCGCGTCATAGGTCACCTGCGCATACTCATCGCCCACCGGCGCTTTTTCCAGGGCCGCCGCCATGGCGTTGTCAATTTCGGCAAAGCTGACGCTGCTCTCCTCACCGGCAGAGATGTGATAAACGTCGTTCTCCAGCGTTTCGCTGTTCATCAGCATCACCAGCGCATCCGCGCAGTAGTCCGCCGGGATCACGTCGATATTGTCCTGCAGCGAGCACATGAACTTGCGCAGCATCAGCGCCATGCCAAACACCCAGAAAATGCTGCTGGAAGGCTGGCAGCCCAGGCGGGTGTGCCCCACCACGATCGACGGACGAGCGATGGTCAACGGCATTTGCGGGCAGCGCTGGCGCATCAGCTGTTCGATGGTGGATTTGGAACGGGTATATTCCACCAGGTGTTCGGCGTCTTCCTCAAACTCGCCGCTCTCCGCCACCAGCGAACCCGGCTCCGGCGAACAGGACATGGCGGTGCCGACGTGCAGGAAACGTTTTAATCCCGGCACCTGCGCCATTCTTTCGGCAAAGGCCAGAGTGCCTTCTACGTTTACCTTCCAAATGAGCGGGTTATTACCAAATGAAGCAACGGCCGCGCAGTTAATAACGTGCGTAACATTGTTAATACGAGCGTCAGTTAAAAAGTCGGCCGGCTCGGAAAGGTCGCCCAATAATATATTTTCAATCGTAATTTTAGACAGCAGATTCGCATCGATATTAAACTTTTCCATATTCGTGCGAATACGGGCCAGCCCTTGCTGCGCATCGTCTGCACGCACCAGCAAAAGATAATTAACAGACTGATTTTCAATCAATAATTTTTCGAGAACCGCACCACCAAGAAAGCCGGTAGCGCCGGTCAACAGTAGCGTTTTCATCATTGTCACCCACATTGGCATTGAATGTGGTTGATTGTATCCGCGGATATTTAAACAAATATTAAATAGAATTACGGCGCCCTTAAACACTTTTCTTAATATTATCTTAAGGAATCTTTTGAAACATCCATCATGGGTTTAGTAACAAAAGAACCGCGTAGACTCCATGATTAATCTCCGCCGTTTAAATACCATTGATGTAGTGCCTGATTAAATTTAACGGTCAATGTTATTTCTCTTCTCGTCCGTGGAGGACTTATGACCTATAACCAAAAAATCTGGTTGGGGGTTTTGCTGCTGTGCACCCTGTTTTGGGCGGCAGTGATAAGCGGCGCCTGTTCGCTGTATAATCGGGCAGATCGCCTCAATGCGCACCAGGCGCAGAGCGAGTTCGCCGCCCGCCACAGTCTGCCCCCCTGCCCGCAGCAAAGCGTTCAGGCCTCCGCCGCCCCCCGGAATGGGTAGGGACAAGACCAGCTAACGATCCTATTATACCCTAAGATTAACAGGGAGATAACGATGGCTCGAAAGCTGGATAGCTTACCGCAGGCGCAACGCGAGAAAATAGAAACCGATTTGCTGGCCATCAGCGTGATCTACAACGAGCGCTACGGCATCGCCTCGACCCAGACGGAAACGGAACAACAGATCCCCGACCACCTGCTCCCCTACTTTCATCAGCGGCTGGATTACTATCGCCGTGCGTAATTGCGCGCATTTCGCTAACCGCCGCTTGGCATCGCTCCCCACGCCGTTACAATAGAGGCATATTGTATCCGCCACTGAAGAGACGCGATTTTGAGCAGCAAGGCAACGGCCACATTTTATATTCACGATTACGAGACCTTCGGCAAGAGCCCGTCGCTGGACCGCCCGGCGCAGTTCGCCGGCGTGCGCACCGATATGGATTTCAACATTATCGAAGAGCCGCTGGTCATCTACTGCGCCCCGGCCGACGATTACCTGCCGGAACCCGAGGCGGTGATGATCACCGGCATCACGCCGCAGGTGGCGCGCGCCAAAGGCGTTAACGAGGCCGAGTTCACCCGCCAAATCCATCAGGCCTTCAGCGTGGCCGGCACCTGCATTCTCGGTTACAACAACATCCGCTTCGATGACGAAGTGAGCCGCAATATCTTCTATCGCAACTTCTACGATCCCTACGCCTACAGCTGGCAAAACGGCAACTCGCGTTGGGATCTGCTGGATGTGATGCGCGCCTGCTACGCCCTGCGCCCGGACGGCATCGTCTGGCCGGAAAACGAAGACGGTTTCCCCAGCTTCCGCCTCGAACACCTCACGCACGCCAACGGCGTCGAACACACGCAGGCTCACGACGCGATGTCAGACGTATACGCCACCATCGCCATGGCCAAGCTGGTTAAGCAGGCGCAGCCGCGGCTGTTCGATTTCCTGCTGCAGCACCGCAACAAGCACAAACTGAACGCCCTGATCGACGTCGCCGAAATGACGCCGCTGGTGCACGTCTCCGGCATGTTCGGCGCGGCGCGCGGCAACACCAGCTGGGTGTCGCCGCTGGCCTGGCACCCGGACAACAAAAACGCGGTGATCATGTGCGATCTCGCCGGCGACATGACGCCGCTGCTGACGCTGAGCGCTGAGCAGCTGCGTGAACGGCTCTACACCCGCCGCGACGATCTGGCGCCGGATCAGACGCCGGTGCCGATCAAGCTGGTGCACATCAACAAATGCCCGGTGCTGGCGCCGGCCAAAACCCTGCTGCCGGAGAACGCCGAGCGGCTGGGCATCGATCGCCAGGCCTGCCTGCAAAATCTGCAGCTGCTGAAACAGCACCCGGAAGTGCGCGAGAAAGTGGTGGCACTGTTCGCCGAAGCCGAGCCGTTCAAAGGTTCCGAGGACGTCGACGCCCGCTTGTACGACGGTTTCTTCAGCGACGCCGACAAGGCGGCGATGAGGATTATCCAGCAGACCAAGCCGCAGAACCTGCCGGCGCTGGATCTGGCCTTCAGCGACGGCCGCATGAAAGAGCTGCTGTTCCGCTTCCGCGCGCGCAACTATCCGAATACGCTGGACGACGCCGAGCAGCGCCGCTGGCTGCAACACCGCCAGGAAACGTTGAGCGCGGAGCGCGTGCAGAGTTACCTGCTGCAGCTCGAATCGCTGTATAACCTGCACGAAGGCGACAAAGAAAAAACCGCCCTGCTGAAAGCGCTGTTCGATTACGGCAAAGAGTTGGTGGGATAAAACCCGCAGCAAGCAGAAAAGGAAAAGGCCGCGAAAGCGGCCTTTTTTGTGGCTGAGGAGACGGCTCGCGCTTAGGCGGCGTCTTCGCTCGCTTGCGGCACCGGCAGACGGAAGCTGCGGGTAACGAAGGCCAGGTAGATCAGACCGATGGCCGCCCAAACCAGGCCCAGCGTCATCGAGCTGGCTTCCAGGTTGATCCACAGCGCGCCGACGGTCAGTGCGCCCATCACCGGCAGGATCAGGTAGTTGAACGTGTCCTTCACGGTGCGGTTCATCTTGTCGCGAATATAGAACTGCGAGATCACCGACAGGTTGACGAAGGTGAAGGCCACCAGCGCACCGAAGTTGATCAGCGCGGTCGCGGTCACCAGGTCAAACGACACCGCGGACAGCGCGATGGCGCCAACCAGCAGCACGTTCAGCGCCGGGGTACGCCACTTCGGATGCACATAGCCGAAGAAGCGAGTCGGGAACACGCCGTCGCGGCCCATCACGTACATCAGACGCGAAACGCCCGCGTGCGCCGCCATGCCTGACGCCAATACCGTCACGCAGGAGAACACCAGGATCACCGACTGGAAGAACTTGCCCGCCACGTACAGCATGATTTCAGGCTGCGACGCGTCAGGATCCTTGAAGCGCGAGATGTCCGGGAAGTACAGCTGCACGAAGTAAGACACCACGATAAAGATGATGCCGCCGATCAGCGCCGTCAGGAAGATGGCTTTCGGGATCACTTTCTCTGCGTCTTTGGTTTCTTCGGACAGCGAGCTGATGCCGTCGAAGCCCAGGAACGAGAAGCACAGGATGGTCGCGCCGGTAATCATCGGCACCACGTGAGCGTTATCGGACCAGAACGGGCGGCTGCTGACCAGCGTACCGGCGCCTTCGCCGTGGTAAACGCCGTTGATCACCAGACCCAGGAACACGATCATGATCGCCACCTGTACCACCACGATGATGGAGTTCAGGTTGGCCACCAGCTTGATGCCGCGCAGGTTGAAAATCGTCATCAACCCGACCAGCACCGCCACGAAGATCCAGGACGGGACGCCCGGGAAGATCGCTTCCAGGTAAATCTTGGCCAGCAAAATATTGATCATCGGCATGAACAGGTAGTCCAGCAGCGATGACCAGCCCACCATAAAGCCGACGTGCGGGCTGATGGCTTTCTGGGCGTAAGTGTAGGCGGAACCGGCGGAAGGGAACTTCTTCACCAGCTTGCCGTAGCTCAGGGCGGTAAACAGGATCGCCAGCAGAGCGAAGGCGTACGCGGTCGCGACGTGACCATCGGTCAGGCCGGATACGATGCCGAAGGTATCGAAGATGGTCATTGGCTGCAGATAAGCCAGACCCATCATCACTACCGGAACTAATGTCAGGGTTTTACGCAGCTGAGTGCGCTGAGCCGGAGCGGCGTTAAGGGTGTTATCGGACATTGTTCAGCCCCCCCTTACCTTGAGCCTTGCGGATGGCGGACACGCCAAGACTTAAGGTTGCGGGGAAACTTCGCAACGAGCGACTTAATTCTAAAAGAAGGGGATTGTAAGCTGGATAACGGGTCGAGGTAACCTCGGCTGCTCCATAGTCGCTGCGGCCACAGCGGAAACCGGCGGGCACCGGCGCTAAAGTGAAAAATTGCCCCATCTTTCTAATCCTCATGAGTCACGACCATAAAGTTTTGTTTGATCGTGCACGAAACTATTTATCTATCCGGATCGGTGTCCGGCCTCGCTTGGTGTATGAAACGCTACGTTGGTAAAACTTAATGCAAAAAAAATAACCGACGCTTTCAAAACGTCGGCTATCTGCATTTGAGATATTTTGCACCAGAATGCCTCCGGATGACAAGATCCGGAAGCCCTCAAATACAAATTCTTTTTGTCGATCGAACGGAAAACCAGCCCGGCAGGCGAATTAATCCGCTACCGGCAGGCCGGTCGCCCGCACATACTTCTTACTTTATACGCCCATTCAGGCATTTTTCAACATCCAGTCGATCTCGGTTTCCGTCACCCGCCGTTCAAACTGCAGCAATTCGTCCGTCTTGCAGGCGTGATAAACCTGGGTGAAACGCTCGCCCAGATAGTGGGTCAACGCATGCTGATGTTCAAACTCGTACAGCGCATCGCTCTGGCGGATCGGCAGCGGCAGCCCCTCCTGCTCCAGCCCGTTGCCGGTCACCGGCTCAGGCAACGGCAGCGCGTTGTCCAACCCGTACAACATGCCGGCCAGGATCGCCGCCATCACCAGATAGGGGTTGGCGTCGGCGCCGGCCACGCGGTACTCCACCCGATGATTCTCCGGTTCGCCGCAGGGAATGCGCAGCGCCACGGTGCGATTGTTGTGGCCCCAGGCGGCCTGGATCGGCACATACATCCCCGGTTGGAAACGCCGATAGGCATTGACGTTCGGCGCCAGCAGCGCCATCGACGCCGGCATCAGGGTGATCATCCCGGCCAGCGCCTGTTTCAGCAACGGTGAATCCTCGCCTTCGCCGTCGGCAAACAGGTTGTTGCCCGCCCCGTCCTGCATGCTGACATGCACATGCATGCCGCTGCCGGCGTAATCCTCATAGGGTTTGGCCATAAAGGTGGCGTGCATACCGTGGTTCTCGGCCACCAGCCGCACCAACCGTTTCAGCGCCAGCGCGTGGTCGCAGGCCAGCAAGATGTCGTCGGAATGGCGCAGGTTGACCTCGAACTGCCCCGGCGACGCCTCCGCCACCGCGCCGTCCGCCGGCAGCCCCTGCAGCTTCGCCAACGCGTCGATATCGTTCAGCACCTCGGCGAAATGGTTCAGGTTATCGACGGAGTACACCTGGCTTTGGGTATTGCGCTCCTGAGTGCCGGGCGCACACGGCGGCTGCAAATCGCCTTCTGCGTCGCGCTGCCTGTCGATGAGATAGAACTCCAGCTCTACCGCTGCCACCGGGAACAAGCCGCGCTGTCGCAGCGCCTGCCACACGCGGTTCAGCACATTACGGGGTTCAACGTCAAAGGGAGTGCCATCTTCATCCAGCATGGTCAGCAACACCTGGCCGATATGCTCCGGATCGGCGGCCGACGGCGTCAGCGAACCGGGCACCGGCAGGCAAATGCGATCCGGCTCGCCGAGCTCCTGCCCAAGACCGGTCTCCTCCACCACGTTACCGAGGATGTCCATGGCGAACACCGACGCGGGGAAGTAGCTGCCTTTTTCCAGTTTTTTCAACCCTGAGACGGGTATACGTTTGCCGCGGAAGGAACCATTGAGATCGGTAAGAAGGATATCGACATACTGCGTGGCGGGATGGCGTTCCAAATAATGAGCAACCTCATTTTGGAACGCGCTACTTCGCCTCTCTTCATGATGCTGTGCAAAATGTTCAACTGCTGCGCTATTGGTTTGCATACGTCACCCGCCATTATGCTCTTAAGGCGCGTTAGCGCCCGTCCGCCGTTCGATTCAACACATGATTGGATTTCTCGCCAGGTCGCGCCGCTGCCGGGCGCTCAAAATAACATCCACAATATGAAACATAGTCTTAACAGAATGGGTTTGCAAATGTTACAATCCTGTTTGATTATTCACCACCGGCTGCTAAATTGATAAAATATTGACCGAAAAGGCCTTGCTGCCATTTTTACGTCAACTATTTCGTCCAACGCACCGAGAGTGAACATGGGCAATATATTTTCCAAACCTGCCCTAACTATCGATATCATGCAGCATCGTTATCGCCCAGACAGGCGCCCGATAACGATATTCATGTCTGCCTGTCGCCCCTACCAGAAGGAAGTACCGCTATGAGCGAAGCCAGCTTGGCACCGGGCAAACGCCTGTCACAGATCCGTCAGCAATTGGGTTTGTCGCAGCGCCGGGTCGCCGAACTGTCCGGGTTAACCCACAGTGCGATCAGCACCATCGAACAGGACAAGGTCAGCCCGGCCATCAGCACGCTGCAAAAGCTGCTGAAGGTGTATGGCCTGTCGCTGTCGGAATTCTTTGCCGAACCGGAGGCCGTCGACGAGCCGCGCGTGGTGATCGACGCCGAGGATCTGATTGAGATCGGCAGCCAGGGGGTGTCGATGAAGCTGGTGCACAACGGCAGCCCGACGCGCAACCTGGCGATGATGCTGGAAACCTACCAGCCCGGCACCACCACCGGCGAAAAGATCAAGCATCAGGGCGAAGAGATCGGCACCCTGCTGGAGGGCGAGATCGTGCTGACCATCAACGGCCAGAGCTATTGCCTGAGCGCCGGTCAGAGTTACGCCATCAACACCGGCATTCCGCACAGCTTCAGCAATACGTCGGCTCGCGTTTGCCGCATCGTCAGCGCACACACCCCTACCACCTTCTGACCGCTTCTCGCACCGGCGCAGCCTGACGCGGGTTGCGCCCCTGCCCACCCACGCTTTTTTCATCGCCGTTATGCCATTTTGTGGGTTGCCAACGGCGCAATCTGTGTTACAACAGAGTAAAACAGCCATCTAAACATCTAAACGGCCTTAACACCCTATGTCAACCGCAACGCCTTCACGCCTCGAGATGCGCAATATCTCGATCGCCTTCGCCGGCTTCAACGCGCTACAGGACGTGGACTTCACGCTGCAGGGCGGATCAATCCATGCGCTGGTCGGCGCCAACGGCGCGGGCAAGTCGACGCTGATGGCGATCCTCTCCGGCGCCCACGATCATTATCGCGGCGAGATCCTGATCGACGGCCAGCCGGTGGCGATCCACTCCCCGTTGCAGGCGCGCCGTCACGGTATTCACGTGGTGCAGCAAGAGGTCGACGTCGCGCTGATCCCCACGCTGTCGGTAGCGGAAAACATCATGCTGGACTGGCTGAACGAGCCGGGCCACTGGCTGAACTGGGCGGAGCTGCACCGCCGCGCCGTGCAGCTGCTGCAGCAATGGGCGCTGCCGCTCAACCCGCGCAGACGCCTGGCGGACTGCACGCTGGCGGAAAAACAGCAGGTGCTGCTGGCGCGCGCGCTGTCGCACCGCTGCCGTTTTCTGGTGCTCGACGAGCCGACCGCGCCGCTCGATCGCGCCGAGAGCGAGCGCCTGTTTAACGTGGTGCGCCGCCTGCAATCCGAAGGCATCGGCATCGTGTTTATTTCCCACCGCATCCACGAACTGAGCGACATTTGCGATCGGCTGACGGTGCTGCGCGACGGCCGGCGCGTCAGCGAAGACGCCATGCGCGGGCTGAGCGGCGAACAGATCGTCGAGAAGATGCTCGGCCATCGGCTGGACGACATTTTCCCGTCGCCGCGCCCGCCACACCCTGAGCGAACGCTGCTGCAGGTGCAGGGCTTGCACGATCGCCATAAGCTGCGCGACGTTTCGCTGCGGTTGCATGAAGGCGAGATCCTCGGCATCGCCGGGCTGGCCGGGGCGGGCAAAACCGAACTGTGCAAGGCATTGTTCGGCGCCAGCGCCGTGCAGCTCGAGCGCGGCGAACTGCGCGGGCAGCCCTGGGTGCCACGCGCGCCGCATTTGTCGGTCGAACAAGGATTGGCGCTGGTGCCGGAAGAACGCCGCAAAGAAGGTATTTTCATCGACGAGGCGATCCCGATGAACCTGAGCGTCAGCGCCGACGACAGCTTCTCGCGCTGGAGCCTGTTCAGCCGGCGGCAAGAGCTGCGCTGGGCGCGCGAGATCATGCAGCGTCTGAATATTCGCGCCTCCGGCCCGCAACAGCGGCTGGCGCGCCTGTCAGGCGGCAATCAACAAAAAGTGGCGATCGGCAAATGGCTGCGTGGCGACGCCGAGGTGCTGATCTTCGATGAGCCGACCAAGGGCGTGGACATCAAGGCCAAACAGGAGCTGTTCAGCCTGATCGACGGCCTGGCCCGCGCCGGCAAAGGCGTGATTTACGCCTCCGGCGAGTTCGCCGAGCTGATTGGCCTGTGCGATCGCATCTGCGTGCTGTGGGACGGCCGCATCGTGGCGGAATTGAACGCCGCCGACATCGACGAAGAAACCTTATTGCTCTATTCCACCGGAGGAACCCCTGCGTGAGTAAAGAATTTGCCTTGCGGCCTGCGCTGCCCTGGCGCCAACAGCTGTTTGATTTCCTCTACAAGTGGGGCATGCTGCTGACCGTAGCGGCGCTGATCGCCCTGTTTGGCCTGGCGTCGGACAACTTTCTCGATGCCAACAACATCATCAATATCCTGCGTTCGATCGCCATCGTGACGGTGATCGCCATCGGCGTCTCCATCTCGCTGTCGGTCGGCGGTTTCGATCTGTCGGTCGGCTCGACCGCCTCGCTGGCCAACGCGCTGGTGATTTCGCTGTTCGTCTGGCACGGTTTCGGCACCGCCGGCGCCATCGTGGTGACGCTGTTGCTGTGCACGCTGGTCGGCCTGTTCAACGCCCTGCTGATCGTGGTGCTCAAAATCCCCGATATGCTGGCGACGCTGGCCAGCCTGTTCGTGATCCAGGGCGTGGCGATGACCTACAGCTACGGCGGCTCCATCACCCAAAACATGGTGCTGCCGAATGGCGACATGGCCGAAGGCCTGATCCCGGAGGTGTTTTCCGCCCTCGGCCAGGTGCCGGTGATCGTGCTGATCATGCTGGCGGTCACCGTGGCGGTGCAGCTGTTCCTGTCGTTGACCAAGCACGGCCGCCGCATGTACGCCATCGGCGGCAACCCCGAGGCTGCGCGTCTGTCGGGCATCCGCACCGTGCGTTACAGGGTTGCCGCTTACGTCATTTCCTCCTGGCTGGCGGCGCTTGGCGGCATCTTACTGGCGTCACGTATTGGCTCTTCGCAGGTCAATGCCGGCGGCGGTTATCTGATGGACGCGGTGGCGGCGGCCTATATCGGCTTCTCGCTGGCCGGCGCCGGTAAACCCAATGCGCTCGGCACCCTGATCGGCGCGGTGATCCTCGGCGTGCTGCAAAACGGCCTGGTGATGCTGTCGGTGCCCTACTACGCCATGGACATTATCAAAGGCCTGGTGCTGGCGCTGGCGCTGGCCATCACCTACATCCAGAAACGCTGATCCTTCCCGGCGCACGCCCGCTGCGCCGCTTTTCCCTTTAATTCATCCGGTTACCCTTTTCCGTCAGCAGAACAAGCATACAAATGATATGAATTATCATTAGCGTTTACATTAAGAAAAAAATCCTTACAATACCCTCACGCAACGCTGACGAAGCGAAGTATTTCTCAGCGAACGATGAATAATTTCATTAGAAATTCAATTGGTTAATTACTTTCACTTCAATCCAGGAAAGGTTTACCTCATGGAAACGCCACGTTACAGCAAGCTCGCCGCTCTGGTGATCGCCTCACTCAGCGCCACCGCCGCGCTGGCCGCGCCGCAGGACGACACCCAGGACACCATGGTCGTCACCGCCTCCGGCTTTCAGCAAAAAATTCAGGACTCTGCCGCTTCCATCTCGGTGATCCCGCGCCAGCAGATCGAAGATAAAGCCTATCGCGACGTGACCGATGCGCTGAAAGACGTACCGGGCGTAGTGGTCACCGGCGGCGCCAGCAGCAGCGACATCAGCATTCGCGGCATGTCTTCCAAGTACACGCTGATCCTGGTGGACGGCAAGCGCGTCGACACCCGCGGCACCCGGCCGAACAGCGATAACGCCGGCATCGAACAGGGCTGGCTGCCGCCGATGGAAGCCATTGAGCGCATCGAAGTGGTGCGCGGGCCGATGTCTTCGCTGTACGGTTCCGACGCCATGGGCGGCGTGATCAACGTCATCACCCGCAAAACCTCGCGCACCGAGTGGAAAGGCTCGCTGCACGGCGACGCCACCCTTCAGGAAAACCGCGATTCCGGCGATCTGTTCCAGACCAACGCCTACGCCTCCGGCCCGCTGGTTGAAGGCCTGCTCGGCCTGCGGGTCAACGGCCTGCTGTCGCGCCGCGCGGAAGATAAAATCACCAACGGTTACAACGAGCAGCGCATGCGCAGCGGCACCGCGGTGTTCACCCTGACCCCGGACGAGAAAAACGAATTCGACTTTGAAATCGGCCGCTCGCTGCAGGATCGCAACAGCACGCCGGGCAAATCGGTGGTAGCGGAACGCTGCAGCAAAGGCAAATGCACGCCGACATCGCGCAGCGAAAGCCTGTATACGCGCACCAACTACGCGCTGACCCACAACGGCTATTACGACTTCGGCAACTCCACCAGCTACGTTCAGCGGGAAGAGACCAACAACCCGGGCCGCAAAATGAAGATGTACAACACCATCTTCAACACCCAGAACCAGTTCGAGCTGGGTTCACACATGCTGAACCTCGGCGGTCAGTATCGCTATGAAAAACTGAGCGACAGCGGCAACCAGCTTGAATCGGCACAAGGTCTCAGCAAGCTGACGCGCTGGAGCTGGGCGCTGTTCGCCGAAGATGAGTGGGCATTGACCAACGACTTCAGTCTGACGACCGGCATCCGCATGGATCAGGACGAAAACTTCGGCAGCCACTGGACGCCGCGCATGTACGGGGTCTGGCACCTGACCGAACAGTGGACGCTGAAAGGCGGCGTCTCCGCCGGCTACAAATCGCCGGATCTGCGCCAATCCTCCGCCAACTGGGGCCAGGTCACCGGCGGCGGCGTGCGTAAAGGCATCATCGTCGGCAACCCGGATCTGCAGCCGGAGAAGAGCCTGAGCGAAGAGATCGGCCTGATGTGGGATAGCCTGAAAGGCGTCAACGCCGGGGTGACCGTCTTCAACACCGACTTCAAGAACAAGATCACCGAAGTGCGCCGCTGCGAAGACACGCCGGACTGTAAGATCGGCAATGACGTCTACGACTTTATCAGCGATCGCGTCAACGTCGACAAAGCCAATATGCGCGGCGTAGAAGCCACCTTCGGCTGGCAGATCAACAAAGACTGGAAGTGGAACACCAACTACACCTACACCTCTTCCGAGCAGAAGAGCGGCGAGTTCCAGGGCAAGGCGCTCAACCAGATGCCGAAGCACATGGTTAACACCGTGCTGGATTGGCGCGCCACGCAGGACCTCAGCCTGTGGTCGCGCGTTAATTTCCGCAGCAAAACGTCTGAGTATCTGAGCCGTACCTCGATGGCCAAGAGCACGCCGTCCTACACCTTCGTCGATGCGGGCCTGAGCTACCAGGCGGCGAAAAACCTGCAGCTGACCGGCGGGGTCTACAACATCCTCGACAAGACCGTGGATTACGATCACTACAACACCACGCTGGACGGCCGCCGTTACACCGTCGGCATGACCTACAACTTCTGATGCCCCCGGGCGCGCGCTGCGCGCCCTTTTCATTCCATCACCGTGAGGAAGCCCCATGAAATTACGCCGCTCCCCCCTGATGATCGCCCTGCTGGCCGCGATGGCGCTGGCGGGTTGCCACAGCAAAACCGACGCGCCGGCGGCCCCGGCCACCGTCAACGTTCAGCACCTGAACGGCAGCACCGAGGTGAAGAAACACCCGCAGCGCATCGTGGTGCTGGATTACGCCTCGCTGGAAACGCTGCAGCTGCTGGGCGTCGAGCCGCTGGCGCTGCCCGGCAATCGCAAAAACTTGCCGGATAGCCTGAAGCGCTATCAGGACGACAAATACCTCAATGCCGGCACCCTGTTCGAGCCGGATATGGCCGTGCTGCGCGCCGCCAAACCGGATCTGATCCTGATCGCCGGCCGGGCGTCCAAAGCCTATGACGAGCTGAACACGCTGGCGCCGACGCTGAATATGTCCGTCGATCAGCAGGATCAGTTGGGCAGCCTGAAACAGCGCACGCTGCAGCTGGGTGAGCTGTTCGATAAGCAGCAACAGGCGCAGGCGGCGATCAATAAGCTGGATGCGCAGATCGCGGCGGTCAAACCACAGGCCGCCCAGGCCGGACGCGGGCTGGTGGTGCTGTTCTCCGGCGGCAAGATCAGCGCTTACGCCCCCAAGAGCCGTTTCAGCTTCGTCTATGACGCCCTCGGCTTCGCGTCCGCGTTGCAGTCCGATGAAAAAGACGTGCGCGGCAACAAGCTGACGCCTGAGCAGGTGGCCAAACTGAATCCGGACTGGCTGTTCATCATCGACAGAGACGCCGCGACCGGGCGGCCGAACGCGGTGGCGCCGCAGAAAATCCTTACCACCACTGCGCTGAAGAAAACCGCAGCGGTGAAGAAAGGCCAGGTGGTTTACCTGCCGGCGGCCGAGGTTTATCTGTCCGGCGGCATCGTCACCGCCCAGCACGTCGTCGAACGCGTGAGCGAGGCGCTAACCCACGCTGCGCGATAAAAAAAGCCCGGCGATGCCGGGCTTTTTCCTGGATTAAATCGTCGGCTGGTTTACCAGGCCGTCGATCAGCACCTGCGGCGTGCCCTGCGAACAACGCTCGATGCGCCCGCGCACGCCGTAGACCCGCGCCAGGCTCTGCGGCGTAATCACCTGATCCGGCGCGCCGTCGGCGATCAGATCGCCATCCTGCAGCATCAACACGTGGTCGCCGTGGCGCAGCGCGATGTTGATGTCATGCACCACCACCACCGTCACGATATTGCGCTTGCGGGTTTCACGGCGCACCAAATCCATCACGTGGAACTGGTAGTTGAGATCGAGCGCGCTCAGCGGCTCATCCAGCAGCAGCAGCGACGGCTGACGGATCAGCGACTGCGCCAACCCCACCAGCTGTTTCTGGCCGCCGGATAGTTGATCGAGGTAGCTCAGCGCCAGGTGGGCGATGCCCAGCTGTTCCAGCAAAGCCATCACTTCCGCTTCGCTGCCGGCGTTGCTGCGGCCGCCCGAGGCGCGCTGCGCCACGATGATCGACTCCAGCACGTGCAGATGCACCCCGGCGGGCAGCGACTGCGGCAGGTACACCACTTTCTCCGCCCGACGGGCGAACGGCATCTGCATCAGATCGCCGTCGTCCAGCCACAGCTTGCCCTGCGCCGGGTTCAGCCCGGCCAGCGAGCGCAGCAGCGTCGATTTGCCGCTGCCGTTCGGCCCCAGCAGCACGGTGATTTGCCCGCGCGGCAGCATCGGCACCGAGAGATTGTCGATCACCTGACGCTTCGGGTAACCCGCCGAGAAGTTTTCTATCCGTAAACCCTGGCTCATACGTTCCCCCGATGGCGCAGAATAATGCTCAGGAAGAACGGCACCCCGACCAGCGAGGTGACGATGCCCACCGGAATGATCACGCCGGGCACCAGATTTTTGGACGCCACCGAGGCCATCGACAGCACCAGCGCGCCGATCAGCGCGCTGGCCGGCAGGTAGAAACGGTGATCTTCGCCGAAGATCATGCGGGCGATGTGCGGCGCCACCAGGCCGATAAAGCCGATCGGCCCGACGAAGGCCACCGCCAGCGCCGAGAGCATGCTGATGCGCAGCAGCGTGGTCAGCCGCAGACGGCGCACGTCGATGCCGAAACTCACCGCCCGGTCTTCCCCCAGACGCAGCGCGGTCAGTTTCCACGAGCTCATCATCGACAGCGGCAGCAGCACGGCGAATACCCCGAACAGAATACCCAGCTTGTCCCACGAGGCGCGCGCCAGGCTGCCCATGGTCCAGAACACCAGCCCCTGCAGCGTGTCCTCGCTGGCGATGAATTGCATCATCGAGACCAGCGCGTTGAAGGTAAACACCAGCGCGATGCCGAACAGCACCACGCCGGAGGTGGCGACCCGCGTCCAGCGCGTGATGCCGTCGAGCATCAGCGCGGCGAACAGCGCAAAGATAAAGGCGTTGGCGGAGATGAACCACTGATCGGGAATACCCGGAATGCCGATGCCGAGCACGATCGCCAGCGCGGCGCCAAAGGCCGCGGCGGATGATACGCCGAGGGTGAAGGGGCTGGCCAGCGGGTTATTCAGGATGGTCTGCATTTCCGCCCCGGCCAGACCGAGCGCAAAGCCCACCACCACCGCCATCAGCGCATAGGGCAAGCGGATGTCCCAGACGATCACCCGCGTGCCGGCATCGGCCGCGGCGGGGTCAAGCAGCGTTTGCCACAAAGACGACAGCGACAGGCCGGATGGCCCCATGGTGAAATCCAGCAGCAGCGAACCCAGGATCGCCAGTGCCAACACGCCCATCATCAACAGGCGATGGCGAAGAATATGCTGATAACGCCCCATCACGCCGGCGTTGGGTTGCCCCTTGGCGTCAGTCATGGGATCGGTGGATACGCTCATTCGTTAAGATACCTGTTACAACCATCATGACAGCGGCGCGAAGGCGTCCGCCGTAAACCGGAAAGCGCGCGGCGACCGCCTGCGCGCAGCCGCCCACAATAAAGCAAACGATAATACTTATCAATCATATCAATAGGTGAAAACAGCGTTGTCGAAATGTAATAATTTGTTTTTTCTCGCCATTTTTCAAACCACCACGCTTTCCCCCGCCAACGGCCAGTAGGTTAATTATTCTGAAAATTATTCCTGATCCGACCAGACTCTGACAAATAGCGGCAAAACCACATAGAATCCAAAACCACAGCACCGCGCGTGCAAAAAACTTTCAGGCCGCCGCAAGAGCGGCCTTATTGACGAGGCTGTAATGAGAAGTCCATCTCCGGCGGTAACGCCCAAACGCCCGGCGCTGCTGAACTGGCTGTTGCACAGCCCGCTGCACGCCGATGACGAACCGTTTCAACGCCAGCTGCGTCTCACGCTGACGCCCTCTCCTCTCACCCCCTGGCTGAATGCCGTGGGGCCAGCCGCGCTGTTGGTGGGGTACGCCTGGCTGAACCAACCGCTGGTCGGTATCGGCCTGCTGCTGCTGTTGCTGCTGTTGACCGCCGGGCGTGCCAGGTTGGCGCAAAGGCGCCAACCCGCTTGGCCGAACGCCATGCTGGTGACGGTGTTGTTGTGGGCGCTGCTGGTTGGCGCCAGCGCCGCGCTGGCGATGCTGTCGGGCCGCTTCGTGCTGATCCTGTTCGCCGGCCTGACCATCACCGCCCTGGCCTGCTGGTTGATGCAGCGCCATGCCGCCGCGCCGCGCTTCGCGCTGCTTGAGGTGATCGCGCTGACGCTGCCCTACCTGCTGGCGGCGCCGCTGTCGCGCGTGCAAAATCTGTTTGTCATGGCGGATCTCGCGCCGCTGTGGCTGGTGCTGGCCCATGGCATGATCGCGCGCTACCACCGCCAGTTGGTGCAGCACGTCACGCTGGCCTGGGAGAAGCAGCAGGCATCGCACCGCGATCGCCTGACCGGCTTTCTCAACCGCGCAGGCGGCGAGGTGGTGATGCGCAGCATCTGCCGCCCCGCAACGGCGCAGCCGATCTCCCACCTGTTCATTCTTGAGTTCGGTCCGCTGGCGGCGCTCTACCAAAGCCATGGCGTCCAGATCGGCGACGACGTACTGCGCACCGTCGGCGAGCGTCTCAAGACGCTGATCCGCCCGAGCGACTACGTCTGCCGCTATACCGGCGGCCTGTTTTTGATTCTGGTGCACGATCTGCCCTACGGCGCGGAAAGCGAGTTCCTGGCGCGCATCGTGCCACCGCTGGAGGCGCCTTACGATTTTGGCGCATTCGGCGAGGTGAACATGCAGCTCAACGCCGGCATTGTGGCGCTGACGCAGCATTATGCGACGGTGGAAGATTTGATGAGTTCGGCGCAGCAGGCGCTGGCGGAAGCCAAAGGCGGGAAAAAGTAAAGCCAAACGCGGCGGGAACCCCCGCCGCGTATCACTCACCGAAAATTACTTCACGTCCATCTTCGGAAATTCCATTTCGCTGTACTTCACGACACGGGTGCCTTGCGACAGCTTGTAACCGAACCAGATCAGCAGGAACAGCGGAATGCCGATGTAGGTCGCGGTCACGCCGTACCAGTCAATCTTGTCTTGCAGGAAGGCCTGGTAGTTCTGCCCCAGGGTAATGATCAGACACAACACGAAGGCGAAGATCGGCCCCAGCGGGAAGAACCCGGAACGGTACGGCAAGTCGTTGAGATCGTGTCCCTGCAGCATGTAACCGCGACGGAAACGGTAGTGGCTGATGGCGATGCCCAACCAGGCGATGAAGCCGGTCATGCCCGAGGTATTCAGCAGCCACAGGTAAACCGACTGGTTGCCGAACATCGAGGTCAGGAAGCACAACCCGGCCACCACGCAGGTCGCGTACAGCGCGTTGCGCGGCACGCCGCCTTTCGACAGCTTGGCGAAGATGCGCGGCGCTTTGCCTTCCGATGCCAGGGTGTACAACATGCGGGTCGATGCGTACATGCCCGAGTTACCGGCGGACAACACCGCCGTCAGGATCACCGCGTTCATCACCGCCGCCGCCGACAGCAGGCCGGCATGCTGGAACACCAGGGTGAACGGGCTGACGCTGATGTCTTTCACGTCATTGCGCAGCAGGCTCGGATCGGTATACGGAATGATCAGGCTGATGATCAGGATGGCGAAGATATAGAACAGCAGGATACGCCAGAACACCTGACGCACCGCGCGCGGAATATTTTTACCCGGGTTTTCCGATTCGCCGGCCGCGATGCCGATAAGTTCAGTGCCCTGGAACGAGAAGCCGACGATCATGGCCACGCCGATCATCGCCGAGAAGCCGCCGGCGAACGGCGCATCTCCAATGGTCCAGTTCTGCCAGCCGGCATGCTCGCCGCCTTTCAGAATGCCGACAATCATCAGCACGCCGACGGCGATGAAAATAATCACGGTGCTGACCTTGATCAGCGCGAACCAGTATTCCGCCTCGCCGAACCCTTTCACCGAAATGTAGTTCAGCAGGAACATCAGGCCGAGGAACAGCGCGCTCCAGATCCAGCCGGGCGTGTCCGGGAACCAGTAGCTCATCACCAATTGCGAAGCCACCAGGTCAACGGCGATGGTCACCGCCCAGTTGTACCAGTAGTTCCAGCCCAGTGCGAAGCCGAAGCCTTCTTCCACGTATTTGGCGCCGTAGGTGGAGAATGAACCGGAGACCGGCATAAAGGCCGCCAGTTCGCCCAGACTGGTCATCAGGAAGTACACCATCAAACCGATCAGAGCGTAAGACAGCAGCGCCCCGCCGGGACCTGCCTGAGAAACCGTGGCGCCCGAGGCGACGAACAGGCCGGTGCCGATGGAGCCGCCGATGGCGATCATGGTCAAATGCCGGGCTTTCAGCTCGCGGCGCAATCCGGGTGCTTGCTGCCCCGATGTTTTTATATCCTGCTGAGCCATTCGTTCCCTATCTATCTGCTCTTCGAAAAATGAGGGCGGATTGTAACAAATACCCGCCGGTGAACTAGCAACATTGCACCGATATAAGATAGCTTCATAATTCAGAGGCAATTATTAGCCGCGCCCCTTATGGCCTTACTTACTCTCATTAATGTGAGCGCGCGCAGGTTTTTATGCTTTCTTTGGCCTGCGCGGCGATAGAAGACGTGACGCGCTGTCGATCACAGCACGCAATAGCTGAGAAAACGTTGCAACGCGTTGGAGACGTGCTTTTGCCGATGGCGGATCAGGTACAGGGTGCGGCGCAGCGGCGGCAACGGCACCGGCAGTTCCACCAGCGCGCCGCTGGCCAGCTGCTCAGCCACCACCCGCCGGGACAGGCAGCTGATGCCGATACCGTGCCGCACCGCATGCTTGATCGCCTCCGAGTTGCCGAGCTCCATCACCAGCTGAAAGTGCGGCAGGTGTGCCAACAGCAGATGATCCAGCACCTCGCGGGTGCCAGAACCGCGCTCACGCAGGATCCAAGGCGCATTCGCCAGCGCCTCCAGCGTCGGCGGTTGACGGGTCAGCGGGTTATCCGGCGCAGCGAACACCACCAGCTCGTCCTCCAGCCACGGCTGCGTGACCAGCTCCGGCATATGGCAAGGCCCTTCGATCAGCCCCAGATCGACGCGAAAATCCGCTACCGCCACGATCACATCCTGGCTGTTGCCGACGTTCAGCTCCAGCGGCGTGGCCGGAAAGTCCCGGCGGTAACGGGCGATCATCTCCGGCAGCATATAGTTGCCGATGGTGCTGCTGGCGGCG
Organism: Serratia sp. Z4; assembly: GCF_009900725.1. NCBI lineage: Bacteria > Pseudomonadati > Pseudomonadota > Gammaproteobacteria > Enterobacterales > Yersiniaceae > Serratia > Serratia sp. Z4. Next base: position 980,688 of record NZ_JAAABD010000002.1, read on the forward strand.
ATGCGCAGCGCCCCGCCATCATGGCGAAACAGCTGCTCGATCTCCCCCGCCTGCTCCAGCAGCGCCAGCGCCTTGGGGTACAGCAAGCGGCCGTGTTCGTTGATCACCAGCCGTTTGCCGACGCGATCGAACAGCTGCACGCCCAACTGCCCCTCCAGATCCGCCAGCGCCGCGCTGACCGCCGACTGCGACAGCGCCAGCACCACCGAGGCCTGAGTGGTCGAACCGCTTTTCAGCACTTCGGTGAAAACTTCCAGTTGACGCAACGTGATATGCATAGCCGTCCCGGTATTAAAAGAAGGTTCTGCCAGAGAACCCCAACATGGTGATGTGGGCAGCCCGGCCAGGCTACCCCGTTTGCGGCCAGATCGGCGCGCTATTTGCCCAAGGCGACCAGCTGCGCCGCCGCGGCCAGCACCGGCTCTCGCGGCGTGCCGGCTTCGTCCCGCAGTATCAATTGCAGCATCGCCGCGAGATGCTCGCGGTCGATCGTCTTGTTTTCTTCAATCAACCGCCGCACCGCGCGCCCCACTTCCTGATCTACCTGCTCTCTGCGTTGATCGTCGGTATCCATCGCCTGCTCCTGTTAGTTGGAAAGTTGACGGCGGCTCGCCGCACTTCCTCACCCTAGCCGCAATGCGGCGTTATGCCAATGCCTGATCCCATACCACTTATTCAGATAGGTTATAAATATATAATCAATTTCTCTTTTATTCAGCCCAAACGTACTCTTAGCAGCAAGAAACAGACTGAAGGACTGACTTTTATGGCGACTGATACCACTCACACTTATCCCGAGCGACGCTTTTCGCTGTTTGGCCTGCCGCGGCTGGTGCCGGGGCTGGCACTGACCGGCGCGCTCACCGCGCTGGCCGTCTGGGCCGGCGATATTCCCTGGGTGGCGGAGCTGGGGCTGGGGGCGCTGACGCTGGCGATCCTGCTCGGTATTCTGGTGGGCAACACGCTGTACCCCCACTGGCAAACCGTTTGTCACAGCGGCGTACAGCTGGCCAAACAGCGTCTGCTGCGTCTGGGCATTATCCTTTACGGCTTCCGGCTGACCTTTCAGCAGATCGCCGACGTCGGCGCCAGCGGCATCATCATCGACGCGCTGACTCTGATCACCACCTTCCTGCTGGCCTGCTGGCTCGGCAAGAAAGTGTTCGGCATCGACAGCCAAACCGCGATACTGATCGGCGCCGGCAGCAGCATTTGCGGCGCGGCGGCAGTGATGGCCACCGAGCCGGTGCTGAAGGCCGACTCCAGCAAAGTGGCGGTAGCGGTCTCGACCGTGGTGGTGTTCGGCACCCTGGCGATCTTCGCCTACCCGTGGCTGTATCAGTTGAATGAACACTTCCAGTGGCTGCCGTTCAGCCAGGAAACCTTCGGCATCTACGCCGGCTCCACCATTCACGAAGTGGCTCAGGTGGTCGCCGCCGGGCACGCCATCGGGCCGGACGCCGAAAATGCAGCGGTGATCGCCAAGATGATCCGCGTGATGATGCTGGCGCCGTTCCTGCTGCTGCTGTCGGGCTACATCAGCCGCGGCAGCGCAGGCAAGGCGGAAAAATCCGCCATCACCATTCCGTGGTTCGCCGTGCTGTTTATCGCCGTCGCCGGGCTGAACTCCTTCAACCTGCTGCCGGCCACGCTGGTGCGCCATCTGATCACCGCCGACACCTGGATGCTGGCGATGGCGATGGCGGCGCTGGGGTTGACCACCCACATCAGCGCCGTGCGCCAGGCCGGGGTGAAACCGATTCTGCTGGCCACGCTGCTGTTCGTCTGGCTGCTGGTCGGCGGCGGCGCGATAAACCAACTGGTGCAACACTGGTTCTAAACTCCCCTTCTGCGGCCCGCTTCGGCGGGCCGCATTTATTCCGCCCGCCATCAATGCCATAATGTCACCGATAACACAGGAGAATGAAGATGAAGTTTGTCGGTGCACATGTCAGCGCGTCAGGCGGCGTGGATCAAGCGGTTATCCGCGCGCACGAATTGGAGGCGACCGCGTTCGCCCTGTTCACCAAAAATCAGCGTCAATGGAAGGCCGCGCCGCTGGCCGCGGACGTGATCGATAAGTTCAAGAGCGCCTGCGCCCAGTACGGTTATGGGCCGGGGCAGATCCTGCCGCACGACAGCTACCTGATCAACCTCGGGCACCCGGTGGCCGAGGCGTTGGAAAAATCGCGCGAAGCGTTTATCGACGAGCTGCAGCGCTGCGAACAGTTGGGGCTGACGCTGTTGAACTTCCACCCCGGCAGCCACCTGCTGCAAATCGATGAAGATAAATGCCTGGCGCGCATCGCCGAATCGATCAACATCGCGCTGGACAAAACCGCCGGTGTGACGGCCGTGATCGAAAACACCGCCGGCCAGGGCAGCAATCTGGGCTTCAAATTCGAACACCTGGCGGCGATCATCGACGGCGTGGAAGACAAAAGCCGCGTCGGCGTCTGCATCGACACCTGCCACGCCTTCGCCGCCGGGTACGATCTGCGCACCGAAGAGACCTGCGAACACACCTTCAAACAGCTCGGTGACATCGTCGGTTTCAACTACCTGCGCGGCATGCACCTGAACGACGCCAAGAGCGAGTTCAACAGCCGCGTCGACCGCCACCACAGCCTGGGGGAAGGCAACATCGGCAAAACGGTGTTCAGCTACATCATGCGCGATCCGCGTTTCGACAATATCCCGCTGATTCTGGAAACGGTAAACCCGGATATCTGGGCGGAAGAGATCGCCTGGCTGAAGGCGCAGCAGTAACGCGGCGCCCAAACGACAAAACCGGAGCCTGGGCTCCGGTTTTTTTATGGCTGGATCGCCGTTACGCCACACTGGCCGCCGGTACTTCAGCACGTTTCAGCAGGGCATAAGCCACCCCGGCCAACAGCGTGCCGGCGGCGATCGCCACCAGGTACAGCAGCACCGGCGAAATCGCGCCCGGGATCAGCAGCACGAACAGCCCGCCGTGCGGTGCCATCAGTTTGGCGCCGAAGGCCATCGACAGCGCGCCGGTCAGCGCCCCGCCGGCGATGCAGCACGGCAGCACGCGCATCGGGTCGCGGGCGGCGAACGGAATCGCCCCTTCAGTGATGAAGCACAGCCCCAGCACCAACGCCGCCTTACCGCCTTCCTGTTCGGATTTCGGGAACTTGCGGCGCGCCAGCAGCGTCGCCAGCCCCATCGCCAGCGGTGGCACCATGCCCGCCGCCATGATCGCCGCCATCGGCGCATACACCGAAGAGCTGAGCAGCGCCACGCCGAACGCGTAGGCCGCTTTGTTCACCGGGCCGCCCATGTCGGTACACATCATGCCGCCGAGGATTGCCCCCAGCAGTACGGCGTTGGCGGTACCCAGCGATTGCAGCCAATGGGTCAGACCTTCCATGATCTTCGCCACCGGCGTGCCGACCACGTAAATCATGATGAGGCCGGTGATCAGGCTGGCGACCAGCGGAATGATCAAGATGGGCTTCAGCGCTTCCATACTTTGCGGCAGGCGCAGCTTGCTGCTGATCGCCTTGGCGACATAACCCGCCAGGAAGCCGGCGATGATGCCGCCGAGGAACCCGGCGCCGGTGCTCACTGCCAGCATGCCGCCGATCAGGCCCGGCGTCAGGCCCGGACGATCCGCGATGGAGAAGGCGATGAAACCGGCCAACACCGGCACCATCAGCGCAAAGGCGGAGCCGCCGCCGATCTGCATCAGCGCCGCCGCCAACGTGCCTTTGACTTCAAACGCCTTGATGCCGAACACGAAAGACAGCGCGATACACAGGCCGCCGGCCACCACCATCGGCAGCATGTAGGACACGCCGGTCAGCAGGTGACGATACGGGCCGTTGCCCTCTTTCTTTTTCGCCGCCGGCGCCGCGCCACCGCGCTGCTGCGGCTGGAACACTTCGGCTTCGGCCTGCGCCTTGTCCAGTTCCTGGGCGGTTTTCTTCAGCGCCAGACCGGTGGAAGTACGATACATCGGCTTACCGGCAAACTTGTCCAGATCCACTTCGATGTCCGCCGCGACGATCACCAGATCCGCCGCCGCCACTTCTTCCGGGGTGATGGCGTTGCCGGCGCCGACGGAACCGCGCGTTTCCACCTTCACCCACCAGCCGCGTTTCTTGGCTTCACTTTCAATGGCTTCGGCCGCCATAAAGGTGTGCGCCACGCCGGTAGGGCAAGCGGTGATCGCCACGATGCGTTTTTGCCCATTGGCTTTCACCGGTGCCGCCGCCTGCGGCGCCTGATAGGTTTCAGCTTCGGCCTTGGCACGCGCCAGAAAAGCGTCCGGTTCCCGCACCGCCTGTTCTACCTCGCCCACATACACCAATTTGCCGTTCAGCCCGGCGTCAGCAGGAGCAGCCTGCCCCGCCACCGCCACCAGTTCGGCGTCCTGCAGTGACTCGACCAGCGTCAGGCCAGTTTTGGCCGCGGCGGCCTCCAGCATGCGTTTCGCCAGGTGGCCACGGGCCTGCCCCAGCGAACTGTCTACCATCAGCAGCGTTTTCATTCTGCCTCCTGCTATTGATTGAAAGGTTTCAGATCGACGCGCGCCATCATCGCGGCCAACTGGGGACGATCGGTCACGCCGACGTTGCTTTGGCTGACCGCCAGCGCCGCTACCGCCGTGGCCAGACGCAGGGTGTGTTCGCTGGATTCGCGCATCAGCAGGCCATAAATCAGGCCGCCGACCATCGAATCGCCGGCGCCCACGGTGCTGACCACCTCACAGGACGGCGGTTTGGCGATCCAGGCACCGGACGCGTTAACCCACAGCGCGCCTTCCGCACCGAGGGATATCACCACGTGGGCGATGCCCTGCTCGCGCAGCGCATGCGCGGCCTCAACCACGTCCGCCAGCGCTGGCAGCGGGCGGCCGGCCCAGATTTCCAGCTCGCGGCGGTTCGGTTTGACCAACCACGGCGAGGCCTTCAGCCCGGCGACCAGCGCTTCGCGGCTGCTGTCGAAAATGATGCACGGGCACTTGGCGCGCAGCTGGGTCATCCAGTCGGTAAAGGCGTCGGGATCGACACCGGCCGGCAGACTGCCGCTCACCGCCACCATGTCGAACTGGCCCAGCCAGCTCAGCGAGTCGCTGACGAAGCGATCCCAGTCCTGCGGCGTCACTTCGAAACCGGAGAAGTTGAAGTCGGTGACTTCGCCGTCTTTTTCCGTCAGCTTGACGTTGATGCGGGTACGGCCCGGCACCACCTGAAAGCGGTTGGCGATCCCCAGATCGCTGAACAGCAGCTGGAAACCGTCCTGATTGTCTTTGCCCAGGAAGCCGCCGACGGTGACGTCGATGCCTAAATCCTTCAACACCTTGGCGACGTTGATGCCCTTACCGGCGGCGTGCAGGCCGGCGGTTTTTACCCGGTTGACTTCCCCGCGCTCGATCTGCGGGCAGAAACCCACCAGATCGTACGCCGGGTTCAGGGTGATCGTTGCTACTCTTCTGCTCATGCTGCGCCCTCGCCCAGTCCTTCATTAATCGCTTCGCCAATCGCCTTCAGCGCGGCTTCAGCATCTTCTCCATTGGCGGTAAAGCGCAGGTGATGCCCTTTCTTCACGCCCAGCGCCACCACCTTCATCAGGCTGCGCCCGTTGGCCGGCTTGCCGCTGCCGTCCAGGTTGGTGACGGTGATGTCACTGTTGAAACTTTTGATCACGTTGACCAGCGCCGTGCCCGGCCGCGCGTGCAGACCGTGCTCGTTGCGGATCACGAACTCGGCGCTCAGCACGCTGCTCTCCTCAGCCACTTCGCTGGTCAGCAGCGCCAGCACGCCGGCGGCATCCGCCTTCAGCAAACGTTCAGCTTTATTGGCCAGCAGCAGATCGCTGAGGTAGTTGAGCACCGCCAGCGGCTGCGCGTCGGCGACCGACACCGTCAGCAGCAGCGCCACCGGCTCGCCGTCTTCCACGAAAGCCTGCGCCGGGCGGCTGACGGTGGCCGCGCTGGCCAGGTTGCCTTCGACGCTGTCGCTCAGCCAGATGCCCTGCCCCAGGTTCAGCGGCTTGCGGGTGATGACATCGCTGACGAACTGCGCGTTGACCGCGCCGGCCTTTTGCAGCCGGCCGGCGTTCAGCGCCTGCAGCGTCATCAGGCTGTCGGCGGCGACGTCGAGCGCAATCAGCGAGACGTCGAACTGGAATTCGGCGCTCTGCTGCTCGCCCATCAGCAGGCTGCGCAGCTCTTCCGCAGAGGTGGTTTGTGCCAGCCGCTCCGCCACGCTGTCATCACTCAGGACGTGGGTGAGCTGGCGCAGCAGCGCCAAATGCTCGTCGGAGCGGGCGGCGATGCCGATCGCCACATAGGCGGTCTGGCCTTCGCCCCACGCAATGCCCTGCGGGAACTGGAACACCTGCACGCCGGTTTTCAACACCAGATCGCGGGTATCGGTGGTGCCGTGCGGAATGGCGATGCCGTTGCCCAGATAGGTGGACGTCTGCAGTTCGCGCTGCAGCATGCCGTCCACGTAACCGGCGCTGACGCAGCCGGCTTCGGTCAGGGCGGCGGCCACCAGGTGGATGGCCTCTTGCTTACCGTCGGCAACGGCGCCCAGATGAATGTCTTGCGGTGACAACTGGAACATGATTCTCCTCTCCTGCTGAATTGAATCGTTTCAGCTTCATTGAGAAAAAGGAGCGTTATCCGTTCGCCACAAGCGGCCGGACAACGCTGAAACGTTTCAAGGAGTGTGTGAGCAGCACAAGGCGAAAGCAAGCTTTCTCCCTTTCGCCATTGCAGATTTTTGAGCTTACGCACACTTTTTCCGGCGTATTGGCCAGCGCCGGGGCAAAATGACATACTGTGCTGAAAGCTTGCTGACGGAGAAAAGCATGAACGTAGTGACAGGCGTCGGGGTGATCATCGTCAACCCGCAAGGCGAGATTTTGTTGGGCAAACGCTGCGGTTCCCACGCGCCCTTTTGGTCGATCCCCGGCGGGCATCTGGATGCCGGTGAAACCTTCGAGCAGTGCGCCCAGCGCGAAATCGCCGAAGAGACCGGGTTGCTCATCGACCCGCCGCGCTTTGTTGGCGTCAGCAACAATCTGCAAACCTGGCGCGCCGAAGGCAAACACACGGTGTCAATCTGCCTGCAGGTGGATCACCCCGGCGGCAACGCCGAGCTGAGAGAGCCCGAGAAATGCGCCGAGTGGCGCTGGTGCGCGCCTGAAGCCCTGCCGGAACCCCATTTCGAAGCCAGCCGCACCGCCATCCGCCTGTGGCTGAGCGGCCTGGCCTATTTGCCCACGGCCTGACCCATCGCGAGCGCGTGCTGCGCTCGCTTCCCCTGCCGCAGCGCCCTATCGCTATATAAATTGGAATATAACGCTATTTTTTGCGATATACGCCATTTTTTTGACTACGGATAACCCTATGGGGTTAACCCTCTTCTATCATTACCCCTGCAATCGACGTGGCATTCTGACCTCCGGTCGGCGGCCTTTTGGCAAGATTTTATTTTAAATTCATAATTATAAGCGGGTTTACCATGAGCAAAAAACTGACTGGCTTTGAAAAAAAGCGTCGGTGGGGATGGCTATGGCTTTTGCTGCTGGGGATTATCCTCGGCGCAGCGCTGTTGGCCGGGACCGCCACCGTCTTCCATAAAACCAGCGATACCGCCTTCTGCGTTTCCTGCCACACCATGCAACAGCCGCTGGCCGAATATCAAGGCAGCGTCCACTTCCAGAACACCAAGGGCATCCGCGCCGAGTGCGCCGACTGCCACGTGCCGCACCAGCCGATCGACTACCTGTGGACCAAGATCCGCGCGGTAAAAGACATCTACGGCGAGATGGTCGGCACCATCGATACGCCGGAGAAATACGAAGCGCACAAGCTGGCGATGGCACAGTCGGTCTGGAAGACGCTGAAAGAGAACGACTCGGCCACCTGCCGCTCCTGCCACAGCTACGACGCCATGGACATCACCGCCCAGCGCCCTGAGGCGCGCCTGCAGCACCCGGTGGCGATCAAACAGGGCGAAACCTGCATCGATTGCCACAAGGGCGTGGCGCATATCCTGCCGGACATGAGCGGCGAAACCCAGGCCGGCGCCGCCGAGCTGGCGAAGGCCGCGGCGCTGACCGCACCGGACGCCACCACCCTTTACACCATCGCCACCGAACCGTTCTTCCTCGGCGCAGACGACAGTCATAACGCCGGCAACCTGATGCCGTCCACCGAAGTGCAGGTGGTCAAGCAGGATGGCGACAAGGTGCTGGCCACCGTGAGCGGCTGGCAGCAGGACGGCGTCAGCGAAGTGTTCTACGCCGCGCAGGGCAAGCGCATCCTCAGCGTGCTGCTGGGTGAGGATGCGCGCCAACAGCTGAAGACCGCGTCGACTCAGACCGATGCGGAAACCGGCCTGATCTGGCATCAGGTCTCTCTGCAGGTGTGGCTGCCGCGCAAGCAGCTGATCGACGATCAGCAAAAAATCTGGCGCTACGCCGCGGACATGATGTCGGCCAACTGCACCGGCTGCCACGGGCTGACCGCGCTCGATCGCTTCAACGCCAACCAATGGATCGGCGTCATCAAAGGCATGGCGCCACGCACCTCGCTGACGCAGGAACAGCTGCGCGTGCTGACGCAATACGTACAAAAACACGCCAGCGACATGCCACCTGCCGCACCGGCCAAGCTTTAAGGGAGAAGCGCAATGAGCAACCAACAACCGTTAACCATGAGCCGCCGCCGCTTCCTGACCGGCGCCGCCGCGCTGGCCGCCGCCCCGCTGCTGGCGGGCTTATGGCCCAAAGCGGCGCTGGCGCAGGCCATCAGCGAAGCGCTGCCGCAGTTCATCGTCTTGCGTCAGGCGCAAAAAGGCATTCTGACCGGCGCCCACTGGGGCGCGTTTGAGGCCATCGTGCAGGACGGCAAGATGGTCGGCGTGCAGCCGGTGCAGGACGATCCGTATCCCAATGAGCTGATCACCATGGCGCCTTATCAGGTGCACGCCGAGAACCGCATCAAATATCCGATGGTGCGCAAAAGCTGGCTGGAAGGCGGCCCCGGCAGCCGCACCGAACTGCGCGGCCGCGACGAGTGGGTGCGCGTCAGTTGGGACAAAGCGACCGAGCTGGTGTGCAATGAGATCGTTCGCCTGCAGAAAGATCACGGGCCGCAGTCGATCTACGCCGGTTCCTATGGCTGGAAAAGCGTCGGCATGCTGCACAACAGCCGCACGCTGCTGCAGCGTCTGATGAACCTGACCGGCGGCTTCCTCGGCTACGCCGGCGACTACTCCACCGGCGCAGCGCAGGTGATCATGTCGCACGTGGTCGGCTCGATGGAGGTCTACGAACAGCAGACCGCCTGGCCGAACGTGATCGAGAACAGCGAGCTGGTGATCCTGTGGGGCTGCAACCCGATGGTCACGCTGAAAAACAGCTGGAACGTGCCGGATCACGTCGGCCAGACCGGCTTCGAGGCGCTGAAGAAGAAAGGCACCCGGGTGATCAGCATCGATCCGGTGCACAACGACAGCGCCAAGTTCGTCAATGCGCAGTGGATCGCCCCGCGCCCTTATACCGACGGCGCGATGCTGATCGGCATCGCCCACACGTTGCTGACCGAGAAGCTGCATAACCCGGACTTCCTGAAAACCTACACCGTCGGCTTCGACAAGTTCCAGGCCTACCTGCTGGGCGAGAGCGACGGCGTGGCGAAAACCGCCGAATGGGCGGCCGACATCAGCGGTGTCGATGCCGATACGCTGCGCGGACTGGCGCGCGAGATGGCGAAGCATCGCACCATGATCATGGGCGGCTGGGGCATCCAACGCCAGCACCACGGCGAGCAGCAGCACTGGCTGCTGGTGACGGTGGCGGCGATGCTCGGCCAGATCGGCCTGCCGGGCGGCGGCTTCGGCTTCAGCTATCACTATTCCTCCGGCGGCAGCCCGACCGCCAAGGGCGGCATCATCGCCGGCATCTCCGCCGGCAACGCGCCGAAGAACTCGCCGGCGCCGATCCCGGTGGCGCGCATCGCCGAATGCCTGAGCAACCCGGGCAAAACCATCGACTTCAACGGTGCCAAGGTCACTTACCCCGAGGTGAAAATGGTGTATGTGGCGGGCGGCAACACCTTCCACCAGCATCAGGACACCAATAACCTGGTCAAAGCCTGGCAGCGGCCGGACACCATCGTGGTTAACGAGCCTTACTGGACCGCTACCGCCAAGCATGCCGATATCGTGCTGCCGGCCACCACCAGCTACGAGCGCAACGATCTGGAAATGGGCGGCGACTATTCGCAGCTCTACGTGTTCCCGATGCATCAATGCGTGCCGCCACAACACGAGTCGCGTAGCGACTTCGACATCTTCTCGGCAATGGCGGCCAGGCTGGGCGTACAGGAAGCCTTCACCGAGGGCAAGGATGAAACCCAGTGGCTGAAAGGCATGTACGACGACATGAAGAATCAGGCGCGCGCCGCGCGGGTGGCGCTGCCGCCGTTCGACATGTTCTGGCAATCCAACAACTACGTGCGCTTCCCGGTGCCGGAGACCAATAAGCAGTGGGTGCGCTTCGCCGACTATCGCGACAACCCGCTGCTGAACCCGCTGGGCACGCCGTCGGGCAAGATCGAGATCTACTCCGACGCCATCGCCAAAATGCATTACGAGGATTGCCCCGGCATTCCGACCTGGATGCCGCCGCACGAGTGGTATCGCGGGCCGGAAGCGGCCAAATATCCGCTGTCGCTCAATACCGCGCACCCGACCAACCGGCTGCACTCCCAGCTCGATAACACGCCGCTGCGCGAGAAATACGCGGTGGCGGATCGTGAAGCGATCCTGATCCACCCGCAGGACGCGCAGCCGCGCGGCATCAGCGGCGGCGATCTGGTGCGGGCGTTTAACGATCGCGGTCAGATCCTGGTGGGCGCGGTGGTCAGCGAAGACGTGCGGCCCGGCGTGGTGCGCATCAGCGAAGGCGCCTGGTTCGATCCGGCCGATCCGGCGCAGCCCGGCTCGCTGTGCAAGAACGGCAACGTCAACTGTCTGACCTTCGACATCGGCTCTTCCAGCCTGGCGCAGGGCAACTGCGGGCAGATGGCGCAGCTGCAGATCGAGAAGTATCGGGGGCCGGTATTGAAAAATACCGCGCACGCGGTGCCGCAAGGCGCCTGATCCCGCAGTAAACAGAGGGCGCAACGCGTAATGCCGGTCAGTTAAGCCTGACCGGCATTTTTTTATCCAGTCTCAGTACGCGCCGTGCAAAAGGAATAGCCTTAAATATCCGGTATTTCTCTGCGACCGCCATGAACGGTATCTGGAGAGACGGCCACTACGCCGGTCCCCCACACCATTCGGGGCGGCTGCGATGGCGGCAGGCGCGACGCTGTGTCTGTGGAGGCTGAAGGCAGCTTAAGGCGCGGTGTCCGCTTCCAGTCTGGCGAGGTAGATCAGCGCCTGATCGCGGTGATCGTGGCACATGTCGCGGCTCGGCTGCAGGCTGCCGCACACCTTCGGCCGCAGCGGCGAATGAAACAGGCCGCAGCGCAGCCGTTCATCCAGATGAATGCAGCGGGTATTGGCGGGCTTGCCGTTCGGCATGCCGGGGATCGGGCTGGATATCGACGGCGCGATACAGCAGGCGCCGCAGTCGCTGCGACAGTCCATCAGCGCTACTCCTGGTGGGCTGGGGGGAAAGAAGCGCGACAATAGCAGCCGCACGCGGCCACCGCCAGCAGAATCCCTGCGTCCCCGCGATCTTTACACTCATCGCTCTGCGCCGGCCGGCTGCACCCGATGGCGAATAAACGCCCAACAAACCTTGATTTAAAGAAAAAAACGCGTGAAACGTGCAATTCCTTCGCTTTACATGCGCCATGCGCCCATGTACTATTGAGCTAGTACAAAAGAACTTCTTCCCTCAGGAGCACACATGTCTACGGACACCATCCAGAAGCTGGCCCGCCCTTCCGTCCTCGGCGGCGCGATGATCATTGCCGGAACCGCCGTTGGCGCCGGCATGTTTTCCATTCCGATCGTCACTTCCGGTGTCTGGTTCAGCGGCTCCGTCGCGCTGCTGGTGTATACCTGGGCCTGCATGCTGCTGTCCGGCCTGATGATCCTCGAAGCCACGCTGCACTACCCGAGCGGCGCCAGCTTCAACACCATGGTCAAGGATCTGCTGGGCAAAGGCTGGAACGCCGTGAACGGCCTGTCGGTGGCGTTCGTGCTGTACATCCTGACCTACGCCTATATCTCCGCCGGCGGCTCGATCATCGCGCACACGCTGGAGGGCATCGTCGGCGTCGGCCAGACTACCGCCGGCCTGGTGTTTGCGCTGGCGGTGGCGTTTATCGTCTGGCTCTCCACCCGCGCGGTCGATCGCCTGAGCACCATTCTGATCGGCGGTATGGTGATCACCTTCGTGATGTCGGTGGGCGACATGTTCACCCACGTGCAGCCCGCGGTGCTGTTCAATACCGGCGATGACCAGGCCAGCTATCTGCCTTACGCCCTGGCGGCGCTGCCTTACCTGCTGACCTCGTTCGGCTACCACGGCAACATTCCCGGGCTGGTGAAGTACTACCACAAGGACAGCGGCTCCGTGGTGCGCAGCCTGGTGTACGGCACCCTGTTGGCATTGGCTATCTACATCCTGTGGCAGTATGTGATTCAGGGCAATATCGCGCGCGACGCCTTCAAGCAGGTGATCGCCGAGGGCGGCAATATCGGCAGCCTGCTCAAGCAAATGGGCAACGTCTCCAGCAGCCAGACCGTCAGCCAACTGCTGAACGCCTTCTCCTATATGGCGCTGGCCAGCTCGTTCCTCGGCGTGTCGCTGGGCCTGTTCGATTATCTGGCGGACTTCTGCAAGTTCAAGGACGACGCCGTCGGGCGCAGCAAGACCGCGCTGGTGACCTTCGTGCCGCCGACCCTGGCCGCGCTGCTGTTCCCGAACGGTTTCCTGTACGCCATCGGCTTCGCCGGGCTGGCGGCCACCGTCTGGGCGGTGATCGTGCCGGCGCTGATGGCGCGCGCCAGCCGCCGCCGTTATCCGCAGGCCGGTTACCGTGCACCGGGCGGCAACGGCGTGATCCTGTTCGTCATCCTGTTCGGGTTGATCAACGCCGCCGCGCATATTCTGTCGCTGTTCGGCCTGCTGCCGGTCTTCCGGTAATCCTCGAAGGGAGAGCGCCTGCTCTCCCTTTCCTGCACTGTTTTTACGCCGGGCTATTGCCTGAAATCGGCGGCGCGAGTACCTTGTCGCAACTTCTCTAATACTCTTCATTGCGGATGAATTGAAATGGCAAGAGCTAACGAAATTAAGCGCGGCATGGCGATCAGCTACAACGGCAAGCTGCTGCTGGTAAAAGATATCGACGTGCAGAGCCCGAGCGCCCGCGGCGCCAGCACCCTGTACAAAATGCGCTTCTCCGACGTGCGCACCGGCCTGAAAGTGGAAGAACGCTTCAAGGGCGACGATATCCTGGACACCATTTCCCTGTCGCGCCGCAAGGTGAACTTCTCCTATATCGACGGCGAAGAATACGTGTTCATGGATGACGAAGACTACACCCCGTACATTTTCAAGAAAGACCAGATCGAAGACGAGCTGCTGTTCATTCCAGAAGGTGGCCTGCCGGGTATGCAGGTGCTGACGCTGGATGGCCAGGTGCTGGCGCTGGAGCTGCCGCAGACCGTGGATATGGAAATCGTCGAGACCGCGCCGGGCATCAAAGGCGCTTCCGCCAGCGCCCGCAACAAACCGGCCACCATGGCGACCGGCCTGGTGATCCACGTGCCGGAATACCTCAGCGCCGGCGACAAAATTCGCATTCATATCGCCGAACGCCGCTACATGAGCCGCGCAGACTAGTCGCGCCTACGGGGCCGATACTCGGCCCCGTTTCATTTTCCGCTACGGCAATTCCGGGAAAAAGCGCCGCTTGAGCGCCAGCTCGACGCCGCGCAGCTCCGCCAGCCCTTTCAACCGCCCGATGGCCGAATAGCCCGGATTGGTTTTCTTTTTCAAATCGTCCAGCATCTGATGCCCATGATCGGGGCGCATCGGGATCGGCCGCCGATCGCCCGCCCGCTGCCGACGCAGTTCTTCGGTCAGGATCGCTTCGATCACCGCCACCATGTCAACATCGCCCTGCAGATGCGCCCCCTCGTGGAAGCTTTTCGGGTTCTCCTCGCGGCAGGTGGCGCGTAAGTGGGTAAAGTGAATGCGATCGCCGAAGGTTTCAATCATCCGCACCAGATCGTTGTCGGCGCGCACGCCGTAGGAACCGGTGCACATGGTGAAGCCGTTATGAATGCTGTCGACGGTCTGCTTCAGCCACTGCATGTCTTCGATCGTGGAGACGATGCGCGGCAGGCCGAGGATCGGCCGCGGCGGATCGTCGGGATGCACCGCCAGCCGGATGCCGGCCTCTTCCGCCACCGGCACGATGGCGCGCAGAAAGACCGCCATGTTTTCGCGCAGTTGCGCCTTGTCGATGCCGTCGTATTCCGCCAGGCGGCGACGGAACTGCTCCAGCGTGTAGCCTTCTTCCGCACCCGGCAGCCCGGCGATGATGTTGCCGGTCAGCGTGGCTTTCTCCTCCTCGCTCATGGCGGCGAAATAGGTCGCCGCCTGACTGCGCTCTTGCGCCGTATAGTCCGCCTCGGCGCCGGCGCGCTGCAGGATGTGCAGCTCGAACGCGGCGAAGGCTACCTGATCGAAACGCAGCGCTTTGGAACCGTCCGGCAGCGGATAGGCCAGATCGGTGCGCGTCCAGTCGAGGATCGGCATGAAGTTGTAGCAAACGGTGTCGATGCCGCAGGCCGCCAGATTGCGCAGTGACTGCTGGTAATTGGCGATGTACCGCCGCCAGTCGCCGCTGTGGGTTTTGATCTCCTCATGTACCGGCACGCTCTCCACCACCGACCACACCAGCCCCTTTTCCGCCAGCAGCGCCTGCCGCGCGCGGATCTCGTCGATCGGCCAGACTTCGCCGTTCGCAATATGGTGCAGCGCCGTGACCACCCCGGTCGCCCCGGCCTGACGCACGTCATCCAAAGAGACCGGATCGTTCGGGCCATACCAACGCCATGTTTGTTCCATGTTGTGTCCTTATGCCTGTCTCGCATCGCGATGTTGTTATACCAGTTTAATTTAGATGTCAGCTAGCTTTAACTTACTCTTTCGCCGCGCGCTGTCAAAATTGAACCGTTCATTGGTTGATCCGCTTCACGATTCTGGCTTATTTTGGCCTGACCAATTCCCTTAACCTGCCGACAACTTTAGACTGGTGGCAGTTTTTTATCGCCGGCGCCCCGCTGTCCATGCGTCGGCAAACTGGTCCGCTAACTTGGCGCAAGTGGCCCGCCAGCTGTCTACTCGCTTTGGAGATGAGATGAATACGATCGCCAACACCCCGCTGCCGGGCACCGTCCGGCAACCGAATTATGATCGCCGGGCCCTGCGCAGCCGCATCGTGCACCTGGGTTTCGGCGCGTTCCACCGCGCGCATCAGGCGCTGCTGACCGATCGGGTGCTGAACGCCCACGGCGGCGACTGGGGCATTTGCGAGATCAGTCTGTCCGGCGGCGTGCCGCTGTTTGAGACGCTGCGGCAACAGGATCATCTGTACAGCGTGCTGGAGAAAGGCGCGGACGGCCATCAGGCCATCGTGATCGGCGCGGTGCATGAGAGCCTGCACCGCAAACTGGAGGGCATCGCCGCGGTGCTGGAGAAGCTGGCCGAACCGCAGGTGGCGATCGTCTCGATGACCATCACCGAAAAAGGCTACTGTATCGAGCCCGGCAGCGGACGGCTGGACCGACAGCATTCGGGGATCGTCGCCGATCTGGCGTGGCCGCATCAGCCGCAGACCGCGCCCGGCATTTTGGTGGAAGCGTTGCGGCTGCGGCGCGAACGCGGCCTGTCCGCCTTCTCCCTGCTTTCCTGCGACAATATTCCGGAGAACGGCCACGTGTTGCGCCGGGCGGTGCTCGATCTGGCGCAGGCGCGGGATCCGTCGCTCGCCGACTGGATCGCCACCGCCGCCACCTTCCCCTGCACCATGGTGGATCGCATCGTGCCGGCCGCCACGCCGGCCACGCTGGATGAGATCGCCGCCGCGCTGGGCGGCGTGCGCGACGAATGCGCCATCGCCTGCGAGCCCTTCATTCAATGGGTCGTGGAAGACAACTTCACCGCCGGACGCCCGGCGTGGGAGTTGGCCGGCGTCCAGTTGGTCAGCGATGTGCTGCCGTTTGAACACATGAAGCTGCGCATGCTGAACGGCAGCCACTCGTTCCTGGCTTACTTAGGCTACCTGGGCGGCTACCGCTATATCAACGAGTGCATGGCGGATGAGCACTACCGCCGCGCCGCCCTGCGGTTGATGCTGGACGAACAGGCGCCAACGCTGAGCGTCACCGGCATCAGCCTGCCCGATTATGCCGCACAGCTTATCGCGCGCTTCAGCAATCCGGCGCTGCAACACCTCACCTGGCAGATCGCCATGGACGGCACGCAGAAGCTGCCGCAGCGGCTGCTGGATGCCGTGCGCTGGCATCTGCGGCACGGCGGCGACTATAGCGGGCTGGCGCTGGGCGTGGCGGGCTGGATGCGTTACGTCGGCGGCGTCGATGACGCCGGTGAGCCGATCGACATTCGCGATCCGCTGGCAGACCTGCTGCAGCAGACGATCGCCGCAACGCAGGACGATCGACGGCGCGTAGCGGCGCTGTTGGCGTTGAAATCGGTATTCGGCGAAACGCTGGCGGCGCATGCGGCGTTTAGCGAAGCGGTGACGCAAGCCTATTTATCGCTGCGCGATCGCGGCGCGCGTGAAACGGTGAAGGAGTGGGTGATGCGGTGAGGAGCCTGCAGGGCCGAGAATAACCATGCCGGCGTAACGTTACGCCGGCATGGCGGAACGACTTAACGATAAACGACCGTCATAACAGCGAGTTTCTTCTGTTGGTCTACCCACTTCATTTCGGTTGTGCCTAGATTTAGCGGAAGTTCTTTGCGTGTAGTATCAAAACCTGACAACGCTTGCTGGGCCTGATAATGCTGGCCGTTGCGGTAACATTGCGTATTCGCCTTAGAATCTGCAATCTTGACCGTGCAAGGACTTTCAACGATAGAGCCGACGAAGCGAATTACCCCGCCGGCCACTCCTGCCTGACTCACTGCCGTCCATGAAAACAACATTCCTACGATCAAAAATAACCGAAAGGTATTCATGGCAACCTCATTTTTAGTTAAGCCAATTTAACCATAGAGGATCTTGTTAGGAATAATCGCAAGGAAAGGGACGAGATTTGATCGTTAATCTCGTCATTAACAATGTAAAAACAAGCTACTAACAAAAGTTAACCGCATCTAATACAGGGTTTTATCTAAGAATTTTCTTGTTATAAACGGTGGATTTTGTCGGTTGAAAAGCGCATGGTGACGTGCAAAATTTGCGAGATAGAGCACAAATTAAATCGCGGCCGTTTCACCGACACGGCTGCGTAACTCATTTATTAAGCAGGTTAATTTTTGCGCCAGGAATTATTAATGACCAAAACCAATTTGATTACCGGTTTCCTCGGCAGCGGCAAAACCACCACTATCCGCCATTTGCTGGCTCATAAGCCCGAACATGAACGCTGGGCGGTATTGGTCAATGAATTCGGCGAGATCGGCATCGACGGCGCGCTGCTGGCAGACAGCGGCGCGGTGCTCAAAGAGATCCCCGGTGGCTGCATGTGCTGCGTCAACGGCCTGCCGATGCAGGTGGGCTTGAATATGCTGTTGCAGCAGGCCAAACCGGATCGGCTGCTGATCGAGCCGACCGGGCTCGGGCATCCGAAACAAATCCTGTCGCTGCTGACCCAGGAGAGCTATGCCGGTTGGATCGATCTGCAGGCCCCCCTGTGCCTGCTGGATGCCCGCCAGCTCAGCCAGCCGCGCTACCGCGACAACGAAAACTTCCGCGATCAGCTGGCCGCGGCCGACATTATTTTGGCCAGCAAAAGCGATACCTACCGGCCGGAAGACAGGCTGGCGCTGGAGGCCTGGAAGGCGCAAGACCCGCTGCAGCGGCCCTGCTACGCCATCGCGCAAGGCGAAGCGGATGTCGCGCTGTTGTCACTTCCGCGCACGAATCGTACAGAATTGCCGGACGCGCAGCATCATCATGGTCAGGCGAAAAAGCAGGGGCTGGCGGCGCTGCGGCTGCCGGAGCACGCCCGCTGGCGGCGAGCGTTGAATGAAGGGCAAGGCTTCACCAGCTGCGGCTGGATTTTTGACGGCGATACCCGGTTCGACACCGTCGGCTTCATGGAATGGGTGCGACTCGCGCCGGTCGAACGCGCCAAAGGCGTGGTACGCATCCCCGAAGGCACATTGCTGATCAATCGTCAGGGGCAGGATCTCAACATCGAAACCCGCCCGGTCGCGCCGCTCGACAGCCGAATTGAGCTTATCCACAGCGAAAATGCCGACTGGAACGCCCTGCAATCCGCCTTGTTTAAGATTCGTTTAAGTTAGACCCCGTACCGTTGCCCCCCGGTTGCCGCAGGGCTGCCGGGTTTTATTTCGTTTTCATTTTTCCAACAGGTTATGTCATGACACGCCGCAATTTACCCCTCATTCTCTTCTTCAACTTACTGGGCGTTGCGCTGTTTCTGTCCTGGTTCCTGCCGGCCAATCACGGCGGCTGGTTTACCCTGGATTCGGCGATTTTCTTCTTCTTTAACCGCCATCTGGCCACCGACCCGGCGTTTTTACACCTGGTCGCCATCACCAACAACCGCGCGTTCGATGTGATTTCGCTGCTCGCCATGGGGCTGCTGTATCTGTACTTTTATCTGAAGCAGGACGCCGCCGGCCGCCGCCGTCTGGTGATCACCGGCGTGGTGATGCTGCTGACCGCCGTGGTGCTGAACCAGCTTGGCCACCTGCTGCCGGTGAAACATCCAAGCCCCACCCTGACCTTTGACAATATCCATCGCGTCAGCGAGCTGACCGGCATCCCCACCAAGGACGCTTCCGGCGACAGCTTCCCCGGCGACCACGGCATGATGCTGATTATTTTTTCCTGCTTTATGCTGCGCTATTTCGGCCGCGGCGCCTTCGCCGTCGCCCTGCTGATTACGTTGGTCTTCTCATTGCCGCGCGTGATGATTGGTGCCCACTGGTTTACCGATATCGCCGTCGGCTCATTGTCCGTGGTGCTGGTTGGCGCCAGCTGGGTGCTGATGACGCCTTGCAGCGACTGGATCGTCGATCGGTTGAATCGCCTGTTGCCCGGTAAGCACCGCCCCGGCCAACCATAATTTGTGTCTATGACTCATGCCGGGAGGCTTACGCCTCCCGCCCTCTTCCCCTCGCCGCGCGCAAAAATTTCCCCACCGTTCGTTAACGCTTTTGCAACCTGATTTCACGCCAGATTCATACATCGGACAATTGGCGTTTTTTATATGAAGATTTACATTATGTTACATCACAAATTCATATAAAAAAGACGGGAAAAAGGCTCGCAATCCCCTATTGGTTCCGGTAATCTCAGATGCGTTTGTGCCTGGTTTAAGTCGAATCAGTATGAAATCCGATAAAAATGTGCGTTCTCGCACGTTTTCAACGGTAACTGGTTGTCGATGCAACAGGTGCGGACTAGGCTCGTTTCGTTTGGCATTTTTCAGGTAGCGACTTTCGTCGTTAAGGACTTCAAGGGAAAACAACAACAATGGTCAAATCTCAACCGTTTCTGAGATATTTTTTGCGGGTAGTCCCTGCAATTGCCGCTGCGGTTATGCTGTCAGCGTGCAGCTCGACTCACACTTCGAACTTGAATAACGCACAAACTGAGATGCGTGCAGTTAATGACAAAGACGGTCTTTTACTGCAAGCCTCTCAGGATGAATTCGAAGCGATGGTCCGCAACGTTGACGTCAAGTCAAAGATTATGGATCAGTATGCGGATTGGAAAGGCGTTCGCTACCGCTTAGGCGGTGACACCAAGCGCGGCATCGATTGCTCGGCGTTTGTACAGCGCACCTTCCGCGAACAGTTCGGCATGGATTTACCGCGTTCGACCTATGAACAGGAAGATCTCGGCAAGAAAATTCAGCGTACCAAGCTGCGCGCCGGCGATTTGGTGCTGTTCCGCGCCGGTTCTACCGGGCGCCATGTCGGCATCTATTTAGGCAACGATCAGTTCGTTCACGCCTCCACCAGCAGTGGGGTCATGATTTCCAAGCTGACCGATAACTATTGGAATAAACGTTATCGAGAAGCGCGCCGGGTGCTGACCAACGGTTAACGGCGCAACGCCCTGAAGATCCTGAATACCAAACGAGCGATAAGCGCCGCCCACGGGCGGCGTTTTTTTTGGTTGTCGAACAGGTATCATCAAAATTGATCCCTGCCTTATCGTCACTTTTCCCTGCTTAACGCCGCCGCACGCCATTATTTTGATAAACTGTTGGCGGGAAATCGCCCCGTCGAGGAAAAACTCGCCTATTATCGTCAGATGACGGCAACGGCGCCCGGCGTTATTTAAAACGTTTCCGCTGATATTATGCGCATGATATTTCTGTCGGCGACGCCGCATATTTAAATGGCGCCGCCGGTTGGTACGGGATAAAAAGGCAAAAATGAAAAAAAAGCCGTTGGCACAATCCATTAACTGGCTGCGCGACATGCCTGACGCCCGGTTGCAGAGGACTCGGTTATGGGCTTGAAAAGAGCTTTCGCCCGCAGCGTGTCTCACCGACAACGCAGCCTGGCTAAAAGCGGTGTCGCCGCCCTGGTATTTTTTACGCTATTCACCGCGGTCACGCTTTCTTTGATCAACCACCAGCGCACGCAATATCAACATAAGGTCGAAGCGCGCACGCAAAAGTTCACGCTGGGTTATATCTCGCATCTGACGGCGGTGATGCGGCAAATGATGCCGCTGCTGGACAAGCCTTGCCTCTCCAGCCAGTCGGATATTACCTACCAGGCGGCCTTTACCAGCGGCGTGCGCACCTTCCTGTTGGTGAAGGACGGCTACGCCTATTGCTCCTCCGCCACGGGCGACATGATGTTGCCGATGAAAAATATCTATCAGGATATCGACTGGGATCTGCCTCTGGATCTCAAGCTGCAGCAGGGTACGCCGATGGTGCCAAATAAACCGGCGGTTGCGGTTTGGCTGCGACATCCCGGCGAAAAGGCCACTGGCATCCTCGCTACGCTGGACATCGATCTGATGCCCTACCTGCTGTTCACCTCGCACGACGAACAGGCGCCGGGCATCGCCATCGTGATGGGCAACCGCGCGCTGACCACTTTCAGCCCGAACCTGATGCCGATCAATCAGCTACCGAAGGGCAAGGCGGATACCCTGACGCTGCCCAATCTGCCGCTGACCATCCTGTTCTACAACGAGAAACTGACCCCCAACGACATTCGCCTGACGCTGCTGGGCAGCCTGGTGCTGTCATTGATGACCGGCGTACTCTGCTACTACATGCTGCTGCTGCGGCAAAGCCCGGAACGCGCGCTGCTGCGCGGCATCAAGCGCAACGAGTTCTTTATCGAATACCAGCCGGTGTTCCATACCGATAGCAACAGCATAGGCGGGCTGGAAGCGCTGATCCGCTGGCAGCATCCGATCGAGGGCCGCATCCCGCCCGATGTCTTTATCCCCTACGCCGAAAGCAACGGGCTGATCGTGCCGCTTACCCGCCACCTGTTCAGGCTGATCGCCGAAGATGCGCCACAGCTCGCCAAAGCGCTGCCACGGGGAGGTAAAGTCGGCCTCAACATTTCCCCCGCCCACCTTAGCGCACCGTCGTTTCACCAGGACGTGTATGAACTGTTGACGCAGCTGCCGGGCGATTACTTTACGCTGGTGTTTGAAATCACCGAACGCGGCATGGTGGAAGAAGAGAGCGCGCTGACGGAGTTTGACTGGCTGCACAAACAGGGCATCGAGATCGCGGTGGATGATTTTGGCACCGGGCACAGCGCGCTTATTTATCTTGAGCGCTTCACCATGGATTATCTGAAGATTGACCGTGGCTTCGTCAACACCATCGGCCAGGATACGGTCACCGCGCCGGTGCTGGATGCGGTGATCTCGCTGGCGAAAAAGCTGAAAATGCTGACGGTGGCCGAAGGCGTGGAAACCGCCGAGCAGATGCAGTTTCTGCAAGAACACGGCGTCAACTTCATGCAGGGGTACTACTTCAGCAAGCCGCTGAGCATCGATGATTTCGTCGCTTACTGCAATGCTAATCAGGTCTTTGATTATCAGGAAAAAAATAGTTAATCTTTAAGCATCTTTACCCTGCGCCCGTCCGAAGAATGTTATGCTGGGCGCAGGTTGTACTTTATTCCACAGCAGGAGCTTACTGTCTGATGTCCGTGCGCATTTTCGCTGCTCTGGTGCTCTCGGCACTGAGCTTCGGTCTGCGGGCCGAAGCCCTCAACGAAAGCTATGCTTTCGCCCTTCTCGGTGAACCGAAATACGCCACCGACTTCAGCCATTTTGACTACGTCAATCCGGCGGCGCCCAAGGGCGGCGACGTGCGACTGGCGGCCATCGGCACCTACGACAACTTCAACCGCTTCGCTACCCGCGGCGTGCCCGGCGAGCGCACGATGGAGCTGTACGATACGCTGTTCACCAACTCCGACGACGAACCCGGCAGCTATTACCCGCTGATTGCCGAATCGGCCCGTTTCCCGGCCGACATGCGCTGGATGGAATTGGATATCAACGCCCGCGCGCGCTTCCAGGACGGCAGCCCGATCACCGCCGCCGACGTGGCCTTTACCTTCAATAAATTCATGACCGAAGGCGTGCCACAGTTTCGCTCCTATTACAAAGGCGTCACGGTCAAGGCCATTTCCCGGTTGACGGTGCGCATCGAGCTGCCTAAGGCGAACCGTGAGCAAATCCTCAGCCTGCTCAGCCTGCGCGTATTGCCGGAAAGCTTCTGGAAAAACCATAAGCTCAACGAACCGCTCAGCACCCCGCCGCTCGCCAGCGGCCCGTATAAAATCGGCGATTATCGCCTCGGCCAGTACATCACCTATCAGCGGGTGCGCGACTACTGGGCCGCCAATCTGCCGGTAAACCGCGGCCGCTACAACTTCGACAGCATTCGCTACGATTATTATCTGGACGATAAGGTATCGCTGGAAGCCTTCAAGGCCGGCGCCTACGATTTCCGCATCGAGCCGTCGCCCAAGAGCTGGGCCACCCAATATCAGGGCGGCAACTTCGCGCGCAACTACATCATCAAGCAGGACGAGACCAACCAGGCGGCGCAGAATACCCGCTGGCTGGCGTTCAATCTGCAAAAACCGCTGTTCGCCGATCGTCGGGTACGGGAAGCGATCGGCCTGGCTTTCGATTTTAACTGGATGAACAAGGCGCTGTATTACAACGCCTATCAGCGCGCCGACAGCTATTTCCAAAACACCGCCTACGCCGCCCGCGGCTACCCGGACGCCGCTGAACTGGCCTTGCTGGCACCGCTCAAGGGCCAGATACCGCCGGAGGTATTTACCAGTATCTACCAACCGCCCGCCTCCGACGGTAGCGGCAACGATCGACAAAACTTGCTGAAGGCGACCCAACTGCTGAAAGAAGCCGGTTGGGTGGTCAAAAATCAAAAGCTGGTCAACGCCAAAACCGGCCAGCCGTTCACCTTTGAACTGATGCTGCTGAGCGGCAGCAACTTCCAGTACGTGCTGCCGTTCCGCCACAACCTGCAGCGGTTGGGCATCGAGATGCAAATCCGCGAGATTGACGCCTCGCAGTACACCCGCCGCATGCGCGAGCGCGATTTCGACATGATGTCGACGGTGTATATGGCGATGCCGTTCCCCAGCGCCGATCTGCAAATTCTGTGGGATTCGCAGTACATCGATTCCAGCTATAACACCCCCGGCGTCAAAGATCCGGCGGTCGACAGCCTGGTCAGGCAAATCGCCGCCCATCAGGGCGACGAAAACGCCCTGTTGCCGCTCGGCCGCGCGCTGGACCGGGTGCTGACCTGGAACAACTACATGCTGCCGATGTGGTACTCCAGCCACGATCGCTACGCCTATTGGGACAAGTTCTCCACGCCGTCGGTCCGCCCGGCCTATGCGATCGGCTTCGACAACTGGTGGTACGACGTCAACAAGGCGGCGCGCTTACCGGCTCAGCGGCAATAAGGAGTCGGAATGGCGGCCTATCTGATACGCAGACTGTTACTGGTGATCCCCACGCTGTGGGCGATCATCACCATCAACTTTTTTATCGTGCAAATCGCCCCCGGCGGTCCGGTCGATCAGGCCATCGCCGCCATTGAGCTGGGGCACGGCAGCGGGTTTGGCAACGGCGGTGTCGGCGAAGGCCTGGGCCACGCCCGGACGGGCATCGCGGCTGGCGACGGCCAATATCGCGGTTCGCGCGGCCTGGATCCGGAGGTGATCGCCGAGATCACTAAGCGTTACGGCTTCGACAAACCGCTGCACGAGCGCTACTTCACCATGCTGTGGAACTATATGCGCTTCGACTTCGGCGACAGCCTGTTTCGCGGCGCTTCGGTGATGCAGCTGATCGGCCAGAGCCTGCCGGTCTCCATCACACTGGGCCTCTGGAGCACGCTGATCATCTATCTGGTGTCGATCCCGCTCGGCATCCGCAAGGCCGTCCACAACGGCAGCGCGTTCGATACCTGGAGCAGCACGCTGATTATCATCGGCTACGCCATTCCGGCTTTTCTGTTCGCCATTCTGATGATCGTGCTGTTCGCCGGCGGCAGCTACCTGGACTGGTTCCCGCTGCGCGGCCTGGTATCGAGCAACTTCGACACCCTCTCATGGCCGGCGAAGATCGCCGACTACCTGTGGCACATCACCCTGCCGGTGCTGGCGACGGTGATCGGCGGTTTCGCCACCCTGACCATGCTGACCAAGAACTCATTCCTCGACGAGATCCGCAAACAGTACGTCACCACCGCCCGCGCCAAGGGGCTGGACGAGAAAAAAATCCTCTACCGCCACGTGTTCCGCAACGCCATGCTGCTGGTGATCGCCGGTTTTCCGGCCACCTTTATCAGCATGTTCTTCACCGGCTCGCTGCTGATTGAAGTGATGTTCTCGCTCAACGGCCTGGGGCTGCTGGGCTACGACGCCACGCTGCAGCGCGACTACCCGGTGATGTTCGGCACGCTGTATATCTTCACCCTGATCGGCCTGCTGTTGAATATCCTCAGCGATATCACCTACACCCTGGTCGATCCGCGCATTGACTTCGAGGCCCGCCAATGAGCCGCCTTAGCCCGATCAACCAGGCGCGCTGGGCGCGTTTTCGCCGCAACCGCCGCGGCTACTGGTCGCTGTGGATCTTTTTGGTGCTGTTCACCCTGAGCCTGGCCGCCGATCTGATCGCCAACGACAAACCGCTGTTGGTGCGTTATGAAGGCCGGTTGTACCTGCCGTTTATGATTAGCTACAGCGAAACCGCCTTCGGCGGCGAACTGAATACCGAAGCCGACTATCAGGATCCGTTCGTGCAGCGGCAGATCGAACGGCACGGCTGGGCGGTCTGGGCACCGATCCGCTTCAGTTACGACACCATCAACTTCGCCACCGAGGTGCCCTTCCCTTCGCCGCCTTCGCGGCACAACCTGCTGGGCACCGACAGCAACGGCGGCGACGTGCTGGCCCGGGTGCTGTACGGTTTTCGCATTTCGATGTTGTTCGGTCTGGCGCTGACGCTGTTTTCCAGCCTGATCGGCGTGTGCGTCGGCGCGACGCAGGGGTATTACGGCGGGCGTTTCGATCTGTGGGGGCAGCGCTTTATCGAAGTGTGGTCGGGCATGCCGACGCTGTTTCTGATCATTCTGCTGTCGAGCATCGTCCAGCCCAATTTCTGGTGGCTGCTCGGCATCACCATCCTGTTCGGCTGGATGAGCCTGGTGGGCGTGGTGCGCGCCGAATTCCTGCGCACCCGCAATTTTGACTATATCCGCGCCGCGCGCGCCATGGGCGTGCCGGATCGGGTAATCATGTCCCGCCATATGCTGCCCAACGCCATGGTGGCGACGCTGACCTTCCTGCCGTTTATCCTCTGCGGCTCGATCACCACCCTGACGTCGCTCGATTTCCTCGGTTTCGGTCTGCCGATAGGCTCGCCGTCGCTCGGCGAATTGCTGCTGCAAGGCAAAAACAATCTGCAGGCGCCGTGGCTCGGCATCACCGCCTTCCTGGTATTGGCAGTGCTGCTGTCGTTATTAATCTTTATCGGCGAAGCGGTGCGCGACGCCTTTGACCCCAGCAAGGCGCATTGATATGGCCACTCCTTTGCTCGCTATTCAGGATCTCAGCATCGCCTTCCGTCAGGGCGACACCGTCACGCCGGTGGTCAACGAACTCTCGCTGCAAATAGCGCCGGCGGAAACGCTGGCGCTGGTAGGGGAATCCGGCTCCGGCAAAAGCGTCACCGCCCTGTCGATACTGCGTCTGCTGCCCGCGCCGCCGGTGGTTTACCCTGCCGGCGATATTCTGTTCAACGGCGAGTCGTTGCTGCATGCGCCGGAGACTGACCTGCGCAAGGTGCGCGGCAATCAGATCGCGATGATCTTTCAGGAACCGATGGTGTCGCTTAACCCACTGCACACCATCGAGAAACAGCTGGCGGAAGTGCTGATGCTGCACCGCGGCCTGCAGCGCGAAGCCGCCGCAGAGATCGTCGAATGCCTGGAGCGCGTCGGCATCCGTCAGGCCAAAAAACGGCTGCAGGACTATCCGCACCAGCTGTCCGGCGGCGAACGCCAGCGGGTAATGATCGCCATGGCGGTGTTGACCCGCCCGAAACTGCTGATCGCCGACGAACCCACCACCGCGCTCGACGTGACTATCCAGGCGCAGATCCTGACGCTGCTGCAAGAATTGAAGCAGGAGATGGGCATGGGGTTGCTGTTCATCACCCATAATCTGAATATCGTGCGCCGCCTGGCAGACAACGTGGCGGTGATGCGCCAGGGGCGCTGCGTAGAGCAAAACGGCCGCGCGCAGCTGTTCAGCCGGCCGCAGCATCCCTACACACAGCAGCTGCTGGCCGCCGAAGACGTCGGTGAGCCGCTGCCGCTACCCACCGCGCGCCCCGGCGACGAGCGGCCGCTGCTCAAGGTGGAAGATCTGCAGGTGCGCTTCCCTATCCGGCGCGGCCTGCTGCGCCGCACGGTGGATTATCACTATGCATTGAAATCATTGAGTTTCGAGCTGCGCGCCGGGGAAAGCGTGGGGCTGGTGGGAGAATCCGGCTCGGGTAAAAGCACCACCGGGCTTGCGTTGTTGCGTCTGCTGGCCTCGCAGGGCGCCATCTGGTTCGACGGCGAACCACTGCACCCGCTCACGATGAAGCAGATGCTGCCCTACCGCAGCCGAATGCAAATCGTCTTCCAGGATCCTTATTCCGCCCTGAATCCGCGCCTGAACGTGCAGCAGATCATCGCCGAGGGGCTGGAAGTGCACCAGCGGCTTAGCGCCGAGCAGCGGGAACAACGCGTGATCGAGGTGTTGCGGGAAGTTGGCCTGGATCCGCAGCTTCGCCACCGCTATCCCACCGAGTTTTCCGGCGGCCAGCGCCAGCGTATCGCCATCGCGCGCGCGCTGATCCTGCAACCGCAGCTGCTGATCCTCGACGAGCCAACCTCTTCACTGGATAAATCGGTGCAGGCGCAGATCCTGACGCTGCTGAAATCGCTGCAGCAACGCCACCGGTTGGCTTATCTGTTCATCAGCCATGACCTGCAGGTGGTGCGTTCGCTATGTCACCAGGTCATCGTACTGCGACAGGGGGAAGTGGTTGAACAGGGAGACTGCCGGGCGATTTTCGCGGCGCCCGCAGCCGACTATACCCGTCAACTGCTGCAGTTGGCGGATTAGCGGCGAATTCAGAAGGGGTATTGCGCGCTGAGTGGTTCGGCGATCGCGGCACCGACGTTTTTCAGCCGGCACATGGTGGCGCTCTCGTCGCTGCGCTGCACGAACAGGCAAGGTTCCCCTTCCCATTCGACGATCGCACAGTCGACCTGAATCTCCTGCAGCGACAGATTGAGCTGTTGCATGACCTGCCAGGCCTCGGCCCCTTCATGGCTGAGCAGCTTCAGCCCAATCAGGTTGTTATCTTCGTCTATTCCGTTAAACGGAATCGGTTCGACCTTCACGCCGGTGAAACCGGATAGCCAACGATAACTTTGCGGCAAGCGATGCACTACCGAAAGTTGGATACTCTCCACATGAAATCCCTAGTTTGAAAAGGTGAAACACTTTTACCTGACAGGGTTACTAAGTTATAGCCGTTGACTCCCGACTCTGCCGCGCACAAATGTTATTTAAATGTAAATTTTGCCGCAAGCCATTAACCTGACCCCGTGCTTGCCGATGCCGTGCCACTTTTTGGCGCGCCGTGCGGTGTTATTTCACGGCATTTTGCGACTCAGCTCGCATTTTTGCGTTATATGTAACCCTTTCCCGCAGCGATCTCAACTCTTTTTTCTTGCAATGCGACTACTTTTTCGTCGCCATATTTTTACAATGAAGAAACATCTTACCCGTCACGTTAGCGCCGCCACCGCTGCTAATACCTTGATTTACATCAATCCTAATACAAACCCCCCGCGCGGCTCAGCCGACAGCGCGCCGCGCCTCCCGGGGAATATTGGGCGGCACGACGGCGGAATTTTTTAACAAAAAGCACACAGGTGAGAAAGTGGCCAGTTGATTAGCTTGCGTATATTTAGCAACAAATTTTTCATTGCCGGTTGCACCCTGAAATGGCAGGGCGCAACCCCGTGACGATGCGGAGCGACACGCCCCGAATCGGGAGAACGTCAGGCTGCGCGATCGCGCGGCCGACTGGCGTAAACATAGAACAGCACCGCCACGATGCTGCACAGCGCCATCGAGGTGACCATTGGCCAAGCGCTTTTGCCCGGCGCCATCGACAGCACCGCCCCCACCAGCGCACCGATGCTGAAGCGCAACGTGCCGGCCAGGGAAGAAGCGGTGCCCGCCATATGCGGAAAATCATCCAGGATCACCGCCATGGCGTTGGAGGAGATCATCGCGATGCACCCCAGATAGACCGCAACGCCGATCACCAGCGCCCAGAAGCCCAGGCCCACGGTGCTCACCGCCATTAGCCACAGCCCCATCGCCAGCTGTACCAGCAGCCCCAGCTTGAACATCTTGACCGCGCCGAAGCGCCGCACGTTGCGGCTGTTGATCAGCGTCGTCAGGAACAGGAAGACGATGTTCAGCGCAAAATAGTAACCGAAATGCTGCGGCGAAACGTGGTTCAGTTCGATGTAGACGAACGGCCCGGCGCTGAGGAACGAGAACATGCCCGCAAACGAGAAGGCGCTGGCCAACATGTAACTCAGCACTCGCTTGTGGCGGAACAGCGAACCGAAATTGCCCAGCGTAGTGCGCAGGTGGAACCGCTGGCGCCGCTCTTTCGGCAGCGTCTCCTTGATGAACAAGGCCACCAGCAGCGAACCGATCAGCGCCGCGGCGCCCATGGTCCAGAAGATGGCGTGCCAGCTGAACCACAGCAGCAGCGCACCGCCGATCATCGGCGCCAGCAGCGGCGCAATGGTCATCACCAGAATGACGAACGACATCATGCGCGAGAACTCATCCTTGGTGAACATATCGCGCATCAGGGCGTTGATCACCACGCTGGCGGCGGCCGCCGCCAAACCGTGCAGGAAACGCAGCCCGATCAGTTGATCGATCGACTGCGCCATGGCACAGGCGCAGCCGGCGATGGCGAAGATCAGCGTTCCCCACAGGATCACCGGTTTGCGGCCAAGGCTGTCCGACATCGGCCCATAGAACAGCTGCCCGAAGGCGAAGCCGAGCATATAGGCGCTGAGCGTCATCTGCACGCTGCCGGACTCGACGCCAAACTGGGCGGCGATCACCGGCATGCTGGGCAGGTACATGTCGATGGCCAGCGGCATCAGCATGGACAACAGGCCCAGAATGAAAATCAAACCGAGATGAGAGGTTCGGTTCTGTTGCACGTTCCACGACTCCTTAATCGGCCGCAATCAATGATCGGTTATCAGTCCTGCAGGTGCGGCGCGCCCACGCTGGCGATCTCTTCTTCTGTCAATGGGCGGTATTCGCCCGGCGCCAGATCGTCATCCAGCACGATGGCGCCGATGCGCTCGCGGTGCAACGCGATCACCCGGTTGCCGACGGCGGCGAACATCCGCTTCACCTGGTGGTAGCGCCCTTCGCTGATGGTCAAGCGCACCACGTGCTCGTCGACCTGCTCCAGCGTCGCCGGCCGCGTCAGATCTTTCTCGTTGTGCAGTTGCACCCCTTCAGCGAAACGCTGCGCGGTGTCTTCCGCCAACGGGTGCTCCAACGTGACCAAATAGGTTTTCTCGCAGTGGTGGCGCGGCGACGTGACACGGTGCGACCATTGACCGTCGTCTGTCATCAGCACCAGCCCGGTGGTGTCGATATCTAACCGCCCGGCGGCGTGCAGCTTGTACGCGACCGGCTCATCGAGGAAATACAGCACCGTCGGATGATCGGGATCGTCGGTAGAGCAGACGTAGCCCTGCGGTTTGTTGAGCATGAAATAGCGCGGGCCGTTCTGCTGCTGCAGCGGATTGCCGTCGAACGCCACTTCTTGCTCCGGGGTCAGTTTGACAGCCCCGCTCTTCACTACCTCACCGTCCACGGTGACGCGTTTAGCCCGAAGTTCGCGCGCGACCAGCGCACGGCTGATGCCTAACTGCTGAGATAAAAACTTGTCCAATCGCATGGGATCTGCTTTGCCTGTCGTTGTTATGATCGCATTGATCGTATTGCCAAAATATGACGCCCGCCGTTGCACCGGGTGCAAATAGCAGGTTCAGGGGGGGAATCGCGTGGGGGAACAGCGATTGCTGTCACACAAGTATAGCGACACAACGCGTTGCCCGACAGAGGTAATTTTCACGCTTCTCGCACCGCGCGTGCGCAGAAGGCATAATAGTAGAAATTTTTCGGCCGCCCGGGGCGTAAAATGTCGCTGTTTCTGTGGGAACGGGGGCGACAAGACCTGTACCCGGCGGCCCATTCCACTCTACGGCGTTCATTTTATGGCCTTTACCCTACGCCCCTACCAACTGGAAGCGGTCGAAGCCACCATCAACCATTTCCGGCGGCGTCCCGAACCGGCGCTGATCGTGCTGCCGACCGGCGCCGGCAAAAGCCTGGTGATCGCCGAACTGGCGAAGCGAGCCCGTGGGCGGGTGCTGGTGTTGGCGCACGTCAAGGAACTGGTGGCGCAAAACCACGCCAAATACTGCGCCTACGGCCTGGAGGCGGACATCTTCGCCGCCGGTCTGCAACAAAAAGAGAGCGCCGGCAAAGTGGTGTTCGGCAGCGTGCAGTCGGTGGCGCGCAACCTGCCGCTGTTCGACGGCGCCTTTTCGCTGCTGATCGTCGATGAATGCCACCGCATCAGTGACGACGACGACAGCCAGTACCAACAAATCATCCAGCATTTGCAGAAAACCAACCCGCAGCTGCGGCTGCTGGGGTTGACCGCCACGCCCTATCGTCTGGGCAAGGGCTGGATTTACCAGTATCACTACCACGGTTTTACCCGCGGCGACGGCGCCAGCCCGTTTCGCGACTGCATCTATGAGCTGCCGCTGCGCTATATGATTAAGAACGGCTTCCTGGTGCCGCCTGAGCGGCTGGACATGCCGATTGTACAGTACGATTTCAGCCGGCTGGAGGCCAGAAGCAACGGCCTGTTCAGCGAAGCGGATCTGAACCGCGAGCTGAAGCGGCAAAACCGCGTCACGCCGCACATTATCAGCCAGATTGTGGAGTACGCCGACGATCGCAAAGGGGTAATGATCTTCGCCGCCACCGTCGAGCACGCCCGCGAGATCCACGGCCTGCTGCCGAACGGCGAGGCCGCGCTGGTCAGCGCAGAAACGCCGCCCGCCGAGCGCGATGCGCTGATCGAGGCGTTCAAACAGCAGCAGTTGCGCTATCTGGTCAACGTAGCGGTATTGACCACCGGTTTCGACGCGCCGCACGTCGATCTGATCGCGATCCTGCGCCCGACCGAGTCCGTCAGCCTGTATCAGCAGATCGTCGGCCGCGGGCTGCGGCTGGCGCCCGGCAAGGAGGATTGTCTGATCCTCGACTATGCCGGCAACCCGCACGATCTGTTTACGCCTGAGGTCGGCGTCAGCAAGCCGCACGGCGACAGCCAGCCGGTGCAGGTGTTCTGCCCGGCCTGCGGCTTCGCCAATCTGTTCTGGGGCAAGTGCACCGAGAACGGCGATATCATCGAGCACTACGGCCGCCGCTGTCAGGGCTGGCTGGAAGACGACGACGGCCACCGCGAACAGTGCGATTACCGCTTCCGGTTCAAGAGCTGCCCGCACTGCGGCGCGGAGAACGACATCGCCGCACGCCGCTGCCATCAGTGTCAGGAGGTGCTGGTCGATCCCGATGACATGCTGAAGGCGGCGCTGAAGCTGAAAGACGCGCTGGTGCTGCGCTGCGGCGGCATGGAACTGCAGAGCGGCCGCGATGACAAGGGCGAATGGCTGAAGGCCACCTATTACGACGAGGACGGCACCAGCACCAGCGAGCGCTTCCGCCTGCAGACGCCGGCGCAGCGCAAAGCCTTCGAGATGCTGTTCCTGCGCCCGCACCAGCGCGCGCCGGGCGTGCCGTTCGCCTGGCACACCGCCGCCGACGTGCTGGCGCAACAACAGGCGCTGCGCCATCCGGATTTCGTGGTGGCGCGCAAACGCGGCCAGTTTTGGCAGGTGCGCGAGAAAGTGTTCGATTATCAAGGCCGTTTCCGCCGCGCCAATCAATTGACCTGAGCGAACGGTCCCCAATCTGGACAGGTTTTCGTTGCCCTGCAGGCGGCTTTCCGTTAAAATGCCGCGCGCTTTACCTGGGCCTGCCCAGCGTTAAAGCGGATTCCCGAACTTGCTACTTGGGTCGCCTGTAGCAGGGTAAATTTTCTTTTAAGAGAAAAAACAATGTTCACTATCAATGCAGAAGTACGTAAAGACCAGGGTAAAGGTGCGAGCCGCCGCCTGCGTGCAGCAAACAAATTCCCAGCTATCGTTTACGGTGGCAAAGAAGCTGCAGTTTCCATCGAATTGGACCATGATTCTGTTAAGAACATGGAAGCTAAACCAGAATTCTACAGCGAAGCAGTAACTCTGGTTATCGACGGTAAAGAAACCAAAGTTAAGGTTCAGGCTGTACAGCGTCACCCGTTCAAGCCAAAACTGGCTCACATCGACTTCGTTCGCGTTTAATCGCTACGTTTTCGAACCTTTCGGGACGCCGAAATAAAGAACGCCGCAATTGCGGCGTTTTTTATTGTCTGCGATCCGGCGCGCTTACTTGCCGCTGCCGGTCCGGCGCTGCAGCTGATCGCGCAGGTTCGGCGGCGTGCCTCTGATAGTCAGCGTGTCGGTGGCCGCATCCCAGAAAATGCGCTCGCCCAACAGCATGGCGTCGAAATTCAGGCTGATGCCGCCGCCGCTGCCGGCAAATTTGGTCAGCTGGCGCAGCGTGCCGCGATCCGCCGGGAAGCTTTCCTCCAACTCATACCCTTGCTCGCTGGAGAACTGCATGAAGTCTTTCTCACCGACCGGCGACAGCTCCTGCGACAGGGCCTGCAGTTCAATCTCTTCGCCCGCCTGCAGCTGTTCGTTGCAGTAGCTGTACACCTGTTGGCGCACCGACTGGCGCTCGTTCTTGTCCAACTGCGCATCGGCGCAGTAGTCGTCCACCGCCTGCAGCAGCCCGCGGTTTTGCGCCTTGGTGTCCAACCCTTCGGACGCCGCCAGGAAATCCATGAAGAAGTCGGCGACCTTGCGGCCTACGCGCCCGCGCAGGAAGGTCAGATAGCGGGTCGATTCCGGGTTGGTTTCCCATTCGGTCAGATCGATGCGCGCGACGATATCGGCGTTGTTGATGTCCAGATAGTGCGTGGTGTTGATATCCAGCTCTTCGTTGACGCGCATGCTGTTACGGCTGTTCAGCACCGCGATCAGCAAGTACTCCACCGCCAGATAACGGTATTGGCCGAACAGCACCACGCCGCCTTCGGCAAACGGATACTTCGCCAGTTCGTCGCGCAGGCGGCCGGTCGCCGCGCGGCTGAAGGCCAGAAAGTCCTTATCGTCCTTGCGGCAAGTGCGCAGCGCTTCCGCCAGTTCGCTGCCTTCGTTGAACAGGCCCAAGGCCTTGCTCTTGGCGCTGTAGACGCGATGCAGTTCCGTCATCATTTCTTCCACCGCCGCGTTGGTGGGAAGCAAGGTATCACGCAACACCACGTCCAGCGTTTGCTCGTCGCGTTTCACCAATTGGTGCAGAGCGATCTGGTCGATATCCAGACTCATGATAAATCCTCCTGTTCTTTAGGCGCGTATTCAAACACTGAAGACCCCGCCCTGCAATACTAAAAAGCTGTGGCCAACCGGAAAGGCGCAGCGGGGCCCCGCCCCGGCGCGGGCGAACAATTTCCCGAATGACAGGAAGTGATAAAAGAGCGGAAAATCACTGCCCTATACGGTAAGATAGGGCACTTTGCAGATTACTAAGCGCAATTTTATGCCACAATCATCCCGTTACAGTGACGAACACGTTGAACAACTGCTCTCAGAGCTGGTCAATGTTCTGGAAAAACACCATACCCCCACCGATCTTTCCCTGATGGTGCTGGGCAACATGGTCACTAATTTGATCAACACCAGCGTTGCCCCCGCGCAGCGGAAAACCCTGGCGAGATCGTTCGCGGAAGCCTTGCAGGCTTCTGTCCGTGAAGATAAAGCACATTAATATTGACTTATGGTGACAAACCGTCAGCGTTATCGTGAAAAAGTCTCCCAGATGATCAGCTGGGGGCACTGGTTCGCCTTATTCAACATCCTGCTCGCCCTTGGGCTGGGCAGCCGCTACCTGTTTGTCACCGACTGGCCCGCATCCCTGCTGGGCCGGGTCTATGCCTTTGTCAGCCTGCTGGGGCATTTCAGCTTTATCGTGTTCGCCGGCTATTTGCTGGTGATCTTCCCGCTCACCTTCGTGGTGATGTCGCAGCGGCTGCTGCGATTTATTTCCGCCGCGTTGGCCACCATCGGGCTCACGCTGTTGCTGGTCGACAGCGAAGTGTTCTCCCATTTCCACCT
Source organism: Serratia sp. Z4 (assembly GCF_009900725.1). Classification (NCBI taxonomy): domain Bacteria; kingdom Pseudomonadati; phylum Pseudomonadota; class Gammaproteobacteria; order Enterobacterales; family Yersiniaceae; genus Serratia; species Serratia sp. Z4. The sequence goes on from NZ_JAAABD010000002.1 coordinate 1,015,895, forward strand.
GCACCTCAATCCGGTGGTGTGGGATCTGGTGGTCAACCCGGATCAAAGCGAGCTTTCGCGCGACTGGCAGCTGATGTTTATCTGCGTGCCGGTGATCTTCCTGGTGGAGATGCTGTTCGGCACCTGGAGCTGGCAGAAGCTGCGCAGCCTGAACCGCCGCCGCTTCGGCAAGCCGCTGGCGGCGCTGTTTATCAGCGCCTTTTTCGCGTCGCACCTGATTTATATCTGGGCCGACGCCAACTTCTATCGCCCGATCACCATGCAGCGAGCCAACCTGCCGCTCTCGTACCCGATGACCGCGCGCAAGTTCCTCGAGAAACACGGCCTGCTCGACCAGCAAGAGTATGAGCGCCGTCTGGTGCAACAGGGCAACCCGGAAGCGGTGTCGGTAGAGTATCCGCTCAGCGATCTCAGCTACGGCGATAAAGGCAGCGACTATAACCTGCTGATGATCGTAGTGGACGGCATTCGCGCCAAAGACGTGGCGCAGGACATGCCAACCCTGACCCGCTTCGCCCAGGAAAACGTGCGTTTCAGCGATCACTACAGTTCGGGCAACCATGCCGATACCGGGCTGTTCGGCCTGTTCTACGGCATTTCCCCGACCTATCTGGACAGCGTGCTCGCCGGCCGTAAGCCGTCGGCACTGATCAATGCGCTAGGCGATCGGGGCTACCAGCTGGGGCTGTTCTCCTCCGATGGCTTCAATGCCAGCCTGTACCGCCAGGCTCTGTTGACCGACTTCTCGCTGCCAACGCCGGCGCCGCAAAGCGACGCCCAGACCACCCAGCAATGGCAACGTTGGTTGGCGGACCAGGGTAGCAAAGAGCCGTGGTTCTCCTATATCAACTTCAGCGGCGCCGAGCCGACCGAAGGCGACAAAAAACCGGTTCCTGCCGACTTTATTCGGCGCTACCGCACCGGCGCGCAAGATGTGGATGCTCAGATAGCCCGGGTGCTGGACACGCTGAAACAGCGCGGCCTGCTGGATAAAACCGTGGTGGTGATCACCGCCGAGCACGGCGTCGAGTTCAACGACAGCGGCAAAGGCCAATGGGGCGCCGGCACCGCCTTCAACCAGGCGCAACTGCAGGTGCCGTTGGTGATCCACTGGCCGGGCACCCCGGCGCAGACCATCAGCAAGCTGACCGGCCATAACGACGTCATGCGCACCTTGATGCAACGCCTGCTGCACGTGCAAACCGCGCCGAAAGACTATTCGCAGGGCGAGGATCTGTTCACCGCCCAGCGCCGCAACAACTGGATCGCCACCGGCGATGGCAACCAGCTGGTGATCACCACGCCGACACAAACGCTGATGCTGGACAACAGCGGCAACTATCGCGTCTACGATCAGAACGGCGATGAAATAAAAGACGAGAAACCGCAGCTTGCTCTGCTGTTGCAGGTGTTGACCGATGTAAAACGCTTTATCGCCAACTAACTGCTTAAAACTAAAGCAATCAAGTGGCGAGGCGCTTGCATTAACATCGGGAATCGGTAGTATGATTTTTCATAGCGTCGGCATGTAGCGCAGCCTGGTAGCGCACCGTCATGGGGTGTCGGGGGTCGGAGGTTCGAATCCTCTCATGCCGACCAAACATTCCAAATAGGTCAAGGGGTTAATCGAAAGGTTAGCCCCTTTACTTTATGCAGAACACTGCACATGTGCAATAGCCAAATGCACATGCTCATATCAATCCATGACGGTTAACAGGGAGCGTCACAAGTTCCTTCCCCTGTCTCGCCTGTCGCCCTGCTCCAGTCTCCTCCTATTCGCTATGCTCATAGGCAGCTACAGGCTGCGCTACATGCCATATGCACTAACGCAATGTGAACGAATCAACCTAACGCATTGAAGGTAAAGCAAGTAATACAGACTACATGAGACACGGGGTCATTAAATTTGTAGGGAAGGATTGTCTACGGGGGGATAAGGGGGACTAGGGGGGGAAGCATCTACAGTGCATTCTGCCTTAAATGTATCTAGCAGAAATTAGCCTATCGGCAAAAAGCCTATCGGAGGAATGACCTGCCCCCAGGATTAGATACAACCTTCAGTTAGTAATGTCGGTTGGTTTTTCTTCATATTTCCTGTTTCGCCAGTCCGTTGCGAATTCAGCTGGTGTCTGGTAATCCAACGATGAATGGGGACGGCACTCGTCATAATCCTGCCGCCAGTCATTAATCGTTTTCCGGGCATGAAGAATATCGCTGAACCAGTGTTCATTCAGACACTCATCGCGAAAGCGTCCGTTAAAACTCTCAATAAATCCGTTCTGCGTTGGCTTACCTGGCTGGATAAGCCGTAGTTCCACACCATGCTCAAAGGCCCATTGATCGAGCGCGCGGCAGGTAAATTCCGGACCCTGATCGGTTCTTATTGTCGCCGGATAGCCCCTAAACAGCGCAATGCTGTCCAGAATACGCGTGACCTGAACGCCTGAAATACCGAAAGCCGCGGTGATCGTCAGACACTCCTTCGTGAAATCATCCACACAGGTCAGGCACTTGATCCTCCGACCGTTGGCCAGTGCGTCCATAACGAAATCCATCGACCATGTCAGGTTCGGCGCATCCGGGCGCAGAAACGGAAACCGTTCGGTTGCCAGCCCTTTACGGCGTCGTCTGCGTTTTACGCTCAGTCCATTAAGGTGGTAAATACGGTATACCCGCTTGTGATTGACGTGAAGGCCCTCCCGACGCAACAGCTGCCAGATGCGGCGGTAGCCAAAACGCCTGCGCCCCAGTGCCAGCTCAGTGATGCGCCCTGATAAATGCGCATCAGCTGCCGGACGCTGAGCCTCATAGCGGCAGGTCGACAGGGACAAACCTGTAAGCCTGCAGGCACGACGTTGCGACAGACCGGTCGCATCACACATAAACTCAACGGCTTCCCGCTTCTGGCCTGTCGTCAGTACTTTCGCCCCAGAGCCACCTGAAGTGCCTCCTTATCCAGCATGGCTTCGGCAAGAAGCTTCTTGAGGCGGGCGTTATCCTCTTCAAGAGATTTAAGCCGCTTCACCTCAGGAACTTCCAGGCCACCAAACTTCTTGCGCCAGGTGTAGAAAGTGGCATCGGAAATGGCGTGCTTACGGCAGAGCTCACGGGCAGAAACTCCAGCTTCCGCTTCGCGAAGAATACTGATGATCTGTTCGTCGGAAAAACGCTTCTTCATGGGGATGTCCTCATGTGGCTTATGAAGACATTACTAACATCGCGGTGTATTAATCAACGGGGAGCAGGTCAGCCAGCAAAGTTGAAAAGGCTGCTGAGAAATATCTTCCACAGCGGCCTTTTTAGCATACAGTCATTGAGTGAGTTAATTCATATTGAAATGAAAAACTCCTCTTCATTTCTCCTCTTATAATCATCATCCCATATGAGTTTTATTCGATATTTAGTTTTGCTACCGAAACTTAGTCCCGCGATGATCTCAATTCCGTGTTGCGGATGCAGTATCTCATATGGGAACTTGTCTTCTACATCCGATATTACAAGGTATTCATCACCGTCATTATCAGGAAAGTGAATTTCTATATTCCTAGCTTCGACTTTGCCTCTATTGTATATTTTTAGCCTGTAATTGTTTCTGGATATTTTTACCAAGCGAGCACCAAGCTCAGCCTTCATTTCATTGATAGCTGACTTTGTTTCTTTTTCCAGAAGCAACTTACGCAATCTATCTTGCTCATCTTTAATAACCTTTTGTTCTCTATCGCTTTTTCTTGATTTAAGCTCGGATGATATGATGGTGTAGATTGATACTGCAAGCGCTCCTAAAGCGATGACGTCACTTGTAGTCATTATTTGATCCTTATGTTTTTACTTCCCTTAAAAGCTTTCTTCAGCATGTCGTTAAACTGCTTTTGTATATCCTTCGTCAATTCTTCTTTTACTTCATTAACATGCGCATCAATACTTACGCCATTTTCTTGGATTAACTCATCGTTAGTGAGTATTTTTCCGCATCCTATGCATTTGACGATCTCCGAGTCTTCGGCATGTTCCATTTCTGAGTTCCCGCATACAGGACATAATAGAGTGATTTTTCTATTGTATTTTTCAGGATTCAATTTCATCTATTTTCACCTTTCTTATATACCATTTTTAGTTTCTGACAATATGGATGCTACTGGATTAAAACTTTGGAGATTCACTTAGATTCTCCTTAAATATCATAACACTGAAGCTATTACCTTGTACCAAACATTTCCTCAGAACGTGACTGTAATGTCTTCAACGCATTGAGCATATCGTCACCATTCAGCGAACGTTGGGATTTCTTTTCTGCTGGTTTTCTACGTCGCCGTGATGGGCCATCACCGGCAGGTATTGCCTGCGAACGATTATTGTCACGCTTATCCTGAACCAGTTTAATAAATTCGAGTGTACGACCGAGGTGACCTGTCCCCTTTCAATACGATACGCCAATGTTAGTAGTGCCCCTATCGGCTGTAGCGACAATTGTGAGCTTCCGCTTCTCGCTCACAGCGTCCCCTCAACTTATTGTATATGGCAGCTTTCTGCCAGGAGCGGAAGTTGATGACATATTCTATGTTAATCAATTAGATACAGATTGATTAACTTGCGTTCTTTCCTTCGTTGATGTAAATACGGCGATCACGAAAAAAACCGAAATGCCGTTTTTATGCCTTTTCTGTAGGGAGTGCCGCCAAGTAGGATCAGAGGGCATATTACATAAAAATAACTATAGATCATTATGTTAATGAATAAAAATAAACACCTGAACGTTCGATTAAGTTATGCTAAGATAACTGTTTATTCATACAGCATAAATCCAAAGTGAAGTTGTAGCAAACCCTTAGCGTACATAAACAAAAAATCTAAGAGTGAGGAGTTCATTCGATGACTATATCTGAAATGTTTTCAGGGTTTATATCAAATTTATCTATCAATAATGCAGAAACAATCAGCTCTCGCTATGGTGAGTTAACCACTGCTTTAAACAAACAGTTCAGAGATACCGAATCTAATACAGCAAATACTTTACAAGTGGGTTCATTTGGGAGAAAAACGGGAATCAGAGGTATTTCAGATCTAGATATGCTATATATTATGCCTAAATCAAAATGGGATAATTACAAAGACGGTAAACAATTAGAACTACTTCAAGATGTCAAATCAGCGATATTAAAAAGGTATCCGACGACGAAAGTTCGTGTGGACAGACTTGTCGTTACTGTAACTTATACCAATTTCCATGTTGAAGTTCAGCCTGTTTTTGAACAAGAGGATTGTAGTTATAAATATCCTGACACGAAAAACGGTGGCAGTTGGAAAATAACGAAGCCCAGAGCTGAAATGACAGCTATAAATAACCTTGACGCAAACAAAAATAGCAACCTCCGTCGGCTATGTAAAATGATAAGGGCATGGCGTAACAAACATGGCTTAGCTATGGGAGGGCTTCTGATTGATACTCTGGTATACAATTTTCTAAACTCAACAACTGAGTATGATGATAAGAGCTATCACTATTATGATTGGTTAAGTAGAGATTTTTTCAAGTATATTCATGAAATTGAAGAACAGACTGAGTATTCAGCCCCTGGCAGTCGTCAACGAGTGAAAGTTAAGAAAAAATTTCAAAAGAAAGCTAAAAAAGCATACCATCTGTGTCTTGAAGCAATTGATGCTAACGGTCAATCGAATGAAAATGATAAATGGAAAAAGGTCTATGGTCGCCCGTTCCCGAAAGCTGAAACTGTATCAAAGGCATCCTTTTCGATCCATACCCACGCAACATGGAAAAACACAGAAGAATTTATCGAAGATAAATTCCCTGTGGATATTAAAGAAAACATAAAAATTGATTGTGAAGTGAAACAAAATGGTTTTCGAGAGTTTTTTCTGCGTGATATGATCTCAAGACATATTCCTCTACGAAATAAAAAGGATTTAAGGTTTGAGGTGAAAGAGATTTCAGTTATACAACCTTATGATATATACTGGAAAGTATTGAATAGAGGTGAAGTGGCAAAGAGAAAAAATAATATTCGAGGACAAATAGTTGCAGATGCCGGGATGAGACAAAAAATAGAGTCCACCAATTTTCGTGGGGATCACATTGTCGAATGCTATTGTGTTAAAGACGGAGTTGTCGTTGCCAAAGATAGAATTCATGTACCAATAATAATCGAGGGTAACCGTGATGAATGAAGACCGTTTAATCCTTGAAGGGCAGATAAGAGAATGTTACGGACGGGTCGTTTACTCCCATAAAACTCATGAAAAATGTGCTGACATACTCATCCGTAAGCATGAAAACATAAAATTATGGCAAATAGTCGTATCAGCATTAGTTACAGGTGGAATAGTTTCAACTTTCTTTGACAAGGGCAACGTTAGCGCTATTATCAGTGTTGTCCTCTCAACCATCCTTTTGATTTTAAATACATATACAAAAAATTATGATTTAGGAGAACTAGCTCAAAAGCATCGGCAAGCTGGCTGTGATCTATGGATTATAAGAGAAGAATATCTTTCATTGTTGACTGATATTCGTATTGGGGATATATCCCTTGATAAAATAAGAGAAAAAAGAGATAAACTCACAAAAGAATTACAGTCTGTATACGCAGGTTCTCCGAGCACAAATTACAAAGCTTATATAGCCGCGCAAAAGGCTCTAAAGGAACTGGAGGATATGACTTTTTCAGATAGCGAAATTGATGCCTTTTTACCAAAAGAATTAAAGCGGTCTTGAACTTATAGCCTAAAAACTTAACATGAGTGATAATTATAAGATATGATAGTTAATACTCAGCTTGACAAATTTCACTAATTCAACTGTTTTAGATCAGACCTGACCTGACAGTTACCGATTATTTCTACAAGTTTCTGTCGGATCAGGTGTACACTATTAATCACATAATTTTTTATATATCAATTTCAATATATCTAGTTTCTATTTCTTCATATTCCTCACATATAATCCTGACCTCAATCATATGCTTTCCTGTTGTTAAAGGAACTATCATGTATTCATCATCAAATGATGACTCTCTCGTGTGTAATAAATTATCAATTTTTATCGTGATTTTTCTTCCATCAAGTTTTGTCCACCACTTTTGATTGATAGGTGGAATTTTACTCAGAAATGATAGATTATTATTCAAAGATGGAAAACGATCCATCACACTATAACCACCACCTAACTGTGTCTGTAAACGGGATAATGCAGAATTTTGCATATATTTATTTTTACTATATTCCGATTTCGCTCGAATTATAGGATTAACTGGAAGGGGCGATTCAGGCTCACTGAATGTGTCGTCATTCTCATAAATTAAAAAAGCATCAGGAAATTCGATATCTATATATACATTAGTTGCTTTTATACTTCCTATATTAGACACTAATATTTCAAGTGCTGATGAATAATTATTTATCTTATAAAATCTTTCAATTTCTTTATTATAATTAAATAATTCATTTTGACTTGGAATCTCCCTATTATATTTCTCTATGTCATCTTCAGAGATATACTCATGTAAATGTGATGGCACATTTTGTAACCTCAAAACATCAGGCATCGTTAGGATTTCATATGAATTGAAATTTTCATCGATAGTCGGTTTATTTATGGAAACATCGACCGATGGCTTTCTAAATGAAATTTTTGATTCAAGATCCAAAACTCTTTTTCGTAACTCTCTGTTTTCTTTACTCAAAGATGTTAACTCTTTTGAAAGAGCTCCATCGATATCTGCCTTATCACCACGAATCCATCCTATCCCAGGTTTCTGCATGATCTGCTTCATCAATGAAATTGATACGCTTTTTATAAGCTGGTCTTTTGTCTCCCAAAATTGAGCCATTTTTGAATTTCTTAACACTAATTCTCTAAATCCATTAATTTCTGAGAGATCATCGTCCCTTCTATCTATTGGTAGAGGCACATTGTCTTTCATGACAAACGCAAGAATAGGTATCTTTCTTTCTAAGGCATACTCATATTCTTTTTGTGTGAAACTAATGCCATCTGATGTTTTTGAACCATATCTTAAACCTAAAACAAGAATATAATAATCACTAACTTCAATCGTTCGTCTGATGATTTCCCACTGGTCTTCATCTTCAGCACTGAACATCTCCATCCCAATAGGGATATGATACATTTCCAAAATAGCTTTTATAATACTTTCTCTTTCTTCTGCTAAGTCAGAATATGTGGAACTCAGGAAAACTTGATATTTAGTAGATTCCAAGATAACCTCGCATTTCTCTTAATTGCTATACTTTTTGAGCATTAATTACGTATTTTAAATTTCATAGTAAGCCAGCGAAAACCAAAAGAACATTTTTATAATAGAAACAACCAGTTGAGGTTGTCATATCCAAACATAAAGGTATGTTATATTAACATTAATCTGTAAGTTTAATTACATCAGAAATTTTCATTTTTTTCAAATGATTGTTCTTGTTTATAAAAAAATGAAACTGCCTGATGAAGTCAATTGTTGAGGCTTTAAGGGCAAGAGGTCGGTCAGTATCCTTGATCTGCTGGGGTAGTCTCATTTCACTTTCTGCGTCATCATATGTATATAGCAACCTGGATAGTCTGTCGTCAGAGACACGGATCTTTTTAATGGCGGCCCAGACCAGAATATCCAGCATAGGTATTACACGATAGTTGATCAGTTTCTTGATAGTTCCATACCTAAACCGAACTGACTCCAGGGGATTTTCTTCTATACCCTTAATTTTTCGCCATTGAGGTAGTGCAGCCTTAAGTGATTCAGCAATTTCCTCGTCAGTCCCACTTGCTAAATCTATTTCAAACATAACTGTCCGGGGAAACTGATCTGGCATACTCTCAGAGACAGGTTTTCCTTCAAGCTCTTTATTTACAGCATACCCATCCCCGCCATTCCAGAAATACATTTCTCTTTTCAAAGAAAGTATGCTTAATCGAGCAATATCATCTGTTGTAGTAAGCAAGAAATGAGGAGGTTGAAACAACTTGTTTTCGGGAGTCATATACCCAAGCTTTTCCTCTTCTATAAGAAAAGGATTCCCACTAAAGATTTTCGAGAAGTATCCCATAAGAGCTTTGCTCTCAAAATTTTCTCTGTAGCTTTTGAAGAACAACGTCCTTGCCCATAGCTCATGATAGAACCGTATAAGCGTAAGCTCTTCGAATTTGCGGTAAGTATCAATGTCGAGACAAGATTTGATCTCTTTCGTATGTTCCGTTGACCAGTTTTTCATCATCCCTTTCCTTCTAAAAGCGATTTTAATCATTTTAGCTTACAGTAATACTATTATCGCTTGAAACGTTGGGGCTCGGGACAGTTTTTCGCTGGTGCGATGATTTTCACTTTTAGGCATACGCTTAGGCATACACAGATAAAAAACAATTGCATAAACTCATGAAAATCAATAAATTACATTATTTTATTTAATCCTCTCATGCCGATAAAATTCAAGAAAACCTGCTGTTACAGCAGGTTTTTTTTCGTCTGCACTTTGAGAGGATGAGAATCTCCGAAGGAGGTTTGAGCCGAACGAAGTGAGACCACGTTGCTTTAGCAACGGCCCGCAGGGCAAGCATCGAAGATGCGCAAAGAACCAACAGTTAAGATCTGGCGGGGCGGTCGACGTGCCGGCGCTAGCGCCCCCATCGGCGACACGAACGCGCTGCAACACGGCGAGCGAAGCCGGCGGGCATTCTTGCCGCTGTTCGATGGCGAGACATTACTCCGCTGGAGTCCTGCGAATTTGCCATCTGATGATTGCCGAGTGTGTGGGGGGCTGTGGCGTATATCCCCATCCCCTGCTTCTGACTCGCAGCCTGTCGCGTACCGATGCTGCTGGACGGCATCATACGGCAACATACCAATGGCATGGTTCGGCTGGAGAAATCCGAGGCCAAATTAACGCCTGATATAGCCAGATTGGAATTGGTGCGGACAAGGGTTCGCCTTGCTCAAGCAAAAGCCGCCAGGCGCTCAGTAATATTTTGATCGAAGTATGACAGGGCGCGAAGCCCCTCCGTAGCATAATGAGTGCGAATTCCTTTTTGTTACTTTTAAGCCCCCCTTTAATGCGGTTGCCTAACTTAATTCATTCATTTTGGTACGCGCACCGAAGCAAATGATAAATATGAATACAATGCCTACCAGCTGCGGCCAAGTTACACTACAAAAGAGTTAATTCATAAAATATTTTTATACTTAATGCAATAATATTTCGTGATAGCTATGAGCAATTAATTTAAATTTGACTACCCGCTGAAAAGAGCTAATCATAAAAATCCTTACAAAGGTTTATGCAAGATAAACTTAGCAATCAAAAGGAGTTGTTTATGAAAGTTATTGATTTTTCAATGCTGGATTATATTGCTGGTGGCCGTGGCAATAATGGCGGCGACCGTGTTGACAATGGTGGCAGAACTAGCAACGGGAAAAGTGGGGGAAGTAACAATAGCAACGGTAACTATTACTCAAAATAAGGTGATGCCATAACCAATTGTAATAATGGCATTATCGGTGGGATGATTGCAGGATCGCTCGGAGGAGTTCCGGGTCTCGCTGTTGGGCTTGTCGGCGGCGCAATAGCTGGCGGTTGCGTCAATAATCAAGGTTCCAATGGGGGGCAGAGTAGCAATGCAGGCAGTAAAAATAATTGCAACAACTCAATAGGCGGTTCTTGTAAGGTTTAACTTTACCTTCAAGAACATAACACTACAATATCAGACAGGACTAAGACGGTGACAAGGATTATCAGTTCATTAATTGTGTTTTTATCCATCCTGGCCGGTTCTTTTTTTCTGAGTGGCGCCGGGGTAATTGGTTACCAACCGTGGTTTTCTGCACCCGTGAATTTGTCAAAATTTGTGATTATCGTTGTCACCTACTGCTCTTTTGTTTACGGCGCATTAAGTATTTATAGGAAACTTAAAAAATAAACCCCATAAGAAAGCCATAAAACAGGCATACTGTTTAGTTTTGGGTTAAAGAATAGAATTAACTATAAATTAACCCTCAATAATTCAGTTTTTCGTCTGCCGTTTACGCGGAAAGTTTGACGATCGCCGCCGGAATACCCTGACGCACCGCCGCACCGGTCACCCAATCCAGCCAGGTATTCGGCACTTCGCGCGTCGGATCGGCAAACCCCAGATCGTTGAGGTTGATGCCGGCGGCGATGCTCTCATCCATCGCCAGCGGTTCGCCATCCAGGTAGTGCTGGCTGGCCCCCATCTCCCGGTGGCCGTAGCCGTGTTCCACCGCGATCACGCCGGGCATCACCCCCGCCAGCAAACTGATCTGCGCCTCGCGGCTGCCGCCCGGCGTGCTGATGCGCACCCAATCACCGTGTTGAATACCGAAACGCGCCCCGTCCGCCGGGTTCAAGGCCACCAGGTTCACCGGCTTCACGTCGTGCAGGCGCCGGATCACCGCGGTGGAGCTGCTCATCACATTCGATTTGAAGGACATCAGGCGCAGCGGCCACTGCCGTTCTGGGTAGAGCGCTTCCACCGCGCGGCCGTCCGACAAACGCGCCGGGTAGCAGGTGGGGCAGCCGCTGAAACGCTCGCCGGTGATCGCATGCCGGTGCTTCGCCACTTCCGCATTCCAGATCTGCAGCGGTTTCTCCCAGCGGTTGCCCACGCTGCCGTCGCGGCGGCCGCTGTCGTGATCGGCGAAGCGGCCGCCGCGGCTGTAGATAAACGCCACGCGGTCGATCTCATCGGCGCGCAGCGTCTGCGCCAGCTGCGGCAGCAAGCGATCGACACCGCTCAGCGCCAGTTCGTCCGCCCTCGCGGCCGGCACCGGCGCCTTGCCGGCAAACGCCACGTTGGCGGCGGCGCGCAGATAATAATCCTCCGCACGGTTGAGCGGCAGCAGCCCGCCCTGGCCGTCGCCGATAGCGCGATCGCCGAACCCCGGCAATGCCAGGCGTTTGGCGATGGCAATGCAAAACGCCTCCATGGAAATCGGCTGCCCTTGCGCCGTTTGCGCAGTCGCCGGCGTCACTATCGGCCAGCGCGCGGTGGTGGTCTTACTGGCGACGCCGCCCCAGGGGGCGCTGAATCCCCAACTCTCAAAATTATGGGTGTCCGGGACGATATAGTCGGCCAGCGCCGTCGTTTCGTTGATAAACGCATCGATAGCGATAAACAGCGGCAAACGCGCCGGATCTTTCAGCCGCTCCTCCGCCACGCCGCGCAACCCGGCGATACCGTACAAGGGGTTGGTCATGTTCGAGATCCAGGCTTTCAGCCCGTACGGGTACCCTGCCAGCGCCGAGGTCAGCAGCTCGGTCAACTGCCCGGCGACGAACGGATACCAGGGCGCTTTGGCCGGCCAGGGCGAAATGCCCGCCGCCACTTTTTCGCGGTATTCGTCGGAGGTTTCATAGGCGGCCTTGCTGCGCGCGATATTCAGCCCTTTCGGTTTTACCAGGCCAGGAAACTCGACCAGGTTATAGCGCGGCCCCTCGGCGAAGCCGTTGAATTTACCGCCGCCGACGAACACGCCCCCCGCCAGGCTCAGGTTGCCGATCAGCACGTTAAGCATCATCACCGCCCAGGTATTGTAAAACCCGTTCGCCGCCATCATCCCGCCATGGGCGATCACTGCCGCCTTGCGCCCGTGGGCGGTAAAGGCCTCGGCCAGTGCCGCGATGCGTGCCACCGGCACACCGCATTGCCGGCTGTACGCCTCCGGCGACAGCTTGTCGGCGGCCTCTTTCAAACACTGGAAGCCGCTTTTCACCTCCACCTGCGCGCCATCGTACAGCGTCACCGTACGGGTTACCCACAGCTCGGCGCTGTCGCACGTCTCGGCCGCCACCAGCTCACCCGCGCCGTTGACCACCAGCGGTGACGCCGACCCGGTGCCGTTGAGATCGGCCAGCGTCAGGTGCTGCCCCGCGCGCGGATGCTCGCTCTCGGCGATCACCAGATGCGTGGCATTGGTCCAGCTCTTCTCGCCGGCGCGTTGCATGGCGGCCTCAGACGGGATGGCGAGATAATCGGTCTGATAACGCCGGTGGTCGAGGATCCAACGGATCATCGCCATCGCCAGCGCCGAGTCGGTACCCGGCAATATCGGGACCCAATGGCCATGATCGTCCGCCAACGTGGTGGTCAGCGGCAGCGCCGGCGCCACCACCGCATAACGGAATTCGCTGCGCAATCTGGCGCTGGCCAATTGCCGGGCCTGGCGCTTGAACGGGTTGCCGGACTGCGCCGGTGAGGTCCCCATAAACAGCGCGAATTCGACCTGTTCCCAGTCCGGTTTCACGTGCGGGTTCTTGTCCAGATCGTTCATCAACGCGCCGGAACCGGCACGGTAGGCCAGCCCGCAGTAAGCGCCGTGCGCGCCGAAGTTTTTGCTGCCGAAACTGTTCTGGGCGAAGCGCCGCAGGAAGCTATCGCGCCCGTCGTCACCGGCGTTGGTCACCAATAGCTGGTTGGCTTTCGGCCCCAGCCCCGGCCGTCGGGCATCGATCGGCGTCTCCAGATCGCGGATCGCCCGCAGGCCGTCCACATGCCCCTCGCCGAACAGATTGCCGCCCTCCACCACTTCGGCGATCAACTGCTCAAAGCTGATGCGCTGCCACTTGCCCTCGCCGCGTTTGCCGACGCGCTTCATCGGCTCCAGCACGCGCATCGGGCTGTAAAGCCCCTCCAGCAGCGTGGCGCCGCGTGCGCAGGCGGTGGAACGGGCATCGAGGCCGCGTTCGCCACCCAACTGCGCCAACGCATCCTGCAGCGGCAACGCAGAGTCGACGTGCCGTTCCTGAGACAGCGGATGATAAGGGTTGCCAGCAATGCGCAATACCCGGTCGGTCTGCCTGTCCACCCGTACCCGCACGCCGCATTGCGTCCAGCAGCCGAAACACTGGGTCATCGAGATGGCCTGCTGCGGATTGCCTTGCCATTCCGGCATTGCCCGCCCTTCGGGCGACAGGGAGTTGCCGTTGATGCGATCCAGAGTCACCCGCCCTGAGGTGCCGTGAATCAAGCCGTCGATCGCCCGTTTGGCGACTTCGCGATAGCTCAGGCCGAAAGCGGACAATCCGCCGAAGGCCAGGCCCACTTTCAACCACTGACGCCGGGTGAGTTTAGCCATGTTGTTTTCTCCGCAGTAAAAACGCCTGTGCTTCACGCACCATGATCATTAACGCCAGCCACAAGCCGAAGGTGCCGACGATCGCCAGCAAACCGTCGGTGCCGAGCGGCAGGCTATAAGAGGAGTTAGACGCGCTGTATTTCGGGATGGTTTGTACCTCGATCAACAGCGTCCAGCGCATCAGCCAGCTCAGCACCAGAGCACCGGCCACCAGCAGCGGCGCACCGCCGCGCGGCAAGCGCCGATAGCCGGCCCAGGCGGCGCACGCCAGCGTCAGCCCCCACAGCGCAATCCATCCTGCGGCATACCGGCGCGCCATCGCCTGCGTCTGCAGCCAGTGGCGTACCGCCGCGCCGGATAACGTATCGCCGCATACCCACAGCAGGATCGCCCCGCCGAGCAGCAGCAGTGTCAGCAACATCCCGCGCGCCAGCGGCGCCTGCTGACCGGGCCGTTCGCGCATCGCCAGCAGCAGCAAAGCCAAGAGCGCCTGCAGCGCGCTGAGGAACATCACGATCGGAAACCCGTAGCTGAACCAGATTGGGCGGGCGCGCACGATGGAAACCTCTCGCCCGGTGTACAACAGCAGGCCGATAGCCACCAGCGCGCAGGCGGGTGCTATCCCACGCAACAGCGCAACCGGTCTGCCCGTCAGCCGCGTAAATTCAATCGCGATAAACCACAGGCCGATCAGCAGGGTAAACAGCGGCAAGAACAGCGCGCCCCACGGCATCCACGACCAGGGCGTCGGGTAGGCGTAGAAATGCCAGAAACGGGCGGTTTGATGCAGGTCGGCGGTCAACGCCAGCGGCGCGGTAATGGCGCACGTCAGCCCGATAAACAGCGCCATGCGCTCCAGATGCGCGGCGTTATCTCCACCGCGCCAGCGCCACACGCAGGCCAGCAGCGCGGCGCAGGCGGCGATGCCGATAAAGAAGAAATATTGTACGGCCCACGGCAGCCAGCTCACCGCCTGCGGCTGGCTCAGCACTTCTGCGATCATCAGTTGGCGGCTCATCGTCTTTCTCCCCATAAGGCGACCTGCGCCCGCCCCGGCAGCGGCGTGACGAAGGCGTCATCCAGCCCCAGATAGAACACGTGGGGCGCGGTTTGGTTCTCCGGCTTGAGGACTTTTATCTCGACCTCGTGGCGCCGCAGCAGCTTGCTCAGCGTGCTGTGCGGATCGCGCATATCGCCGATGATCCGCGCCCCTCCCACGCACGACTCCACGCATGCCGGCAACAATCCCGCCTCCAGCCGGTGCACGCAAAAGGTGCATTTGTCCGCCGTTTGGGTTGTGTGATTGATAAAACGGGCATCGTACGGACAGGCCTGTACGCAATAGGCGCAACCCACGCAGCGTTTGTTGTCGACCACCACGATCCCGTCCTCGCGCTGAAAGGTGGCCTGTACCGGACATACCGGCACGCAGGGCGGGTTGTCGCAGTGATTGCACAGCCTGGGCAACAGCACGTTGGTCGCAGCGGCTTCGCCTTCGAGGCTGACCTGATACTGGTTTACCGTGGTGCGAAACTCCCCGTGCGGCGTCTGGTTTTCAATGGCGCAGCTCACGGTACAAGCCTGGCACCCTACGCAGCGCCGCAGGTCGATCAGCATCGCGTAACGGCGGCTCGCATCCCCCTCGCGCCGCGTCGGTGCTAACGTCAGCCCGGCCTCCGCCACGGAGATCAGCGAAGCCCCCGCCGTCAATACACCCAGCCGCTGTAAAAACTGCCGTTTACCGAAATCCATGCGCCTCTCCCACGTCCTGGGCATCACCCCGATCACGCTATTGATGCCCGTTAGATGAATAAACAATGTCGATGATTTACAGTGTAAAAATGACATTGGGCTCAGCTCTATTGTGGTTAACCACATACCGGACCTAACGTTGATCTAAAACAAGTGACGGCAGGCAGATTACCCATCAGGAGGGGCCGTGAGGGTCGTGTTATTACTGCTGCTCAGTCTCGGCTGGGGTATAGCGGCGCAGGCGGGCGAGTGGTCGGTCGGCGTGCTGGCGATGCGCGGCGATGCGGCGACCGCGCGTGACTGGCAGCCGCTGATCGACAGGCTCAACGGCAGCGTCGGCGGTGAACGCTTCCGCCTGCAGCCGCTCGATCTGGCGCAGATGCGCGAAGCGATCAATCGGGGCAGCGTGCAGTTCGTGGTCACTAATCCGGCGCAGTTCGTGCAGTTGAACAGCCACTATCATCTGCGCTGGCTGGCGTCGTTGCGCGCCGCCAACGGCGATCGGGCAACGGGCAACATCATCGGCAGCGTGATTTTGGTGCGGCGCGACAGCGGTATAACGACGCCGCAGGCACTGATGGGCAAAACGGTGGGCGCCATCGATCCGCAGGCCTTCGGCGGCTATCTGACCGGCTATAAGGCGCTCAGCGATGCCGGTATGCGGCCCGAGCGCGATTTTCACCTGCGCTTTACCGGTTTCCCTGCCGACGCCCTGCTCTATCTATTGCGCGAGCGCGCCATTCAGGCCGCTATCGTTCCCGTCTGTCTGCTGGAGAAAATGGGTCAGGAAGGCTTGATCAACCCGGCGGATTTTCGCCCGCTGTTGCAACGGCCCACATCGGTTCCCTGCGTCACCAGCACGCCGCTTTATCCCAACTGGTCGTTCGCCGCCCTGCCCGGTCTGGATAACTCACTGGTGGATGCAGTAGCAAGAGCCTTGCTGACCGCACCGCCGCAGTCTCCCTTTCAGTGGGGCGCACCGGCCTCGACCAGCGCAGTGGAAGCGCTGCTGCGCGCCGTCAATCAGCACCCGGAACAGCGGCGCCTGTGGCTGGATATCAAGAGCTGGCTGATCCAGCATCAGACGGCCGTCAGCCTGTCGCTGGCGGTGCTGGCGCTGTTGATCGTCAACCATATCTGGATCGCGCTGCTGGTGCGCCGGCGTGGGCGACAGCTGCTCCATGCCGGAGAACAACTGCGCCGTCAGGAGCAGGCGCTGGAGAACGCCAGGCAGTTGAACGTGCTGGGAGAGATGGCCTCCGGCTTTGCGCATGAGCTCAACCAGCCGCTGGCAGCCATTCGCCACTATGCGCAAGGGTGCCTGATCCAACTGCGCAAAACGGACGCCGGGCACCCGCTGCTGACGCCGCTGGAAAATATTGATCGGCAGGCGCAGCGCGGCGGCGATACGATTCATAACCTGCGCCAGTGGGTGCAGCCCCCCACCGAGAAGGTAGACAAGGCGAGCTGGCGCCCCATCTCGATAAACGAAACCGCCGAGCGGGTGTGGGCACTGCTGCGCCTGACGCAACGCTACCCCGACCTGAAACTGTTCAACAACGTGGCACCTTCGCTGACGCTAACCCTGCCGCCGGCGCTGCTGGAACAGCTGCTGGCGAACCTGCTGCTGAACGCGGCGCAGGCCGGCGCCAACGCCGTCTGGCTTTCCGCCGACGAACACGAACGGGCGCTCGATGTGCGTTTGCAGGACAACGCGGGCGGGATGAGCGCGGCCGGGCTGGAGCAGGCTTTCCGCCCCTTCAACACCACCAAGGCCGGCGGCATGGGGCTGGGGTTGGCCATTTGCCGCCGCCTGGCCCGGTATGGCGGCGGCGAGATCCAACTGGCTAACCGCCCCGCCCCCGACAGCCGCAATGGGCTATGCGTCACCCTGCATTTCATATTTAACGATGAGGAAAACCATGCCGCTAATTCATCTGGTGGATGATGACGTCGCCGTCACCGACGCCTGCCATTTTTTACTGACCAGCCTCGGCCACGACGTGCAATGCTGGAATGACAGCACCGACTTTTTGGCGCAGGCCGATCTGTTTCAGACCGGGATCGTCTTGCTGGACATGCGGATGCCGAAACTCGATGGGCACCAGGCCTACGCTGAACTGCGCCGCCTCGGCAGCACGCTGGCGGTGGTGTTCCTGTCCGGCCATGGCGACGTGCCGATGGCGGTGGAGCAGATGAAGTACGGCGCGGTGGACTTCCTGCAAAAACCGATCGCCGCTGAACCGCTGATCGCCGCCCTCGAACGGGCGCGGCAGGTCTCGGCCAAAGCCTGGCGACGCCATGAAACTTGCGGCCGCTACCGCACGCTCACGCCGAAAGAACGCGACATCGCGCAGCTGGTGGTGCGAGGCATGATGAACAGGGAAATGGCGGAGCGGTTGAATATCGCCCTGCGCACCGTAGAGGTTCATCGGGCGAAAGTGATGGAGAAAATGCAAGCCGCCAGTCTGGCGGAATTAGTGATTCAGTTGCAGGGATTACCGCACGCCGCGCAAGAATGATCGCATCATACAAAATTCCGCCCCCCCTCTTGCCAACCGGCCTTCCTCAGGCCAGAATACTGTACATTAATTCAGTATTTACAGGTGAGTCATGTTTGTAGAATTGGTGTACGACAAACGCAACGTCGCTGGGCTGCCCAACGCCGCCGAGATTATTCGCAACGAGCTGGAAAAACGCGTGCATGCGCTGTTCCCGGAAGCTGACGTGCGCGTGAAACCGATGCAGGCCAACGGCCTGAACTCCGACGCCAGCAAAAGCGATCGTGAGAAGCTGAACCGAATGTTGGAAGAGATGTTCGAAGAAGCAGATCAGTGGCTGGTCACTGATATATAAACCCAACCTGATGGCTGGGCTCCTCAACCGGCTATTTTACCGCCAGAATACAGCAAACGCTCAGCCCTTGATTAATGGGCTTGACGCGGTGCCTCCCCCATCCGGTTATCGGTTGGTTAGTGTGCACTTTTCCAGCGCATATATACCATAACAAAAAGCCCCAGCATCGCTGCTGGGGCCTCTGTCATGGTGCCGGCTACCGGAATCGAACTGGTGACCTACTGATTACAAGTCAGTTGCTCTACCTACTGAGCTAAGCCGGCTGAATTTGGCGGAAGGACAGAGATTCGAACTCTGGGAGCTGTTACACTCGACGGTTTTCAAGACCGTTGCCTTAAACCACTCGGCCATCCTTCCAATGGGCGCTGATATTAGCGATACCGTTATGAAATGTCTATCATTTTGATGCAAAAAAATGGCATGGGCGGTGCAGTTGCCTAAACTTCAGGCCTTAAACGCTTAAAAAATGAAAAGCCCCGCAAAAGCGAGGCTTTTATGTTCGGCTGAAACGCGATTACTTCGGCTGCGAATCGTAGTCGGAACAGGTTTGATAGCCCTTGTTCATGACATGGCCCGTGTCGTTGTAGCTGACAAAGTACGTTTGCACTTTGCCATCGCGCGGCGCGACAGCATAGGTATCGCAAGTGCCTTGCGCATGAATCAGCGTGGCAGACGTCGACGGCGGACCGGCAATCGCCCGCACCTGCTGCTTGGTCATCCCTACTTTGACATCGCTGACCACCGGCTCATTGACATAACTGGTTGCACGGTCATAGGCGGTGCAGCCGGCAAGAATGGAAAATACCGCTGCAGTACCGACGGCCAAAACCAACTTCTTCGTCATAGCTTGTCCTCTTGGAGTACGTTTGTTGTCCCCTAAGTCTAGAAGTGGAAAGGCTTTTCTACAAATTCCCGTTTGTCGATCGGTGCGGTTTACGCTCGTCGATCAGCGTTTGACGTTTTCCTGTCGTTTCAGCTGCTCTTCAAACCCCTGCTGTGACTCCTGCACGTAACGCTGCAGCCCTGCGGGATCGATAAATGCCTGCGCATCGCCGGCCTGTAAACGCCGCCATTTGTCGGCTAAAGCGAAACGCGTCCCTTTATTGGCGATAAATATATCCGCCTGCACCCGTGCCAAACGGGCGAAACTGCCGCGAATGTCCTCAATCAGCTGCGGATAGTTTTTGTTGCCGATCAGGTAGTAATCCGGTGTAGCCAGGCTGTCAGCATAGATAAAGCGATACGGCTTGCCGTTATGCCGTAGCGTGGTCAACCACGACGTCGCGCCCGGCAGATGCCCCGGCGTCATCATCGCGGTCAGCGTCAGGCCGCCAAGGGTGATGCTGTCGCCATCGGCAACCACAATATCCGTTTGCACGGCCGGGAAAGTGAGCGAATCCCCCAACGCGAAATCCTGCCGTCCACCTAACGCCAACTGGCGCGCATTGGCCGCGCTGGCCACCAGCCTCGCGCCGCTCCAGCGTTTCAGCTGCGCAATGCCGCCGGCCTGATCGAGCCTTGCATGGCTGTTCAGGATATATTTCAGATCCTTAATGCTGAACCCCAGCCGTTCGATATTCGCTTTGATGCCCGGCGCACTGCTCTCCAACCCCGCATCGATCAAAATCAATCCCTGCGGCGTGCTCAACAATACCGACGACAGGTTGCTCGTGCCGACGTAATACACCTGCTCAAAGATCTGGAACGGCGCTATCGGCTGCGCCCACTCTTCAAACAGCGAGTATGGCGGAGCGCTAGACAACGGCTGCGCCGGGTCTAACTTCGCCTGCGTGGAGAAGCTCAAGGAAAAGGCCATCGCCATCAGATAATGCATGCTTTTTTTCATTTTTCTCTTCTGTCTGTGTCAACCGGGCAGGAGTATACTCGGCCTTATATTGAACAGTATTCAATTAAAAAAAGGACAATTGATGAATATTCTACAAATGGACATGAATCTGCTGAAAGTGCTGTATCTGCTGATGGTAACGGGTTCCAGCCGTAAAACCGCCGAGCGGCTGGGCATCAGCACCTCCGCCGTCAGTCATGCGCTGGCTCGCCTGCGGGAAGTGTTGGATGACCCGCTGTTTCGCCGAGAAGGCCATCGCCAGGTTCCCACCCTGTTTGCACTGTCGTTGAAAGACAAATTGGCGCCGCTGTTCTCCTCGCTGGACAGTGAAATGTTCGGCCAACAACCGCAGGCGCCGCGTCGCTTCACGCTGGTGGCGCCCCCCGCTCTGCACCCTATTCTGTTGCCTTTGCTGGCGGAAAAGGGCGCCGCTTGCCATGCCGATATTCACTGCCAAAACTTTGAACGACGCGCCTGGCGCGAAGAGCTGCTTGAGGGGAGCGTCGATCTGGTGCTGGCGGTGGGCGATCATCAACAACGCACCAGCGCACTGCATTATGAAGCGCTTGGGCGCACTCGCCTGATTGCGCTGTATGGCCCGCCGCTATACCCAGTCCTGCAAGATAAACGCGCGCTGGCCTTCAGCGAACTGGCGGATTACGCGCATTATTATTGCCATCCGTGGCCACAAACGGAAAACGAGCTGGATCGGCAGCTTGAGCGCCAGGGGTTGCACCGCCGCATTGCCCTGAACTGCGCCGACTACGCACAACTTCCACCGGTGCTGCGCCGCGCGCCGTTGCTGGCGGTAGTGCCTCAACCATGGTTTACCGCCCAGCCCGACAAGCACGGGTTAAGCGCGCTGCCGATTAGCGATAACCTGGCTATCGGTCACCTTTTTTCTCAATACCGAAAAGGCGAGCCGGAGTGGCGAAAGCGGCTGATTTCCGCCATCCACGCCGAGCTGCGACACTACTACCGCTAAGTAGGATCAGAAACTGAAGTCGCTCAGCGCCGGGACATCGTCCGGGCGCCGACCGAGCGGCCAATGAAAACGCCGATCCTGTTCGCGAATCGGCATGTCGTTGATGCAGGCATGGCGGTTAATCATCAATCCATCCTGATTAAACTCCCAGTTTTCATTGCCAAAGCTGCGATACCAGTTGCCGGAATCATCGCGCCACTCATAGGCGAAACGCACCGCGATGCGCGCGCCGTCAAACGCCCACAGTTCCTTAATCAGCCGATACTCCAGCTCTTTCGCCCACTTGCGTTGCAAAAATGCGACCACCGCCGCGCGGCCGTCGACAAACTCTGCGCGATTACGCCAATGGGTATCGAGAGAATAGACCTGTGACACCCGCTCAGGATCGCGGCTGTTCCAGGCATCCTCCGCCAACCGCACTTTTTCGCTGGCCGATTCACGGGTGAAAGGCGGCAAAGGGGGTTTAATGCTCATGATCATCTCCTGCGTAATAATGTAGACAACTTTGTCTACATTATTACGCTAGCGCATGTAGACAGAGTTGTCTACAATCACTCGGAAATAGCCTGGGAGAAAATGATGACCGCCGATCGCAATACCTTACCCGCCCGCCAGCGTATCCTGTTGACGGCCCACGATCTGTTTTATCAGGAAGGGATCCGCGCCACCGGCATCGATCGCATCATCAAGGAATCAGGCGTCACTAAGGTGACGTTTTATCGCCACTTTCCCAGCAAGAACGATTTGATTACGGCGTTTTTGGCCTATCGCCACCAGCAGTGGCTCACCTGGTTCAGCACAGCGCTGGATCGCCATGTGGCACAAACCGGCGGGTTGCTGCCGGCGCTGGCGCCCTGCCTGGCGGAATGGTTCGACGATCCGCGCTTTCGCGGCTGCGCGTTTATCAATACGGCGGTGGAAATCGCCGATCTGCTGCCGGAAAGCCTGCAAATCGCCGGCCGGCATAAACGGCAAATGGCGGATGAACTGGCGCGTCACCTGCCCGCCGGCCCACAGCGGGAACAGCGGGCGGCAATGCTGGCGATGCTGATCGACGGCGCCATCGTCAGAGTGCAGATAGAGCGGCAACCGCAGGCCGCGCTGCAGGTGCTGAATGCCGCGTTGGACATGTTGGCGCAAGGCGGGTTCGATCAGTAATTGGCCCAAATGCCCGGCGTCACCAGTTCCAACAGATGGGCGTCGGGATCGCGAAAATAAATGCTCTCCCCGCCGTGTTCCCAGCGCATCCGCCCCTCAATCTCCACGCCGTTGGCCACCAGATGCCGTTCCCAGTGCGGCAACTGCTCTTTCGCTACCGCCAGCCCGATATGCGCCGGCCCCACGCCATCGTGCGCAGGAATAAACCCGGTCGGGTAGTGCGCCCCGCGCAGCGAATCACCTTCGATAAACAACAACAGTACGCTCCGATCGCCGACGTTGTAGGCGCGAAACCGTTCGTTGGCGACCATCGTCGGCAGCTTCAGCACCTCCTGGTAAAACGCGTCCGCGCGTTCAATATCGCTGACGTACAGCACCGTTTCTATCACCCTGTCGATCTTGAGTTCCATAATAGCCTCCGCTCTGTTTTCCGTTCTGACAGCGTAGGTCGAACGGAGGCGAGCCGAAGCGCTTCCCGAGCCGACAACGGATCAATCCGTGCTTTTTACCAGCAAAAAAAAACGCGGCCCGAAGGCCGCGCTGTGTGATTCACACGCTGGTGCTTAGAACTGGTAAACCAGGCCCACGGCAACCACGTTGTCGGTGTTGATGCCGGCAGCGTCGGTGAAGTCGTTGTTGTCCACCAGGTTGATTTTGTAATCAACATAGGTAGACATGTTTTTGTTGAAGAAGTAGGTCGCACCCAGGTCGACGAATTTGACCAGATCTTGATCGCCGTAGTCCTTGCCGTTGCCGGCGCGGCCCAGGTCTTTACCTTTGGTCTGGTTATAGCCCACAAACGGACGCAGACCGAAGTCGAACTGGTAGTGCGCATAGGCTTCGAAGCTCTGCGCCTTATTGGCGTAGCCGTAAACGCTGCTGTCGGAGCTGCCGAAACGCGCCGCGTTATAGGACTGGGTGAACATCACCGCCAGGTAGACATCGTTGGCGTCATATTTCAGACCGCCGGAGTAGCCTTCCGCCTTATCGCCGCGGCCCATGATGTTCTGGTGACCGTTACCGCCGTTCTGCTCGCTGGTGCGGCGAGAGTTGAAGAAGGCGCCCGCGGCGCTGATGCCGTAGCCCATGTCATAGCTCATGGACATGCCGTAGCCTTCGCCGTTTTGGCCCAGAACGTCACGACCATTGTTGGTCTCTTCGCCGTTGCCGTTTTTACCCTGGTACTGCAGGGCGAAGTTCAGGCCGTCAACCAGACCGAAGAAATCATTGTTACGGTAGGTCGCCAGGCCGCTGGAACGCTGGAACATGAACTGGTCGGCGCCGTAGGTCATACCGTCGAACTCAGGCTGCAAGTCGGTATACGCCGCGACGTCGTACAGCACGCCGGTGTTACGGCCGTAGTCGAAGGAGCCGTAGTCGCCGAATTTCAGACCGGCGAAGCCGTAACGGGTGAAGTTCTTGTTGTCCTGGCTTTCAGCGTGGTTCAGGTTCGCCTGATATTCCCACTGGCCGTAACCGGTCAGCTGATCGCTGATTTGCGTTTCGCCGCGCAGGCCAAAACGCATATAAGACTGATCGCCGTCCACGCCGTTGTTGCTGGAGAAATAGTGAAGCCCGTTTACTTTACCGTACAAATCCAGTTTATTACCGTCTTTGTTGTAGATTTCCGCCGCGCCTGCTGTGCCTGCAACCAGCAGTGCGGGTACCATCAGAGAGAGTACTCGAAGTTTCATCGTTATTATCCTCGTTAATTATGTCGAGCTACGGCCACTGCCCTTTTCGAGCATTATTAGCACGACTGTGCATTACCATTCTGGTAACAAGGGTTATATTAATCCAGAAAGAAAATGATACCAAGTATCCGATAGTGTTTCATTGTAATTAATAAAGGTTTCAAAATGTAAATACGCGCGAACTTTCACAAAACATTACAGACAAACAAAATAAAGCACTTAAAGATAAAAAATAGACTAACTGATAAAAAATCATGTAGTTATACATATCTTTAAGAAAAAAAAGCCAACCATACAATTGAGCGAGACAATAAGCACATTGTGCCAAAACGCGAACCACGCGCAGCCGCTATAATCACCTCGCTATCATCATTATTTTCATTATTACCTTCATTATCCGAAGATAATTTCTGCATTCCTTTAACCGGCTTCTGGCCGGTTTTTTATTTTCCTCCCTACTCTCCTCACAATTTCAGCCCGTACAAATAGCACGCAAATAAATAACCTAATGATATAGTTTCATTAATTTACTTTCGCACTAATTGCTAATCTTTTTCCTTATTTTAGCCTACAAATTGAACTTGCTTTTCATTTCGTGCTTTATCTCATCGATTATTTCCCGCCGCAGGCACAATTAGCCGCAGAGATTCAGTTCTGGTAATCTGAAAAAAGCGCACCTTCAGCGAGTAAAATTCATGATGCCCTTTCAACCCGAAGTGCTGTGGCGGCGGCTGCAAAGTTCCCCCTTCCGCGCTCGCTTCCGTTTAAATGCCAAGGACCAGACTTATCTCGAGGGTAAGGGATTGCCGCTGATCCTCAGCCATGCCCGCGATTTTATCGACCGCCGCCTGGCCGCCGCCCACCCTAAAAACGACGGCAAGCAAACCCCGATGCGTGGCCACCCGGTGTTCGTCGCCCAGCACGCCACTGCCACCTGCTGCCGCGGCTGTCTGGAAAAGTGGCACGGCATACCGCAGGGCGTCGCACTGGACGAACAGCAAAAGGACTATATTGTCCAGGCTATCGCGCTGTGGCTGGTGCGCAGAGGCGGTGCCAGGGATGTGTCAGGCACGAATATTTTCGACCCGGATCGCGGATTGTGATAAAAACTGTCAGTAACTTTCACCATTCTTTTGACCCAAGATCCTGACGCTTACATGACAGCCACCTTGTGCAATGAACAGCAAACGCCCGGCGTTCCTCAACAGATCGCCACCCGTCTGGCCTTTTTCGTCGCCGGTCTCGGCATGGCCGCCTGGGCGCCGCTGGTCCCCTTCGCCAAAGCGCGCATCGGTATCGATGACGGCTCGCTCGGCCTGTTGCTGCTCTGTATCGGCGCCGGCTCCATGTTGGCGATGCCGCTGACCGGTTTCCTGACCGGCAAACTGGGTTGCCGTGCGGTGATCCTGATGGCCGGGCTCGGGTTGTGCATCGATCTGCCGCTGTTGGCGCTGATGGACTCCCTCGGCGGCATGGCCGCGGCGCTGCTGCTGTTCGGCGCGGCGATCGGCATGATCGACGTAGCGATGAACGTGCAGGCGGTGATCGTCGAACGCGCCAGCGGCAAGGCGATGATGTCCGGTTTTCACGGTTTCTTCAGCATCGGCGGCATTGCCGGCGCCGGCGGCGTCAGCGCGCTGCTGTGGCTGGGGCTGACGCCGCTGCAATCCACCCTGCTCACCGTGCTGGCGGTGATCGCGCTGCTGACGCTGGCCAGCCGCCATCTGCTGCGTGAGAGCGGCGCCGATGACGGCGGGCCGATGTTCGTCTTGCCGCGCGGCTGGGTGATGTTCATCGGCATTTTGTGCTTTATCATGTTCTTGGCGGAAGGATCGATGCTCGACTGGAGCGCGCTGTTTCTCACCACATTGCGCGGCGTCGAACACAGCCAGGCCGGTCTGGGCTATGCGCTGTTTTCCATCACCATGACGCTCGGCCGGCTCAATGGCGATCGGGTGGTTAACTCGCTGGGCCGCTACCGGGTGCTGCTGCTGGGCAGCCTGTGTGCCGCTCTCGGCCTGAGCCTGGCCATCGCCTTCAATCACGCTACCGTTTCGCTGGTCGGTTTCATGCTGGTCGGCCTGGGCGCCTCGAACGTCGTGCCGATCCTGTTCAGCGCCGCAGGCAACCAGCGCGACATGCCGGCCAACTTGGCGATCGCTTCCGTCACCACCGTCGGCTATGCCGGTATTCTGGCCGGCCCGGCGCTGATCGGCTTCATCGCTCAGTTTTCCAGCCTGACGGTGGCCTTCGCTTGCGTAGCCGCTCTGCTGTTGGCGGTGGCCGCCAGCGCCAGGGCCGTCACTCGCTGATTCAGGAATGCGCAGCCACTATGCAAAATAAACAATTGACCATAAGCTCCAGCAACATTACCCGCTGCTTCCTGCTGTTTATCGTGCTGCTGACGATCGGCATCGGCCTGTATGGCTACAACTACACCAACGCCTGGCTGGCGGAAAAGAAGTACACGCTGAACAGCATCGCCGGTTCGCTGCAAAAGCGTATCGATGCCTACCGCTATATGACCTATCAGGTCTATGACAAATTCGGCAATGCGCCGACGCAGAATGTCGATCCCGGTTTGCAGGAAACCCGCCTGCGGCCCGATGTCTATTATGTCGAGAAACCGCACAAGAAAACCGACGCGGTGATCTTCGGCAGCCATGACGAAAACACGCTGGCGATGATCGCCAACATCTCGGACTACCTGGACACCCGCTGGGGCGCCAAGACCGAGAACTACGCCATGTATTACCTCAATGGTCAGGACAATAGCCTCAGCCTGATCACCACACAGCCGCTCAAAGAGCTGGCTTCGCGCTTTCGGGAAAGCTACCTGACCACCTCGGCGGACGAACGCCGCGCCGAGATGCTGCAACAGGCCAATATGCTCGACGAACGCGAGAGCTTTTCCGACCTGCGCAAGCAGCGCTTCCAGAACGCCTATTCGTTCTCGATTCGCACCACTTTCAATCAGCCGGGGCATCTGGCGACGGTGATCGCCTTCGATTTGCCAATCAACGACATCATTCCGGCCAATCTGGCCCGCGCCAATTTCCTGCTGCTGCCGGACGATGTCGATCTCGACGATAGCGCCATCCCGGCGGAAACCGTCCTCGGTACCCATGCGACGATGAGCGGCGGCTGGGTGGAGTTCAGCGCCGCTCTGCCCAATGCGCCGCTGAAGGTGATGTATCGCGTTTCGGCCATCAATCTGGCCATCGATCTGCTGCGCAACAACATTTGGCTGATCGCAGTCAACTTGCTGCTGCTGGCGCTGTCGATGCTGAGCATCTACTTTATCCGCCGCCAGTACATTCGCCCGAGCGAAAACATGGCGGTAGAGCTGGAGGCCGAGCGCGCGCTGAATCAGGAGATCGTCTCCAGCCTGCCCTCCGGCCTGCTGGTCTACAGCTTCGCCAACAATACGGTGATCGCCAGCAACAAAATCGCCGAGCACCTGCTGCCGCACCTCAGCCTGCAAAAGATCGCCCATATGGCCGAACAGCATCACGGTGTGATCCAGGCGACGGTCAACAACGAGGTGTATGAAATCCGCATTTTCCGCAGCCAGCTGTCGCCGGACACCTACCTGTTCCTGATGCACGATCAGGATAAAGAGGTGATGGTGAACAAGCGGCTGCAGCAGGCGCGGCGCGAATACGACAAGAACGTGCAGGCGCGCAAACTGATGTTGCACAACCTGGGCATCGAACTGAATCAGCCGGTGCGCCAGATGCACGATCTGGTCGACCGTCTGCACAGCCGGCCGGATGAGGAACAACAGCAGGCGCTGCTGGGCCAGCTGACGGCGGCGTCGGCTTCGGTGCTGGAGTTGATCGATAACATCACCCTGCTGACCCGGCTGGAAACCCAGGACTGGCAACCCACGCGCGAACCGTTCAACCCGACGGCGATGATCGACGAGTTGCTGCTTGAGGCCCTGCCTGCCCTTAATCAGAAGGGGCTGGCGCTGTTCAAGCATTTCCAACTGGACGTCGAGCAGAACTATATCGGCGATGCCAACGCGCTGCGCAAGGTGATCTCGCTGCTGGTGCATTACGCCATTATCACCACCGCCTGCGGCAAGGTTTCTCTGGTTATCGACCATGAGCCCGAGCACCCTGACCGCCTGATTTTCCAAATTAACGATACCGGCTCCGGCATCTCCAACGAAGAGATCAGCAACCTTAACTATCCGTTCCTCAGCCAGACGCTGGTGGATCGCTTCAACCACGGTTCCGGCCTCACTTTCTTCCTGTGCAATCAGCTGTGCAAGAAGCTTAACGGCCAGTTGGACATTCGCAGCAAGGTGGATATCGGCACTCGCTACACCATTCGCGTCGCCATGGAGATGGAGAAAAAAGAGCCGCAGGAGCAGGAAAAGCTGCTCGACGGCGTCACCGCCTTGCTGGACATCACGTCAGATGAAGTGCGCGGCATCGTGACCCGTCTGCTGCAGGCCTATGGCGCCGACTGCCTC
This sequence comes from Serratia sp. Z4, assembly GCF_009900725.1. Classification (NCBI taxonomy): domain Bacteria; kingdom Pseudomonadati; phylum Pseudomonadota; class Gammaproteobacteria; order Enterobacterales; family Yersiniaceae; genus Serratia; species Serratia sp. Z4. The sequence continues at coordinate 1,044,780 of NZ_JAAABD010000002.1, forward strand.
GTCGCCGAAGATCGCGCGGTCAACCGCGATTATGGCGTGCTGCTGACCGATAACCCGCAGCGCGCCGATGATTACACCCTGTTGCTGGCGACCGATGAGCCGGGCTGGCAAGCGCTGGATAAACGCTACATTCGGGTGAACTATAATCTGAACGGCGCATTAATCGACGCCGTGCTGATGCTGATCGAACAGCAAATGGCCGCGCTGGAACAGGAAGAAAGCCCGCTTTCATTGAGCTCAGAAGATATCCAACTCTATGAAAAACAATTGAAATCAAGTGATTACTATGGGCTGTTTGTCGATACAGTACCCGACGATGTCAAAAAACTGTATACTGAGGCGGGCAGCAGTGATTTCAATGCGCTGTCACAAACCGCACACCGCCTGAAAGGCGTGTTTGCCATGTTAAATCTGCTTCCCGGCAAGCAGCTGTGCGAATCGTTAGAACAGCGCATCGCAGAAGGTGATGCGCCCGAGATCGAGAATAACATCAGTCAGATTGATTTTTTCGTCAGCAGACTGCTGAAGCAAGGTAGCCAACAACATGAATAACCTGAACGTAATTATTGCTGATGACCATCCTATCGTACTGTTTGGCATCCGGAAGTCACTTGAGCAAATTGAATGGGTGAATGTCGTTGGGGAGTTCGAAGACTCAACCGCACTGATCAACAATCTGTCCAAGCTGGACGCCAACGTGCTGATCACCGATCTGTCGATGCCGGGTGACAAATATGGCGACGGCATCACGCTGATTAAATACATCAAGCGTCATTATCCGCAGTTGTCGATCATCGTGCTGACCATGAACAACAACCCGGCGATCCTGAGCGCGGTATTGGATCTGGATATCGAAGGCATCGTGCTGAAACAAGGCGCGCCGACCGATCTGCCTAAGGCGCTGGCCGCCCTGCAAAAAGGCAAGAAGTTCACGCCGGAAAGCGTCTCCAAACTGCTGGAGAAGATCAGCGCCAGCGGCTATGGCGACAAACGCCTGTCGCCGAAAGAGAGCGAAGTGCTGCGTCTGTTCGCCGAAGGTTTCCTGGTGACCGAAATCGCCAAGAAACTCAACCGCAGCATCAAAACCATCAGCAGCCAGAAGAAATCGGCGATGATGAAGCTGGGCGTCGAGAACGACATCGCCCTGCTCAACTACCTCTCGTCCGTCAGCATGACGCCGTTGGACAAAGACTAAAGCCCGCCTCACGGCAGGTTAACGCCAAACAGGCACGGCATCCGCCGTGCCTGTTTGCTTTTCAGGCCTCGCTGCGGTTGTAGCGTACCTGCTGGCTGTAATAAGCCAATGTCTGCTCCAGCGTCTCCAGCGTAACCGGCTTCGACAGGCAATTATCCATGCCCGCCTCGAGACAGCGCTGCTTCTCTTCCGCCAACGCGTTCGCCGTCACGCCGATCACCGGCGCGCTGAACTGCATCTCCCGCAGCGCCTGCGTCAGGCGATAGCCGTCCATGTTCGGCATATTGACGTCGGTCAACACAATATCAACGTGGTGCTGTTTCAGTACGGCGAGCGCGTCTACGCCGTCGTTGGCGGTCACCACCTGATACCCCAGCGACCCCAGCTGATCGGAAAGCAGGCGACGGTTGATCGGATGATCGTCAACCACCAGCAGATAGATATCGCCGTTGTCCGCCGCACTGGCCTTGGCGGGCACCGGCAGCTGTACCAGCGCCTCTGCCGCGCCGTTGCCGACGCCGAACAACCGGTTGATTAAGGTCAGCGTTTCACGCGGCGTAGAGGTGCTGTGCATCCAATAGCCTGGCCGGGTTTCCAGCGACGGGCCGATATGTTCGGTCGAGAACTGGATCTGAGCCAACAGCGGCGTGTTCAGCATCAGCGGGTAATCGCTGAGCATCACCTCGCCGGCGGCGGTATCCTGCCCGTCATAGCGCTGGATATCGGCGCCGTAGCCGCCCAGAATCGCCATCAGGTAACTTTCCAGGCGCTGATTGCGGATATCCAGCCACAGCCGCCGGCCCTGCCAGGTATCGCTGGCCTGCGGGATCGGGAACTGGGCGTTAAACAATGGAATGCGAATGCTGAACAAGCTGCCCAACCCCGGTTCGGACTCGACGGAGACGTCGCCGTCCATCAGGTTGACCAACTTCTCGCAGATCGCCAGCCCCAAACCGGTTCCCTGGAAGTGGCGCTGCACGCCGGTTCCCACCTGGAAGAACGGATCGAACAGGCGCGAGATTTCCTTCTCCGGGATACCGACGCCGGTATCGCGCACGCTGAACTCCAGGTAACTGCCGCGGGTGCAGACCTGCAGCACAATACAGCCGGTATCGGTGAACTTGATGGCGTTGTTCACCAGGTTGGACAGCACCTGCTGCAGCCGCACCGGATCGCCGAAAATGCGCTCCGGCACGTTCTGTTCGATAAAGCAGTACAGCCCCAGACGTTTCTTCACCACCAGCGGCAAATAGTTGCCGGCGATATGGGTGATCACCTCCAGGCAGGAGAACTCGCGCGGTTCGATCTTCAGCTGCTCGGACTCGATTTTGGAGAAATCGAGAATATCGCTGATGATTTTCAGCAGCAGGCCGGAAGAGTTATTCATCGCGTTGACCAGCCGATCGACCCCTTGCGGCAGCGCCTTGGTCTGCAGCAAATCGAGGTTGCCGATAATGCCGTACAGCGGCGTGCGCAACTCATGGCTGACGGTGGCCAGGAACATCGATTTGGACTGGCTGGCCTGCTCCGCCGCCGCCGCCATCTCCTGCAGCGACTCTTCCATCTTCACGCGCGCGCTGACGTCCACCAGTACGCAGATCGCCACTTCTTCGTTGCGGTAGCGCGAGTGGACAAAGCTGATCTGCAGGTTGTTATTGTTGCTGGTCATCACATCGACGAAATTCGCCTGCTGTTCGCAAATGATGCGCGTAATGCGATCGCGATCTTCGTGGGTCAACAGGTTGATGTAGTTGTGCGCCAGTTCGTTACTCAGGATATTGGTGCCGTCGCTGATACGCAGGATGCAGATGCCCACCGGTGCCGAGGCGACAATCTTGCGGTTGAACTGCTCGTGTTCTTCCAGACGGAAGGCGTTCTCCTCCGCCGGCAAGAACATCTTGCGCTCAAACAGCCACGCCAGCGTGAACAGCACGATAGCCGATAACAGGTTCAGCAACAGCGCGTTGAGGATCAGCATCTTGAAGCGTTCCACCACGCTTTTCACCGGCAGCGCATAAACGATGCTCAGCGATGAAGGCGGCAGCGCTTTTTTCAGGATCAGATCGCGGTAGTTGTCGACATAACCGAAGTAAGCATGCTCTTCGGGGTAGCTGTTGAGCGCAGCGGCATAGCGATCGCCATCCGCCAGGCGCAGTATCGGATCGTTGTTTTCATCCAGCAGCGTGACGCCGATCGGCAGGTTGCCGGCGGTGACGAAATCTTCCAGCCGGACAGTTTGCTCGATGCCCAGCAGCGCCTCCAGCTTGTTGCCGATATAGAGAGGCGTCAGCACATACAGATAACCGATATCAGGCCGCTGCGCGCTGGGGCTAATCCAATACAGGTTGTTGTCTTTGTCCAGATTCTTGGCGTTGCGGTATTTCAGAATGCGCTCGTGCAGCAACTTCAGCATGTTTTCCCGGTTGGCGACCGCGTTGCCGCCGCCGAATTCCGCCAGACACAGGCTGTCGCCGCCGATGAAGAACACCCGGTTGAGATCGTAGGCCGCCACGAAGTTCTCTTTCCAATACTGGATCAGGCCGCTCAGCGAATCGAGTGAACTGCGGTAAGTGGCGCTCAGGGCGCAGTTAGACTCCGGATACAGCGGGTAGAATTGCGGTGGGCTGCCCTTGCCGGGGATCACGCCGCTGAACATGTCCATGCCGCTGACCGAACCGTTGAGGCGGTTTTCCGCCATGTACTTGATGTCGCGTATGATGTCGGCAGAATGGCGGATATAGCCCTGCGCCTGATCGAAGCTGAGGTTATACTCCTGGCGGATGTCCGATTCTTTCTGATGCAGGATATTCAGAATATAAAAGGTGGTGAGCAGCGCTCCCAACGACCACAGCAAAATCGCCAGCACCCGGAACAGATAGCGGGATATCTTCAGCGTAGTTCGAAAAGAGGCTAAGTATTTCAATCGGATACCATACGAAAGTCAGTGGCGGCGCGCGTTGTCGCCGGCGCGGCGGCCGGCGGCTCGGTGCGCCAATTAAACCATATAACTGAAAAAGGGCCTAGCATCGCTGCCAGGCCCTTTTGTCTCAGTGCATTACGGTGTCGGCATGCCGACGCCCTCACCTTGCTTAAACGTTGTCGTCGTCCATCGGCTCAGCCGCGTCGTCGCCATCGTCCAGCGGCGTGGTGTCTTCTTCCACCGCTTCCGCGCCCGGTTCCAGGCTGTCCAGCTCTTCGTCTTCCACCGGTTCGGCCACGCGCTGCAGACCGACGACGTTTTCGTCTTCCGCCGTGCGGATCAGCGTCACGCCCTGGGTGTTACGACCGACCACGCTGACTTCCGAAACGCGGGTACGCACCAGCGTGCCGGCATCGGTGATCATCATGATCTGATCGCTGGTTTCCACCTGCACCGCGCCGACCACCTGGCCGTTACGCTCGCTCACCTTGATGGAGATAACCCCCTGGGTGGCGCGTGACTTGGTCGGATACTCGGTCACCGCGGTGCGTTTACCGAAGCCGTTTTGCGTCACGGTCAGGATGTCGCCCTCGCCGCGCGGCACGATCAGTGAGATCACGCTGTCGCCTTCGCCGAGGTTGATGCCGCGCACGCCGGTCGCGGTACGGCCCATCGAACGCACCTGCGTTTCCGGGAAGCGCACCACTTTACCGTTGGCGGAGAACAACATCACTTCGTTGCTGCCGTCGGTCAGATCGACGCCGATCAGCTCGTCGCCCTCGTTAAGGTTGACGGCGATGATGCCGGCGCTGCGTGGGCGGCTGAACTCGGTCAGCGCGGTTTTCTTCACGGTACCGCTGGCGGTGGCCATGAATACGTGGCGCCCTTCTTCATACTCGCGCACCGGCAGAATGGCGGTGATACGCTCATCGGCTTCCAGCGGCAGCAGGTTGACGATTGGGCGACCGCGCGCGCCACGGCTGGCTTCAGGCAGTTGATACACCTTCATCCAATACAGGCGGCCACGGCTGGAGAAGCACAGGATCGTATCGTGGGTGTTGGCCACCAGCAGGCGATCGATAAAGTCTTCTTCTTTAATACGCGCGGCGGACTTGCCTTTGCCGCCGCGGCGCTGCGCTTCATAGTCGGACAGCGGCTGATACTTCACGTAACCCTGGTGAGACAGGGTCACCACCACATCTTCCTGGTTGATCAGGTCTTCGATGTTGATGTCGGAAGTATTGGCGGTGATCTCGGTACGACGGCCGTCGTTGTATAGCTCTTTGACCGCCACCAGCTCTTCGCGGATCACTTCCATCAGGCGCTCTGGGCTTTCCAGAATAAAGATCAGCTCGGCGATAAAGTTGAGCAGTTCTTTATATTCGTCCAGCAGCTTCTCGTGCTCCAGGCCGGTCAGTTTCTGCAGGCGCAGATCCAGAATCGCCTGAGCCTGCTGCTCGGTCAGGTAGTATTTGCCGTCGCGGATGCCGAACTCCGGTTCCAGCCACTCAGGGCGAGCGGCGTCGTCACCGGCGCGTTCCAGCATGGCGCTGACGTTGCCCAGATCCCACGGCTGCGCCACCAGCGCGACTTTCGCTTCCGCCGGGGTCGGCGCACGGCGAATCAGCTCGATAATCGGGTCGATGTTGGCGAGCGCGATAGCCAGCGCTTCCAGAATATGGGCGCGGTCGCGGGCCTTGCGCAGTTCGAAGATGGTGCGGCGGGTGACCACTTCGCGGCGGTGGCGCACGAAGGCTTCGAGGATGTCTTTCAGGTTCAGCAGCTTAGGCTGCCCCTGATGCAGCGCGACCATGTTGATGCCGAAGGTGACCTGCAGCTGCGTCAGCGCATACAGGTTGTTCAGCACCACTTCGCCGACCGCGTCGCGTTTGACTTCGATCACGATGCGCATGCCGTCTTTATCGGACTCGTCGCGCAGCGCGCTGATGCCTTCCACGCGTTTTTCTTTCACCAGCTCGGCGATCTTTTCGATCAGACGCGCCTTGTTCACCTGATACGGGATCTCGTGAACGATGATGGTTTCGCGCCCGGTCTTGGCGTCGGCTTCCACTTCCGCGCGCGCGCGCAGGTAGACTTTCCCGCGCCCGGTGCGGTAGGCCTCTTCAATGCCGCGGCGGCCGTTGATGATCGCCGCCGTCGGGAAGTCCGGCCCCGGGATGTGTTCCATCAGCCCTTCGATGCTGATGTTTTCATCGTCGATATAGGCCAGGCAGCCGTTGACGACTTCCGCCAGGTTGTGCGGCGGAATATTGGTGGCCATGCCCACGGCGATGCCCGACGAGCCGTTGACCAGCAGGTTCGGGATCTTGGTCGGCATGACGGCCGGGATCTGCTCGGTGCCATCATAGTTAGGCACGAAGTCGACGGTTTCTTTTTCCAGATCCGCCAACAGTTCGTGAGCAATCTTGGACATGCGCACTTCGGTATAACGCATCGCCGCCGCGGAGTCGCCGTCGACGGAACCGAAGTTACCCTGGCCGTCCACCAGCATGTAGCGCAGTGAAAACGGCTGAGCCATACGCACGATAGTGTCGTAAACCGCGCGGTCACCGTGCGGGTGATATTTACCGATCACGTCCCCGACGACACGGGCCGATTTCTTGTATGGTTTATTCCAGTCGTTACCCAATACGCTCATCGCGTACAGAACGCGGCGGTGAACCGGCTTCAGTCCATCACGAACATCTGGCAGCGCACGTCCGACAATAACGGACATCGCATAGTCCAGATACGAGTTTTTCAACTCGTCTTCGATGTTTACCGGTGTGATTTCTCTGGCAAGGTCGCTCATGGAGCTGCTATCCCTCTACTAATGATTCATCTGCCCGCTGCCATAGTGGCAAAGGTGTAAAACTATATCACAAAGCACGCTTTACGGGAAAATAACCGCCGCTGTTTCACGGAAATTGTGCAGATAAGTGCGCTAAAAACGCATCGGCACAGACGATGCCGCGCCGGAACATGTATAATCCGCGCAACGAGAACAAGGAGCCAGACAAGCCCATGAACGCAGAATCATCCAGCCGAGTGCAAAACGTTGACCACCAGGAAATCGCCAAGTTCGAGGCCGTCGCCTCCCGCTGGTGGGATCTGGAAGGCGAGTTCAAACCGCTGCACCGCATCAACCCGCTGCGCCTGAACTACATCATGCAGCACGCCGGCGGCATTTTTGACAAGCAGGTGCTCGACGTGGGCTGCGGCGGCGGCATTCTGGCGGAGAGCATGGCGCGCGAAGGCGCCAAGGTAACCGGGCTGGACATGGGCGCGGAGCCGCTGCAGGTCGCCCGGCTGCACGCGCTGGAAAGCGGCATGGACGTCACCTATGTGCAGGAGACGGTGGAAAGCCACGCTCAGGCCAACCCGCAGCGCTACGACGTGGTCACCTGCATGGAGATGCTGGAGCACGTGCCGGATCCGGCCTCGGTGGTGCGCGCCTGCGCCCAACTGGTGAAACCGGGCGGCCACGTGTTCTTCTCCACCATCAACCGCAACACCAAAGCCTGGCTGATGGCGGTGATCGGCGCGGAGTACGTGCTGAAGATGGTGCCGCAGGGCACCCACGATCATAAGAAGTTTATTCGCCCTTCCGAACTGATCGGCTGGGTCGACGGCACGCCGCTGCGCGAAAAGCACATGATCGGCCTGCATTACAACCCGATCACCGATCATTTCAAGCTTGGGCGCAACGTTGACGTGAACTACATGGTGCACACCCAGCACGAAGGCTGAGCGCTGTAAACCGCGCCGGCCCTGCGTTATCGGGGTTCGGCGCCAACGCGCTGTTAGGAAAAATACCTAATTTCCGCGACTTCGATCAAAATCGTGGTTGTAGACAGTTTTTTAGAATATTAAATCAGATCAATATGCCGTTTTTTTCTAACGTTTAATAAAGCGCCAAACGATCGGTTTTTTCAGTTTTTCAGTAAAATCTGATCTCGCTTATTGACAAGCTTGTCGCGCCAGTCACGGCGCGCACTGCGAACGGCAAGTTACATTTCACCCCCAAGTTATCCACAAATTAGGCCGGTTTTGTTCACTTGCAAACGCCGTTTTTTCTCACTATCTTGTTACCTCACCGACATACAACCCCTATATATAGTGTTTACATACTGAGCAGAGCGACTACACTTCTGCTTAGGGGCACCATACGGACAGGTAAAACACCACATGAACCAAAGTCTGCTTGTAACTAAACGCGATGGCCGTAAAGAGCGCATCAACCTCGACAAAATCCACCGGGTCATCGATTGGGCCGCAGAAGGATTGCACAACGTCTCGGTTTCTCAAGTAGAGTTGCGTTCCCACATTCAGTTTTATGACGGCATCAAAACCGCCGACATTCACGAAACCATCATCAAAGCCGCTGCCGATCTGATCTCCCGCGATGCGCCGGACTATCAGTACCTGGCCGCTCGCCTGGCGATCTTCCACCTGCGCAAAAAGGCTTACGGCCAATTCGAGCCGCCGAAGCTGCACGCTCACGTGACGCGCATGGTCGAGATGGGCAAATACGATAAACATCTGCTGGAAGACTACAGCGCTGAAGAGTTCGAGCAGATGGACTCCTTTATCGATCACTGGCGCGACATGAACTTCTCTTATGCCGCCGTCAAGCAGCTGGAAGGCAAGTATCTGGTGCAGAACCGCGTCAGCGGCGAGATTTACGAAAGCGCCCAGTTCCTGTACATGTTGGTGTCCGCTTGCCTGTTCTCCAACTACCCGCGTGAAACTCGTCTGGACTACGTCAAACGTTTCTACGACGCGATTTCCACCTTCAAGATTTCGCTGCCAACGCCGATCATGTCCGGCGTGCGCACCCCAACCCGTCAGTTCAGCTCCTGCGTGCTGATCGAGTGCGGCGACAGCCTGGACTCCATCAACGCCACCTCCAGCGCCATTGTGAAATACGTTTCGCAACGCGCCGGTATCGGCATCAACGCCGGCCGCATCCGCGCGCTGGGCAGCCCGATCCGTGGCGGGGAAGCTTTCCATACCGGTTGCATTCCGTTCTACAAACATTTCCAGACCGCCGTCAAATCCTGCTCGCAGGGCGGCGTGCGCGGTGGCGCGGCAACGCTGTTCTACCCGATGTGGCACCTGGAAGTGGAAAGCCTGCTGGTGCTGAAAAACAACCGCGGCGTTGAAGGCAACCGCGTGCGCCACATGGACTACGGCGTGCAGTTGAACCGTCTGATGTACCAGCGCCTGATCAAAGGCGAAGACATCACCTTGTTCAGCCCGTCCGACGTGCCGGGGCTGTATGACGCATTCTTCGCCGATCAGGACGAATTCGAGCGCCTGTACACCCAGTACGAAAAAGACGACAGCATTCGCCAGAAGCGCGTGAAAGCGGTTGAGCTGTTCTCGCTGATGATGCAAGAGCGCGCCTCTACCGGCCGCATCTACATCCAGAACGTCGACCACTGCAACACCCACAGCCCGTTCGATCCGCAGATCGCGCCGGTGCGTCAGTCCAACCTGTGCCTGGAAATCGCCCTGCCGACCAAGCCGCTGGAAGACGTCAACGACGAGAACGGCGAAATTGCGCTGTGCACCCTGTCCGCCTTCAACCTGGGCGCGATCGACAGCCTGGACGATCTGGAAGAGCTGGCGACCCTGGCGGTGCGTTCACTTGACGCCCTGCTGGATTATCAGGATTATCCGATCAAGGCCGCGCACCGTGGCGCGATGGGGCGTCGCACCCTGGGCATTGGCGTGATCAACTTCGCCTATTACCTGGCGAAGAACGGCGTGCGCTACTCCGATGGCAGCGCCAACAACCTGACCCACAAAACGTTCGAAGCCATTCAGTACTACCTGCTGAAAGCCTCCAACCGCCTGGCTCAGGAACAAGGCGCTTGCCCGTGGTTCAAAGAAACCACCTATTCGCAGGGTATCCTGCCGATCGACACCTACAAGAAAGACCTGGATGCGATCTGCAACGAACCGCTGCACTACGACTGGGAAACCCTGCGTAAAGAGATCCAGGAAACCGGTCTGCGCAACTCGACGCTGTCCGCCCTGATGCCGTCGGAAACCTCTTCGCAGATTTCCAACGCCACCAACGGCATCGAGCCGCCGCGCGGCCACATCAGCATCAAGGCGTCGAAAGACGGCATCCTGCGCCAGGTGGTGCCGGAGTATGAGCGTCTGAAAGACAACTACGAGCTGCTGTGGGAAATGCCGAGCAACGACGGCTATCTGCAGCTGGTGGGGCTGATGCAGAAATTCATCGACCAGTCGATTTCGGCCAACACCAACTACGATCCGACCCGCTTCCCGGGCGGCAAGGTGCCGATGAAGCAGCTGTTGAAAGACCTGCTCACCACCTACAAGTTCGGCGTGAAAACGCTGTACTACCAAAACACCCGCGACGGCGCGGAAGACGCCCAGGAAGATTTGCAGCCTGCCAAGGCCGGCGATGATGACTGCGAAAGCGGCGCCTGCAAGATCTAAAGTTTGACCTAGCGGGCCGGAATTTTCCGGCCCCTTCATTTAGCCACGTTACGATGGATTCAGGCTTATGGCTTACACCACTTTTTCTCAGACCAAAAACGACCAGCTGCAAGAGCCGATGTTCTTCGGCCAGTCGGTAAACGTTGCGCGTTTCGACCAGCAAAAGCATGAAATCTTCGAAAAACTGATCGAAAAACAGCTCTCCTTCTTCTGGCGCCCGGAAGAGGTTGACGTCTCTCGCGATCGCATCGATTATCAGGCGCTGCCGGAGCACGAGAAGCACATCTTCATCAGCAACCTGAAGTATCAGACCCTGCTGGACTCCATTCAGGGCCGCAGCCCGAACGTCGCCCTGCTGCCGCTGATCTCGATCCCTGAACTGGAAACCTGGGTGGAAACCTGGTCGTTCTCCGAGACCATCCACTCCCGTTCCTACACCCACATCATCCGCAACATCGTCAACGATCCGGCGCTGGTGTTCGACGACATCGTCACCAACGAAGAGATCAAGAAGCGCGCGAAAGACATTTCCGGCTACTACGACGATCTGATCGAGATGACCAGCTACTATCACCTGCTGGGTGAAGGCACCCACCAGGTGAACGGTAAAACCGTCACCGTCAATCTGCGTGCGCTGAAGAAGCAGCTGTACCTGTGCCTGATGAGCGTGAACGCGCTGGAAGCGATCCGTTTCTACGTCAGCTTTGCCTGCTCCTTCGCGTTCGCCGAGCGCGAATTGATGGAAGGCAATGCCAAGATCATCAAACTGATCGCCCGCGACGAAGCGCTGCACCTGACCGGCACCCAGCACATGCTGAACCTGATGCGTTCAGGCGCGGACGATCCTGAAATGGCAGAGATCGCCGAGGAGTGCCAGCAAGAGTGCTACGATCTGTTCGTGCTGGCCGCTCAGCAGGAGAAAGAGTGGGCGGAATACCTGTTCCGCGACGGCTCGATGATTGGCCTGAACAAAGACATCCTGTGCCAGTATGTGGAATACATCACCAATATCCGCATGCAGGCGGTCGGCCTCGGTCTGCCGTTCGAAACCCGCTCCAACCCGATCCCGTGGATCAACGCCTGGTTGGTGTCCGACAACGTGCAGGTAGCGCCGCAGGAAGTGGAAGTGAGCTCCTACCTGGTTGGCCAGATCGACTCGGAGATCAACGCCGACGACCTGAGCGACTTCGAACTGTAAGCGATGGCGACGCCAACCGTAACGCTGCGCGCCGCTGGCACGCAGCTCTCTTGCCCCAACAGTGAAAACTGCCTGCTCGACGTGCTGGAGCTGCACGACGTGCAGGTGGAGTACCAATGCCGCTCCGGTTATTGCGGCGCCTGCCGCCTGAAGCTGGTGAAAGGCGAAGTGGCCTACCGCCAACAGCCGCTGGCGTTTATCAACGCCGGCGAGATCCTGCCCTGCTGCTGCATGCCGCTGACGGATATCGAGCTGGAAATGTAAAGTCGGGTGCCGGAAACCGCGCCTGGAGACCAGAAGGCGGGGTTGCCCCCGCCCTAGTATTACCGCTTCACCTCACACGCCAACCTGATCAGGATAGTGATATTTTCCTGGTAGATTTTCAGCTCGCACAGCGAGTCTCTTATCATCCAGATAAATAACAAAACCGTAATACATACAACGGTTAGCGAGTGAAACACATGCCTTAAGCGCATGCTTGCCTCCTTGCTGTGAAGGGGCTACCATAACGGTGTCTAGGCGTTAGGGCAGCCCCATTCTGATTGAGAGTCAGTCTGGGGCTTTCATCTATCCGCCTTGTCACACAATGCCCAAGACGAACAGTCTCAAGCACCCCAGCATTCCCTCACCGCGAATATCCCCTATAAGATTATGATTAATCAGGGATATATAACTATCCTCAAAGTATTTCGCTTAGCGCTCCTTTCCCGCCGATGCGGCAAAATAACGCGCCGGAGAATCGCCGAAGGCTTTGCGAAACATGGCGATAAAGTTGCTCGGCGAGGCATACCCCAGCGCTTCCGCGATCTGCAGCACCGTTTCGCCTTCGGCCAACTTCGCCAATGCATATGACAACCGGGCCTGCTGACGCCACTGGGCAAAACTCAACCCCGTCTCGCCGATCATCAGCCGCCGCAGGGTACGCGGCGACATCGCCCCCCATTCAGCCCACGCCTCCAGTGAACGTTCGCTCCCCGGTTGCGCCAGCAAGGCCTGCAGAACGCCGGCCAGGCGCGGATGGGACGACATCGGCAAATACAGCGGCTCCGTCGGCGCCTGACGTATCTCATCCCGCATCACCTGCGCCATACGATCCTGCTCCAGGGTAAGCGCGCAGCGTTTATCCCAGCCTTCCGCACGCTGAGCCAGCGCCTGCAGCACGGCGCTGATGCCGATAACGCAAGGTGTATTCGACAGCTCGTGGCAGGCCTCCGGCGCCAGCAGCAAACTCCAGCCGCTCAGCGCGCCGCAGACCTGTACCCGGTGCTCCGTCGCCGGCGGGATCCAACCCGCCCGCTGAGGCGGCAGCACCCAATCGCCCTGCGCCGTGCGTACATGCAACAAGCCGCTTTCGACGCACAGCAACTGCCCGCGCACATGCTGATGCCAGTCGTATTCTCGCGTGCCCAACCGATACTCCCGGCCTGCCGCGTCGCGGCCGCCAAGGGCGATCAGCCAGGGGCCCGTCGACCATTCGCTGCAGTCAGCGTCGAGGGCGTGAAGGTTCGCATTCATATTGGCCACTAATCACTATTTTTAGTCCAGATACCGTTATACCAACCTTTTCCTGCGCCGACATAATGAAATGCTTCCGGCCGCGACCGTCTGTGGCCACTGTTTCACGAGGGAATATGATGACAACACTCAGCATTGGCATTATCGGCGCAGGGCCCGGCGGCCTGTGTCTGGCTCAGGGACTGCGCCGCTTCGGCATCCACGCCACGGTATTTGAACGCGACGCCACACCGCAGGCGCGCGATCAGGGCTACCGGCTGCGCATCGATCCGTCGGGCCAGCAGGCGCTGGCCGCCTGCCTGCCGCCGGCACACTACCGGTTGCTCTGCGCCGGCAGCGCGCAAAACAGCGGCGAGAGCAATCTATGGGATCCGCAGCTTGCCCCGCTCACCAGCCGACGCCCCGAGCACTGGTTGCCCTCCAGCCAGCGCCAAACGCAAGAACCGAGCGGCGATCTCGGCATTCATCGCCAAACGCTGCGCGAGATCCTGCTTGCCGGCCTGCAAGACCAGGTGCGCTTCGGCCATACCTTGCGTGAATTTGCACAAACGCCGCAGGGCGTGGAACTGCAGTTCGCCAACGGCGAGCAAGTGCGGGTCGATGTGCTGATCGCCGCCGACGGCGTCAACTCGCTGGTGCGGCGGCGCTGCCTGCCCGAGGCGGGGCCCGAAGACAGCGGCGCGGTCACCCTTTACGGTAAAACGCCGCTCGATGCGGCGACCCGGGCCCAATTGGCCCCCGAGCTGCTGAACGGCGTATCGGTGATCTTCGCCGACGGCGTGTCGCTGGTGGTTGAACCGATGCGCTTTCAGGCCCCCATGGCGCAGCTGGCGGCCGACTACGCACCCGATTGCCGCCTCTCACCGGTCGACGACTATCTCTATTGGGCCTGTATCGGATCGGCTGGGCGTCTCGGCGGGCCGGTGCGAACTGAGGGAACCGCTGCGCTGCAGGCGCGCGTACGGCATATCTCGCAGGGATGGGCGCCCGCCTTGCAAACGGCGTTAGCGCTGGCGGATCCCCTGTCGCTCAGCGTGCGGACGGTGCAGGTTACGGCGGCGATACCAGAATGGCACAGCGAACGCATCGCCTTTCTCGGCGACGCCGTGCACGCCATGAGCCCGGCGGGTGGGCTCGGCGCCAACACCGCGCTGGTAGACGCCGCCAGCCTGGCGGCGCATCTGGCGCACTCAGACAGCGCCGCGCAGGCGCTCAGGAACTACGGTACAGAGCTGCAAACGCGAGGCGCCGCGGCAATACGTCTTTCACGCCTGGCGTCCGAACGGCTACAACAAAACAGTGAGGCAGACAACTCAGCGCCATGAGCGTCACTCGATAATGTCCACTACCTCCAGCCAGGCGTTTTTACCGCACGCCTGGCCCCCATTCAGCCAGCGGCGCAGCATATCCAACGCCAGCATCGCGACCGACTCCTGCCGCAGCCGCAGGCCGTGGCGCGACGCGCGATAACGCACGGTCTGGCCAATGCCGCCGCGCGGCGTGTGCAGCGCAATGCTCACCTGCTCATCGCGCATGGCGCTGACCGCCAACGCCAACGGTGCACCGGTCAATTCCGCCAGCGAGCGGGCGCGCGCCAGCGTCGTTTCCAGCGTTTCGATGCAGTGCGCCGGCAGCAGCTCGCCCCCCGCCAGCGGCGCCCCTTCGCTCTGCAGCTGCAGATTGATCAAACCGCCGCTGAACTGCTCGCTCAACGCCAGCTTCAGCCCTTGCTGATTCAGACGCTGCGTCAGCGTCGCCGGCAACCCGTCGGTGCCTTCAAAGATGCAGTTGTCCCCCGCCACTTCGCGCACGCGTCGCCAGGCCAGCTCCATCTCCGCACGCCGGCTTTCCGGCCCGGTCAGCTTCAGTTCGATGATCGGGCTGGAGGAACGGTAACCCAGCACCACGTCCGGCGGCAGCGGCAGGCTGTCCAGCTCGGCGGCCAGATCGCTCTCGGAGGTGCCGAAGGTCGTCAGGCGCAGGCACAGCGGCGGCGCCGGCAAGGTGAAGCGCTGGCGCAGACGCGGCACGATCTGCTGTTCGACCATCACTTTGAATTCCGACGGCACGCCGGGGGTGAAGAACATCAGGCATTGGTTCAGCTGCAGCGCGAACCCGCAGGCGGTGCCTACCGGGTTATCCAGCATTTCCGCGTTGGCCGGGATCTGCGCCTGCTTGCGATTGGAAGGGGCCATCGGCCGCCCGCGCTCGGCGAAATAGGCTTCCATGCGCGCCAACCAGTCAGCCCGTTCGACCAGCTCTACGCCGCTGGCTTTCGCGGCGGCCAGCGCGCTGAGATCGTCGCTGGTCGGCCCCAGGCCGCCGTTGACGATCAACACATCGGCGATGTGGCTGCGTTCCTGCAGGATCTCGATCAACGCAGAGAGGCTGTCCCCGACCGTTTCACGCCCGCTCATCGGCACCCCCTGCTGGAACAGGTAGTCCGCCAGCCAGGCGGCGTTGGTATCAATAATTTGCCCGTGCAGCACCTCATCGCCGGTGCTGAGCATCTCCACCCTTAACATTGATCTCTCCCACATTTTTTGGTCATTCCACTATAGAAGCCCGTAAATAACTTTTCACTAGCCGCCTGCGGATAATTTCAGCCATGGGTTCGTTTCTCATGCGCCATGCAGCACGCTGCAATGTAAACATTAATGTACATCATGCGTAACGTCGGTTTGACACAAATTAGGGCTTCCACTATCCTGCCATCCTCATAAATCGTTACCTATAATTTTCAAAATCTTTCGGCTGGTAGAGAAAAAACGTGAAGAATCGCACTCTTGGCAGTGTTTTTATCGTGGCGGGCACCACCATTGGCGCCGGGATGCTGGCGATGCCGCTGGCGGCGGCCGGCGTCGGCTTCGGCGTCACGCTGGCCTTACTGGTCGGGCTGTGGCTGTTGATGTGTTACACCGCGCTGCTGCTGGTAGAGGTTTACCAGCATGAGCAGGCGGATACCGGTCTGGGTACCCTCGCCAAACGTTATCTCGGCGGCGGCGGCCAGTGGCTGACCAGCTTCAGCATGATGTTCCTGATGTACGCCCTCACCGCCGCCTACATTAGCGGCGCCGGCGAACTGCTCGCCACCAGCATCAGCCAATGGACATCGCAGGACTTCCCGGTGTCGCTCGGCGTTCTGTTGTTCACCCTGGTGGCCGGCGGCGTGGTGTGCATCGGCACCCACTCGGTCGACTTGTTCAACCGTATCCTGTTCAGCGCCAAAGTGGTATTTCTGGTGGTGATGCTCGGCCTGATGTTGCCGAATATCCACCAAACCAACCTGATGACGTTGCCGCTGGAGCAAGGCCTGGCGCTGTCGGCTATTCCGGTGATCTTCACCTCCTTCGGCTTCCACGGCAGCGTGCCGAGCATCGTCAACTACATGGGCGGCAACATTCGCAAACTGCGCTGGGTGTTTATCATCGGCAGCGCCATCCCGCTGATGGCCTATATCTTCTGGCAGCTGGCGACGCTGGGCAGCATCAGCTCCGACACCTTCGTCGGCATTCTGGCGCAGCAGGCCGGGCTGAACGGCCTGTTGCAGGCGGTGCGCGACGCGGTGGCTTCGCCGCACGTTGAACTGGCGGTGCACCTGTTCGCCGATCTGGCGCTGGCGACCTCGTTCCTCGGCGTGGCGCTCGGGCTGTTCGATTTCCTGGCCGACCTGTTCAAGCGGCAAGATAACGTGCGCGGCCGCCTGCAAACCGGCGCCATCACCTTCCTGCCGCCGCTGGCCTTCGCGCTGTTCTACCCGCGCGGTTTCGTGCTGGCGCTGGGATTCGCCGCCATCGCCCTGTCGGTACTGGCGCTGCTGCTGCCTTCGCTGCTGGTGTGGAAAACCCGCCAAAAACATCAGGCGCAGTATCGCGTCTGGGGCGGCACCCCTGCGCTGGCGCTGGTGTTTGTCTGTGGGGTAACGGTGATCGCCATCCAACTGGGCATCGCCAGCGGCATGCTGCCGGCGGTCGGGTAAGCGACGAAAGACAAGAAATGATAAAGAGAAAGGGGCCGCAATGGCCCCTTTTTGCTGAGCGTCAGAAGCTCAGCCCTACGCCGACATAAGGGCCATCGGCCAGGGTGTTGTCGCGACGCCCGTCTTTGCCTTCCATCTGCATGTAACGGTAGCCCACGTCCACGCTCAGCGGACGGAACTTCCAGCGCAGGCCGCCGCTGGCTTCGTTATAGGCCTTCACGCCGCTGGTGAAAGACTCAGGGGCAAAGTAACCTTCGCCGTGCAGGCTGAAGTAACGGTTAATCTCCCACTCCAGGCCGCCGCCCAGCGCCACCGCCCCGCCGCTCTTCCCGTCTTTCGGGCTGAGGTACAACGCTTTGGCGCCCACGGTCGCCGTCAACGGCCCCAGCGGCACGCCGAAGTTCAACCCCACGCTGCCGACGTTGCCGTCGTGGTCGCTGCGCGCCCAGTTGCCGGTCAGGCCCAGACCTGAAGAGCCGGTGCTCATGCCAACGCCCAGGTTGGTGTAGTGCTGCCCGGCTTCGCCCGACACGCTGATGGCGTTCGCCGCGCCGGTCACCAACAGCAATCCTGCCGCGCACGCGACCCAAGTCTTTTTCATCATCTTTCCCTCTGGTTTGTCATCCGTATCGAATGATCGAATCAACGCATAATAATAACGTCACGAGTCTATACCAAAGCGCAATGCGTATTTAAGGGATAAAAGCGAAAAAATTCTTCAATAATCAAATAAATGTAAATATTTGCAAACAACAATCTATATTCGTCAAGGCGATGCCAACGATAACCGAGACCTATTTGCCGTCGCTCGGCAATAGGGCTACAACTAGTAGTGGCTTTGACCAAGGTCAGGGGAAGAAGCCCCGCCAAAGGACTATGCTGATGAACGCTTAAACCGCCCGAGTCTTTACTTAAATGCACTACGATAAGGAGCAAGTGATGAGCAAGAAAGGACTGACCACCGCAGCCGGCGCCCCGGTTGTCGATAACAATAACGTGATCACCGCAGGCAAACGCGGCCCGATGCTGTTGCAGGACGTGTGGTTCCTGGAAAAACTGGCCCACTTCGACCGTGAAGTCATCCCCGAGCGCCGCATGCATGCCAAGGGATCCGGCGCCTACGGCACCTTTACCGTCACCCACGACATCACCCGCTACACCCGCGCCAAGATCTTCTCCGAAATCGGTAAGCAGACCGACATGTTTATCCGCTTCTCCACCGTCGCCGGTGAACGCGGCGCCGCCGACGCCGAACGCGACATTCGCGGCTTCGCCATGAAGTTCTATACCGAAGAAGGCAACTGGGATCTGGTGGGTAACGATACGCCGGTGTTCTATCTGCGCGATCCGCTGAAATTCCCCGATCTCAACCACGTGGTGAAACGCGATCCGCATACCAACCTGCGCAACCCGGTCTACAAGTGGGACTTCTTCTCCCACCTGCCGGAATCACTGCACCAGTTGACCATCGACTTCAGCGATCGCGGTATTCCGAAGTCCTACCGCCACATGCACGGCTTCGGCAGCCACACCTTCAGCTTTATCAATGCCGCCAACGAACGTTTCTGGGTGAAATTCCACTTCCGCTGCGAACAAGGCATTGAAAACCTGATGGATGAAGAGGCAGAAGCGATCATCGCCAAGGATCGCGAAAGCTCACAGCGCGATCTATTCGAGGCGATCAAACGCGGCGACTTCCCGCGCTGGAAGCTGCAAATTCAGATCATGCCGGAACACGAGGCCTCGCAGACGCCCTATAACCCGTTCGATCTGACCAAGGTGTGGCCGCACGGCGACTACCCGCTGATCGACGTCGGCTATTTCGAGCTCAACCGCAATCCCGACAACTACTTCTCCGAGGTCGAGCAGGTGGCGATGAACCCCGCCAACGTGGTGCCGGGCATCAGCTTCTCGCCGGATAAAATGCTGCAGGGCCGTCTGTTCTCCTATGGCGATGCGCACCGCTACCGCCTGGGCGTCAATCACCACCAGATCCCGGTGAACGGCGCCAAATGTCCGTTCCACAACTACCATCGCGACGGCGCGATGCGCGTGGACGGCAACAGCGGCAACGGCGCCACCTACGAACCGAACAGCTTCGGCCTGTTCCAGGAGCAGCCGGACTTCAGCGAACCACCGCTGAGCATTGAGGGCGCGGCCGACCACTGGAACCATCGTGAAGACGACGATTACTACAGCCAGCCGCGCGCGCTGTTCAACCTGCTGAGCGCCGAAGAGCACCAGCGCATGTTCACCCGCATCGCCGGCGAACTGTCGCAGGTGCCGGAACAAATTCAGCGCCGTCAGGTCGAGCTGTTCACCAAGGTGCACCCGGACTACGGCGCCGGCGTCGCCAAGGCTTTGGGGCTGAAATAACCTCCTGCTGCCATCCACTCAGCCGCCCTTTCGGGCGGCTTTTTTATGCCTGGGAGAGACGCTGCGCCACCCACTGCTGCAACTGGCGGCGCGAAATCTTGATGCCGCCGTTTTTCAGCTCGTCAGGCAGCGGAAGCAATGCCGTCGGGCGTTGGAAATTGGCCAGCTTATCCTGCGACCAGGCGAGCAGCGCCCCCAACGACAGCGCCGGATCGCCGTCGATCACCGCCACCGGCCGCTGGCCGAACTCAGCGTCCGCCATCGGCACCACAAACGCCTGCGTGATCTGCGGGTGCGCCGCCAGCACACGTTCGATATCCTCGGGCTGCACCCCTTCGCCGCCGCTGAAAAACAGGTTGTCCAGCCGGCCGAGAATGCGCAGTTCCCCCTCCGCCATCACGCCGCGATCGCGGGTCGCGAACCAGCCCTGCTCATCGGCCAACGGCTGCAGATGCCCATGACGCCAGTAGCCGAGCGCCAGGCTGTCGGCGCGGATCCAGACCTCTTCGTCCACCAGTTTTACTTCGCGGCCGCCGAGCGGCAGGCCGACGCCTGGCCGCGCATCGGCGCGCTTGGCGCACACCGTGGAGGCCAGTTCGGTCAGCCCGTAGCCGCACCAGCAGCGGATCCCCGCCGCCTCCGCCCGTTCGGTCAGCTCCACCGGGATCATCGCGCCGCCGAGCAGCACCGCTTTCAACGTCATGCCCGTCAGCGGTTGCGCCAACAGCCGCCAGAGCTGCGTCGGCACCAGCGAAGCATGCGTGCATCCTGCCAATGCCTCCGCCAGCGGGTGCGTCTCGCGCACCGCCAGCCGCGCGCCCGCCGCCAACCAGCGCCAGACGATGCCCTGGCCGGAGACGTGAAACAGCGGCAGTGACAACAGCCAGCAATCCTCGCGTTGAAAATCCATCAGCTGCAACACCCCGGCGGCGCTGGCCAGATGGTTGGCGTAGCTGTGCGCCGCCGCCTTCGGCATGCCGCTGGAACCGGAGGTCAACGTCAGCGTCGCCAGACGCTGCGCCTCCCACGTCGGCAGGTCTGGCCAACGCGGCTCGGTCGAGGGCGGGGTCAATCGAATCATCTCTTCCGGCAGCGCCGGCAACGAGTCCGGGCCGAAGACAAAGGTCATATCCAATTCCGGCAACAGCTTCGCCAGCAGCGGCGTCGGCAAGGCGGGATTGAGCGGCAACAGGCGTGCGCCGCACTGCAGCAGCGCCAGATAGGCCAGCAGCAACGGATAGCTGTTTTTACCGCACAGCGCCACACCGCAGCCCGGTTCTACGCCCTGGTGCTGAAAATCCGCCGCCAGTTCATCCACCTGGCTTTGCAACGCCAGCCAGCTCAGCGGTTGTTCGCCGAGCAACAGCGCCGTCGCCTGCGGCTGAAAGCGCGCCCAGTGCCGCCACGGCCAATCGTTCAACGGCGCCATAGGCACTCCAGCGCCGAGACATCCAGCAGCGGCAACGCGCTGCCCGGCCACGGGCGCAGCACCTGCGCCTGCATCAATCCCAGCGTGTCCAGGCCCGGCACGGTATCCGGCGTCAGCCAATGGGCAATGCGCGCCAGTTGGGTCAACCCCAGGCTGGATTCGAGGCTGGAACTGATCACCGCCGTCAGGCCCGCCGCGTGCGCCTGCGCCACCAGCGTCTGGCAACGCGCCAGGCTGCCGACCAGCGTCGGTTTGATCACGATGGCCGCCACGCCCGGCTCGGCCTGCACCACAAAATCCGCCTCGCGCACGCTCTCATCCCAGGCGATGGCAATGCCGGTCGCCCGGGCGAAGTCGCGCGATTCATCACGGGTCTTGCAGGGCTCCTCCAAAAAAGCGATGCGATCGCGCCACGCTGGGTTAACGTACCTGGCGAAGCCGTCGGCCTTGGCGCGGGTCCAGCTGCGGTTGGCGTCCAGCCGCAGCCGCAGATCCGGCAGCGCCTCCAGCAGCACGTTGACGATCATGCCGTCACGCACCGCCTCATACAGCCCTACTTTCACCTTGGCGACTTTCTCGCCCGGCAAAGCGCTCAATGTCTCGAACAGCTCGTCCGGATCGCCGGTGCACAGCGGCGCCTTGCGAAAATCCGCCTGCGTCGGCAAACGCTGCTCCAGCTCGGCCTGCGCGCAGCTCAGCCCAAAGGCCACCGAGGGCAGCTCGCTGTCATCCGGTTCGTTGCCCGCCAGCCACGCCTGCAGCCAGTCCAATGCGGCCCGTTCGGCCTGCGCCGGCGTTTCCCGGCTGAACTCCGGCAGCGGCGCGATCTCGCCCCACCCCTCACGCTCGCCCTGACACAGCTGCACCACCCATCCGTCACGCGTTTTCACCCGCTGATTGCGCAGCACCACGCCCGCCTCCATCGGCAGGCTGTAACGGTATAGCGCCGCGCTGCGGTTTGCCCCGCTCATTACGGGTTACGCTTGAATTTGCTGAAATCCGGCTGGCGCTTCTCGTTGAACGCGTTGCGCCCTTCCTGCCCTTCGTCGGTCATGTAGAACAGCATGGTGGCGTTGCCCGCCAGCTCCTGCAAACCGGCCTGGCCGTCGCAGTCGGCATTCAGCGCCGCCTTCAGGCAGCGCAGCGCCATCGGGCTGTTCTGCAGCATTTCGCGGCACCAGCGCACCGTCTCTTTTTCCAGATCGGCCAGCGGCACCACGGTATTGACCAGCCCCATGTCCAGCGCGGCGGCGGCGTCATACTGGCGGCACAGGAACCAGATTTCGCGCGCCTTCTTCTGACCGACGATGCGCGCCATGTAAGACGCGCCCCAGCCGCCGTCGAACGAGCCCACTTTCGGGCCGGTCTGGCCGAAGATGGCGTTATCCGCCGCGATGGTCAGATCGCACATCATGTGCAACACGTGGCCGCCGCCGATCGAATAGCCGGCCACCATCGCCACCACCGGTTTCGGGCAGGTGCGGATCTGGCGCTGGAAGTCCAGCACGTTGAGGTGGTGTACGCCGCTGTCGTCGCGATAGCCGCCGTAGTCGCCGCGCACTTTCTGATCGCCGCCGGAGCAGAATGCCTTATCGCCGGCGCCGGTGAGAATAATGACGCCGATGCCGTCGTCGTAACGGGCGTTGGCCAGCGCGTCGAGCATCTCTTTGACCGTTTGCGGGCGAAACGCATTGCGCACCTGCGGCCGGTTGATGGTGATTTTGGCGATGCCGTCGG
The DNA here is from genome assembly GCF_009900725.1 of Serratia sp. Z4. Lineage (NCBI taxonomy): Bacteria > Pseudomonadati > Pseudomonadota > Gammaproteobacteria > Enterobacterales > Yersiniaceae > Serratia > Serratia sp. Z4. The sequence goes on from NZ_JAAABD010000002.1 coordinate 1,067,606, forward strand.
CGGACTTGTGATACAGAATGTCTTCGAAATCGCCGGTGCAATCCTGCCAGGCGATGGCGGCATACAGCTGTTCTTCATTCGGATAAAGCATGTTCGGTTCCTTTAACCAGGGTTAACGAGAAAGGTCTGCAGCTCGGCGACGAACTCCTGCGGATTGGCCAGATGCGCGTTGTGGCCGGCCTGCGGCACGATGCGCAACGGCAACCCGGCGTCGCGCGCCAGCCGTTGAAATTTGGGGTCGTTCTCACCGCACAGCACCCGCAGCGGCACGGTCAGTTGGCGCAGCTGCGGCGCCAGATAGGGCTGTCGCCCGAGCGACGTGGCTTCGAGCATGTCGGCGATCGCCGGGCCGCTGTTGACCGAGCGCGCGGCGATCAGCGCCTGGCGGTGCACGTGGCTAAGCTCTTTGAACACCGGTTGCTGATACCAGTCCGCCAGGACTTCGGCAATCGGCTCACTGCGAAAACGCGCCGCCCACCGCGCATCCTGCTCGCAACGGTCGCGGCGCAGTTGTTCGTCCTCAAGCCCCGGATTGCCGCCCTCGACCAGCACGCCTTGCAGACCGTCGTGGCGTCCGTGGCAAGCGTGATACATGGCGATGCGCCCGCCAAGCGAGTAGCCCACCAGCCAATAACGTTCGATATTGCGCAGTTGCAGGGTCGCGGCGATTTGCGCGCTGATGTCGTCGAAGCCGCGGCAGCTCACCGCCACGGAATCGCCGTGGCCGGGCAGATCGATGGCCAACGACGGCCATTCCGGGCAGCGCGCGGCGATCACCCGCCATTCATTGTTGTTGCCGAGCAGGCCATGCAACCATATCAGCCAGGGGCGGCCCGCTTCGCCCTGTTGCAAAATTCGCGTCGCCAGCATCATTGCACCGCCATCTGTTGCACCAGGTATTGCAGGCTTTCGGCCCCTGCGCTCGGCGGCACCTGCAGCTCTATCAACGTGGCGCCGCCGCGCCGCCAGCCTTGCTCAACCGCCTGTTGCAACTGGCTCCAGTTTTCCGGCCGCGCATAGTCAAGCTGGAACATCGCCGCCGCGTGGCTGAACTCAACGTTCTGCGGCATGCAGTAAAAGCGCTGACGCTCCTCTTCCGGCGTCGGCAGCAGCGAGAAAATTTGGCCGCCGTTGTTATTGACGACGATCAGCACCGTCGGCGCCGAACAGTGGCGCAGCAGCGCCAGCGCATTGAGGTCATACAGGGCGGAAAGGTCGCCCACCACCGCCAACGTCGGCCTGGCGGTGGCGCGCTGTACGCCGGCGGCGGTGGAAATCAGACCGTCGATGCCGCTGGCGCCGCGGTTGCTGAATACCGGGTAAGCGGCAGGCAGCATCGTTAACGCGTCGATCAGTCGCACCACCAGGCTGTTGCCGAGAAACAGCTGGCCGTTCTCCGGCAGCAGTTCCGGCAGGCGGTGCGCCAGCTGCGCTTCGCCAAAGTTATCGTGCAGATGCGTGGACGCCGCCGTCAGCGCTTTATCCGCCAGCGCTGCCAGCCCGGCGGCCCACGGCGCGCGCGGTTGCGCGGGATGCTGCGCCAACCACTGCGCCACGCCGGCGCGCAGGCGCCGCCCCCGGTGTTGGGCCGGATCGAGCCGCCCCGGCAGCTCGTCGATAATCCAATATTCTTCCGGCTGACACTGCGCCTGCCATTGCAGCAGGCGTTTGCCGGTCAGGCTGCCGCCGAACTGCACCACCAGCTGCGCTTCTTGCAGTACGCGCTGCGCCTGCGGATGCGCGAGCCACAAATCGGCGCAGGGCAGCGGTTGCCCGGTCTGCGACAGCACATCGCCGATCAGTGGCCAGCCCAGCGTTTCGGCCCAGTCGGCCACCTGCGCGCCCTCTTGTGCGCTCATGCGACCGGCCAGCACCACGCCGCGCTTTTGCCGCCAGGAGAACCAGTCCGGCTGCGGCGACGGCGCCGTACGCGTCTCGCTTTCCTGCAGCCACGGACGATCGCTCTGCCACCAGTCGCCCAGCGCGGCGGACCAATCGGCATAGTGACGCTCATCGCCGCCGTACAGCGGTTCGGCGAACGGGCAGTTGATATGCAAAGCGCCATGCTGCAGGCGCGCCATCGCGCTGTCGACGCTGGAGGCCAGCCACGCGGCCGGAATATCCGGCGTCGGACGCGGCAGATCGATCGCCAACGTCGGGTGGCTGCTGTAGAGACCGTTTTGACGGATCGCCTGATTGGCGCCGCAGTCGATCAGTTCCGGCGGCCGATCGGCGGTGAGAAACACCAGCCGTTCACCGGTCAGGCCGGCTTCGATCAACGCGGGATAAAGGTTCGCCGCCGCGGTGCCGGACGTAACGATCACCGCCACCGGCTCACGCGCCGCCTTCGCCAGCCCGAGCGCCAAATGGCCGAGCCCGCGCTCATCAAAATGGGTATGGCAGATAAACGATCGGTTGGCCGCGGCGGCCAGCGTCAGCGGCGTGGAGCGCGATCCCGGAGCGATACAAACATGCCGCACCCCATGGCGGGCCAGCGCCTCGAGCAGCACAGCCGCCCACCGGCGATTAAAAACACTTGTCGACATAGTTCGCTCACAAGTCAGTTAGCAGAGATCGTCCCCGGCGCAGCCGACGGACGCCGCGCCTGTAGTTACGTTCTGTATTATATGAGGTGTTATTTTCACGGCTTTTGCGCCAGCGCAAGAACGCCGTATATCCCTGGGTGTTTACACCAGATAATTGTTTGATTTAGAACAAAAAACAAACAATTAAAACACAAACACTTTACACTTGCGGCGACGCCGGCTCAATCCGTCCATACAAAAACAAGGGAGATAAAGGTGCTCCAACGGCGGCCAGCGGGAAGTATAGGCGGGATAAGGGAAAGCGATCGGGGAAACGGCGGGATGAACGACACAGTCTGCAGAAAAGCACGAGGCGGCCTGCGCCGCCCCGATGACATGATTTATTTGCGGGCCAGCAGCAGCCCCAGCACCAGCCCGACGGTGGCACCGATGCCTACGCTGTGCCAGGGTTTATCCCGCACGTAGTCGTCGGTGCGGTGCACCGCTTCTTTGGCGCGCGCATAGTAGGATTCGCCGGTGTTCGCCCAGCGCGCCTTGACCTCACTCAGCGCCTGCTCGGCGTGCGACTTGATGTCAATGTAGGCCTGATCCGCGCGATCGCCGGTGTATTGCAACACTTCTTCCAGCGTCTCGGTCAGCATTCTCAGATCGTCATCCAGCGTAGTTTGCTCAGCATCCGAATGTCTTGCCATAGTGAGATCTCCGTGGTTGAAAAATTAAGCGTTCCTACACTATAGACAAGGATCGTCGCCTGCGGCCATCGGACTTTTACCCTAAAACACCAATTGCACCTTGGCGGCCTGGCGCTTGTCGCCGGCAAACTCCAGCGCCTGCGCCAGTTGGTCCCCGGCGAATTCCGCCGACAACAGCGGCAGCGGATCGACCACATCGCCAGCCAGCCAGGCCACCGCCAGCGCGAATTCCGCCACGAAGCGAAACGATCCGAGCAGGTTCAACTCTTTGGCGATCAACAACATCAGCGGGAAATCAGGGAAGCTGCCGCCCATGCCAACCTGCACCACGGTGCCTTTGGCGCGGGTGATCTCCAGACAGCGCTGCAGCGACAGCGGGTGCCCCGCCACTTCGAAGGCGACATCGAAGTAGCCCTTGTCCTGCTGATAGTCGCTAAAATCGTCATCCGCGGCATGCAGGCACCGATTGGCCCCCATTTGGCTGGCGATCGCCAGGCAGCGCGGACTGAGATCGGCGCAGACAATCTCGGCGGCGCCCAGCGCTTTCAGCGCCGCCACCAGCAGACAGCCGATCGGGCCGACGCCGGACACGAAGATCTTTTTCCCCGCCACATCGCCGGGCTGCTTCGCCGCGTGGACAGCCACCGCCAGCGGTTCGGCGAACACCATCACCCTGTCGTCGCGATCGGCGGCGTAAGGAATGCACTGCGCGCTATCCACCACTTTGTATTGGGTAAAAGCGCCGTCGACGTGCGGAAAATACATCGCGCTGCCGAAAAAGCGCATCTCGACGCATTGATTGCTTTGCTGCTCCAGACAGTATTTGCACTGCCCGCAGGGTTTGCTGGGATTGAGCGCCACCTTCTGCCCGGCCGGCAACTGCGGCGAATCGCTGGCGACCACCTCACCGATCACCTCATGGCCCAGCACCATCGGCTGACGCACCTGAAAATTGCCGACCTTGCCTTCCTGGAAGTAATGCAGATCCGAGCCGCAGATGCCGCCGCGGCTGATTTTCACCAGCGTTCCCTGCCCTCGATAATCCACTTCTTGCGCGATCACCGCCACGTCTCGCTTGCCTTTGACCACGCAGGACTGAGTTTGAATTTTCATCGCAAGACTCCACGGAAAAAGATTACACCGCCGCCGACATGCCGCCATCGACAAACAGCAGTTGCCCGTTGACGAAGGCGGAGGCGTCGGCGGCCAGGAACACCGCCGCGCCGATCAGCTCCTGCGGATCGCCCCAGCGCGCGGCGGGCGTGCGTTGGGTCAGCCAGGCGGTGAAGGCCGGATCGTCGGCCAGCGCCTGCGTCATCTCGGTTTTGAAGTAGCCGGGGGCAATGCCGTTGACCTGAATGTTGTAGCGCGCCAGCTCCACGCACATGCCGCGCGTGAGCATTTTCACCGCCCCTTTGGACGCCGCATAAGGGGTGATGGTGTCGCGGCCCAGCTCACTTTGCATCGAGCCGATGTTGACTATCTTGCCGCGCCGGCGCGGCACCATGTAACGCGCCACGGTCTGCGACACGATGAAGACCGCCTTCTGGTTGACGGCAATGATGTCGTCCCAGTCTTGCTCCGGAAACTCGGTGAACGGGTGGCGGCGCTGGATGCCGGCGTTGTTGATCAAAACGTCTATCGCGCCGATGTCCGCTTCGATACGGTCGATGGCGGCATGCACCGCCTGGGAATCGGTGACATCGAACGCCGCCGCCTCGGCGCGCAGCCCCTCTTCGCGCAAACGTTCGGCGGCGTGCCGGGCATGCTCTTCGGTGGTGGCGTTGACCAGAATATGCGCGCCTTGCTGCGCCAGGCCGCGTGCCAGCAGAAAACCGATGCCGCGCGAGGCGCCGGTGATCAAGACGGTCTTGTTATCCAGTGAAAACAGATTGTTCATAGTGATTCCCGGCCATCAGGCCTCCAATCGGACAGGCTTCTATCTCAGCCGATTGTTACCGGTAAAAACGTGATGGAAATCACTGAAAATCATGTTACGAAACCCTGTTACCCTTAACGTGATCTCACGCAGGCAGTCAGCGGGTAAAACTTATCTATCCGATTGAAAAACGGCTATTTTCAATAGAAGTACATTCATTGTTATCGCCAAATCGATGGGTTAACATGCCGCTATCCCCCTTGCCGCGCCGCCCGTGAAGGCCACCGAATGAAACACCTCCGCGTTACGCGACAGGACATCGCACAATGGGCCGGCGTAACCCAAACTCCGGGTAACCAAACGCTGGTGGTGAATTGCCGTCTCTCACTCGGCCGCACCGTTTGAGCCGGCATTCGGGCCAATCGGCGGCGTAGCGCGGGCTTTTTCGCTGCGCGCCGCCCACCACAGACCGCTGTTTTTCATCGCATAGCCGAATAGCAGGCCCACCAGCAGGGAAAGCGTCACCAGCGGCCAATCGCCGCCGCCGGCGAAGGTCGCACAGGCGCCGATAAAGGTGCCGGGCACGAACCCCAGCCACTGCTGTTTGGCCTGAATGCACATCAGGAACGCCACGACGCCGGTCAGCAGATACCCCAGCAGATTCCACTGCGGCGCCAGTTCGCTGCCGTGGATGATCGCCATTGCCCAGAAGACGCCGCTGCAGCAGGTCAACGCGCCGATCAACAGCCCTTTCAGCCCGCCCTGCGGGCAGGCGAAATACGCCGTGCAGCCGAGAAAACCGGCCCAACCGATCAGCCCCAGGCTGACGGCAACCCAGCCCCAAACGCCGGAGAGGATCCCGGTAGTAACGGCAATGGCGAAAAGAACGTTCATAAAGTGACCTGCGGCAAAAATAAAGCGCGCAGTTTACCCGAAGCGAGTGATTTTTTCGTGACTAAAATCACGAAAAAAATGCAAATAAGGAAATGTAAATATCAAAAAAGCAATGTGTATCACAAAAAAAGCCAGCGTGACGAGCACGCTGGAATAACACAACACCAGGGAAATCACGATCTCAAATGAAATGCCTACATGCGACGCCTGTCGCCCCCCTCCCGAACGCCGGTTTCAGCGAGGGAAGCCCGCACGCGTTACCATGACGCTCAACATCAAACAAATCACGGCGCTGCTCAGGAATAACAAGTGGGTCGCCAAATGCAAATCGGCGTGGTCGATCACAACGCCTAACAGGATCGGCACCCAGTTAGCGATATACGCGATCACGTAGAACAGGGAGATCAAACGCGCATGGCTGGCTTTCGGTGAAATCAGATTCACCAGCGTGGCGCTGCCGACGAAGATCGCGCCATAGGCGTAACCGGCGATCACCATGCCTGCGGCGGCCAGCGCCAGCGAATGGATCTGAATCGCCACGGCGAACACCCCGACCGACAAAGCCTGAGCCAGGCAGCCGAACATCAGCGAATGGCGGGCGTTGATGCGACGACTCAAAATCTGGCTGATGCCGGCAATCACCAGATAGACGGCGACCACATAGCCAAAGACGCCACGGCTCTGCATATCCAACAGTTTTTCGGCGACGCTCGGCCCTATCGCCAGAATGCTGGCGGCAACCGCCCAACAAATGAACAACGCCCCGGCGCACAGGAAGAATTTACCGCCGGTCGCGCGCAGGCCATCCGCCAGAGAGCTTTTCGCCACCGGCGCGTTATCCGCCGCTGCGCTATCGGCCTGCGCCGCCACCGCCTCTCGCGGCCAGCGCAGCATCACGCCCAGTGCGGCGACGGCGGCAATGGCCATGATGATGATGAACGGCAATGACGTGGTATGAAAACCGGTTTGCAGTGCGACGCCGCTAAAGATCGGGCCCAGGGCCAATCCGGTGGTAAAGGACAGCGTCGCGATCAACGCCGCATTTTTTCCGCCGTCCTGCGGCCCGAAACGCACCAACGCGATATTCGCCGCACCGGTCAGGGCGCCGGTGCCGACGCCGGCCAGCAGCCGTGCCATAAACATCATGAAGAACGACGACGCCACCGAAAACAGCAGCGCGCCAAGCAACACCACCAACAGCGCCGGCACGATCATGCTGCGCAGGTCTTTTACTTTCCCCGCCATATTGCCTACGCCGAACAGCGAAATCAGCACGCCGGCGGCATAAGCGCCGTAGATGATCGTCAGGCTGACCGAGCTCAACGCCAGCTCATGTTGATAAAGCGGATAAAGCGGCGTCGGCGCGCTGCTGTTCAACAGCGCTGACATCAATGCCAACGCCAGAAACAGCAAGATAGCGAAATGCGATGTACCCGCCTTCGCTTTAGCCGTTTCTTCAACGGCGATACTTTCTGACATGTTCAACTCCCGAATCGATCAGGCATTCGCCCTAAATAAATGCGTCTTCCCGCATGCCACGCGGCTTCAGGAAGCGCGCTTATCATAGCGTTGGGCTATCACGCCCAAAATAGCCAAGAATGCATCATCGTGATTCATTAATGCAGCATCGCAGCGTCAGGCATGCATTTCTGCAGCATGCGATGCCGCCAAGCGATGGCGCAACCGCCCAATGCCACGCCATACACTGCATGGTTGGCCAGGCTGGCGATCAGCAAAGCCGGATTTTTGCCGGCCATTCCCCAAAGCCCCAACCCCACCGAGGGATAAATGAAGCACAGCGAGATCAGCGAACAGGCCAGGCCATACGTCAGCGCCCCAACGAGCAGGCCGCCCCCCGACTTAACGCGCGGGCAGATCAGGCAATAGAACGGGATCGCCAGGCTAATGCCGGCAAAATAGTGCGCGCCGTAGCCCATCATCAGAGCCTCTGGCACATCGGGAATGTCGCCAGGCCGCAAAAACCAAAATTGCCCCTGCAGCCATTGATTCATCAGTTTGCCGATGAAGGCCAGGTTGAGCTTGCCGATGAGACCGACGCTGGAGGCGACACTGTTCACCCCATCCATCGTCAGCGTCGCCACTATGCCAAACAAGACCGCCATCGCCATGACGCCAACCGGACGCATGTTCATTGTTTCGTTCCTTATCACGTTATGCCACCGCCGCCTGCTCGGACTTGGCCGAAGCACGCTTGCGCACCGCCAACGCGCCGGACAACACGATCAGCGCCATACCGGCGGCGGCGATATAAGACAGCTGCTCGCCAAATATCAGATAGCCAAGCAGCGTAGAGAAAATAATGGTGCTGTAAGAGAGAATGCTGACAATCACCGCATTGCCGCCCCCGTAGGCGCGAGTCATGGCGATCTGCCCCAGACTGCCGAAGACGCCAATGGCGCAGACGCACAGCAGCATTGCGCCGTCCAGCAAGGAAAAGCCCAGCAACGCAGTCATCAGGCCGCCAACCAGCGTTCCCACCAGCGAGAAATAGAACACCACGCGCAGTTCCGGCTCACCGCGCCGCACCAGCTTGCCGACGTTAAAGTAAGCCAGCGCGGTCAACAAACCGGCCGCCAGCCCGACCAGCGTGGCAACGTACTCCCCGTTGGGGGCGTCGGGGCGCAGCAAGACCAAAATGCCGGCAAAGCCCAACAGCACGGAAAACAACAGCCGACCGGTCAGCTGCCCTCGGGTCGTGATGAACGCGATCGCCGACTGAAAGAGGGGGTTGGTATAACCCAACGTGGTGGCGGTGGCGATCGGCAGATGTATCAGCGAATAAAAACCGCAGTACATCGCCGCATTGCCTATCGCCGCCCGCTTCATATGCAATCCGAGATGACGGGTGCGAAAACCGAGGCGCTGGATCTTGATCAGCGCCGCGACGATCAGCACATTGATGAGAGAACGATAAAAAATGATGTCGAAAAATCCGACCGTCGTCGACGCCAACTTGATGCAAGCACCCATCAGCGCAAAGAATCCGCTGGCGACGACCATCCACAAAGCTACCATGATCTTCTCTTATTAACGGCCTTTGGACAGGGCCGTATCAACACTACCCGGCGGCTTTCACCGTCAACGGTTTATCGTCCGCGCAAGCGAAGAACACCAGCATTTCGGCGCCTTGCTCGCCGGAAACGCCCTGATGCACGATATCCACGGTATCGGTAAACGAATCCCCCTGCCGGAACGTGCGGCGTTCATCGGTTTTCCTCACGGTGAGCGAAACGCTGCCGCCGCTCATGTACACTGCGCTGATGCAAGGATGCGTATGCCAGGCCAGTACCTTGTTCGGCTCTACCGTCACCTTCAGCATGGTGATCTGCGGCGCGCCTGCGGGATACTGACGATATGCCGAGCCCTCCCATGCGCTGTCGGTCTTGAGCAACGTCGTTTTGACGATGCCTTCGCCATGCCCCTCGGCAGCCTGAACCGGCCCCTGAAATACTGCCAACAATGCCAAAATGCCCCACTTAACCATCTTATCGCTCCCTGACTGCCGCGAGTAAAAATGCCAGGCGCCGCGCGCGGTGAACCTGGCGAGTTGAAAAAACAGCGTTGTGCTACAGTCCTTTGATGCGCTGCTCGTATTCTGCGATGCTCTCGGCGTAGTAGCGGTTAGGCGCCGCAAAGTTGCCCACCATCACTTCGATGAGGTACGGCCCCGGATGTTTCGCTGCGGCGCCGAGGGCCTCGTCCAGATCCTCCAGCGTCTCCGCCTTCGCGGAGGCGACCCCCAGGCTGTTGGCAAACGCTTTCCAGTCATGGTTGGGCAAGGCGGTATAGTCGGCGGAAATGCCGCGATTTTGCAGCGTGTCGATGTGCATGGCGCCGTGCGCGCTGTTGTTCATCACCACGAACACCACCTTCACGCCATAACGCGCGGCGGTCTGAATTTCGATGCCGTGCATCAGCATGCAACCGTCGCCGGTCACCACGAGGCAATCCCGCTGCGGTGCCGCCAGCTTGATGCCGATGCCCGCGCAAATGGCCCACCCCATCGGCGCCAGGGAGCTGGAGGTGTGATAATCCCCCCGCCCGGCCGCCAGCCAGTGATGCGCCATGAAAATGCGGTGTGCGCCCGAATCGACCACGACGTTGGTATCCGGATTCATGCGGCTGCGAATGTGTTTAATCGCATCGCCGGGATACAGCCGGCTTTCGCCCTGGGCGATGCGCGCCTGCAACGTCGGCTGCAGCTGTTCCAGCGGCAGTGCGCGAACCCCTTCCAACCAGGCGTCACGCAGGTGAGCCGCGTCGCCAAGCCGCGCGTCCTCATCGCCAACCGCGGCCAACAAACAGTGCAACGTACCGCTCAGGCTGGAAAATATCTGCAGATCCGGCTGGTAATGCGAGCTCACTTTGTCGAAGTCTTCGTCGATCGCCACCAGCGTTTTATTGCCGTGCAGTCTCGGGTTCCAGTTCAGACTGTCGCGCTGGCTGAGATCGCAGCCCAGCACCAGCAGCACGTCGACGCCTTCACCGTTGAGGGTTTCTACCGCACGGGCATGGCCGGCAAAACCGTAGACCCCTAATGCCAGGGCGTGCCCTTCGGGAAACGCGCCCTTGCCGGACAACGTCGTGGCGACAGGCAAGCAGTATTTTTCCGCTACCCGCAACAACAGCGCGGCATCCTGCGGATTGTTCATTCGGTTGCCCACCAGGCAGGCGACGTTGAGACCGCGCAGCAGATAATCATGCAGCAGCTGTTCCACCGCTTGCACATCCACGGCCGCTTCACGGTGCTGCGGCACTCGCTCAGGCTGGTCGCGACGATCGCCGAACGCGGTTTTCTTCTGCATGTCGACCGGCACGCTCAGATAGGCGCGCCCTTTCCGCTGTGGGTTCAGGCTGGAGAGGCTGCGGCGCAGCTCATGCTGCAAGGTCAGGTTGTTTTTCGTTTCTATCGCGGCGCAAAGCAACGGTTTGACGATGGTCAGCTCATCGATGCCGCTGTTGCTGCCGTCCTGAAAAGCGCCCTGCGCCTCATGATAGGTGGCGATGCTGCCGGCCAGGTACAGCACGGGGATCTTATCGGCTTGCGCGGCGGCCATCGCCGGCAGGAAATTCATGGTGCCGGGACCTGAAATGCCCAAACAGACGCCAAACTTTCGGCTGGCGCGGGCATAGCCATCGGCCATAAATCCGCATGCGGTTTCATGGGCACCGACGATGCCGACAATCTCGGAACGGTCAATAGAAGTGATTAACGGATAAACCAGTTTGCCAGGGACCAAAAAGATATGTTGAATGCCGCGCGCTGCAAGGCCTTGAATAATGACATCGGCGTTGTTGCGTTCCATCTTCTCGGCGCCTGGCGCCACGGTAACTCTGACTCCGTCCTCCGTCGCCAACGCAACGGGGGGGCACAGCATCTCTGCGTGAGACTCCATTTTTTTATATCCAGTCATATCATCGTGAGCTAACTTGATTCAGAGTCGATCCCACTTGGCGGTCGCCCAGAAATAACGGGAACCGGCTCTTATTCGTATTGCTTATGCATTAGGGTGGCCTTGGTGTAAAATGTGCGTCGGGTCGCAGCATAAGCGCCGATAAGAATAAGCATTACCAGACAAAAATAAAGGTGCAAAACCGCTTCACGGTGATGCATTTATACATATCCTGAAACATTATAAATAATGATGATACGAAGCATTTTTTTCGGTCTCCACACCAGAATAAACACCGCATCACACCGCTTCCTTCCCCCTCCCGCCAGTCTGTACAGAGGAGGTGTGCAATGAACTGGGACGACGCTCGATTTTTTCTCGCCGTTGCGCGCTGCGGCACGCTACGCAAAGCCGCCAGCCAGCTGCATGTCGATCAGGCGACCGTCGGCCGACGGCTCTCCGCTTTCGAAGATGCGCTCGGCTCCAAGCTGTTTATCCGCACGCCGAAATCCTTCGCCCTCAGCCCGCTGGGGGAGGAAATGCTGGCGGACGTGATGAAGATGGAAAATGCGGTGCAGGCGATCAACCGTAAAGCCGCCAGCGGTGACGAAAGCCTGTGCGGCAACGTGCGCATCGCCACCACCGATACCCTGGCCGAAGCCTTCGTGATGCCTGCGCTGCAAGATCTGCGGGAACGCTATCCGGCCATCACCGTCACGCTGCTGACGGCGGTCAACATCGCCGATATTTCTTACCACGGCGCAGATCTGGCGATCCGCGGCGCCCGTCCCGATGACGATGAGCTGATCATCAAACGGTTAGCCACCATCGAAATGGGCCTGTATGCCACTCAGCACTATTTGGCGCGGCGCGGCATGCCGGTCAAGGGCGAACAGTTGCGCGGCCACGATCTGCTGATGTTCCCGCGCGAGCTGGTGCCGCGCCACTGGAACAATTTCTGCGGCGAGGCTCTGCACGAGCCCAACGTCGTGCTGCAATGCAATTCGCAGCTGCTGCTGCGTTCCGCCACCCGCAGCGGGCTGGGCATCGGCCTGCTCTCCGCTTTTTTGGCGGACAAAGACCCGGAACTGGTGCGTCTGTTCCCGGAGAACAAAGACTGGGTGGATATCTGGCTGGTGCTGCATCCCGATTTGCAACGCGCCGCCCGCGTGCGCGCGGTAGTGCAGGCGCTGGAAACGTCGTTTAGCGCCCATTACGGCTGAGTGCCGTTTCGCCCATAAAAAAAGGCCGCCGAAGCGACCTTTTTACCGTCTGAAGCGTTATCAGAACGTCGGCTGCGCCATCTGCACCAGCGAAATCAGCGGCTGCGGATAAACCCCCAACAGCAGCACCAGCGCGGCGGAGATCAGCACCACGACGCCACCGGCGGTCAACGCCCAGTTGTTCGGGGTGTCGCGCTGCAGCGATTCCGGCGCGCTGAGGAACAGGCTGACGGTCACGCGCAGGTAGTAGTACAGACCGATGGCGCTGCCTACCACGACTGCGCCGGTCAGCCACCACAGGTGTGCGCTGACGCCCATCGCGATCACGAAGAACTTACCGATAAAGCCCAGCGTCATCGGGATACCTGCCAGCGACAGCATCATCACCGTCATCACCGCGGACAAGATTGGCTTGTGCCAGAACAGACCACGGTAAGAGAACAGCGAATCCGCATCCGGGCCGCGGTATGGGCTGGACATCAGGCTGACCACGCCGAAGGCGCCCAGGCTGCTGAACAGGTAACCGGCCAGATAAACGCCGGCGGTTTCCAGCGACAGCTGATGGGTTTGCACCGCAATCAGCGCCACCAGCAGGTAGCCCAGGTGAGCGATCGACGAGTAGCCCAGCAGACGCTTGATGTTGGTCTGGCTGATGGCCATCAGGTTACCGAACAAGATGGAGCAGAACGCGATGATCGACAACACCATGCGCAGCGCTTCGTTGTCGGCGGCCGGGGCATACAGGAACAGACGCATCACGACCGCGAAGATCGCGATCTTGCTGGCGGTCGCCAGGAAGGTCGAGACCGGCGCAGGCGCGCCCTGATACACGTCCGGCGTCCACAGTTGGAACGGCACCAGCGACAGCTTGAAGCCCAGACCGACGATCATCATGCCCATACCGGCCAGGATCAGCGGCTGGTGCATCATGTTTTCCTGCAGGCTCTTGCCAAGGCCGGCCAGCGACAGATCGCCGGACTCGGCATACAGCAGCGCCATGCCGAACAGCAGGAACGACGACGCGGCGGCGGACAGCAGCATGTACTTAATGGCGGCTTCCAGCGGGCGCTTCTGGCGATAGGCGTAGCCCACCAGGCCGAACAGCGGCAGCGAGATAAGCTCGATACCGATGAACAGCGAAGCCAGATGGTTGGCGCTCGCCAGCAGGATGCCGCCCAGAGCGGCGATCAGCACCAGCAGGTAGAACTCTTCGCGGTTATCCGGATAGCCGACCAGCCACGGATAGGCGAAGGTGCAGGTCGCCAGACTCGCCAGCAGCACCAGCCCGGTGTAGAACATCGAGTAGCCGTCAACCCGCAGCAGCGGGGTGACGTCCATTGGGCCTGCCTGGCCGACAAAGTACAGCGAAAGCAGCGCCAGGTTGAGACCGATCACGGTCAGGGTGGCGTTGATAAAGTGGTCGCGTCGCCACGCAATGCCTAGCATCACAACCACCACCGTCAATCCGACGATCAACAGCGGCAGCAGTGCGATCAGTTGTTGAGGAGTTATTGTCATGGCGAATTACGGCCTTGTTGTTGAAATTGCTGAAACTGACGAACCAAACCAGTGTTGCACGTTGCTCATCGCCGCGTTGGAAGTATCCAGAATCGGCTGCGGGTAAACCCCCAGCAGAACCAGCAACACCACCAGCAGCAGAATGATGAACAGTTCGCGCGCGGTCATGCCCTGCAGCGGCTGGTCTGACTTAGGCGCACCGTAGTAAGCGCGCTGCATCATGATCAGCGAGTAAACCGAAGCGAACACCAGACCGAAGGTGGAGATCACGGTGATCACCGGCACCACCTGGTAGCTGCCGAACAGAATCATGAATTCGCCGACGAAGTTACCGGTACCCGGCATCCCCAGCGTAGCCACGGCGAAGAACAGCGACAGCGCAGGGATGAACTTGATACGCCCCCACAGGCCGCCCATCTGACGCATGTCGCGGGTGTGCAGACGTTCATACAGCTGGCCGCAGATGATAAACATACCGGCGGCAGACAGACCGTGCGCGATCATCTGGATCACGGCGCCCTGGTAAGCCAGCTGGCTGCCGGTATAGATGGCGATCAGCACGAAGCCCATGTGCGAGACCGAGGTGTAAGCGATAAGACGCTTGATGTCGGTCTGCGCGAACGCCATCCAGGCGCCGTAGAAGATACCGACCACGCCCAGCCACATGGCGATTGGGGCGAACTCGTGTGAAGCCTCAGGGAACAGCGGCAGGCTGAAACGCAGCAGGCCGTAGGCCGCGGTTTTCAGCAAGATGCCCGCCAGGTCGACGGAACCTGCGGTCGGCGCCTGGCTGTGCGCATCCGGCAACCAGCCGTGCAGCGGCACCACCGGCATTTTCACCGCGAAGGCGATGAAGAAGCCCAGCATCAGCAGATATTGCACGTTGTGGGACATCGGCGTTTGCAGCAGGTCTTCGTAATCGAAGGTCCACACGCCGGTGGCGTTGTAGTGCACGAACACCAGGCCCAGGATCGCAATCAGCATCACCAGACCGCTGGCCTGGGTGTAGATGAAGAACTTGGTCGCCGCGGTGATGCGGGTTTTACCGTCCGACGCCTTGTGGCCCCACAGCGCGATCAGGAAGTACATCGGCACCAACATCATTTCCCAGAAGAAGAAGAACAGGAACATGTCGATGGCGAGGAACACGCCGATAACGCCGCCCAGGATCCACAGCAGGTTGAGGTGGAAGAAGCCCTGATACTTCTGGATTTCACGCCAGGAACAGAGGATCGCCAGCACGCCCAGCAGACCGGTCAACACCACCATCAGCAGCGACAGACCGTCCAGCGCCAGGTGGATGGAGATGCCGAAGCGCGGGATCCACGGCAGCAGGAATTCGCTCTGCCACTGCGGAATGCCTTTCGGCGTGGTCAATGTATAGCCGCCCTGCATCCACAGCTGCAGAGAGAGCGCCAACGTCAGCCCCATTGCGATCAGCGCTATCCAGCGCGGCACCTTAGTACCGAAGCGCTCAAGCTGCCAGCACAGCAGACCGCCGATAAAGGGGATAAGAATTAGCCAAGGTAATAGCATGGCGTTTTGTGTCCCTTATACGAATAATTTCAAACTTTGTACGTAGCGCCTGCCCGGCGCTACGCCCGAAAAATGCGTCTGTTTAAATTATTCAATTAAACCAGAATCAACAGAGCCAATACGACCACTGCACCCACACCCATAGACGCTATATACCAACGCACCTGGCCGTTCTCGCTCACCGTCAGACCGCGGTTCCCCCAGCGGGAGAAGACGGCCGGCAGGTTCATCAGCGAGTTCAGCGGATCGCGTTGCAGCAGCTTCGCAATGCCCAGATACGGCTTGACGAACACTTTGTCATACAGCCAGTCGAAGCCCCAGGCATGGAACCACCAGGTCGAGAAGAAACGCCCCGGCGCGCTGTTGGCAATGCTGTTGACCAGGCTGCGTTTGCCCAGCCACAGCGCGGCCGCCAGCAGAATGCCGACGATAGCCACCACGCCGGAGGTGATTTCCAGCGTCAGCACGCTGCCGTGCGCCAGTTCGGTCGTCTCCGGCAGCACACCCTGCAACGGCGGCACGATCATCGCGCCGACGAAGGTGGACAGCACCAGCAGAACCAGCAGCGGCAGGTGGTGAGTGATGCCTTTACCGGCATGCGCTTTGATTTTCTCTTCGCCATGGAACACGATGAAAATCATACGGAAGGTGTACAGCGAGGTCATGAACGCACCGACCAGGCCGGCAACCATCAGGTTGATGTGGCCGTTGGCCATCGCGCCCGCCAGGATCTCGTCCTTACTGAAGAAGCCGGCCGTGACCAGCGGCAACGCAGACAGCGCCGCGCCGCCCACCAGGAAGCAGACGTACACCAGCGGGATGCTCTTGCGCAGGCCGCCCATCTTGAAGATGTTTTGCTCGTGGTGGCAGGCCAGGATCACCGAACCGGACGACAGGAACAGCAGCGCCTTGAAGAACGCGTGAGTCATCAGGTGGAAGATCGCCGCGTCCCATGCCTGCACGCCCAGCGCCAGGAACATGTAACCGATCTGGCTCATGGTAGAGTAAGCGAGCACGCGCTTGATGTCGGTCTGCACCAGCGCGGCGAAGCCGGCCAGCAGCAGAGTGACCGCACCGACGATGCCCACCAGATGCAGCACTTCCGGCGCCATCAGGAACAGGCCGTGCGTGCGGGCGATCAGGTAGACGCCTGCGGTCACCATGGTCGCCGCGTGGATCAGTGCGGAAACCGGGGTTGGGCCCGCCATCGCGTCCGCCAGCCAGGTTTGCAACGGCAGCTGCGCCGATTTACCGACCGCGCCGCCCAGCAACATCAGCGTCGCCCAGGTGATGGCCGTATCGCCCACCGCCAGTTTCTGCGGCGCCAGGATCATCAGCTCACGGATGTTCAGCGTGCCCAGCTCGTTGTAGAGGATGAACAGCGCGAACGCCAGGAACACGTCGCCCACGCGGGTGACGATAAAGGCTTTCATCGCCGCCGCGCCGTTGGCCGGATCTTTGTAGTAGAAGCCGATCAACAGGTAGCTGCACAGGCCCACGCCTTCCCAACCCAGATACATCAGCAGCAGGTTGTCCGCCAGCACCAGGACCACCATGCTGGCGATAAACAGGTTGGTGTAGGCGAAGAAGCGCGAATAGCCCTCTTCACCGCGCATGTACCAGGAAGCGAACATGTGGATGAAGAAGCCGACGCCGGTGACCACCGACAGCATGGTCAGCGACAGGCCGTCCAGCACCAGAGTCACGCCGATATTGAAGTTGCCGACGGCCATCCAGGTCCACAGGCTTTGCTCGAACAGCTGCACGCCGGCGGCTTTCTGGGCGAAGAAATCCATCGCCACATACACCGTGACCAGCGCAGCCAGGCCGATAGAGCCCACGCCGACGGTTGCCGCCGTGTTCTCAGACCAGCGACCGCGGGAAAATGCCAACAGCAGGAACCCGATCAGCGGTAGCAGAATTGTTAAATATAATAGGTTCATCCGCGCATCTCACTGACAGTATCAATATTCAGGGTATGACGACGACGGTAGAGCTGCAGCAGCAGCGCCAGGCCGATACTGGCCTCGGCTGCCGCCAGGCTGATCGCCAGGATGTACATCACCTGCCCGTCCGCCTGGCCCCAGTAGCTTCCCGCCACGATAAACGCCAACGCCGCAGCGTTGATCATCACTTCCAGGCTGATCAGCATAAACAGCAGGTTGCGGCGCACCAGCAGCCCGGTCAACCCGAGCACAAACAGGATAGCCGCCAGGATCAGGCCGTGTTGAAGAGGGATCATGCTTGCTCCTCCGATTTTCTTCTCGCCATTTCGCCACCCACCGGCGCGTTGCTCAGCACCTCGCCAGGCTTGTGCTCGCGGCCGATATGGAAGGCGACAACCAGCCCCGCCAACAGCAGCATTGAAGCCAGCTCAACCGCCAGTACGTAAGGCCCGAACAGGCTGATGCCCACCGCCTTCGCGTCGACCATCTCACCGCTGATGCCCTGATCGGATACGCTGCGGATCGCAACGATCAATACCACCAGCAGCGCCAGTGACAGCAGGCCAGGCCCGATCCACACCGTCGGTTTCATCCAGTCGCGCTCTTGCTGCTGCACGTTGCCGAGGTTCAGCATCATCACAACGAACACGAACAGCACCATGATGGCGCCCGCATAAACGATGATTTCCAATGCGGCGGCAAAATAGGCGCCGAGAGAGAAGAAGACTGCCGAGATCGCCAATAACGAGACGATCAGATACAGCAGCGCATGCACAGGGTTGGTATGGGTGATCACGCGAATCGTCGCGGCCACCGCAATCAAACCTGCCAGATAAAATGCAATTTCCATGCTTGCTGGCTCCTTAGGGCAACAGACCTTTGACGTCGATCGGTTTGGCTTCGTTTTCGGCTTCGCCTTTGGCTTTGCCGTCAATCGCCATACCGGCCATCCGGTAGAAGTTATATTCCGGATATTTACCCGGCCCCGAGATCAACAGATCTTCTTTTTCGTACACCAGATCCTGACGCTTGTACTCGCCCAGTTCGAAATCCGGCGTCAGCTGGATAGCGGTAGTCGGGCAAGCCTCTTCGCACAGGCCGCAGAAGATGCAGCGCGAGAAGTTGATGCGGAAGAACTCCGGATACCAACGGCCATCTTTCTGTTCTGCCTTTTGCAGCGAGATACAGCCGACCGGGCAGGCAACCGCACACAGGTTACAGGCGACGCAGCGCTCTTCGCCGTCCGGATCGCGCGTCAGCACGATGCGGCCGCGGTAGCGTGGCGGCAGGTACACCGGTTCTTCCGGATACATCTGGGTTTCGCGCTTGGCGAAGGCATGCATGCCAATCATCCAAATGCTGCGCATCTGGGTGCCGAAACCAACCACTAACTCTTTCAATGTCATGGTTTATTCACCCCTTATTGAGCGTTGTACAAAATGACCGCGGCGGTTGCCAGCAGGTTCAGCAGCGTCAGCGGCAGGCACACTTTCCAGCCGAAGGACATCACCTGGTCATAACGCGGACGCGGCAGCGCGGCGCGGATCAGGATGAACATCATCATGAAGAAGGCCGTTTTCAACGCGAACCAGATGAATGGCGGCAGGAACGGACCCTGCCAGCCGCCGAAGAACAACGTCACAATCAGGGCGGACACGGTGACGATACCGATGTATTCCCCCACGAAGAACAGACCGAACTTCATGCCGGAATATTCGATGTGGTAACCGTCGGCCAGTTCCTGCTCGGCTTCCGGCTGGTCAAACGGGTGACGGTGACACACCGCCACACCGGCGATCGCGAAGGTCACGAAGCCGAAGAACTGCGGAATGACGTTCCAGACGTGCGCCTGAGATTCAACGATGGCCTGCATGTTGAACGAATCCGCCTGCATCACCACGCCCATCAGCGACAGGCCGATGAACACTTCGTAGCTCAGGGTTTGCGCGGAGGCGCGCATCGCGCCCAACAGCGAGTATTTGTTGTTGCTCGACCAGCCGGCGAACAGCACGGCGTACACCGCCAGGCCGGCCATCATCAGGAAGAACAGAATACCGATGTTGAGATCGGACACCGCCCAGGTCGGGCTGACCGGCACGATGGCAAATGCCAGCAACAGGGAAGTAAAGGCGATCATCGGCGCCAGGGTGAAGATCACCCGGTCGGAGAATCTCGGCACCCAGTCTTCCTTGAAGAACATTTTGATCATGTCGGCGACCAGCTGCAGCGAGCCGCCCCAGCCTACGCGGTTCGGTCCGTAACGGTTCTGGAACAGGCCGAGCAGGCGGCGTTCGCCGAAGCTCATGAACGCCCCGCACGCCACGACCACCAACAGGATCACGACCGCTTTAAGAATGGCGATCAAGATGTCGATCACCTCAGGGGTAAACCAGCTCATCGTGCCGCCTCCCGCAGATTGTCTACCTTAGCACCCACCAAGATCGGCGGGATCCCTGGCAAGCCGAGCGGCAAACCAACCTGGCCCTGGGTCAGGGTTTCACTCAGACGCACCGGCAGACGCAGAGTCTGGCCCGCGCAGCTGAACTCCACCAGGCTGCCCGCATTAACGCCAAGCGTCGCCGCATCGGCCGGGTTGACCATCACGTAGGCTTCCGGCATACGCTGCTGGATCACGTGAGAGCGCTGCGACATTTCATCGCTGCCGAACAGGTGGTAGTAAGGCGCGACACGCCAGCCGTCGACCGGATTGAACGCGGCAGGCACGCGGTCGAAGTAACCGAGGCTGCCCTCCCCCGCTTCGATCAGGCGCACGCCCGGATCGCCGTGGCGCAGTTTGCCGCCCACTTCGGCCTGGAACTTGTTCCATGCCTGCGGTGAGTTCCAGCCTGGCGCCCAGGCGAACGGGATCTGCTGACGATCGGCCAGCGGGCTGTTGTTCCCTTCCATCGAGAAGGCGAACATGGTGTCTTTATCCTGCGGCTGACGCGGCTCGTGCACGCTGATGTTGGCGCGCATGGCGGTACGGCCGCTGGAACGGTGCGGCGAACGCGCCAGCTTCTGACCGCGAATGCGGAACGTCGCGTCCGGCGCGGCGTCGACGATGCCCTGCAGCTGCGGCAACGCGGCGACGCAAGCGGCGATCACGTCATCGAGCTGGGTCCAGTCCACGTGGCGGCTGGTGTAGGTGGAGTGCAGCGAGTGCATCCAGCGCCAGCTTTCCAGCATCACGGTGAACTGATTCTTCTTGGCGTCGTCGTAGTAAGCCGGATCGTATACCTGGAAGAAGCGCTGCGCGCGGCCTTCCTGATTGATCAGCGTACCGTCGCTCTCGGCAAAGCTGGCCGAGGAGAGGATCAGATTGGCTTTGTCCATGATCGCGGTGCGCTGGTGGTCGGCGACGATCAGGTTATTGACCTTGGCCAACGCCGCGTCCACCTGCGCCGCCGGCGCATGGCGATAGAGATCATTTTCCATCACGATGGCGGTGTCGGCTGCGCCGCTCGCCAGCTGTTCCAGCGCCTGATCGAGCGAACCGCCGCCGATCATCGCCAGGCCCATGCTGTTGGCTGCGCCCGCCACGAAGGTGATGCCGACATCGGCACCGCGGCCCTTCAACGCTTTGGCGATGTTGGCCGCCGCTTCGATGATGGCTTCGCTGCCGGCGTTGCTGCCGGTCACGATCAGCGGTTTGCGTGCGCCGGTCAGCGCCTGCACGATGATGTCGACTTTCTTGTTCAGGCCTTCAGCCAGATCGTTCACCGCCGGTGCCGCGCTATCCAGCGCGTGCGCGATGGCGAAACCGAAGCGCGCCTGCTCGTCTACCGGCGCGCGGTAGTTCCAGGCGGCGATGTCATCCAGACGAGTGTTGTCGACGTTGGTGGTGAACAGCGGGTACTTGGCGTGCTGACCGATGTTCTGCACCGCCGCGATCTGCCAGTCGGCCACGCGTTGCGCCGCCGCCATCGCGCGGGCTTTGCCCTTGACGGCCTGTCGCACGGACAGCGCGATGCGCGCACCGGTTTGCGTCAGGTCTTCGCCCAGCACCAGCACCGCGTCGTAATCTTCGATCTCACGCAACGCCGGCGTATGAACGCCGCCGTTCTTCAGCACGTTCAGCATCAGCGCCAGACGTGATTGCTCCGCCTGAGCGATACCGGTGTAGTAGTTCTCGGCGCCGACCAACTCGCGCAGTGCGAAGTTGCTTTCCAGGCTGGCGCGCGGGGAGCCGATGCCGATGGTTTTCTTCGCCTGACGCAGGATGTCCGCCGCGCCCTGCATCGCCTGCTCGGCGTTCAGGGTGATCCAGTCGTCGCCGCGCAGCTGCTGCGGTTGACGCGGACGATCTTTCTGGTTGACGTAGCCGTAACCGAAACGGCCGCGGTCGCACAGGAAGTAGTGGTTCACGCTGCCGTTGTAACGGTTTTCGATACGGCGCAGCTCGCCATAGCGCTCGCCCGGGCTGGTGTTACAGCCGATGCTGCACTGCTGGCAAATGCTCGGTGCGAACTGCATGTCCCATTTACGGTTGTAGCGTTCGGAGTGCGTTTTGTCGGTGAAAACGCCGGTCGGGCACACTTCCACCAGGTTGCCGGAGAACTCGCTTTCCAGCGTGCCGCTTTCCGGGCGACCGAAGTAGACGTTGTCGTGCGCGCCGTACACGCCGAAGTCGGTGCCGTCCGCATAGTCTTTGTAGTAACGCACGCAGCGGTAGCAGGCGATGCAGCGGTTCATCTCGTGCGAGATAAACGGCCCCAGCTCCTGGTTGTTGTGGGTGCGTTTGGTGAAGCGGTAGCGACGGAAGCTGTGGCCGGTCATTACCGTCATATCCTGCAGGTGACAGTTACCGCCTTCCTCACAGACCGGGCAATCGTGCGGGTGGTTGGTCATCAACCACTCGACCACGCTTTCACGGAACTGCTTCGCTTCGCCGTCATCGATGGAGATGAAGGTGCCATCGGATGCCGGGGTCATACAGGACATCACCAAACGGCCGCGCGTATCTTCCGCGTTTTGGTATTGCTTTACCGCACATTGGCGGCAAGCGCCGACGCTTCCCAGCGCCGGATGCCAGCAAAAGTAAGGAATATCAAGGCCGAGGGAGAGACAAGCCTGCAGCAGGTTGTCCGCCCCGTCTACCTCATACTCTTTGCCGTCTACATGAATCGTAGCCATAGTCAGCATGCTTCCAAGTGGCCTGCCTTGCGGCAGGCGTTAATCAAAAATTCTGGCCGTGTTCGGGCGAGTTCGGCTTACCAGCGCTGCTTCAGCAGATTGTTCGGCTGAATGCCGCCAATCGCATGCGCGTTGCCGAAGTGCTGCACGGCGATACCCGCCTCGAACTCTTCACGGAAATATTTAATCGCGCTTTGCAGTGGCTCTACGGCACCTGGCGCGTGGGCGCAGAAGGTTTTGCCCGGGCCGAGGGAACGGCACAGCTGTTCGAGGGTTTCAATATCCCCCGGCTGCCCTTCGCCGTTTTCCAACGCGCGCAGGATCTTCACGCTCCACGGCAGACCATCGCGGCAAGGCGTACACCAGCCGCAGGACTCGCGGGCGAAGAACTCTTCCAGGTTGCGCACCAGCGGCACCATGCCGATCTCGTGGTCTACCGCCATCGCCAACGCGGTACCGAGACGGCTGCCGGCTTTGCCGATCGCGCCGTATTCCATCGGCAGATCGAGATGATCGGCGGTCAGGAAGTCGGTGCCCGCACCGCCCGGCTGCCAGGCTTTGAAACGCAGACCGTCGCGCATGCCGCCGGCGTAGTCTTCCAGGATCTCGCGCGCGGTGGTGCCAAACGGCAGCTCCCAGACGCCCGGATTTTTCACCCGGCCGGAGAAGCCCATCAGCTTGGTGCCTTTGTCTTCACTGCCGGAGATGCCGGTGTACCACTCCACGCCGTTCGCCAAAATGGCCGGCACGTTGCACAGCGTTTCGACGTTGTTGACGCAGGTCGGCTTGCCCCACACGCCGGCGCTGGCCGGGAATGGCGGCTTGGAGCGCGGGTTGGCGCGGCGGCCTTCCAGCGAGTTGATCAGCGCGGTTTCTTCGCCGCAGATGTAACGGCCGGCGCCGGTGTGCACGATCAGCTCGAAATCAAATCCGGTGCCGAGAATGTTCTTGCCCAGATAGCCGGCTTCGGTGGCTTCCGCGATGGCGCGACGCAGGTGCGCCGCCGCTTCGATGTACTCACCGCGCAGGAAGATGTACCCGCGGTAGGCTTTCAGCGCGAACGCGGAGATCAGCATGCCTTCCACCAGCAGGTGCGGCAGCTGCTCCATCAGCAGGCGGTCTTTATAGGTGCCCGGCTCCATCTCATCGGCGTTACACAGCAGGTAACGGATGTTCATGGATTCGTCCTTCGGCATCAGGCTCCACTTCAAACCGGTGGAGAAGCCCGCGCCGCCGCGGCCCTTCAGCCCGGAATCTTTCACCAGGCTGACGATCTCGTCGGGCGCCAGGCCCTTCAGGGCCTTTTCCGCACCGGCATAGCCGTTTTTGCTGCGGTATTCGTCCAGCCACAGCGGCTGCTTGTCATCGCGCAGACGCCAGGTCAGCGGATGCGTTTCGGGAGTGCGTACAATGTGCTTGGTCATTGATACTGCTCCAGTAGCGTCTCGATATCTTCAGGCTTCAGCTGACTGTGAGTGTCCTCATCAATCATCATGGTCGGCCCTTTATCGCAGTTGCCCAGACAGCAGGTCGGCAACAGCGTGAAGCGGCCATCAAAGGTGGTTTGACCCGGTTTGATGTTCAGCTTCTTCTCGATAGCGGCCTGAATGCCCTGGTAACCGGTGATGTGACAAACAACGCTGTCACAATAACGGATCACGTGACGTCCTACTGGCTGACGGAAAATCTGGCTGTAGAACGTGGCCACGCCTTCTACGTCGCTGGCGGGGATGCCCAGCACTTCCGCGATGGCGTAAATCGCACCGTCCGGAACCCAGCCGCGCTGCTTCTGCACAATTTTCAGTGCCTCGATGGAAGCGGCGCGCGGATCCTCGTAATGGTGCTTTTCGTGCTCGATCGCATCACGTTCTTCCGCGCTCAGTACAAATGCATCAACGCCGCTCTGAGGAGCGGCTGCGTTGATGGGCTCGAGCGCATCATTGACTGCGTGATTGTCTTTTTGATCATGCATAGTTAGCGGTCCACATCTGACATTACAAAATCGATACTACCCAGATAGACGATCAGGTCGGAAACCAGGCTGCCACGGATGACCGATGGGATCTGCTGCAGGTGCGCAAAGCTCGGCGTACGTACCCGGGTGCGGTAGCTCATGGTGCTGCCGTCGCTGGTCAGGTAGTAGCTGTTGATCCCTTTGGTGGCTTCAATCATCTGGAATGATTCGTTGGCTGGCATCACCGGGCCCCAGGAAACCTGCAGGAAGTGGGTGATCAGCGTTTCAATGTGCTGCAGCGTGCGCTCTTTCGGCGGCGGCGTAGTCAGCGGGTGATCGGCCTTGAACGGGCCTTCCGGCATGTTGTTCAGGCACTGTTCGAGGATGCGCAGGCTCTGGCGCAGCTCTTCCACCTTTAGCATCACGCGGGTGTAGCAGTCGCTGGTGCCGTCGCCGACCGGCACTTCGAAGTCGAAGTTCTCGTAGCCGGAGTACGGGCGCCATTTACGCACGTCGAACTCAACGCCGGTCGCGCGCAGGCCGGCGCCGGTCACGCCCCACTCCAGCGCTTCTTTGGCGTTATAAGACGCGACGCCGATGGAGCGGCCTTTCAGGATGCTGTTCTTCAGCGCCGCTTTCACGTAGGAATCCAGACGCTTCGGCATCCAGTCGAGGAATTCACGCAGCAGGCGATCCCAACCGCGCGGCAGATCGTGCGCGACGCCGCCGATGCGGAACCAGGCCGGGTGCATACGGAAGCCGGTGATCGCTTCCACCAGATCGTAGATCTTCTGACGGTCGGTAAAGGCGAAGAACACCGGGGTCATCGCGCCGACGTCCTGAATGAAGGTGGAGATGTACAGCAGGTGGCTGTTGATGCGGAACAGCTCGGACAGCATCACGCGGATGGTGTCGACGCGCTCAGGCACCTTGATGCCGGCCAGCTTTTCAACCGCCAACACGTAAGGCATTTCGTTCACGCAGCCGCCGAGGTACTCGATGCGGTCGGTGTACGGAATGTAGCTGTGCCAGGATTGACGCTCGCCCATCTTCTCGGCGCCGCGGTGGTGATAGCCGATATCCGGCACGCAGTCGACGATCTCTTCGCCGTCCAGCTGCAGAATGATGCGGAACGCACCGTGCGCGGACGGGTGGTTCGGGCCGAGGTTGAGGAACATGAAGTCTTCGTTCTCGGTGCCGCGCTTCATGCCCCAGTCTTCCGGCTTGAAGGTCAGCGCTTCCATCTCCAGATCTTCTTTCTGCTTGGTCAGCACGAAAGGATCGAATTCGGTGGCGCGCGCCGGGTAGTCCTTACGCAGCGGGTGCCCTTCCCAGGTCTGCGGCATCATGATGCGCGACAGGTGCGGGTGGCCGTCGAAGGTGATGCCGAACATTTCCCAGGTTTCGCGCTCGTACCAGTTGGCGTTCGGGAACACCTTGGTCGCCGTCGGCACGTGCAGGTCTTTTTCAGACAGCGCCACCTTCAGCATGATGTCGCGGTTGCGTTCGATGGAAATCAGATGGTAGAAAACGGAGAAATCCGCAGCGGGCAGGCCGTCGCGGTGGGTGCGAAGACGTTCGTCCACGCCATGCAGATCGAACAGCATGACATACGGCTTCGGCTGTTTTCTCAGGAACGTCATTACTTCCAGTAACTGGTCAGGTTTAACCCATACCACGGGCATGCCGGTGCGGGTGGCCTGAACAGTAAAGGCTTCCGGCCCAAAACGGTTGCGCAGTTCGCCGATCACCGGGTCGTCAAGGTGATCTCGGGTCTGCCAGGCAGGCAAGGCGTCGTGCGTCGTCAAATCTGTCATAATTTTTTTTCACCACACTAAAGGGTTATTCGCCGCAAGTTTCACTTTTCGCTGTGTTAACCAATAGCGCACTAAGATGGACGTTAAATGAACGTCTTAAATCTCGTCAGGCGTCCGGAGGTTGGTCACCGCGATGCGCTCGCCGTGTTTACGCTCTCTTTCAGACTGCATATTGGCGCGGTAAACGCCCTGATCGCCGACAACCCACGACAGCGGGCGACGTTCTTTGCCGATAGATTCCTGCAGCAGCATCAGCGCTTGCATGTAAGCTTCCGGACGCGGTGGGCAGCCAGGAATGTACACGTCGACCGGCAGGAACTTGTCCACGCCCTGCACCACGGAATAGATGTCGTACATGCCGCCGGAGTTGGCGCAGGCGCCCATCGAGATCACCCACTTGGGCTCCAGCATCTGCTCGTACAGGCGTTGGATGACCGGGGCCATCTTGGTGAAGCAGGTGCCGGCCACCACCATCAGGTCAGCCTGACGCGGGGAGGCGCGCAACACTTCCGCACCGAAACGCGCCACATCGTGAACGGCGGTAAACGACGTCACCATCTCCACGTAACAGCACGAAAGGCCGAAGTTATACGGCCAAATAGAGTTTTTACGCCCCCAGTTCACCATGTCATGCAGCGCATGTTCGAGTTTACCCATGTAAACCGTGCGGTGGACCTGTTGTTCCAGGGGATCGGCGACGATCTCCTGTTTTTGCAGGGGATAACGGTCGTTCTCACCGTTCGGGTCTATGCGGGTGAGCGTATAGTCCATCTTAATGCCTCGCTGTTACTGCGGATGACTGTTGGTGTTAGTGATCGTGCTTGGTTTGCTGCGGCGTTGGGAACGCGCCGGAGTCCAATCCAACGCGCCGATGCGCACCAGATAAACCAGACCGGCCAATAGCACCAAAATGAAAATGGCGGCTTCGATAAAGCCCACCCAGCCGCTCTCGCGAATCGAGACCGACCAGGCATACAGGTATAAGGCTTCAACGTCGAAAATAACGAAGAACATGGCCACCAGGTAGAACTTGGCGGACAAGCGCATGCGCGCCGTGCCGACGGAGTCGATACCTGATTCAAACGGGGTGTGTTTGGCGCGCGCCCGGGCTCTCCCGCCCAAGAAGAACGCACCCAGCAGCATTAAGCCGCAAAGCCCGATAGCCACGACGAGAAATACGGCGAGCGCCCAGTGATGAGCGATAACTTCAGTGGTTGTTGACATACTCTATGCTTACTCATCAAAAGTGGCGTCGATCGCACTGCTCTTGTCACCGGCAGTTAGTGCGCCACATCGATTTAAGGGAAGGATAAATAACCACACAAACAAACTGCTTTTACAGCGAGTTAGGCAGCGTTTTTCTGTGGGCTTTTTACTCCTTTCTATAACCTTTTGTCAACTTTGACAAAAGTATCTACACACTAGTTTACATACGTATCATTTGATTAACATTTGATGCGCCAGGGACAGGCTAAATCGTGTCAGTTAATTTTTGTGTAGAAACAGATAGATATAAACCAACATGCACATTTCAGTTTTACTATACCATTGTCTCAGGAATTCCCTGTTCTTCCACTCACTACCTAGGGGTATTTTTTTGATCCAGGACACGTTTTCAGCATAAATCCTCAAAAAAAGTGTGGCCCTTTAACAATTTTCCTCAAATTAAGCCGCAAAAACGGCCGCCATAAGCTAACAAAATAACCCTAACATTACCATGCCTTTAACTCATTCAATCTTATTGTTCAAAAAATAAACCCAGCATCTTAAACCCGGTCAAATTCTCTTTTCAGCAACGCTTAAAAGTTAATAAAACAGCCAACTCATAACAAAATCGTCATTAAATCCCTATAACAGTAAAAATCGCCAAAAACGGCCAAAAAAAACCTCCGCCGAAGCAGAGGTTTTTCATCAGATATCACGCCGCGGCGTTATTCTTCTTCGTCCACCAGGCTGGCATCATCCTGATCGCCCTGGAGACCGGCTTCCGCGCCGTTGAAGCCATAGCCGTCATTGCCGCCCTGCATCGCGCTGAAGATGGCCATTGCCAGTTCGTTGCTGCACTGCGCGTTTTTGCACAGCGCATACTGGGTATCCGGCAGCGGCGGCAAACCTTCCACCGCGCCCAGCACCCGCAGATCGGGGCTCATCATCTCGATCGGCCGCGCGGTCACACCCAGACCGGCCTTACAGGCCGCCCGCACCGCAGACAGCGTGGAGGCGACGTAGGCG
Organism: Serratia sp. Z4; assembly: GCF_009900725.1. NCBI lineage: Bacteria > Pseudomonadati > Pseudomonadota > Gammaproteobacteria > Enterobacterales > Yersiniaceae > Serratia > Serratia sp. Z4. The sequence continues at coordinate 1,096,390 of NZ_JAAABD010000002.1, forward strand.
ATACGCCACGGGATACCGGCTTCGTCCAACTGTTTGATCGCCAGCGCGCGGAACGGGCTTGGTTCATCCATCACCACCAGCGGGATAGGTTCGCCGGCCTGATAGTGGTAATCGGCAGCGCAGTACCACAGCGTCGGCGACGTGCGCAGCACGATGTGCGGGTGCCCGGCCGGATCGGCCGTGGTCACCGCCAGATCGATCTCACCCTCTTCCAGCAGATCGACCATCGTCGTGCTGCGCTTTACGCGCACGTCAATGGCCAGCTTCGGATAGATGGCGGTCACGCGGTTCAACAGGAAAGGCAGAATGGTATCGGCGGTGTCGTCGGAAGCGCCGATGGTCAGAACACCTTTAATATTGTTGTACATCAGCGAGGTACAGGCTTCGTCGTTAAAGCGCAGGATCTTCCTGGCATAACCGAGAAGCTGAATACCATGCTCAGTCAGGAGTTTGTTGCGCCCATGGCGGGCAAACAGTTCTTTGCCGACCAGTTGCTCTAATCGCTGCATTTGTTGGCTGACGGCTGATTGCGTACGGCAAACGGCAACAGCCGCCGCCGCGAAGGTATTCAAATCAGCAACCGCAACAAAGGTTCTTAGCAGATCGAGGTCGAGATTAAGTATCGGACGATTTGCAGTTGTCATAGTGTATTCTTCACTTTTTTAAATTCTAATTTACGAACTACTACCCTGGTGTGTTTCTCAGACGCCGTTGAAAAGGACGGAGCCTGTTATGACAGTACCCCACTCATAAGTGGAGGGCAAAAAAATTACTTATGATTCGTTACCTCTATCGCCTTTTAAAATGCGATCTATCGATGGTGCTTATAGAACGCGGGGGACTGAATACCGGTGGAAAGGGAAAACCCCCACCGTACCTGAGATTTTACTCATTGATACCGCCTAATTTCCACTCCATTCGTGCTACTGAGAATCCTTATCAACCGGCGTTCAGACTGCATTACAGAGTAAGAAAAATAAATAATTAACGGCACCAACTTCGTGTTATCACTCAATGAATTTAATAAATTCAATCAGTAAGATTTTTACTTTAAATAATAATCCTATAACCACATAAACAATGCTTAAGCTGAAATATAAAGTAAAGCTAATGTAAATATGCCATTTTCTTAGTGTGGTGCGCTAACCGGCAACCCGCTATCAGACAACTCCGGTATTATCGTTCCTTTACAGTTTATTGAAGCCCATTCTCACTTTCGGCTTATCATTTCACTGCTACCGGCCGCGATCGCCGGCACGTCTCGTTTATCGACACGCAATTTAACAGAACAAAACCCTAGTAAAATTATAGTTCATGAAATTATGAACCACAAAATAACTTTACCTTTGCTTATCATAACTAAAATCCCCCTTTACGACATGCATTTGCACCAAAGGCGTGCAAAACCCTTCAAAAGCAACTACGCCAGGAGTACATTGGGCGGGTTGCGGCGTCCCACGGTAGGAGCGCCCCTATCCCAGCAAAAGGCTCAACTTTTTATGTCCCCCATTGAGAAATCCAGCAAACTGGACAACGTCTGCTATGACATTCGCGGCCCGGTGCTTAAAGAAGCTAAACGTCTTGAAGAAGAAGGCAACAAAGTCCTGAAACTGAACATCGGCAACCCTGCCCCGTTCGGTTTCGACGCCCCGGACGAAATCCTGGTCGACGTGATCCGCAATCTGCCCACGGCGCAAGGTTACTCCGACTCCAAGGGCCTCTTCTCGGCGCGTAAAGCGATCATGCAGCACTATCAGGCGCGCAACATGCGTGACGTGACCGTTGAGGATATCTACATTGGCAACGGCGTCTCCGAGCTGATCGTTCAATCCATGCAGGCGCTGCTCAACAGCGGCGACGAAATGCTGGTGCCGGCGCCGGACTATCCGCTGTGGACCGCCGCGGTCTCGCTGTCCGGCGGCAAGGCCGTACATTACCTGTGCGATGAGCAGGCCGGCTGGTTCCCGGATCTGGACGACATCATCAGCAAGATCACCCCGCGCACCCGCGGCATCGTGATCATCAACCCGAACAACCCGACCGGCGCGGTGTACAGTAAAGCGCTGCTGGAGCAGATCGTCGAGATCGCCCGCCAACACAACCTGATCATCTTCGCCGACGAAATCTACGACAAGATCCTGTATGACGAAGCGGAGCATCATTCGATCGCTGCGCTGGCGCCGGATCTGTTGACCGTGACCTTCAACGGCCTGTCGAAAACCTACCGCGTGGCGGGCTTCCGTCAGGGCTGGATGGTGCTGAACGGGCCGAAGAAGCACGCCAAAGGCTATATCGAAGGGCTGGAGATGCTGGCTTCGATGCGCCTGTGCGCCAACGTGCCGATGCAGCACGCCATTCAGACCGCGCTGGGCGGTTATCAAAGCATCAGCGAATTCATTCAGCCCGGCGGCCGTCTGTACGAACAGCGCAACCGCACCTGGGAACTGCTCAACGACATTCCGGGCGTCTCATGCGTGAAGCCGCAGGGCGCGCTGTATATGTTCCCGCGCATCGATGCCAAACGCTTCAATATCCATGACGACCAGAAACTGGTGCTGGATCTGCTGCTGCAGGAAAAAGTGCTGCTGGTGCAGGGGACCGCATTCAACTGGCCCTACCCGGATCACGTGCGTATCGTCACCCTGCCGCGCGTAGACGAGCTGGAAATGGCGGTCGGCAAGCTGGGCCGCTTCCTTGAAGGCTACCATCAGTAATCGCCTGGGGCGCAGCGCCTTGCTGCGCCCTTCTCTCATTGCCCGGTTGCAAAATTCGCCGTCACTGCTTCACAATGGGGCCCTCACTTGCCGTTAAAGAGAGCACCATGAGCCAGAGCCATTTCTTCGCCCATCTGTCCCGCCTGAAACTGATCAACCGCTGGCCACTGATGCGCAACGTGCGTACCGAGAACGTCTCCGAACACAGTCTGCAGGTGGCCTTTGTCGCCCACGCATTGGCGGTGATCAAGAACCGCAAATTCAACGGCAACCTCAACGCCGACCGCGTTGCGCTGCTGGCGATGTACCACGACGCCAGCGAAGTGATCACCGGCGACATGCCGACGCCGATCAAGTACTACAATCCGCAGATCGCCCATGAGTATAAGAAGATCGAAAAGATCGCCCAACAAAAGCTGCTGGACATGATCCCCGCTGAGCTGCGCAACGATTTCCGCACCATTCTCGATGAGCACTACTACAGCGAAGATGAAAAACAGGTGGTAAAGCAGGCGGACGCACTGTGCGCCTACCTGAAATGCCTGGAGGAGCTGTCTGCCGGCAACAACGAATTCACCCTGGCCAAGGCGCGGCTGGATAAAACCCTGGAGCAGCGCCGCAGCCCGGAAATGGACTACTTCATGGAGGTGTTCATTCCCAGCTTCAGCCTGTCGCTGGACGAAATCAGCCTCGACAGCTCGCTGTAACCCCGCCGGCGCAGCCTCGCTGCGCCGTTAAAAACCGTAGAGCCACGGCACCACAATCACGCTGACCGCCATCACCAACAGGGTGAACGGCACGCCGAGCCGCACGAAATCGCCGAACTTGTAATTGCCCGGCCCCAGCACCAGCGTATTGACCGGTGAAGAGACCGGCGTCATAAAGGCGGCGGACGCGGCGACGGCGATAATCATCGCGAACGGGTATGGCGATACCCCCATTTCGCGCGCGGCGGCGATGGCGATCGGCGCCATCAGCACCGCCGTCGCGGTGTTGGAAATAAACAGGCCGATGGTGGCGCACAAGACGAACAGGCACAGCAGCATCACGCGCGGCCCCGCGCCGCCGGCGACGTCCATCAGCCCGCTGACGATCAGATCCACCCCGCCGGTCTTTTGCAGCGCCTGCGCGAACGGCATCATGCCGACGATCAAAATAATGCTCGGCCAATGGATCGATTTATAGGCGCTCTCCATATCAATACAGCGGAACTTGCCCATCAACAAACAGGCGATCAGCGCCGCGATTGGGTTGGGGATTTCGTCGGTCAGCATCATCGCCACCATCAGCGCCAGACAAAACAGCGCGTGCGGCGCCTGCGTGATGGCCGGTGCCACTTCGTCCACCTCGGCCGGCAGATTGAGCACGATAAAGTCGTGAGTTTTGGCCTGCAGCTGACGAATCGCCTTCCAGTCGCCGATCACCAGCAAGATGTCGCCCAGTTCCAGCGGCTCGTCCACCAATTTGCCGCCCAGCGTCTCGCCGTGGCGGCGGATACCCACCACGTTCAGATCGTAGCGGCTGCGGAACGCCGCTTCGCGCAGGCTTTTACCCAGCAGCGCCGAGTCCGGGATCAGCGAGACCTCCGCCATACCGACGTTGCGCGACTGTTCAGAGAAGTAATCACCGCGCAGCACCATCGGCTCCAGCCGCTGTTCGCCGCAGAATTCGCGCAGATCGACCTGGCTGTCCGACATGTCGATCAAGAGGACGTCGCCCTCGCGCAGTTCGGTGCTGCCAGAGGCGCTGACCATCACCCGCCGGAAGCGTTTCCAGCGCTCGATGCCCACCACGTTGGCGCCATAGCGCGCACGCAGGTGCAGCTCGTCCAGCGAACGCCCGATCAGCGGCGAAGCGCTGCGGACAGCCAACCGCCGCGCACGGCCGGTCAGCTTGTAATCGCGGATCAGGTCACGGAAGGTGCGGCGCTGCCAGTCGTCGCCGGCTTTGCCCGTGTCACTGCTGCCCAGCCAACGGCGGGCGATCAGCATGTAGCCGACGCCCAGCGCCAGCACCGCCAGGCCGATGGGCGTCACGCTGAAGAAACCGAAACCATGGATGCCTTCGCGCACCAGTTCGCTGTTGACCACCATGTTGGGCGGCGTGGCCACCAGCGTCATCATGCCGCTGATAAGCCCGGCGAAACTGAGCGGCATCATCAGCCGCCCCGGCGCGATCTTCATTCTCGCCGTCACGCTGAGCACCACCGGGATAAAGATCGCCACCACGCCGGTCGAGCTCATAAATGCCCCCAGCCCGGCGACCGTCACCATCAGCAGCATCAACATTTTGGTTTCGCTGCTGCCGGCGACTTTGACCAGCCAGTCGCCCACCTGATAAGCCACGCCAGTGCGCACCAGCCCTTCGCCGATCACGAACAGCGCGGCGATCAAAATCACGTTGGGATCGCTGAAACCGACCGTCGCCTCCTGCAGGCTGAGCGTGCCGCTCAGCACGAAAGCGATGATCACCAACAGCGCCACCACGTCCATACGCAGCTTGTTGGTGGTAAACAGCACGATGGCAATCAGCAGTAAACTCAGCACCCACAGTAATTCGCTGTTCAAAACGGCCTCATCCGGCAAATGTCCAAAGGCCTAAAAAATAGCATAAAAAAACCCCGCCGAGGCGGGGTCTAATCAATTAGGGTGAAGATAATGCCACTTAGGCCAGCCGGCGAACGATCGCGCCCTGCGCCGTTTTATCGACGGCGATCTGCGCCAGCGAATCCAGCCGCAGGTCGACCTGCTCCAGCTTCGGCGCATCGGCCGGGGCGTTGACCGCAATCACCTGGCACCCCGCCGCCAGGCCGGAGAGAATGCCGGCCGGTGCGTCTTCGACCACCACGCACTCGTGCGGCGCCAGCCCCAGGCGCTCGGCGCCCAGCAGATAGGCGTCGGGCTGCGGTTTACCGTGTTTAACCTGCTCGGCGGTGATAAACACCGCCGGCTGAGGCAAGCCGCCGGCCTGGCGACGGGCGCCCGCCACCGGCACCGAACCGGAGGTGACGATCGCCCAAGGGATGCCGAGCGCGTTCAGGCGCTCCAGCAATGCAATGGCGCCCGGCAGCGCGCGAACGCCGTCGGTATCCTGCGCTTCCACCTGCTCCAGCAATTGGAATTCACGCTGAATTTCCGCTTCGCTTTCGCCCGGCATAAAGTGGCGCAGAGAAGTAATGGCCTGTTTACCGTGAATGAAGTCCAGCACCGTTTGCGGGTCGACGCCGCGGCGCTCGGCCCAGTGCGTCCAGGCGCGCTCTACCGCCGGCAGCGAATCCACCAGGGTGCCATCAAGATCGAACAGAAAACCCTTACACTCCACAGAAAACCTCTTCTTAATCAAGCATTGATGATTTGCGCTATCTCAACGGCGCTCAAGTGATACTGGCGCGGGCAGGCCTGCCAAATCGCCAGCATACGCTGATATTTTTCCCACATTTTGGTCTGGGCGTTAAAACCGTGGCTGCCGGAATCAAAGTGAGTATAGCGCCCCTCGGTGCTGACCAGGAAACGCACGTAACTCAGGTAGCGCGCCTCGGTCGCGGCATCGAAACCGAGAAACGCCAGGCGGCGCTCGTCCAGATCCTGCTTCTCTTTCAGGTTGCCCCAGGAAACCTGCAGCGCATGATGCATCTCCATCACGTTGATGATGGTGCGGCACACCTCTTCGCTCAGTTCGCCGAAGTCGCGATCCAGCTCGCGCATTTGCAAACCGAAGCCGCGTTCGACGATGGTTTGCAACCGGCGATAACGATCGCCGTTGTCCGGATCGAGCAGGGTCATCATCTTGTACTGATTCGACAGGATCAGCCGCTGGGCGTTGGTCATTTCCATCAGGATTTCCTCATTTCTGTGTGATGGCGGGAGCATCGCACAGCGCAAGAACGCAGGAAATCACAACTCGACCGTTCTTTGATTTAAACCGGGGTTATTGGCGCTTAGACGAAAAAGGCCGCACAGCGCGGCCTTTTTTCATTTACAGATCGTCGAGGAAGGTTTTGTCCAGCTGCTTGAAAGCGCGCTTGAGCAAATCAGCCAACGTCTGATAGGTCGGCGTGCCTTCGAGCGGCGCCACCGCCTGTCCGGCTTCCGTCAGCTTGTTGCGCACCTCATGGAACCATTGCAACAGCGTCGGCGGCAGCGGCGTGACCGAACGGCGCCCCAGCCACCACAAGCCCTGCATCGGCAGGCTGCAAGCGAACAGCGCGGTGGCGATCGCCGGACCGATCTGGCCGCCGAGCGCGATCTGCCAGGTCAGCGTGAAAATCGCCAACGGCGGCATGAAACGAATAGCGAAACGGGTGGCACGCGCAACGCGGTTCTCCGGAAAGACCGGTGCCAGACGTTTGTCTGACGGCCAGGTTTTCATATAATGCTGCCCGCGCTGGAAGACCTGAAACCAGCTTACGGAACCGGACGGTTTGCTCGTCATTGCGTACCTCAACGTCACGTAAAGAAACTAAAAGCGTGCTGCCAGAGACCATACTAAAAAATTTGAAGCTTTAAATTTATTTTGTGTTTGCACCGGGCTATCGGTATCCTAAGCCGGCCTTGTGGCCGGTAGAAGATGACGTAAATTTTGTCAACTTTTAGCCCTATAAAAATCAAGATTATTTAAACCGCAGAGAAATCATCGGTTTTTCCATCATCCTGTGATTTGTGCACTTCACATGATGTTAATCATAAATGTCATCGGCACTATGCGCTACGCTTGTTGTCTGATTGACGATTAATTCACCACGTGTGTTCGATTTTCTTTTAACAACACGACTATTTAAGTAGGTACTTCCATGTCGAGTAAGCTAGTACTGGTTCTTAACTGCGGCAGTTCTTCTCTGAAATTCGCCATCATCGATGCCGTTAACGGCGACGAATTCCTCTCCGGTTTGGCCGAGTGTTTCCACCTGCCTGAAGCTCGCATCAAGTGGAAAATGGACGGCGCCAAACACGAAGCTGCCCTGGGGGCCGGCGCTGCACACAGCGAAGCGCTGAACTTCATTGTTAATACTATTCTGGCACAAAAACCAGAGCTTTCCGCGCAGCTGACCGCCATCGGCCACCGCATCGTGCACGGCGGCGAGAAGTTCACCGCCTCCGCCGTGATCAACGACGAAGTTCTGCAGGGTATCAAAGATTCCGTGCCGTTTGCACCACTGCACAACCCAGCTCACCTGATCGGCATCGCGGAAGCGCTGAAATCCTTCCCTCACCTGGCTGACAAGAACGTTGCCGTGTTCGACACCGCGTTCCACCAGACCATGCCGGAAGAATCTTACCTGTACGCCCTGCCGTACAGCCTGTATCGCGACCACGGCGTTCGCCGCTACGGCGCACACGGCACCAGCCACTTCTACGTGACTCAGGAAGCCGCGAAGATGCTGAACAAGCCGGTGGAAGAAGTGAACGTGATCACTTGCCACCTGGGCAACGGCGGTTCCGTCACCGCAGTGCGCAACGGCCAGTGCGTTGACACCTCCATGGGTCTGACCCCGCTGGAAGGCCTGGTAATGGGCACCCGCAGCGGTGACATCGATCCGGCTATCATCTTCCACCTGCACGATTCTCTGGGCATGAGCGTTGATCAGATCAACAAGATGCTGACCAAAGAATCCGGTCTGCTGGGCCTGACCGAAGTCACCAGCGACTGCCGTTACGTTGAAGACAACTACGACAGCAAAGCCGACGCCAAACGCGCCATGGACGTGTTCTGCCACCGTCTGGCCAAATACGTCGGCGCCTACAGCGCGCTGATGGAAGGCCGTCTGGACGCGGTGATCTTCACCGGCGGCATCGGCGAGAACGCCGGCATGGTGCGTGAGCTGACCCTGAACAAACTGGGCCTGCTGGGCTTCGAAATCGACCACGACCGCAACATGGCCGCTCGCTTCGGCAAATCCGGCGCCATCACCAAAGACGGCAGCCGCCTGGCGCTGGTGATCCCGACCAACGAAGAGTTGGTCATCGCGCAGGACGCATCCCGCCTGACCGCGTAATGCTCTCAAAACACCGTCAGCCCAGGCTGACGGTGTTGTTTTAGCCTCATGTTAATCGTGAAGAGGACTATTCTGTGTCACGTACTATTATGTTGATCCCCACCGGCACCAGCGTCGGCCTGACCAGCGTCAGCCTGGGTGTCATCCGCTCCATGGAGCAAAAAGGCGTTCGTCTGAGCGTGTTCAAGCCTATCGCTCAACCGCGCACCGGCGACAACGCACTCGACCAGACCACCACCATCATCCGCAGCAGCAACTCCACCATTACGGCGGCCGAACCGCTGCGCATGGACTACGTTGAGGGCCTGCTGAGCTCCAACCAGCAAGACGTGCTGATGGAAGAGATCGTGGCGCGCTACCACGAGAACACCAAAGACGCGGAAGTGGTGCTGATCGAAGGCCTGGTGCCGACCCGCAAACACCAGTTCGCCAACGCGCTGAACTACGAGATCGCCAAAACCCTGAACGCCGAGATCGTCTTCGTGCTGGCGCTGGGCAACGACTCCCCGGCGCAGCTGAAAGAGCGCATCGAACTGGCGCGCACCAGCTTCGGCGGCAGCAAGAACAAAAACATCACCGGCGTGATCATCAACAAGCTGAACGCACCGGTCGACGATCAGGGCCGCACCCGTCCTGACCTGTCCGAAATCTTCGACGACTCCACCAAGGCCAGCATCGCCCACGTCGATCCTGCGCAGCTGTTCGCCAACAGCCCGCTGCCGGTTCTGGGCTGCGTGCCGTGGAGCTTCGATCTGATCGCCACCCGCGCCATCGACATGGCTCGCCACCTGAAGGCCCGCGTGGTCAACGAAGGCGACATCATGACCCGCCGCGTGAAGTCCGTGACCTTCTGTGCGCGCAGCATTCCGCACATGCTGGAACACTTCCGCCCAGGCTCCCTGCTGGTGACCTCCGCAGACCGTCCTGACGTACTGGTCTCCGCCTGCCTGGCGGCGATGAACGGCGTGGAAATCGGCGCTATCCTGCTGACCGGCGGCTACGCCATCGACGAGCCGATCAAGAAGCTGTGCGAACGCGCCTTCCAGACCGGCCTGCCGGTGTTCATGGTCGACACCAACACCTGGCAGACCTCGCTGAGCCTGCAGAGCTTCAACCTCGAAGTGCCGGCGGACGACCACCAGCGCATCGAGAAAGTGCAGAACTACGTGGCCAGCCACATCAGCACCGAGTGGATCGATTCGCTGACCGCCACCTCCGAGCGTTCACGCCGCCTGTCTCCACCGGCGTTCCGTTACGAGCTGACCGAACTGGCGCGTAAAGCCGGCAAGCGCATCGTGCTGCCGGAAGGCGACGAGCCGCGCACCGTGAAAGCGGCGGCCATCTGTGCCGAACGCGGCATCGCGGAATGCGTGCTGCTCGGCAACCCGGACGAGATCCAGCGCGTCGCGGCGGCGCAAGGCGTTGAGCTGGGCAAAGGCATCGAAATCGTCGATCCGGTCGCCGTGCGTGAAAACTACGTGCCGCGTCTGGTTGAGCTGCGCAAGAGCAAAGGCATGACCGAAGTGGTCGCGCGCGAGCAGCTGGAAGACAACGTGGTGCTCGGCACCCTGATGCTGGAACAAGGCGAAGTCGACGGTCTGGTCTCCGGCGCGGTTCACACCACCGCCAACACCATCCGTCCGCCGTTGCAGCTGATCAAAACCGCGCCGGGCAGCTCGCTGGTATCCTCCGTGTTCTTCATGCTGCTGCCTGACCAGGTACTGGTCTACGGCGACTGCGCGATCAACCCGGATCCGACCGCCGAGCAGCTGTCTGAAATCGCCATCCAGTCTGCGGATTCCGCCGCCGCCTTCGGCATCGAGCCGCGCGTAGCGATGATCTCCTACTCCACCGGCAACTCCGGTGCGGGCAGCGACGTCGAGAAAGTGCGCGAAGCGACCCGTCTGGCGCAGGAAAAACGCCCGGACCTGATCATCGACGGCCCGCTGCAGTACGACGCCGCCATCATGGCCGACGTTGCCAAATCCAAGGCGCCGAACTCACCGGTGGCCGGCCAGGCGACCGTGTTCATCTTCCCGGATCTGAACACCGGCAACACCACCTACAAAGCGGTACAGCGTTCCGCTGACCTGGTCTCCATCGGGCCGATGCTGCAAGGCATGCGCAAACCGGTGAACGACCTGTCGCGCGGCGCACTGGTTGACGATATCGTCTACACCGTTGCGCTGACGGCGATCCAGTCTTCCCAGGCTGACGCTGCCGCCGCCAAGGCCTGATATTCCTCAGGTTGAGCGATAAAAAAGCGCCGGTCATTGACCGGCGCTTTTCTTTTGCGTTCCCTAACGCGCCAGCAACTGCCCGGCGGCCTCCAGAATATGTTCGGCGGTCAGGCCGTACTCCTGCTGTAAAAACGCCTGAGTGCCCACCTGGCCGTAACGCTCCTTCACCCCCACGCGCCGCATCGGCGTCGGGCACTCCTCCGCCAGCACTTCCGCCACCGCCGATCCCAGCCCGTTATGAATGCTGTGGTTTTCACAGGTGACGATGCGTCCGGTCTTGGCCGCGTAGGTTTTGATCAGTTCACGGTCAATAGGCTTGAGGGTGAACATATCGATCACCGCCGCGCTGACGCCCTGCCGCGCCAGCATCTCCGCCGCCTTCAGCGCCTCCGCCACCATGATGCCGTTGGCGATCAGCGTGATATCGTCGCCGTCGCGCAGCAGGTTGCCCTTGCCGATGGTAAAGCGCGAGCCCTCCTGGTAGATGCGCGTCGCCTGCTTGCGGATGGTGCGCACCCAATAGAAGCCGCGCAGATCCATCAGCTGGCGCAGAACGTCGGCGAACATGGTGGCGTCGGTCACCTCCAGCACCACCGAATGCGCCAGCCCGCGCACGATGCCCATGTCTTCGAACGACATGTGGGTGCCGCCGTTGTGGCAGGCGCTCACCCCCGCGTCGGAGGCGATCACCTTGACGTTGTTGCGCTGGTAATCCAGCGACATGAACAGCTGATCGAAACAGCGGCGGCTGGCGAAGGCGGTGAAGGTGTGCACGAACGGCACCCGGCCGGTGAGCGACAGCCCGGCGGCGACGCCGATCACGTTGGCCTCCATGATGCCGCAGTTGATCACGTGCTGCGGGTGATCCTTGTGCACGCCGTCCATCGCCATCGAGCTCATCAAATCCGCCTCCAGCGCGATGATCGGCGCGCCCGCCTCAATCTGCCGCCGCACCGCGCCGGCGTAGACTTTGCGCATTTCGACGGTGTCGTTTTCCAACTGCGTCACTACGTTAAACATGGGCGGCCTCCAGTTCGGCGATGGCTTTTTCGATCTCCAGCTGCACGTCCGGCGTCAGGCGCAGGTGGTGTGAGTTCGACAGGTTTTCCAGATAGGTCACGCCCTGCCCCTTGATGCTGTCGAGCACGATCGCCAGCGGCCGCTGTTCACCGCCGCGCGCCGGCGCTACCGCCGCCAGCAGCGCCGCGATGTCGTCGCCCTTGACAGTCTGCACCTCAAAGCCGAAGGCGCGGAACTTGGCGGCCAGATCGAACGGTTGGATCACCTCGTCCAGCGCGCCGTCCAGCTGTTGCTTGTTGTAATCGATGAACAGCGTCAGGTTGTTCAGGTTGTGGTGGGCGATAAACTGGAACGCCTCCCAGCACTGTCCTTCATTCAGCTCCCCGTCGCCGAGAATGCTGAACACCCGATTGCGCCGCCCCGCCAGCCGATGGGATAACGCCATGCCGGCGGCGATCGACACGCCCTGCCCCAGTGAGCCGGTGGTGGCGTCCACGCCGCGCGTGCGCAGCCGGTCCGGGTGGCTCGGCAGACGCGTGCCGTTCTGGTTGAGGGTCTTCAGTTCCGCCAGCGGGAAGTAACCCTTGATCGCCAGCGTGCTGTACAACGCCGGGCCGGCGTGCCCTTTCGACAGCACAAAGTCATCGCGTTCCGGCCAGTCCGGATCCGCCGGATCGATGCGCATCACGCCGCCGTACAGCACCGCCAGCGTCTCTACCACCGACATGCAGCCGCCATAGTGGCCGAAGCCCAGCCCGGTCAGCGCTTTCAGCGTTTCCAGGCGGATCGCGCGCGCCAGGGCACGCAGCTCTTCAATTTCCGTTTCGCTCGTTGTGTCGTTCATCACTCTGCCCTCGTTATTTCTCGACGCGGTCAGCGGCCGGCGCGCCTTTGCGTTTTCCCAGGAAGTTATGCGCCACCAGCAGCGCGAACACGGCGACAATCGCCAGCATGATCATCTCTTTCGACATAAAGCGTGCCATATTGCCCAGCAGGATGCCGATCACGCCGAAGTCGGCGTCGGAGAAGGTGGTGTTGGCAAAACCCAGCGCCCCCAGCACCGGCAGCAGCAGCACCGGCAGGAAGGTGATCAGCAGCCCGTTGGCAAAGGCGCCCAGCATCGCGCCGCGCCGCCCGCCGGTCGCGTTGCCGAACACCCCGGCGGTAGCGCCGGTGAAGAAATGCGGCACCACGCCGGGCAGGATCAGCACCATCTTCAGTTGCCCCAGCAGGAACAGCCCGGCCAACCCGCCAAGGAAGCTGAACAGGAAGCCGATCAGCACCGCGTTGGGGGCATAGGGATAAACCACCGGACAATCCAACGCCGGCCGCGCGTTAGGCACCAGTTTTTCCGAGAAGCCGGTGAACGCCGGCACGATCTCCGCCAGAATCAAGCGCACGCCCTGCAGAATGATGAACACCCCGGCGGCGAAGGTGATGGCCTGGATAATCGAATACACCAGGTAGTTCTGGCCGCCGCTGAGCTCGCTTTCCACATAGGCCCGCCCGGCGCAGATCGCCAGGATCAGATAGATGACGATCATGGTCATCGAGATCGAAATAGAACTGTCGCGCAGGAAGCTGAGATTTTTCGGTAGGTTCATCTCCTCGGTTGAGCGCGAATTTTTGCCCACCTTCGAGCCGATCCAGCCGGACAACACATAGCCCAGGGTGCCGAAGTGGCCGAAAGCGATATCGTCGTTGCCGGTGATGCGGCGCATATAGCGCTGGGCAATCGCCGGGAAGAACGCCATCACCAGCCCCAGGGTCAACGCGCCGGTAAACACCAGCTGCACGCCCTCGAAGCCTGCCACCGTCAGGATGATGCCGATCATGCAGGCCATGTAGAAGGTGTGGTGGCCGGTGAGGAAGATGTATTTCAGCCGGGTGAAGCGCGCCACCACGATGTTCGCCACCATGCCGAACGCCATGATCAAGGCGGTGGAAGCGCCGTATTTCTCCAGCGCGATAGAGACGATCGCTTCGTTGTTCGGAATGATGCCCTGAATATTAAACGCGTGTTCGAACATGCCGCCCAACGGATTGAGCGACCCGACCAATACCGTGGCGCCGCCGCCCAACACGATAAAGCCGAGAATGGTTTTTACCGTGCCTTTCACCACGTCGGAAAAGGATTTCTTTTGCGCCAGCAAACCGATCAGCGCAATAAGCCCGACCAGCACCGAAGGCACCTTTAATATATCCACCACAAACTTGAGCGTTTCCTGGATAAACATATCCACCTCGCCAATCGTTTTATTCAGAGGATTGAGTGGGCTTCGAAGTAAGCGCGCAGCTTGGCTTCCAGCTCATTGATGTCGATGATGTTGCTGATCACCACCAGCTGCTCGGCCGGCACGCTGGCGCTGTCGGCAATGTCTTTTGCCATCACGAACACGTCGGCCGCGCCGGGAGTGGCGGACGACAGATCGGAGTGTTCAACCTCGGCCTCCACCCCCATCTTTTTCAGCACCTTTTTAATGTTCATTTCCACCATAAAGCTGCTGCCGAGACCTGAACCGCAAATCGCCATGATTTTCATGATATCCACCTGTTGAATTTAGCGTGTAGGGTAGCGCCGCCGGTCATATTCCCGGCGTTGTTAGCATTAATAATGTTCCTGGTGATTAAACGTTAATAGCGGGCGATAATATCCTCGATTTGCCGTTTATCTTTGGCGTGAAATAACGCCTCCATGGCCTGGTTATCGGAAAATAATTCCGCCAGTTGCGAAATCAATTCGATGTGGCTGTTGCCGTCGGGTGCGGAAAGCATCACCACCACCTGAACCGGATCGTTATCCGCGGAATGAAAGTTCACCCCCTGATGGATCTTCAACAGCGATAACCCCAGCGCGCTGGCGCCTTCCTCCGGCCGGGCGTGTGGCATGGCGATGCCCGGCGCCAGGACAAAGTAAGGGCCGAGCTTCTCCTGCTGATGAAAGATGGCCGTCAGGTAATTCGGCGTAATCACACCGTCTTGCAGCAGCGGCTGCGCGCTCAGCGTTACCGCCTGGCGCCAGTCCTCCACCCGTTCGCACAGCTGTATATGATCGGCGGTCAGCCACTCTTTCAGCACGTTATCCTCCCGAGAGTCGATGATTGCGGCCGGTGATTAATTCACCGGCGACGGTAAAACTTTAATCAACCCCTCCTGGCCACACAGTGATGGATATCACAAAGATAGCGCTACCAAAGCGCTATCATGCAGATCTGTGATAGCGCTATCAAAACGCCGTGCTGCGGTATGACGTTAACCACAATTTTTTCTCGCTCTTTCGGGTAACGGGGTAGAATGTGCCGCATACGGGGATCGTCGAAGCCGCGCCGTCGGCTTCCCACCCTCACCATTTTTATGCGCCGCGCGCGCATTTCAGTCGGGATTTGGCATGTCGATCGGTAAAAAACGACGCAGCACGGGCAGGGTGACGTTGGCTGATGTAGCGCAGCTGGCGGGCGTCGGCACCATGACGGTGTCGCGCGCGCTGCGCACGCCGGAGCAGGTTTCAGACAAACTGCGCGAGAAGATTGAAGCCGCGGTGAGCGAGTTGGGGTATCTGCCCAACCTGGCCGCCAGTTCGCTGGCGTCGGCCTCCTCCTACACCATCGCCATGGTGGTGCCCAGCCTGTCCGAATCCGGCTGCGCCGAGATGTTCGCCGGCCTGCAGAAAGTGCTGCAGCCCGCCGGCTATCACATCATGCTGGCGGAGTCGCAGCACCACCTGGAACGCGAGGAGAAACTGCTGGAGACCCTGCTCTCTTACAACCTGGCGGCGGCGGTGCTGCTCAGCGTCGAGCATTCGCAAAATGCCCGCAACGCGTTGATCGCCGCCAACATTCCGGTGGTGGAGATCGGCGCCGTGCGCGCCGATCCGATCGACATGAGCATCGGCATCGATTACGTGGCGGCCATGTATCAGCTGACACAAACGGTGATCGCCAGCGGCTATCAGAATATCGGGCTGCTGTGCGCCAATCAGGAACAGTGGATTTTCCAGCAGCACCTGCAGGGCTGGCACAAGGCGCTGCTGCGCAACCATATGTCGCCGCATCGGGTGATCAACGCCGCGCAGCCCGCCAGCTTCAGCACCGGCGCGCAGCAGCTGCCGGAATTCTTGCTGGCCTGGCCGGAGCTGGACGCGCTGGTGTGCGCCTCGGACGAACTGGCGGGCGGCGCGCTGTATGAATGCCAGCGGCGGCGCATCAAGGTGCCGGACAATCTGGCGGTGGTGGGATTCGGCAACAGCGAGTTCAGCCGGGTGTGCCAGCCGCCGCTGACCACCATGACCATTCCGCATCGCGATATCGGCATTCAGGCCGGTCAGGCGCTGCTGGCGAGGCTGAACGAGCAACCCTGGCAGCCGGCAGGTTCCCTGCCCGCCACGCTGTGCCGCCGCGACAGCTGCTGAATCCACAGCATAAAAAAAGCCGGTCGATGACCGGCTTTCCTCACGCGTTGGCGTCTCAGTGGTTATCGAGCGGCTTACCGTAATCCTGCTCGTTGTTGCGCGTCAGCCACAGCGACAGCGCCTTCAGCGAATCCGGGGTAAATTCGTCGCAGCGCGCGGTGATCTCTTCCGGCGTCAGCCAGCACACTTCAGCCACTTCTTCTTCCTGCAGCGCGAACGGGCCGTGCGACACACAGCTGAACAGCGCGCCCCACACCCGGCACTGCTCTTCTTCGAAGTAGAACAGACCGTGTTCGGCGAAAGGCACGCCGGCGATGCCCAGCTCCTCTTCCGCCTCGCGGCGCGCCGAGTCCAGCACGTTTTCACCGCTTTGCACTACGCCGCCCGCCGTCGCGTCCAGCCAGCCCGGGTAGAAGTCCTTGATCTCGGTGCGACGCTGCACCAGAATTTTTCCCATCCCATCATGCACCACAATATAGGTAGCACGATGACGCAGCCGCTCCGCCCGCATCTGTTGACGACTGGATTGCGCAATCACCTCGTTTTGCTCGTCGACGATATCAACCCATTCGGTATCTGCAGCCTGACCCTGTTCCGCCATCCTCTAAAACCTTCTATTTTGGCGCGATGCATCCCGCGCGCTGGTTAATCAATGAGTGTTTTTCAAAGATTTTTATTGTGTGTGTATAAATTAGTGCGTTTAGCGTGTTAACGCCACCTCCGCGACGACCTTGCCGTCGTCGAGCGCCAGCACGCGCAAAGTGCCCCGATCCAACATGCCGTAGCTGGCCGGAAAACCCCCTTTCGGGATGCTGACCGAGCCCGGATTGAAGCAATAGATCTCACCCTGCCGCTCCGCCTGCGGCAGATGCGTATGGCCGTAGGCCAGGACGTCACCGCGGGATAACGGCGGCAGTGCCGAGGGATGATAAAGGTGACCGTGGGTCAAAAACAATCGTCTTTTTTGCAGTAAAACCTGTTGCCAGGGCGCCTCGATAGGGAACGTCAGCAGCATCTGATCGACCTCGCTGTCGCAATTGCCGCGAACGGCGATGATCTTGTCGCTATAGCGATTCAATCGTTCGGCAACCTGAGCGGGCTGATACCCGGCCGGCAGCGCGTTGCGCGGGCCGTGATTCAGCAAATCGCCCAGAAGAATCAGCCAGTCGGCGCCCTGTTGTGCGAACAATTCCAGCACGCGTTCGGTAGCCGGCAGCGATCCGTGGATATCCGAGGCGAACATCAGCTTCATAACCTTGTCCTATAGAGGGAAATAAGCGCCATTTTACCGCGCCGGCGCCGTGCGGCAAACCGCCGCCCGCCCCGGTGTAGAATTGTGATCCAACTGCGCAGATAGCATCGGACGAATCCCACATAGCCTGCTATCCTTAGCTGCTATTGTTGGATCTCTGATATACCTTTGTGCGCGGCGAAGACCGCAGCAACGTGTAATGAATTACAGATCACCTTACCGCAGGAGGCAACATGATTGACCTGTATTACGCGCCTACTCCCAATGGTCACAAGATCACCTTGTTTCTGGAAGAGGTCGGCTTGCCCTACCGTATCCATCGCGTAAACATCAGCGCCGGCGAGCAGTTCAAACCGGACTTTCTGAGCATTTCTCCCAACAACAAAATCCCGGCGATTGTCGATCAGCAACCGGTGGACGGCGGCGCGCCAATCAGCCTGTTCGAGTCCGGGGAAATCCTGCTGTATCTGGCGGAGAAGACCGGCAAGCTGCTGAGCAAGGGCCTGCGCGAACGCGCCGCCACCCTGCAGTGGCTGTTCTGGCAGGTGGCCGGATTCGGGCCGATGCTCGGGCAGAATCACCACTTTAACCACTACGCGCCGCAGCCGGTGCCTTACGCCATCGAGCGTTACCATCTGGAAACCAAACGGCTGTACGGCGTGCTGGACGCTGAACTGCAAAAACACCCGTACCTGGGCGGAGATAACTACAGCATCGCCGATATCGCCACCTACCCGTGGGTGGTGTCGCATCCGCGCCAGCGCATCGATCTGGCAGATTACCCGGCGGTGCGCAACTGGTTCGAGCGCATCAGCAACCGCCCGGCGACCGAGCGCGCCTACAAACTGGCCGAACAAGCCTAAGCGCCCCCCCCCCGACTCCCCGTCGGCCGGGGAGTCACATCGTCCTCACGTTATCATTTCCTTACTTTCCGTGTATTCTGAACGCTAATAATCAGACCTATGGAGAATCTCTGATGTCTTTCAGTCAACCCGACGCCGTTATTCGCATTAAAAATCTGCGGCTGCGCACGTTCATCGGTATCAAGGAAGAGGAAATCAACAACCGGCAGGACGTGCTGATCAACGTGGTGATCCACTACCCGGCGGACAAGGCGCGCAACAGCGAAGACATCGCCGACGCGCTCAACTACCGCACCATCACCAAAGCGATCATCCGCCATGTGGAAGATAACCGTTTCGCGTTGCTGGAAAAATTAACGCAGGATGTGCTCGACATCGTAAAAGAACACGCCTGGGTAACCTATGCTGAAGTGGAGATAGATAAACTTCTGGCTCTGCGCTACGCCGATTCGGTCTCCATGACCATGAGCTACCGCCGGGGCTAACTCAGGGAGGTAGACCATGCGGATCCTGATCACCGGCGCAACGGGATTGATAGGCAGCAGCCTGACGGCAAGACTGCTGGCGCTTTCTCACCACATTACGGTACTGACCCGCGACGAGCGGCGCGCCCGAGCCAAACTGGGCGATCGGCCGAGCTATTGGCAAACGCTGGACGACCGGCAGTCGCTGGATGACTTCGACGCGGTGATCAACCTGGCCGGCGAACCTATCGCCGACAAGCGCTGGAGCGCGCAGCAGAAAGAGCGCCTGTGCCGCAGCCGCTGGGATCTGACCGAACGCCTGGCGCAGCTGATCAAGGCCGGCAGCACGCCGCCCGGCGTGCTGATTTCCGGTTCCGCCGTCGGCTACTACGGCGATCAGGGGCAGGCGGTGGTCACCGAAGAGGAGCCGCCGCACGACGAATTCACCCACCAGCTGTGCCAGCGCTGGGAAACGCTGGCGCTGCAGGCGCAGAGCGACGCCACCCGCGTCTGCCTGCTGCGCACCGGCGTGGTGCTGGCGCCACAAGGCGGCGCGCTGGCCAAAATGCTGCCGCCGTTCCGCTTCGGACTGGGCGGCCCGATCGGCGACGGCCGCCAATATCTGCCGTGGATCCATCTCGACGACATGGTCAACGGCATTATTTATCTGCTGGATCACGCCACGCTAACCGGCCCGTTCAACATGGTCGCCCCCTACCCGGTGCACAACGAGCAATTCGCCGCCCAATTGGCCAACGTGCTCGATCGCCCGGCGTTTCTGCGGGTGCCGGCGTTCGTCATGCGTTTGTTGATGGGGGAAGCGGCGGTGCTGGTGCTCGGCGGCCAGCGGGCGGTGCCGAAGCGCCTGGAAGAAGCCGGCTTCCACTTCCGCTATCTGGAGTTGGAACAGGCGTTGGATGACGTTGTCAATCAGCGGGCCGAAGCCCGCTGATCTGAGGTTACTTCAACGCGCCGGACAGGAACTGCTGCAGGCGCGGGCTTTTGGGGTTGCCGAACAGCTCGGCCGGCGGCCCCTGTTCTTCAATCAACCCTTTGTGCAGGAAGATCACGTGGTTGGAAACGTGGCGCGCAAACTCCATTTCGTGCGTCACCACCACCATGGTCTTCCCCTCCTCCGCCAGCTTCTGCATGATGCGCAGCACCTCGCCCACCAGTTCGGGATCCAGCGCCGACGTCGGTTCGTCAAACAGCAGCACCTCCGGCTCCATCGCCAATGCGCGGGCGATAGAGACGCGCTGCTGCTGACCGCCCGACAGGTGCACCGGGTATTTGCCGCGCGCCCGCTCGTCGATGCCCACTTTGTCCAGGTAGCGCACCGCGCGCTCGTGCGCGTCGGCCTTGCTCAGCCCCAGCACCTGCACCGGCGCTTCCATCACGTTCTCCAGCACCGTCATGTGGCTCCACAGGTTAAAGTGCTGGAACACCATGGTCAGGCGGGTGCGCAGCAGCTGCAGCTGCTTCTTGTCGAATACCTTCAGCTGGCCGTCCTTGTCGCGCACCATGCGAATATCTTCGTTGTTCAGACTGATCGAACCTTCGCTCGGCTTCTCAAGGAAGTTGATGCAGCGCAGAAAGGTGCTTTTGCCGGAGCCGGATGAGCCGATGATGCTGATCACATCCCCGGCGTTGGCCGCCAGCGAGACGCCCTTCAGCACTTCGTGGTCGCCATAGCGTTTGTGCAGTTCCGTGACGGCTAATTTATTCTCAGACATGGTTTTCTTCCCGTCATTTATCAGTGACTAACGTGTGCCATCCAGCGTTTCTCAGCTTTGCGGAACAGGCTGATTAACACGTAGGAGATGATCAGATACAGCACCGCCGCGATGCCGAAGGCGTAGAACGGCTGATAGGTCGCGGCGTTGATGTCGCGCGCGATCTTCAGCAGATCCGGCACGGTGGCGGTAAACGCCAGCGCGGTGGAATGCAGCATCAGGATCACCTCGTTGCTGTAAGCCGGCAGCGCGGTGCGCAGCGCCGAAGGCAAAATGATGCAGCGATACATCTTGAAGCGCGAGAAACCGTAGGCGTTGGCGGCCTCGATTTCACCGTGCGGCACCGAGCGGATCGCCCCGGCGAAGATCTCGGTGGTATAAGCGCAGGTGTTGAGCGTCAGCGCCAGGATGGTGCAGTTGAGCCCGCTGCGGAAAAACGCATTGAGAAACTCGCTGCCGCGCACGATCTCGAGGCTGTACATGCCGGAGTAGAACACCAGCAGCTGCACGTACAGCGGCGTACCGCGAAACACATAGGTGTAGAGCCACACCGGGAAACGCACCCAGCGAAGGGAAGACACGCGCGCCACCGCCATCGGGATCGCCAGCAGCCCGCCCATCACCACTGAAGCGATCAGCAGCCACAGCGTGATCGCCACGCCGGTAAAGCGGTAGCCGTCGCTCCACAGCAGCGACTGCCAGTACTGTTGCAGGATATCGATCATAGCTCGGCCCTCTTGACGCCCAGTGAGTAACGCCGTTCAAGCCACAGCAGCACGCCGTTGGAAACGGTAGTGAAGACCAGATACACCACGCCGGCCACGATGGCGAAGAAGAACGGCTGATAGGTGCCTTTCCCCGCCAGCTGCGTGGCTTTGACCACGTCGTTCAGGCCGAGAATCGACACCAGCGCCGTCGCCTTCAGGATCACCTGCCAGTTGTTGCCGATGCCCGGCAGGGCAAAACGCATCATCGCCGGGAACAGAATGCGCCGGAAGATCTGCGCGCCGCTGAAGCCATAGGCCGTCGCCGCTTCGATCTGCCCTTTCGGCACCGCCAGATAAGCGCCGCGGAAGGTCTCGGTAAAATAAGCGCCGTAGATAAAGCCGAGGGTTATGATGCCGGCGCCGAGCGGATCGATATCGATCTGCGCGAAGCCCAGCAGCGTAGTGATATTGTTCAGCGCGATTTGCAGACCATAAAAGATCAGCAGCATCAGCACCAGATCGGGCACGCCGCGGATCAGCGTGGTATAGGCGCCGAACAGGCCGGAGATAAAGGGGTTATGAGACAGTTTGCCACCGGCGCCGATCAGGCCGATCACCACCGCCAGCAGCACGGAACTGAGGGCCAGCTCCAGCGTCACCAGAGCCCCCTCGAAAATCAGTTGGGAATAGCCTTGCAGCATCTACTTCACCCTGTGGTCTAGGATCCGAACCATCGGGGCCGGCACGCCGGCCCCACAGTCACAGCATGGAACGGTAAGCGGATTACCCGCCGTAGACGTCAAAGTCGAAGTACTTTTTCGCGTATTTGTCGTAGGTGCCGTCTTTGCGCATCTCGGCGAAAGCTTTGTCCAGCGCCGCCTTCAGCTCGGTATCGGTCTTGCGCAGACCCATGCCGGTGCCGACGCCGAAGAACTTGTCATCCTTCACCGATTCGCCGGCGAACGCATAGTCTTTGCCCGGCGGCTGTTTCAGGAAGCCGTCGCTGCCCGCCACTTCATCCTGGAAGGCGGCGTCGATACGCCCGGAAGCCAAATCGGCGTAAACCAGATCCTGGTTCTGGTAAGGCACGACGGTGATGCCCTTCGGCTGCCACATGGCGTTGGCGTAGGCTTCCTGGGTAGTGCCCTGCAACACGCCCACGCTCTTGCCTTTCAGGGCGTCCACGGTAGGCAACAGCTTGGATCCTTTCGGCGCGATCAGACGCGCGTTGGCTGCATACAGCTTGTCGGTAAAGGCGATTTCCTGCTGGCGTTTTTCGGTGATGGACAGCGAAGAGATGATGGCGTCGATTTTCTTCGCCTTGAGGGATGGGATCAGCGCGTCGAAGTCGCTCTCCACGAAGGTGCATTGGGTATTGATGCGTTTGCACAGCTCTTTGGCCAAATCGATGTCAAAGCCAACCAATTCGCCTTTGGCGTTTTTGGATTCAAACGGTGCGTAAGTCGGATCGGTGCCAATCTTCAGCGTGGAAGGAATGGCGGCAAAGGCGCTGCTGGCGGCGCTCAAAGCCAGAACTAACGGCAAAATCAAAACCCGCTTTTTCATAAATTACCCTCAAATTGATTTTTTTGATGCCACTACGGGCATTACTTTTCCCCACCAAATCAATTTGCAGTAATCGTGCCACATTAGGTGCTACGGGCGGAGGGAACGGCTCCGGCCTTCACAATACTGTTTCCTGGGACGATAACCGCAAAATTAAATCGGCCGCTCGGGGCCGCGCCACTGGCAGCCGCGATAAGGCGGCGCCATGAAACAGTGAACGTGATGAAGTGGGATCATTATGGTGCATGCGCCGCCCTAATTCAGTGCGGTGTTGCACAAATGTACCAATTTGGGGATGAAAATGTTAATCAGCGCCCTGCCAGCGGGTGAACAGATCGGCCGGCAGTTCGATATCAAACTGATCGATCACCCGATTGACGGTCTGATCGATGATGTCTTCCACGCTTTTCGGCTGGTGGTAAAACGCCGGCACCGGCGGCATGATCACCGCCCCCATCTCCGCCGCCTGCGTCATCAGCCGCAGGTGCCCAAGGTGCAGCGGCGTTTCCCGCACGCACAGCACCAAACGGCGGCGCTCTTTGAGCACCACGTCGGCGGCGCGGGTCAGCAGCCCGTCGCTGTAGCTGTTGACGATGCCGGACAGGGTTTTGATCGAACATGGCAGGATCGCCATACCCAGGGTTTTGAAAGAGCCGGAGGAGATGGCGGCGGCGATATCGCGCGCATCGTGCACCACGTCGGCCAGCGCCTGCACTTCACGCAGGCTGTACGGCGTTTCCAGCGCCAGCGTCTGCCGTGCAGCGTTGCTCATCACCAGATGGGTTTCCACCTCTGCGACGTCGCGCAAAACCTGTAACAGGCGCACGCCGTAGATCGCGCCGCTGGCGCCGGAAATGCCGATGATGAGTCGTTTCATGGAAAATGGCCTCTGCCGTAAAAAGTAAGATCAGGCAGACTTTGCCGCAATGGCGAGGGATAAGCAAGTTCACAGGAGCAAGGCGCACCGCCGCAGACGCGGCGATGCCCCCCGAGTAATCAACGCGGCCGGTTAGCCTTCGTTGTGCAGTTCCAGATTTTCCGCTTCGGTTTGCCCTCGCAGCGCCTTGGCGTCGTCGCTGCGCAGCGACTCCAGGTATTCCAGATAGCTTTGATCGACGTCTTTGGTCACGTAGATGCCGTTGAATACCGAGCATTCGAACTGGGTGATGTCCGGGTTCTCTTCGCGCACCGCTTCGATCAGATCGTCCAGGTCCTGGAAGATCAGCCCGTCGGCGCCGATGATCTGGCGGATTTCATCCACTTCACGCCCGTGGGCGATCAGTTCGTTGGCGCTCGGCATGTCGATGCCGTAGACGTTAGGGAAACGCACTTCCGGCGCGGCGGAAGCCAGATAGACGCGCTTGGCGCCCGCTTCGCGCGCCATTTCGACGATCTGCTCCGAAGTGGTGCCGCGCACGATGGAGTCATCCACCAGCAGCACGTTCTTGTCGCGGAATTCGGCGCGGTTGGCGTTCAGCTTGCGGCGCACCGACTGACGGCGCGCCTGCTGGCCCGGCATGATGAAGGTGCGGCCGACGTAGCGGTTCTTCACAAAGCCCTGGCGGTAGGGCTTCTCGAGAATACGCGCGATCTCCAGCGCGATGTCGCAGGAGGTTTCCGGGATCGGGATCACCACGTCGATGTCCAGATCTTCCCATTCGCGGGCAATCTTCTCACCCAGCTTCTGGCCCATGCGCACGCGGGCGCTGTAGACCGAGATCTTGTCCATAAAGGAGTCCGGGCGAGCGAAATAGACGTATTCAAACAGGCACGGGTTGGTTTTCGGGTTCTCTGCGCACTGGCGGGTGAACAGCTGGCCCTTGGTGGTGATGTACACCGCTTCGCCCGGCGCCACATCGCGCAGGAACTCAAAGCCCAGGGTATCCAGCGCCACGCTCTCGGAAGCCACCATGTACTCGCTGCGGCCATCCTCCAGCGTGCGCTTGCCGATCACCAGCGGGCGAATGCCGTTCGGATCGCGGAACGCCAGCAGGCCATGGCCGATGATCATCGCCACGCAGGCGTAAGCGCCGCGCAGTTGCTGATGCATGGCGGCGACCGCGGTAAAGATGTTGTCGGCCTCCAGCGGGTAGTGCGGGAAGCGATCCAGCTCGCTGGCCAGCACGTTCAGCAGGATTTCCGAGTCGGAGGTGGTGTTGACATGGCGGCGGCCGCTTTCGAACAGCTTTTGGCGCAGCTCATGGGCGTTGGTCAGGTTGCCGTTGTGGGCCAGCGTAATGCCGAACGGCGAGTTGACGTAGAAAGGCTGGGCCTCAGAGGCGCTCGAGCTGCCGGCCGTCGGGTAACGCACATGGCCAATGCCCATGTTGCCCTGCAAGCGTTGCATATGGCGCGCCTCAAACACATCTTTCACCAGGCCGTTGGCTTTACGCAAACGGAACCCGTTGTGGGCGTCAATGGTGACGATGCCTGCGGCATCCTGGCCACGGTGCTGAAGCACCGTCAGCGCATCATAAATCGACTGGTTTACCGGCATGAAACCGGCGATACCGACAATACCGCACATGTTGTCTTTTCCTCATCAGCGCTACCGCCCCGGCAATTGGGTCGGCAAGAAACTCGACGTGCTCTGCAGGTAGTCAAAGAACCACCTGATGACGTAACTGAACTGGGGAATGAGCTGCGACTGTTTCCAGTCGGCACTCTGTGAAAAGCCGGTAAAGGTATCCAGGAAGAACAGGATCGCCGCGACGATCAATACTCCGCGCAGCGCGCCGAAGCAGATGCCCAACACCCGGTCGGTGCCCGACAACCCGGTTTTCTCTACCAGAGAGCTAATCACATAGTTAACAATAGCCCCTACGATCAAGGTCGCGATGAACAAAATCGCGATCGCGATGCCGTTTCGCACCAGTTCATCTTCAAAACGAGTGAAATAGACCGCAAGGTAAGAGTAGAAATGGCTGGCAACAAAAAACGCACATCCCCATGTCACAAGTGACAATGCTTCGCGAACAAACCCTCGGATCAGGCTCACCAGAGCCGAAAATCCAATCACCGCTATAATGACGTAATCAATCCAGACCATGAACTATTCCAATGATGAATCGCCCCTGCATCCAATTCGCGGCGAATTCTAACAGAAAAAGAAAACGTTTGCGTAGGGGATTTCCTACCACGTTACAAATAAAAAGCGGCGATCAAAAAATTCCCAATCGCCGCGCCTACATAGGTGATTTCGCCTGTAAAAGGCGCGGTTTTTCTCGCTTTCTCTCCACCACTCCTTAATTCAGGGGCGCATCGTGCTGCGCCCCTGCGGGGTTTAACGGCCGTACGGCTTCACCTGCCCGCTCAGCCCGCTGATCGAGTTCAGCGACGGCAGTGCCGCCTGCAGCTTCTGCTTGGAGGCATCCGGGCCGACGTAGATACGGGTGATCTGCCCCTGCACCGGCGTTGACGGCACGGTAAAGGCGCGATAGCCCGAGAGGCGCAGCGAGGCGACAATCTCGTTCGCCTTGGCGGCATTTTTCAACGCCCCGAGCTGCACGACGTAGGCTTGCCCGGCCGGCGCTTTTTCTTCCGCCGGTTTCGGCTGCGGCGTCGGTTCAGGTTTCGGCGTCGGCTCCGGCTTCGGTACCGGCTTCACTTCCACCGGTTTCGGTTGCGGCGCCGGTTTCGGTTTCACTTCCACCGGTTTGGTTTCTACCGGTTTCGGCTTGGGCTGCGGCACCGGCTGAGGACGCGTTTCGACCGGCGGCGGCGCCACCTGCGCCGGCTGCTGAGCACCTTGCCGCACCGCCTGTTGCGCCGCCGCTTCATTGGCCGCCTGCTGTTCGACCAGCGCGCCCGCCCCTTCCGGCGGCTGCGCCGGCAACGGTTGCGTCACCGGTGGCAGCACGTCGTTCTCTTCGACGTCGCCCGCCTTCGGCACCAACGGAATGGCCGCGAATTCATCCTCGTAATGCTTCTTTTTACCGTCCAGCAACCCTGGCAGGATGATCACCCCCAGCGCCACCAGAATCACGGTTCCGACCAGTCGGTTCTGAAATTTACTCGCCACTCACACTCCCCGCATCTCGTCTGACGCCGCCATCACCTGCGCCACGGTGTGGAACGATCCACAGACGATCACAATATCCTGTTTATCAGCATCCTGCATAGCCTGCCGCCAGGCAGTTTCGACATCATTAAAGCGTCGCGGTTCCGCCAGATGTTGCGCCAGCTGTTCGACGCTGGCGCC
This sequence comes from Serratia sp. Z4, assembly GCF_009900725.1. Taxonomy (NCBI): domain Bacteria; kingdom Pseudomonadati; phylum Pseudomonadota; class Gammaproteobacteria; order Enterobacterales; family Yersiniaceae; genus Serratia; species Serratia sp. Z4. The sequence continues at coordinate 1,123,550 of NZ_JAAABD010000002.1, forward strand.
GCGCGGCCCGTCGAGCGGCGCGCAGTACCATTCATCCACCTGCTCGCTGAGGCAGGCCAGCGTGCCGGCGATATCCTTGTCCGACAGCATGCCCACCACCGCGCGCACCTTGCCGCCGTTGCGCGGCAGTTTGGCCAGACGCCCGGCGAGATAGCCGGCGGCGTGCGGATTGTGCGCCACATCGAGGATCAGCGTCGGCTCACGCCGCACGATCTGGAAGCGCCCCGGCAGCGTCGCCTGCTGCAGCCCGGTGAAAATCGCGCGTTCGTCGATTTCCAGTGGAGAACTGTTGAGCGCCGCCAGCGCGGTAGCGGCGTTGGCCAGCGGTACGTTCGGCGTCGGCAGATCGGTCAGCAGCGTGTCGCCGCCCTGCCACTGCCAGCGATCGCCCTGCTCGCTGAAGCGCCAGGCTTCGCCGCGGCGAGACAGCGGCGCGCCCAGCGTTTCGGCAACCTGACGAATGCTGTCCGGCATGTCGGGTTCACCGACCACCGCCGGTTTGCCGCTGCGGAAAATGCCGGCCTTTTCACGGCCGATGCTTTCGCGATCGTTGCCCAGCCAGTCGGTGTGATCGAGCGCGATGCTGGTGATCACCGCCACGCTCGGATCGACGATGTTGGTGGCATCGAGACGCCCGCCCAGGCCCACTTCCAGGATCACCACGTCGAGCCGCGCCTGTTTGAACAGCTGCAGCGCCGACAGGGTGCCGAATTCGAAATAGGTCAGCGACGTTTCGCCGCGGCCGGCTTCAATGGCGGCGAACGAGCGGCTGTGCTCCGCTTCGCTCAGCTCTTCCCCCTGAATGCGCACGCGTTCGGTATAGCGCACCAGATGCGGCGAACTGTAGACGCCGACGCGCAGGCCGGCGGCCAGCAGAATCGCTTCAAGGGTGCGACAGGTGGTGCCTTTGCCGTTGGTGCCGGCAACGGTGAACACCGTGGGTGCGGGGGTCAGTAAATCCAGATGCGCCGCGACGCGCTGTACGCGCTCGAGGCCGAGTTCGATCGCCTGGCTGTGCAGACGTTCCAGATAATAAAGCCACGAGCTCAATGGCGACGTGGCTTGGGGAATTTGGTGGTTTTGCATGAGTCCCATCACTGAACTTGGGTTCATTAATCCATCAGGGCACCACCCTCACCGCGGTAAAGGCGATGCGCTTCGTGACTGCCGCCAGCCTGCCAACCACAGCGGATAGGCTACGGCCGGCGGAGAGCGGGCATCAGCCGTCACTTAGCCACAAAGTGGCGGCTGAACCCGGGCGGGATCTGTCTTTGCCTCAGGCGTCGGCCTGCTGCTCCGGCTCAATGACCGGCGCGGCCTCATCGAAATGCGGCTGCGGCTGGTTGGTCAGCTTGGACAGAATGCTCGCCAACGTTTGGCGCATTTCCGGACGGCGAACGATCATGTCTATCGCGCCTTTTTCGATCAGGAACTCGCTGCGCTGGAAGCCTGGTGGCAGTTTCTCGCGCACGGTTTGCTCGATAACGCGCGGGCCGGCAAAACCGATCAGCGCTTTCGGCTCGGCGATGTTGATGTCGCCCAGCATCGCCAGGCTGGCGGAGACACCGCCCATGGTCGGGTCGGTCAGCACGGAGATATACGGCAAGCCGCGCTCCTGCATTTTGGCCAACGCCGCGCTGGTTTTCGCCATCTGCATCAGCGACATCAGCGCTTCCTGCATACGCGCGCCGCCGCTGGCGGAGAAGCACACCAGCGGACAGTTGTCCTCCAGCGCCTGCTCAACCGCACGCACGAAACGCGCGCCGACCACGGAAGACATCGAGCCGCCGATGAAGGCGAATTCGAAGGACGCGGCGACGATCGGCATACCGTACAGCGTGCCCTTCATCACCACCAGCGCGTCTTTCTCGCCGGTCGCTTTCTGTGCGGCGACCAGACGATCTTTATAGCGCTTGGAATCCTTGAATTTCAGAACGTCCTTCGGCTCCAGATCGCTGCCCAGCTCCACTTCGCTGCCTTCGTCCAGCAGGGTATGCAGACGCGCGCGCGCGCCCATACGCATGTGGTGGTCGCACTTCGGACACACTTCCAGATTACGCTCCAGCTCGGCGCGGTAGAGAACCTGGCCGCAGCTGTCGCATTTAGTCCAGACCCCTTCAGGAATGCTCGCCTTACGGGTTTGTGTGATATTGCTCTTGTTAAGAATTCGTTCAATCCAGCTCATCGATGACCTTTCTGTTTGAACCTGGCACACGCCAGTCCGCTGTTCATGCTTTAACAATCCCCCCGAAAACACCCCAATGAAAAAATGCCCGTTCGCGGCGCGGCAAGCGCGGCGACTGAGGCATCGGCTTCAGGGTTGTTCGCAGGAACAGACCATAATGTCGCTCATTAAACCATATCGGCCCGACGCTGTGGACAAAAAACTGGTCGAACCGACAGGTTAAGCGATGTTTTTACTGTTTTTGCTGGCGGGCGGCCGCGCGCTTGTGGCGCCAAATTTCAATCACCCCCGGCAGAATCGAAACGATGATGATCCCGACGATCAACAGTTTCAGGTTCTCCTGCACCACCGGCAGATCGCCGAACAGGTAGCCAGCATAAGTGAAGAGCAACACCCAAACCAGTGCGCCAATCACGTTGTAGGCGGCGAAGTGGCGATAGGACATATGCCCCATACCGGCGACGAACGGCGCAAAAGTACGCACGATCGGCACGAATCGCGCCAGAATAATCGTTTTCCCGCCGTGCTTCTCATAAAACTGATGTGTTTTATCCAGGTAGCTGCGGCGGAAAATTTTCGAATTCGGGTTGCTGAACAGCTTCTCGCCGAACAACCGCCCGATAGTGTAGTTCACCGCATCGCCGAGGATCGCCGCCGCCACCATCAACGCCACCATGGTGTGCACGTTCAGATCGTTGGTCGGCAACGCCGCCAACGCGCCGGCGACGAACAGCAAAGAATCCCCCGGCAGGAACGGCGTCACCACCAGACCGGTTTCACAAAACAGGATCAGGAACAGAATAGCGTAGACCCACATGCCGTATTGTGCGACCAGTTCGGCCAAGTGCACATCAATATGCAGAATGAAATCAATAATAAACTTGATGATGTCCATAAATTCTCTCATTGATGCCGGGCGTTTCAATCACCCGGCAGAAGCACAAGGGAGCGACGCTTTCAGGCGTGCCGGCGTTTAATCGTCGGGCAAAAACAGCGGCCCCATCGGCGGCCGCGGCAGACCAAAGTGGTCAGGGTAATCCACGGCAACCAGATACAGCCCCTCGGCTCGCGCCGTCGCCGCCGCCAGATTGCGATCCTTCAGCGCCAGCAACTCGGCCATCCAGTTCTCATCCTGATTGCCGCAGCCGATCTCCATCAGGCTGCCGACGATGTTGCGAACCATGTGATGCACGAAGGCATTCGCCTTGATATCTACCACAATATATTCGCCGTAGCGCGTAACCTTAACGTGTTTTACGCAGCGCCACGGGGTGCGCGACTGGCATTGCACCGCGCGGAACGACGTGAAATCGTTCTCGCCCAGCAGCGCCTGCGCCGCCCGATGCATGCGATCGGCGTCCAGCGGGTGATAAAAATGCGTTACCCCCTGCTGCAGCACCGCCGGCCGGTAGCGATGGTTGAAAATGATATAGCGGTAGCGGCGCGCGGTGGCGCTGAAACGCGCGTGAAAATCGTCGGCAACGGGGCTCACCCAACGCACCGCAATATCCGGCGGCAAATGGGTATTCACCCCCATCGTCCAGGCGGCGTCCTTGCGGCGCGCAGTGGTTTCGAAGTGCACCACCTGCCCGGTGGCGTGCACCCCGGCGTCGGTACGCCCGGCGCACAGCACGGTAATCGGTGCATCCGCCACCTTGCTCAACGCCTGCTCCAGGCGTTCCTGCACGCTGGCCACTTCTTGCTGCCGCTGCCAGCCGTAATAACGGCTGCCGTCATATTCGATGCCCAGCGCTACCTTCAGCGTCGGCTGAGCGGGCGAGACCACCTCAGACATCAGTACATCTGCTCCTGCACCAGACGCTCGGCGGTTTCGACAGCCATCAACGCGCCGCCGAAGCGCACGTTGTCCGCCACCGTCCAGAACTGCAGCAGCTCGGGGATGCCGTAATCGTTACGCAGGCAGCCGATGCTGAGCGCATCGCTGCCGGAAGCGTCGGTGACCTGGGTCGGGTAATCGTCCTCTTCGCTCAGCTGAATATCTTCGACCTCTTCGAGCTCGCTGCGCGCCTCTTCGGCGGACAGCGGGCGCAGCGCTTCCAGGTGCACCACCTGCGCGTGGCCATAAAACACCGGCGACTGAACGCAGCTCACCGAAATCGGCAGCCCTTCATCCTGCAGCACCTTGCGCACCTGATCGACGATCAGGCGCTCTTCGCGCACGCTGCCCTGCTCGTCGGCGACAAGCGGCAGCAGGTTGAACGCCAGCTGTTTACCGAAAACGCCTTCCTCGGCCGGAATGCCGTTCAGCAGGCGCGCGCTCTGGCCGGCCAGGTCGTCCACCGCCACCTTGCCGCGCGACGATACCGACATCAGCGTGGTGACGTGCAGACGCGACAGCCCCGCCTGTTCGGTCAGCGGTTTGATCGCCGTCAGCAGTTGGCTGACCATGCTGTCGGCCACCGCCACGATATTGCGGTTACGGTAATCCGCCAGCACCTGCGGGTTCACGCCCGGCACCACCAGCGGTACATCCGGCTCCATGGCGAACAGGCCGCTGGTGTCGATCACCAGGCAGCCCATGTTGCCGGCTTCTTCGGCATAGCGCGCGGAAGCGTCGCTGCCGGCGACGAAGAAGGCCAGCTGCGCCTGCGACCAGTCGAACTCTTCGGCGTTTTGCACCAGAAGAGACTTGCCGTTGAAGCGCACATTGGCGCCCGCGCTGCGTTCGCTTGCCAGAGGATAGAGCTCACCCACCGGGAACTGGCGTTCCTGCAACAATTCCAGCAACGCTTCACCTACCGCGCCAGTGGCGCCGAGCAGCGCGATATTCCAGCCGTCAGACATCGGGTTTTCTCCAGAGTATTTCATTCATAAAAGCACACGGGCAGTGCAATCACCGCCCGATAATCTTTACCGCTCACTGTAGCGGCGTTGGCTTAAGACAACCTTACGCCCTACACCACGCTGAAGCCCAGCTTGCCGAGCAGCTCGGCGCTGGCGCTGTCATCGCATTGCACGGCCAGCGAAGACCACTCGCGGCGCTCCTGGTAGTGCTTGCGCAGGCGATCGAATTCGCCCGGTTGCCCGGCGACTTTGCGCAATGGCGCATCATCGCGGCGCACATCATACACCAAGTGCATCAATCGTTTTAACCGCGCTTCATCCAGCGGCCCGTTGAGGCGGATCTGGCTGAACTCCGGCACCGGCAGCAGCGAGGCCAGCGCCACCTGCTGCGGCTGCCCCAGATGGCGGCTGAACGCTTCGAACACCTGGGTGGTGCCGCGCGCCTTGCCTTCCAGCGTATACCCGGCGATGTGCGCGGTGCCGATATCCACCCGCGCCAGCAGCGGCAAGGCGAGGTCCGGCTCCGGTTCCCACACGTCCAGCACCGTGCTCAGCTTTTTGCCCTTTTCCAGCGCCTGCAGCAGCGCGGCGTTATCCACCACCGGCCCGCGACAGGCGTTGATCAGAATGCGGTTGTCCGGCAGCGCCGCCAGCAGGTCGGCATCCGCCAGATGCAGCGAATGGTATGGGCCGGATTTATTCAGCGGCGTATGGAAGGTCAGCACATCGGCCTCGGCCACCAGCTTCTCCAACGGCCAGAACTCCCCGGCGTCGCCGCGATCGGCGCGCGGCGGATCGCACAGCAGCGTGCGCACGCCCAACGCTTTGAGGCGCGCGTCCAGGCGGGAACCGACGTTGCCCACGCCGACGATGCCGACGGTTTTATCCCGCAGCTGGAAGCCGTCGCGTTCGGCCAGCAGCATCAAGGCGGAGAACACATACTCGACCACCGCGATGGCGTTGCAGCCCGGCGCGGCGGAAAACCCGATGCCCTGCCGTTGCAGCCAGGCGTCATCGACGTGATCGGTGCCGGCGGTGGCGGTGCCGACAAAGCCGATGCGGCTGCCGGCCAACAGGGCTTCATTGACCTTGGTGACCGAACGCACCATCAGCGCATCGGCATCCGCCAGCGCCTCAAGCGGGATCGGACGCCCCGGCACCGCCTGCACGTCGCCCAGGCGGCTGAACAGCTCGGCCGCGTACGGCATATTTTCATCAACCAGAATTTTCACTGCGTTCTCCGACGGTTTACGGCTATTGGTCTGCGAAATAGTGTGCCACTGAATCAGGCACGGCGAAAGCGCTCAGGGGTGGTGCCGGCGATCTGCTGGAACATGACGATAAAGGCCGACGCGGAGCTGTAGCCGACGTCCAACGCCACGTCCTGCACGGTTTTGCCCTGCTCGAGCAACGACACGGCATGCAGAAAACGCAGGCGCTGGCGCCACTCGCTGAACGACATGCCCAGATCCTGCTGGCAGCGGCGCGACAGCGTGCGCTCGGTGGTGTAGACCCGCGCCGCCCACGTTGCCAGCGAGGTGTTGTCCGCCGGGCAATGCTCCAGCGCTTCCAGCACCGGCGCCAAAAATTTGTCGTCCGACGACGGCAGATAGGTTTGCTGACGCGGCGACAGGCGCAGCTGGTCGATCAGCACCTGACAGAGGCGCAAATCCTCCTCCGCCTGCGGAATGTACTGCTTGCGCGCATAGAAATCCTCGGCGATGGCACGGAAGATGGGCGTTACGCTCACCAGACAGGGGTCGGCCGGCATGCCGGCGCACAGCGCCGGCGTAATGTCCACCATGCGGCACTGCGCCAGTCGCTGGTTGTAGCAGGAGTGTTCGATGCCCGCCGGCGCCCACAACACGAACTCCGGCGGCGCCAGAAAGCGCTGCCCGCCGATGCGCAGCACCATCACCCCGGCTTTGACCCACATCAACTGGCCCCAGGTGTGGCTGTGCGGCTGGAATTCGGTGCGCGCGTTAAACTCTTCACAGCGGAACTGCACCGGGTTGGGCGCCGGGATCAGCGACTCAGGGAAATGGCGGATTTCTGGCATGGTTTCGTCCCGTGATTTGTCTTGTTTACGCCGATTTTTGTCTGGATATCGCTATATATGATAAACCGGACACGCGTAGACTAGCCAGCATATTGGACGTTATTGAGAATAATTATCATGAATATGCTCTTCCCACTGTTGGCCGTGCTGATATGGTCGATTAACGCCGTTGTCAGCAAACTCTCCGCCACCGCCATCGATCCGGCGGCCATTTCACTTTACCGCTGGCTGCTGGCGCTGATCGCCCTGACGCCGTTCGTGCTGCCGGGCGTGCTGCGCAATTGGGCGCAGGTGCGCGCCAACTGGTGGAAACTAATGATCCTCGGCTTGCTGGGCATGGTGCTGTATCAAAGCCTGGCCTATTACGCGGCGCACAGCGTCAGCGCGCTGTTTATGGGCATCATCGTGTCGCTGATCCCGCTGCTGACCATCCTGATCAGCATCGTCCTGCTGCGCATTGCGCCGACCGTCGGCGTGCTGCTCGGCAGTATTCTCTCCTTCGGCGGTTTGATCTGGCTGGTCAGCGGCGGCCAGCCCGGCGTGCTGCTGCAGCACGGTATCGGCAAGGGGGAATTGATGATGCTGCTCGCCACCGCCTCTTACGCGCTGTATGGCGTGTTGACCAAACGCTGGGCCATCGCGCTGCCGAACTGGCAATCGCTGTACGTGCAGATCCTGTTCGGCGTGCTGCTGCTGCTGCCTAATTTCCTGATGGCGCAGGATGTCGGCTTGAACGGCCATAACCTGCCGCTGGTGCTGTTCGCCGGCATTCCGGCTTCGATCATCGCCCCGTTCCTGTGGATCCAGGGCGTGATGCGCCTGGGCGCCAACACCGCCTCGATCTTCATGAACCTGGCGCCGGTGTTTACCGCCGCTATCGCCGTGCTGTTCCTACATGAGCAGTTGCACGGTTATCACCTGATCGGCGGCGGCATTACCCTGCTGGGCGTTATCCTGTCGCAGCGGCTGCGCACGCCGCTGACGCGTAAAGCCAAAGCCCCGGCGGCCGACGTCGAGTCCTGCAAAGAACAGGCTTAAGGCAACAGCCTGAAACGCACCCGCACCAACAGACCGCCCAGCGCGGCGGAGCTCAACAGCTCCGGGCGGGTGCCGTGATAGGCGGTGATGTCCTTCACCAGCGCCAGCCCCAGGCCGGCGCCCGGCTGATCGCCCACGTTGTCCAGCCGGTGAAATGGCTGCAGCGCCAGCGCCTTGTCCTGCAAGGCGATGCCGGGGCCGCTGTCTTCAATCTCCAGCACGCCTTCCCCCGTCGCCTTCTCCTGCGTGAGGCGAGCGGTGACCACGCCCTGACGCGGTGTGTATTTCAACGCGTTGTCCAACAGGTTGGCGCACAGCTCGGCCAACAGCAGCGGTTCCCCCGCCACCTGACACGCCGCTTCACCTTCGAAGCCGAGATCGATCTGTTTGCTGCGCGCCTGCGGCAAGCGGGAAAAACAGGCGTCGCGCAGCACCTGCGCCAGGTTGACCGGCTGCAGCTTGCGCTCGGCCTGGTGCTCGCTGGCCTTCAGGCGTGAGAGATACAGCAGGCGGTCGGTCAGTGCCACGGTATTGTCCAGCGTCGCGCTCATCGCCTGCAGGCTTTCGCGCCACTGCTGCGGCCGATCGCTGGCCAGCGCCACCCCGACCTGAGTCTTCAACACCGCCAGCGGCGTGCGCAGCTGGTGGGAAGCGTCGGCGCTGAAACGTTCCTGACGCGCCACCATCAGCCGCAGCCGTTCGATATAGCGATTGAACGCCACCAGCAGCGGCTGCATCTCCGACCACGGCAATACCCGCGGCAAGGGCGTCAGCTCGCCCGGATCGCGCCGCAGCATGATACCGGAGAGTTTACGCATCGGCTTCAACACCCGCTTGAGCAGCGCGAACGCCAGGATCAGGGTCAACACCACCACCGTGCCCTGGCTCAGCAGCGCCGCGATCATCATCTGCCGCGCCAGGTAACGGCGCGACTCCAGGGTTTCCGCCACCAAAATGGTCGCCATGCCGCTCACCCCCGACTCGTTGACCGGCTGAAACAGCGCCGCCACGCGGATCGGCCGGCCGAGATATTCCGCATCGTAAAAATGCACCAGCGCCGGGTAGAGCGTGGAGCGCGGGATATGGGGCGGCAGCGACGGCAAATCGTCATAACCCGAGATGCTTTTTCCCTGCGGCGAAATCACCTCGTAATACAGCTGATCGTTCATGTTGCGCTCGAAGCTGTCGAGCACCACATAGGGCACATCGACCGCCAGCTTGCCTTCGCGCACCACCAGTCGCTCCGCCACGGTGCGCGCCGACGCCAGCAGCGTGCGATCGTAAGCCAGAGTGGCGGCGCTCATGGCGCTGAAATAGTGGGTGTAGATGGAGATACCGCCCAACGCCAGCAGCGGCAGGCCAAAAAACAGCAGCAGTTGATAGAACAGCGAACGCGGGGCGTTAAACCACCGCATTGCACAGCTCCAGACTGTAGCCCAGACCGCGCAGCGTGACGATCGCCACGTCGCTGCCCTGCAGCTTTTTCCGCAGGCGGTGTACGTAAAGCTCGATGCTCTCCGGATTGGCCTCGTCGGACAGCGTAAACACCTGCTCGAACAGCTGTTGTTTGGCCACCGGGCGGCCGCGCCGATGCATCAGCGCGGTCAACACCGCCAGTTCGCGCGGCGTCAGCGCCAGCGGCTTGCTCTCCAGCAGAAAATAGCCTTCGTCATGGTAGGTCAACGCGCCGTACTGCAACGCCGGCTGTGGGGCGCCGACGCTGCGGCGCAGCAGCGCCCGAATACGCGCCTCCAGCTCGTCCAATTCGAACGGCTTGGTGAGGTAATCGTCTGCCCCCAGATTCAGGCCCCTTACCCGATCGGCCACGTCGGTGCGCGCCGTCAGCAACAGCACCGGCAGATCCTGCCCGCGCTTGCGCAGGCGCGCCAGCAAATCCAGGCCGTTCAAACGCGGCAACGCCACATCCAACACCGCCAGCGCATAACGCTCGTTGAGCAACAGATGATCGGCCGCCACGCCGTCCGGGGCGACGTCGACGGCAAACCCGGCGCCGGTCAGCGCCTTTTGCAACCAGTGAGACAGCTCGGGGTGATCTTCAACCAATAACAGTCGCATGTTCCCATTCCATTGATTTACCTGAACAACCTGGCGCCGACACGGCATCCGTTAACAGGCTGATAACAAAGGATGGCATGGAAAATAAGGGGATAAAAGAGCGCCGCGCCGCCAGTTTTGGGAGCTGGCACACAATTATGCGTATGGAGCGCGATCGCAGGGCGGCGTCAGATCAGCGGAATGGGGCTATCGGCAACGGCAATGTCCAGCACCGGGCGCAGCTTGTCGGCGGTAAACGGCGAAGAAACCAGCACGGAGCGGTTGTTGGCGGCAAACACCAGATCGATGCCGGTCACGCAGGCGGTCATCTGACAGGCATACTTTTCACCGTCGGCGTTGACGAAATGCAGCTCAAACACGCCAACCTCGGGGCGCAGGCGCTTCAAACGACACTGCCCGCTTTCTCCCGCCATCTCGGCGTAGACCTCAGGCAACCGTTTAATTGCGCATACTTTGGCGCTGTCCCTGCCACCAAACAATTTCCCTAACGAAAACATATTACTGCGTCTCTATTCATTTCACTGATCATGATTTTATCGCAAAAGCAGAACGACAAACCTGATATTACGCAGGATTTTGGCCGGTTTAGCGCCCTGTTCTTGTCCTCGTTTCTATGGTAGCGCACCCGCCATTCGCTGGCGACAAGAGACCCTAATCACAGACTGGAAACTTTTCCGGCCACTGAAAGGTAAATGAAAGGTTGTTGTTTTAACAATCCTGCAACCGCACCCGGCGGGATTTCACAACCAGAACAATACCGAGGGCAAGTCACAATGAAAAAAATAATGACCCGAACCTTTACCGCCGCCGCCCTGTTGCTGGCGGCCTCTCAGTCCTTCGCCGCAGAGGCGCCCAAACGCACCGAATGCATTGCGCCGGCCAAACCCGGCGGCGGCTTCGATCTGACCTGCAAACTGATTCAGGTGTCGCTGCAGGATACCAAGGCCATCGATAAACCGATGCGCGTCACCTATATGCCCGGCGGCGTCGGCGCGGTGGCCTACAACGCCATCGTCGCGCAGCGCCCGGCGGAGTTCGGCACCGTGGTGGCCTTCTCCGGCGGCTCGCTGCTCAATCTGGCCCAGGGCAAGTTCGGCCGCTACAACGTGGACGACGTGAGATGGCTGGCGGCGGTCGGCACCGACTACGGCATGATCGCAGTGCGCGCCGACTCGCCTTACAAAACCCTGAAAGACCTGATGGACGCTTTCCAAAAAGATCCCAACAGCGTGGTGTTCGGCGCCGGCGCCTCCATCGGCAGCCAGGACTGGATGAAAACCGCGCTGCTGGCGCGCGAAGTCGGCGTGGATCCGCGCAAGATGCGCTACGTGGCGTTCGAAGGCGGCGGCGAGCCGGTCACCGCGCTGCTGGGCAACCATATTCAGGCGGTTTCCGGTGACCTGAGCGAGATGGTGCCTTACCTGCAGGGCGACAAGATCCGCGTGCTGGCGGTGTATGCCGAGCAACGTCTGCCGGGCCAGCTGGCCGATATTCCCACCGCCAAAGAGCAGGGATACAGCCTGGTGTGGCCGATCATTCGCGGCTTCTACGTCGGGCCGAAAGTCAGCGATGAAGAGTATCAGTGGTGGATCGACACCTTCCAGAAAATGATGGCGACCGACGAATTCAAACAGCAGCGCGATCTGCGCGGCCTGTTCGAATTCAACCTGACCGGCAAAGAGCTGGACGCCTACGTGAAGAACCAGGTTGCCCAATACCGTGAGCAGGCGAAAGTGTTCGGCCTGGCCAAATAACCGCAGGGGAAAACCATGAGCGATCGTATTTTTGCCGGTTTTTGGCTGCTGCTGTGTATCGGCGGGCTGTTCATCGGCTGGGGCATCCAGAGCGAATACAGCTATGAACCGCTGGGGCCGCGCCCGTTCCCGCTGGCGATCCTCAGCCTGATGGCGCTGTGCGCGGCCCTGCTGTTGCTGCGCCACCCGCAGGCGGTGGAGTGGCCGCACAGCAAGGTGTTGCAGCGGCTGCTGGTGCTGGTGATCACCCTGGTGCTGTATGCCTGGGGCTTTGAATGGCTCGGCTTCCCGCTGGCGACCGCGCTGCTGACGTTCAGCATCGGCCTGTTGTTTCAGGCCAGCCTGCCGGCGGCGGCCATCTCCGGCGTCATCATGGGCGCAGCGTTGTACTACGCCTTTGACCAACTTCTCGATGTCACACTGCCGCTCGGCGCCTGGCTGAGCTAACGGGAGCGATGATGGATACCTGGATGTATTTGACCCAAGGGTTTGAAGTGGCGCTGGTGCCGCAGAACCTGATTATCGCCCTGATCGGCTGCTTCGTCGGCACCATCGTCGGCCTGTTGCCGGGGCTGGGGCCGATCAACGGCGTGGCGATCCTGCTGCCGCTGGCGTTCGCCCTCAAACTGCCGGCCGAATCGGCGCTGATCCTGCTGGCGACGGTGTATATCGGCTGCGAATACGGCGGGCGCATCTCGTCGATTCTGCTCAACGTGCCGGGCGACGCGGCGGCGATCATGACCGCGCTGGACGGTTACCCAATGGCGCAGCAGGGGCGCGCCGGCGTGGCGCTGTCCATCTCGGCGGTCAGCTCGTTCGTCGGCTCGATGATCGCCATCGGCGGCATCATTCTGTTCGCGCCGCTGCTGGCCCGCTGGTCGCTGGCCTTTGGCCCGGCGGAGTATTTCGCCCTGATGGTGTTCGCCATCGCCTGCCTCGGCAGCATGATGAGCCAGAACCCGCTGAAATCGCTGCTGGCGGCGCTGATCGGCCTGGGGCTGGCAACGGTGGGCGTCGACGCCAACACCGGCGTTTACCGCTTTACCTTCGACAGCGTGCACCTCTCCGACGGCGTGCAGTTTATCGTGGTGGTGATCGGCCTGTTCTCGGTCAGCGAAATCCTGTTGATGCTGGAAAGCACCAGCGCCGGGCAAAAGCTGGTGCGTAAAACCGGCCGGTTGCTGTTCAACCGCAAAGAGGCGGCGCAGTGCGCGGGCCCGACCCTGCGTTCGTCGGTGATCGGTTTCTTCGTCGGCATTCTGCCGGGCGCCGGCGCCACTATCGCCAGCGCGCTGACCTACATGACCGAGAAGAAAATCAGCGGCAACAGCGACACCTTCGGTAAAGGCGATATCCGCGGCGTCGCGGCGCCGGAAGCGGCCAACAACGCCTCGGCCTGCGGTTCGTTCATTCCGATGCTGACGCTGGGGGTGCCGGGCTCCGGCACCACGGCGGTGATGATGGGCGCGTTGACGCTGTACAACATCACCCCCGGCCCGGCGATGTTCACCGAACAGCCGGATATCGTCTGGGGGCTGATCGCCGCGCTGCTGATCGCCAACGTCATTTTGTTGATCATGAACCTGCCGCTGGTCGGTCTGTTCACCCGCATGCTGACCATCCCGTTGTGGTTCCTGGTACCGGCGATCGCCGCGGTTTCGGCGGTGGGGGTTTATGCGGTGCACAGCACCACCTTCGACCTGCTGCTGATGGTCGGATTGGGGGTGTTCGGCTACATTCTGCGCAAAATGCATTTCCCGATGTCGCCGCTGATTCTGGGCTTTGTGCTGGGTGAGATGCTGGAACAAAACCTGCGCCGCGCGCTGTCGATCAGCAACGGCGAGTTCGGCATTCTGTGGAGCAGCAGCATCGCGCAAACGCTGCTGGTATTGGCGGTCGCGGTGCTGGCGTTGCCGCCGCTGCTGCGCCTGATGCGCAAACGCCGCCAACCGACGGCCGAGGCCAAGGCCGAATAACGCGAAACGGGCGGGGATCCCCCGCCCGTAGTGTTTAACGGCGCAAGGCCGCCATTCCCCTTTCCAGCGCCCCGATATCGTTATCGGCAAGCAACGGCTGAATCACCGCAAAGTCCACCTCGGACAAGTCATAGAGGCGCAAGGCAAGCAACCGTGCGATGACTTCCGGCGCGAACCGCCAACGGATAAACCTCGCCGGGTTACCACCGACGATGGCATAAGGCGCAACATCGCCGGCCACCACGCTACCGGCGGCGACGATCGCCCCCTCGCCTATCGAGATCCCCGGCATCAGCATCGCCCGCATGCCGATCCAGCAGCCGTCACCCAGCCGGGTATCACCTTTGGGACGGTATGCCTGCTTGATGGTTGCCATAAACGGGTACAGGCTCAGCCAGTCGATGCGATGGGTGTGATTACCGCCCATCAGGATCACCGCTTCGGCCGCGATGCACACATAATCGCCGATCAGCAGGCGATCTATTTCGCCCAGCGGCTGCCATTGGCGGCTGACCGCGTCGCCGTGCAGATAGCGCACCACCGAGCGTTCGAAGCCGTTATCCCAGCAGTCGCTGTAGTAGCTGTGGGTGCCTTTGACGATGATATTCGGGTTGGTCACCGTCTGATGCAGCAGTTCGGTTTGGGACCAGTGTTTTTCGGACATGGCGTATTCTCTTGTTACCGGAATAAAAGCCACGGAACGGAATGTCTGTGGCCGTGTTGTCGTTCACTCAACACGGCCATTCAAGCGATAAGCGCTCGTTTCAATCTCGGGTTATTCATCATTAGTGCCTCCCTTGCGAGGCACAAGGGTAACCGATCACGCCTCGGCGGTCTTGCTTTTCAACAGCAGCACCCCGCCCATCACCAACGCGCTGCCCAGCAGCTGCAGCTGATTCATGCTTTCCCCCAGCAGGAAATAGGCGATCACCGCGGTGAACACCAGTTCCAGCGACAGGATCAGGTTGGCCACCGCCAGCGGCAGCGTTTTCAGGCTGATGTTATACAACCCGAAGCCCAACAGCGTCGGCCCGGCGGCCAATGCCAGCAGCAACAGCCAGCCGCTCCACTGGATGCCCTGTGCGCCGTGCGACAGGAACCACAAATCGCCGGCCATGCCGTGGAACACCGCCAACGGGAACGCCGTCAACGCCGCGTTGAACGCCAGCTGATACAACGCCGAAAAACCGAACACGTACAGGATGGTGTTCCACACCGGATAGCCGCGTTCGCTGGCCACCCGCCCGCCGAGGGTATACAGGGTATAGCCGATGCCCGACAGCATCCCTACCAGCAGCCCCAGCAGATCGAAGTGGCTGTTCCCCATGCTGTCGCCGTTGCTGACCAGGAAGCAACCGCCCAGGCTGATGGCGATCACCAGCAGTTGGCGCAGCGTCAGGCGCTCGCTGTACATCACCCAGCCGAGGAACACGGTAAAGCCCACCGAACAGTAGGTCAGTATGGTCGCCACCGACGCGCCATTCAGCGCTACCGACAGCGTCCACAGGCTGTTGAACAGCGCCAGCAGCAGCCCGTAAAGCGCGTAGAACACCACCTGCTCACGGCGCAGACGCGCCCACTGCGGTTTCACCAGCAACAGCAGCGGCAACAGCACCAGCGCCACCAGCGCCGCGCGCCAGAACGCCAGCACGAAGGTCGGCAGCTGATAGTACTCGGTCAGCGCGCGGATGATGATGGCGGTAAAGGCCAGCAGCATGGCGCTGATAATGGCGATGACGTAACCCTGGCGGCTGCCCTGCAAGAGACGCGCGCCGGGCAACAAAGGCCGGGCGGAAACGCCTGACGGTAATGACATGAGATCCTCGGGAAAATGGCGACATAAATGCTCAGGCGCACAGTGTAACGCGGCCATATTTTCCCACTATAGCCACTTTTCGGCCTTGTCATGCAGGCCACTTTTCTGCGCTTGAAGCCCTGTTGACATGGGGTATAGTAAAAAACCATCTCCCTAACCGGGCCAATTTCGCATGCACATCCCGTTAGATCGCGAACAGGACGTTCCGCTGTATTTGCAGATCGAAGAAGCGCTGCGGCGCGCCATCCTCACCGGCGTGTTCGTGGATGGCGACAAGCTGCCCTCGACACGCACGCTGGCGGCCGAATTGGCGGTCAGCCGTTTGACGGTGGATAACGCCTATGCCGAACTGGCGGCCAAGGGCTTTTTGCACCAGCGGCGCGGCAGCGGCGCCTATGTCGCGCACCCGCAGGCGCAAACGCGCCCGGCCCGGCCGACCAGCAACGCCCCTTTCCCGCTGGAGAGCTTCACCACCCTCACCTCGCGGCTGGACGGCTATGCCGACGCCCCGCTGCCGGAGGGGCTGATCAACTTTGCCGCCGGCGTCGGCAGCCCCAAGATATTTCCTCTGGAGGCGTTTCGCAAAGTGCTGCTGTCGGTGCTCAGCCGCCACGCGGAAGAAGCCTTCAGTTACGGCGAATACTGCGGCTACTACCCGCTGCGCGATACGCTGAGCCGCATTCTCAGCGCCCAGGGCATCCCCACGCAGGCCGAACAGGTGCTGATCACCAACGGTTCGCAGCATGCCATCAGTCTGGTGGTGCAAAGCCTGCTGGCGCCGGGTGATACGGTGATCGTCGAAGAGCCGACCTACGCCGAAGCGCTGGGCCTGCTGCGCCAGCACCGCATCAATATCGTCTCCGTGCCCGGCGATCGCCACGGCATGCTGGTCGATCGACTGCCCGAGCTGCTGGAACGCCACCGCCCTAAACTGATCTACACCATCCCCAACTTCCACAACCCGACCGGCCGCTGCCTGAGCGAGGCCCGCCGGCGGCGCCTGCTGGCGATCGCCCAACAGGCCGGCGTGGTGATCCTGGAGGACGACTTCGTCGGCGATCTGCGTTATCAGGGCAAACAGCTGCCGTCGCTGCGCGCGCTGGCGCAGCCGGGCGCGGTGATCTACGTCAGCACCTTCTCCAAAATGCTGCTGCCCAGCATGCGCATCGGCTATCTGGTGGCGGACAGCGAACACTATCAGCGTTTCGCCAGGCTGAAACACGTCGACAGCTTCACCAGTTCCAGCCTGATCCAGCGGGCGCTGGACGCGTTCGTCACCGTCGGCCGTTACGACAAGCAGCTGCGGCGCGCCGGACGCGTCTACCGCCTGCATCTGGAAGTGATGATCGACGCGTTGCAACATCGGCTGCCGCCGGGGTGCCGTTTCGAAACGCCGCAAGGCGGCTTGTTTATCTGGCTGACGCTGCCGGAGACGGTGACCACCGCCGAGCTGATGCCGGTGGCCTGGCGACACGGGGTGACCTTCGCGCGCGGCGAATGCTTCTATGCGCAGGAACAGCTGGGCGCACACGGCCTGAGGCTGAATTTTGCCGCCAACTCGCCGCCGCAGATTGAAGAAGGTATCGCCCGGCTGTGCCGGGCGATTGAGGAAGTGATAGCGGAGAAAAGCGCCGGTTAGACGGCGGCCCACCACAGCCGCAGCTTCATCCCCCAGTAGCTGGTCCAGCCGGTGGTGCTTTGCACCACCTTGCCCTGCGAGATCACCACGAAGGTCGGCGTGACGCCAATCCGCCACTGCGCCGACAGCGCGCCGGCCGGATCGTTGACCACCGGCAGCGCCAGCCACTGCTTCACCTGGGCATCATCGCCCGATCGCAGCGCGACGGTCAGCACGTTGCCGCCCGCCGCCTGCAAGCGGGCGACGTCCGGCGTGGTGAAACGGCAAACGCCGCACCAGCTGGCCCAAAAGTAAACCAGCAGCGGCCGCTCATGGCTGAGCTGCGCCAACGACACGCGCTCGCCGTCCAGCGAGGTCAGCGTCTGGGCATCGAAGGCCGGCGGCGCCTGCGGCGCATTCAGCCAATCCATCACCGTCACCACCGCCAATGCGATCAGCGCCAGCAACAACAACTCGCGCCCCCAGCGCTTGAGCTTAGCCATTGTTAGCCTTCGCCAACTGCTGTTTCACCATCGCTTCCAGCTCTTCATACGACACCGCCCCCGGCAGCATTCGATCGCCGATCAGCGTCGCCGGCGTCCCTTGTACGCCCAGTTGCTCCGCCAACGCCATATTGGTGCGCAGCGTGGTCATGCTCTGTTCGCTCGGCGCCACCGCCTTGACGCCGGTTTTCTCTTGCGCGGCGGCGATGCTGGCATTGTCGTGGAAGCCCTTTTTCGCCATCAGCCGCTGGTGCAGGGCCCAGAATTGATCCGGGTGCTGTTGCCAGGTGGTGAGCGCCACGCGCGCCGAACTGACCGAGCTTTCGCCCTTGAACGGCAGCAGCTTCACCACCAGCGCCACGTCCGGGTATTGCTTGACGATCTTCTCCAGCATCGGATCAAAACGCTTGCAGTACGGGCAGTTATAGTCGGTAAAGGTCACCAGCGTCAGTTTGGCGTTGGCGGCGCCCAGGCGCGGGCTGGCCGGATCCTGGTACAGCGTTTTGGCGTTCTGCTTGATAGCCTGGCTGATTTGCTCGCCGGCGGTTTGCTGCTGCCAGGCGTCCACCGCCTGCGCCAGAATGTCCGGATTGGACACCAGCGTTTCGCGGATCATCTCTTTGATACGCGCCTCTTGCGCCGGGGTAAAAGGCTCGGCGGCCCACGCTGGGGCGGCGATGATCATCAGTAAAATCAGTAGTTTTTTCATTGTTCGGTTCCTTTGGCATGGGAAAGCGTTTGCAGCACGGCGTCACGGGTCAACAGCGGGGATAGCACCACGCCGTCCGGGCTGCCGGGGCCATAGACTTGGTTGAAAGGCACGGCGACGCTGCCGCGCTTTTGCAGGAAGGCGCCGATGTCGGCCGATGGACGGCTCCAGTCGCCGCGCAGCGCGACCACATCGTCGGCGCTCAGCGCGCGCTGTACGTCATCACGCAGCAGCACATTGAATTTGTTGGCTTTACAGGTCACGCACCAGTCGGCTGTCACGTCGACGAACACCCGCTTATGCTGCGCCAGCGCCTCGGCGATCGCTTGCTCGCTCAGCGGTTGCCACTGCACCCGATCCTGCAACGGTTGGCGCCACAGGCCGGCGCTCAGCGATCCGGCCAGCAGGACCACACCCGCCAGCACCACAGTGCCCGCCGCCAGCTTGGCCGCCAAGCGTGCCCCCTGTTGGCGCCACACCGCCAGCAGCAACGCCAGCAGCGCCAACGCCCCCAGCCACAGCGTGGCCTGCACGCCGATATGGTTGCTCAGCAGGCTCAGCAGCCACAGCGACGACGCCAGCATCAGCAGCCCCATCGCCAGCTTGACGGTATTCATCCAACGGCCGGGGCGCGGCAAACGCAGCGCCAGCGACGGCCAGGCGGCGATCAGCAGCCACGGCAGGCTCATGCCGATGCCGAGCGCGATGAACATGCCCCACAGCACCGGCAGCGACGCCGCCAGCGCGAAGGCCACCGCCGTGCCGAGAAACGGCGCCGAGCACGGCGTCGCCAGCAGCGTGGCGAACGCGCCCTGCCAGAAATGGCCGCTCAGACCGCGCCCGTTATGGGTCGCCAGCGAGGTATTCAGATCGGACGAGAGACGCAAATGGAACAGGCCGAACAGGTTGGCGCTGAACAGCAGCGTCACCAGCACCATAAAGCCGATAAACCACGGATTCTGGAACTGAATGCCCCAGCCGAGCGCGTGGTTGCCGAGCCGCAGCAGCGTCATCAGCAGGGCCAGCGCCATAAACGAGGCGACGATGCCCAGCGACGACGCCAGGAACTGCAGACGAACGCTGCGCCGATCGCGCCGCTCCACCTGCAGGATCGAACCGAGCTTGATGCCCAGCACCGGCAGCACGCACGGCATCAGGTTGAGGATTAACCCGCCCGCCAGCGCCATCAATACCGCCTGCCACAACGGGAACGCCGCACCGGCGGGCGCGGCCAACGCATCGCCAATCGGCAACGTAATCTGCTGCGCCATGCCGCCGTCGTCGATCACCAGCGTCAGCGTTTTGCCGCGCAGGTCCGGCGCCGCATCGCCCCAGCCATCGCTGACCGGCACTCGCGCCAGCAACCGAGCGCCGTCGGTTTCAACCTGCGGCTTGCCGAGATCGGCATCCGCCAGCGTATCGAAGAACAGCGCAGGCTGTTGCCAGCCGGCGGCGCGTTCGGCGGCAATCTGCAGCTCGCCGCTGCGATACCCGGCCTTGACGTTATCCGCCAACCCGGCGGTGATCGGCACCTGCCCCATCGCCTGCGCGAAATCGTGATTAAACTGCGGATCGTGAGGCGTCGCCAGATCCAGACTGAACGGGTAGTCGGTCAGAATGCAGACGTTGCTGCAGGTGGACAGCGTCAGCGTACCCGCCAGCGGGCCGGATACCTGGCCTGACATCACGATCGGCAACGTGACCCGATCGTGATAGCCCTGGGTGGAAATGCCGGCCACCTCGAAACGCTGCGGCGTCGGCCAGTGCCAGGTCGCCGGCGGTGGGTTGCCTTGCCAGACGATAGCCGGCGCGATGCCGCCTTCGCCCGGAGAGCGCCAATAGGTTTTCCAGCCTTTTTGCAGCTCGACCGACAGCAGCAGGCGGGTCTCACCCGGCTGTGACGTGTCGGCGCGCAGCCGCACCTTGGCATGATCGTTGGCCGGATTTTGCAGCCAGCCGCTGTCCGCCGCCTGCAAGGCAGGCAGCCACAGCATAAACAGGCAAGCGCAGGCCAGCCTGATGATTTTCAACATGTTAATTCTCCATAAATGATTAATTCACCACGAAAAACGGGCGATTAACTCATTCACGGAAGACGCATAATCGAAGGTGCACCCTGAGGGTGGGCGGAGAAATGGCGCGAGGAGGAGGAATGCGTAGACGCGCGGCGATGGTCGGCGCCAACAGCGCCAGCAGCAGACCCAGCCCGAACAGCACGGTTTCGAACATCACCGGCGGCGCGGCCAGCAATGACTTGGCACTCAGCTCACAGGGCGTCGGCTGCGCTTCGGCGGCCTCATCGCCGGATTGAACGGCGGTGGCGGCCGGGATCCCCAGCGTTTGCTGCAGCGCATGCAGGCCCGCCATGCGCTGGGTCATGCACGTCAGCACCACCAGGCAAGCCAGGCATAAAAACCATTTTGCAATCCGCTGCCGTTTAACCATGCCATCCTCATGTTCAGATCTGGGGTTATCTTAGCGGCGCAGACGCGATTAGCAACGTTTTGTCGGTAAAGAAATGTCTGAGCGGCGGTATTGATGGCGGCGATTTACAGGTATCATAGTGGGTAAGCCTGCGCTTTTCGCCGGGTACGATGACGATTCTCTCCTCCAGGCATTCTGCGGGGATACACAGCGAAGGACTGGTGATATGCAACCTTTGAGTGGGCCGGGCACCCCAATCGCCGGCGAACGCCCCCCCTCCCCGGGCAAAACGGCGGCCACTGACGATCAACCCCTCTCTCCGGCGCAGCGCACGACGCTGGAAAAACTGATCGTGAAAATCATGACGCTCAGCCCGGTCAAATCGGCGGAGATCTGGGCGTCTCTGCGTCACGATCTCGGCGCCGACAAAGGCGGCGAACTGCTGGCGCGCCATTTTCAACCGGCGGAACAGCTGCTGCAAACGCGCCTGACGCAGGCGCAACAAAACCATGCCGGGCGCCAACTGCTGCAACAGCTGGCCGAATTGCTGCCGCAGGGCAATAACCGCCAGGCGGTCAGCGACTTTATTCGCCAGCAGTTCGGCCATACGGTGTTGAGCCAACTGAGCCCACCGCAATTGCAACAGGTACTTAATCTGTTGCAAACCGGCGGCCTGACCATTCCCCAGCCGCAGCAAACCGCCACCAGCGATCGCCCGCTGCTGCCCGCAGAGCATCAAAGCCTGCAGCAGCAGATCACCAAACTCAGCGCCGCCACCGGCGAAGCGCCGGCTAAAATCTGGCAAACGCTGTTCGATCTGGCGGGCGTGAAAACCAACGATCCGCTGCCGGCGCGCCACTTCCAGCTGCTGAACCAGTTTTTACAGGTGAAGGTGGCGCTCAGCCCGCAGAACGCGCCGACGCTGAACAACCTGCTGGCGGCGCTCAAGCAGCCGGCGGACGAGCGAGAACTGCAGCAGATGAACGACTATTGCCAGGCGCGCTTCAACTGCGGCGCCAATGCGCCGCTGACGCATCCGCAAATGAGCGACGCCATTCATCAGCTGTTTGCCCGCCGTCTGGATAAAGCCGGCACGGCGCAGCCGATCGCCAGCCACCCTGTCGAACCGCAGCCGCTGCTCAACCCGCTGATCGCCGCCTTGCCTCTGCCGCTGCAAAAAGCGCTGAGCAAGCCGGCCGTGGCGCTGATCCTGCTGCTGTTGGCGTTGGCGGTCGTGCTGGCGCTGGTGTTTTAACGCCTCAGGCGCAGCCGCAGTCCTCAGCAGCCGCCCGATCGCGCAGCGATCCCGGCTGTTCTCCGATGGCCAATGGATGGCCATCGCGCAGCCAGAAGTCCAGCCCGCCGATCAGCTCCTTCACCCTGAATCCCAGTTTCGCCAGCTTGTAAGCACCTTTGGTGGATCCGTTGCAGCCAATGCCGTCGCAGTAGGTCACATACACTTTCCGGCGATCCAGCTGCGCCGTGCCGGCTTCATCCATCAGGCGATGCGGCAAACTGAGCGCACCGGGGATATGCCCGGCGGCGTACAGCGCCTGCGCGCGGGTGTCGATCACCACCATCCCGTCCACGCCATTGCGCAGATCTTCCGCCACATCCCAGGCATCCGCATAGCGGCTCAGTTTAGCCGCCAGATAGGCCAGGCTTTCTTCCGGCGCCGCCGGCGGAAAAGCCAGCACCAATGATTCTTTCGACATATCACTTACTCCCGTGCATCAAGACAGATGACAATAGTGCCCCATTTTGGTCTTATGATTGATACCCATTATCCACAGATGATAAGACCCATTATGCGGCACACGCTGATCACGCTGTTTCAGCAATCGCCCCAGGCCGTCGGCACGCTGCGCGAACGTCTTTGTGCAGCATTGCGGCAGGCCATCCACCACGGCGCATTGAACATTGGGCAACGCCTGCCCTCCAGCCGAGTGCTGGCTGGGGATCTGAAACTCTCAAGGGTGACCGTCGAAGCAGCGTACGGCCAGTTGGAGGCGGAGGGGTATTTGCAGCGCCGCGTCGGCCAGGGCACATTTGTGGCTATCCGCATCGCCAAATCGCTGCCGCCGCCGCCTCGCACCGCCATGCCGCGCCTTTCGCAACGCGGCCAACAGATCGTGCAAACCGGCGGCTGCCGCGATCCGCAGCAGCCACAGGCGTTTGCCGCCGGCTCGCCGGATCTGCGCGCGTTTCCGCTAGCCTTGTGGAAGCAACTGACCGCACAGCGCCTGCGGCTACAGGGAGAAAGCCTGCTGCGCTACGGTGACCCGCAGGGCTATTTGCCGCTGCGTGAAGCGATTGCCGCCCACGTCAACCAAACGCGCGGCGTAATCTGCGATGCAAACCAGGTTATCGTGCTGACCAGTTCACAGCAGGCGCTGCAGCTGATCGCCACGTTGCTGCTGGACAGCGGCGACAGCGTCTGGATGGAAGAACCGGGTTACGCCGGGGCGAGAAACGCCTTTATCAGCGCCGGCGCCGCCCTGACGCCGGTGGCGGTAGACAGCGACGGCCTGCGCGCTGAGCCCTCCTTGCCCGAGCCGCGTTTGATTTATTTGACGCCCTCGCACCAATACCCAACCGGCGCAGCGCTCAGCCTGGCGCGCCGCTTGGCACTGCTGACGCTGGCGGAAAAGCAGCAGGCCTGGATCATTGAGGACGATTACGACAGCGAGTTTCATTACGACGGCCTGCCGATACCGGCGATGCAGGGTCTGGATCGCCGTGGCCGGGTGCTGTACCTCGGCACCTTCTCCAAATCGCTGTTCCCTTCGCTGCGGTTGGCGTACCTGATCGTACCGCCCACGCTGGTTGAAGCGTTCGTCACCGCACGCACGGTGTATGACGGCCACAGCGCGCAGCTGATGCAGGCGGTCACCGCCGAATTCATCCGCCAGGGGCACTTCGCCGCGCATATCCGCTACATGCGCCAACTCTACCATAGCCGGCGCGATGTGTTGCTGGCGGCAGTACGCGAAAAACTCGACCACTTCGCCACCCCCGCTCCCGCCGCCGGCGGCCTGCAGCTCAGCGTCTGGCTGCCGCCCGGCCAGGAGGCAGCGCTCAGCCGGCAAGCGCGGCGGCTCGGCATCCTTACGCCCGGGTTAACAGCGCAATACCAAACGGTTCAGGCGCAGCGCGACGGGTGGCTGCTGGGCTTTTCGGCCCTGACACCGGGCGAGATCCGCAGCGCCGTCGAGCGGCTGGCGCGGATCACCGTGGCTTAGCCTGGCCCCAATGGGACGCCGATCGGCTTATTGTTCGGTCAGGCGCATCTCCGCCACCAGCGGCAGGTGGTCGCTTACCGCCGGCCAATGCACGCCGTTCCAGTCGCCGCTGGCGTTCGGCACCGTCAGGCTGTCCAGATGCCAGCGCTGCGCGTTGCCGGTGAAGATGTAATCCACCTTGATCTCGGCGTTTTCCGCCGGCCAGCTGCGGCCGTCCTGCCCGTTGGGCATGATATCGTTCCAATAGCGGCTCAGCTCCAGCCAGGTGACGCTGCCCGGCACATCGTTCATATCGCCGAACAGCAGCTTGATGCCGCGCACTTCGATGGTGCGATCGTTCAGCTCCCGTACCTGATCCAGACGCATCGTCGGATCTTCCTTGGTATCGAGGTGGGTGTTGAACAGGGTGATCGGCGTCGGGAACTCCGGCACATCGACCTTGGCGCTGAAGGCGATGCGCTGTTCGCGCTGGCCGGACGGCAGCGGATAGATCACGGCGTCGTGCAGCGGATACTTCGACAGAAACGCCAGGCCGTATTCACCGCCGTCGAAATCGATCGCCCGGCCGAACACCGCCTGCATGCCGGTCAGTTTCGCCAGTTCCGCCGCCTGATCGACCCGCCCGCTGCGGGCGGTGAGTTTATCCACCTCCTGCAGCGCCACCACGTCGACATTCATCGCGCGAATCGCCTTGGCGATGGCGGTCATGTCGCTGACCTTGCCGGCGGCGATATTGAAGCTGGCGACGCGGATCTTCGGCGCCTGCTCCAGTTCGTAGGTTTTGTTCTTCAGGCCGCCCAACGCGCTGGCCACTTCGCGGCTGTTGGCGTTGCTGTTGGCGTGCCCGGTATCGGCAGACGACCAGGCGCTGTGAGAGATGCCCAGGGACAGTAAGGTGATAAGCAGAGCGTGACCGGTGTGCATGAATTCTCCTTGAGGGACAGATAAGTGTTATGTGGGCGCTTCCTGGCCCACAGCTAACACCGATTTTGCCGCAGAAACCTGCGACTATTTCCTAGTTGCACCGCTATTTTTCGTTTCTGCGCGATGCTTCGCATTCTGGCGGTTTACGCATTGCACCGTTGGACAAACGGCTGATTTCGTTTTAAAACCGGTAGATTGCCAACCGCGAGGAGTTCCGATGACCAGCCCGATTGCCGAACAGCTTACCGAACGTTTCTTCCGCTATCTGGCGGTGACCAGCCAGAGCAACGCCGCCGCAGCCACCCTGCCCAGCACGCCGGGGCAGCATGAGATGGCGCAACTGTTGGCCGACGAGCTGCGCCGGCTCGGCCTGGCCGACGTGCAGATCGACGAGCACGCCACCGTCACCGCCCGCAAGCCCGGCACCCAACCCGGCGCGCCGCGCATCGGCTTCATCACGCATATCGACACCGTGGACGTCGGCCTGTCACCCGAGATTCGCCCGCAGCGCCTGCGCTTCACCGGCGAAGATTTATGCCTGAACGCCGAGCAAGGCATCTGGCTGCGTACCGCCGAGCATCCGGAGATCCTGCCCTACCGAAACGAAGAGATCCTGTTCAGCGACGGCACCAGCGTGCTGGGCGCCGACAATAAGGCGGCGGTCACCGTGGTGATGACGCTGCTGGCCAACCTGACCGCAGCCGATCGCCACGGCGATATCGTGGTGGCGTTCGTGCCGGACGAAGAGATCGGCCTGCGCGGCGCCAAAGCGCTGGATCTGCAGCGTTTCCCCGTCGATTTCGCCTACACCATCGACTGCTGCGAACTGGGTGAAGTGGTGTACGAGAATTTCAACGCGGCGGCGGCGGAGATCCGCATCGAGGGAGTGACCGCCCACCCGATGTCGGCGAAAAACGTATTAATCAACCCGATACGCATCGCCAACGACATCATCAATCGATTCGACGTGCAGGATACCCCGGAGCACACCGAGGGGCGCGAGGGTTATTTCTGGTTCACCGATCTGGCCGCCAACGCCAATCAGGCGACGCTGAAGGTGTCGATTCGCGACTTCGATCGCGCGGCGTTCGAGGCGCGCAAGGCCCGCCTTGAGGAGACGGTGCGCCAGGTGGCGGCCAACTATCCGCGCGCCAACGTCAGCTGCAGCGTCAGCGACATCTACAGCAACATCAGCAACGCCATCGGCGAGGACCGGCGCGCTATCGATCTGATCTTCGGCGCCCTCGCCGCCCACGGCATCCCGCCGAAGGTGATCCCGATGCGCGGCGGCACCGACGGCGCGGCGCTCTCCAGCCGCGGCATCCTGACGCCCAATTACTTCACCGGCGCGCATAACTTCCACTCGCGCTTCGAGTTTTTACCCGTCAGCGCCTTCGTGAAATCCTATCAGGTGACCCGCAGCATTTGCCTGCTGGCCGCGCGGCAAAGCGGCCAACCGGCTTAGCTCATCACCCAACCGAGCAACGCGGCCCATGCCAACAGCGGCAGCGAATAATAGTGGAAGCGCAACCAGATCTTGCGCTCCCCCGCCATGCGCAACGCAATCAGGTTGGCGAGCGATCCGATCGCCAACCCGAAGCCGCCGGCGTTGACCGCATAGGCCAGCTGAGCGCTGGAAGGCACATAGTTGAGCAACAGTATGGTGGCCGGCACGTTGCTGACGATCTGCGACAGCCCGACGCCCAACGCATACACGCTCCCCTCGCTCAGCCCGGCGATGGCGGCGAACGCCGGCTGAAGCGGCGGCAAACGGGTAAACAGGCCGACATCGATGAACATGGCGGCGAACACGAAAATCAGGCTCCAGTCGATCTGCAACAGCACTCGGCGCGCCAGCAGCAAGAAACCGGCGAACACCGCCAGCAGCCCATACAACGGCAGATCGAAATCGAGACACAGCAGGAAAACCGCATACAGCCCTACACAGCTCAGCAACAGCGGCCGCTGGTAGGGATAGCCCTCGGTATTCGGCGTTTTCACGATGTCGCGCGCCGGGAAGCTGAACCAGGTCAGCGCCAGCAGGCTCAACATCATTGCGGCGCCAAACGGCGCCATCTGGCCGATGAAACCGAGGAAAGAGAGGCCGGAACGGCTCCACAGCAGGATATTTTGCGGGTTGCCGATCGGCGTCAGCAGCGAACCGGCGTTCACCGCCAGCGCCTGGAAGATGATCAGGCGGCCGACCGGCAGCGCCGACAGCTTTTTCAGCGTGATGGTGAGCGGAATGACGATAAACAGCGCTACGTCGTTAGTCAGAAATGACGACAACAGCGCGGCGGAGAACACCAGGAACAGCGCCAGCCGCCGTTCGCTGTGCAAGCGGTTGATAATCTTGCGGCCGACAAAATCGAAGTAGCCGCTGACCTCCACCCCTTTGGTCAGCAGCATCAGCCCCAACAGGGTGATGAGGGTACGGCCGTCGATAAAACCACCCAGCGCTGCCAGCGGCTGCGGATGAAAGGCGAACATCGCCACGCCGGCCAGCAGCAATGCATGCAAGAAACGGTCTTTGGCAAAGGGATGGATGAGCCGGGAAATGGCGGTTGAACTCATAGCGGCAGTGTGAACCTCACCGAAAAGAATGGGCAGACGTTAGCTCAGACGCGGCTTCAGCGCCAGCAAAATGCTATTTTACCTTTATCCGCTTTTCATTTGCCGCACTTTACTTTATTTGTAGCGGCTTTCACGGTTTCAAAGGACATGTTATGGCTTCCCTGTTCGCCAAAGGAGCGCTGTTGAGCGCCTTATGCGCCCTGCTCGCCGCCTGCGACGACGCCTCCTCCCGCCCGCAAATCGATATTGATGGCAAAACCATGGGCACTTTCTACAGCGTAAAAGTCAGCGGTGACGTCGCGATCGGCAAACAAGAATTGCAGCGGCAGATCGACACGGTGCTCGAACGGGCCAACGACGACATCTCGACCTACCGCGCCAATTCGGTGCTGTCGAGGTTTAACCGCAATGTTAGCCTCGAACCGCAGCCTATCCCGCGCGGCATGGCGGACATCGTGTTGATGGCTCAACGCATCGGCCGCGATACCGGCGGCGCCATGGACATCACCGTCGGCCCCTTGGTGAACCTGTGGGGGTTCGGTCCCGACAAACATCCGGTCAAGGTGCCGGAACAGGCGCAGATCGACGCGGCAAAGCAGCGCACCGGCCTGCAGCACCTGAAGCTGATCAGCGACAACCGCGGGGAGTGGCTGCAAAAAGATCTGCCGGGCATGTATGTCGATCTCTCGACGCTGGGCGAAGGCTATGGCGCCGATGAGCTGGTGCGCCTGATGAACCGTCACGGCATTACCAACTACCTGGTATCGGTCGGTGGTGCGGTCTCTTCACGTGGCGTCAACGGCCAGGGCAAGCCCTGGCGGGTGGCGATCCAAAAGCCGACCGACCGTGAAAATGCGGTACAGGCGCTGGTGGATCTGCACGGTTACGGCATCAGCACCGCCGGCAGCTATCGCAACTACTTTGAACAAAACGGCCAGCGCTACTCCCATGTCATCGATCCGACCACCGGCAGGCCGATCAACCACCGGCTGGTTTCCGCCACGGTGATCGCCCCGACCGCGCTCGAGGCCGACGGCTGGGATACCGGTTTGATGGTGCTGGGCCCGGAGAAAGCGTTGCAGCTCGCGGAAGAGAAAGGGCTGGCGGTCTACCTGATCAGTAAAACCGACGACGGCTTCAGCGCCGTGATGACGCCGCAGTTCAAAGCGTTTTTGGTGCAGTGAGATAAAAAAAGCCCAGCACGCAATGGCCGGGCTTGGTCCTGTTCCGCGCCGATCACTTGGTCAGCGCGATGATGCCAAGGGTCAGACCGGCAACCGCCGCCGCGCCGCCGGCGATCGCGCCCGCGGTTTCCCAGTTATCCTGAGTGGTACCCTTCATGCAGGTGTTGGTGTGCACCAGACGCCCCTGGTCATCATAGACCGGCACGCAGGGAGAATCGGTGGCGCATCCGGCCAACACGGCCGACAGTAACCCAACCGCAATTAACTTTTTCATACTTCTTGCCTCAATGTTCGATCACTTTAGAAAGCTACGCCGAGCGATAATCATGCTACCAGGCTATTGTATGCCCAACGCGTGTAATGGCGAGGTAATGATGTGTCAGGGGATGTGATTTGGGAAAACTCCGAGCGCCCGTCAAATGGGCTTAGGGCAGTAAAAAGCCCGCGAAAACGCGGGCTTGATGGCGAGGTGAAGCTCAGGCGGAATTATTTCGCCAGTTTGCGCATCACCAGGGTGGCGTTGGTGCCGCCGAAGCCGAAGCTGTTGGACATCACGGTGGTCAGCTCGCGCTGAGTCGGCTGAGTCACGATGTTCATGCCGACCGCCTGTTCATCCAGGGTTTCGATGTTGATGCTCGGTGCGATAAAGCCGTGCTCCAGCATCAACAGGCTGTAGATCGCTTCCTGCACGCCCGCGGCGCCCAGCGAGTGACCGGTCATCGCCTTGGTGGAGGAGATGGCCGGGGTATTGTCGCCGAACACTTCGCGAATGGCGCCCAGCTCTTTCACGTCGCCCACCGGTGTGGAGGTGCCGTGCACGTTGATGTAGTCGATCGGCGCGTCCAGATCCTGCATCGCCATCTTCATGCAGCGCACTGCGCCTTCGCCCGAAGGTGCAACCATGTCGGCGCCGTCAGACGTTGCGCCGTAGCCAACGATTTCTGCGTAGATATGTGCGCCGCGCGCCAGCGCGTGCTCCAGTTCTTCAACCACCACCATGCCGCCGCCGCCGGCGATGACGAAACCGTCACGATCGGCGTCGTAGGTGCGAGAGGCTTTTTCCGGCGTGTCGTTGTACTTGGTGGACAGCGCGCCCATCGCATCGAACTCGCAGGCCATTTCCCAGCACAGCTCTTCGCCGCCGCCGGCGAACACGATGTCCTGTTTGCCCAGCTGGATTTGCTCAACCGCGTTACCGATGCAGTGTGCGGAGGTCGCGCAAGCGGAGCTGATGGAGTAGTTCACGCCGTGGATTTTGAATGGCGTCGCCAGGCAGGCGGAAACGCCGGAAGCCATGGCTTTGGTGACCACGTATGGGCCAACCGCTTTCAAGCCACGCGGGCTGCGCATCGCATCGGCGCCGAACACCTGGAAGCGCGGAGAACCGCCGCCGGAACCGGCGATCAGGCCCACGCGCGGGTTGTTTTGATACTCTTCTTCCTTCAAACCGGAAGAAGCGATCGCTTCTTGCATCGCCAGGAAGGCATAAATGGAAGCGTCGCTCATGAAACGCACCGCCTTGCGGTCGATCAGGCCGGTAGTGTCGAGCTTAACTTGCCCCCATACGTGACTACGCATGCCGGAATCTTTCAGCTCCTGGGAGAAAGTGATCCCAGAACGTCCTTCCTGCAGGCTTGCCAGGACCTCCTGCTGGTTATTACCAATGCTGGAGACAACTCCCAGGCCAGTAATCACTGCACGTTTCATTCAATACCTCTTCCACTATTTACCTACGGGATTTTGCATCGCACTTTAGCGTACAGATGTAAGCCGAACAAGTCCGATCAGCGTTTTTCAGCTTTATTGTCGTCCAGTTTGCGCCGGGGCGCCAGCGCCGTTAGAATTCGCGGCATCCCTTGAATTTCGAGCCATTGACCGTGAACCACGCCCCCATCCAAACCGCAACGCTAACCTGGAACGAACAGGGTACACCTGTTTCGAAACAGTTTGATGACGTCTATTTTTCCAATCAGGATGGGCTGGAAGAAACCCGCTACGTCTTCCTGCACGGCAATCGGCTGCCGCAGCGTTTCGCCGCCCACCCGCGCTCACTGTTTGTCGTGGCGGAAACCGGGTTCGGCACCGGGCTCAATTTCCTCACGCTGTGGCAGGCCTTCGCCGGCTTCCGCCAGGCCGAGCCGGACGCGACGCTGCAGCGCCTGCACTTTATCAGCTTCGAAAAATTTCCCCTGCAGCAGGCTGACCTGGCGGCGGCGCATGCGCGCTGGCCGGAGCTGGCCCCTTACGCCGACGAACTGCGCGCCCAATGGCCGCTGCCGTTGCCGGGGTGCCATCGCCTGCTGTTGGCCGAAGGCCGCATTACGCTCGATCTGTGGTTCGGCGACGTCAACGATCTGCTGCCGCAGTTTGACGCCAGCATGAATAACCAGGTGGATGCCTGGTTCCTCGACGGCTTCGCGCCGGCAAAAAACCCCGACATGTGGACCGATCAACTGTTCGCCGCCATGGCGCGTTTCGCCCGGCCGGGAGGCAGCTTCGCCACCTTTACCGCCGCCGGCTTCGTGCGTCGCGGCTTGCAACAGGCCGGTTTTCAGGTCAACCGCTGCAAAGGCTTCGGCCAAAAGCGTGAGATGCTCGCCGGCGAACTCCCGGCCGATACGCAGCCCGCCGCACATCCGGCGCCTTGGTATCGACGCCCGGCGGCGGACAACACCGCCGACATCGCCCTGATCGGCGGCGGCGTCGCCAGCGCGCTCACTGCGCTGGCCTTGCTGCGGCGCGGCGCCACCGTCACGCTGTACTGCGCCGATGAGCAGGCGGCCGAAGGCGCATCCGGCAACCGCCAGGGCGCGATTTATCCTTTACTGAACGGCAGCGGCGACGTGTTGGAGAGTTTCTTCAGCGCCGCGTTTCCCTTCGCCCGTCGCCAGTACGACGCGCTGTTGCAACAAGGCGTCGCCTTTGATCACCAGTGGTGCGGCGTCAGCCAGTTGGCCTATGACGAAAAGAGCGGCGCCAAGATCGCCAATATGCTGAAAACCGACTGGCCGCAGGCCTTGGCGACGGCGGCCGACCGCGAGACTCTCAGCGATCGGTGCGGCGTCGATACCGGCTTTGGCGGCATCACCTACCCGCTAGGCGGCTGGCTGTGCCCGGCCGAGCTGACGCGCGGCGCTATCGCGCTGGCGCAGCGTCAGGGCTTGGTCTGCCACTACCGGCACGATGCACAGAGGCTGACGCAGGAAGAAAACGGCTGGCGCATCGATTTCGCCCACGGCGACAGCCGGCGCCATGCGACGGTGATCCTGGCCAACGGCCACCGGCTGGCCGAACTGGCGCCGACGGAAGCCCTGCCGCTGTATTCGGTACGCGGGCAGGTGTCGCATATCCCAAGTTCGCCGGCCCTCGGTCAATTGAAACAGGTCTTGTGTTACGACGGCTACCTGACGCCGGTTAATGCCAACAACGGCCAGCACTGCATCGGCGCCAGTTACCAGCGCGGCGACATCGCCACCGACTACCGCGAGCAGGAGCAACAGGAAAACCGTGAACGCCTGCTGCGCTGCCTGCCGGAACAGACCTGGCCGCAGCAGGTGGACGTCAGCGCTCAGCAGGCGCGCTGCGGCGTGCGCAGCGCCACCCGCGATCATTTGCCGATGGTCGGCGCGCTGCCGGACTATCAGGCCACGTTGACGCAGTATCAGGATTTGCAGCGGCAGAACCAGCGCGGCGAAACCGTCGCCGATGCGCCGGTCTATCCCGGCCTGTTCGCTATCGGCGGGTTAGGCTCGCGCGGCTTGTGCTCGGCGCCCCTGGCGGCGGAAATTTTGGCGGCGCAGCTGTTCGGCGAGCCGTTGCCGGGCGATGCGCGCCTGCTGGCGGCGTTGAATCCGAATCGGATGTGGGTGCGGAAATTGCTGAAAGGACGTGCGGTTTAATCAACCTTGAGGGGCGCGGCGACGCGCCCCGGCATGACGATCAGGCGGCAGGGGTTGCAGCCTGATAGAGGTTTTCCCACATGCCACGCACCAGGATCTGATCCGGCGGCGAGAGTTCCCCGGCGGCGATCGCTTTGTGCAGGCTCTCCTCCACCCGCGCTTTCAGCGCTGCGGCGGTGTGTTCGCCCTGCTCTTCCGCCTCGGCCACCGCCAGCGTCAGATGACCGCGCAGGTAGCCACCGGCAAACAGTTCATCATCGCTGGCGTGCTCTACCATGTCATCAATCAGCGCCAAAATGCGCGCTTCAAATTCTGCGATCATCAAATTTCCTCATTAAATAACGGGCTGTGGCGTCAGTTGAGATCTTCCGGATACGGAAAATGCTCGGCCGCCAACGGTGGCGTATTGTAGAACGATTGCAGCGCCTGAATAAAGCGCGCAGGCCTTGTGGGTATTCCCTGCTCCAGCAGCGCCAATACCCGGGCGCGCA
Source organism: Serratia sp. Z4 (assembly GCF_009900725.1). NCBI lineage: Bacteria > Pseudomonadati > Pseudomonadota > Gammaproteobacteria > Enterobacterales > Yersiniaceae > Serratia > Serratia sp. Z4. The sequence goes on from NZ_JAAABD010000002.1 coordinate 1,156,827, forward strand.
CCTTGCGTTGAAACGCGATGCGATCCGGCTCGCAGTCGCCGTTCAGGTTGTCGCAGCTGACGTTGAACGGGAAACCGGCCGCCACGCAGAACATCCATTCCAGTGCCTGCGGTTTTATCTCCACGGCTTCGAATTCGCTCTGGGTCTGCGCGTCGCGCCCGTCCGGGCAATACCAATAACCGAAGTCCACCAATTGGCGGCGCGCTTCACCGGCGATGCACCAGTGCGAAATTTCGTGCAGGCCGCTGGCGTAGAAACCGTGGGCGAACACGATGCGGTGATACGGCAATTCGTCGTCGGCCGGCAGGTAGATCGGTTCGTCGTCGCCCTTCACCAGGCGGGTGTTGTAGTCATCGCTGAAGCAGCGATTGAAGATCGCGATCAACTGCTCATAGTGATGACGGGTCTGCGTGTCTGACATAAAAACTCTATAACCACAAAAATAAAGAGGCCATTATACCCGATAAGACAGGGCGCGTAAGCAGCGCACCCTCTTCATCTTTAACCGTGCAAGAAGGCGGACAGCCACTGCTGAATCTCTGCGCCGTGATTGTCGTACAGCAGCTTGAGGCTCATCACCAGCGAGACGATCACGATCATCGGCCGAATCAGTTTCTGCCCGCGAGTCAGCACCATGTGCGCGCCCAAACGCGCCCCCAGCACCTGCCCCACCAGCATCACCAGACCGATGCTCCACACCACCTTGCCGCCGATGATGAACAGCGCCAGCCCGCCGACGTTGGAGGTAAAGTTCAGCACCTTGGCGTGCGCCGTGGACTTGGCGAGGTTGAAACCGCACAGCGTCACATAGGCCAGCGCGTAGAATGAGCCGGCGCCGGGGCCGAAGAAGCCGTCGTAAAACCCGACGCAGCCGCCGGCCACCAGCCCGAACGGCAAGGCGCCGAGGCGGCGTTGACGATCTTCCTCACCCAGGCGCGGCATCAGCAGGAAGTAGAGACCGATGCCGATCACCAGCAGCGGCAACATCTGCCGCAGCACATCGGCGCGCATATGCTGCACCAGAATGGCGCCGGCGATCGAGCCGATCAGCGTCAGAAAAATCGTCAGCTTCTGGTCGTTGAGGTTCACCGCTCGCCGACGAATGAAGTACAGACTGGCGGAGAAGGAGCCGCCGACCGACTGCAGCTTATTGGTCGCCAGCGCCTGCGCCGGAGGAACCCCCACTGCCAGCAAGGCCGGCACCGTCAGTAATCCGCCGCCGCCGGCGATAGAGTCGATAAACCCCGCCAGCAGCGCTACCGCAAACAACACCCCGAGCATCTCGGGGCCAATGACGAACCAGTCCATGAGTTATTCCGCTGAGAAATGGTGATCCAGCAATGCCTGACAGGTCGGCGGCAACGGCGGCGGCACGGATTTGCCCGGCTTCGCGTTCGGCTGATGCGGCACGAACCAGCTCGCCAGTTCGGCGCCGCAGCCGTCGCCCGGCGGCGGCGTATCCTGCTCCTGGCACTCCAGGCTGCCGGCCGGGCAACGCAGGTGCACGTGCATGTGCGCACGGTGGCCGAACCACGGCCGCACCTTGTGCAACCAGGCGCGATCGGCGCCGGCGTCCAGACACAGACGCTGCTTGATCGCCGGGTTGACGAAGATACGCGTCACCTCCGCATCCTGCGCCGCCAGCTTGATCAGCGACTCAATTTGCGGTTGCCATTGGTTCGCCACCACCTGCTTGCCGTCGCCCGACACCAGGTCGATCGGCTGCGGCTTGAGCAATTGCTGCGCGCTCCAGCGTTGGCGCGGCAGCTGCAGCCAGATGTCGACGTCGAGCCCAGACTGGTGGCTGGCGTGGCCGCTGCTGAAGCGCCCGCCGGCCGGCATCGCCATATCGCCGATCAGCACCGTGCCCAGCGCTTTCTGGTTCGCTTTGCTGCTGAGGCGCTGTATGAACGCCAGCAGATCCGGATGGCCGAAATAGCGGCGCTGGTCGGTACGCATCACCTGGTAGTTCGGTGAGTTCAGCGGCAACGGCTGCGCGCCGATGACGCAGCCGTTGGCGAAACCGCCCACCGCCTGCGGCGCGCCGGCCACCGGATGATCGATTTTCTGCCACGGCGTCAGCGCCATGGCGGAAGCGGAGGCCGTCAGGGCCACCAGGCCCAACATCCAGTTTTTCATGGCGATTACCAGCGCGGTACGTCGGAAACCACATCACCGTTTTGCGCGCGCTGGCGCAGCAGGTGATCCATCAACACGATCGCCATCATCGCTTCGGCGATCGGCACGGCGCGGATGCCCACGCACGGATCGTGGCGACCACGGGTGACCATTTCCACCGCTTCGCCCTGGCGATTGATGGTGCGCCCCGGCACCATAATGCTGGAGGTCGGCTTCAGCGCCAGATGCGCGATCACCGGTTGGCCGCTGCTGATGCCGCCGAGAATGCCGCCGGCATGGTTGCTCTGGAAGCCTTCCGGGGTGATTTCATCGCGGTTTTCGCTGCCGCGTTTGGTCACCACGGCGAACCCGTCGCCGATCTCCACGCCTTTCACCGCGTTGATGCTCATCAGCGCGTGCGCCAGATCGGCATCGAGGCGGTCAAACACCGGCTCACCCAGGCCAACCGGCACGTTTTCAGCAATCACGCTGACCTTGGCGCCGATGGAGTCACCCTCTTTTTTCAGCGCGCGCATCAGTTCGTCCAGCGCTTCCAGCTTGTCCGGATCCGGGCAGAAGAACGGGTTCTGTTCGACCTGATCCCAGTCTTTCAGCTCGCAGGTCACGTCGCCGATCTGCGCCAGATAGCCGCGCACCTGCACGCCGAACTTCTGCTGCAGGTATTTCTTGGCGATAGCACCCGCCGCGACGCGCATGGCGGTTTCACGCGCCGAAGAGCGGCCGCCGCCGCGATAGTCGCGCAGACCGTATTTCTGTTCGTAGGTGTAGTCGGCATGCCCTGGACGGAACACGTCTTTGATGGCGCTGTAGTCTTGCGAGCGCTGATCGGTGTTTTCAATGATCAGACCGATGCTGGTGCCGGTGGTCACGCCTTCGAATACGCCGGAGAGAATGCGCACCTGATCCGGTTCACGGCGCTGGGTGGTGTAACGCGAGGTGCCCGGACGACGGCGGTCCAGATCGTGTTGCAAATCGGCTTCGGTGAGCGGGATGCCGGGCGGCACGCCGTCGACGATACAACCCAGCGCCACCCCGTGAGATTCACCGAAGGTGGTGACGCGGAAAATCTGCCCAATACTGTTTCCTGCCATCACGGCTCCTTACCGTTAGTCTTTTATCGTTATGCGGCCCGCCATGCGGGCCTTGGAAATGCGGCTTAGCTGCGATAGAGGCTGAAGTGATCCTTGCAATCCACCAGCTGCTGCTTGGTCAGCATGAACACGCCGTCGCCGCCGTTTTCGAATTCCAGCCAAGTGAACGGGATGTCCGGATATTGTTCCATCAGATGTACCATGCTGTTGCCCACTTCACAAATCAGCACGCCGTCGTCGGTCAGATAGTCCGGCGCGCACGCCAGGATGCGGCGCACCAGCTTCAGGCCGTCGCTGCCCGCCGCCAGCCCCAGTTCCGGCTCAAAGCGGAACTCCTGTGGCAGATCCGACATGTCTTCCGCATCGACGTACGGCGGGTTGGTGACGATCAGATCGTACTGGATCGCGGGAACGTCGCGGAACAGATCGGAACGGATCGGGATCACCTGATGTTCGACGCCGTGCGCCTGAATATTGCGCTCGGTTACCGCCAGCACTTCGCTGGAGATGTCCACCGCGTCCACTTCCGCTTCCGGGAAAGCGTAGCCGCAGGCGATGGCGATGCAGCCGCTGCCGGTGCACATGTCGAGGATATGGCGCGGCGGGTGCGGGATCAGCGCGCTGAAACGATCGTTGATCAGCTCGCCGATCGGTGAACGCGGCACCAGCACGCGCTCGTCGACGTAAAATTCCATGCCGCAGAACCAGGCCTTGTTGGTCAGATAGGCGACCGGGATGCGTTCGTTGACGCGGCGGATCACGCGCTCAACGATGCGATGGCGCTCGCTGGAAGTCAGACGGGCGGTGTGCATGTCCTCCGGAATGTCCAACGGCAGGAACAGGCTTGGCAGCACCAATTGCACCGCTTCGTCCCACGGATTATCGGTTCCGTGACCATAATAGATATTGGCGGCGTTGAAGCGGCTTACCGTCCAGCGCAGCATATCTTGAATGGTGTGCAGTTCGTTCACTGCTTCGTCGACGAAAATTTTGTCCAATTTGCCCTCCGGCAGGCGCTGTGTTTCATGATTTAGCCGCATAGTTTGCCATGAAGCCCGCGACAAATCACGCTTGCCCCTCGCGCTTTTCACTCTGGCCCGAGTTTTGCGTCGACAGCGCTCATTCACAAGGTAAACTAGCGAAATAAACGATTTCCGGTGAATGAAGCATGAAGAACAAGCCCCCTCTGAGCAAAGACGAACAACAGCTCTTCAGAGAGTCGGTGGCGGGCGCGAAAAAGCTGCGCCAGGACACCATCGTCCACCGCCCGCCGAAGCCCAAGGTCAAACAGATTGCGCCGCAGCGATTGCTGCAGGAGCAGGTCGATGCCAGCTATTATTTTTCAGATGAATACCAGCCGCAGCTGGAAGAGGAAGGTCCGACGCGCTACGTGCGCCCCGGCAGCAGCCCGTATGAGCTGAAGAAGCTGCGGCGCGGCGATTATTCGCCGGAGCTGTTTCTCGATTTGCACGGCCTGACCCAGCTGCAGGCCAAGCAGGAGCTGGGGGCGCTGATCGCCGCCTGCAAACGCGAGCACGTGCACTGCGCCTGCGTGATGCACGGGCACGGCAAGCATATCCTCAAGCAGCAAACGCCGCTGTGGCTGGCGCAGCACCCCGACGTGCTGGCGTTCCACCAGGCGCCGAAGGAATGGGGTGGCAACGCCGCCATCCTGCTGCTGGTGGAGCTGGCCGAGTAACCCCCCTCAGAAACGACTCAGGGCGATGTCAGACATCGCCCTGAGTTTATTCCGCACCGCATCCGCGGTTCACACTTTGGCCATCACCTGCGATGGGCTGACCTGCCATTCAAACTTGCCGTAGCTGCCGTCCGCCGGCAGATCGACGTTGGCGATCGCCGAGGTCGCGAACATCGGCGGGCACTCGCCCGGACACAGTTCCGCCACCAGATACCCCACCAGCGGCAGGTGCGACACGATCAGCACCGAGCTCACCCCTTGCATCGCCAGCGCCTGCAGATAGCTGCCGACCTGTTCGGCGTTGCCGCCCGGCGTCAGCTCGGGCAGCACTTCTTCGCCCTCCGGCAGCGTCAAGGCTTCACGCACCGTCGCCAGCGTCTGTTCGGCCCGCAGATAGGGGCTGACCAGCACGCGTTCAATATCCACAGACTTGGTGTTCAACCAGGCCGCCATCTGACGGGACTCGTCGCGGCCGCACAGGGTAAGGGGCCTTACCGCATCGCTGGCTGCCTCGAGCGCCGCCTCTCCGTGACGCATAATCAAAACTTGCATATTGCACCGCTGTTGTTGACAAAGTAACGCTATACAGAAACGCCGTGCGTGCTGTACCGCCGAGTTTTCCAACCCAAAGCCAAAGCTTTAAAACGATAACGCGCCGTCTCTTTATGGCGGCCGGGCATTTTGCCTGAAAGTTTGCCTAAAGAAAACGCTGTTTTTTACAGCAACCCTCCCCGGGCAAACCTCGATTGCTCACAGAACAATCAATTCAACGGGTTAAATTTTAACCTTGCCGCCATGAAATTTATTGATGGCGGTCAAGCTAACTTACCGCTGCCTCAGCCTTGCTGTACAGCCTCACCGGCTGACGCTGTCGCAAGGAGTGATGGCGATCACAACGCGGCCCTGTTGCAACTATAGTGCAAATCGGGCCGCCCTGCGTTCAGCTCCCCAGCGGGTAAAAGCGCTCGCCCTGCTGCGCCATGCGCTGCAAGCGCTCGCACGGCGCGAAGTGCTCGCCGTGCTGCTGGCGCAGGTAGTCCAGCGTCTTCACCACTTTCTCGGCGCCGAGCTCGTCCATATAGCGGAACGGGCCGCCGAGGAACGGCGGGAAACCGATGCCGAACACCGCACCGATATCGCCGTCGCGCGCGCTGCGGATCACGCCTTCATCCAGGCAGCGCGCCGCTTCGTTCAGCATCATCATCACGCAGCGCTGGGCGACGGTCGCCGGCAGCATGTGCGCCTTCGGCGTGACGCCGAGCAACGTATACAATGAGGTATCCGCGCGCTTACGCCGCTGACGCTGCTGCCCTTCGCTCGGGTAGAGATAGAAGCCGCGGCCGTTCTTGCGCCCTTTGCGCCCGTCTTTCAGCACCGCATCGAACGCGGCCGGCGCGGCGAAACGCGACCCCAGCGCCTCGACCAGCACGGGAATGATTTTGGTGCCGACGTCGATGCCCACTTCATCCAGCAGGGTGATAGGGCCGACCGGGAAGCCGAAGTCCACCAGCGCTTTGTCCAGCGATTCAATGGGCTCGCCTTCCAGCAGGCAGCGCGCCGCTTCGTTGATGTACGGCGCCAGGATGCGGTTGACATAAAAACCGGCGCTGTCGCCCACCACGATGGCGGTCTTGCCCTGCTTGTGCGCCAGCGCTACGGTGGTGGCGATGGTTTGTTCGCTGGTGCCGGCGTGCGGGATCACTTCCACCAGCGGCATTTTATCCACCGGGCTGAAGTAGTGCAGACCGATCACCTGCTGCGGCCGCTGGGCCTGTTCGGCGATGTGGCCGATAGGCAGCGAAGAGGTGTTGGAGGCGAACACGGTATGCGGCGCGCAGTTCGCTTCGACCTCGGCCACCATTTTCTGCTTCAGCGCCAGATCCTCAAACACCGCCTCGACCACGATATCCACCTGCGCGAAGCCGGTGTAATCGGTGGAGCCGGAGATCAACATCATCTGCTTTTGCCGCTCCGCCGGGCGCATGCGCTTGCTGCGTACCCGTTTGCCGAGCACGTCCCAGCTGTATTTCAGCGCATGATTGATGCCGGTTTCATTGATGTCTTTGATGCGCACCGGCAAACCGCCGCGCGTGGCGGTGACACAGGCGATGCCGCCGCCCATCAGGCCGCCGCCGAGAATGCCGACGCGATGCAGGGCATGCGGCTGAGCATTGCCGCCCCGCTCTTTTTTCAGCGCGGTGGAGGCGAAGAACAGGCTGCGCAACGCCGCCGACTGCGGCGTCATCGCCAGCTCGCCAAAGGCGCGCGCTTCGGCCTCATAGCCGCTGGCGCTGCCGTGATCCAGCCCGGTGCGCACCACCTGAATAATGCGCTCCGCCGCCGGGTAGTTGCCGTGGGTTTTCGCCAACGTTTTCTTGCGCACGATGCTGAACAGCAGATTTCTGCCCAGCGGGCCGTTGAGCAGGCGATCCTGCCACGGCAGCTCGCGCTGATGTTTCCAGCCCTGTTTCACCCGCTCGATGGCGGTCTGCAACAGGATCGATTGCGGCACGGCGTCGTCCACCAGCCCCATGCGCAGCGCCTGGCGGGCGCGAATGTGCTTGCCGGTCAGGATCATGTCCAGCGCCTTGGCGGCGCCTATCAGGCGCGGCAGGCGCTGAGTGCCGCCAGAGCCCGGCAGCAGGCCCAGCTGCACTTCCGGCAGACCGAGCGCGGTTTTGTCATCCAGCGAACAGACGCGGCCGTGGCAGGCCAGCGCCAATTCCAGCCCGCCGCCCAGGCAGGCGCCGTGGATGGCCGCTACCACCGGCACCGGGAAAGCGGCGATCTGCGCCAGCGTGCTCTGCCCTTTCTTGGCCAGCGTTTCCGCCTCTTTGGCGCTGGTGCAGGCGGCGATCATGGTGATGTCGGCGCCGGCGATAAACGAGTCCGGCTTGCCGGAAACGATCACCAGCCCTTCCAGTGCAGTGTGCTGCTGCGCCCGGATCAGCACGTCGTTCACCTGTTCGACGAACTCGGCCTTGAGCGTATTGACCTTGTCGCCCGGCACGTCGATGGTGATCACCCCGATGTTGTCGGGGCGGATCGTCAGTTGAAAGGCCGACGGTTTGGCGCGCTGTTCATGCAATGCGTTTTCGAAACTCATTATTCCACCTCCACGATCATCGCGGCCCCTAACCCGCCGGCGGCGCAGGCGGTGGTCAGGCCCAGCCCGCCGCCGCGGCGTTTCAGCTCACGCAGCGTCTGGGTGATCATGCGCGCGCCGGTGGCGGCGAACGGGTGGCCATAGGCGATGGAACCGCCCAGGACGTTGAATTTGTCCATGTCCACCTCGCCGATCGCCTGGCTGCGGCCAAGCTTCTCACGGGCGAACGCTTCGCTGGCGAACATCTTCAGGTTAGCCAGCGTTTGCGCGGCGAAAGCTTCATGCATATCGATGAGCGTCAGATCGGCCAGACCGATGCCGGCGCGATCCAGCGCCAGCGGCGTGGCGTAGGAAGGCCCCAGCAGCATGTCTTCCCACACGTCGATGGCGGCGAAAGCGAAACTGCGCAGATAGCCGAGCGGCTGCAGGCCCAGCTCTTTGGCGCGCGATTCGCTCATCATCAGTACCGCCGCCGCGCCGTCGGTCAACGGCGTGCTGTTGGCCGCAGTGACGCTGCCGTGTTTGCGATCGAACGCCGGTTTCAGCTTGGCGTAGGACGCCAGGCTGGAGTCTTTACGGATGTTGTTGTCTTCGGAAAGCTGCGCGCGGTATGGCGGCACGTAGGCGGTCATCACCTCATCGCGCAGCCACCCCTCCCGCCAGGCCTTGGCCGCCAGCTCGTGGGAACGGTGCGCCAGCGCATCTTGCGCTTCACGGGTGATGCCGTGGCTTTTCGCCATCTGTTCGGCGGTATCGCCCATGCGCAGGCCGGTGGAATACTCCGCCACCGCCGGCGGCACCGGCATCAGATCGCGGAATTTCAGCCGGCTGAACAATTTGAGGCGCTGCGACAGCGTGCGCGCCTTGTTGACGTCCACCAACGTGCGCGCCAACGCCTTGCTGACGCCGATCGGCAAGACGGAAGAAGAGTCCGCCCCGCCGGCGATGCCGACGCTGATGCTGCCGGCCATGATGCTCTCCGCCACGTTGGCGATCGCCTGGAAGCTGGTGGCGCAGGCGCGCGACACGCTGTAGGCGTCGGTATGGACGCTCATGCCGGTGCCCAGCACGATTTCACGCGCGATGTTCGGCGCCTCGGGCATTTGCACCACCTGGCCGAACACCAACTGCTCGATAAGCTGCGGATCGATACCGCTGCGCGCCAACAGCTCGCTCACCGCCGTTTTCCCTAAATCCACCGCCGGAATGCCGTGATAGGCGGTCGCCTGTTTGGCAAAGGGGGTACGCAGTCCATTCACAATCGCAATGCGGTCACCATGACGGGTCACCAACGGCAGTGCCTTACTCATAAATGCTCCTGAAGAAAATAACGTCAGCGCAATGGGCAGAAAGAGGTCTGACCTGATGAGGTCATTGTTAACCAAACGGTTACATTTGGCAAACCGGCAGAGATCAAAACTGCGAGCAGGCGCACTTTCTATCGGGAGGGGGTACGGGAAAGGAAATCCCCGGCGCACAACAGGCGGCGCCGGGGGTAAAGTCGGGATTAACGCAGGCCGAGCTGGAAGATCAGAGTTTCCGCCTGGCAGGCGAAGGTGAAATCGGCCTCCAATTGCACGCCGCCGTCAACCGGTTTAATGCTACTGCTGATGTCACAAGGGTCGGATTCGACCGCGCGCGCCTTTTCGCTCAGGGCCGCCAACATCGCCTCCGCATCGTGTTGATTACTGAACACCTGGCTGTAGGATGCGGTGCAATCGGTGTTATCCATCACGGTGCCGACATCCACGCAGCAACACGCGGCGGTTTCCTGGGCGCTGCATTTATTAATTGCATCTGACATGATTGGTTCTCCTCAAGGGCCTCGGTTATCAGCCCAAATTGCCGTTTCACTCACCGGCACAAAGCCACAAAATTCTGCAGGTATTTTACGCTTCCGCGCCGGCAATCACTAGCACTTACTTTTACTGGGTGTTTTAAGTGATGGAAATCACAAATAAAAATGAGCGACTGCTAAGGAATGGTAAGAATTTTGTTATTTACCGCTGGCTTTTTGTTAAGCAGATCTCTTTTTTGATATCAGGTTGGAAATATTTCAAAAACAAACTTGCAACATTTTCACAGGTCAGACCTATACTTCAGCCACTGGTCTGATTTGTCTGAACGATAACGGACCCTACAATCCCGCGCTCCTTGTTACTTCGTGTAACAATAGTTTAAATAATAAACACATAATGAGGTTTTGGTCATGAGCCAGAAAAACCTATTGACTAAATCAGCTCTCGCAGCTGCAGTGGCAATTATTTCTTCAAACGTGTCTGCCGCAGGATTCCAGCTGAATGAGTTCTCATCAGCTGGTTTAGGACGTTCGTATTCTGGCGAAGGCGCCATGGCGGATACGGCGGCTTCCGCAAGCCGCAACCCGGCGTTGTTGATGATGTATACCCGCCCGGAACTTTCTTTCGGCGCAGTCTTCATCGATCCGGACGTCGATATCAGTGGCCGGTCCCCTTCCGGCGCCAGCCTGGATGCGAAAAACATCGCGCCGACAGCCTGGGTGCCGAACCTGCATTATGTTCACCCGATTAACGATCAATTCGCTGTAGGCGGCTCAGTCACCAGCAACTTCGGTTTGGCGACCGAATACAACGACGGTTACGCGGCGGGCTCCATGGGCGGCAAAACCGACCTGGAAACCTTGAACCTTAACCTGAGCGGCGCTTATCGCCTGAACAAGAACTTCAGCTTCGGTCTGGGCTTTGACGCCGTTTATGCCAAGGCCAAACTCGAGCGCTATGCCGGCGATCTGCCAAAACTGATCGCCGGATCGGGCAAGTTACCGCCACAGTTGGCCGGCCCGGTTTCGCAGATCCCGGCAGATACCCAGATTTCGCACCTGAAAGGCGACGAATGGGGCTTCGGCTGGAACGCCGGTATTCTGTACGAAGTGGATGAAAACAACCGTTACGGCTTCACCTATCGCTCAGAAGTGAAAATCGACTTTGACGGCGATTACAAAAGCAGCCTGCCTTCAGCCTTCAACCCGTTGCTGGCCTCTCAAGGTCTGCCGTGGGGCACCAACGGCACCACCATTCCGGGTTCTCTGAGCCTGCACCTGCCGGAAATGTGGGAACTGTCCGGCTACAACAAAGTGGCGCCGCAGTGGGCTATCCACTACAGCCTGGCCTACACCAGCTGGAGCCAGTTCCAGGAGCTGAAAGCCACCGGCAACAACGGCCAGACCCTGTTCCAGAAGCATGAAGGCTTCAAAGACGCTTACCGTATCGCGCTGGGCACCACCTACTTCTACGACGATAACTGGACCTTCCGTACCGGTATCGCCTTCGATGACAGCCCGGTGCCTGCCCAAAACCGTTCGATCTCCATTCCGGATCAGGACCGTTTCTGGCTGAGTGCCGGTACCACCTATGCGTTCAACAAAGACGCCTCGGTTGACGTCGGCGTGTCCTACATGCACGGCCAGAAAGTCACCATCAATGAAGGTCCTTACACCTTCACCTCCGAAGGCAAGGCCTGGCTGTACGGCGCCAACTTCAACTACCGCTTCTAATCTCGCCTGAGATGGATGCCAAAGCGCCCCGCGGGGCGCTTTTTCTTTGCCTGTCGCTCGCCGCGGGCGTAAAAAAACCCGCCAGACGGCGGGTTTTCATTGGCATAAGGCCGGCGGTTACTGCGAGTCGATCTCGTCCAGATCGCCCTGAATCGCCTTGGCGTTCGGGTTCTCTTCCGGCTTGAGCGAACCGCCGTTGGCGATGAAGTCGTGGCGCTGGAAGTAAGCTTCGCGCACCATGACATAAGGATCGGAGGAGTTGCGCAGCAGGCCGTCGGAATCCAGCAGTTGAGCGCGGGTTTCGATACCCTCGACCACCCATTTGCCCGCCGACATCCAGAAGGTCAGGTAACTCAGCATCGGATACAGCGTATCCGCAAAATCGCCGCCTTCGTCACGCAGCGTGAAGCTGCCGTAGCCCGGCAGCATCACGTACGGGCCGTAACCCACATCGTAATGGCCCAGCGTGCTGCCGAAGCGGTTCGGCTCTTCGCGCGCCAGTTTCGGGTTGGCCATGCCGGCCACGTCGATCAGGCCGCCCATCCCGAGCAGGGTGTTCAGGAAGAAACGGTTGAAGTGGATCATCCCGCGGTAGGGATCGCCCTTGAGGAAGGCGTTGACCATGCTGGCCGGCTCTTCCAGGTTGGAGGTGAAGTTGCTGATGCCGTTACGCGCCGGCATCGGCACGTAGTCACGCCAGGCCACCGCGACCGGACGCAGGATATAAGGATCCAGGACGTTGTAGTTGAAGTCGAACATCGTCCGGTTAAATCCTTCCAGCGGATCGGAACGCCCTTGCGGATCGTTGTCTGGCGCGCTGGCACAGCCCACCAGTAATACCGTTGCGAATGCCACCCCAGTCAGGCGAAAGTTCATATTTTTCTCCATAAAAACACGTTCGGTCTTATTTTTCAGGGACCTGCTTGTTTATCTGAACGCTAACCTGCTCTTTACCGCTGAATGTCTGCAGCGAGCTTTCGCCGAACCAGTCCCCCGGCTGCGGCGTGGCCAATCCGTCCTGTGAGAGGCGCACACGCACCTGCACCTGATGCTGCGCCGAGAGCAGACGCTCGGGCATCATGGCGTTGCTGTCATCCAGTGAGAAAGACAGCGGAAAACGGCTCAGCGGCAATTGTTTTACCGCGACCGGCACCGGGCTGACGCCGTCGGTGACCGAAATGACCAGCGTCCCCTGCGGCGGCATGGCTTTCGCCGCCTGCGGTGACAGCGCAACGGTCACATTCAGTTTAACATTTTCTCCGCCTGCCTGGGCTTTTGCTTGTGCAATACTGCGCTTTATCACTTCCGCGCGCGGATCGTTGGCCGGCAGCAGCTGCAGCATCACCTGCCAGGCGCCGATCGCCTGCTTGAAATCGCCCTGTTCGAAGGCATTGAACGCCAGCAGGCTCAGCACCCGCGGATCGCCGTGGTTTTCCGCGATCATGCGCCGCAACAGCTGCGCCGCCTGCTTGTTATCCTCCGGATCGTTGGAGCGCGTCAAGACCTCGGCATAGCCGAGCCGCACTTCCAGACTATTCGGATCCAATTGATAAGCATGAGCAAACGCCTGCGTAGCGGTGGTGGCATTATTCAGCGCCATGCCGACGCGCCCCAGCATCATCCAGTCACTGATGTTGCGATCGTCCTGTTGCAGCGCGGTGCGCAGCCCCAGCCCGAGGCGAGCAATCTCTTCCATGCTCAGCGGTTTGGCGCGCTCATTGGCAACGCGCTCGCGCAATTCCGGCATTTGCGCCTGCACCAGACGCCAGTCCAGCACCTGCGCCAGCCCGCCGGTTTTCAGATAAAAGCCAACGGTCACCGCCAGCAGTAACAGCACGCCCGGCACCAGCGCCCAGCGGTTGATCGGCTTCGCCTGCGCCATCTGCTCGGCCGGGATGTCGTTCAACAGGTTCTGTTGCAGCTCTTTGACCAGTTCCGGGCGCTCGGCCACCACGCCCTGCTGCTCATCCTGCTCCAACTCGCTGAGGCGATCCTGATAAAACGCCTTGTTCAGCGCATCGCGCGTGGCGGCGCTCTGCTTGCCGAGGCGCATCGCCGGCACCACCAGCAACGCGGCAGCGCCGGCCAGCAACACGCAAATAATCAGCCAAAAAGCCATTAGGGTTTCTTCCTGTCAGTCTCTTGCAACAGCGCAGCCAGGCGCTGCCGTTCCCGTTCGGAGAATGCATCGTCCACCGCCGCGTCGGGCTTGCGACGGGTGCGCAGGATCACCACTGCCCCGCCGATCAATACGAACAGCAGCGGGCCGATCCACAAGATCAGCGTCGCCGGCGTTACCGGCGGCTCGTAGGTGACGAAGTTGCCATAACGCGCCACCATGTAATCGATGATCTGCTGCTTGCTTTGCCCCTGCATCATCAGCTCGTACACCTTGGTGCGCATGTCGGCGGCGATAATGGCGTTGGAATCGGCAATGCTGTTGTTTTGGCATTTCGGGCAGCGCAGCTGTTCGGTCAACTCGCGATACTGCTGCTCCTGCTCGACGGAGTTGAAGCGATAGGTATCGATCGCCGCGGCGGCGCTCCAGCTCAGCAGCGCGGCGCACAGCAGAACAATCAGCCTCATGCCTCACCCCCGTACTTTTTATACAGCGGCAGCACTTCCTGCTGCCAGACGCGCTCATTCATGTCGCCGGCGTGGCGATAGCGAATAATCCCCTGGCCGTCGATAAGGAAGGTCTCAGGCGCGCCGTACACCCCGAGATCCAACCCCAGCATGCCGTCGCCGTCGTACAGACTGAGGGCGTAGGGATTGCCGAGAGAGTTGAGCCAGGTCACCGCCTTGGCGCGATCGTCTTTGTAGTTCAGGCCGACCACCCGTACGCCGCGCGCCGCCAGCGTATTGAGATACTGATGTTCCGCGCGGCAGGTTGGGCACCAGGTGGCCCAGACGTTGAGCAAGATCGGCTTGCCGTCGCGCAGCACCGCCTGATCGTAGGTTTTGCCCGGCTGATCCAACGATTCCAGCCTGAAGGTCGGCACCGGCTTACCGATCAGCGCCGACTCCAGCATGGTCGGATCTTCGCCGCCCGCGTTGCGCGTGAGCTGCACCATCAGGGCCGCCACCAGCAGCAGGAAGAGCACCAACGGGATAAACAGCAGCTTACGCTTCATGATTGCGCCTCCAGTTTGCCTTCACGCTTGAGCTTTTTGCTCATGCGATAACGCGGGTCGAGAATGCACAGCAGGCCGCCGATCGCCATAAAGACACCGCCGAACCAGATCCAGCGCACGAAGGGTTTGTAATACAGGCGCACCGCCCAGGAACCGTCTTCCAGCTCCTCGCCCAGCGCCGCGTACAGATCGCGGCTGAACCCGCCGTCGATCGCCGCCTCGGTCATCATGCTGCGCGCCACGCTGTAGTAACGTTTCTCCGCGTGCAGCGTCGCCTCCGGCTTGCCGTTGCGCGTGACGTCGATGATGCCGACGCCGCCGCTGTAGTTCGGGCCGCGAATGTCATGCACGTCGCGGAACACGAAGTGATAGTTGTGGATATCCACGCTGTCGCCGGCCTTCATCCGCACGTCGCGCTCCACGCTGTAATTCTGGCTGAAGGCGATGCCGATTACCGTCACCGCCACGCCGAGGTGGCCGAGCACCATGCCCCAGTGGCTGCGAGACAGCTGCCGCAGACCGCGCCAGAAACCGTGGCGGTGGGTGGCGCGCTCATGCAGCTCCATCAGCGTCAGAATGATCACCCACAGCGCCATAATCAGGCCCACCACCGTCATGCCGGCGATGCTGTCCTGCAGCAACCACGGCAGCAGAATCGACAGCACCAGCGTCGCCAGCAGCGCCACGCCGAGGCGGCGCCACAGTTTGCCCGGCTCATCGCGGCGCCAGCGCACCAGCGGCCCGATGCCCAACAGCAGCGCCAGCGGCGCCATCAGCCAGGTGAACATGGTGTTGAAGAACGGCTCGCCGATCGAGATGCTGCCCAACCCCAGCTGTTTGTGCACCAGCGGCAGCAGCGTGCCCAACAGCACCACCAGCATGGCGGCGATCAGCAGCACGTTGTTGCCCAGCAGGAAGGTCTCGCGCGAGAAGGTCTCGTGCTGCACCCGGCTGCGCACCTGGCCGCCCTTGACCGCGTACAGCAGCAGCGAACCGCCGATGACGATCATCAGATAGGCGAGAATAAACATGCCGCGCGCCGGGTCGGAGGCGAAGGAGTGCACCGAGACCAGCACGCCGGAGCGCACCAGGAAGGTGCCCAGCAGGCACAGCGAGAAGGCGGTGATCGCCAGCAACACCGTCCAGGCTTTGAACGTGCCGCGTTTCTCGGTCACCGCCAACGAATGCATCAGCGCGGTGCCGGCCAACCACGGCATAAAGGAGGCGTTCTCCACCGGATCCCAGAACCACCAACCGCCCCAACCCAGCTCATAGTAGGCCCAGGCCGATCCCAGCACGATGCCCAGCGTGAGGAACACCCAGGCGGCGGTGGTCCACGGGCGCGACCAGCGCGCCCAGGCGGTGTCGAGCCGGCCGGCCATCAGCGAGGCGATGGCGAATGCGAAAGCGACCGAGAAGCCGACATAGCCCATATACAGCAGCGGCGGGTGGAAGATCAGGCCGATATCCTGCAGCAGCGGGTTGAGATCGCTGCCGTCGATCGGGAAGTTCGGCAGCGTGCGGGTGAACGGGTTGGAGGTCATGATGATGAACAGCAGGAAGCCGGCGGTGATCATGCCCATCACCGACAACACCCGCGCCACCGCGTCCTGTGGCATCGCCCGGCTGCACAACGCCACCGCCAGCGACCAGCAGCTCAGCAGCAGCACCCACAGCAGCAGCGAACCTTCGTGCGCCCCCCAGGTGGCGGCGATGCGGTAATACACCGGCAGTTGGGTATTGGAGTTGGTGGCCACGTAGGCGACGGTAAAATCGTTGACCACGAAAGCATGCACCAGGCACAGGAACGCCAGCGCAATCGCCGCGAACATGCCATAGGTCAGCGGCCGAGCCACCGCCATCATGCGGCTGTCCTGGCGCGCCGCGCCCCACTGCGGGTAAATGCTCAGCAGCAGCGCGATCGCCAGCGCCAGGCACAGCAGAAAACTGCCCAGTTCCGGCATCATGACTTGGCGCCCTCCGCCTGCGGCGCGTTATACGCTTCCGCCGGCCCTTTGTGATTCTCTTTCATCGCGTCGGCCACTTCCGGCGGCGTGTATTTCTCGTCGTGTTTGGCCAGCACTTCGCGCGCATTGACCACGTTGCCCTCGCCCAGCACCCCTTGCGCCACCACGCCCTGCCCTTCACGGAACAGATCCGGCAGAATGCCGGTGTAGGTTACGCCGATCGCGCCACGCGCGTCGTAAATCTTGAAGCTGACCTGCAGCGTATTGGGATCGCGTTTCACCGAGCCGGGCATCACCATGCCGCCGATGCGCAGCCGCTGGCCGACTTCGGGCTTCTCATGGTTTTCGCCCTTACCCTGCAGGATTTCCCCCGGGGTATAGAACAGATCGATGTTGGAGCGCAGCGCGTACAGCATCAGGGTTGCGGTCAGCGCGATGCCGATCAGCACAACGATCGCCAGATAAAGGCGGCTTTTACGACGTGGATTCACAATGATTTCTCCCGCGGTGCGGCGGATTTTTGTTTTGACTGTTGCGCATGGCGAATGCGCCGTTCGCGCGCCTGACGGCGACCGATCTCGGCGAGCAACTGCCGCCGCTGCCAGACGGTGTGCGCCACCAGCCCCAACAGCGAAATCAGCGTGGCGGCGACCGCCAGCCAGACATAAAAGGCATAACCGCCCATGGCGAAAAACGCCGACCAGGAATCAAATGCGGCATTCATGACTGACGCTCCTTATTCACCAGCCCGGCGACCCACGGGCGCTGGCGCTCCTGGAACAGGATCAGATTGCGCAGGCGCATCAGCGTCAGCGTGACAAACAACAGCAGATAGCCGAGGATCGCCCAGCGCAGCGGGGTGCGCATGCTTGGCGCGATGGATTGCTGCATATTGGTCGAACCCTGATGCAACGTATTCCACCATTCGACGGAGAAATGGATGATCGGGATATTCACCACGCCCACCAGCACCAGAATGCCGGCGGCGCGGCCCGCCAGGCGGCGGTCTTCGAAGGCGTTATACAGCGCGATGACGCCCATATAGAGGAACAGCAGCACCAGCTCGGAAGTCAGACGCGCGTCCCACACCCACCAGGTACCCCACATCGGCTTACCCCAGGCGGAGCCGGTCACCAGCGCGATAAAGGTGAACACCGCGCCGATCGGCGCCATCGCCGCCACCACGGTATCGGACATTTTCATCTGCCACACCAGGCCGATAAACGCCGCCACCGCCATCGAGGCGTAGATGCCCATCGACCACATGGCCGCCGGCACGTGAATATAAATGATGCGGAAGCTGTCGCCCTGCTGATAATCCTTCGGCGCGAAGCCAAAGCCCCATGCCCAGCCAAGCAGCAGGCAGGCCGCCGCCGCCAGCCCCAGCCAGGGGATAAAGCGGCCGCAGACGTGATACAGCCGTTCAGGCCGCGCCAGTTGATGTAACCATTTCCACATTGTCGTCAGTGCTCACGGTAATTTTTATGCGTCGGCCGCCTCGAGCGTTCGAAACGGCGAAAATCTTCTGCGGGGTACGCTCTTGCCGGCCTTGCCCCGTCTGTTCATTCAATTTGTTAGCTAGTGCACGCTCACTCGCAGCGCCGCTGCGGCGGCAAACGGCGCCAATGTCACGCTGCCCGCCAGCATCGCGCCGAGTATCGCCAGGTAACCATCAATCGGCATACCCATCGCGGCGGCGTCGATCGCGCCAGTGGCGAAGATCAGCACCGGGATATACAGCGGCAGCACCAGCAGGCTGAGCAGCACGCCCCCTTTGCGCAGGCCGACGGTCAGCCCCACGCCGATAGCGCCGATCAGGCTCAGCGTCGGCGTGCCGAGCAGCAGCGTCCCCGCCATCGCCAGCCAGGTTTGCATATCAAGCGACAACAGCAGCGCCACCAGCGGCGACAGGATCAGCAGCGGCAATCCCGTCACGACCCAGTGAGCACACACTTTTCCCAGCACCGTCATCGGCAGCGGCGTCGGCAGCAGCAACAGCTGCTCCAGCGAGCCATCGAGGAAATCGTCGCGAAACAGCCGCTCCAGCGACAGCAGCGAGGCCAGCAGCGCCGCCACCCACACGATGCCCGGCGCAATGCGCGCCAGCAGCTGCGGTTCAGGGCCAATCCCCAGCGGGAACAGCGTGATCACAATCAGGAAAAACCACAGCGGGTTGACGATCTCCGACCCTTTACGGCAGGCGATCTTCAATTCGCGACGCACCAGAGTCAAAAACATCACAAACTCCCCGCGTCGTGTTCCGCCAAACGAATTTTGCCCACCGTTTGGCTGACGCCGGCCAAATCCTGATGCGTGGTCAACAATACCATGCCGCCCCGCTGCGCATGTTGTTCAAAAAGGCTAATCAACTCGGCCACGCCCTGTTTATCGATTGCCGTCAACGGTTCATCGAGGATCCACAGCGGCGCCGCGCTGAGCCACAATCGCGCCAGCGCCACCCGTCGCTGCTGCCCGGCCGAAAGCTGCGCCACCGGCAGATCTTCGTAGCCCACCAATCCCACCTGCTCCAACGCGCGCCAGATGGCCTGATGCTCGGCCGCGCCGCGCACCGCCTGATAAAACTGCAGATTTTCGAAGGGTGTCAATACGGCTTTGATGCCCGGTTGATGGCCGATAAACAGCAAATCTTGCTGATACGCCGCGCGATCGCGCAGCGTGTTGCGCCCGCGCCAGCACACCTCACCGCCGTCCGGCCGCGCCAGACCGGCGAGGATGCGCAGCAAACTGGTCTTGCCCGCGCCGTTCGGCCCTTCTACCTGAATGATATCGCCCGGCTGAACTGAAAAGCTTAGCTCGCTAAACAGGATGCGTTCATCGCGCACGCAACTCAGACTTTTGGCTTCCAGCATCGGGGAACTCATATTTTTCTTTGGGATAGCGAATCATAGCATAAGCCTTTCCCCACACGCAGCCTGCGGCGGGCGCGCCGGGGGGCCAATATGGCGAGCAGGATCAAGAATGCGCGGAAAAAAGCGGCGGATTTTAACTCTTGTTACCTTTTTCTGTATTTCGCCGCATTTAGGCTGGGCAACTACGCTTAATGACGTGACCTCACCCTTATTGAGCAGGAGCGACAGCATGAACGAACAGCAACGCCAGGAGCACGAGCAGGATGAGACGATGCGGGTAGAGAGCGAAGAGCAGGAACAGGGCAAGCGCGAAATCGAAGTCAGGGAAGAAAATCTGCCGTCGCGCGCGGCGGCGGTGCATGAACAGATCCGGATGGAAGGCGAAAAAGAGCTGGAGCGCGACGGGCTGGCGCTGCTGTGGTCGGCGATCGCCGCCGGGCTGTCGATGGGCGCCTCGCTGGCGGCGAAAGGCATTTTCCACGCCCGCCTGCCGGACGATCCCAGCCGTTTCTTCCTCGAGAACCTCGGCTACACCTTCGGTTTTATCATTGTCATTATGGCGCGCCAGCAGCTGTTTACCGAAAATACCGTCACGGCGGTGTTGCCGATCATGCATAAGCCCACGCCGCGCAACCTGCTTATTTTGCTGCGCCTGTGGGGCGTGGTGCTGCTCGGCAACCTGATCGGCACCGGGCTGGCGGCGCTGGCGTTTACCCATATGCCGCTGTTCGACGCCGGGACGCGCGGCGCCTTCATCAGCCTGGGCGAAGAGGTGATGCGCCATACGCCGGGAGAAATGTTCGCCAACGGCATCCTGGCCGGCTGGATCATCGCCACCATGGTGTGGATGATCCCGGCCGCCGGCGCGGCGAAAATCTGGGTGATCGTGCTGATGACCTACCTGGTAGCGATTTGCGATTTGACCCATATCGTGGTCGGTTCGGTAGAGATCCTCTATCTGGTGTTCAACGGCGCGATTGGGTGGCAGGAATTCGTCTATGCGTTCGCCCTGCCAACGCTGGCGGGCAACATCATCGGCGGCACCTTTATCTTTGCGTTGATAAGCCATGCGCAGATCCGCAACGATTTGAGCGCCCAAAAACGGGCGGAGCGGCAGCAAGAGGAAAAACGGCGCCACGGCGGGGAAAAACCGTGATCGCCGTCGGTCAGGCGAGGAAATTTCGGCGCTAACTGGCGAGGTATTGAGCAAACGCACCGCTAAGCGCTTATTCTGCGGGTAAAAAAAGGTATAATGCCCCGGCAGCTTCGGTTGCCGGCCCGCAGCGTCCCCGTAGTTAAACGGATATAACAAGCCCCTCCTAAGGGCTAGTTACTGGTTCGATTCCAGTCGGGGACACCATTATTTATTATCAAGCCATTCCCCATCATCGGCACCCGCAATCCCCCTTCTCCACGCCTCAGATCCGATTTCCCCCGCGCGTTATGATGGGCGTTAATTAAAAAACTTAATATCCGTCGGCGTAGCAATCGTCGCCGCCTCGCCTCTGGCCTTCAACTCGCCCGTCTCATCATCGAAATCGAACAGCGTAACGGTATTGGTGAACACATTCGTGACATAAAGATGCTTGCCGGTGGCATCGAAAGCGAGCGCACGCGGTTCAATGCCGCCGGCCTCATAGCGCCTCGTCTCCCCTGGCAGCCCATCCCCACCAATTTTTAATATCAGCAAATGGTTATCGGCACCGCGATTGGTGGCAATAAGATATCTGCCGCTCGGGCTGAGGATAATGGCTCCGCCGCTTTTCGCCTCCGCTGAATCCTGCCCGCCGTTCAGTTTCACTTTCCCTTGTTGCGTCAATCGATGGTCGCTGACGGTAAACACCTCGATTTCACCCGCCATTTCGGTGATGACATAGGCATACTCGCCTTTCGGCGAGAACACCATGTGCCTTGGGCCGGCGCCTGGCGCAAAGCTGACATCGCGCGATGCGTCCGCCTGCAGCGGCTGTGCGCTATCCGAGCGATAGCGATAGGCGTGCAGCTTGTCCCCGCCGAGATCCGCCGCATACAGATATTTACCATCGCGGCTGAAGATGGTTGAGTGCGCATGGCCCCCTTCCTGACGCCCCTGCACGGCGCCAGAACCTGATATAAACGGATAATGCTGCACCTGTTCACCCAGTTTGCCGTCACTGCCAATTGGCAATACCGTCATCCCCGCGCCGCCTTTGGCGACGGAGTAGTTGGCGACAAACAGAAACTTGCCATCCGGACTGAGGGTGGCATGCGTCGGCTGCTGGCCCGCACTGCTCACCGTATTCAGCACCCGCACGCTGCCGGCTTCGTCTATTGCCAAGGCGGTCACCGTTCCCGCGTTCTCCTCATTGGTGGCATAGGCGAAACGGCCATCGCGAGATTTTACGATCCACGATGGGCTGTTCATTTTAACCACGTCGAGCAGCGTTAACGTGCCGTCGCCATTAACCGCCAGGCGATAGAGCCCTTCACTGGGTCTTGCCGGTTTCTGCACCGCAGGCGCATTCGGAATATGGGTCCAGGTACCGACTAACGCTATTTGCTGATGTTCCCGATTATTGGCCATCGCATTTCCTGAAAACATGAGAGAAATTAACACCGCAGTTAATTGAATGGCTTGCCAGCCTGAGCCGGCAACGATTGTTCGACCAAGTTCAGACAATATAGAAGGTAGCATAAAGCGAGCTGGATGGCGCTTATTAATCGAGTCGAGAGTTTTTTCTCTATTCATGATATCTTCTTGCCTCATCACTATGTCACAGGAATAAGTATATCGACATTGACAACCTTGCCATTTAGATCCTCTTGCCTATATAACTCTATAAAAAAGCTCTCCCTCATTTTGACATTGATGGCAGGCAGATAAGCGTCATACATTACATCGAAAAAGTCAATATATTCTGAAAGCTCCCCCGTAAAGGGGATGACAATATATTTACCCATAGGGATATAGAAGTTAAAGATGGAATGAAAAACCTCTTGCCCCTTGCTGTTGGAATGCCATTTATTACTCCTGTTCTTTTCCACATTACATCCCCCCCGCTGCTTGCTTAACCATTTTTCATTGGTCCGTGCAATGTCGCCGGTATCTCTGAATTTTCTTATAGAATGAAAATTCAGTGATTTGTAATGCTTTAACATCTCAATGTCATCCGGCATGACCGTGTGGTAGAAGTAGGGTTTCTTATCGTTGCCATACGGCGGGATCTGCGTGGAAAAATCCCATCCCCGGCTGTTTCTAAAGCTGTTGGGCGTTTCGCCAAAGAAACGTTTGAATGCCCGCGTGTAACATTGCTGAGAGGCAAACCCGGATGCCAGGGCGACATCCAATATGTTCCCTTGGTGCTGTTTGAGCAGAATAGCAGAGCGACTCAGTTTTCTATTCCTTATATAAGTCCCTAACGTTATACCAAAATAATGCTTAAACAGCCGTTGCAAATGCCATTTAGAGTAACCTGAGATAATGGAAACCTTTTCAACTGTCAGCCCCTCGACAATATTCTTTTCCATATACTCCAACACCTGCAAAAGAATATCTTTTCTGTAATCCATATGTGCTCCTTGCTTTTATAAGATTTGCGTCCTTTTTATTAAAATCGTTAACCAACCAAACCAAGTCATTAAGATTAATCCTAAAAAAAACCAGCCTGTCAATTCATTTTTTTCGGTATGGGAAAAACTATCGCATAAATAACTGAAAATGATCATGTTATATAAATCTCTCCGCAAGAAACCCATAAAACAAAATCAACTCGCGTAAAGTGCACTCATCAAAGATGCACTTGCCACACCAGGCAGAATCACACTTTTTGATAATTGTTTTACCTTAAAGTGTTTTTTACAGCCAGATTGCATGGCCGAATAGGAATTTCATCATCACAAATGAAAACGCATTTTATATGCCTGGCCCGCCGATAAAACGTACTGCGAAAGAGATATAAAGTATGACCGACAGTAAAAGAAGACGGGAGGGATAAGCTCAAGGCTGAACATCGGTCTCAATAATCTCGCGTCGCGATAGCGCGTTTCTTTTTTATCGTTCCTGCGCAGAGAAAACGGATATTTTAACAAACCTTGCTCGATGCCCTGTTTTACAAACCGCGCCCATTGGGAACCCTGCCTACTCCCATGAATCGCCCATCTCTCCCCCGGTAAAATGCCGAGCCGACTCGCCCGCGCCTTGTTGTCAGAACGGCCTGCGGCCGCAAACAAAAAGCCCAGCACGCGAGGCTGGGCTTTTCATTAACGGCCTGATTAATCAGCCAGGTTGTCGATCTCTGCGGACCTGTGCTTGCGCAACAGGTACAGCAGCAAAGATACCCGCCGCTCGGTGCGTTCCGGGGTATCCGGCGGCAGGTTGTAGCGCAAGGTATAACGCTCGTTGTTCTCGTTGCAGAAATCGATGACGAGCACGGGAGCAGAGGCCCCCGCTACTTTTCGATAATTCAGCGAGATGCACGACAGGTTTTTTTTCATCTCAACTTACCGCGACAGTGCGGCGGGTTGATTCGGCAATCCGCCCCACGCCGGCGCTCAACGCAGCGCCCAACAGCAGCACCAACAGCGAACCCCACGCGGCGCGAGACAGCTGTTTGGCCGCTTCATCGGCCGCTTCACGCGCTTTCTGCTCAGCCTCGGCCTTGAGTTTTTCCACCTTCTGCGCCGCCTGCTGGTAAGCCTGGGCGTAGTTATCGACGATTTGGCTCGCTTCATCGCGGCTCTTGCCGGTGCGTGCCGCAACGATATTCACCAGCGCGTCCTTATCGGCGGCGCTCAACGCCGGCTCACCGGACTGCTTGACGCGCTCGAACCACTGCTTAAGCTCGGTGGCGGACTGCGCCGGATCGGCCGCGGCATCCACGGCCGACTGTTTGCCGTCGGCGGCCGCCCGATTGGCTCTCTGCTCCAACCGAGCAGGATCCAGCTCCGGCTTACCGGTCTGCTTAAGGGTGGCGTTCAACTGATTTTCCAGGCTTCCCCAGTCAAGGCTGATGCCCTTTTTATCCAGCTGTTGCTTGAGGCCTTCGCCTACGTTTGGCGCTGCCGCCGCCAGGCCGCTGCCTGCCAGCGAAAGCCCTTTACCCACCGCGCTTCCCGCCAGCCCCACTACGCCGCTCGCCAATGAAACCATCAGCCAGGTGGTCAACAAGGTGGTGATCGCCCAGCTCAGCAAGCCATGCAAGCCGCCGCGATTCGGTGCGGAGCGGCCGGCGACGAACGCGCCTGCGGCCAGCGATGCCAACGTTGAAACCAGCAGCCAGATCCCGGTGCCGGTGCCAAAGCCGCTCAGCGGGTTGCCCTTTTGCATCATATCCACGGCCTGGGCACCAATAGCCGTGCCCAGCACGCTGAAGGTCAGATAAGTCACCAGCGCCACGGCACTCCCGGCCAATATCGAGCCCCATGACACCTGAAACGCTAAGCGATTTGATTCATAGACAGTGGTCATCGTTGTTCCTTATATTTTCTGGACAAGTGATTGCACGCACGGCGGGTAACCGCGCAGACAAATTCAGTCTGCCGCGCGGCGTCGTCGGCCGTCCCGGTTCATTTGCATCAGAATGCCTGGTGCATTTATACCCTGCGAATACGCACGTTATGCACTAAGCTGCTCAGCGAATAGCGTAACCCGCGGCCGCCTTAAGAGGCCGCCCCCTTCTGTCTAGCGGAGAACACATGAGCCAATCCGTTTTGGCCAGCGAAACCCACCGCGGCCACCTGCAGCAAATCATCTCCGGCTTGTCCGACGGCGTGATCCTGACGGATACCGATCAAACCTTGCTATGGGCCAACGAGGCCGCGTTGACCATGCATGGCGTGAGTCATCAGAAAGCTCTGGGGGCCAATGCCGGCGAATACGCGGCGCGTTTTGCCCTGCGCTATCGCAACAATCATCCGCTGGTTTTGGAACAGTACCCGCTGAACCGGGTTGCCGAAGGCGAAACCTTCACCGATGTGGTGGTGGAGGTTCGGCAGGTCGACGATCCGGACAGCTTCTGGGTGCACCGCCTGCGGAGCCTGATTATCACCGATGCGCAGGGGCAACCGGAGCTGCTGGCACTGATCCTGAGCGACGCGACGGAGTGGGCCAGCGCCGAACAGCGCTTTGAAAAAACCTTCAACGCCAATCCGGCACCGGCAGTCATTTGTCGGCTAAGCGACCTGCGTTACGTCAAGGTCAACCAGGGGTTCCTTGATATGACCGGTTACCAACGTGAACAGGTCATGGGGCGTTCGGTTTATGAACTCGACGTTTTGGAACAGGCGGAGCACAAAGAACTGGCCGTTCAGCGCCTGGGGGAAGGCGCTACCATTCCGCAGATGGAGGCCGAGCTGAAGCTGCCCGGCGGCGGAAGCAAGCTGGTGGTGGTTGCCGGCCAACCCTTGGATATCAATGAAGACGACTGCATGCTATTCACGTTTACCGATCTCGAACCCCGGCGCCAGGCAGAATCGGCGCTGCGAGAAAGTGAAGAACGGTTTGCCAAGGCATTTCGCCTGAGCCCGGTGCCGACGTTGTTATGTACCGCGCACGAGCGGCGCGTGCTGGATGTCAACGAAGCCTTCACCCGCACCACCGAGTACGACGCCGAAGACTTGATCGGCAAGACGGTCGGAGAGATCCCGTTTATTGACGATCCGGAGGCGAACCGCCGTTTGTTTGCCGCCCTGGAAAAAAGCGGCAACGTCGAAGGGCTGGACATCCGGGTGCGCAAGAAAGGGAGCGAGTCGATTGACTGTGTGGCCTCGGCGGATGCCGTCAGCATCCACAATGCGCCCTGTTATCTGCTGGTGCTCATGGACATTACCGAACGCAAACGCTCGGAGCTGGAGCTGGTAAGCGCCATCGAAGAAGTGATGCAGGACGCCTCCTGGTTCAGCCAAACCCTGATCGAAAAATTGGCCAACGTGAAAAGCATCAATCGGCCCGACCAGGCTGGATTTACCGCCAGCGATCTCACGCCGCGCGAGCGCGATGTGCTGGAATTGATTTGCGAGGGGCTGCCGGACAAGAAAATCGCGGCGCGTCTCAATCTGGCGCTCAACACCATCCGCAACCATGTCGCGACGGTCTATTCCAAACTCGGCGTGCATAGCCGCAGCGAAGCCATCGTCTGGGCCAGAGAACGCGGGCTGTTTACCGGTGTGCTGGCCTTCAGGAATGGCAAGTAGCCTGCAAATGCACTACCCAAACCGATGCAAACGCCCCTTATAGGCCAAAAGTGAAGTGCATAACATGGCGGTGCAAATGCAGGCTTCCGTCCTGTGCGGAAGCCAAACGGATCGAACCTTAGGAGCGCATCACAATGAACAGCGAAAAAGCCAATGGCATGATGGAAAAAGTGGCGGGCAAGGCGCAGGAAATCGCGGGCGACGTCACCGGCAACGAACGTTTGCAGGCCGAAGGCGCCGCGCGCCAGGCAGCGGGCGTGCTGCAAGAAAAATACGGCGATGCCCTGAGCTGCGCCGGCAACATGATGAAGAAAAACCCCCTCGCCGCATTGGCCCTCATTGCCGGCGCAGGCCTGTTGACCGGCCTGCTGCTGCGCCGCCGTTGATGCGCGCCGGCGAACAAACCGCTTTTCCCTGAATGCCGCGCCCGGTGGGTAGCCACCGGGCGCGGTTCTATCGGCCTGAGGGACGCAGTATTATCGATTGATGCCTCCGCTCGTTTGCCGCTGGAATTAACGCGTATTCTGTGTCGCCATGCGACGAATTATTGCGGTGAAACCGCTATATCCCGCAGGGAACATGAGCCTTTATCGTTCAGGCTGCCGCACACCGTCTTTACTCGCTGCTTATACGGCACGTCTTTTTATTATATTCGTCCTATTGCAGATTATCATCACCCTCTCACTCAACGCGCCCACCACCTGTTATTTCCGGTTGTTATGCAAGCCAGTTAATTCCCCTGCAACATAACGATATTTCTCAGCGTAAAAACTGAATATATCAATCAGCCTGGGTTTATCCTCCGCGCCATTAAATGTTAATATTGCCGGATTATGCGCATGGAGAAATAGCATGTTCCCCAGTAAAAAACATTCGCAGCGGGCGACCCCGCTGACCAGCTATCAATTTTCCCGGCTGCATACTTTCGAATGCGTCGCCCGTCATTTATCTTTTGCGCTGGCGGCGCAAGAATTGTCGATCACCCCCAGCGCCGTGAGCCACCGCATTAATTTGCTCGAAAAGGAATTGGGTTTTCTGCTATTCCAACGCTTTCATCGCCGGATTACGCTGACGCCGGAGGGCGAACGCATGCAATGGGCGCTGGACAGTTCCTTCAACACCTTGAATCAAGAAATTCTGGACATCAAAAATCGCGAGTTGACGGGGACCTTGACCCTCTACTCGCACCCATCCCTGGTGCAATGTCTGCTGCTGCCGCGCATCGGCGACTTTATCGCCCAGCACCCCACCATTCACCTCAATATTCTGACCGGGCAGGAAATCATCAACCTGGCCAACCGCGGCGTGGATCTGGCGATGTACTTCGGCAAACTGCCCTCGGGGCGGCATCTGGACGAAGCCTTTATGCAGGAATCAATGGTGCCGATCTGCACGCCGCAGTACGCCGCCACGCATAACCTGTACGATGCGCCGGAAAACCTGGCCCTCTGCACGCTGCTGCACGATCGCTACAACTCCGGCGAAGATGAGTGGCAAACCTGGTCGCAACACTTTGCGCTGGGGCTGGATACCGACAGTAAAAGCATGGAGTTCGACCGTTCCGATCTTGCCGTGCTGGCCGCGACGCGACACCTTGGCGTCGCCATGGGGCGGCTCAATCTGGTGCAGGACTGGATCAAAAGCGGCGAACTGATCATTCCGTTCACCGACATGACCGTGCCCTGCGAGCACTGCTATTTTACCTCGACCATCTCCGAGCGGCAGTGGCCGAAGATCCTCGCGTTTAAGCAGTGGATCATGAAAATCTCCCCTCTGGTCTGCTGATGGCCAGAGGATTATCGCCATACTTTGGGGGAATAAGAAAAATGCAGCGCGCAGGCGTAGAGCCGGCCGGCCTTTGAATAAGAGATATTTTTGCGGTTTTTATCCCAGGTCAGCAGAGAATTATTGGCAAAATAATAAACCTCCAATTGCATCCCATTAGCCAACCTCGACCAACCTCGGCTTCTTATCACGGTAAAATCACCGTTATCGCTGAGCGTAATCAGCGGCACGCCCCAGGCATAGCGGGATATTTGCAGCTGAATAATGAATTGGCTTTCGCAGCTTATTTGGTAGTTCTGTACATCAACATCCATAATTTATATTTTTGGTGCCACCCTTCGGTCAACATAAATAAGATATGAACAACTCACTACGACTAACCCCAGTACGATCAACACAGCACCCAATACAAATTCAATTTGCAACGGTTCGCCGAGAATGACGGCCCCCGCCAGGATGCCGAATACCGGCGTCATAAAGGTGAGAATGCCCAGCGAGGAAGCCTGATAACGGCGCAACAATGAAAACCAGATCAGGTAGCTGAAAAACGACACGATCACCGTTTGGAACAACAGGCTGCTCCACGCCACGGGGCTCAGGACGACGTGCAAATTGTCCGTAGCCAGCGCCAGCAGCGACAGCAGCACACAGGCGCCCGTCAACTGGAACAGCAGCGTCTGTTTAGCCGGGCACTCCGCCAGGCGCGTGGTACGGATCACCAGGGTAGAACCGCCCCAGGCGATCCCCGCCAGCAGGCCATAGAAATCGCCTTTCAGCCGATCGGCCCCGCCGCTGCCCTCGGCCATGCCCGATATGGCCAGCACCACACCGCCAAAGGCGATGAGCATGCCCAGCCACTGCACCGGCGACAGACGCTCCTGACGATTCAGGAAATGCAGGCCAAGGGCAGAAAACAGCGGCGCGGTGTACAAAAACACCGCCATATGCGAGGCGCTGGTATAGCGCAGCCCTTCGGAGACAAAAAAGAACTCCAGCGCGAACAATGCCCCTACGCTCAGACCGGCGCTCAGCGTGGCGCGATCCCAGGTGAAACACTCGCCGCGGCAACGCGCCAACAGGTATACCCCCAGCGCGGCGAGACCCGAACGAATGGCAATTTGCAGCACCGCCGACACATCCGCCTCGGCAGCCTTGATCGCCACCTGCTGCATTCCCCAGATGGCGCAAAGCATCACCATGGCGGCGGCAGCTCTGCCGTCAATACCGATTCTTGCATTCATAATAGGGTTCTCGTCGCCGTTGAAATAATAACAGGCTGCCGTCGCGTTATTCTTTATACACCACGATTTCCTGATAAAGTTTAATAACCTCGCCGTCGCTGTCGACGGAGTCGGTATATTCAGTTTGCTGCGCTAAATGAATCACCTTCCATCCTTTGCGCGCCAGTTCCGGGATCGTCAGGCGCCCCACGCCGCGGCAGGAAAACAGGGTGTCGTCAGACAACCTGAGCTTACTAACCTCTGCATAATCATAAGCTTGAGAATGACAAACGTGCGATTCCGCCGCCATCGCCGGTAATGAAAACAGCCCCACCAACAACATTAACAGATTCCTCATGGCGACCTCCCAATCGCTTATTCCTGCCGACCGATTACGCAGAAAGCGGCTAACGTTAATACGGCGGTGACAGGCTTTAATTAATTATCTCTTGCACGGATAAAATTACAGGCTGACGCCGATGACTGACAAATGAAAAATATAAACCTTGGCGTTAGATGAATTCATCCGAATCGAAAGGCATGAAAAGCGGCCCTTTTCACCGCACGAAATGGTCAAAAACCGGCCAATAATTAGCAAGAAAAGTAATTATTTATTTTACCGTTTATGTTACAAATGCCGCCCGCCGCTAAAACACCAAAAAAACCGTCAAAATGCGTGAAAACGCAGCGTTATGCGCAAAACATCGGCATGGCGGCGCTGATGGGGGCGGTCATACATAAAACAGGGATAACACATGGCAATGAAATTGCGCGTATTGACTCAAGCGGTGGCGCTGGGTCTGGCGATCGGCAGCGCGTCGTTCGCCGCTCAGGCGGAAATCACCCTGCTGAAGCAGGATCCGCAGGCTGGCGATCCGCTCAGCCGCCTGAACTTCACCGTTGGCGGCAGTATCCGTCCGCAGTTCAACAACATGACGGGCGACGGTGACAAGGGCTCCTACAAGCGTAACGGCTTCGACGGCGGCACCCGCTTCCGTTTCGCGGCGGACTACTACCTGTTCGACGATATCAGCTGGATCAGCTACTACGAGCTGGGCGTGAACATTCCGGCGCTGTTCGACTGGGATCACCACTATGCCGACGGCGCGAGAAACACCAGCCGCCGCATGCTGTACACCGGCCTGAAAAGCAACACCTGGGGCCAGATGACCTTCGGTCAACAGAACAGCGTTTATTATGACGTGGTGGGTGCCAAAACCGATATCTGGGACTACGACATGCTGGCCCAGGCACCGGGCAACGGCATCAACGGTGACTACGACGGCTCTTACCGCTCACGCAAAATGCTGAAGTACAAGAACCGCTTCGGCGATGCGGACGTTTACGCTTCGTACCTGTTCAGCGACAGCGACTATCTGCCGGGCAACGGCCTGCGCTACAAGCGCAAAGGCGGCGGCTCACTGGGCGTGGATTACCACATTACGCCGGATTTGACCTGGGGCACCGCCTGGAACTACACCCGCGCCGAAATGCGCAATCCGTCCACCAGCGGCAGCAAGAGCTATGACCAGAACATTTTCGGTACCGCCATCAGTTGGAAACCGGACAACTGGACCCTCACCTTCGGCGGCGGTTACTACAACGACTTCCTGACCACCAAGAAAGCCGACATCAATAATTACTTCGCCGGCGACGCATGGGGTATCGAATACCTGGCCGGTTATACCGTGCCGGTTGGCCAGTACGCGGTGAAATCGGTGATGCCGTACTTCATGGGCGACCGCCTGGAATACATCACCGGCCGCAACTACCAGCGCATCGACAACGGCCTCGGGGTTACCGTGCAGTTTGACTACGGTTTCCGCGTTGACGTGGAGCACGTGCTGACATCGAGCACCGACAACCTCGGCGATATGACCGTGGTGCGCCTGCGCTACGATTTCTGATTGCTCAGAACGCAAAAAAGGCCGCGCAAGCGGCCTTTTTCGTTTATTGACGCAGCGTCAGAAGCCGCCGCGCGCCGAGCGCCCGACCGCCTCGCCCAGCTGCCATACCGCCATGGCGTAATGGGTGCTGTGGTTATAGCGGGTGATGACGTAGAAGTTCGGCAGGCCATACCAATACTGGTAGCCGGTGCCGATGTCCAGCCGCAGCAGGCTGGCTTCCTGATTATCGCCGAGCGAGCCCTGCGGGCTTAGGCCGGCTTCCGCCAGCGCGGCAACCGAGTAGCGCGTCTTGAAGCCGTTTTCCAGCCCCGGTGCCTGGCCGTTGGCCTGAATGGCGACCGGTTCGCCTTTGGACCAGCCGTGCGCCTTGAAGTAATTGGCCACGCTGCCGATGGCATCGACCGGATCCCACAGGTTGATATGCCCATCGCCGTTGAAGTCGACCGCATAGCTTTTGAAGGAAGAAGGCATGAACTGCCCATAGCCCATCGCGCCGGCAAAGGAGCCGCGCAGTTCGAGCGGATCGTCACCTTCGGTGCGCGACATCAGCAGGAAGGTTTCCAGCTCACCGGCGAAGTAATCGGCGCGGCGCGGGTAGTCGAAGGCCAACGTCGCCAGCGCGTCGATAATGCGGGTTTTACCCATTACGCGGCCCCAGCGGGTCTCCACGCCGATAATCCCCACGATGATCTCCGGCGGCACGCCGTACACCTGCCAGGCGCGCTGCAGCGCATCCTGATATTGATTCCAGAACACCACGCCGTTTTGCACGTTATCCGGGGTGATGAACTTGTTGCGGTAGCGCAGCCAGGAGCCATTCGGCCCGGTTGGCCCCTGGGTAGACGGCGTCGGCGCCTGCCTGTCCATCAGCCGCAGCACCGAATCCAAACGCCGTGCCTGCGCCAGCACGTCGTGCAGCTGCTGCCGATCAAAGCCGTGTTCCTGCACCATCTTATCGATAAAGCGCGCGGTATTCGGGTTATTGGCGAAATCCCCCCCCAGCGGCGCGCCGCTGTGCGCCGGGCTCAGCAAAAAGCCGCCCTTTACCGGGGTGCTCTGCGGCGTAGCGGTGGTACTGGGTTTCGGCGTGCTGCTACAGGCAGCAAGCAAGGTAATCAGCGGTAAAAGCGCAACCAGGTGACGCATCGGATATCCATATAGCCATGCAAGAGATAAGTGGGAGTTATGTTAATGCATTGTTCAACGCGAACAAACAGGATTATGCCGCCAATTACCGCGCCAGGTAGCCAAACGTGCCAAATTGTGACGTTTTGCACGGTGAAGGGACGCTCGATGCGGCCGCGTGGAATCTCAACCGCAACTAAATGAGAAAAATTATCACCTTGACGCCCGCATTTACCCCGATAAAATGCCCGGCTGCTTGCCATCCGGCCACCGCCGGGCGGTCAATGATTATGACAACGGATTGTGATGGACTCTCTCGGACAACTCGCCAAAGACCTTTATCGTGGGCGCATCTCGCGCAAACCCTTTGTTTTTTCGCTGGCGATCTTCGCCGTTGGCATCGTGCTACTGTCGTTTCTGTCGACCTATCTGGATAAAAACCATTTTCGCGCCCATGCGCACGGCGATACCGAGGAATTCGTCTCGGTGCTGCTGTATCTGCTGTGCATCATGGTGTGGGCGCTGTTCTGTTTTGGCCTGGTGGCGTGGTTTATGGCCAAAACCGCGTTTCGGCTCAACGATATCGGCCTGCCCGGATGGGCGCTGGCCGTGGCGTGCTATGTGTGTTCGGTGCTGAACAATTACTCTCCCGGCCCGGTGGCGCGCTGGCTGCCGCTGTTCAGTCTGGCGGGGATGATCTGCGCCCTGCTGTTGCCGCCCGACGGGCTGCGCCGCAAGCCGGACGGCAACGCTGACGATTAACGCAGCTGCACCACCTTGTTCGCTGCCGGTTCGGCCGCCGTCAGCCTGCCGCTAACCTGGCTGATACCGCCGCCGCTGTTGTGGGACACTACGGCGATCGGCAAACGCCGCAACTGCCGGGTCAGCTCCGGCGTGATATAGCCGATGTGGGTGTTCTGTTGCTGTTTCCGCCAGCGGTCGGCCGCCCTGCGACGGGAGAAATACTGGTTGTATTTGGCCCAGGCGATCAGAGTGACGGCATTGAACAACGCCACAATGATATACAGCGAGATCACTTCCAGCAGCGACAGGGCGGAGCCCACCCCGTGCTGATCCATCACCGACATCAGGCCGCGGCTGAACAGATAAAGAAAGCCGCACCAGGCGAAAAGCGTCAGCAGGCTGTCTACCACGCGCGGCAGCAGGCCGCGCTCGGAATAAATCAGGACGTCCGTCATTCTTTGATCCTCCCAATGCCCCGGTCGGGGCTTATCCAGCGCGCACGCCCGCGCCGAGCTTTCAACATCACTTTGGAAAACGCCACCAGCGTGGTCAGCAAGCTGAGCAGCCAATACACCAGCGGATACCAGATGATCCAGAACAACGAGCGGCCAAAGCCCTTCTCATAGCGCTTCTCCAGCAGCAGACTGACGGTGAACTGCAGCAAGCACACCACGCCCAGCACCAGGCCGGTAAACGCCGGCGTCAGCAGCGAGTGAATGCGGATGCCCTCCGGCAGCGGTATCGCCAGTCCAACCAGAAAAATCAGCACGCTGACCAGGTAAGTGAACGCCCACAGCGTGGAGAGGCAATACTCGGCGAACAGCAGCCACATATGCCGGTGCTCCCAGGCCCACAGGTTGCGCAGATTCTTTAAAAACACCTCGGCGCCGCCCTGCGCCCAGCGCAGGCGCTGCTTCCATAGCCCGCGCAAGGTCTCCGGCATCAGGATCCAGCACAGCGCTCGCGGTTCGAAGAAGATAGCCCAGTGCTTCAGCTGCAGCTTCCAGCTGATGTCGATGTCTTCGGTGATCATGTCCTGACTCCAGTAACCGACATCGGTAAGCGCTTGCTTACGAAACGCCGCGACCACGCCGGAGATGGTGAACAGGCGGCCATAAACGCGCTGCGTGCGCTTGATAAGGCCGATGATCGACGAAAACTCACCGACCTGGATGCGGCCGATCAGCGTGGAGCGCGTGCGGATGCGCGGATTGCCGGTCACCGCGCCGACATGCGGATTGGCCAACAGCGGCGCCACCAAATAGGCTGCCGCATCGCGATCCAGCAGCGCATCGCCGTCGATGCACACCAGATACTCGCTGCGCGCCGCCGCTGCGCCCGCCTGCAGTGCAATCGCCTTGCCCTGATTTTGCGCCAGATGGATCACTCGCAGCCGGGGGAACTCCAGCGTCAACTGGTCCAACACCTCGGCGGTGTCATCGCTGGAGCCGTCGTTGATGGCGATCACTTCGATATTGTCATAGCGCTGCGCCATCGCCGCCGAAATGGTTTCACGCGCGTTCAACCCTTCGTTGAAACAGGGGATCAGCACGCTGATCGACGGGTTGCCCGGCAGCGCCGGCGCGGGCATGTTCGGGCTCCAGCGCCAATGCCGCTCGCGATGCAGCCAGAAATAGATGCCGCCGGCGATCCAGATGCCGGACATGAACAACGGCCAGAAGAACACGAAGTTGAGCAGCATTTCGCCGGTAAACAGCAGGACAATGCCGAAAGGCACGCTCAACACCAGACACAGGATAAATAAGGCAATTAAACGATCGGTCATGGCAGTGGGAACCAGGCTGAGGACAACACCGGGCGAACGGCATCCAGCTTAGGCCGATCGTCGAGGAAGTTGTCGGGGTAATAACCAAAGCTCTGAGCGCCATTGCGCTGCAGGCGACGCATCCATTCGGCCAGCAGTTGACCGTCATCCAGGCTGATTCGGCGCTCCTTGCGCCAGTCGACAGCCTGCAACTCAAACACCGTTTTATCGAGCGCGCCGGGGTAAGCGGCCACTTTGCCCACCAGTTGATCCAGCCAGCGGCCGCTGTCGGCGCGCGGCACATTTTCCATCAGCGGCATCGCCATCGGCGCTACCCAGTCGTAGGCCTGCAGGAAATCCGCTAAATTCTGGCCGAACCAGGCTTCACTGGCGGGATCGAGTACCGGCATCGCATAAATATTGCGCGCGGTTTGCACCTGCGGACCGCGGATCGCCCGCACCCGTTCGGCCAGCGACTGGGTAAAGTCGATCAGCGCCCGGCTCTTGAAGCGCGTCCAGCGCGCCATCGCCTGCGGATCCTGACGAATCGCCGCCACCGAATCGGCGAAACCGGCCTGGCGATAGGCCGCAACGGCTTCGGGGCCGGCATCTTCGAAGTCCGACAGCAGCGCATCGTCGTGGAACAGGATCCCTTTGAAAGTGGCGTGGGCCGCCAGATCCTCGTAGATCTCACCGATGCGCTGGCGCGCCACCGGACTGAACGGCGACAGGCGACGATACTGCTTGTCGTCTACCGACAGCTGCCCGCTTTGCGGATCGAGGCGCTGCACGCGCGGCACGTCAGACCCCAGCTCGAACGCCAGCACCGGCATCCAGGCATACACGGCCACGCCGGTGCGCGACGAGAGCTGCCAGGAGACCCGGTTGAACAGGTCGGCCTTCATCGGCAGCCAGCGGTTGGGGAAATAGAGCTCGCGCACGTTGCCGTCGCCTTTTGGATCGGCGAACGCCTGCAGGAAAACGGTATTGATGCGCAGGTCGTAGATGCGCTGGATCAGCTTGTCGAGATTTTTGGCCTGCTGCTGCGGATCGGGATCGTAGAGGTAGTCGAGATCGACGTGCGCCACCCGCATGATCTGTCGGTTCTGTATCTGCGTCAGCTGCTGGGCGAAGCTCGTCAGCGACGGATTGCCGGCCACCAGCATGCGCGGCACGTTCTCAGGCGCGTTGACGTCTCCCAGCCCGTTCTCCAGCGTCAGCGCCATGCGGTAACCGTGCTTGCGCGCGATATCCAGCGCCACGCCGCCGGCCGCACCGTACGGCCAGACCCACACGCGCGGCGCCTTACCGGTGGCAGCGGTGATGCGCCGGGTGATCAACGCCACGTCCTTCTCGATGCGTTGGCGGTATTCCGTCTCGCTTTCATAGCGGCCCTGCTTGGCGTCGTACAGCCGATTGGCGACCGCCGGTTCGGTATTGCCCTGCGGGTTGGCGATGCCGCCATAATGCGAGGCGTAGGTATGCGCGCCGATCTCCACCAGCCCGGAGTCCGACACTTCCCGCACCTGCTGCCAGGTGAGGAAGCGATCGCGCGGCGTCATCAGGCCGCCGAAATCGACCGGCTTGTCGGCCGGCGCATCCAGCCAAACGCCGACCGGCGCCAGCACCGCCGGCCAGTTGTAGGCCTTCAGCAACGGGAATACCCGGCTGTAGAAGCTGCGGTAGCCGTCGTCGAAAGTCAGCAGCACCGCCTTGTTCGGCAACGCCGGGCCGCCGTTCTGCGCCTGCAGGATCTGCTCGACCGACACCGGCTGATAGCCGTTTTGCTTCAGCCAGGCGAACTGTTCGTTAAGCGCGCTGGTGCGCACCGACATGTAGCGCTGGTCCGCCGCGCCGTCTTCCACGTCGTGATACGCCAGCACCGCGTAGCGGTTGGCCGGCCACGGGCGTTCCATTGGCCCCACGGATCGCTCCGCCGGCGGCGTGAAGCGCGGTACGTCCGCCTGACTGCAGGCGGTGGTCAGCAACGCGGCCAGCACTAAAAGCGAGGATCGAATAAGCATGATGATTCCTTTAAAAACGATAATTCAGATCAAACGTCACGCCGATGTTCCGCTCGCGTTTGCCGTCGTACGGATGCTTCTCAAACTGCAGCATCACGCCGGCGTCCAGCACTCCGTTCCAGCTGACGCGCTGGCCGTAACCCAGCTGGGTGATCGGCTTGCGCGCATAGTCCCGCTGCCAATAGCTGCCGGCGCCGGCCTGGAACTGCTGGCTCCACTCGGTCTGATAATGGCGATACAGGGTGTGATCGAGCGTTAACGACGGCAGCAGCGTGAAGTCGCGCTTCGGGTTGTAATACGGCACGTTCTCCTGGCTGTTGCGGCTGCCGGACAGCGTCAGGTTCATGTCCAGCCGATAACGGGCGCCGGCGAGCAGCCGTTGCCGCCCTTCCAGGCCGTATTCCAGCCGGTTGTTGCCGTCCGAGAAGTGCGAAGGCGCCACGCTGGCGCGCAGCTCGCGGCTTTCGTTCTGCTGCCAACGCAGCCACAGGTTGCCGCCGTTGGCGCTGATGCCGTTGGTCAACGCGCGCAGCGGCGTCTCGGCCGACAGGCGCGCCACCGAACCGCCGAGGCGCCATTGATCATTCAGGTCATACCAGGATGAGAGGCGCAGGCCGAGCTCATTGCCGTGGCCGTAGTTGCGGTTGGCCACCTCGGCCTCCAGCCACAGATCGCGCGAGCGCCACTCGGCACCGGCGCTGAGATCGCGGTTGATGCCCTTGCCCTCGTCGAACTGGCCGGTGTTGAATCCCCAGCCGGTGAACAGCCGCCAGTTGTCGTCGATCGGCGGTGAATAGAGCGCGGCGTGTATGCCGAAATCGTGGCTGCCGCTGACCGGCCCGTCGGAATCGATGCCCTGATTGCCGCTGATGCGCAGTTCAGACATATGGTGAATGCGGCGCGAACGTTCAAACTGCTGAGCGGCGACGCTTTCCGGCGCGCGCTGGATGACGTCGTCGGCCAGCAAATCCAGTTGGCGCCACTCCTGCAACCCCTGCGCGACATAGCCCTGCTGGATCTCCAACGGCAGGCTGCGCGGCTCCAGCCCTTCCACCTGTTTCAACTCCTCCTCGGCGCGACGCGGCCAGCCGCGCGCCAAATAAACGCTGGCCAAGGAGATGCGCAGACCCTGATTGCCCGGCGCCGTTCGCGCCAGATGGGTCAGCTGCCGTTCGGCCTCGGCCAGATCGCGTTGATAAACCCGCGACTGCGCCAGCAGCGATTGGCCGACCAGCCAATCATCGTTGTAGGCCAGCGTCGGCAGCTGGTACAGGCGGGTCGCGTAGGGATAGCGCTGGCTGACGCACTGCGCCAGCAGCGCCGCCTGATCGATGCGTTCGTTCTCCGCCTGCGCGTAAAACAGATCGGTTTCGTCTTCGGCGGTCACCGCCTGCGGTGCGGCGGCGTTCAGGCGGCCGAAAATGGCCTGCGCCTTGTCCGGCTGCTGCAGATAGAGGTAGGCGGACGCCGCCCAGCGCTGGGCATAATCCGGCACCGTGCGCCCTTCCGCCTGCAGGGTTTGATACTCGCTCACCACGTCGGCCATTCGATAACGCGCCAGCAGCGCGCCAAGGCGATCGATACGCGCCTGTTGGTAGCTGTCCTGCGCCTCCGGCAGCGGCCGCCACTGCGTCAGCAGTTGGTCATAGCGCGCCAGCGCGCGATCGGCGATGACGAAACGTTCCTGTTCGCCGCGAGCATCGATAAACGACAACCGCACCAGCTCGGCGGCTTCATCCGCCTGCAGGCGCCGCTGCTGCACGGGCGGCAATGTCAGCCCCTGGCTTTCACGCAGCGCCGGATCCGCAACCCGATTCGCCGCCAGCAGCGTCACGTAATAAGCCTGAATTCCGGTGTCGGACGGCGCCAGCGCGCGGGCATGAGTGGCGTTTTCCAGCGCCGCCCAGCTGCGGCCGGCGGCCTGGTCCACATAGGCGCGCGTCAGATACCACGTCGCCGGCTCCAGCAGCTTCTCCGCTTTGGCCGCCTCCGTTTGCGCCTGCGCATCCTGCCCGGCATCCGCCAGCGTCATCACATAGCCACGCTGTAAGCCGCCGTCGGCGGGAGCGAGCTGCAACGCCGTACGCCACAGTCGCAGCGATGGTTGCCACTGCTTCAGGTTGCGATAGGCGCGAGCCGCCGTCGCCAGACTGGCGCTATCCCGCTGCAGCGCGGCGCCGTCGGCACGCCAAAGCGCGACTACCTCTTCATCGTGGCCGGCCCACCCGGCCACCTGGATATAATCGGCTCGCTGCTGCAGGCTCAACCCCTCCTGAGCGCGCCGCTGCGATAAATACGCCAGCACCGGCGCAGTATCGCCCGATCTGGCCTGACGGATCAGCGCGTCATAGCGTTCATCCGCCAGCGCGGTGGCCGGCAGGGATAAACCGATAAACAGCAATGACGCCGCATATTTGGTAGCGTGGCGTTCGGTAAAGCGTAATGAACGCGAGTTAACTTTAGGCACGAGGTATTCCTTTAATCCGTGAGCTGCTGTCCTGGCAAAGTAGAAATGCGAGCAGGCACCCGAAAAGTCGGCTAGAGCCGCCGGGTAATAAGCATGGAGTAATGAATATTTCTGTCTGGCGCACGCTTAAATAGAATCGAATGCGCCTTTGCCTAAAAAGAGTATTTTATAAATCTGCCAATGAATACCGCAGCCAGGTGATATCTGCCTGAAACTGGAATTTCACAATTATCAATAAGTGAAATAACAAAAATTAAAACAATATAAATCAATAAGATAAAACACATTAATGATCAGTATTCTTAATTTCACTCTTTCGTGTGAAATTGTATAAAACCGGTGTGATATTTGATTTTAATTCTCATTATCACCGGTCGACAGGAATATTAATCCAAACATCCAATTAAATAACCTGCCTTGTTGGAGAA
Organism: Serratia sp. Z4; assembly: GCF_009900725.1. NCBI lineage: Bacteria > Pseudomonadati > Pseudomonadota > Gammaproteobacteria > Enterobacterales > Yersiniaceae > Serratia > Serratia sp. Z4. The sequence continues at coordinate 1,197,000 of NZ_JAAABD010000002.1, forward strand.
AATAACAAGATTATTGTTAACACGAACATTAAATTTGCCTGCTAATAATTATTCAATTCAATTTAAATTCCCCCACGGATACATTCATGCTGGCTATCTCCCGAGCATGCCGTCACAATAGCGCCTCATTCTGGTTTCAATCAGGGATTGCCATGTACAGCCACTACCCCGCCCATTACACCTTCGATAGCGACAGCGACGCCTGGCAGATCGGTTTCCACGACTTCCCCGAGTGGCAATCTGCCTGCTATAAACGCGAAGACATCGAGCTGGAAGCGCAGGAAAGCCTGCTGGCCGCCATCGCCGCCGCGATGGATGAAGGGCTGCCCCTGCCCGCCCCTTCTCCTTCGCAAACCGATGACTTGAGGGTACATCTGCCGGCGCTGGTGGCGCTGAAGATCGAACTGCACAACGCGATGCTGCGCAAAAACACCGGTAAAGCGGCGCTGGCGCGCAAGCTGGGTTTCAACGGCGGGCAAATGGAGCGGTTGCTGGATATCGGCTACGCTTCAAAAGTGGAAGCGCTGGAGCAGGCGTTGTATCTGCTGGGCTACGAAGTGCGCGTGACGATAAGTGAAGTTTGCCAATAAGTTAGCGGCAGGTAAGCGAAATATTATCCAAGGGGGCTAAATTTCCCCCGTTTTGCGCCGATATGATGGCTACCTAATCACTTGTCGCAACAACGAAGGCTAAAAATGGAGTGGAGTCGCCGTCATATTTGGGCCGTTATTCTGCTGTCTTGTCTCGTTTTTTGGGTCATTTTGGCGACCGGCATCAACGCCGTCGCCTGAGCGCCTGCCACCGTATTGCAATACCCGATTTTAAAGCCCGCCACACGGCGGGCTTTCTGTTCACGACGTATCGCTAACTGGAATGCGTGGTAAAGTTCTTACAAGAAAAATCAAGCAAATTCTCAGTGTGCCCCGTATTGTTTTTCATCGCCCCTTCCTCGTCAGCCAATAAAATAAACCCTTGTTGTTTATCTTCAAAAGTAACGGGGACGACCGCCACACCAAACTTTCTCATATCCGCGTTTTTTTTAATCAGATCATGACCTATATTGATAAATGGAAACACACCGTCCAAATCCGCTTGCCTTATTCGCATACCTAAATAATGTTGCCCAACCAAGTTGTCTTTCAACGGTGTCCATTCATCCCCAATATTAGGTAGCTGGCGGTCTATACTGCGTCTGACATGCGGTTTCAAGCATGAAATGTGAATGTGCAATTGCCCTTGAGTACGGCCTCGCTGCGAGTTTATTGTTAAAGCATAAGCTTCTCGTGGCAATGAAGAGCCATAAACCTCTTCCAGAACATGTCGATTCTGCCAAGCCAACGCAAAATAATTTGGCGTATCAGCTAATAACAGTTCCGGACTTTCGACTCCCGCCATTTTCAACGTTGGCACGAGCAAATAATGATAGCGGCTTTCAAGATCGCGTACGATGGCATAGCCACGAGCGACACCTTCATCCATTGAAACTTTATCGCAGGGAAATGGTGTTCCTAAATATTGATAGTTAAACACACATAGATTATTCACTACGCGCCACAAAGCATTACTGGCAAAAGCAGACGGCGGGGCCGCTATCAAAAAAAGCACCGATGCTTTAAAAAAAAACTTTAATAACAACAAATTAAAAATCCTTTTCGATTGTAGCCAGCCTACGTTACAACGCTATCCTAGCGTCGAAACTTACTATAGGTAAACATAAATAAAAAGCGTTATAAAACAGCGCGCCCTGTTTAAAAAATAGCCTAAAATTGTGATCAAAAACACAGTATTGAAATCAGACCAGTATTGAGAGTACATTAGCGCCGATCCTGTCGCGGTTCGGATTTTACCTCACGGAGCATGAGGCGCGACAACCGGACAACCCGCGCTCGAGGACGTTGTTCTTCCGCTTGGAAGAATCCGCCCGACAAGCAGGTTGCCCATAAAATACTCAGCACAACAATCGGGATCATTGCTGGCGAGGACTCCAGACAGGAGTTGTTCAGTGAAATATTTTTTGATGGGCGTGTCATTCATGCTGGTTGCCTGGGTTGGCACCTTCATGTTGATGGTTGCCTGACAGCAGCCACACCAGGAACACAGACAAAGGGACGCGCAAGCGTCCCTTTGTCGTTTCGGCTAGCGCTCATTTGCCCGGCATCATGCGGCGCAGGGTGTCGTCCTTGCGCAGGTAGTGGTGATACAGCGCCGCCAGCGCATGCGCGCCAATGATAAAGTAGCCAACGTTTGCCAGCGTCTCATGCACCGTTTTGACCAGCTTGCGCATCACCGGATCCGGCGTCACCCACTGCGGCATCGGCCAGCCCAGCAAAGACCACGATTTCCCACCGTAGGCCAGGGTTAACATGCCCAGCAGCGGCAACATCAGGAAGACCACGTACAGCAGCCAATGGAAAATCTTCGCGCCTACCTCCTGCCATTCTTCCAGCGGTGGCGTGGTCGGCGGCGCAGCGTGGAAAGAGCGCACCGCCAACCGAATCAGCATCAGGGCAAAGACCGATACCCCAAAGTTGAAATGCAGATTTTTGACCATCGGCACCCACGCCTCCGGCACCGAATCTTTCAGCAACATCGCCGCATAGGTGAGGATCACCATCAGCAACGTCAGCCAATGTAAAACGATTTGCGATCGCGCGTAGCGGTTGCTCATACACTCTGTCCAAAAAATAAAATTCAGCGTAGTTGAGCATAATGGGGAAATAATGAAGAAAACCTTGGGACGGAAAAAATAAGGCCGGGCGAACGCCCGGCCTGACAGGGTTATTTGGCGCTGCCGGCTTTACCCGGCTTCAGCAGCCCGTCCGCGCGGAACATCGCCTTGATGCCGCGCACCGCCTGGCGGATACGATCCTGATTCTCGATCAGCGCGAAGCGCACGTGGGTATCGCCGTAGTCGCCGAAACCGATGCCCGGCGAGACGCAGACCTTGGCTTCCGCCAGCAGGCGCTTGGCGAACTCCAGCGAACCGAGGTGGGCATAAGGCTCGGGGATTTTCGCCCACACGTACATCGACGCCTTCGGGTTTTCCACCATCCAGCCGGCCTCGTGCAGCCCCTTCACCAGCACGTTGCGGCGCTGCCGATACTGCTCGGCGATATCGCGCACGCACTGCTGATCGCCTTCCAGCGCGGCGATGGCCGCCACCTGCAGCGGCGTGAAGGTGCCGTAGTCGTGATAACTTTTGATGCGCGCCAGCGCGCTGACCAGCTCAGGGTTGCCGACCATGAAACCGATGCGCCAGCCGGCCATGTTGTAGCTTTTCGACAGGGTGAAGAACTCCACCGCAATGTCTTTCGCCCCCGGCACCTGCATGATCGACGGCGCTTTCCAGCCGTCATAAACGATGTCGGCATAGGCCAGGTCGTGGATCACCAGCACGTTGTACTGTTTGGCCAGCGCCACCACCCGCTCGAAGAAATCCAGCTCCACGCACTGCGCAGTCGGGTTGGACGGGAAGCCGAGGATCATCATTTTCGGGCGCGGAATGGTTTCCCGAATGGCGCGCTCCAGTTCACTGAAGAAATCCACGCCGTCCACCAGCGGCACCGAACGCACCTGGGCGCCGGCGATCACCGCGCCGTAAATGTGGATCGGGTAACTGGGGTTCGGCACCAGCACGGTATCGCCGTGATCGAGGGTCGCCAGCATCAGGTGTGCCAGCCCCTCTTTCGAACCGATGGTGACGATGGCTTCGCTTTCCGGATCGATATCCACCTGATAACGATCGGCATACCAGCGCGAAATGGCGCGGCGCAGGCGCGGAATGCCGCGCGAGGTGGAATAACCGTGGGTGTCGTCGCGCTGGGCGACGGCGCACAGTTTTTCCACGATGTGCGGCGGCGTCGGGCCGTCGGGGTTCCCCATGCTGAAATCGATAATATCCTCACCGCGACGGCGTGCGGCCATCTTCAGTTCGGCGGTGATGTTGAATACGTAAGGGGGAAGACGTTCAATGCGCGTAAAACGGCGCTGTGGACTGTTATCAGCCATAGGGGATTCCTCGATAAACGTTAGCGCCCGGACCGTCCGAGCGACGCTGGCCAGCGAACTGACCGAATATCGAACATAGCGCAGCGCCGGCGAGCTTGTCGATACCCGGCGCGATATTTTTATTTGCCGCCCTGAAACTCCGCCGCCAACAGCCCGAACAGCCAGTCGTCGCGCCACTCTCCCGCCAGGCGGAAATTATCGCGCAGCGTGCCTTCCAGCTGAAAACCACATGACTCCAGCAGGCCGCGCGAGGCGAGGTTGCCGGAGGTCACGGTAGCGGTCAGCTTGTGAAAACCGCAGGCGTTCACCGCAAAATCCAGCACCGCCCGCAGCGACTCCTTACCATAGCCCTTGCCCTGGCCGGAGGGCAAACTGCCATATCCCACCTCCGCCTGCCGATACGGCAGCCACTGCGGGCGAAAGCCGGTAATGCCCACCGCCTCCCCGCTGTGCTTCTCACGCATCACCAGACACAGCCACTGATCGCCGTGTTTGTCCCAGGCCGGCAGCCGCGCGTCGAAACGCTCGCGGATCGCCGCTTCGCTGAGCGGATCGGCGATATAGCGGATCACCTCAGGATCCTGGTAAAGGCGCAGAAACAGCGGCCAGTCCTCGGCGGTTATCGACTGTAAGTACAAGCGTTCAGTGACCAGCTTCATAAAATCTCCGAAAAACGAAAAAGAGGAACTTACGAATGAAAGATATCTCTTTATTTTCCCCGATTGGTTGCCGATAATCATTCACGTTAAAACCACAAAACCATAACGTCTTGCCCGATTCCCTACAACCGTCCGCCGCAGTGACTCACGCGGCACCAGGAGAACACCATGGCCTCTTTAGTCATCGATGATATTCCGCAGACGATCGTTAACGTCAAGCGCCAGCTGCGCCAGGCCTTGCCGAACTACCGCGAAGTTTTTCTGGCGCTGGAGGAGAACATCCGCGGCCAGGTCGACCAGATCCGCCGCGAACTGGCCGCCGGCCATAATCCGGTGCCGCAGATCGACGCGGAAGATATCCTGCAGCAGCGCGTCAGCGATCAACAGATAGCGTTGATCAAGCAGCGCGGCGCCTGCGCCATTCGCGGCGTGTTTCCCCGCGCCAAGGCCGAGGGCTGGAACCGGGAAATCGGCGACTATCTCGAGCGCAACAACTTCGTCGAGCGGTTGAAAAACGCCGCCGAAGACAACTATTTCGGCAAGCTGGCCGCCAGCAAGCCACAGATTTATGGCATCTATTGGTCAAAGCCGCAGGTCGAAGCGCGGCAGGATGCGCGCATGCATGCGGTGCAGGTGTTCCTCAACAGCCTGTGGGCCACCGAAAGCAACGGCAAGCAGCATTTCGATCCGACCCGCATCGCCACCTACGCCGATCGCACTCGCCGCCGCCCGCCGAACTCCTCGTCGCTGGGCCTGTCGCCGCACGTCGACAGCGGCACCATCGAGCGCTGGCTGGACGAGAATTTCCGCTATGTGTATCGCCACGTGTTCTCCGGCGACTGGCAGCAGTACGATCCCTTTGCCGCCGACGGCCGCACCGAAGTGCGCGAAATAGCCTCCCCGGCAGTCTGCTCGATGTTCCGCACCTTCCAGGGCTGGACGGCGCTGACGCCGCAACGCACCAACGCCGGCACGCTGAACCTGGTGCCGATCGCCAACGCCATGGCCTATGTGCTGCTGCGCGCGCTGCAGGACGACGTCGCCGACGACGATCTGTGCGATGCGGCGCCGGGCCGCGCGCTGTCGATCTCGGAAAAATGGCATCCCCTTTTATTAAGTGGGATTTCCCCTATTCCCGATCTGGAGCCGGGCGACACGGTATTTTGGCATTGCGACGTGATCCACGCGGTGGAGAACGAGCATAACGGCGAGTTCGACAGCAACGTGATGTACATCGCCGCCGCGCCGGGCTGCGCGAAAAACGACGCCTACCTGCAGCGCCAACTGCCGAGCTTTATCGACGGCAGAACGCCGCCGGACTTCGCTCCCGACGACTTCGAAGTGGATTTTGACGGCCGCGCCACCGCCGATCTGCTGACGCCGCTGGGCAAAGCGCAGCTCGGCATGCGCTGACCGCCGGCCTGAGCCACGGGCCTTTCTCGCTGTGGTATACTGCCGTCATCCGTAGGCCGCAGCGAGAACCCGTCGTGCACCCTTTTTTTGAAATGCTGTTGGCGGTGTTTGATCGCGCCGCGCTGATGTTGATCTGTCTGTTTTTTCTGACCCGCACCCGGCTGTTCCGCCAACTGCTGCAAAAAGAAGACCATACGCCGCTCGAGCTCGGCATCGTCACGGCGATCTTCTCGCTGTTCGCGCTGTTCAGCACCTACTCCGGCATCAACGTTGAGGGCTCGCTGGTCAACGTGCGCGTCATCGCCATCATGGCCGGCGGCATCCTGTTCGGCCCCTGGGTGGGGATCGTCACCGGCATCATCGCCGGGGTGCACCGCTATCTGATCGACATCGGCGGCATCACCTCGGTGCCCTGCCTCATCACCAGCATCATCGCCGGCATCAGCGCCGGCTACATCAACCTCAAGGTGAGAAAAGAGCAGCGCTGGCGCGCCGGCATCGTCGGCGGCATGCTGTGCGAATCCCTCACCATGCTGCTGATCGTGCTGTGGGCCAAGCCGACCGAGCTTGGGCTCGACATCGTGTCGCAGATCGCGCTGCCGATGATCCTCGGCACGGTGTGCATCGGCCTGATCGTGCTGCTGGTGCAGAGCGTCGAAGATGAAAAAGAAGTGATCGCCGCACGCCAGGCCAAGCTGGCACTGGATATCGCCCACAAGACGCTGCCCTATTTTCGCAACATCAACAGCGAATCGCTGGCCACCATTTGCGATATCATCCGCCAGGACATCCGCGCCGACGCGGTGGCGATCACCGATACCCATCAGGTGCTGGCTTACGTTGGCGTGGGGCGCGAAGCCTACCCGATCGGCCGCGAAGGGCTGAGCCGCGTTACCCGCGAAAGTATTCGCCACGGCAAAATCATCATCAAAAACAACCTGGAAAACCCGGCCGCGCCGCAGATCCATTCGCAGCTGGTGGTGCCGCTGTGGGAAAAGGGCGAAGTGACCGGCGCGCTGAAAATTTACTACTGCCACGCTCACCAGATCACCAACACGCTGAAGGTAATGGCGGTCGGGCTGTCGCAGATCATCTCCACGCAGATGGAGGTTTCGCGCATCGAGCATCTGCGCCAGATGGCGGATAAAGCCGAAATGCGCGCGCTGCAGAGCAAGATTAACCCACACTTCCTGTTCAACGCGCTGAACGCCATCTCTTCCTCCATCCGCCTGAATCCGGACACCGCGCGCCAGCTGATCATTAACCTGTCGCGCTACCTGCGCTACAACCTGGAGCTGAACGACGAACTGATCGATATCCGTAAGGAACTGCATCAGATTCAGGACTATATCGCCATCGAACAGGCGCGCTTCGGCGCCAAGCTGACGGTGATTTACGACATCGACGACGACGTCTCGGTGCGCATTCCGAGCCTGCTGATCCAGCCGCTGGTGGAGAACGCCATCGTGCACGGCATCCAGCCCTGCAAGGGTAAAGGGGTGGTGGTGATCGCGGTGAAAGATCAGGGCGATCGGGTGAAAATTTCGGTGAAGGATACCGGCCACGGCATCAACCAGGAAACCATCGACCGGGTGGCGCGCAACGAGATGCCGGGCCACAATATCGGCCTGCTCAACGTGCATCACCGCGTGTCGCTGCTGTACGGTGAAGGGTTGCATATCCGCCGCCTGGAGCCGGGCACCGAAATCGCGTTCTACATCAGCAAAAACGGCGGCAAGCTGCATCAGGAACCGAGCGCGCCGCCGGTCGGGGAGGCCTCATGAAAGCTATCATCGTGGAAGACGAATTCCTCGCGCAGGAAGAACTCAGCTACCTGATCAAGAAACACAGCAATATCGATATCGTCGCTACCTTCGAGGATGGCCTCGACGTTCTGAAATACCTGCAAACCCACCAGGTCGACGCCATTTTCCTCGACATCAACATCCCGTCGCTGGACGGCGTGCTGCTGGCGCAAAACATCAGCAAGTTCGCCCATCGGCCATCGATCGTGTTCATCACCGCCTATAAAGAACACGCGGTGGAAGCCTTCGAGATCGAGGCGTTCGACTATATCCTCAAGCCCTATCACGAGGCGCGCATCGTCACCATGTTGCAAAAACTGGAGGCGCTGCATCATCGCCCCGCCGGCGCGGCGGAACCGACCAGCGCGCCGAGCCGCGGTAGCCACAGCATCAACCTGATCAAAGACGAGCGGATCATCGTTACCGACATCAACGACATCTATTACGCCGCCGCCGATGAAAAGGTGACGCGGGTCTATACTCGCCGGGAAGAATTCGTGATGCCGATGAACCTCACCGAGTTTTACGGCCGGCTGCCGGAAGAGCATTTCTTCCGCTGCCACCGCTCTTACTGCGTTAACCTGGCCAAGATCCGCGAGATCGTGCCCTGGTTCAACAATACCTACATTCTGCGGCTGAGCGATCTTGAGTTTGAAGTGCCGGTCAGCCGCAGCAAGGTGAAAGAATTTCGCAAGCTGATGCGCCTGTAAGCGCTTACCAGCGCGGGCCCGGACGGTAGTAATAGCCGGGCGGCGGTGGTGGCGGCATGCGGTAATGCGGCCGATCTCGCCAGTCGCGCCGCGGCGGCCCGTAGTAAATCACCCGTGGCGGCGGGCCATAATAGTACCCGCGCGAACGTTCATACCGGTGATGATCGGCCCACCAGCGCGGATCGCGCCAGCGATAGCCGTCCCAGTAGTGGCCGCGATGATCGCGATCGCCGATATGCAACGACAGGCCCGGCACGTTCACGCCGATGGAGACGTCGGCCTGGCTCGCCAGCGGCAGCGCCAGCAGCGCAGCCAGTAACAACAGCGTTTTTTTCATTTCATGGACTCCTGCAGAGCGGACCTCGTCCGATCGCAGATAACATAGTCCCGCGCTCGCCGCCGCTCTATAGGCGCAATGCCGATTTACGCCTTGCAGACGCATCCTTCACAATTTCACCACAATCGTTCACCGGCGATTAACAATAAATCGTTGATATCTTTGATGTAGATCACGTGTTACTCCCGGCATTTCACGCGCTTTTAGGCGTAAAAACGGCAACTCACGCCGTATAAAATGCATTTCATTCCTTCTGCCGTGCAATTCATTCCCGATCCGCCGTCCGCCGGGGGGGCCGGCCATATAATAAGCCCAGACCGCGGGAACACAGATTCACCCCGCAAATTTCAGCCAGCGGCTCACGCCCGGCAACGCACACACAGGAAGGAGACCGGCCATGAACACCAAACCGGCAAATCGCAGCTTAATCGTTCTCGGCACCATCATCTGTCAGATGGGTCTGGGCACCATCTACACCTGGAGCCTGTTCAACCAGCCGCTGGTCGACAAGTTCCACTGGGGACTGGCGGACGTCGCCACCACCTTCTCCATCACCAGCTTCTTCCTGGCTTTCGCCACGCTGTTCGCCGGCAAGCTGCAAGAACGCTTCGGCATCCGCAACCTGACGCTGTGTTCCGGCATCCTGGTCGGCCTGGGCCTGATCGCCAGCGCCCATGTCAGCTCGCTCGACATGATCTACCTGCTGGCCGGCGTGGTGGTGGGCTTTGCGGTCGGTATCGCCTACATCTCCACCCTGTCCAACCTGATTAAATGGTTCCCGGCCAGCAAAGGCCTGATTTCCGGCATCTCCGTCGGCGCCTTCGGCAGCGGCAGCCTGCTGTTCAAATACGTCAACGCCGCCCTGATCGCCGACGTCGGCGTTTCAGGCGCCTTCTTCTACTGGGGTGCCATCGTGATGGGCCTGATCGTCGTCGGCTCCCTGTTGCTGAAAGAGCCGGTGCTGACAACCAGCGCCGCACAGCCAGGCGCCAACGGTCTGGGCAACGACTTCAGCGTGCGCCAGATGCTGGCCACCAAAGAAGCTTACCTGCTGTTCACCATCTTCTTCGCCGCCTGCATGAGCGGTCTGTACCTGATTGGCATCGTGAAAGACATGGGCGTTCAGCTGGCCGGGATGGATTTGGCCACCGCCGCCAACACCGTGTCCGCCGTCGCCATCTTCAACACCGCCGGCCGCATCATTCTGGGTACGCTGTCTGATAAAGTAGGCCGTATGCGCGTCATCAGCTTCACCATGCTGGTTACCGTGCTGGCGATTGTCGCGCTGAGTTTCATGACCCTGAACCACACGCTGTTCTTCATCTGCGTTGGCGCGGTGGCCTTCTGCTTCGGCGGCAATATCACCGTGTTCCCGGCGATTGTCGGCGACTTCTTCGGCCTGAAGAACCACAGTAAGAACTACGGCATCATCTATCAGGGCTTCGGCCTGGGCGCGCTGGCCGGTTCGTTCGTCGCCAAATACTTCGGCGGCTTCCACGCCACCTTCATGGTGATTGGCGTCCTGTCTGCCGCTTCTTTGCTGATTACACTGTTCATCAAAGCGCCGAAAGCGGTGGAAATGGAAAGCGAAGAAACCGCACAGGCGGCGGAGCTGGCCAAAGCCTGATCCCCTGCGAAAACGACAAGGGGCGCAACCTGCGGGTTGCGCCCCTTTTTTATTGCCCCGCCGCGCGGCTTACAGCCGCATGCCCAGCGTCTGGCGCAGATGCGCGCCGGCCCCCAACAGGCCCGGCTGGCCATGGGTTATCATGAACACCGGAATGTCTCGCACATAGTCACGGAAACGCCCTTTGTCTTCGAAGGCGGCGCGGAAGCCCGAGGCCTTGAAGAATTCCATAAAGCGCGGCACGATGCCGCCGGCGATGTACACACCGCCGAAGGTGCCCAGATTCAGCGCCAGGTTGCCACCGAAGCGCCCCATGATCACGCAAAACAGCGACAGCGCGCGGCGGCAGTCGATACAGCTGTCGGCCAGCGCCCGCTCGGTGATGTCCTTCGGCTCCAGTTTCTCCGGCAGGCGGTTGTCCGCCTTAACGATGGCGCGATACAGATTGACCAGGCCCGGCCCGGACAGCACGCGCTCGGCGGAAACGTGCCCCACTTCACCGCGCAGCACCTCCAGAATAATGTCTTCTTCTTCGCTGTTCGGCGCGAAATCAACATGGCCGCCCTCGCCCGGCAGGCTGACCCAGCGGCGATCGACCTGCACCAGGTGGGCGACGCCCAGCCCGGTGCCGGCGCCGTACACCGCGATCGGTTTGCCCGGCTGCGCATCGCCGCCGCCAAACTGCAGCACGTCGTCCGGCGAGAGCATCGGGATCGCCATCGAGACGGCGGTGAAATCGTTGATCACTTCCAGGTGACTCAGCCCCAGGCTGGCCTTCATTTCTTTGATCGAGAACGCCCAGCTGTGATTGGTCATCGCGACCCAGTCTTCCGTCACCGGGCAAGCGATCGCGATGCAGGCGTCCTGCACCTCGATCTCGCACTCTTTCAGGTATTGGCGGATCACCGCCTCCAGGCTGTCGAACTCCAGGCCGGAATAGGTTTTCGCCTGGGTAATCTCACCCGTCGCAACAGTGCACAACGCCAGGCGGGCATTGGTGCCGCCAACATCACCCACGAGGGCATAGGTCATTGATTTCGTCTCCGCAAAATGAAAAATAAAACGCTGCCCACACTGTAAAATCCTGCTGCGAAAACAACAATCACCCGCCTCGGATCTGCACCTCAATAGCGATCCGGATCACAAAAAACGTTTCAGCTTGTCCGCTATGCCGCGATTTGAAACAAATTGCGGCAAAAAACGCCCCCCGGCGACTGTTAACCGTCATCGCCGCCGGGCAATATCAATGCGTGCCTGCGCGCCGATAGTCTGGCAAGCTGTGGCCACTGCCCAACCACCCGCACTCCCTGCCCCGCAGGGAGGCATCGACAAGGGATTATTCATGCTGCATCCGCGCGCCAATGCCATGTTGGCCTTTGCTTTGCCTGCGCTGATTATCGGTTCCGTTTCCAGTCTGGTGCTGCTGTTGGTGATGAAAATTGCCGCCGCATTGCAGCAATTACTGTGGGTGACGCTGCCCGATGCGCTGAGCCTGGACGCCCAGTCGCCCTGGTGGCCGGTTGCGATGCTGACGCTGACCGGCGTGGCGGTCGGCCTGATCGTGCGTTATATGCCGGGTCACGCCGGGCCGGATCCGGCGACGGAATCGCTGATCGGCATGCCGCTGCCACTCTCCGCCTTGCCGGGGTTGGGGTTGGCGCTGATTGTCGGCCTGGCCGGCGGCGTCAGTCTGGGGCCGGAGAACCCGATCACCGCCATCAACATCGCACTAGTGGCGGCGGCCGGCGCGCGCCTGCTGCCGAAGGTGCCGCGCATGGACTGGATCATCCTGGCGGCGGCAGGCACCATCGGCGCAATGTTCGGCACACCGGTCGCCGCCGCGCTGATCTTTTCGCAAACCCTGGCCGGCAATAACGAAACGCCGCTGTGGGATCGGCTGTTCGCCCCGCTGGTGGCTGCCGCCGCCGGCGCGGTCACCACGCAGATGTTCTTCGTGCCCAATTTCGCCCTGCAGCTCGATGCCTACGACGTGACGCGGCTGCCGGACATTTTCAGCGGCGCCATCGTGGCGCTGATCGCCATCGCGCTCGGCATGGTGGCGCTGTGGTGTTTCCCGCACGTTCACCGCCTGTTCCATTCAATGAAGAATCCGGTGTTGATGTTAGGGCTGGGCGGCTTTGTGCTGGGGCTGCTGGCGCTGTTGGGCGGAGAGATTACCCTGTTCAAGGGGCTGGATGAGATGAAACGCCTGGCGGTGGACGACAGCTATTCGGTGCCGGCGCTGTTGACCATTACCCTGACCAAGCTGGCGGCGCTGGTGATCGCCGCCGCCTGCGGTTTTCGCGGCGGGCGCATCTTCCCGGCGGTGTTCGTCGGTGCGGCGCTGGGCCTGATGCTGCACCAGCATGTTCCGGCGGTGCCGGCGGCGATCACCGTCTCCTGCGCCATCATGGGGCTGGTGCTGGTAGTGACGCGCGACGGCTGGCTGAGCCTGTTTATGGCGGTGGCGGTGGTGCCGGATCTGCACCTGCTGCCGGTCTTGTGCATCGTGATGCTGCCCGCCTGGCTGGCGCTGGCGGGCAAGCCGCTGATGCTGGTAAACCGCCGGCAACCGCCGCGCGACGATTAGGCCAGCGCGAACGCCGCGGCGGCGCGGGCGTGGATTGCAGTGGTGTCGAACACCGGCACCGACGCATCCCGCTCGCTCACCAGCAAGCCTATTTCGGTGCAGCCGAAAATAATCCCCTGCGCCCCCTGTTGTTCCAGATCGCTGATAATCCGGCGATACTCGTCGCGCGAGGCGTCGCGAATTTTACCGAGGCACAGCTCGTCATAGATGATGCGGTGTACGATGTCGCGATCGGCGCTGACCGGCGTCACCACGTCGATGCCGTGCAATTCCTGCAGGCGGCCGCGGTAAAAGTTTTGCTCCATGGTAAAGCGCGTGCCCAGCAGCCCAACGCGGCAAATGTTTTTTTCCCGCACCTGCAGCGCCGTGGCATCGGCGATGTGAATCAGCGGCAGACCGCTGGCCTGCTCGACCGCCTCCGCCACCTTGTGCATGGTGTTGGTGCAGATCACGATAGCTTCGGCGCCGGCGGCGCGCAAAGCCACCGCGGCGGCGGCCAACAGCCGGCCGGCGCCGTCCCAATCGCCCTGGTGCTGCAAGCGCTCAATCTCCTGGAAATCGACGCTGTAGAGCACGATTTTGGCCGAATGCAGCCCGCCAAGGCGCGCCTTTACCTGCTCGTTGATGGTGCGGTAATACGGAATGGTGGATTCCCAGCTCATGCCGCCCAGCAGACCCAACACTTTCATCCTTCGTTCCTCAGCATTTCCGACGATCCTCTGACCTTACCTGAGAATCGTCGGTCTGACGACGCCTTATTTGGCGCCGGAATTGATCGGCTGGCGCGCCTCGAACCAGCGCTGACGCAGCATGTCGTACAGCCAGTTATAGGCCATGGTGTACGGCAGGAAGAACAGGAAGAAACCGATTTCCAGCATAAACGCCTGCGTCCAGGAGATGCTCAGCATCCAGGCGGCGATCGGCACGCCGATCAGGATAAAACCGGCTTCAAAGCCGACGGCGTGCAGCGCACGCACCTTCAGGTTACGCACCACCCGGCTGACCGGCCACAGGCGGTCGAACACCGTGTTGTAAACCATGTTCCACAGCATCGCGACGGTGGAGAGCATTACCGCCAACGCACCGACCTGCACCATTGAACGGTTCAGCAGCCACGCGCCCAGCGGGGCGCAAACCATCACGGCGATGACCTCGAAACCGACGGCGTGGACGATACGTTCAATGAGAGACTTGTTTTGCAGTTGCATACATCACCTTTTTTTCAACAGTTGTTGCGAAAGCCAGGTGATTATCATCGCTTTTTTGGGTAGATTAAAAATAGGTTCCATCGATAAAGTAGATATATCATGCACTATTCCCCGGAAGCGTTGCACGCGTTTGTCGAAGCCGCCGCCCTCGGCTCGTTTTCCGCCGCCGCGCGCAAACTGCGCAAAAGCCAATCCACCATCAGCACCGCCATCGCCAATCTGGAGGCTGACCTGGCGCTGACCCTGTTCGATCGCGGCGCGCGCCAGCCGGTGCTCACCGCTGCCGGCCGCAAAGTGCTGGGACATGTGCAGGCGATCCTGGCCGCCAGCGAACGCCTCGACGCCCTGAGCATTCAGTTGGCGGGCGAGGTTGAACCGCGCCTGAGCATGGTGTTTTCCGATACCTACCAGCCCAAGCATCACGATCGGTTGATGCAACTGTTCGAACAGCGCTACCCGGAGATTGAGCTGGAATGGATGATCGCTGAGGAAGGCGACGTAATCGATCTGCTGCAAAGCGGCCGCGCGCATTTGGGCATGGTGGAAGTGCAAAAAAGTTATCCGCCGGATATCGCCTTCTCCCGGCTGCCTGAGCAGACCGAAATGGGGCTGTTCGTCGCCCATCAGCATCCGCTGGCGCAGGTCGCTGCGCCGACGCCGGAGCAATTGTCCAGCACCCGCCAGTTGATCCTGAACACCTACACCGGCGCCGAGGCGGCCAGACAAGGCGGGCTGGTCTGGTCGGCACCCAGCTATCTGCTGTTGCTCGAGATGGCGGAACAGGGATTCGGTTGGGCGGTGTTGCCGCACTGGCTGGTGCAGCAATACGGCCACGGCAGGCTCACCCAGCTGCGGCCGCGCGGCTGGCCCAAACTGATTTCGGTGGATGCGGTCTGGTCCAAACTGACCCCGCCGGGCCCGGCGGGGTTCTGGATGCTGGAGCGCCTGCTGGGCGACACCCTGCCTTAAGCGGCGGCGTTGCGCGCCTGAATGGCGCGAGAGACGGTATCGAGGAGTTCCGGAATGTCCATCTTCGGCAGCATCACTTCGATGAAGGCCAGCCGCTCGTCGTCCGCTACCTCGCGCAGCGCCTGACGCAATCCGTCCGGATCGCTGACCCGCAACGCCTTCACCGGCCGATCACCGGCCAACGCCATCGGCAACTGCGTCCAGTTCCAGCGCGCGATGTCGTTATAACTTTGCTCCGGCCCGTGAATCGCGCGCTCAACGGTATACCCCTGATTGTTCAACACGAAGATCACCGGTTTAAGCCCGTCGCGCAGCATCGATCCCAGTTCCTGCACGGTTAACTGCGCGGCGCCGTCGCCGATCAGCAATACTGCCCGGCGCTGCGGTTCGGCGGTCTGCACGCCGAACGCCGCCGGTAAGGTATAGCCGATCGATCCCCAGAGCGCCTGCACGATCATCCGGCTGCCGCGCGGCAACGTCAGCGCCGCCGCGCCGAAACAGGCGGTACCCTGATCGGCCAGCACGATATCCCCCGGCCGCAGGAAATCCTGTACTTGCCGCCAGAAGGCGTGCTGATCCAGCCCTTCCCCATCGCCTTCCGGCAGCGCCGGGCGGACGATCGGCGGCAACGGCCAACGCGACGCCAGCGACAGGCTCAGGCGGTGCAATGCCTGCACCGCCTCGCGCATCGGAATGCGGCTAAAGCGCTGCCGCCCGACCCAGGCTTCGAACGGTTGAATATCGATGCATTTTTCCACCGGCAGGTGATGCGTGAACCCCGCGGTAATGGTGTCGGTCAAGCGTACGCCGACGTTGATCACCACATCCGCGTTTTCGATCAATTGTTTCACCGCCGGATCGCTGGCGCCGCCGCAGTAGGTACCGACAAAACCGGCGCGATTCTCGTCCAGCAGGCCCTTGCCGAGCAACAGCGTCGCATGCGGCATATCGACCTCCTGCAGCCACTCGTCCAGCGCCGCTTCGGCGCCGAAGCGATCGGCCAGGAAGTCCGCCAGCAGCGACACCCGCCGTGCCGACAGCAGCTTTTCGCGCGCCGCGGCGATAAACGCCTGCAATGCGCTCTGCGACAGTTTGGCCTGGCGCAGCATCAGCGGCGCCGGTTTACTCGGCAGCGGCGCCTGCGCGACGTCGCTGGGCAACATCAGGTAAACCGGGCGATGCTCCAGCAAGGCGGCGCCGATCAGGCGGTCTATCTCCAGCGCAGCGTTGTCGGCGGTCAGGTCGGCCTGCGCGACGGTCACCTCTTTGGCTATCCGGGCGAAATGAGTGAAGTCGCCATCCCCCAGCGAATGATGCAGCAAATCACCGGCGCGCTGGGCGCGCTGCGCCGGCGTGCCAACCACGTGGATCACCGGCAGGTATTCGGCGTAGCTGCCGGCCACCCCGTTCAACGCGCTCAGCTCCCCCACGCCGAAGGTGGTGAGCAGCGCGGCCGCCGGTTTGCAGCGCGCATAGCCGTCAGCCGCATAGGCGGCGTTCAACTCGTTGGCGCAGCCTACCCAGGTGATTTGCGGATGCGCGAGGACGTGATCGAGAAATTGCAGGTTGTAATCCCCCGGCACGCCGAAGAAATGACGGATGCCGATTTGGGCCAGACGATCGAGCAGATAATCGGCCACCGTATAGGTCTGAGTCATGATCATCACCTGTCTGCAGCTGAAGCGATTATCTTAATTATCGAAGATGCCATTCAAATTTCGAACAATCATCCCGGCATCGAACGGCAACCTGGCGTTACATGCCGGCGTCGTGATCGCTCCCGCGGCAACGCGGTGTGGAAACGTATACACTCAAAGCACTTCACCTTTCGCCGACAAGGATAACTATGTCTTACCCAGCCTCCCCCTCGCGTTATCAAGCTATGGAATACCGGCGCTGTGGCCGCAGCGGGCTGAAGCTGCCCGCCGTCTCACTCGGCCTGTGGCACAACTTCGGCGACGCCACTTTGTACGACAACGCCCGTACCCTGATCCGCTGCGCCTTCGATCGCGGCATTACCCATTTCGATCTGGCCAATAACTACGGCCCGCCGCCCGGCGCCGCCGAGGAGAACTTTGGCCGCATTCTCAACGCCGATCTGCGGGCCTGGCGCGATGAGCTGATCGTCTCCTCCAAAGCCGGTTACACCATGTGGCCCGGCCCCTACGGTGATTGGGGCTCGAAAAAGTACCTGGTCGCCAGCCTCGATCAGAGCCTGAGGCGCATGGGGTTGGAGTATGTGGATATCTTTTATCATCATCGGCCGGATCCGGACACGCCGCTGGAAGAAACCATGGCGGCGCTGGATCTGCTGGTGCGCCAGGGCAAAGCGCTGTATGTCGGCCTGTCCAACTACCCGGCCGAGCGCGCGCGACAGGCCTTCGACATTCTGCAGCAGCTCGGCACGCCGTGCGTGATCCACCAACCGAAGTATTCGATGTTGGAACGCGGGCCGGAGACGGCGTTGTTGGATACGCTGGAAGAACATGGCGTCGGCTCTATCGCCTTCTCGCCGCTGGCGGGCGGCCTGCTGACCGATCGCTACCTGCACGGCATCCCGCAAGATTCTCGCGCCGCCAGCGGCAGCCGCTTCCTGCAGCCGGAGCAGCTGACCGCCGAGCGACTGGACAAGGTGCGCCGCCTCGATGCGCTGGCGCGGCAACGCGGGCAGAAGCTGTCGCAGATGGCGCTGGCCTGGGTGCTGCGCGGCGATCGCGTGACCTCAGTGCTGATCGGCGCCAGCAAGAATGCGCAGATAGAAGACGCGGTGGACATGCTGGCCAATCGTTACTTCAGTGAAGAAGAGCTCGCGCAGATCGAGAACATCTTATTGTAATCGCTTACAAATTCCGCCGTTCAATCGAGCGGCGATACTCCAGAAAAATCTCAAATCTTAACTTCCTGCATCATTTTCAGAGTGGCTCTCAGATTCAACCCTATATGCCGGCGCTATGATGCCGATATTGCAACAAAAATAACGATAAGGCCGCTTTTAAACTGATGAACGCGCTTCATAAAGTGACAAACGGCCAGGCCGCGCAAGCGGGAAGGAGAAGCCATGTTTAAACCTCTGCTCTTGGCCGCCATTTTGGCGGCGACGGTACTGCCCGCCGCACAGCAGGCGCATGCCGAAGGGATCAGCATCGATCTGATGCCGGGCGTTTCATTGCGCATCGGCGATCAGGATAACCGCGGCCGTTACTGGGACGGTTACGATTGGCGGGATCGCGACTGGTGGCAAGGCCATCAGGGCCGTTATCTCGGCGACCGCAGCCGTCGCGGTTACTACTGGGACGGCTATCGCTGGCGCGATGGCGACTACTGGCGTAAACACTATTACTATCATGAAGGACGCTATCGTAAATACGACAAACACTACGATAAGCACCACTGGAAGAAAGAGAAAAAGCACCATCACGATCATGACCGCGATCGCTGGCGCCGCCACGGCGATGACGACCGCGATTAAAGACGACGGGCCGGCGCAACGCCGGCCCGCACTGTTTTCGCTTACAGCACGCTGCCGATCAGCAGGTAGCCGTTCAATCCCACCACCACCAGTACGATCAGCTTGCCCAGATTTTGCACCAGCGGGCCGTTGACCATTTCCCCCATCAGCGCCCGATTGCCGGTGAAAGCCAGCAGCGGCACCAGCGCCAGCGCAATGCCGAAGCTGAGCAGCACCTGGCTCAGCACCAGAATGCGCGTCGCATCCATCCCCAACATGATGACGATAAACGACGGCAGCATGGTCACCGCGCGCCGCAGCCACAGCGGAATATGGAAACGCACGAACCCCTGCATCACCACCTGCCCCGCCAGCGTGCCCACCACGGTAGAAGAGAGGCCGGCGGCCACCAGGCTCAGGCCGAACACGGTGGCGGCGGCGTGCCCGAGCAGCGGTTGCAGCGTCAGGTAAGCCACGTCAAGATCGGCGATGCCGCTGTGGCCGCTGAAATGAAACGCGGCGGCGGCGGTGGCCATCATCGCCAGATTAACGAAACCGGCGATGGTCATAGCCACGGCGACGTCGACTTTGGTGGCGGCATAGCGTTCCGCCTTGTCGTGCTCGCCGCCGATTTGGGTGAGCGACGAATGCAGATAGATCACGTGCGGCATGATGGTGGCGCCCAATACCCCGGCAGCCAGGAATACCGCATCGCCATTAGGCAAATCGGGCAGCGCCATCCCCTTCAGCAGCGGCGCCAACTGCGGCTGGGAGAACGCCAGCTCGACGATGTAAGCGGCGGCGACGAACAACAACAGCCCGCCGATCACCAGCTCCAGCGGCTTTTGCCCGCGTTTTTGCAGCATCAGAATTAAAAAGGTGGCGATGCCGGTCAGCACTGCGCCCTGCAACAGAGAGACACCGAGCAGCAGCTTGAAGCCGATCGCCGCGCCGATAAACTCAGCCAGATCGGTCGCCATGGCGATGATCTCCGCCTGTACCCAATAGGCCCACACCGCCGGCCGCGGAAAGCGATCGCGAATATGCTCGGCCAGATTTTTCCCGGTGGCGATGCCCAGCTTGGCGGACAACAGCTGGATCAGCATCGCCATCACGTTGGCCCAAACCACCACCCACAGCAGGCTGTAGCCGAATGAGGCGCCGGCCTGGATGTTGGTGGCGAAGTTGCCGGGATCGATATAGCCGATAGCGGCGATGAAGGCGGGCCCCATGAGCGAGAGTTTAATTTTTCTGGCGGAGCGACCGGAGGTGGTTTCAACCACGCGACTGTTCAGCATATGTTGAACCCTTACTGAAATTACGTTTATCTCCACTCTATATAAATGATAATAATTATCAAGCGCATTTAGAGCGGTAAAACTTATCTCTGTAATAGCCAACATTAACGGTTTTATCGAAGGGTTCAGCGCGGAGCTTGCCGATTTCCGTGCTTTTCTAATGGGATTTTGGCTGCAATACCCCTGAAAGACAGGTTAGCACAAGAATACGAATTTCCTATTGCTGCTTTAACATCTTGATTTTTTATGCTTTTGCGCAACACTTTAGGAGAACTCCCACTATGATTTTCCATATTTGCAATAGAAGTCTCGTTTTTAAACGTAGCGTTACATAAAATGACAGCCGAAATTCAGCCTGCCTCAAATTTGGAGCAAACATGTCCCATATTGCGCACTTTGCGTTGGCGATAGTGGTGGTAGCGATCCTGGCCCTGTTGGTGTGCCGCGATCGTAAAAGCATCCGCATTCGCTATGTTATTCAACTACTGGTTATCGAAGTACTGCTGGCCTACTTTTTCCTGCATTCGGAAGCGGGTTTGGGCTTCGTAAAAGGATTCGCCGCGCTGTTTGACAAACTGCTCGGGTTTGCGGGACAAGGGACTGATTTCGTGTTCGGCGGCATGGGCGACAAAGGCCTGGCGTTCTTCTTCCTGAAGGTGCTGTGCCCGATCGTCTTCATTTCGGCGCTGATCGGTATTCTGCAGTACATCAAAGTGCTGCCTTTCATCATCCGCATTATCGGTACCGTGCTGTCGAAAGTGAACGGCATGGGCAAGCTGGAGTCGTTCAACGCCGTCAGCTCGCTGATCCTGGGCCAATCCGAAAACTTCATCGCCTACAAGGATATCCTGGGCAAGATGTCGGAAAAGCGCATGTACACCATGGCGGCGACCGCGATGTCTACGGTTTCCATGTCCATCGTCGGCGCCTACATGACCATGCTGGACGCCAAGTTCGTGGTGGCGGCGCTGGTATTGAACATGTTCAGCACCTTTATCGTGCTGTCGCTGGTCAACCCGTACGACACCAATAAAGAAGAAGAGCTGCACCTCGGCAACCTGCACGAAGGCCAGAGCTTCTTTGAAATGCTGGGTGAATACATCCTGGCGGGCTTCAAAGTAGCGATTATCGTCGCCGCGATGCTGATTGGCTTCATCGCCCTGATCGCCGCGCTCAACGGTGTGTTCAGCGCCATTTTCGGCCTGAGCTTCCAGGAAATCCTCGGTTACTTCTTCTATCCGTTCGCCTGGATCATGGGCATTCCTAAGCACGAAGCCCTGCAGGTTGGCAGCATCATGGCCACCAAGCTGGTTTCCAACGAATTCGTGGCCATGATGGAACTGCAGAAAGTCTCTGCCGAGCTGTCGCCGCGCAGCCTGGGGATCCTGTCGGTGTTCCTGGTGTCCTTCGCCAACTTCTCTTCCATCGGCATCGTGGCCGGTGCGATCAAGGGCCTGAACGAACACCAGGGCAACGTGGTGTCACGCTTTGGCCTGAAGCTGGTGTACGGCTCTACGCTGGTCAGCATCCTGTCCGCTTCTATCGCGGGTCTGGTGCTGGGCTAAGCCTGAAATTCACAGCAATGATAAGGCGCCTGCGGGCGCCTTTTTTATTGGCCGGCATTCGGCGAAGGTTAAATGACACAAAGCAAAAAGCCGACCCTAAGGTCGGCTTTTTAAATGGTGGTGGAGCTAGACGGGATCGAACCGTCGACCTCTTGCATGCCATGCAAGCGCTCTCCCAGCTGAGCTATAGCCCCACAAAAGTGGTACGCTTTGACCGGCGTTACGGTATCCCCAACCTTTCTGAGAAGAAGATTGGTGGAGCTAGACGGGATCGAACCGTCGACCTCTTGCATGCCATGCAAGCGCTCTCCCAGCTGAGCTATAGCCCCGTTCCACAATCACTTTGTGCTGTGAACGGGGCGCATAATATGAAACCCGCTCAAAGCTGTCAACGGCTAAATTGAATTACTGAATCAAGCGTTGAAAAAGCCGCCAAATCAGCATCTTTGGCGCCAAAAAATCATCACTTTGCGCAGAGTTCATCCATTTTGCGCGCTACATCTCAAAATGGCGAAAGACCCTGCATATCACGTTGATTTTTAATTAACGGAATGTTAGCGAAATGCGCTTGAGTCGGACTCCCGAGCGGCATAGACTGCCCGCGCCATAAACTTCATTACTATAAACCGAGTCCGTCATGTCTTTGCATTCACCAAAAGAAATCGCCGCCCTCGCCGTTCAGGCCGGGGTAAACAAAAGCCGCGCCCCGCTCGCTAATCTGCTGATTCTGGGCTTTCTCGCCGGCGCCTTTATCGCCACCGGCTTCCTGCTGGATATTCACGTCATCGGCACCCTGCCGGCCGAATGGGGCTCTTTCGGCGCGCTGTTGGGCGCAGCGGTGTTCCCGATCGGCCTGATCCTGACCATTCTGGCCGGCGGCGAACTACTGACCGGCAACATGATGACCTTGCCAATGGCCTGGTTCGCTCGTGAAATCCCCGCCATCGCCGTGCTGCGCAACTGGTTTTGGGTCACCCTGGCCAACTTCGCCGGCAGCGTGGCCGTCGCCTACTTCTTCGGCCACCTGCTGGGCCTGACCGAAGGCGCGTTTTTACATAAGACGCTGGCGATCGCGCAGGCCAAAGTGGATGCGGACTTCCTGCACGCCTTCATCTCCGGCGTCGGCTGCAACTGGCTGGTATGCCTGGCGGTGTGGTTAGCCTTCGCCAGCAAAGATGTGCCGGGCAAAGTGATCGGCATGTGGTTCCCGGTCATGGCTTTTGTCGCCATCGGCTTCCAACACGTGGTGGCGAACATGTTCATCATCCCGGCGGCCATCTTTGCCGGCGGCATGGGCTGGGAGCAGTATCTGCCTAATTTCGTCGCGGTATTTCTCGGCAATGCGCTGGGCGGCGCCGGCTTTGTCGGGCTGATGTATTTCCTCGCCTATCGCCCCGGTTTGCCGGCCAGCGAACACGCCTGACAACCGCCATGAAAAAAGCCCCGAGATTGCTCCTCGGGGCTTTTTCTTTATGGACAGCGTATCAGCCTAATCAGGCCTGCGCTTCACGCTCGGCGATATAAGCCAGCGCCATATCGATGCGCTGCAGCGAACGCTTCTGGCCGATCGCATGCACGGTCACGTCCATGCCCGGCGACTGACCGGCGCCGGTCACCGCCACGCGCAGCGGCATGCCAACCTTGCCCATGCCGACGCCCAGCTCGTCCGCCGTACCCTGAATGGCATCATGCACATTTTCCGGCGTCCAGACGGTGATGGCGGCCAGCTTGGCGCGCACCGCTTCCAGCGGCTGACGTGCAACCGGGCGCAGGTGTTTCTTGGCGGCGTCGGCGTCGAACTCGCTGAAGTCTTCGTAGAAGTAACGGCAAGACTCCGCCATTTCCTTCAGCGTCTTGCAACGCTCGCCCAGCAGCTTGACGATGTCCTTCAGTTCCGGACCGTTGCGGGTTTCAATGCCCAGTTGCTCAACGTGCCATGCCAGATGCACCGCCACTTCTTCCGCCGGCATATGGTTAATGTAGTGGTGGTTCAGCCACTGCAGCTTCTCGGTGTTGAAGGCGCTGGCGGATTTGTTGATCGCTTCCAGCGTGAAGAACTCTTTCATCTCGTCGATGGAGAAGATCTCCTGATCGCCGTGGGACCAGCCCAGACGCACCAGGTAGTTCAGCAGCGCCTGCGGCAGATAGCCGTCGTCGCGGTACTGCATCACGCCCACGGCGCCGTGACGTTTGGACAGCTTTTTACCGTCGTCGCCGAGGATCATCGACACGTGCGCGTATTCCGGCACCGGCGCGCCCAGCGCTTTCAGAATGTTGATCTGGCGCGGGGTGTTGTTGATGTGGTCTTCACCGCGGATCACATGGGTGATTTCCATGTCCCAGTCATCGACAACGACGCAGAAGTTATAGGTTGGCGAACCGTCGGTGCGGCGGATGATCAGATCGTCCAGCTCCTGGTTGCTGAATTCGATCGGGCCGCGAATTTTATCGTCGAAGATCACCGACCCTTCCTGCGGGTTGCGGAAGCGCACCACGTGCGGCTCGTCGTCGGTGTGGCTGCACTGGCTGTCGCGGCAGTGGCCGTCGTAACGCGGCTTTTCGCCATTTTCCATCTGCTTCTCGCGCAGCGCTTCCAGACGCTCCCTGGAGCAATAGCATTTATAGGCCGTGCCCTGCTCCAGCATCTCATCGATGACCGCGTTGTAGCGATCGAAACGCTTGGTCTGGAAATACGGGCCTTCATCCCAATCCAGGTTCAACCAGTTCATGCCATCCATAATTGCGTCGATCGCGTCCTGGGTAGAACGTTCCAGATCGGTATCTTCGATACGCAGAACGAACTCACCGCCCGCATGGCGGCTGAACAACCAGGAATAAAGTGCGGTACGCGCGCCGCCGACGTGAAGATAGCCGGTCGGGCTCGGTGCAAAACGGGTTTTGATTTTCATTGGGTTCACTGCCTTATTACGCAACGCGTGTCGGCGGTTGCCGACGATTGCTCGGAATTGAAAAAAGAGTGGACGACATTGTATCACCACGCGCTAATTCCTCAACGCCGACACGATATTGCACCGGTCGATTTCGCGCGTTTTGCGGCGAGTTTCGCATAGCATCGCGCAAAGAATCGGCGCTGCTGGCGATTATTATCGCGCCCTGCCTAAATTTGCGGCGAACGATTGAAATCATTTTAAAAACCGTTGACTCACTTTGAACTATCCCTATAATGCGACTCCAACAAGACGGGGCGATTAGCTCAGTTGGTAGAGCATCTCCTTTACACGGAGGGGGTCGGCGGTTCGAGCCCGTCATCGCCCACCATCTTGTTGAGAAAAAATGAGAACGAATGAGGGTGATTAGCTCAGTTGGTAGAGCATCTCCTTTACACGGAGGGGGTCGGCGGTTCGAGCCCGTCATCACCCACCATCATTCTCTCGTTTAGCAGTAACCTGGAAGTCCTGAAGTGGGTGATTAGCTCAGTTGGTAGAGCATCTCCTTTACACGGAGGGGGTCGGCGGTTCGAGCCCGTCATCACCCACCACTTCTGCGGGTCGTTAGCTCAGTTGGTAGAGCAGTTGACTTTTAATCAATTGGTCGCAGGTTCGAATCCTGCACGACCCACCAATTCAGAAAAAAGCGCCTTTTGGCGCTTTTTTCGTTTCTGCGCCACCCACCTCTGACTTCATCTTCTCGCAGGCATAGTTTACCGAGTCGTGCAGGATGAAGAACCGTAGAGGTTCGAGCATCGCGCAGCGATACGACAACGCGCAGCGTTGCCCGCAGGGTGAGGCCACAGGCCGAATCAATCCTGCACGACCCACCAATTCAGAAAAAAGCGCCTTTTGGCGCTTTTTTCGTTTCTGCCGTTCGCCTCCCTTTCTTCTTATTCACCACGCGCTGAGATACGAATGGTTATCATTTTGGCGGCTTGAATGGTAAATTAGCCGGCATCCACCACATAGCCAATCCTCAGCCGGATTGATACGCCTTAGTTCAAGGAAAGAAAGAGCCCGCTCATGACCCTATCCTTACGCCAGCTGTTCATTGCATTTATCGCCACTTCCAGCCTGCTGCTCAGCGGCTGCGGCCCGGACGACAAGAGCGACGGGCAGAAACCGTCCGCCCCCGCAGCCGACGGCAGTTGGCCGCGCACCATCGACAGCGTCAAAGGGAAATTCACGCTGGAAAAACCGCCGCAGCGCATCGTGTCCACCAGCGTCACCATCACCGGCACGCTGTTGGCTATCGACGCCCCGGTGGTCGCCAGCGCCGCCACCAGTCCAAATCCGCTGGTGGCCGATAAACAAGGTTTCTTTACCCAGTGGAGCGAGGTGGCCAAACAGCGCCACGTCGAGCGGCTGTACCAAGTGGAGCCCAATGCCGAAGCCGTCGCCGCCGCCGCGCCGGATTTGATCGTCGTCGCCGCGACCGGCGGTGATTCGGCGTTGAAACTTTATGACCAGCTGTCCGCCATTGCGCCGACTCTGGTGCTCGACTATGGCGACAAAAGCTGGCAACAGCTGGCCAGCGAGCTCGGCGAGATCACCGGTCATGAAGCCGGCGCCAAACAGGCGGAAGATCGTTTCGAGCAGCGCGTGGAGCAAGTGAAACAGGCGATCGCGCTGCCGCCGCAGCCCACCACGCCGCTGGTGTATGCCGACAACGGCCGCGAGGCCATGCTGTGGACGCCGGGTTCCGCCCAGGGCAAACTGCTGACCCAGCTCGGCTTCCAGCTGGCCACCCCGCCGGAAAGCGCCAAAGGCAACACCAGCATGGGTAAACGCCATGACATCATCCAGATCTCCGGCGAAAAAATGGCCGAAGGTCTGAATGGCAAAACCCTGATCCTGTTCGCCACCAATGAGCGCAAAGTGCAAGAGGTGCTGACCAACCCGTTCCTCAAACATCTGGAGCCGGTGGAACAGCGGCACGTCTACGCCGTCGGCAACGACACCTTCCGCCTCGATTACTACAGCGCCACCAACATGCTGAATCAAATCGAACGGTTGTTCAAAAAGCCCTGAATCACGCCGTCGGCAGGTCAGCCCCCTGCCGACACTTTCCGCAAGCGGGGCGAACGTTCACATTCAATCAATTGAAATATCAATAGTTATTAACATTGTCCACGCACCTTTGCCACCAACCGGCGGGTGCATGCGGGCGTAAACTCGTGCTACTATTGCCCCGCATGAACGCAAATAACAATGAGAATAAAAATCATACAGGAGTTACCGGTGTGAACGTACCCACTCCGACTGAGCGGACGCTTTCGTCCGCACCGCACGCAGCTTACGCCAGTGGCTTCAAACGCATCGCCGGGTTCGGTATCGGTTTGGCGCTGTTGCTGCTGTGCATCATGGCCAGCCTGATGCTGGGTTCCAAAGCCATCCCCTTCCATACCGTCTGGCTCAGCCTGCAGGGCGCCGCGAGCGGTTCCGACAGCACCATCATTCTCAATGCCCGGGTGCCCCGTACGCTGGCGGGCATCCTGGCCGGCATGGCGCTCGGCGCCGCCGGCGCGCTGATCCAGGCGCTGACGCGCAACCCGCTGGCCGATCCCGGCGTGCTCGGCATCAACGCCGGCGCCAGCTTCGCCGTGGTCATCGGCATCATGTTTTTCGGCGCCGCCACCACCGAAAGCTACATGGCCTACGCCTTTGCCGGCGCAGCCCTCACCACCCTGCTGGTCTACCTGATCGGCACGCTGGCGGGCGGGCGCATCAACCCGGTGCGGCTGACGCTGGCCGGCGTGGCGATCGGCGCGGTGCTGCTCGGCATCACCACCGGGCTGTCGCTGATCGATCCGCAAACCTTCGACCAACTGCGCTTCTGGCAGGCCGGCACGCTGGATATCCGCACGCTGTCCACGCTGCCGGTCACCGCCCCCGCCATTTTGCTCGGCTGCCTGCTGACGCTGCTCATCGCCCGGCCGCTGAATACCATCGGCATGGGGGAAGATCTGGCTATCGCACTCGGCGCGCGCGTGGTGCTGACTCAGGTGATCGCGGTGATCGCCATCACGCTGCTGTGCGGCGCGGCGACCGCCACCGTCGGCCCGATCAGTTTCATCGGCCTGATGGTGCCGCATATCGCCCGCTGGTGGGTCGGCCCCGACCAACGCTGGATCCTGCCCTACTCCATGCTGCTGGCGCCGATTTTACTGCTGTGCGCCGACGTGGTCGGCCGCTTGCTGGCGGCCGGTGAACTGCGGGTTTCCATCGTGGCGGCCTTCATCGGCGCGCCGGTGCTGATCTGGCTGGTGCGCCGCAAGAAAACGCTGGGGGGTCTGTGATGAGTCTGCCGCATACGCTGCATATCGGCCGCCCGGACGGCGTCATCAACGGGCGCCTGCCGCTGCGCCTGCTGCTGGTCAACCTTTCACTGTTGGCGCTGTGTCTGGCGATGGCCGTCGCCGCCCTGTGCTACGGCACGCTGCAACTTTCGCTGGAGCAGGTTTTTGCCGCGCTGACCGGCGAGGCGCCGAAAAACCTGGTCACCGTGGTCACCCAATGGCGCTTGCCGCGCATCGCCATGGCGCTGCTGTTAGGCGCCGCGCTCGGCATGAGCGGCGCCATTTTCCAGTCAATTATCCGCAACCCGCTCGGCAGCCCGGACGTGATCGGCTTTAACATGGGGGCTTACACCGGCGCGCTGATCGCCATCACCCTGTTCAACGGCGGCTACTATTACATCGCCGGCGGCGCGCTGGCCGGCGGCATTCTCGCCGCGCTGGCCATCTATCTGCTGGCCTGGCGGCAAGGCATCGCCGGCTTCCGGTTGATCATCGTCGGCATCGCCATCAGCGCAGTGCTGGTCTCCACCAATACCTGGCTGATCATCACCGCCTCGCTCGAGCGCGCCATGGACGCCGCCATGTGGCAGGCCGGTTCGCTCAACGGCATGACCTGGCAAAAAGCCCAGCCCGCCACGGCGTTCATCGTGCTGGCGGCCGCGGCCGCGCTGCTGATGGGCAAACGGCTGCAGCTGCTGGAAATGGGCGATGACACGGCGCGCGCACTGGGCGTTAACGCCGAAGGCAGCCGGCTGTGGCTGATGCTGTTCGGCGTTACCCTCACCGCCGCCGTCACCGCCACCGCCGGGCCGATTTCCTTTATCGCGCTGGCGGCGCCGCAGATCGCCCGTCGCCTCGCCGGCCAATCCTCGGTCACCCTGACCTCCTCGGCGCTGATGGGCGCGGCGTTGCTGCTCGGCGCCGACGTGGTGTCCCAACATCTTTTCGCACCGATCCAACTGCCGGTCGGGGTTGTGACCGTCTGCATCGGCGGCCTGTACCTGATTTGGCTGCTCATCCGAGAGGCCCGCAGATAATGAAGAGTGATAATGCCATGAGCCACCGCCTGCACGCCTCGCACCTGAAGCTGGGCTACGACAATAAAATCATCGCTGACGATCTGAGCGTGGCGATCCCCGACGGCGCTTTCACGGTGATTGTCGGGCCGAACGCCTGCGGCAAATCGACGCTGTTGCGCGCCCTGTGCCGCCTGCTGAAACCCAGCGCCGGCGAGGTGATGCTGGACGGCAAGAACATCAGCAGCTTCGCCACCAAGGTGCTGGCGCGCGAGCTTGGGCTGCTGCCGCAAACTTCGATCGCGCCGGACAGCATCACCGTGGCGGATCTGGTGTCGCGCGGCCGCTATCCGCACCAAAGCCTGCTGAAACAGTGGACGCAGGCCGACAAACAGGCGGTGGAAGCCGCCATGGCGGCCACCAACGTCAGCCAGCTGGCGGATCGCAGCGTCGACGAGCTGTCCGGCGGGCAGCGTCAGCGCGTCTGGGTGGCGATGGCGCTGGCGCAGCAAACCCCGCTGCTACTGCTGGATGAGCCGACCACCTATCTGGACATCGCGCACCAGATCGAACTGCTGGATCTGTTCCGCCAGCTCAACCGCGAGCGCGGTCAAACCCTGATCGCGGTGCTGCACGATCTCAACCACGCCTGCCGCTATGCCGATCACATCATCGCCATGCGCGACGGCAAGATCGTGGCGGAAGGGAAACCGGCGGAGATCATCACCGCCGAACTGGTGGAGCGGGTGTTCGGCATGCCGTGCATGATCATCGACGATCCGCTGTCCCACACGCCGCTGGTGATCCCGCGCGGCCGCTACCACTGCGACGCGCCGCAGGCATGAAAAAGGCCGGGTTAACCCGGCCTCTTGGTTATTTCTCCAGCGACACCTGTTTGAAGATGTGTTTGCCGAACGGGTCTATCTCGTAGCCTTTCACTTCCTTGCGCACCGGTTCGAAGATGGTCGAGTGCGCGATCATCAGCGCCGGCATCTGATCGTGCATCACCACCTGTGCCTGCTGATACATCGCCACCCGTTTGGCGTGATCGTTCTCCTCGCGCGCCTGCAGGATCAGCTGGTCGAACGGTTTGTAGCACCATTTCGCCGAGTTGGAGCCGCCGAGCGAAGCGCAGGTGAACAGCGGGCCGAAGAAGTTGTCCGGATCGCCGTTGGCGGTGGTCCAGCCCATCAGCGCGGTTTGGTGCTCGCCGTTTTTAATCCGCTGCAAATACTCGCCCCACTCGAAGGTGACGATTTTGGCGCGCACGCCGATCTTGGCCCAGTCGGCCTGGATCATCTCCGCCATGCGCTTGGCGTTGGGGTTATAGGGCCGCTGCACCGGCATCGCCCACAGATCGATATCGAACCCCTGCCCCAGCCCGGCCTCCTGCAGCAGCTGCTTCGCCCGCTCCGGCGAATACGGATAATCTTCAAGCTGCGCGTTGCTGCCCCATTGGGTCGGCGGCAGCAGATTCTTGGCCGGCTGGCCGGCACCGTGGAACACCGCGTCGATGATCGCCGGCTTGTTGACCGCCAGCGCCAACGCCTGGCGCACCTTGACGTTATCCAACGGCTTCTTCTGGGTGTTGAACGCCAGGAAGCCGATATTCAGGCCGGATTTTTCCATCACCTGCAGGTTGCCGTCCTGCCGCATGCGCGCCAGATCCGCCGGGTTGGGGAACGGCATCACCTGGCACTCGTTCTTTTGCAGTTTGGCGTAACGCACCGTCGCATCCGGCGTGATCGAGAACACCAGCCGATCGATCTTCGGTTTGCCTTCCCAGTAGCGGTCGAACGCCTTGTAGAGGATTTTTGCGTCCTTCTGGTACTGCACCAGTTGGAACGGCCCGGTGCCGATCGGATCGTTGTCCACCCGCTGCGGCGTGCCGGCCTTCAGCATCGCGTCGGCATATTCCGCCGATAAAATGGTGGCGAAGTACATGCCCAGATCGGCAACGAACGGCGCCTCGGCGCGGGAGAGCTCAAAGCGCACGGTGTGGTCATCCACCTTGACGATCCGGTCAATCAGCGTGCCGAACTCCATCGACTCGAAGTTGGTGTAGGCACCGTTGGAGACCTTGTGATACGGGTTGTTGGCGTCCTTCTGGCGCATAAACGAGAAGATGACGTCATCCGCGTTGAAATCGCGGGTGGGGGTAAAATATTTATTGCTCTGGAATGCCACGCCCTTGCGCAGGTGGAAGGTATAGCGCTTGCCGTCTTCGCTGACCTCCCAGCTTTCCGCCAGGCTGGGTTGCAGCTCGACGGTGCCGGGTTTGAAATCCACCAGCCGGTTGTAGATCGCCGCCGAGCTGGCATCCACCGTGGTGCCGGAGGTGAACAGCTGCGGGTTGAAGCCTTCCGGCGAGCCTTCAGAACAGTAGACCAGCGTATTGGCCCGCGCGCCGCCGGCAATCGCCAACGCCAGCAGCCCGATCGTTATTGCTTTTCTTTTCATTGCGCTATCCCCAGTGGTGAAAAAACAACCCAACGGATAGCAATAAATCATACAGTTAGCGATGTAAAGGACAAATTCCGCGCATAAAAACGGGCAGGCGCGCAAGCGGCCTGCCCCGGTGAAACCACGCGATGATGAAATTAAATCATCTGGCTGAAGTTCATCTGCGCCATCAGCTTATAGTTGTCGGCGTAGTCGACCGGAATGGCCACCACCACCGGCCCCTGGATCGCCATCGCCTTGCGCAGCATCGGCCGCAGATCGTCCACCGACTGCACGGCGAAACCGACCGCGCCGCAGGATTCCGCATAGGCCTTGAAGTCAATCGGCCCGAACTCCACGCCGGATTTGCGCTGGTATTTGTTCACTTCCTGCATCTCCACCATGTTGTAGGCGTTATCGACCCAGATCACGTGCACGATGTTGTTTTTCAGCCGCACCGCGGTCTCCAGCTCCATGCTCGACTGCATGAAGCCGCCGTCGCCGGAGATCGACACCACCTTGTCGCCGGGGCGCACCAACGCCGCGCCGATGGCCCACGGCAGCGCCACCCCCATGGTTTGCTGGCCGTTGGAGATCAACAGCTGGCGGGCGCGGAAGCTGTAAAGATAGCGGGCGATCCAGATGTGGAAGCTGCCCATGTCCACGCACAGCGTCACGTCGTCGCTGACGATGTCCTGCAGCTCCTTGACGATGCGCAGCGGGTGGATCGGCATGCCGCCGCGGCGCGCGGCGCGCTCCGCCAGTTCTGTGCGCTGGCGGCCGAGATCGGTGAGGATCAGCTCCACCTCCGGCGGCACGCAGACCGCCTCATTGAACGTTTCGGTCATCATGTTCAACGTGGCGCTGATGTTGCCCACCAGCTCGACGTCAGGCCGATAGCAGGTATCGATATCCGCCGGCAGCACGTCGATGTGCACAAGTTTCAGCCGCCCATGACTGTTCCACATGCAGGGATCGTATTCGATCGGATCATAGCCGACGCTCACCACCAGATCGGCCTTCTGCAACAGCTGATCGGCCGGCTGATTGTTGAACAGGCCAACGCGGCCGGCGAAACGGGCGAAGTGGTTGACGTCGATCACTCCCGCCGCCTGATAGGTGCCGACCACCGGCATGTGGGTGCGGTACAGCAGATGGCGCACCGCCTCGCTGTTCTCCGGCCGGCTGGCCTGCAAACCGAGCAGCAATACCGGGCATTTGGCCTGGCGGATCAGCTTCACCGCCGCCTGGATGTCGTCCGCCGCCGCGGCCCCCATGCGCGGCAAGCGGCAGCCGGCCAACACCGGCGCGCTGACCGGTTCATTGACGATATCCATCGGCAGGCTGACGAACGAGGCTCCCGGCCGGCCAAACTCGGCGCGGCGGAAGGCGTTGGCGATCACCTCGGAAATCGCCGAACCGGCGTGCACTTCGGCGCAATACTTGGTCACCGGCCGGAACATGCTGACGGTATCCATGCTCTGGTGCGTCTGCTTCAGGCTGTCGGCGCGCTTCACCGCCCCGCCAAAGGCCACTACCGCGTCCCCCTCCGAGGTGGCGGTGGCCAGCCCGGTGATCAGGTTGGAGCTGCCCGGCCCGGAGGTGACCAGCGCCACCCCGGCCTTGCCGGTCAGGCGGCCGACCGCCGCCGCCATAAAGGCCGCGTTGGCCTCATGCCGCACCACCACCGTTTCAATCGATGGCGCGTCCTCCAGCGAGTCGAACACCCGGTCGATCTTGGCGCCCGGAATGCCGAAAACGTGTTTGACGCCCTGTGCTTCCAGATTTTTCACCACCAAATCGGCGCCGCATTGCCAGTCATTGCCTGTTTTTTCCTGTGCCATGGTTCCACCTCCTAAGAAAACGATCGCCGGGGTTAGCCCTCGGCGGAACGAATCGCGCGATCCAAATCCTCTGGGCAGAGGTTGGCGCGCAAGAAATCCGCATCATGCGGCAACTGAAGATTGAGACGGGTGATGACGCCGAACTGCAGGCGGCCGTGATCGAGCTGGTAGTCCAGCACGTGGCCGCCGCCGCTGCGGTCGTCGGTAACGAAGTGTTCGTGATAGCCGGCCACGCCGATGCCCTGCATGTAATCCGGCGAGCGGAAGCCGACCAGCGTGCCGCGCCGTTGATGAAACGAGAAGGTCGGCTGCTCTTCTATCGCTTCCAGCATCGGGCGATAGGGCCGTTCCTGACGCGGCACGGTGCGGGTTTCCACGTGGCTGAACTCACCGTCGACCCGCACCGCGCAAAACAGGTTCGGCGAGGCGACCTGTTCATCGATGCATTGGTGCAGCTGCGCCTTGGTGATCGGCCGGTCGAACTGCTGGCTGATACTGGGCTGGAAAAAGGTGACGACGGCGAAAGGGGTTTTCTGTTGCAAACCGGCTGGGCGGGCGCTGCCGTCGGCGCGTAGCTGGTGTATTTCCTGGTCGAAAGCGATCAGTTCGCCATCCAGGTGATTGAAGGTGCCGAGGCCGAAATCACCGTGTTTGAGCAACTCGGCAATGGTGGTTTCACCCTCGTAGACCCCGTCGATGAGCGCGCTCATCAGCGAGATTTGATAGATTTCGCCCTCCCCAGCGTTGATCGACTGCCTGGCAAAACCCTGCGCCAAATGGCGCGCACAGGAACACCCGTGTTTTTCGTTCATGACTCACTCCTCCACCAGCGCGGGATCGCGATTCCGCGCGTTCAAAAGACCCACCGACGGTGGGCCAAGATGCCCCCCAAGGCGCGTTCATCAGTTGGAACGATTCAGCCTGAGGCGACAAAAAAACCGGCACGGCTGGCCGGCCGATATCCAGAACCCACGGCATGACGTGTGAAAGTAAAGGCTCACTAATCATTAATGCCGAGTCGGATATCAAATTGAACGGTTAATCTGGTGTTGGAGCGACAATCAACTCCGCAGGCGGCTCATGCAACCTGGGAAAAACATCTGTTATTTAGTGCTAAGCGCCGCGAGGTTTATGCGTTTTCTCTCTATACGGCCGGGATGCAGCGGCGTTGAAGCCGCCGTCAACCCGCAGCCAGAGTAGCCGCAGCGCCGCCGACAGAGAAGCGGGTATTCATAAGAAACGCTTTTGCATATAATGCAAAAATGAATGACGCCCGTTATGTTGAACATCTGCCGATCTTTCTCGACGTGGCCCGCCTGGGCAGCTTTTCCGCCGCCGCTCGCCGACTGGGCATGGTGCCCTCCTCGCTGGTGCGCCATATCGACGCCCTGGAAAGCGCGCTCGGCGCCACGCTGTTCGTCCGCTCCACCCGTGGGCTGCTGCTGACCGACGCCGGCGAGCTGCTGCTGACGCGCGCCGCCGCGCTGATGACGGACATTACCGGCATTCACGCCGAGCTGAACGCGCTGAACGAAACGCCGCAGGGCACGCTGCGCATCAGCTGCCTGCCGACCTTCGGCAAAACCTATGTGCTGCCGCTGCTGCCGACGCTGGCGGAACGCTATCCGCAGCTGTCTATCGATCTCGATCTGACCGAACGCCAGACCGATCCGACGCAGGAACGGCTGGACGCCGCCCTCCGCATCGGCGAACAGAAGGACAGCGCGCTGTACGCCAGCCGCATCGCCACGCAACGCTGGGTGATGTGCGCCAGCCCCGCCTACGTCGCCCGCTATGGCCTGCCGAGCGATCTGGAAGCGTTGCCGCAGCATCGGCTGATCGCCCGCTACCACAAACAGCAGCCGGCCTGCTGGGCGCAGATCCTCGACGCGGCGCTGATGAGCCGCTGCACCATGGCGCTGCGCTGCGACGACTTCACCGCGCAGCGCCAGGCGGCGCTGCTCGGCCTCGGCATTGCCTTCCTGCCCAACTGGGTGGTGGGGCCGGACGTGCAGAATGGGCAACTGGTTCAGATGCTCGAAGATCCGCGCCATGAGCAGCAAGGCATCTATCTGCTGCGCCCGATGGCGAAGGTGTCCGCCCGGCTGGCGGCCTTCACCGCCCTGCTGCAGCAAACCCTCGGTCAGCCGCCCAGCTGGGGGTAAAGCGGTGTCACCCGGTTGTGCAGCGCCGGATTGTCGCTCTCGTCCTTCAGCTCGATGCCGCTCAGCCGCCGCTGGAACGCCTGCTCCAGCAGCCAGGCCAGACGGAACGCCGCCTGCGGGTAATCCAGCCCCTCCGGCCGCACGTTGGAGATGCAGTTACGCTCGGCGTCCGTTCTGCGCGCATTCGGCTCCCAGGTCAAATAAATGCCCAGGCTGTCCGGCGACGACAGCCCCGGCCGTTCGCCGATCAGCACCGCCACCGCCCGGGTCTGCAGGCACTCGCCGATCTTATCCCCCAGCGCCACTCGCGCCTGATGCGCCAACACCACCGGCGCGATCGCCAGCCCCAATGTATCGAGATAGGGCCGCAGCGCCTGCAGCAGCGGCAATGCCTGGCGGTGCACCGCCTTGGAAGAAAGGCCATCCGCCACCACCAGCAGCAGATCGGTCCGGCGCGGCGGCACGCCGAGCAGCAGGCGGCGGCTGTCCGGCGCCAATCGCCGCCCCAGATCCGGACGGCGCAGATAGGCGGCGCGGTCGGCGGCCTGGCTGTGCACCGCCAGCGTGGGCCAACCGGCATCGTGCAGATCCGCCGCCAGCCGTTCGCTGTCGAAAGGCTGATGCACCGCGTCGCGCGCCTGGGCATGGGCCAGGCCGAAGCGCAGCAGCTCGTCGGTCGGCAGGCTGGCGCCGGTGCGCCCCAACGCGATGCGCGCGTCGGTAAAGGCGCGCAGCGAGTCCCAACTGTTGACGTGAACCGGTTTGCTCATGTGCGTTCTCCCTGCAGCGCCAGCAACAGCGGGTGATTGGCGGCGGCGTCGCGCAGCCGCCCGCGCTCGTCGGTGATGTTCATCGCCGCCAGCCAGGCGGCGAACTCCGGCGCGTGCTTCAGCCCCAGCAGTTCACGGATATAGAGCGCATCGTGGAACGAAGTGCTTTGGTAGTTGAGCATGATGTCGTCCGCGCCCGGCACGCCGATCAGGAACGTCAGCCCGGCGGCGGCCAACAGCGTCAGCAGCGTGTCCATGTCGTCCTGATCGGCTTCGGCATGGTTGGTGTAGCAGACGTCGCAGCCCAGCGGCAGGCCGAGCAGCTTGCCGCAGAAGTGGTCCTCCAGCCCGGCGCGGATAATTTGTTTGCCGTCATACAGGTATTCGGGGCCGATAAACCCCACCACGGTGTTGATCAGCAGCGGCGAGAAATGGCGCGCCACCGCATAGGCGCGCGCCTCACAGGTCTGCTGATCGACGCCGTGATGCGCGTTGGCCGACAGGCAACTGCCCTGCCCGGTTTCGAAATACATCACGTTATCACCCAGCGTGCCGCGCCTGAGGCTCAGCGCCGCCTGCTGCGCCTCCGCCAGCAGCGCCAGGCTGATGCCGAAACCGCGGTTGGCCGCCTCGGTGCCGGCGATCGACTGAAACACCAGATCCACCGGCGTGCCGCGCTCCATCAGCCGCAGCGTGTTGGTCACGTGGGTCAGCACGCAGGATTGGGTGGGTATGGCGAAGCGCTGGATCACGTCGTCCAGCATGTAGTTGAGCTTTTCCAGCAGCGGCAGGCTGTCGCTGGCCGGGTTGATGCCGACCACCGCGTCGCCGCTGCCGTACAGCAAACCGTCCAGCATGCTGGCGGCGATGCCTTGCAGGCTGTCGGTCGGGTGATTGGGCTGCAGCCGCACGCTGAGGTGGCCCGGCAGGCCAATCGTATTGCGAAAGCGCGTCACCACCCGGCATTTCTTCGCCACCAGGATCAGATCCTGATTGCGCATGATCTTGCTTACCGCCGCCGCCATCTCCGGCGTAATGCCGGCGGCCACCTGCGCCAGCATGGCGCTGTCCGCCTGCTCGCTCAGCAGCCAGTCGCGAAAATCGCCGACCGTGAGGTGCGAGATGTGCTCAAAAGCGGCGGCGTCGTGGCTGTCGATGATCAGGCGCGTCACCTCGTCCTGTTCGTACGGCACCAGCACCTGCTGCAGGAACGCCTTGAGCGGCACATCCGCCAGCGCGATGCGCGCCGCCATGCGCTCTTCGGCGCTCTCCGCCGCCACCTCCGCCAGATAATCGCCGGAACGCGCCGGCGATGCTTTCGCCATCAGCTGGCGCAGATCGCCAAAGCGATAGCCGCGTTGGCCCACCGTTGCCTGAAACATAGCCCCCTCCCTTGCCCTGCGTGACGAGATAAAAGCCCTGCACCAAGTGTAGTCAGTGGGAAAAGAAAATTATTTTGCACGCGATCGCCGCCATCACGCTTTCCCCCATTTCACCCGTTGCCGCTTCGGGTTACAGTAGCCGCGAAAACAGGAGGGGTGATGGATCCGCAACGGCAAATTATCGACTGGCTGCAACAAGATAACGCACGCATGGCCGCCCTGCGCACCGTGCGCCGGCTCGGCTTGAATGACTGGTGCCTCGGCGCCGGCTTTGTGCGCAATCTGGTGTGGGATCGGCGCCATGGCTATACGGAGCCCACGCCGCTCAACGATATCGACGTGATCCACTTCGATGCGGAGCGTGCGGACGCTGAGCGCGATCGCATGCTGGAGGTGCGTTTGCAACAGTGGCTGCCGCGACCTTGGTCGGTCAAGAACCAGGCGCGCATGCACCTGCGCGGCGGCCGGGCGCCTTATCGCGACAGCGAAGAGGCCATCAGCTTCTGGACCGAAGTGGAAACGGCGATCGGCGCGCGCCTGAACGCCGACGACAGCATCACGCTGGTGGCCCCCTTCGGGCTCGCGGCGCTGTTCGACGACACCATTACCTTTAACGCGAAAAACGGCGATCGCGCGGCCTATGCCCAGCGCGTGCTCGACAAAGGCTGGCTGCAGCGTTGGCCGCGCCTGCGGCAGGTAAAGATTTAGCCGCCGCTGCCGATACCCTGAACAGCGATATACCGACTCAGGGAGAGCATTCATGTCGACCACCATCACCATGATCGTACCGATCAAAAATACCGTTCCCGGCGTCAGCAACGTGTTCAGCGCGCCGGGCCATCAGGGCGAATTGCTGATGGCCAAACCGGTCAACAACCAGCCGCAAGGCGGCAAGATGGAGAAAAACGAACGCGCCAACGGCAATGACGAACCGGTCAACCTCAATGAAAGCCGCGCCTCGGCCCGCATCAAGGCGCTGAACCGGCAGATTCAGGCGCTGCAGCAAAAGCTGGTGGAACTGAAGGATTCCGACGCCGATCCCAAAGAGATCGAAAAGCAGAAACAGCTGATCGAAGCGCAGATCAAGATGTTGCAAGCCGAGATCGCGCGCATCCAGAAAGAAGAAATGGAAAAGCAACAGCAGGAGCAGATGGCAAAAGCCGCGGCGCAAGCCGGCGACGGCGTAAACCGCCCAACGCCGCTCAACGCGGTGGACGTCTATATCTGAGTCAATATGCCGCGTTTTCCTGCCGGCGCTGGTGCAGCAGCGCCGCCTGCTGACGCGCCACCTGCCAGATGGCCTCCGCCGCCGGCGTCAGTGAGCGGTTCTTACGCCGCACCAGCATCAACGCGCGGTTGATCTCCGGCACCAACCGCCGCACCCGAAGCAGCCCCCCTTCCGGCAACGGCAGCGCCAACGCTGGGAAGATGCTGATGCCAATCCCTTCCGCCACCATCGGGAACAGCGTCGCCGGATGGCCGATTTCCTGCACCACCTGCGCCTCCACGCCCTGCTGTCTCAGCGCACTGTCGATCAGCGGCCGGCTGCCCGACGCATAGTCCTGCAACACCAGGCGGCAGCCGTTTAGCGCCGACCAACGCACCTCTTGCTGCGCAGCAAACGGGTGATCGTCGCGGCACAGCAGCAGAAACGGTTCATGCAGCACCGCTTCGCACTCCAGATCCACCGCCTGCACCGGATCGACCACGATACCGAAATCCACCTCGGCGTTACGCACGCTGTGCAGCACCTGCTGCTGCGCCTGATCGCGCAGCATGATGCGGATCTCCGGGTATTCACGCTCGCCGGCGGCGATGCACTGCGGCATCAGATGGGCGGAAATGGTCTGGCTCGTCGCCACCCGCACCGTACCGCTGCGCTGTACGCCAAAGCTGCGCACATCCAGCAGAGTGGTCTGCAGCTCGTCCAGCAACCGTTCGACCCGGTTGGCCAGCCGCAGGCCGGCATCGGTCAACACCACTTCACGCGTGGTGCGATCCAGCAGGCGAACGCCGACCTCCGCTTCCAGCTCTTTCACGCTGTGGCTGACCGCCGATTGCGTCAGGCCGATCGCCTCACCGGCGCGGCTGAAGCTGCCGTGGCGGGCGATGGCGACGAACACCCGCAGCTGTTTGAGTGAATAATTCATGTGTTTTATTCATATATGAATTAAATAAATCAATTTAATTATTATATGTCCGCGCGGGAGAATAGCCCCATCGATTTTCTACCCTGAGCGCACCGCCATGAGATTTCTGCCCGATCGTTTTACCCTGACGCTGATCGCTACCGTGCTGCTGGCGTCGTTCCTGCCGGCGCGCGGCGAGTTCGTCGGCTGGCTCAACGCCCTGACCATCGCCGCCATCGCCCTGCTGTTCTTCATGCACGGCGCCAAGCTGTCGCGCGAGGCCATCCTGGCCGGCAGCAACAACTGGCGGCTGCATCTGTGGGTGATGTGCAGCACCTTCATCATTTTTCCGGCGCTGGGCATGCTGTTCGCCTGGTGGGCGCCGATCGACGTCAGCCCCGAGCTGTACGCCGGTTTTATCTACCTGTGCATCCTGCCGGCCACCGTGCAGTCGGCCATCGCCTTCACCTCGCTGGCGGGCGGCAACGTGGCGGCGGCGGTGTGCAGCGCCTCCGCTTCCAGCCTGCTGGGGATCTTCGTGTCGCCGCTGCTGGTCGGCCTGCTGATGAATGTGCACGGCGATACCGGCAGCCTGCGGCAGGTGGGCTCGATCGTGCTGCAGCTGCTGGTGCCGTTCGTCGCCGGCCACCTGCTGCGGCCGCTGATCGGCGGCTGGATCGAACGCCATCGGCCGCTTATCGGTAAAACCGATCAGACCTCGATTCTGCTGGTGGTGTACGCCGCCTTCAGCGAGGCGGTGACGCACGGCATCTGGCATCAGGTAGGGATGGGCTCACTGGCGTTTATCGTCGGCGGCAGCATCGTGCTGCTGGCTATCGTGCTGGTGGTAAACACTTACATGGCGCGCTGGCTGGGGTTCAGCAAAGCGGACGAGATCACCATCGTATTCTGCGGTTCGAAGAAGAGCCTGGCGAACGGCATTCCGATGGCCAATATCCTGTTCCCGACGGCGACGGTGGGGATCATGGTGCTGCCGCTGATGGTGTTCCATCAGGTGCAGTTGATGACCTGTGCAGTGCTGGCCAAAAGGTATCAGCGCAAGCAGCGGGCACAACAGGCAGTGCCCAACGCCAACGCGCAGGCGTCGCGCGGGTAAAAAAAAAGACGGGCCGAGGCCCGTCAGTTCAGCTTTTCTTCAACGGCTTGACCAGGTGGTCAAGCCCTTCGATTTTAATCGCCAGCGTCATCTCCATCAGCATGCCGAGCTTGCCTTTGGGGAATTCACCCTTGCGGGCGAACCACAGCAGGTACTCTTCGGGCAGATCGATCAGCACCCGCCCCTGGTACTTGCCGAACGGCATCACGGTATTGGCGATCTCCAGCAGGTTTTCTTTTTCCATCACTCACCCAGCAGGCGGATCATTTCCGCTTCGTCGATCACGGCGATACCCAGCTCCTGCGCCTTCGCCAGCTTGGAGCCGGCCGCCTCGCCGGCGATCACCAGGTCGGTTTTCTTCGACACGCTGCCGCTGACCTTGGCGCCCAGCGCCGTCAGGCGATCTTTGGCCTCGTCGCGCGACAGCTGGCTCAGCGAGCCGGTCAGCACCACGGTTTTGCCGGCGAACGGGCTGTCTATCTCTTCCGCCACCACCACCACCGGCGCCGGCCAGCGGATGCCGATCTCGGCGCCCACCAGCTCGTTGATCACCTGCTGATTGAGCGCTTCATCGAGGAAATTGCGGGTGTGTTTGGCCACCACTTCGCCGACATCCGGCACCTCTTTCAGCGCCTCAATGTCGGCGGCGAACAGCTTCTCCAGCGAACCGAAATGCGCGGCCAGGTTGGCGGCGGTCGCTTCACCGACCTCGCGAATGCCGAGCGCATACAGGAAGCGAGCGAAGGTGGTCTGCTTGGATTTCTCCAGCGCGTTGACCAGATTCTGCGCCGATTTCGGCCCCATGCGATCCAGGCCGGTCAGAATGCCGGCGGACAGGCGGAACAGATCGGCCGGGTTCTTCACGTACTCCTTGTCCACCAGCTGCTCGATGATCTTGTCGCCCATACCTTCAACGTCCAGCGCGCGGCGGGAAACGAAATGCTTCAACGCCTCTTTGCGCTGCGCGCCGCAGATAAGACCGCCGGTGCAACGCGCCACGGCCTCGCCTTCCACGCGCTCAACGTCGGAGCCGCACACCGGACAGTGCAGCGGGAACACCACTTCGCGCGCATCCTGTGGCCGGCGGTCTTCCAGCACGCCCACCACCTGCGGGATCACGTCGCCGGCGCGGCGCACGATCACCGTATCGCCGATGCGCAGCCCCAACCGCTCAATTTCATCGGCGTTGTGCAAGGTGGCGTTGCTGACGGTCACCCCGGCCACCAGCACCGGCTCAAGGCGCGCCACCGGCGTAATCGCGCCGGTGCGGCCAACCTGAAACTCCACTTCGCGCACCACGGTGATCTGCTCCTGCGCCGGGAATTTGAACGCCGTCGCCCAGCGCGGCGCACGCGCCACGAAGCCCAGCGTTTCCTGCAGATCGATGTCGTCAATCTTGATCACCACGCCGTCAATATCGAAACCGAGCTGTGCGCGGTCCCGCTCGACCTGGCGATAGAACGCCAGCACTTCCTCGCTGCCGGTGCGGCGCTGGGCGCGATCGCTGACCGGCAAGCCCCAGGCCTTGAACTGCATCAGGCGCTCAAAGTGGCTGCGCGGCAGCTCGCCGCCTTCCAGCAGGCCAACGCCATAGCAGAAGAAGGTCAGCGGGCGTTTGGCGGTAATGCGCGGATCGAGCTGGCGCAGCGAGCCGGCGGCGGCGTTGCGCGGGTTGGCGAATACCTTGCCGTCTTTGCGCCGGGCTTCTTCGTTCATCTGTTCAAACCCGGCCTGCGGCATGAACACTTCGCCACGCACTTCCAGCCGGCGCGGGATGTTGTCGCCGGTCAGGCGCAGCGGGATGGCTCGAATGGTGCGCACGTTGGAGGTGATGTTCTCGCCGGTGGTGCCGTCGCCGCGCGTCGCCGCGCGCACCAGCTCGCCGTCTTCATACAGCAGGCTGACCGCCAGGCCGTCCAGCTTCAGCTCGCAGCAGAAGGTCAGCGGATCGCTGCTTTTGAGCCTGTCCTGCACGCGCTTGTAAAACGCCAGGAAGCTCTC
This sequence comes from Serratia sp. Z4, assembly GCF_009900725.1. NCBI lineage: Bacteria > Pseudomonadati > Pseudomonadota > Gammaproteobacteria > Enterobacterales > Yersiniaceae > Serratia > Serratia sp. Z4. Next base: position 1,239,753 of record NZ_JAAABD010000002.1, read on the forward strand.
TTCGTCAAACACGTTGTCCAGCGACAGCATCGGCACTTCGTGACGCACCTGGTCGAACGCCGCCAGCGGCGCCGCGCCCACGCGCTGGGTCGGCGAATCGGCGGTGATCAGCTCCGGATGCGCGCTCTCCAGCTCGCGCAGCTCGCGCATCAGGCGGTCATATTCCGCATCCGGCACTTCCGGCGCATCCAGCACATGATACTGGTATTCATGATGGCGCAGTGTGGCTCGTAGTTGATTGATTTGTTGGATTATCGATTCCATGGCTCACCATCAAAGATAAAAAACCCCCGGCTAGCGGGGGCTTTGTTGTTACGGATGTTCAGTGCGCGCGGCAATCCGGTCAGGCGTTGTTTTCCAACACTTCACGGATACGCGCTTTGTAGGTTTCCAGCTTCTGCGGCGTCATCATGCGACGCTCGTCGTCCAGCACCACGCCGCCCACGTCGTCGGCGATGCGCTGTGCCGACTGCAGCATCAGCTTGAAGTTCTGATTGGCGTCGCCGTAAGACGGCACCATCATGAACATCGACACGCCCGGTGTGGAGAAGTCGGACATCATGTCAGGATCGAACGACCCCGGCTTGACCATGTTCGCCAGGCTGAACAGCACCGGGCCGCTGCCGGCCGGGCTGATATGGCGGTGGAAGATGCCCATCTCGCCAAACTGGAAGCCCGCCTGCAACACGCTCTGCAGCAGCACTTCGCCGCCGATTACGCCGCCCTGATGGGCCGCGACGTGCAGCACCAGCACGGTCTCTTTCAGCTTGGCCTGAATTGGCGCAGCCGCCGGCTGTTGTGGCTGTGGCGCAGGCTCCTGCGCCGGCTTCACTTCCGGCGCGGGCTGCACAGGGGCCGGCTCGGCGTGGAATGCCGGTTCAGCCCCCTGCGGCGCCTCATGTTCATGCGGCAGATCGTCGACGCGCGGCTCACGGCGCGCGGCCGGTTGCGGTTGCTGCGGTTCGGCCGGTTCTTCGTCCGGCGCGTAGTTGTTCAGCAGGATGTCATCGTACTCCGGCCGCTGAGACAGCGGAGGCGGCGTCTGATGAGCAGTCGGCTGAACGGCGCGGGGCGCAGGCGCAGCCGCCGGAGCGGGCTTCGGCGCGGCCACGGGTTCTTCGCGTGCGGCATCGAAATGGCCGAATGACGGCTCGTCTTGCGGGTGAGCGGCGCGTACGCGCACCTCACCGACGCCTTCTTCGAGATCGTCGATCGGAGTTTGTTCACGTTCCTTTTGGGAACGTTTGGCTGGGCGATCGCGGAAGAGCGCTGACCGTTCTTTGCGACTGGTCCACAGACCGTGCAATAACAGCGCTATTATGGCGATCGCGCCAACAACGATTAATATCAGACGCAAATCCTGCATCATTGCTATCTCTGTTGTTCCAATACATTGCCACCGCGGCAAACATTCACTCTTTAACTCTATTTGCCCGCGCACACAAGTGCAAGTCCGTGCTGAACTTTATGCCAATAAAGATGATTATACTGCCTTTTTCTGCTGGTTTTTCAGCCAACCCTACCCTAGCCAGTGGAAAATCATCCCTATATGATAATGATGCCTGTTCAGACAACGAGATAACTTAAGATATGTCCTATACGCAGCCCTCTCCCCGATCGACCAGCGGCATTCACTATTTCGCCGAAGGCTGGCGTCTGATTTCACGCCCGGGGATTAAACGCTATGTGGTTCTGCCGTTGCTGGTCAACGTGCTGCTGATGGGTTCCGCTTTCTGGTGGCTGTTCAGCCGCCTCGGCGACTGGATCCCGGCGATGATGAGCCACGTTCCCGACTGGCTGCAATGGTTGAGCTACCTGCTGTGGCCGCTGGCGGTCATTTCGGTGCTGCTGGTGTTCAGCTATCTGTTCAGCACCATCACCAATCTTATTGCCGCGCCGTTCTGCGGCCTGCTGGCGGAACAGCTCGAAGGCAGCCTGACCGGCAAACCGCTGCCGGACACCGGCCTGCTCGGCATCGCCAAAGATCTGCCGCGCATCATGGCGCGCGAATGGCGCAAGCTGATGTATTACCTGCCGCGCGCGCTGCTGCTGCTGGCGCTGTACTTCGTGCCCGGCATCGGTCAAACGGTGGCGCCGGTGCTGTGGTTCCTGTTCAGCGCCTGGATGCTGGCGATCCAGTATTGCGACTATCCGTTCGACAACCACAAGGTGAGCTTTGCCGACATGCGCCGCGCACTGCGCCAGCACAAAACCGACAACCTGCAGTTCGGCGCGCTGGTCAGCCTGTTCACCATGATCCCGATCCTCAATCTGGTGATCCTGCCGGTCGCCGTCTGCGGCGCCACCGCGATGTGGGTCGATCGCTACCGCTCGCAATTCGTCCGATAACCGCCGTTTTTTGCCGCCGATAGCGCGGAAATTTTCGACAGGGCGCGCATTTCGCGCCCTTATCATTGTGCTTAAAACTTATTTCCTAATAACATATAGATATACCAATTCTTTACTTCCCTGCCGGTACTGTTAGCGTATGCTTTCGATGTTCCCCACATTTTCATAGAGTTAAAGGACGGGCTATGAGCAAGATATATGAAGACAACTCATTAACAATCGGCCATACGCCGCTGGTTCGTCTGAACCGTATCGGCAACGGACGCATTCTGGCCAAGGTTGAATCACGCAACCCGAGCTTCAGCGTCAAATGCCGCATCGGTGCCAATATGATTTGGGATGCGGAACAACGCGGCGTGCTGACCGCCGGTAAAGAACTGGTGGAGCCGACCAGCGGCAACACCGGCATCGCGCTGGCCTTCGTCGCCGCCGCGCGCGGTTACAAGCTGACGCTGACCATGCCGGAAACCATGAGCATCGAGCGCCGCAAGCTGCTCAAGGCGCTGGGCGCCAACCTGGTGCTGACCGAAGGGGCGAAAGGCATGAAGGGCGCCATCGCCAAGGCGGAAGAGATCGTCGCCACCGATCCGAACCGTTACCTGATCCTGCAACAGTTCAGCAACCCGGCCAACCCGGCCATCCATGAAAAAACCACCGGCCCGGAAATCTGGGAAGACACCGACGGGGAAGTCGACGTGTTCATCTCCGGCGTCGGCACCGGCGGCACGCTGACCGGCGTTAGCCGCTACATCAAAAACACCAAAGGCAAAGCCATCACCACCGTGGCGGTAGAGCCGACCGACTCGCCGGTCATCAGCCAGGCGCTGGCCGGTGAAGAGCTGAAGCCGGGCCCGCACAAGATCCAGGGCATCGGCGCCGGCTTCATTCCGGGCAACCTCGATCTGGATCTGGTGGATCGCGTCGAGAAAGTCTCCAACGACGAAGCCATCAGCATGGCGCGCCGCCTGATGGACGAAGAAGGCATCCTGGCGGGCATCTCCTCCGGCGCAGCGGTCGCGGCGGCGGTGAAACTGGCCGAAGAACCGGCGTTCGCCGACAAGACTATCGTGGTCATCCTGCCCTCTTCCGGCGAACGTTATCTCAGCACCGCGCTGTTCGCCGATCTGTTCACCGAGCAGGAATTGCAGCAGTAATTCCGCCACTGCACAAATCGCTAAAAAAGCACCCTGCAGGGTGCTTTTTTGTGGACTGGATCAAACTTTATAGCAGTCCAAGATTGCTTTTGCCCGTCGCCTTTAGTATTTAACGGTGCATTATTTCGATGCGCAAAATTAATCACTCTCCGAGCCCGGTCGAGGCTGAATCGATTTACTCATCTGTCGCCGACGCGGCGAATCGGGCATAATGGGGAGCGGATTGGAACGACGTCTAAAGCCGAGTTTTTTGATCTGAAGTGCCTAACGCGTCGTTTTCTGTTGCATCAACGTTCGCCCCTGTCCATAGTCAGGCGCTATAACCAGACAAGTTAAAGTCAGCCCCCTGGGCTAAACTTTAACTCCACAACATTAATCCAATAAGTTGGGGAAACATCAATGTTCCAGCAAGAAGTTACTATTACCGCTCCGAATGGTCTGCATACTCGCCCTGCCGCTCAGTTCGTTAAAGAAGCCAAAGGCTTCACGTCTGACATCACCGTGACCTCCAACGGCAAAAGCGCCAGCGCTAAAAGCCTGTTCAAACTGCAAACTCTGGGGCTGACTCAAGGGACCGTAGTGACCATCTCCGCTGAAGGTGAAGACGAGCAGAAAGCCGTTGAGCACTTGGTAAAACTGATGGCAGAGCTTGAGTAATCGGCCCGTCTTTTTAGTTAACACCAGTCAAGAGTAAGGTAGGGTTATGATTTCAGGCATTTTAGTATCACCGGGCATCGCTTTTGGTAAGGCTCTCTTGCTGAAAGAAGACGACATCGTCATCAACCGGAAGAAAATCTCTGCTGATCAAGTAGAGCAGGAAGTCTCGCGTTTTCTGGCCGGCCGCGCGAAAGCGTCCGAACAGCTGGAAGCGATCAAGACCAAAGCTGGCGAAACCTTCGGCGAAGAGAAGGAAGCTATCTTCGAAGGCCACATCATGTTGCTGGAAGACGAAGAGCTTGAGCAGGAAATCATAGCCCTAATCAAAGACGATCTGGCCTCCGCAGACGCCGCCGCCTACACCGTGATCGAAGGTCAGGCGAAAGCGCTGGAAGAGCTGGACGACGAATACCTGAAAGAACGCGCCGCCGACGTGCGCGACATCGGTAAGCGCCTGCTGCAGAACATCTTGGGCATGCCGATCGTCGATCTGGGCTCCATTCAGGACGAAGTGATCCTGGTGGCCACCGATCTGACCCCGTCCGAGACCGCGCAGCTGAACCTGGACAAAGTGCTGGGCTTCATCACCGACCTCGGCGGCCGTACCTCCCACACCTCCATCATGGCGCGCTCCCTGGAGCTGCCGGCGATCGTCGGTACCAGCGACGTGACCAAGCAGGTGAAAAACGACGACTACCTGATTCTGGACGCGGTTAACAACAAAATTTACGTTAACCCGACCGCTGACGTTATCGATCAGCTGAAAGCCGCCCAGAACCAATACATCACCGAGAAAAACGATCTGGCCAAGCTGAAGGACCTGCCGGCGATTACGCTGGACGGCCATCAGGTTGAAGTCTGCGCCAACATCGGCACCGTGCGCGACGTCGCAGGTGCAGAGCGCAACGGCGCGGAAGGCGTCGGCCTGTATCGTACCGAGTTCCTGTTCATGGACCGCGACTCGCTGCCGACCGAAGACGAGCAGTTCCAGGCTTATAAAGCCGTGGCGGAAGCCATGGGCTCGCAGGCGGTGATCGTCCGCACCATGGACATCGGCGGCGACAAAGACCTGCCGTACATGAACCTGCCGAAGGAAGAGAACCCGTTCCTCGGCTGGCGCGCCATCCGCATCGCGATGGACCGCCGTGAAATCCTGCACGCCCAGCTGCGCGCCATCCTGCGTGCCTCGGCGTTCGGCAAACTGCGCATCATGTTCCCGATGATCATCTCCGTGGAAGAAGTGCGCGATCTGAAAGGCGAAATCGAGACGCTGAAGGCGCAGCTGCGCGAAGAAGGCAAGGCGTTTGACGAGAGCATCGAAGTGGGCGTGATGGTGGAAACACCGGCCGCGGCGGTCATTGCTCACCACCTGGCGAAAGAAGTCGACTTCTTTAGTATTGGGACAAACGATCTAACCCAGTATACTCTGGCGGTAGATCGCGGCAACGAGCTGATTTCTCATCTCTATAACCCGATGTCCCCATCAGTGCTTGGCCTGATCAAACAGGTTATTGATGCATCTCACGCGGAAGGCAAGTGGACCGGCATGTGCGGCGAACTGGCTGGTGATGAGCGTGCTACACTGTTGTTATTGGGCATGGGGCTGGATGAGTTCAGCATGAGTGCGATTTCAATCCCGCGCATCAAGAAAATTATTCGTAACACGAATTTCGAAGATGTGAAGGCGTTGGCAGCGCAGGCCTTGGCACAGCCAACGGCACAAGACCTGATGAATTGCGTCAATAAATTCATCGAAGAAAAAACGCTCTGCTAAACTTCCACGACACTGGAACGCCGCCCAATTTAATGCTTAGGAGAAGATCATGGGTTTGTTCGATAAACTGAAATCTCTGGTTTCTGATGACAAGAAAGACACGGGCACTATCGAGATCGTCGCTCCCCTTTCTGGCGAAATCGTCAATATCGAAGATGTGCCGGACGTAGTGTTCGCTGAAAAAATCGTTGGCGACGGTATCGCCATCAAACCGGCCGGCAACAAAATGGTTGCTCCGGTTGACGGCACCATCGGTAAGATTTTCGAAACCAACCATGCATTCTCTATCGAATCCGACAGCGGCATTGAGCTGTTCGTCCACTTCGGCATCGATACCGTAGAACTGAAAGGCGAAGGCTTCAAACGCATCGCCGAAGAAGGCCAGCGCGTCAAGAAAGGCGACGTCGTTATCGAGTTCAACCTGCCTCTGCTGGAAGAGAAAGCCAAGTCGACCCTGACGCCGGTCGTTATCTCCAACATGGACGAGATCAAAGAGCTGATCAAACTGTCCGGCAGCGTAACCGTTGGCGAAACCCCGATCATCCGCATCAAGAAGTAATCGAAGTTATCGCGAATGAGCAGTAAAAAACGGCGCCCTTGGCGCCGTTTTTTTATCCCTTCGGGGTATCCCCATCTCGCTGCGTCATGACGACCAGCGCGGCACGCGCAGAGTGATGATCAGCCCCTCTTTGTCGCCGTTGCGAGCCTCAACCTGGCCGCCGTGCGCCAGCACCACCTTGCGGGTAATCGCCAGCCCAAGGCCGTAGCCCTTGCCCGACAGCGCCGATTTCACGCGTACGAAAGGATCGAAGATGCTCGACAGCTTCGACTCCTCGACGCCCGGCCCCTGATCGCTGACGGCGATCTGAAACTGATTGTCGACGCGCGACAGCGCCACCGTCACCCGCTGGCCGTGGCTGGAGAAGCGCAACGCATTACGCACGACGTTATCCACCGCACGCCGCATCAGCTCCGCATTGCCCTTGACGGTGTACTCCACGTCCGATTCGGCCTGCAGCACGATATCCACGCCGGGCACCTGCGCCTCGTAGCGCGCATCGCTCACCACCGCGTCCACCAGGCCGTACAGATCGAAATACTCTTCGTCCGGCAGGCTGCTGTGTTCGGTACGCGACAGAGCCAGCAGCTCGCCGATCATTTTGTCCAACCGCCCCGACTCATGTTCGATGCGCTTCAGCGAGGTTTCGACGTTGCCGGCATTCTGCCGCGCCAGACCGATGGCCAACTGCAGGCGCGCCAACGGTGAACGCAGTTCGTGCGAGACATCGTGCAACAGCTGCTCGCGGGCGCTGACCAGCAGCTCCAGCCGCTCGGCCATGGTATCGAAATCGCGCGCCACGTCAGATAGTTCGTCATGACGCCGCCGCATATTCGGGTACAGCCGCACCGACAGATCGCCCTGCGCCACCCGATCCAGGCCGCCGCGCAGCTGGCGCATCGGCCGGGTCAGGTTCCAGGCCAGCACGGCGCTGAACAGCAAACCGCCCAGCCCGCCGACCCACAGCATCGGCGCAGGAATGTTGAAGAAGTGGGAACGCCGCTCCGGCCGATACTCTTCCCGCAGCCCGCGCACGTTATAACTCAGCCAGTAACCCTGCCCTTCTTCGGTCTGCACCCAGGCGGAAATCGCTTTCGGCATCCGTCGCCCTTCAAACACCGGTTCTTCCGGCTCAGGCGGCGGTTGGGTCATCGGCGTAACGGACAGCAGACGCCGATCGTCCTCCGGCCAGTCGCGCATCAGGGCTTCCAGCGCCGGCATGCCGCCACTGCGCAACTGGGTGGCGGCGGAGGTCAGCTGCAGGCCTATCGCCCGCCGCGCCATGGAATTCTCCGGCGGCACATAGCGGTCGCCATAAAGAGAAAACGCCACCCACAAGGCCTGCGTCATGATGAGAAAGGTCAGCCAAAAGCCGAGCAAAATTTTCCAGAACAGTCTTCCGCGCATGTCTGGTTACCGTATGCGATAGCCGATGCTGCGCACCGTCTCGATGCTCAGCTTACTGCCGGCCAGCGCGCTCAACTTCTGGCGGATATTGCTGATATGCACGTCCACGCTGCGATCATAGGCCTCGCGCGGGCGCCCCAGTCCTTTCTCGGACAGTTCGTCCTTCGACACCACGCGGTCCGGCGCGCGCAGCAACAGCTCCAGCAGATTGAATTCCGAAGCCGTCAGATCAAACGCCTTACCGCGCCATTCGCTGCTGCGGGTAGAAGGGTTCAGCGTCAGCTCGCCGAAGCTGATGGCGGCCTCGTCCTCCGCCTCTTGCGGCCGCTCTTCGAAACGGCGCAGCACCGCGCGCAGACGCGCCACCAATTCGCGCGGATAGCATGGCTTGGGCATGTAATCGTCGGCCCCCATCTCCAGGCCAATCACCCGATCGATGTTGTCGCCTTTGGCGGTCAGCATGATGATCGGCAGCCGGCTCTTTTTACGCACGTCGCGCAGCACGTCGATGCCGCTCATATCCGGCAGCATGATGTCGAGGATCATCGCGGTATAGTCGCCCGACAGCGCGCCCTCTACCCCCGCCTTGCCGGTCAGCACCAGCGTGGCGTCGAAGCCTTCGCCCGTCAGGTATTCGCTCAGCATGGTGCCAAGCTCCAGGTCATCGTCGACCAGTAAAATTTTCATGCCTTGCTCCTTCACCGATTTTCGTTATTTTCCCGCCAATTCCGCCGGCCCGCAGCCGGTTTTACTCAATCCTTACACATCGCTCTTGGCGTCTCGCCACCGTTAGTGTGGCCGCTGTCGCGCGATTTCTCTACTTCAGTCAGGGGATTGGCGCGCGAGCAGGCGATAGCCGCCGCGTCGGCGGGCCGGACAGGCAGTCTGTAACAGGGAGGTGAGAAGGCGTTTCCCGGCGGGACGCGCCGCCGGGAAGGAACGGTCAGTCGAACACGCCGGTGGAGAGGTAACGGTCGCCGCGATCGCAGACGATCGCCACCACCACGCTGCCGGGATTAGCCGCCGCAACGCGCAGGGCGCCGGCCACCGCACCGCCGGAGCTGACGCCGCAGAAAATGCCTTCACGCTGCGCCAGCTGGCGCATGGTCTGCTCGGCATCGCGCTGCTCGATATCCAACACCTGATCCACCAGCTCCGGGCGGAAAATACCCGGCAGGTAAGCGGGCGCCCAACGGCGAATGCCGGGGATGCTGCTGCCTTCCGCCGGCTGCAGGCCAATGATCTGCACCTGCGGATTCTGGCTCTTCAGGTAACCGCCCACGCCGGTAATGGTGCCGGTGGTGCCCATGCTGGAAACGAAGTGCGTGATGCGCCCTTCGGTCTGGCGCCAGATCTCCGGGCCGGTGGTGGTGAAGTGGGCATAGGGATTGTCGAAATTGTTAAACTGATCCAGCACTTTGCCCTGCCCCTGGCGCTGCATCTCCAGCGCCAGATCGCGCGCCCCTTCCATCCCCTGCTCACGGCTGACCAGGATCAGTTCCGCACCGTAGGCGCGCATCGCCGCCTGCCGCTCCAGGCTCATGTTCTCCGGCATCAGCAGCTTCAGCGCATAACCTTTCAATGCAGCGATCATCGCCAGTGCAATGCCGGTGTTGCCGCTGGTAGCCTCGATCAGCACGTCGCCGGGCTTGATCTCACCGCGCAGCTCCGCCTGCTGGATCATCGCCAACGCGGCGCGATCCTTCACCGATCCCGCCGGGTTATTGCCTTCCAGTTTGACCCATACCTCGCTGCCCGCCTGGGCGGCCAGCCGTTGCAGTTGTACCAGCGGGGTATTCCCGATGCATTGTTCGAGCGTTGTCACGATCTTTGCCTGTGTGTTGGTGTGCGTAAAGTAAAAAGGCAACCCCGGGGTTGCCTTGAAGAAAAGGACTGCTAAAACCTATCAGGCGCTTTTGGCTAACGCAACAGGTTGCAGCAGTTGATCGCCAGCATACAGCCGCGCATTGAGGCTGCCGACGTAATAACGGCCGCCGCGCACCGGCGTAGCGTTGCCTTCCGGCAGCACCACGCCGATCGGTTCCTGGTGCCAGCCGATCGGCTGCACCGTCAACTGCCAGAAATGGCCGCGCGGGCTGACTTCCAACACCTGAACCGGCAGTGGGCAGCGCTCGCTGCTCTCGGTCGCCACTTCCATTTCCCACGGGCGCAGGAACAGATCGACGCTGCCCTGGTGCATCGGCTGGAACGACAGCGGCCACTGGTGCGCGCCGACGAACAGCTGGGAGCCACGAATTTCGCCGTTCAGACGGTTCACTTCCCCCATAAACTCCAGCACGAAGCGGCTGGCCGGCTCGCGCATAATCTCCTCCGGCGAGCCAACCTGTTCGATATTGCCCTGGCTCATCACCACGATGCGGTCAGCCACTTCCATCGCCTCTTCCTGATCGTGGGTGACGAAAACGCTGGTGAATTTCAGCTCTTCATGCAGCTGACGCAGCCAGCGGCGCAGCTCTTTGCGCACCTGCGCATCCAGCGCGCCGAACGGTTCATCCAGCAGCAGAATCTGCGGTTCCACCGCCAGGGCGCGCGCCAGCGCCACGCGCTGTTTCTGGCCGCCGGACAGCTGCGACGGGTAGCGGGTAGCCAGGTGGCCCAGCTGCACCATGTCCAGCAGCTGAGTGACTTTCTGTTTGATCGCCGCGGCGTTCGGCCGCTCGCGGCGCGGCAGCACGGTCAGGCCGAAGGCGATATTGTCGAACACCGTCATATGGCGGAACAGCGCATAGTGCTGAAATACGAAGCCCACACGCCTGTCGCGCGCGTGCATGTGGCTGACATCGGTGCCGTGGAAGCCCAGCTTGCCGCCGCTCTGGCTTTCCAGCCCGGCGATGATGCGCAGCAGCGTGGTCTTGCCGGAGCCGGATGGCCCGAGCAGCGCCACCATCTCGCCGGAAGCAATATCGAGCGAGATATCGTTCAATACCTTGGTGCGACCGAAGTACTTGTTGATGCCGTTAATCTCAATGCTCATGATTTTCCTCCCGCTCGAGACGCGCGTTTTGACGTTCCAGACGCCACTGCAGCGCGCTCTTCAAAAATAGGGTAACGATCGCCATCAGGGTCAACAGGGCGGCGGCGGTAAAGGCCCCGACGGTGTTGTAATCCTGCTGCAACAGCTCAACCTGCAGCGGCAGGCTGTAGGTTTCGCCGCGAATCGAACCGGACACCACCGACACCGCGCCGAACTCGCCGATGGCGCGCGCGTTGGTCAGCACCACGCCGTACAGCAGCGCCCAGCGAATGTTGGGCAGCGTCACGCGGCGGAACATCTGCCAACCGGACGCCCCCAGCAGAATGGCGGCCTCGTCTTCCTGGCTGCCCTGGCTGAGCATCATCGGCACCAGCTCGCGCACCACGAAAGGACAGGTGACGAAGATGGTCACCAGCACCATGCCCGGCCAGGAGAACATGATCTGGATGTTATGCGCATCCAGCCAGCCGCCCAGCAGGCCGTTGCTGCCGTAAAACAGCAGATAAATCAGCCCCGCCACCACCGGTGAGACGGCGAACGGGATATCGATCAGCGTCAGCAGCAACTGGCGGCCGGGGAAGGTGAAACGCGTCACCAGCCACGCCAGCAACGTGCCGAACACCAGGTTGAACGGCACGGTGATCAGCGCGATCAAGACCGTCAGCCAGATGGCGTGCAGCATGTCCGGATCGAGCAAGTTGCTCCACATCGCGCCAACCCCTTTGGAGAAGGCCTCGGCGAAAATCGACATCATCGGCACCACCAGCAGCAGCACCGAAAACAGCGCGCCGATGGCGATCAACGTCCACTTGCCCCAGTTGACGCGCGGGCGCTCGGCGCCGTTGAAGGCGGAAACATCAGCCATCAGTGCCCTCCTCCCAAACGTCTGCCGAAGCGGCTTTGCAAGACGTTAATGCTGAACAGCAGCAGCAGCGACGCCGCCAGGATCACCGAGGCGATGGCGCTGGCCGCCGGGTAATCGAACTCCTGCAAACGCACAAAAATCATCAGCGAGGTCACTTCCGTCTTCCAGGCGATATTGCCGGCGATGAAAATCACCGCGCCAAACTCGCCCAGGCTGCGGGTAAAGGAAATGGCGGTGCCGGCCAGCAGCGCCGGCGCCACCTCAGGCAACACCACGCGGCGAAAGCTCTGCCAACGCGTGGCGCCCAGCGTCTCGGCCGCCTCTTCGTATTCCGGCCCCAGCTCTTCCAAAACCGGCTGCACGGTGCGCACCACAAACGGCAGGCTGGTGAACGCCATCGCCACCGCAATCCCAAGCCAGGTGAAGGTGACCTTAATGTCAAAGTGCGCCAGCCACTGACCGTACCAGCCCGTGGAGGAAAACAGACCAGCCAGCGTCAGGCCGGCCACCGCCGTCGGCAGCGCGAACGGCAGATCGATCAGGCCGTCCAGCAGCGAACGGCCGGGAAAACGGTAGCGCGTCAGGATCCAGGCCATCAGCATGCCGAACACCGCGTTGAACAGGCTGGCGACGCCGGCGGCCAGCAGCGTCACTTTGTACGCCGCCACCACCTGCGGGTTGGAAATCACTTCCCAATATTGCGCCAGGCTCATCTGCGCCAGCTGCATCACCAGCGCACTGAGCGGCAGCAGCAGGATCAAACAGGTATAAAACAGGCTGCTGCCGAGGCTGAGGCCAAATCCGGGCAGCACCCGTTTACTGGACGACAACGCCAACATTTACTTGCGCCCTGCCGCTAGCAGCTGATCCAACTCGCCGCCGGTGGCGAAGTGAGTTTTCATCACCTGCGGCCAACCGCCGAACTGGTCTTCCACCCGGAACAGTTGGGTGTCCGGGAACTGCCCCTTCGCCGCCGCCATCGCTTTCTGGTCATAGACGCGGTAGTAGAAGCTGGTGATCACCTGCTGCGCCGCCGGGCTGTAGAGGTAGTTCAGATAGGCTTTGGCCGCCTGCTCGGTGCCGTTGCGCTCTACGTTTTTGTCGACCCAGGCCACCGGGAACTCCGCCAGAATATCGACCGGCGGCACGATCACTTCGTACTTGTCTTCACCGTATTGCTTGCGGATGTTGTTCACTTCGGACTCGAAGCTGATCAGCACGTCGCCCAAACCGCGCTCGACGAAGGTGGTGGTCGCGCCGCGGCCACCGGTATCGAACACCAGCACGTTTTTCAGGAAGCGGGTCATGAAGGCGCGGGTCTTGGCCGCATCGTTGCCGTCAGCCTGGCTGGCGGCGCCCCAGGCGGCCAGATAGGTATAACGGCCGTTGCCGGAGGTTTTCGGGTTCGGGAACACCAGCTTCACGTCGTCACGCACCAAATCGTTCCAGGTGTGGATGCCCTTCGGGTTGTCCTTGCGCACCAAAAACGCCATGGTGGAATAGAACGGCGAGCTGTTGTTCGGCAGGCGCGCCTGCCAGTCTGCCGGGATCAGCTGCCCGCGATCGTGCAGGATCTGCACGTCTGTGACCTGGTTGTAGGTCACCACGTCGGCGCGCAGGCCCTGCAGGATCGCCAGCGCCTGCTTCGACGAACCGGCGTGCGATTGTTTGATGGTCAGCTTGTCGTTCGGATGCTGTTGATTCCACTGCTGTTCAAAGCCGGGATTCAGCGCGACGAACAATTCACGGGAAACGTCATAAGAGCTGTTCAGCAATTCCGCCGCCGACGCGGCGCCGCTCGCCAACAGCGCAGCCGCCAGCCAACCTTTCAGCACGAGATTTTTAACCCGGTTTTGTTTCATTCTGCACCTTATCACTGAGTCATTCCTTCAGGCTTTCGCCTTATTGACGACCAGTGTATTTATAACTCGGTGCGGAGCTGTAACGCTTTTATATACCGTTTAGTGATTTACAAGCATCAAACGCTATAAGGCAGGGAATGCGAGGCGTTTTGGGAAGGGAAAACAGACCGAAGCCGGACGCGCCGGCTTCGGCGACGGCGTCAAAGTGACAGCAGGCGCGTCAGCGATGGCGCAAAGTAGTAGCTGCCGGTCACCGCACGGCTGAAGCGCAACATCGCGTCGCGTTTGCCGTCCAGATCGCCGAACATGCTCAGCAGCTGCTGCTCGATATTGTGCAGGCGCGCACAATAGGCGATGAAGAACAGGCCGTGCTTGCCGCTGGCGGTGCCGTAAGGCAGGCTCTGGCGCAAAATTTTCAGGCCCTTGCCGTTCTCTTTCAGATCGACGCGGCTGACGTGCGAGGTATCCGGGCGCTGATCGGCCGGCAGCTCTTCGCTGTCGTGCTTGGTGCGGCCGATGATCTGCTCCTGCTGTTCGGTGGTAAAGCGCTGCCACTGGCGCAGGTTGTGCTCGTAGCGTTGCACCAGCACATAGCTGCCGCCGGCGTCCTCTTCGCCTTCGGCGATCGTCGCCACTGCCGGGCGCTGGTCGCCCTGCGGGTTTTCGGTGCCGTCGATGAAGCCGCTCAGATCGCGCTCTTCCACCCAGCGGAAGCCGTGGGTTTCTTCTTCGATCTTGATGACATTGCCGAACGCCGCCAGCGCCGCCTGCGCCAGCGTGAAGTTGACGTCGTGGCGCAGCGACTGGATGTGGATCAGCATATCGCGCTGGGTGGCCGGCGCCAGCCCTTTGCCGAGCGGCGTGAACGGCTTCAACTCTTTCGCGCCCTGGCCGCTGGAGAGATCGTGCCAAACGTCGTAACCGAAAGCGATCACCGCGCCGAGGCGCGCATCGGGGAACTGCTGCTGCAGCTCGCTCAGGATCTGACAAAACTGCTTGCAGCCCTGGCGCAAGTCGGCGAATTCGCCCTGTACGCTGGCTTCCATAAAAATGGCGAAACGGCAGTGCTCCAGCAGAATGCCGCTCTGAACCTGTGTCATGTTGTTATCCTCAATACCAAAACCAGGCAACAGGTATGGCGGTTGACGCGCGGGTTCCCTGTTACAAACGCGCGCTATCATACCGCAAGCGCGGACGATTGCCTTGCAGCAGCGCAAAGAAAATAGGGGTAATAGCTTGAAAAGGCAGGCGCCGCGAACCGGCGCCCGTTGAACACGTTACTGCTGCGGCTTGGCGTGCCAGATGATTTTGCTGACCGTCCAGCTTTTCAGGGTGTCGTCCGGCGGAATGATATCCTGCGCCCCGGCCCACTTGCCGCTGAAGATGTAGGTGACGTACTTGCTCTGCTCCGCCACGCACTCCACTTTACCGGCGTCTTCGCCGCTGCCCGGCTTACAGGAGCCGAACGCCTTGCTGTACATATCGCCGAACGGCGTGCCGAGCTTGTTGCCCCACTCCGTCGCCACTTTCGGATCCAGCACGTCCACGCGCTGCAGGCGCCCTTTCGGTTCGCCGGTGATCACCAGTTTCACTTCGTCGCCGGACAACGCCTGGTAATAAGAGACGATCTGGCCGTTGTTGGTCGCCATGCCGCCGCGCAGGCGGTAGTTGCCGTCCAGCCCGTCATTGATGGCGCTTTCCGACATCGGCGTGCCGGCGTTGAGCTTGCCGACGCCCTTGGCGCCGACCTCCAGGCTGCTGCCGAACCAGTTGAACGGCGACAGGCTGGACCAGGAGAAATTGGACATGCTCGAACAGCCGGTCAGTAACAACGGAAGCCCTAACAACAGGGGGCGAATATTCATCTCTAGCTCCTTAGACATCAATGGCACGGCGCGGTAGCCCGCGCCTGCCGCACTCGGCGTTTTGCTGCATGCCAGCCTCTCACAACGGCCCGCACTACGCCAACGGTTGCCAGCTTGGAGTGCGGAAAATGCGAAAAGTGCCGCACTTCTCGGCAATTAGTCGGCCTGCTCCGCCGGCGCGAAACAGGCTTTCAAGCGCGCATTCAGCAGCAGATAGCTCAGCGCCAGCGCGTCGAGCAACACCAACGCCAGCTCCAGCCCCGGCGCATCGCCGTCCTGGCGCCACAGGCTGAACAGCGAGCCGCCGAGCGACGCCAGCAGCGAGACAGCCAGCCCCCAGCGCCAGCCGCGCCACAGCCGCGGCCATTGGTGGCGACGGCCGCTCAGCAAAAACGCCAGCGCCGCCGGCAGGCCGAGCAGCATGCCGTACCAAAAACGTTGGGTATCCGGATAAAACAGCGCCAACAGGCTTTCGCCCTGCTCACGTGAAGCGCCGGCCATCACGAACAACAGCCAGGTGCGCGCCTGCAAAATCAGCACGGCCCAAAATCCCAGCGGCAGCCGCAGCGCGCCGTGCTGATCGTAATCGTCCGGGGAAAACCGGGGGGAGAATGGCTTCAACGCTCGTTCCTTGCCACAGAATAAAAACTATGGCTACAGATGGGCGCCGGCGATGGGAATTTCAATGCGTCGGCTTAAGAAGCTCTTAAGATCGGCGTGTTTTAATCCTTATCACTTAGCAAGCACCCGATATCAGCGGGATGTGATTTTCAATAACGATAAGGAAGCGCAACATGAAAAAACTGACTCTGGCCGCTCTGATCGCGCTGTGCAGCGCACCGGTACTGGCGCAACAAGGCGGGTTCCTCGATCCGGCCGCGCCGCAGGCACAAACGCAACCCGCTCCGCAGGGCGGTTTCTCCGGCCCCAGCGCGGCGCTGACCACCGTGGACAAGGTGAAATCGCTGAGCGACGACACCTGGGTGATGCTGCAGGGCAACATCGAGCAGCGCATCGGCGACGATACCTACACCTTCCGCGACGCCACCGGCACCCTGACGGTCGAGATCGATCGCAAGCGCTGGAACGGCCAAACCGTCACACCGAAAGACAAGGTGCAGTTGGAAGGGAAAGTGGATAAAGACTGGAGCAGCGTGGAAGTGGACGTAAAAACCGTCAAAAAGCTGCCGTAATGCGCTGCGGCGGGCGGGCTATACCGCCGTCCGCCGCTCGATCAATATTCCTGATCTTCGATCAGCCGCTTGCCCAGGCTGGTGATGCCCTGGATTTCGTAGCCGAGCTTCTCGTACATCTCAACCACCGTGTCGTTGTCTTCGCGCACCATGATCTGGATCTTCGGGCAGCCGCGGGCGATCAGCTTCTTCTCCAGACGGTTGATCAACGCATTGGCGATGCCGCGCCCGCGATAGTCGGGATGCACCCCGAGGTAATACGCCGAGCCGCGGTGCCCATCATAGCCGCCCATCACCGAACCGACCACTTCGCCGCCGACTTCCGCCACCAGGAACAGCTCCGGGTCGTGGTTCAGCTTGCGCTCGATGTCCATTTCCGGATCGTTCCAGGGGCGCAGCAGATCGCAGCGCTCCCACAGGGTAATGACTTCTTCAAAGTCGTCTTGTCGAAATACGCGAATTTCCATCGATGTTGGCCGCTGTTAATTAAGGTGTTTATCTGATTATCGCGTGATTATTCACTTACGCAATATCAAACTGCGATTTAGCGCGCTATTTTGCCCGGAAATCGCCGGTAACAGGCGTAATAAATGGAAATAGTTATCGGGTCGATTAATGATTATCAATACGATATAACGTCGCAAAATAGAAACGTCGACGGAGCGTTGCGTAATGAAAAAGCAGGGTAAACCCTTCCTCAATTTTAAACCGCTTGCCGTTTCCCCGACGCGACGCCAACTTTTGCTTTCCGGTCTGGCGGTGGCGCTGTTCGGCGTGAAAAGCCAAAACGCCAAGGCGGAAGGCCTGCTGCGCAATCAGCACAGCAAACCGGCGGCGAAACCGGCCGGCGGCAAAAAGCGGGTGATGATCGATCCCGGCCACGGCGGCATCGACTCCGGCGCGGTCGGCCATGAAGGCTCGCAGGAAAAACACATCGTGCTGGAAATCGCCAACCACGTGCGCCGATTCCTGCATGAGCACGATCACGTCGAGGCGCGCCTGACGCGCGAAGAAGACGAATTCATTCCGCTGTTCCAGCGGGTGGAGATCGCCCACCAGCACCAGGCCGATCTGTTCATTTCGATTCACGCCGACGGTTTCACCAGCCCGTCGGCCTCCGGCGCTTCGGTGTTCGCCCTCTCCAACCGCGGCGCCAGCAGCGCCATGGCGCGCTACCTGTCCAACCGTGAAAACGCCGCGGACGACGTGGCGGGCGGCAAGTACAAGGATCAGGACAACTACCTGCAGCAGGTGCTGTTCGATCTGGTGCAAACCGACACCATCAACAACAGCCTGACGCTCGGCCGCCACGTGCTCGGCCAAATTCGCCCGGTGCATCATCTGCACAGCGACAGCACCGAACAGGCGGCGTTCGCGGTGCTGAAATCCCCGTCCATCCCCTCGGTGCTGGTGGAAACCTCGTTCATCACCAACCCGAACGAAGAGCGGCTGCTGGGCACCACCGCGTTTCGCGAGAAAATCGCCCGCGCCATCGCGGACGGCATCATCAACTTCTTCGACTATTTCGACGCACACCAACGCAAACCCCGCTGATGCCGCGGGCGGCGAATAAGAGTATACTCAGCGCCTTGTTCAGCCAGACGCTATAAAGACCCCGCATGAGTTTACCTAACATCGCTGAAGTAAAATCCTTCCTGCTGGCGCTGCAGGATCACATCTGCGCGCAGCTCGCCCAGGCCGACGGCGGCGCCGTGTTCACCGAAGACCAATGGACGCGTGAAGAAGGCGGCGGCGGCCGCAGCCGCGTGCTGACCAACGGCGCGGTGTTCGAACAGGCAGGGGTCAACTTCTCGCACGTCTCCGGCGCCACTCTGCCGGCCTCGGCGACCGCGCACCGTCCGGAACTGGCCGGGCGCAGCTTCCAGGCGATGGGCGTCTCGTTGGTTATCCACCCGCTCAGCCCCTATGTACCCACCAGCCACGCAAACGTGCGCTTCTTCATCGCCGAAAAACCGGGCGAGGCGCCGGTGTGGTGGTTCGGCGGCGGTTTTGACCTGACGCCGTTCTACGGTTTCGCAGAGGATGCCGTGCACTGGCACCGCACCGCGGCCGAGCTGTGCGCGCCGTTCGGCGACGAGGTTTACCCGAAATACAAGCAATGGTGCGACGATTACTTCTTCATCAAGCACCGCAACGAAGCGCGCGGCATCGGCGGCCTGTTCTACGACGATCTGAACACCCCTGATTTCGACCATTGTTTCGCCTTCACCCGCGCGGTGGGCCAGGGCTTCCTCGACGCCTATCTGCCGATCGTCGAAAAACGCAAGGCCTTGACCTGGGGCGAGCGCGAGCGCCAGTTCCAGCTGTATCGCCGCGGCCGCTATGTGGAATTCAACCTGGTGTGGGATCGCGGCACGCTGTTCGGGCTGCAAACCGGCGGGCGCACCGAGTCCATCCTGATGTCGATGCCGCCGTTGGTGCGTTGGGAATATAACTACCAGCCGGAGGCCGACAGCCCGGAAGCGGCGCTGACGCGCGATTTCCTGCCGGTGCGCGACTGGCTGCAGGAGCCGAAATGATGCAGATTTGGGTCGATGCGGACGCCTGTCCGAACGTGATCAAAGAGGTGCTGTTCCGCGCCGCCGATCGCACCGCCATCACCGTCACGCTGGTGGCGAACCAGCCATTGCGCACGCCGCCGTCGAAGTACATCCGTTCGCTGCAGGTGGCGGCCGGTTTCGACGTGGCCGATAACGAGATCGTGCGCCGCTGCGAAGCGGGCGATCTGGTGATCACCGCCGACATCCCGCTGGCGGCGGAGGTGATAGAGAAAGGGGCGGTGGCGCTGAACCCGCGCGGCGAGCGCTATACGCCGGACACCATCCGCGAGCGCCTCAACATGCGCGATTTTATGGATACCCTGCGCGCCAGCGGCATTCAGACCGGCGGCCCGAACGCCCTGAACCAGCGCGACCGCCAGCAGTTCGCCAACGAGCTGGACAAATGGCTGCTGCAGGCGAAACGGGCGCAGTGACTGCGCCCTGCTCTGCTGCGGTTTAGAAGCGCACCTCCCCGCCGAAGATATAAGTCCGCCCACGGGCGGTGTTGGCGGCCGTCGCGTCATCCCCTTGGATCGGCAACATATTCAGTTTGTTCAACGCCTCGGAATAGCTCTTGTTCATCACGTTTTGCACGCTAAATTTCAGCATGACGTTGCGGTTGATCTGATAAGTGCTGTACAGGTCAATAATGGTAGGAATGTTCGGCATCTCTTGCTTCAGGATTTCACCGGTCACTTCGCTCTGTTCATAATCCGGCGACAAGCGACGCGTTTTGCCCGTGTATTTCACGATGCTGCCGACGGTTAGCGATTCATCAAGGAAACGCACCCCGGTATCCAACGTAAAATACATGTCCGGCAATTCATTGATATCCCCGGCGCCGAAATAGGTGCTGGCGATGGAGGTCGGCTGCTCGGTGTGTTGCTTGCTGAAAGAGACGCGGGCGAATGCTCGACCGGCGTCATAGTTGGCTTCAACCTCAACACCATGCATGCGTACCGGCGTCAGAGAGTTGACGTAGATATACATGTTGTCCGAGTAATCTTCGCTCGCATCGGCCCAATCGTTTTCCAGATTTTCGCGATAACTGCATTTCCGCCCATTGCGGCATACCATGTAGGACTCGCTGAAGATGTAATTACGTACCTTACTGGTATAGCCCACGACCTTAAGGCGCAATGAATCTTCCTTCACCAACAGATCGTGTCCGTTGGCATTGAAGCCGGCCTGCCAGGTTTCCGCCCGTTCCCCCTTGAGGAACGGGTTCATCGATGCGCCACCCGAGTTGGAATAGAACACTTCTTGAATGTTCGGCGCACGCATCGATTTGCTGTAGCTGACGAATGGCTGCAACCACGGCGTCACCTGCGCCGATAGCATTACCGAAGGATTGAACCCTTGCTCTTTCAAATTGATGTTCGCGGCCCCTTGCGGGAAGCATTCCACGCGATAATCGCATTCAGGCTTGTAGCCGGTCAGCTTGTTGCTGGTGTAGTTCAGATTGAGATCGAGTTGATAAATATCCCGGTTAAGCTGCAGGCCGGTATATAAACTGCCGATTCGCTGCTCGCCGGATGGCGCGAAGGTGTTATTTTCTATCGCCTCCTGCGCCGTCTGCGCATTCTCTATCGCCGATTCAACATGTTTGCGGTATTGGTTGCGCATCAGCTTGCCGCCATAACTGAAGGCTACATCAGTATCCAGCAGGCTGAATCGGCTGGTGTTGTTGATATCCAGCGCATCGGAGCGGTTTTTTGCATTGGTGTTAAAGAAGGTGAATAGCGAACCGCCGTCGTATTTCTGATTGCCTTTACTGGTGCTGACGGTGAAGTTTAAATCCACCAGCTCCGAAAACGGCGCATAGTGATATTTGAGGTAGAGGTCATGACTATCGATATCGCGCCGAGAAAAGCGGTTTTGGTAGTTCCTGGCGGAAAACTCAATGCTATTGAACTCGTTAGGCTTGATATCCAGTTTGAACAGCTGTGACTTGGGATTTTGCTTCATAAATTCATCGTACCCAAAATCTTCGCTGCTGATACCGTCGCCATTGTTGAAGTTCGAATAAATAGAGCTCCCACTGACCGCGGCCATCGCGCCAATGCTGCCGGTATCGGTAAACGCCTGTCCCTTACCGGCGACGGCGATCATGCCGCTGCGGCCAATGCCGTTGCTGCCGACCGAGAATTTGGTTCTCACGCCGAAAGGATTGCCGGAAAAGATCACATCATCAACACCGATAGTGCGGAAGTTGGCGCTGCCCGCCAACGCGTTTACGCCGCTGCCGCCGCTGTTCTCACCGCGCGCCACGTCCACGCCGACGATGAAATTGGGGTCAATCAAAACGCCCGCCTGGTTATTGGTCGAACCGTGCGATATCACGCCAGACGTGGAAGTACCGTAATAGTTTTGGGTAATGCCATCGACCATGGTGTTGACCCGACCAAAGCCGCTCAGGCCGCGAATATTGACGCTGACCGCCCCCTGACTGGGGTCGATCTGGGTATAGGTGCCCGGCATGCTGCGCAGAATGCTGTCTACCGACTCCAGATTTTTGTTTTCGTCGCGCGAGCTGAATGCGCCAGGCTTCGCCAACGCCTCTTTTTCGCTGCTCTTGCCGCCGTCGGCGGCCGAGACGTTAAGCGGGCTGAACGCCACGCTGCCTTTATTGTTTTCCGCCTGTTCCTGCGCGGCCGCAGCCGGCCCGTACAGCGCCAGTCCCGCGCCGATCAGGCTCGCTATCATTTTGATTTTCATATATCCCCAGAAATAGCCAATAAGGTTTGATGGCCGACAATGCCCAGCAAAAAGCCCGCCGAAACGCGCGGTAAAAGATTGTTATTGTTTTATTGCGCCGCAGCGTGCCGCGGCGCTGAAGGTTATTTCTGCGTCTGCCGATCCGCCGCCAAAATAAAGGCGTACTCCAGCGCGCCGTTTTCCAGCCGCGCCAGGCGGCCCGATTTGCCGCCGTGGCCGGCGGTCATGTCGGTGGAGAGCAGCAACAGCGAATCGCCCTGTTTGAAACGCCGCAGCTTCGCCACCCATTTGGCCGGCTCCCAATACTGCACCTGCGAGTCGTACAAACCGCTGGTGACCAGCAGGTTCGGATAATGCTGCTTGCGCACGTTGTCGTACGGGCTGTAGGACTTCATCAGCGCATAGGCGGCCGGCTGGTGCGGGTTGCCCCACTCCTCGTATTCCCCGGTGGTCAGCGGAATGCTGTCATCCAGCATGGTGGTCACCACGTCGACGAACGGCACCTGCGCCACCACCGCGTTGTACAGCTGCGGCGCCTGATTGATCACCGCCCCCATCAGCAATCCGCCGGCGCTGCCGCCCATGGCGTAGATGCGTCCCGGTTGGCCGTAGCCGCCGTTGATCAATGCCTGGGTGGCGTCGATGAAATCGTTAAAGCTGTTCGGTTTATGCGTCAGCTTGCCCTGTTTGTACCAGCTCTGCCCCAACTCGCCGCCGCCACGCACGTGGATCAGCGCATAGACGAAGCCGCGATCCAGCAGGCTGATACGGTTGGCGCTGAACGCCGGATCCATGCTCATGCCGTAAGCGCCATAGCCGTAGACCAGCAGCGGGTTATGCCCGTTTTTGAACAGCGATTTGCGATACACCAGCGAGACCGGCACCTTCACGCCGTCGCGCGCCGTGATCCAAATGCGTTCGCTGTGATACAGGCTGGGATCGACGCCTTTCACTTCCTGTTGCTTGAGCAGGGTGCGCTCGCCCTTGTTCAGATCCCACTCATAGGTGCGGGTCGGCGTGGTCATCGCCGAATAGCCGTAGCGCAACCGATCGCTGTCCGGCTCCGGGTTATAGCCCAGCCAGGCCATGTAGCTGGCGTCGTCGAACGGGATGGCGCGCTCGGTTTTGCCGTCCCAGCTGATTTGCCGCAGCTGCACCAGCCCGTTGGCGCGTTCCTGCACCACCAGCCAGTCGCGGAACAGGCTGAAGCTCTCCACCTCGTGCTGCGCCTGCGGCGCAATCAGCGTCTGCCAGGGGTTGCTCGCCGCCGCCGTGCGGTACAGGCCGAAGTTCGGATCCTGATGGTTGGAACGCAGATAGAACTCTCCGCGGTAGTGATCGAGGTAATACTCGCGGCCGTTTTGCCGGACGGCGAACAGCTGCGGCTCGCGCTGCGGCTGGTTGGCGTCGATCAGGCGCACTTCGGAGGTGGTGTTGCCGCTGATGGTGAGTATCAAGTAGTCACGCGAAGAAGAACGGCTGAGGCTGAGGTAGAACGCCGGATCGTTCTCCTGGTACACCAGCTTATCTTCCGCCGTCGGCGTACCGTACTGATGGCGATAGACCTGGTACGGCAACAGCGTTTGCGGGTGGTTGCGCACGTAGAACAGGGTTTGGCTGTCGTTGGCCCACACCATGTTGCCGGAGGTGTTTTCCAGCGTTTCCGGCGACCAACGCTCACTGTCTATCTCGCGCAGGGAGATGCGGTATTGGCGACGGCCCTGCAGATCTTCGGCTACCGCCAGGCGGCGGTTGTCCAGACTGACGTCCAGCGCCCCCAGGCGATAATAGGCATGGCCTGCCGCGCGCTGATTGGCGTCCAACAGGGTTTGCCACGGCGTGTCGCCGGTGAGCGCCTGGCGCTGATACCGCGCGAAATCTTTACCGGCGGCGTAGCTTTCCTGATAGCGATAGCCGTTGAGCTGATACGGCACCGAACGATCGTCAGGACTCATGCGGCCCAGCATCTCCTGATACAGCGTGGCGCGCAGCTTCTGGTACGGCGCCATCATCTGCTCGGTGTAGCGGTTCTCCGCCTTCAGGTAGTCCAGCACCTTCGGCTCTTTTCGGCTGTCGTCGCGCAGCCAGTAATAATCGTCGGTGCGCGTCTCGCCGTGGGCCGTCAGCGCTTTCGGCGCCCGTTCCGCCAACGGCGGCTGCGGTTGCGCCAGCGCGGCGCCGGCGACGCCTAAAGAAAGCCAGAGCGCGGCCGCGATGCGGCGACGCGGGGTGAATAACAGCGGATTCATAATCCCTCACGAAGTTTGAAAAGGCGGACGGCGGCGAGGCGGCGTCTGCGGGCATTAACGGCGGGCGTTCAGCTCCGCCAGATTGAAATCGATCGGCATCGTTACCCTGACGGCCCCCTGCTGCAGCATCTCCGGCGGCGGCGGCGGCAACGGCTGCGCGCGCGACACCACCGCCACCGCTTCCCGATCCAGCGACGCGGTGCCGGAACGCGCCAGCAGGATCACGTTCGATACCCGCCCCTGCGCGTCGACGCTGAAACTGACCTGCGGCATGCCGCTGCGCCGGCGGTTGCGGGCATCCGGGGGATATTCCTTGATGCGGTTCAGCTTGCCTTTCACCAGACTCTCCCACGACAGCTTGGCCTGCGCGCTGCTGTTGGCATCGCTGTTGATCGGCGCGGCGGTTTGGTGGGAGAGCGTCTGCGCCTGCGGCGCGGCGGCGCTGGACGCGGCGGCGTTGCGCGTCTCTTTGGCCTGTTCCTGCGGTTTCGGCTGCGCTTTTTGCGGGGGGCGGTGTTCGGCGCGCTTCTTCTGCGCCGTCACGATCTTCGCTTTATCGGCGCGCGCCAGCTTAGGCAGATCCGGCTGTTGCTGCTGCTCAGCGGGCTGCGCCGCGGCGGACTCCGCCTGCTGCACGCCCAGCGGCAGCGGTTTGCTTTCCGGCGCTTCAATCTGCGCCGCCCAGCTCATCATCACCGCCGGCGGCGGCAGCTCGACCGGCTCGAGCGCCGTCTGCGGCCAATAAAACAGCAGCACCAACGCCGCGTGCGCCGCCAGGGCGAGCAGCAGGCCGCGCGCCCAGCGCGGCTGCGGCAGCTCAAAGGCCGGAAGGGAATAAGACTGACTTAACATAGGGGCATTAGCTTGCTTAATTGCGAATGATTGCAGATCACATTTACTAATGATAATCATTTGCAACTATAATTAACACCCCTTTTCACTGCCTTAACGTATTCATTTCACTGATGGTGTGATCCACAGGTAGTCCGCCGTGTTCGCATCGACCTGTACGCCCGGCTCCGCCAGCATCAGCACCGTCGGCGCCGCCGCCGGTTGCAGATCCCGCACGTGCAGCGGCACGCCCACCGATTTGGCGGCGTGATAGCCGCCGGCGATCAACAGCGCGGGCGTGGGCGCCGCCAGCAAACGTTCCGCCATGCGCCGATCGCGCTGCTGCTGGATCGCCAACATTGCGTGCAGTTGGTCGGCCTCAATCTTGCCGCCGTGCGAAGTGCGGATGGTCTCTTCCAACGCCTTGCGCACCGCCGGCTGCGCCGATAGCTGCCCCGCCGGGAACTGCGGCTGCTGATAGAACGCCGTAATCTCGCTGCGATCCAGGTTGGCTGACCACAGCGGGTATGGCGCGCGCATCGCCGCCATCGTCACCCCGCCATACAGTTCCCACTTCCAGCCAGGCTGCCAGGCGATCAGCTCCGCCACGCGGCCGTCACGCACTGTGGGGTCGCTCTGCAGCCACTGCTTGACTTTGTCCACCTGCGCCTGCTGGTTCGGGTTGATCATCTCCATCAGCACGCTGCCCTGCGGCCGCCGCTGCGGCAGTTGCTGCACCAGCCATTGCTCAACCTGATGGTGGTAAGGATTGTCATGTTTTTCCCCGACGATCACCCGCGGCTGCTGCGCCAATCGCGTCAACAGCTGCTCCGGCGTCAGGCTCGCACCGCTGTGCAGATCGGTGATGCTCCCCAAACTCGCGATGTCATTGGCCGGTGCCTTCACCGGCGTTTGGCTGCAGGCGCCGAGCGCCAAGGCCGCCAATAAAATCAGATATCTCATCATGTTGTCCCATTAGCGAAAATGGCGACATTATAGATAATAATTATCATTTGCATATAGATCCGACTTAACGATTTTTTTACGCGGCGATCGCCGGTGGCGCATTGCGTTAAAAAGGCATTACGGGTATAACCAATAGCCATTCAGATATTTAGACGTCTATACGGATAGATTATTATGCACGCATCGGCGCCCGCCGCAGGGCAGTTCAAACGCAGCATGAAGGCCCGGCACCTGGTGATGTTGTCGCTGGGCGGCGTGATCGGCACCGGGCTGTTTTTCAACACCGGTTATATCATCTCCACCACCGGGGCGCTCGGCACCCTGCTGGCCTACCTGATCGGCGCGCTGGTGGTGTACCTGGTGATGCTGTGCCTGGGTGAGCTGTCGGTGGCGATGCCGGAAACCGGCGCTTTTCACGTCTATGCCTCGCGCTATCTGGGGCCGGCCACCGGCTATGCCGTCGCCTGGCTGTATTGGCTCACCTGGACGGTGGCGCTGGGCTCCAGCCTGACCGCCGCCGGATTCTGCATGCAGTACTGGTTCCCGCAGTCGCCGGTGTGGCTGTGGTGCCTGATCTTCTGCGCGGCCATTTTCCTGCTCAACGTCGTGACCACCCGTTTTTTTGCCGAAAGCGAATTCTGGTTTTCGCTGATCAAAGTGGTGACCATTCTGGCGTTCATCATTCTGGGCGGCGCCGCCATGTTCGGCCTGCTGCCGATGAAAGACGGCACGCCGGCGCCGTTCCTGCATAACCTGACCGCTTCCGGCTGGCTGCCGCACGGCACGCTGCCGATCCTGATGACCATGGTGGCGGTGAACTTTGCCTTCTCCGGCACGGAACTGATCGGCATCGCCGCCGGTGAAACCGAGAACCCGGAGAAAGTCGTGCCGCTGGCGATCCGCACCACGGTGATCCGCCTGATGCTGTTCTTTATCGGCACGGTCTTCGTGCTGGCGGCGTTGATCCCGATGGATCAGGCGGGGATCGTCAAAAGCCCGTTCGTGTTGGTGTTTGAACGCATCGGCGTGCCTTACGCCGCCGATATCTTCAACTTCGTGATCCTGACCGCCATCCTGTCGGCGGCCAACTCCGGCCTGTACGCTTCGGGGCGCATGCTGTGGTCGCTGGCCCACCAGCGTACCCTGCCGGCCTACTTTGCGCGCGTCAATGCACGCGGCATTCCGATCAACGCCCTGACCTTCAGCATGCTCGGCGGCGTGCTGGCGCTGCTGACCAGCGTGATCGCGCCGGACACGGTGTTCGTCGCCCTGTCGGCGATCTCCGGCTTTGCGGTGGTGGCGGTGTGGCTGAGCATCTGCGCCGCCCACTATGCTTTCCGCCGCGCCTATCTGCGCAGCGGCCAGCCGATAAGCGGCCTGAAATACCGCGCCCCCGGCTATCCATTGACGCCGATCCTCGGCTTTGCGTTGTGCCTGCTGGCCTGTATCGGGCTGGCGTTCGATCCGGAGCAGCGCATCGCGCTCTACTGCGGGCTGCCGTTCGTCGCCCTGTGCTACCTCACCTATTTCCTGACCCGGCGCGCCGGGCAAAAAACCGCTTTGGGAGAACAACATGTCGGTTAACAACCCCGTCGCCCGCCTGCTGGCCGAACGGCCGACGCTGATCCTGGACGGCGCGCTGGCCACCGAACTGGAAGCGCGCGGCTGCGATCTGACCGATCCGCTGTGGTCGGCCAAGGTGCTGATTGAAAATCCCGAGCTTATCTATCAGGTGCATCTCGATTATTTCAACGCCGGCGCCCAGTGCGCCATCACCGCCAGCTATCAGGCCACGCCGCAGGGCTTCTTGCGCCGCGGCCTGGATCAGGAGCAATCGCTGGCGCTGATCGCCAAAAGCGTGCAGCTGGCGCAACGCGCGCGCCGCGATTATCTGGCCGAACACCCGCAGGCCGCGCCGCTGCTGATCGCCGGTTCTGTAGGCCCGTACGGCGCCTATCTGGCCGACGGCTCGGAATACCGTGGCGACTATCGGCTGGCGCAGGATGACTTCATTGCCTTCCACCGCCCGCGCCTCGCCGCGCTGGCCGTCGCCGGCGTCGATCTGCTGGCCTGCGAAACGCTGCCGTCGTTCGCTGAACTGCAGGCGCTGCTGACGCTGCTGCAGGAGTTCCCGACGCTCGGCGCCTGGTTCGCCTTCACCCTGCGCGACAGCCAACACCTCAGCGACGGCACGCCGCTGACGGAGGTCATGTCCGCACTGCGCGGCAACCCGCAGGTGCTGGCGATCGGCATCAACTGCATCGCGCTGGACAAGGTCGCCCCGGCGCTGCGTCAGCTGAGCGCGCTGGCCGACAAACCGCTGCTGGTCTACCCGAACTCCGGGGAGCATTACGATGCGGTGAGCAAAACCTGGCACGCCTGCGGCGGCGAACACGGCAGCCTGGCCGATCAGGCGGTAGAGTGGCGTGCGCTCGGCGCACATTTGATCGGCGGCTGTTGCCGCACCACCCCGCAGGATATCCGCGCCATCGCCGCGCGCTGCAAGGCATGAGAATGGGAGTTATTCGGTTAGCCGGCGCAGTTGCTCCGCGGCTTGTTCAACGTTGAGGCGGCCTTGAGCTGCTTCAACCGTAATTTCGACCAGTTCTGCGTCTTCCCGCAGTGCAATGCCATTAATACCGAGAAATAGCGCCATGCTTTGGAAGGCCGTACGTTTGTTGCCATCAAGAAAAATGTGACCGTGGCTGATGGCGATGAGATAGAGCGCGGCCAAGCGGTAAACGTCGGTGACGTTCTCATAGTGGTAAGCATTGAGCACGCGGTTGGCTACAGCCTCAACTTTGCTGCCTTCCTGGCGGCCGTGAGGCACAATTTCAGCGTTGAATTCCGCAATATCCTCTGCGGTCAAAAAGATCATCTATTGGCCAGCGCCTTAATCGTATCCGCGTGTTTAGCCTGAATGCGCGCTTTCACTTTGGCTTTGACCAAAACCTCATAGTCGGCCTTACTGATGATGTAAACCTCATCGTGTCCGCGGCGCGTCACTTCCACCGGCTGTTTTTGCGCTTCCAAAAGCACCTCGGCCAAATTGTTTCTCGCCGCCGTGTAGCTAATCGTAGTCATTTTCTTTACCTGTACATGTACATATTTGACGATTATTTGTACCACGTCCGCTGGAAATAAAAAAGCCCCCGGCGCCAACGGCGCAGGGGGCCAGTCACTCATCCCGGCCTTACAGCGGTTCGGTCTGGGCTTCCACCACCGCCAGCGCCACCATGTTGACGATGCGGCGCACCGAGGCGATCGGCGTCAGGATGTGCACCGGCTTGGCGACCCCCATCAGCACCGGCCCGACGGTCACCCCTTCCGAGCAGGAGACGCGCAGCAGGTTGTAGCTGATGCGCGCCGCTTCCATGTTCGGCATGATCAGCAGGTTGGCCGAGCCTTTCAGCGGGCTGTCCGGCATCAGATCGTGACGGATGCTTTCCACCAGCGCGGCGTCGCCGTGCATTTCACCGTCGATCTCCAGCTCCGGCGCCAGCTCGTTCACCAGTTCCAGCGTTTTGCGCATCTTGCGCGCCGCCGGGCAGTCAGACGAGCCGAAGCTGGAGTGAGACAGCAGCGCCACCTTCGGCTCAATGCCGAAGCGGCGCACGGTTTCCGCCGCCATCAGGGTGATCTCCGCCAGCTGTTCCGGCGTCGGATCGTCGTTGACGTAGGTGTCGGCGATAAAGGTGTTGCCGCTCGGCAGCAGCAGCGCGTTCATCGCGCCGGCGACGTGCGCGCCTTCACGGAAACCGAACACGTTCTTCACCACGTCGTAATGCTCGTGGTAGCTGCCGATGGTGCCGCAGATCATCGCATCCGCTTCGCCGCGGTGCAGCATGATGGCGGCGATCAGCGTCGGGTTGCCGATCACCGCGCGGCGCGCCTGCTCTTGCGAGACGCCGCGGCGTTTCATGATCTGGTAGTACTCGCCCCAGTATTCGTTGAAGCGCGGATCCGACTCGTTGTTCACCACTTCGAAATCTTTGCCCGGCGTCAGCTGCAGGCCCAGCTTTTTCAAGCGCATCTCGATCACGCTCGGCCGGCCGACCAGGATCGGGAAGGCCAGCCCCTGCGACACCAGCTCTTGCGTGGCGTGCAGCACGCGCTCTTCCTCGCCTTCCGCCAGCACCACCCGCTTCATCTCTTTGCGCGCCTGCGAGAAGATCGGTTTCATGAACAGGTTGGTTTTGTAGACGAACTCCGCCAGCTTCTCCACGTAGGCGTCGAAGTCTTCGATCGGGCGCGTCGCCACGCCGGAATCCATCGCCGCCTTGGCCACCGCCGGCGCGATCTTGACGATCAGACGCGGATCGAACGGTTTCGGAATGATGTATTCCGGCCCGAAGGAGAGATCCTGATCGTCATACGCGGAAGCCACCACGTCGCTCTGCTCCGCCAGCGCCAGATCGGCGATGGCGTGCACGCAGGCCAGCTTCATCTCTTCGTTGATGGTGGTGGCGCCCACGTCGAGCGCGCCGCGGAAAATGAACGGGAAGCACAGGACGTTGTTCACCTGGTTCGGGTAGTCGGAACGGCCGGTACAGATGATGGCGTCCGGGCGCACCGCTTTGGCCAGCGGCGGCAGAATTTCCGGTTCCGGGTTGGCCAGCGCCATGATCAGCGGATCGCGCGCCATGGTTTTCACCATATCCTGCGTCAGGACGCCCGGGCCGGAGCAGCCGAGGAAGATGTCGGCGTTCGGGATGGCGTCGCCCAGCGTGCGCTGGCCGTTATCCTCGATGGCGTAGGCGGCTTTGGTCTGTTCCATATTGGCGTCGCGGCCTTTATAGATGACGCCTTTGGAGTCGCAGACGGTGATGTTCTGCTGACGCAGCCCCAGCGCCACCAGCAGGTTCAGGCAGGCGATGGACGCCGCGCCGGCGCCGGACACCACCAGCCGCACATCGGAGATGTTCTTCTTCACCACGCGCAGGCCGTTGAGCACCGCGGCGGTGGTAATGATCGCCGTGCCGTGCTGGTCGTCGTGGAACACCGGGATCTTCATGCGCTCACGCAGTTTCTGCTCGATGTAGAAACACTCCGGCGCCTTGATGTCTTCCAGGTTGATGCCACCGAAGGTCGGTTCCAGCGCGGCGATAATGTCGATTAACTTGTCAGGGTTATGCTCATCCACTTCGATATCAAATACATCGATACCGGAAAACTTCTTGAACAAAACGCCCTTGCCTTCCATCACCGGCTTACCGGCCAACGCGCCGATATTGCCCAGACCCAGTACCGCCGTGCCGTTGGAAATCACCGCCACCAGGTTGCCGCGCGCGGTGTATTTGTAGGCCGCCAGCGGATCTTCGGCGATCTCGAGGCAAGGCGCGGCGACGCCCGGCGAATAGGCCAGCGCCAGATCGCGCTGGGTCGCCAACGGTTTGGTAGGGGAAACCTGGATCTTCCCTGGGACAGGAAACTGATGGAAATCAAGGGCACTCTGTTTGAGCTGTTCGTCCATTATGGATTCCTTTGTTTTTTGCTTTTATGTTGAGGTAAGGCTTTGAGGCTGCGCCCTGCCGTGGGCCATGGCGCCCAATTACAATGACAGGGCACAGCCTTGAAGTATAGTGAGAGAAACATCACAAACTTTGAAGCACGCCATAACCTTGGTCGAAAGAGCGTTTTAAAAGTAAAAAAAGAAGGCCTGCGGGACGAGCAGAGAAACGCCGCCGTCAGCGCGGCGGCAGCGTGGCGCGCCAGGCGTTGAGCGTCTCCACCTGGCCGGCGCAAATGTGTAACGAGGTTTGTAACGCCAGGGCATAGCTCACCGCATCGCCCCAGCTCTCCCCCTGCAGCAGCGGCTGCTCACAGGGCGCGAACACCGACTCAGGGGGCAACAGCGGCACGGCCTGCGGCGCCGGCGGCCGGGCGCAGGAGCTCAAGCACAGCGCCAGGCAGAGGCTGAGCGGCGCAGGGATCGTTTTTAATCGCTTCACGGTATTTCCTCTGATAAGCCTCGTGTTGCTGGCGCAGCTGCTGTTCCTGCCGCTGCTGCGCCGCCATCAGCGCACGATTTTGCGCGTCCTGTGTCTGCAAGGTGGCGATAAGCCCCGCCTGCTGCGCCAGGCTTTTTTGCAGTTCCGCCGCCTGTTGCCGCGCGGACGCCAACTGGTGCGACAACAGCGCGCTGTAGCCGCCGAGGCAGATAGCCGCCAGCAACAGCAGCAGCAACCCGCCCTGCATCAGTTTTTGCAGCCAGCCACTCATGCCGGATAGTCCCGAAACGGCAGCTGGAAGTGCGGGCCATCCTTGAGGGTTTTCCATTCACCGCCCCATTCGACGTTGATGCCGCATTCACGCGCCGCGCGCCGCACCGCCACCGCAATTTGCGCGTAGTAATCCCACTCCCAGGAGACCACGCCCGCCGGCATCGCCACCACGTCCACCGCGTGTCCGGTCAGGTGGCGGCTGCGCAGCGTTTGGCTGTTGCCGGCGCGCACCATTTCCCGCTGGCGCGCCATGCTGCGCAGCCCCTCGCTGACGGAAAACGGCACCAGCGAATAGCGCAGCGCCAGACGAATAACGCGCACCAGATCCGGATGCACGCCGCGCAGATTCTCTTCGCTGCGGGCGGTAAAGCGAATCTCTTCGATGTCATTTAACATTTTTAAACCCCGTCTTTTTGCCGATGAATTTTTTAATTAAGGCGTTGATGTAATCCGCCCCCATAAAACCAATCAGGACGCTGGCCAAATTCGCCCACTTTAATTCCAGGCCCATCAACGCCAGCGCATCGCGCACCGTCCAGGCCAATAACGCGCACATCGCCGCATTCAATAAGCGTCGCCGAATGCCCACGTTGCGGTAGGCGCCATGTAATAGCGCCATCACGCCGGCCAAAATGGCGTTCAATACCGGCTGAAGATATTCACATACTCGCTGGACTATTAAGCCAACAGCGTCAGGCTCTATGCTGGACATAGCTCATCTCCTTTTTTATTTTTAATTAAATGCCAATCACGGCCGGTGGAACATCGGATAATCAAAATCTAGTTAAGGATGCTATTACAAAGCAAATGAATAAATACAGGCCCTATGGTCGAATTCATTCACGCTGAACGTTGGCACAACACATAAACGCCAAGACAGGCGGCAGTAAATAAAAAATTCATTCTTATGGTGATTTATTTCGACTTTTGTTTTTACGAAAAATAAACATTAATGGCGGTGGGGAATACTTCCCCATCATAAAAACATCCACTCTGGAGAAATACCATGTCCACACGCAAAGCCGTTATTGGGTATTATTTTATTCCAACCAACCAAATCAATAATTACACCGAGTCCGATACCTATGTCGTGCCATTCCCGGTTTCCAACATTACGCCGGCCAAAGCCAAACAGCTGACGCACATCAACTTCTCGTTCCTGGATATCAACAGCAACCTGGAATGCGCCTGGGATCCGGCCACCAACGACGCCAAGGCGCGCGATGTGGTCAACCGTTTGACCGCGCTCAAAGCGCATAACCCCAGCCTGCGCATCATGTTCTCCATCGGCGGCTGGTACTACTCCAACGATCTGGGCGTGTCGCACGCCAACTACGTCAACGCGGTGAAAACCCCGGCGTCGCGCGCCAAGTTCGCCCAATCCTGCGTGCGCATCATGAAGGATTACGGTTTCGACGGCGTGGACATCGACTGGGAGTATCCGCAGGCGGCGGAAGTGGACGGCTTCATCGCCGCGCTGCAGGAGATCCGCACCTTGCTGAATCAGCAAACCGTCGCCGACGGCCGCCAGGCGTTGCCGTACCAGTTGACCATCGCCGGCGCCGGCGGCGCCTTCTTCCTGTCGCGCTATTACAGCAAGCTGGCGCAGATCGTCGCGCCGCTCGATTACATCAACCTGATGACCTACGATCTGGCCGGCCCCTGGGAGAAGGTAACCAACCACCAGGCGGCGCTGTTCGGCGACGCGGCCGGGCCGACCTTCTACAACGCGCTGCGCGAAGCCAATCTGGGCTGGAGCTGGGAAGAGCTGATCCGCGCCTTCCCCAGCCCGTTCAGCCTGACGGTCGACGCCGCCGTGCAGCAACACCTGATGATGGAAGGCGTGCCGAGCGCCAAAATCGTCATGGGCGTGCCCTTCTATGGCCGCGCCTTCAAGGGCGTCAGCGGCAGCAACGGTGGGCAATACAGCAGCCACAGCACGCCGGGCGAAGATCCGTATCCGAGCACCGACTACTGGCTGGTGGGCTGCGAAGAGTGCGTGCGCGACAAGGATCCGCGCATCGCCTCCTATCGCCAGTTGGAGCAGATGCTGCAGGGCAACTACGGCTATCAGCGGTTGTGGAACGACAAGACCAAAACCCCTTATCTGTATCATGCGCAGAACGGGCTGTTCGTCACCTATGACGATGCCGAGAGTTTCAAATACAAAGCGAAGTACATCAAGCAGCAGCAGCTGGGCGGCGTGATGTTCTGGCATCTGGGGCAAGACAACCGCAACGGCGATCTGCTGGCCTCGCTGGATCGCTATTTCAACGCCGCAGACTACGACGACAGCCAGCTGGATATGGGCACCGGGCTGCGCTACACCGGCGTCGGCCCCGGCAACCTGCCTATCATGACCGCGCCGGCCTATGTGCCGGGCACCACTTACGCGCAGGGCGCGCTGGTGTCCTACCAGGGCTACGTCTGGCAGACCAAGTGGGGTTACATCACCTCTGCACCGGGTTCAGACAGCGCCTGGCTGAAGGTGGGCCGCGTAGCGTAAACCATAAAAAAACCCCGTAGCCGAATGCTGCGGGGTTTTCATTGAGTTAACCGTTTGATTTTCGCGTCCCTTCGTCTCTATTCCTTCAGTTGTGGCACCATGGATAGCCGCCATCCCGCACCACTTCGCGGCCCATCAGGCTGTAGACATCGCTTTTACGCGTCAGCCGCTCATGCCACCAGTTAAACCCGGCGCCCTTGCTGGCCG
Source organism: Serratia sp. Z4 (assembly GCF_009900725.1). Classification (NCBI taxonomy): domain Bacteria; kingdom Pseudomonadati; phylum Pseudomonadota; class Gammaproteobacteria; order Enterobacterales; family Yersiniaceae; genus Serratia; species Serratia sp. Z4. The sequence continues at coordinate 1,274,695 of NZ_JAAABD010000002.1, forward strand.
GATGCCACGCCAGCCAAATCATTTCGTCGCCCTTTTGCATCTCCACCGGCACCGTCACCAGTTCGCCGCTGGCCAGTTCTTTTTCGATCAGCGCAGGCGGCAGAAAAGCGTGGCCGATGCCGCGCTTGAGCAGCGCCAGGTTGCTTTCCACATCGCACACCACCAGTTGACGCTGCAAGGGCAGCGTACCGTGATTGCGCTTGGGCAGCTCATGGCTGCTGTCGGCGATCACCACCACGATGTCGTTCAACCGCTGTTTCTTGCACACCGGCTTTCTCTGCGCCGCGAACGGGTGCGAAGGCGATACGCACAGCACAAAGTTGAGCTTGCCGAGCATCAGGGTTTTGGCCTGCACGCTGTCGGGAATTTGGCCGATGGCGATGATCAGATCCGCCCGGTTGTTTTTCAGCGCATCCCAGGTGCCGTTCAACGCTTCCCGCTGCACCGAGATATTGGCGTTCGGGCAATGCTGAATATAGTCGCGGATATCCTGCGTCAGCGTTTCCAGCGGGAAGAAGGTGTCTACCGCCAGGCGGATATTATTGTCCAGCTTGGGGATGTTGCGCACCCGGCTTTCCAGATCCTGCACCGCATTTAAAATCCAACTGCCTTCCTGCAGGAGAAATTCCCCTTCATCCGTCAGGGTAATCATGGGGCCATTGCGATGAAAAAGTTTCACGCAAAGTTTGCTTTCAATATTGGAAACCCGATAAGAGATCGCCGAAGGCGTTTTATGCAGCGCCTCCGCGGCCATAGAGAAAGATCCGGTGCTCTTGATGGTGCTGATTATTTTAATCGCGTCCAGGGATAATCTAGTCATACAAATTCCTCTTTAAAATAAAATAAGAAAAATGACACTAAATTCCCAAGGTGGTGGCGCACAAAAATCGATCAAATCGAACAAGGGTACTCATAGCAACAAGCAATATACTTCATAAATGAGAGCGCTATCTTAAATACTATTCATCACTACTTGATATAAATTTCATCATAGCGCCGTGCTTTTACACTGTGACAGTTAAATAAATTCGGCCTAACGATCAAAGATTGTCATCATAATATTTTTCGTTAATAGCCGGTAAAACATTCCGATCTACGGCCAAACCAGAATGGTAAAAATAAAACAAGCCGACAGAAATGGTTATTTCCAATTGCGTTATTAGTCTCTCATTTTGTCGGTGAAATACGCTCAACTTACAACATAATTTCAGTCAGGAGTGACTTATGAACAAAACTTCCCGTACCCTGCTCTCTCTGGGCCTGCTGAGCGCGGCCATGTTCGGCGTTTCACAACAGGCGAATGCTCACGGTTATGTCGAATCGCCGGCCAGCCGCGCCTACCAGTGCAAACTGCAGCTCAACACGCAGTGCGGCAGCGTGCAGTACGAACCGCAGAGCGTCGAAGGCCTGAAAGGCTTCCCGCAGGCCGGCCCGGCTGACGGCCATATCGCCAGCGCCGACAAGTCCACCTTCTTCGAACTGGATCAGCAAACGCCGACGCGCTGGAACAAGCTCAATCTGAAAACCGGCCCGAACTCCTTTACCTGGAAGCTGACCGCCCGTCACAGCACCACCAGCTGGCGCTATTTCATCACCAAGCCGAACTGGGACGCTTCGCAGCCGCTGACCCGCGCTTCCTTTGACCTGACGCCGTTCTGCCAGTTCAACGACGGCGGTGCCATCCCTGCAGCACAGGTCACCCACCAGTGCAACATACCGGCAGATCGCAGCGGTTCGCACGTGATCCTTGCCGTGTGGGACATAGCCGACACCGCTAACGCCTTCTATCAGGCGATCGACGTCAACCTGAGCAAATAATCGGCCAAATGAGGAGATCGTTGAGGGTTCAGCCTGGCGCTGAACCCTTTTTTGCAGGTGCCGCTATTGCGACATGTTGAGGATAGTGCGCACATTGAGCGCGCTGGTGGCGATAATGTCGATGGCGCCGGTGCGCAAAGCGCCCAAAATCGCCAACGCCTTGGTATTCTCGGAAGCAATGGCGATCACACAAGGGATTTTGCGCAGCTCATCAATGCTCAGCCCGATCACTCTGTCATTCATCACCGTGTCGACATGCTGGCCCTGAGCATTGAAAAAATCATAGCCGGCGATGTCGCCGATCACGCCCTGATTAAGGCTGGCGTCGATAATCTCGTGCGGCGTAAACCACCCCAATTTCACCATATAGCTGTTTTCATTCATGTCGCCAATGCCGACTAACGCCACATCGGCCTTACGCGCACGATCCAGCGTTTCCTTGATCGTGCCGTTCTGCATGAAGGCGTCTTTCAGCGCGCGATTTTCGACGTAGGCCGGCGCATAGAGCGTCTCGCTGCTGCCGCCGAACTTCTTCGCCAGACGCCGGCTGATATGGTCGGCGTTGATCGCGTCGCCCGGACGGTGGGTGCCGCCGATGCCGCAGATGAACTTGCAGTTGCGTTCCGTCACGCTGCCGACATGATCGGCGATCGCCGCCACGTTGCGTCCCTGGCCGACCGCCAACACCATATCGTCTTTCAGCGACATCGCCAGATAATTGGACACCAGCGCCGCCACCTGCCGACGCTGTTCCTCTTCGTCCTGATGGTCGAGCGCGATCAACGCGCGGCTGATGGGAAAACGTTCCATCATCTGCTGTTCCAGCCGGGTGCTGAATACCGGGTGATAACGCACGTTGATCTCGACGATGCCTTCTTCCTTGGCGCGCTTGAGCAAACGACCGACTTTGATCCGTGAGATGCCGAACTTTTTAGCGATCTCTTCCTGCGTGATCTCATCCTGATAATAAGCAACGGCGATTTCGGTCAGCAGTTCGTTATCCTGGGACACAGTTTGTTTTTCCATCCGTTAGACGTTTCCCCACGGCAGGCCGGTTGATGATGGCGGAGGGACGATACACGCCCCTCCGACAAGGCTGAATGCCCGCTAGTATAACGCGTTCAGGCGGCAACGGTATTCAGTCGTTGCTCCACCTCGTCCGCCAATCGGGTCAAGAGCAGGCAGCAAGATACCGCGCCGGCGTCCAGTACGCCGCGCGAACGCTCGCCCAGACGGCTGGCGCGGCCGATTTTCGCCACCAGCTCGCGGGTGGAGTCCCGCCCGCGCTCTGCGGCGATTTTCATTTGTTCCAGCGCAGCGGCGAAGTCGTCACCGCGTCCCACCGCCTGCTCAAATGCCGCCACCGCCGGTATCAGCGTATCCATCAGACACTTATCGCCCACGCCCGCGCTGCTGATGTCCTGCAGTTCGCGCAACCCGCCGTGCAACATCGCCAAAAATGCCTGCTTGTCCAGCACGCTGCGCTCACGGACGCTCTCCGCCATGCCCATGAACAGGCTGCCGTACAGCGGCCCCATCGAACCGCCGATGCCCTCCATCAGCGCATCCGATACCGCATCGAACGCCTGCGCCAGCGTGAGCTCGCGGCCGCGAATGGCATCGCCGCACATCGCGAATCCCTTCGACATATTAATGCCGTGGTCACCGTCGCCGATGGCGCCGTCGATTTCGCTCAGATATTCGCGGTTGCTGACAATGGTTTCTATCAGCCCCGTAACGATCTCACTGCCGTACCGGGTTGAAATTTGTTCCGTCATGATTCACTCCACCTGGGTTAAGCCTAAAGATTGCGCCGGCATGTCCAGCAGCGTTTTCAGTTCGTCATCCAGCGTCATCAGCGTCAGCGTCACGCCCATCATTTCCAGCGACGTGAAGTAATTGCCGACGTAGCGCCGATGCACCCGCACGCCTTTCGCCGTCAACCGACGCTCTATTTCGGCATAATAGATATACAGCTCCATCACCGGCGTGGCGCCAAGCCCGGAGATCAGCAGCGCCACCTCCTGCCCCTGTTCCAGCGGCATGTCGTTGAGCACGAAATCGAGCATGGTGCCGGCCATCGCCGACGCCGACTGGATCGGCGATACCTCAATGCCCGGTTCGCCGTGATGGCCGATGCCGATCTCCATCTTGCCGTCTTCGATATGAAAATTGGGTTTGCCGACCGCGGGAATGGTGCAGGAACTGAGGCCGACGCCGATCGAACGACACCGGTCGATGGCCTTTTGCGCCGCGCCGATCACGCCGTCCAGATCGTATCCCTTGGCCGCCGCCGCCGCGCCGACCTTCCACATCAGAATTTCGCCGGCCACGCCGCGCCGTTTATCGATCTCACTGGCCGGCGCCGAGGCGACGTCATCGTTGGCCACCACGGTTTTCACCCGTATGCCGGCCGCCGTGGCCTTCTTGATCGCCATCTTGACGTTCATGTTGTCGCCGGCGTAGTTGCCGTACAGGCAAGCGACGCCCGCACCGCTGTCCGCCGCCTTGAACGCGTCGAGAAAAGCCCCCGCCGTAGGCGATGAAAAAATCTCGCCAATCGCGACGGCATCCAACATGTTTTTGCCGACATACCCCAGGAACGCCGGCTCGTGGCCGGAACCGCCGCCGGTGACGATGCCCACTTTGCCGGCGATCGGCGCAGGCGGATATTTCAACACCCGCGCATTGTCGGTGGCGGCATAATAGTTCGGGTGGGCCAGCCTGTAGCCCTGAATGGCGTCTTCCACTACGTGATCGGGATCGTTAATGATTCTGTTCATCGCGGCCTCTCTGTCGCCTGAATAAGAAATTATTGAATGGTGTAACCGCCGTCGACCACCAGGTTGGCGCCGGTGATCATCGCCGCCGCGTCGCCGGCCAAAAACAGGGCGCTGGCGGCGATATCTTGCGGCTCGGCGAAACGCCGCAGCGGGATTTTCTGCTTCATTTGTTCCGCCACCTCGCCTGACCAGGCCTTACGGCCCAGCTCCGTCAAAACCACGGTGGGCGAAATGGCGTTAACCCGCACGTTGTGCGGCCCCCACTCCAGCGCCAACACCTGGGTCAGACCGATTACGCCCGCCTTGCTGGCGCAATAGGCCAAGTGATTAGGCAAAGCCACCACCCCGGCCTGCGAGGCGAGATTGATGATGCTGCCGCCGCGCTGGCGAATGAAACGGCGGCCCACCGCCTGGCAGGTAAGAAACACGCCTTTCAGATTGACCGCCAGGGTTGCATCCCACGCCGTTTCCGGCAGTTCCTCAGCGGGATGCAGTGCAACGATGCCGGCGCTGTTGACCAGCACGTCCAGCCGTCCGAAATGCGCCTCAATCTGCGCCACTGCCCGCTCCACCGATGCGGCATCGGTGACGTCGGCCACGACGCCCACCGCCGCCTCGGCGTCCAGCTGTCGCGCCACTTCCGCAACCTGCGGCGCCCGATCGAGCAGCGCCACGCGCGCGCCGTTTTGCAGATAGCGTTCGGCAATAGCGAGACCGATCCCCGCAGCGCCGCCGGTAATCAGCGCCACCTTGCCCTGCAGCGAGAGCTCGCGCGGCGCCGTAGTTTGATGATTAATCATAAATTTCCCCTTAAAACTGTGAACTTCACCCTCGGTCAGGATATTTTCGCCAAACTCGCGCCGCGTTCTTCCTGCGCCGTCGCGCTTTCCTTCGGCAGCGTGACAAATTTCATCAGCACGCCGCTGAACAGGTACAAACCGGTAAAGATCCAGATCACGCCAACGGTGCCGAGGCTGCCGATAAACAGCCCCACCACCGCCGGGCCGACAAAGGTGCTCAGGCCGGCACCCAGATTGAGAATCGACATCGCCGCGCCCTTATTGTCCGGCGCCAGCGACGGCATGATGGCCGACAGCGGCACGAACGCCGCCAGGCAGGCGCCAAACAACCCGGCGGCGCACACGGTCAGCAGGTAGTTGGCGCCGAAGAATTGCGGCACGTAGTAGAACATCAGCGTGGTCAAGGCACAGCCAACGCAGCCGAACCACATCACCACATTGCGCCAGCCGAGCCCGTCGCTGATCACGCCGAAAATCAGGTTGAAAATGATGTTGACCGTCCACAGCGCGGCGTACATCTGCAGCCAATGCGTGCGGGTGAACCCCATATCCATCATGTACATGGGCATGAATACGACGAAGCCGTAAGCCGCAGAGGTATTAATGGTGCGCACGATGCCGCCCAGGCCAATCTTCGGGTTTTCAAACGCGATGGTGATGCCCTTCAAGACATAACCCAGCGACGCCTTTTCACGGTTGCCGCTCTGTGCCGCGCCGTCGTCGCGATTGAGCATCAGCGCAATCACCGCGCCCAGCACGACGAAAATCAGCGCGCTCCACAGCGTGTGGATCTCGCCGAGATAAGGCAGCATGATGCTGGAATACAGCACGCCCAGCACGCTGAGCCCGCCGCTGTAGACGAACCAGAAAATCCCCACCGCCGACCCCAGCCTTTCCGGCGGCGCCTCATACGCCACCCACACCAGAAAACCGTAGGCGAACAACGGATAACCCAAGCCGCGCAGCGCATAGGTCGGCACCATGATCGCCAGGTTGTTGCTCGGCAGGCCGAACGTCAAAAAACACACCGAACCGAACAGAAACAGCAGCAGGCCGGCCAACATCACCCGCCGGGCGGTAAAGATTTCCGCCAACACGCCGGAAAACCAGGCGGCGATGGCGGCCGCAAAGCCATAAACGCTGAACAGCAGCGCCGATTCCTGAATGCTCAGCCCTTTGCCAATCAAATAAGGCGACAGCCAGCCCTGTTCCAGCCCTTCGCCCATCATGAACACCAACACGCCGGCATAGCCCAGCAGCAGTTTCGGTGACAGACCAATGCGATGAATCAGTCCATGCAACATAGAACACCCCAGCACATGTGATTATGGAGGCGCAGGCTCGCCCGCACCCGAGGAACGACGCAGGTTTCAGAGGTTTGGATTAAGCACCACTTTGATTGAACCGATACCGCGCTTCATCAGCTCGAAACCTTCGGCGAACTGTTCCAGCGGCAACGTATGCGTCACCACGCCTTCGGTCGGCAGATCGCCATTGGCGATGCCTTCGATCACCAGCGGATAGCAGTAAGGGCCGAGGTGCGAACCGAGCACGTCCAGTTCCTTGCGGTCGCTGATGATGCTCCAGTCGACGGTCACCGGATCCTTAAACACGGAAAATTCGACGAAGGTGCCGAGCTTGCGGATCAGCGTCAGGCCCTGTTCCACGGACTTCTGTGCGCCGGTCGCCTCGATGTAGATGTCGCAGCCGTAGCCCTCGGTCATCGCTTTAACCGCGGCGGGCACGTCGTCACGGGTGGGATTGAGCGTCACATCCGCGCCGAAGCGCTTCGCCAAGGCCAGACGTTCGTCGGACAGATCCAGCACCACCAGCTTCGAGGGCCCGGATTTCTTGATGGCCCCGATCATGCCCAGCCCCAGGGTGCCGGCGCCGGCCAACACCACCACATCGCCCAGTTTGATATTGGCGCGTTGCACCGCATGGAAGGAGCAAGCATAGGGTTCGATCAGAATGGCTTTTTCGATCGGCAGGTCGGCCGGCACATGATAGTTAATCGCCTCTTTGGTGAACTTCATGTACTCGGCCATGCCGCCGTTAACGTTTTTCTGGAAACCGTACAGGTCATGCTTTTCGCACATCCAATACTGACCGCGGTTGCAGAAGCGGCATTGCCAGCAGGGAACGATTTGTTCTGATATCACGCGATCGCCGAGATTGAAGCCCTCGACGCCTTCACCGTACCCCACGACATGGCCGATGAATTCATGGCCGGGGATCATCGGCGCCTTGATGTACGCCGGTTGTTTTTCATCGCCCCAGAAGCTGGGCGCCCCTTCGAACGCTTTAACATCACCGGCGCAGATGCCGCAGGCTTCGATCTTCACCAGGATCTCTTTCGGGCCGATCGTCGGTACCGGCACCTGTTCCAGGCGGTAATCTTTCGGGGCGTACGCCACAACCGCCTTCATGATCTCGGGGATACCGGCCGCCATTTTCGCCTCTGTTATGCAGGTCTGACACATAGCACTCTCCTCTGGTAGGGAAACTTCTTTTGATCATTAACACAAACAAAGAACAAATGAACACTAACGCTATGCGTTCAATTTGCCCACAGTGAACTTATCAAAGTGTGATATCGCTCAAAAACCCGTCTCCACTAGAGTGAACAACGATTAAAAGCCCTTTTTTAGTGACTAAGATCACCTTTTACAGTGGCAAACTGAAAAGCCAGGCAAAAAACAAAAGAACACAGATTGAACATTTGATTAAACAGGGATACGGTAATGAACGTGGCGCCACCGAGGATCGCCACCCTTTTCATTACCAATCAGGAGATCGCTATGCTGCCTATCGCCATCGGCGCCGATGATGCCGCCATTGAACTGAAAGATCTGATCGTTGCCCACCTGCAACAACGGGACATCCCCGTCATTGACTACACGACGGATCGCGCCGCAGAAACGGGGATCTATCCCGATATCGCCTATCGCGTCGCGCAGGCGATACGGGAGGAAAAACATCGGCGGGGCATCCTGCTGTGCGGCACCGGCATCGGTATGAGCATCGTGGCCAATAAAGTGCCCGGCATTCGTGCGGCGCAATGTCACGATACCTACTCCGCCCAGCGGGCGCGCAAAAGCAATGATGCTCAGATCATCACGCTGGGCGCGCGGGTCATCGGTGCCGAACTGGCGAAAACCATCGTCGATGCCTGGCTGGAATCGGAGTTTGAAGGGGGAGGATCGGCGCCGAAAGTCGAGCGGATCGGCTATTACGAAAACGCGGCCGGACGGCGTTAAACCGCCTGCCGTCTCGATGGCGGTCGCGCGCAAGCCGCGCTCCGCCTGGGTTTATTCGGCATTCATTGTTATTATCCATCGCAACAATCAGAAAAAGCGCATTTTCATTCTCGATCCGATGATGCAGTGTGTTCCCCCTATGATGAAAAAGGTTCTCATTTCCCTACATTGAGCTTGGTCAAGGAGCTTATCAATGAATCAATTAGACGCACTCAAGCAGCTGACCACGGTGGTCGCCGACAGCGGCGATATCGAATCCATCCGCCAGTTCGAACCCCAGGACGCCACCACCAACCCTTCGCTGATCCTGAAAGCCGCCGCGCTGCCGCAGTACAAGGCGCTGATCACCGAAGCGTTGGAGTATGCCCGCCGCCAGGGCGGCAGCAAGGAAACCCAGCTGATCAACGCCAGCGATAAGCTGGCGGTCAATATCGGCGTCGAGATCCTCAAAAGCGTGCCGGGCCGCATCTCCACCGAAGTGGACGCCCGCCTGTCGTTCGACCGCGGCATGTGCGTCGCCAAAGCGCGCAAGCTGATCGCCATGTACCAAGAACAAGGCATCGACAAATCGCGCATCCTGATCAAACTGGCTTCCACCTGGGAAGGCATCAAAGCCGCCGAAGAGCTGGAAAAAGAAGGCATCAACACCAACCTGACGCTGCTGTTCTCCTTCGCCCAGGCCCGCGCCTGCGCCGAAGCCGGCGTGTATCTGATCTCGCCGTTCGTCGGCCGCATCTATGACTGGTACCAGGCCAAACAGCCTGCCGCCGACTACGACGCCGATCAGGATCCGGGCGTGAAATCGGTGCGCACCATCTATGAATACTACAAGCGTCATCGTTACCAGACGGTGATCATGGGCGCCAGCTTCCGCAAGGTTGAGCAGATCCTGGCGCTGGCCGGCTGCGATCGCCTGACCATCGCGCCAAACCTGCTGGAACAGCTGAAAAACAGCGAGCAGCCGGTCGAACGCAAGTTGACCCCGTCTACCGAGGGCTTCCACCAACCTGCCCCGCTGGCCGAAGCGGAGTTCCGCTGGCTGCACAATCAGGACGCCATGGCGGTGGAAAAACTCGCCGAAGGCATTCGCCTGTTCGCCGTCGACCAGCAGAAGCTGGAAGACATGTTGGCCGCTCAACTGTAATCGCACTGGAGTTTCGTTATGTCTTCTCGTAAAGAGCTTGCCAACGCTATCCGCGCACTCAGCATGGACGCCGTACAAAAAGCAAATTCCGGCCACCCGGGGGCCCCTATGGGCATGGCGGACATCGCCGAAGTCCTGTGGCGTGACTACCTCAACCACAACCCGACTAACCCGC
>NZ_JAAABD010000020.1:0-8715 GCF_009900725.1 Serratia sp. Z4
TGTAGTAACTGACCTGAGAAGTATTGAGCGTCACGCCATTTCCTGTTGGATCATGAACATGACATTCAGATTACAAAACCGGCCAGAATAATCAGCACCAGGCGGACTGAGTTATTGTCGTCTCATAGCTATCAGTGACACAGTTCACCTCGTAAATTCAGAATGGCCCTATCAGAAAATTCCTCCACCTTTATCTACCAACCGGTCCTCGGGCAAACGGAGAATCAGGGACTCTCCCGATCGCGCTACGTAAAATGTGCAGTACTATGGCCCTGATAAAAATTTATTTTTTACGTAGCGCAATCAGCTGAAGATTCACCCATTTTCGGCGGAGGAGGGCGGGTACTGGCAGAAAACTCAGCCCCTATTGTGCCTGAGAACGCCAAGGTGATCGTTCGTAATAAATCTGCTGCCGCGGATCTGCAAATCGGTAAAACTGGAGTATAACGGATAAATACCGAGTGGTGGGGATCCAAATACTGGCGGCGGCTGACGCCCGTCAAACCGCCGCCAGGGGTTAAAAACACCTTATGCAGTGTTAAAAACCGCACCCAATATACCATATATGGGTTATCCACAGAAACGGGGGATAAGTCTGTGGAGGATCGGGTTTCCTCGCGTTATCCCTAATGGAATGAGAAACCGGAAGCAAACTCAAAATAAAGTAAAAAACAACACTTGTAAACTAAATTTTTGTAGACGAATTATTTACTTAATACTACACTTAATAAACTATATTTCACTATCGGGAGATTTTTATTCATGTCCAGCCAAGCTCTTGTCGAACTCGCGTTAAAAACGCTCACCTGCAGTCAGAAGGCACTGGCAGAACATCTTGGTGTCTCGCCGGCACAAGTCAGTAAATGGAAAAAGGGAGAATACATGTCCGATGACATGGAGAAAAAAATGCGGGAGCTTTCTGGGATTAATACGCTGGATCCTGATTTAGTACTATTAGTTGGCTCTGCGAAGCAAGTTATGAAATGGGAAAATCTCATTCAATATATTGCTGAAACCTCTTTGGAGAATGCGGAAACAGGGTATGAAACCGAACCATTAACCGATCCTGACGGCTTGCTATGCGCCGAAACATTACGAGCTCTAAATGAAATGGGGGTGGAAATTCCGCAAGAGTTGCCATCTGAGTTGGATGTTGACTTTGGCGATCCAAATGAAGATGTAGAGTGGGATAAAATTGAGGGAAACCCATTTTTTTCACTTATTTCTAAAATATACCGCGCACTCAATGATGTTTATGGATTTTACTATGCTTATATTTATGATCTAGTCTATGATAACGACGATGAATTGTTTGATGTTGGCTCGGAGATTGAGTCATGTTTGATGCTGTTGGCAGCCAGTAAGGTTGATGTCAATAATGCATTTGCCACAAACTTTACTATGTTTAAGTACCGAGTTACCTCTGATTATGGGCGATGGCTCTCTCAGCTCAAGGAGATCGCTTTTCGCAAAGGGTATCCCCTGAAAGCCGAACTACTGAACCTTGTTTATAGCTCTCATGACGCTTTGGGACATGAAGCTGAAGCAGAGAGCTTGGGATTTAACAAATCGCGCTTGCACCCGGATGTTTATATGAATGAATTACTGGTAGGAATGAGAACAATTCATCAGGTTTTACCTACCATAATGAAAAAGCTGGGTATGGAAGGTGAGTTTGAGTTGGATATTACGGATCTACATATAAAATAATATTTTTTCAAAAATTGCCCTGATGGGAAAGCCAGAATGAAGGCTTTCCCATGCAGTCATCTACTAATATCATCGACAGTACCAAAGTAAGGTGGAAAATAACCCTGTTATCAATCCACTGAGTAGCAGTCCAGGTAGATGTATACCTAGCAATCAGGCATTTATCATGTCGGTATTTTTACAAAGCAATCAGCAAAGAAGTTAATAATTACCCCAGATGATTAGGATATAAATATTAGGTTGGCTGACTTAACGTATCTAAACCTGAGTATATTCTGTCTGTATTAACTCTTCGTAAATTCCCCATAAGAATAATTGCTGTCTGCGCCCTATGATCTCCTCAAATTTTTCCTTTAAACAATTACACACCCCGCAATCACCCCAGTGACGATGATCGCCCTCGCAGTTTCCGTCCGTAAAAATCACTTACCTGATAATAAGCAGGAAGATAGAAACGCCGTTAAATTACCGAACGCCGGTATCCGGGTGATCCGACTTTCTGGCGTATAACAACTTTCCGGAAGTGTACCACGGCGTAAAAATAATCACATCGCGGTTGTCGGCCGAAAACCGCCGTTAACGATCAGCTCGGCCAAACACAACATATAGAAGAAAACACAGCTGATCAGGTGGCACATATTGTGTTTGCCGGGTCGGAGGGGGAGAGTGACGATCGGCTGATCCGGGACTGGTTTTTTCGGATCTCAGGAGGAATGCAGAAGGATTTGTGCTTATAATGCAATACTAATGATTGATTTTAAACACAATCGCATTATTGCTTATTTGGTATTAAAAACATTTGCATTATATTCAATAAAAGAGCGAGGCTCTTATTTCCCATGTAAATTATAAGGCCTTGTAGAAAGCGAGACGGTAGTGAACTTGCGGAACTAAGAATAAACTGTCTCGACCCTTTCAGGGCACTGGAGTGTGCAGATGTACGTCAGAGCACTGCGCCTTTTGCAATAAATAATTAAAGGACTGAACATGGCAACCACAGTAATAGCTGCCTTTAACGAATTTATAAAAGATACCGTGAATCTCAAAAAGGCAGATACCGATGACGCGCGTGCAAGTCGCGACTGGCTTATCGGTAAGATGAATGATTTTGAGAAGGACGATAAATTTCCGGTGAGTTATCCAGCGATCCATATTGCCTTTGGATCCTTTGCCAGAAGAACCAAAATCCGTCCTCTGGACGATATCGATCTGATGTTCGGCTTATCCGCGCAGAGTGCCACCTATAACGTTCTGAGTGACCGGATCACTCTGACCTCTTCCGGCGAGGGGGCGCGCCTGCACGGGTATCGGCATTCCGGAGCTGACACTATCTGCTCCGTCAGAATTCTGAATGCCTTTAAAAACCGCCTGCAGGACATTGCCCAGTACGCCCAGGCTGATATCAGGCGTAACCAGGAAGCCGTCACGCTGAAACTGGTCAGCAAGGACTGGAATTTTGACATCGTACCCTGCTTTATTACCAGCGAAGATGCCTTTGGACGGACTTACTATCTGATCCCCGACGGCAAAGGCCACTGGAAGTTTACCGACCCCCGCAAAGACAGGGACAGAGTCACAACTGTCAATGTGCAGAATGACGGCAATGTGCTGAATGTCATCAGAGCAGTCAAGTACTGGCAGCGGCGACCGACGATGCCCTCCATGAGTTCCTACCTGCTGGAGACGCTGATTCTGGACTATTACGCCGGCAGGGCAGCCTGCTCATCGTTTGTCGATATGGAGCTGGAAGCGCTTTTCCGCCATCTCGGTCTGTACGTACAGTTCTCCGTCAACGATCCCAAAGGCATACAGGGAGATATCAACTCTCTTTCAGCCGAGGCGCGTAAGGCGATTTCGGACAGATGTTATCTCGATGCGCAGAAGGTATCGGAGGCGAGATGGTTTGAGGAGAACAAAGAGTATGAAAAATCCATCAATAAATGGCGCGATGTGTTCGGGCCGTTCTTTCCTGTTTACGGGTGAACCATGAATGCCATTTACACGAACCAGTCGACCAGAGAAAACCTGGATTTACTGTATGCGCAGGCCCGTGTTTACGACAGGGTAAAAAACTGGAACAGGCTGAATTTTATCTTCAGCATCATCGTGCCGCTCCTGCTTTCGCTCGTTACCGTATACAACCGGAGCCGGGGCTTTGTCGATTCAGAGCTGCTGTCTTCACTGCTGGGGTTGTATGGACTCCTGGTGCTTACTTTTAACATTATCATCAGCGGACACATCGCGGCACTGCGCAGGAAGGCAGCCTCAATCCAGGAAATGTACGACTGCCGGGTACTGGGCATTCGGCGCAATGACCTGAAGGTGGAGGAGATCCCACGGGATGACATCATCCGGGCAGCTGCCTATTTCAGGGACAGTCCGGAAAAAGCACGAAAGCGATTTGGCGAAGAGGGGTGGTACGTCAGTAAGGTGTATGACGCGCCGCTGGCCGTAATGGCGCTCCTGTGCCACGGAAAAAACCTCGGCTGGGACAAATCGCTCAGGGAGGTGCTGCACGTGTTTTATCTTTCAGCTTTTATTGTCTCGCCTGTCGCGATGCTTGTTTACGGCATCGCCATGAAATCCAGGCTGAATGAGATCCTCTTCTATGTGGTGTTCACACTGCCGGTCATCCGCTATTTCTTGCTTCAGTTTCTGGATAATCGCAGCAGTATGAAAAGAAGCGAGAAGCTGAAAAAGTACGTTGAGAAGGAATTATCCGGCATCAGGGTGTCCGGAAGGGCAGAAGAAGAGCAACTGGGTTATACGCTCCGGAATATCCAGGATGAGATGTTCGCCTACCGGGCCTCATGTCCGCCCGTTCCCAACGGTATTCAGCTGATAATGAAGCCCAAAAATGAGCGAATTTATGTTGATTACTTTGAAACGAATCTGAAGGAGCTGCACCTTCAGGAGTAATCCCTCCTTAGCTCCGGTGTAGGATTTACGTATGCCGGAGCACATCACGATAAACCATTCAGGTTGCTTGGCTGCCAGCGTAAACACATAGTCACCTTCACCTCAGATAGTTAGCATCCGGCTTTATCGGTTTTCGGATCTGTGCAAAGGAAATGAAGAAAAGAGAACGAAATAGACAAAAACAAACTGTATACGTACGGATTAAAGCCGTACATTACCGTAATAAGGCATACAATCACACAGTATAAACCCGTACTCCAAGCCCAGCAAGAGAGCTTCCCATGGACATGAAAGATCAACGCATAGAACTCCGACTGCCTCAGCAGCAGCTCGAGGAGCTGGATAATTTCATTAGCAACATTGACGGTCAGTATAAGCCGTCCCGTTCAGATGTATTGCGTACGTTTATTGCACAAGGTATTCGCGGGAAATTTACCCTGGCCAGTCAGGAAGTAGCCCGCCCTTCAAGCTTGAAGGGCTGGAACAGTTGGTCAAAAGTCGCCGTTTCGACATGCGTTGAACCTTGACGATTCGGACAGGGGGTTGTTATCAGGGGAGCGCAATGTTTGCCGCTCACTGAGTGAGCCAGACAGGTGATGGCTGAAACGAGAAAAGCCACCGCGAGGGTGGCTTTTCCGGTACTAACTTAAACGCACGGGTCCGAAGAAGTCCGCGCCTTGATAGACATAATTTACCTGTATCTGACGAGAGCGTCAACCTTATAGCTGTATAAGCGTCGCGGAGGGCGACATGCAACTGGAAGACTACATTTCACCTGAGCGCCTGAATATTTATTCGGACGTGCTCAAGCTGAAGCCTGAAGAAGCGATCGGCGGCTATAACTGGAACAAAGTGCTGTCGGCCGCCATGCATCCATTGATGCACTGTCTTGAAATCACGCTGCGAAACGCCATTGATTATGCTGTCCGGCACAATCCACCGCCGGGGGCGGCAGGGTTATGGCGAACTGATGCCTATTGGATCTACGATCTACCCCGCTATATCGGAGACAAAACCTATATTCGTCAGGGCAAACGATTTAAAACTGACAAACAGGGAAATCCCCGGACCTTTCCGGACGGCAGCCCGATGTATCACTTCACCGCATGGGAGGAGACCTGTGTACGTAAGGTGTCAAAGCGTATCAGTGATGCCGGGAAGGCTCTGACCCCGGAACGCGTGATCTCCGGACTGGATTTCGGGTTCTGGACAAATCTGTTAACGGACGAGTATGAAGAATCAAGAAACCATTCTCTGTTATGGCCTCACCTGATACCCGACGTCTTTCCTTCACGACCTGCAGGCACAAAACGCCATCATCTTGAACACAAATTCAGTCGGATCCGCGATTTGCGTAACCGTCTTGCTCATCATGAGGCGGTGTGGAAGTTTCAGGAACTTGATGCACAGGGAGCACCCGATTACAGTCGTCCTGTATACGGGCTGAACGCATCGCTACATCTTCTCCGTCGGGCTTGGGAAGATATGCTTGAAGCGCTTTACTGGATAAGCCCGGCAAGGCACGCGGCCTTCATGGCTGAAGGGCATCACGTCCGGTTTGAAATGCTGGCCACCATTGACGGGCTGAGGTGTTACACCGGACGCGAGGCCATTGCATCTAACCTGAACGTCCGACCCAGTCGCGCAGCCCGGAAGCTTATCAGGTCGCTGCAGCAGGGTAAAACGCTGAGGATCACTGACCGCAATCGCCTGTTGGCTGTCATCGGGCCTGACTGGAGTCGTCTCGAAAAATAGTCCGGAGTTGTCGCGATCTGGTAAGAAACCACTTCCGGCGTTCAGGCATTCGGCTCGTTATCGGGTCAGCCGACTTTGCCAGAAGTCGGATCTGCGACGCAAAAACGCCGACCGCCGCCCGGAGCTTCGCTAGCAGACCAGCCAAAGGGTTAGCAATGGGTAATTATTGCTATCCCAATAAAAGGAAGCTAGCTGCATTAGGTAAAGCATTGTCATTTCCATTTCTGCTTTATAGGATGTTGCTATCATCACAATACACTCCTATGACAGCAGGACACCGCCATGCTAAGCCAGATGAACCTCCGCTTTCCGAAATCCCTGATCGCCGCCCTGAAAAACCGGGCCGCCGCCGAAGCGGTGCCGGTCAACACCCTGGCCGAACGTCTGCTGCAGCAAACGCTGGCCACCTCGGTCGCCGGCGACGAATACCGCGCGCTCTGCGCGGCGCCGTACACCACCCTGGGCCAGCTGTACCGCAAGGTCGTGCGCGCGGAAACCGTCGACGGCCAGGCGCTGAGCCGCGCCGAACTGCGTTGGCTGTTCAGCCAGGCGCAGATCGCTTACCGTGATGGCCGCGGGCCGGTCAACCGGGCGCCGCTGTCCGCGCTGCTGCTGATCACAGATGCGCTGCTGGAGACGGCGGTGGGCGGCGGGCTCGATGTCGATCCCCACTATTACCGGCGCACCTTCGGCCTGCGCGGCGAGGACTGGCTGCAGGCGCTGCGTGACCGCTTTACGGCCACACACACCCCGCCGGCCGGTAGCGCCGAGTTCTTCGCACGACCGCTGGCTAGCGGCGTGCTGAACCTCGGTGATTTCAGCGACGAGGCGCTGGCCCGCGCCTGCACCCCGGTGCGGCTGCGGGCGATCTTCCCGCTGGCGGTCGCCGCGCAGCGCGCCGACGATCCGGCGCTGGCCGAGTACCTGGCGCTGACCGCGCCCTTCGTAGAGCGCCTACAGCTTACCGCCGTCGCCGGCGAGCTCCGCGCCACGGTGGAGATCGTCGCCAGGCAGGGCGCCTATCCGGGCGCCGACGACGGCCTGCCGCCGTTCCTGTCCCTGCATATCGGCGGCGCTATCTTCCAGTCGACCTTCGGCTGGCCGGTGTTCGCCGAGCTGCGCCGCTTGCTGCGCGCGCGTCAGCACGGCGATCGCACCCGCAGCTATCAGGGGCGGCATGTCTCGCTGCATGTGCCGGAGAGCGGCGACATCGGTCTGGTGCTGCCGAATTTGCGGCTGCGGCTGGCGCCGGACACCTTCACCGCGCTCGAGGCCGAACTGCTGACGCAGTCGGAGCACCCGGCGGCGGCCGCGGCGCTGGCCGAGCTCGCCGCACTATACGGCGATCTGTGATCGCCGCAGTAACGCAATATTGTCAGATTTGCCCTATAGTTAGGGGCGATCGCCGTGGTGCGGTCTTGTAGCAACCGCTCATTTTTAACCAATGGATCAAGACATGAGAAAATCTACGTTTGCCGCTCTGCTGTTACTGGGCCTGACGCCGGCGCTGGCGCTCGGTGCCGCACCGGCCCCCCACGCCATCATCAAAACCGCCCCTGTTTATCCTGAACAGGCCCTGTCGAAAAGCACCAGTGGCGTCGTCAAGGTGAAATACGATATTGAGCGCGACGGCACGGTCAGCCATGTGCGTATTGAGCAGGCGAAGCCTGCCGGAGTCTTTGACGAGGCGGTGCTGACCGCCATGAAAAGCTGGCGCTTTGAACGCGAGCAGCCGGTGAAGGATCGCGAATTTACCTTTAACTTCAACACCAAACCGACCAACTCGGTCTATGGCAACGGGGTTCCGTTTCGCTGATCGCCCGCAAAGCCGGTACGATGGCAAGCGAGAAAGATGAAAGGGACCGGGGCCCAGGGAGGCGAGAATGACCAAAGCATATTATTGGAAAAGTCAGGTGTGGGGCGTGACGTACTTTTTTATCGCGCTCTATTATACCCACATCTTCCAGCCCAGCGTGAATGTCCCGCTCTCTCTGGTCGCCGCCATCCTGAGTCTGTTGCTGTATCCCTTCGCCAAAAAAGCCATTGAAACGGTCGCCCTGCAGTTCACCAGTGAAGCATTCTGGCACCGTGGGTTGTTCGCCGATACCATCGGCAAAGGTGGGGTGCTGATCCTGTATTATGCCTTCTGTTTTGTCATGGCCCTGCCGCTGGGCTCCCTGTATCTGCTTGCCCTGTTCCTCAGAAGTAAAAGACCACCTCCTGAGGAGGTGGCTTTACACGACGCCCCCTAAAAGGGGGCAATTTTCGAGTTAATCCTGCAACAGCTCCATCTGCTGCTCGATCTCTTGGTCCTTCTTATCCTGATGCTTC
>NZ_JAAABD010000021.1:0-7452 GCF_009900725.1 Serratia sp. Z4
GCTTCCGCTTCGCGGAGAATACTGATGATCTGTTCGTCGGAAAAACGCTTCTTCATGGGGATGTCCTCATGTGGCTTATGAAGACATTACTAACATCGGGGTGTGTTAATCAACGGGGAGCAGGTCAGAACCATTCTATTTGTTGGCTGCCGAAATAACCGACAGCTCAACGTTTGCTGACACGCCGCTGTTAATGCGATACAACCGGCCCGATGAACGTGACAACACTTGCATGCAAAATGCCTGCATCTGGAGATGCCAAATGCAGGCATTATTAATCATTTGATGCCAACTTTATAAAACCAGATCACTCGCGTTGGGGGTGTTTCAAGGGATAGATACCCAGGCATTATCTAGGCCGGGTTTACCCCCTTGAACCCACCATTTTGCTCGATAGTTTTTTCCTTGCCAGGAAACACATTCACCTTTTCCTTCACCACGCGCAGTATCACCTAAATATGTTTTTTCGGGCTGCCATACTGGATAACCTTCGGGATTTTTCACTTCTGGCTTTATTGTCGATGGTGATTGCACGGATGGAAAGACGATAATTGTATATGACATATTTTCTGAGGCAGCACTGTTAGTATCAGTGACAACCAGAGAAAAAATAAATTTTTGTGGGCTTGAGACTTCTGGAGCAGTAAATTCCAGAGTTTCAGCGTGTTTGTCCTTAACCGTTATCTCCTCAGGAATACTCCAGCGATAAACTAACTTATCACCCTTAGTTTTATTGCAACTGCATTCGGAAAGCTGCAGGACAGAACCACTCTGCACACTCAATTCAATCTTAACATTTATATCATCACATGTTGGTGTCAGATGTTCTTTTTCATCTATTGTGTTATTACCAGTACTTTCTAATTTATACAGTTTTTCGCGTTCTGCTTTTTTTGAATACTTTTCAGACAATTCATTACCTAGCCCATCATTAATTGCATTAATCATGCAGCCATTATGATCCTGCTCTATTGTCCAAACAATTAATCCACCTAAACCACAGTCTTTCGCATATTTGGCTTTGTTGTATCCTGTTCTTGGTGTGTCTCCACTATAGTATAAGTGAGTGGTCGGATTATAGTAATAATCGGCATCACAACTTTTATCAGTATAAAGCTTAAATCCATTGATACCTTCCATATCCGGACCAGCCATATTCTCAATAAGATCATACGCTTCAACTACATTTTTTTCATAACTACCAAACACATCCCTTTTAGTCCATTTAATACCGTCAATCTCCTGCAAAAGCTCATCGCTATTTTCAATATCAGTGGCAGAGGATGGGTCCCCCCCCCTCATGATTTTACCTTTTTTCCCCCTGAAGTAATTAGCAACTCCGATATTAATTTTTTCCAGTGGAACCCCATAATTTTGGAGAAGAGTTACTGCCTCATGAACACTGTGTTCAGTATCCGAACTACTGTTCAAATTAGTCTGATGGCCTAAGTTATTTTCAAAAGAACCCCAGAAATCATAGGTCATCAAATTTACGTCAACTTTAGGAAGGCTAACAAGTTGATTGTAGTTATCTTTACCTATAGCTTCAATATGCTTTCTTGAGGCACCAGCCGCAAAACTTATCTCTATATTTTTCAATCCATTAGAGTCAAGCTTATGGCGAAGCTCACTGATTAAAGCAAGCAGATTAGCGCCATCATAGGGACGGTGTAAATCTGCATTTTCGCCTCCATGCCCCGGATATTCCCAATCAATATCAATAAAATCAAAACCCCATTTTTTGATAAAATTTACTACAGATTGATTAAACGTATTTCGATGATTGCGATCGTTAGCCATGCGATAAAATGGTTCAGTGAGAGTCCATCCACCAACACTAAAGCCTATTTTTAGCTGAGGATTTTTCGTTTTTAATGCTAATACTTGACCTACCAAGCCTCTTGCATTGCTTGGGTTTAATTTAGCATACACATCAGAAGACATAGGACCATAGAGTACCTCATCCCATCCCATAGAAACTTGTCGTTGACTAATGGCACTCTGAAAGTCCCCCCAGGGATCTAAAGGTGTTATTTCAAACTCTTTAAAACCAAACTGTTTAGCGCTCTTTTCGACAACTTCAGATTTTTCTTTGCCTTTATCACCTACAATGCCCAAAAATGCATAGACAATTTTAGTGTATGCAGTCGCATCTATAGCTTCTAAATTAAATTTTCGTTCGTATTGTGCCCAATCAGCCACATAGCCGATAATTTTTTGTGGAGCGTGCCTTTTTTTTACTTCTTCAGCCGCCAGAACGGCAGTTTGCATTTCTTTATCAGATCCATCTACATATATAACTTTTTGTTTAGTTAAATCATTTGTTGAAGATTTATAATCAAACATTATCGATACTCCTTTTACGGTAACTAGGTTTATTAAGTTTGCCAACATTATGATTCTATAGCATTAGTATCGTTCATGATAATTCTTCGTGCATTAACATCTGTATCTAATGCTACTAGTATTAAATCTTAGCAATTTCACGAATACTCATTAAACAAAATAACAGAATAATCTCATTAATTTGACCTACACGCAGGATTAGATACAATGATCAGTTAGTAATGTCGGCCCCTTTGATCTCTTCCCTTTATTCAGTACCGGCGTAAAGTGGAGTTTCCGGCCTTTCTTTCCCAGAACAAATGAGGTCATCCGGCATGAAAAAGACGCGTTATACCGAAGAGCAGATCGCTTTTGCCCTGAAGCAGGCAGAAACAGGTACGTGGGTGGAGGAAGTCTACAGAAAGATGGGGATTTCTGAGGCCACTTTTTACAACTGGAAGAAGAAGTTTGGCGGCATGGGCGTGACTGAACTGCGTCGGCTGCGCCAGCTGGAAGAAGAGAATCACCGGTCGCCGATCTCAGTTTGGACAAGGATATGCTGCAGGACGTCATCCGAAAAAAGTTCTGAGGCCGGTGCAGAAACGCGAGGCGGTCGACTACCTGCTAGCGGCGTACGCTTGTTTTTGGGATCTTTGCCGCACTGGCCTCAGCAAGAGCGCGCGGGAGGAACGGCGGACGGCCTTACAAAATGACGCCAATAAAATTGCGACTGGCAATGGCATCAATGGGGCGTCCAGAGACGAAAGTCAGTACGTTATGCCAGGAGCTGGGGATAACCCGACAAACGCTGTACCGCCACATATCCCCGGATGGTCAACTGCGCGCTGACGGCATAAAGCTGCTCAACCGGGGATAATTTGGGCGGACGGAAAAATCTGGGGTTCCGGCGTAGAACCCCATGCTGGCTACACAAGACACCCGCGACATCATAGCGGCGGCAGTGAAAGCCCTCGAAGCCATCTGGCGCGACGGGTTTCGGTATCAGAAAGCGGGCATCATGCTTAACGATTTCTGTGACAAACCCGGCCAGATCGATCTGTTCGACGAACATCCACCGCGCGCCGGTAGCGAACGATTGATGAAAGCGGTCGATGGCATAAATCACTCCGGGTTGGGGAAAGTCTGGTTTGCCGGCCAAGGGATCAATAAGGTTTGGGCAATGCGCCGTGAACTGCTTTCCCCCTGCTACACGACACGACTCAGCGATATTCCTGTCGCCAGGATGAAGTGAGTCATATTTCATCATCGAGGGCTCCGAGTTTGGTAACACATGGTATTGAAGATTGCAGGTCATTCCCTCCACTGTATAATCTTCGGTCTCTTGGTTCAGGGATCTGATCAAATGTCTGTAGGTGATGATGGGCTGCGCGATGCTATCGCGTTCTACACGGAGTGGGTATATAACGTTTCAGTGATTGGGCCGGGCGTGGCGGCGGAAGAATGGCAGGCACCATTATTCACATATATCATGACAAATAAGCAGTTTAATGAGCTTAACGTGATATGTAGACGAAACGGATGGCCACCTCAAACTAATCGAGGAGTCACGTTCTACCCCCATGTAATTAAACACATTCTTAATTCCAGGATAGGCAAAGACTGTCTTACGTGGTCAGAGGTAGTTGAAATCATCAGCGCGGCACTTAACTCACGAAGCACCGTTTTGCTAAAACGCGA
This sequence comes from Serratia sp. Z4, assembly GCF_009900725.1. Classification (NCBI taxonomy): domain Bacteria; kingdom Pseudomonadati; phylum Pseudomonadota; class Gammaproteobacteria; order Enterobacterales; family Yersiniaceae; genus Serratia; species Serratia sp. Z4. The sequence continues at coordinate 4,024 of NZ_JAAABD010000021.1, forward strand.
TTATAACCAGCAAGTTATCGTACTGAATTCTGTTGATGTCTTGAGAGTTGGGCGAACAAAAGAAAAATACCGAGGGGCATTGATTGTGGAGGTGTCCATAAAAGACTTGGCCCCGATCACCGCTTATCACGCGAACGAGGCCAAAGTACGCACTATCATGAAAGATAGAGGGTAAAGCGTGTAATCAGTCGGGGGTACGCCACCCTGAGCGATTTTCCTCAACTGAATGAGAATAAACCATAATGCCCAGCGTTCTCCCCATCGGTCCCACAATAAACATTGCCATCGTAGGTCTGCATGGCATCGGCGTTTTTCCATGCGTCAACTGATTACGACTACGATTATACGCTCGCGTATATTGCTTAGTCAAATTTGACCAACGCTTTGTGTATCGCCCCCAGGGCTTGTGCTATTAACCACATACCGCCAGGAATCACTGCCAACACCCACAGGACAGAACCCAAAACATCGCCTTGCAATTGGTCGATCTTATCAGCGGTAGCCGCCAGGTAGATAGCACTCAACACATAAATTCCGGTAAATTGACCGTTCTTCTTCATGGCGTTACTTCCTTACTAACTAAAATCTCACGCTACTGCCAGCCGACCTGCTGGTCAAAGTTAAAGGACCGCAAATTGCCTTCCTTTCCCCGAACTATCAAATACCACCTAGCAACTTATTTATGCGCGTCAGCGCATGCAGGCGACAGCTGGTCTACAAGAGAACATCAGCTGGTAAGGGTCGCCGGTCGCGCGGCGAAGCCGCCCAGGACTGATAGGTATCGTCTATCCCATCCCTCGCCCTGTAAGACCAGTTCCGCTAAACGCGATGTGTATCTTTGTGTGCGCCGTCGGAGTGGTCACGGCAAGGCGTAGCCGCCGCCGGGGCGTATCTCCGCGTTAGCGGGCCGTGAGGGCCGCTTACGGGCGTGTAAGCAGAACGTTCAGCAACAAATCTGAAAGCCACTCTATTCCTAGTTACAACATCCATCATTAAAAGCGACTCTGTTCCGGCCCTTTGGGCCGGGCGGCGGCGCTTTTCAGCGGTGGTGAGGTGAATTGTGAGGCTGAGGTTGGTGAGTTCGGTTTGCTGAGAAATTTTCACGGTTCTTGCTTGGGTGCAGAGTGTTCTGCCTGCAGCTGTTGCTGCAGGAGCTACTTCTGATTTTGCTGAGTGTGATTGGGATGTTAAGGGCGATGTTGTTTTTTGCCCGAGCAAAGCGAGGGACGTACTCAACAGCACTCGGCGTTAGCCGGTGCGCTGAGTCACTCCCTTTTTAAAGGGCTTAGTTTGTTCAGAAACAACCTTCGAAATTAAGCATATTACTAAGTACCTTTTCGAAGTTAATGTAGATTACGAAGTTAATGTCGAAATTAAAGGGTTATTCCTCGTCGATCGCTATTGTCTGCGTCCCCGATCGACGCCGGCGGTCGCGAAAATCATGCCGGCATCTGCCGAAACAGGCCGGATCAATGGCCAACCAGGCATCAGCGGCGGGAAACAGGCAGCACAAAATCCCCGCGGGTCAGGCAGGGTAAAGCAAGCTATGTTCGGAAAATTAGGTTGGAATGGCGCCAGCACGCTCCAGCAGCAGCCGGTAGAATGCCTCTGGATCGCTGTTCAGCAGTCCAGGCTGTTCACGTTTGAGCGTATTTTCCAGCTCCATCGCCTTCAGCGGCGAGCTGCCCATCGTCCACTGCACCCAGGCCTGATAAAAGCGGTTCTGTTTCTGGCGCCGGGCGGCGGCCAGCTTTTTGATGCCGGCGGCGGTGTCATCCAGCAGCGTATCCAATCGCTGCTCGTTCTGCTGCCGCCTGGCCAGTTCGTTGCCAATCGCCTGTTCCGCGCCGCGCTTAAGGTTTTGCAGGTCGGGACTCACCACCCACCGCCGAATCTTTTTCAGCCGGTTCTTCAGCGAGTGCTTGCGCTCGATGTCTATCCCCAGATGCGCGATGCGCACCAGGTGGCGCTCGTATTTTTGCCTGAGCGTTTCGGTCAGGCCGTTTTTAATCGCCCACAGCCGGTATTGGTTCAGCCACTGGCGAATTTCGTCCACCCGGATGCCACGGCTTGTGAAGAAGTTCTCCGTCAGCCAGATGCGCAGCGGCTTGTTCTGACCGGTGTCAGTATCCTGCCCGCGCGACACGATGAGATAGTCCAGCTGCTCGAGCACCGACAGCGCATGCAACGCCACGTCATAAGCCTTTCGGCCACTTTCGTAGACGTGCAGCACTCCCATGGCTTTGGCCACGTCCTCGAACGGCAGCATGATCTCGAACGGGTAGTCGCTGTCCGGGTTATAGTCGCAGTTTGCCCCCAGCACGAGGGAAAGCACTGTCAGCGCCTCACGGCTCTCCGACCGCGCGGCAATACGCATCGGTTTGGGACGATAGTCCGGGTTATTGCGTTGGGTATAGGGGATGTAGCCCTGCCGGCGCAGCTCGATCAGATCATCATTACGCCGCCAGTCGTGACTACTCATACGAGCAACAACTTTGCTCGCCATGCCTTTCGGCACCCGGCAGCATAGGTTTGGCGTATAGCGACGATGAATTTTTTGTTGCCCACGCCGAAGCGCATTAGCCTCGCCACGCCGGGAACCATGGGATTCATTGATGTGGTGCTCAACATTCGCAAATTGGCTATTCAAGTAGCCCTTCGCTTATGTTGCGCCGAAGGAGTTGACCTTTCAAAGTCATAAAACTATACTCCCCGTATAGAGCAACAGCTTCTATACGGTTTTAAGTAGGCCCCGGTTTTCTTCTCGCTCCGCCAAGATTGAGGAAGATTATCGGGGTTTTTGCTTTTCAGTGTTCCGATAACAGCCTCGGAACCCCTTCCCTGCCACCTTGCGGCGTGGCCAACCAAAAATTCTGCTAAACGATCAGTAATCTAGCACTCACGGCTACAACGATCAAGAATGTGATGTCGTTGCATTTCAAATGTGTCTTGTCGACTCCATTTCAATCAATCGCTCAATCATTTCGGCCTGTGTAATACCTTCTCGTTCACACATGCTTTGAAGTTGATGCTTGAGTGAGTCTCTAACAAAAACACGTACTTCTTTGTGTGTGCTTTTCTTCCGTTCCAGAGAGATCTGCTGCCGTTCAGCGGCGCTCAACGGACTCCCCTTACGATAGGAACGTTTCGTTCTCGATGAGGAAGTTACTACGCTTACGGCTTGTGTCATTTCAGCCTCCCCAAGGATCTAAAAAGGATCATTTAGCAGAGACTACTACAAAAACCTTGGCTTAGCAGCTTCAAAGCGATCTTTTCTGTCCAGAACATATGATATTGGCGGATATGAGACGACAATAACTCAGTCCGCCTGGTGCTGATTATTCTGGCCGGTTTTGTAATCTGAATGTCATGTTCATGATCCAACAGGAAATGGCGTGACGCTCAATACTTCTCAGGTCAGTTACTACA
>NZ_JAAABD010000022.1:0-5543 GCF_009900725.1 Serratia sp. Z4
GAATTTGCCTGGCGGCAATAGCGCGGTGGTCCCACCTGACCCCATGCCGAACTCAGAAGTGAAACGCCGTAGCGCCGATGGTAGTGTGGGGTCTCCCCATGCGAGAGTAGGACACTGCCAGGCATCAAACAAAGCCGAAAGCCCTGAACTGACGTTCAGGGCTTTTTGCTGTGCGTAAAATAAATATCCTGACCGTATCTATTACTTTGAAAAATGCCTTTTTGGGCATATGTAGCTTATCCTTATAAGGAAGCATAATGTTTCTTTGCTAGGGAAATAGCCAGCTAAATATATAATTGATAGTTCCAGATTATTATTTAAATAATAAAAATATCTATCTATGAACAGACTGATGAGAATTATCCGGTTATATCAAAGATAAGTCTTAATTCTTCAGTGTATTAGTCGATAAATTTCACGTTAATTAAAACAAATATTAGCCAGACGCCTCGAATCGAGTAGACTAGGCGGAAGATTATTTCCGTATGGGTACTGAACGTTATGTCTACTGAAAGCGCGTCTTTAAAAAACCACAATACGTTTGCGCTCCCGGTCAACGCAGCGCACCTGATCATGGCCGATAGAATTGAGCTGATGCTCAAGGTGTGGCAACAAACGCGCAAGCGTCAGGAGCCGTTGCTGATTCTCGGTGAAGGTAGCAACGTGCTGTTCCTGGAGGATTTTTCTGGCACAGTAATGGTCAATCAGTTGAAGGGTATTGATGTTCGGGAAGATAACGATGCCTGGTATCTCCACGTCAGCTCCGGTGAAAATTGGCATGACCTGGTGCAATATACGCTGCAGGCCGGGATCTGCGGTCTGGAAAACCTGGCGTTGATTCCTGGATTGGCCGGTTCCGCCCCTATCCAGAACATCGGCGCCTACGGCGTCGAATTGAAAGACGTCTGCGAGTATGTCGATCTGCTGGACTTCTCTACCGGCGCTATCGATCGTATTCCGGCTGCCGAGTGTGGTTTTGGCTACCGGGAAAGTATTTTCAAACACCGTTTCCAGACCGGACATGTCATTGTTGGGCTGGGTCTGCGTCTCAACAAACAGTGGCAACCCAAATTGAGCTACGGCGATCTGGCCAAGCTGGATCCTGCCACGGTGACGCCACTTCAGGTATTTGAATCCGTATGCGCCATGCGCCGCAGCAAGCTGCCCGATCCGCGTGAAACCGGCAATGCCGGCAGCTTCTTCAAGAATCCGCTGGTGAACGCAGAGAAAGCCGCAGAACTCATCGCTCAATATCCCGGTATGCCGCATTATCCACAGCAGGATGGCCAGGTGAAGCTGGCCGCCGGATGGCTTATCGATCAATGCGAACTGAAAGGATATCGTATCGGTGGCGCTGCGGTACACCGCCAACAAGCGCTGGTGCTGGTGAACATCGCCAACGCCCACAGTCAGGATGTGGTGGCGTTGGCGCGCCACGTACGCAAGACGGTGGCTGATAAATTCGGCGTGTGGCTGGAACCTGAGGTGCGTTTTATTGGCGCGACCGGTGAACTGAATGCCGTGGCGGTGCTGTCATGAAAGATACCAAGGTTCCGTTAAAACTGATCGCGCTGCTGGCTGACGGCGAATTCCATTCCGGTGAACACCTCGGTGAGTCACTGGGCATGAGTCGCGCGGCGATCAATAAGCATATTCAGACCATTCGCGAATGGGGACTGGATGTCTTTACCGTGCCCGGAAAAGGCTATAGCCTGCCTGGCGCCATTCAGCTGCTGGAAGCCGAACGCATTCTCAGTCTGCTGGAAGACAAGCGCGTGAGCGTGTTGCCAGTCGTTGATTCCACCAACCAATATTTGTTGGATCGCATTGCCGAATTGAACTCGGGTGATGCCTGCGTGGCTGAATATCAACAGGCGGGGCGAGGGCGTCGTGGGCGTCAGTGGATCTCGCCATTCGGTGCCAATTTGTATCTGTCGATGTTTTGGCGATTGGAACAAGGCCCGGCCGCAGCGATGGGGCTCAGCCTGGTGATCGGTATGGTGATGGCAGAAGTTCTGCAGCGTCTCGGTGCGGCAGACGTACGCGTGAAGTGGCCCAACGATCTTTACCTGAACGATCGTAAACTGGCGGGGATCCTGGTTGAATTGACGGGGAAAACCGGCGATGCGGCCCAACTGGTTATTGGCGCCGGCATCAATCTGGCGATGCGTGATACCAATGCCGGCGGAATAAATCAGGGATGGATCAACCTGCAAGAGGCCGGCATTAACATCGATCGTAATGAGTTGACCGCCACTCTGCTCAATGAACTGCGGCAGTCGTTAAAGCAGTTTGAGATAGATGGACTCGCGCCCTTTATCGGTCGCTGGCGTACCTTGGATAACTTTATCGACAGGCCGGTCAAGCTGCTGATTGGCGAGCGGCAGATTGTGGGTATCGCCCGAGGAATCGATTCACAGGGCGCACTGCTGCTGGAACAGGACGGGGAGATCAAGCCCTTCATCGGTGGCGAGATATCGCTGCGCAGCGCGGAATAGTGAGAAAAGACAAGGGGACAGTAACGTCCCCTGAATCGATCGGTAGGCTTACTTTCTTAAACGCACGCTTTCAACGGCGTGGTTAGCGCTTTTGGTCATTATCAGGCTGGCGCGTTCACGGGTGGGCAGTATATTTTGCTGCAAATTCAATCCGTTAATTTCATTCCATAATTGCGTGGCGATATTAATCGCCTCCGGTTCCGGCAATTTTGAATAATTATGGAAATAAGAATCGGGATTGGAAAATGCGCCCTGACGGAATTTCAGAAAACGATTGATATACCAGCTTTGTAATAGCGTTTCCGGCGCATCGACATATATAGAGAAGTCGACAAAGTCGGAAACGAATACGCGATGCGGATCGTGAGGATAATCCATACCGCTTTGCAACACGTTAAGCCCTTCCAGGATCAGAATATCCGGTTGCTCGATGACTTTATTACCTTCGGGTACAACGTCATAGATCAAATGGGAATAAACCGGGGCGGTGACGCGTTTGGCGCCGGATTTCACTTCCGACACGAATTTCACCAGGCTATGCATATCGTAAGACTGCGGGAAGCCTTTTTTCTTCATCAGGCCGCGTTCGTTCAGCACCTTATTAGGGTGCAAGAAGCCGTCGGTCGTGATCAACTCAACGCTGCGGTGTTCTGGCCAACGGCTCAACAACGCCTGCAACAGACGTGCGGTTGTGCTCTTACCTACGGCTACGCTGCCGGCGATGCCGATGACATAGGGAATCTTTTGCCCGTCGGTGCCGAGGAATTGCTCGAGCACCGCCTGCCTACGCAGGTTGGAACTGATATAGAAGTTCAACAGCCGTGACAGCGGCAGATAAATCTGCGCAACTTCTTCCAACGAGAGATCTTCGTTAATCCCTTTCAGTTTAACGATCTCTTCTTCCGACAACGTCAGCGGCACCGAATCTCGCAACGCAGCCCATTGGGTACGATCGAACTGTAGGTAAGGCGTTGCTAAAGATTGATCTCTTTTTATCATAAGCCAAATTCTGCCTGTTAACGCAGGTTGGGAAAGGCGCCGGACGCCAACTCCAGAGAATAAACAAGCTGCATATTATAGACAGCTTCGTTTTTGGCGTAGACTTTTTTCGCAAAAGTTGTCGATAGGCAGCAGTTTATGTCAATTGTGCGAAGCGGCGCGCAGTTGATAAAGCGGGGTTGCAAGGCGGTATCATCAGAGCCGGATACCGCCTGAAGACTAACTGGCGATGGCGCGCGAAGGCTGATTTACGGTGAACAGACGTTTGTAATAAATGACGGTCGGATGGTAATGCCCATCGGGACCCGCTGCATAATCCGGCAGCTCACCCAAACAGCGATAACCCAGGCTGCGATAAAGCGCTTCTGCCGCCGAACCGGCCTGCGTATCCAGATACAATAGCCCGCGTTGCTGCTGCAGTGCCGCGTACTCCAGCGTCTTCATCAGAGCCTGACCTACGCCGTTGCGGCGAGCACGGCTATGCACCAACAGCTTTACCACCTCCGCACGATTACGGCCGTTCGGCTTCTGGCAAAGTTCGAGTTGCACGGTGCCAACGACGCCGCGATCGTCACGGGCAATCCACAGCAGCAGCTCACCTTTGGCCAGGGCCGGTCGCAGACTGTGGAAGTAGCTCTCGGCGTCTTCGTGAGGAATTAAGGTGTCGTAACCGACAGAAGCGCCGTGCGTGACGGCATCGGTCAACAGGCGGGCCAATTCATCGCGGTAAATTGGGAGCGTAGCGGCGTTGATAGGCACTATTTTCATCGGTCATTCCTCCTGGGATGGGGGTAATGAAGAGAAGCAATAACTGAGCCACAGCGGCGAAAGGCATAGCAACGGCAAAAGGGCGAGGGATCAGTGTAGCCCACGCCGCAGTCCGGGGCAGGTATCCCCTTTTTGGTGCATCGATCCCGCTCACAGTTTACCATCGCGGGTTAAGTGTTTTGAGAAGCCCGACACGGAGAAAGCGGCGCTCAAGGCTTGCAAAAAGTGGATAAAATTGTAGAGAATGATTGCCGCGAGTGATGAATGTTTGCACGCCGCAGGCTGCAAATTGCATGACAGTATGCAAAATTGACTGATTTATGAGCGAAAGTGCGCGTAAAGCAATTTTTTTGTTGCATAGGTCGCCCGCTCTACCTAGAATGCGCTGCACTTGATGCCGGCTTAGCTCAGTAGGTAGAGCAACTGACTTGTAATCAGTAGGTCACCAGTTCGATTCCGGTAGCCGGCACCATTCAAGTCACAAGTAGTTAAAATCTGGTGGGGTTCCCGAGCGGCCAAAGGGAGCAGACTGTAAATCTGCCGTCACAGACTTCGAAGGTTCGAATCCTTCCCCCACCACCAAATCTTGCCTTCGGCGATTAACTGAGATGCGATAAATACCGCAACGGTTGATGGCGGGAGGAGAGGGCGAAAGCCTTCGGCAAGGTTCGAGCTGTGCAGCGCAAGGCGCAGCCGGCCCGAAGGATGCGAGCCGAGTGATGAACAATCCTGCTCCATCCCAAAATTCTACAGAAAAATCAGGTAGCCGAGTTCCAGGATGCGGGCATCGTATAATGGCTATTACCTCAGCCTTCCAAGCTGATGATGTGGGTTCGATTCCCACTGCCCGCTCCAAGATGTGCTGATATAGCTCAGTTGGTAGAGCGCACCCTTGGTAAGGGTGAGGTCGGCAGTTCGAATCTGCCTATCAGCACCACTTCTTAATTTCTCGCCCCCTGATTTTCTTTCTGTTCTGGATTCAACGAGCAAATGCTTGGTTGATGTGGTGATACCACCGATTTATCCGTGTCTTAGAGGGACAATCGATGTCTAAAGAAAAGTTTGAACGTACAAAACCGCACGTTAACGTCGGTACTATCGGCCACGTTGACCACGGTAAAACTACCCTGACTGCAGCGATCACTACCGTACTGGCTAAAACCTACGGCGGTTCTGCACGTGCTTTCGACCAGATCGATAACGCGCCAGAAGAAAAAGCTCGTGGTATCACCATCAACACCTCCCACGTTGAGTATGACACCCCGACTCGTCACTACG
>NZ_JAAABD010000023.1:0-3915 GCF_009900725.1 Serratia sp. Z4
TCGGCAACACAAGCCTCACTTCCCTTGATGCTTTGCTCCTTGCCTTTAGGGGTGACGCAGGCGCGCACCACGTCCCCCACATCATCACTTCCCGGTGTGTAGACGTTTCCATCGAACTTGCCTGTAGAGGCAAAGTTCTTCCACCCCCCGTCACTGGTCCGATACTGCCACTTGACAGCCGAGTCATCATCACCCGTACCGTTCGCCACAAACTCATACGCGGCATACAGTTTCTGACCAACCTGACCACTTCCCTTGATGGTCACCTTATTATCCCTCACCGCCGGGGCAGCGAATATATAATACTCGGCTGATTCCTTTTTATTCTCATCAGACCACCCGGGTAATTGCAGGCTTGCCTTATAGTACTCAGTCTCTTCATCGCTGTGAACACCCGCCTGATAGACACCAGAGTAATGCCCTGACTCCGACTCACTCCAGGTGCGTTCTTTGCCATTAGGCACATCAACATAGGTTGACATTATTTCTTTCAGACCTGTTACTAACTTATCATCTTTATCCTTGAGGACAACGTTAACGGTCATATCCACTCCGGTACGATAAGCATTATTATCTAGGGCAAACGTCGATTTACCACTTACCGCAGGAGTAGCTACATTAAGCGGCAACTCGACCATCACAGGGAACGGCCCTTTTTTATCGTGCGAAGCGCCTAACCCAAGAATGTGGATATCGCCACCCGCTTTCTGTGTAAGATGTAACACCCCATCGAGAGTAAACACCTCAACGATGCTATCCCAAAGTGTTTTGTCATCATTTCCTTTTATGAGCGCATAAAATGTCACCCCCTCAGGAATTCCTTTCGGTTTTTTTTTCAATTCCTCTTGCAGCGTTTCTTTCAGGTTGATTTTTTTAGCCAGCTGCGGCAACACATTGATGGCGGGGAGCGTGACCAACTCTTCACTGCGCCGCTTTTGATAGGCATTAATCAGTGCTTGTGAAATCTGGGTTTCTACCTCGCCATCCGCTTTATCATTATCTTTAGCGCCACTGCCGGTTCCTCTGACGGCTCTCTCTAACGCCGTCAGTGAAACTTCTTTAAGGGCCTCTTTAATTTTTGTGACGCCCTCAACTGTAATCGCCAGGCCTTTATCGGTCGATGTAATGTAGTTGTTTTTTTCTTCCGTATTGACGTTAACTTTCAAGGCGCCTTTATCATCAAAGGCAAGGCCTGATGCCTGAGATAGCTCTACCGCCAGCTTATTGTCCTTCATCGTTAATCCGCATTCGGGGGCAATCGCGACGGTCACGCCATCCTTATCCGTTTTCAACCCCGCGCCCGTCTTGATATGCAGCCCGTTGTCATCAACAGCCAACCCACCGTTTTGATGCAGCTTCAGCGCCACGCCCTTCTCTGTCGCCGCCAGCGAATTGCCATCTACCTTGACCGAGACACCTTCTTTATTGACCAAGACACCACCGGCAGGAGTAGGAAGGATAGCGAGTTTGCCACCGACATACTTCAAGCCATCCCCTAGGTGCAGGGCAGTCGCATCCTCTTCAGTTGCGCCCAGAACCTTTCCCCCAACAGCAGCCAGGTCAATAAGGTTGCCATAATCCTGTTCATTGGGAATGGCGCCTTCTTTAAAGGCACTTTTCAGTTCTGTGATATTTATCTTTTTATTGTTTCTTTCAGTACCAGCCATGAGCTCGCCTCTTATTTCGAGTTTTGGATTATGTTTGCGTAATGCATCATCTATCGAAATCACCTGACTATTGCCCAGAAATCATTAGCAGCAAAAGTCACAGATAACATATTCAGCATGAATACAATCAAACAGAAGGCTGCATCGCCATGATTACTTTGTTCACATCTTCTTTACCCTCGTTGATTTTCAGCCCCCCCCCCCACACACACAAATAATGGCAGGCGCATCAGCCAACGCCCCCCCCCACGCAATACTCAATAAGCCATTGCGCACAGTCAGGAAGTTTAAAGCGGAGAATAAAAAATCGCATCAATCAATTTTAACACCTAAAGGCCCTCGTCAACTTTTATCGGATGGGCAATCAACAGCAGTTCTTCTTCAATATTTATTGAGGATACTCCCCGCATTAGGTGAAGCGGCGTCAATCGAAAACTCGTTTTCGAAAACATCTATTTATTCAACAATACTCTGCAGCATTACTGCTTGGGAAATAAAAATGACAAAACACTGCGCTTTGATTACGCTGAACGTTATGAAACTGAACCACGTCTCTGCTTTAACAAAAGCTTACCTCACCCACACTTACTATGCCGCCTCGCTTTCGTCCTCAGATGACCACACCCTGTTTCACACCTGCTCACATCGAGAATGCGTATCAGTGGCTAGTTCGTCGACGCGCTCATTATCCCGATAACGCCGACATATGGGATCTGCGCTTTCGCTGGCCGCAGGCGCAAGAGCACATCCTCAACTCCGTCAATACCCGATCATATGTCCTGTCTCCGTTACAGGTTGTGAAAAAGGCCTCCGGTGAGTCCGTTGCCCTCTGGTCTTCATCCGATGCCCTGGTCCTGAAAATGCTCACCAGCATGCTGGAAATGCAGCTACCGGCGCATCCACTCTGTGAGCACGTCCGGGGCCACGGCGGCGGGCGGCAGAGCGTCCTGCGCGTCGACCACCACCTCCGTGAACGACGAGCCCCCTTTGTGTTTCGCACAGATATAAAAGGCTATTACGCCAGCATTGACAAAACCCGGCTGTACGACCAACTCTGCCGGCACGTTAGCCATCCGGTCCTGCTAAACCTCCTCTGGCAGTTCCTAAACTACAGCGTGGAGCAGGGCGGAAACTTCCACACCCCGCGCAGAGGGATCAGCCGGGGTGCCGCCCTGAGTCCGCTACTGGCTGCCTTTCACCTGTATGAGACAGACCTCCATTTTGAAAAACATCAACCGCGTGTCCGCTACGCCCGCTACATGGACGACTTCCTTATCCTAGCCCCGACTCGCTGGCTGTTGCGGCGGGCGGTGCGTGACCTGAAGCAGCTGATGACGGAATACGGCTTCACCCTTCATCCGGACAAAACGCAATTGGGTTACACCGCCCAAGGATTTGACTGGATGGGATTATGGTTTAAGACGGGCGGGGTGCTGACCATCGCACCCCGCGCCGTGAGTAAGCACCGCCAGCAGTGCCGCCGGCTTTATGAGCAAATCCGGAACCTGAGTCCGCACGATCAGGTAGCCCGGATGGCACAGTACCGCAGACGGTGGGTCCGGGCCTTAGTACCGCGCGGTCAGAGTTTGGCAGTTGGTGCGCATATTTTGCCAGCAGCACCTGAACTGGGGAGGCCCGGCTATTCACTGGACCCCGCCCTGGTCTCCTCAAGCTGTTTTTGGCGCGGTAAGACCGGCAGCGCGTTCGCTTCCTATTCTGAACCTTGAACTGCGTCGCGGGCCAACTGCTTCGACCTGTTGCGGAACTAGTCTGGCCACTTGCCTATAAGTCGCGAACTAACATGACATACGCTTTATTTTCCTTGAGCATGCAGCTCTCGGATGTGAACGCCGAATAGCGCGACTCTAAGAAATAAACCTGCGCTTTGTACTTGTATGGGTCCATGTCGTGGCATTCTCGTGGTAGTGGGGCGTCCACCCAATAATAGCTGTAGTCTTGTCCTTCTTTGCTCATTCTCCAGCCCGATATGTCTTGCCCGTATTTGTGTAGACCTCCCCATTCTGAAATCATCGTTCCTACGAGGCGATAGCTAATTCCTCCGTTGGACATCACCTCTTCCTTACGGGGCATCCTGAATCCGCTGCTAACGGACGCTTTCGAATCTTCCCAAGTCATCGTTCTATCTCCCATGTTAGTGAACCATTTCTTCAACTGGAATCTGTATACAATCGCTTGTGACCCGCCTTCCTTTGGACCCGCTGTAATGATTACCTCCTCACCAGCGCCT
>NZ_JAAABD010000024.1:0-3201 GCF_009900725.1 Serratia sp. Z4
AAACCTGAGTTTGTTGACCTGCGTCTGGGGCTGGAAGTGACGCTGTACATTTCCAACCGTTAATCGCCCGTCTGCCCGCCTTTCGCGCGGGCATTTCTTTCCTTCTTTTTCTGGTTCAGACATGCAGATAAAAGTTCTCGGCTCGGCAGCGGGCGGCGGCTTTCCCCAGTGGAATTGCAACTGCGACAACTGCCGGGGCGTTCGCAGCCACAGCATCAGCGCCACGCGCCGCACGCAGTCTTCCATCGCCGTCAGCGATGACGGTAAAAACTGGGTACTGTGCAACGTTTCACCGGACATTTGCCATCAGCTGCTGGCCTCGCCCGAATTGAACAATCCCGACGTGCTGCGCGGCACCGGCATCGGCGCGATCGTGCTGACCGACAGCCAGATCGATCACAGCGCGGGCTTGCTCAATCTGCGTGAGGGCTGCCCGCACCACGTCTGGTGCACCCCTGAAGTGCATGACGATCTCAGCACCGGTTTCCCGGTGTTTCCCATGCTCTCCCACTGGAACGGCGGGTTGATTCACCACCCGGTAACGCCCGGCGAACCTTTTCACACGGCGGTCTGCCCGAACGTACGCTTTACCGCCATTCCATTGCTCAGCAACGCGCCGCCCTATTCGCCGTACCGCGATCGCCCGCTGCCGGGCCACAATGTGGCGCTGTTTATCGAAGATACCGCGCGCGGGGTCGGGCTGCTGTACGCACCGGGCCTCGGCGAGCCGGACGAGACCTTGATGCCCTGGCTGCGCCGCGCCGACTGCCTGCTGATCGACGGCACGCTGTGGCGCGACAATGAGCTGGCCAACGCCGGCGTGGGGCGCAACACCGGCAAGGACATGGGGCACCTGGCGCTGGCGGAAGAGCACGGGCTGGCGGCCCTGCTCAGCGCCTTGCCCGCCAAACGCAAGATCCTGATCCACATTAACAATACCAACCCGATCCTCAATGAAGACTCGGCAGAGCGGCAAAGTCTGACCGCCGCCGGCATCGAAGTGAGCTGGGACGGCATGAACATCGAACTGTAGGGAATCGCCATGACGCAACCACGCCCCCTGACGCCGCAGGAATTTGAAGCGGCGCTGCGCGCCAAAGGCGCTTATTACCACATTCACCACCCGTACCACATCGCGATGCACAACGGCGAAGCGACCCGCGAGCAGATCCAGGGCTGGGTGGCCAACCGTTTCTACTATCAGACCAGCATTCCGATCAAGGATGCGGCGATCATGGCCAACTGCCCGCAGCCGGACACCCGCCGTAAATGGGTGCAGCGCATCCTGGATCATGACGGTTACGGCGGCAGCGAAGGCGGCATCGAAGCCTGGCTGCGCCTCGGCGAGGCCGTCGGCCTGCAGCGCGACGCCCTGCTTTCTGAACAGCTGGTGCTGCCCGGCGTGCGCTTTGCGGTGGACGCCTACGTCAACTTCGCGCGCCGCGCCTGCTGGCAGGAAGCCGCCTGCAGCTCGCTGACCGAACTGTTCGCGCCGCAGATCCACCAGTCGCGCCTCGACAGCTGGCCGCAACACTACCCGTGGATCGACGCCGCCGGTTACGACTATTTCCGCAGCCGCCTCGGCCAGGCCAACCGCGACGTGGAACACGGCCTGGCGCTGGCGCTGGACTATTGCGACACCGTAGAAAAGCAGCAGCGCATGCTGGAAATCCTGCAGTTCAAGCTGGACATTCTGTGGAGCATGCTGGACGCCATGATCATGGCCTATACCCTGAACCGCCCGCCTTACCACAGCGTGACCGCCGCGCGGGTCTGGCACAATCAGAGGCTGCTGTAATGACGCTGAATCCTGAACACACCCCCGTCTTCCGCCGCGGCTACCGCCTGCAATGGGAGCCGGTGCAAAACAGCCACGTGATCCTCTACCCGGAAGGCATGGCCAAACTGAACGACAGCGCCGCCGCCATCTTGCAGCTGGTCGACGGCCACACCACGCTGAACGGCATCATCGCGCAGCTGAACGCCCGCTTCCCCGGCGCCGAAGGCTTGGCGGACGACGTGCTGGAGTTTTTCCAGCGCGCCTACGAACAAAAATGGGTGACCTTCCGTGACTGAACCACGTGCGCCGGCGGTGAATCCGCCGCTCTGGCTGCTGGCGGAGCTGACCTACCGCTGCCCGCTGCAGTGTCCGTACTGCTCCAACCCGCTCGATTTTGCCGCGCAGGAAAAAGAGCTGACCACCGCGCAGTGGATAGAGGTGTTTCGCCAGGCGCGGGCGATGGGCAGCGTGCAGCTCGGCTTCTCCGGCGGCGAGCCGCTGGTGCGTAAAGACCTGCCCGAACTGATCGCCGCTGCGCGCGATCTCGGGTTTTACACCAACCTGATCACCTCCGGCATCGGCCTGACCGAGAAGAAACTGCAAACCTTCGCCGACGCCGGGCTGGATCATATTCAGATCAGTTTTCAGGCCAGCGACGAAACGTTGAACGCCGCGCTGGCGGGCTCCGCCAGGGCGTTTCAGCAGAAGCTGGCGATGGCCAGGGCGGTCAAGGCGCTCGGCTACCCGATGGTGCTCAACTTCGTGTTGCATCGCCATAATATCGGCCAGATCGACCGCATCATCGAACTGGCGATCCAACTGGATGCCGACGACGTCGAGCTGGCGACCTGCCAGTTCTACGGCTGGGCGCACCTGAACCGCGAAGGGCTGCTGCCGACCCGCGAACAGATCGCCGAGGCAGAAGCGGTGGTGAAACGCTATCGCGAGCGCATGGCCGCCGACGGCAAACTGGCCAACCTGCTGTTCGTCACGCCGGATTACTACGAGGAGCGGCCTAAAGGCTGCATGGGCGGTTGGGGCGCCATCTTCATGAGCGTGACGCCGGAAGGCATGGCGTTACCCTGCCACAGCGCCCGTCAGTTACCGATTACGTTTCCGTCGGTGCTGGAGCACGATCTGCAGCATATCTGGTACCACTCCTTCGGCTTTAACCGCTATCGCGGCTATGACTGGATGCCGGAACCCTGCCGGTCCTGTTCGGAGAAAGAGCAAGACTACGGCGGCTGCCGCTGCCAGGCGTTCATGCTGACCGGCAACGCCGACAACGCCGACCCGGTGTGCGGCAAATCGCCGCATCACGGCACCATTCTGGCGGCGCGTGAAGCGGCGAATCGCTCGCAGATCGGTATCGATCAGCTGCGCTTTCGCAATCAGACCAACTCCCGACTGATCTTCAAGGG
>NZ_JAAABD010000025.1:0-2996 GCF_009900725.1 Serratia sp. Z4
AAAACACCTTCGGTGTTGTAAGGTTAAGCCTCACGGATCATTAGTACTGGTTAGCTCAATGCATCGCTGCACTTACACACCCAGCCTATCAACGTCTTAGTCTTAAACGTTCCTTCAGGGGCCTTAAAGGTCCAGGGAAGACTCATCTTGAGGCAAGTTTCGCGCTTAGATGCTTTCAGCGCTTATCTTTTCCGCACTTAGCTACCGGGCAATGCCATTGGCATGACAACCCGAACACCAGTGGTGCGTTCACTCCGGTCCTCTCGTACTAGGAGCAACCCCTCTCAATCTTCCAACGCCCACGGCAGATAGGGACCGAACTGTCTCACGACGTTCTAAACCCAGCTCGCGTACCACTTTAAATGGCGAACAGCCATACCCTTGGGACCTACTTCAGCCCCAGGATGTGATGAGCCGACATCGAGGTGCCAAACACCGCCGTCGATATGAACTCTTGGGCGGTATCAGCCTGTTATCCCCGGAGTACCTTTTATCCGTTGAGCGATGGCCCTTCCATTCAGAACCACCGGATCACTAAGACCTACTTTCGTACCTGCTCGAGCCGTCACTCTCGCAGTCAAGCTAGCTTATGCCTTTGCACTAACCTCACGATGTCCGACCGTGATTAGCTAACCTTCGTGCTCCTCCGTTACTCTTTGGGAGGAGACCGCCCCAGTCAAACTACCCACCAGACACTGTCCTCACCCCGGATCACGGGGCCGAGTTAGAACATCAAACATTAAAGGGTGGTATTTCAAGGATGGCTCCACGCAGACTGGCGTCCACGCTTCAAAGCCTCCCACCTATCCTACACATCAAGGCTCAATGTTCAGTGTCAAGCTATAGTAAAGGTTCACGGGGTCTTTCCGTCTTGCCGCGGGTACACTGCATCTTCACAGCGAGTTCAATTTCACTGAGTCTCGGGTGGAGACAGCCTGGCCATCATTACGCCATTCGTGCAGGTCGGAACTTACCCGACAAGGAATTTCGCTACCTTAGGACCGTTATAGTTACGGCCGCCGTTTACTGGGGCTTCGATCAAGAGCTTCGCCTTGCGGCTGACCCCATCAATTAACCTTCCAGCACCGGGCAGGCGTCACACCGTATACGTCCACTTTCGTGTTTGCACAGTGCTGTGTTTTTATTAAACAGTTGCAGCCAGCTGGTATCTTCGACTGGCTTCAGCTCCATCCGCAAGGGACTTCACCTACATGCCAGCGTGCCTTCTCCCGAAGTTACGGCACCATTTTGCCTAGTTCCTTCACCCGAGTTCTCTCAAGCGCCTTGGTATTCTCTACCTGACCACCTGTGTCGGTTTGGGGTACGATTTAATGTTACCTGGAGCTTAGAGGATTTTCCTGGAAGCAGGGCATCAACTACTTCTGCACCGTAGTGCATCGTCATCACGCCTCAGGGTTAGTATGCAACCGGATTTACCAGGTCACACCCCCTACACGCTTAAACCGGGACAACCGTCGCCCGGCTAGCCTAGCCTTCTCCGTCCCCCCTTCGCAGTAACACCAAGTACAGGAATATTAACCTGTTTCCCATCGACTACGCTTTTCAGCCTCGCCTTAGGGGTCGACTCACCCTGCCCCGATTAACGTTGGACAGGAACCCTTGGTCTTCCGGCGAGCGGGCTTTTCACCCGCTTTATCGTTACTTATGTCAGCATTCGCACTTCTGATACCTCCAGCAACCCTCACAGGCCACCTTCAACGGCTTACAGAACGCTCCCCTACCCAACAACGCCTAAGCGTCGCTGCCGCAGCTTCGGTGCATGGTTTAGCCCCGTTACATCTTCCGCGCAGGCCGACTCGACCAGTGAGCTATTACGCTTTCTTTAAATGATGGCTGCTTCTAAGCCAACATCCTGGCTGTCTATGCCTTCCCACATCGTTTCCCACTTAACCATGACTTTGGGACCTTAGCTGGCGGTCTGGGTTGTTTCCCTCTTCACGACGGACGTTAGCACCCGCCGTGTGTCTCCCGTGATAACATTCTTCGGTATTCGGAGTTTGCATCGGTTTGGTAAGCCGGGATGGCCCCCTAGCCGAAACAGTGCTCTACCCCCGAAGATGAGTTCACGAGGCGCTACCTAAATAGCTTTCGGGGAGAACCAGCTATCTCCCGGTTTGATTGGCCTTTCACCCCCAGCCACAAGTCATCCGCTAATTTTTCAACATTAGTCGGTTCGGTCCTCCAGTTAGTGTTACCCAACCTTCAACCTGCCCATGGCTAGATCACCGGGTTTCGGGTCTATACCTTGCAACTAATCGCCCAGTTAAGACTCGGTTTCCCTACGGCTCCCCTATACGGTTAACCTTGCTACAAAATATAAGTCGCTGACCCATTATACAAAAGGTACGCAGTCACACCACGAAGGTGCTCCCACTGCTTGTACGTACACGGTTTCAGGTTCTATTTCACTCCCCTCGCCGGGGTTCTTTTCGCCTTTCCCTCACGGTACTGGTTCACTATCGGTCAGTCAGGAGTATTTAGCCTTGGAGGATGGTCCCCCCATATTCAGACAGGATGTCACGTGTCCCGCCCTACTCATCGAACTCACGACCTGTGCATTTTAGTGTACGGGGCTATCACCCTTTACTGCGCGACTTTCCAGACGCTTCCACTAACACACAAGCCGATTCAGGTTCTGGGCTCCTCCCCGTTCGCTCGCCGCTACTGGGGGAATCTCGGTTGATTTCTTTTCCTCGGGGTACTTAGATGTTTCAGTTCCCCCGGTTCGCCTCATGCCACTATGTATTCATGACATGATAGTGTGTCGAAACACACTGGGTTTCCCCATTCGGGTATCGCCGGTTATAACGGTTCATATCACCTTACCGACGCTTTTCGCAGATTAGCACGCCCTTCATCGCCTCTGACTGCCTAGGCATCCACCGTGTACGCTTAGTCACTTAACCTCACAACCCGAAGATGTTTCCATCGTTCGCGCTGCAAACATTTGAGAGACTCTATGACAGGTTACTCTT
>NZ_JAAABD010000026.1:0-2410 GCF_009900725.1 Serratia sp. Z4
TATTAGACGTCAACTAGTTTTGCCGACTGGCGCCAACTACTCTGGCCGTATCCTTTAGTGCGACGTTAAGCCGCGCTGGTTACTGCCTTTGCCGTCTTTTTCCTGTAGCTTTCTCCCTTCAGTTCGAACATATATCCGTGGTGGATCAGCCTGTCGGCCGCCGCTACTGCCATCGTCTCATCCACGAAGATGCTGCCCCAGGTGCTGAACGGATGGTTGCTGGTGATCACCAGACTGCCGCGTTCATAGCGATGAGCGATTAACTCGAACAGCACACCAGTTTCGGCGTTGTCGCGTTTGACATAACCGAGGTCATCCACCACTATCACCCGATAGCGATCCAGTTTCAGTAATAGCTCATTCAGTTTCAGCTGAGCTCTGGCTTTACGCAGTTCCTGTAACAGCTCTCCCGCGCTGTAGAACCGGGCCCGGTAGCCCTGGCCTACAACACCATCCACGATCGCTGCCGCCAGATGGCTTTTTCCCAGCCCGCTGGCACCGAACAGCAGGACGTTTTCACCTGCATCAACCCAGTCTGTCGTTTCGCAGAGCTGCCGGAACTGAGCTGCATTCAGCTCCGGTACCTGGGCGAAGTCATATTCGCCCAGGGTTTTCGCCACCGGCAACCGGGCTTCCTTTTTATAGCGGCGCAGCTTTTCGCTTTCACGCCACAGCAGCTCTTCATTACACAGCGTCAGCAGATAGCGTGATGGGGTCCAGCCCTCCGCCAGTGCTCGTTTTTCCAGCGCATGCCATTCCGCGCCAACACGTGTCAGGCGCAGTTTTCGCAGGCTGCGTTCCAGGAGATGGATGTTGCTCACTGCAGACCTCCTTTTCCTCGCAGCAACTGCTCATAACTGCTTAGGTTATGTTGAACGACACTGACGGGCGGCAGCTCTTTTTCCTTTATGCCCAGGAACCGCATCAGCCGGTTCAGATCCAGTTCACCCGGGGTATTCAGCATCTGCTCCATCCCGCGTGCCACGACCGAGATATCGTCATACCCCGCTGCCAGTTTCAGGGCGTGTACCATCAGTCTACCGGCCATTTCGGGTTCCAGGTGGTTGCACAGACGGCGCCACAGTTTTCGCCATTCATCATCCGGCAAGATGTCGTTTCTCAGTGTCGCATGACAGAACGCCCCTGGCTTTTTTGCCAGGCTGTCGATCACATGCCGGAAGTCGATTCGACGGGCCCGCGTCTTGCCTTTTTCGGGTCTGACCCGGGGGCTGTTCATGACTTCGTTACTGCCAACGTAACAGCTCAGACGGTCGTCCCATAACCGGACCCGCAGAAGCTGGCCAACCAGCCGGGAAGGGACACTGTAGATGACGTGCCTGACGTTGATGGTGCTGCTGCTACTGACTCTCACCGTCAGCTCGTCATAGTCGGCGCTGCGGCGAAGCGGCAGCGGCTTCAGGTGAGGCCGTTCTTCCTTAACCAGATCCTGATTATTGCGGTTATGCCGCATGACCTGCTGAGTGATGAAGGTCTGGTATTCTTCAAGCGTACTGAAGTCGTTGCTGCCACGCAGTATCAGCGCCTGGCGGATCCGCCGTTTCAGGTGCCCGTGAGCACTCTCCACCGAACCATTTTCATGGCCCCGGCCTGCATTATTGTGCACGCCCTGCATACCGTAGTGCTGACAGAGAGCGGCATAACGCTCTGTCAGCTCCCGTTGGCCGTCTTCACCTCGATGTTTCCACGCAGCCCGCAGGCTGTCCGTTTTGTGCTCTGACGGCACGCCGCCTAACTGGCCGAGTGCCTCCTGTAACCCTTCAGCCAGGGCAGAGAAGCTCTCCCCACCCAGCACAACCCGCATCCAGCTCCAGTGGCTCCACTCAAGGCGGAAGTGATACAGCTTATGCGCCAACAACTTACCGGCGATGGTGACAACTACGCCTTTCAACTCAGTAAAGTCAGACAGCCCCCGCAACCCGGGTTGATGCCGCTGGCGGAACATAACCTCCTGCTCTGCGCCATACTGCAACTTCCATTCACGGACCCGCCGCTGCATTGTCCTGCGGAGGCTACTGGGGTACTGGCCGGGGTATTTATCCTGCAGCATTTCCAGCAACGTGATCGGCATCAGAGCAGGCCTTTCTTTCAGTAAAGGGACCAGCTCGCTGTCCCACACAGCTTCAAGTGGATCTTTACGCGTTCGCCAATGGCGTTCACCCGCTTTTGACCATTGATCTTTCTCGATCCGGCGACCAGACCGGACAGAGATACCAGCCTTCATGGCCGAGATATGCTGGGTTGCCCCTTTTTTACGTTGAGTCATGTAGTAACTGACCTGAGAAGTATTGAGCGTCACGCCATTTCCTGTTGGATCATGAACATGACATTCAGATTACAAAACCGGCCAGAATAATCAGCACCAGGCGGACTGAGTTATTGTCGTCTCATA
>NZ_JAAABD010000027.1:0-1962 GCF_009900725.1 Serratia sp. Z4
ACCCATGTTGGTGATTTCCTTCTTACTTGTGGTGAGTAAGCTGGAATATTCCGGCATGGGTTTCCTTCAGGCTAGAGCCTCACAGGTTCAATCACCACCTCCTTAGGAGGTGGTTTAAGGCTTACAATGAAAATGGGGCCCGCAGGCCCCATCGTCTTTAGTCTTCGCTGTCGCTGTAATCTTCTACTGCGTCAGCCTGCGGTTTACCGCCGGACAGAGTATGGAATTTCTTCGGGCGACGTGTGCGCGCCAGATATTTAGCCCATACTTTTTCCTGTTCGGTAGCCGCTTCGCGCTCACCGCGGCACACTGCGACGAACAGCTGTTCTTCTTCAGTGGCCGGCTGGCGTTTACCCGAGTCCAACTCGTTAAACGCGTAGCCGAAGCGCTCTAGCAATTGCGCCTCTTTAATGGTGAAATCGCCGTGACGGGAGAACCCGCGAGGGTAATGTTTATTATCAAAAAAACGATTGGTCGTGGTGAAGCTATCCGCCATCTGACACGCTCCTAATTCTCTTATGGCCGTGCTGTTTATGGCGCGGAGTATTAGATAGGCTTGACAGCGTGTAAAACAAAACATTTAAATCTTAACGACAAATTTTTTTGGAGATAGGTGTGGATACCGAATTACTGAAAACCTTTTTGGAGGTCAGTAGAACGCGTCACTTTGGCAGAGCCGCAGAATCTTTGTACTTAACGCAGTCCGCGGTCAGTTTCCGCATCCGTCAGTTAGAAAACCAGTTGGGCGCAAATTTATTTACCCGTCATCGCAATAACATCCGCCTGACGCCTGCCGGCGAGCGGCTTCTGCCCTATGCCGAGAGCCTGATGAACACCTGGCAGTTGGCGAAGAAGGAAGTCGTGCGTTCGCTGCAACACACCGAGTTATCGATCGGCGCTACCGCTTCGTTGTGGGAGGCCTATCTGACCCCCTGGTTGCAAGCACTCTATCAACAACGCGAGGCGCTGCAGCTAGAAGCCAGGGTGGCATTAAGGCACTCTTTGGTAAAACAACTGCATGAAAGGCAGCTCGATTTACTGATCACCACTGAACCGCCGAAGATGGATGAATTGGCCAGCCAGCAGCTGAGCAATTTCTCATTACGCCTGTACTCATCCGCTTATCGTGACAAACAGGCCCCAATGCCCTACATCAAGCTGGAATGGGGAGCCGACTTCCACCAACAGGAAAACCGCATGTTGGAAGGTGATAACGTACCGGTGCTTACCACCACCTCCGCTCACCTGACGCGTCAGCTGTTGGAAACCACGGGCGGATGCGCTTTCCTACCCAGCCATTGGGAAAAAGAGTACCCACAGCTGGTGGCCGCCAGCGAGATCCCGCCGATTATCCGCCCACTGTATGCCGTCTGGTTGCAAAATAGCGATCAACAGCCTTTGATTCGACAATTACTTAAAATACCTTTAAATACCGCAGCCTAAAGCGCTATGGCGGCCTTAAAAGCCGCCACCGTGGTCTTGGCTGTCTATCATGCCAAAAGCCGCCCATCGCCTTCTGAGAGAAGAAAATGCAAAATGTCGGGAGAATCAGGAGCTCTGCGGAGGTAAAGATCGAAAGGTTATGGAGCAATTCGGATCAGATAAACATCAGCATAGAACAGCCGATGCGCTCTTTTCCAAAACGATAACGCGCTAAGGAAAGGGATAATAGGTAAAAAAAAACCCTTTGCTTTCGCAAAGGGTTCTTAATATGGCAGGGGCGGAGAGACTCGAACTCGCGACACCCGGTTTTGGAGACCGGTGCTCTACCAACTGAGCTACGCCCCTAAATCTCGCTTAACATTATGCCTGCTAATAAAGCAGGCATAATTAAATAAGTGGCGGAACGGACGGGGCTCGAACCCGCGACCCCCTGCGTGACAGGCAGGTATTCTAACCAACTGAACTACCGCTCCACCGATTCTTTTACGTTGTATCTTTCGATACCGGCAATATCGCGCT
>NZ_JAAABD010000028.1:0-1790 GCF_009900725.1 Serratia sp. Z4
ATCCGCGCACTCAGCATGGACGCCGTACAAAAAGCAAATTCCGGCCACCCGGGGGCCCCTATGGGCATGGCGGACATCGCCGAAGTCCTGTGGCGTGACTACCTCAACCACAACCCGACTAACCCGCACTGGGCTGACCGCGACCGTTTCGTGCTCTCCAACGGCCACGGCTCCATGTTGATTTACAGCCTCCTGCACCTCACCGGCTACGACCTGCCGATGCGCGAGCTGGAAAACTTCCGTCAGCTGCATTCCAAAACCCCGGGCCACCCGGAGTACGGCTACACCCCGGGCGTTGAAACCACCACCGGCCCGCTGGGCCAGGGCATCGCCAACGCCGTCGGCTTCGCCATCGCCGAACGCACCCTGGCGGCGCAGTTCAACCGCCCTGGCCACGACATCGTCGACCACCACACCTACGCCTTCATGGGCGACGGCTGCATGATGGAAGGCATCTCGCACGAAGTCTGCTCTCTGGCCGGCACCCTCAAGCTCGGCAAGCTGACCGCCTTCTACGATGACAACGGCATCTCCATCGACGGCCACGTCGACGGCTGGTTCACCGACGACACCGCCCTGCGCTTCGAAGCCTACGGCTGGCACGTGGTGCGCAACGTCGACGGCCACAACCCGGACGCCATCAAGGCGGCGATTGAAGAAGCCCGCCAGGTGACCGACAAGCCGTCGCTGCTGATGTGCAAGACCGTTATCGGCTTCGGTTCGCCGAACAAGGCCGGCACCCATGACGTGCACGGCGCCGCGCTGGGCGCCGCCGAAGTGGCCGCCACCCGCGAAGCGCTGGGCTGGAAATACGCCGCCTTTGAAATCCCGCAGGACATCTACGCCCAGTGGGACGCCAAAGAAGCCGGTCAGGCCAAGGAAGCGGCCTGGAACGACAAGTTCGCCGCCTACGCCCGGGCCTTCCCGGAACTGGCCGCCGAGTTCAAGCGCCGCATGAACGGCGAGCTGCCGGCGGACTGGAAAGCCGACGCCAAGGCGTTCGTGGAAAAACTGCAGGCCAACCCGGCCAACATCGCCAGCCGCAAGGCGTCGCAGAACGCGCTGGAAGCGTTCGGCAAGGTGCTGCCGGAGTTCCTGGGCGGCTCCGCCGACCTGGCGCCGAGCAACCTGACCATGTGGTCCGGTTCGAAAGCGCTGAACGTTGACCCGGCGGGCAACTACATTCATTACGGCGTGCGCGAGTTCGGCATGACCGCCATCACCAACGGCATCGCGCTGCACGGCGGTTTCCTGCCGTACTCGGCGACCTTCCTGATGTTCGTGGAATACGCCCGCAACGCGGTGCGCATGGCGGCGCTGATGAAGCTGCGCAATGTGTTCGTCTACACCCACGACTCCATCGGTCTGGGCGAAGACGGCCCGACCCACCAGCCGGTGGAGCAGCTGGCGAGCCTGCGCGTGACCCCGAACATGAGCACCTGGCGCCCGTGCGACCAGGTGGAATCGGCGGTGGCGTGGCAGTACGGCATCGAGCGTAACGACGGCCCGACCACGCTGGTGTTCTCGCGCCAGAACCTGACCCAGCAGCCGCGCACCGCAGAGCAGCTAGCGAACGTGTACCGCGGCGGCTACGTGCTGAAAGACTGCGCGGGCACGCCGGACGTTATCCTGATTGCCACCGGCTCCGAAGTGGGCATCACGGTGGAAGCGGCGGACAAACTGACCGCGGCGGGCCGCAAGGTGCGCGTGGTGTCGATGCCGTCGACCGACGCGTTCGACAAGCAGGATGCGGCGTACCGTGAGTCGGTGCTGCCGGCGGCGGTGACGGC
>NZ_JAAABD010000029.1:0-1723 GCF_009900725.1 Serratia sp. Z4
AATATCTTTAGGTAAGGAGGTGATCCAACCGCAGGTTCCCCTACGGTTACCTTGTTACGACTTCACCCCAGTCATGAATCACAAAGTGGTAAGCGCCCTCCCGAAGGTTAAGCTACCTACTTCTTTTGCAACCCACTCCCATGGTGTGACGGGCGGTGTGTACAAGGCCCGGGAACGTATTCACCGTAGCATTCTGATCTACGATTACTAGCGATTCCGACTTCATGGAGTCGAGTTGCAGACTCCAATCCGGACTACGACGTACTTTATGAGGTCCGCTTGCTCTCGCGAGGTCGCTTCTCTTTGTATACGCCATTGTAGCACGTGTGTAGCCCTACTCGTAAGGGCCATGATGACTTGACGTCATCCCCACCTTCCTCCAGTTTATCACTGGCAGTCTCCTTTGAGTTCCCGGCCGAACCGCTGGCAACAAAGGATAAGGGTTGCGCTCGTTGCGGGACTTAACCCAACATTTCACAACACGAGCTGACGACAGCCATGCAGCACCTGTCTCAGAGTTCCCGAAGGCACCAATCCATCTCTGGAAAGTTCTCTGGATGTCAAGAGTAGGTAAGGTTCTTCGCGTTGCATCGAATTAAACCACATGCTCCACCGCTTGTGCGGGCCCCCGTCAATTCATTTGAGTTTTAACCTTGCGGCCGTACTCCCCAGGCGGTCGATTTAACGCGTTAGCTCCGGAAGCCACGCCTCAAGGGCACAACCTCCAAATCGACATCGTTTACAGCGTGGACTACCAGGGTATCTAATCCTGTTTGCTCCCCACGCTTTCGCACCTGAGCGTCAGTCTTCGTCCAGGGGGCCGCCTTCGCCACCGGTATTCCTCCAGATCTCTACGCATTTCACCGCTACACCTGGAATTCTACCCCCCTCTACGAGACTCTAGCTTGCCAGTTTCAAATGCAGTTCCCAGGTTGAGCCCGGGGATTTCACATCTGACTTAACAAACCGCCTGCGTGCGCTTTACGCCCAGTAATTCCGATTAACGCTTGCACCCTCCGTATTACCGCGGCTGCTGGCACGGAGTTAGCCGGTGCTTCTTCTGCGAGTAACGTCAATTGATGAACGTATTAAGCTCACCACCTTCCTCCTCGCTGAAAGTGCTTTACAACCCGAAGGCCTTCTTCACACACGCGGCATGGCTGCATCAGGCTTGCGCCCATTGTGCAATATTCCCCACTGCTGCCTCCCGTAGGAGTCTGGACCGTGTCTCAGTTCCAGTGTGGCTGGTCATCCTCTCAGACCAGCTAGGGATCGTCGCCTAGGTGAGCCATTACCCCACCTACTAGCTAATCCCATCTGGGCACATCTGATGGCAAGAGGCCCGAAGGTCCCCCTCTTTGGTCTTGCGACGTTATGCGGTATTAGCTACCGTTTCCAGTAGTTATCCCCCTCCATCAGGCAGTTTCCCAGACATTACTCACCCGTCCGCCGCTCGTCACCCAGGGAGCAAGCTCCCCTGTGCTACCGCTCGACTTGCATGTGTTAAGCCTGCCGCCAGCGTTCAATCTGAGCCATGATCAAACTCTTCAATTAAAAGCTTGATTTGCTTCCACTCGAGAAGCGATGCTCAAAGATTTACTGCATGAATTTTACTTCAGTTAGTCACTCTTCAAGACTTGATATTTTTTTGCATCCGAAGATGCTGGATATCGTCTTGTGGAGTGCCCACACAGATTGTCTGATAAATTGTTAAAGAGCAGTG
>NZ_JAAABD010000003.1:0-424154 GCF_009900725.1 Serratia sp. Z4
GCTTCCGCTTCGCGGAGAATACTGATGATCTGTTCGTCGGAAAAACGCTTCTTCATGGGGATGTCCTCATGTGGCTTATGAAGACATTACTAACATCGGGGTGTGTTAATCAACGGGGAGCAGGTCAAATGTTCTTAACTACAACAATTGAGTGGAAGCAGCACGAGTTCTTGAGCACCATAGCCAGCAGCTCAATGCAGATGTTTGCCTGCCCTGCACTGTTCTTAATCTTGGACCACTTCAACTCACCGATAATCCCGTACTTATCTTTTAATTTCTGAACGCGCTCATTGAAGATGTGCAACGTGTCTTTACGCACACACAGCAAACCAATGCCATAACAGCGGTCACTCCCTGTCGTACCACTCTCATCACCAAAAGCCACGTATTCCATACAAATACCCACATAAAATTTAATGGGTATTTTATGCTCAACCCAAGCGACAGACAATGTTTGTAGATCTACTCAAGAGCCTTTAGGTCTCTAGTGTATCCATACGTTCGCACAATCTACTCACGGCACTTGACGGGCAGGACGAAGGTCTTATAGGAGCGAGGAGCAGAAGTTGATATGCAAGCAGCACAGCACTATGTGGCTGTTTATTGTGATGACTCCACTGGTGGGAGAGATGTTCTTGCATGCGAAATCAATTTTTCAATTAATTCCAGAGGAATGTTCTCTTCGTAGCAGGTCAAAAATAATTCGTGAGTAATATCAGAAAAGAAGATCTCTGCAACTTGCCGTAAAGGAGATGCCTCGCTGACGGATAACTCCAGGTACATGCTATCACGTAATAGGGGTTCTGCGCCGGAACCCCAGATTTTTCTGCGGCCTGTAAGGGACCGTTTGGAAAACGAAAGTTATCCCGCGTCAAGCCTGTTTTTTAGGGAGTCAGAATTTTACAGGCTGCTTTGAGCGAGTAACTGTAGTGACCTGCATTTATAAATGCCTAGACCCGCATTTATCGCGTCATTTTTGCCCATAATACCTGCATCTATCCGGGTGACCAAACCCGGATTAACTGCAAATGAACCTGCATTCGAACACTTCGACCTGCATTTCATTTTGACGAACCCACTTTATTTGTGACCAGCGGTTGTTCCATTAACTCAATGGTCATCGTTGTTTCTGGTCTTTGATTTCTGTAATGACTAACTGCACTCAGCACACCAGCGGCCATCAGCCCCGCTCGCCGACTGGCAAAGCATCCAGAAATCGAACGTTTTGTGGAGCTCGACAACCACGATTTTCAGTTGCAGATATTGCGGGTGGGCGAGCAGCTAATCGTAAATGCAGGTCGAACCGATTTCAAATACAGGTCACTACATTTATCCTTACGGCAAATGTTGGCAGAAATAAGTTGGCAAGGTCGATCTCGAAGGGGTGGACTGGAAAAAAGCTGGTTGAGGTGGATTAAAATGACTATGGAAGTTCACGGGTTTATTATTTCGTCTCCGTTCGTGTTCGTCTGCGATGGTAAGGTTTATCGCAGCCAATCGGGGAAAAACTGGACGGTCATATTTAGCCGCTACGGTACGCAAGCCTGGGGGAATGATACCTATGCTTCCCAGCGCGTTGACCGTGCTTGCCCGCCAAATCGTAACGAAGAAGTTCGTTTGGCTTTCCGTGGCGCAGTTATGCGCCACTTCAAGCTGAACTACACCCAAATTGAGGCATTCTTCCAGCGTCAGATCGACGAGGACAAGCAAATCCTGGTTGAAGGAAATTCGGTTAAACGCCATGTGGGTGGCCGTAGCAGCTACAGCACAGGCAGTAGCAGCACGACTGTATCTGCTCTCGCACCCGCTCCAGTCAAAAAGGAATCCCACCATCCGGCGCTTAAACATGGTTGCCCAGCGAGTCGCTTGGAAGAATTCCTGGTCTGGGAAAAAGCGCACCTTGGGATTTTGAATCGTGTCAAAATGCCCCAGCGCGTTGCCATGTTCCTGGGAACCTGGGAAGAACCGAAAGCGGTCGAACCTGAACCCGTGGTGGTCGAAGAACCCCAGGCTGAAGAACCGCAAGCCGAACGGTCGCTGGCTGAAGAACGCGAACACAAAGAAGATGTACCGTTCTATGGCCGTCGCCGTCGTGATCAGGGGAAATTCCGTGAAGATGTGATGCTTAACTGCGGTGGCCGTTGCGTCTACACGAATGCCATTGCGGTACGCTGCGAAGCCGCGCACCTTAAAGCCCACGCTCGCAAAGGTGGCGCGAGCTTTAAAAACGGTCTGCTGCTGCGCGCTGATATCCACAAGCTCTTTGACGCGGGACTATGCGCCATCGATCCGCACACGCTTAAACTTTGGTTCGCGCCAGACCTGGTAAAAAAAGACGCAGATCTCGCGGCCATTGATGGTATAACGATGCGCAAAACGCTGCTCCCTATCAACAAAGACAACATCGAAGGCCGCTGGGATGCCTTCGTTAAGATCTTGCTGGCATGATTAACTGGTCACAAATGTCCACTCCTGGCACAAAGCAGACTTTAAGGACGGCCACAATGTAAAAGGGCAGGGCGGAGGTTCAGGGTGAAGTTGATGCCTGCCGTTTCGTAGATAATTCGCCGTCAGGATGATTTGTCAAATCTAGGCAATAACTTGCGTCCATTTTTTCCTAAAATACACTAATCCATTAAATGCAATAATATCGCTCCATTTGTGCTCTTCCTGCATTAGTGTCTTTTCTTTTCAGTCTAGATCCGAAAACCCCAAAAATCGGAAAATTACTCCCTTGAAACGTAGCTGCAATCTGCAGCGAGTGATGAGTCAAACGGGCGAATGCGGAAACAGCCGAACAGAGTGTTTGATGGAAGAAAATTCAGGTGGATAATGGTAAAGTGACTGACTCACATAACCTTTCTCTATCACAATATATAAACAATAAAATTTATATTAATGAGTCAATATGCTTAAAAAAACTCTAGACAGCATTAGCTACCAGACAGATAAGTTTATCCGTGACAACATTCATGTAAATCAATCATACAAGGCACTGAAATGGAACGGCTTTGAAAAATTACTGGTCTCAGGTTCAAAGCATTACGTAAAAGCGATATTTATGCTGATATCATTTTTTTCAGCAATTTTCATTGTGATGGTCTTTGGTAAAAGCTATATAAAGCCATTTGTAGCTGAGTGGTTTCCTAAATGGAATACCCTGCTTGACGCCCAGATAAACCTACTGGGGGGACAGCTAACCATTATAGGTATTGTGTATCCCATGGTCGTTGGCCTTGTCAGTGTTATATTTCAGAGGAAATCAGCCAGGAAAATCGTACACGCAGCTTATCAGACCTATTCCGGTTTCATGCTGGCAGGTCTGAGTGGGTTATTCCTTTCTGGCTTCATGCTTTGCGGATTATTGCTTAGGACATTCGTAGGGAATTATAGCTACGCGATAATTTGCGGAATAAGTATTATATGGATGATGCTTAACATTGCACTCTCTGTCTGGTTCTTTGTGCAAAGTCTCAGTGTCCTTGACGATGAAAAACGCGAAAGAATGGTGTTACGTTACCTTACTGCCGATATTTTATCAGCTCATGTGACAAGTCAACTGCATAACATTTTTTTAAAAAATCCTGTTAAAAGCCAAATTATCAAGAATGATAAATATAGTAATTTAACTATTGAGGATTACTCATTCGAAAAAGATTACTCAGTTATAAGAAGTGAAGTTTCAATGCAGGAAGTTCTTAAAGATATTTATGTACGCCCATTTAAGATTATTATATGGTTTATAAATATGTATGGTCGCTTAAAGAAAAAACAAATAACAATTGCGTTGTTTTCGAAGCTTGAAAGCCGGGGTGAGTTAGAAACTTTACCTCTGTTTAAAGTTAAAAGTATCAAGTCAGACCATGTTCTGGTGTGTTTCTTAACACATTGCTTCCGCACTGGCATTGTTTCTAAACGTCATATCGCAACCGACAGAATAATCAAAGGGCTTTTGGGAGATGCCATTGATGCGTTAGCCAGTGTTGATATCAATGCTTTTGACGAAGCTATTGAAGGATTCTGTCGTGACATAACAACTTTTACGGACGGATTCAATTTCAAGCAAGGGCAGCAGACAGATAATCTTTTATTATTAGCAGATGACATTTTTTGGGACCGTAGTTTTACTGATGAATTATATACAGAGCTTTACCAACTTTTCCGGCAGGTAGTTATACGAATTGATATATCTGAGAGGTTTTATGCTAAATGTATGAACGTTCCAAGAATGCTGTGTTCTAAAAGAGAAAATATTTCTCTCAAGGAAATACAGCTTGCTTTGAGGTATACATTTTATTCTTGGGACATCCTCGTGCACTGGGGGCATGCCAACTCCGGGAGGCTTGATTTAACACAGCGTCAGAGTTATGAGGCCCTTTTGATGAGTTTTGTCGAAATCTGGGAAGGGTGGACTGATGGTCTGGAATATATATCCAAAAAAACTGGAGGTCAGCAGTTATACCATGACACTCTGAAAGAGCACCTTTTCACCTTACCCGACATAGTCGCATGTGCAGTGCTATCAGGTGAGCCAAGCTCTGTTGACTGGGCTGTGGACTTAATGAACCGCTGGCTTCATACTGCCCGAAGCTCTGCTGATAGTTATAACACTGCACTGTTCAGCTGGCAGGAGTTTATCGTTACGCAGGCAACTCTGGATGGCGAAATTGTTTTCAGTCAAGAGAATACGCCATTAAGAAAACCGGTTGAATTTTCGCAACTCCTGGACTCATTCTATAAGAACACGCTGACAGATCTTCGACTCTTAACAGCTGCTTTTATCATTAGCAAACCTGATGCCGTTCAAAACACACGATGTCAGTTTGCTGTCAGCACTCTGCTTGACGGGAGTCTTGTCGAAAATACCGGTGGTTTTGAACGTTTATCTGAAGGGATGACCAAGAGTTCAGACATCATCGACGTTTTTATCCGTTTGCTTATCTGGGGTAAAGCTGATCGCGGGGCTGCAATAAATTCACCCGGGAGTATTATAAGGAAATTATCATCAGCACATGGTAAAAGCCTGGTGAGCGGGCGTACATATATGGGAAGACGACTTGGGGGAGTTGAGGATATTATCCCCCAAATAGCAGAGTTGTCTGTACTGCGTTGCGGGGATATAAATTCGGTCTCATCTAAAATGAAAGCAATTGTTGCTTCTAATCTATTACCGTTTAAATTTCTGGAGATAATCGTAATAAATCTTGCATCACTGCACAACGCCATCAATAAACTGACCGGTGTAGCTTTTGTTGATGACGATGTTTTTACCGAAAAACAACAGAATGTGTCTGACTTGATACAAGAGTATCTGAACCTTTTTACCAATCATATTCAGCAAGAAATAATACACTCTCCAGTCAGCGGTACAATTCTGGATAACTTTGGAAGTATTATCTCTGACATTTTTACAAAAAATTTAAGCAAAAAAATATTATTTTCTCTATTTGGAAATATTGCTTCTGCCCCAGTAGAGAACAGTAATATAACGAGACGCATCGTTTTACACATGGATAAGCAGGATGTGACTGACAAATTTTCTCGCAAAATACACGGATTTGAAGAAAATCGTGCATCCGCATTGATCAACGAGCACGTACTTGATTTGTTACATTTGCTGAGTCGCCAACCAGCTCAACGGTATATTAATGTGACGTCGTTCACCGAACTTCTGAGTGTGGTCCATGATTACGATGACCTCCAGGAAGATGACTATCTCATTGTGGGTGATGAAAGATTATGGAATCAATTTAATGAGTACAGAGCGAATACTATAGATAGTGTCGAGGGCAAAGAAGATATATTGTTTTATGACGAAGACCGAAGGGTAAAGATCCGTGGAAAAGAAAAAAGCTGTTCGCTCTATATCAGGCCTCATTTTGATGCTATTGATGCCCTGCTTGTGAATAAAAACTATTTTGAAGAGTACAAAATCAAAAGTGAGGGAGAGAACATTTTCACTTTTAATGCTAAAGAGGTTGATGGCAAACCACTTGAAATCGCTTTGTATTCTCAATATGAAGGAGAAGCCGTTTTCAGTGGTCAGATTAAGGTCCGCTTTACACTCCGTAAAGACTCTGTCAGTTCACAGGTCTTACTTGGCGAAGACGCATCATGAAATGAAAACTGTAGTCGGGTAGTTGCTCCCCCCACGGCACGCAGATGCTGAGGGGGAAAGCTTCCTTATTTCGTTGTTGCCATTTCAGGCCCAGTCATTCGGGAATTTTGCTTCCTAAGCAATAATCCTCTCATCACAACAATTCACCATTTTTTGTGCTTATTCTGAAACAATCTCTCTCTTCCTCTCCGAAGATCCGATTCCTGGGTTAAGTCGGATCTGGACTGAGTAACTTATGAGAGGGTGAAAGAGATATGGTAAGAAGGAGTTAAAATCAAAAGAAAGGTAGGAACGAAAAGTCTGATATGAGCGAGAAGCGGAAGTTCGCGAGGCAATGCTGGTAGGAGCTAGAGGTTTGCATGAAACTCTATACATGTTAATTATTTCAGTCTCAATAATAATTGGATTGCCTAGGTTCAGGTCTCTTAAATGTGACGTCGCAGCTATAAATGGCAGTTCTTCAGGATTTATAATTAGGGTATAGTTATGAATTAAAAGGAAATCATGTTGGAGCCCCATACATATGACTATCGTTGTTGACTTGAAAGTTGCTAACTATTCCGGAAATTTTAATAGAGTCAATACATCAGGAACTCGCTACCACCCTAACCATATTAATGCTCTGGATTTGTATCGACATGCAATAGCAAATACCTCTTGGCAAATATTAACACCTGCTTACTTTAGAAAGTATGGGTGGGAAGCAATTTATCGTTTCGGGATCGCCAAAAGTTTATCTCACGTGGATAATATCTTTGCACTTAAAGTCTTAAATCAATTTTATTTTTTGAATTATGCTGACGATCACATGTTTTCCGATTATGTTATGCAGGGTGTTTTTCAGCAATCGGAGGGGGCATATTTCCTACATGACGTTTGTGTAAGGCACTATGGGCCCGAAAGGGTCTTTCCAGATGTCATGTCGCGGTTGATTAAGAACCCATTATCCATGGGCGATATCAGCGATACAACCAGAGATAACAGCTATCATGTAGGGATGATATTTTCCCGCTTATATGCTGAGCAGATCTTCTCTGTCCCTTTTCTGACACATGTTCGTGATTTGAAGAAATCACATGCCGTTGTTTCTAATAATGGATTAGAACCGGATTTAGCCGGACAGGATCTACGTTTTCAATGGCATGCTTTTGAGGGTAAAGGAGCAACGAATGAGTCATATCTCTATAGCGGATTGAATAAGGCGAAGAGACAGCTTAAATCTTTAGCCTCAATTAATGGGGACACCAACATTACTCGTTCAGCCAGCGGTACTCTTTATAATGAAAACGGCGTGCGCACATTGTTGCGTGATCCAGAACCGACAGGAGAAACTACAATGATCCTTGATCGCTTAAGCGCCATATCATCGCACTACAAATATATAAATCTGGATAATGAATTACCTAGTAGAACTGATACGCTTGCCGCATTGCCTGATTTTATTAGTTTGCCTTACCTCAACTTTTCCGGACGCCCTTTCAGGATGTCAATACACAGAAATATGTTAAATTTATTACGTGAAGTTGATCAAATGTCACGAATCTATCCTTTATTCCCTGACGGGGAGAATACTAGAGCATTGAATAATGATGATTTAAGTGAAATAATAATGAATCGCAACTATCGTAGTTCTCATTTACAGGAACAGTACACTGAAATCGCAAGAGATATGCGTAGAGTTCGTGACCAGAATTTTGGGGAAGGGATAGGTGGGACGTTTGATATATCTATTGGAATAGACGGTTTGTGCCTTGAATCCTTTAATTTTTAATGTAAAAATACTTTTCTTTATATCGAAATTACTAAATTATGGTTTATGTATTTACAGTAAATTACATCATGTGAAGATTGAGGGGGTATGATTTAGGAACAGCGTAATTATAATCAGGGATGCCTATTATATAGGAGGGGGGAATACATCCACCCGAACTGGCTGAGCCGAAATTCATTCAAATAAACTGAATTTACAGGTGAACTGATTATAGTTAGGGTAACCGGCTTCCAGCGGCTAAAATTAGCTGGCATTATCAACTCCCGCTTCTGGCACGAGACGGACGTACAGGGTGAACTGAAGGTCCGTTAAGAGATAGGGGCGGGCTTAATTTGATTACCAGCCCTTATAAAAAGAATACTTATTTAAGATTTATTTTTGATATCAAATCTTTCAGATATTTTCCCAAAGAGTTCCATAAATCGTGAGTCAATTTTATCTACATCAAGATGCGATAAATCTGACACTCCTGAAGTATTCCAATGTTGAAATACTTCTTTTAATTCAGATTGAGATATTTGCGTAGAGAAAACGCGCATATAGAACTTCCCGAAAGAAATTGCATGCAGTCGATCGGCGTTCTTCAAAGCTTCTAATTGATGAGTTTTTGCCATTAAAAATGAATATCTTGCTAGCCCCAAAAGTAACGCTATAACTGTTACGCCCTTGATGGCATCGAAAATCAATCTAGTGGTATCAAGAGGTGATTGTATAAATGAACGTTCAGCTAAATACCAAAGAATAAATACAAAAATGACAGAAAGTACTAATGCCGCATATCCAGCGAAATGCCATCTTGACGATAATTGGCGACCAGCTTTTTCGCGAGCCTTAAGATCATCAATTGTTTCATTTATGTAATCATCTGATTCATCTTTAAGAAATTTTTCTCGAATTTCTTTTATCTCTTCCTGAGCTAGTCGGACTCCCTCGAAGCGGCTGATAGCATTTACAATTTCATGGACGAGGTATGTCATATCATCGGATCGTGCGAACAGTGCTTGGAACGCCCCAAGATCGCTATCATTAAATACTTCTTTATCCAGCACCACTGGCAAAATAAGCTTATCTCGATTGCTATGAGCTAGATAAGATATAGCACCAGTAACCTCTATATTAAAATAGTAAGACTTATCGCTATGTTCAGTTACAAGTGCGATAAATACATCCGAATTTTTTAAATGCTTTAGTATATCCTCTTGCCAATGAGCCCCAAGCTGAATCGATTGTTGGTCCAAAAATACCTTATACTCATGTCGATTTAGTTCTTCGGTTAGCTTTTTTGCAATTAAAAAGTCTTCTCTCGCATAGGATATAAATATATTGGTCATGATATCTCAATTTTTATCAGCAATAAAGAGTAACACTTCAGTCGTCATCATTACGACATCCATATTAAACTTCCTATCTCAGAACTATGGGGAGATAGGAAATAATTATAGGTATATAATGCACATTACCAAATATTTACGGGTTTTAAAATGATTATTCTTTAGAAGCCACCATGATACATAGGAGGTCCAGTTTAACTTAGAAAAGTCAAAGTTGTCACGAATACGTACCCAGAAGGAACTCAAGCGGGTTACTGACGAACAGGAAATATTAAAAAAGCTGCGGCGTACTTCGGGGAGCTGTCCGGCTGATAACTAGCCCGCTTTTGTCACAGACCCGCCCGTCAGATTGACTCTGTGCCATTGCTGTATCAGCTCGAACTTGGGCCAACACATGTGAGATATATGTTGTTGTTGACTCAACGCAACCTATGCACCACCTGGTTGCTGCTGCCGCGCCAAATCAGCGCCGGGTCTTTCAAATCTTGCACGAACTTGCCGTCGATCAGTACGTTGATCCTGTCCACCACCTGCATTTGCTGTGCGTCCAGCTCCGCCAGCCGGTAGCCGGTCCACAGCCAGATATCCTTGCCGGGGCATTCGGCGCGCACCCGTTTCACCAGCGTTAAGATGCTCGGCACGTTGGCCGGGTGCAGCGGATCGCCGCCGGAGAGCGACAGCCCCTGGCGCGGCACGCGCGTATCGTTCAGATCGGCGATGATGCGCTCTTCCAGCGCCGGGGTAAACGGCTGGCCGGAGTTGAGCCGCCAGGTGCTTTTGTTGTAGCAACCGGGGCACTGGTGCACGCAGCCGGCGACAAAAAGCGTGCAGCGGGTGCCGGGGCCGTTGACGACGTCGATCGGGTAATACTGGTGATAATTCATGTGAGGCCTGCCCATCAGGCTATTTTACTGGCCATTTTGCCTCCGGGCAGTGCTGCCAATCCTCACGTACTGCGTGTACGCTGCGGTTGGTGCGCGCTGGCCGAAGGCAAACTGGTTGCGACAATCACGCCTGATGAACAGGCTTCTGCATAGGCTGCACGGCGCTTTTCAGCCGAGCTGCCCGTTGCCGAGGTGTTTCACCCGGCGTTTCACCTCTTCCTGCTTGCCGGCGTTGAACGGCCGGGCATCGGGGCTGCCGAGATAGCCGCACACCCGGCGGGTGACCGAGACCTTGGCCGAGTCGTGATTGCCGCATTTCGGGCAGGTGAAGCCTTTGCTGGTGCAGGAGAATTCACCGGTGAAGCCGCATTCGTAGCACTCGTCGATCGGCGTGTTGGTGCCGTAGTAAGGCACCCGGCTGTAGCTGTAGTCCCACACGTCTTCCAGCGCCTTCAGGTTGTGCTGCAGGTTCGGGTATTCGCCGTAGCAGATGAAGCCGCCGCTGGCCAACGGCGGGTAGGGCGCTTCGAAGTCCAGCTTGTCGTACGGATTGACCTTCTTCTCCACGTCGAGGTGGAAGCTGTTGGTGTAATAGCCCTTGTCGGTGACGCCCGGCACCACGCCGAAATCGGCGGTGTCCAGCCGGCAGAAGCGATCGCACAGGTTTTCGCTCGGCGTGCTGTAGAGGCTGAAGCCGTAGCCGGTTTCGTCTTTCCAGGCGTCGACGGCGGCGCGCAGCCGCGCGACGATCGCCACCGCTTTGGCGCGCAGCGCCTCGTCGTCATACACGTGGTTTTTGCCGCCGAACAGCGCGTTGATGGTCTCGTGCAGGCCGATGTAGCCCAGCGAAATCGAGGCGCGGCCATTCTTGAAGATATCGGCGATATTGTCGTCGGCCTTGAGCCGCACGCCGCAGGCGCCTTCCATGTAAAGGATTGGCGCCACCCGCGCCTTGATGCCTTCCAGCCGGGCGATGCGCGTCATCAGGGCCTTTTTCGCCAGCTGCAGGCGCTGATCCAGCAGCGCCCAGAAGCGCGACTCATCGCCCATCGCCTCCAGCGCGATGCGCGGCAGGTTGAGGCTGATGACGCCAATGTTGTTGCGGCCGTCGTGCACCAGTTCGCCGTCCTGCTCGTAGGTGCCGAGGAAGCTGCGGCAGCCCATCGGCGTTTTGAACGAGCCGGTGACCTTCACCACCTGATCGTAGTTGAGGATATCCGGGTACATGCGCTTGCTGGCGCACTCCAGCGCCAGCTGTTTGATGTCGTAGTTCGGATCGCCGTACTGGTGGTTGAGGCCGTCGCGGATGGCGAACACCAGTTTGGGGAACACGGCGGTCTTGCGGTTTTTGCCCAGCCCGGCGATGCGGTTTTTCAGGATAGAGCGCTGGATCAGGCGCGACTCCCAGCTGGTGCCGAGGCCGAAGCCGAAGGTGACGAACGGCGTCTGGCCGTTGGCGGTGTGCAGAGTGTTGACCTCGTACTCCAGCGATTGGAAGGCGTCGTAACACTCTTTCTCGGTGCGCGCCATGGCATAGCCTTTGGCGTCCGGGATCTGCCACTCTTCCGCCACCTGCAGGTGTTTGCGGAAGCTCTCGTCGACGAACGGCGCCAGAATTTCATCGATGCGGTTGATGGTGGTGCCGCCATAGATATGGCTGGCGACCTGGGCGATGATCTGCGCGGTCACGGCGGTGGCGGTGGAGATCGACTTCGGCGGCTCAATCTCGGCGTTGCCCATCTTGAAACCGTTGGTCAGCATGCCTTTCAGATCGATCAGCATGCAGTTGAACATCGGGAAGAACGGCGAGTAGTCGAGATCGTGGTAGTGAATTTCGCCGCGTTCATGGGCCAGCACCACGTCGCGCGGCAGGATGTGCTGCTTGGCGTAGTGTTTGGCGACGATGCCCGCCAGCAGGTCGCGCTGGGTGGGGATCACCTTGCTGTCCTTGTTGGCGTTCTCGTTCAGCAGCGCGCGGTTGCTCTGCTCGACCAGGCCGCGAATCTCCTGGTTCAGGCGGCCGCGCAGCTCGCGCGCCACGTCGCGATCGTGGCGGTATTCGATATAGGCGCGCGCCAGCTGTTTGTACTCGCCGGCCATCAGCTGGTTTTCCACCGCCTGCTGGATCTCGTGGATATCGACGCGCGGCTGCTGCTCCATGCGCTGAGCGACCACGCGGGCGACGGTGGCGCAGTAGTCGGCGTCGACCACGCCCACCGCCAGCGCGGCGCGCTCGATGGCCTGCGCAATGCGCGCTTCGTCAAAAGGTACCTGGCAACCGTCCCGCTTAATCACTACTGGTTTCACGTTGTACTCCTTGTTCCCCGAGGGAGCGTTGATACCCGCCGGCGCGGCGAGCAACCGTCAAATTTCGCTTATCCACAGGGCAAA
The DNA here is from genome assembly GCF_009900725.1 of Serratia sp. Z4. NCBI lineage: Bacteria > Pseudomonadati > Pseudomonadota > Gammaproteobacteria > Enterobacterales > Yersiniaceae > Serratia > Serratia sp. Z4. The sequence goes on from NZ_JAAABD010000003.1 coordinate 12,496, forward strand.
GCCGCAGCGCGCAAGGGCTGTGGCGGCGTGTGGATGATTTTGTGGATAACTACTATATATAGGTGTTCGCAATTCTTAATGCACTATATATAGATATTGGCGCGATTCTTTTGATGTAGAACAAGGAAAACGGAGGAGCGTGCGCAAGCTGAACAGTCGTCAATCGCCCGCCGGCCGATCGCGAAAATGTTCCAGCAGAAAATCGACCCAGACGCGCACCCGCGGCGGCAGATCCGCCGAAGCGTAATAGAGCCACAGCTGCACCGGGCGCGGCCAGCATTGCGCCAGCACCGGCCGCAGCGTACCCTGCTCGAAGTGTTTCTCGACGTACCAGCGCGCCAGGTTGACGATACCGAGCCCGGCCAGCGCCGCATCCAACAACATCTCCGGCCGGCTCACCACCAGCCGGCCGTTCAGATCCAGCGCCAGCGTTTCGCCCTGATGGCGCAGCTGCCATTTGACGTGGCGGCCGTTGGCCGGGTTGCGGTGCAGCAGGCAGTCGTGGCGCAGCAGATCGTGCGGCGTTTGCGGTTCACCGCACCGTGCCAGATAGTCCGGCGAGGCCGCCAGCACCATGTGCATCGGGTAGAGCGGGCGGGCCACCAGCCGGCTGTCGGGATCGACCCGGCTGCCGATGCCGACGTCGAAGCCTTCGCCCACCAGATTCACCACCCGGGCGTCCAGCGACAGATCGAGATCGATCTGCGGATAGCGCGCCAAAAATTGCGGGATCAACGGCATCAGCATCTGGCGGCCGAAGCCGGGGATCATGCTGACGCGCACCACGCCGGCCGGCGCCTGCCGTTCGCCGCCGGCGCTTTCCAGCGTCGCCGCCAATGCCTGCCACAGCGGCGCTACCTGCGCCAGTAGCGCTTTGCCCTCGTCGGTCAGCAGCACGTTGTGGGTGTTGCGCTGAAACAGCCGCAGCGCCAGCTTCTCTTCCAGCGCGCGGATGTTTTTGCTGACCGCCGCCGGCGTCACGCCCAGCTGGCGAGCGGCGGCGGAGAAATTTTGCGCCTGCGCGGCGGCGAGGAAGGCCGGCAGCAGGCGGTGCACGTCAAAGGGCAGCGACATAGTGGTTGATACTTTTGGTTGAAATTGAAGTGACCTTTAACAGCCTACACCCGCAGCGGCGGAAATGGAAAAATGCCCTCATCTTCTTATGACCGAGGAATCGTTATGTCGCGCATTTTAGTGTTAACCGCCCACCGCACCCCCGACGAGTCGCGCATCAACAAAGCGCTGATCGCGGCGCTGAGCCCGTTGCCCAACGTTACCGTTCACGAACTGATCCGCGCTTACCCGGATTACCGCATCGACGTGGCGCGCGAGCAGGAACTGCTGCAGAGCCATGATGCGGTAGTGATGCTGTTCCCGTTTTACTGGTACAGCTCGCCGGCGATCCTCAGCGAATGGCAGGATGCGGTATTAACCTACGGTTTCGCCTACGGCAGCGAAGGCACCCAACTGCACGGCAAGCCGCTGCAGCTGGTGGTGAGCACTGGCGGCAACGCGCAGGCCTATACGGCGGAAGGGTACAACCGTTATCCGGTGCAGGATCTGCTGCTGCCGTTCCACGCCATGGCCAACCTGACCGGCATGGATTATCTGCCGCCGCATCTGGTGCAGGGTGTGTTCGACATGAGCGATGAACGCCTGGCGCAAGAGGCCGCCGGGGTGGTAGCGCTGCTGGGGAAATGGTAGGGCGCAGCGCTCGCCGCGCCCTGCGGGGTTAGTCTTCGAGCAGCCACCACACCGCTTCGAACGGCCGCAGCGTCAGCGCCTGCGGCTGGTCTGCCGAGTCGCTGTAGTTGCTCATCAGCGGGCGCCACTGGGCGGAAGGCTCCACGCCCGCCGCCGCCCAGGCCTGCGGCTCGCGGCTCAGGTTGGCCACCACCAGCAGGCGCTGGCCGTTCCAGCTGCGCTGATAGCACCACAGCGCCGGGTGTTCCGGTGCCAGATCCTGATAGTCGCCGTGGGTCAGCAGCGGGTACTGCTTGCGCAGGGTGATCAGCTGGCGGTAGGCGTAAAACACCGAGTCGAGGTCGGCCAGCGCCGCTTCGGCGTTGATCTGCGGGTAGTTCTCGGCGCAGCCGATCCACGGCGTGCCGGTGGTGAAACCGGCGTGCGGCGCGGCGCTCCACTGCATCGGCGTGCGGCCGTTGTCGCGCGATTTGTCGGCCAGGATCGCCAGCAGTTCGGCATCGCTGCGGCCCTGAGCGCGCAGTTCAGCGTACATGTTCAGGCTTTCCACGTCGCGATACTGCTCGATAGCGCGGAAGCCGGGGTTGGTCATGCCGATCTCTTCACCCTGGTAGATATAAGGCGTGCCTTGCATGCCGTGCAGCACCATCGCCAGCATTTTAGCGGCCGGCAGCCGCAGTGCGCCTTCATCGCCGAAGCGCGACACGATGCGCGGCTGATCGTGGTTGCACCAGAACAGCGCATTCCAGGCGCGGTTATGCATTCCTTGCTGCCAGTGGCGGAAGATCTGCTTCAGCTCCACGTAATCCGGCGCCGCCCGCGTCCATTTTTCGCCGCCGGCGTAGTCCACCTTCAGATGGTGGAAGTTGAAGGTCATCGACAGCTCTTCGCCGCTCTGCGCCGCGTATTGCTGGCAATGCTCGAGCGTGGTGGAGGACATCTCGCCCACCGTCATCAGGCCGCGCGGCTGGAACACGTCGCGGCTCATCTCCTGCAGGAACTCGTGGATGCGCGGGCCGTCGGTGTAGAAGCGGCGGCCGTCACCCTGGCTGTCGGACGGGAAATCCTGCTGTTTGGACACTAGGTTGATCACGTCGAGGCGCAGGCCGTCGACGCCTTTGTCCGCCCAGAACTGGCACACTTTCTTCAGCTCTTCGCGTACCGGCGGGTGTTCCCAGTTGAGATCCGCCTGCTCGGCGGCGAACAGGTGCAGGTAGTACTGGCCGCTGTCGGCGTGCCACTGCCAGGCGTTGCCGCCGAACTTGGAGCGCCAGTTGTTCGGCGGCGTATCGCCTTCGCCGTCGCGCCAGACGTAGAACTGACGATACGGGCTGTGGCGATCCTGCGCGGCCTTGAACCACGGGTGCTCGGTCGAGGTGTGGTTGAACACCATGTCCATCACGATGCGAATGCCGCGCTGGTGGGCGGCGGTGACCAACTGCTCGAAGTCCGCCATCGTGCCGTAAGCCGGATCGATGGCGCAGTAGTCCGCCACGTCATACCCGTTGTCCACCTGCGGCGATACGTAGACCGGCGTCAGCCAGATGGCATCGACGCCCAGTTCCTGCAGATAGTCCAGCCGCCGGGTCACGCCGGCCAAATCGCCGTAGCCGTTGCCGGTGCTGTCCTGAAAACTCTTCGGATAAATTTGGTAGATGACGCCGTTCTGCCACCAAGGGGTTGGGTTGCTCATAGATCAATACCTTTGAATCGTGACAACGAGCCTGCGCGAGCAGGCTCCTACATTCATATTGCGTGAATCAAACCGGCAGCTCGCCGCGGGCGGCTTTGCGTTTGTAGACCATGATGGTCAGCACCAGCGGGATGACGATCGCCACCAGAATCGCCAGCGAGTAAATCAGCCAGAACTGCGGCTTGATAGACAGAATGCCCGGCAGACCGCCGACGCCGATGCCGTTGGCCATCACGCCGTCCAGCCCGCAGATAAGGCCGGCGATCGCGGAGCCGATCATCGCGCACAGCATCGGGAAGCGGTATTTGAGGTTGATGCCGTACATCGCCGGTTCGGTCACGCCGAGGTAGGCGGAGATCGCCGCCGGCACCGAGATTTCACGCTCGTTGGCCTTGCGGCTGATGATGATGATGCCGAGCACCGCCGAGGCCTGCGCGATGTTGGACAGCGCAATCAGCGGCCATACCGGGGTGCCGCCCATGCTCTGGATCATCTGCATGTCGATAGCCAGCGTGGTCTGGTGCACACCGGTGATCACCAGCGGCGCATACAGGAAGCCGAACAGCGCGGCGCCCACCGGCGCGAAGCTGCCGGTCATCACCGATTTCACCGCCCAGGCGACGCCGTCGCCGATCATGCGGCCGAACGGCCCGATCAGCGCGTGCGCCAGGAACACCGCCAGCAGCAGCGAGACCACCGGCACCACCACCAGATAGAGATAGTCGGGAACGATCTTTTTCAGCCGGGTCTCGATCCAGCCCAGCGCCATCCCCGCCAGGATCGACGGGATCACCTGCGCCTGATAGCCCACTTTCTGGATCACGAACCAGCCGAAGTTCCACACTTCTGGCGTTTGCTGGCCAAGCAGGTAGGAGTTCATCAGCTGCGGCGACACCAGGGTGACGCCCAGCACAATGCCGAGCACCGGCGTGCCGCCCATCTTTTTCACCGTCGACCAACAGATGGCCACCGGCAGGAACATGAAGATCGCTTCACCCAGCAGCCACAGGAAGTCGTAAACGGTTTTCCACGCCGGGTGCATCTGCGCCAGCGTTTGGCCGCCGGACATCGGGATGTCGCCGATCACGTTGCGGAAGCCGAGGATCAGACCGCCGCTGATCAGCGCCGGCAGCAGCGGGAAGAAGATCTCGGCGAAGTGGGAGATGGTGCGCTCGGTCCAGGTCATGTTCTGGCGCGCCGCCACCTTGGCCTGTTCCTTGTCGGCCTCGTTGACGCCGGTGCTGGCGATCAGCGCCTGATAGTAGTCGCCGACGTCGGTGCCGATCACCACCTGGAACTGCCCGGCGTTGGTGAAGCAGCCTTTGACCATCGGCAGCTCTTCGATTTCCTTTGGGCTGGCCTTGCTGGGGTCATTGAGGACGAAACGCAGCCGGGTAATGCAATGGCTGACGGTGGCGATGTTCTCGCGGCCGCCGACCAAAACAATCAGGCGATCAATATCCTGCTGTTTTACTTTGCTCATTATGGGATACCTGCAGAGGTGTTGACTGAGTAATGATCAAAGCTTAGCCACTCGGCTTTTTGAATGAAATGGGAACGTTCCCGGTTTGGGGCGAGGATCACAAAATGACAAAAAATGGTCAACTTCTAATCAGGGAGTCAGGAAAGTTTGCTGGGCACCACCAGGCGGCGGATCCCCTGTTCGCCGCTGAGCTGCGCCAGCAGCTGCTGCGCCGCCAGCAGGCCGGCGCTGCCGTAGCCGAACTCCACCGACAGAGTGTCGGGGAACAGGAAGCTGAGCAGCGGGGTGTTGCCGATGGCGCACACCTGAATGGCGCGCGCCGGCTGCTGCTGCAGGTACTTGATCGCGCCGAGGGCGATGCTGTCGGAGGCGCAGATCAGCGCGCTGGTGTGCGCATCGATCACTTCGGCGGCGTGCTGGAAACCGCTCTGGTAACTCAGCTCGCCCAGCGTGGCGCGCGGCGTGAGCGTGAGGCGTTCACAGGCGTCGAGATAGGCCTGGTAGCGGCGCTGGCCGGTGGTGGCGTCGCTGAGCTGCACCCCCAGATAGCCGATATGCCGATGCCCCTGCCGGTACAGACGATCCATCAACAGGTTCACCGCGCCGGCGTCGTCGTAGCAGACGGACGAGAAGCCGTCGTATTCGCGCACCATCACCACCATTTTTTCCTGCCACGGCTTGAGCATCGCCGCGGTCAGGCCGGTGAAGCCGAACAGGATCACGCCGTCGACGTTGCGCTGGCGCAGTACGTGCAGGTGCTCCTGCACCAGGCGGGTTTCGAACTGGCTCTCCATCACGATCGGGTCGAAGCCCTGTTGGTACAGCAGCGGCAGCATGGTGCGCACCGCCTGGTTCTCCGACGGCGAATCGAGACGGGAAACGATGATGCCCACCACTTTGTCGCTTTGGCCGCGCATGGCGCGCGCCGACTTGGAGGGGGTAAACCCTTGCTGACGGATCACCGCTTCCACCCGTTCGCGGGTTTGCGGGCTCACGCTGCCTTCATTGTTCAACACGCGTGAGACGGTGGATTTGCCTACGCCGCTCAGGCGCGCGATGTCCTTGATGGTCAGCCGGTTTTGCATGGTTTACTTTTCGTTGAGGTGGACAGGCGTAACATAATGGCCTGTAAAACAATGCCCGTCAGCATAGCTCATTTTCCGACGCGGATCTTGATGCAAAACGGGATTGTTGCACTGCGCTGAACGGCCGCTCTTGCCGCTCTGTTTTTCCCTTTACCGGAGGTTATACCCCATATGGACCCCGACCCGACTGCTTTAGACACTCACTCGGTTCTCCGGTAAAACCTCTCCGCCTGGCGCTGCTGTTTTACCGGTGAAAAACATCACGGTAACCGGTGGCGCGCGCTTCGTCGTTCGCTCCTGCTGCTGAAAAAAAGAATAAGGATCTGCATTGGCAGAGGCTTTTTGGCGCATCCGCCATTCGCCCGGCCGATGACGATCCCCGTTTACCCGCTGCCGTGAGGCACCGGGCGACGAGGTGCGAACCATGAAACTGAAAAAACTCCCCCGTCAGCTGCTGGGCCTGTTCGCCCGCGGCCTTCCGCGCCGTTTGGTGCGCCGCGACAGCCTGCTGGACGGCGTCAGCGGCGCTGCGCGCGATATGCCTGCCGGCCTGGCGCAGCAGCGGCTGGAATGCGCCGCCGCAGAGACGATGCAGCTCTTTGAGCGTTTTCACAGCCACCCGGAAGGCATCACCGCCCATGAGGCGGAACAGGTGCGTCGGCGCTGCGGCGAGAACGTCATCGACGATCAGCAAAAAGAGGCCTGGTGGCAACACCTCTGGCACTGCTACCGCAACCCGTTCAACCTGCTGCTGACCGCGCTCGGCATGATCTCTTACGCCACCGAAGATCTCACCGGCGCGTTGGTGATCGCGCTGATGGTGCTGATCTCCACGCTGCTGAACTTCATCCAGGAGGCGCGCTCCAACCGGGCGGCCGATGCGCTGAAAGCGATGGTGAGCAACACCGCCACGGTGATCCGCAGCGATGCGCTCACCGGCAGGAGCGAGCATGTGGAGCTGCCGATCGCGCAGCTGGTGCCGGGCGATATCATCAAGCTGGCGGCCGGCGACATGATCCCGGCGGATCTGCGCGTGCTGTCGGCCAAGGATCTGTTCATCAGCCAGGCGGCGCTGACCGGCGAATCGCTGCCGGTGGAGAAATCTGCGGCGCCGCAGTCGTTGGCGGCCGATCCGCTCGACTGCCGGAACCTGTGCTTCATGGGCACCAACGTGGTCAGCGGCACCGCGCTGGCGATGGTGATCGGCACCGGCGGCAGCACCTATTTCGGCCAGCTGGCGCAGCGCGTCACCAGCCAGGATGAACAGCCGAACGCCTTCCAGAGCGGCATCAGCAAGGTCAGCTGGCTGCTGATCCGCTTTATGCTGGTGATGACGCCGATCGTGCTGCTGATCAACGGCTACACCAAGGGCGACTGGTGGGAGGCGGCGCTGTTCGCGCTGTCGGTGGCGGTCGGGCTGACGCCGGAGATGCTGCCGATGATCGTCACCTCGACGCTGGCCAAAGGGGCGGTGAAGCTGTCGCGCCAGAAGGTGATCGTCAAACGGCTGGACGCCATCCAGAACTTCGGCGCGATGGACATTCTGTGCACCGACAAGACCGGCACCCTGACCCAGGACAAGATCGTGCTGGAGCGCCACACCGATGCGTTCGGCGCCGGCAGCGAGCGGGTGCTGCGCTACGCCTGGCTGAACAGCTTCTACCAGACCGGGCTGAAAAACCTGCTCGACGTGGCGGTGCTGAGCTGTGCGGAGCAAAATCAGCAGCCGCAGGCGCTGCAAAACTACCGCAAGGTGGATGAGATCCCGTTCGACTTCGTGCGCCGCCGCATGTCGGTGGTGGTGGCCAAAGACAACGCGTATCACGAGCTGGTGTGCAAGGGCGCGCTGGAAGAGATGCTGGCGATTTGCAGCCACGTGCGCCACGAAGACGAGGTGATCCCGCTGAGCGAGGCACTGCTGGCGAGGATCCGCCTCATCACCGACGATCTCAACCAGCAGGGGCTGCGGGTGGTGGCGGTGGCCAACAAGATCCTGCCGGCGCAAACCCATGAATACGGCGTGGCGGACGAGTCGGATCTGATCCTCGAAGGCTACGTCGCCTTCCTCGATCCGCCGAAGGAGAGCACCGCGCCGGCGCTGGCGGCGCTGAAACAGAACGGCGTCACGGTGAAGATCCTCACCGGCGACAACGAGCTGGTGGCCGCCAAAGTGTGCCGTGACGTCGGGCTCGAGGCCGATCATCTGCTGCGCGGCAGCGAGATCGAGCAGATGGACGACGAGCAGCTGGCGCAGGCGGCGGCGCGCACCACGGTGTTCGCCAAGCTGACGCCGCTGCACAAGGAGCGCATCGTCAAACTGCTGCGCCGCCAGGGGCACGTGGTGGGCTTTATGGGCGACGGCATCAATGACGCGCCGGCGCTGCGCGCGGCCGATATCGGCATCTCCGTCGATTCGGCGGTGGACATCGCCAAGGAAGCGGCGGACATCATCCTGCTGGAAAAAAGCCTGATGGTGCTGGAGCAGGGGGTGATCGAAGGGCGCCGCACCTTCGCCAACATGCTGAAATACATCAAGATGACCGCCAGCTCCAACTTCGGTAACGTGTTCAGCGTGCTGATTGCCAGCGCCTTCCTGCCGTTCCTGCCGATGTTGCCGCTGCACCTGTTGATTCAGAACCTGATGTACGACATCTCGCAGATCGCCATCCCGTTCGATAACGTCGACGACGATCAGATCACCCAGCCGCAGCGCTGGAACTCCGCCGATCTGGGGCGGTTTATGGTGTTCTTTGGGCCGATCAGTTCGATCTTCGACGTGCTGACCTTCAGCCTGATGTGGTGGGTATTCAAGGCTAACACGCCGGAAATGCAGACGCTGTTCCAGTCCGGCTGGTTCGTGGAAGGGCTGCTGTCGCAAACGCTGATCGTGCACATGATCCGCACGCGCAAAATTCCGTTTATCCAGAGCCGTCCGTCCTGGCCGCTGTGCATCATGACGCTGGCGGTGATCGCCACCGGCATCGGCCTGGTGTTCTCGCCGCTGGCCGGCTTCCTGCAGCTGCAGGCGCTGCCGCTCGCCTACTTCCCGTGGCTGGTGCTGATCCTCGCCGGTTACATGGTGCTGACCCAGTGCGTGAAAGGCTGGTTCGTGCGCCGCTACGGCTGGCAATAATCCGTTCGCCCCCTCCGGCCGGGAGGGGGCAACTGTGATCCCGTCCGCTTTTTCACCGCAACGGTTGGACATCTGTTCTGTGCTGAGTCTTTATCTACAGCGTTGGCTGTTTTCCCCTGCGCCTTTCAAGCCACCGCGTTGTTGGCTGTACGCCCGCCCCCCAGTTACTTAGCAGACCTAAGCGCCTGGGGATGCGGGCGCTTGCCGCCTAGCGGTGGTTTGAAATTCATTGGGGATATTTTGTTTTTTTCCTCTGAGGAATTTCCGATGCACAGACCTTTCCGTTATACGCTACTGGCTTCATCGTTATGGTTTTCTTGCGGCGCGCTGGCGCAGCCGGCGGGTGATTTGCCACTGATGCCCTGGCCGCAGCAGGTTGAAGTGACGCAACCGGCGGGCAAACTGATTTTGGATCACCGGCTGTCGTTAAGCCTCCAGGGCGATGATTTGGGCGACGCGCTGCCGCGCTGGCGCCAGCGCATCGAACTGCAGACCGGCTGGACGCTGGCGCCGAGGGAAGAAGCAAACGGCGCGGCGATCAAGGTGGTGATCAAGGATCGGGTGGCGGCGCAGCCGCTGCCGGGCAGCGATGAGAGTTACCGGCTGGCGGTCACGCCGCAGGGCGCTACGCTGACCGCCAACACCCGCTTCGGCGCGCTGCGCGGCATGGAGACCCTGCTGCAGCTGCTGCAGACCGATGGGCAAAACACTTTCCTGCCATTGGTGGACATTCGCGACGTGCCGCGTTTTCCGTGGCGCGGCGTGCTGCTGGATTCGGCGCGCCATTTCCTGCCGCTGCCGGACATTCTGCGCCAGCTCGACGGCATGGCGGCGGCCAAGCTCAACGTATTCCACTGGCACCTGACCGACGATCAGGGCTGGCGCTTCGCCTCCGAGCATTACCCCAAATTGCAGCAGCAGGCCAGCGACGGCCTGTTTTACACCCGTGAGCAAATGCGGCAGGTGGTGGCTTACGCCACGGCGCGCGGCATTCGCGTGGTGCCGGAGATAGACATGCCGGGGCACGCCTCCAGCATCGCGGTGGCCTATCCCGAGCTGATGAGCGCGCCGGGGCCGTATCGCATGGAGCGCGAGTGGGGCGTGCATAAGCCGACGCTCGATCCGACCCGCGACGAGGTTTATCAGTTTGTCGACACGATCGTCGGTGAATTGGCAGAGATCTTCCCCGATCCCTACCTGCACATCGGCGGTGACGAAGTGGACGCCAGCCAGTGGCGGGCGTCGCCGTCGATACAGGCGTTTATGCAGCAGAACGGGCTGGCGGATACCCATGCGCTGCAGGCCTACTTCAACCAGAAGCTGGAAAAAGTCCTCGAGAAGCACCAGCGGCAGATGGTCGGCTGGGACGAGATCTATCATCCGTCGCTGCCGCGTTCGATCGTCATTCAATCCTGGCAGGGGCAAGACTCGCTGGGCGCCAGCGCGCAGGATGGCTATCAGGGCATTCTCTCCACCGGTTTCTATCTCGATCAGCCGCAAAGCACCGCCTATCACTACCGCAATGAAATTCTGCCGCAGCCGCTGGGGGTCGAGACGGCGGTGCAGCCCGGCGAGCAGGCGCAAAGCTGGCGTTTCAGCATGCCGCGCCTGAAGGGCAGCGCGGTGGAGGGCAGCTTCACGCTGATCGAGGGCAAGCAGGGCTGGCGCGGCTTTATCGATTTCAACGGCAAGTCGCGCCGCGCGGTGCACGACATCGTCTGGCGCACGCCGCAGCAGGTGACGTTCCGCGTCGATACCTGGATGGGCGACACACGGCCGGTGTTTACGCTGCAACAGGACAAGCTCAGCGGCTATACGCTGGTCGGCAACGTGCGTTACCCCACCAGCGGCGACAAGCTGGCGGCGGCGCCGGCGGGCAAGATGCCGGTGGTGCCGGATGAGAAGGGGCAGGCCAACATTCTCGGCGGCGAAGCGGCGCTGTGGGCGGAAAACGTGCGCGCGCCGCTGCTCGATCTCAAGCTGTGGCCGCGCGCCTTCGCGGTGGCGGAGCGGCTGTGGTCGGCGCAGGACGTCACCGATGAAAGCAACATGTACCGGCGGCTGGCGGCGATCGACGCCTGGTCGGTGGTGTCGGTCGGCCTGCAGCAGCACGCGGAAACGGCGCGCGAATTCACCCGCCTGAGCAACAGCGTGCAGATCCTGCCGCTGCAGATCCTGGCCGAGGCGGTGGAGCCGGCGCAGTATTACACCCGCCAGCACCTGAAGTTCCAAGCCGGCAACTATCACCAGTTCGAACCGCTGAACCGCTTTGCCGATGCGCTGCCGCCGGAAAGTGAGGCGGTGCGCGCCATGCATGCCCAGGTCGCGGCCTTGTTGCAGGACAAGCGCGATAAGGCGGCGGCGCAGGCGCTGCGCGAACGGTTGCAGCGCTGGCAGGCGAACGGCGCGGCGCTGCAGACGGCGATCGCGGGCAACCGTGCGCTGCGGGAGCTGGTGCCGGTGGCGCAGGACGTCGATGCCCTGGCCGCATTGGGCTTAACGCTGCTGGAGCGCCATCAGCAGGGCAAACCGCTGAGCCGGGCCGAAGCAGAACAAGTGCAGCGCCAGCTGGATGCGGCGGCGCAGACGCGCGACGAAGTGGTGATTGCGGCGGTGTACCCGCTGGAGGCGCTGCTGCGGGGGCTCCAGCCGCAATGAAGCGGACGGGCTCGTGTGAGCCCGGATCCCTACAGCTGCAGCGGCGGCAACTGGGTAAAAATGCTGACCAGCCCTTCGCCCCAGCCCTTGCGGATGGCGCTGAAGTACGGATGATCTTCGGTAATGCGGTATTGCCGGGCATGACTGAAGCTGTCGCGCGGGTAGATCATCACGTCGAGCGGCAGCCCGACGGACAGGTTGCTGCGCAAGGTTGAATCCAGTGAAATCAGCGCGCATTGCATCGCTTGTTCCAGCGGCGTGTCGTAGTGCAGTACCCGGTCGATGATCGGTTTGCCGTATTTGCTTTCGCCTATCTGAAAATAGGGCGTGTCGCGGGTGGCTTCGATAAAATTGCCTTGCGGGTAGATATGGAACAGCCGCATCTCTTCCCCGCTAATTTGGCCGCCGAGCAGCAGGTTGCAGCTGAAGTCGGTGGTGCTGCCGCTTTGCTGCGCCTCACTGTCGCGCTGGATCACCTCGCGCACCGTTTCCCCCACCAGCGTGGCGGCGTCGTAGAGGCTGGGAGCGTTGAGCAGGTTGGGGCGTTCGGCGTCCTTGCTGCGGTGCAACAGCAAACTGATGATGCTCTGGGTGGTCGCCAGGTTGCCGGCGCTTTGCAGCACCAGCGTGCGATCGCCGTCCTGTTGGAACACGTGCAGTTTGCGGAAGGTGGAAATATGATCCACCCCGGCGTTGGTGCGCGAATCGGACGCAAAGACCAGCCCGGACGACAAACGCATGGCCACACAGTAGGTCATACTACAATCCCTCAAAACAAGACCGGCACGCCGCCAACGCGCAGCGTGCCCGAAACATTTGCCATCGGCAAGCGGCTACTGGCCGGTTGGCATCATTTGTACGGCGGCGATGGCGCTCATGTCTTCGCAGCCGCCGCCCAGCCGCATGCCGCGCACCGGGCAGGCGTCCAGATAATCGATGCCGACCGCCAGCTTAAGGTGCTGATTTGGCATGCGCGTATTGTTGGTCACGTCGAAGCTGTGCCAGCGTTCCTCCACCCACACTTCCGCCCAGGCATGGGTGGCGACATGGGTCGAGTCTTCGCTGTACAGGTAGCCGCTGACGTAGCGCGCCGGGATGTTCAGGCTGCGGCAGCAGCTCAGGAAGACATGCGTATGATCCTGACACACGCCGCTGCCGGCGGCGAACGCCTCGGCGGCGCTGTCGGTCACGCGCGTGGAGCCTGGGCTGTAAGGCATTTTCAGCAGCAGCTCGCCCATCAGATGTTCCAGGCCGCTCAGCACCGCCTGCGGTTGATGATAACGCAGGGCGAAGGCCTGAATGGCGTCATCGGGCTGGGTCAGCGGGCTATGGCGCAGAAATACCAGCGGCGACAGGTGCCCGAGCGCCCGATCTTCGACACCGTCTTCAATTTCCACTTCCCCGAGCACCCGAATGGTGATGGCCTGATGCGGTTCATCGAGCGTCAGCACGTGCAGTACGTTGCCGAAGGCGTCGGTGGTGCGCACCGCGTCATCCGGCAACGACAGTTGCCAGGAGAGGATGCGCTGATGCGGCGAATCCTGCGGCGTCAGCCGCAGATATTGGGTGCTGCGCTGCACCGGCTGGGCGTAGCGATAATGGGTGTTGTGCTCAATATTCAGTTTCATTGCGCCTCCAGATAAGTGTGATGGATGCTTTCGGCGATGCCGTTCACCTGGCCGAGAAAGGCGCTCAACCACTCGCCCAGGCCGATCTTGTTCAGGTCCTTCATGCTGCTGAAGCGCAGCTCGGCATGCAGGGTGTGCGCCAGACGTCGCGGTTGGTTGGCGCCGCCGCCGATCAGTTCCAATTGCTGCACCATGTCGCCGACGCAGGCCAGCAGTGAACGCGGGATTTCATTGCGCAGAATCATCAGTTCGGCGATGGTCTCGCGGCTCAACGGCTGCTTGTAGATGCTGTGGTAGGCTTCGCGCGCGCTCACCGCCCGCAGCAGCGTGTCCATGCGGTAATATTCGCGCACCGGGTCGCCGTCGATGTCCATCAGCGTGTTCTTCACCTCCAGCAGACGGGCGGTGCCGTCGGCCCGCTCCAGCAGGGTGCCGAGGCGGATAAAGCGCATGGCGTCGCTGCGCAGCAGCGTGCCGAACATGGCGCCGCGAAACAGATGGGCGCGCTCCTTCACCCAGTCGAAGAAGGCATCGGCGCCCACCGAGCCGATGCCCTGGCGGCGGATCAGTTTCATCTCTATCCAGGTGGCGTTGATGCACTCCCAGACTTCGGACGACAGGCTGCCGCGCACCGCGTGGGCGTTGTTCCAGCCCATTTGCAGGCAGCTGAAGATGCTGCTGTGGTTGCGGTTGTCGAGCGCGAAGAAACTGACCAGATTGGGCATCGTCAATTCCGGGTAGGCGGCGGCATACAGCTGGCCGGTGCCGGTCAGATTGAGCGGCACCTGCAGATCCTGATCGCCGCCGTCGCGGATCGGCATCATCGACAGCTTGTTGGTGACGTCCAGCACCCGGGCGATGCTTTCCGCCCGCTCCAGATAGCGGGCCATCCAATAGAGTTCACTGGCGGTGCGGCTCAGCATAGGTCGTCCTCCAATACCCAGGTGTCCTTGGTGCCGCCGCCCTGCGACGAGTTCACCACCAGCGAACCTTCCGCCAACGCCACCCGGGTCAGGCCGCCGGGCACCAGGCGGATCTCCGCGCCGCTGAGGGCGAACGGCCGCAGATCGATATGCCGCGGCGCCAGACCATCGTTGACGAAGGTCGGGCAGGTGGACAGCGCCAGCGTGTTTTGCGCAATGTAATTCTGCGGGCGAGCCAGCAGCAGCGCACGGAAGCGGGCGAGCTCGTCCTTGCTCGCCGTGGGGCCGATCAACATGCCGTAACCGCCGGCGCCGTGCACCTCTTTCACGACCATCTGTTCGAGGTTGGCCAGCACATACGACAGTTCGTTTTTATGTCGGCACTGCCAGGTTGGCACGTTGTTGAGGATCGGTTCCTCTTGCAGGTAGAAGCGCACCATATCCGGCACGTAGGGGTAGATCGATTTGTCGTCGGCCACGCCGGTGCCGATGGCGTTGGCCAGCACCACATTGCCGGCGCGATACACCGACAGCAGCCCCGGTACGCCGAGCATCGAGTCCGGCCGAAACGCCAGCGGATCGAGGAAGGCGTCGTCCACCCGACGATAGATCACGTCCACTTTGCACGGCCCGGCGGTGGTGCGCATGAACACCGCGCCGTCCTTGACGAACAGATCGGCGCTTTCGACCAGCTCCACCCCCATCTGCTGCGCCAGGAAACTGTGCTCAAAATAGGCGCTGTTGAAGCGGCCCGGCGTCAGCACCACCACGGTGGGATCGTTGATGGGCGAGCTTTCGCGCAGCGTTTGCAGCAGGTGCGACGGGTAGCGCTCCACCGGCGCGATGCGTTGCCGGGCGAACAGTTCCGGATACAGACGCATCATCATTTTGCGGTTTTCCAGCATGTAAGAGACGCCGGACGGGGTGCGCAAGTTATCTTCCAGCACGTAGTATTGGCCGTCGCTGTTGCGGACCATGTCCACGCCGACGATATGCGCATAGATATCGCGATGCAGATCAACACCTTGCATACAGGGTTGATACTGATCGTTGGCCAGCACCTGTTCTGCCGGAATGAGGCCGGCCTTCAGAATATGCTGCTGGTGGTAAATGTCGTGCAGGAAAGCGTTGAGCGCCTGTACGCGCTGGCGAATGCCGCGATCGAGCATCGCCCATTCGGCGGCCGGAATAATGCGCGGCACGCTGTCGAACGGGATCAACCGCTCGGCGCCGTCATCGTCGCCGTAGACGTTGAAGGTGATGCCCACCCGGTGAAACAGCAGCGCAGCCTCTTCCCGCTTGCGTTGCACGGCCTGGTGATCGGCCTGCTGCAGCCATTGCCAGTAGGCGTCGTAGTGGCCACGGTGTTTTCCCTCAGCCAGAAGCATCTCATCAAAAAACGGTGAAGCGGAAAGATTGATATTCAGCATCGTCACCTCGTCGACATTGCAGGCTGTCAATCAATCGAGCATAAAACGTGCCAAGGCGATAACGGGCGAAAATGGCGCAGAACGAGGCTACCGCGGCGAAAAACGCCCGTTTGCGGTGCAGGTGCGGCGTAGCGACGCCTTAATATAGGGCGAAATGGCGGTGGCGGTGAGCGCTGAAGGCGCAGGGACGGCAGGCTGTCGGGGCAGAGCAGAAATAAAAACGGCCAGTCTGCACTGGCCGTGATGCGCGTGCGCGTCGATTAACGACGCACGGCGATGGCTTCGATTTCGATCTTCACGTCTTTCGGCAGACGCGCCACTTCCACGCAGGAGCGGGCCGGGAACGGCGCGCTGTGCTCGGTGAAGAAGGCTTCGTACGCGGCGTTGACGGTGGCGAAGTCGTTCAGGTCTTTCACGAACACGGTGGTTTTCACGATGTCGGCAACTATCAGGCCGGCGGCTTCGACGATCGCCTTGACGTTTTCCAGCGACTGGCGCGCCTGAGCGGCCACGTCGTCGGCGACGGCGCCGGTTTTCGGATCGACCGGGATCTGGCCGGAAGTGATGATCATGCTGCCCAGATCAACGCCCTGCACGTAAGGACCAATGGCTGCCGGGGCGAGTTCAGTGCTGATGTTACGTGACATGTTTTCTCCTGATAAACGAGGATTGTTCTATCCAGAAATCCCATTATAGGGCGTCACCGGGAGAATAACAGCGCCATCTCCCGGCGCCCATACCGGGCTTAGTCGGCCTGCAGCACCACCTGGTGCTCGAACTCTTTTTCGCAGTAGCGGCACTTCAGGTGCACTTCGCCGCCGCGCGATTTGACGCTGAAGCTCGACGCCACCGGCTCGCTGCGGCTGATGCAGTTGCCATTCGGGCAGGTCAGCACGCCGTCGATGTGGTCCGGCAGGCTAAGGGTTAGCTTGCGCACCACTTCATAGTTGTCGATGCGGTTCACCGTGGCCTTCGGCGCGTACATTGCCAGCTGGTTGGCCTGCTGCTCGGTCAGGAAGGTGTTCTCGATCTTGATCAGATCCTTGCGGCCCAGCTCGTTGGAAGGCAGGTTCAGGCCGATGGTGATGCGCTGGTCGGTGGCGGTCAGCTTGAACAGCGTCAGCAGTTTGAAACCGATCTGCGCCGGAATGTGGTCGATCACCGTGCCGCATTTGATCGCTTCGACCTGCAGTTTGTTGTCGTGAGTCATGGCGGTTCCCCCTTAAAGAGCCAAATCTGCGTTGAGCACCAGCGCCAGCAGCGCCTGGCGGGCGAAGATGCCGTTGCCCGCCTGCTGGAAGTAGTAAGCGTGCGGCGTTTTATCCACGTCGGTGGCGATCTCGTCGATGCGCGGCAGCGGGTGCAGCACCTTGAGGTTGGCGCGCGCGCCGGCCAGATCCGCGGCGCGCAGCACGAACTGCGCCTTCACGTTGGCGTACTCGGACGGATCGAGGCGCTCTTTCTGTACCCGGGTCATGTAGAGAATATCCAGCTCCGGCACCACTTCTTCAATGCTGCCGTGCAGGCTGTACTCGATGCCTTTCTCGTCCAGCATTTTCAGGATGTAGGCCGGCATCGCCAGCGCGTCCGGGGCGATGAAGTAGAAGCGGTTGCCTTCGAACTTGGCCAGCGCCTGGGTGAGCGAGTGCACGGTGCGGCCGTACTTCAGGTCGCCGACCATGGCGATGCTGAGGTTGCTCAGGCGGCCCTGGGTTTCCTGGATGGTGAACAGATCCAGCAGGGTCTGGGTCGGGTGCTGGTTGGCGCCGTCGCCGGCGTTGAGCACCGGCACGTTGCCGGAGAACTCCGAGGCCATGCGCGCCGCGCCTTCCTGCGGATGGCGCATCACGATGGCGTCCACGTAGGTGCTGATCACCGAGATGGTGTCGGCCAGGGTTTCGCCTTTCTTGCCGAGCGAGGTGTTGCTGCCGTCGGCGAAACCGACCACCGAGGCGCCGAGGCGGTGCATCGAGGTTTCGAACGACAGGCGGGTACGGGTCGAGGCTTCAAAGAAGCAGCTGGCGATCACCTTGTGTTTCAACAGTTCCGGCTGCGGGTTGGCTTTCAGACCGGCGGCGGTGCGCAGCACCAGCTCCAGATCCTCGCGGCTGAGATCGTTAATAGAGATGATGTGTTTGTGATACAGCGGGTTGGCCATTTTTCACTCCTCCTCGACGCGTGCCCGTGGCGCGGGACTTTTTAAGGCAAAAAAAAGCCCCTCAATGAGGGGCTTGAAACGATCGGTTTAGCAACAGGAGAAACAACGGCAGCTGGCCGCCGATAGGCAGTCGGTTTTGTCGATTGCGGCTAACAAAACAAACGTCGTTTTTCATGCTTTCTCCTGGCAAATTGTGGCGCATTATACTCGCGCTTTTTGCCACTGCAAGCGTTAAAACGCCGTTTTTTGCCGCCCCGCAATCGATTGGCCGGCGATGGCCGCCCGCCGGCTATTTGCTGACGCGATCGTAGTAGACCATGTCGGCGTTCAACCCCTGTTGATAGCCTTTGACGTTGTCGCGCAGCACCACTTCGGTTTTGGCCTGATCGATAAACACGTACGGCGAACTGCGCTGCAGCTCCTGCTGCATGGCGGTGTACAGCGCGCGGCGCTTGGCCGGATCGGCTTCGGCCAGCGCCGCCAGCGTCTGCTGGTTCAACTGCGGGATCTGCCAGCCGTTCAGCCCGGCCACCGTGCTGCTCTTGCCGTCGTTGTAGGCGAAGGCGCTGGCGTTGGAGTGGGCGTCGAAGTAATCCGGGATCCACAGGCGGATCGCCGCCTGATGCTGCCTGGCGCGCACGCGGGAGTAAACCTGGCTGCCCGCGGCCGGCAGCAGCTCGATCTTCACGCCGGCGGCGGCGAAGCTGCCCTGCAGCGCCTGCGCGATGGTGATGAACGGCGGTTTGTTCTCCACGTCCAGCGTAAAGGCGGCGTGGGTAATCCCCGCCTTGGCCAGGATGGCTTTCGCCTTGGCCGGATCGTAGCTGAACGGGTTGGTCTCCAGCGCGCCCGGCAGCCCGACCGGCAGGAAGCTCTGGTGCACGAAGTATTGTCCCTTCAGCAGATCCTTCGTGATGCCTTGATAATCCACCAGGTAGCGCGCCGCCTCCCAGAAGGCCGGGTTGTTCAGCAGCGGATTGGCGCCGTTGCCGGTGTTGAATACCAGGTAGTTTTGCTCGGCGGACGGGATCTCCAGCACCTTGACGCCCGGCTGGTTCTTCAGCGTGTCGGTCTGGTCGGCGCCCAGTTCGCGGGCTATATCGGCGTCGCCCTGCTGGAGCAGCAGGCGGCGGGTGGCCGGATCCGGCACGTTTTTAATGATGATGTTTTTCAGCTGCGGCTTGTCGCCCGGCGTGGTGGGATTGGCGTCCAGCACGATCGCCTGATGCGGCTGATAGACGCGCATCTTGAACGGGCCGCTGCCGGCGGAGTGCATCTTCAGCCAGGCGTTGCCGAAGTCGCCGTCTTTGACGTTGGCCAGCGCCGCTTTGCTGTCGACGATCGAGGCGATCGGCGTCGAGAGGATATTCAGCGCCACCGCCGGGCTGACGTCCGCCGTCCAGCGCAGCTGCACGGTATGTTCGTCGATCTTCTTGAGCTGCGCGTCGATGTTGTCCGGCTGCCAACCGAGCACGTTGAGGATGAACGCCGGCGATTTGTTCATCTTGACCGCGCGGCTGTAGGAGAAGATCACGTCGTCGGCGGTCAGCGGGTTGCCGGAGGCGAACGCCGCCTGCGGCCGCAGTTTCACCGTCAGCGTTTTGGCCGCCGCATCGCTTTGCCAGCTTTCCGCCAGCACCGGCGCCACCTTGGCCGGATCGTCGCGATCCGCCTGCACCAATCGTTGATACAGGCTGGGCACCGTCTGGATGCTGGAGAGTTCGTTGGCTTCCGCCGGATCGAGGCTGACGATGTCATCCAGCGATTGCACCACCACCAGCGTATTCGGCGGCGTGGCGGCTAACGCGGCGGCGGGCAGGGCGGCGAGCAGGAACAGCGGCAAGAGTTTGGCTTTCATCGGTGTATATCCCCTGAAGGCGCCACAAGGTGGCGCTGAGAACGGTTTGTTATCGTTGGTTTTTACGGCGCGGGCGCCGTCGGCCTGTCACGGTAGAACCTTTACCGGTGGTGGGCAAAGGTCAATGCGCTATTTGATATTCCTGGAATATATTAGCCGCCCTGGCCGGGGGCGCCAGGGCGGTGGAGGTGGATTGTCAGAGGGTTTCGCTCAGCGTGGCGACCAGCACCGCCTTGATGGTATGCAGCCGGTTTTCCGCCTGATCGAACACCACGCTGTGCGCCGACTCGAACACTTCGTCGGTCACTTCCATGCCGCCGTGCAGATCGTACTGTTGCGCCATCTGCTTGCCGAGCGTGGTTTGGTCGTCGTGGAACGCCGGCAGGCAGTGCAGGAACTTCACGTTTGGGTTGCCGGTCAGCTTCAGCATCGCCATGTTGACCTGATACGGCCGCAGCAGCGCAATACGCTCCTGCCAGGTCTCTTTCGGTTCGCCCATCGACACCCAGACGTCGGTGTAGAGGAAGTCGGCGTCTTGCACCCCTTCGGCGATGTCTTCGGTCAGGGTGAGTTTCGCGCCGGTTTGTTGCGCCAGCGCCTGGCACTCGGCCACCAGCTCCGGCTGCGGCCAGCAGGCCTTCGGCGCCACCAGCCGCAGATCCATGCCCGCCAGCGCGGCGGCTTCCAGCAGCGTGTTGCCCATGTTGTTGCGCGCGTCGCCGACGTACGCCAGCTTCACTTCGTTCAGCGCCTTGCCCGGCAGGTGTTCCTGCACGGTGAGCAGATCCGCCAGCAGCTGGGTGGGGTGGAACTCGTCGGTCAGGCCGTTCCACACCGGCACGCCGGCGTGCTGCGCCAGGGTTTCCACCAGCGCCTGGCCGTAACCGCGATACTGAATACCGTCGTACAGGCGGCCCAGCACCCGGGCGGTGTCTTTCATCGACTCTTTATGGCCGATCTGGCTGCCGCTTGGGCCGAGATAGGTCACCTGCGCACCCTGATCGAATGCGGCAACTTCGAAAGAGCATCGCGTGCGGGTCGAGTCTTTTTCGAAGATGAGCGCAATGTTTTTGCCCTGCAGCCGGCGCTGTTCCCGCCCCTGCTTCTTGGCCTGTTTCAGATCGGCCGCCAGCTTCAGCAGCGCCTGCAGTTCGGCGGGGGTGAAATCCATTAACCTCAGAAAGTGACGTTGGTAGAACGCATTGCCGGTGCTCATAGTCCGATTCCCTGATTGTGTAATTGAATTAAAATTCACTTTATATGTATGAATATTCAATTTCAACCCCGGCGAGGAAATCTTTCACGTTTATCGTGGAAGCAATGTCGGCGGTGTGTGAAAATAGAAGGAATGAAGGCCATTTGACTTGAGGATATAGGCATGGCAAACCGCGAATTGCTGGAAGAACAACGTGAAGAGACCCGCCTGATCATCGAAGAGCTGCTGGAAGACGGCAGCGATCCGGACGCGCTCTACACCATCGAGCACCATCTGTCCGCCGAGAAATTTGAGGTTCTGGAGCAGGCCGCCGTTGAAGCCTTCAAGCTGGGCTACGAAGTGACCGACGCCGAAGAGCTGGAAGTGGAAGACGGTTCGCTGGTGATGTGCTGCGACGTGATCAGCGAAGTCGGCCTGAACGCCGAGCTGATCGACGCCCAGGTCGAGCAGCTGGTGGCGCTGGCGGAGCGCTGCGGCGTCAACTACGACGGCTGGGGCACCTACTTCGAAGATCCGAACGGTGAAGACGGTGAGGATGACGAAGACGGCGACTACATCGACGAAGACGACGACGGCAAACGCCACTAATTCCTTTCCGATTAATGCCTGTGGGCCGGCTCTCGCCGGCCCCTGATAAACGCCATGACATACCAATCCCTGTTAGCCCCGATTTTAAGCTTCCTGCACTGTGAAACTCCCGACGCCTGGATCGACGCCGCGCGCCGTCCGGAAAACCTGCAGCTGTTGCTGACCGACCATCTGGTGTGCGAGCTGAAAGCCGCGCAGACCGGCATGTGGCTGATCCGCCGTTACGTGGCGGACAAAGAGAGCGGCGACGCGCTGTTGGCGCTACTGCGGCCCTACGAGGCGTTTCTGCACGAAGCGCAGGGCGCGCCCGACACGCTGTTCCGTCAGGGCCAGTTCACCCGCAAGATCCTGCCGAAAAACGGCTCGGCCTACGGCCAGGATCTGGCGGATCGCATGGTGCTGTTGATCAAGGAAGAGCTGCATCACTTCTCGCAGGTGCTGGAGATCATGCAGGCGCGCGGGATCCCGTATCGCAAGATCACCGCCAGCCGCTACGCCAAGGGCATGATCCGCGAGATCCGTACCCACGATCCGGCGACGTTGATCGACAAACTGATCTGCGGCGCCTACATCGAAGCGCGATCCTGCGAACGCTTCGCCAAGCTGGCGCCGCACCTGGACGACGAGCTGAGCCGCTTTTATGTCTCGCTGCTGCGATCCGAAGCGCGTCACTATCAGGACTACCTGACATTGGCCGAGCAGATCGCCGGCGGCGACATCAGCGAACGGGTGGCGCATTTCGGCCGCCTCGAAGCTGAACTGATCCTGTCGCCGGACAGCGAACTGCGCTTCCACAGCGGCGTGCCCGCCGCCGCCTGAGGTTGAGGCGCGCCCTTACTGCGGCGCGCCCAGCAGCAGATCCACCGCCTTTTCCGCCAGCATGATGGTCGGCGCATTGGTGTTGCCGCTGGTGAGCTGCGGCATCACCGAGCAGTCGATCACCCGCAGCTGCTCGAAACCGTGCACCCGCAGCTGCGGATCGGTCACCGCGTCCTGCGGCGACGGCCCCATGCGGCAACTGCCCACCGGGTGATACACCGTCTTGCAGAAGTTGCGCACGAACTCCTCCAGCTGCGCGTCGTCGCGCGTCCACTCCGGCTGCGGCATCAGCAGATCTTTGATCAGCGGCTTCAGCGCCGCGGTTTGCAGGAAATCCAGGCCGAACTTCACCGCGCGCACGCTGCCGGCCAGATCGTCCGGGTGGCCGAGGTAGTTGGCGTGCAGCTTGACCGGATCGCGCGGGTTGCTGCTGCGCAGCTGCACTTCGCCGCGTGCCTTCGGCTGCAGGTAACCGACCTTGAGCGTGAAGCCGTGAATGTTCGGCAGCGGCTCGCCGGGCACGTCGTCCCAGCTGTCCAGCAGCGGCAGGAAATGGATCTGCACGTCCGGCCGGCCGTCGCCCTGGCTGTCGGTGAAGGCGGCGCCTTCCAGCACGTTGGACGAGAGTACCCCGCTGCGAAACGCCAGCCACTGCGCGCCGTGGCTCAGCGCCTGCAGGCCGCGATCGGCGCCGAACAGGCTGATCGGCTCGCGGGTGCTGACGTTGATCGACATGTGCAGATGGTCGTGGAAGTTTTTGCCCACCGGCAGATCCGCCCGCACCTCGATGCCCAACTGCTGCAGGTGGTCGCGCGGGCCGATGCCGGACAGCATCAGCAGCTTCGGCGAACCGACCGCGCCGGCGCTGACGATCACCTCTTTGGTGGCGCGGGCGGTGACTTCCGCGCCGCCATTCTGGCTGTAGACCACGCCGGTGGCGACGTTGCCCTCGAAGGTCAGCCGGTGCGCCAGGGCGTTCAGTTTCACCACCAGCCGCCGTTCGTCGCGCACCGCCTTCAGGTAGGTGCGGGCGGTGCTGGCGCGCTCGCCGTTGTGGGTGGTGGTTTGGTAAAAGCCGACGCCGTGCTGGCTGTCGCCGTTGAAGTCGTTGCGATAGGGCAGGTTCAGCTCCTGGCCGGCGCGGATAAACGCCATGCTGAGCGGGTGGCGATAGCGGTTTTCGCTGACCGGCAGCAGCCCGTCGGCGCCGTGGTAGTCGTCCGACAGGCTTTCGTTGGCTTCGGCGCGTTTGAAGTAGGGCAACACCTCGCGGTAGCTCCAGCCGGTGCAGCCGTAGCGTTCGGCCCAGTCGTCGTAGTCCTGCGGCTGGCCGCGCAGGTAGATCATGCCGTTGACCGAACTGCTGCCGCCCAGCACCTTGCCCTGCGCGATCTGCATGCGGCGGTTATTGGCGTGCGGTTCCGGCTCCGTTTCATAGGGCCAGCTTTTTTTGGCGATGATCTTGGCCACCCCGGCCGGCATCTTAATGAACAGGTTATTGTCGTCGCCGCCGGCTTCCAGCAGCAGCACCCGCGCCTGGGTGCGGCGGATCAGCTGCGCCGCCAGCACACAGCCGGCGGAACCGGCGCCGACGATGATGTAATCAAAGGTATTTTCCGACATGACAGCTCTCCGTGCGCGATTGGGATACTGGCAGAGTAACGCGGGGGAAAAGGCGGTCAATTTGCGATCGTTAATTTATTAACGAACTTCACATTAAATTTACATCGTGTTTTTTAACGTCAGTTTATCTGCTTGAAAAACGGCGTTATAGCGAGTTTTACTGATTGATTGCGATATTAATAAAAAAGGCGCAGCAAGCTGCGCCCTGATGAAGAGGCGGGGGAGGATTACAGCGTTTTCAGCATGGTGACTTCACAATCGACGTGGCCGGTGGCGCCCATCGCGTGGTCGATGTGTTCGAAGCCCAGATGTTCGTACAGCGCAACGGCCTGCGTCAGGCTGGCGGTGGTCTCGAGGTAACAACAGCGGAAGCCGTGCTGGCGGGCGAAATCCAGCGCCTGCAGCGCCAGGCGTTTCGCCAATCCCTTGCCGCGCAACACCGGCAGGAAATACATCTTCTGCAATTCGCAAATATCGTCTGCGCCGCCCTGCAGCGGCGCGATGCCGCCGCCGCCGGCGACCTGGCCGTCCACCTCGATCACCCAGTAAGCGCTGCGCGGCAGGCTATAGAGCTGATACAGGGCGTCCAGATTGGGATCGGAGACGGTATAGCCTTTATCCGCCGTCAGGCCGTGCTCGGCGGAGACTTCGCGAATGACGTGAGCAATGGCGGCATTGTCTTCCGCCGTGATAGGGCGCACCAGCAGGCGCGCCGGAGTTGCTGTTGTCATGTTTACACTCGCCATTGAAAGAGACCACGTTCGTTTTTCATTTTTATCGCAGCGCGAAACGCGCCGGGGGTTATTTCCCGGCGGCGTCCCTGCAGCAGTAATATCTTGTAATAACATCTAACCCGGCCCGGATGCAACGGCGATAAAAAAACAGCGGGGAAGACCCCGCTGTTTTCAGGCGTTGGCGTGAGCCGGTGGATTACAGCGCGGCGATGGTCGCCTGCTGTTCCTGCAGCTTCACTTTGCCTTCTTTGCAGGCCGCCAGGCGATCGCGTTCTTTGGCGACCACTGCTTCCGGCGCGCGCGCCACGAAGCCTTCGTTCGCCAGCTTGCCTTCGATCGAAGCGATTTCCGCATCCAGCTTGCCCATCTCTTTGGCCAGACGCGCGATCTCGGCATCCTTGTCGATGAAACCGGCCATCGGGATCAGCAGCTCGGCGCCGTCCACCAGCTTGGTGACGGAGACCGGGCCTTTCTCACCGGCCGGCAGCAGCGCGATGGATTCCAGGCGCGCCAGGCGGGCGATAAAGCTTTGGTTCTCCTGCACGCGGCGCTGGGCGTCGGCGCTGCAGTTGCGCAGCAGCACGTCGAGCGCTTTGCTTGGCGCGATGTTCATCTCGGCGCGGATGTTGCGCACGGCGATGATGGTTTGCTTGATCCACTCCAGATCGTTCAGCGCCTGCTCGTCTTCCAGCGCGGCGTCGTAGGCCGGGAACGGCTGCAGCATGATGGTGTCTGCGGTCGTGCCGGTCAGCGGCTTCACGCGCTGCCAGATGGTTTCGGTGATGAATGGAATGATCGGGTGCGCCAGGCGCAGCAGCGCTTCCAGCACGGTGATCAGCGTGTGGCGGGTGCCGCGTTGTTCCGCTTCGCTGCCGTTGCTCACCACCGGCTTGGTCAGCTCCAGATACCAGTCGCAGAACTGGTTCCAGGTGAATTCGTACAGGATGTTGGCCGCCAGATCGAAGCGGTAGGTATCCAGCGCTTCGCGGTAGGCTTTCACCGTGCGGTTGAATTCGGCCAGGATCCAGCGATCCGCCAGCGACAGCACTTTCTCGCCGCCGTTGAAGCCGCAGTCGTGCGCTTCGGTGTTCATCAGCACGAAGCGGCTGGCGTTCCACAGCTTGTTACAGAAGTTGCGGTAGCCTTCCAGGCGCTTCATGTCCCAGTTGATGTCGCGGCCGGTCGAGGCCAGCGCCGCCAGGGTGAAGCGCAGGGCGTCGGTGCCGTGCGGCTCGATGCCGTTCGGGAACTGCTTCTCGGTGCGCTTGCGGATCTTCTCCGCCAGCTGCGGCTGCATCATGTTGCCGGTGCGTTTTTCCAGCAGATCTTCCAGCGAGATGCCGTCGACCATGTCCAGCGGATCGATCACGTTGCCTTTCGACTTGGACATCTTCTGGCCTTCGTCGTCGCGGATAAGACCGGTCATGTAGACGGTCTTGAACGGCACCTGCGGCTTGCCGTTTTCATCCTTGATGAAGTGCATGGTCAGCATGATCATGCGCGCGATCCAGAAGAAGATGATGTCGAAGCCGCTGACCATCACGCTGGTCGGGTGGAAGGTTTTCAGCGCGTCGGTCTGCTCCGGCCAGCCCAGGGTGGAGAAGGTCCACAGGCCGGACGAGAACCAGGTGTCCAGCACGTCTTCGTCCTGGGTTAGCACCACGTCGGCGCCCAGGTTGTTCTCGCTGCGCACTTCTTCTTCGCTGCGGCCCACGTAGACTTTGCCGTTCACGTCGTACCAGGCCGGGATGCGGTGGCCCCACCACAGCTGACGCGAGATGCACCAGTCCTGAATGTCGCGCATCCAGCTGAAGTACATGTTTTCGTACTGCTTCGGCACGAACTCGATTTGGCCCTGTTCGACCGCTTCCACCGCCACTTTGGCCAGCGGCGCGGTGCGCACGTACCATTGGTCGGTCAACATCGGCTCGATCACCACGCCGCCGCGGTCGCCGTAAGGCACCGTCAGGTCGTGCGGTTTAATCTCGTCCAGCAGGCCCAGATTTTCGAAGGCGGCAACCACCGCTTTACGCGCCGCGAAGCGCTCCAGGCCGCGGAACTCGGCCGGGATCTCGTTGCAGTAGTCGGTGCAGACTTCGCCCAGGGTGTTGAACACTTCCGCTTCCTGACGGATGTCGCCGTCGAAGGTCAGAATGTTGATCATCGGCAGGCCGTGGCGTTTGCCGACTTCGTAGTCGTTGAAATCGTGCGCCGGGGTGATCTTCACGCAGCCGGTGCCTTTTTCCATATCGGCGTGTTCGTCGCCGACGATGCGGATGCGGCGGCCGACCAGCGGCAGAATGATCTCTTTGCCGATCAGGTCTTTATAGCGCGGATCTTCCGGGTTGACCGCCACGCCGGTATCGCCCAGCACGGTTTCCGGACGGGTGGTGGCGACCACCAGGTAGTCTTTGCCCTCGGCGGTTTTCGCGCCGTCGGCCAGCGGGTAGCGCAGGTGCCACATGGAACCTTTGGATTCGCGGTTTTCCACTTCCAGATCGGAGATGGCGGTGCGCAGCTTCGGATCCCAGTTCACCAGGCGCTTGCCGCGGTAGATCAGATCTTCTTTGTGCAGACGGACAAACACTTCGCGCACCGCGTTCGACAGGCCTTCGTCCATGGTGAAGCGCTCGCGCTCCCAGTCCACGGAGTTGCCCAGACGGCGCATCTGGCGGGTGATGGTGCCGCCGGATTCCGCTTTCCACTGCCAGATCTTGTCGATGAACGCGTCACGGCCGTAGTCGTGGCGGGTTTTGCCTTCTTCTGCGGCGATCTTGCGCTCCACCACCATCTGGGTGGCGATGCCGGCGTGGTCGGTGCCCGCCTGCCACAGGGTGTTTTTACCCTGCATGCGCTGATAGCGAATCATGGTGTCCATGATGGTCTGCTGGAACGCGTGGCCCATGTGCAGGCTGCCGGTGACGTTCGGCGGCGGGATCATGATGCAGAAGCTTTCCTGGCTGGTATCGCCGTTCGGCTTGAAGTAACCCTGATTCTCCCAGTGATCGTACAGCTTCTGTTCGATCTGTTTTGGGTCGTATGCGGTATCGAGCTGACTGTTTGTCTTTTCCATTCTTTATCGTATTCAGTGAGTTGGCGGCGTAGCCGTGGTCAAATGGAAGCCGACGCTGCGATAGGCCTTATAACGGTCGCGCGCCAACTGTTTCAGAGTGTCTTCGTAAGGAACGAAGTCTACCACTTCATGGAAAGCGGTAGCAAAATCGGCAAACTGCGGCAGCAGGGCGATCAGCAGATCGCGCGGGGCGTTGCCGCGCTTGCCGGGCCAGCACAGTTCCACCGGCGCGCCGTAGTGCGGCCCTTCGCCGGCCAGGTTGTGCGGCACGAATTCATGCGGCTCGCGCTGCCACAGCGCTTCGTCCAGCCGCTGGGCCTGCTCCTGGCTCTCGCAGGCGATCAGCACCCGCTTGCCGGCGCGGAAGCCGTTGGCGGCAACGGCGCAGGCCACGGCCTCATGGGCGCTGAGCGCGCCTGACGGTTCCGCGTTGTCGAGCAAATAAAACGTCGCCTGTTTCATTAAGGATCCACCGCTGCCGATAAAAAAACAGGGCACAACATGTAGGTTGCGCCCTTTTTGGGAACGGAGCAGATAACTCTACCCCTTCGCTGCTGAGAGGATTATATACCCAATAGATTTCAAGTTGCAGCTAGGCGGCAAGTTCGTTCATCCCCAGGAGCTGACATCAAGTCAGTGACTGGGGTGAACGAATGCGGCCAACAACGCTGCGGCTTGAAAGATGAAGGGTATTTAATCGTCGCCGTTCAGGCCTGCACGGTTCAGTAAGAACTGCGACAGCAGCGCCACCGGGCGGCCGGTCGCGCCCTTGGCTTTACCGGAGCGCCAGGCGGTGCCGGCGATATCCAGGTGCGCCCAGGTGTACTTGCGGGTGAAGCGCGACAGGAAGCAGGCAGCGGTGATGGCGCCGCCAGGGCGGCCACCGATGTTCGCCATGTCGGCGAAGTTGGAGTCCAGCTGCTCGTAGTACTCGTCGGCCATCGGCAAACGCCAGGCGCGGTCGCCGGCCTGCTCGGAAGCGCCCAGCAGCTCGTGCGCCAGCGGGTTGTGGTTCGACATCAGGCCGGTGATGTGGTGGCCCAAAGCGATCACGCAGGCGCCGGTCAGGGTGGCGATGTCGATCACCAGCTCCGGCTCGAAGCGCTCGACGTAGGTCAGGGTATCGCACAGCACCAGGCGGCCTTCGGCGTCGGTGTTGAGCACCTCGACGGTCTGGCCGGACATGGTGGTCAGCACGTCGCCCGGACGGTACGCCCGGCCGCCCGGCATGTTTTCACAGCCGGCCAGCACGCCGATCACATTCAGCGGCAGGTTCAGCTCCGCCACCACGCGCATCACGCCGTACACGGTCGCCGCGCCGCACATGTCGTATTTCATCTCGTCCATGCCGTCGGCCGGTTTGATCGAGATGCCGCCGGAGTCGAAGGTCAGCCCTTTGCCTACCAGCACGATCGGCTTAGCGTCCGGATTTGGGTTGCCCTTATATTCCATCACCGACATCAATGATTCGTTCTGCGAACCGGCGCCGACCGCCAGATAGGCGTTCATGCCCAGCTCTTTCATCTGCTGTTCGCCGATGACGCGGGTGGTGATGTTGGTGCTGAAGGCGTCCGCCAGCTGACGGGCCTGCGAGGCCAGGTAGCCGGCGTTACAGATGTTCGGCGGCATGTTGCCGAGATCTTTGGCCGCCTTGATGCCGGAAGCCACTGCCAGACCGTGCTGAATCGCGCGCTCGCCGCTGGTGAGCTCACGGCGGGTCGGCACGTTGAACACCATTTTGCGCAGCGGACGACGCGGCTCCACCTTGTTGCTTTTCAGCTGATCGAAGGTGTAGAGCGTCTCTTTGGCGGTTTCCACCGCCTGACGCACTTTCCAGTAGGTGTTGCGGCCTTTCACGTGCAGCTCGGTCAGGAAGCAGACCGCTTCCATTGAGCCGGTGTCGTTGAGGGTATTGATGGTTTTCTGGATCACCTGCTTGTATTGGCGCTCATCGAGCTCGCGCTCTTTGCCGCAGCCGATCAGCAGGATGCGCTCGGAGAGAATGTTGGGCACATGGTGCAGTAGCAGCGTCTGCCCGACCTTGCCTTCCAATTCGCCACGGCGCAGCAATGCGCTGATATAACCATCACTGATTTTGTCGAGTTGTTCTGCGATAGGGGACAGGCGGCGCGGTTCGAAAACGCCGACTACAATACAGGCACTGCGCTGTTTTTCCGGGCTACCGCTTTTTACACTGAACTCCATGCACTCTCCTGAATCTTAAAGACAAAGGCGGACGCTACGGCTAGAATAATCGACTCCGTAACGATCTCCCGCCATTTGAGTTAACGGATTATGTTAACCTGAACGGCGTAAATTGCTCTGTTTTGGCGACTATAAGCAAGTTCCTATAGGACACCCAAACGGCTTGATGTTGTAATACTATTTTAGCTGTGAAGGTTGCCATATGATGAGAATAAATGGCGGATTAGCGATGAAATTATCGATTTTCCTGCAAAAAGACAAGTTTTCACAGGCGTAATAAGCGTGATCATCATAAGATATCTGGTACGGGAAACGCTCAAGAGCCAAATCGCCATCCTGTTCATCCTGCTTCTGATCTTCTTTTGTCAGAACCTGGTCAGGGTGTTGGGCGACGCGGTGGACGGCAATATCCCGACAAACTTAGTACTCTCTCTGCTCGCTCTGGGCGTGCCGAAGATGGCGCAGCTCATCCTGCCTTTGAGCCTGTTTCTCGGCTTACTGATGACGCTTGGGCGGTTGTATACCGAGAGCGAAATCACCGTCATGCACGCCTGCGGGCTGGGCAAACGCACCCTGATTATCGCCGCCATGATCCTGGCGCTGTTCACCTCTGCGGTCGCGGCGGTGAACGTGTTTTGGGCCGGCCCCTGGGCCTCGCGCTATCAGGACGTGGTGGTGAACGAAGCCAAGGCCAACCCGAGCATCGCCGGGCTGGCGGAAGGGCAGTTCAAACCCTCGCAGGACGGCAACGCGGTGCTGTTTATCGGCAACGTGAAGGGCAGCACCTTTAACGACGTGTTCCTGGCGCAGCTGCGGCCGAACGGCAACCAACGCCCGTCGGTGGTGGTGGCCGAGCACGGCAACATCGTGCAGCAGAAAGACGGCTCGCAGGTGGTGACGCTCGACAAGGGCACGCGTTTTGAAGGCACCGCGCTGCTGCGCGACTTCCGCATTACCGACTTCACCGACTACAAGGCGGTGATTGGCCACCGCACCGTGGCGGCGGACAACACCGAATCCGAACAGATGTCGATGCAGACGCTGTGGGAATCCGACGATCCGGACGCGCGCGCCGAGTTCCACTGGCGCCTGACGCTGGTGGTGTCGGTGGCGCTGATGGCGCTGCTGGTGGTGCCGCTCAGCGTGGTGAACCCGCGCCAGGGCCGCGTGCTGAGCATGCTGCCGGCCATCCTGCTGTATCTGATCTTCTTCCTGCTGCAGACCTCGCTGCGCTCCAACGCCGGCAAGGGCAAGCTGGATCCGATGCTGTGGCTGTGGCTGGTTAACGGCGTTTACTTCGCGATCGCGCTGGCGCTGAACCTGTGGGATACCGTGCCGATGCGCAAGCTGCGCGCACGCCTGAGAGGAGCGGCCTGATGTTTGGCGTATTAGACAGGTATATCGGTAAAACGATTTTCAACACCATCATCATGACGCTGTTCATGCTGGTGTCGCTGTCCGGCATCATCAAGTTCGTCGATCAGCTGCGCAAGGTCGGCCAGGGCGAATACACCGCGCTGAGCGCCGGCATGTACACCCTGCTGAGCGTGCCGAAAGACATCGAGATCTTCTTCCCGATGGCGGCGCTGCTCGGCGCGCTGCTCGGCCTGGGCCAACTGGCGACGCGCAGCGAACTGGTGGTGATGCAGGCTTCCGGCTTCACCCGCCTGCAGATCGCCGGCTCGGTGATGAAAACCGCCATTCCGCTGGTGCTGCTGACCATGGCGATCGGCGAGTGGGTGGCGCCGCAGGGCGAGCAGATGGCGCGCAACTACCGCGCCCAGCAGATGTACGGCGGCTCGCTGCTCTCCACCAAGAGCGGGCTGTGGGCGAAGGACGGCAACGACTTCATCTACATCGAGCGCGTCTCCGGCGATAAAGAACTTTCCGGCGTGAACATCTACCACTTCAACGATCAGCGTCGCCTGGAAACGGTGCGCTATGCGGCTACCGCCAGCTTCGAGAACGGCCTGTGGCAGCTTTCGCAGGTGGACACCTCGGATCTGACCAACCCGAAACAGGTGACCGGCACCCAGACGCTGACCGGCGAATGGAAAACCAACCTGACCCCGGACAAGCTGGGCGTGGTGGCGCTGGATCCGGATTCGCTCTCCATCAGCGGGCTGCACAACTACGTGAAGTACCTGAAGCAGAGCGGCCAGGAAGCCA
Organism: Serratia sp. Z4; assembly: GCF_009900725.1. Taxonomy (NCBI): domain Bacteria; kingdom Pseudomonadati; phylum Pseudomonadota; class Gammaproteobacteria; order Enterobacterales; family Yersiniaceae; genus Serratia; species Serratia sp. Z4. The sequence goes on from NZ_JAAABD010000003.1 coordinate 44,676, forward strand.
ACCGTTACCAGCTCAACATGTGGAGCAAAATCTTCTCGCCGCTGTCGGTGGCGGTGATGATGCTGATGGCGCTGTCGTTCATCTTCGGCCCGCTGCGCAGCGTGCCGATGGGCATCCGTGTGGTGACCGGCATCAGCTTCGGCTTCCTGTTCTACGTGCTGGATCAGATTTTCGGCCCGCTGAGCCTGGTGTACAGCATGCCGCCGGTGCTGGGCGCGCTGTTGCCGAGCATGCTGTTCCTGCTGATCAGCGTGTATATGCTGCTCAAACGCAAGTAGCGTGGCGAGCGGTAGTGAAGAAAGGCGTGGCCGTGGGGCCGCGCCTTTTTTGTTGGGGAATCAGCCGACGCTCAGCAGCGCGATGCCGGCATCCTGATAGGCCTGCTCGTCTTCCGGCAGACGATCCAGCACCAGGGTGTCGATCTGTGCAGGGGAGGCGAACTGCGCCAGCGAGGTGTTGCTCAGCTTGGAGTGATCGCACACCACGATCACCTGATTGGCATGCTCCACCATCGCGCGCTTGGTTTCGGCCAGCATGATATCGGCCACGCAGGCGCCCTGTTTCAACGACAGCGCGTTGGTGCCCATAAACGCCTTGTCGATGTTTAGCGTATCCAGCAGTGAACGGCCGTTGATGGCGACTGCGCAGTGATAGCCCTTTTTGACGATGCCGCCCAGCAAGATGATTTGGATAGACTCGACGTCCTCCAGACTCTTGGCGATCATGAAATCGTTGGTAACCACGGTCAGGTTGCGCTTTTGGCGCAGATGGCGAGCGATCTGCAGGGGGGTGGTGCCGGTGTCCAGCACGATGATATCGCCGTCTTCCACCAGGCCGGCGGCCAGTTGACCGATTTGCTCCTTGGCGTTGAGGTTCACCTCTTCACGCTGATCGGAACCGACCTCAAAGCTGGCGCGGGTGCGCAGAATGGCGCCGCCATGGGTGCGTGTCAGCATACCGGCGTCTTCCAGAATGCGCAGATCGGTGCGGATGGTGGCGCCGGAGACGTTAAAGCGCGAGCTCATTTCCCCTACGGAGAGCTTGCGCTTCTCCTTGAGAATGGCGAGGAGTTTTTCCTGGCGCTCTTCTGCGAACATGCTCACTCATTCACTCCTGACCGGCACAATGGATGTGCGGCTAATATACCTTGCACATCGTCCGCAGGCAAAGCGGCTTGCCGGCTACCGCAGCCGGACTGCCCGTAGAAGAATGTGAAGGTTACGGCGCGTCGATCCTTTTTGGTATAGTCTACCCAGCAGCGTATTGGGTAGCGGGGCAGGCAGTTAATGGAATATGAAGAGAATATCAGTCACATTATCAGCAAGCATCTGGAAGCGGCATTAGGCGATTTCGGCGAGCTTATCTGGGCCTACGTGGTGTTATCCAAGAAAGATATGTCATGTATCTTTGGCGTCACCAATTATCCCGGTGAATGGGTAAAGCAATATAAAGAGCAGGGGCTACAATATACCGATCCGGTAGTCATTACGGCGCTCAATCGCCTGACGCCTTTTGCCTGGGATGAGAATCTGATGGCCGGTACCGGCTTCCGCTTTTCTGAGTTGTTCGAACAAGCACGCGAATTCGGCGTAGCCGACGGCTATACCTTCGTGTTGCATGATTTTAATAATAATCTAGTGACCCTTTCCTTTACCCTCGCTGCCGAGCGCAAGGCGGAAACCATGCAGATGCTGAATCAGCATAAAGGCGATATTTCGTTGCTGCTGGCATCGACCCATGAGATGTATTTGACGCTGACTTCACTGTCCGAAAAAAACACCGCGCGCCAGGAAAAAAACGCCCGTTTTACCGAGAGAGAAAACGAGATCCTCTATTGGGCCAGCGTAGGGAAAACCTACCAGGAAATGGGCATGATCCTGGGGATCAAAACCTGCACCATCAAGTTTCATATGGGGAACATTGTCAAAAAGCTGGGGGTGGCGAATGCCCGGCATGCTATCCGTTTAGGGATGGAACTTCAGCTGATTAAACCGGTGGGGTGATTAGAACGCAGGTTCGTCGCTCAACGGCCAGGCGTTTAGCATGTGCTCGTCTTGCGTATTCAACTTTTTGAATATTCTGTTTTTTAATGCCTCCTGGCTCTGACGATCAACGTGGCCCAACAGCAAATGAACGGGCTCGTTCTTTTCCGATATGCCTGTTTTCAGCAGCGTGACGTTCCAGCCGGAGCTTTTGATGATATGCAACATAGGATGGCTGGAGACGGCCAGTATGCCGTCATAGCCGTGTTGCCGCGCATAGTTGATCAGCGACAAGAACAGCGCCAGAGTTACAGGGAACCGGCGACCCAGCAGTGATTGGGTTCTTTCTTTATCGACGAAAAAGCGTGTGGATTCGATGAAATTCCCTTCTGGAATGACGATGTCATGAAAGAAAGAGGAAAATGCGCTGTTTAGCATATTCTTGTGTTTCATATCAATCATCCTGGTACCACAAACTATCATGTTGTCCTTTACGCCAAATATATAGTTTGTCTTATCATTATCAAACTCATCCAGCTCCTTGCCGTCTGAACAGTTCACGGCCCATTGCAGCCTGTCTTTAAAGACATTTTTCCTTAAAACATAAAGATCTGCTGATTTTTCGGTGCTCATTGATGCGTAGTTGGTGCTGTAAATATTAAACATAATGTTACCTTTGAATAAATTAAGAGAAATAACTTTATCCAGTAACATCAGAGAAGTTTCACTACGAGCATGCCGGTGCGTGAGAATGATAAGGCTTTTTAAGCGATCGGCGCTAACCTTATTATGCCGTGCGGCCGAGGTAGTTTCAGGGCAATGGAACGGTGAACACAGCAGGCCGGCGAAATTGAACGGCCTGGCCGATTAAAGACAGGAGAGGATTCCAGAATTGCTATCATGGGCTGCCTGGCCTTGTCTGCCATGGCGAAATATTAACTGGTGATTTTATAATGAATGGAGTCTTAATTATTTTAATAGTGAATGGGTGATATTTTCCTACTGAAGATTTGCCGATAAGGCATGACTTCCTCGTCCCGCAGAGAAATAAGCGTGAAAATGGCGGCCAGTGTGATTTCTACAGTATGCCTCGGACCTTTATTCCTGCGTGACCAAGTCCGATCTTAAAAAATATCTGATAGAGATCACATTATTGTAATGACAGGAACGGTGCTATTTCGTGATGGTTCTGCGGAGATGTTGGGCCGCCGGGTGAAATGAGCAATGCGTGGTGGTTTTGATAGAACGCCGTGGCGGCTGGGATACAGAGCAAAAAATAGTGCTAGCACCCGATTTCCGCTATGTGAAATAATAACCCAACTGAACTGATGAAGGTCTAGTAGGGTACTATACTTTAGTCTAACTAGCTTCTAACTCCCTAAGACGATACACTTTTCTAGTCAATTTTTGATGAAAAAAACATAAAAAAAACCTGACCTCGTAGGGTCAGGCTGCCAAGATCGGCCAACACCAGGGAAAATTTTCTTACACCATCTTAAAGCTATCAACTCAGCAGAGGCAAGTGTTCTCTGCTGGTTTTTAGCTTTGGGTTGCTGTTTTGTTACGTATGCACGCTATTTTCTGTTGGTTCTAGATAAAATCCCATCTCAAGAAATAACATCTCTCCCCTGACAACCCCGTTCCCATTGACTTATTCCAGTTATGACTGTCGTAGATGAAAAAATAGTGTTGTCGGAATGTTGTGCAAACATATTTTTTATTGGCTGAGTTATTGGGCTGAAATTATTTTCAGCGTTGTTATCCCGGTTCGGAATTATTTGGCATCGTTTACATAGATCGGGGGAGTAACAAGCATAACCCGACAAGCGGCGAGCCACGGCTATAAATACGCGTGAGCTGACAAAAAAGCGAATGAGGCCTGATGGTTTATAACAGCTATCAGGCCTCATGCTATGTGGTAAGAAACATTACAGCGGCTGGCTGAACTCCACCCGCTCGCCGTCCGGCCCGGCGATCATCAGATAGCGCACGCCGTTGGCACCGCTGGGTTGCAGCGTCGGCCCTTCAATCACCGAATACCCCAGATCCGCCAGCCAACGCTGCGTGGCCGCCAGATCGGTGACCCGCAAAGCGATGTGGTCGATACCATAGGCGTTGGCGGGGCGAATCAGCCCTTCGGCGGGCAGCTGGTATAACTCCAGCGTTAGCTCACCCAACTGCAAAAACTGTACGGCGACGGGGCCGCCGAGCGCCAGCGTTTGCCGGGGTTCGAAACCGAGCGAACGATAGAAGCCGGCTGCTCGTTCGATATCGGCGCAGCGCAGGCCGACGTGCATCAGCCCGTTAATCCGATGTGCCATATCAAATCCCCTTGCGCGCGCAGTAGAAGCCATAGAAGGCGACGTAGGCGAAGCAGACCAGCGGTACTGCGAAGGCGATCTGCATATCGCCACCGTTGAGATCGGAGATGATGCCCATGATTAACGGCACCACCGCGCCGCCAATGATCGACATCACCACGATCGAACCGGCTACCTGAGTTTCTTCGCCCAGCCCTTTGATCGTCAGGCCAAAGTTGGTTGGCCAGCACAACGCCATACAGAAGTTGACGCCCATGATCGCCACCACCGCCAGCAGGCTTTGGATGTTGACGGCCAGCAGCAACAGCAGCACGCATACCGAACAGAACACGCCGAGCAACCGCGCCGGGCTGAACTTTTTCATCAGTGCGGTGGTGACCACCTTGCCGGCCGAGTAGCAGACCAGCGTGGCCAACAGCCAGTAGGTGGCCGAATGCTCGCTTGCCCCCTGTTCAATCATCTGCACAAAACGAATGGTGAAGCTCCAAAGCCCTACCTGCGCGCCGACATACAGGAACTGCGACAGCACCCCCAATCGGAAGCGCTGCAGCGCCAGCAGGATCTTCAGCGATTGCATCAGCGGCTTGCCCGCTCCCTGATGCGAGCGTTGGGTTTTGCAGGCGGGGAATTTCACCGCCACGAAGATCAGCGCCAGCACGATCAGCACGCTGCCGATGATCAAATAAGGCGTGACCACCTGCGACACCATCTGGGTGCGTGCCGCTTCGGCCGCCGCCGGTGGCATCTGCAGCAGCTCGGCGTGGCTGGGATCGTTTTTGCCGAACACCAGCTGCTGGCCGATCAATACGCCAAAAATGATCCCCAGCGAGTTGAAGATCTGCGAAAAGTTGATGCGCTGGGTGGAGGTTTCCAGTGGCCCCAGCAGGCTGGAGTAAGTATTGGCTGAGGTTTCCAGGAACGACAGCCCGGTGGCGATCACCCCCAGGCAGGCCAGGAAGGCGCCGTAGGTCATGATCTGCGCTGCCGGGATAAACAGGAAGCAGCCGAGCGCGTACAGGCACAGGCCGATTACGATCGCCACCTTGTACGAGTAGCGTTTGATCACCGCTGCGGCGGGCAGCGCCATCACGAAGTAGCCGAGGAAGAAGATCGACTGCACCAGTGCGGTTTGGGTATCCGACAGATCGAAGCCTTTTTTGAACTGGGCGATCAGGATGTCGTTCAGGTTGCCGGCCATGCCCCACAGGGCGAACAGGCAGCAGACCAGCATCAGCTGCAGCCAGGGCGTGGCGGGCAGATAGGCACTGCGGTCGATGTTTTCGGCCGCGGCGTGTTGCGCCACGTCGCCCTTGTTAATCAGAGAGTCGCTCATTACGGTGTTCCTTCATCCGGAGAAAAAGAGAACGAGCTAATAACGTCAAGCTGCTCGTAGAGGGGCTGCGCCTGGCGGTAGAGCTGTTCGAACAGCTCGAAGCAGCGCAGGTAGTGCTCGTGCTGGCGCAGATCGGGGGTAAATTCGCGCTCGATGCTGACGGTGCGGCTCACTCCCTGGGCGAAACTGCTGAACAACCCGACGCCGACCCCGGCGACTATCGCGCAGCCGGTAGTGCCGTTCTCCTGATTGCGCGTTTGCAGTAGCGGCAGGTTGTAGACGGAGGCCTTGATCTGCAGCCACAGCGGGCTACGTGCGCCGCCGCCGGAGGCGATCATTGCCTCCGGCTCCTGTGCGTGGCGCCTGAGCTGCTGCAGATTACGCAGGGAGGCCAGCGCTACGCCTTCCAGCACCGCGCGGTAGAGATGCGGCTGCCTATGCCTGCGCTGCAGGCCGAAGAACTGCGCGCGTGAGTTGGTGTGTTCCGCCAGCCGCTCGCCGGTCAGGTAGGGCAGGAACAGCAGCCCCTCGGCACCCGGCGGCACCTCGGCCGCCATATCGAGCATCTGCTGGTGGCTGAGTTGGCCGGCGCTCAACGCGGAACGCGCCCAGCGCATGGCGTCGCCACCGGCATCGAGCAAGGTGAAACCACCCCAGGCCGGGTTGGCCAGGTGCAGGTTATTGACGCTGGCGGAGAGCAACGGGTGCTCCGAGACCACGGTGAGCAGCGTCGAGGTGCCGGTGCTGTCGGAGGCGATGCCGGCCTGATAGACGCCGGAGCCGAGCAGGGTAGCGGCCATATCCGCCGTGCCCGCCACCACCGGCACGCCCGGCGGCAGACCGGTGGCGCGTGCCGCTGCAGGCGTAATGTGGCCAATCACCTCGCTGGAAAGATGGATGGCGGGCAGCTGATCGGCGCGCAACCCGAACTGCTGCACCGCCTCTGGCGACCACTGCAGCGTGGCGCTGTCCATCAAGTAATAGCAGGAGGCCTCGCTGTAATCGGTAGCGCGTACGCCGCAGAGCCGGAAATTGACGTAATCCTTCGGCATCAACACCGTGGCGATGTGCTCCCACTGCGATGGATGATGCTCGCGCAGCCAGGCCAGCTTGAACGCCGGCCAGGCGGCGGTGGGGGGATTGTTCAACAGTTCCAGCCAGGACTGCGGCGGCTGTTGGTGGCTAAAGCGGGCTACCTGCGGCTGCGCTCGTTTGTCGTTCCACAGCATGGCGCGATCGACGACCAGTTCGCCGTCGGCATCGAGCAAGACCGTGCCGTGCATTTGCCCGCAGGCGCCGACGGCGGCGATACGCGGCCAGTATTCGGCGTAGCGCGCGTGCAGCTCCTGCGTACACTGGCAGACACTCAGCCACCACAGTGAAGGTGGTTGTTCCGACCAGCCGGCCTGCGGCGTGATCTGCTCGTACTCGCGCTGCGCGAAGCCAAGGATTTCCCCGGTGTTGGTGACCAGCCCGGCGCGGGTGCTGCCGGTGCCGATATCAAGGGTAAGAAGTAAATCTTTCATTGTTATCACTCCCGTGGCGGATGGCGCGGGCCACTCGCAGAAGCGTGCGCTGGGATCGCGCAAGATTAGTTATCGTTCAGTTCCGGGAACAGGCCTGGATCCTGTTCGAGCTGCTCCAGCACGCGCTGGGTGGCCGCCGCGCTCATGCCAAAGCGGCGTACGCCCAGCCGATATAGCGTGCGCACCGTGTCCAGATCGCGAATGCCGCCGGCCCCTTTGATCTGAATGCGGCCACGCAACTGATCGGCGATGATCGCCACTTTCTCTACCGTGGCGCCGGTCGGTGCCCAGCCGGTGGAGGTTTTCACCCAGGCCATGCCGACCTCGACGGCGATGTCGCACACCCGACGGATCTGTTGCTCGTTCAGATAGTGCGTCTCCAGAATGACTTTGGCCGGCACCGGTGCGGCGGCTTCGACTACCCGGCGCAGATCTTCGCGAACGTAGTCGTAATCCCCCGACAGCACCTTGCCGATATTCACCACCATATCGACCTCGCGCGCGCCCTCGGCGATCAGCTGGCGCACCTCCTGCACCTTGAGATCGGTGGTTTGCCCACCACCGGGAAAACCGACCGGCCCGCCAATCATCACGTCCGCCTGGCCGCGCTCCGGCAGCAGAGGACTGAGAAAACGCGTCCAGCACGGCAGCACGTGCACCGAGATAATGCGATAGCGGCTGGCCAGCGCGGCGCAGTGGCGCACGTCCTCCTCGGTATTGGTGGCCTGCACTGCGCTCAGATCGATCAACCTGGCCATGCGTCTGGTTGTTTCATTCACTGTGTTTATCCTTCTTTTATTTTCATTTGATTTTATTTATTCACATTATTCTCTTTCATATGGTTTTAAAATCATCATTTGGTGAAATTGTGATCGGATCTGCGGTTTTGTTGCGAGGAGGGTGAAAGTGCGGGGGGAAGATGCGGTAAACGCCGCAAGTCAGAGGGAAAACGGGGATTGTGACGCTTTTTTCGACATTTAACTCATTGAATGCCTGATAACTCTTGCGCGCCGATCGCGGGAAGGTATAATGCACCCGTTTTCCGCATACTACTTCAGTGCCGAAGTGGCGAAATCGGTAGACGCAGTTGATTCAAAATCAACCGTAGAGATACGTGCCGGTTCGAGTCCGGCCTTCGGCACCATTAAGTACCGCGCGAACAAGAAGCCACCGAAAGGTGGTTTTTTTGTGCCTGGAGTCCAGTATCTGCAAAGTGTCCCCAGTATTAGATACAACTGTCAGTTAGTAATGGACTGACCCCACCCCGGTAGACGATCCTGCCCTATAGTTTGAGCATAGGAGGAGCGTATGGGCACACCACGATTTACACCTGAATTTAAGGAAGAAGCTGTCCGTCAGATAACGGAACGCGGTTATTCCGTTGCCGAAGTATCTGACCGTTTGGGTGTTTCTGCACACAGCCTCTATAAGTGGCTACGAGCTATCAAACCTGATAACAGCGAACAGCATGCCCGGGATTTACTGGAAGCCGAAAGCGAGATCCTGAAACTACGGGCACAGCTAAAACGTACCGAAGAAGAACGGGATATCCTGAAAAAGGCTGCGCGGTACTTTGCAAGGGAGCCCGACTGAAGTACTGCTTTATCAATGAGCACCGCACTGTATGGGGTGTGATGACGATGTGTCGGGTACTGCATGTCGCCCGGGCCGGGTTCTACGCGTGGCTGCACAACCCGGTCTCGGCGCGTGATAAAGATAACCAGCGTCTGCTGACGCTTATCTGTGATTCATATTCACTGAGCGGATGCGTATACGGTTACCGGCGGGTTCATGGCGATCTGAACGAAATCGGGGAAACCTGCGGCAAAAACCGGGTGGGCCGTATTATGCAACTGAACCGGATTAAAGCCGTGCGGGGCTATAAAGCACCACGGCGTATCGCCGGCCGATCTTCGGTGGTTGCCCCTAATCGCGTACAGCGGCAGTTTACCGTTGTCCGGGCCAATCAGGTCTGGGTCACCGACATCACTTATATCCGGACCTGGCAGGGATGGTTGTATCTGGCGGTGGTTATCGACCTCTTTGCCCGTAACGTGGTGGGTTGGTCGATGAAGCCGACCCTCTCACGCGAACTGGCACTGGATGCGCTGATGATGGCGGTCTGGCGACGTAAACCGGACAGCGAGGTCATCGTGCACTCAGACCAGGGCAGCCAGTACGGCAGCGACGACTGGCAACGGTTCTGTCGGGCCAATAACCTGGCACCCAGTATGAGCCGGTGTGGCAACTGTTGGGATAATGCGGTGGCCGAATCGTTCTTCAGTTCACTGAAAAAAGAACGCATCAGGAAGAGAATATACAAAACCCGGGATCTGGCCCGGGCGGATATCTTCGATTACATTGAAGTGTTCTACAACCGGGCCCGGCGTCACAGTCATCTCGGTGGCGTCAGTCCGGAGGCCTTTGAACGGGCCTCGTCGCGAGGACAGGATATGTCTACGGTCGTGGGGTCAGTCCAGCCGGTACGGTTCTTATAAACCAATTGGCCGCTGGCAATGGTTTCTGCTCGTTGTTCTTCGTTTAGGTTGAGTATGTCTGCTGCTGCATCTTGCACATCTCGAGCAAGTGCGCCTTCGGGCTTGGTTGCCAAAAAGCGAAGCACTGGCTCGATGAATTGGTCGTAGGTAGGTACTGACATGCTGAGGTTCCCTGTTTTTCCTTATTATTCCTATGATACTGCACAAACTCGGTTTTGAAGTTGACAGGTAGCACGCTGTTGCAGGCAACTTTTAACCGATAGCGGCCTCTTTCAACTCCAACTTCACCATCAGCTGCTTATTCACCTCTTTCCCATCCACCCCGCTATGAATCCGGCGATGGCAAGTCGGGCAGATAGCACCCACCCACTGCGGGTGATCGGGGCCTTCGTCGGCTAAGCGTTTGGTGTGATGGGGTTCGAGGTAGGGCTCGCCGTTCCTTTTCTTGAACGGTGCCGGCTGCTCGCAGGCTTCGCAGATGCCATTGGCGCGCTTGAGCACGTATTTTTTTACGTCTTCACTGCGTTTGAACCAGGATTTTTTGCTGTCGCTCTGTTGGCGCTGGCCCGATTGCTTTGAGGACTGCAGTGCCTTCTTGCGTAACTGTTCGAGCGTTTCTGTCTGCGTATCGGCTTCATCGGTTTCTGCTTCTTCTTCGACCGCGTGCAGTGATGAGACTTTGAACAGGTTAAAGGTGATGCCTTGGCGCATGTTATTTTCGAAATCTAAGCACTGAATGTGATCCCAAGAGTCGCACTCAAACATGCCAAGATAGCGGACGCCTTTTTCTTTCTTGTTGTCTTCGAATAGGAAGATGTCTTTGCCGTCTTTTTTATGGTCGCGGATGGATTTATTGCCACGAATAAATTCCATAGGGCCTTTTTGGCCTTCCCCCGTATAAGAGAAGCTGCCTTCGGCTGTCCATCCATCTTTGTAGCCGTAGGTTTCGCCGCTTTCTCCGGTGAAGATAAAGATTACCGGGAATTCCCGCGGGGTCCAGATACCGCCTTGCAGCTGCCCGCCATAAAGCTCGATAAGCGCTTTGCGTGTGTACAGTTTGCCTTCGGTTAAATAATCAAAAGGATGCGGTGTTTCGACGATCTTAAAACCGAGGTCCTTGAGAAATTGAATGGCTTTTTCCGTGCCGCTATCGGCATTGATTCCTTTAAACGGATAGCCATGCTGCTCACGGTATGCTCTAGCGGCAATGCCTCGGATGTCGTACTTCTCGCCATTATAATGAAGGGTGTATTTTTTAAATCGTTTTATTTCATGTTGTTTTAAGAATTCATCTCGGCCAAGTTTTTTATATTCTTCGATGGCTTTTAAAACGGATTCTTTTGAAGATAACGCCTCTATTGCAGTTGCCAAAACTACTCCCTCACCTTGCCGAGTTGACTCTGAGCAATGTGCTTGCTGACGAGAGCAGTATGCATCAATACCCAGCAGTTAACTCATCGATTTACCGAATGCGTTAACTATGCCAGGTAGGGGAGGAAATGCCTACCTTGATGAATGTTTTTGTTGTGATATGTCAGTCAGATCTATTGGAAATGCTGAGTGGGAAGGGCGACGAGTACAGGCATCGCCCTGATTGCCATTTACGTTAGCCGCAGGTTTCCATCTCCCGCAGCGCCCGCCCATAAAGATTACACAACGCAGGAACCAGATGCGCCGTGGCGTTGAGATAGTGATTCAGCTGTTCCCTGCCTTCAGTGTCCAGCTGTGGGTGCTTTTGCAGTAAATGGCCGAATAGCATCAGGCCGTGGCACAGCCCTTCCGCCTGTTCGGCAGAGAGGGCGGCCAGGTCTAAGAGTTCTGAGGGATTAAAAGCGCTGAGATCGAGGTGGTTAAACAGTTGGCGATAGAGGGTGAGAGTGTTTGCAACGGATTCTGTAGTGGGAACCTTTGTCATGGGTGCATCTCCGTATGTCATTAGTTAATGACTATCACCAGAGACGCTAAACTCGGGTGGTAGCCCAGACGGGGTTAGCGTCACCGGGACATACGAACCGGCGCTTCTTGCGAAGCCCCCGCCTGAGCCACCATTATTTGGCGTGAACTGAAGCTGCTGCATTATTACATAATACAGCGGTAGTATGTCAGATTCGGAACGCTAACTCCGGCTGCGGATTTTGTCACAGCGAAAAAACTATAGCGTTATCAGTAAAAGGAAAAAATAATCTGTATAGAATTACAGTTTATTTACTTTTAGGATTGGAATGTACCTCGCAATTCGGCATATCATATTTTCGTTGAACTATCAGTCATCCATTCATGGATAATATTTCTTCATTAAGATTTATAAATAATGGAATATGATGAAAGCTAATTGCGTACTGGTCATTGCAGGAGCGATATTGTTAAGCGCCTGCACCGGCGATCGTCTCGATCAGCGCTATGCGCCGGATATCCCTATCACCGCCCATACTAAAGCGAATGGCGACATCTGCATCTCTCCGTCACCAAAGGAAAACGAAAGGCCAGATACGCTCTATCTCAGTGGTGATGCTGATGAGAAATTGATTGAGGTGGGGAATCAGGATCTTAAAAAGGGCATTTGCGTTACGCAAAACGATTACCCGTTTCGGGAAAATCATATCTACAGCATGAGGCTAAATTTTGTGTCGATTGAGAAGCGCAGAAACCTGCAGGATATTTCCGGCAGGGCCTTTATTGCTCACTTCAAAGTGAAAAAGCTCAACGGCGCTTACGAAATTGAAAATATCACGCAGGGCAGCAGATAACGCAGAGACAAAATGAAACGGATCTTCCTCCTCGCATTCCCCTTCCTGCTCGCCGGCTGTCCGTCGATAGGCGATCGTATCCCCGTAGACTACCCCGCTACCGCCAACCTGCGTGAGGGCAAAGTATGCATCACCGTTCAGCCGCAGGGAGACGAAAAGCTCGTGGGCATCTCAATTTACCGATTGGATGAGGCGCAGAGTCGTACATTCAAATTCTTCGATCCACTGCGGGATGTCGCCCCCAATCAGTGTGTCCCTGATGAGGGCTACGTATTTACGCCGGGGCAGCAATACCACTTCTCCGCGAAGCTGGTCTCCCAGAAGAAAGAACACGCAGGTGAGTTCCCCTCTGCACGCGAATTCGTCGCCGAATTCGTTGTGCAGCAGGAAGGCAATCAACTTAGGTTGGAAGCCCTCCACACCCCACGCTAACTCCACCGCCACCGCCCCAAACCTACCCCAAATCCCCCCCATTGCTGGCAATCACTTTCTTATACCACCAGAACGATTTCTTGCGGGTGCGGGCGAGGGTGCCGTTGCCCTGGTCGTCGCGGTCGACGTAGACAAAGCCGTAGCGCTTGCTCATTTCGCCGGTCGAGGCGGCCACCAGGTCGATGCAGCCCCAGGTGGTGTAACCCAGCACCGGCACGCCGTCGGCGATGGCGTCGGCCATGGCGCGGATGTGTTCGCGCAGGTAGCTGATGCGGTAGTCGTCTTCTATCTCGCCTGCTGCATTGAACTCGTCGTGTGCGCCCAGGCCGTTTTCCACCAGGAACAGCGGTTTTTGGTAGCGGTCGTACATCATGTTCATGGTGATGCGCAGCCCCAGCGGATCGATGCCCCAGCCCCAGTCGCTGCGCGGCAGGTGCGGGTTCGCCAGCGATTTCACCACGTTGGCGGCGCTGCTGTTGTTGTCGTTCATGTCGGCGGAGGCGCAGCGCGAGGCGTAGTAGCTGAAGGAGACGAAGTCGACGGTGTGTTTCAGGATGTCGGCGTCTTCCGGTTCCATGACGATGCTGACGTCTTTCTCGCGGAAGACGCGGGCGGCGTAGGAGGGGTAAGCGCCGCGCGCCTGCACGTCGATAAAGAACAGGTTCTCGCGGTCTTTCTCCAGCGCGGCCCACACGTCTTCCGGCTTGCTGGACCACGGGTAGAAGTTGCCGCCGGCCAGCATGCAGCCCACCTGGTTGGCGGGGTTCACTTCGTGGGCGATGCGCGTCGCCAGCGCGCTGGCCACCAGTTCGTGGTGCGCGGCCTGGTATTTCACCTGTTCGGGGTTTTCGTCCGCTTCAAACACCAGCCCGGCGCCGGAGAACGGGCTGTGCAGCAGGATGTTGATCTCGTTGAAAGTCAGCCAGTATTTCACCAGCCCGTCGAAGGCTTCGAAGCAGGTGCGGGCGTAGCGGGTGAAGAACTCCACCATCTTGCGGCTGCGCCAGGAGCCGTATTCGGTCACCAGGTGCATCGGCACGTCGAAATGGCACAGGGTCACCAGCGGCTCGATGCCGTATTGGCGACACTCTTCGAACAGGCTGCGGTAGAAGGCGATGCCTTCGGGATTGGGCGTCAGCTCGTCACCGTTGGGATAAATCCGGCTCCAGGCGATGGAGGTGCGGAACACGGTAAAGCCTATCTCCGCCATCAGCGCGATGTCGTCGCGGTAGCGGTGGTAGAAATCGATGGCGTCGTGGCTGGGGTAAAACTCGTCGTCGCGCAGGCTAAAGCGCTTCTCCAGCCCGAGTTTGACCGCCATGCGGTGTGGGCCGTGCGGGATCATATCGACGGTGGTCAGCCCTTTGCCGCCCTCGCGATAGCCGCCTTCCGCCTGGTTGGCGGCTAAAGCGCCGCCCCATAAAAATCCTTTAGGGAATGTTGAATCGGACATGCAATCCTCTGGTGTCTCATTGCGTTGCGCCGGCGGCGTTCGCCGCCGGTGCGGTTTGGCCGGGCGCGGCGGCGTTTTCCGGCAGATCCTCGAAGCCCAGCATCAGCGTGAGCGCGAACGACAGCACCACCGAGAGCGCCATCACCGCCACCACCCACACGATGCTCATCGGGTTGGCCGGATCGAAGAACTGCACGCTGGTGAACAGCCCGGGCGAGGCCATCGAATGGCTGGCCAACCCGCCGATGCCGGCGACCGCGCCACAGACAAAGCCGCTGATCAGGCTCGCGACCAGCGGCCGCTTCAGGCGTACCGCCACGCCGTACAGCGCCGGTTCGGAAATCCCCGCCACGATGGCGGAGGCCGCGGCGGCCAGCGCGGTCTGGCGTAGTTCGCGGTTCTTGGTTTTCAGCGCCACCGCCAGCGAAGCGCCGCCCAGCGACAGGTTGGCGCCGATCTCCGAAGGCATCACCATGCCCTCTTTGCCGGTCTCGGCGATGGTCTGGATGATGGTCGGGGTAAACACCCGGTGCATGCCGGTGATCACCAGCAGCGGCCAAATCGCCCCCATGATGGCCACGGAAAGCCAGCCCAGGTAGCCGTGCACGGTGTAGACCAGCGCAGAGATGCCGCTGCCGATCCAGATGCCGAGCGGCCCGATAAGCAGAATGGCGATCGGCGCGGCGATCAATACGATCAGCATCGGCTTGAGGAAGTTCTTGGTCACCGCCGGGGTGATGCGATCCACCCCGCGTTCGATGTGCGACAGGATCCAGGTCATCACCAGCGCCGGGATCACCGTGTAGGTGTATTTCACCGCCGTCACCGGGATGAAGGCGAATTCCACCGCCTGGCCTTGCGCCGCCTTGGCCATCAGATCGATAAAGTTGGGATGCACCAGCACCCCGGCGATGGCGATCGCCAATGACATGTTGGTTTTGAACTTCAGCGCCGCCGAGGCGGCGACCATCACCGGCAGGAAGAAGAACGCGCCGTCGCCGATCACGTTGAGGATGACGAGGGTCGAGGAGCCTTTCTCGAATACCCCGGCCATATCCAGGATCATCGCCAGCAGCTTCACCATCGAGCCGCCGATGATGGCGGGGATCAGGGGCGACATGGTGCCCACCAGCGCGTCGAGAATGCCGGCGCCGATGCCCTTCAGGGTGAGCTGGCGTTTTACCGGGGCGGCGGGGGCCGCCGCGCCCGGCATGCCGAGCGCCAGCACCGCCTGATAGGCTTTGGCCACCTCGTTGCCGATGATCACCTGGCACTGCTCACCGCTGTGCACCACGCCCAGCACGCCGTCGATGGCCTTCAGCGCCGGCGTGTCGATCCGCGCTTTGTCTTTCACCACGAATCTCAGGCGGGTCATGCAGTGGGTCACGGCCTCGATATTGCCCGTGCCGCCCAGGGCGGCCACGATGGCGTGCGAGATCTCTGCGTAGTTCTTCGGCATGGCGTGTCGTCTCTCAGATAGCAATTCGGATAGCCCAAAGGCGAATATTTACTGCCTGGGCGATCCGTCGTTCCATCCGTATGAAACGCCCATAAGAAACCGGTTTCACAAAATCATGTATTGGTGTTTTGTTGTTGGCAAGGACTATGGTTTTTGGCGTTGCGTTTTCGTGATCTGGATCGTTAGGGGTAAGCGCATACCGCTGTGCAGGGGCGTGAAAACGTTTCAAACGCCGGGCGTCTTGGGTAGACTGCGCTGAACCCATGGATTTTGGCGGCGCACAGATGGCAACGATACTCGAGGTGGCGAAAAAGGCCGGCGTTTCAAAGGCGACGGTGTCGCGCGTTTTGTCCGGCAGCGGCTATGTCAGCGAGGAGAAACGCGCGTTGGTGGAAAAAGCCATCGCGGAAACCGGCTATCGGCCCAACCTGCTGGCGCGCAGCCTGGCGACCAACACCACCCAAACCCTCGGCCTGGTGGTCACCAACACCCTCTACAGCGGCAACTATTTCAGCGAACTGATGGCGCAGTCGGCGCGCATCATGGAGGCGAACGGCCGCCAACTGATCCTGGCGGACGGCAAGCACACCGCCGAAGAGGAGCGGGCCGCCATTCAGTTTTTGCTGGATCTGCGCTGCGACGGGGTGATCATCTACCCGCGTTTTCTGTCGATCGCGGAAATGGACGAGATTGTCTCCCAACACCGCCAGCCGATTCTGGTGATCAACCGGCGGCTGCGGCTGAACGACAGCTACTGCATCTTCAGCGATCAGCACGCCGCTGGCGCGGCGGCGGTGGCGCACCTGATCGCGCGCGGGCATCGCGACATCGCCTTTATCACTGGCTCGCTCGATTCCCCCACCGGGCTGGAGCGGCTTTCTGGCTACAAATCCGCGCTGGCGCAGCAGGGCATTGCGGTTAACGAGGCGTTGATCGTCGAAGGGAAATGGCACGCGCAAAGCGGCGTGGCGGCGGTCGATGCGCTGCTGGCCGGCGGGCAGCCGTTCAGCGCCATCGTCGCCGGCAACGACGAAATGGCCATCGGCGCGATGAAGCGGCTGGCGGAGCGTGGCGTGGCGGTGCCGGAGGCAGTATCGGTCATCGGCTTCGACGACATCCCGCTGGCGCCCTATACCGTGCCGTCGCTGTCGAGCATGAAGATGCCGGTCACCGAGATGATCCAGGAGACCATCAACCGCCTGCTGTCGATGCTGGACGGCGGCGAGCTGAGTAAGCGCCCCAGCTTCCCGGCCAGCCTGATCGAGCGCGAGTCGGTGGCGGCGGGGCCGTACGAGCGGGATTGAACCCGGAAATGCGTCCGGAGGGTTAAGGTCCAGGCTGGCCGCCTAAGCCCTCGTCACTCGGCGCAGCGATGTCATCCTGCCACCATGCTTTTCCGCGGCGGCGTTTCAGCCGTTTCCCCTTACCACCCTGAGTAATAATCTGAAAGAGCGCCCCAAGACTGCTCTTTCGAGCCGCTATACGTTATGTTATCCCCCGAAAGTTTGGCCGTTCCCACCCGCCTTTAGCGGTTGAAAGCATCGCGCTTTCTTCTGTCTCGGCATGGCTTCCTGCGTTGCGTCGGTGAACGGTTTCACTGGCCAGCCTTGCGGCCCTGCGGATGAATGGCCTGAGCATGTCGCCGTCCGGCGGCAATACCCGAGCGACCACCAGAGATTGGCGTCTGTGAGCCAAGGGCGGTAGCGTAGCCATCCGGCGTTTCCGGCGACAATATCCGAACACGACGGTTGCGTGCCGACCTAAAACCAACAGAGCTGCGATGCAGCTCTGTTGGTTTTAGGGGCTTGCTCGCGGCGGCGTGGTGGGAATGTTGTTATTCGATTACCGGCAGGGTGTTTACCCAGGAAAAAGCCTTTAGCCGTTTTATGCGCATGTAAAACAATGTGGCGATGAAATGACCACGGCGTATTTTAGAGGATTCTATGAAAATTATCGTTACCGGCGGTGCCGGGTTTATTGGCTCGGCCGTTGCCCGCCATATTATCAATGATACCGCTGATCACATTTTGGTGCTGGATAGCCTGACCTATGCCGGTAACCTCGAATCCCTGGCGCCGATCGCCGATAGCGATCGTTACTCCTTCGAGCAGGTCGATATTTGCGACCGTCAGGCGTTGGATCGCGTGTTCGCCGCCTTTCAGCCCGATGCGGTGATGCACCTGGCCGCCGAAAGTCACGTCGATCGTTCTATTGACGGCCCGGCCGCCTTTATCGAAACCAACATCGTCGGCACCTACACCTTACTGGAGGCGGCTCGCCAGTATTGGCACGCCTTGGACGCCGAGCGCAAGCAGGCGTTCCGTTTCCATCACATCTCCACCGACGAGGTGTACGGCGATCTGCACGGCACCGACGATCTGTTTACCGAAACTACGCCTTATGCGCCAAGCAGCCCGTATTCCGCCTCCAAAGCGGCCAGCGATCACCTGGTGCGCGCCTGGTTGCGCACCTACGGTTTACCGACCGTTGTCACCAATTGTTCGAACAACTATGGCCCTTACCATTTCCCGGAAAAGCTGATCCCGCTGACGATCCTGAACGCGCTGGAAGGCAAGCCGCTGCCGGTATACGGCAACGGCGCGCAGGTGCGCGACTGGTTATATGTAGAAGATCATGCGCGGGCGCTGTATAAGGTGGTCACCGAAGGCGCGGTGGGGGAAACCTATAATATCGGTGGTCACAACGAGCGCAAAAATATCGAAGTGGTGCAAACCATTTGCGCACTGCTGGATGAGCTGGTGCCGCACAAACCGGGTGATATCGCGCATTATGCGGATCTCATCACCTTTGTGACCGATCGCCCGGGCCACGATATGCGCTATGCGATCGACGCCGCCAAGATCGATGCGGAGTTGGGGTGGAAGCCGCAAGAGACCTTTGAAAGCGGCATTCGCAAAACCGTGGAATGGTATCTGGCGAACGAAGCCTGGTGGAGCCGGGTGAAAGACGGCTCCTATGCCGGCGAGCGTCTGGGTTTGACCCGTTAATCGATTTTTAAGGAAGAAGAATGAAAGGCATTGTTTTAGCGGGCGGTTCCGGCACGCGTCTCTATCCCATCACGCGCGGCGTTTCCAAGCAGTTGCTGCCGATTTACGATAAGCCGATGGTCTATTACCCGATCTCGGTGCTGATGCTGGCGGGCATTCGGGATATCCTGATCATCTCCACTCCGGAAGATATGCCCTCCTTCAAGCGCTTGCTGGGTGACGGTAGCCGTTTCGGCATCAATCTGAGTTATGAAATTCAGCCGAGCCCGGACGGCCTGGCGCAGGCCTTCCTCATTGGCGAAGCGTTCATCGGCGGTGACAGCTGCGCACTGGTGCTTGGCGACAACATTCACTTCGGCCAGGGCTTCGGCAACAAGCTGGAGTCGGTGGTGAAGCGCAGCGAAGGGGCGACGGTTTTCGGCTATCAGGTGATGGACCCTGAACGTTTCGGCGTGGTGGAGTTCGACGATAACTTCCGCGCGTTGTCGCTGGAAGAAAAACCGGCCGTGCCAAAATCCAACTGGGCGGTCACCGGGCTTTATTTCTATGACCATCACGTGGTTGAGATGGCCAAGCAGGTTAAGCCGTCGGCGCGCGGTGAGCTGGAAATCACCACGCTCAACCAGATGTATCTGGAGCGCGGCACGCTGAACGTCGAGCTGCTGGGGCGCGGTTTCGCCTGGCTGGACACCGGCACGCACGACAGTTTGATCGAGGCCTCTCAGTTTATACACACTATTGAGAAGCGTCAGGGCTTCAAGGTCGCTTGTCTGGAAGAGATCGCCTACCGAAAAGGCTGGTTGACGCGTGAGCAACTGGCCACCGAAGCCAAGCTGCTCGGCAAAACGCTGTATGGCCAGTATCTGTCGCAGCTGATCGCGGAAAAATAACCCCGGCCCGCCGTGCTTTGAACACCCGGAGCGTGGCGGGGCACTGGACGAACCTGCATATAGAGCGGATATGAGCACTGTACATATTTGTCCTCTGGATAAATTTATTCCTTCATTCATTGAATTTGTGAATGAGAAATTCGATCCCGATGAACACACGTTTTGGGTCTATGGCGATAAGGTGCGTTTCGCTTTGCCGCCGGCGGATAACGTTCACTATCTCGGGGCGGATCTGTTTGGTAACGTCAAGCCGACGTTGAAGTTGATGAAGGCCATTCAACGTCACGATCGGGTGATTCTGCACAGCTTCCACGGCATCAAGATGGCGCTGTTGCTGCTGTTGACCCCTTGGGTATTAAAAAAATGCTATTGGTTCATATGGGGGGGTGACCTTTACCAATACCAAATCGGCAAGCGTAACTTCAAATGGCGCCTGACAGAGCTTCTCCGCCGCCCGGCCATTAAGCGTATGGGCAACTTTGTCACTTACATCAAGGGCGATTACGAGTTGGCTAAAAAGTGGTACGGCTGCACCGGCCGGTGGCATGAGTGCCTGCTGTATACCAGCAACGTATACAAGAAAAACGTCATTGATGAACGTGCGGCGGGCGAGGACGGTAAAACCACCATTCTGCTGGGTAATTCTGCCGATCCAACTAATAATCATTTTTCCGCGTTTGATATATTGGAAACGTACAAAAACGAGAATATTGAGCTCGTCGTACCGCTTTCCTATGGCAATAAACGCTATGCGGCAGAAGTGGTGGCCGAAGGCACGCGGCGCTTTGGCGAGAAATTTGTACCATTAACCGACTTTATGCCTTTCCAACACTACCTGACGCTGCTGGGGAAAGTGGATATCGCGGTGTTCAACCATCATCGCCAACAGGCGATGGGTAACACCATTTCCCTGCTGGGGCTGAAAAAAACGGTGTTTTTGAATCCAGGCACCACGCAGTGGGACTTCTTTCAAGAAAAGAATATCCAGGTATTGGATCTTCAAACGTTTTCGCTACGCAGCCTGAGCGCGGCGGAAAAGCATGACAACGAGCAAAAAATCGAAGCCTATTTCTCCGCTGAGAACCTTACCGCGCAGTTAAAGGCCGTCTTTACTTCCTGATGCCGCACGGCACATCGCCCCGGCATGCATTCAGAATCGACAACAAGGGATAACATGATACCGTTCAACAAACCACCGGTAACCGGCAACGAAATTCAATATATCAATGCGGCGTTGGAGAATGGGAAATTGTCGGGCGACGGCCCGTTCGGCAAACAGTGCCAGAAATGGTTTGAAAGCAAGCTGGGGTGCAAACACGCGCTGTTGACCCCATCTTGCACCGCCGCGCTGGAGATCGCCGCGCTGCTGGTTGATATCCAGCCGGGCGACGAAGTTATCATGCCAAGCTACACCTTCGTCAGTACCGCCAATGCCTTCGTGTTGCGCGGCGCGAAAATCAAATTCGTCGATATCCACCCTGAAACCATGAATATGGATGCAGCGCTGGTGGCTGCGGCGATCACCGATAAAACCAAAGCCATTGTGCCCGTGCATTACGCCGGCGTCTCCTGCGATATGGATGCGATCATGCGCCTGGCCGACCAGCATAACCTGCTGGTGGTTGAAGACGCCGCGCAGGGCGTCATGAGCAAATACAAAGGCGATTTCGTTGGCGTTAAAGGTCACCTGGCGGCTTTCAGCTTCCATGAAACCAAAAACTACACCAGCGGTGGTGAAGGCGGCGCGTTGGTGATCAATGACGAACGCTTTATCAAACGCGCCGAAATTCTGCGTGAGAAGGGTACCGACCGCAGCCAGTTCCTGCGCGGCCAGGTGGACAAATATACCTGGGTCGATTTCGGCAGCAGCTTCCTGCCGGGTGAACTGCAGTCGGCTTGCCTGTGGGGGCAGTTGGAACTGGCTGATGAGATTAACGATAACCGACTGGCGACCTGGCACAAGTACTATGCGAGCTTTGCGCCGCTGGCGGAGAAAGGGCTGCTGACGTTGCCGACCATCCCGGCGGACTGCGAGCATAATGCGCATATGTTCTATGTGAAGCTGAAGGATATCGAGCAAAGAACGCAGTTCATCGCTCACCTGAAGGCCTGTGGCGTGATGGCGGTATTCCATTATATTCCGCTGCACTCGGCGCCGGCGGGCAAGGTCTTCGGCACCTTCATTGGCGAAGACAACTACACCACCCGCGAAAGCGAGAGACTGGTTCGCCTGCCGCTGTACTACAAAATGACCGATGCCGATCAGAATAAAGTTATTGAAAGCGTAGTGAGGTTCTTTGAGTGAACGCCCGCAAGATCCTGGCGTTCGCCATCGGGCCGATCGGTAATGCCGCGCTGGGGTTGTTGACCCTGCCGGTCATTACCTGGCTGTTTTCGGCAGACGACGTAGGCCGAATCAGCATGCTGAATGTGGCCGTGTCTTTCTGCGTGCTGTTTTTCAGTTTGGGGCTTGATCAGGCTTACGTTCGGGAATACCACGGTGAAACCGATCGCGGGCAGCTGTTGAAGAACGTCGCTTTCCCCGGCTTGCTGATGATCGTAGTCATCAGTGCGGCGTTCCTGCTGTTCCCCGGCAGTTTGTCCGCGTTGCTGTTCGAACAGAAAGACACGGCGATAAGCTGGCTTATCATGTTGATTCTTTTGGCGTCGTTCATCAACCGTTTCTTGTCCCTGATACTCAGGATGCAGGAGAAGGGGATGGCGTTTTCGCTCAGCCAACTGATGCCCAAGCTGATGACGCTGATCGTCATTGGCCTGTGCTATGTTCTGTTTACCCAGCATACGCTGATGCAGTTGGTGGTGGCGAACGCCGTCGGTTTTATCGCCGTGTCGCTGATGCTGATGTGGTCTTCCCGGGCGGATTGGATAGCCGCACTGCGCAGTTCGCTGGACTACGGCAAACTGAAAGCGATGCTCAAGTTTGGCTATCCGCTGATCTTGGGCGGGTTGGCGTTTTGGGGGTTAACCACTGTCGATAGGATGTTCGTGCGAGCCTATTCCGGCTTTGAACAGCTGGCGATCTTCTCGGTGGCGGTTAGCTTCGCCGGCGTGGCGAGCATCCTGCAAAGTGTGTTCTCTACCGTGTGGGCGCCGATGGTGTACAAGCTGGCGGAGTCTAACGAAGGCGGCGAACAGCAGATGGTAACCAAGGTCACGCAGTGCATGCTGATTGCCGTGGTTTGCCTGTTCAGCCTGGGTGGGCTTTTTTCTTGGATTACGGATTATGTTTTGCCCAAAGAATACATTGACGTTAAGTATGTTCTTATTGCTTGTCTGGGCGCGCCATTGCTTTATACGCTTTCCGAGACCACGGCGGTGGGGATCGGTTTAAGTCGAAAAACGCTCTATTCTATGTTTGTTTCATTAGTTGCTTTGGTCGTCAATATCACCTCAAACGCATTGCTGGTGCCACGTTTCGGCGCCGGTGGCGCGGCGGTAAGCACCTGTCTGGCCTTCTGGGCATTCCTGATCCTGAGAACGGAGTTCTCGATTATCAGCTGGAAGACCATGCCACGTTTTGAAATGTATTTCTTCACTTTCCTCTGTCTGGCGGGGGCATCGGTTTCAGCGCTGGCAGGCGAGAAAATGAAATATGAGCTGTTTGTCTATTGGGGTGTCTTACTGGCCGTGGTGCTGGTGAGGAACCTCAGGTTCCTTAAGTCGTTCGCCAAACGATAACGCTTTCGGTCAGGCAACCCGTTGCGGGTTGCCGCCGTTTTCCCCATTTCTTCTTCTCATCATGACAGCGCGATCTCGCTGACGTCTCCTCTTGCTCAACGCAGCCGCCCCCGAATCTCCTCCTCCGGCAGATCCACACCAATAAATACCAAGGTGCTCTTGCGCTCTTCCTCCGGCAGCCATTCCCGATCCCAGTCGGCGTTATACAGCCGCTGTACGCCCTGGAACAGCAGGCGGCGCGGTTCGTCTTCGATGGACAGAATGCCTTTGTAGCGCAGCAGGTTGTCGGCGTATTCCAGCAGCAGGCCTTCCATCACCTCGGAGATTTGCATCAGCGGCAGCGGGCGCTCCAGCGTTACCACGATCGAGCGGATGTCGCTCTGCGGCTGCGGGATGCGGTGGAACAGCGGGGCGGGCGGCGTCAGGTTCAGCTTGTCGTTCAGCGTAAAGCCTTCGATGTCGAACAGCACGCTCAGATCGATATCGCCGTGCGTCACCTTGTACACCGGCGCGCGGGCGTTCATCCGCTGCAGCCGTTGGATCAGCGCCTCGCAGTCCGGCGCCACGTCGGTTTTGGTCAGCAGGAGGCGGTCGGCGTAGCCCACCTGCGCCTGGGCGATGCTGAACTGGCTCAGCTGCTGCTCGGCGTGTGCCGCGTCCACCAGGGTGATGATGCCGTCCAGCAGGAAGCGCTCGCACAGGATCTCGTGCGAGAAAAAGGTCTGGGTAATCGGGCCGGGATCGGCCATGCCGGTGCATTCGATGATCAGCCGGTCGAACGCTAGCTGGCCGCTGTCGACGCCGTCCAGCAGATCCAGCAGCGCGTCCGCCAGTTCGTTGGACTTGCTGCAGCAGATGCAGCCGTTGCTCAGGGTGGTGATGCGGCTGGCGCGATCGCCGATCAGCGCGTCGTCGATCGGCACTTCGCCGAACTCGTTCTCGATGACCGCGATTTTATAGCCGTGTTCGGCGTTCAGGATGTGGCGCAGCAGGGTGGTTTTGCCGGCGCCCAAAAAGCCGGTCAGGATGGTGACTGCAATGGGTTTCATACGGGTCCTTGTGACTGCGGGTTAACAGCAGCGCATGCCGCCTTTGCCGTCGCCGCCGTAGCGCGCTTGCTGGCGCTCGCGGAAAAATTCTTTATAGGTCATCACCGGCTTGTCCGGGTGGTTGTCTTTCATGTGCTGGACGTAGGTATCGTAGTCAGGCACGCCCACCAACATGCGCGCCGCCTGCCCGAGGTACTTTCCCGCCTGGCCAAGATTTCCGAACATAGTTTCTTACTCCCAAATACCCTGCTTACCCTTCGTCTTTCGAACCGCAGCGGTGTTGGCTGCACTCCCGAACCCCAGTCACTTACTTGAGTAAGCTCCTGGGGATTCGCTCACTTGCCGCCTTGCTGCGGCCCGAAATCCTTTGGGTACCGGTTAACTTTCATGTCGGTACTGCATAACTGATTTTATTATGCAGGGTATCCGTTAAATCACATCAATGCTGGGTCGAAACTTTGACCTCCCCCTCAGTTACGCCGTCGGCGGGCGCGGCCTGCGGCACCGGCACGTAAGGCGTTTCCTGGTCGGTGCGTTTCGGGTTCTTGTGCGCCGCCATCGCGGTTTTCACCCCATAGAAGATGATGCTGTACACCACCAGCAGGAACAGAATGCTCAGTCCGGCGTTGGTGTAGTTGTTCACCACGATGTGGTTCATGTTGGCGATCTGCTGGGCGCTCAGCTCGGCGCCGCCTTCGGCGATCTTGCGCTTGTATTCGCCGGCCAGGAAGAAGAAGCCTTCCAGCTGCGGGTTGTCGCTGAACAGCTTCAGGCCCAGCGCGTAGGTGGTGCAGATCAGCAGCCACACCGCCGGCAGCACGGTCACCCAGATGTATTGGGTGCGCTTCATCTTAATCAGCACCACGGTGCCCAGCACCAGCGCCACGGCGGCCAGCATCTGGTTGGAGATGCCGAACAGCGGCCACAGGCTCTTCACGCCGCCGAGCGGATCCACCACGCCCTGATACAGCAGGTAGCCCCACAGCCCGACGCAGCCGGCGGTGCCGACAATGCCGGCCACCAGCGAGTCGGTTTTCTTCAGGAACGGCACGAAGTTGCCCAGCAGATCCTGCAGCATGAAGCGGCCGGAGCGGGTGCCGGCGTCCAGCGCGGTCAGGATGAACAGCGCCTCGAACAGAATGCCGAAGTGGTACCAGAAGCCCATGTTGGCGCCCGGAATGATCTGGTGGAACACGTGGGCGATGCCCACCGCCAGCGTTGGCGCGCCGCCGGCGCGGTTCAGCACCGAAGGTTCGCCGATGTCGGTGGCGGTCTGCAGGATCTGTTCCGGGCTGATGACGAAGCCCCAGGAACTGACCGCCGCCGCTGCGTGCACGGTCACGTCCTTCAGCGAAGCCATGATCATCGGCGCGTCTTCGGTGCCCAGGCGGTGCAGGTCCGGCATGGTGATGCCCAGCGCCGCCGGCGGGGTGTTCATGGCGAAGTACAGGCCCGGCTCGATGATGGACGCCGCCACCAGCGCCATGATGGCGACGAAGGACTCCATCAGCATCGCGCCGTAGCCGATAAAGCGCGCGTCGGTCTCATTGGCCAGCAGCTTCGGCGTGGTGCCGGAGGCGATCAGCGCATGGAAGCCGGAGACCGCGCCGCAGGCGATGGTGATGAACAGGAATGGGAACAGGGTGCCTTTCCACACCGGGCCGGTGCCGTCGACGAACTGGGTCACCGCCGGCATTTTCAGCTCAGGGTTGAGGATCACGATGCCGATCGCCAGCCCGACGATCACGCCGATTTTCAGGAAGGTGGCCAGGTAGTCGCGCGGCGCCAGGATCAGCCATACCGGCAGCAGGGCGGAGACAAAGGCGTAGCCGATCAGCGTGAAGGTGATGGTGGTGTCTTTAAAGGTCAGCGCCGGGCCCCAGTACGGGTCGTGCGCCACCACGCCGCCGAACCAGATGGCGGCCACCAGCAGCACGATGCCGATGACTGACACTTCACCCACGCGGCCGGGGCGCAGGTAGCGCATGTAGATGCCCATAAACAGCGCGATCGGCACGGTGGAGCAGACGGTGAACACGCCCCACGGGCTTTCCGCCAGCGCTTTCACCACGATCAGCGCCAGCACCGCCAGGATGATGATCATGATCAGGAAGCAGCCGAACAGCGCAATGGTCCCTGGTATCGGCCCCATCTCTTTTTTGATGATCTCACCGAGCGAGGCGCCGTTGCGGCGCGAGGAGATGAACAGCACCATAAAGTCCTGCACCGCCCCCGCCAGCACCACGCCGCCCAGCAGCCACAGCGTGCCGGGCAGGTAGCCGACCTGCGCGGCCAGCACCGGCCCCACCAGCGGCCCGGCGCCGGCGATAGCGGCGAAGTGGTGGCCGAACAGCACGTTCTTGTTGGTCGGCACGTAGTTGAGGCCGTCGTTGTTGACCACCGCCGGAGTGGCGCGGCCGGCGTCCAGCTTCATCACCCTGGTGGCGATGTACAGGCTGTAGTAGCGGTAGGCCACCAGATACACCGCCACCGAAGCGACGACGATCCACAGCGCGCTGATGTGTTCGCCGCGGCGCAGCGCCACCACGCCGAGGCAGGCTGCGCCGAGTATCCCCAGCAGCATCCACGGAATGTGCTTTAAAATCCCCTCTCGTTTCATGAGGTATCCTTAATTCCAGTCTGCAAAATATGAATGAACTCATCCGCTTGTAAGAGATGTCAGAGTGGCGCGGTGAGCCGTAGCGTCTTTCCCGAGGTAAGGCGGGTTTAGGAACAGCTCATCATCGCTGGGGGTAAGGGGGGAAGACAGGCGTATTTCGCTCAGCGGTCAGATCCGCCGGGTGAACGGTTGGATTGGCGGGGTGAGCGGTTTGCTGCATAACCAACAGCCGCCCGCCAGCCGCTGTTGCCAATGCAGCACCCGCTTTAATCCGCCGGCTTTAAACCCTCGGTTTATCAGCCAGATGCCTTAACGCGGCGGTTGGCACGCATTCTGCTATCGGATTTATAACCAAAACAAGGTTTTCAATATTTGTAAATCGATAATGGTTATATGCGTGCCGCATCACGGCGCCAACGAGCAGAGGGAGAGAAGCATGTCAGCAGCAAACCACTCGCAGCAGCCTATTCAGTTCGCCTACTGGGTGCCGAATGTCTCCGGCGGTCTGGTGATCAGCAACATCCCGCAGCGCACCGGTTGGGACATCGGCTACAACCGCAAGCTGGCGCAGATTGCCGAGCGCGCCGGTTTCGACTACGCGCTCACCCAGATCCGTTTCACCGCCGGTTACGGCGCCGACAACCAGCACGAGTCGGTGTCGTTTTCGCAGGCGCTGCTGGATTCCACCGAGAAGCTGAAGGTGATCGCCGCGCTGCTGCCGGGGCCGTGGAACCCCACGCTGGCGGCCAAGCAGATCGCCACCATCAGCCACCTTTCGGAGGCGCGCATCGCGGTCAATATCGTCAGCGGCTGGTTCCGCGGCGAGTTCAAGGCCATCGGCGAGCCGTGGCTGGATCATGAGGAGCGCTACCTGCGCTCGGAAGAGTTTATCCGCTGTTTGCGCGGCATCTGGGCCGAGCCCAGCTTCAGCTTCGCCGGCGATTTTTATCGCTATCGCGACTACTCGCTGAAGCCCAAGCCGCTGGATCCGCTGCCGGAGATCTTCCAGGGCGGCAGCTCGCGGGCGGCGCGCGACATGGCGGCGCGAGTCTCGGACTGGTACTTCACCAACGGCAACAGCGTGGAGGGCATTCGCCAGCAGGTGGACGATTTGCAGACCAAGGCCAGGGCCAACCAGCACCGGGTCAAGGTGGGGGTGAACGGCTTCGTCATTGCCCGCGATACCGAGCAGGAAGCGCAGGCGGTGCTGCAGGAGATTATCGATCACGCCAACCCGGAGGCGGTGCAAGGATTCGGCCATGAGGTGAAGAACGCCGGGGCGGCTTCGCCGGAGGGCGAGGGCAACTGGGCCAAATCCTCGTTTGAGGATCTGGTGCAGTACAACGACGGCTTTAAAACCAACCTGATCGGCACGCCGCAGCAGATCGCCGAGCGCATCATCGCGCTGAAAGACGCCGGGGTGGATCTGATGCTGTTGGCGTTCCTGCACTTCCAGGAAGAGGTGGCGTTCTTCGGCCGCGAGGTGATCCCGCTGGTGCGCGAACTGGAGCGCCAGCGGGCGGCGGCCTGAGTTCAGTAAACCTGCCTGCCGTTGATGCCGGTGGGGAAAATGCCGGTGGCGAAAATATGCCCGTTGGCCTGGATCTGGTCGTCGGGCAGCATCTCCAGCGGGAACTCGCCCGCCAGGCAACTGAGAAAGGCGTTGCGATCGTCCGTGGTGGTAAAGCCGATCAGATCGTAGAACAGCAGCGAAGCGATCAGCTGGCGATGTTCCGGGATGCGCCGCAGCAGCGCCGCCGATGGAAACGGCAGGTGGAAGAAGAACGCGCAGGCATTCAGCAGCCCCTGCTCCTTCAACGCCTGGGCGCAGGGCAGCAGCTGGTAGTCGTCGATACAGACGATGTCGCCCGGGCACAGGTGCTCGCAGGCGATATCGGCGAAACGGCAGTTCAGCTGCCGGTAGGCGCGGTAGTTTTCCGGCGTGAAGTGCGCCTTCTCCGGCTGGTTGTGGAACACCGGCCACAGGCCGTCGTGGTAGTAGCCCTGATAGTGGCGGCGAAACTCCTCGATCGACAGCGGGAAGGTCACCTGATCGTAACCGGCGCGTTGGCGGCAACTGATCGGGCGCTGCGCGAAATTCTGCACGTCGCCGTTCCAGCCGAGCCACAGCCCCGGTTCGGCGTCGGCCGCCAACGTCCGGCCGGCGCAGGCCAGATCCTTGCCGTCGCATTGTTTGTTGGAAATCAGCACCAAACGAGACATCGGGTTCTCCTTATCAGTGCAGGGCGCGCGGGGCGTGCGCCGCGCAGTCGGCGCGCCAGGGCGCTTGCAGCACGGGCAGCGTGACGCGCAGGCCGCGCAATGCCGGATGCGCCAGGCAGCAGCGCGTCAGCCAGCTTCCCAGCCCGACGCCGCGGTATTCGGCGCTGACGAACAGCTCGCTCACCGAGGCGAAGGTGGCGTAATCGGTCACCATACGGGCGAAGCCGAGCTGGTGGCGTTTGCGGTACAGGCCAAAGCACAGGCCGTGGCGCGCCAGGCGCTCCGCCGCCGCCCGATCCGGCAGGCTGAGGAAACGCTGGATCGCCTCGATATCCAATAGCTGCCGATCGGTGCTGATATGAAAAACGCCTTTGCGCCAGCAGAGCAGCGGCTGTACGGGGGCCAATTGCGGTTGCATGTTCATGATTATCCTTAGGTTAACGAATCAGTGGATGGTTACAGCATCCAGCCGAGTTCGGCGGCGGTGACCTGTTCCTCGAAGCGGCGCAGTTCGGCGCTTTTGCAGGTGTGCCACAGGGTGCAGAACGCCGGGCCGAGCAGCTCGCGCAGCGGATCGCTGTGGCGGAACAGCGCCAGCGCCTCCTGCTGGCCGAGCGGCAAGGGTGCGGCGTTGTCGCTTTCGCAGCCGTTGGCGGCGGGCGGCAGCGGCAGCGGGTGTTCCAGCCCGTGCAGCAGGCCGCCGAGCATCACCGCCAGCGCCAGATAGGGGTTGGCGTCGGCGCCGGCCAGGCGGTATTCGATGCGCTGATTGGCGCTGTCGGCGCAGGGCAGGCGCAGCGCCACCGTGCGATTGTTGTGGCCCCAGGAGGCGCGCAGCGGCACGTGCATGCCGGGGCGGAAGCGG
Source organism: Serratia sp. Z4 (assembly GCF_009900725.1). Lineage (NCBI taxonomy): Bacteria > Pseudomonadati > Pseudomonadota > Gammaproteobacteria > Enterobacterales > Yersiniaceae > Serratia > Serratia sp. Z4. Next base: position 74,781 of record NZ_JAAABD010000003.1, read on the forward strand.
CGAAACGCGTTGATGTTGGGCGCCAGGATCGCCATCGACGCCGGCATCAGCGCCAGCATGCCCGCCATCGCCTGCTGCATGTTGTCGCTCAGTTCACCCGGCGCGCCGGTCAGCAGGTTCTCGCCGTGCTCGTTCTGCAGGCTGATGTGAAAATGCAGCCCGCTGCCGGCGGCATGGGCGCAGGGCTTGGCCATAAAGCAGGCGTGCTGGTGATGTTGCTCGGCAATCTGCCGCGTCAGGCGCTTCAGCGCCATGATCTGGTCGCAGGCTTCCAGCACGCGCCGGCTGTGATGCAGGTTCAGCTCGTACTGGCCGGAAGCGGCTTCGGCCACCACGCCGGTCAGCGGCAGGCTTTGCAGCCGCGCGTGCCGTTCGATGTCGCTCAGCAGCGCATGGTGGCGCTCGGGCGCATCCACCGCGAAGCTCTGCGTCGGGCAGGCTTCCGCCTCGGCGGGGCGCTGCGGATCCTGCAGGTAGAACTCCAGTTCGGCCGCCACCACCGGGAAGCAGTTGCGCTCGTGCAGGCGCTTCAGCACCCGTTGCAGCACCACGCGCGGCTCCAGCTCGCAGGCGTCGCCGTCGGCGTTTTGCATCGTCAGCAGCAGCTGGGCGTGGCGTTCGGGATCGCGCGCGCAGGGGCGCAGCGTGCCGGGCACCGACAGGCACAGCCGATCCGGCTCGCCCGCCCGCTGCCCCAGCCCGCTTTCTTCTATCACCCGGCCGTGCAGATCCAGGGCGTAGATCGACAGCGGGAAGTAGCAGCCTTTTTCCAGGCCAAAGGCTTCGGCGATCGGCAGGCGCTTGCCGCGCAGCTGGCCGTTCAGATCGTGCAGATAAATATCCAGCTGTTCGGTATCTGGATAGCGCTGCAGGTAGTGTTCCAGCTCTTTGCGGAAGGTGCGCGTCGGCGATGCGGGCAGCTCCGCCAGCAGGGGATTGAACCCGATGATATTAGCATGCATGGCGCGCTCCAGAACGAAGACCGGTCACGGACAGAGGCAGGGATAAACGCATGAGACAACTCTCTTGTGAGGCCATAGCGGCGATGTGAAAAGGGTATCTGCGGCGGCAAAAACTGTCTGTAAAAACGCCGTAACGTTAACGGGGTGCGGAATAAAAATGCCGTAAAGAGCGCGGCGGGTTGGCCGGGTCGGCACGGTCTATACTGGCGAGAGGGTCGTAGAAGGAGAGATAACGATGAAGAGAATAGGGCTGCTTATCGCCGCGCTGGCCGCGTTCCACGCCACCGCGTCTTCCCCACAGGCGTGGGCCGAGAGCGAACGGGCGATGCGCGCCGCCTGCCTGAAAGCCAGCGGGCTAAAAAACGCCAGGGTGGAAGGGGAGATTATTCACTACGGTGATGACGTCGGCTATTCGGCGCTGTTTATCGGCGGGCGCTACCCGCAGCCGTTTATGAAAAACCAGCCGGGCAGGGAGCTGTGCTTATATCAGCGCGCCACGCAGAAGGCGGCGGTGCAGGCGGTGGAGGGGAGCAGTGCGTCTGCTCAACCTTGATGATTGATGAGATAAATAAAAATACAGCCTACGGTGGTAATAATTGCCTCTACGAGCAAAAGTATAAAGTCCATCGCCAGCCACTTCTGTAGTTCAGGAGAGGCGGTTTTTTGCACGAAATCGTAGGTTTTCGCATCGAGCCAAACGTGATCCCTTATTTTTATTTTTTTCCTCTTCAGGATCCAAAGAAACCACTGTGCCTTCAATGAGGTACCTGGCATGCCGAGGCTATCGGCAAAGGCGACGTAGGGCGGAATAAAATATCCGCTGCCGGCGTAACGCTGATAGAACGCGTCAAACTCTTTTTTATGGCGACGGTAGCCAATGAATTGGATGAAGGCGCTTAAAACCAGCAGCGTTAAGCATAATATGACAAGGGTTTTCATCGAGCAGCCTGAATCACGATATTCTCGCTATCATCATAAAGATCAATGTCATGATGAAGAGCAGGCCTTCCAGCGCCAAAAGCGTGCCGTTGTTTTTCATCCAGGTCTGCAAGCGTTCAGATGATGAAAGACGAACAAATTCATAGGTCTTGGCGGGAAGATATTGGTTTTTCTTCACCTTGATTTTCTTGCCGCAAAGGATCCCTCTGAACCATTGGACTTTGATGGAAGTACCTAAAGAGCCAAGGCCATCGGCAATTGCGACGTGAGCAGGGACAAAGTGGCACTGTTGGGTATAGCGTCGATAAAAAACATCGAACTCGCGTTTATAGCGACGAGAGTAAATATATTGAGCAAGCCAACAAACTAAGAGCAGCGCAGCTGCAATAAGTGATGCTGTTTTCATAAGCCACCGGCTAAGGTTCAAGGGGCGTTATGCCTTGCTCAAAAAAGCAAAGATACACATCAACGCCAAACACCCCATTTTCAGCACGCTTAAGATGAAGTCTTTTCGAATCCAGCTCTTCAGATGTTGAGATGTGTTTTCATTCACGAATTCGTAGGTTTTTGGGCTCAGAAAAGCGTTTTTCCCTATCTTTATTTTTCTGCCATTCAATACCCAACGGAACCATTGTGCTTTGATAGACACACCGAGCAAACCAAGGTTATCCGCGAAGATGACGAATGGAGGCAAGGGATGGGCGCTTTGCACATAACGTTGATAGAATTCAGTAAATTCGTTTCTATAGCGCCGATAGTAAAGGTACTGCACCAGGGCGCTAATCAATGTCAGAGTGAAGAACAGGACGATAGCGATTTTCATTATTCACCAAAAATGAAACCAGTAATGCTGTCGGCGGCTACACCGCCACCCCAACTGCCAGCTGCGCCACCCAGAGCAGCGCCTGCTATACCACAAGCTAAAATACCGGTACCAAACGTGGAGGCGCCTAAGACGATACTGCAAGCCGTCATTGCTAGCATTGCACCGCCTTCACCCCCCAAAATCCCCGCCGCAGTACTTGCCGCAAAATGACTGTATCCCTTCACCGCGATCTTGGCGCACTCCTGTTCGCGACCGGTGGTGCAGGCGTTGTAGACGTCGTTGGTGGTATTCAGCCCACTCAATCCGATGCCGATCCAGCCGCCGGCTTTCATAAACTTGGCCGCCCGGCTGGCGCTGTCGACGTAGTTCGAATAACCCTTAATGGCGCCGACGCCGGCGGTGCTCCATTCATGCACCAGCGATTTACTGGAGAGCCCTAGCGCGTGTTTGATTTGCGCATACTCTTTCATATTGAGTTGAGCACGAGTAAGGCGATTCAGTAACGGTTTTAATGTACCGAACAGCCGCGCTCGTTCCACCTGAAACTGGGTGCCAATCAACGCGCCACTCGTGCGGAACTGATTTTGGTAGGTTTTTTCAATCTCAACCAGGATATTCTTGATCTGGCTGAAGTAGCGTTCTCCGGCATCCGAAGCCAGCCCGACGACCGTTTCCCCATAGCTGGTGAAGGCGGCGATAGCGGCGTAATTGCGGTGCAAGAAGGTGGAGAAATCGCTGTCACCGGCTTTCACCGCTTTGCTGGTGCGGCTCTTGGCCTGCATCAGGGCGGCGATCTGCGTAGATTGATTATGATTGCGCGGATCGGCGACGATCAGCATTTGCCCCGATTGAACCAGCGGCGTATCGGCATTGAGCTGCATAAAAAAGCGGGCCGCTTCCGATGGCTTGCCACCGAACAGGTAGTTGGCGTGGAAGGCGAGCGGGCCGGTTTGTTGGGCGATGCAATAGCCCGGTGCGATGCTGCTGGACTTCTGTTCCATGTCGAAAAGCCTCCTTATTTTTAGGAAACTTAACATTTTCTACAGGGTGGTAACAGGTTCTGGCTCACGCTCTCGATCGGAGAATCATCTGAAAATGCTGGTGCCGCTTTACCCGCCACTCCCCGCCATCTCCCGTTCGATTACCGTCGCCAGCGCCTGAGCGGCGGAAGAGAGTTGGTGCTGCGCCAGGCGGATCAGGCCCACGCGCCGTTCGATAATCGGGCCGATCAGCGGCACGCAGACCGCCCCCAGCTCATCCATCTGTTGCTCGCACAGCGCCGGCACCGCGCTGGCGCCGAGGCCGTTGGCCACCATGCGCCCGACCGTCACCAGCTGGTGGCTCTCAAACGCCACCTCCAGCGTTCGCCCGCTGCGGGCCAGCTCCTGCTCCAGCAGCAGCCGCACCGCTGATGGCCGCTGCAGGGTGATGAAATCCAGCGTCAGCAGCTCCTTCCAGCTCACCTGCGCCCTGCGTGCCAGCGCCGAATCCTTCGGCACCACCGCCAGAAAGCGATCGCGGCACAGCGGGGTGAAGTGCAGGGTGTCGCTCGGCTCCGGCTCGAAGGCGATGCCCATCTCCACCCGGCCTTCGCGGATCATTTCAAACACCTGCTCGTTGATGACGTCGTGCACCGCCACGTTGATGCCGGCGTAACGATCGCGAAAGGCCTTGAGGATCGGCGGCAGCGGGTTGCCGGCGAACGACGGCATGGCGGCAATCGCCACCTTGCCCATCTGCAGGGTGAAGCGCTGACGCATCGCCTCTTCCGCGTTATCCCAATCCGCCAGCAGCTGGCGCGCCATCGGGAAGAAGGTTTCGCCCTCCGGCGTCAGCGTCACCCGGCGGGTGGTGCGCAGCAGCAGCGGCCCGCCCAGCGCGTCTTCCAGCCCACGGATCGCCAGGCTGAGCGCCGGCTGAGAAATATTCAGCCGCTCGCTGGCCTGGGCGAAATTCAGAGTGTGAGCTACCGCTAAAAACGCGCGTAACTGTTTGATGCTCATTTTCATTTTGGCTGGCGTTAACTCTTTGTTAATTGTCAGTTAACGAGTGATTAATAAAAATTCTAAATGAATGCGGCATAAAAACAAAATTAACAAATCATTTTTGTGACCTGAAGATGCCCTCACGCAAGCCAGGGCATTTCGCCCTGCGCCGCAACATGCAGGGGCAACGATATGGCAGGGCTCGACAAACGCGTCGGCAGCTACCAGGAAGCGCTGGCAGGCCTGACGGACAACATGACGGTGCTGGCGGGCGGCTTTGGCCTGTGCGGCATCCCGGAAAACCTGATCGAAGAGATCCGCCGGCGCGGCGTGCGCGGCTTGACGGTGGTTTCCAACAACTGTGGCGTCGACGGGTTCGGCCTCGGGCGGCTGCTGGAAACCCATCAGATCCGCAAGGTGGTGGGATCTTATGTCGGTGAAAACGCGCTGTTCGAGCAGCAGGCGCTCAGCGGTGAGCTGGAGGTGGATCTCACGCCGCAGGGCACGCTGGCGGAGAAGATCCGCGCCGGCGGCGCCGGCATCCCGGCGTTCTTCACCGCCACCGGTTACGGCACGCCGATCGCCGAAGGCAAAGAGGTGCGCGAGTTCAACGGCCGCCCTTACATCATGGAAACCGCCATCACCGGCGATTTCGCCATCGTGAAAGGCTGGAAGGCCGATCACTTCGGCAACGTCATCTACCGCCACACCGCGCAGAACTTCAATCCGCTGATGGCGACCGCCGGGCGCATCACGGTGGTGGAAGTGGAAGAGATCGTGGCGCCGGGCGAACTGGATCCGGCGGCGATCCACACCCCCGGCATCTACGTCGATCGGCTGATCCAGGGCACCTTCGAAAAGCGTATCGAACAACGCACCCTGCGGGCATAAGGAGAATTCGCATGCTTACCCGTGAACAAATGGCGCAGCGCGTGGCGCAAGAGCTGAGAGACGGTTACTACGTCAACCTGGGCATCGGCATCCCGACGCTGGTGGCCAACTATGTGCCGGCGGGCATGGACGTGATGCTGCAGTCGGAAAACGGCCTGCTGGGGATGGGCGAGTTCCCGACCGAGCAACAGCTGGACGCCGACATGATCAACGCCGGCAAGCAGACGGTCACCGCGCGCCTCGGCGCGTCTATTTTCGATTCGGCGCAGTCGTTCGCCATGATCCGCGGCGGCCATGTCGATCTGACCGTGCTGGGGGCGTTTGAAGTGGACGTCGAGGGCAACATCGCCTCGTGGATGATCCCCGGCAAGATGGTCAAGGGCATGGGCGGCGCGATGGATCTGGTGGCGGGGGCGGAGAACATCATCGTGGTGATGACCCACGCCGCGAAGGGCGGCGAGTCCAAGCTGCTGCCGCGCTGCACGCTGCCGCTGACCGGCGCCAACTGCATCCGCAAGGTATTGACCGATCTGGCCTACCTGGAAATTGAAGACGGCGCCTTCGTGCTGCGCGAACGCGCGCCGGGCGTCAGCGTGGCGGAGATTGTCGCCAAAACCGCCGGCCGGCTGATCGTGCCGGAGCAAGTGCCGGAAATGCGTTTCTGAGACGGGAGGTGAATGTGCAACAACGTGAAGTGGTGATCGTGGCGGCGACGCGCACGCCGGTCGGCAGTTTTCACGGCGCGCTGGCGCCGCTGACGGCGGTGGAACTGGGCACGGCGGCGGTGCAGGGGCTGCTGGCGCAAAGTGGCGTGCCGCCGCAGCAGATCGATGAAGTGATCCTCGGCCAGGTGCTGACCGCCGGCTGCGGGCAGAATCCGGCGCGCCAGACCGCGCTCAACGCCGGGCTGCCCGTTACGACGCCGGCGCTGACCATCAACAAGGTGTGCGGCTCCGGTTTGAAGGCGGTGCATCTGGCGGTGCAGGCGATCCGCAGCGGTGACGCCGACGCGGTGATCGCCGGCGGTCAGGAGAGCATGAGCCAGTCGCCTTACCTGATGGCCGGCGCGCGCGCCGGCCTGCGCCTCGGTCACGCGCAGATGGTGGACAGCGTGATCCACGATGGCCTATGGGACGCGTTCAACGACTATCACATGGGCATCACCGCCGAGAACCTGGCGGAGAAATACGCCATCAGCAGAGAAGAACAAGACAGGTTCGCGCTGCGCTCGCAGCAGAAGGCGCAGGCGGCGCAGCAGGCCGGGCGTTTCGCGCAGGAGATCACGCCGGTGACGGTGCCGCAGCCCAAGGGCGAAGCGCTGCGGGTAGAGCGCGACGAACAGCCGCGCGACACCAGCCTGGAGGCGCTGGCGCGGCTGCGCCCGGCGTTTCGCAAAGAGGGCACGGTGACCGCCGGCAACGCCTCGTCGCTCAACGACGGCGCCGCCGTGGTGCTGCTGATGAGCGCGGAAAAAGCCGCCGCGCTGCGTTTGCCGGTGCTGGCGCGCATCGCCGGTTACGCCTCGTCGGGCGTCGAACCGGCGATCATGGGCATCGGCCCGGCGCCGGCCGCGCGCCGCTGCCTGGAAAAAGCCGGTTGGCGGTTGGAGGAGGTCGATCTGATCGAAGCCAACGAAGCTTTCGCCGCGCAGGCGCTGGCGGTGGGTAAAGAACTGGGCTGGGAGGCGGAACGGGTCAACGTCAACGGCGGAGCGATCGCGCTGGGGCATCCGATCGGCGCGTCCGGCTGTCGCATTTTGGTGTCGCTGCTGTTCGAAATGCAGCGCCGCGGGGTGAACAAGGGGCTGGCGATGCTGTGCATCGGCGGCGGGCAGGGGGTGGCGCTGGCGGTAGAGCGCCCGTAAACAACCGAGGAGGGCACCATGCAGTCATCTGACTATGCGGTACTGGGCGCCGGGCTGATGGGGGTGGGCATCGCCACCCACTTTATTCGCCACGGCCATGAGGTGCTGCTGTATGACCCGGATCCGCAGCGCCGGGCGGAAGCGCCGGCGGTGGCGAGCGGCATTCTGGCCGAGCTGAGCGACGTCGGGCAGTTTGATAACGATGAGCGCGAAGCGGCGCTGGCGCGTCTGCGCGTGACCGGCGATCTGAACGCGGTGGCGCGCGCCCGGCTGCTTATTGAGGCGATCCCGGAACGGCTCGAGCTGAAGCATGCGCTGTATGAGCAGTTGGAAGGGCTGATCGCCGATGACGCGGTGATCGCCAGCAACACCAGCGGCCTGCTGCCGGACGAGCTGGCGGCGCGCATGACCCATCCGCAGCGGCTGCTGATCGCCCACTTTTGGCATCCGCCGCACCTGATCCCGCTGGTGGAGATCGTGCCCGGCAGCGCCACCGAGCCGCGCCATCTGGCGGCGGTGCAGGCGCTGCTCGGCGAGATGGCGCTGGAGGCGGTGCTGCTGGAACGCGCCGCGCCGGGGTTTGTCGGCAACCGGCTGCAGTTTGCGGTGCTGCGCGAGGCGCTGCACATCGTCCACAGCGGCATCGCCAGCGCCGAGGTGGTGGATCAGGTGATGCGCGCCTCGCTGGGGCGGCGCTACGCCATGGTCGGCCCGCTGGAGGCCGCCGACATGACCGGGCTCCCGACGGTGGCGGACATCGCCCGCCACCTGTTCCCGGAACTGGCGACCGGTGACGAGATGATGGCGCTGGTGGAACAGCGGCTGCAGCGCGGCGATACCGGCCAGCGCAGCGGCCGGGGATTTTATCTTTGGGATGAAGCGCGCAGGGAACGCATCCAACGGCGACGGGCGCATCAGCTGCGCTTTGCGCTGAAACCGTAATTTCGCACGCCGTACCTGACAATAACAACGATAGCGAGGTGCCTGATGAGCGTTTTGATTGCCCTGGCAGCACTGGGATTACTGATGCTGGCCGCCTACCGCGGCTACAGCGTGATTTTGTTCGCCCCGATCGCTGCGCTGGGCGCGGTGCTGTTGACCGACCCCGGCGCGGTGGCGCCGACCTTCACCGGGCTGTTTATGGAGAAGATGGTCGGCTTTGTGAAGCTCTACTTCCCGGTGTTCCTGCTGGGGGCGGTATTCGGCAAGCTGATTGAGCTGTCCGGTTTTTCCCGTTCGATCGTCGCGGCGGCGATCCGCATTCTCGGCCGGCGTCACGCCATTCCGGTGATCGTGCTGGTGTGCGCGCTGCTGACCTACGGCGGGGTGTCGCTGTTTGTGGTGGCGTTCGCGGTTTATCCGTTCGCCGCCGAGCTGTTCCGCCAGAGTGGCATCCCCAAGCGGCTGATCCCGGCCACCGTGGCGCTCGGCGCCTTCTCCTTCACCATGGACGCCTTGCCCGGCACGCCGCAGATCCAAAACATCATCCCGACCAGCTTCTTCGGCACCAATGCCTGGGCCGCGCCCTGGCTGGGGCTGATCGGCTCGCTGTTCATCATCGCGGTCGGCCTGCTGTATCTTGAACGCCAGCGGCGCAAGGCGCAGTTGAAGGGGGAGGGTTACGGCACCGAGCTGCTGAACGAACCGGAAACCCCGGACGATATCAACCTGCCGAATCCGCTGATCGCCATCCTGCCGTTGATTCTGGTCGGGGTATTCAACCTTGCCTTCACCCATTGGATCCCGCAGTGGTACGGCGCCAGCCACGATCTGACGCTGCCGGGGCTGGCCAAGCCCATCACCACCGATGTGGCGAAGATCACCGCCATCTGGGCGGTGGAAGCGGCGCTGGTGTCGGGTATTCTACTGGTGGTGGCGTTCGGCTTTGGCAATATTCGCGGCCGGCTGGCGGAAGGCAGCAAGACGGCGGTCGGCGGCGCAATTCTGGCGGCGATGAACACCGCCTCCGAATACGGCTTCGGCGCGGTGATCGCCGCGCTGCCGGGCTTTTTGGTGCTGTCGCAGGCGCTGTCGGCGATCCCCAATCCGCTGCTGAACGAAGCGATCAGCGTCACCCTGCTGGCCGGCATCACCGGCTCGGCCTCCGGCGGCATGAGCATCGCGCTGGCGGCGATGGCCGATAACTTCGTGGCCGCCGCCCACGCCGCGCATATCCCGCTGGAAGTGCTGCACCGGGTGGCCTCGATGGCCAGCGGCGGCATGGATACCTTGCCGCACAACGGCGCGGTGATCACCCTGCTGGCGATCACCGGCCTCAGCCACCGGCAGGCCTATGGCGGCATCTTCGCCATCACCCTGATCAAGAGCGCCGCGGTGCTGTTCGTGATCGGCGTGTTCTACCTGACCGGCATTGTTTAAAGGAGCGATACCATGAGTGTACAAGGCAAGACCGCGCTGGTGACCGGCTCGACCAGCGGCATCGGCCTCGGGATAGCGTCCGTGCTGGCCGCCGCCGGCGTGCGCGTGATCCTCAACGGCTTTGGCGATGTGGAAGCGGCGAAAGCGCAGGTTGCCCGGCTGGGCGCCGCGCCGGGGTATCACGGCGCCGATCTCGGCGATGCGGCCCAGATAGCGGACATGATGCACTATGCCGAGCGTGAGTTCGGCGGCGTGGACATTCTGGTGAACAACGCCGGCATTCAGCACGTGGCGCCGCTGGATCAGTTCCCGGTGGAGAAATGGAACGCCATCCTCGCCATTAACCTGTCGGCGGTGTTCCACACCTGCCGGTTGGCGCTGCCGGGTATGCGCGAGCGCCACTGGGGGCGCATCATCAACGTGGCGTCGGTGCACGGGCTGGTGGCGTCGAAAGACAAGTCGGCCTATGTGGCGGCCAAGCACGGCGTGGTGGGGCTGACCAAGACGCTGGCGCTGGAAACCGCCCGCACGCCCGTCACCTGCAACGCCATCTGCCCCGGCTGGGTGCTGACGCCGCTGGTGCAGCAGCAGATCGACAAACGCATCGCCGCCGGTACCGATCCGCAGCGGGCGCGCGATGAGCTGTTGGCGGAGAAGCAGCCTTCGCAAGAGTTCGTCACGCCAGAGCAGCTCGGTGAGCTGGCGCTGTTCCTATGCAGCGATGCGGCGGCGCAGGTGCGTGGCGCCGCCTGGAACATGGACGGCGGCTGGCTGGCGCAGTAGTGAGATTTTCCCCGGAGCGCGCAATGCGCTCCGTCGTTATTTCCCGCCTTTAATTAATTCCATCGCGTGACGGTTTACCTGCGGCAATAATATTTTTTTGTTATTTGCTATCATTATTCCCAGATAATCACGAAGGGTTATTTTGGGTGAAACGTGCGGATTGGTTTATTTCGTGCTGCGGTTATTACATTGTTTTTCTCCGTGTTACAGGTGAACACGTTTTTGCTGAAATTAAATCCAACCTGAAATAATGGCAGGTTATGGCGTGAATTTTTATATCTTGCGTGCGCTGTTCACATCGGTTAATTATTTCTGCGTGGCTTAAGACCACCGCGTTTATAACAATAATTTTTTCGGGCAGGGGTAATAATGAGAAAAAATACAACGCCAATATTCATTGGCGGCGTCTTGCTGTCGGCGATTTCCGCCGGCGCGCAGGCCGAGATCACCATTCTGGATAAAAACCCGCAGAGCAATGTGTTGCTGGCGCCGCTCAGTTTAAAGGTGGGCGGCAGCATTCGCCCCGAGTGGATCTTCAATAACGGCCCGGAGCCGGGCTATGACAAAAACGGCCACGACGGCGGCACGCGTTTTCGCTTCAGCGGCGATTATGCGCTGACGCAGGACACCTCGATCATCGGCTATTACGAGTGGGGCGTCGATCTGGCGCACGCGCTCAGCTGGGACGGGCACTATAACGAAGACGGCAAGCGCGACTATCAGCGCCAGCTGTACGCCGGCTTCAAAGACGATCGTTACGGCACCCTGACCTATGGCCATCAATACGGCATCTATTATTCGGTGGTCGGCATCAAAAGCGACGTCTGGGATAACGATGGCCATGCGGGCGGCACCGGCATCGGTATTTCCGGCGACTATGACGGCGGCAATAAACCGAAAAACAGCATCAAATACACCAATGATTTCGGGCCGGTCACGCTGTACGCCAACTATTTATTGCCGGAAGACGATCTGCACACCGCGGATAACCTGATTTATCGCCGCAAAGGCGGCGGCGGGCTGGGCTTCGATTACAAGGTGACGAAAGACTTCACCTTCAGCGCCGCCTACAGTTATACCGATGCGAAGATCAAAGATAATCTGTACAGCGAAAAAGATTATCACCAGCAGCTGTCCGGCACCGCGTTAACCTGGCAGCCGAATAACTGGTATATCGTCGGTACCGCCAGCTACTACAAAGATTATGTGCCGAGCACCCGCCAGCGCACGCTGTCGCACTTCTTCGCCGGTGACGGCTACGGGCTGGAAGGCTTCGTCGGTTACACCTTCAATATCGACAAGCCGTTTCTCAAATCCGTCCAGCCTTATGTGGCGGCGGACTCGCTGCGGCTGAAGGGAGACGAGGCGTATCACGCCAACCACGTCTATCTTGGCGCGGGCACCACCATCGGTTACGGTCTGTCGGTGTATGTGGAGCGCACGCTGGCCAACAGCAGCGACAACGAGCCGGATTCCACCTGGATAACGGTGTTCTACGACTTCTGATTTTCACCTGCTCCAAGCCGGCGCCTGCGCCGGCTTTTTTACATGGTGATCGCACCGCCCAGGGTCTCTCCAGAGGCGTTGCGCTCCGCCAGATAGCGCGCCGGCGGTTTGCCCACCGCCTTTCTGAACATGGTGACGAAGCCGCTGGCGCTCTCGTAGCCCAAATCCAGCGCCACCGTCTGTACGCTCTCGCCCTGCGTCAAGCGCTGCAGCGCCAGCATTACGTGCAGCTGGCGCCGCCAGTGGCCGAAGCTCATGCCCATCTGCTGTTGCAAGGTGCGGCTGAGGGAGCGTTCGCTCATGCCGATGCGCTGCGCCCACTGCCCGAGGGTGGATTTGTCCGCCGGGCTGCTCAGCATGCCTTCGGTCAACTGCCGGATGCGCGCGTCGTCGGACACCGGCAGATGCAGATTCTCGATCGGCGCGGCCGCCAACTGATCCAGCAATACCGCCGTCAGACGCCCCTCGGCGCCCTGTTCGTCGTAAAGCGGCTCGAAGGTGCTGGCCTGCAGCAGCAGCTCGCGCAGCAGCGGCGAGACCGACAGCGTGCAGCAGCTTTGCGGCAGGCCGACGGCGGCATGTTGATCGACGAACAGGCAATAGGCCTCGGTGGAGCCGGCGCCCTGGGCGTTGTGCAACACGTTGCCCGGCATCCACAGCGCGCACTGCGGCGGCACCAGCCACAGCCCGTTTTCCACTTCGCAGCGGATCATGCCGCGCACGGTGTAGATCAGTTGCGCCTTCCGGTGGCGGTGCGGCTCGACTTCCCAATCCTGCTCGAGAGTCGAACCTTGCAGGGCAAACAGCGGGCGCGGCACCTGATCGATATCCAGACAGTGGCGGGGGATCTGTACTTTCATGAGAATAGTTCTCAATTTGGCGGAATTGAAAAGTATTATGTCCTGATTGCGCAATGCGGTCTAGCGCCGGTGCCGATAAAGTAAGCGCCAGTGCTAAACCCTTTCGCGAGGAAACTGATTATGTCATTGGATAGCGCCGACTTTCCGCTGGTATGGATGCGCCGCAGCGGGCGCGATACCCAGGCCGAGCTGGCCGAATTCAGCGCGCTGCTGGCGCGCGCCGAACCCTTTGTCCTGATGACCGACCGCAGCGTCGGCGATGAAGAACAAGAACATGACCGCGATGCCCGCACCCAGGTGGCGCTGTGGAAGCGCGATAACCGCGAGGCGCTGAAGCGGTGGGTGAAAGGCATGATCATGCTGGAACCGGACGACGCCAAACGCGCGGCGGCGGAAGAATTCGCCGAATACGGCGCCAAATTCTGGGGCTATCCGGTACTGGTGGCCGCCGATGAAGCCGCAGGGCGGGTATTGGCGCAGACGTTATTGTTAAAATAAGGGGAACACCATGCACCAGCAACAGGTGATTGAACAGCTGCTGGCCTGGATCGAGCAGAGCCTGGATCAGCCGCTGACGCTGGACGACATCGCCGCCAAGTCCGGCTACTCCAAATGGCATTTGCAGCGGATGTTCAAGCAGCATACCGGCCATATTCTCGGCACCTACGCGCGCCGCAGAAGGCTGACCGCCGCCGCGCGTGAACTGCGCCTGACCGGCACCAGCGTGGCCTGCATCGCCGATACTTACCAGTTCGATTCGCAGCAGACCTTCACCCGTTGCTTCCGCAAGCAGTTCGGTCTGCCGCCGGCCAGCTATCGTCGCAGCCAGGATTGGTCGAGCTATGGGCTGCAGCCGCCGCTGCGCCTGACCGAAGCGCCATTGCCGCAGGCCGATATCGTGACGCTGCCCGCGATGCAGCTGGTGGGGCACACTCAACGCCGCCACTGCACGCTGGGGCAGTTGGCGGCCTCCAAGTGCGAGCTGCGCCGCCACGCCTGGCGGCAGTTGCTGCAGCCGCAGGCGCTGCCGGAGGTGGTATACGGCCTCACCAGTCTGGAAGTTGACCGGCGCCGCCGGGGCAGCCCGCGCATGGCCTACACCGCCGCTCTGCCGGACGAAGGGGCGCCGGGAGAACGGGTGACTATCGAGCAGGGCGAGTATGCCCGTTTCACCTACCAGGGACAGGCGGAAGGGTTACAAAACTTTATTGTCCGGCTGTATGACACCGCCATGCCGCAGATGAACGCCATTCGCCGGCCAGGGCAGGATATCGAGCGTTTCTACCCGGCGCAGGAGGGCAGTTGCCCGCTCGGCGGCGCGGCGATCCGCTGTGAATATCTGATTCCGATACGGCGGGAGGAAGCGTTGGCCGCCGCCAGCTAGGCGGCGGTTCTCGCAAAAAATCGCCGGCGTGGCGCGTCAGGTTACAAAAAATTGCGATATTACATCGGTAATGGTTCACACTTTGATTGATGTGCACATATAATGCGCATCCGGTCAAATCCCCCCTGGTTTTTCAGGCCGCAGCGCCGTTGGCTGCCGGCTGAAATTCAACGGGGCAAAGTGGCCGTAGAAACCAATACCCATAATCGCCAGTGGCCTTGACCAACACGAAGATGAAAATGAGCATTCGCGCGTTATTAACCCTGTTTACGGCACTGGTTGCATTCAGCCAGGCTGCCTTCGCCGTCGTTTACCCGCTGCCGCCAAAAGACAGCCGTTTGGTGGGCGAGAATATCCAAATCACCGTACCGGAAGACAGCAAACTGCCGCTGGAAAGCTTCGCCGCCCAGTATCAGATGGGGCTGAGTAACATGCTGGAGGCCAACCCGGGCGTGGATCCGTTCCTGCCGAAGGCCGGCAGCACCCTAACTATCCCGCAGCAGCTGATCCTGCCGGACGCGCCGCGTGAAGGCATCATCATCAACAGCGCCGAAATGCGTCTGTACTATTACCCGAAAGGCTCCAACACCGTGGTGGTGCTGCCGATCGGCATCGGCCAGCTGGGTAAAGACACCCCGCTGAACTGGACCACCACCGTGCAGCGCAAGAAAGACGGCCCAACCTGGACGCCGACCGCCAAGATGCGCGCCGAATACGCGGCTGACGGCGAGATCCTGCCTGCGGTGTTCCCGGCCGGCCCGGATAACCCGATGGGGCTGTATGCGCTGTATGTTGGCCGTCTGTATGCCATTCACGGCACCAACGCCAACTTCGGCATCGGCCTGCGCGTGAGCCACGGCTGCGTGCGTCTGCGCGCCGACGACATCAAGTACCTGTTCCAGAACGTGCCGGTCGGCACCCGCGTGCAGTTCATCAACGAACCGATGAAGGCCACCGTCGAACCGGACGGCTCGCGCTACGTGGAAGTGCACAACCCGCTGTCGGCCAACGAAGAGCAGTTGCAATCCAAGGATCCGGTGCCGTTGACCATCTCCGCGCCGGTCGGCAAAGTGCTGATGGACGCCGGCGTCAACCAGAGCGAAGTGGACGCGGCGATCAAGGCCCGTTCCGGTATGCCGGTGAAAGTGAACTGATTGCCCAGAGCTTCAGTGAATGCGATAAAAAAGACGCCTGCGGGCGTCTTTTTTTATGCTTTCAGCTTCCGCTGTTGGCGCGGTGAATTTATTGCTTCCCTATCATCGTCTTTAAAACGAAAAGCGCCGACTCATGTTGGTCTTTATTGACTCGTTCGAGATACATATTATCAATCGCGTCGGCGATGGGGCGGCTGGCTTCGAACAGCGCCTGCCCAGCAGGCGTCAGGTAAATAAATCGGCGGCGCTTATCATGCTCGCCGGCTTCCCGTTTTAATAGACCTTTTCCTTCCATGCGGCCTAGCAATTCGGCCAGCGCGGCTTTACTGCTGATCGCCGCTTCCATTAATTCGATTTGTTCAATGCCCGGCGTTTCTGAAACGGTGGCCAGAATGGAATATTGTTGTTTGCTGAGTTCAGGAAGCGATTTTTGCCATTGAGCACTATGATCCTGAAGCAGTTCGCGAATGAGGTGGAAAAAAGTATTGGCCAGCGTTCTGTTCATACATTATTCCCTGAAAGGAAAAAAGCTAACAATAATATCAATATAACAAAATAAGCCGATAAGGGATACCTGCTCGGAAAGTTGTTCGTTTACGAACGGTTACATATTGCCCACTTGTTTTATCGCTATCTCAGGACTAGATTTGATAAATCGTTCGCATACGAACTTTGTGGGGTGTTGCATGAAATTAGTGATCGCGATGACGGGCGCGACCGGGGCGCCGCTGGGTACGGCGCTGCTTCAGGCGCTAAAAGACATGGAGGGCATAGAGACGCATTTGATCTTGAGTAAGTGGGCCAAAACGACCATTGAACTCGAAACAAATTTCACCGTGCATGACGTGATGGCGATGGCCGACGTGACGCACGGTTCTGCCGATCAGGCCGCCACGATCTCTTCAGGTTCTTTTCATACGGACGGCATGATCATTATTCCCTGCAGTATGAAAACGTTGGCGGGTATTCGAGCCGGTTATGCAGAAGGGCTTATTGGCAGAGCGGCGGATGTGATTCTCAAAGAAGGGCGGAAGTTGGTGTTGGTTCCCAGAGAAACGCCGTTGAGCACTATTCACTTGGAAAATATGCTCGCGCTCTCGAAATTGGGGGTGTCATTGGTTCCCCCCATGCCCGCTTATTATAACCACCCCACTCATATCGATGACGTTACCGATCATATTGTCGCACGCGTGCTGGATCAATTTGGTCTTGATCATCGCCGGGCAAAGCGCTGGGCAGGACTAAAAGAAAATAGCAAAAAAACCACTGACACCGAGGAAGGTTAAATATGGCTTATGACGATCTGCGAAGTTATTTAGCGGCGCTGGATGAGGCCGGACAATTACTCGATATTACCGAGGAGGTTCAGGCGGAACCGGATATCGCCGCGGCAGCCAACGCCACAGGCAGAATGGGTGAGGGCGCCCCCGCCATTGCATTCAGGAACATTAAAGGCTTTGAACACGCGCATGTGGTCATGAATACCATCGGGTCATGGCAGAATCACGCCATAGCCCTGGGGCTCCCGCCGGCCACGCCGGTGAAGCAGCAAATCGATGAGTATATTCGCCGCTGGGATCATTTTCCCGTCTCTGCGGAACGTCGCGATAATCCGCCCTGGGCCGAGAACGAGGTCAACGGTGAGGAGATTAATCTGTTTGAGATCCTGCCGCTGTTTCGCTTAAACGACGGCGACGGTGGATTCTACCTGGATAAGGCCTGCGTGGTTTCCCGCGATCCTGAAGATCCGACCCACTTCGGGAAGCAAAACGTCGGCATTTATCGCATGGAGGTGAAGGGCAAGCGTAAGCTGGGCCTGCAGCCCGTGCCGATGCACGACATCGCGCTGCATCTGCATAAAGCAGAAGAGCGCGGCGAGGATCTGCCTATCGCCATTACGCTGGGCAATGACCCGATCATTACGCTGATGGGGGCGACGCCGCTCAAATACGATCAGTCGGAGTATGAAATGGCCGGCGCCCTGCGTGAAAGCCCGTACCCGATAGCGACGGCCCCCTTGACCGGCTTTGATGTGCCCTGGGGTTCCGAAGTCATCATTGAAGGAGTGATTGAAGGCCGCAAGCGCGAGATTGAAGGCCCGTTCGGCGAATTTACGGGGCACTATTCCGGCGGCCGCAACATGACGGTGGTGCGCATCGATAAGGTTTCTTACCGCTCGCGGCCGATTTTCGAATCCCTGTATCTGGGCATGCCCTGGACAGAAATCGACTACCTGATGGGGCCGGCCACCTGTGTGCCGCTGTATCAGCAGTTGAAAGCCGAGTTTCCGGAAGTGCAGGCGGTTAATGCGATGTATACCCACGGGTTGCTCGTCATCATTTCCACTAAAAAGCGTTACGGCGGTTTCGCGCGCGCGGTGGGGATGCGGGCGATGACCACGCCGCATGGGCTGGGCTATGTGAAAATGGTGATCATGGTCGATGAGGATGTCGATCCCTTCAACCTGCCGCAGGTTATGTGGGCGCTGTCCGCCAAGGTCAATCCGGCCGGCGATTTGGTGCAATTGCCGAATATGTCGGTGCTGGAGTTGGATCCCGGCTCCAGCCCGGCGGGGATCACGGACAAACTCATCATTGACGCGACCACGCCGGTGGCTCCGGATACGCGCGGCCACTACAGCCAGCCGGTCAAGGATTTACCAGAAACCGCCCTGTGGGTGGATAAATTAACCGCCATGCTGGCTAACCGTCATTAAGGAGTTCCTATGATTTGTCCTCGTTGTGCCGATAAACAGATAGACGTCATGGCGCATTCACCGGTCAAGGGTGTGTGGACGGTATACCAGTGTCAACACTGCCTTTATACCTGGCGTAATACCGAACCTGCTCGCAGAACGGAACGGGAGCATTATCCGCCCGAGTTTCGCATGACTCAGCAGGATATCGATAATGCGCCGGAAGTGCCGACCATTCCCCCTCTTCTGAGGAAATGAAACCGCAGGCGGGGAAAAGCCCGCCTTTTCATGGAAATACCAATGATGAAAAATGAAGACGTCGTTCTGCTTGACGCCGCCTGGCAGCCCTGCGGGACGACGCCCAAAGATCAGGTCCACACGCGGCATACGCCGCTGCATCTGGCTTTTTCATGCTACCTGTTTACTGTCGAGGGTGCAGTGTTGGTCACCCGGCGCGCGTTGAGCAAAACCGCCTGGCCGGGGGTCTGGACCAATTCTTTTTGTGGGCATCCCCTGCCGCAAGAGGCGCTGACGCAGGCCGTTATACGTCGCGCTCAGGTTGAATTGGGCACGGAAGTCGAGCAGATAATGCTGCTGAGCGACGCCTTCAGTTATCAGGCGACCGACGTGTCCGGCATCATGGAGAATGAGGTTTGCCCGGTATTTGCCGCGTATTGTAAAGGCGCTCTCTGCGCTAATCCGGATGAAGTGGCGGATTATGCGTGGGTCGATCTCAATAACTTAATGGCGGCTGTAAAATTAACGCCATTCGCTTTCAGCCCGTGGATGGTTTCTCAATTGAATACCGGTGCGATAACATCAGGTTTGAAAAAATACAGGGATGCCATAACCATAAAGAGCGCAGCGCGCGACATTAGGGACGGTGCTGTAATAAAATAAATAGCCACCGCAAGGGTGACTATTCATTCATGTTTACAGGCTGCCGCCGACCGAGGTCGAAGTGGAGCCGATAGTCTCGCGGAAATGTTTCGCGTAGTCGGCCACTTCCTGCTGCGTATGCGTCAGGCCATAAAGACCCAGCCCCACACCGCCTGCAACGCCGCCGATAATGGTGCCGACCAATTGGCCGACCGCACCGGCAATAAAGCCGCCTGCGCCTGCGGATTTACCTGCGATCAGCGCGCCGGTCATGGCGCCGTCCAACAGCCCATCCCAGGCCGCGTTCAGATCGCCACCGCTAACGTACTGTTCTTCATATTGACTAAGTACTTTCATATACAATCCTTATAAATAAAAGGGTGACTTAGTGGGTTTAATTAAATTCTAAAATAACGCTGTAGCGCCATTTCACTTTAAAAATATAACGACTGCCATTTAATTGGCAATATTCCATTCAAT
This sequence comes from Serratia sp. Z4, assembly GCF_009900725.1. Classification (NCBI taxonomy): domain Bacteria; kingdom Pseudomonadati; phylum Pseudomonadota; class Gammaproteobacteria; order Enterobacterales; family Yersiniaceae; genus Serratia; species Serratia sp. Z4. The sequence continues at coordinate 94,368 of NZ_JAAABD010000003.1, forward strand.
GAAGGGTGTTATTTGGTTAAATATAGTCGCATTTATTTTTTGGCGAGTGTTTTAAAGAGGGGGGTTGGGAATTTTCTTGGGAAAAATAGCAGATATCGCTGGGAGGTGAGAGGCAAAGCCGCCACCGGTTGGCGCAGCTTGTCACTATTTTCACATTTATTGTCTCGTCATCCGCACGGCGTTAGGCCCACATTGCAATTATTCCATTAAAAACTATCGCTAATTAATGAGTTATATCTCCGCATTTATTGCCCGCCATTGAAAAAATTCTCGCAAAAAATCTCCACTGTGAAAATAAGATCACACAAGCGTAACAAAAGGTAAACAAACCCCTCCTATATTGGCTGCTTCGCTTTTGGAGGGAGTGTCATGCGTAACTGGAACGAACCGAAAAAGAACAAAGCGCACATCGAACTGATCCCGATGATCGACGTGATGATGTTTTTATTGGTGTTTTTCGTCTTGATCAGCCTGAACGTCATTCCGGCGCTCGGGCTGAAAACGCAGTTGCCGTCCGCCGGCAGCGCGCAACAGCTGAAACCGCAGAAGAAAGCGATCATCACGCTGGGGGCCGACGAACAGCTGCAGCTGGATGGCCAGCCGATCGCGCTCGACGCGTTGGTCAACACGCTGAAGCAACAGCAGCAGGCCAACCAGACCACCACCATCATCGTCAACAGCGATAAAGGCGTGGCGGTCGAGCGGCTGGTGGCGGTCATGGACAACCTGCGCCAGGGCGGCTTCTTCTCCGTCTCCATCGCGACACGGAAGCTGTGACATGTATCTGCTCTATCGCTCACGTCATCTTTTCAGCTGGTTGCCGGCGCTGATTGTCGCCGGTTGCCTGCTGTTCGCCAGCCAACAGGCGGCGCTGAAGATCCAGCCGCGCTACGACGAAACCGCCATTGAACTGGCGCTGGTGGAGCCTGAACCGGCGCCGGAACCCCAACCGGAAACGCCGCCGGAGCCTCAGCCCGAACCGCCGCCGCCGGAGCCGGAGCCGGAGCCGATCCCCGAACCGGTGGTGCCGGCGCCGGAACCGATCGTGGAAGCCAAGCCGGTGCCGAAGCCACAGCCAAAGCCCAAACCCAAACCGGTGAAAGAGAAAGCCAAACCGGTAGAGAAACCTAAACCGACGCCGGCGCCCGCCGCACCGCGCGCGCTGGTCAGCAAACCGGCGGCGCAGCCCGCACCGGCCGCCCCCGCGGCGCCGAAGGTGAACGCGCAGGCGATAGAAAACGGCTACCTGCTGGCCTTGCGCCGTGAGCTGGAACAGCGCAAGCGCTACCCGAGCGGGCGGCAGGCCTCGCTCGAGCGCCCGCAGGGCAACGTCGAGGTGTGGCTGGAGGTCGATCGCAGCGGGCGGGTGCTCTCTTCCGGCATCGCCAACAAGGCCGCCAGCATGCTGCTGAATCGCGCGGCGATGAGCAGCCTGCAAAGCATCAGTTCAGTAAAGCCGTTCCCGAGCGAGGCGTTCGCCGGGCAAACAACCAAAAGATTTACCGCGACGTTCAATTATCAGGCGCCTTAGCGCAAGGGTTAATCGTTTGATTTTTATGGGATGCACACAATGAAATCGTTTAATCGTTCTGGGATCTATCTGGCGGTGATGTCGGCGATGCTGCCGGGCGCCGCGCTGGCGGCCGACGCCACCGATGTCGGCACCATCAGCGTCAAGGGGCAGTCGCTCGGCGGCGGCATGATGGTGCAGGACGACAGCGCCAAGGCGCGCTCCACCGTCACCAAAGAGGCGATGGACAAAATGCCGTCGGCGGCCAACGCCATTGATAAACTGAAATACACGCCGGGCCTGAACGTCAACAGCAACGACGCCAGCGGCCTGAGCGGCGTGGACTACACCATGCGCGGTATGAACTCGGATCAGATCGGCCTGTCGATGGACGGCATCCCGATCAACGACTCCGGCAACTACGCGGTCTACCCGAACCTGCTGGGCGACGCGGAAAACCTGGAGGAGGTGTTCGTCACCCAGGGGTCTTCCGAAGTGGACGGCCCGCATATCGGCTCCAGCGGCGGCAACATCGGCCTGGTAACGCGCCGCCCGGCGAAAGACTTCGGCGGTTTCGTCAAGCAGACGCTGGGCAGCAACAGCCTGAGCAAAACCTTCGCCCGCCTGGAGACCGGCGAGTACAACGGCTTCAGCAACTGGCTCTCCTATTCGCACACCGAGGCGAAGAAATGGCGCGGCGAGGGGCGGCTGTACTCCGACAAGTTCGAGATGAATTCGCTCTATGAAGACGGCAACGGCAACAGCAGCAATCTGGTGATGAAGTACAACCGCCAGAACAACACCAACTACAACACCCTGAGCAAGGCGCAGTTCCAAAACGACGGCCGTGACACCGATTATGTCACCTCGCCGGAGTACAACAGCAAAGGGCAGTTGAACAAGTATTACAAGATTGAACGCAACCCGTTCGAGAACTTTACGCTGTCGTTCACCCAGAAACTGCAGCTGCGCGACAACCTGTCGCTGACCCTGCAGCCGTATTACTACTGGGGCAACGGCGGCAGCTTCAACGGCCAGACGGCGTCGGTATTGTCCAGCACGTCGGACAGAGCCGGGCAGTATGACCTCAGCAACCTGCAGTCCAACACCTATTACCGCCCGTCGTGGACCCAAACCTGGCGGCCGGGCATCACCACCAAGCTGAAGTGGGACATTAACGATCAGCACAGCCTGGATATCGGCTACTGGTATGAACGCGCGCGCCAACTGCAGACTCAGCCGTTCATCAGCATCAAGGGCGACGGCAACCCGTCACAGATTTGGGGGAAACCCGGCGGTTCCGATCAGGTGAAGGACGCCAACGGCAACACCGTGCAGGGGCGCAACCAGTACACCATCACCCCGGCACAGAAAGTGTGGCTGCAGGACACCTGGTTTGCCACGCCGGACTGGACCTTCGTCGGCGGCCTGGCCTATCAGTATGTGGAGCGTAAAGGGGACAACCGCGGCAGCCTGTACAACGTGCCGGAGAAGCGCAAAGCCACCTATCACGAATTCCTGCCGAACTTCAGCGCCAGCTATAAGGTGAACCAGGAAAACCAGGTGTTCTACAACCTGACGCGCAACATGCGCACGCCGCCCAACTACGTGCTGTACAACGTTGGCGACTCGCTCAGCACCAAGCCGGAGCTGAGCTGGAACCACGAACTGGGCTGGCGTTTCCAGCAAGAGGACATGCTGCTGAGCGCCACGCTGTTCTACATGCGCTACAGCGATCGCCAAATCTCCACCACCAACGCGGCCGGCGACTACGAGATGATGAACATCGGCAACGTGGAGAACAAAGGGCTGGAGCTGGAGTGGAGCGGCCAACTGCCGCATAACTTCAATTACTACACCTCTTATACCTATACCCAATCGAAGCAGAAGAACGACATCGTCAGCAACGGCGGGCAGCCGCTGCCGACCTCCGGCAAAGAGGTGCCGAACGTGCCGAAAAACCTGCTGAACATGACGTTGGGTTATGACGACGGGCTGTATTACGGCAGCGTCAGCGGCAAGTACGTCAGCGCATTCTACGGCGACTTGACCAACGACGAGAAGATCGGCGGCCGCACGGTATTCGATCTGGCGGCGGGGGTGCATCTGCCGGTGGACAAGAAAATCGTCAAAAGCGCCGCGCTGCGCTTTGGCATCAGCAACCTGTTTGACAAGGAATACCTGACCTCGGTGCGCACCACCACCTTCAACGCGGCGCCCTACGGCGGCGTGAAGGCCAGCACCCCGTATTACAACGTCGGCGAAGAACGCACCTTCAGCGTCTCGCTGGAAGCCACCTTTTAACTGAATGCCCCGCTGCCTACCGGGCGGCGGGGAGGAGGAGCCCTGTATGGACGCCAATCTGTTGCACGACATTATTTTCTACGTGATGTACGCCGCGCTGGCGATCGCGCTGGTGATCATCATCGAACGCACGCTGTACTTCGCCTATACCCAGCGCCAGGCGCGCCGACTGGAGCAGGCGCTGACGCCGGAGGTGCGCCGCGCGGCCGATCTGCCGGACGCGCTGACCCAGCGCAACAGCCTGCCGATGGCGGTGATCGCGCCGGTGTTGGCGCAGAAACACCGCGCCGGCGATCGCGAGGCGATCGGCGATCTGATCGACGCCCAGTACCTGCTGAGCAAGCCGCCGATGGCGCGCGGCCTGTGGCTGCTGGAAACCGTGGTCACCGCCGCGCCGTTGCTGGGGCTGCTCGGCACGGTGATGGGGATCATCGAAACCTTCAAGGCGCTGGCTGCCTCGGGGGTGTCCGAGCCGAGCCTGGTGTCCGCCGGGATGGGCACCGCGCTGTACGCCACCGGCCTCGGCATCGCCATCGCGCTGCTGTGCCTGGTGGCCAACAACTTCCTGCAGAGCCGCATGGAGCGCATCAACGAGCTGCTGAAGGTGCTGCTGATCCGCGCCGGTCAACCGGCCAGCCGCCCGGAGAGCGGCAGCGGCGAACAATGGGTTGACAGCGGGGCGCCGCGCTATGCCTAATGGCCATCCAACACGGCGGCCGTTCGGCCGCCTTTATACGGCATTGTGGGGCGGTTGTTTGTTGATGTTGAGCCAGAGCGCTGCGGCGCGTTTTGCGATTCCCGGTTACGAGCTGGTGTATACCGCACCGGTAGAAACCGCGCTGCAGGCCGACGACCTGCGCAACACCGCCGAGGTGTGGCGCGAGATGTTCGACGCGGCGAAAACCCGCATCGACCTGGGGCAGTTTTACGTAGCGAATCAGGACGGTTCGCTGCTGGACGGCGTGCTGCAGCACCTGAAGGCGGCCGGTGAGCGCGGGGTGAAAATCCGCTTTTTGGTGGAAGAGAAGGGCATTCGCATTTCTACCGCCGAAACGCTGGAACAGCTGAAGGCGATCCCCAATCTGGAGCTGCGCATCATACCTTACCAGAAGCTGAGCGGCGGCATCCTGCACGCCAAATATCTGCTGGTGGACGGCGAGCAGGCGTTTGTCGGCAGCCAGAACTTCGACTGGCGCGCGCTGGAGCATATTCACGAAACCGGGCTGCGCATCAGCGACGCCAGGGTGGTGGGGCAAATTCAGGCGATCTTCGAACAGGACTGGCAGGCGCAGGCGCTGCTGGCGCAGGATAAGCCGGTGCCGGCGCTGCCCGATTCGCCGCCGACCGCGCCCCCGCAGGGCGACTATCTGGTGGCCAGCCCGCGCGCCTACAATCCGGCGGGCGTGCTCGATTCGCAGGCCGAGCTGCCGCGCCTGCTGGCCGACGCTAAACGGCGGGTGCGGGTGCAGGTGATGGACTACGCACCGCTGTCGTTCGGCCCGGAGCACAGTCGCCCCTTTTATGCGGTGATCGACAACGCGTTGCGCGGCGCGGCGGCGCGCGGGGTGCAGATCGAGCTGATGGTGGCCAACTGGAACACCAAAAAGCCGGACATCGCCTGGCTGAAGAGCCTGGCGCTGGTGCCGAACGTGCAGATCAAAGTGGTGACCATTCCCCCGGCCAGCAGCGGTTTCATTCCGTTTGCCCGGGTGATCCACAGCAAGCTGATGACCATCGATGATGAGATTGCCTGGGTGGGCACCAGCAACTGGACCGGCGGCTATCTGGACAACTCGCGCAATCTGGAGCTGGTGTTGCACAATGCGACGATGAGCGGGCGGTTGGACCAGCTGTATCAACAGCTGTGGAACAGCGTCTACGCCGAGCCGTTGAAGCTGGATTACGATTATCCGACGCCCAAGCCGGGCGGCGTTAAGTGAATATTATTTAGAGTATTGGCTATGACTAATGAGGTATGAATTCTGGTATTCATACCTCATTAGGTTGTTTGAGGTGTGTTTAGGATGTACGATTCCTATATTCAATGCAATGATATAGGTTAGGCAATGGAACATGCTCATAAAAAAAATCTGCTACTTGAACGAATAAAAAAGAATAATAAAAAAAGAAATGGTGGAGTAAAGCAGCTATTCTCCATCTTTAATGAACAGTGGAAGTTAGTTACTATTACTGCGTTCACGATAGGTTTCTTAAATTATTGGATATATCTTTACTCCATCGGTAGACGTGACTTTATTTGGGACTCTCTGGGAGGGTTCAATACATTTATTATTTTTTCAATATCGGTAACTTTGAGCACAATGGCATTGGCTTTCTTTCTCTATGCACCTTCTTTATTGATTTTCTTAATTCGATATGAAAAGGTTGGTCGTAGAGATTTGGAGCCTTGTTTTTGCCTTCTTATGTCATTTTTCTTTTCGGTTTTTATCATTTTCTTGCTCTCCATCCTTTTTAGTGAAATTAAGGGGGTGTTATTGATTATTGGTATGACAATCATCTTAATTTTTTTGATGTTCTTTATAATTACAAGGTTTATGTTTGGTTTTGAGGGGAGTAAATTAAAAAGTACATCGATTGCCATGGGGTTGTCTATCTATTCATTGTTTTTCATGGTAATTATCATGAGTCTTAGTGATATGGGTAGTTCTGAATCATGGAGTCAGTTACTCGCAATGTTTACCTTGCTGATGATTCAGCTACTTCCTGGCTTAGTCTTGTTCTTACCTGGCAAAAAAAATAGTAAAAGAAATAAAAAAGATGACTTTGTTCTGTCGGTGGTTTTTGGTGTGTATATAATGCTCATTGCTATCCCCGGTGCTTTTTTATATGCTCAGTATGGCTCTCTGAAGTTTTTTGGAATCATTGATGTTGATACTCACATCTTTCATATAAATAAAAATGATTTCGACAACCGTTTGATTGATAAGGTTGATTGGAGTTTAGATAGCGGCTTTAGTTGTATGAAAAATGGGTTTGACTATAAGGGGGGGAGTTTGATTGCGGGGGCGATCGGCTTTCGTTCTGGAGGAAGGATTCTTGTTTGTCCACCTAATTACCCTAAGGTTGTGAAGGCATTCTTGCAGGAGAGAATGCTAATTATTAATTATATAAAGAAAGGTATGCATGTGGATTTAGAAAAAGAAACTAAAAAATGCATTGCTCTTAGTGATACGCCATCCTTACAACAAGATGTATTGGAATCAACTTTTTTTTATGGCTATAAAAATTAGTTAGTTACATAGCAATGATGAAATGTTGCGGGTAGATTATATCTTCCCGCAAGCATTTTTACCGCCGCCAGCCGGCCTTCTCCAGCGCCGTCACCAGCTGCTCGGCGCTCAGCCCTTCCGCCCGATGGCCGTTGCCACTGACGCTATTGGCCGCCAGCAGCGCATTGACGATCGCTTCCTCTACCGCTTCCGCCGCCGCCGCGAACAGCGCCGAAATATAGTCGTTGTTCACCATGCGCAGCGGCGTGGTGAAGGCGCCTTTATTGGCGTAGTCGGCGGGCGGCAGACCGTCGTTGCCGGTGGCGAAGGCGATAAAGATATCGCCGCTTGAATCCTCGGTGCCGCCGCCGGTGCGGGCGATGCCGATGCTGGCGCGCTGCGCCAGGCGCGCGCACTGGTGCGGCAGCAGCGGCGCGTCGGTCGCCAGCGCCACCACGATGGAGCCCATGCCGGGATGCGGCAACTGCGGCGTGAACGGCGAGGGGATATGCCCCAGGTGGCGGCCCACCGGATAACCGCCCACCAGCAGCGACTCGCGCTTGCCGTGGTTGGCCTGCACGATGGCGCCCACCGTCCAGCCGCCCTGATCGGCGGGCAAGCGGCGCGATGCGGTGCCGCTGCCGCCTTTGAATTCATGGCAGATCATGCCGCTGCCGCCGCCGACCGCGCCTTCCTGCGGCAAGCCGCCACGGGCCGCCTGCTGCGCCTGGCGCACGTGCTCGGCCTTGACGTGAAAGCCGTTGATGTCGTTGAGCAGGCCATCGAAGGTTTCCATCACCACCGGCATATTCCAGTACACCGCGTTGTCGCTCGCGGGCAACGCTTCGCGTTCCAGCGCGATCAGCGCATCGCGCACGACCCCTACGCTGTGGGTGTTGGTGAAGGCGATCGGGCTGGTCAGCAGCCCCGCTTCGCGCACCCATTCCAGGCCGGTGGCGTCGCCGTTGCCGTTCAGCACGTGCACGCCGGCAAAGCAGGGCGCGTGGCGGGCGGAGCCGGGGCGCGGTTCGATCACCGTCACGCCGGTGCGCACGCTGCGCCCGTCCGCCAAATCGGCATGAAGGCTGGCATGGCCGACGCGCACGCCGGGCACGTCGGTGATGGCGTTCAGCGGGCCGGGCGTGCCCTGGCCGATGATAATGCCCAGATCCTGAGCGCGCTGCGTCATGGTTATTCTCCTTCTATTGAGGGGGCGGCGAGGGGCGCCGTCTGGCGGCCGCGCAGATGGTTCAGCGCCAGCCCGAAGCCGATGATGCCGGCAATGATAATAAAGTCTTTCAGGCTGCTGGCGATCAAAATCGTCCACAGCACGTACAGGCAGCACAGCAGCGCCGCCAGCACCGGCAGCGGCCACAGCGGCATCAGGTACGGGTGATGGAAGTGGCGGCGACGGCGGCTGATCAGCGCCGCCACCGCCATGATGATGTACACCAGCAGCAGCAGGATCACGGTGAACGAGGTCAGCGATTCGAGATCGGAGCAAAACGCCAACAGCGCCGAGGGCACGCCGAACAGCAGGGTGGCGATCCAGGGGGTGCCGAAGCGCGGGTGGATGATTTTCAGCGCCCGGTTGAACGCCGGCAGCCAGAAGCCGTCGCGCCCGCTGGCGAACATCATGCGGCTGAACTGCGCCACGATGGCGATAATGGCGTTGAACACCGACAGATAAATCGCGCCGCTCACCACCCGCGCCAGCGTCGGGCCGCCGAGCTGGGTGACCACATAGCCGACCGGGTCGGCCTGTTTGGCCATCTCCGTCAGCGACGGCGAGCCGATCAGCAGGGCGGTGAACGGCACCAGCTCCACCAGCACCACGATGACCAGCGTCAGCATGATCGCGACCGCCATCGGTTTGCCCTGCTCGCGCATATCTTCCGCCATGTACACCGCTGCGCCGTAGCCGTTGTAGGAGAACAGCGCGACCCCGACCATGGCGACGATCAGCGGCAGCGACACCGGCGCCAGGCTGCCTTGCGCGTCCAGCATCACCGGCGCGGTGAGGATCTCCGCGCTTTGATGCGGATGGCTGAAACCGAGCCAGGCGATCAGCGCTAGCACCGCCACTTCCACCACCAGAAAGGCGCCGGTCAGCAGGGCGTTGGCCTTGATGTTGAAAATGGCGCAGGCGCCGCCGATCAGCACGGTGATCATGCCGGCGGTGGAGGCGTCGAATGAGGTGCCCAGTGCGGTATTCAGATAGGGCACGGCGCCGGTGGCCAGCACCGCCGGCACGAACAGCGCGGCGCTGAGAATAAACAGGTAGGTCTGCAACCCGCACAGGGTGCCGAACAGGCGTTTGATGATGCTGTATTCGCCGCCGGCGCTGGGGTGCGCGGCGCCGAGCTCGGCATAGCACAGCGCGATGGTGGCGGCGACGCAGGCGGCGATCAGAAACGACAGAAAGGCGCCGCTGCCGGCGCTGGCGATCGCCAGCGGGGCGATGACGAAGATCGAACTGGCCGGCGTCACGCCGGACGCGGTGATCATCACCACGTCGAGGACGCTGAGATTGCCTTTGAAGGTGTGTTCAGGGGCGGACTCTTTCATGGGGTAACGACTCCATTAACGTGTGAGTGAATTATTGTTTTGCTGCACAGGCTGTACGCAGGAATCAAATGGAGCGCGCGAAATGCCGGGGAGCTTTGCTCCCCGGAAGTTTATTGTTCTTATGTGTTACCCCTGCCCCGACGGGAAGCTGAAGCTGGCGCGCCGGGCGTCGCCGGAGGCCGGCCAGCGCTGGGTCACGGTTTTGCGTTTGGTGTAGAACCTGACGGCGTCCGGGCCGTAGGCGTGCAGATCGCCAAACAGCGAGCGCTTCCAGCCGCCGAACGAGTGGTAGGCCACCGGCACCGGCAGCGCCACGTTGATCCCCACCATGCCGACCTGAATGCGGCTGGAGAAGTAACGCGCCGCTTCGCCGTCGCGGGTGAACAGGCAGGTGCCGTTGCCGTATTCGTGGGCGTCGATCAAGGCCATCGCCTCTTGCAGCGACGCCGCGCGCACCACGCCGAGCACCGGGCCGAAGATCTCTTCCTGATAGATGCGCATGCCGGGCGTCACGCGGTCGAACAGCGTCGGGCCGAGGAAATACCCCTGGCTGGGGCGGCCGTCGGCGCCGATCACGCGCAGTTCGCGGCCGTCCACCAGCAGCTCGGCGCCTTCGACCACGCCCTGATCGATATAGCCTTTCACCTTCTGATAATGCTGTTGGGTCACCAGCGGCCCCATGTCGTTGCGGTTGTCGCTGCCGGGGCCGACGCGCATGGCGGCCATCTGTTGCCGCAGCCCGGCGATCAGCGCTTCAGCTGTGCCGTCGCCCACCGCCACTACCAGCGGAATGGCCATGCAGCGCTGGCCGCAGGAGCCGAAGGCTGCGCCCATCAGCGCGCCGACCGCGCCGGGGATATCGGCGTCCGGCAGCACCACCGCATGGTTCTTGGCGCCGCCCAGCGCCTGTACCCGTTTGTTCTGCGCGCAGCCGGTGTGATAAATGTGTTCCGCCACCGGCGTCGAACCGACGAAGCTGATTGCTTTGATGCGCCCGTCATGCAGCAGCGTCTCCACCGCTTCGCGATCGCCGTTGACCACGTTGAGCACCCCCGGCGGCAGCCCGGCCTCCGCCGCCAGCCGCGCGATATACAGCGCGGCGGAGGGCACGCGCTCGGAAGGCTTCAGCACGAAGGTGTTGCCGCAGGCGACCGCCATCGGCCACATCCACAGCGGCACCATCGCCGGGAAGTTGAACGGCGTGATGCCCGCCACCACCCCCAGCGGTTGAAACTCGCTCCAGCTGTCGATGCCTGGGCCGGCCTCTTTGCTGTGTTCGCCTTTCAGCAGTTCCGGCACATAGCCGGCGTATTCGATATTCTCGATGCCGCGCTGCAGTTCGCCCAGGGCGTCGCTGAGCACTTTGCCGTGCTCGGCGGTGATCAATTGGCAGACGGCGTCAGCATGCTGCTCCAGCAGATCCTTTAGCTTCATCATGATGCGCGCGCGTTTCAGCGGCGGGGTATCGCGCCAGGCGGGATAGGCCTGTTCGGCGGCGGCGATGGCGCGCTCCACCGTGGCGCGGTCGGCCAGCTGCACCTCCTGCGCCGATTGGCCGGTGGCCGGGTCGTAAAGCGGCTGGCTGCGTTCGCCGCCGGCGGCGGGCTCGCCGTTGATCCAATGGGTAATGGTCATGATTCTCTCCTTATTCGGTGGCGTTGAGGGCGTCGCCGACGGCGTTGATCAGCGCATCGATCTGCGCCTCGCTGCTGATGAACGGCGGTGCCAACTGCAGAGTGTCGCCGCCGTAGCGCACGTAAAATCCGCTTTCCCAGCAGCGCATCGCCGCCTCGAAGGGGCGCCGCGCCGGTTCGCCGGGCCGCGCCGCCAGCGTGATGCCGGCCGCCAGGCCGATATTGCGAATGTCGGCGACGTGTTTGGCCCCCTGCAGGCTGTGCACCGCGCGCTCGAAATAGGGCGCCAGCGCCTGCACGCGCTCCACCATCTGTTCGCGCTGCAGGATGTCCAGCGTCGCCAGCGCGACCGCGCAGCTGACCGGATGGGCGGAGTAGGTGTAGCCGTGCGGGAATTCGAGCTGGTAGTCCGGCTCGCCGCCGTTCATGAAGGTGCGGTAGATCTCCGGCCGCACCACCACCGCGCCCATCGGCTGCGCGCCGTTGGTCACCTGTTTGGCGATGTTCATGATGTCCGGCGTGACGCCGAACGCCTCGGCGCCGGTCATCGCGCCGCAGCGGCCGAAGGCGGTGATCACTTCGTCGAAGATCAGCAGAATGTCATGCTGGGTGCAGATCTCGCGCAGGCGCTGCAGATAGCCGACCGGCGGCACGATCACCCCGGCGGAGCCTGAGAAAGGTTCGACGATCACCGCGGCGATCGTCGAGGCGTCGCGCAGCGCGATGATGCGGCTGAGCTCATCCGCCAGCTCCGCCCCCTGTTGCGGCATGCCGCGCGAAAAGGCGTTGCCGGCCAGCAGGGTATGCGGCAGGTGATCCGCCTCGGCGCCGGCGCCGAACGTCTTGCGGTTGCCGGCGATGCCGCCGACTGAGATACCGCCGAAGTTAACGCCGTGGTAGCCCTTTTCCCGGCCTATAAAGCAGGTTTTGCCCGCCTGGCCTTTGGCGCGCCAGTAAGCGCGCGCCATTTTCAGCGAGGTGTCCGCCGCTTCCGAGCCGGAGCCGGTGAAGAACACGTAATCCAGCCCCGCCGGCGTCATCGCTTTGATTTTGTTGGCTAGCTCGAACGACAGCGGGTGGCCGAACTGAAACGCCGGCGAGTAATCCAGCGTCGCCAGTTGGCGCTGGGCGGCGTCGGTGATTTCCTGCCGGCCGTGCCCCAATCCGCAGCACCACAATCCGGACAGGCCGTCGAAAATCTTTCTGCCGTCGTGGCTGGTGTAATACGCCCCTGCGGCCTGAGTAATGATGCGCGGCTGCGCTTTAAAATTGCGGTTGCCGGTAAAAGGCATCCAATGGGCTTCTAACCCTGCGGCATCGAGACGATTAAGCGAATAATTTTCAGCGGCCATGTTTTCCTCCGGGCAGGAAAATAAGTGCGATTAATTAAATAAAATGAGTTGTTAACGAATTGTTGTGCGAAATTGACTATGTACCGCTTGTTCTCTACTGTGAATAATCATATGTCGAAACTTACTTAAGGTTTTATGCAAGTAAAAAAGCGCGCGTTGCTGGGACAATTGTCGGATATGGATCTGCGTTTGCTGCGGGTATTCAAGGCCGTGGTCGACTGCGGCGGCATGAGCGCCGCCGAACTGGAGCTGAATATCAGCCTGTCGACCATCAGCAAGCACATCAAGGATCTGGAACAGCGGCTGGGCCTGACGCTGTGCCAGCGCGGGCGCGAGGGCTTTGCGGTCACCGATGAGGGGCTGTTGATCTACCAGGAAACGGTCAACCTGCTGGCGGCCACCGAGGCCTTCCGTCGCGGAGTGGACGAGGTGCACCAGCGCATGGGCGGGCAGCTGCACGTGGCGATATTCGACCATACGGTCAGCAATCCGCAGGCGCAGATCGGCCGGGCTATCGCGTTATTCAGCGAGCGCGCGCCGGAGGTTTCTTTGCAAATGTATGTGGAGCCGATTAATACCATTGAACGCGGCGTTATTGACGGGCAATTTCAGGTTGGGGTTATTCCCATGCACCGCAGCGCGGAAAGTTTATCTTATCATTCGTTATTCAGTGAGAGGATGTTCTTATATTGCGGCGCGCAGCATGAATTATTTTCCGGCCCCCATGAAACATTAAATTGGGATCTGCTGCACAATTATGCCTTCGCCGGATTAGGCTATCATTCGCCGAATATGGAACTGAGCCTGCAGCAACATTTGCATCGCAAGGCGACGGGGTTTGCGCAGGAGTCGATAGCGACGTTAATTCTGTCCGGCAAATACGTCGGCTTTCTGCCGGATCACTACGCGGCGTTTTTTGTGGCGCAGAACCTGATGCGGGCGATCAAACCGGCGCTGTTCCGCTATCACTGCGAATACTCCAGCGTGCTGCGCCGCTCGCCGGTGCCGCAACGGGTGGTGAAGCTGTTCCATGAGTGCCTGCTGGCGGCCCACGGAACAGCGTGACGCTTACTGCTCTTTCTTCTTGCCGAAGATTCTGATCAGCGCGCCGACCAGGATGCCGACCGCGATGCCGGCGAAGATCCAGCCGATGATGCCCATTTCCTTACTCCTGCTAGTGCGTTGGTCTGATTATACCCGTCATACTTGAAACTGCATCTGTGTTGGCTGCGAGTGCGTACGCCAGTCACTTACTTGAGTAAGCTCCTGGCGAGCCGCCTCTTGCCGCCGGGATGCAGCTCCAACTATTTAGGGTAGATATCATCATGCGACGCGAAACGCCTCTTCGATCATCCGTTGCCGCTGCGCCGGCGCATAGTCGATCCAGGAATTCTTGCTGTTGGATTTCTCCAGCGCCACCGCCAATTCCTGGCCGGAAATCGGCAAATCGTCCTGCCAGAATGGCGCGATGGCGTGGCGGGTGATGAAATCGGTCAGGTAGCTCTCCGGGCTGCCCTGCCAGTGCGGGTACAGGCGCGCGGCCAGCTCGGCCATCAGCGCGCGCTGCTGCGGCTGTTCGCTGCTTTCCAGCAGGGTGAGGAACGGCAGCAGCAGGCGGCCGCAGACCTGGCCGTGATGGTAGTCGCGCAGCGCGCCGATCTCGCCGGCGATGCCGTGAATGACCCCCAGCCCGGCGGCGCTCAGCGTTAGCCCCCCGAGGTACGAAGCCTGCATAATCGCTTCGCGCGCCGCGTCGCTGCGGTTGAGCGCCGGCCAGGCAGCGAGGAAGTGGCGGATGCCGCTCAGCGACATATCGCGCGTCATGGCGCCGGCGGTTTTCGACAGATAGGCCTCGAACAGGTGGGTGAAGGCGTCGATGGCGCAGTAGGCCAGCACCTTGTCCGGCGCGCCGGCCAGCAGCTGCGGATCGAGAATGGCGGTGTGCGGCACGAAGTTATTATGGCGCAGCGAGGCTTTCACTTTTCTGACCTGGGTATCGGTGATCACCGCGTTCTGCGTCACCTCGCTGCCGGTGCCGGCGGTGGTGGGAATGGCGATCAGCGGCAGGGTGGCGCCGCTGATTTTGCTGTCGCCCACCTTTTCCATATAGCGCAGCGTCGGCAGCGGGTGCTCCACCAGCGCGGAGAACGCCTTGGCGGCGTCCAGCACGCTGCCGCCGCCGATGGCCACCACGCGCCGCGCCTGGCCGCGCCAGCGCGCCACCCAGGCGTCTATTTCCTGCGGCGACGCCTCGTGGCTGACGATCTCGGTGCCGATGAGCAGCGGCGTCAGCGCTTCGCGCAGGCCGGCGTACACCGGGCCGTTGAGAAAAGAGCGGCAGCTGAACAGCAGCGTCGGCTGCGGATCGGCCAGCAGCAGCGGCGGCAGCTGCTGGATGCTGCCGTGGCCGAACCAGGTCTGGCGGTTGGCGATGATATGGCTGACGGACATGAGGTCTCCTTGACGGCGTTGCGGGGCGCGATGCCACAGCATAAGCCAGCGGGCGCGGAGCGGCCACCGCTTTCCCCGCTGCGGCAACCTGTGAGTTGTTTAACATGTAAACGATCTCGTTCTTGCATTTCGGCGCGCCGGATGCTTTTTTTAACAGTACCGGCCGTCGTGCGGCCAACCCCATCCGAAATCGGTAGATTGTTAATGTGTTAATAATGGCGAGGCGGGTATGGATATTCAGGTTGAACGCTTGTCTACGGTGATCGATGCGGTGGCCAGCCCGCGCTTTTATCCCAGCCTGTTGAATTGGCTGGAAGGGTTTTTCGCCTTCGACAACGCCATCGTCTATGCCTTCGAACGCGGCCGGCCGCCGCGCTGCCTGATCAAAACCGAGCGGGAAAACAGCGACGCGGTCAACCAGATCTACCAGCAGGGCGCCTACCTGCAGGATCCGTTTTACCGCGCGCTGAACGACGGCGGCGAAGGCGAGGTGCTGACGCTGCGCCAGCTGGCGCCCTGTGGGTTTTATCACAGCGACTATTACCGTAACTTTTATCGCAAGACCGGCTGGCACGACGAGGCCGGCGTGCTGCTGCAATTGACGCCGGAGCGCGGGCTGGGGGTATTTTTCGGCTCGGCGCGCCGCACGGTGGCGGTGCGTTACCCGCAGCGGGCGGATCTGCGCAGCGCGCTGACGCTGGTAAAAAGCGTGGCGCGGCTGCACGGCGAAGTGGTGGCGGCACCGGCCGAGGCCGACACGGAGAACCACGACGGCGCGCAGGCGCGCTATCTGTTGACGCCGCGCGAGCGCGAGATCGTCGATCTGATCCTCGCCGGCTGCGGTTCGCAGCAGATCGCCGACCGGCTGTTCATCAGCCTCGGCACGGTAAAAAATCACCGCAAGAACATCTACGGCAAGCTGAACATCGGCTCGCAGGCCGAACTGTTCAGCCTGCTGCTGACCGCCCCGCAGCGGCGCAGCGCGTGAATGTTAATTTTTTGTAGCGAATGTCCCTAAGGGGACATAGCGGCACGGCTGCTGCCTCCCGATAATCCGATGTCATGGCATAGGCAATCGGGAGTGCGACAGTGAACAACGAAATCGAGTCCTTAACCTACTACGCGGCGACCAAAAAATACGATCTGCGCTTCCCGACGCTGGAAGAGGATCTGGACGTCGACGTGGTGATCATCGGCGGCGGCTTCTCCGGTATCAACACCGCGCTGGAGCTGGCGGAGAAGGGCATCACCAACATCGCCATCCTCGAAGGCCGCTATCTGGGCTACGGCGGCACCGGGCGCAACGGCGGCCAGGTGATGGCCGGCATCGGCCACGATCTGGAGAAGATCAAACGCCACGTCGGCCCGGCCGGGCTGGAAACCATCTTCAAGATCAGCAACCTCGGCGCCGGCATTATCCGCGAGCGCATCAAGAAATATGACATCGACGCCGACTTCTGCTTCGGCTACGGCTATCTCGGCAGCAACGCGCGTCAGGAGAAGACCCTGCGCGGCTGGCTGAAGGAGTTCAGGGCGGTGGCGCCGGAAGAGGAGATCGAGCTTTACACCGGGGCGGAGGTGAAGCAGGTGGTGGGCTCCGACGCCTACACCTGCGCGCTGAAACACATGGGCGGCGGCCACGTGCATTCGCTCAACCTGTTGCTGGGCGAGGCCAAGGCGCTGAGCGGCTACGGGGTGAAAATCTTCGAGAACAGCAGCGTGCTCAACGTGGAGTACGGGCCGCGCATCACGGTGCGCACCGCCATGGGCTCGGTGCGCGCCAACAAGATGCTGTGGGCCTGCAACGGCTTTCTCAACGGCATGGAACCGCAGATCTACCGCAAGACCATCAACACCTACGCCTTCCAGCTGGCCACCGAGCCGCTGTCTGACGATCTGATCCGTCAGATCAGCCCGATCCGCGGCGCCTACAGCGACATCCGCCCGGTGATCGACTATTACCGGGTGACCAATGAGAACCGGCTGCTGTTCGGCAGCGCCACCCGCCTGATCGAATATTTCCCGTCGGATCTCAAGGCCTGGAACCGCAACCTGATGCTGAAGGTGTTCCCGTACCTGAAAGACGTGAAGATCGATCTGGCCTGGGGCGGCCCGCTGTGCTGCAGCGCCAACCTGTTCCCGCAGATCGGCACGCTGCCGGATCGCGACAACGTGTTTTACGTGCAGGGCTACTCCGGCTTCGGCGTGACGCCGAGCCACATCGTGTGCAAGGTGCTGGCGGAGGGCATGAGCGAAGGATCCGATCGTTACGATCTGATGAGCTCGATCCCGCACGTCAACATCTTCGGCAAAGACAAGCTGCGGCGGGTGATGACCACCGCCGGTAAGGTTTGGCACCAGACATCCGGCTACTGGAAAGGCCGCCGTTAATCCTCAGAGGAGAATGACATGAAACCGTTACTGCTTAAACAACCGCTGCCGGAACTGCTGGAGATCGGCAGCGTCAGCAACCTGGGCGCCACGGTGATCGCCGGCACGCCAAACGTCGGCGTGGCCAGCATCTTCGGCGAACCGACCGACAACCTGAACTGCGGCGTGTTCAGCTGCACCCGCGGCAGCTTCGTGATGGAGTACCCGTTCGCCGAGCACGCCACGGTGTGGGAAGGCAGCGCCACCCTGACCAACGAACGCACCGGCGAATCGGTGCAGTATCAGGCCGGCGATTCCTGGTTCGTCGAGAAGGGCACCCCGGTGCGCTGGGACATCACCTCGGATCGCTTCGTCAAACACTACCTCGCCATCGTCGAGGGCTGACGCCGTCATGCCCCCCTCAGCAGGCTGAATGCCGAGGGGGAGCGCCTTAGCCTAACGCCCGCGCAATAAAGTCGGTTACCCGCTTGAGGATCTGATCCTTATTGGTTTCGTTAAAGCTCTCGTGCCGCCCGCCCGTGTTGATCATCCGTTCGAAATCGTCGCCCTGCAGACGATCGAGCGCGGTTTGCGTTTCGCTCATCAGCACCAGCCGATCGTCGTCGCCGTGGATCCACAGCGTAGGCAGCGCGCCGAACCCCGGCCCGGCGTTGATGGCGGCGAGGATCCTTTGCATGGCGCGCAGAGTGGGGCGCTTAAACGGCCCGTGCCACACCAGCGGATCTTCCTGATACGCCGCGCCAACCGCCGGATCGCGCGCCAGGGTGGCGGTATCCAGCGGCGCGTCGGGGATCGTCGGCAACTCGGCCAGATCGGAAATCGCCGTTCTGTCGCCGAGCAGCGGGCCGGACAGCACCAATGCGCGCACCTCCTCGCCATAACGCTGCACGTAGCGGGTGGCGATCATGCCGCCCATCGAATGGCCGATCACCACCAGCGGCAGCGTCGGATACTGTTGGCGAAGATGCTCGACCACGCGCTGAACGTCGTCGACGACGGCGTCATAATCCTCGATCAGCACGCGCTCGCCCTGCGACAGGCCGTGGCCCAGATGATCGGGGCCGAATACCCGCGCCCCCTGCGCCTGCAGCGTGCGCGCCACGTATTGATAGCGGCCGAGATGCTCGCCGTAGCCGTGCACCAGCAGCGCCAGATAGCGCGGCTTGTCGTTTCCCCAGTCGTGCACGGCGATGTCGCCGTGGCGGCCTTTGATAAAGCTGACGGTTTGTTCGGACATGTTATTGTTCTCATGGTGGTAGGGTTGCCCTTCAGCGTAGCGGCTGGCGGGGAGCTTGTCAGGGGCGCCGGATGCGGCGCCCGCTCGAGAGGGGATTACAGGCCGAACTGGCGCGCCAGTTCGTCGAGCGCTTCGCGCTGGAAGCGATTGAAGGCGTCGCGCGGCTGCTGTTGCTGGATGAACTCTAGCAGTGGATCCTGCACTTCCGTGCGCACGCCGCTCAGCTGCTCCATCACCGCCAGCCCGCAGAACGGCACGTAGGATTCGGCGTAGCCGCCTTCATGCACCATCACCAGCTTGCCGCCGCACAGCCGGTCGGCGGCGTCTTGCACCAGCGCGGTCATGGCGCGGAAGCTGTCGCTGTGCAGCTGCATGCGCGCCAGCGGATCGAGCGCGTTGGCATCGTAGCCGCAGGCGACGATGATCAGCTCCGGCTCGAATTTTTCCAGCGACGGGATAATGATGCGCCGCATCGCGTGCAGGTAGCCGTCGTCGCCGGCGCCGGCCAGCATCGGCACGTTGACATTGCAGCCTGCCCCGGCGCCTTCGCCGCGATCCTGTTCGCCGGAATAGCCCGCCGGGAAGCAGCCGTCCTGATGCAGCGACAGCGTCAGCACGTCGCCGCGCTGCCAATAGATATGCTGGGTGCCGTTGCCGTGGTGCACGTCCCAGTCGAGCACCGCCACCTTGCCCAGACCGTAGCGGGCCTTGGCGCGCTCGATGGCGATGGGAATATTGGCCAGGAAACAGAAGCCCATCGATTGATCCGGCAGGCAGTGGTGGCCCGGCGGGCGTGACAGCGCATAGGCGTTATCCAGCTCGCCCTGCAGCACCGCCTCCACCGCCGCGCAGGCCAGTCCGGCGGAGAGTTTGGCGATTTCATAGCTGCCCGGCCCCAGCGGCGCCTCCTCCCCCAGCAGGCCGCCGCCGCTGTCGCTCACCTGTTTGAAGCGCTGCAGGTAGTGGGCGGGATGGATGCGCAGCAGGTCTTCTTCCGTCGCCGGTTCGGCGCTCAGCAGGGTGAGTTGGCGCGACAGGCCGGACACGTCCATCAGATTCTTCATGCGCCGCTTGGTTTCCGGCGATTCGGCGTGGCCGGCGCCCGAAGGCGGTTGCACCCAGCCGCCGACCGGCAGGGTGGTGGCGTGCAGGCCGGTGCTGTGCCAGAAACAGCGTTCATCAAACAAGAAACCGGTTGTTTTTTTCACCTTTCTCCTCCTGTTATACGGCGCGGTGCGCGCGGTGAAGCCAGCGAAATCAACAGCAGCGACAGCAGCGCGCAGCCCAGCGCGCCGAACAGCAAGGCGTTGAAACCGCCGGAATATTCGATTAAAGAGCCGGCCAGCGTCGGGCCGATGGCCATACCGCCGCCGATCACCAAGTTGATGCCGTTCATCAGCTTGCCGTCGTTATCCAGCCCGGCGACCCGCGCCAGAATGAATGGCAGCACGAAGGTCCAGGTGAATTTGAACAGCAGGGCCGCCAGGGCGAAGCGCAGCAGCAGGGGTTGGCCTGTCAGCAGCGCCACGCTGGCCAGCAGCAGGGCGTACCCCAGTACGATCAGGCGCCCGCCGCTGAAGCGCGCGCCGATCAGCGCCGCGGCGCCGGCGCCGACGATGCCGAGCAAGGTGGCGACGGCCAGCACCTGGCCGCTGTGGGCCGGCGACAGCCCGGCGCCGGCGGCGATGCCGCCGATAAAGGTCCAGACCGCGCTCAGGCTGATGTAAAAGGTCAGCACCGCCAGCACGGCGCACAGCTTGCGCGCCAGCGAGGCGGCGGGGCCGCTGCGGGCGGCGCGGGCGGCGGTAAAACCGTTGGGGAACGCCGGGATGAGCGGCAGGCAGCACAGCATGATGGCCGCCAAAATCAGGTAGACCGCCATCAGACCGAAGTGCGCGAACAGCGGCGGCAGCACCAGCAGCCCGACCGCGCCCAGCACCAGCTGGCCGAGCACCCAGAAGGCATACACCCGGCTGGGGTTGGCGGTGCCGGCGGCGCAGGTGATGCACAGGATCATCAGGGTGCCGCCCGCCAGCGAGGCGATAAAGCGCAGCGGCAGCAGCAGGGTGAAATCCTGCACCAGCGCCGAAGCCAGGTTGCCGGCGATAAACACCAGCGCCGACAGCGTAGCGACCCGCCGCCAGTTGATGCGCCCGATCCACCACCACGCCGGCAGCGTGGCCAGGCTCATGGCGCCGAGTTCGGTGGAGAACAGGTGGCCGATCTGCGCCGGGCCGAGTTGCCACTGAGTCGCGAGCTGGGCGGCCACGGCGGGGGCGGTCATCAGAATGCCCGGCGCAATGGCGGCGAAGACGATAATGGCGGTCAGCAGCCGCGGCGGGCAGGGGAGCGCCGCGCCGACGGCGGGCGCGGAAACCGAATCACTGGACATAAACCTTTTCCCCAAGCGTTGAGTAACGATGAAATATCCCGCCCGGCCCGATTGCGGGCAGGGGGAAGCCGCGCCATAAATGGCGAATATGTTCTGGCGTTATTTTCCGGCCGCCGGCAGCGGCGGCCGTTATCGGGCGTTAACCGTGAGCGAGAAAACCGCCGGCGACCAGTTCGGTGCGGTTCACCACGTCGGTTTTGGCGAAAATATTGCGCATATGGGTTTTCACCGTAGACAGCGAAATGCCCAGCTTCAGGGCGATGCGCTTATTGCTGGCGCCCTCGCGCACCATGTTGACGATCTCTTGCTCTTTGGCGGTCAACAGCTGCGCCTCGCTGTCGGGCAGCAGATCGCGCGTCGCCAGCTCGATCAGCGGCAGTACCGCGCGCAGGCGGCCGCGCTCCACTTCGGTAAACGGCGTATCGCGGATCAGCGACACACCGGCAACGATGCGCTTACGCTGGCGAATAAAAATCTCCGTCATGTCGCGCATGTCGTTCGGCAGCATAAAGTCGTGGTAATAGCGGCGGTTGCCGGCGATCGCCGCCGGGCTCATGCCGACCATGGTGATGTCTTGCCGATGGAAATTGGCCGGCTGCAGCGGGTCAATTTGCTGGAAGTGGTTCAGATACTGCTGATGCGTTTTATCGGGCATGCCGTGCAGGATGTAGTGATCCGGCCGCAGGTCGCGATCGACCAGATAAAACACCCCGGCAGACACCGGGATCAGGTGCGTAATGGTCGCCAAACAGCTGTTGATAAAGGCATCGGATGCGGTGCTGTGCATGATTCGTGTTCCTCCCTTTATCGTTCAATCTGGAGAAGGTTGGCGGTCAATATATGAACGATACAAGCATAGTTGTAGCAATTTGGCAACACAATAAAAACATATTAACAACGTGAGGCTGATTGCAATAAAATACATAAATAACAAGATGACACTGCGTTAATCAGGGCTTTTTCGTTCGGATTTATCGCGATTTTCATTAATAGGTTAATGAAATAATTCACCGCTTTTCCCGCTGAATTTACAGCGCTTTTCAATGCTTGCCTGGGTCAAGCTTTCGCCGCCCTGCGCGTGCTACAGCCGCCGCTGTCGTCGCCGTCCCTCGTTCTTAAGAACGATAGCCAGGCTTTTCCGCCGCTTTCTACACTGCGAATTGAAGATAGCGCCAGGCGGCGCCAAACGTATAAGACGAAAAAATGATGACCTTTCTCGGGCTGAGGCGTCGGGTTGTTCAGTCCGCATGACCATACAGGGGACGGACGATGCAGAAAAAAACGTTGGCGGTGGCGTTGAGCGGCGCCTTATCGGGCCTGGCTCAGGGGGCGGACGCCGATCGCCCCAATGTGCTGATCATTCTGGTGGACGACATGGGCTACTCCGACATCAGCCCGTTCGGCGGCGAGATACCGACGCCCAACCTGCAGGCGCTGGCCGAACGGGGCGTGCGCATGAGTCAGTACTACACCTCGCCGATGTCGGCGCCGGCGCGTTCGATGTTGATGACCGGCAACACCAATCAGCAGGCCGGCATGGGCGGCATGTGGTGGTATGAGAGCACCGCCGCGCAGCCGGGGTATGAAATGCGCCTGACCGACCGCGTGACCACGCTGCCGGAGCGTTTTCGCGACGCGGGTTACGCCACCATGATGGCGGGCAAATGGCACCTGGGCTATGTCGACGGCGCCAAACCGACCGATCGCGGCTTTGAGCGCGCCTTCGCCTTTATGGGCGGCGGCACCAGCCATTTCGACGACGCGAAACCGCTGGGTACCGTGGAGGCGTTCCACACGTTTTACACCCTGAACGGCAAACGTGTGTCGTTGCCCAAAGATTTCTATTCCAGCAAGGCCTATGCCGATCAGCTGGAACAGTGGATCCGTGAGACGCCGCAGAATAAGCCCGTCTTCGCCTATCTGGCGTTTACCGCGCCGCACGATCCGCTGCAGGCGCCGGATGACTGGATCGCCAAATTCGACGGCAAATACGACGCCGGTTACCAGCAGGCCTATCAGCGGCGCATTCAGCGCCTGAAGGCGCTGGGGTTGATTTCCGATCGCACGCCGATGCCGACGCTGGCGCTGGATAAGGCCTGGAACGCGCTGACGCCGGAACAGCAAAAATATGAAGCCAAGACCATGCAGGTGTACGCGGCGATGATCGCTTATATGGACGATCAGGTCGGCGCGGTGCTGAATACCCTCAAACAGACCGGCCGCGACCAAAATACGGTGATCGTGTTCGCCACCGACAACGGCGCCAACCCGGCCAGCGGCTTCTACTACGGCTCGAAGCCGGAGTATTGGCGGCAGTTCGACAACAGCTACGCCAACCTCGGCCGCAAGGGATCGTTCATCTCTTACGGGCCGCACTGGGCCAACGTCAGCAACGCGCCGTACGCCAACTACCACAAAACCACCAGCGCGCAGGGCGGTATCAACACCGATTTCATCATCTCCGCGCCGGGGTTGAAGGGCCGCGGCGGTATCGATCGCACGCC
Source organism: Serratia sp. Z4 (assembly GCF_009900725.1). NCBI lineage: Bacteria > Pseudomonadati > Pseudomonadota > Gammaproteobacteria > Enterobacterales > Yersiniaceae > Serratia > Serratia sp. Z4. Next base: position 117,941 of record NZ_JAAABD010000003.1, read on the forward strand.
GATGGCGGTGTATGACATCGCGCCGACGCTGTACGACTATGCCGGCATCGACGCCCACAAACCGCTGAAGGCCAAACCGACGCTGCCGATGGTCGGCGTCAGCTTCAAGCGCTATTTCAGCGGCGAGGCCGACGGCGTGCCGCGCGCGACCTACGGCGTGGAGCTGCATAACCAGGCCGCCTACGTGGACGGCGTCTGGAAGCTGCGGCGGTTGGTGAAGGCCGGGCCGACGGCGCAGATGGCGCCGTGGGGGCTGTTCAACCTGCATGACGATCCGCTGGAGACGCGCGATCTGGCCGCCGCCGACCCGGAGCGGGTCAAACGGCTGAGCGAGGCGTATCGCCGCTTTGCGCAGCAGGGCATGGTTATTGAAGCCAAAGGTGCAGCGATCGACTATCTCGGCGTCGACGCCAACACCGGCGACTACATTGGCCTGGATCCGCAGACCCACAAACCGTTGCCGCAGGCGGCGCCATGAACCTGGCCCAGCTGCGCACGCAGCAGATCCCGGTAGAGAGCGAACCGCGCGCGGCGGCGCCTTTTCACCTGCTGGTGAAACCGATCGGTGCCGGCTGCAACCTGGGCTGCCGCTACTGCTACTACCCGCAGCGCCAGCAAGCGCAGACGCGCAAGATGGACGACGACCTGCTGGCGGAGTTTATCCGCGGCTACATCGCCGCTCAGCCGCGCTACAGCCGCGAGATCAACTTCGTCTGGCAGGGTGGAGAGCCGCTGTTGGCGGGGATCGGTTTTTACAAGCGGGCGCTGGCGTTGCAACGCCGCTTTGCGCCGCCGGGCGTGCGGATCAGCAACAGCCTGCAGACCAACGGTACCCTGCTGAACGATGCCTGGTGCCGGCTGTTCCGGCAGCATCAATTCATCATCGGCGTCAGCCTGGACGGCGATCGCGAGGTGCAGGACGCCCATCGGCCGGACAAGCGCGGCGGCGCCAGCTATGACGCCGCGCTGCGCGGCATCGCGCTGCTGCAGCGCCATCAGATCGACTTCAACCTGCTGATGGTGGTGCACGACGGCGTCGCGGACCGCGCCGAGGCGATCTACGATCATGCGGTGGCGATCGGGGCGCGCTATCTGCAGTTTCAGCCGCTGATGCTGGAAGGGGATGCGCCCACCGCCGGCTATGGGCTGAGTGCCGCCAACTGGGGGCGCTTCATGCTGGCGGTATACCGCCGCTGGCGCAGCCGCGGGCACGTCGGCCAGGTCTTCGTGATGAACATTGAGCAGGTCTACGCGCAGTATTTTACTCACGTCAGCCCCAGCTGCGTGCACGCTGAACGCTGCGGCGGCAATCTGGTGATGGAGCCGGACGGTCGCCTCTACGCCTGCGATCATCTTATCAACGCGCAGCACCTGCTCGGCCATGCCGATCGCCACACGCCGCTCGCCACCCTGGCGGCAAAGGCGGCGGGGATGCCGTTCGGCAAGAACAAAAGCCTGCGTCGCGAGTGCCAACGCTGCAGCGTGAAAAGCGTCTGTCAGGGCGGCTGCCCGGCGCATGTGGGCGAAGATCGCTACAACCGGTTGTGCGCCGGCTATTACGCCTTCTTTTCCGCGCTGCTGGCGCCGCTGCGCGCCTACCCGCGCAGCCCGCAGGGGGCGATGCAGTGGCGCGCCGCCGTGAGCGCGGCCGCAGGTTGAAAGCGTCTCGTCCTTAAGGACGATAGTCAGCATTTTCCTTTCCTCTCTATAGTGAGATGACCGCCGCTGGCGGTGAAAAACCTGCAAGCACCTGCATGCATCAGGCCAAAACTATAAGAGGAAATAACCATGAACCTGTCGTCGCGGTTGCACGCCCACCTGGCTCGAGGCAAGGTCGGCTTTCCCACCACCCTGGCCAGTTCGGTCGGGGTGATCATGGCCAGCCCGGTGATCCTGACGGTCACCAGCGGCTTCGGCATCGGCGGCGACACCTTCGCGCTGGCGATGCTGATCGCCTTCATCATGATGCAGGCGCAGCTCACCACTTTCTCCGAAGCGGCGGCGCTGCTGCCGACTTCCGGTTCGGTTTACGACTACATCTCCTGCGGCATGGGGCGCTTTTTCGCCATCACCGGCGCGCTGTCGGCCTACCTGATCGTGCACATCTTCGCCGGCACCGCCGAGACCATTCTCTCCGGCATCATGGCGCTGGTGAACTTCGAGCACCTCAACACCCTGATGGAAAGCCACAACGCCTCCTGGATGGTCGGCGTCGGGCTGGTCGTCGTGTTCGGCCTGCTCAACGCGTTCGGCATCGAGGCCTTCGGCAAGGCGGAGATCGTGCTGACCTTCGCCATGTGGAGCACGCTGGTGATTTTCGGCATCGTCGGGCTGCTGTCGCCGCATGCGGTGCCGCTCGAGGGCTGGTTCGGCAGCACGCTCGATCTGAACGATCCCTTCGCGGTGTTCAGCCTGATCGGCATGGCGATGTTCATGTTCGTCGGCTGTGAGCTGGTGACGCCGATGGCGCCGGAGATCAAACGCTGCGATCGGGTGATCCCGCGGGCGATGGCGCTCGGGCTGTGCGGCGTGGCGGTGTGCATGGCGCTGTACGGCGCGGCGCTCAGCCACCAGGTGGAAAACGTGGTGATCGACGCCGCCAGCGGCACGCGTCTGCTGGAAACGCCGATGGCCATCCCGGCGTTCGCCGGCCAGGTGATGGGCCAGTTCGGCAAATACTGGCTGGGCGTCGGCCTGCTGCTGGCGGGCGCGGCGACCATCAACACGCTGATGGCGGCGGTGCCGCGCATTCTGTACGGCATGGCGCTGGATGGCGCGCTGCCGCGCATGTTCGCCTATCTGCACCCGCGCTTTAAGACGCCGGTGGTCGGCATTCTGGTGGCGGTCCTGATCCCCTGCGTACATGCCTTCGCCATTCAGGGCAACCTCGACAGGATCATTCCGCTGGTGCTGGCGGCGGTGTGCGCCTGGGGCGTGGCCTACCTGCTGGTGACCTGCTCGGTGGTGCTGCTGCGCCTGCGCCGCCCCGATCTGCCGCGCGCCTATAAATCGCCGTGGTTCCCGCTGCCGCAGATCGTCTCCAGCGTCGGCATCGTGCTGGCCATCGTCTACATCACGCCGCCGGGGATGAACCCGCGCGACGTCTACATTCCCTTCGGCTGGATGATCGGCCTGACCGCCGCCTATGCGCTGTTCTGGACGCTGTGCGTGCAGAAAGTGAATCCGTTCAAGCCGGTGCCGGTCGAGCAGGTGCTGGAGAACGCGTTCGCCAAGGGCGAAAACGAGGAGGCGCAGTTTGATCGGCTTACTTCCCTCACTTAATCGCGCCTGGCGGCGAGCGCCGTCGGGCTATCGGCCGGGCGCCGCGCTGGATCGTCTGGCGCGTAACCTGGAACCCTACGCGTGCGAACGCCTGGCGCCGGGCCTGCTGCGGCTGACGCTGCCGCAGGGGCCGCAGATCGAGGTCAGCGAACAGGTGCAGGGGCTGTTTATGGCGCATATCGTCAGCCACCGTTTTCGGCTGCAGGGAGTATGCGCAGCGCAGCCCCCGCTGACGCTGGATGTGGTGACCGGCGGCTGGCTGCGGCGGCGCGGGGTGCGTTATCTGTTGCGCCAGCGCCATGCGGCCGCGCAGCGGGTGCTGGAAGGCCTGCAGCGCTACCCGCAGATCGGCGAGACGCTGGCGCAGCTGGATTTTCGCCGCGTGCGGCTGACGGTGAACGACGGGCGCTGGCAGGTGGATATCGAGCATTTCGCCGCATCGGAGGTGGTCAGCCGTTTGCCGGCCGGCCGCCGCTATCTGCGGCTGGATGCTGAACAGCGGCGGCTGCTGTTGAGCAGCCTGCTGATGATCGGCCAACTGATGGAGAAGCTGAATCATGAATAGAGTGGTTGTGATTACCGGCGGCGGCACCGGCGTCGGCGCCGCCTGCGCCCGTCTGCTGGCGGCGCAGGGCGATCGGGTGTTCATCATCGGCCGCCGCCCGGAACCGCTGGCGGCGCTGGCGCATGAGATCGGCGCGCAGGCGCTGGTGGGTGACGCCGCCAGCGGCGAGAGCTGGGCCCACACGTTGCTGCCGGCCATTCTGCGCGACGCCGGGCGCATCGACTGCCTGATTGGCAGCGCCGGTGGCATGGGCTTCAAGCGTATTACCGAGATGACCGACGCGCAGTGGCAAGGGGCGATGGACAGCAACCTCAACAGCGCTTTCGCCAGCGCGCGCGCCTGCCTGCCGGAACTGATCAAGAGCGGCGGCAACCTGCTGTTCGTCGCCTCGATCGCCTCGCTGGCCGCCGGGCCGGAGGTCTGCGGTTATGTCACCGCCAAGCACGCGCTGATCGGGTTGATGCGCTCCATCGCCCGTGACTATGGCCCGCTGGGCGTGCGCGCCAACGCGGTGTGCCCCGGCTGGGTGACCACGCCGATGGCGGACGAAGAGATGCAGCTGCTGATGGACGCCCATCAGATCTCGCTGGAGCAGGCCTACCAGATGGTCTGCCGTGACGTGCCGCTGCGCCGGCCGGCCAGCGCCGAGGAGATCGCCCGCGTCTGCCGTTTCCTCTGTTCCAGCGAGGCTTCAATCATTACCGGCGCGGCGCTGGTGGCCGACGGCGGCTCCACCATCGTCGATGTGCCGACATTGGCTTTCACTTCCCTGTAAGGAGCATTTCCATGAGTTCAGAAGCGGTATTCATTCAGGTTGGCGCGCTGGCGGAAGGCTTTGCGCCGCACAGCAATACGCTGGAACGCCAGCACGGCCTGGCGGGCACCACGCTGACGCTGCGTTTCAGCGACGGCGCGACGCAGCGCTGTCGGTTTACCGACGAGCAGACGCTGGAGTGGGGAGAGCGGCGCGGCGTCGCCTATCGCGCCACCAGCATTCGTCCCGGCGTGCTGTTCATCGATTTTCTCGATCCCGCCCGCGCCAACGCCAGCATTACGCTGGTATGCGACCGCAATCAGGGCAACTTTACCGCGGTATACGGCCAGCTGCCGGACGAAGCGCAGGCGCGGCTCGACGCCTTCAGCCGGGTGGAACAGGGGCTGCCGCTGACCGCGGTCGAGGCCGAATTCCGCTTCGGCACGCTGGATGACGCCGACGTGGCGCCGCCGGGTTTTACCGATGAGCTGATCGGCATGCGCAACATGTACACCTACAGCCCGACCGAACGTTACGAGCACATCTACCTGAACGACAACTTCTATGCCTGGCAGTGTCTGGACGGGGTGGAGAAAGGGCTGGCGGACGTCGACCGCTGCCACTACGTGAAGGTGGCGGAGCAGCTTTATCTGTTTGTCTGGCGCGAGAAGATCATTCCGACGCTGGGCGTGGTGATGATCGATCTGCAGGGCATGCGCACCGACGGCAAGATCCTCGGTTATCAGGGCAGCGATTTCAGCGCGCTGAGCAACTTTGCGGTGGGCGCCCACGCGCAGGTGCTCAACACCACGCGCCACCCGCGAGGATAGGCCGATGAGCGCAACCTATGCGGCCGACGCCTTCGCCGGGCAGGCGGTGCTGGTGACCGGCGGCGCGCAGGGCATCGGGCTGGCGATCGTCAGCGCCTTTGCCCGGCTGGGCGCCGAGGTGACGATCGCGGACGTGCAGCTGCCGCAGGCGCAGGCGGCGGCGCAAATGCTGCGGGACGAAGGGCTGAGCGTGCAGGCGCTGGCCTGCGATCTGGCCGAGCCGGGGCAGATCGCCGAGCTGGTGGCGGCGGTGGGCGAGCGGCATCAACGGCTGGACGTGGTGATCCACAACGCCGCTTACTTTCCGCTGACGCCGTTCGCCGCCATCGACGCGGCCCTGCTGCAACGCACGCTGAGCGTTAATCTGATGGCGCCGTTCTTTCTGGCGCAGGCGGCGCTGCCGTGGATGCGCCGCGCCGGCGGCGGCAGCCTGCTGGTGACCTCGTCGGTGACCGGCCCGCGGGTGGCGTATCCGGGGCTGGCGCATTACGCCGCCTCCAAGGCCGGGGTAAACGGCTTTATTCGCGCGGCGGCGCTGGAGCTGGCGGCGGAGAACATTCGCGTCAACGGCGTGGAGCCGGGGATGATCCGCACGCCGGCGATGGCCAACCTGGGCGACGCGCAGGTGAATCAGGCGATCGCCGCCGCGGTGCCGCTCGGGCGGCTGGGGGAACCGGAAGACATCGCCGCGGCGATGGTGTTTCTCGCCTCGCCGGCGGCGGCCTACATCACCGGCCAGACGCTGGTGGTGGACGGCGGCGCGCTGTTGCCGGAAACGAATGCTCACCGCTGATTTTGATCTCATCAGCGGGAGTTTTACCGCATGCGCGATTGATTGATTGATAGACAGTTGTTTGCTCAAGCTGGAGGTTTGGGCAGAAGCGCTTACCGGCTCCGCGGGACGTTTCCTTAACCAAGTGCCCCATTAAGATGCAACCGGTTATTGATGTATATAGCCGGTTGCGTATGAAGCAGATGTCAGCCTTTACTCTTCTCGGCACAGGTAGGTTGGATACTTCCTGTCCTGAATCAACCACACCGACGGAGCCACCTCAGAAATAGTCAGATAGTAACGAGTTCCACGCCGGGCAAAATCGCCCCACACGTTGTCTGGCGTATTATCGTTATGTCGCCGTAGCGTCTTCGTGTAGGTCAGCTCGATGATTCCCGCATCATTGCGCGGCCTCCAGGTAAAATTCACATCGCGATCCACCATCGTCGCCAGCTCTCGGGTAGAGGCTGCCCCTTTGTAGGTGGTGATTCCGGTTCCGTCGCGATGAAAGTAAAACTGGGTCATCACATTCACTTTTACCTCACTGACTTTGCCTGCATTTCGGGTAAAAATAAACTTAGTGGTACATGCAAGCATATCTTGCTTCTCAGTCCTGGTATGGGAAAGGAAAGTTGCCAGTAATCCCACCGTCACAACGCCACTGACGATTAACAGAGCTTTAATCCTCACTTTTCAACCCCACTTTTATAACGAATTGTTTTACATAGGCCCTTTTTACTTTTTGGGCAGGAGCCAATAAAAATCTCATCTGCAGAGGTGAGAGGGAAGCGGGCGCTAAAATAATAGATGTCATACTTGTCGCGCTGGCAGTCCAGGTTATTCTCACTAAGCAGGGAAGGAAGCTTGGATAAAATAATCGGTTTTTCAGGGGTGCTTATCCACCAGACAGTACACTGCTCAAAATTTTCATTCGGTAGCCTCATGATTCGCGGAATATTCATCGCATACTCTGAAAGTAAGTAGCTCCCTCCGATTAACGTTGATACGGCTAATGCCGCAATACAGTAAGGCCGGTGTGTTGATAAACGTAATCTCTCTTTCCATGTTTTTTTTGTTTTCGTTTTCGGTGGAGGAACTGGCTCGATAGCGACATTTTTATCGAGATGCTTCTGTGCTACGACATCCGCATCAAAATAAAAACCCTTGCCTGGTACTGTCACTATTGGCGATGTGTGAACGCCCAACGACTGGAAGGCTTTTCGAATCTCGCTGACAGCTTTGTTGAGGTTGTTACCGGATGGCGTATAGCCAAAATCTTGCCACACCCGGGTAATCAGCATGTCTCTGCTGAGCTCTTTTTCTCTATTTCTAATGAACTCCAATAATAATCGAACAGCAGGCGCTGATAACTTTACCGCTGATTCAGGCTGGCCTGCCAGGCTGAGTTTTTGTGTGTTTGGGTCAAATACTAACGAATTGCTTAACATAAAGAACATATAAAAACCTCTTTTTGGGTTTGTGATTTTTATTTATACCTTATCCGGCAGGGTGGGTTCTCTATCGCCCCTTTTTGGGTTGTTTTTTAATCAGATCGATAGTTTAACTAAATCATCATAATCAGTGTTTTTCTTTAACTATTTCGTATAAATAGTCAGTAAATAGAGAAAAAAACTGTGTTTTCCAAATTTCGCGATACAAGTGGTGATGGTCATCCTGCTTAGTATAAGATTTTTCTCAAGGTGTGAGGACATGAAAAGTGTGTCTGAATGAGAAGAAGAACATTACGCATCATTATGATGAGCACAAGAAGGTGAGATTTGAAAGATAATAAAACGCTACCCGGGATAAGTAGGGTTTTGGCCCTTTTACTATTATTCTCCTTATTTAGCAACGTTGCTCTGGCTAATATGAGTGTTTATCCGATGGAGCTGGGTGTCGATGCTTCAGGGACCGCGATCATTAAAGTGGCATCCAAAAGTGATGATATTCAGTTCGTTCGGGTGACGCAAAAGAGAATTCTTAACCCAGGTACGCCGCATGAAAAAGAGGTGGAAATCGCTTCATGGAAAAAGGACGGTCTGATAGTAACACCTGCCAAATTTGCGCTTGCTGCTGGCTCAATGCGCGTTGTGCGCCTGGTATCCCTATCACCTCCGACAACGGAAAGTACATGGCGGGTTTATTTTGAAGGGGTGAAACAGCCTGATGTTTTATTGTCCGGAGAAAATAAAACCCGCTCAGCAGAAGCGAAGCTAGGGGTGAATGTTATCTGGGGGGCTTTGGTGCATATTGCTCCAGAGCGGCCTAAGGTTTCGCTGGAAATTAATCCTGCACTCGGAGAAGTTATAAATACAGGAAACGTACGAGTTCCGCTAAAAGAAATTGGTTTTTGCCGTGCCAATGCATCGTGCAAATGGATTAAAGAAGACGCTACTGTGTATCCGGGGACGCAAAGAAAATTAAAGTCCCTGAGTGCAAATAGTGGTGCAACCTACAAGTTTCGCTACTTTAACTGGCTGAGTAAAACCAGTGAAGAGGCTGAATTACCCGTCGCAAAATAACGTGACAACCGTAATAACCACGCCTGTGGTTTATTTATAGGGCGAATGAAGCCCGCATGCCAATATGGAGATAACAATGCGTCATTATATTAAACCTCTGCTGATTGCTACCGCGCTGGCCACTTCTTTCAGCTCGCTTGCCATTCAAAAAGATATCACAGTCAATGCGAGCGTCGATTCCCAGCTGGATATGACCCAGGCGGACAATACCCCGCTGCCGGCCAGCATCGATATGCAGTACCTGCCGGGTCGGGGTCTGGAAAGCTATCGTTTGAACACGAAAGTATGGTCTAACTCCGCCACCAGTAACGTCAAAGTCCGTCTGGTCAGCGCCGCACAGTTAACCAATGCGGATGGCGATCAGAATATACCCCTGACGGTACAACTGGGTGAAAAGGCGCTCACGACCACCGACGCCGAATTCACCGGTGCCGAGCTGTTCCCTGGGACAGTGGAAAATGGTTCTGCGGTACTGCCGCTCATCATTTCTCAGACCACCAAAGGTATTTTGAAAACGGGCCAATACAGCGGTGTAGTCAGCTTGATGTTGACCCAGGCGACTACCGCGGAAGGCGGTGCATAAACAAGGTAGTGCGTTTGTAAGTCATTAACATCAGAGGGTCTCCACCCTCTGATGTCTTCCTGACATCAGAGGTTTTTTTCATGTCTCTCCCCCGTAATATTCTCCTTTTTGCCGCATTGTTACCTGCATCCATTCAGCAAGCCTGCGCGGAGATGGCTATTCCGGAGGGTTTTGAGGAGCTGGCGAAAAACCAGCGCTTATGGATTGAAGTGACGCTGTACGGTGATTCTCTTGGCCTGTTCGAAACGGACATGAATCTGGAGACCGTGCGTTTCATACAGCCGGAGAGTCTGCTAGACGCTATCAAAAAACGGTTTAATGATGATCCTCGCCTGCTATCAGCCATCAATGCGGTGCTGGCGGCTCCGATGCCTCGCAACGGCAATCTGGCCTGTAGCAGCAACGGCGAGGCGCGTGGCTGTGGGTATATCGAGACCAGCAGTGCAGCGGTGATTTACGATGAAAACAACGCGCGTATCAGCTTGTTTCTCGACAAGCACTATATGCCGAAGCCTTCGGAAGATAAGCAGTGGTTCCAGCCTACGCGTGAAACCGAGACTGCGCTCGTTCATCAGCAAAATATCAACTTTGTCGCCGATCGTGATTATCAATCGGTCAACGTGCAGGGCAACGGTGCGCTGGCGGTGACGCAGGATGGCTATGTGAACGTTGACTGGAACTGGCTGGGGCAACGCTCGCGTGAGCAGCACATGCAGGATGTGACGGTCAATAACGCCTGGTTTCGTCAGGACTTGTGGCGCAAATACTATGTCCAACTGGGGGAGATGGATACCCGAGATTTGTTCAGCAACGCCGGGGGCAATATCACGCTCAGCCAGTTGCCTATCGGTAAGATCCGCGGCATGCGTGCCGGTTCTACACGCGCCTGGATAAACCCGGTTCAACAATCGCAAGGGACGCCGGTCACTGTATTTTTGTCGCACGACGCGCGCATTGACGCCCGGCGAGGTAATCAACTGCTGGGCAGTTTTTACCTGAATGCCGGTGCCCAGACGCTGGATACTCGCGCATTTCCCGAGGGCAGTTATACGGTGACGCTGGCTATTTATGAAAATAATCGTCTGTTGCGTACCGAAGACGTCCCGTTTACGCGCACGGGAATGACCCCCTTTGACCGTGTGGAATGGTTTCTGCAAGCCGGCGAAACGGACAATGACTCGCAGCAGGACCCACGCTCACCCGTAGCTCAGGCCGGTGTGCGCCTGCCGATAACCGCCACCCTGGCGTTAACCAGCGGCGCGACAGTGACCCGACAACATCGATTTGCGGAAAACGCCCTCGACTGGTACCACGGTTTTAACACCGGCCCTGTCGACGGCGTCCTGAGCACTCGTTTTAGTTACCTTTATGGCAGCGAGGGGGAGCGCGGCAACATTCAGCAGGTGAGCTACAACGACGGCTTTTCGCTGAGTTTCTACCGCAACGCTCTGGCGGCGGAAAACTGCGACAACCGTAATGCGGGATTTTACGGCGTCAGCGGTTGTTATCGATCGCTGTCGCTGATGTTTTCCGTTCCGGTAGGAAGCTGGTATGCCTCACTGGGCTACTCCGACAATCGTAATGAGGGGCGCTATATCGCCCGACGCGACTTGCCCTCCGACGATAACGGTCGTGACAACGGCTTGCCTTGGGAGCAGATGTACATGACCCGTTCGCACGCCCGCTCATGGCAGGGTGGCCTCAGTAATTCGTTCAGCACCAACGGATTGAACATCAACAGCAGCATCAACCTGTTTATGCGCAGTGAAAATCATTCTGCTGCCAGGGATAAAGGCGGCTACCTGAGCGTTAGCCTGTCCCTGGCTCGTCCGCGCCAGGGCGAAAGCTCCGGCTATACCTCGCTTGGCGCTACCTGGCAACAACAGCAACGGCAGGCGGGAACCCTCAGCTACAACGTGGCGCATAATTGGTACACCGATGCTCGCGGAGAAAACGAATATGGCGTGGGCGCTTCCGGTATCAATGGCGACTCGCTGAATACCTCCGTCTATACCCGTCAGGGCGGGCAGTACGGTAACGGCAGCCTGACGCTGAGCGATAGTTGGGATCGCCAGGCACGCCACCACACCCTCAGTAGCAGCGGCAACTACAGTTCGACTTTCGCGCTTTCCCGTTCCGGACTCTGGTTCGGCCGCTGGGGAGACGGACGCCCGGCATCGGCTATCGGCGTGGATGTCTCGGCGCCCGACGATCGGCAAAGTTCCCGAATTGCCGTAGCGCTGGACAACGGAGGGAGTGCAGAGGTGGCCGCCAACCGCCGCGCGTTATTTGCCGTGCCGGGTTACCAGCAAACCACGCTATCGGTGAGCGAATCACTGGACGTCTCCCACGGCGCCAGCAGCGAAATCACGCAGGGCTCCGGCAGCCGGACGGTCTTTATGGTGCCGGGCAATATGCTGCGTCGCGAAGTTCGCACGGTGGCCAGCTATACCTGGCTTGGTCAACTGACCGACGAGCGGCATTTGCCGCTGTCAGGCAGTGTGCCGTTGAACGTCATTGGCTGGAACGATCTCGGAGATGGAGGATTCAGCGCGCAGAGCGAGGCGCCGATCGAGGCGTTGTATCTGGTACGAAATCAACAGTTCTATCAATGCGCGCTGCAGGTCAAAAGCACGCGCGACGTCGTGCGCTACGTCGGCACGGTGGCCTGTCGTGAGATGACTTTCTCGGCGCTGCCGGACAACGTTCAGCGCCGGGCGCAATTAATGATGGCCGGCCGTGCACAGCCTTCGGGCCAGACCGCCATGAATCATCAGGAAACGACTGCCACAGGGAGTTCACGTGAAACGTTTAATTAGTCTGTTCGTGTTGTTGATCTTGTGGAGCAGTCATACGTTGGCGGGGGCTCCGGCCGGCAGAAATACCAGCGTCAGCTTCAGCTTCGATCGGCTGACGCCGCCTGCCCGTTTTGACATCTGGCGGCATGAGCCGGGTGGCTATGATCCTGCCGATCCGCAAAAGTGGGGCCGTAATGCCCTGACCTGCCTGTCGCGTACCGGTGCTACTAATGGCGCCTGCATGACGGCGCCGGTCTGGTTTAGCGCCAATCCTGCGGCGCCTTATGCGATAACCCTGCGTTTTACTCATGAACTGAGTAAGAAGACCGTGGACGTAAAAGTCTATGGTGAAAAACACATGTTCATAAATAACAAAGTCTTTACTTTTGCCAGTTATGTGACCGGCGGCAGCGCGGATATCGCAGCCTGGAATAGCGAGCCCTATTTTGACTTTTATATCGTCAGAAGCGAGCTGGAAAAACTCAATCAGCCGGGGATCTGGAGCGCCACCCTGAAACAGAACCTGCGTCAGTGGGGAAGCGCCGACTGCGGAGGGAATTTTAACGACGCCAACGTGGGCTGCCCCGGCTACCTGACGATCGCCAACTGGCAGGCGAATATTCGCCTGGAGGTGATTGATTCAAGCAATCATCAGATTTATTTACCCGCTTTTCCTCACTCCGCGCCGGTGGTGAATCTGAACCTGACTATGAGCAATCTGCCGGGGCGCCCAGGCGGGAGCGAAATCAAGGGGCAATCTTCGTTGGACATGTGCCTGTATGACGGCAATAACTCCGCCAGCAGCCGCGTGATATTGCGCTTCACCGACGATGGCGTGGCGGCGGCAGATCGCGCGGCCGGTGCGTTTTCTGTCTGGCGGCGAGGCGGCAGCCAAACCAGCGCACGCGACCGGGTGGATTATCAGGTCTCAGTGACTAACCCGGTGACCGGCGCGACAGAAACCGCCAGCAACGGAACGGATATCGTCTGGCAGGGCACGAATGATCGGAGCATTCTTCGCCAGGTCGTTTTGCCAGGCGGGAGTGAAAGCGTGCTGTGCGTGCCGGCACCGATAGTGCTCACGACGCCGACGTTTGCCGCCGAAAGTAAAACGGCGGGTGACTATACCGGCACGCTCCACGTGATTTATACCCCAAGCACCCTGTGAATGAGAGTCGCATCGTGAATTACGCCATTTTGGACGACAATCACTTCTACGCCGAAGGCCTTAGATATTTAATTTTGCGCGAAGGTGAAAATAGCCAGATTACTACGGATGATATTCGGTGGCACTGGAGACTGCTGACGATGGATATCATTGCCGTGCGATGCCGCTTTTCGCTGACGGCGAGCCAACAGACATTGCTCGACATTTTATCGAGGCTGGGGACCGGTCAATGGAACGGCAGGGTGTATCTTTGTTGCAATGCACAGAGCCGGGCCTTGGCCATGCGTATGCGCAAGCGATATATCTCGTTAGAGATCCATCTTCTGGACGACGGTCAAAGTCTGCAGAAAACGGCCCAGCTACTGGCTCAAGGGCCAGCGCTCCCCGCCGTTCAGTGTCTGGATCCCAGTCTCACCGATGCTGAATTTACCGTACTGAATTTATTAACTCGCGGATTTCCAGTACGGCGCGTGGCCAGAACCGCGCGCATGACGGAAAAAATCGTTTCACAGCATAAATGCAATGCGCTGAAAAAACTCAACGCCCCTAATTTACTCAGACTTTTGAATCCGGCATGACGTCAAGGTAAAAACGTCAGGGAAATCGTGAACTCATCGAGGGGGCAAGGATTGCCTTGTTGTCTTTGGCCCCCTCTCAAACCCCACCAGCAGCAATGCGTTTCGGCAGCAATTCGACCCATGGTGTCACTTCTTGGCAGGATGCGCGGTGACGTTGGCGGGCAGGCTGTCGCCCAGGGTGATCAGCTCGTCCAGCAACGTCATCAGCTGGTCCATTTTCTGCCGCGAGAAAGCGGCTTCAATCTCGGCGTAGCCCTGTTCCACCTGGTGGCGCGCCACTTCATACAGATCCTGCCCCTGCTGGGTCAGCGACACGTACAGCTTGCGCTGATCGTTGACCGGCTTGAGGCGGAAGATCAGTTTGTCGCGCTCCATGCGCGACAGAATGCCGGTCAGGCTGGGGCGCAGGATACAGGTTTCCGCCGCCAGTTCGTGGAATTCGATCGAGCGGCTGTTGGCCAGCACGCGGATGATGCGCCACTGCTGCTCGGTGAGATTGTGGCTTTTCAGGATCGGGCGGAAGAACCCCATGGCGGTTTCACGCGCCTGCAGCAGGGCGATGGTTAACGATTCATGCATAAGTTTGGCCTTAGCTATCAAGGTGTTCGCTGTTACGGCGCTCGTCATGGGGGCGCCCGCCCCGCAAAGCCCGATTTGTTAATAACTTAATAGTAGCCAAAGTTACCCGCAGGGATAAAGCAAAAATGCGTAGCGCAGCGAAAAATGGCGATAAAAATGATTAATGCGTTGAATAATCACGCCAATGTTTGTTGTTTGTGAATATTTTGTTATCACGATCACAAATCATTCCAAGCGCGTTGCGTAAAAGCTGCACAGCGTATAAAAGTAATCATTAATATATTAATGAATGCCGGTTGTCATGTTTTGCCATTGGAGGAGTTCGCATGAAAGGCACCGTATTTTCCGTTGCGCTGAACCACCGCAGCCAACTGGACGCCTGGGATCAGGCGTTTCACCAGCCGCCGTACCAGACCCCGCCCAAAACCCCGGTGTGGTTTATCAAACCGCGCAATACCCACCTCGCCAACGGCGGGGCGATCCCGTTTCCGGCCGGTGAAACCGTGCAGAGCGGTGGCACGCTGGCGGTGATCATCGGCGACACCGCGCGCAAGGTGCCGGCGGCGCAGGTGAGCCGTTATCTGGCCGGTTACGCGTTGGCCAACGACGTCAGCCTGCCGGAGAGCAGCTTCTATCGCCCGGCGATCAAGGCCAAATGCCGCGACGGCTTCTGCCCGCTGGGTGAGATGGGCCAACTGGAGAATGCCGATCGGCTGGAGATCGTCACCGAGATCAACGGCGTGGAGCAGGATCGCTGGTCCACCGCCGATCTGGTGCGCTCGGTGCCGGAGCTGATCGCCGCCATCAGCGATTTCATCACCCTGCAGCCGGGCGATGCGGTGCTGATCGGCACCCCGCACCAGCGGGTGGCGATCAAACCGGGGGATGAGGTGACGGTGCGCGCCGCCGGCCTGCCCACTCTGAGCAACCGCGTCACCCAGGCAGGAGCCGCATCATGAAACATGCCCGTATTCGCCATCATGGCCAGATCGTCAACGTTCAGGTGGACGACCAGCTGCGCGTCACGTTGCCGAACGGCGAGGTGCTGCAGGAGCGCGAAGTGGAATGGCTGCCGCCGGCGCAGGGCACGGTGTTCGCCCTGGGGCTGAACTATGCCGACCACGCCAGCGAGCTGGAATTCAAGGCACCGGAAGAGCCGCTGGTGTTCCTCAAGGCGCCGAACACTCTGACCGGCCATCGTCAGGTATCGGTGCGTCCGGCCGACGTGGAGTACATGCATTACGAAGCCGAGCTGGTGGCGGTGATCGGCAAGACCGCACGCAACGTCAGCCGCGAGCACGCCATGGAGTATGTGGCGGGTTACACCCTGTGCAACGACTACGCCATCCGCGACTACCTGGAAAACTACTACCGGCCGAATCTGCGGGTGAAGAGCCGCGATACCCTGACGCCGATCGGGCCGTATATCGTCGATCGCGACGACGTCGCCGATCCGCACCGGCTGGCGCTCAGCACCTACGTCAACGGCGAGCTGCGCCAGCGCGGCAGTACCGCCGACATGATTTTCGACATTCCGTTCCTGATCGCCTACCTGAGCGAATTCATGACGCTGCAGCCGGGCGACATGATCGCCACCGGCACGCCGAAAGGGCTGGCCGACGTGCGGCCGGGCGACGAAGTGGTGGTGGAGATCGAGGGCATCGGCCGTTTGGTTAACCACATTATCAGTGAAAAAGATTACGAGGAGAGCCTACGATGAAAACCATCAACCACTGGATCAACGGCAAGAACGTCGCCAGCAAAGAGTATTTCACCACCACCAACCCGGCGAACGGCGAGGTGCTGGCGGAAGTGGCCTCCGGCGGCCAGCTGGAGATCGACCAGGCGGTGGCGGCCGCGAAAGAGGCTTTCCCCAAGTGGGCCAACACGCCGATGAAAGAGCGCGCGCGCCTGATGCGCCGTTTGGGTGAACTGATCGACCAGAACGTGCCGCAGATCGCCGAAATGGAAACCGCCGACACCGGCCTGCCGATCCATCAGACCAAAAACGTGCTGATCCCGCGCGCCTCGCACAACTTCGAATTCTTCGCCGAGGTGTGCCAGCAGATGAACGGCAAGACCTACCCGGTGGACGACAAGATGCTCAACTACACGCTGGTGCAGCCGGTGGGGGTCTGCGCGCTGGTGTCGCCGTGGAACGTGCCGTTCATGACCGCCACCTGGAAAACCGCGCCTTGCCTGGCGCTGGGCAACACGGCGGTGCTGAAAATGTCCGAACTGTCGCCGCTGAGCGCCGATCGCCTGGGCGAGCTGGCGCTGGAAGCCGGCATTCCGGCCGGGGTGCTGAACGTGGTGCAGGGCTACGGCGCCACCGCCGGCGACGCGCTGGTGCGCCATAAAGACGTGCGCGCGGTCTCCTTCACCGGCGGCACCGCCACCGGCCGGCGCATCATCGAAAGCGCCGGGCTGAAGAAATTCTCCATGGAGCTCGGCGGCAAGTCGCCGGTGCTGATCTTTGAAGACGCCGACATCGAGCGGGCGCTCGACGCCGCGCTGTTCACCATCTTCTCGATCAACGGCGAACGCTGCACCGCCGGTTCGCGCATCTTCATTCAGGAGAGCATCTACCCGGAATTCGTCAAACGTTTCGCCGAGCGCGCCAACCGTCTGCGCGTCGGCGATCCGCAAGATCCCAACACCCAGGTGGGGGCACTGATCAGCCCGCAGCACTGGGAAAAAGTCTCCGGCTATATCCGCCTCGGGGTGGAGGAAGGGGCGACCCTGTTGGCCGGTGGCCCGGATAAACCGGCCGGCTTGAGCCACGGCAACTTCCTGCGCCCGACGGTGCTGGCGGATGTCGACAACCGGATGCGCGTGGCGCAGGAGGAGATCTTCGGGCCGGTGGCCTGCCTGCTGCCGTTCAAATCAGAAGAAGACGGCCTGCGCATGGCCAACGACGTGGAGTACGGCCTGGCGTCGTACATCTGGACGCAGGATGTGAGCAAGGTTCTGCGCCTGGCCCGCGGCATCGAAGCGGGCATGGTTTTCGTCAACACCCAAAACGTGCGCGATCTGCGCCAACCGTTCGGCGGCGTGAAAGCCTCCGGCACCGGCCGCGAAGGCGGCGAATACAGCTTCGAAGTGTTCGCCGAGATGAAGAACGTGTGTATTTCCATGGGTGATCACCCGATCCCACGCTGGGGCGTTTAATCAGGCCTCGGCATCGTTCACGGAATCATTTTTGTTTCATGTGAGGACTTATGGGTAAGTTAGCGTTAGCCGCCAAGATTACACATGTGCCATCGATGTATCTGTCGGAAATCCCTGGGAAAAACTTTGGCTGCCGGCAGGCGGCCATCGACGGCCATAAAGAGATCGGCGCGCGTTGCCGCGAGATGGGCGTCGACACCATCGTGGTGTTCGACACCCACTGGCTGGTGAACAGCGCCTATCACATCAACTGCAGCGCGCATTTCTCCGGCGTGTACACCAGCAACGAGCTGCCGCATTTCATCCGCGACATGACTTACGACTACGACGGCAACCCGGCGCTGGGCCAGCTGATCGCCGATGAAGCCTGCAAGCGGGGCGTACGCGCCAAGGCGCACGACATCCCGAGCCTGAAGCTGGAATACGGCACGCTGGTGCCGATGCGTTACATGAATGCCGACAAGCATTTCAAGGTGGTGTCGATCTCGGCGTTTTGCACCGTGCATGACTTCGCCGACAGCCGCCGGCTGGGCGAGGCGCTCAAAAGCGCCATAGAAAAATACGACGGCACCGTGGCGGTGCTGGCCAGCGGCTCGCTGTCACACCGCTTTATCGACGATCAGCGCGCCGAAGAGGGCATGAACAGCTATACCCGTCAGTTCGACCAGCAAATGGACGAACGGGTGGTCAAGCTCTGGGAAGAGGGGCGCTTTCGCGAGTTCTGCGAAATGCTGCCGGAGTATGCCGATTATTGCTACGGCGAAGGCAACATGCACGACACCGTGATGCTGCTGGGCCTGCTCGGCTGGGACAAGTACGACGGCAAGGTGGAGTTCATCACCCCGCTGTTCGCCAGTTCCGGCACCGGGCAGGTCAACGCCGTGTTCCCTTTGCCCGCTGAAGCCTGAGGTGTGTGAATGCCCCATTTTTACGCTGAATGTACCGACAATATCCGCCGCGAGGCGGATTTGCCCACCCTGTTCGCCAAGGTCAACGAGGCGCTGGCGGCGACCGGCATCTTCCCGCTGGCCGGCGTGCGCAGCCGGGCCATCTGGCTCGATACCTGGCAGATGGCCGACGGCAAGCAGGATTACGCCTTCGTGCACATGACGTTGAAGATCGGCCACGGCCGCAGTCTGGAAAGCCGTCAGCAGGTGGGCGAGATGCTGTTTGCGCTGATCAAGGAACACTTCGCCGCGCTGATGGCGCAGCGTTACCTGGCGCTCTCTTTCACCATGGAAGAGCTGGATCCGGTGCTGAATTACAAACAGAACAATGTCCACGCGCTGTTCAACAAGGCGTGAATAAGGGGGCGTAAATGCTGGATAAAGAGCAGGTTAACCGCGCCGTGCAGCGTCTGCATCAGGCGGAAAAGAGCCGTGAGCAGATCCGCGCGCTGTCGCTCGATCATCCCGAGATCACCATTGAAGACGCCTATGCCATTCAGCGGCAGTGGGTGGATCTGAAGATCGCCGAGGGGCGCACGCTCAAAGGCCACAAGATCGGCCTGACCTCGCGCGCCATGCAGGTGAGCTCGCAGATCACCGAGCCGGATTACGGCGCGCTGCTGGACGACATGTTCTTCAACGACGGCAGCGACATTCCGATCGATCGCTTTATCGTGCCGCGGGTGGAAGTGGAGCTGGCGTTCGTGCTGGCCAAGCCGCTGCGCGGGCCGAACTGCACGCTGTTCGACGTCTACAACGCCACCGACTACGTCATTCCGGCGCTGGAGATCATCGATGCGCGCAGCCACAACGTCGATCCCGAGACGCAGCGGCCGCGCAAGGTGTTCGACACCATCTCCGACAACGCCGCCAACGCCGGGGTGGTGATGGGCGGGCGGCCGATCAAGCCGGATGCGCTGGATCTGCGTTGGATCTCTGCGCTGCTGTACCGCAACGGCGTGATTGAAGAGTCCGGCGTGGCGGCGGCGGTGCTCAACCACCCGGCCAACGGCGTGGCCTGGCTGGCCAACAAGCTGGCGCCGTATGAGGTGGAGCTGGAAGCGGGGCAGGTGATCCTCGGCGGTTCCTTCACCCGGCCGGTGCCGGCGCGGCGCGGCGATACTTTCCACGTCGATTATGGCCCGATGGGCTGCATCAGCTGCCGCTTCGTCTAATAAGCAGGCTCGGCGAACCGGGCCGCAATAACCGGGCGGGGGCCAAGCGCCGCGCCCGCTTGTCAGGGAGAATACGATGTTAACCAACCACTTCAAGCGAGCGCTGCAGGAAAAACGCCCGCAGATCGGGCTGTGGCTCGGGCTGTGCAGCAGCTACAGCGCCGAGCTGCTGGCCGGCGCCGGTTTCGACTGGCTGTTGATCGACGGCGAACATGCGCCCAACAACGTGCAGACGGTGCTGGGGCAGCTGCAGGCGGTCGCCCCTTACCCCAGCCAGCCGGTGGTGCGGCCGCCGTGGAACGACGCGGTGATCATCAAGCAACTGCTGGATGTCGGCGCGCAAACCTTGCTTATCCCGATGATTCAGAATGCCGAACAGGCGCGCGACGCGGTGCGCGCCACGCGTTATCCGCCGCACGGCGTGCGCGGCGTCGGCAGCGCCCTGGCGCGCGCTTCGCGCTGGAACCGGGTGCCCGATTACCTGCAGCAGGCCGACGAGCAGATGTGCGTGCTGGTGCAGATTGAAACCCGCGAGGCGGTGAAAAATCTGGAGGCGATCCTGCAGGTGGAAGGGGTGGACGGCGTGTTCATCGGCCCGGCGGATCTCAGCGCCGACATGGGCTTCGCCGGCAATCCGCAGCATCCGGAGGTGCAGCGCACCATCGACGACGCCATCGCGCGCATCCGCGCCGCCGGCAAGGCGCCGGGCATTTTGATGGCCAACAAGGCGCTGGCGCAGCGCTATCTGGAAGCCGGCGCGCTGTTCGTCGCGGTAGGGGTGGATACCACCCTGCTGGCGCGGGCGGCGGAAGCCCTGGCGGACGAGTTCAAACAGGGCGGGGCGCAAGCGCCTTCATCGGGAGTCTACTGAACCATGAACCACGTCGATTCGCTGCCGCCGGCCAACCCGGCGCAGCAACATAAAGCGTTAACCGCCGCCGAGCAATCGGTGATTAAAAAGTTGTTTCGGCGCCTGATTATTTTCCTGTTCGTGTTGTTTGTTTTCTCTTTCCTCGACCGCATCAACATCGGCTTCGCCGGGCTGACGATGGGCAAAGATCTCGGCCTCAGCTCGACCATGTTCGGGCTGGCGGCGACGCTGTTCTACGCCACCTACGTGATCTTCGGCATTCCGAGCAACATGATGCTGAGCCGGGTCGGCGCGCGGCGCTGGATCGCCACCATCATGGTGCTGTGGGGCATCGCCTCCACCTGCACCATGTTCGCCACCGGGCCGACCAGCCTGTATGTGCTGCGCATGATCGTCGGCATCACCGAGGCCGGCTTCCTGCCGGGCATTCTGGTGTACCTCACCTACTGGTTCCCGGCGTTCTACCGCGCCCGCGCCAACGCCTTGTTCATGATCGCCATGCCGGTGACCATGGCGATCGGCTCGCTGGTCTCCGGCTATATTCTGGCGCTGGACGGGGTGATGAACCTGAAGGGCTGGCAGTGGCTGTTCCTGCTGGAAGGCATTCCGTCGGTGCTGCTGGGCGTGGTGGTGTGGTTCTACCTCGACGACACGCCGGCCAAGGCCAAGTGGCTGACCGACGAGGAAAAAGCCAGCCTGAAGGCGATGATGGAGGCCGATAAGCTGCAGCTGGTGCAGCCCAACGGGCCGAGCAGCCACCGCGCGCTGCAGCAGCGCAGCCTGTGGCGCGAGATTTTCACGCCGATTGTGTTGATGTATACGCTGGCCTATTTCTGCCTGACCAACACCCTGAGCGCGATCAATATCTGGACGCCGCAGATCCTGCAGAGCTTCAACCAGGGCAGCAGCAACGTGACGATCGGCATTCTGGCGGCGATCCCGCAGATCTGCACCATCGCCGGCATGGTGTGGTGGAGCAAACGATCCGACCGGCTGCAGGAGCGCAAGCATCACACCGCGCTGCCGTACCTGTTCGCCGCCGCCGGCTGGCTATTGGCTTCTGCCACCGATCACAGCCTGATCCAACTGCTGGGGATCGTGATGGCGTCGGTCGGTTCCTTTACCGCCATGGCGATCTTCTGGACCACGCCTGATCAGTCGATCAGCCTGGAAGCGCGAGCGGTGGGGATCGCCGTGATCAACGCCACCGGCAACATCGGATCGGCGCTCAGCCCGCTGCTGATCGGCTGGTTCAAGGATCTGACCGGCAGCTTCAACTCCGGGCTGTATTTCGTCTCGGCGCTGTTGATCGTCGGCGCCGTGCTGGTGTGGCGCATCCCGATGAAGGATTCGCGCCCGAGAGCGACGCCTTGATACGCAGACAGGCAGGATTGCAGGAGGTAATGAGGTGCGGAAAAGTACCGGTTTTATCGCCAACATCGATATTTGCAAAGAGTATGACGCGCGCTACGCCGCCGACGAGGTGCACTACGAAACCTTCGCCGGGCTGGCGGCATTCTTTGGCCGCGACATGCAGGTGCACTGGCACGACTGCTTCTTCCAGGTGCATTTTCTGGAGACCGGCAAGATAGAGCTGCAGCTCGACGATCAGCACTATTCGGTGCAGGCGCCGCTGTTCATCCTCACGCCGCCGTCGGTGCCGCATGCGTTCTTCACCGAACCGGACAGCGACGGCCACGTGCTGACGGTGCGTCAAGAGTTGATTTGGCCGCTGCTGGAGCGCCTGTACCCCGGCAGCAACCTGGCGCTCGACATGCCGGGCATCTGCCTGTCGCTGGCCGACGCGCCGCAGGAGCTGACGGCGCTCAGCCACTATTGGGCGCTGATCCGCCGCGAGTTCGCGCAGAACCTGGCCGGGCGCGAACAGACGCTGGCGCTGCTGGCGCAGGCGGTGTTCACGTTGCTGTTGCGCAATACCGCGCTGGAAGACAGCGCCAACAGCGGCGTGCGTGGCGAACTGCAGCTGTTCCAGCGCTTCAACAAGATGGTGGACGAGCGTTTTCGCGAGCACCTGCCGGTGCCGGAGTATGCGCAGGCGTTGGGGGTGACCGAATCGCGGCTCAACGACCTGTGTCGGCGCTTCGCCAACCGGCCGCCCAAGCGGCTGATCTTCGATCGGCTACTGCGCGAGGCCAAGCGCATGCTGCTGTTCAGCGCCTGCACGGTGCATGAAACCGCCTACAGCCTCGGCTTCAAGGATCCTGCCTATTTCGCCCGTTTTTTCAATCGGCTGGAAGGCTGTTCCCCCTCGACCTACCGCGCGGCGCAACACGCCCTTTCGTAACCGCGATCACAGTTTGCCGCGAAAGCGGCAAACTGACCTGAAAAGTACCGGCGATTGCCGCAAAAGTCTCTTCTCGAAACCGGCTTTGGCAGCTTCAATTAAGCAACCAAAAGAAAACATTATTTTAACAAATGGCCGACTCCACGGCCTGAAAAATGCCGATGACGAGGAAGACCCGATGAAACCAGAAGACTTTCGTGCCGACAGCAAACGCCCGTTCACCGGCGCCGAATACCTGAAAAGTTTGCAGGACAGCCGCGAAATTTACATTTACGGCGAGCGCGTAAAAGACGTCACCACCCACCCGGCGTTCCGCAATGCGGCGGCCTCGGTCGGCCAGCTGTACGACGCGCTGCACGATCCAGCCAGCCAGGATCGCCTGTGCTGGAATACCGACACCGGCAACGGCGGTTACACCCACAAGTTCTTCCGCTATGCCCGCAGCCCGGAGGAGATGCGCCAGCAGCGTGACGCCATCGCCGACTGGTCGCGCCAAAGCTACGGCTGGATGGGGCGCACGCCGGATTATAAGGCGGCCTTCGGCTGCGCGCTGGGCGCTTATCCGGAGTTCTACGGCCAGTTCGCCGACAACGCGCGCCACTGGTACAAACGCATTCAGGAAACCGGGCTCTATTTCAACCACGCTATCGTCAACCCGCCGATCGATCGTCATAAGCCGGTCAACGAGGTGAAGGACGTCTACATTCAGGTGGAGAAAGAAACCGACGCCGGCATCATCGTCAGCGGCGCCAAAGTGGTGGCTACCAACTCGGCGTTGACCCACTACAACTTCATCGGCTTCGGTTCGGCGCAGGTGATGGGCGATAATCCGGACTTCGCGCTGATGTTCGTGGCGCCGATGGACGCCGAAGGGGTGAAGCTGATTTCGCGCGCCTCCTACGAGCTGGTGGCCGGCGCCACCGGTTCGCCGTTCGACTACCCGCTGACCAGCCGCTTCGACGAGAACGACGCGATCCTGATCATGGATCATGTGCTGATCCCGTGGGAAAACGTGCTGATTTACCGCGATTTCGACCGCTGTCGCCGCTGGAGCACCCAGGGCGGTTTCGCCCGGCTGTTCCCGCTGCAGGCCTGCGTGCGCCTGGCGGTGAAGATGGACTTCATCACCGCGCTGCTGCAAAAGAGCCTCTCGTGTACCGGCGTGCTGGAGTTCCGCGGCGTGCAGGCCGATCTGGGCGAAGTGGTGGCCTGGCGCAACCTGTTCTGGTCGCTGAGCGACGCGATGTGCGCCGAAGCCACGCAATGGGAAAACGGTGCCTACCTGCCGGATTCCGCCGCGCTGCAGACCTACCGCGTGATGGCGCCGATGGCCTACACCAAGGTGAAACACATCATCGAGAAGAACGTCACCAGCGGCCTGATCTACCTGCCGTCCAGCGTACGCGACATGAACAACCCGGAGATCGACAAGTACCTGGCGCGCTACGTGCGCGGATCGGACGGCATGGATCACGTCGAACGCATCAAGATCCTCAAGCTGATGTGGGATGCGATCGGCAGCGAATTCGGCGGCCGTCACGAGCTGTATGAGATCAACTACGCCGGCAGCCAGGATGAGATCCGCCTGCAGTGCCTGCGCCACGCGCAGGGATCCGGCAACATGGATCGCATGATGCAGATGGTCGACAAGTGCCTGGCCGATTACGATCAGCACGGCTGGAAGGTGCCGCACCTGCGGAACAATGACGATATTAATCAGTTGGATAATCTGCTGAAGTAATTCAGGAGGAGGTTGTATGTCTCAGGAAAATGAACAGCGGCTGCGCTTTCGCGACGCGATGGCCAGCCTGTCGGCGGCGGTGAATATCGTCACCACCGACGGCCCGGCGGGGCGCTGTGGCATCACCGCCACGGCGGTGTGCTCGGTAACCGATACGCCGCCGACGCTGCTGGTGTGCATCAACCGCAACAGCGCGATGAACCCGGTATTTCAGGAAAACCGCAGGCTGTGCGTCAACGTGCTCAACCACGAACAGGAACTGATGGCGCGCCACTTCGCCGGCATGACCGGCGTCAGCATGGAAGATCGTTTCAGGCTGGAAGAGTGGCAGCTTGGCGCGTTGGGGCAGCCTGTATTGCGCAATACCCTGGCCAGCCTGGAAGGGGAGATCGAGCAGATCCAGAGCATCGGCACCCACCAGATGTACCTGGTGCAGATCAAGCAGATCGCGCTGAGTGAAGCCGGCAACGGCCTGATCTACTTCAAGCGCAACTTCCATTCGGTGATCCACCAGATGGCGGTGCCGGCCTGAGGCGTGGGGGCGCAGTTGGCTGCGCCCCTCATCTCAACTCTTGTTGGCCGCCAGATCGCTCACCAGGCGGTTGACCGGATCGCTCATGTTGGTGAACTTGCTCAGCTCCGAACGGGTCACCACCACGAACACCCCAACGTTTTTCGCCGGGATCATCGCCATGTAGGTAATGAATCCGCCGCCGCCGCCGGTCTTCTGAATGATGCCCGGCAGCCCGTCCTTCGGCGCCATATACACCCAGCCCAATCCCAATGCATCCGCTTGTCCCGGCACGTCCATGCCCTTCAGCGACACCAGATCGTGGCGCTGGAAGTACATGGTTTGCTCGCTGGCGGCGGTGGCTTTGCGCGGGCCGCTGGCGCTGGAAGAGAGGAACTGCTGCATCCAGCGCTGCATGTCGCGCGGGGTGGAGTAGACGCCGCCGCTGCCGGCCGCGGCGGTGGTGTCACGACAGGCGCTCGGGCCGGCCGCCGCCACCATCAGGCGCGAGCACTGTTCGGGGCTCGGCGTCAACGTGGTGTCGACCATGCCGAGCGGCGCGGTGATTTTCTCTTTCAGCAGCGCGCTGTAAGGCTTGCCCGCGGCGCGCGAGAGCGCGTCGGCCAGCAGATCGTACGCCAGGTTGGAATACGCGGCGCGCACGCCCGGCGGCACCGTGACGTTGGCATGCGCCAGCCATTGCCAGCGCTGAGCCTTGGTCGGCCAGGTGAATACCGGCGTTTTCGGCGGCTTTTTGCCCGGCTGCTCGCGCGGCAACGCGCTGGTGTGGGTCGCCAGGTTTAATAACGTGATCGGCTGGCCGGCGTTGTAAGACGGCACATAGGCGCCCTTGGGAGCGTACTTGCGCAGCGGGTCGGTCAGCTTGACCTGGCCTGCCGCCGCCATTTTCACCATCACTTCGCTGGTCATCAGCTTGGTGATCGAGGCGATGCGGATCAGCGAATCCGGGCGCGGGCGCAGGTTGTTGCCGGGCTTGGTGTCGCCGAAGCTGCGGTTAACCACCTGATTGCCGTCGATCACCACCAGCGCCATGCCGGTGGCGCCGCTGTTGTAGAAAATATGTTCGGCATACTGGTCGACGATTTGCGAAGCCAGCTGCGGGGGCGCGGCCTGCACGGCCAGCGGCGCGGCGCACAGGCCCAGCGCCAGCAATAAAGCGGAGACAGAGTTCTTCAACGGTCGTTATCCATTTAACAATGCAGCGGGAAAGGGCGTAATCCATCGCCCAGTGTAATGCGCCCGCCCCCCCGCTGCATGTAGAAAAAAGAGCGGTGGCGATAAAATTTTTTAACCGCCGGCGGCTTACTGCGCGCGGGCGAAAATGGCGATCACTTCGTCCAGGTGCGCCTTCATCGCCTTGCGGGCGCCGCGCACATCGCGCGCTTCGATCGCCGCCAGGATCGCCCGGTGTTCCAGCTCGGAGCGGTGCGGCATGTCGTCCGGCGTATAGTGGCGCTGCAGCACGCGGAACATGCTGCCGTAGCGGTGGCCGAGCAGATGACCGATGATGAACGCGTAAGCCGGGTTGCCGCTGGCCTGGGCGATGCGGATGTGGAACAGCCGATCGCCGGGGTGGGTGGCGGAGCCGGCGCGGTTATCGCGGCAGTTCTGCTCATAGGCGGCGCGGATGCCCGCCAGCTCCTCGTCGGTGGCGTGGCGCGCGGCCAGCGCGGCGGTCTCCGGTTCAATCAGCAGGCGGGTTTGCAGCAGTGAAAACGGCGGCAGCTCGGCGTTGAAATCCAGCTCGATATTCAGTTCGTCGTCGATCTCCGCCCACTGGTTGCGGCCGGCCTGGGCCATCACCGACTCCTGCGACGCCGCCGGTGGCGTTTGCGAACGGACGATCACCCCGTTGCCCACTTTGACGTCCACCAGGCCGATCACTTCCAATGCGATCAGCGCCTCGCGCACCGACGCGCGGCTGACCTGCAATTGCTGGGCGAGATCGCGCTCCGAGGGCAGGCGGCTGCCAGGCGGAAATTCGTTATTCTCGATAAGACGTTTGAGCTGGTCGGCTATCTGTCTGTAAATCCTTGGGTTTTCCAGTCGGGTAATCGGCATTTTTGACCTTTGACGATTCGGCGTTCAGTGATTTGGCGCACAATTATGCGACAAGGCGCTTGAGTAATCGTTATTCAAGTGTAAAAAAATGGTTAATTGAAATGTGGTTTCAAGGCTGTTTTATTAACTTCTTCCCCCAACGATAACGCGTAAAGCGTCTTTTGTCATGTTAGAGGCCTGACCTTTAATCGCCCTTAGTGGCCTGACCATTAGACCTTTAGGCCGAGGAGTCAAGATGGATTTAACCGGGAAACGCGTACTGATCACCGCCGCCGGGCAAGGGATCGGTTTTACCACCGCCAGGCTGTTCGCCGCCGCCGGTGCCGAGGTGATCGCCAGCGACATCAACCTCGAGCGCCTGCAGGGCTGCGCCGGGATCCGCGCGCTGACGTTGAACGTCACCGATCCGGCCGCCATCGCGGCGGCGGCGGAGGCGATCGGCCCGATCGATGTGCTGTTCAACTGCGCAGGCGTGGTGCACAGCGGATCGATCCTCGATTGCAGCGAAGATCAGTGGGCGTTCGCGCTCGATCTCAACGTGACCGCGATGTTCCGCATGATCCGCGCTTTCCTGCCGGGCATGTTGGCGCGCGGCAAAGGCTCGATCATCAACATGTCCTCGGTGGCTTCGAGCGTGAAAGGGGTGCCGAACCGCTTCGCCTACGGCGCCAGCAAAGCGGCGGTGATCGGCCTGACGCGCTCGGTGGCGGCGGATTACGTCACCCAGGGCATCCGCTGCAACGCCATTTGCCCCGGCACGGTGGAATCGCCGTCGCTGCGCCAGCGCATCAATGAGCAGGCGCGCGAACAGGGGCGCAGCGAGCAAGAGGTGTATCAGGCGTTCGTCGCCCGTCAGCCGATCGGGCGCATCGGCACCACCGAGGAGATCGCCCAGTTGGCGCTGTATCTGGCCTCCGACGCCAGTTCGTACACCACCGGCACGGTGCAGATCATCGACGGCGGCTGGAGCAACTGAGCCGCCATTTTTGAGAGAGGAACGCATGAAACTTTTACGTTACGGGGAACCCGGGCAAGAGCGCCCCGGGATGTTGGATGCGCAAGGTCGCCTGCGCGATCTGTCGCAGCATATCGCCGACGTGGGCGGCGCCACGTTATTGCCGGCATCGCTCGCCAAACTGCGCGCGCTGGACAGCGCCGCGCTGCCGCTGGTCGAGGGGCAGCCGCGCCTCGGCGCCTGTGTCGGCGGCATCGGCAAGTTCATCTGCATCGGCCTGAACTACGCCGATCACGCGGCGGAAACCGGCGCGGCCATTCCTGAAGAACCGGTGGTGTTCAACAAATGGACCAGCGCGGTGGTCGGCCCCTACGACCGGGTGGAGATCCCGCGCGGCTCGCAGAAAACCGACTGGGAAGTGGAGCTGGGCGTGGTGATCGGCCTGGGCGGGCGCTACATCAGCGAAACGGACGCGATGAGCCACGTCGCCGGTTATTGCGTGATCAACGACGTCTCAGAACGCGAATATCAAATTGAGCGCGGCGGCACCTGGGACAAGGGCAAAGGCTGCGACACCTTCGGGCCGATCGGGCCCTGGCTGGTGACCGCCGACGAGATCGCCGATCCGCACAGCCTGAACCTGTGGCTGGAGGTGGACGGCAAGCGCTATCAGGACGGCAACACCAGCACCATGATCTTCCGCATTCCGCAGATCGTCAGCTACCTCAGCCGCTTTATGAGCCTGCAGCCGGGCGACGTGATCTCCACCGGCACGCCGCCGGGCGTCGGCATGGGGCAGAAACCGCAGCCCATCTACCTGCGGGCGGGCCAGACGATGCGTCTGGGCATCGAAGGGCTGGGCGAACAGCGCCAGCAAACCGTACAGGCTTAACCGGGAGCGCCGCCATGACCACCATTACCGCACTGCGGGTTGAAGACATTCGTTTCCCCACGTCGCTGGGGCTGGACGGATCCGACGCCATGAATCCGGATCCCGACTATTCCGCCGCCTACGTGATCCTGGAGACCGATCGCGCGGATCTCAGCGGCCACGGGCTGACGTTCACCATCGGCCGCGGCAACGAGATCTGCTGCGCGGCGATCCGCGCGCTGGAGCATCAGATCGTCGGCGAGCGGCTGGAGGATATCGCCGCTGACATGGGCGCCTTCTGGCGGCGCTTCACCAGCGACAGCCAGCTGCGCTGGATCGGGCCGGACAAAGGCGCTATTCACCTGGCGACCGGCGCGGTGGTCAACGCGGTGTGGGATCTGTGGGCCAAATCGGTCGGCAAACCGGTGTGGCGGCTGGTGGCGGAGATGACGCCGGAGGAGCTGGTGCGCTGCATCGACTTCCGTTACATCACCGACTGCATCACGCCGCAGGAAGCGCTGGCGCTGCTCAAGCAGCGGGCCGAGGGCAAAGAACGCCGCCTGGAACGACTGCTGCAGGAAGGGTATCCCTGCTACACCACTTCGGCAGGGTGGTTGGGTTATCCGGACGACAAGCTGCGCCGCCTGTGCCAGGAGGCGGTCGACGCCGGTTTCTCCTACCTGAAGCTGAAGGTTGGGCGCGATCTGGAAGACGACATTCGCCGGGTGCGCATCGCGCGTGAGGTGATCGGCCCGGATCGCCGGCTGATGATCGACGCCAACCAGGTGTGGGAAGTCGATGAAGCCATTCCGTGGGTGAAGCATCTGGCGTTCGCCAAGCCCTGGTTTATCGAAGAGCCGACCAGCCCGGACGACGTGGAAGGGCATCGCCGCATCCGCGAAGGGGTGGCGCCGGTCAAGGTGGCTACCGGCGAGATGTGCCAGAACCGTATCATGTTCAAGCAGTTCATCATGCGCGGCGCGGTGGACGTGGTGCAGATCGACGCCTGTCGCCTCGGCGGCGTCAACGAAGTGCTGGCGGTGATGCTGATGGCGGCCAAATACCAGCTGCCGGTCTGCCCGCACGCCGGCGGCGTCGGGCTGTGCGAATACGTGCAGCACCTGTCGATGATCGACTACCTGTGCATCGCCGGCACCCACGAGGGCCGGGTGATCGAGTACGTCGATCATTTGCATGAGCACTTTGTCGATCCCTGCGTGATCAAGGGCGCGGCCTACATGCCGCCGAGCCGTCCCGGTTACTCGATCGAGATGCATCCGGCGTCGATCGAGCAGTATCGGTTCCGCGGGTGAAGCGGGGGGATCGCATGCCGCGCATCGACGCTCACCAGCACTACTGGCGCTACCACCCGCAGCATTACCCGTGGATCGACGAGCGGATGCGCGTGCTGCGGCAGGATTTCGATCCGCCCCGGCTGCGGCCGCTGTTGCAGGAACACGGTTTCGACAGCGCGCTGGCGGTGCAGGCGCGCCCCAGCGAGGAAGAGACGCTGGCCTTGCTGGCGCTGGCTGAGCAGAGCGAGGGCGTATGCGGCGTGGTGGGGTGGCTGGATATCGCTTCGCCACAGCTGGCGCAGCGTCTGGAAACTTTGCGGCCTTATCGCGCGCTGCGCGGGGTGCGCCATCAGGTGCAGGACGAAGCGGATCCGGCGGCCTGGTTGGCGCGGCCGGAGGTGGAACGCGGCATGCAAACGCTGCAGCGCGCCGGGTATGTGTACGAGATCCTGGTGACGCACCGGGATCTGGCGGCCGCGGCGGCGTTCGCCGCCCGCCATGACGAGCACTGGCTGGTGCTGGATCACCTCGGCAAGCCGGACATCGCCCGCGGCGCGCGGCACTGGGCGCAGCAAATCCGGCCGCTGGCGGCGCTGCCGCACGTGGCCTGCAAGCTCTCGGGGCTGATCACCGAGGCGCCGGGCGGCCGGTGGCGGGCGGAGGAGCTGCTGCCGTTCTTCGACGCCGCGCTGGAGGCGTTCGGCCCGCAGCGGCTGATGTTCGGCTCCGACTGGCCGGTGTGCCTGCTGGCCGGCGACTACCGCCAGGTGGTGCAACTGTGCGAACAGGCGCTGTCGACGCTGGGGGCCGCCGAGCAGGCGGCGATTTGGGGCGGCACCGCCTGGCGAATTTACGGTTTAACGGAGTCTGGTTATGGATCTGTATCTGCAAGATAAGGTGGTGTTGGTTACCGGCGGCGGTTCCGGCATTGGCGCGGCGATTTCTCATGTGCTGGCCGAGGAAGGGGCGATCCCGGTGCTGGTCACTAACGCCGCGCCGGAGGCGGCGCTGCTGGCCGATTTGCAGCGGCTGCAGCCGCGCACCGAGGTGATCCTCACCGAATTGTGCGACGAGGCGGCCTGCCGCCGGGCGGTCAGCCATACGCTGGCGACCTTCGGCCGCATCGACGGGCTGGTGAATAACGCCGGGGTCAATGACGGCGTCGGGCTGGAGGCGGGGCGCGAGGCGTTCGTCGGCTCGCTGGAAAAGAACCTGGTGCACTACTACCTGATGGCGCACCTGTGCCAGGCGGCGCTGCGGGAGAGCCGGGGCGCCATCGTCAACATCGCCTCCAAGACCGCGCTCAGCGGCCAGGGGGGCACCAGCGGTTACACCGCCGCCAAGGGCGCGGTGCTGGCGCTGACGCGCGAATGGGCGGTATCGCTGCGCCATGAGGGGGTGCGGGTGAACGCGGTGGTGCCGGCGGAGGTGATCACCCCGCAGTACCAGCGCTGGCTCAACACCTTCGCCGAGCCGCAGCGGCAGATGGATAAAATCACCGCGCGCATCCCGCTCGGGCAGCGCATGACCACGCCGCAGGAGATAGCCGACACCGTGGCGTTTCTGCTGTCGTCGCGGTCATCGCACACCACCGGGCAATGGCTGTCGGTGGACGGCGGCTACCTGCATCTCGATCGGGCGCTGACGTGAGCGGCGCGGCGGCAGGGCGGCGCCGTTTCTGCCAGGCGCTCGATCTGATTGACTCACCGGCGCTGATTGCGGAGTACCAGCAGCATCATCAGCGCATTTGGCCGGGCATCGCCGCGCATTTGCGCGAGCACGGCATTCTGGACATGGAAATTTACCGGTTGGGCACCCGGCTGTTCATGATCGTGGAGGTCAGCGCCGATTTCGACGCCGCGCGCTTTGACGCCGCCAGCCTGAACAACCCCGAAGTACAGCGATGGGAAGCGCTGATGTGGCACTACCAGGCCGCCACCCCCTGGACGCCGCAGGGCGAAAAATGGGTGGAAATGGCGCGGATTTTCTCTCTGCAACAGCAATAACGCCAACATCATCATCGCCAGACGATACGAGGGTATCACCATGCTTGCTGAAAAAAGTGCGGCCTCCGCGCAGCCGGGCGTCCCCGTGACCGCCAATCTGCGCTGGGCCTTTATCCTGGTCACCAGCCTGTTCTTCATGTGGGGGCTGTCCTACGGCCTGCTGGACGTATTAAACAAACATTTTCAGGAGACGTTGCACGTCACCAAGGCGCAGTCGGGGCTGCTGCAGGCGGCCTACTTCGGCGCCTATTTCCTGGTGGCGCTGCCCGCCGGGTACTTTATGGATCGCAAGGGTTATAAGGCGGGCATTCTGGTCGGGCTGTGCCTGTACGCGCTGGGGGCGCTGCTGTTCGTGCCGGCGGCGTCGGCCAACAGCTTCGGCGTGTTCCTGTTTGCGTTGTTCGTTATCGCCAGCGGCCTGGGCTGCCTGGAAACGGCGGCCAACCCTTACGCCACAGTGCTGGGCGACGCGCAGGGCGCCGAACGGCGGCTCAACCTGGCGCAGTCGTTCAACGGCCTCGGGCAGTTTATCGGCCCGCTGATCGGCGGCACGCTGTTCTTCTCCGCCAGCCAGTC
The DNA here is from genome assembly GCF_009900725.1 of Serratia sp. Z4. NCBI lineage: Bacteria > Pseudomonadati > Pseudomonadota > Gammaproteobacteria > Enterobacterales > Yersiniaceae > Serratia > Serratia sp. Z4. The sequence goes on from NZ_JAAABD010000003.1 coordinate 150,878, forward strand.
CGCCGGCGACGGCGATCAGAGCGCGGTGAAGATGACCTATGTGGCGATCGCCGCGCTGGTGTTGCTGATCGCGCTGTTGTTCAGCCGCACCCGGCTGCCGGCGATCCGCGAAGAGGAAAAACCGGTGCACGGCGTGATAGCGCAGGGATTGTGGCAGCATCAGCATTTCGTCGGCGGGGTTATCACACAGTTCTTCTACGTGGCGGCGCAGGTGGGCGTGGGGGCGTTCTTCATCAACTACGCCACCGAGCACTGGCGCGAGGTGTCTAACCAGAACGCCTCTTACCTGCTGTCGATCGCCATGATCTGCTTTATGGTCGGGCGCTTCTTCAGCACCTGGCTGATGGGGCGAGTCAAACCGGCGACGCTGCTGGCGGCCTATGCGCTGATCAACATCGCGCTGTGCGGCGTGGTGATGCTGAGCGTCGACGGCGTATCGGTGGTGGCGCTGATCGCGGTGTTCTTCTTTATGTCGATCATGTTCCCGACCATTTTCGCCCTGGGGGTGAAAAATCTGGGCAAGCACACCAAGCGCGCCAGCTCCTTTATGATCATGGCGATCGTCGGCGGCGCCATCATGCCTTACTTTATGGGGGCGCTGGCCGACCGTTACAGCACCGCGCTCTCTTATCTGCTACCGCTGCTGTGCTTCGCGGTGGTGCTGGTTTACGGCCTGCGGCAGCGCCGCGCCTGATTCACCCCGGCGGCGAATCGGCCTTCGCCGCCGCTTTTGGCATCTGCCGCCGGGTTCCCATCAGGATGGCCAACGCCAGCAGCAGCACCAGGCCGGACAGCGCGCCGTTTATCGTCAGGCCGCCGGCATCCACCACCAGCCCGCCCACCAGTGAACCGCAGGAAATCGCCAGGTTAAACAGCGCGATATACAGCGAAGAGGCGACCTCGGCCGCATCGGGCGCCGCCTTGAGCATCCACGCCATCAGCGCAACGGAAACGCCACCGTAGGCGATGCCCCACAGCAGCAGGAAGGCGCCGCCGCTCAGCGGCGCGTGGCCCAGCAGCGGCAGCAGCAGGACGGCGAGCGCCAGCCCGAGGGCGATCAGCGCCAGGGTGCGGCGCAGCCGTTTGGCGGCGGCCTGGCCGGCGATGAAATTCCCGACGAGGCCGGCGACGCCGTAGGCGAACAGCAGCGGCCCCACCCAGCGGCTCTCGATACCGGAGACCGTCTGCAGCAGCGGACGGACAAAGGTGTAAGCCATAAAGTGACCGGCGACCAGCAAAAACGTCAGCAGCAGCCCGGTCAGCAGCCGGCGATTCGCGCGCTGCGCGGTGAACGACCTCCAGCTTATCGCCTGCGTGACCGGCAGCGGCGGCAGCACGCACACCAGCAGCAGCAGGGTCAGCGCCGCCAGAACGGCGACCGCCAGAAACGCCAGGCGCCAGCCCAGCGCTTCGCCGAGGAATACCCCGAGCGGCACGCCGAACACCGAGGCCGCCGCTACGCCGCCGAAGATGACGGACAGCGCCAATCCGACTGAGGCCGGCGGCACCAGGCGTTCCGCCAGCCCGCCGGCGATGGCCCAGATACCGCCGATGCAAAAACCCAGCAGGATGCGCGCGGCGAACAGCAGGGCCAGGGAGGTGGCGGCGGCGGCCAGCAGGTTAGCGGCGATCAGCAGCAGCAGAAAGCCCGCCAACAGGCCGCGGCGGTCCGTGCGCCGGGCGCCCAGCACCACCAGCGGGGCGAACAGCGCGGCGAACAGAGCCGGCAGGGAAATCAGCAGCCCGGCGCGGCCGATCGTCGCGTTCAGTGTATTGACGATCGGGCTCAGCAGCCCGACGGGCAGCATTTCTGCGGTGACGACGGTAAAGGTGGACAGGCCGACCGTGAAGGTGGCCAGCCACGCTTTTGCGCCGCCGTCGGCGTGTAAGGCACTCATAATGACTCTCCCAACAGATGAAGAACTTCAGTGTATCCGCGCCAAAATGGCTGATAAACTGGCCTGAATGCGCAACATTGGGGACAAATCGTGGCTAATTTACCGTCTATGCCGTTGGATAACCTGACCGACCTGCTGGTATTCATTCGCGTCGCCGACGCCTGCAGCTTCACGCTGGCGGCCGAGAGGCTGGGCATCTCCCGTTCGGCGGCGGGCAAATGCGTGACCCGATTGGAGGCGCGATTGGCGACCCGGCTGCTGCAGCGCACCACGCGCAGCGTCAGCCTGACCGAAGACGGCGCGGTGTTTTACGAGTATGCGCAGCGTATCCTGTCGCAGGCCGAAGAGGCGGAAACGGCACTCAATACGCGGCGGCAAACCCCGCGCGGGCGGCTGCGGCTGGATGTGCCGGTCTCGTTGGGGCGGTTGCATATTCTGCCGATTCTGCGGGAATTTTTGGCGCAGTGGCCGGAGGTGGACGCCGACGTCAGCTTCTCCGACGATTACAGCGATTTGGTGCGCGACGGCATCGACGTGGCGATCCGCGTCGGCGGCAGCGACGACAGCCGACTGGTGCGGCGGGTGCTCGCGCCGCACCGCCTGATCACCTGCGCGGCGCCAGACTATCTGGCGCGGCACGGTACGCCTGCGAAACCGGAAGCGTTGGGCGATCATGAGACGCTGGTCTTCAGCCATCAGGGGTTGCCGGCGCCGTGGCGCTATCGGGTTAACGGTCAACTGCACGAACAGCCGGTGCGCGGCCGGATGCGTTTCAACAACGTCGAGGCATTGCGTGATGCGGCCGTCGCCGGGGCCGGTCTGTGTCAGGTAGGAGCGTTTCTGGTCGGCGAGCAGATTGCGGCCGGCACGCTGGTGCCGGTGCTGGAGCGCTATTGTCGCCCGGGGCCGCCGATCTGCGCCGTCTATCCCAGCCGGCGCCACCTCTCCCCCAAGGTGAAACTGTTTCTGGCGGCGATCGAACGGCGCTGGCAGGGCAAGGCGATTTGGGAAAGCGCCTAGCGCGAGCGGTTCATGCCGCTTGCACGGCCAGCGTTCGCCGCATTAAGCGATAGCCGCCGGCCGCCACCAGCAGTACGACCAGGCCGGCCGTGAGCGTGACGCCAAAGCCGGCCTTGATCCCCACCGCATCGATCGCCAGCCCCGCCAAGGCGGCGCCGAGCGCCACGCCAACCCCCAGGCCGGTCACCATCCAGGTCAATCCTTCCGTCAAGCGTGAAGGCGGCACGAGGCGTTCAACTAACCCCATGGCGACGATCATGGTCGGCGCGAAAAACAGTCCGGCGACAAACATCGCCGCCGCCAGCGTTAAGACATTGTGCACCCACAGCAGCGGCAGCGTGGTGAGTGCGGTGGCGAAGGCGGCGTATAAGAACTGCCGAGGCAATGGGGACGGCAGCTTTATTGCGCCGAAAATCAGCCCGGCGAGGCAGGAGCCGCCTGCGTAAACCGACAGCACGATGCTGGCGGCGGCCGGCTGCCCCTGCTGCTCGGCGAAGGCCACGCTGATGACGTCCACGGTGCCGACGATGGTGCCCAGCGCGATCAGCGCCAGCACCAGGATCTGCATCGACGGCATGGCCAGGATGGCGCGCTGCCGCTGGTTATTGCGGGGATAAACCGGGGGCTGAGTGCTTTTTTGCCAGGCGAATGCCGAAACGCCCGCCACCAGAAGCAGCGCGGCCGCCAGAGGGCCGGCCTCAGGGAAGAGCGCAACGCTGAGCCCCACGGCGATCGGCGGGCCGACGATAAAGGCCACTTCGTCCAACACCGACTCGAATGAAAACGCCGTGTGCAGCTGCGGCGTGCCGCGATAAATTTCGCTCCAGCGGGCTCTGACCATTGCGGAGATGCTGGGCATGCCGCCCGCGAGTGCGGCGAAGACGAACAGCGTCCAGTCCGGCGCCCGATAGTGGGTGCAGATCAGCAGCAGCAACAGGGCGAGTGCGCTGACCCCGGTGGCGTAGGGCAGCACGCGACTTTGGCCGTAGCGGTCCGCCGCGCGTGCGATTTGCGGCGCGAGCAGCGCCATGGAAAAGGCGAATGTCGCTGCCACCGCACCCGCCAGCCAATAGGAGCCGCGTACCTGCGAAAGCATGGTGATGATGCCGATACCGGTCATTGAGATCGGCAGGCGTGCGATCAACCCGGCAGAGGAAAACGCCTTGCTGCCCGGTGCGCTGAACAGTGTGAAATAAGGATTTGCCATGAATAGGGTTCCTGAATGTTGGCGGCTCGGTATTCGCGCAATGCCCATCATTGACATACGCCACGTATGTTACGTTAATTGACATACATGGCGTATGTCAATTATAACGTCATCAATGGCAAGACGGGAGTGAATCCATGGCACGTAAAGCGCGCACAGAAATGATTGAAGAAACCCGGCGTAAGCTGGTGGCGGCCGCCCGTCAGCAGTTCGGCGGCGTGGGGTATGCCGAGACGGTGATGGATGAGCTTACTGCGCAAGCCGGTATGACGCGCGGTGCGCTCTATCACCATTTTGGCGACAAGAAGGGATTGTTTTTGGCCGTCGTGCAGGAAATCGACGCCGAAATGGATGCGCGCCTGGCCGACATTACCGCGAGCACGCCGGATGACTGGGAGGCCTTCGCGGGGCGTTGCCGCGGTTATCTGATCATGATGACGGAGCCGCAATCGCAGCGCATTCTGTTGCGTGATTCGCCCTCGGTGCTGGGAGCCGACTATCTGCAGGCCAGCAAGCTGGGTTGCATCACCTGGATGACGGGGGCCTTACAGGCGTTGATGGCGCAGCGGCGTATCGCTACCGCCGAACCGGAAGCGCTGGCGCATTTAATCAATGGCGGCCTGATGGATGCTGCGCTGTGGGTCGCCCATCAGCCGGAAAAAGACGTGGCGCTGGAGCAGGCCTTGGCCAGTTTGAACCTGTTGTTGAACGGGCTGCGCTCCACCTCTGCTTAAGTTTTACTGGCGGCCGCCGCGCCGTTTCGGCGGCGGCTTAAGGGTGAATGACGACGGGCTGGACGTTTTGCGCCAGCTGGATATTGTTGCGGCCGCTGTGTTTCGCCAGATAGAGCGCGGCGTCGGCTGCGCCTATCGCCGATTCGATGTCCAGTTTTTCCAGCGCGGAGATGCCGGCGCTAAGCGTCAGCGTGCCGCTGTGCTGCGGGCTGGCGCCGTGCGGGATGTTCAGTTCCGCCACGCGTTGGCGCACCCGCTCGGCCAGCTGCGCCGCGTAGCCTTCGTGCACGTTGGTCAGCAGCACCAAAAACTCTTCCCCGCCGTAACGCACCACGATATCGCGCGAACGCACCGCATCGCGGATGGCGACCGCCACCTGCACCAAAGCCCGATCGCCCATGGCGTGGCCGTAGCTGTCGTTGTAGACCTTGAAGTGGTCGATATCCAGCAATAGCACGTAATGGTGGCCGGTTTGCGGTTCCAGCAGCATAGTGATCTTATTCTCCAGACCACGTCGGTTATAAAGGCCGGTCAGGGGATCGAGCATGCTCAAATTATTGAATTTGTCCCGCTCGTTATACAGGTTGGCCACCAGCGCGTGGGTAAAGATTTCACTGCGTTTCAACATCAGGTGATGAATGGAGAAAGCGATAATAGGTAATAGCGTGGTGAATAATATCCGCAGGGTATTATGCATGCCGTCTAGAGCCAGGATCATCATTGCGGAAGGTACGGCGTGTAAACAAAAGGCGGTAAAGTTATCCGTCAGAGAAATAGCGCTGATAAAAAAGATGCTAAACAAACTAATTAATAAAAAATCTTGGTTATTCGGTAGGCAATATTGACTTTTAACGTAAATATGTGCGGCCCAGAGCAGGCCGAGTACGCTGGCGAACAGGTTGAGTTTGCACAAATATTTACGTGGCGTTTGCAGGGAAAATAGCGCCGCTACCAGACAAAATAGCGGTATACATAATAAAGGTAGGGTAAATGCGGGCGTATCCCTAAAAGGGAACAATAATGTAAATACGGAAGAGGCGGCATTCATTACCAAAAAAAGAAATAATGCCAGGCGCTGCTTGCTGTTCAGTAATTCCTGATAAGAACGGGCGTTCATACGGAGGTCACTCTTTGCAAAGTCGTTCTGTCGAATAATTAAGGTTGAGAAGCATTCCTTTGGCGCGAATATCCACTTGAATTGCATGGTTGAGGATTGTGATTATTATCATGCAAACAGGACTAGGAATTTTCTTATGTCAAATTATCATTTTTTCCTGCTGGTGTCATCTGAGTTTGGTCAGCGCAGTGAAAATGATGCAGCGGCCAAAAAAGTGTTATATGATATTGGTTATCATTATCACTTAAGGAGGGGTGTCATGCTCACTGCCATGATTGCCGCGTGCGGGCTGTGGGGCGTCAGTTGGTGCCTCGGGGATCGCCTGGCCAGCGCCTGGGGCGTTTTGCTACCTTGTGCGTTGATGCCGCTGCTGGCCTTGATCAACCTGGATATGCTGCAGTTGCGCACCCTGATCGTGATAGCGATGTTGGCCACGCTGGTGATGCTGTTCAACAGCCGGCTGCGCCACTATCTGCTGTTGCCTTCCTGCATGGCGCTGGCGGGCGGCCTGGCGGCAGTCAGCCTCAACTTCAGCTTTGGGTGAAACGCCAGAAACGGCAAAACCACGCTTAAGCGTGTTTATCATCAATGCGTTGGGATTTTTTCGAAGGAACTACTGGAGAGATCATCAATTGGTGCGAAGAGAGGGACTTGAACCCTCACGTCCGTAAGGACACTAACACCTGAAGCTAGCGCGTCTACCAATTCCGCCACCTTCGCACAGTCGATGTTGTTGCTTTGATTTATATTACGTCGCCAGCTTGGTGCGAAGAGAGGGACTTGAACCCTCACGTCCGTAAGAACACTAACACCTGAAGCTAGCGCGTCTACCAATTCCGCCACCTTCGCATCGATGCTGAGTGCAATATAAATCATGTGGTTATTTGGTGCGAAGAGAGGGACTTGAACCCTCACGTCCGTAAGGACACTAACACCTGAAGCTAGCGCGTCTACCAATTCCGCCACCTTCGCGTACCAGAAACATTACCGGAGTAACGTTACCACGGAGGCGAATTCTAGAGATTTTGGCGGGCACGTCAACAGTTATTTCCCCGCTTTGCGGGCGTTTGCTGGAAAAACAGCCATATCGCCGCTTTTCTGCTGGTCAAACAGCCAAATCAGCCAATCAATCAACACCCTGACCCGCGGCGCGAGGAAACGGCCGGGCGGATACATGATGTAAATCGGCATTGGCGGAGGCGGCGTGTCCGCCAACACCTCCACCAGCTCTCCCTGTTTCAGCCAGGGCGCCAGCGAATAGCGCGCCGCCTGAATCAAGCCCATGCCGGCGCGTGCGCCGGCGATGTAGGCGTCGGCGCCGCTGACGCTGAGCCGGGCGGGTAGCTCGCGCAGTTCCAGCTTGCCGCCGCGGCAGAATTCCAGCGGGTAATCGCGGTTGCTGGCCAGTGAAAAATACCCCACCGCGCGATGCGGCTCCAGGCTATCGATGTCAAGCGGCGTGCCGTGGGCCTGCAGATAAGCGGGGGAGGCGCAGGTGACCTGCGGCAGCTGGGCGATGCGCCGCGCCGCCAGGCCGTCGTCTTCGGTTTCCCAGGCGCGCAGCACGCAGTCCACGCCTTCGCGCAACAGATCGACGTGAGTGTCGTTGGCGCCCAGCGCCAGCGTGATGTCGGGATACCGCCGATAAAAGTCGTCCAGCGCCGGAATCACCACCTCGCGCGCCAGCGAATGGGGCATATCGATGCGCACCTTGCCGGACGGCTGCAGCTTATGCTGGCTGAACAGCGTGTCCGCCTCCTCCAGCGCGCCCAGCAACTGTACGCAGCGTTGATAGTAGAGACTGCCTTCGCTGGTCACCTGCACCTGGCGGGTGGTGCGGATCAGCAGGCGCACGCCCAGCCGCTGTTCCAGCCGTTTCAGCGCGTTGCTGACCGTGGCGCGCGGCAGCTGCAGGCGTTCGGCCGCCCGGCTGAAGCTACCCAGTTCGACGATGCGGGTAAAAATGCGCATGGCTTGAACCTGATCCATGTCCACTCCGGATTGTTGGTGATTTTTGAACAGTGATGTGCAATCTGCATTATTTATCTTTGTCGCGTAAACAACCAGACTTTGCTGCGTTATCCATTCACCGCATGAGGGCAGCACAATGCAACAACGTAAACTCGGTTCCAACGGTCCCGTCGTCTCCGCCCTGGGGTTGGGATGCATGGGCATGAGCGACTTCTATTCCACCGGCGCCGATCGGCAGGAAGCCATCGCCACGCTGCACCGGGCGCTGGAGCTGGGCGTCACGCTGCTCGACACCGCCGACATGTACGGGCCGCACACCAACGAAGAACTGGTGGGGGAGGCGATCAGGGGCAAGCGGCAACAGGTGTTCCTGGCCACCAAGTTCGGCATCCTGCGCGATCCGGCGGATCCTTCGGCGCGCGGCGTCAGCAGCCGGCCCGAGTATATCCGGCGCTCCGTCGAGGGCAGCCTGCGGCGCTTGGGCGTGGAGGAGATCGATCTCTATTATCGGCACCATCCCCTCTTCCTGTAATGTCCGAAGTTGTCCAGTAATACACTAATTAACAATGAATTATATGGTGTTATTGTTCGTGATTGTCCGATGCCATCCGGTGGAATCCGGTATCGGGTGTGTGTAGAATTACGTGTACCTTAGTTCGATCTTGAATTCCTATACACATGCGACTTAATAACTTACAAATCCGGAATGCTAAACCCACCCCTAAACCTTACACGTTGAGCGATGGATTGGGCTTATCCCTTTTGGTTGAGCCCAACGGCAGTAAAAGCTGGCGCTTTCGTTACCGTTTTGCCGGTAAGCCCAAAATGATTTCACTTGGTGTTTATCCTGCTGTTTCGTTGGCAGATGCCCGGACAAAACGCGATGAAGCCAGAAGGCAGGTTGCCGAGGGGCAGAATCCCAGCGCACTCCGTAAAGAGAAAAAGCTGGCGCAGTTATACGGGGATGCGAACACCTTCGAAGCGATCGCGAAAGAATGGCACCGGTCAAAATTGCCAACATGGTCGGCGGGTTATGCTGCGGAGGTCATGCGTGCCTTCTGCCTCGATATTTTTCCCTCTCTGGGGCAACGTTCTATATCGACGATAAAGCCACTTGAACTGCTTACTGTGCTGCGCAAGATTGAAGCGCGTGGAGCGCTGGATAAAATGCGCAAAATCAGGCAGCGCTGCGGTGAAGTTTTTCGCTATGCCATCGCGACAGGGCGTGCTGAATACAATCCGGCCGCCGATCTTTCCAGTGTGTTACCTGGACCCAATACCACCCATTATCCTTTCTTGACTGTCGATGAACTCCCCGATTTCTTGACGGCCCTTGAAGGGTACTCTGGCAGCTTGTTAGGGAAGTTGGCGGCGAAGCTACTGATGTTAACCGGAGTCAGGGGCGTCGAGCTGCGCATGGCGCAGTGGCAGGAGATTGATCTGGATAATGCGCTTTGGGAGATCCCATCGGCGCGTATGAAGATGCGACGAGCTCATTTTGTGCCGTTGTCGACGCAGGCGGTGGCCATCCTGAACGAGCTAAAAGCCTATACCGGCCATTATCGCTTCGTTTTCCCTGGACGGGCGGACGTGAATAAGTCGATGAGCGATGCGTGTATCAACCAGCTCCTCAAACGTATTGGCTATCATGGTCGTCTCACCGGCCACGGCTTCAGGCACATGATGTCCACCATTTTACATGAGCAGGACTTCAATACCGCCTGGATAGAGATGCAGCTCGCCCACGTGGACAAGAACGCCATTCGCGGCACTTACAACCATGCGCAGTACCTTGAGAAACGCCGTGAGATGCTGCAGTGGTACGCCGATTTTATCACGGGCCTGGCCCAGCGGGCTCACCGCCAATAAATCGTTAAACCCCCCTGGCGCGCAATGCTACCCCCGCCTCGCCTGCGCGCTTTCTGTGTCGCTTTTCATGCACCCGCATGAGAGACCGCAGGCCGCGCCAGTACTGGCTCGGATGGGGATGAAATGTGCATTTTCTTGCATGCAAAATCATGCACCCTATGCATGCACGCGCAATTTGTGGCTGGCTAGCCAGGAAAAAGGCTGTTTTGGGCGAGGCGGAAGGGGAATGCCCCGCGATGCTGTCGAGAGCGGCGGGGCGGAGTGTGATTAGTGCAGGGTAGGATTGCTGTTGTAACGGCGATAGCGGTTCAACGTCCGTTTCTCCGGCGGTGGCAAGGCGTTCTCATCGACCGGTTGCGCTTGTATCGGCTGGCACAGAATTTTATCGACGCTTTCCACCGTCTTGAATGTGCAAGAACAGGTCAGGCTCTGACATTGGTAATACGCCTCCTTTGTCCGCTCCGTGATATAGCGGCTGGTACGGGTATAGGACGCATGGGTGCACAGCGGGCAACGCATCATGATTGGGCTCCTTTTTCTTGCAGCCGACGGCGTTTTTCCGCCAGTTCTCTTGCCCCTCGCATCTGGCGCATTGGGCATCTTTGTCGCTCCTGCAATACGCCGGTTTGTTCCGGTATCGTCAGACCAATCTCATTCAGCACCGGGTGGTCGATATTTTTCGTAGCCATGGTAGCGCGAATGCGGCCTTGTAGCGTGCCCAGTACCTGTAGCTCAATCATTTTCATCGGATTGTCCGCATAGACGCCGTAAGCCCGTGAAGCCAGTGCGCACGCCTTGATAACGTCAGGGCTGATAAGCGCCTTGCTCATTGCATCCACTGCCTGATGCATCGCATGAGCCGCAAAGGTCGTGAGGGCGTCTTTGTGTGCGGCCACCACCTTCGGGGCCGTGCCGCCGCAGCGGAGGTGAAGCTGCATTTTGTCCAGCTCCATCTCCTCAATCAGGCCGTCGAACTCCTTCGCCAGCCCCCGCTTGGAAATCCGGCTGTGGTGCTGCGCTTGCAGTTCCGGCGTCATTTCTCCGCGCAGTTTGCGGAACAGGGTGCGCCACTGGCTTTCAGTCTCATGGCTCTGCACTTCGGTGTCTTTCTTCTGTTGGTGGCAGCGGGCAATGCCGGTTACGACATCGGTCAACGCCTGGTAGTTTTTGTCGTGGGCGGCGCGAGCGTCGCGCAGGGCTTGCAGTTTATCGGTGATGGATTTCGGTAAAGCGGTGGTGCTCATGGTCGTGTCTCCGGTATCAGTCAATGTGAAGCTATTCTGCTGACCGCCGTACAACATCGCCATTCATCCCGGTTGGACTGTCCCCAGGACAACAGCCTTGAGTACTGATGAGAAAACCATCAAGCCATTTTTAGTTTTACCTAAAACTATTCACTACTGTTCACCAAAATAAAAAATATAGATAAATCAGTAAATAAGAGGGTGAACAGTTTCCTGTAAACTCTTCACCCGGTGTTCACCACTGTTCACCCAGCCCAAAACAGCTTTTTCCCTGGCTAGCGCTGTTTGGCGGTTTTTCCCTATTAATCAACCGTCCATTCATCGCTCAGGCTTTTCGGCCGGTTTGCCAACAACGGTCAATAAATGCCAATAAAGGCCAATATCGGCCAACGTTGTCCACTTGATTGAAAAACAAGCATAAAATCTGTTCCACCACACAACAACACCTTGTTGCCACCCCGGTAAATATTCACATAATAGGGCGCTACCGAAGTTCACACAGTCCCGGCCAGCGTTGGCCGGACACAAAGAGGTAGCGTTTTATGTTGACCGTTTCCACTCCCACTCCATCCACCCCGTTGCCGGTTATTCCTGGCGGTTACACCCCGCGTGAGCGCTTTATTCGATTGCCGGAAGTGCTCTATACCACCGGCTTGTCCCGCTCCACCGTGTACGAGATGATGAGCCGTAAGCAGTTCCCGGCCCAGGTCTCCCTCGGCGGTAAAAACGTCGCCTGGCTGGCCTCCGAGGTCGAGCAGTGGATGGATGAACGTATCGCCAACCGTCACCAGGGGGCCACCGTATGATGCAGCTAACCTTGGGTCGCCAGCATTTCACCCTCGATGAGCGCGACGCGCTGTTTGTGGCGGAAGCTATCCTGTTGCAGCGTAAAGAGCCTGGCGTCGTCTTGCCGGATCACCGCAGCGAAAAACACGGCGTTATTCGTCTGGCGAGTCGCCAGGCTGAGCCGCGCCTGTTCCGTGCCGGGCCGGTGCCGCTGACCTGCGCGGCTGCCGATACCCGCAACGACCAATTGACCGACTGTTGATCACTATGCGATCGATTGAACGTCCGGGGGCGTCTTACGGCTTGCCCCCTTGTCCGGCCTTGCGCTATAGTCCTCCCGCTGCCGCAAAATCGGCAGCCGGGCGTGGAAACCCGTTTTACTTCAAGGCGACACAACACGCGCCAGGCGTGTTTTTTTATGTCGTAGCCTTAGTGCGCTCATTTTTTGCGCGGTGGATGTTATGCTATCGCAGCAGTCAATCAATGGTGGCTCAGGCGGGGCTGACTTCGGTCAGGCCGGTATCCTTGAAGGCCGGTATTTCCACCCCCGTCTGGGCTACCACCCATAAGCGTGGAAACTTCGGTGGTAGCAATAACCTTTACTTCAAGGAGGCTGCCACCATGGCGACGACCCTCACCCCGACTCATCCTACATTCTGCTTTCTGTTTGCAGCCGTGCGCCGGTCTGCGCTGACGGCTTCACCGCGTATTGTACGCACCGTGGCAGATACCGAACGCAACGCCCGCCGCCTGCTGGCCCGTGATTACGTGTTGTCCTTTGCCGGTCGTCTGCCGGTTAAGGCGGTGGCATGAACACCCTGGCCGACCGCTACTACTGCGACACCCATTACCCTATCCCGCACGCCGATTTTCTGCGTCTCCAGCATGCGCACGCCACCGGCGTGCTGTTCCTCGACCTGCTGGACACCCTTGACCTCAGCGGGCAGCGCCCCGATGCCGTGCAACAGGCATCGTTTGCTTCGGTCATTGCCTTGCTGACCGACCAGCTCGGCCACGTCGTCAACACCTGTGAAACCCAAATTCTTGCCCGCATGGAGGCCACCGCCGCATGAACACTGCATCCTGTTTACCGATTGAAGTCCGTACCGCCGTTTTCCGCCGCGCCGTGGCGCAAGCCTATCTGGACACCTGCGCCTTTTACCGGGTGAGCCTCGGGTACACGCTGGACGAGCTGCAGATGACGATTGCCCTGCGCCTGGAGGGGCACTTTGTGCGGCAGTACGGTGCGGAGGATGGCATGGACATGGCGTGCACGATGTTGAGTGACATGGTGCAGCCGGACGTACTGGTGGCTGCGCCGCGCCTGACCGCGCTGGGACAAAAGATGATGGACGAGCTGTGCTGCGAGCGCTTGTCGGCTGCACAGAACGCCACCGTACACTGAGGAGAAGAGCATGAGCGCCCACTTCGTTTCCCAGACTGTACGCACCGCCACCGGCCATTGGCCGGTGATACTCCCGGCTCTTGGCATCGCCTTGCAGCCGAACGGCAAGCCGCAGCCGTGCCCGACCTGCGGCGGCAAAGACCGCTTCCGCTTCGACAATCAGGACGGACGCGGCACCTGGTTCTGTAATCAGTGCGGGGCCGGTGACGGCCTCAACCTGGTGGAAAAGGCCCTGTCACTGTCTGCCCGGGCCGCCGCCGAACAGGTGGCCGCCGTGATGGGAGAAAACACCAACGCTTTGCCACCGGCCGCTGAGACTGGTCATTCAACGAAAGATAAGGTCGAGTCTCAGCGCAAGGCCGCGCGACAGGCACAGGCTCTGGTGGCTGCCGCGCAGTCCCAGACCGGCAACGCCTATCTGAGCGCCAAAGGCTGGCCGGAGGCAGAAACCCTGACCCTGCACGGTCAGCCGCTGCGCGTCGGCGGTATCACCTTCCAGCCCGACGACCTGTTGCTGCCGCTGCACAATGCCGGAGGCGAGGTGGTCAACGTGCAGTTGATTAACGCCAGCGGAGACAAACGCATGCTGGCAGGTGGGCAGGTGAAAGCCGCCTGCCACATCTTGAGTGGGCCGGACAACGCGGTTATCTGGCTCACCGAAGGCTACGCCACCGGTCTCACCGTGCATCGCCTGACCGGTGAGACGGTGTGCGTGGCGCTCAGCGTCAATAACCTGGCGGCGGTGGCGGAGCAGCTACGCAGCCACTACCCGGACGCGCGGCTGCTGCTGGCGGCCGATAATGACCGAAACGGCACCGGACAGACCCGCGCCGCCGAGGCGGCCACACGCAGCGGCGGCACTCCGGCGTTGCCGACAAACATCGGCGACTGGAACGATGTCTACTGTCAGCAGGGCGCCGAGTCCACGCGCGCCCAGCTCCAGGCGTTCAGCCAGCCGCCGCAGCCCAGCCCGTTCGATACGCTGAGCGATGCCGATTTGAAAGCCATGAGCGCCAGCGAGAAGGCCGAACTGCTGGCCGAGCACTACGGCAATACCCTCGCGGTGCCGCCGGTGGGGGAAGAGCTGTGCCGCTATACGCGCGGCGCCTGGCAGGTGCTGCCACACCGGCAACTGAGCCGGGAGATTGCCGCATTGTTCCAGAAGGTGCGCGCACCGTTCTCCGCCGCCGGTATCAACAGCATTTTGGATACCCTCAAACTGATGGTGCCGCAGATGGGCGACCCGGCTCGCCGGTTGATAGGCTTTCGTAACGGGGTGTTTGATACCGTCAGCGGCCAGTTCGGCGCCCACCGGCAAGAGCACTGGCTGCGCACCGTCAACAGCGTGGACTACACGCCGCCGCGTGCCGGGGAGAACCTGGCCGATCATGCGCCGCACTTCTGGCAGTGGCTGGCGCGGGCCGCCGGGGGCAATTACGACAAACAGGAACGTATTCTCGCGGCGCTCTTTATGGTGCTGGCCAACCGCTACGACTGGCAGCTGTTCCTTGAAGTGACCGGCCCCGGCGGCAGCGGCAAGAGTGTGATGGCGGCCATCGCCCGGCTGCTCGCCGGGGCGGACAACACCACCTCTGCCACCATCGACAACCTGGAGTCGGCGCGCGAGCGGGCCAGCGTAGTGGGTTACTCGCTGATACTCCTGCCTGACCAGGAGAAGTGGAGCGGTGACGGGGCGGGCATCAAGGCCATCACCGGTGGCGATGCGGTCGCCATCGACCCCAAATACCGCGACGCCTACGCGGCGCACATCCCGGCGGTGATTTTGGCAGTCAACAACAACCCGATGCAGTTCAGCGACCGCAGCGGCGGCATCTCGCGCCGCCGGGTTATTTTGCCGTTCCCGGAGGCTATTGCCCCAGAGGAGCGCGATCCGCTGCTGCTGGCGAAGATCACCGAAGAGCTGGCCGTGATTGTGCGTCACCTGATGCAACGCTTTACCAACCCGAATGACGCCCGCGCACTGCTCCAGGCGCAGCAGAGTTCGGCGGAAGCCCTGGAAATCAAACGGTATGCCGATCCGCTGGTCGATTTTTGTGGTTACCTGACGGTGCTGGGCACCCCGGAAGGGATGATGATCGGCAATGCCAACATCACCCCGCCGAACCCACGTCGCTACCTGTACCACGCCTACCTGTCGTTTATGGCGGCACGGGGCTATCAGCACGTGATGAACCTGACGGCGTTCGGCCAGGCGGTGCCGCAGACGCTGAAAGAGTATGAGCATACGCTGCTGAAACGCCGCACCAAGCAGGGAATACAAACCAACCTGATATTGAGTGACGACTGCGAAGCGGACTGGTTGCCGAAATGTAGTTCACTATGAGCGGATATTTATTCAGCACTTTGGCCAGATTTTTAGGAATTGATGAATCAGGGGCTGCTTTTTAACCAGAGAGAGACAGGGGGATGATATCAAGATGGATTGCGGAATTTGTAACGGAATGGCGGCAATAAATAACCATGTGTTCGCTTAAATTTTAAACTCCCCGGGTGCGGAATTGGTTAAATCTTGGGCGATTTAGGGTTATGTATTAATTAATACCATTGCAGTTGTCGTGTTGGCCATATGATGAGTTTCGTGAACAAAGCTCCTCATCGAGTTGAATCCAGCTGAGCTGCCAACGCGACAAAAAACAGAATTAACTTGAGGCGCCAGATATATAACTATAAATAAAATAGTTAAATTTTACGCACTGAGTCAAATTAGAGAGACTATAATCAAGCCACCTATGACTGACAAGTGCTCAAGCGCAATGTTAAATTCAATCTCTCTCTTCTCTCCAGTGAAGGTCCAAAATGGGTGCCCAAGGGGTATTGTCAACAATGTAAATATTATCAATGTGCAGACACCAAGCCACCCTAATCCGTATATATCTAAAATAATTGTTAATGATCCCATTAATTGAATTATTATGGTGAAAATTGAAGATAAAAAAGGAAAAGGGATTCCAATTTTTTTATTGGTTAATACGAACTTGTTGAAATTAAAAGTCAAAATGAAACCGCTAATCCAAAAAAATGATGTCAATAATATTTTAGCTAAAAATAAAATGTGAAATTCTTTTAGAAGGTCAGTAAACATAAGTAGGTCCTATATTAGTGTTATTTACGAAAGTAATCGCATAAGAAATCAATAAATAAAGATGTCTTAGCGGGAGTTAGTTTGTTTTCCGTTAGTATATATACAGATAGATTTTCTACAGAACATGAAGGTAGTATTTGTTTCAATTTACCTAACTGAATTTCTGGCTTTGCAATTTCTTCTGCCATTAATGTTATTCCTTCCCCTAGAATAGCGAATCGACATAGCATACCAACATTATTTATTTTGTAACGACTTTTACCTTTGATTTTATATAGTATGTTGTCAAATACAATATTCCACCCGTCGTTTTCCAGAGGAGTATTCATAACTAAACATGAATGCTTTTCCAAATCTAAAGGATGGGCTGGCTCGCCATTTTTTCGTAGATACTCTGGTGATGCGTACAAATATCTATTCATACTTAACATATGTCGAGATATGAGTCCGGAATTTGGCATTTCGCCAATTCTAATAACTAGGTCAAAAGGTTCATTTATTAAGTCAACCTTTCTTGGAGTCATATCCAATTGAAATGTGATATCTGGGTGTTTTTTTGAAAATGCTACTATTGCTGGGGCGATGTAATATATTGAAAAGTCAGTGGGCAATGAAATCCGCAAGTTTCCAACTGGTTTTGATAAAAGGTCATTTAACAGAAAATGTGCATTTCTAGCTTCATCTATAATATTATTGCTACGTTCAAAGTATAGCTTTCCAGCCTCTGTTAATTCTAATTTTCTTGTTGAGCGACGAATAAGGCGTAGCCCAATTTCTTTTTCAAGCAGTGAAATTCTTCTCGATAGTGTCGATGATGGCATACTTAGGATCTCTGCTGCTCTTTTAAAGCTTTTATTTCTTACAACCTCAACAAAAATAGCTATGTCATCAAGTCTAAACATATTCCACACCCATGATTCTATGTATTAATAGGTAGTGCATCTATTTATAACTAAAGGTTACTAATCTGACAATGTCAAGCTAACCATCACTATAGTGTGAGGATTGTTATATTTACTATGAAAAAAGTGTTATTAACTAGATTAATGGAATTGTTTGTTTCAATAATCATCTTTATTAATTTATAAAAAAGGATTGTTGACATTTAATTAATCCGGGATTTATCATGTGGGTAGTATTTAATTTATAAAAGGGTTGAAACTATGAATGGTTATAACATCCTTATTTTATCTGGCTCAACAAGAGCTGGTTCGTACAATCAGCAACTAGCGGATTTATTTGGCGAGTATATAGAATCCAAAGGTGCAAAAGCCATAATGCTTTATCTGAGTAAATATCCATTACCTCTATATGAACAGGATATAGAGGTAAGTTCATTTCCAGAAAATGCATTCATATTGCATGAGATATTTTCACAAAGTGACGGCGTTGCTATTTTTTGCCCAGAATATAATGCTAGTTATCCTCCAATTATTTCAAACTTACTCGCATGGCTTTCACGAGTGGAAGGTGGTGGGGCCGAAATATTTAGTAAGCCCTATGCATTAGGTAGTGCATCACCGGGGAGTTTGGGTGGGTATCGAGGATTAATGTCACTGAGACAATCCTTGGTTTTACAATTAGGTTCAATGGTTTTACCTGAAGTGATTACTTTACCTTTCGCGCATCACGAATTTACAACTCAAGGGAGAATAAAAAATGAAAGAGCTATTGAACACCTTGAAAAAATGGCAATCGCCCTATTAAAATATGTTCAGGTTTTCTCTGGGAAATAAGTAGTCTGGCGCTGTAATATAAAGACAGTGCCTGGCTACATGATATCACATCATATTTTTTGATAATCTTTTAGATAACGCCAATATTTTTGCTATAACTGGATCTCTATTCATCTTTTTCATGAAATTAGCCAAGTTACTATAATTTCTCCAATTCTTGGGAAAACTATCTGTCCATCGTAACATTACAAATGCATATGCATCTGCCACTGTGCGTTTGTTTTTGAATATGTATTCATTTTTACCAATTACCAAATCAAGGTGTTCCATAAAAAAAAGTATCTTGTAGAAAGATGACATGGTTATTTCGTGAATAGAAGATTCATTGCGGAAAATATTAAACGTATCAGGTGAAAAATATGCTTTAAGTATAGGGTGAAACTCAGATGATAAAAAACTCATTATCTCGTCAAATTCAACTTTGTTTAAATAGAGGTCGTGTGCTGATGAATCTATATTAATATATCTGTCGGTAATGAAATTTAATATGGCATGGGTTTGGGTTATAATTTTACCATTTCCAAGATCCAATGCGGGAACTGTAAGTAGTGAGTTTATTTCTTTGTACTCATCTGATTTTGGATCAACCGGAATAATTTCATAATGTTCTACATTAGCCCATTCTAAAGCAATCCAACATGCGAGAGAGCATGTTCCTGGAGAGTGGTATAGTTTCATTTTAATTCCTTGGTTATAAACATTAGTGTATATTTCTAACGTTTTATTGTTTTTTAATTAACAAGTGTGGAATTCGGTTAATCAAAAATTAGTATCAATCCATATTGAATGTGCTAACTCAGGTCTATTTAATGCTGGTGCCATATTTAAGTTTGCGTTAGAAATTGAAAAGTAGAGTAGCAAGAAATCTTTAATTGTAAAATTATCATAAAATAAGACAAGAGTGGTTTGTGGGACTCCATTCCCACATTATACTATTACGAAAGTGAGTCAGCCATTATTGTTACTAATTTTGAACCTTCAGGCGTTGCCCAACTGACCGCTAGCTCAGCAAGCAACTGATTAGTACTAGTCAAAACTGCGCCTGCATTCTCCATCCTGCGCAAAGCAATTTCATCAGCTATTTTGCTTGGTGAGCCCCCCGCATCCGCAACAACTTGAACTTCGTATCCCTCTTCCAAAAGCGTGAGAGTAGGATAGACAGTACATACATCGTTCGTCACCCCTGCTACAATAATTTTTTTTCGTCCAGTGTTCTTAACTGCCTGCGCGAAATTTTCATCGTCCATCGCATTAACTATTCCCTCACGTTTCACTCTATTCTTGAAAGATGCAGGAAGAATACTTTCCAACTCGGTTAGTAAAGGCCCTTGCACATTCTCTTCCATACTAGAAGTTAATATTGTAGGGATTCCTAATATTTGAGCTGCTTTTGCCAGCATCAACGCGTTACGTTTCAGTTCTTCAAATTGGATAGATTTAACCCAACCCATGGTTCCGACTTGGTGATCAATCAACAACATTGATGCATTTGATGAGGTAAATTGATTTCTAATCATAGGTTTATCTCTATTGGTTTTTAATTAATGCCTATTGGGTTAGGCTCCGTGCTATGCAAACATTCTACATATTATACAAACGAAACAAACACAAATAATGGATTTTATAATTCCATTTTCATGAGGTTACTCTGTGTCCTTAAATAAATACGACATGATTTTAAACGCAAGAGGCCTAGGTAAGTGCTCTGAATCTCCAGAAAGCTAGTAACACTAAGGAGATAGTTTTATTGCTAGCTTTAGATTGGTGGTTGGAGCCCGTCAAGATTGACGTTTTAGGTCCGGGTAGACGTAGATGGAGCACCGTTCATAGTTAGGAGATTCAATCGGCCTTTTTTGAATCCCTTAACCATGAACGGTGGCGAGGATAATGCAGGCGTTTAAATGCATTCCGGAACAAAGAAATAGACTAACATCAGGACAAAAAATTTCATGTTCCTTACGTCGTATTAATGCGACAGAACCCTAATAGGTTCCAGTTGAACAGAAGAAATCACATGATATCGTGCCAAAAGTTGCCAACCACCTCACAAATTTTTCGCCTTTCTACTGACCTGCTCCCCGTTGATTAATACACCGCGATGTTAGTAATGTCTTCATAAGCCACATGAGGACATCCCCATGAAGAAGCGTTTTTCCGACGAACAGATCATCAGTATCCTCCGCGAGGCTGAAGCCGGGGTTTCTGCCCGTGAGCTCTGCCGTAAGCACGCCATTTCCGACGCCACCTTTTATACCTGGCGTAAGAAGTATGGTGGTATGGAGGTGCCCGAGGTTAAGCGCCTGAAGTCGCTTGAGGAAGAGAACGCCAGACTCAAGAAGCTGCTTGCCGAAGCCATGCTCGATAAGGAGGCACTCCAGGTGGCTCTGGGGCGAAAGTACTGACGACAGACCAGAAGCGGGAAGCCGTTGAGTTTATGTGTGATGCGACCGGTCTGTCGCAACGTCGTGCCTGCAGGCTTACAGGTTTGTCCCTGTCGACCTGCCGCTATGAGGCTCAGCGTCCGGCGGCTGATGCGCATTTATCAGGGCGGAGCGCAGGCGTTTTGGCTACCGCCGCATCTGGCAGTTACTGCGCCGTGAAGGCCTTCCTGTTAATCACAAGCGCGTGTACCGCCTTTATCATCTGAGAGGGCTGGGCGTAAAACGCAGACGACGTCGTAAAGGGCTGGCAACAGAACGTCTGCCGCTGCTCCGCCCGGCGGCGCCCAACCTGACCTGGTCGATGGATTTTGTCATGGACGCGCTCGCCACCGGTCGCAGGATCAAGTGCCTGACCTGTGTGGACGACTTCACGAAGGAATGCCTGACGGTCACTGTTGCCTTTGGGATTTCAGGCGTGCAGGTGACACATTCTGGACAGCATTGCGCTGTTTCGGGGCTATCCGGCGACGATAAGAACTGACCAGGGGCCGGAGTTCACCTGCCGCGCACTGGATCAATGGGCTTTTGAGCATGGTGTTGAGTTGCGCTTAATCCAGCCGGGCAAGCCAACGCAGAACGGATTTATTGAGAGCTTTAACGAACGATTTCGCGATGAATGTCTGAATGAGCACTGGTTCAGCGATATCGTTCACGCCAGGAAAGTCATTAATGACTGGCGGCAGGATTATAACGAGTGTCGTCCACATTCAGCACTGAATTATCAGACGCCATCAGAGTTTGCAGCACGGTGGCGGAATGGAAAATGTGAAGGTAAACAAACCGACATTATGGACTGACCCCACGCTCGTAGACAAATTCTGTCCTCACGACGAGGCCCGTTCAAAGGCCTCCGGACTGACGCCGCCGAGGTGACTGTGACGCCGGACCCGGTTGTAGAACACTTCAATGTAATCGAAGATATCCGCCCGGGCCAGATCCCGGGTTTTGTATATTTTCTTCCTGATGCGTTCTTTTTTCAGTGAACTGAAGAACGATTCGGCCACTGCATTATCCCAACAGTTACCACGCCGGCTCATACTGGGTGCCAGGTTATTGGCCCGACAGAACCGTTGCCAGTCGTCGCTGCCATACTGGCAACCCTGGTCTGAGTGCACGATGACCTCGCTGCCCGGTCTACGTCGCCAGACCGCCATCATCAGCGCATCCAGTGCCAGTTCGCGTGAGAGGGTCGGCTTCATCGACCAGCCCACCACGTTACGGGCGAAGAGGTCGATAACCACCGCCAGATACAACCAGCCCTGCCAGGTGTGGATGTAAGTGATGTCGGTGACCCAGACCTGATTGGCCCGGACAACGGTAAACTGCCGCTGTACGCGATTAGGGGCAACCACCGAAGGTCGGCCGGCGATACGCCGTGGTGCTTTATAGCCCCGCACGGCTTTAATCCGGTTCAGTTGCATAAGACGGCCCACCCGGTTTTTGCCGCAGGTTTCCCCGATTTCGTTCAGATCGCCATGAACCCGCCGGTAACCGTATACGCCTCCGCTCAGTGAATATGAATCACGGATAAGCGTCAGCAGACGCTGGTTATCTTTATCACGCGCCGAGACCAGGTTGTGCAGCCACGCGTAGAACCCGGCCCGGGCGACATGCAGTACCCGACACATCGTCATCACACCCCATACAGTGCGGTGCTCATTGATAAAGCGGTACTTCAGTCGGGCTCCCTTGCAAAGTACCGCGCGGCCTTTTTCAGGATATCCCGTTCTTCTTCGGTACGTTTTAGCTGTGCCCGTAGTTTCAGGATCTCGCTTTTGGCTTCCAGTAAATCCCTGGCATGCTGTTCGCTGGTATCAGGTTTGATAGCTCGTAGCCACTTATAGAGGTTGTGTGCAGAAACACCCAAACGGTCAGATACTTCGGCAACGGAATAACCGCGTTCCGTTATCTGACGGACGGCTTCTTCCTTAAATTCAGGTGTAAATCGTGGTGTGCCCATACGCTCCTCCTATGCTCAAACTATAGGGCAGGATCGTCTACCGGGGTGGGGTCAGTCCATTACTAACTGATGGCTGTATCTAATACTGGGGGCAGGTCACCATTTTCGAAGTTGACAAGGATCTAGATCTAGTTTCAATGCTAGAGCAACGTCAACGGCCCGTGGCTGGTACTCAAATATATCGGCGCTGAGTTTGGGTGAAAAACGGCTTTTAGTTCGTTTACGTTTAGTCATGAACCACTTAACCCAATTCTATTGTGTTGTATTAGCAATGCACGCAGCAATATGAAATTATGGAAGTTATGCATGATGGCGATATGTTAATGTTATCCCTAGCTAAACTTATGGAAAACTGTATGCCTTACATGTCTAAAAATATGAAGAGATACAATATATCATTTTCGTTGATGGAGCGATGCTGTAGATTATATGAATTATATGTATATAAAATCATAATGAAACTAAATTTTTAAATCTGTAATGTGATAGTATTGAAAACTCCTCACTCCTCACTCCTCACTCCTCACTCCTCAAGAGTTTATTTATGCCTATGTGTTATTACTCAAACTTATAGAGCAATAGCATGTGTCTTAACGAAAAGGTGTATAGAATGGAAATGATAATTCCATTATTAGGTATTTACTTCATGAACTAAGTAAATGTATGCTTAATAAGCAAGCGTTTTTCATTACGCTGTCTTAACGGCCAAAGGAAAGAATACATGTCATTGTCATTAACTCCAGAACAACGATTTCGTCAATGGACATTATTAGGCATGTTGTTGGGGCTTGCATCTATTATATATTTTGTCATTTCAGACATTTCACACCCATTTACACCTCATTCTAGGCTAATATATAAAGTAATTACTGTGTCGCCAGAAGTCAGCGGCAAAGTGATCAATGTCGCTGTGAAGAATGATCAAAAAGTAAAAAAAGGTGATGTTCTATTTTATATAGATCCTACTGATTATATCTTAAATTTAAATTCGGCAAAGTTAAAACTTGAACAAGCCTATGAAGATAATAAAACATTAGACTCGAAAATTAAAGAGGCCGAAAATGAACTTAATTCTGCGGAAATATCATTGAAATTGGCTAGGGACGATGAGGACAGATATCTAAAACTCAATGCAATTGCTATATCCAAACAGCAAGTAGATAAAGCAATAGGTGACAGAGAAAAAAATGAAGCAAATGTAAAGCAATTGAAATATAATATCCTGTCATTGGTTACGCAACGGGGTTTATATGGTGATGAAAATCTTCAGATTAGGAAGGCTATGAATGATCTGGCTGTTTCTCGAACAGAATTAAATAAAACCACCGTGACCTCCCCCATATCTGGAACGATTAGCAATATGAATCTTAATACAGGACATGTTGTGTCACCTGGCGTTCCATTATTGAGCATAGTTAGTGATTCCGGTGTAATTTATGCCGATTTTCGTGAGAAATCATTATCCAAATTGAAAGAGAAAATTAGGGCTTATGTCGTATTTGATGCTATTCCTGGCAAAGTATTTAACGGCAAAGTTATAGGTAAAGACTCCGGTGTAATTAACGGTCAGTTATATGCTGATGGCAACCTAGCTAGTACAGAGCAAAGTGATCGATGGATTAGGGATGCTCAAAGAATTAGGATATATATAAATCTAGACGATCCTTTGCCTGATGGACTAACATCTGGAGCTAGAGCGACAGTCCAAATTTATTCAAGTAATGATACGCTAACAAAGTACTTATCAAGATTGCAAATAAATGTTATTTCTTGGCTGCATTATATTTATTAAGATGAATATTATGACTGAAAATGACTTGCAGCAAATAAAAAGAGTATTATTTGGTTCGTATTTAGGGTTTATTTTGCCTAAGATTTTCGATTGGGATTATGGTACTTACTTTTCACTATACCCAATACTTATTATGGGCTTATCTCCGGTAATTAATGCTCATATCATAAGACAGTTTTTGTTTAGTGGAGTGTTTAGCGTTGCTGTTGCTTATTTTATAACTGTTAACTCCTCTGTATCTATAGTCACAACAATAACATTATCATTTAGTATAAATGTATTTTGCTTTTGGATTATGTCTACAAATACCGCATTTTTAGCTGGCGCACAATCCTTAATTTCAATACATACATTAACTCATCTGGGCAGTTATCAATCTACAAATTTAAGTGATGTTTATACATCGGTGATTCTGGCAACATTTATTACAGCTGCTATTGTTGCCATTTCATTCTACTTCTTCCCGGATAGACACGAAAGGACTATAATCCAGAAATCTGTGCAGAGTAACATTGATAATATAAAGAAAACCATGTTGGGTTCTGTTGTGTCTTCGGTATCTTTAATGTTTTTTATGCTGTTTGATGAGAAAGATTCAATAGCAGCCCAAGTATCGTCTTTATTAGTGTTGTTTCCTATCAATTGGAATTTGATTTTTCATTCAAGTATAAAAAGAATATATGGGACAATTATTGGTTCATCTACTGCTTTAATTATACAGGTAATAGTTAGTGTCTTTAATGAAAATATTTTCATCATTTCATTTCTATATTGTTTCTGTATTATGCTATATACATCAGCACATATAAAAGAGAATGCTGGACCTGCAAAATGGTTTGTAGCCTTAACTACACTTAGTGTCATTGTTGGCATGAAAACTATGAATAGCGACATATCTTATTCATCATTGTATCGTTTAACGTCAGTTCCAATAGCGATTGTAGTAACTATAATGATAACTTATATAATTCACTTGGTTATTAATCAATTGTACTATTTTTTTTTGAGGATGAATAGATAATGTCTTTTCTAATTTAAGTTTTAATTGCTTGTTTTATAATGGCAGGAATAATGTAAAAGCATACCCATTATTAATACTAAGTTATCTATTGAACTTATAGTCATTGACTTTGAGTCCGCTCCTCTGACTAGCTACTTATACATTTCACTCTGACGAAGAAATAGATGTCAGGGGCATTAAATGTTAAAATTTTTTAGGTGTTAGGAATACTGGGTTAAGGGGAGGGAGTGGTAAAAAGGAATAGAGAGTTATTCAAGATAACTTAGCACGAGGGTACTATAACGTAGGTTGTGGATAAAATATTTTTATATATATCACTTGACGCCAAAATACTTTTCATGTGATGAAATGATAATCATTTTAGGAATTAATCACACACTCAATTACAAGATGTTTATCAAAGTATCCGCTCACTGTAGAAGTGGGTTTTTTATAAAAAAAACCTGCCTCTAGGGCGATTGAGGTAGGCTAAAATACACCAGGTTAATCATGATGAGATATATCATACTGTGCTTTTAAATATTAACATAAAATGCTCAGAAAAGGCCTTAAATAAGGTGATGAAAACCCATGCAAAAGAAAATTTTAATCTTTCCCAAGAGTTGTTAACTAAAGAAATCAAGAAATAACTTTGTTAGCTTTTCTGGTTGCTCTTCTGGAATCCAATGCCCACATTGTTCAATGACCGCCATTTGTACATTTTCAGCAAGTGGGTACATCATTTCGCCCACTCTTTTACCCATTCCATGAGAGCCACCAATCGCTAATATTGGCATGATTAACTTTTTTCGCGCATTTTCACGATTATTTACAGCATCCTCGGGAAATGCACGATAATGTTTCAAGCTTGAGCTTAATGTTCCTGGAGCGCTCATACTTTCAGAGTATTCATTGAAGTCATCATCAGTAAAGGCAGACGTGTTGTAAGATAATTCTTTAATGAAATGGGTTAAGAATATTTTTTCACGGCCGAAAATAAGTGACTCGGCAACACCTGGGGCAATGAAAAAACCGAAATGCCAAAGATGTGGGAATTTTGCCGAGTCTTGCAAAGTCTCAAGGCCTAAACCGGGAATAGCCGCTTCCATCAGGGCAAGTCGTTTCACATCTTCTGGATGAGATGATGCATATTCATACGCAACCATCATTCCAATATCATGCCCAACTAAGTAAATTTTCTTAAAGCCTAATTGATGCACTAATTCATAAATATCTTGTGCCACCTCGCGCTTATTGTAGCCACTTACTGGCTTGTCAGAGTCACCAAAACCGCGCATGTCAGGAGCAATTACAGTAAAAATAGATGACATGCTTTTGATCACATGCCGCCACTCCTTCCAATTTTGTGGCCAGCCATGTAGTAATACTAAAGGCTTCCCCTTACCTGCAATGACATAACGTAACCGGATCCCATTCACTATTGCAGTATGGTAGCTGGGGGCTATATTTCTCTCCATAAATACCTCTGGCTTTAGTTTGAAGTTTTAACATCTATGATAGTGACGTAATTGTTACTAAACAGTTCTAATTAAACTAACCTATAAGGTTAAATTGGTGGGTTAACAAGTAAATGAGTTGATTTCATGATGTTTCCCTAAAACAACCCGCCATTAAGTAACATAGCTAAGTTACAGGGAAGTTCTTCCCCCTTCAGCGTTAATATTACTTGTCAATAAGATTTTATATGTTTTACCATTCAGCGTGTTGCTTGTGATGCTACATATTGGTGCGTTAATGGATTACTGAATTTCAAAGCAATCCTGTTTACTCTAAGTAATAATATTGTTATTGTGTATAGTATTTAAATAAATTCTGAGGCATAGGATTTGGAGGCGGTTTGATTCACTCAATATTGAGCCTTATAGGGCTAGCTCCGAAAAGACATGAATATGAAATAGTTGAGAAGCTAGGTAGTACTTATAAAACATTAAAGGTGATAGGGCGAGGTACTGTAACGGTATCAATAGTGGAGGTTGTTAATAATAAAGAGTTTGAGCACTTGCATCTCATCATTGATGAGATCAGGATGAGAATTAACAAATTACCTTAGGCGGTATCATGTTTGTTTTATTGGTTATACCTATATTGGTTAGTGGTTTTTTGCTTATTCATATTCATCCTATATATAAATATAAATTATATCGTTATGAAGGGCAATTTCTTTATCTGAAGAGTGCTTTATGGGGGTTCTTTTATTGCTTGTAAGTATTGGTTTATTGTTGACTACTTCTGGTGAAATAAAAATGCCATTTGTTGAGTATAGGTTTTCTATTATTGATTTTATTTCTGAGACTTTAAACCCCTTTATTCTTGAAGGTGAAAACAAGAAGGCAATTTCAAAAGAATTATCATGCTTGATATTCATTGCTCTATGTACATTAATTATACCAGTGATATGGTCTATATTTCCTACAATTAGACTAATAATAAAATACAAAACTCTTAATACAAAACCATATGTTATTTATGATGCATTAAGAGGAAATTCCTTAGATAGCTGTCTTTTTATATCACTAATAAGTACAAATACGAATGAGGCTTTCATTATGCTAACAATGAAGGACAGAAAGGTCTATGTGGGAAATGTTATTTCTTTAGGGGAACCTAATGAAAAAGGAGGTCCTGAACAGAGTGTGGTTATATCCCCCATTATTAGTGGTTATAGAGATAAAGATACATTAGATATTTTCCTTACCACTAATTACAGTAGGTTGGATGACACTACTAAATTAATCTTAAACAAAAGTGAAATATTATCAGCAATAAATATACCTGTTTTTAAAAATAGACAGACTAATGATTATAATTAGTTTTGTACAACACCAATGTTATTTTATATAACACGATGATTTATAATAGTTAGATGTTTACATTACAAAATAAAATGGTGAATATTTTACTGTTTTTATTTTTAGGTGATGAATTTTGGAAAATGTGGAGTGACCTCTTTCTGTAGATAGTTTCTGTCCTTGCGGAGAGCATTTTTCGAAGATTACAGGATAATACTGTAAGCTTGTTAGGAAATTAGCGGCAGTCGTCTAAGTGATGCCATAGATGCTGAGAGTGATGTTGCTGAAACGTCGTATCAAGCAGGGAATACAAATAACCTGATATTGAATGAGTAATGTGAGGCCGATAGACATACTGAATATGTAAGCGCACCCGTTTTAATTCCACGCACTTTTTGAGATTTCCGGGGGTTCAGCCATCAGCCGGTACTCTTCCGGCGTCAGGTTGTTCAGGGATTCATGAGGCCGCTCGCTGTTATATTCAGTCAGCCAGCGCTCCGTAATTTCCCGCGTTTCATTCAGGGTTCTGAACAGATAAAAATCCAGTCCGGTATGTCCGATTAAAACGCTCTATAAACGCATTCTGCGTCGGCTTTCCCGGCTTGATAAATTCCAGCAACACACCATGTTCTTCGGCCCATTGCGCCAGTGCCAGTGAGACCAGTTCTGGCCCGTTATCCATACGCATCTTCCGCGGATAGCCGCGGTTTGCCACTATCCTGTCCAGCACTCTCACGACACGTTGCGCCGGGATACTCAGGTCAATTTCGATCGCCAGTGCTTCGCGGTTAAAATCATCCACCACGTTGAACGTCCGGAAGCGTCTGCCGCACACCAGCGCATCGTGCATAAAATCGATGGACCAGCTCTGGTTCATCGCCTCTGGCGTCGCCAGCATCGCCGGATTACGCACCGGCAGGCGCTGTTTTCCCTTACGGCGAAAATTCAATTTCAGCAGGCAGTAAATCCGGTGAACGCGCTTATGGTTCCAGCTGTTACCCTGCCTGCGCAGTAACTGGAACAGTTTCTTAAAGCCGTATCGCGGATAGCGCTCCGCCAGTTCAGTCAGCGCCCGGAGCACCGGCTCATCGCGCCGGGTATCAGGCTGGTAAAAATAGACCGTCCTACTCAGCGATAATGTCCTGCATGCCTGGCGTACGCTCATCGAAAACATCTCTTTCACATAGTTGACGAGCTCACGCTTTATCGCTGGTTTTAAAGCTTTTTTTCAATGACGTCTTTTAACGCGCGATTTTCCAGACTCAGGTCGGCAAACATCTGTTCGAGACGGCGGTTTTCGTCCTCAAGATCCTTCATCTTTTTGATATCAGAGGCTTCCATGCCACCATACTTCGCTTTCCAGTTATAGTACGAAGCCTCAGATATTCCCGCTTCGCGGCAGACATCTTTGACGGTACGTCCGGCTTCAACAGACTTCAGAACGGTGATGATCTGGTGTTCGGCAAACCGGGCTTTACGCATGGTGATCTCCTCAGGGACATAATCAGTATGTCGGAAGATCTCTAAAAGTGAATGGTTAGGTTAAGCGGGATACTTACAATACCACCTCCGCCATCATTGATATCCTGGAGTCGGCGCGCGAGCGTGGTCGGCTTCTCGCTGATTATCCTACCTGACCAGGAAAAGTGGAGCGGTGACGGGGCGGGCATCAAGGCCATCACCGGCGGTGATGCGGTCGCCATCGACCCGAAATACCGCGATGCCTACGCGGTACACATCCCGGCGGTGATACTGGCGGTGAACAACAACCCGATGCAGTTCAGCGACCGCAGCGGCGGCATCTCGCGCCGCCGGGTGATACTGCTGTTCCCGGAGGCTATCGCCCCCGAAGAGCGCGATCCGCTGTTGCTGGCGAAGATCACCGAAGAGCTGGGGGGCATTGTGCGTCACCTGATGCAGCGTTTCGCCATACCCGAATGATGCGCGTGCACTGCTTCAGGCGCAGCAGAGTTCGGCGAAAGCCCTGGAAATCAAACGGCATGCCGATCCGCTGGTTGATTTTTGTGGCTACCTGACGGTGCTGGGCACCCCGGAAGGGATGATGATCGGCAATGCCAAAATCACCCCGCCGAATCCGCGCCGCTATCTGTATCACGCCTACCTGTCGTTTATGGCCGCTAGGGGGTTATCAGCACGTGATAAACCTGACGGCGTCCGGCCCGGCGGTGCCGCAGACGCTAAAAGAGTGTGAGCATGCGCTGCTGAAACGCCGCATCAGGCAGGGAATTATTGAGTGACGAGTGCGAAGCGGGTTGGCTGCCGAAGTGCGGCGCGGTGTGACGATGACCGAGTCGATCGGCCGGGCCGATCAATAGGCAATTATTGATCTGCCGAACCCATTGGACGCTCAATCGCCGCGCCGCTTATAGTGGCAGTGACCCGAATACATGCAGCAACACCAGGGCTTCCTATCGGCCGCTGAACGGCCAATATCATAATGACAAGCGCTCACCAAACCGGCTCAGGCCGGTTTTTTTGTGCCTGCGATTCAAACTGTTCACCCTGTAGGTGAACAGGGGTGTACACCTAGAAGGTGGCTATACACCCATCAATGCATTGAAATAAAAGGATAAAATAAAAAAGTGTATAGGGTGAACAGTTTTCCTATAAATCTCTTTTTAATATGATGAGCACTGGGCGAGTACTAGTTGCTTATAATTTATTCTATGTATTGTGTACCATTTTATTGTGTATAGATATATGTATTCATTGCTGCCTTGTGTTTTTAAAGGTCTTTTAAAACAGCATGATATGCGTTGTATTCCATTCCTATTATCAGCACCGGGTCGATCCGCAAGTGCCGATCGAAGACGTCGTCGGCACGATGGCGGATCTGATCCGCGAAGGCAAGATCCGTCACATCGGCCTGAGCGAGGCGTCGGTCGCCACGCTGGAGCGGGCGCACAAGGTGCATCCGATCACCGCGCTGCAGACCGAGTATTCGCTGTGGACGCGCGACGCCGAGCAGGGCGTGCTGGCGGCCTGCGAGCGCCTGGGCATCGGCTTTGTGCCCTACAGCCCGTTAGGGCGCGGTTTCCTCACCGGCGCTATCCGGCGGCCGGAGGATCTGGCCGAGGACGATTTCCGCCGCAGTAACCCGCGCTTCCAGGGGGAAAACTTCGCCCGCAACCTGGCGCTGGTGGAGAAGGTGAGCGAGCTGGCGGCGCAGAAGGGCGTCAAGCCTTCTCAGTTGGCGCTGGCCTGGGTATTGGCGCAGGGCGAACACATTGTGCCGATCCCCGGCACCAAACGCCGTCGCTATCTGGAAGAGAACGTCGCTGCGGCGGAGATCGCGCTGAGCGCGGCTGAACTGGCGGCGATAGAAGCGGTGTTTCCGCTGAGCGCGGCGGCCGGCGATCGCTACGGCGCGGAGTCGATGACCTACATCAACGGTTAAAAAAAAGCGCGGCCTGCAGGCCGCGCTCTGTCGTTTTCCGCCAACGGCGAATTATTTCTTCTTCGGCGCGCGCGGCGGACGGCCGACGGTCGCCTGGTACACCTTGAAGCGGCCGTTTTGCGCCAGCACTTCGTGGCTGCCGAAGGTGGCGTCCAGAATGTCCGGGTAGGGCAGGAAGGCGTTGGCGACGATGCGCAGTTGACCCCCGATCGGCAGGTGCTTCACCGCGCCGCGGATCAGCGTTTCGGCAGCGGTCAGGCTGGTCTGCAGCCCGTCGTGGAACGGCGGGTTGGAGATGATCATGTCGAAACGGCCGGTGATGTCGGAGTAAACGTTGCTGACGATCACTTCGCCTTCGATGCCGTTGGCGGCCAGCGTTGCGCGGCTGGATTCCACCGCGGCGGCATTGACGTCGCTGAGGGTCAGTTTCACCTTCGGCGACAGCTTGGCCATCACCGAGGCCATCACGCCGGCGCCGCAGCCGATGTCCAACACCTTGCCTTTCATGTGTTTTTCCAGCGTCGACAGCAGCAGCGAGCTGCCGACGTCCAGGCCGTCGCGGCTGAACACGCCCGGCAGCGTTTTCACTTCCAGATCGTGCAGCTGATAGCTGTCCCACCACTCGTTCAGGTCGAACTCGGTCTGCGCGTCCAGGCGGCCGTGATACAGGCCGCAGCGGCGCGCGCTGTCGATTTTCGCCAACGTGACGTGGCCTTCCAGCGTTGGCTCGGCGCTGCGCACGCCGCTGCGGTTTTCACCGACCACGAACACGTCCACGCCTACCGGCAACAGCGCCAGGAGGTTGCACAGTTGGAATTGCGCCTCCTGCTTGCTCTTCGGCCAGTAGTAAACCAGCGTGTCGCAGTCGGCGACGAAAGCGGGATCGACGGTCAAACCGAACTGCACGTTATCGCCCATCGTCCGGTTCAGTAACTGCCAGTGATGGTATTGCTGAGTGTGGACGCGCACGTCCGCGGCCTCGAATTGGGCCGGCAGGCTGTCCTGCAGGTCGCCGGCAAACAGCACGCGGCGTTCGATAAATTCATCACTGTGGCGCAGCATGACTTCACTGGCGGGGGTTAATGCAGACATCAGATATTGGCTCCTGGAAATGAGACCGGGGATTATAGAGCTTTGTGGCGATATGTTCGACGGGTTTGTTGGCGCGGGCTGCGCGGGTTTGTTAGCATAGCGCGGCGCATGGCAGGCATGGCGCACCACAACGGGTAGGAATCGGCATGGCATCAAAACGCGACTGGCTGTTACAACAACTGGGTATTACGCAGTGGACATTGCGCCGCCCGGGCGTGTTGCAGGGCGAAGTGGCGGTCAGTCTGCCGCCCGAGGCGCGCCTGCTGGTGGTCGCGCAGACGCTGCCCGCACCCGACGATCCGCTGTTTTGCGACGTGCTGCGCAGCCTGGGGCTGACGCCGGCGCAAACCTACAGCCTGACGCCGGAACAGGCGGCGATGCTGCCTGCAGAGACCACATGCAACAGTTGGCGGCTGGGCGTGACGGAACCGCTCGCGGTCGCCGGCGCGCAGCTACACAGCCCGGCGCTGGCCGAGCTTTCCCAAGACGCGGGGGCCAAACGCGCCCTCTGGCAGCAGATTTGTCATCATGAACACGATTTCTACCCTGACGGCGGCCGACCTGGCCACAGCCTTCACCATTGAGCAAGCCAGCCACGCCTTTCCCTGGACGGAAACCACCTTCGCCAGCAATCAGGGCGATCGCTACCTTAACCTGAAGCTGAGCGCCGACGGGGAGATGGCGGGATTCGCCATCACGCAAATCGTGCTGGACGAAGCCACGTTGTTCAACATCGCCATTCATCCGCAGCACCAGCGCCGGGGCTTTGGCCGGCTGCTGCTCAACGCGTTGATCGAACAGCTGGAGAGCCGCGGCGTGGTTACGCTGTGGCTGGAAGTCCGCGCCTCCAACCAGGCGGCGATCGCGCTGTATGAAGATCTCGGTTTCAACGAAGTCACCGTGCGCCGCAATTATTACCCGAGCGCTCACGGCCGCGAAGACGCGATCGTGATGGCGCTGCCGCTGGGGTAATGTGTATACACCTTATTTGTTGTTTTTCCCCTCTTTTACAACTTAAAAGTTGTTTTTAGCTAATTTACATTAAATAAGTTGTTTTTAATCGTTTTAACAACTAATTTGTTGTTTGTATTTGCGGGTACAACCAATAAGTTGTTTCGAGGTGCGGATGAGAAAATTATCAGAAATATCAGCATTGCTGAAAGAAAAACGCATTGAGTTGGGCTGGAGTCAAAAAGACTTTTTAATGAAGATTGGCATGACCCAACAGCAATATCAGCGTATTGAATCGGGTAGCGATATGCGGGTAAGTACGCTGCTGCGGATATTGGCGGCGATGGATTTGGAATATGTTATCGTGCCGAAAAAGTCTGCCCGTGATGTGGAGTACTTGCTGCAACAGGAAGTGAGTCGCGCGCCGGAAGTGGATAAGCCGCAGAGTTTCGAAAAAAAACTGAAAGATCTCGAGGACTAGCTGATGAAGATGAAAGGGCGGCGACAGGTTGAATCGGTGCAGGCATTAGCCTTGATATTGCATGGTGTGCGTGTGGGCGTGCTGGCGCACTACAGCGGCGGCAGAAACATCCTGACGTTTGATCCGCACTACCTTGCTTTGCCGGAGCCAGCTCGTCCCCTGTTTACGCTCAGGCAGAGGGCGCACGCGGGGTATCTTGAGCAAGTTTTACAGTCATCGCAGCGCCTGCCGCCCGTCTTATCCAATTTGTTACCCGAAGGCGCACTGCGCAATTGGTTAGCCCAGTCGTTGAAAACCCATGTGAATGAGGAGTTTCCTTTAATTGCCTGGGCTGGGGGGGATCTACCGGGTGCACTTGAAGCACGGCCGCTGGCCGCAAGTGATATCCCCGCCTGGGCGTTAACGTCGCGCGGTGAGCTGGAGGCCGTGCAAATTGATGTTGGGGTGGAGGCACAGAAATTTTCTCTGGCAGGGGTACAAATGAAATTTTCCTCTGTGCGCAAAGATGGCCGCTTCAACATTTCTTCTCAGGTGGGGGCTGATAGCTGGATCATTAAAACACCTTCAACCGTTCATCGTCATCTCCCTGAAAATGAATATACGGCAATGCGCTTGGCGCAAGCCATCGGCGTGGATATTCCTGATATTGAGCTGGTTGAGCTGACACGGCTTGAACACTTGCCTGATATTCGCTTGGCGGATGAACCCTATGCGTATGCCATCCGTCGTTTTGACCGCAGTGAAAGTGGGCGAGTGCATGCAGAAGATTTTGCCCAGATATTCGAGATTTACGCGCACGATAAATACCGCGGCAAAAATTACGATCAGATAGCGGCTTATCTCTATGAGTATGGCAGTGAATCTTTAGCGGATGTGCAGCAAATGGCGCGCCGTCTGCTGGCGAATATTTTGCTCGCCAATGGCGATGCTCACGTAAAAAATTGGTCCATGTTCTATCCAAACCAGGCCGATGTGCGGCTTTCTCCCGCTTATGACATCGTCACTACGTTGGCTTATATTCCTGGTGAATCTGAGGTTGCGCTCAATATGGCGAAGGAAAAACGCTGGGATAGGATCTCAATGCGAACCTTCGAGCGCTGGGCTGAGAGGGTCGATATTCCCTGGCCCGCAATACGGGTGCATCTCTTGGATGCCATCGACAAGGCGCGAGCTTTGTGGCCGGCATTGTTGGCGGACCTGCCGATGGCGGACGATCACAAATCTGTATTGCGTCGGCATTGGGCCGCCTTGTCCCCCGATTTCCGCCTGTGTTAGCGGGAAATCGGATCCATTGATTGTCACCGGTTGGCAAATCGGCGAAAATGCCCGGCTGTTATCTTTTATTCACCGCTTTGCCCGGCGCCGCGATCGGCGCGTTCTGATGATGTCGCAGGGCGGACTAACCGTAGAACCTGAAAACCATGTCTCCTAGTGAATTTGCCCGCGAAGTCTCCAAAAGAAGAACTTTCGCCATCATCTCGCACCCCGATGCCGGTAAAACCACCATTACCGAAAAAGTGCTGCTGTTCGGACAGGCGATCCAGACCGCCGGTACGGTAAAAGGCCGCGGCTCCAGCCAGCACGCCAAATCCGACTGGATGGAAATGGAAAAGCAGCGCGGGATCTCGATCACCACCTCGGTGATGCAGTTCCCGTACCGTGACAGCCTGGTCAACCTGCTGGATACCCCGGGGCACGAAGACTTCTCCGAAGATACGTATCGCACCCTGACCGCGGTCGACTGCTGTCTGATGGTGATCGACGCCGCCAAGGGCGTAGAGGATCGCACCCGCAAGCTGATGGAAGTCACCCGCCTGCGCGACACGCCGATCCTGACCTTCATGAACAAGCTGGACCGCGACATCCGCGATCCGATGGAAGTGATGGACGAAGTTGAGCGTGAACTGAAGATCGCCTGCTCGCCCATCACCTGGCCGATCGGCTGCGGCAAGCTGTTCAAAGGCGTTTACCACCTGTACAAGGATGAAACCTACCTGTATCAGACCGGTAAAGGCCACACCATTCAGGAAGTGCGCATCGTCAAAGGCCTGAATAACCCGGAACTGGATGTCGCCGTGGGCGAAGATCTGGCGGCGCAGCTGCGCGATGAGCTGGAACTGGTGCAGGGCGCTTCCCATGAGTTCGATCAGGAAGCTTTCCTGAGCGGCGAACTGACCCCGGTGTTCTTCGGTACCGCACTCGGCAACTTCGGCGTGGATCACATGCTGGACGGCCTGGTGGCCTGGGCGCCGGCGCCGATGCCGCGCAAAACCGATACCCGCGAAGTGACGGCGGCGGAAGAGAAATTCACCGGCTTCGTGTTCAAGATCCAGGCCAACATGGATCCGAAGCACCGCGACCGCGTGGCCTTTATGCGCGTGGTGTCCGGCCGTTATGAGAAGGGCATGAAGCTGCGCCAGGTGCGCACCGGCAAAGACGTGGTGATCTCCGACGCGCTGACCTTTATGGCCGGTGACCGCTCGCACGTGGAAGAAGCCTACCCGGGCGACATCATTGGTCTGCACAACCACGGCACCATTCAGATCGGCGATACCTTCACCCAGGGTGAAGACATGAAGTTCACCGGTATTCCGAACTTCGCGCCTGAACTGTTCCGCCGCATTCGCCTGCGCGATCCGCTGAAGCAGAAACAGCTGCTGAAAGGGCTGGTGCAGCTGTCCGAAGAGGGCGCGGTGCAGGTATTCCGTCCGATCGCCAACAACGATCTGATCGTCGGCGCGGTCGGTGTGCTGCAGTTCGACGTGGTGGTGGCGCGCTTGAAGAGCGAGTACAACGTGGAAGCGCTGTATGAGTCGGTCAACGTGTCGACCGCGCGCTGGGTCGAGTGCGACGACGTGAAAAAGTTCGAAGAGTTCAAGCGCAAGAACGAGATCAACCTGGCGCTGGACGGTGGGGACAACCTGTCCTACATCGCGCCGACCATGGTGAACCTCAACCTGACGCAGGAACGCTATCCTGACGTGACCTTCCGCAAGACGCGCGAACACTGATAAATCGGCAGGGCGCCCGGTGCGCCCTGCCAACCTCCCTCATCCTCACTCCGCTAATTAATAAAACTTCCTCACCTTTTATGCCGCAAACCGATATCGCCAGGCAGCGTTCGTTTGGCCTGCGTTTTTCGTCTGATGGTCTATGTTTAACAAGATGCCCACACATTTCTTGAGAGTAAATCACTGTAATGCGTTGGTTATTTGGTGAGTTATTCTGATGTGTTGCCGATAGGAGACAGTGTGTTTCCTTTAATATCAATGAGATGGCTGTTTTACCGTTTTGTGTCACTTAGTCTGTCGTCAATAGGCGACAGTTTTTTGATTAAAAATCCGACGCAATGATTTATATATTTGATTTTAAATGTATTTATTGGGTTGGCACGATGGTTGCAGTACTCCTGTCGTGAACGCTTAATCGTATAGCGATGATGAAGTATTTACCGAGCAGGCCGCGTGAAGGCGGCCGCAGGGTTCCGGCGCTCTGGCGCTGAGGGCCCCCAACAAAAGGAAGAGATCGATGAAAAAGACCAAATTTGCACACTCGCTGATGGCTGTCGTATTGGGTTCTGTTTTGGTGAGCGGCAGTGCGCTGGCCGAAGACAGTCTGCTCAACAAGGCGTCTAACGCCGCGGATAGTGCCGGTGCCAAAATCGATAGCTCCATGAAAAAAGTTGACGGTTACATGGATGACAGCGCGATAACGGCTAAAGTTAAAAGTGCGTTGGTGGACGATAAAACCATCAAAAGCACTGACATTTCGGTGAAAACCGAAAAAGGCACCGTGATCCTGAGCGGGTTTGTCGGCAGCCAGGCGCAGGCGGAGCATGCGGTTGCGGTTGCCGGTAAGGTGGAAGGCGTCAAAACCGTCAGCGACAAGCTGCACGTGAAAGATGAAGCCAACCAGTCGATCAAATCGTATGCCGGCGACACCGCCACCACCAGCGAGCTGAAAGCCAAGCTGCTGGCCGATGACATCGTGCCGTCGCGCAATGTGAAAGTGGAAACCACCGATGGCGTGGTGCAGCTTTCCGGTGAGGTGAAAACGCAGGCGCAGTCTGAGCGTGCCGAAAGCATCGCCAAGGCTATCGACGGCGTGAAAAGCGTGAAAAACGACCTGGTGGTCAAGCCGTAATCCCGCCAGGCGCCCGTAACAAGTAACAACAAGCCGCATCTGTCGGGCCGTGAAGGCGGCCCGACGTGTACCACCAAAAAAAGAAACTGATTTGCCGTCGATGTCCCGTTGTCGGGGCGGTAGACGGCAGCGAATTTTTTCACAATGGTAAGGAGAAGCTTATGTTTCGTTGGGGCATTATCTTTTTAGTCATCGCGCTTATCGCTGCGGCACTGGGGTTCGGTTCGCTGGCGGGCACCGCCGCCTGGGCCGCCAAAGTCGTGTTCGTTGTCGGCATCATCCTGTTCCTGGTCAGCCTGTTCACCGGCCGTCGGCGTCCTTAGCCGGCCGGCATTTTCCTGCAAACTGTAACAAAGCTTAATTCCTTTTCTCACCTCGGGGAGGGCCGGCCATGAACAGCGACATCATCGTCGGGCGCTGGAAACAGCTGAAAGGTCAGGTATGGCAGGCGTGGGCCGAATGGTCCGGCAGCGATGGTGCCTGGTTGGCCGGCAGCAATGATTTCCTCGTCGGCGTGCTGCAAGAGGATTACGGAAGAGAGCGAGACGCGGTATCCTCGGAGAAAACGTCTCACTGAGGATGCCAAGTTGGGATACAGAATACCCATCACGCTCGGCAATATAGAACCGCTGGCGTCTAAACCTTTTCGACCAGGAAAAATGGCGTTGGTCTGCGAAGGCGGCGGCCAGCGCGGCATTTTCACCGCCGGCGTGCTGGACGAGTTCCAGCGCGCGGGCTTTAACCCTTTCGATCTGCTGATCGGCACATCGGCCGGCGCTCAGAATCTGTCTGCCTACATCTGTGGGCAGATGGGCTACGCGCGCCGGGTGATCACCCGTTACACCACCTCGGCCCAGTTCTTCAATCCGCTGCGTTTCGTGCGCGGCGGGCATCTGATCGATCTCGATTGGCTGGTTGATACGGCGGCGGCGCAGATGCCGCTGGCGATGGACGTGGCGGAACAGCATTTTATCGACGGGCGCGAATTCCTGCTGTGCGCCTGCCGCAGCGACGATTTCGAACCGGCCTATCTGCCGGCGCAGCGCGAACGCTGGCTGCCGGCCATCAAGGCGTCCAGCGCCATTCCCGGCTTTTACCGTCAGGGCGTGGAGTTGGACGGCGTCAGCTATCAGGACGGCGGCATCAGCGATGCGATCCCGGTTGAAGAGGCCTACCGCCGCGGCGCCGACACCATCGTGGTGATCCGCACCGTGCCTTCGCAAATGTACTACACCCCGCAGTGGATGAAGCGCATGGAGCACTGGCTGAGCGACAGCAGCCTGCAGCAGATGGTGCGCATCCTGCAGCATCATGAGCAAAGCTATCACCGCATCCAGCGCTTTATTGAGAAACCGCCGGGCAAGCTGCGCATCTTCGAGATCTTCCCGCCTAAGCCGCTGGCCAGCAATGCGCTGGGCAGCCGACTGGGGGCGCTCAATCAGGATTATCACCTGGGGCGCCGCTGCGGCCGCTACTTCCTGGCCACCGTCGGCCAGTGGATGGCGCAGCAGGAACCGGACGGTATCAAGGTGCAAAAATCGTTGTCGCGCCGCCTTATCCAGCCGGAGAACGTCAGAATGCCTTCGCCGATCGTGACCGACATCGCCATGTCGCCCGATCTCACGGCGCAGCCGGAGGCTGCGGTGGCGGCGCCGAAAATCATCCTGCCGGGCGATCTGCCGCCGGGTGAAGGGGGCGCGCTGTGAGCTACGCCTTTACCGACACCCACTGCCATTTCGATTTCCCGCCCTTTACCGGACATGAGGCCGAGAGCCTGACGCGGGCGGCAAGCGCCGGCGTGCAGCGCATCATCGTCCCGACGGTCACCGCCGATCGCTTCGCGCGGGTGCTGCGCCTGGCGCAGGATCACGCGCCGCTGTTTGCCGCGCTGGGGCTGCACCCGCTTTATATCGCGCAGCATCATGAGCCGCAGCTGGAACAGCTGGCGGCGCTGTTGGCCGAACGGCCGCGCAAGCTGGTGGCGGTGGGGGAGATCGGGCTCGATCTGTATATGGACAACCCGCAGTTCGAGCGGCAGCAAAGCGTGCTGCTGGCCCAACTGAAGCTGGCGAAACAGCATGAGCTGCCGGTGATCCTGCATTCGCGCCGCACCCACGACCAGCTGGCCGCCGCGCTGCGGCGCATGCAGCTGCCGCGTCGCGGCGTGGTGCACGGCTTTGCCGGCAGCCTGTCGCAGGCGCAGGCGTTTATCCGCCTCGGCTATTACATCGGCGTGGGCGGCACCATCACCTATGAGCGGGCGCAGAAAACGCGCGGCGTGATGGCGCAGCTGCCGCTTGAAGCGCTGCTGCTGGAGACGGATGCGCCGGACATGCCGCTGGCCGGCTATCAGGGGCAGCCGAATCGCCCCGAGCGTGCCGCCGAGGTGTTTCACACGCTGTGCGAGCTGCGGCCGGAACCGGCCGACGAGATCGCCGCCCATCTGCAACGCAATACCCAGTCACTGTTTGCCATGCCGGATTGACGAGCTTATAACGTGACTTGCGTCACGTTATAAGATTTTCATTTGCGTCTCGTTGTATACATTTGTGACATAAATCGGTGCGAGGGTGACCTCGCTCAGTATAATCCCCCCGAAACTCTCCAATAGCAGACCTCTCTTCATGAGCAGGGATGTATTTTATTTTTTGCAACAGGGAAACTTTGCATGCAACTCATCATGAGTCTGGTCGGTATGGCGGTGCTGATCGCCATTGCGGTGCTGCTCTCCAGCAACCGTCGGGCCATCAAATTGCGCACCGTGGTGTGGGCGTTCATCATTCAGGTCGGCATCGGCGCGCTGGTGCTGTACGTGCCGCTGGGCCGCAGCATCCTCGGCAGTATGTCTAACGGCGTGGCAAACGTTATCGCCTACGGCAATCAGGGCATTTCGTTCATCTTCGGCGGGCTGGTGTCCGACAAGATGTTCGAGGTGTTCGGCGGCGGCGGCTTCGTGTTCGCGCTGCGCGTCCTGCCGGTGATCGTGTTCTTCTCCTCGCTGATTGCGGTGCTGTACTACCTCGGCATCATGCAGTTGGTGATCCGCGTGTTGGGCGGCGGCCTGCACAAGTTGCTGGGCACCTCGCGCACCGAATCGCTGTCGGCGACCGCCAACATTTTCGTCGGCCAGACCGAAGCGCCGCTGGTGGTACGCCCCTATATCGCCACCATGAGCCAGTCAGAACTGTTCGCCGTGATGTGCGGCGGCCTGGCCTCGGTAGCCGGTTCGGTGTTGGCGGGGTACGCGCAGATGGGCGTGCCGCTGGAATATCTGATCGCCGCGTCCTTCATGGCCGCGCCGGGCGGGCTGCTGTTCGCCAAGCTGATGGTGCCGGAAACTGAGCAGACCCACGATAAAGACGATGCGATGAAGCTGATCGCTGAAGAAGATCGTCCGGCCAACGTGATCGACGCGGCGGCTTCCGGCGCGGCTTCCGGCATGCAGCTGGCGCTGAACGTCGGTGCGATGCTGCTGGCGTTTATCGCGCTGATCGCCTTGCTTAACGGCATTCTCGGCGGTATCGGCGGCTGGTTCGATTACCCGCAGCTGTCGCTCGAGCTGATCCTCGGCTGGGTGTTCTCGCCGATCGCCTTCCTGATCGGCGTGCCGTGGAGTGAAGCGATGACCGCCGGTTCGTTTATCGGCCAGAAGATCATCGTCAACGAATTCGTCGCCTATATGAACTTCGGCGCCTATCTGCGCCCGGACGACGTGGTGGCGGCGGAAGGCCTGCAGGTGCTGTCGGCTCACACCAAGGCGATCATCTCCTTTGCGCTGTGCGGCTTCGCCAACCTCTCCTCGGTGGCGATCTTGCTGGGTGGTCTGGGCAGCATGGCGCCCAACCGTCGCCACGACATCGCGCGCTTCGGTCTGAAGGCCGTGGCGGCGGGCACGCTGTCCAACCTGATGAGTGCCACCATCGCCGGCTTCTTCCTGGCGCTGTAAGCCATCACGGAGCCCGCGACGGCGCGACCGATCGCGGGACTCCGCCTATACTCTAAGCAACGCGGGTGCTTGCCGCATCCGCGATCTTCAGCCGCTTCTTTAGCGAATTTGTGAACGATATCGCGTTATTTTGTGATGCTCTTCACATATAATTCCGGTCTGTTACAGTGCTATTTCATATAGTGTGACGATGAACGCGAATCGCCTCCGGCATTCGTGTTCAAATAGCTATTACTGGCCGGCCGCAAGGCGGGTGGCCATGTGCGGTGAGAAGGATCTCAGTTGCCGCCGCGGGAACGCCGTTCCCCAGCGCTATCTTCATGGAACCAAGTCCGCTCGCCAACACCCAGGTACTCAGTTGGAGAGTTTTATGACCGAATTAACCGCAGCAGCGCAACGTGCGCTGAACTTGATGGATTTAACCACGCTGAATGATGATGACACCGACGAGAAAGTGATCGCGCTCTGTCGTCAGGCCAACAGCCCGGCCGGCCACACGGCGGCCATCTGCATTTACCCGCGTTTTATCCCGGTGGCGCGTAAGGCGCTGCGCGAGCAAGGCACGCCGGACATCCGCATCGCCACCGTGACCAACTTCCCGCATGGCAATGACGATATCGACATCGCGCTGGCGGAAACTCGCGCGGCGATCGCCTATGGCGCGGATGAAGTGGACGTGGTGTTCCCATACCGTGCGCTGATCGCCGGCAACGAACAGGTCGGCTTCGAGCTGGTGAAACAGTGCAAGCAGGCTTGCCAGGCGGCCAACGTGCTGTTGAAAGTGATCATCGAAACCGGTGAGCTGAAACAGGCCGATTTGATCCGCAAGGCGTCCGAGATCGCCATCAAGGCCGGGGCTGACTTTATCAAGACCTCCACCGGCAAGGTGCCGGTCAACGCCACCCTGGAGAGCGCCGAGCTGATGATGTCGGTGATCCGCGATCTGGGCGTGGCGAAGACGGTGGGCTTCAAGCCGGCCGGCGGCGTGCGCACCGCGGAAGACGCGCTGCATTATCTGCAACTTGCCGATCGTATTCTGGGCGAGGGGTGGGCCGATGCGCGGCATTTCCGCTTTGGCGCTTCCAGCCTGCTGGCCAGCTTGCTGACCACGCTGGGCCACCAGACTCAGACCGCCGGCGGCGGCTACTGATCGATTTCGTTGGCGGGCGCCAGGCGCGCCCGTCTGCACCGACTCTCAGCGACACAGGGGGATGCCTTGTTCCTGGCTCAAGAAATTATTCGTAAGAAACGCGACGGCCAGCCGTTAAGCGAAGCGGAAATCCGCTTTTTCATCAACGGTATTCGCGACAATGTGGTGTCGGAAGGGCAGATCGCCGCGCTGGCGATGACCATTTATTTCCATGGCATGAGCATGCCGGAGCGCGTGGCGCTCACC
The DNA here is from genome assembly GCF_009900725.1 of Serratia sp. Z4. Taxonomy (NCBI): domain Bacteria; kingdom Pseudomonadati; phylum Pseudomonadota; class Gammaproteobacteria; order Enterobacterales; family Yersiniaceae; genus Serratia; species Serratia sp. Z4. The sequence goes on from NZ_JAAABD010000003.1 coordinate 194,398, forward strand.
ATGGCGATGCGCGATTCCGGCACCGTGCTGGACTGGAAGAGTTTGGCGCTGAACGGCCCGATCGTCGACAAGCATTCGACCGGCGGCGTGGGCGACGTGACCTCGCTGATGCTCGGCCCGATGGTGGCGGCCTGCGGCGGCTATGTGCCGATGATCTCCGGCCGCGGCCTGGGTCATACCGGCGGCACGCTGGACAAACTGGAAGCCATTCCGGGCTTCAATATTTTCCCGGACGATAACGCCTTCCGTAAAATCATTCAGGACGTCGGCGTGGCGATCATCGGCCAGACCAGCTCGCTGGCGCCGGCGGACAAACGTTTTTACGCCACCCGCGACATCACCGCTACAGTGGATTCTATCCCGCTGATCACTGCCTCCATTCTGGCCAAGAAACTGGCGGAAGGGCTGGATGCGCTGGTGATGGACGTGAAGGTCGGTTCCGGCGCCTTTATGCCGACCTATGCCCTGTCGCAAGATTTGGCGCAGGCGATCGTCGGCGTGGCCAACGGCGCGGGCTGCAAGACCACCGCGCTGCTGACCGACATGAACCAGGTGCTGGCCTCCAGCGCCGGCAATGCGGTGGAAGTGCGCGAAGCGGTGCGTTTCCTGACCGGTGAATACCGCAACCCGCGCCTGCTGGAAGTGACGCTGGCGCTGTGCGTGGAGATGCTGCTGTCCGGCGGCCTGGCGAATGACGAGGCCGATGCGCGTGCCAAACTGCAGGCGGTGCTGGACAACGGCAAGGCGGCGGAAGTGTTTGGCCGCATGGTGGCGGCGCAGCAAGGGCCGATAGACTTCGTCGAACGTTATGATAGCTATCTGCCGGCGGCAACGCTGAGCAAGCCGGTGTATGCTGAAAATCCGGGCATCATCAGCGCCATGGATACCCGCGCGCTGGGCATGGCGGTGGTTTCGCTGGGCGGCGGCCGCCGCCGGGCGAGCGACGCCATCGATTACAGCGTCGGTCTGACCGAGGTGGCGCGCCTGGGTGATAAGGTGGATGCCCAGCAGCCGCTGGCGATGATCCACGCCAACGATGAAGAGAGCTGGCAGCAGGCGGCCGATGCGGTGCGTAGCGCAATGACGCTGAGTGACAAGGCGCCGGAAGCGACGCCGGTAGTGTATAAGCGCGTCACGGAATAACCCAAGAATCAGGAACGGCCGCGGCTTTTTCGCGGCCGTCCAAAGCGTGAGAACACGCAGGAGAGCACAGATGAAACGCACATTTATTATGGTATTGGACTCCTTCGGCATCGGCGCCAGCGAAGACGCCGATCGTTTTGGCGACCGGGGTTCCGACACTCTGGGCCACATCGCCGAGGTTTGCGCGCGCGGTGAAGCCAACGTGGGCCGCCAGGGTCCGCTGACGCTGCCTAACCTGAGCCGCCTGGGGCTCGGCAAAGCGGCGGAAGAGTCCACCGGCAATTTCCCGCAGGGGCTGGATCGCAATGCCGACATCATCGGCGCTTACGCATACGCCAGCGAGCTCTCTTCCGGTAAAGACACGCCGTCGGGCCACTGGGAAATCGCCGGCGTGCCGGTACTGTTCGACTGGGGCTATTTCAAGGACGAGCACAACAGCTTCCCGCAGGCGCTGCTGGATAAGCTGGTGGAGCGCGCCAACCTGCCGGGCTACCTGGGCAACTGTCACTCATCCGGCACCGTGATCCTCGATCAGCTGGGTGAAGAGCACATGAAAACCGGCAAGCCGATTTTCTACACCTCCGCCGACTCGGTGTTCCAGATCGCCTGCCATGAAGAAACCTTCGGCCTGGATCGCCTGTACGAGCTGTGCGAAATCGCGCGTGAAGAGCTAACCGAAGGCGGTTACAACATCGGCCGCGTGATCGCGCGTCCGTTCGTCGGCGACAAGCCGGGCCACTTCCAGCGCACCGGCAACCGCCACGATCTGGCGGTAGAGCCGCCGGCGCCGACCGTGCTGAAAAAGCTGGTGGACGAGAAGGGCGGTGAAGTGGTGTCGATCGGTAAAATCGCCGACATCTATGCCAACGTCGGCATCACCAAGAAGGTGAAAGCGACCGGCATCGACGCGCTGTTCGACGCGACCCTGATTGAAATGGAAAAGGCCGGCGACAACACCATCGTGTTCACCAACTTCGTGGACTTCGACTCCTCTTACGGCCACCGCCGCGACGTGGCGGGCTACGCCGCCGCGCTGGAGCTGTTCGACCGCCGCCTGCCGGAGCTGCTGAAGCTGGTGAAAGACGAAGACATCATCATCTTCACCGCCGACCACGGCTGCGACCCGACCTGGCCGGGCACCGACCACACCCGTGAGCACATCCCGGTGCTGGTCTACGGCCCGAAAGTGAAACCGGGCTCGCTGGGCCACCGTGAGACCTTCGCCGACATCGGCCAGACCGTCGCCAATTATTTTGGCCTGTCGCCGATGGATTACGGTAAAACCCTGTTTTAATTCGTGAGTTTAAGGCGGTGGCGCAGTTGGCCGCCGCCTGACATACCACGGCTTATACGTTTAACGCTATTTAATACGATTTAAAGGAAGAGAATTATGGCTACGCCGCACATTAATGCTGAGATGGGTGATTTCGCTGACGTAGTACTGATGCCGGGCGATCCGCTGCGCGCAAAATACATCGCCGAAACCTTCCTGGAAGGCGCGGTGGAAGTGAACAACGTGCGCGGCATGTTGGGCTTCACCGGCACCTACAAAGGCCGCCGCATCTCCGTAATGGGCCACGGCATGGGCATCCCGTCCTGCTCCATCTATGCGCGCGAGCTGATCGCCGAATTCGGCGTGAAGAAGATCATTCGCGTGGGTTCCTGCGGCGCGGTGCGTGACGATATCAAACTGCGCGACGTGGTGATCGGCATGGGCGCGTGCACCGACTCCAAGGTTAACCGTCTGCGCTTCAAGGACAACGACTACGCGGCGATCGCCGACTTCGACATGGTGCGCAACGCGGTCGATGCGGCGGCGGCGCAGGGCATCCCGGCGCGCGTGGGCAACATCTTCTCCGCCGATCTGTTCTACACCCCGGATCCGGACATGTTCCAGGTGATGAAGAAGTACGGCATCCTGGGCGTGGAAATGGAAGCGGCCGGCATCTACGGCGTGGCGGCGGAGCTGTACGAAGAGTTCGGCTGCAAGGCGCTGACCATCTGCACCGTGTCCGACCACATCCTGCGTCACGAAGCGACCACGGCGGCGGAACGCCAGACCACCTTTAACGAAATGATCGTTATCGCGCTGGAATCCGTGCTGCTGGGCGACAAAGCGTAATACCGCGGCGGGCGTCGCCATGGCGCCCGCCCGTCAATCTATTCACTCCGCATGGCCGTTTTTGGCTAACGCTCTACCTTTCAATTGGATGTGGATCCCGTTGTTACGGACAATCTATTCACCGAAAGGACAAGAAAACGGCACGGACGCATTCAACGCCTGGCCTGAGTTACTCCTTCTTCGGCGCTTCCTGCTTTGTCTCCGGCGCATCCTCTTCGTCGTCTTCCACCGTATTGCCTTCTTCCAGTGGCGTGTTGGCGGTCAACAGGTAGGGCGACTGCTGCCAGCGGCTGCGGCGGTGCTGCAGCAGGGTGCGCGCCAGAATGATGCCGATCGCCAGCGCCAGCAGGATCATCAGGCGCAGCAGGTTGGTGGTGTTGTCCACCTGTTTGGATTCGGTCGCCAGCACGTGGGTGTCGAGGGTGATGCGGATAAAGCCGATCGGGCCGTCTTTGCCCTGAATGGATTCGACCAATTGGTGGTTGAAGTAGCTGCCGGCGCGTTTGCCGTCGAGCGACAGGCGATCGCGTATACTTATCTGCTCCCCGGCGTGGGAGACCAGCGTGCCGTCCAACTGATACACGCTGACGTCGAGAATGCGGCTGTGATCGGTGAGCTGCTTGAGGATGGCGTCGATGCGCGGGTTGTTGCCGTCGTCGTCCAGCAGCGGCGCCAGGCTGTAGGCGACCTGTTTGGTCAGCGTCTGCGCCAGCTCTTCCACCTGCTCGGATCGCGCCATTTGGTGACTCAGGCTAAAATAAGAGGCGCCCTGCATCAGCAGCACCAGCAAAGCCAGGCAAATCAGGATAATAGCGGTGCGGTGCAGGCGAAATTTCAGTTTAGCGCGAGCCATGCAGGTTCCTTGGGCATCGGGGACACTTTATGTTGCCAGAACCGCTGGCGATAGGATAGCTTGATGCGTCGTTTTATCATGCAGCGTTTTTGTCCATTCAGGAGTCAATGATGTCAAACAGTCTGACCTATTGCGATCTTCCGGCGGAGATCTCTCAATGGCCGGGTCTTCCCCTTTCGCTCAGCGGCGACGAAGTGATGCCGCTGGACTATCGGGCGGGCAATACCGGGTGGCTGTTATACGGCAGGAAGCTGGACAAGGCGCGCATTACCCAATTCCAACGCAAGCTGGGCGCGGCGATGGTGATCGTCACCGCCTGGGGCGTGGACGACTATCAGGTGGTGCGCCTGGCGGGCACCTTGACGCCGCGCGCCAAGCTGTTGGCGGCGGAGAGCGGGCTGGACGTGGCGCCGCTCGGCAAGATCCCGCACCTGCGCACGCCGGGGCTGCTGGTGATGGACATGGATTCGACGGCGATCGAGATCGAATGCATCGACGAGATCGCCAAATTGGCGGGCGTCGGCGAGCAGGTGGCGGAAGTCACCGAACGCGCGATGCGCGGCGAGCTGGACTTTACCGCCAGCCTGCGCCAGCGCGTCGGCACGCTGAAAGGGGCCGATGCCAACATCCTCAAGCAGGTGCGCGACGAGCTGCCGTTGATGCCGGGGCTGACCAGCCTGGTGGGCAAGCTGCAGGCGATGGGCTGGCATGTGGCGATCGCCTCCGGCGGCTTCACCTACTACGCCGAATACCTGCGCAACCGGCTGCGGCTGGTGGCGGCGGCGGCCAATGAGCTGGAGATCCGCGACGGCAAGCTGACCGGCGAAGTGCTGGGGCCGGTGGTGGACGCGCAGTTCAAAGCCGACACGCTGCTGCGGCTGGCGGAGAAGCTGGAGATCCCGCTGGCGCAAACCGTGGCCATCGGCGACGGCGCCAACGATTTGAAAATGATGCAGGCGGCGGGGCTGGGCATCGCCTACCACGCCAAGCCGAAAGTGTATGAAAAAGCGCAGGTATCGATCCGGCATGCGGATCTGATGGGCGTGCTGTGTATTCTCACCGGCAGCCTGAAACACGAAGTGCGATAACGAAAGATTGAGGTAAGACGTGGCAAAAGCGGCAAAACGGGCATTTGTGTGCAATGAGTGCGGGGCGGACTATCCGCGTTGGCAGGGGCAGTGCAGCGCCTGTCATGCCTGGAACACCATCACGGAAGTGCGTTTGGCCGCGTCGCCCGCAGCGGCGCGCAACGATCGCCTCAGCGGCTATGCCGGCGACGCCGGCGTCAGCAAGGTGCAGAAGCTGTCGGAAATCAGCCTGGAGGCGCTGCCGCGCTTCACCACCGGCTTTCTCGAGTTCGACCGCGTGCTGGGCGGCGGCGTGGTGCCCGGCAGTGCGATTCTGATCGGCGGCAACCCCGGCGCCGGCAAGAGCACCCTGTTGCTGCAGGTGTTGTGCAAGCTGTCTGAACAGATGAAAACCCTGTACGTCACCGGTGAGGAGTCGCTGCAGCAGGTGGCGATGCGCGCTCACCGTCTGGGGCTGCCGACCGGCGGCCTGAACATGCTGTCGGAAACCAGCATCGAGCAGATCTGTCTGATCGCTGAGCAGGAACAGCCGAAGCTGATGGTGATCGACTCGATTCAGGTGATGCACATGGCGGACATTCAGTCTTCGCCGGGCAGCGTGGCGCAGGTGCGGGAAACCGCCGCCTACCTGACGCGCTTCGCCAAGACGCGCGGCGTGGCGATCGTGATGGTCGGCCACGTCACCAAAGACGGCTCGCTGGCCGGGCCAAAAGTGCTGGAACACTGTATCGACTGTTCGGTGCTGCTGGACGGCGACGCCGATTCCCGCTTCCGTACCCTGCGCAGCCACAAGAACCGCTTCGGCGCGGTCAACGAGCTGGGGGTGTTCGCCATGACCGAACAGGGGCTGCGCGAAGTCAGCAACCCGTCGGCGATCTTCCTCAGCCGCGGCGATGAAGTCACCTCCGGCAGCTCGGTGATGGTGGTGTGGGAAGGCACCAGGCCGCTGCTGGTGGAGATCCAGGCGCTGGTGGATCACTCGATGATGTCCAACCCGCGCCGCGTGGCGGTGGGCCTGGAGCAGAACCGGTTGGCGATCCTGCTGGCGGTGCTGCACCGGCACGGCGGGCTGCAGATGTCGGATCAGGACGTGTTCGTCAACGTGGTCGGCGGGGTGAAAGTCAGTGAGACCAGCGCCGATCTGGCGTTGCTGATGTCGCTGGTCTCGAGCCTGCGCGATCGGCCTCTGCCGAACGATCTGGTGGTGTTCGGCGAAGTGGGGCTGGCGGGGGAAATTCGCCCGGTGCCGAGCGGCCAGGAGCGGATCGCCGAAGCGGCCAAGCACGGCTTCAAGCGCGCCATCGTGCCGCACGGCAATATGCCGAAGAAGCCGCCGGCCAACATGCAGGTGTTCGGGGTCAAGAAGCTGGCGGACGCGCTGGACGTGCTGGAAGAGTTTTATTAATGTCGCCGACGGCGAGCAAGATATGCTATTTTGTTTAGCATACTAAACGGAGGTGGCCATGCCGCAATTTGATTACCTGAAGACGTCCATCAAGCAAAAAGGCTGCACGTTGCAGCAGGTGGCGGATGCCAGCGGCATGACCAAGGGCTATCTGAGCCAGCTGTTGAACGACAAGATCAAAAGCCCGAGCGCGCAAAAGCTCGAAGCGTTGCACCGTTTTCTCGGGCTGGAGTTCCCGCGTAAAGAGGTTAAAGTCGGCGTGGTGTTTGGTAAATTTTACCCGCTGCACACCGGCCATATCTACCTGATCCAGCGCGCCTGCAGCCAGGTGGATGAGCTGCACGTCATTTTGTGCCACGACGAGCCGCGCGACCGCGAACTGTTCGAGAACAGTTCGATGTCGCAACAGCCGACGGTCAGCGATCGCCTGCGCTGGCTGCTGCAGACCTTCAAGTACCAGAAAAACATCCATATCCACTCGTTCGACGAGCAGGGCATCGAGCCCTACCCGCACGGCTGGAACGTGTGGAGCGACGGCATGAAGGCCTTTATGGAACAGAAAGGCATCGTGCCGAGCTTTATCTATTCCAGCGAAGCGCAGGATGCGCCGCGTTACCGCGAGCATCTGGGCATCGAAACCATTCTGGTCGACCCCGAGCGTTCGTTCATGAACATCAGCGGCAATCAGATCCGCCAGGATCCGTTCCGCTACTGGGATTACATCCCGACCGAGGTGAAGCCGTTCTTCGTGCGCACCGTGGCGATCCTCGGCGGCGAGTCGAGCGGCAAATCGACGCTGGTCAACAAGCTGGCCAACATCTTCAACACCACCAGCGCCTGGGAATATGGCCGCGATTACGTGTTCTCGCACCTGGGCGGCGACGAGATGGCGCTGCAGTACTCCGACTACGACAAAATTGCCCTCGGGCAGGCGCAATACGTGGATTTCGCGGTCAAGTACGCCAACAAGGTGGCATTTATCGATACCGATTTCGTCACCACCCAGGCGTTTTGCAAAAAGTACGAGGGGCGTGAACACCCCTTCGTGCAGGCGCTGATCGACGAATACCGTTTCGATCTGGTGATCCTGCTGGAAAACAACACGCCGTGGGTGGCGGACGGCCTGCGCAGCCTCGGCAGTACCGCCGATCGGCTGGCGTTCCAGCGCCTGCTGGAGGAGATGCTGCGCGCCAACAATATCGAGTATGTGCACGTTGAGTCCAGCGATTACGAAGAGCGCTTCCTGCGCTGCGTCGAGCTGGTGCAACAGCTGCTGGCGGCGGACGCCGGCCGGTTGGCGAACGCGCCCGCCCAGCATCACGCCGCAGGCTGAGCAAAATTAGCGTAATGTGCGATCGCGCGGCAGAAACGGCCGCCCGGGCGCACATTTAACGGCTTGTTTAAACATGGTTCATTCGACAGCGACTACGTTAAGCTTTTCTTTACAATAACGCTTAGAAGAAGACATGTCTTATCGCTTGCTCGCTCTTTGGTTGGTCTGCTATGCCGCAGCCTGGACGCTGCTGACTGTTCATCTCGATCCTACCCTGCCTTACGACGCCGTCGAGGCGCTCAACTGGGGCCTCAACGGCGAATGGGGCTCACCGAAAAACCCGTGGCTGGTCGGGGCGGCGATGCAGCCGGCGATCGGGTTCTCGTGGCTGCCGCTGAACCTGTACTGGTATGGCGGGCACTTCATCGCCATCGCCATCGGCATGTTGGGCGTCTGGCTGTTGGCGCGCCGGCTGAGCGGCAGCACCTCGCTGGCCTGGATGGCGCTGTTGACGCTCAACCTGTCCGGCATCATCAATTTCGACATCATTCCCTACAACGACAATTACCTGTTGGTGATGCTGTGGCCGTGGATGGCGCTGTTTTTCCACCTGGCTATATCGCGTTCGGCCAACTGGTGGCCGGCCTTCGCGCTGACGGCCGGTTTGGCGATGATGGCGAAGTACTCGACCTTCGCCTTCGTCTATTTCGCCGCGCTGTCGACGCTGTTCGTACCGCAGATCCGCCGCTGTTATCGCCAGCCGCAGTTCTATCTGGCGGTGGCGATCTGGTTGGCGCTGGTGTTGCCGAACGTGTTCTGGTTGTGGAACCACGATTTCGCCGCCTTCAAGTGGGTGGATTCGCAGATCAAGATGCAGCTCAATCTCGACATGCTGCAGTCGCTGCTGCTGGTGTTCTATCCGTCGCTGGTGCTGTGGGGGATCCTGCGGCGCAGCGGGGCGGTGCTGGCCTGGCCATCGGCGTTGCCGATGCGGGTGTTGCTGTGGGTCTACCTGTTGCCGCTCGGCATCATTACCTTCTGGTTCTCTTTCAACGTCGGCGGCCGGCTGACCGAATGGCTGCAGCCGTTCTTCATGCTGGCACCTGCGCTGTTGGTCGGTTGCGTGCGCCAGCCGCCGGTGCGTTCGCTGCGCGCGGCGACCATTGGTCTGATGTGCGCGGCGCTGGCGGTCTACCTGGGGTATGCCGCGGTGATGCTGGGCAACGTGCGCAACGCCGGTCAGAAAATGGTGGGTATCAAGGCGTTCAGCGCCGAGGTGGAGCGGCAGTGGCAGGAGCGGTATGGCGTTGAACTGCGCTACGTCGGCGGCGAATACCTGTCGCAGTGGATGACGGTGTACGCCGGTTCCCGGCCGCGAACCATTACGCGTTGGTCCAATCATACGCGGCCGAATATCTACAACGTCAACATCAGCTATCCGCAGATTGCGCAGCACGGCGTTGCCCTGTTCGGGCGGTTGGGTGAGGACTGCGCGCGCAGCGACTTCGGCGGCGAGTTGGCCCACTGGCCGAAGATGCGCCTCGATTGGCAGCAGACGCTGACGTTCCGCGCCGATCCGCATAGCGACGAGCAGACGCTGTGCGTCGGTTTCGTTCGTCCGCAGTAACGGCGGCGCGCTGCGCCGCCGCGATTCAGGCTCAGTAAGCGATAACCAGCTTGCCTTGCATATGGCCGCCGAGCAGCTGTTGATGCGCGGCGGTCAGCGTGTCTACCGACAGCCCGTGCAGGGTTTCGCTCAGTGTGGTGCTCAGCTTGCCCTCGTCCAGCAGCTGCGCCACCTGCTGCAGGATCTTGCCCTGCTGCGCGATGTCCGGGGTGGTGAACATGCTGCGGGTGAACATGAATTCCCAGTGCAGCGCGGCGCTTTTCAGCTTCAGCGCGTTTTGGTCCAGCGGCTGCGCGTTTTCGACGATGGTGCAGATATGGCCGAGCGGCGCGATCAGTTCGGCCATCGCCGGCCAGTGGCCGTCGGTATCGTTCAGACACAGGATGTAATCCACCTGCTCGATGCCCTGCTGCGCCAGGTTGCCCTTCAGATCGCGGTAGTCCACCACCAGATCGGCGCCGCGCTCAAGGCACCAGGCGGCGGATTCCGGTCTTGATGCGGTGGCGATCACTTTCACCTTGCTGCGCAGCGCGGCCAGCGGAATGGCCAGCGAACCGACCCCGCCGGCGCCGCCGATGATCAGCAGCGTCTTGTGCTCCGGCGCGTCCTGAATGTTCAGGTGTTCGAACAGCGCCTCCCAGGCGGTGAGGGCGGTGAGCGGCATGGCGGCGGACTCGGCCCAGTTCAGGCTGCGCGGCTTGTGCGCGGCGATGCGTGAGTCGATCAGTTGGTGACTGCTGTTGCTGCCGGGGCGGGTGATGTCGCCGGCGTACCACACTTCATCGCCGGGCTTGAAGCCGCTGACGCCGTTGCCCACGTCCACCACGACGCCGCTGGCGTCCCAGCCGAGAATGCGCGGCTGCTGCAGGCCGTTTTTCTGCAGACCGGCGTGCACTTTGGTGTCCACCGGGTTGACCGACGCCGCTTTCACTTCCACCAGCAGATCGTACTGGCCGGGCACCGGCATCTCCGGTGAGATTTCGATGAAATCGACGGGGTTCTGCGGGTCTACGGCAATGGCTTTTATCGACATGATTGTACTCCTTTCAAATGATGCCCCCAGTGTAGACCCGCGACAGTGGGGTGATAAGATGGACAATATCTAACGGAGTGTTCGTTTAAGGTGAACAATGGAATTCAAACAACTGCAGGACATGGCGTTGTTCGCGCTGGTGGCGGAGTGCGGCAGTTTTACCGCCGCCGCGCAGCGCGTTGGGTTGCCGAAATCCAGCGTCAGCCAGCGCATCAGCCAGCTCGAGCAGACGCTGGGGCTACGGCTGCTCAATCGCACCACGCGCCAGCTGAACCTGACCTTCGCCGGTGAGCGTTATCTGGAACATTGTCAGGTCATGATGTCTGCTGCCGAACGTGCCGATCTGGCATTGCAGCGGCTGCGCGATAACCCGAGCGGCCGCCTGCGCATCTCGACGCCCGCCGGGCTGGGGGCGACCCTGGTGGCGCGGCTGGCAGCGGATTTTCAGCGCCAGTACCCGGACGTTTCGCTGGAGGTGTCGGTGTCCGACGCGATGGTGGATCTGGTGCAGGAAGGTTTCGACGCCGCGCTGCGCACCGGCAAGCCGCAGGATTCTTCGCTGATCGGCCGCCGTCTCGGGTATGCGCCGCGCTATCTGTTGGCCGCACCGTCCTATTTGGCGCAGCACCCGCCGATCGAACATCCGCAGCAGCTGCAGCAGCATCGCTGTATCGCCCACCGCGCCTGGACGGCCTGGAACCTGCGCTGCGGCGATGACTACTACCGTTGGCAGCTGCCGCTGGCGCACACCACCGACAACCTGCTGTATGCGCGCGAATGCGCCATCGCCGGCGCGGGGATCACGCTGCTGCCGGCGTTTCTCAGCCGCGAGGTGGTGGCGCAGAAACTGCTGGTGGAGGTGCTGCCGGCGTGGCGCGCAGAAGGGAATGAGCTATATCTGGTCTACCCGAGCCGCAAGCTGAATTCCGCGGCGTTGGCCTGCTTCATCGATGTGGTGCTGCAGCATCCGGCGTTCGACGACTACGCGCGCGAGCTGGCGCGGGAGTAAAAAAAGGCGCCGCATGCGGCGCCTTTCGTATTACTTGGCGATCTTCTTGTACTTGATGCGGTGCGGCTCGAGCGCATCGGCGCCCAGCGTACGCTTCTTGTACTCTTCGTACTCGGTGAAGTTGCCTTCGAAGAATTCCACCTTGCCCTCGTCCTGGTAGTCCAGGATGTGGGTAGCGATACGGTCGAGGAACCAACGGTCGTGCGAGATCACCATGGCGCAGCCAGGGAATTCCAGCAGGGCGTTTTCCAGCGCGCGCAGGGTTTCGATATCCAGGTCGTTGGTCGGTTCATCGAGCAGCAGTACGTTGCCGCCAACCTGCAGCAGCTTGGCCAGATGCAGACGGCCACGCTCACCGCCGGACAGCTCGCCCACGCGTTTGCCCTGATCGACGCCCTTGAAGTTGAAGCGGCCGACATAGGCGCGGCTTGGCATCTCGGTGTTGCCGATGCGCATGATGTCCTGCCCGCCGGAGACTTCTTCCCACACGGTTTTCGAACCGTCCATGTTGTCGCGGAACTGATCGACGGACGCCAGCTTGACGGTATCGCCCAGCACGATGCTGCCGGAATCAGGCTGCTCCTGGCCGGACATCATGCGGAACAGCGTGGATTTACCCGCGCCGTTCGGGCCGATGATGCCGACGATCGCGCCTTTCGGCACCGAGAACGACAGGTCGTCGATCAGCAGGCGGTCGCCATAGGACTTACGCAGGTTGCTGACTTCGACCACTTTATCGCCCAGGCGTGCGCCAGGCGGAATGAACAGCTCGTTGGTTTCGTTACGTTTCTGGTATTCGGTGTTGTTCAGCTCTTCAAAGCGGGCCAGGCGGGCCTTGCCTTTGGACTGACGGCCTTTGGCGCCCTGACGCACCCACTCCAGCTCTTTCTCGATCGACTTGCGACGAGCGGCTTCGGCGGACGCTTCCTGTGCCAGACGCGCGTCTTTCTGCTCCAGCCAGGAGGAGTAGTTGCCTTCCCATGGAATGCCTTCGCCGCGGTCAAGTTCGAGGATCCAGCCGGCCACGTTATCCAGGAAGTAACGGTCGTGGGTGATCGCTACCACGGTGCCTTCGAAGTCGTGCAGGAAGCGTTCCAGCCAGGCCACGGACTCGGCGTCCAGGTGGTTGGTCGGTTCGTCCAGCAGCAGCATGTCCGGCTTTTCCAGCAGCAGGCGGCACAGCGCCACGCGGCGGCGTTCACCGCCGGACAGGTGGGCGATTTTGGCGTCCCAGTCCGGCAGGCGCAGCGCATCGGCGGCGCGTTCCAGCTGGGCGTTGAGGTTGTGACCGTCGTGCGCCTGAATGATCTCTTCCAGGCGGCCCTGTTCGGCGGCCAGCTTGTCGAAGTCTGCGCCTTCTTCCGCGTACAGCGCGTACACTTCGTCCAGGCGCTTCAGCGCGCCGACCACTTCCGCCAGCGCTTCTTCCACCGACTCACGCACGGTGTGTTCGAGGTTAAGCTGCGGCTCCTGCGGCAGGTAACCGATCTTGATGCCCGGCTGCGGGCGCGCTTCCCCTTCGATATCGGTATCGATGCCGGCCATGATGCGCAGCAGGGTGGACTTACCGGCGCCGTTCAGGCCCAGCACGCCGATTTTGGCCCCAGGGAAGAAGCTCAGGGAGATGTTTTTCAAAATATGACGCTTCGGCGGTACCACCTTGCCGACGCGGTGCATGGTATAGACGTATTGAGCCACGTTGCTCTAAGCCTCTCTATATCAGTATTTATAGGATGTCTGGCGGCATGAGTGTAGCCCGTTTCGATCTCGGATCCCAGACATCGCTCAGCGATCGCTAAGTATAACCGTTTATGCGCCGATAAAGGCGCATATTGGTGGCTTATGGCGTGACGACGATCGCGACGCGGCGGTTTTCCGCACGGCCGCTGGAGGTGCGGTTATCGGCAACGGGATCGCGCTTGCCCATGCCGCGGGTTTCGATATTGGCGCGTGGAATGCCGACGCTGGCCAGCAGATCGGCCACCGCATCGGCGCGGCGCAGGGAGAGCTGATCGTTATAGCTGTCTTCACCGTAGTTGTCGGTATGGCCGTCCAGGCGGAACTTGGTGATGCCGACGCTCAGCAGCGCACGGCCCATCTTCTGTACCGTTTCGGTGCTTTCCGGGTTCAGTTTGCCGATGTTGTTGCCGAACAGCACCTTATCCGACAGGCCGAACTCCCAGCCGTTATCGGTCAGTTTGAAGCCCTGCGATTGCAACAGCGCGACCTGCTCGGGTGTCAGGCCCTGCGGTTTGCTCTGGCAGCCGGCGAGCGCCAGCAGAGCGACGAACATCATCGTCAGCAGTGAAAAACGGCCTTTAAAAAGTTGCTGTATCATAGTCAAAATCCCTAGTTCAAGTGTTATAGCCGGGGCTCTTATTTATGTATAGCCAGCCGCCAGCCTCCGTTATAACGATGCTTTGCCTGATACATCGCATCGTCAGCTTCGTGCAAAAGACCCTGAGGCGTCGATGCGTGATCAGGGTACAGCGCAATACCGATACTCAGAGAGGTGATGACCGCCTCGTCGTTCGGCAGAATGACCGGTTGCGTCATGCAGTCGATGATGTTGTCAGCGATCTGCAAGACATCTTCCGTGCTGTGTACCGGCGCCAGCAGCACGGCGAATTCGTCCCCTCCCAGGCGGGCGACCAGATCGGTCTCGCGCAGCTGCGCGCGAATGCGCCCGGCAATGGTGGTCAGCACCGCATCGCCTGCGGCGTGGCCGTAACTGTCGTTCACCTCCTTGAAGCGATCGCCGTCGATAAACAGCACCGCCAATTTCGCCGGCGGTTCGATATCGCCCAGCGCGCGGCTTAGCCGCCCTTCGAAGAAGGCGCGGTTCGGCAAGCCGGTCAGGCTGTCGTGCGTCGCCCGGTGAGCCAGCGAGTCGTTCTCTTGCTTCAGATGGGCCTGCCAGGCCTCCAGCTCGTCGAGCAAGCCGTTGAAATCGTTGCTGAGCTCATGCAGCTCGGCGATAGGCGCCGACGGCACCCGCAGGCCGAAGGTGCGATCGCGGCGCACCGCATGCGCCACGTTGGCGATGTCGTCCAGCGAACTGACGATGCCGACCAGCATGCGGCGCGACAGCACCAGGGCGCACAGGGTGCTGAGCACCAGGCAGGCGATCATGCCGACCATGCCGCGCAACAGGAAACGCAGCAGGCTGCCGCCGTTGCCGCTCAGCCAGACCTGGCCGACCTGCTTGCCCTCGTGGGTGATAGGCAGAATGACCGGTTCGGGCAGCGCCCAGTGCGCGACGATCTGCTCCAGGCCGTGCAGCGGCCCATCGGTAGGATGGCGCCAGTTGGCCAGCATCTTGCCGTTGTTGTCGAGGATCCGCGCGTCCGATACCTCTTCGTTGGAGGATATCAGCATCAGCGCCTCGCGCGCGGCGGTGCGGTCTTCAAACACCACGGCGGCCTCGACGGTATAGCTGATGGAGCGCGCGATCAGGTGCAGGTTGTGATTGGCATAGGCGCGCAGCGCAAACAGCGCCACCAGCGTCAAAAAGATGCCGGCGGTGCCGACGGCGATCAGCGCCAGCCCAAGATGCACCCGCTGCAGCACTCGGCCCAGCGTCGGGCGCGCATTGCCGGAGCGGTTTTTACGCAACAGCCTCATAGCGGCGGCGCCTGTTTGCGTGCCAGCTGCAACACGTTGGGGTGAACGCGCACGCCGCTGCGCGCCAGAGCGTCCAAGTTGACTTTGAAACTGGCCTGGTCCCCATCAATCTGCAGGCAAAATGCGCTGCCGGCGGAGCATTCGCTATCGTTCTCGCTGATGCTGAGAATGGAGTTGCCGGAAATGCGCTGCATGAAATTTTGTCTCTGCGCGGCGGTGATGTTCCCTAAGTAGATGACATCACAGCCGGTACTCAGCGTTGGGCTATCGAACGGCACGCGCTCGGCTTTAATCGGACGCGGCGCGCTCAGCAGGATCGGATCGAACAGCCCTTCGGCATACTGGGTGGGTGCGGTCACGCACAAGCGGATCGGATTAGGTTCACGCGACCAGCGTGCGTAGCTGATGATGCCTACCACTACGGTCGTCACGGCGTGCGTGCGCTTTTGATAGGGATCAGCGGCGGCGTGCGCAGGCTCGGACAACGTCAGCAGCACCAACAAAACGATCAGCAGCAGGCGGCCGATATTCAGGCGTGCGTCAAGGAAGCCCGGTTCGGGGCTTTTTGCGCAACGCATCGCTATCGCGGTCTTATTCACCATCTTCACCCGCCATTCCGGCCTGATCCACTGCCCGCAGGCCGTGGCCTGACAAGGAAAAATCCGGCCCGCTTGAAGGGACAATCGTTTTGCTGAAAGCTGTCAGTCGCACTGCCTAATGAACACTATCTAACCCATAATTGGCGCGGATTGTATTATAAGATGTCTTCGTTGGGCGCTTTATGTGCTGTTTTCTCGGAATTATCTTACTTATTTTTGATAGTATAAAAATGCCCACCCGGGTTTGCCACCGCTTTTCTGCAAAGTTGGCGCGTTTAGCCCGCTGTCAGGCGATTTGCGCAACGGTGGCGCCATATAACAAATCAAATAATGTGATGACTAATAATTAAAAAGTATTTTACTTCTCCAATAAGCGCCGGGGCAGCTAATAAAAATCCGGTGGCTGGAAATATCCCGCCGGCCTGATTTGTCAGCCAAAGTAAACGTTTTTACCTGGCCCGCGTCATGGCGATACACTTCTTCTTCTACAGTATTGAATGGATAAGCGATTGCGCTGTCTATGGTAGATATCTGCGTCCGGGCCGTGCGCCCGGCTTTATTTTGTCCCGCGGCGCCGTGGTGCGGCGGTCACCGGGGAGCTGGGCGGCTCCTGCGGTATAACCAGTGAGGAAAGAGCGAGGATGGTCAAGGTGGACAAGCGACGGCTGTTGGCAATGGGCCTGTGTCTGACGGCGTTTTCAGGCGCGGCGCTGGCGGATTCTCTGGATGCGCAACGTCAGCGTTACCAGCAGATCAAACAGGCGTGGGATGGCAATCAGATGGACGTGGTGGCGCAGCTGATGCCGACGCTGCGCGATTACCCGCTTTATCCTTACCTGGAATACCGCGAGCTGACACAGGATCTGAGCCAGGCGGGGTTCTCCGAGGTGAACGACTTTATCAAACGCCACCCGACGCTGCCGCCGGCGAAATCACTGGTGCCGCGCTTCGTCAATGAACTGGCGCGGCGCGAAGACTGGCGCACCCTGTTGGCCTTCAGCGCGCAGCCGCCCAAACCGGTGGCGGCGCGCTGCAACTATTACTACGCCAAATGGGCCACCGGCGACCAGCAGGCGGCCTGGAGCGGCGCCGACGAGCTGTGGCTGAACGGCAAAACGCTGCCGGGCGCCTGCGATCGTCTGTTCAGCGTCTGGCGTGGCGCGGGCAAGCAAACGCCGCTGGATATTCTGGCGCGCATGAAGCTGGCGCTGAAAGAAGGCAACAGCTCGCTGGTCAGCAACCTCTATAGCCAGCTGCCGGCCGACTACCAGACCATGGGCAACGCCCTGGTGCGCTTGCAAAACGATCCGACCACCGTGGAAGCCTTCGCCCGCAGCGTGGGGCCAACTGACTTTACCCGCGCCGCTACCGGCATCGCCTTTGAACGCCTGGCGCGGCAGGATGTGGAAAACGCGCGGGCGATGATCCCGACGCTCGCGCGGCTGCAGAAAATGAGCGACGACGAACGGCTGGGGTTGGAAGAGGCGGTGGCCTGGCGCCTGATGGGCAGCGACGCTACCTACGAGCAGGCGCAGTGGCGCGATCAGGTGATTCTGCGCAGCCGTTCGCCTTCGCTGTTGGAGCGCCGAGTACGCATGGCGTTGGGCTATGGCGATCGGCAGGGCGTCGCGACCTGGCTGGCCCGCCTGCCGGAAGAGTCGCGCAACAAGGATGAGTGGCGCTACTGGCGCGCCAGTCAACTGATGGACGAAGGCAAACGCGCCGAAGGCGAGGAGATGTTGCGTAACCTGATGACCGAACGCGGCTTCTATCCGATGGTCGCGGCGCAGAAGCTGAACGCCACTTATCCGGTGATGGTGGCGGTGGCGGCCAAGCCGCGCACGTCGCTGGTCGACGGGCCGGAGGTCGCCCGGGTGCGCGAGCTGATGTACTGGAATATGGATAACCTGGCCCGCAGCGAGTGGGGCTCTTACGTCGCCAGCCGCAGCCGGCCGGAACAAGAAGCGTTGGCGCGCTACGCCTTTGAGCAAAAATGGGCCGATCTGAGCGTGCAGGCGACCATCGTCGGCAAGCTGTGGGATCATCTGGAGGAGCGCTTCCCGGTCGCCTGGCCGCAGGAGTTCCGCCGCGCGACCGATGACAAGGGGATCACCACCAGCTACGCGATGGCGATCGCGCGTCAGGAGAGCGCCTGGAATCCGAAAGCGCAGTCGCCGGTTGGCGCTACCGGCCTGATGCAGGTGATGCCGCGCACCGCGCAGCATACGGTGCAGATGTTCAATATTCCCGGTTACGTCGGCCCGAGCCAGCTGTTCGATCCACAGACTAACATCACCATCGGCACCAGCTATCTGGAGTCGGTCTATCAGCAGTTCGGCCGCAACCGCATCCTGTCGAGCGCCGCCTATAACGCCGGCCCGTCGCGGGTGAACACCTGGCTGGGCAACAGCGCGGGGCGGATCGATCCGGTGGCGTTCATCGAAAGCATTCCGTTCTCGGAAACCCGCGGCTACGTCAAGAATGTGTTGGCCTATGATGCGTTTTACCGCTATCTGACGCACCGGCCGGCCAAGGTGCTGACCGACGCCGAGTGGCAGAGACGTTATTGATTTTGACGGCCCTATGGTATGCTGCTGTACTAGTTAAATAGTATGGTGGCTGCCATGACGCAATTATCGTTAAACGACCCCGCTCTTTCAGAACAAGGCAATGAGGATTGGCTGCGCTTCGTCGCGCTGCTGCAGAATTCGTTTGCGCAAGAACTGCATCAACCGCTGCTGCAGCTGATGCTGACGCCGGACGAGCGCACCGCGCTGGGCACCCGGGTGCGAATCATCCAGGAACTGATGCGCGGCGAGATGAGCCAGCGCGAGCTGAAAAATGAACTGGGCGCGGGGATCGCCACCATCACCCGCGGATCGAACAGCCTGAAAGCGGCTTCACCCGAGCTGAAACAGTGGCTTGAGCAGCAGCTGCTGCACGATGCGCCCTAGCAGGTTTTGCGCTATTGCTGATAGATGGCGTTGTGAAACGGCACCAGCGCCAGCAGCAGCGCCTGGTGATAAACGCTGGTGCGGCTCAGCCGGCCGTCGGTGAAGACGCCGATGGCGCCGCCCTGGCGCTTCACCTCGGCATTGCCGGTGATCGCCGCCATTTCGCTGCCCAATTCGCGACCGGCGCGAATACCTTGTAAGATGACCTCCGGCAGCATCAGGCTCGCCGAGCGAGATTCGCCGCGGATGTGCGGGTTCTCGATGGTCATCCAGGCGAAGGTCATATTCTCTTCAATCCCGGCTTCCACGCCGACCCAAAAATCGGCCTCGGGCCTGACCTGGCGCGCTTCCATGACGCGTTGACGCGAGCCGGTGCGGGTTTCGTGATTGCCTATCGGCTGCAGCGAGACACCGCTGGCGACGTCAACGGATTCAATGCGGTATTGGCCTGCGCCAAAGACGTCATCGAAGGCCAGTTGAATAGCCTTGATCTTTGCCGGGTTGGTAGTTGCAGCGACAACATGGTACATAACGGGTTTGATATCCTTCTGGCCGATACGCCGGGCAGCGGCAAAAGCGCCACCGGGCCGGGGATAAATGCAAATTTCACGCAGTATAACGGAAAACAAAAATGTTACAGGTATACCTCGTTCGCCATGGCGAAACGGAATGGAACGCGGCTCGCCGCATCCAGGGTCAGTCCGACAGCCCGTTAACCGCCATGGGTGAACACCAGGCCCGTCTGGTCGCCAGGCGCGTCAGCAAAGAAGGCATTACGCACATCATTACCAGCGATCTGGGGCGCACGCGCCGCACCGCACAGATCATCGCCGACGCCTGTGGCTGCGAAGTGATTAGCGATCCGCGTTTGCGTGAGCTGCACATGGGGGTTCTGGAAGAACGCCTGATCGACAGTTTGACGCCGCAGGAAGAGCAGTGGCGCAAACAGATGGTCGATGGTACTCCTGACGGTCGAATCCCTCAAGGCGAATCCATGGAGGAGCTGGGCGAGCGCATGCGCGCCGCGCTGGAGAGTTGCCTGATGCTGCCTGAAGGCAGCAAGCCGCTGCTCGTCAGTCATGGTATCGCGTTGGGGTGTTTGATCAGTACGGTGCTGGGGCTGCCGGCCTATGCGGAACGCCGCCTGCGCTTGCGCAATTGCTCACTGTCGCGCGTCGATCACCAGCAGAGCCCGTGGTTGGCTTCCGGCTGGATCGTGGAAACGGCGGGCGATGTCACGCATTTGGACATGCCCGCGTTGGACGAACTGCAGCGTTAACGCCGAATCGGGATCAGGTAATCGCACTTGATCTCGATAGGTGCCTGATGCGGACGGCGCTCGCCTTTCGGATAGAAGCGCTCGATGTCGTGCCCTTTGCGGCGCGTCAGCTGGAGCGCCGGCAGGCAGGTGCCGTAGACCGTCAGAATAAAGTCTTGCAGTCCCTCGGTGGGCCCTTCGTAGCTGAACATCGCAAACTCACCGCCCGGCAACACCAGCGGCTGGCCTTCCTGTACCTTGTCAGGCACCTGATCCGGCTCCAGCGCCGTGGTGTACAGCACTTCCTGTTCGTCGTCCTTCTCCTGGCTCGGTCGCGAGTGGTGCAGCCCGTACAGCACCGGCGGCAGGGTTTCGACGTCACCGAGGAACTGACGCCAGAACTGTGAGCGCAGTTCGGTGCGCACGGTGGTGATCTGTTCCAGCGTACAGGAGTAGCTTTGAGTCAGGCCGACCAGCTGCTTGTCCGGCAGCGAGACGAATTCCGGCTGCGGCAAGGTGAAGGCTCCCAGACGGATCGGCGGACAGATGCCGAATGCATTCCAGTCTTCGGCGCGGCGGTACAGCGCCGGCGTTTGCGCAAACTGTTTTTTGAAGGCGCGCGTGAAGGTCTGCTGCGAGTCGAAGCGATATTGCAGGGCGATATCCAAAATCGGCCGGCTGGTCAAACGCAGCGCGACGGCGGCTTTGGACAGCCTCCTTGCCCGGATGTAAGCACCGATGGCGTTACCGGTAATATCTTTGAACATCCGTTGCAGATGCCATTTGGAGTAGCCTGCCTTGGCCGCCACGTTATCCAGCGACAAGGGTTGGTCCAAATGGCTTTCCAGCCAGCTAAGCAGATCACGAATGATACCGGCTTGATCCATAGATCTTCCTCGTAAAGCTTGGGGGTAGGAACCCGAACTGTTGATTCGTCACGCTGGTGCTGCGCTATCAGACCGATCCATGAGCCATTATGCGTTGCACTCTTTGCCTCTGCTGCGCATGCCGCGCCAGAGTTGGATTGGGGTACACCGTAGTGGGCGCAAAGAAATAACGACGCCGCATCATAGCAATTTTTTTACTCCGCGACTCTCAAAGATTTTTGTCACGCTCTGTGCTAAAACGGACGGTGCGGACCCGTAAAAAACCGATTCCGTGAGCTTAGACATAAATAATGGCGACCGCCGAACCTATTTTTGCGGCAAGGTTATACCGGAGTTAAGTAAATGAAAAAAAGCTGGATATTTTTATTCGGTTTGGTTTGCGCAACCGTTGGCAGCGCGCAGGCGGAGCAGGTGGGCTCCGTTGATACGGTGTTTAAATTGTTGGGGCCAGACCACAAAATCGTAGTGGAAGCGTTCGACGATCCGGATGTTAAAAATGTAACTTGTTATATCAGCCGCGCCAAAACCGGCGGCATCAAAGGCGGCTTGGGGCTGGCGGAAGACACCGCCGACGCGGCCATTTCCTGCCAGCAGGTGGGGCCTATCGAGCTGAGCGACAAGATCAAAAACGGCAAGGCGGAAGGCGATGTGGTGTTCCAGAAACGCACCTCGCTGGTGTTCAAGAAGTTGCAGGTGGTGCGCTTCTATGACGCCAAGCGCAATTCGTTGATTTACCTGAGCTACTCCGACAAGGTGATCGACGGTTCGCCGAAGAACGCGTTGAGCGCGGTGCCGATCATGCCATGGGCTGAGACGAAATAAAAAAACGGGGTTCAGCATGCTGAACCCCGTTTTCATGACGGCAGGCCGGAATTACTCTTCCAGATCGCCGCAGAAGCGGTAGCCTTCGCCGTGAATGGTGGCGATGATTTCCGGCGTATCCGGCGTCGATTCGAAGTGTTTGCGAATGCGACGGATAGTGACGTCCACGGTGCGGTCATGCGGCTTCAGCTCGCGGCCGGTCATTTTCTTCAGCAGTTCGCCGCGCGACTGGATCTTGCCCGGGTTTTCGCAGAAGTGCAGCATGGCGCGGAATTCGCTGCGCGGCAGCTTGTACTGTTCGCCGGCCGGGCTGATCAAAGAGCGGCTGTTGATGTCCAGCTCCCACCCGTTGAACTTGTAGCTCTCGACCAGACGGCGCTCTTCGCCGAGGCTGCCCAGGTTCATGGTGCGCGACAGCAGGTTGCGCGCGCGGATGGTCAGCTCACGCGGGTTGAACGGCTTGGTGATGTAATCGTCGGCGCCGATTTCCAGGCCGAGGATTTTGTCCACTTCGTTATCGCGACCGGTCAGGAACATCAAGGCTACGCTGGCCTGTTCACGCAGTTCGCGCGCCAACAGCAGGCCGTTTTTGCCTGGCAGGTTGATGTCCATGATGACCAGATTGATATCATTTTCAGACAGGATATTGTGCATCTCTGCACCATCATTGGCTTCATGAACAATGTAGCCTTCCGCCTCGAAAATGCTCTTCAGGGTGTTACGAGTGACTAACTCGTCTTCGACAATCAGAATGTGCGGGGTCTGCATATTTGCTACCTAAAATTGCCAACAAAATAGAAAATCGGAAGTACAGAAGTCTTTGTTTTCTTAGAGGAGGGCAGAGATAGCGCCACGTTCCCTCTCAGCAAATGACTAAAGTACGTAAACTCGTTCTTGATGCACTTTCCATCTCATGTCAACAAGATCGCTAGCCTGGTGGGGATGCTGTTCCCTACAACCCCTTGGGTGCCGAAACGGCGCATATCCTAACCCCATTAACAGCAATATAACAGCGCGTGCCGAATTCATCACCCAACAAAACTACGCTTTGTTGACATATATCAAATTCAATTGTAGCACGTTAACAGATTTGTGAAAAACACTTACAGAAATGCCAGTTTAAGTCACAGAACCTCAAATTCTGTGAACGATTCAGCATTCTCCGGCACGATAGGATACAATTATTCGCTTATTGATCATCGCATTGTTTTAACTTATTGATAAATAAAAGCAGTAAAACATAAGCGCGAATAATGACTATTACGACGGGTTTATTAGTTCAACGAGCCGTTTAATCTTGTTTGTTGCTATTAACGCGTTTATTGTTGCGTAATTGTAAATATAAGCGGGCGCTGCGCCATCGTCAAAAACGCAGGCCCGCCTTCGGTGGAAGAGTCATGCAGCTTCATATTGTTTTAGTGGCTCCGGCGCGGCCGGAAAATGTCGGCGCGGCGGCGCGCGCGATGAAAACCATGGGCTTCACGTCGTTGCGCATCGTCGACAGCGAAGCGCACCTGCAGCCGGCGGCGCGCTGGGTGGCGCACGGTGCCGGTGAGATCCTCGACGGCGTGCAAACGTTCGCCACGCTGGAACAGGCGCTGGCGGGCGTGGATTTTACCGTCGCCACCACCGCCCGCAGCCGCGCGCGCTTTCACTACTACTGTACGCCGCCCGAACTGCTGGAACAGCTGAGCGAGCGTAAGCAGTGGGTCGGCCAGGCCGCGCTGGTGTTCGGCCGCGAAGATTCCGGCCTGACCAACGAAGAGCTGGCGCTGGCGGACTTGCTGACCGGCGTGCCGATGCAGGCGGACTATCCGTCGCTTAACCTGGGCCAGGCGGTGATGGTTTACTGCTACCAGCTGGCGAGCCTGATGGGTGTCAGTACACCGCAGGAAACGGCGGCGTCGGAAGGGCAGCTCAAGGCGCTGCGCCGCCGCGCCGATGCCTTGTTGAACGCGTTGGAGGTCGGCGATGACCAAAAATTGCGCGACTGGCTGCACCAGCGCCTCGGCGCGCTGCAACAGCGAGATACGGCGATGCTGCATACGCTGCTGCACGATATCGAAAAAAAACTCGCCAAGTGATAGCGGCTCCATCAGACGGTTACCCAGCGTGATCCACTAGTAAATAGGCTTTAAGTTGTTTTTTTGTTCTGTCATTTTGCTTTTCACCTGTTGCATCGCGCATTACCGCCGCTGAACGGAAAATAAGCAAAAAAAAGAAATAGTTTGACTTGGGATAGCGATTGCTTTAACCAATAGAGGGGACAGAGTATTTCATGAGACAGACAGACAACATGCGCAACATCAGCCTGAAAACCACAATTATTACCACCACCGATACCACAGGTAACGGGGCGGGCTGACGCGCACAGGAAACACAGAAAAAAGCCCGCACCTAATCAGTGCGGGCTTTTTTTTCGGCTTAAATTCGGAGAGATCACACATGCGAGTGCTGAAATTTGGCGGAACCTCGGTGGCGAATGCAGAACGTTTTCTGCGCGTCGCCGACATCATGGAGAGTAATGCGCGTCAGGGACAGGTAGCCACGGTCTTGTCCGCCCCCGCAAAGATCACCAACCATCTGGTGGCAATGATCGACAAAACGGTGGCGGGCCAGGACATTCTGCCGAATATCAGCGACGCCGAGCGGATCTTTGCCGACCTGCTGAGCGGCCTGGCGCAGGCGCTGCCGGGCTTTGAATACGATCGTTTGAAAGGCGTGGTCGATCAGGAGTTCGCGCAGCTCAAACAGGTGTTGCACGGGGTCTCGCTGTTGGGTCAGTGCCCGGACAGCGTCAACGCGGCGATCATCTGCCGCGGCGAAAAGCTCTCCATCGCCATCATGGAAGGGGTGTTCCGCGCCAAGGGTTATCCGGTCACGGTGATCAACCCGGTGGAGAAACTGCTGGCGCAGGGCCACTACCTGGAGTCTACCGTGGATATCGCCGAGTCCACGCTGCGCATCGCCGCCGCGGCGATCCCGGCCAACCACATCGTGCTGATGGCCGGTTTCACCGCCGGTAACGACAAGGGTGAGCTGGTGGTACTGGGCCGCAACGGCTCCGACTATTCCGCCGCGGTGCTGGCCGCCTGCCTGCGTGCCGACTGTTGCGAAATCTGGACCGACGTCGACGGCGTGTATACCTGCGATCCGCGCACCGTGCCGGACGCCAGGCTGCTGAAATCGATGTCGTACCAGGAGGCGATGGAGCTTTCCTATTTCGGCGCCAAAGTGCTGCACCCTCGCACCATCACGCCGATTGCCCAATTCCAAATTCCTTGCCTGATAAAAAACACCTCCAACCCGCAGGCTCCCGGCACGCTGATCGGCAAAGACAGCACCGATGCCGATATGCCGGTGAAAGGCATCACCAACCTGAATAACATGGCGATGATCAACGTCTCCGGCCCGGGCATGAAAGGCATGGTCGGTATGGCCGCACGGGTGTTCGCCGTGATGTCGCGCGCCGGCATTTCGGTGGTGTTGATCACCCAATCCTCTTCCGAATACAGCATCAGCTTCTGCGTGCCGCAGGGCGAACTGCAGCGCGCCCGCCGCGCGCTGGAGGAGGAGTTCTATCTGGAATTGAAAGATGGCGTGCTGGATCCGCTGGACGTCATGGAGCGCCTGGCGATCATCTCGGTAGTCGGCGACGGCATGCGCACCCTGCGTGGCATTTCAGCGCGCTTCTTCTCCGCGCTGGCGCGCGCCAACATCAATATCGTCGCCATCGCCCAGGGCTCTTCCGAGCGTTCAATCTCGGTGGTGGTCAGCAATGATTCCGCCACCACCGGCGTGCGCGTCAGCCACCAGATGCTGTTCAACACCGATCAGGTGATCGAAGTGTTCGTCATCGGCGTCGGCGGCGTCGGCGGGGCGCTGATCGAGCAGATCTACCGCCAGCAGCCGTGGCTGAAGCAAAAACATATCGACCTGCGGGTGTGCGGCATCGCCAACTCGCGCGTGATGCTGACCAACGTGCACGGCATCGCGCTGGACAGCTGGCGGGACGAGCTGGCCGGCGCGCAGGAGCCGTTCAATCTCGGCCGCCTGATCCGGCTGGTGAAGGAGTATCACCTGCTGAACCCGGTGATCGTCGACTGTACCTCCAGCCAGGCGGTGGCCGATCAGTATGTGGACTTCCTGGCGGACGGCTTCCATGTGGTAACGCCGAACAAAAAGGCCAACACCTCGTCGATGAACTATTATCAGCAACTGCGCGCCGCCGCCGCTGGTTCGCACCGCAAGTTCCTCTACGACACCAACGTCGGCGCCGGTCTGCCGGTGATCGAGAACCTGCAAAACCTGCTGAACGCCGGCGATGAGCTGGTGCGTTTCTCCGGCATCCTGTCCGGTTCGCTGTCCTTTATTTTTGGCAAGCTGGATGAAGGGCTGTCGCTGTCGGCGGCGACTCTGCAGGCCAGAGCCAATGGCTACACCGAGCCGGATCCGCGCGACGATCTGTCCGGTATGGACGTGGCGCGCAAGCTGCTGATCCTGGCGCGCGAAGCCGGTTACAAGCTGGAGCTGAGCGATATCGAGGTCGAGCCGGTGCTGCCGCCGTCCTTCGACGCGTCGGGCGACGTGGAGCATTTCCTGGCGCGGCTGCCGGAACTGGATAAAGAGTTCGCGCGCAACGTGGCCAATGCCGCCGAGCAAGGCAAGGTGCTGCGCTATGTCGGCCTGATCGACGAAGGGCGCTGTAAGGTGCGCATCGAGGCGGTGGACGGCAACGATCCGTTGTATAAAGTGAAGAACGGCGAGAACGCGCTGGCCTTCTACAGCCGTTATTATCAGCCGCTGCCGCTGGTGCTGCGCGGCTACGGCGCCGGTAACGATGTGACCGCAGCGGGCGTGTTCGCCGATCTGCTGCGCACACTGTCATGGAAGTTGGGAGTTTAATATGGTTAAGGTGTATGCACCGGCCTCGATCGGTAACGTCAGCGTCGGTTTTGATGTGCTGGGCGCGGCGGTTTCGCCGATCGACGGCACGCTGCTGGGCGACTGCGTCAGCGTGGAAGCCGCCGAGACGTTCAGTCTGCAAAACGCCGGGCGCTTCGTCAGCAAGCTGCCGGCCGAGCCGAAAGAGAACATCGTTTATCAATGCTGGGAGCGTTTCTGCCAGGAGATCGGCCGCGAAGTGCCGGTGGCGATGCGGCTGGAAAAGAACATGCCGATCGGATCGGGGCTGGGCTCCAGCGCTTGTTCGGTGGTGGCCGGGCTGATGGCGATGAACGAATTTTGCGATCGCCCGCTGGATAAGACGACGCTGCTCGGTCTGATGGGCGAGCTGGAAGGCCGCATTTCCGGCAGCGTGCATTACGACAACGTGGCGCCCTGCTATCTGGGCGGCCTGCAGCTGATGCTGGAAGAAGAAGGCATTATCAGCCAGGAAGTGCCGTGCTTTGACGATTGGCTGTGGGTTATGGCCTATCCGGGCATCAAGGTCTCCACCGCCGAAGCGCGCGCCATTTTACCCGCGCAGTACCGCCGTCAGGATTGCATCAGCCACGGCCGCTATCTGGCCGGCTTTATTCACGCCTGCC
Source organism: Serratia sp. Z4 (assembly GCF_009900725.1). Taxonomy (NCBI): domain Bacteria; kingdom Pseudomonadati; phylum Pseudomonadota; class Gammaproteobacteria; order Enterobacterales; family Yersiniaceae; genus Serratia; species Serratia sp. Z4. Next base: position 221,644 of record NZ_JAAABD010000003.1, read on the forward strand.
ACACCCGGCAGCCGCAGCTGGCCGCCAAATTAATGCAGGACGTGATCGCCGAGCCGTACCGCACCCGGCTGCTGCCGGGCTTCGCCGAAGCGCGCAAGGCGGCGCAGGAGATAGGCGCGCTGGCCTGCGGCATCTCCGGCTCCGGCCCGACGCTGTTCGCCGTCTGCAACGACGGCGCCACCGCGCAACGCATGGCCGCCTGGCTGCAACAACACTATCTGCAAAACGACGAAGGTTTTGTTCATATTTGCCGTCTGGATACCGCAGGCGCTCGACTACTGGGATAACGCATGAAACTGTACAACCTTAAGGATCACAACGAGCAGGTCAGCTTCGCGCAGGCGATCAAACAAGGCCTGGGCAAGCAGCAGGGGCTGTTCTTCCCGCTGGAGCTGCCGGCGTTCGAACTGACCGAGATCGACCAGCTGCTGGAGCAGGACTTTGTCACCCGCAGCAGCCGCATTCTGTCGGCCTTTATCGGCGAAGAAGTGCCGGAAGCGGCGCTGAAGAAACGCGTACAGGCCGCCTTTGAGTTTCCGGCGCCGGTAGCGAAAGTGACGGAAGACGTCTCCTGCCTGGAGCTGTTCCACGGCCCGACGCTGGCGTTCAAAGACTTCGGCGGCCGCTTTATGGCGCAGATGCTGGCGGAAGTGGCCGGCGATCAGCCAGTGACCATTTTGACCGCCACCTCCGGCGACACCGGCGCCGCCGTGGCGCACGCCTTCTATGGCCTGAAGAACGTTCGGGTGGTGATCCTCTACCCGCAGGGCAAAATCAGCCCGCTGCAGGAAAAGCTGTTCTGCACCCTGGGCGGCAATATTCACACCGTGGCGATCGACGGCGACTTCGACGCCTGTCAGGCGCTGGTGAAACAGGCGTTCGACGATCAGGAATTGAAAGACGCGCTGCACCTGAACTCGGCCAACTCGATCAACATCAGTCGCTTGCTGGCGCAGATCTGCTACTACTTCGAAGCGGTGGCGCAGCTGCCGCAGGAAGCGCGCAATCAGCTGGTGATTTCGGTGCCGAGCGGCAACTTCGGCGACCTGACCGCCGGGCTGCTGGCCAAATCGCTGGGCCTGCCGGTGAAGCGCTTCATCGCCGCCACCAACGCCAACGACACCGTGCCGCGCTTCCTGACCAGCGGCCAGTGGCAGCCGCACGCTACGGTCGCGACGCTGTCCAACGCCATGGATGTCAGCCAGCCGAACAACTGGCCGCGCGTGGAAGAGCTGTTCCGTCGTAAGGTCTGGCAACTGAAAGAGCTGGGGCACGCGGCGGTCAGCGATGAGACCACCAAAGACACCATGCGTGAACTGGCCGAGCTGGGCTATATCTCCGAACCGCATGCGGCCATCGCTTACCGCGCGCTGCGCGATCAGCTGCAGGAAGGGGAGTTCGGGCTGTTCCTCGGCACGGCGCATCCGGCCAAGTTTAAAGAGAGCGTGGAAGCGATCCTCGGCCAGGAGCTGCCGTTGCCGAAAGCGCTGGCGCTGCGGGCCGATCTGCCGCTGCTGTCGCACACGCTGCCGGCCAGTTTCGGCGAGCTGCGCAAATTCCTGATGGCGCTGCCGGCCTGAAGTTCGGCAGGCAAGAAGGCGAAAAGCCGTCTTGCGACGGCTTTTTTTATGCCTGCTCCGGGCGTTTGAACACCAGCTCGTTGCCCTGCGAGGCGGCTTCGTCGAAGGCGTAGCCTTCCAGGTTGAAGTCCGCCAGCTGCTCGCTGCGCGTCAGGCGGTTTTTGATGATAAAGCGGCTCATCAACCCGCGCGCTTTCTTGGCGTAGAAGCTGATGACCTTGAACTTGCCGTTCTTCTCGTCGAGGAACACCGGTTTGATCAACGAACCGTGCAGCTTGGCCGGTTTCACTGCTTTGAAATACTCGTCTGACGCCAGGTTGACCACCACGTCGTCGCCCTGTTGCTCCAGCGCTTCGTTGAGCTTTTGGGTGATCTGATCGCCCCAGAAGCTGTACAGATCTTTGCCCTTCGGGTTTTCCAGCTTGATGCCCATCTCCAGCCGGTACGGCATCATCAGATCGAGCGGCCGCAGCACGCCATACAGGCCGGACAGCATGCGCAAATGCTGTTGGGCGAAGTCGAAATCGGCTTCGTTGAAATCCTGCGCCTGCAGGCCGGTATAAACATCGCCCTTGAACGCCAGCAACGCCTGGCGGGCGTTGTCCGGGGTAAATTTCGGCTGCCATTCGCTAAAGCGCGCGGCGTTGAGCCCGGCCAGCTTGTCGCTGATGCTCATCAGGCTGGCGATTTGCGCCGGCGTCAGCGCGCGGCAAATTTTGATAAGCCGCTGAGATTTGTCCAGCAGTTCGGGCTGCGTGAAGCGTTCTGTCGCCAGCGGGCTGTCGTAATCGAGCGTTTTTGCAGGGGAAATAATAACGAGCATGGCCAGATCCTGTTTATCCAAGTGCGCATACTGTAGCAAAAAGCGCGGAAAAAAGGGGCAATCGGTCCAATAGGCGGGGCGTGCATCGCACACGCCCCGGAATACTCAGCGCGGCGGCTGCTTGTCGTCCCACACGCCCGGCTCCAGCTGCGACTTCAGCTCCGGATAACGGTTGGCGTCGAAGGTCGGCAGCTTGCCCAGGCGGCGTTGGCGATGGTAGTCGTCGGCCAGCTTCAGCGCCACCCGCGACAGCAGCAGGATCGCCGTCAGGTTGGTGATCGCCATCAGCGCCATGGAGGTATCCGCCATTTTCCACACCAGCGGCAGCTCCGCCAGCGCGCCGAACATCACCATGCCCAGCGCCACGCAGCGGAAAATCAGCAGGCCGCCCGGATGATTGTGTTCGAGGAACACCAGGTTGCTCTCGGCATAGGCGTAGTTGGCGATGATCGAGGTAAAGGCGAAGAAGAAGATGGCGATAGCGACGAACGGCGTGCCCCAACTGCCGACGGCGGTCGACAGCGCGCGCTGGGTCAGATCGATGCCGCTGATGCTGTCGGTCGGCTGATCGAGAATGCCAGAGGAGAGGATGATCGCCGCGGTGGCGCTGCAGATGACGATGGTATCGATAAACACCCCGAGCATTTGCACATAGCCCTGCGAAGCGGGATGCGGCGGATAAGGCGAGGCGGACGCCGCCGCGTTGGGCGCCGAACCCATGCCGGCTTCGTTGGAGAACAGGCCGCGCTGTACGCCCTGGGTCATCGCCTGGGAGATGCCGTAACCGACGGCGCCGGCCGCGGCTTCCTGCAGGCCGAAGGCGCTTTTGAAGATCAGCGCCAGGATCGCCGGCATGTGCTCGATGTTATGGCCAATCACCCAGAGAGCCAGCAGCAGGTAGGCACCGGCCATCAGCGGCACCACCAGTTCGGCCACTTTGGCGATGGAACGGATGCCGCCGAAGATCACCACGCCGCTCAGCAGCACCAGACCGATGCCGACGTGCAGCGGCTGTAAGTGGAAGGCGACGGCCGAAGCTTGCGCGATGGAGTTGGCCTGCACGGCGTTGAACACCAGACCGAATGCGATGATCAGGAAGATCGAAAACAGCACGCCCATCCAGCGCATGCCAAGGCCTTTTTCCATGTAATAGGCCGGGCCGCCACGGTAGTTGCCGTTATCGTCTTTGGTTTTATAGAGCTGAGCCAGCGAGCTTTCCACAAATGAGGTGGCCATGCCGATAAACGCCACCACCCACATCCAGAAGATGGCGCCGGGGCCGCCGGCGGTCAGGGCGATGGCGACGCCGGTCAGGTTGCCGGTGCCGACGCGTGCTGCCAGCGTGGTGCACAGCGCCTGGAAAGAGGAGATGCCGGCGCTGTCGCTTTTATTGCTGTTTTTCAACACCGAGAACATGTGGCTGAAGTGGCGGAGCTGGATAAAGCGGGTGCGCAGCGTGAAGTAAATGCCGGTGCCGAGCAGCAGATAAATCAGCACCGACCCCCACAAAATGTTGTTTATAAAATTCATCAGGTCCGTCAATGGATCCCTCCTCTTATCGAAATTTAATGCGCACCTTGCAGCATCCACCGCAGGTGAAAAACATTGGCCTATTTTTTACAAGAGCTTAGCTGGAATCTGTCCGGCGTCAGTCGATTAAGATTTTTCGCAGATTAGCGGACGAATTGCATCAATTTTTTCGAATTTAACATAATTTATTCGGACAATAGCACGTTATTGCCTTTCCATCCGCTCGGTAATGGCGAAAGATATCGGCGTAAACGGTTGCTCGCCCAAGGATAAAACAGATGCTTGTGCGCCGCGGTTTTCCAGCCTTGCACCGGGCTTGGCGCATGTTATTATCAGGGTAGGGCATGGTTGAACAATGCCAAAAGTTCATGCACAAACGATGAGATAATGCCAACATGACCGACAAATTAACTTCCCTGCGCCAGCTGACCACGGTGGTTGCAGATACGGGTGATATCGCGGCAATGAAGCTGTATCAACCGCAGGACGCCACAACCAACCCTTCGCTGATCCTCAATGCAGCCCAAATTCCTGAATACCGCAAACTGATTGACGAAGCCATCGCCTGGGCGCGCGGCCAGAGCAGCGATCGCGAGCAGCAAATCGCCGATGCCGCCGACAAGCTGGCGGTCAACATCGGTCTGGAGATCCTCAAACTGGTTCCGGGCCGCATCTCCACCGAAGTGGATGCACGCCTGTCTTACGACACCGTTGCCAGCGTGGCCAAGGCCAAGCGCCTGATCAAGCTGTACAACGAAGCCGGCATCAGCAACGATCGCATTCTGATCAAACTGGCCTCGACCTGGCAGGGCATCCGCGCGGCGGAGCAGCTGGAGAAAGAAGGCATCAACTGTAACCTGACGCTGCTGTTCTCCTTCGCTCAGGCTCGCGCCTGTGCCGAAGCCGGCGTTTACCTGATCTCGCCGTTCGTCGGCCGTATCCTCGACTGGTACAAAGCCAACGGCGACAAGAAAGAGTTCGCCCCGCACGAAGATCCGGGCGTGATCTCCGTGACCGAAATTTACCAGTATTACAAACAGCACGGCTACAACACCGTGGTGATGGGCGCCAGCTTCCGCAACGTCGGCGAAATCATCGAACTGGCCGGCTGCGACCGCCTGACCATCGCCCCTGCGCTGCTGAAAGAGCTGGCGGAGAGCGAAGGCGCGCTGGAGCGCAAACTGTCTTATACCGGTGAAGTGAAGGCGCGTCCTGCCGCACTGACCGAACCTGAGTTCTACTGGCAGCACAACCAGGATCCGATGGCGGTCGAGAAACTGACCGACGGCATCCGCAAGTTCGCCGTAGACCAGGGCAAACTGGAAAAAATGATCGCCGACCTGCTGTAATTCCCGCAGATCGCGCAGTAAAAAGGTGGCTCAGGCCACCTTTTTTTATGCCCGACGCCCCTGCCGGCGGGGGAAGCCCTTATACTCTCGGCAATGACAACAGAACGGGGGACGAGCCCGTTCGGACCCCATCAGGCTGTAGAGGTTACGCATGGATATTTTACGTATTGGTTTGGTTTCCGTTTCCGACCGCGCTTCCGGCGGCGTTTACCAGGATAAAGGCATTCCGGCGCTGGAGGAGTGGCTGGCCGGCGCGCTGGCGACGCCGTTCAAGCTGGAAACCCGGCTGATCCCCGATGAGCAGACGCAAATAGAACAGACGCTGTGCGAGCTGGTGGACGAAATGGGCTGCCATCTGGTGCTGACCACTGGCGGCACCGGGCCGGCGCGCCGTGATGTCACCCCCGACGCCACGCTGGCGATCGCCGATCGCGTGATGCCCGGCTTCGGCGAGCAAATGCGTCAGATCAGCCTACACTATGTGCCAACGGCAATTCTTTCTCGCCAGGTGGGGGCGATCCGCAAACAGGCGCTGATCATCAACCTGCCCGGCCAACCGAAGTCGATCAAGGAAACGCTGGAAGGGGTAAAGGATGAGCAGGGCAATGCGGTGGTGCACGGCATCTTCGCCAGCGTGCCTTACTGCATTCAGCTGCTCGACGGGCCTTACGTCGAAACGCATGCCGCAGTGGTAGCAGCATTTCGGCCAAAGAGCGCGCGTCGCGAGATAAACCTCTAAATTTCAGCAATCTGCGAGATCGGCTTCAACCCGTCTGGTGTGAAAATAATTTGCCGCTATAGTAAGGATTCTTTTACAGAAAGCCTGCGGCTTTTATTTTTACAGCCTTTACCGACGGTGCCCTATGCCTCACGACACTAATCGCCGGCTGAACCGGCAAGACTACAAAACGCTGACGTTGGCCGCGTTGGGCGGCGCGCTGGAGTTTTACGACTTCATCATCTTCGTGTTCTTCGCCGCCGTGGTCGGCGATCTGTTCTTCCCGGCGGACATGCCGGAATGGCTGCGGCTGGTGCAAACCTTCGGCATCTTCGCCGCCGGCTATCTGGCCCGCCCGCTGGGCGGCATCGTGATGGCGCACTTCGGCGATCTGGTCGGCCGCAAAAAGATGTTTACCCTGAGCATTCTGCTGATGGCGTTGCCGACGCTGGCGATGGGCCTGCTGCCGACCTACGCCAGCATCGGCATCGCCGCGCCGCTGTTGCTGCTGCTGATGCGTGTGCTGCAGGGGGCGGCGATCGGCGGTGAGGTGCCGGGCGCCTGGGTCTTCGTCGCCGAACACGTGCCGCGCCGGCGCATCGGCTTCGCCTGCGGCACGCTGACCGCCGGGCTGACGGTGGGCATCCTGCTGGGCTCGGTGGTGGCGACGGTGATCAACACCACGCTCAGCCCGCAGAGCATTGCCGGCGGCGGCTGGCGCATTCCATTCCTGCTTGGCGGCATGTTCGGCCTGGTGGCGATGTACCTGCGCCGCTGGCTGCAGGAAACGCCGATCTTTATCGAGATGCAGGCGCGTAAAGCGCTGGCCGAGGAGCTGCCGCTGAAATCGGTGGTGCTCAACTACAAACGGGAAGTGGCGGTGTCGATGCTGCTGACCTGGCTGCTCTCCGCCGGCATCGTGGTGGTGATTCTGATGACCCCGACCTATCTGCAAAAGCAGTTCGGCATCGCGCCGGCCTTGACGCTGCAGGCCAACAGCATCGCCACCATCATGTTGATCGTCGGCTGCATCGTCGCCGGTTTGTCGGCCGATCGCTTCGGTGCCAGCAAAACGCTGGTGGTCGGCAGTGTACTGCTGGCCGGCTGCAGCTGGCTGTTCTATCAGACGGTGGGCGTGCGCCCGGAAATGCTGTTCGCCTGTTATGCTCTGGTGGGGTTCAGCGTAGGCGTGGTGGGGGCCGTACCGTACGTGATGGTGCGGGCATTCCCGGCGGAAGTGCGGTTTACCGGTATCTCGTTCTCATATAACGTCTCGTACGCTATTTTTGGCGGTTTAACCCCTATTTTTGTGACGTTGATCATGAAATTAACCCCGTTAGCGCCCGCTTACTATGTGTTGGCGCTGTCGCTCATCGGGCTGCTGCTCGGCTTCTACCTGCATCGTGACCTGAACAGCGAAGCCGGGGAGCGGCGAGCCGATTCCTACAGCTAAAAAAAAGCCCTGCAGTGCAGGGCTTTTTCATCAGGGGCGGGCGATTACGCCGTGACCGGTGAGGCCGCGACGCGCGCCGGAGCCGGTTCGCCAATCGGCAGCACGGTGCGGCCATACTGCTCGTTGAGTACTTCGGCCATCGCCAGGTAAATGGCGCTGGCGCCGCAGATAATCCCTTCATAGCCGGCGAAGGTCAGCAGCGTGTGGTTGCCGGTGATGTTGCCGACGGCCAGCAGGGCGAACAGCAGCGTCAGGCTGGCGAACACGAACTGCAGCACGCGGTTGGCGCCCAGGGTGCCGAAGAACATGAACAGGGTGAAGACGCCCCACAGCGCCAGGTAGATGCCCAGCACGTGGGCCTCGGTGGCCTCTGCCAGGCCCAGGCGCGGCAGCAGCAGCAGGCCGACCAGGCTCAGCCAGAAGCTGCCGTAGGCGGTGAAGGCGGTCATGCCGAAGGTGTTGCCCTTCTTGTACTCCAGCAGTCCGGCCAGGATCTGTGCCAGGCCACCGAAGAAAATCCCCATGCTGATGATGGCGGAGTTCAGTGGGAAAAAGCCCGCGTTGTGCAGGTTCAGCAAGACGGTGGTCATCCCGAAGCCCATCAGGCCGAGAGGGCCGGGATTCGCCAACTTGTTGGTGTGCATAAGTCCTCTGCGATAACAGAAAATTAACGGAAACAGCGAATTAAAATCATAAATGGTCTGAATGGCCAAAAAATCGAAGTTTTCCACCAGAGCGCGCGCATCATAATGATCCCCGCAACCGGAAACAATGATCTGAATGACGATAAAAAAAGAAATTTTTTTCGCCTTGCCCCTTGATGCCGGGTTGGATGGCCCCATCTTATTTGCAACCGCAGCTGCTAACCGCGGGTCGCACTGAGATATCGGGCAGTTGAAAAGCAAAAAATCGCCCGCATATAGGTTAGCAACCTGACTGATTATGAATTTTTTAGTGGAGACGTTTAGATGGGCAAAATTATTGGTATCGACCTGGGTACGACCAACTCTTGCGTAGCAATTATGGATGGTGCCAAGGCACGCGTGCTGGAAAACGCCGAGGGCGACCGCACCACTCCTTCTATTATCGCATATACCCAGGACGGTGAAACTCTGGTTGGCCAGCCGGCTAAGCGTCAGGCAGTCACCAACCCTGAAAACACCCTGTTCGCCATCAAGCGCCTGATCGGTCGCCGCTTCCAGGATGAAGAAGCGCAGCGCGACAAAGCGATCATGCCGTACAAAATCGTCGAAGCCGACAACGGCGACGCCTGGCTGGAAGTGAAAGGCCAGAAAATGGCTCCGCCGCAGATCTCTGCGGAAGTGCTGAAAAAAATGAAGAAAACGGCGGAAGATTACCTGGGCGAACCGGTAACTGAAGCGGTTATCACCGTACCGGCTTACTTCAACGACGCCCAGCGTCAGGCGACCAAAGACGCCGGCCGCATCGCGGGTCTGGAAGTCAAGCGCATCATCAACGAACCGACCGCGGCGGCCCTGGCCTATGGCCTGGACAAAGAAGTCGGCAACCGCACCATCGCGGTTTATGACCTGGGCGGCGGTACTTTCGATATCTCCATCATCGAAATCGACGACGTTGACGGCGAAAAAACCTTCGAAGTGCTGGCGACCAACGGTGACACCCACCTGGGTGGCGAAGACTTCGACAGCCGTCTGATCAACTACCTGGTGGAAGAGTTCAAGAAAGATCAGGGCATCGATCTGCGCAACGATCCGCTGGCGATGCAGCGTCTGAAAGAAGCCGCTGAGAAAGCGAAGATCGAACTGTCTTCCGCTCAGCAGACCGACGTTAACCTGCCGTACATCACTGCAGACGCGACCGGTCCAAAACACATGAACATCAAAGTGACTCGCGCCAAACTCGAGTCGCTGGTTGAAGATTTGGTGGCGCGCTCCATCGAGCCGCTGAAAGTGGCGCTGAAAGACGCAGGCCTGTCGGTTTCCGACATCCAGGACGTGATCCTGGTGGGCGGCCAGACCCGTATGCCAATGGTGCAGAAGAAAGTCGCAGACTTCTTCGGCAAAGAGCCGCGTAAAGACGTGAACCCGGACGAAGCGGTTGCCGTGGGCGCTGCGGTACAGGGCGGCGTGTTGGCCGGTGATGTGAAAGACGTTCTGCTGCTGGACGTGACCCCGCTGTCGCTGGGTATCGAAACCATGGGCAGCGTGATGACGCCGCTGATCACCAAAAACACCACTATCCCGACCAAGCACAGCCAGGTGTTCTCTACTGCGGAAGACAACCAGTCTGCGGTAACCATCCACGTGCTGCAGGGTGAGCGTAAGCGCGCCAGCGATAACAAATCTCTGGGCCAGTTCAACCTGGACGGCATCCAGGCGGCGCCGCGCGGCATGGCGCAGATCGAAGTGACCTTCGATATCGATGCCGACGGCATCCTGCACGTGTCTGCCAAAGACAAGAACACCGGTCGTGAGCAGAAGATCACCATCAAGGCATCTTCTGGCCTGAACGAAGACGAAATCCAGAAAATGGTGCGCGACGCCGAGCTGAACGCTGAAGCGGACCGCAAGTTCGAAGAGCTGGTGCAGACGCGTAACCAGGCGGATCACCTGATCCACGGCACTCGCAAGCAGCTGGAAGAAGCGGGCGACAAACTGCCGGCGGAAGACAAAACGGCGATTGAAGCGGCGCTGAAGGATCTGGAAGCGGCGGTGAAAGGCGAAGATAAAGCCGAGATCGAAGCGAAGACTCAGGCACTGGTGCAGGTTTCCGGCAAACTGCTGGAAATGGCTCAGGCGCAGCAGGCTCAGCAGGGTGCTGACGCCGGCGCGGACAACGCGGCGCAGAAAGACGACGACGTGGTTGACGCCGAGTTCGAAGAAGTTAAAGACAAAAAATAATCGCCCTTAAGCGGGCACGGGGCGGCCGAGGTGCCGCTCCCGGAAACCAGCACGGGCGTCGAGGCAACTCTGCGCCCGTGCACGCATGTTAAGGGTAAGCGAAAGAATGGCGAAGAAAGACTATTACGAGATTCTCGGCGTCAGCAAGACGGCGGATGAACGTGAGATCAAAAAGGCGTACAAACGCCTGGCGATGAAATACCATCCTGACCGCAACCAGGAACAAGACGCCGAAACCAAGTTTAAAGAAGTTAAAGAAGCTTACGAAGTTCTGACCGACGACCAGAAACGCGCGGCCTACGACCAGTATGGGCACGCGGCCTTTGAACAGGGCGGCATGGGCGGCGGCGGCTTTGGCGGCGGCGCCGACTTCAGCGATATCTTTGGCGACGTGTTTGGCGACATCTTCGGCGGAGGCCGCCGTCAGCGCGCCAGCCGCGGTTCCGATCTGCGCTATAACATGGAGCTGACCCTCGAGGAAGCGGTACGTGGCGTCACCAAAGAGATCCGCATCCCGACGCTGGAAGAGTGCGACGTCTGCCACGGCAGCGGCGCCAAACCGGGCAGCTCACCGGTCACCTGCCCAACCTGTCACGGCCAGGGCCAGGTGCAGATGCGTCAGGGCTTCTTCACCGTGCAGCAGGCGTGTCCGCACTGCCATGGCCGCGGTCAGATCATCAAAGATCCGTGCAACAAGTGCCACGGCCACGGCCGGGTAGAAAAATCCAAAACGCTGTCGGTGAAAATTCCGGCCGGCGTGGATACCGGCGATCGTATCCGCCTGGCGGGTGAAGGCGAAGCCGGCGAGCACGGCGCACCGGCGGGCGATCTGTACGTTCAGGTGCAGGTGAAGGCGCACCCGATCTTCGAGCGTGAAGGCAACAACCTGTACTGTGAAGTGCCGATCAACTTCGCCATGGCGGCGCTGGGCGGCGAGATTGAAGTACCGACGCTGGACGGCCGGGTGAAACTGAAGGTGCCTTCGGAGACCCAAACCGGCAAGCTGTTCCGCATGCGCGGCAAGGGCGTGAAATCGGTGCGTGGCGGCAGCCAGGGCGACCTGCTGTGCCGCGTGGTGGTGGAAACCCCGGTCAATCTGAACGACAAGCAAAAGCAGCTGCTGCGTGAGCTGGAAGAGAGCCTGGGTGGCCCGTCCGGCGACAAGAACAGCCCGCGCTCGAAGAGCTTCTTCGACGGGGTGAAAAAGTTCTTTGACGATCTGACTCGCTAACCTGCTGTTTCTGTTGGTTTATGTGCGAACCCCGGGCATCTGTCCCGGGGTTTTTATTTGCGCGCTAAACCGCTAATTCCACAACGTAAATGTGACTTATTCGTGCTTTTTATCGATTTTTTCGAGTTATTTAGCATTTATAAACTTATTTTTTCGAACTAAAACGCCCTCTATACTCACTTCATGACTGTGGTTCGCAGGGCGCTATGTCCTGCACAGATTTGGAGAGACGTACTGTGACTAACATCATTCGTCAATTTTTACGTCAGGAAGCCGCGGGCGGTATCATTCTGATCGCGGCGGCGATCGTCGCCCTGATCATGGCCAACACCCCGGCGCAGGGGATCTATCAGGCATTCCTTAACCTGCCGGTGATGGTGAAGGTAGCTTCGCTGGAGATCGCTAAACCGCTGCTGCTGTGGATAAACGACGGCCTGATGGCCATCTTCTTCCTGGTGGTGGGGCTCGAGGTCAAGCGCGAGCTGATGCAAGGCTCGCTGTCCGGGCGTGACAAGGCGGTGTTTCCGGCGATCGCCGCGCTGGGCGGCATGTTGGCGCCGGCGCTGATTTACCTGCTGTTCAACGGCGCGGATGAAGTTACCCGCCAGGGTTGGGCGATCCCGGCCGCGACCGACATCGCCTTTGCGCTGGGCGTCATGGCGCTGCTGGGCAACCGCGTGCCAACCAGCCTGAAAGTGTTCCTGTTGGCGCTGGCGATCATCGATGACCTGGGCGTGATCATCATCATCGCGCTGTTCTACACCCACGAAGTGTCGATGGTGGCGCTGGGCGTGGCGGCGGCGGCGACGGCGCTGCTGGCGGTGATGAACTGGCGCGGCGTGGGCAAGACCTCGCTGTACATGATGGTCGGCCTGGTGCTGTGGGTGGCGATCCTCAAGTCCGGGGTGCATGCGACGCTGGCCGGGGTGATTGTCGGCTTTATGATCCCGTTGAACGTCAAAAAGGGGCCATCGCCGTCGGAAACGCTGGAGCATGAGCTGCACCCTTGGGTGGCGTTCATGATCCTGCCGCTGTTCGCTTTCGCCAACGCCGGGGTCTCTTTGCAGGGCGTATCGCTGGAGGGATTGACGTCGCTGCTGCCGGTTGGGATTGCGGCTGGCCTGTTTATCGGCAAGCCGCTGGGGATTTTCCTCTTCAGCCTGCTGGCGGTGAAAATGGGCATCGCCCGTTTGCCTGAAGGTATCGGCTTCAAACAGGTGTTTGCCGTTTCGGTGCTTTGCGGCATTGGTTTTACCATGTCGATTTTTATCGCCTCGCTGGCGTTCGGCGATGCGGATGCGGCGCTCAGCACCTATTCCCGCCTGGGGATCCTGTTGGGCTCCACCACTGCGGCGGTGGTAGGGTATGGATTACTGCGTCTGGCGTTGCCGCGCGTGCGTTAATCCTGAATGTGCCCGGTAAGGGCACATAATAAAATGGCTGGTCGGAGCTGTACGGTATAAAATATGTGCAGCTTCGGCCGTTCTTCGTTGGGACTAATGGGGCTATACGTTGTCTGAAGCAGGGAAAGGAAGTTTGTCGCTCGTCACGGCACACCGTTTGCCGCTGCGAAACGTTGTTAAGGAGAGCCGCTCGTGAGGATGTCGCATATCAACTTTAATCACCTTTACTATTTCTGGCAGGTCTGCAAGGCCGGTTCCGTGGTCGGTGCCGCCGAAGCGTTGTTTCTGACGCCGCAGACCATCACCGGCCAGATCAAAGCGCTGGAAGAGCGGTTGGACGGCAAGCTGTTCAAACGCCAGGGGCGCGGGTTGGTGCCTTCGGAGCTGGGGCAGCTGGTGTTCCGCTATGCCGACAAGATGTTCATGCTCAGTCAGGAAATGCTGGATATCGTCAACTACCGCAAAGAGTCCAACCTGTTGTTCGACGTCGGCGTGGCGGACGCGCTGTCGAAGCGGCTGGTCAGCCAGGTATTGGAAACGGCGGTGGTGGTGGACAACGAGCAGATCCACCTGCGTTGCTTTGAATCGACGCACGAGATGCTGCTGGAGCAGCTCAGCCAGCACAAGCTGGATATGATCCTGTCGGATTGCCCGGTGGACTCTAGCCAGCAGGAAGGGCTGTTCTCGCTGAAGCTGGGCGAGTGCGGCATCAGCTTTTTCTGTCGCCAGCCGGCGCCGGAGCTGCCGTTTCCGGCCTGTCTGGAGCAGCGCAAGCTGCTGATCCCCGGCCGTCGTTCGATGTTGGGGCGCAAGCTGCTCAACTGGTTCAATACGCAGGGTATTCAGGTGGAAATTCTGGGCGAGTTCGACGATGCGGCGCTGATGAAGGCCTTCGGCATGTACCACAATGCGATCTTCGTGGCGCCGACGCTGTATGCGCAGGATACCTACAACGATGACAACGTGGTGGAGATTGGGCGCATCGACAGCGTGCAGGAGGAGTATTACATCATCTTCGCCGAGCGCATGATCCAGCATCCGGCGGTGCAGCGCGTCTGCAACAAAGACTTCTCGGCGCTGTTTTCCTGCTAGCGGTTCACTGAACGCAGGACGTAAAAAAACCGGCCTGAGCCGGTTTTTTTATCAAGCAGATAACGAAATGCTTATTGCATTGCGTTGATGCGTGCAGTCAGGTTTGACTTATGACGCGCTGCTTTGTTTTTGTGGATCAGGCCTTTAGCTGCCTGACGGTCCACCAGTGGCTGCATTACCAGGAATGCATTTTGTGCTGCTTCTTTGTCGCCAGCTGCGATAGCTGCGTCTACCTTCTTGATGAAGGTACGCACCATTGAGCGACGGCTTGCGTTATGCTTGCGGCGTTTCTCAGACTGTACGGCGCGTTTCTTAGCTGATTTGATATTAGCCAAGGTCCAACTCCCAAATATATTCTATTGAGGACAATTCAAAGGCCGAGGAATATGCCCTTTTAGCCTTCGTTTGTCAATGGATTTGTGCAAATAAGCGCCGTTTGTACAGGCGGCACTCGCTACGTTGTGATGGCGCAGGATTTTACCAGCTTCGCTCTTGGGAATACAGTGTTTCGCGAGAAAATTCGCCAATGATTTGCCGCGGCGGGCGCAAGCCGTTGGCCGCGGTCGAGAATCGCCCCGGCAGCGCCGGATAAACTGTGGCGAAGCCGTTTCACGCACAGATTATCTCCGGTATGGTATGTCTATTACATAAAGGCACCAATCGCGGGTTAACCTTACCGGCTGTACAAGGTATAATCCGCCGATTTCCACTGTTTTGAGCCAGCTATGGAGCTAATTCGCGGCATTCACAATATCCGGGCGCGCCACCATGGTTGCGTGCTCACCATCGGCAACTTTGACGGCGTGCATCGCGGCCATCAGGCGTTGCTGGAACAGTTGAAGCAACAGGGGAAACGCCTCGGGCTGCCGGTGATGGTCATGATCTTTGAGCCGCAGCCGCTGGAGATGTTCGCCGCAGACAAAGCGCCGGCCCGCTTGACGCGCCTGCGCGACAAGGCCAACTATCTGGCGCAGGCGGGCGTCGATTACCTGCTGTGCGTCAAGTTCGATCCGCGTTTCGCCGCCAACACCGCGCAGGCGTTCGTCGCCGAGCTGCTGGTGGAAAAACTGGGCGTCAAATTCCTGATGGTGGGGGATGATTTTCGCTTTGGCGCCGGGCGTCAGGGCGATTTTCCGCTATTGCAGCAGGCCGGAAAAGAGTACGGCTTCGACGTGGTCAGCACCCCGACCTTCCGCGAAGGCGAGCGGCGCATCAGCAGCACCGCGATCCGCACCGCGCTGAGCGAGGACGATCTGCCGCTGGCGGAGACCCTGCTGGGCCACCCGTACAGCATTTCCGGGCGCGTGGTGCACGGCGACGAGCTGGGGCGCACCATCGGCTTCCCGACTGCCAATTTGCCGCTCAAGCGTCTGGTGGCACCGGTGAAAGGAGTGTATGCGGTGGAAGTGTACGGCCTGGGGCCGAAGCCGCTGCCGGGCGTGGCCAATATCGGCACGCGCCCGACCGTCGCCGGCGTGCGCCAGCAGCTGGAAGTGCATCTGCTGGATGTCACAATGGATCTTTACGGGCGCCATATTGAGGTGGTGCTCCGCGCAAAATTGCGCAATGAACAGCGGTTTGCTTCGCTCGATGCCCTTAAGCAGCAAATCGCCAATGATGTGGTGACGGCCCGGAAGTTCTTCGGGTTAAAAACACTGGTTTAATCGTTTACCCTAAACAATTCGAGTTGCATCGCGGCGGCAACCGCGCGAACCCCGATGAGCTTGCATAGGCAAGTGATTCGGGTGAGAAAGGGCGGCCGACAAAGATGCAGCTTGAAGTGTGACGGGTAAATAGCCGAAAACGGAAACGAGAATCTCATGAGTGACTACAAGAATACCCTGAACTTGCCGGAAACAGGGTTCCCGATGCGCGGCGATCTCGCCAAGCGCGAACCTGGCATGCTGCAACGTTGGTATGAACAGGATCTGTACGGGATTATTCGTACTGCCAAAAAGGGCAAAAAAACCTTCATTTTGCATGACGGCCCTCCGTATGCGAACGGCAGCATTCACATTGGTCACTCGGTTAACAAGATTCTCAAAGACATTATCATCAAGTCGAAAGGGATGGCCGGCTTCGACTCGCCTTATGTGCCGGGTTGGGACTGCCACGGCCTGCCGATCGAACTGAAGGTTGAGCAACTGTACGGCAAGCCGGGCGAGAAGCTGACGGCGGCCGAGTTCCGCCAGAAGTGCCGCGAGTACGCGGCCGAGCAGGTTGAAGGCCAGAAGAAGGACTTCATCCGTCTGGGCGTGTTGGGCGACTGGGATCGTCCGTACCTGACGATGGACTTCAAAACCGAAGCCAACATCATCCGCGCGCTGGGCAAGATCATCAGCAACGGCCACCTGCTGAAAGGCGCCAAGCCGGTTCACTGGTGCACCGACTGCGGCTCGTCGCTGGCGGAAGCGGAAGTGGAGTACTACGACAAGACTTCGCCGTCGATCGACGTGAGCTTCCATGCGGCCGACGCGGCTGCCGTGGCGGCCAAGTTCGGCGTGAGCCACTTCAACGGCGCCATCTCGCTGGTTATCTGGACCACCACGCCGTGGACCTTGCCGGCCAACCGCGCGATCTCGCTGCACCCGGACTTCACCTATCAGCTGGTGCAGGTTGACGGCCAGTGCCTGATCCTGGCGGCCGAACTGGTGGAAAGCGTGATGAAACGCGCCGGCATCACCGAGTGGACGGTGCTGGGCAGCTGCAAAGGCGCCGATCTGGAGCTGCTGCGCTTCAAACACCCGTTCATGGACTTCGACGTGCCGGCGATCCTCGGCGAGCACGTGACGCTGGACGCCGGTACCGGTGCGGTGCATACCGCGCCGGGCCACGGCCCGGACGACTTCGTGATCGGCCAGAAATACGGCCTGGAAGTGGCCAACCCGGTAGGGCCGAACGGCTGCTACCTGACCGGCACCTACCCGCTGCTGGACGGCAAGTTCGTCTTCAAGGCCAACGATCTGATCGTCGATCTGCTGCGTGAGAAAGGCGCGCTGCTGCACGTCGAGAAGTTCCTGCACAGCTATCCGTGCTGCTGGCGCCACAAGACGCCGATCATCTTCCGCGCCACGCCGCAGTGGTTCATCAGCATGGATCAGAAAGGCCTGCGTCAGCAGTCGCTGGAAGAGATCAAGGGCGTGCAGTGGATCCCGGATTGGGGCCAGGCGCGCATCGAAATGATGGTCGCCAACCGCCCGGACTGGTGTATCTCGCGTCAGCGCACCTGGGGCGTGCCGATGTCGCTGTTCGTGCATAAAGAGACCGAACAGCTGCACCCGCGCA
Source organism: Serratia sp. Z4 (assembly GCF_009900725.1). Classification (NCBI taxonomy): domain Bacteria; kingdom Pseudomonadati; phylum Pseudomonadota; class Gammaproteobacteria; order Enterobacterales; family Yersiniaceae; genus Serratia; species Serratia sp. Z4. The sequence continues at coordinate 238,990 of NZ_JAAABD010000003.1, forward strand.
GCGTTGAGCTGATGGAAGAAGTGGCCAAGCGCGTCGAGCAAGACGGCATTCAGGCCTGGTGGGATCTGGACGCGGCTGACATCCTCGGCGCGGAAGCCGCCGACTACGTGAAAGTGCCGGATACGCTGGACGTGTGGTTCGATTCCGGTTCCACCCACGCCTCGGTTGTCGACGTGCGTCCTGAATTCAACGGCCACGGCGCCGACATGTATCTGGAAGGCTCCGACCAACACCGCGGCTGGTTCATGTCATCGCTGATGATCTCCACCGCGATGAAGGGCAAGGCGCCGTACAAGGAAGTGCTGACCCACGGCTTCACCGTCGACGGCCAGGGCCGCAAGATGTCCAAGTCGATCGGCAACACCGTCAGCCCGCAGGACGTGATGAACAAGCTGGGCGGCGACATTCTGCGTCTGTGGGTGGCGTCGACCGATTACACCGGCGAGATCGCGGTGTCCGACGAGATCCTCAAGCGTTCCGCCGACTCTTATCGCCGCATCCGCAACACCGCGCGCTTCCTGCTGGCCAACCTGAACGGGTTCGAGCCGAGCACCGATTGCGTGGCGCCTGAAGACATGGTGGTGCTGGATCGCTGGGCGGTCGGCCGCGCGCTGGCGGCGCAGCAGGATATCGAGCAGGCTTACGCCAACTACGATTTCCACGAAGTGGTGCAGCGCCTGATGCAGTTCTGCTCGGTCGAGATGGGCTCCTTCTACCTGGATATCATCAAGGATCGTCAGTACACCGCCAAGAGCGACAGCGTCGCTCGCCGCAGCTGCCAGACCGCGCTGTATCACATCGTCGAAGCGCTGGTGCGCTGGATGGCGCCGATCATGTCGTTCACCGCAGACGAGATCTGGGGCTTCATGCCGGGCAAACGCGCGCAGTACGTGTTCACTGAAGAGTGGTACGACGGCCTGTTCGGGCTGGCGGAAGGCGAGCCGATGAACGACGCTTTCTGGGCTGAGCTGCTGAAAGTGCGCGGTGAAGTGAACAAGGTGCTGGAGCAGGCGCGTGCCGACAAACGCCTCGGCGGTTCGCTGGAAGCGGCGGTGACGCTGTATGCCGACAGCGAGTTGGCGGCGCGTCTGAACAGCCTGCAGGATGAGCTGCGCTTTGTGCTGCTGACCTCTGCGGCAAGCGTTGCGCCATTGGCGGATGCGCCGGCCGATGCGCAGGCCTCCGAGCTGTTGAAAGGGCTGAAGATCGCCTTCAGCACAGCGCCAGGTGAGAAGTGCCCGCGCTGCTGGCATTACACCACCGATATCGGCCTGGTGGCGGAGCATGCAGACATCTGCGGCCGCTGTGTGAGCAACGTCGCCGGTGACGGCGAGAAGCGTAACTTTGCCTGAGAACTTGCGCCTGATGAGTAAACCAATTTGTTCGACCGGCCTGCGTTGGCTGTGGGTTGTGGTGGCGGTGCTGGCGCTGGATTTCGGAAGCAAACAGTGGATCCTCGCTAACTTTACGCTGGGCCAGTCCCAGCCGTTGATCCCGTCGTTCAACCTGTTTTACGCGCGCAACTACGGCGCCGCGTTCAGCTTCCTGGCCGACCATGGCGGCTGGCAGCGCTGGTTCTTTGCCGGCATCGCCATCGCCATCGTCGCGGTGCTGCTGGTGATGATGTACCGCAGCACCGCGCAGCAGAAGCTGAACAACATCGCCTACGCCTTTATTATCGGCGGGGCGTTGGGCAACCTGTTCGATCGCCTGTGGCACGGTTTCGTGGTCGACTTCATCGACTTCTACGTCGGTGACTGGCACTACCCGACCTTCAATCTGGCGGACAGCTTTATCTGCGTGGGTGCGGCGATGATCGTGCTGGAAGGTTTCCTGTCGCCGGCGAGCAAAGGCGCAAAGAGTAAAGGTGAGTAATATGACGGCTCAGGTTATCAGTGACAGCGCGGTGCTGGTTCACTTCACGCTGAAACTGGAAGACGGTTCGACCGCCGAATCCACCCGCAGCAGCGGCAAACCGGCGCTGTTCCGCCTGGGTGACGGCAGCCTGTCGGCGCCGCTGGAAGAGCAACTGCTCGGCCTGCGCGCGGGTGACAAGTGCGCCTTTACCCTGCAGCCGGAAGCGGCGTTCGGCGCGGAGAACCCGGATCTGGTCCAGTTCTTCTCGCGCCGCGACTTCGCGGAAACCGGCGTGCCGGACGTGGGCACCATCATGCTGTTTACCGCCATCGACGGCAGTGAAATGCCGGGCGTGGTGCGCGCGGTGGCGGAAGATTCGATCACCGTCGATTTCAACCATCCGCTGGCGGGCCATCCGGTGACCTTCGACATCGAAGTGCTGGAGATCGATCCGCAGCAGGAGGAGACGCATGCAAATATTGCTGGCTAACCCGCGCGGCTTCTGCGCCGGGGTTGATCGTGCGATCAGCATCGTGGAACGCGCGCTGGAGCTGTATGGCGCGCCGATCTACGTAAGGCATGAAGTGGTGCACAACCGCTACGTGGTCGACAGCCTGCGTGAGCGCGGCGCCGTGTTTATCGAAGAGATCGCCGAAGTGCCGGACGGCTCTATCCTGATCTTTTCGGCGCACGGCGTGTCTCAGGCGGTGCGCGCCGAAGCCAAGGCGCGCGATCTGACCATGCTGTTCGACGCCACCTGTCCGCTGGTGACCAAGGTGCATATGGAAGTGGCGCGTGCCAGCCGCCGCGGCACCGAAGCGATTCTGATCGGCCATGCCGGGCATCCGGAGGTGGAAGGCACCATGGGCCAGTACAGCAATCCGCAGGGCGGCATGTACCTGGTCGAGTCGCCGGATGACGTGTGGAAACTGCAGGTGAAAGACGAAAACAACCTGTGCTTCATGACGCAGACCACGCTGTCGGTGGATGATACCTCGGACGTGATCGACGCGCTGCGTCAACGCTTCCCGAGCATTATCGGTCCGCGCAAGGATGACATTTGCTACGCCACCACCAACCGTCAGGAAGCGGTGCGCAACCTGGCCGGCGATGCGGACGTGGTGCTGGTGGTGGGGTCGAAGAACTCCTCCAACTCTAACCGTCTGGCGGAACTGGCGCAGCGCGTTGGAAAACCGGCTTATCTGATCGATTCGGCGGCGGATATTCAGGAAAGCTGGCTGAGCGAAGCGCGCAATATTGGCGTTACCGCCGGCGCCTCGGCACCGGATGTGCTGGTGCAGGAGGTGATCTCCCGCCTGAAAGCGCTGGGCGGCCTGGACGTGCATGAAATCAGCGGGCGTGAAGAGAACATCGTGTTCGAAGTGCCGAAAGAGCTGCGCGTGGACGTCCGTCAGATTGACTGAGGTGCGTGAGTGAATGACAACGGGGAGCTTAGGCTTCCCGTTTTTTTTGGAATGCCAACGGCATTGAAAATAAAATGCTGAGTATATTCAAATTTTCTGCTAACTAAAGTCAAATTTATTCTGAGTATTTGAAATAGCGGTGGCGTCATTAATTATATAGGCTGAATGAAGTCATTAAATAGAATATCATTAGGCTGCAATCTAAATAGGGCCTGGTGTCGTCAACGTGATTACAATAATTACAATAGTAGTCTTGCAGATGTTTCTTATTTTATTCTTGTCGAATCTGTTCTAGGTCGTTTAATCCTTTCTCCTTTAAATAGAGCTTCATATGCTCCAGCAATCGCCGGACTTTTAATGGCTGGATCTCCCGTCTCGGCATAATGGCATAGCAATTAATTTCCGGTAATCGCCAGTCGGGCAATATTTCAATCAGCTCGCCGCTGCGCAACTCTCGTTCAACGTTGGCGAAGAAATTGCGAATGATGCCTTTGCCGGTCAGCGCCAGCTCCTTCATCGCCATGCCGCTGTTGGTGAACAGTCGCCCGGTCATGCGCATGCGGTGCTCGCCGCCGTCGCGATGGATCAGGCGAACAAACTGCGGATTGCCGAGCGGCGTAAAGGTGACCCAATGATGATGGGTCAGCGCCTGAGGCGAATCCGGCACCCCGTGGTGTGCCAGATAGGCCGGGGACGCGCACAGCACTTCGCGGCAGCGCGCCAGCCGCGTTGAGACGTAGCTGGAGTCAGCCAGCGCGCCGCCGCGTATTGCCAGATCGATGCGTTGCGCGATGAGGTCTATTCTCTCATCGTGGATTTCCAACCGCAGCGTGATGCGCGGGTGTTCGTCGAGGAAGCTCTGCAGCGCCGGCACCAGATAATGGGTGGCGAATTCGGTCGAGGTGGCGACGCGCAGTTCACCGACCAGCTCACCGCGCAGCGCGGCGATCCGCTGTTGCCCGCGCTCGGCGGCGTGGATCATCAGCAGACAATCTTCATAAAAGCACAATCCGGCTTCGGTCAGGCTCAATGAGCGCGTCGATCGCAACAGTAATTGAATGCCCAGATGTTCCTCCAGCTGGCGAATATGCTGGCTGACGGCCGATGTCGTCATGCCCAATTCTTTTGCCGCCATGCTGAATGCGCCACAATCGACCACTTTTGAGAAAATGGCCATGCGTTTTAAAATATTGCTCATAGTTTGTTAAGCACAACTTAACCTAGATTGTGATTTATACGGGCTAATAATATAGCACCATCTTTCCTATATTGCCTGAAGCATATAAACGACGGGCTGATTATTATTTTGCATGCGTTTTATCTCTTTTTGATAAATCTTATTGCGCTTGCCAATAATACACCCGCGCCACATCGCAACAGGAGCTCATTGTGGATAGCGCACAGAAAAAAGAAGAAATAGCATTAAAAATCCTACGTGAATTATTGCAATATCGACGTCGCCTCATCGCCGACGATGCTTCTCTGGCTGAAGAAGAGCGGCAGGTCACTCAGGTGCAATTGCCGCGCATTCGGGCATTCATTGAAAACGACCAGCGCATCGAATTCGTGCTGCCGGCTTTTCCGACCAAGTCACCCAACGCCAATAAGGTGATAGGCGCGGTGCCGGACATGGCGGAGCGGCTGTCGCTGATCTTCCTCAACTCGCTGTGCCAGCGTATTCAACTCTATTACCCGCCGGGCGCGCATATCGTTATCTGTTCCGACGGCCACGTGTTCGGCGATCTGATCCGCGTCAGCGACGAAGCGATCAACCATTATCAACGCGAGATTGAAAGCCTGCTGCATGAAGTGGGCGCAACCCACCTGAGCGTGTTCAACCTCGGCGATGTCAAAGGCCTGGCGGAGCATACCGATGACTACGATCTGCTGCGCCGGCTGTTGGTGGACGGTTATGCCGAATCGGAAGAGGCGATCAAGCGCCAGCTGATGCAGGACGAGCAGGGATTAATGCTGTATCGCGCCATCACGCGCTTCTTGTATGAAGACAGCCTCCTGCCGGGCTACAGCGGTTCCAACGCCGCGCTGCAAAAAGACGCCAAACGGCGCGCCTGCGGCGTTATCCAGCGCAGCTGGGCCTGGGGCAACCTGCTGGCCCAGCATTTCCCGGCGGCGATCCGCCTGTCGATTCACCCGCAGCCGGCCGACAGCCTGAAGATAGGCATCCACATGATGCCGACCAAAGACGACTGGCTGACGCCGTGGCATGGCGTGGCAGCCAACGTGAACGGCCAGTTCGTGCTGATGAAGCGTAAAGATGCGCAGAGCCTGGACGGCGAATTGGTGGAGATCCGCGGCACGCCGAGCCATTACCTGATCGAACAACCGCAGATGGCCTGAGGCCGCTGCAGGCTTTTGCGCCCGAAATCCTGGCGGACGCGTTTTGACGGCACGTTGCCGTGTGAGCAGCACATTCGATGCAAGGAGAATCACCGATGAATAACCAACCGCTTAATTGCCATATTCAACCGAATACCCCGTTCGGCGCGATCCTGACGCCGCAGCATCCGGGGCAAAAGATCGGCGAACTGCCGGTGGCAGCGCTGCGGGCGCTGGCGCAGGAGCATCACTTGCTGGTGCTGCGCGGATTCGACTCCGGTTTTAGCGATGGGGAGGTTTTGACGCGCTACGCCGAGCAGTGGGGCGAGATCATGATGTGGCCGTTTGGCGCGGTGCTGGACGTGAAGGAACATCCGGACGCCAAGGATCATATTTTCGACAGCAGCTACGTCCCGCTGCATTGGGATGGCATGTATAAGCCGACCATCCCCGAGTTCCAGTTATTCCACTGCGTGGCGGCGCCGTCGCCGGACGAAGGCGGATGCACCACCTTCGTCGACACCACGCGCTTGCTGGCCAATGCGGACGAAGCGTTGCTGGAGCAGTGGCTGTCGGTCTCGATCACCTACCGCATCAAGCAGGTGGTGCACTACGGCGGTGAAGTCTGTTCGCCGCTGGTGGTGCAGCACCCGAACGGCAGGGGCTTGATCATGCGCTACAATGAACCGCCGACGGAGGGGAAAAAATTCCTCAATCAACATGCGCTGGAATATCACGGCGTGCCGGAACAACAGCAGGAACAGTTCCACCACACTCTGCAGCAGCATCTGTACGATCCGCGTCACTATTATGCCCACCAATGGCAACAGGGCGACGTGGTGGTGGCGGACAACTTCTCGCTGTTGCACGGCCGCGAGGGCTTTACCGCCCGTTCCGCGCGTCATTTGCAGCGCGTGCATATTCAAAGCAATCCGGTGTGCGCCAATCTGGCGCTGAAGCCGGCCAACGCAGAAGCTTAAAAGGAGCATTATGGCAAGGATACTGATGGCGGCGGTCGCCACTCCGGGGCACGTCTACCCGATGTTAGCTATCGCTCGCCACCTGATTGCCCAAGGGCATCAGGTGCGGGTGATGACCGGCGCGCTGTTCCGCGAACGCGCCGAGGCGGCGGGCGCGAGCTTCGTGCCGTTCGACGCGCAGGTGGATTTCGATTACCGCCACCTGGAGCAGCACTTCCCCGAGCGCGCCGCCCTGCCGCCGGGCAATGCACAGATGGCGCTGGCGCTGAAAGATTTCTTCGCCGCGCCGATCCCGCTGCTGGATCGGCAACTGCGTGCGACTATCGCTGCCGAAGACACCGATCTGCTGATGGTGGAGAACTGCTTCTACGGCGTGCTGCCGCTGCTGCAGTCTGCCGAACGGCCGCCGGTCTTCGGTATCGGCGTTACGCCGCTGTCGTATTCTTCGCGCGATGCTATTTTTTATGGCCCGCGCATCCCGCCGGCGCTGCTGCCGCAGGCGTTGACCCGTGAGCAGTTGGTGGATGAAGAAACGCGCGTGCTGCTCGATGAAGTACAGCAGAGCTTCGATGCGGCGCTGGTGCAGGCGGGCGGGCGGGCGCTGGATCGCCCGTTCACCGACGCGCTGATCGGCGGCTGCGAGCGTTTCCTGCAGCTGGCTACCACGGCGCTGGAATATGAGCGCGACGATCTGCCGAGCGGCGTGCGCTTCGTCGGCCCGCTGCGCAGCGGCGGCCAGCCGGCGTCGGAAGAGACGCTGTGGGAGGCGGACGACCGCCGGCCGCTGGTGATCGTGTCTCAGGGCACGTTGGCCAATGTCGATTTGCATCAGCTGATCGTGCCGACGCTGCAGGCGCTGGCGCATCTGCCGGTGCGGGTGTTGGCCACCACCGGCGGGCGGGCGACGGAAGGACTGATGGACGCGCTGCCGGCCAATGCCAGAGTGCGGGAGTTTATCTCCTTCGAACGCTGGTTGCCGGAGACGGCGCTGCTGATCACCAACGGCGGTTACGGCTCGATCAACTATGCGCTGAACAGCGGCGTGCCGCTGATCGTCGCCGGCACCGGCGAAGACAAACTGGAGGCGGCCGCGCGCGTGGTCGCCGCCGGCTGCGGCATCAGCCTGCACACCAGCACGCCAAGCCCTGAACAGATCCTGGCGGCGGCGACGCGCATTCTGCAGCAGCCGATCTATCGCCAGCGCGCGGCGCTGGTGCGTGAGGACTATGCCCGCCACGATGCGCTGACGGCGATCGCCAACGAAGTGGCCGCCATTACCGCCTGACATCGCCGCACTCCGTTCCTCAGGCGCCGTTTTCGGCGCCTTTTTTCTGCATTTTTTTGCCATGGAAACTGCATGATTATGTACAATCGTCGCAGGCCGCCAAATCGGTTGAATGTTAATCTCACGACAGCGCCGCTGATGAAAACGGGGGAATATCATAATTTTCTAATTATGAAATGAATCCTCTGGCGGCGCTGCAGCGGGGCAGTTACCCTGAATCGATAGCCTAATGGGATAGGCGTCAAATCAAGAAGAGAGCAAGCATGAGTGATTCACAAATCCGCATTGCGATTGCGGGCGCCGGCGGCCGGATGGGCCGTCAGTTGATCCAGGCGGTGCAGCAGGCGGAAGGCGTGGTGTTGGGCGCGGCGTTGTCGCGCCCGGGTTCAAGCCTGATCGGCGTCGATGCCGGCGAGTTGGCGGGCATTGGCGCGCTGGGCGTCAAGGTAAGCGACAGCCTGGAGAAAGTGGCGAGCGAGTTCGACATTTTGATCGACTTCACCCGCCCGGAAAGCACGCGGAACTACCTGGATTTTTGCGTGGCGCACCACAAGGCGATGGTGATTGGCACCACCGGCTTCGATGACGCGGGCAAGAAGGCGATCCGCGCTGCAGCGCAGCATATCGGCATCGTGTTCGCCGCCAACTTCAGCGTCGGCGTCAACCTGGTGCTGAAACTGCTGGAGAAGGCCGCGCAGGTGATGGGCGACTATACCGATATCGAAATCGTCGAGGCGCACCACCGCCACAAAGTGGATGCGCCGTCGGGCACGGCGTTGGCGATGGGCGAAGCGATCGCCGGCGCGCTGGGGCGCGATCTGAAAAGCTGTGCGGTCTATGCGCGCGAAGGCCATACCGGCGAGCGCGATCCGAAGAGCATCGGCTTTGCCACCATTCGCGCCGGCGACATCGTCGGCGAGCATACCGCGATGTTCGCCGACATCGGTGAACGGGTGGAAATTACCCATAAGGCTTCCAGCCGCATGACTTTTGCCAGCGGTGCGGTGCGCGCGGCTGCCTGGCTGCATAACCGGGATAAAGGTTTATTTGATATGCGAGACGTGTTGAATTTGGACCAGTTATAATTGATTTGCATACCATCGTGATGTGGTTGTATTGATCATAATGCTATGATAATCGGGCAATAATTTTATTGTCCTTTTTTTTAACATGATAAATATCATGTTGATTTTATTTCATTGCCAAAGCTGTTATTTGTCTGTGTTTACTTTGCTAATCATCTCCTTTTTTTCCACCCTCGGCTTTTTCAGCGTCTTTTTTGTCCCATTCCGGCGCTATTTTCCGTCATTCTTCCCCGCAACCGTTTTCCAGCCCCGGTTTTCTGTGTTTTTATCGCCGCTCAAGCCGCATGAGCGCCGAGAACTGCAAAAATAAAACAAAAAACGGCAGTTTGGGTAGACAAGCCAGGCACTCATCATTAAAATGCGCCCAATTTGCCAAAAATTGGCCTCGCGGACGGTTTTTGCATTGATTTAGATCGCGATATCTGAATTAATATGCAAATATTGTGATTGATTATTCCTTGGAGGGTGTTTTGATAAAGTCAGCGCTATTGGTTCTGGAAGACGGAACCCAATTCCACGGTCGGGCCATCGGGGCAGAGGGAACGGCAGTGGGGGAAGTGGTCTTCAATACGTCGATGACCGGTTATCAAGAAATCCTCACTGATCCTTCCTATTCCCGCCAGATCGTTACTCTTACTTATCCTCATATCGGCAATGTCGGCACCAATGCTTCCGACGAAGAATCCTCCGCAGTACACGCCCAAGGCCTCGTCATTCGCGACCTCCCGCTGATCGCCAGCAACTACCGCAACGAAGAAAGCCTGTCCGACTACCTCAAGCGTCACAACATCGTGGCGATCGCCGATATCGATACCCGCAAATTGACCCGCCTGCTGCGCGAGAAGGGCGCCCAGAACGGCTGCATCATCGCCGCCGATTCGCCGGACGCCGCGCTGGCCCTGGCCAAGGCGCAAGGTTTCCCGGGGTTGAAGGGCATGGATCTGGCGAAAGAGGTCACCACCCAAGAGGCCTACAGCTGGCAGCAAGGCAGCTGGACGCTTGAAGGCGACCTGCCCGAAGCCAAAACCGCCGCGGAACTGCCGTTCCACGTGGTGGCTTACGACTACGGCGCCAAGCGCAACATCCTGCGCATGCTGGTGGATCGCGGCTGCCGCCTGACCGTGGTGCCGGCGCAGACCCCGGCCGACGAGGTGCTGAAAATGAATCCGGACGGCATCTTCCTGTCCAACGGCCCGGGCGATCCGGAGCCGTGCGACTACGCCATCACCGCCATCAAACAGTTCCTGGAAACCGACATTCCGGTGTTTGGCATCTGCCTGGGCCACCAGCTGCTGGCGCTGGCCAGCGGGGCGAAAACCATGAAGATGAAGCTCGGCCACCACGGCGGCAACCACCCGGTGAAGGATCTGGACAACAACACCGTGATGATCACCGCGCAGAACCACGGCTTTGCGGTAGATGAGAACAATCTGCCGGCGAACCTGCGTGTGACGCACAAATCGCTGTTCGACCACACGGTGCAGGGCATTCACCGCACCGACAAAGCGGCGTTCAGCTTCCAGGGCCACCCGGAAGCCAGCCCAGGCCCGCACGACGCCGCGCCGCTGTTCGATCACTTTATCGAACTGATTGAGACTTACCGTTCTAACGCCAAATAATCAGGAGCAGTAAAAAATGCCAAAACGTACAGACATAAAAAGCATCCTGATCCTCGGCGCTGGCCCGATCGTTATCGGCCAGGCGTGTGAGTTCGACTACTCGGGTGCCCAGGCGTGTAAAGCGCTGCGCGAGGAGGGTTACCGCGTCATTCTGGTCAACTCCAACCCGGCGACCATCATGACCGACCCGGAAATGGCCGATGCGACCTACATTGAGCCGATCCACTGGGAAGTGGTGCGCAAGATCATCGAAAAAGAGCGCCCGGATGCGGTGCTGCCGACCATGGGCGGCCAGACGGCGCTGAACTGCGCGCTGGAACTGGAGCGTCAGGGCGTGCTGGCCGAGTTCGGCGTTACCATGATCGGCGCCACCGCCGATGCGATTGACAAGGCCGAAGACCGTCGCCGTTTCGACGTGGCGATGAAGAAAATCGGTCTGGATACCGCGCGTTCCGGCATCGCGCACACCATGGAAGAAGCGCTGGCGGTGGCCGCTGACGTCGGCTTCCCGTGCATCATCCGTCCTTCCTTTACCATGGGCGGCACCGGCGGCGGCATCGCCTACAACCGCGAAGAGTTCGAAGAGATCTGCGAACGCGGTCTGGATCTGTCGCCGACCAACGAGCTGCTGATCGACGAATCGCTGATCGGTTGGAAAGAGTACGAGATGGAAGTGGTGCGTGATAAGAACGACAACTGCATCATCGTCTGCTCCATCGAAAACTTCGACGCCATGGGCATCCACACCGGCGACTCGATCACCGTCGCGCCGGCCCAGACCCTGACCGACAAGGAATACCAAATCATGCGCAACGCCTCGATGGCGGTGCTGCGTGAGATCGGCGTTGAAACCGGCGGCTCCAACGTGCAGTTCTCGGTCAACCCGAAAACCGGCCGCCTGATCGTTATCGAAATGAATCCGCGCGTGTCGCGCTCTTCGGCGCTGGCGTCGAAAGCCACCGGCTTCCCGATCGCCAAGATTGCCGCCAAGCTGGCGGTGGGCTACACCCTCGATGAGCTGATGAACGACATCACCGGCGGCCGCACCCCGGCGTCGTTCGAGCCGTCCATCGACTACGTCGTGACCAAGATCCCGCGCTTCAACTTCGAGAAGTTCGCCGGCGCCAACGATCGCCTGACTACCCAGATGAAGTCGGTCGGTGAAGTGATGGCCATCGGCCGCACCCAGCAGGAGTCGCTGCAGAAAGCGCTGCGCGGTCTGGAAGTGGGCGCCACCGGTTTCGACCCGAAAGTGAGCCTGGACGATCCGGAAGCGCTGACCAAAATCCGCCGCGAGCTGAAAGACGCCGGTTCCGACCGCATCTGGTACATCGCCGACGCCTTCCGCGCCGGTCTGTCGGTCGACGGCGTGTTCAACCTGACCAACGTCGACCGTTGGTTCCTGGTGCAGATTGAAGAGCTGGTGCGCCTGGAAGAGCAGGTGGCCGACGCGGGCATCAACGGCCTGAACCAAGAGTTCCTGCGCACCCTGAAGCGCAAAGGCTTCGCCGATGCGCGTCTGGCCAAGCTGGCCGGCGTCGCCGAGAGCGAAATTCGCAAGCTGCGCCACAGCTACGGCCTGCATCCGGTGTACAAGCGCGTGGATACCTGCGCGGCGGAATTCGCCACCGACACCGCCTACATGTACTCCACTTATGAAGAAGAGTGCGAGTCCAATCCGACCAACGACCGGCCGAAAGTGATGGTGCTGGGCGGCGGGCCGAACCGTATCGGCCAGGGCATCGAGTTTGACTACTGCTGCGTGCACGCTTCGCTGGCGCTGCGTGAAGACGGCTACGAGACCATCATGGTCAACTGTAACCCGGAAACCGTCTCCACCGACTACGACACCTCAGACCGCCTGTACTTTGAGCCGGTAACGCTGGAAGACGTGCTGGAAATCGTGCGCATAGAGAAGCCGAAGGGCGTAATCGTGCAGTATGGCGGCCAGACTCCGCTGAAGCTGGCACGCGAGCTGGAAGCCGCAGGCGTGCCGGTTATCGGCACCAGTCCGGACGCCATCGACCGCGCCGAAGACCGCGAGCGCTTCCAGCAGGCGGTCAACCGTCTGGGCCTGAAGCAACCGGCCAACGCCACCGTCACCGCCATCGAACAGGCGGTGGAGAAGGCGGCGGCCATCGGCTATCCGCTGGTGGTGCGTCCTTCCTACGTGCTGGGCGGCCGGGCGATGGAAATCGTTTACGACGAAACCGACCTGCGCCGCTACTTCCAGACCGCGGTCAGCGTGTCCAACGATGCGCCGGTGCTGCTGGATCGCTTCCTGGACGATGCGGTGGAAGTGGACGTCGATGCCATCTGCGACGGCGAGCGCGTGCTGATTGGCGGCATCATGGAGCACATCGAGCAGGCGGGCGTGCACTCCGGCGACTCCGCGTGTTCGCTGCCGGCGTACACCCTGAGCCAGGAAATTCAGGACGTGATGCGTCGTCAGGTGGAAAAACTGGCGTTCGAGCTGCAGGTGCGCGGCCTGATGAACGTGCAGTTCGCGGTGAAAGACAACGAAGTCTACCTGATTGAAGTCAACCCGCGCGCCGCGCGCACCGTGCCGTTCGTCTCCAAAGCCACCGGCGTGCCGCTGGCCAAAGTGGCCGCGCGCGTGATGGCGGGCAAAACGCTGGTCGAGCAGGGCGTGACCGAAGAGATCATCCCGCCGTACTATTCGGTGAAAGAAGTGGTGCTGCCGTTCAACAAATTCCCGGGCGTCGACCCGATTCTGGGGCCGGAAATGCGCTCTACCGGGGAAGTGATGGGCGTGGGCCGCACCTTCGCGGAAGCCTTCTCCAAAGCGATGCTGGGCAGCAACTCGGGCATGAAGAAGCAGGGCCGCGCGCTGCTGTCGGTGCGCGAAGGCGATAAAGCCCGCGTGGTCGATTTGGCCGCCAGCCTGCTGAAGCAGGGCTTCGAGCTGGACGCCACCCACGGCACCGCGGTGGTGCTGGGCGAAGCGGGCATCAACCCGCGCCTGGTCAACAAGGTGCACGAAGGGCGTCCGCACATTCAGGATCGTATCAAGAACGGCGAGTACACTTACATCGTCAACACCACGGCAGGCCGTCAGGCGATTGAGGACTCCAAGCTGATTCGCCGCAGCGCACTGCAGTACAAGGTGCACTACGACACCACGCTGAACGGCGGCTTCGCCACCGCGATGGCGCTGAAAGCGGATCCGACCGAGCAGGTGACGTCGGTGCAGGAAATGCACGCGCGCATCGGCAAGTAACCGCGCGATAACGCAACGTAAGGGGCGCTGCAGATGCAGCGCCCTTTTTTATTCAGCGAATTTGTCGGCTGGCGTTAAAAATTTCCGCTATCAATCAGTGGGCAAACTGTCACTCTGTGTGATTGGTATATGCTTGGTGTATTGGCAAGGAACGAAGGAACGACGATAACAATGATTCTCATAATTTATGCTCACCCGTATCCCCGGCATTCGCATGCCAATCACCGCCTGCTGCAGGCGGTGAAGGATCTCCCCGAGGTGGAGGTGCGCTCGCTGTATGAGCTGTACCCCGATTTCAATATCGACATCAACGCCGAGCAGCGGGCGGTGGAGCGCGCCGACCTGGTGGTGCTGCAACATCCGATGCAGTGGTACAGCTTCCCGCCGTTGTTGAAGCTGTGGATCGACAAAGTGCTGGAGCACGGCTGGGCCTACGGCCACGACGGCAATGCGCTGGTGGGTAAAGACTGCCTGTGGGCGGTGACCAGCGGCGGTGACGAGCACCACTTCGAGCTGGGCGACTTCCCCAACTTCGCCGCGCTGGCGCAGCCGCTGCAGGCCACGGCGATCTATTGCGGCATGAACTGGCAGCCGTACTTCGCCGTGCACAACACCTTTACCTGCAACGAACCGGCGCTGATCGCCGCCGGCGAAGCCTACCGCCAGCGGTTGGTCGACTACCTGATGGAACATGCCGAAGCGGAAACCCGGGAGGCCAGCCATGGATAATCACCACATGATGATCGAGGGGCTGATCTATCTCGGTTCCGCCGCGCTGTTCGTGCCGATTGCGGTGCGCCTGGGGCTGGGTTCGGTGCTCGGTTACCTGATCGCCGGCTGCATTATCGGTCCCTGGGGGCTGAAGCTGGTGTCGGATGCCGAGTCTATCCTGACCTTCGCCGAGATCGGCGTGGTGCTGATGCTGTTTATCATCGGCCTGGAGCTGGATCCCAAACGGCTGTGGACGCTGCGCGCCTCGGTGTTCGGCGGCGGCAGCATTCAGATGGTGGGCTGCGGCCTGGCGCTGAGCGCCTTCTGCTACTTCCTCGGCCTCAACTGGAAGGTGGCGCTGCTGATTGGCCTGACGCTGGCGCTCTCATCCACCGCCATCGCCATGCAGGCGATGAGCGAACGCAATCTGACGCCGTCGCCGATCGGCCGCAGCGCGTTTGCGGTGCTGCTGTTCCAGGATATCGCGGCGATCCCGCTGGTGGCGATGATCCCGCTGCTGGCCAGCAGCGGCGCCACCACGACGCTGGGCGCTTTCGTACTGTCGGCGGCCAAAGTGGTGGGCGCGTTGACGATGGTGGTGCTGCTTGGCCGCTACGTCACCCGCCCGCTGCTGCACTTCGTCGCCCGTTCGGGCATGCGCGAGGTGTTCAGCGCCGTGGCGCTGTTCCTGGTGTTCGGCTTTGGCATCCTGCTGGAGATGGCCGGGTTATCGATGGCGATGGGGGCGTTCCTCGCCGGGGTGCTGCTGGCGAGCTCGGAATACCGCCACGCGCTGGAGAGCGATATTCAGCCGTTCAAGGGATTGCTGCTGGGGCTGTTTTTCATCGGCGTCGGCATGTCGATCGACTTCGGCACGCTGTTCCATCATCCGTTGCTGATCGCCTCGCTGCTGCTGGGCTTTATGTTGATCAAGGCGGCGTTGCTGTGGCTGATTGGGCCGCTGCTCGGCGTGCCGAAGCGCCAGCGCGGCCTGTTCGCCATTCTGCTGGGGCAGGGCAGTGAGTTCGCCTTCGTGATTTTCAGCGCCGCACAGCTGGCCGGCGTCTTGCCGGTTGAGTGGGCCAAGTCGCTGACGCTGGCGGTGGCGCTGTCGATGGCGGCCACCCCGCTGCTGTTGGTGATCGCCGCGCAGCTGGAGAAAAATGCGCCGAAAGAGGATCGCCCGGCTGACGTCATTGATGACGAGAATGCCAGCGTGATCATCGCCGGCTTCGGCCGTTTCGGCCAGATCGCCGGTCGTTTGTTATTGGCCAACGGCGTGCACACCGTGGTACTGGATCACGATCCGGACCATATCGAAACGCTGCGCAAATTCGATACCAAGGTGTTCTACGGCGACGCCACGCGCGCCGATCTGCTGGAGGCCGCCGGCGCCGCTCACGCCAAGGTGCTGATCAACGCCATCGACGACGTGGAAGACAGCCTGGCGTTAACCGAGCTGGCCAGGCAGCACTTCCCGCATCTTAAGGTGGTGGCGCGGGCGCGCGACGTCGATCATTGGTATCAGCTGCGGCAGCTGGGGGTGGAAAAACCGGAGCGCGAAACCTTCGAAAGCTCGCTGCGCGTCGGCCGTGAAACGCTGGAGTTGCTGGGGCTGGACGCCTATGAGGCGCGCGAGAAAGCGGACACGTTCCGTCGCTATAACCTGAAGATGCTGGAAGATACGCTGGATAATTACCAGGATACTGAATTCCGTATCGCCAGCCTGCAGCGGGCCAAGGAGATGCTCAGCGCGGCCATCGAGCAGGATCAGAATCGGCTGGCGCGGGTGCAGCAGACCGGCTGGCGCGGCAGTATCGACGGCAAGGCGCCGGAGGATGAAGTGGTGGAAGCCAAAGGATAAGGGGAGGGGCGCCGTGATGGCGCCCCTTTTTTTGCTTAGCTCAGCGCGACCTTGATGCCTAAGGCGATTAACATGCCGCCCAGCAATTTGTCGACGATCTTCTGCGTCTTTTCCAGCCCGCGGCGCACCGGCCCGCTCTGGATCAAAAATACCAGCAGCGGCCACCAGATGACCGACAGGCCGAGAATAATCCCCGCGTACCACAGCTTGTCACCCAGACCGGAATCGATCTGCAGCACCTGGGTGAAGACCGCCAGGAAGAACAGGGTGGCTTTCGGATTCAGCAGGTTGCACAGGTAGCCTTGCGCAAAGGCGCTCTTCAGGCTGACCTGCTGCTGCGGCAGATTGCTGACGTTCATTTTGCCGCCGCCGCGCGACAGCAGCGCCTGGATGCCGATCCACACCAGATAGACCGCCCCGGCGTATTTCAGCAGGTTGAACAGCCACGGCGTGGTGGTGATCACCACCGCCAGCCCGGCGACGCAGTAGGACATGTGGGTGGCGACGCCACAGATCACGCCGAAGGCGGTCATCATGGCGGCCAGCCGCGGGTAGCGGGCGGCGTTTTTGATCACCAGGAAAAAATCCGGGCCGGGGGAGAGCATGCCGAGGGCGGCAATGCCGGCGACGAACAACGAAGTTTCAAGCATGGGAGACGTCTCGCGCAAAAGGCAGCAATCTGGCGATAATAACGCCGCTTCCTCTGATGCGCATCAACCCAATGAGGTATTGTTAGGCTCTATGATAATAATTCATCTACCGCCCGCGACGGAGCACCATGCAGCAGACTACCGCCACAGACAGGCCGGAACCGCACCGGCAACAGCGTGAAATCACCCGACTGTGCATTCAATGCGCGTTGCTGCTGTTGCAGCACGGCGCCGAGAGCACGGTGGTGGAACAGTTATCAACTCGCCTGGGACTGGCGCTGGGCATGGACAGCGTGGAAAGCTCGATCTCCGCCAATGCGGTGGTATTGACCACTCTTAGCCATGGTGCCTGTCTGACCACCACCCGTAAGAACGTCGATCGCGGCATCAATATGCAGGTGGTGACCGAAGTGCAGCATATCGTGATCCTCGCCGAGCATCGCCTGGCGGATGCGCACGACGTGGCGCGCCGCTTTGAAAGGATCCGGCCGCTGCGCTACCCGCGCTGGCTGGTGGTATTGATGGTGGGGCTGTCCTGCGGGTGCTTCAGCATGCTCAACGGCGGTGGCGGCGACGCCTTCCTGGTGACCTTTATCGCCAGCGGCACGGCGATGTTGGTGCGCCAAATCCTCACCGCCCGCCAGATGAATCCGCTGATCAATTTCTGCCTGACGGCATTTGTCGCGACGTCGATCTCCGGACTGCTGCTGCGCCTGCCGGCGTTTAAAGACACCTCGAGCGTGGCGATGGCCGCCAGCGTGCTGCTGCTGGTGCCGGGCTTCCCGCTGATCAACGCGGTGGCCGACATGTTCAAGGGGCATGTGAATACCGGGCTGGCGCGCTGGGCGATGGCCAGCCTGCTGACGCTGGCGACCTGTATCGGGGTAGTGATGGCGATGTCGCTGTGGGATCTGCGGGGGTGGTCATGAATCTGCTGTGGGCCTTGTTGCAGGAGATGCTGTTGGCGGCGGTGCCGGCGCTGGGCTTCGCCATGGTGTTTAACGTGCCGCTGCGTGCGCTGCGCTATTGCGCATTGCTCGGGGCTATCGGGCGCGGTTCGCGCATGCTGATGATGCATGCCGGCATGAACATCGAGTGGGCCTCGCTGCTGGCGGCGATCCTGATCGGCATCATCGGCATTTACTGGTCGCGCTGGCTGCTGGCGCACCCGAAGGTGTTCACCGTGGCGGCGGTGATCCCGATGTTCCCCGGCATTTCCGCCTATACCGCGATGATAACTGTGGTGGAGATCTCGCATCTGGGCTACAGCGAGGCCTTGATGGAGACCATGATCACTAACTTCCTCAAGGCCAGTTTTATCGTCGGTGCCTTGTCGATCGGCCTGTCGTTACCGGGCCTGTGGCTGTACCGCAAACGCCCCGGCGTGTGAAATTTCCCGGCGGAAGAACGTTGGTTATTAGATATGCTGATAAGAGCTATCTTATATATTCATCTTGCTTGATTAGCCTATCGACGGCACTCAGGCCTTTACGTATAGTGTCACCAATTTTGCTGCCTACACAGGGTTAAACAATGATTATCAGCCTGATCGCTGCCTTGGCGGCGGATCGCGTTATTGGCATGGAAAACGCCATGCCGTGGCACCTGCCGGCGGACCTTGCGTGGTTTAAACGCAACACGTTGAATAAGCCGGTTATTATGGGCCGCAAGACCTTCGAGTCCATCGGCCGCCCGCTGCCGGGCCGCCACAATATCGTTTTGAGCAGCCGCCCGGGCAGCGAAGCCGGGGTGACCTGGGTAACCTCGCTGGATGAGGCGCTGGCCGCCGCGGGCGACGTGGAGGAAGTGATGGTGATCGGCGGTGGGCGCATCTATACCCAGTTGCTGCCGCGCGCCGACCGTCTGTACCTGACGCACATCGACGCCGAAGTCGGCGGCGATACCCACTTCCCGGATTACGAGCCGGACGAGTGGGAAACCACGTTCAGCGAGTTCCACGACGCCGACAATCTGAACTCGCACAGCTACTGTTTCGAAATCCTGCAGCGCCGCTGATCTCAGCGCGTTAGCCAGTTATCCCCGGGGGCGCAAGCAATTGCGCCCCCGGTCTTTTTACGCCGGTCATTCGTAACCTTTCCGTCACATTACCTGATTAGTATGAAGCCCAACTCCGAGCGCCACGGCAACTCTGGTGAATCTTGACCGCGGCGCCATAACTAAAAAGGTAACCACGTTATGACCAAGCAAATTGAGCAATTAGACGCCGACCGCCTGATCGATCCCACTCGCCGCAAGCTGTTGCTCGGCAGCGCCGGCGCCGTCGGCCTGGCCGGCTTTCTCGGCGGTGGCATCTGGTCGGTCTCCGCCGAGGCGTTGGCCGAGGATCTGCCACCGAACAGGCTGCTGGGCTTTCAGGGCATCGCCGCATCTATCGCCGACGAGGTGACCATCGCGCCGGGCTACCGCGCGGAGGTGCTGATCTCCTGGGGCGAGCCGCTGGTGGACGGCGCGCCGGCCTTCGATCCGCAGGGCAACAACAGCGCCGCCGATCAGGAAAAACAGTTTGGCGACAACAATGACGGCATGAGCTTCTTCCCTATTGATGACAATCACGGCGTGATGGCCATCAATAACGAATACGTCAACGAACAGTATCTGTTCGCCCACGGCGGCGCCAAAGCCACCAGCCTGGAAGAGGTGCGCAAATCGCAGGCGGCGCACGGCGTCTCCATTGTGGCGGTCAAGCGGGTTGGCGACGGCCAGCGCTGGGAGGTGGAGCGCCCGTCGCGCTATAACCGCCGCATCACCGCCAACAGCGAAATGCAGTTCAGCGGCCCGGCCGCCGGGCACTCGCTGCTGCAGACCGCCGCCGATCCGAGTGGCCGCAAGGTGTTGGGCACCTTCGGCAACTGCGCCAACGGCAAGACGCCGTGGGGCACCTATCTGACCTGCGAGGAAAACTTCGATACCTATTTCGGTACCCGTCAGGCCGATTATCGCACCACGCCAGAACAGAAGCGCTACACGCTGAAGGCCAGCGAACCGGAGCGCAACTGGCCGGACTATGACGAGCGTTTTGATGTGGCGAAGAATCCCAACGAATTCAACCGCCACGGCTGGATTGTCGAGATCGATCCGTTGAATCCGACCTCGACGCCCATCAAGCACACTGCGCTCGGCCGTTTCAAACATGAAAACGCGGCGGTGACCGTGGCCAAAGACGGCCGTCTGGTGGTGTATATGGGCGACGACGAGCGCGGCGAACATATCTATAAGTACGTCTCCAAAGGCGTGGTCGACGCCGCCAATCCGGCCAACAATCGCACGCTGTTGGACGAGGGGACGCTATACGTGGCGCAGTTCGACGGCGATGAAGCCGGCACACCGCTGAAGGGCAAAGGGCGCTGGATTGCGCTTGAGTTCGGCAAGAACGGCCTGACGCCGGAGAACGGTTTCCGCGATGAGGCCGAAGTGCTGATCTTCGCCCGCAAGGCGGCGCAGCAGGTCGGCGCCACCAAAATGGATCGCCCGGAGTGGATCGCGGTGAACCCGCATGACGGCCGCGCGTACTGTACGCTGACCAACAACAGCAAGCGCGGTGAGGAAGGGATGCCGCTGAACGCCGCCAACCCGCGGCCTAACAATATCTATGGCCAAATCATTCGCTGGGACGAGGGCGGCGACGCCACCGCCGACGTCTTCGCCTGGGACATCTATGCGCTGTGCGGCAACCCGATCGCCCACCCCGAAGGCGTCAACCGCGGCACGCCGAACATCACGGCGGAAAATACCTTCAACAGCCCGGACGGGCTGGGCTTCGATCGCGCCGGCCGCCTGTGGATCCTCACCGACGGCAAGTACAGCAACAAGGGCGATTATGTCGGGCAGGGCAACAACCAGATGCTGGTGGGCGATCCGGTCAGCGGTGAGATCCGCCGTTTCATGGTGGGGCCGAAGTCCTGCGAACTGACCGGCATCACTTTCACCCCGGACTACAAGACGATGTTCGTCAACGTGCAGCATCCGGGAGAAGAGGGCGATTCGCACTTCCCGAACAACAGCCCGCGCCCGCGTTCATCGGTATTGATGATCACGCGTGAAGATGGCGGGGTGATTGGGGCGTAAGGCGATAATATAGAAAACAAAGGCGGCCACGGGGTCGCCTTTGTATTTTCAGGATGCGGCTAATCTGCCGGCGTGGTCAGACGCCTCGCCCCGATTGGCGGGCTGCGTGAAGTAACGGCGGTCTTCCCAGCGCAGCATCGTCAAGTCGCCGCCCCAGCAACAGCCGGTATCCAGCCCGATCACGCCTTCCGGCGTGCCCTTGCCTTCGAGCGAGGCCCAGTGGCCGAAGATGATGGTGTATTCCGGGTCCACCAGGCGCGGCAGCTCGAACCACGGCTTCAGCGGCGCCGGCGCGCTGCCCGGCGCATCTTTGCAGATCATGTCGAGCTGGCCGTTGGGGAAGCAGTAGCGCATGCGCGTGAACGCATTGGTGCTGAAACGCAGGCGCGCCAGGCCGCTCAGCTCCGGCGCCCAGTTGTTCGGCATGTCACCGTACATGGCGTCGAGGAATAGCGGATAGCTGTCGCTGCTCAATACCGCTTCCACTTCGCGCGCGCACATTTTCGCGGTGTCGATATCCCACTGCGGGGTGATGCCGGCGTGCGCCATCACCAGCTTTTGCTCATCATCCACCTGCAGCACCGGTTGGCGGCGCAGCCAGTTGATCAGCTCGTCGGCGTCAGGCGCCTCCAGCAGCGGGGTGATGCGATCTTTGGGTTTGTTGCGGCTGATGCCGGCGTAGACCGCCAGCAGGTGCAGATCGTGGTTGCCCAGCACCATGCGCACCGCCGGACCGAGCGAGCGCACGTAGCGCAGCACGTCCAGCGAGGCGGGGCCGCGCGCCACCAGATCGCCGGTCAGCCACAGTTGATCGCGCTCGGGATCGAACGCAACCTGAGCCAGCAGCGACTTCAGTTCATCGAAACAGCCGTGAACGTCGCCGATAAGGTATGTCGACATAATTAATGGATCAGCGTTGGAATGGCTAAGCGAAACACGGGAATAGCGGTGCGGAACGGCTGACCCTGATGGTCAACCATTTCGTAATGGCCTTCCATGGTGCCCAGCGGCGTTTCCAGAATGGCGCCGCTGGTGTACTGAAACTCTCCGCCGGGCGGAATGACGGGCTGTTCGCCGATCACGCCTTCGCCCTGGACTTCGGTTTGGCGGCCGTTGCTGTTGGTGATCAGCCAGTAACGGCCCAGCAGTTGCACGTTGGTCCGCCCCAGATTGCGGATGGTGATGGTATAGGCGAAGACGTAACGCTCTTCTTCAGGGATCGACTGTGATTCCACATAGATGCTCTGAACCTGAATACACACGCGGGGCGAATCAATCATGACAACAACTCCTTATTGCTGCGGCGCCGGATTGGCTGACAGCCAGTTCGCCAGCTTGCAGTACTGCGCCACAGAAATATTTTCTGCTCTGAGCGAAGGATCAACGCCCAGCTCCGTCAGCTGCTCCGGCGTGAACAGGTCGCCCAGGCTGTTGCGGATGGTTTTCCGCCGCTGGTTGAACGCCTGCGTGGTGATGCGGCTCAGCATGCGCACGTCGCCCACCGGGTTCGGCAGCTCGGTGTGCGGGACCAGGCGCACCACGGCGGAATCGACTTTCGGCGGCGGCGCGAACGCGGTCGGCGGCACTTCCAGCACCGGAATGACGTTGCAGTAGTACTGCGCCATCACGGTCAAACGCCCGTAGGCCTTGCTGTTCGGGCCGGCCACCAGACGGTTGACCACCTCTTTTTGCAACATAAAGTGCATGTCGCGGATTGCCTGAGTATAGCTGAAAAGGTGGAACATCAGCGGCGTCGAAATATTGTACGGCAGGTTACCAAATACGCGCAGCGGTTGGCCAGCTTCCTCGGCCAGTTCGGCGAAATTCACCGTCATGGCGTCCTGCTGGCGGATGGTCAGCTTGTCTTTCAGCCGCGGATGGTTCTCCAACCGGGTGGCTAGATCGCGGTCCAGTTCGATCACCGTCATGCGGTCCATGCGCGCGCCAACCGGCTCGGTCAAGGCGCCGAGGCCGGGGCCGATCTCGACCACCGCTTCGCCCGGCTGCGGGTGAATGGCGGAGACAATGCTATCGATGACAAACTGATCGGTTAAAAAGTTTTGTCCAAAGCGTTTGCGGGCAAAGTGCCCTTGGTGGACTCTGTTATTCATTACAATTAATTATCATTTTAATGGCGAGATTCAGGGCCGTTTGGAAACTGCCGACATCGGCGGTGCCGGTGCCGGCCAGTTCCAGAGCGGTACCGTGGTCGACCGAGGTGCGTATGAAAGGCAAACCGAGGGTGATATTCACCGCGCGGCCGAACCCTTGGTATTTTAGCACCGGCAGCCCCTGATCGTGATACATCGCCAGCACCGCATCGGCATCTTGCAGATATTTGGGCTGGAACAGGGTGTCCGCCGGCAGCGGGCCGATCAGATGGATACCGTCAGCGCGCAGCGCGTCGAGCGCCGGGATGATGGTGTCTATCTCTTCGCGCCCCATATGGCCGCCTTCCCCGGCGTGGGGATTCAGACCGCAGACGTAAATGTGCGGCTGAGCGATGCCAAATTTGGTTTTCAGATCGTGGTCGAGAATGCGAATGACTTCGAACAGGCTCTGCTGCGTGATGGCGCCCGGCACCGCCAGCAGCGGCAGGTGGGTGGTCGCCAGCGCCACGCGCAGCTCTTCGGTCGCGAGCATCATCACCACGCGATCGCAGCGGCTGCGGTCGGCAAAGAATTCGGTATGGCCGATAAACGGCACGCCGGCGTCGTTGATCACGCCTTTGTTCACCGGGCCGGTGATCAGCGCGGCAAATTCGCCGTTCAGGCAGCCGTCGCAGGCGCGCGCCAGGGTTTCCACCACGTAGGCGCTGTTGCCGACGTTCAGTTCACCGGCGGTGACCGGCTGAGCGAGCGACACCGGCAGCACGGTCAGCGTGCCGGCGCGTTGCGCCTCGGCCGGTTGCTGCGGTTGGTAGTCGCGCAGCGTCAGCGGCAGGCCCAAACGCCTGGCGCGTTCAAGCAGCAGGGCCGGATCGGCGCACACCACCAGCTCAACAGGCCAATCCTGTTGCGCCAGGGCAGCTACCAAATCCGGCCCCACCCCGGCGGGTTCGCCGGGGGTAATGACGACGCGTTTATTGCTGCGCATCGCTGCCATCGAGGATCTTCACGTAAGCCTGGGCGCGCTGTTCCTGCATCCAGGTCTGCGCCTCTTCGGCGAATTTACGGTTGAACAGCATGCGGTAAGCGCGATCTTTCTGCGCGGCGTCGGTTTTATCCACCTGACGGGTATCCAGCAGCTGAATCAGGTGCCAACCGAAGGAAGAGTGCACCGGTGCGCTGATTTCACCTTTGCTCAGCTTCAGCAACGCATCGCGGAAGGCCGGATCGTAGATGTCCGGGGAGGCCCAGCCCAGATCGCCGCCCTGCATGGCGGAACCCGGATCCTGCGACAGCTGTTTGGCTTCGTCGGCGAATTTGGCGCGGCCGCTCTTGATGGCTTCCGCAACGGATTGCAGCTTGGCGCGCGCCTGATCGTCAGTCAGCACCACCGAAGGCTTCAGCAGGATGTGACGGGCGTGCACTTCGGTGACCGACACCGACTGGCTGGCGCCGCGGATATCGTTCACTTTCAGGATGTGGAAGCCGACGCCGGAACGGATTGGGCCGACGACGTCGCCTTTCTTGGCGCTCACCAGACGTTCAGCGAACAGGGTCGGGATCTCTTGCAGCTTGCCCCAGCCCATGTTGCCGCCTTTCAGCGCCTGAGAGTCGGCGGAGTAAGTGATCGCCAGCTTGCCGAAGTCGGCGCCGCTGTTGATCTCACCCACCAGGCGTTTGGCCAGCTCTTCGGCTTTGTCGACCTGCTGCTGCGACGGGTTTTCCGGCAGCGGGATCAGGATGTGGCTGATGTTCATTTCGGTGTCGCTGCCGTTCTGCGCGCCCACCTGTTTGGCCAGCGCGTCCACTTCCTGCGGCAGGATGGTGACGCGGCGGCGCACTTCGTTGTTACGCACTTCGGAAATCAGCATCTCTTTACGGATCTGCGAACGGTAGGTGTTGTAGTTCAACCCTTCGTACGACAGGCGGCTGCGCAGCTGATCGACGTTCATGCGGTTCTGCGCGGCGATGTTGGCGATCGCTTTGTCCAGCTCGGCGTCGGAGACGGTGATGCCCATTTTCTTGGCCATCTGCAGCTGGATGTTATCCATGATCAGACGTTCGATGATCTGATGGCGCAGCGTCTTGTCGTCCGGCAGTTGCTGACCGGCCTGCTGGGCGTTGAGCTTCACCGACTGCAACAGTCCGTTGACGTCGCTTTCGAGTACCACGCCGTTATCCACGACGGCGGCGACTTTATCCACTTCTTGGGGTGCTGCGAACGCGGCATTGGCGCAAACCACCAATCCGAGAATAAGCGTTCTCCAGTTCTTCATACATTTCCCATTATGTAATCCGCAAATGCGGGTGAAAGTTCTCGTTTTCAAAGTGTTGCAAAGCGTCAGAATGCGCGCTGATACGGCAGGATGCCGGAGCGCAGCATTTCTGCGGAGCCGAGACTATGATCGCTGCTCAGGCCGCGCAGTTCGACGTTGAACGAAACTCTGTTGTCGTAAACGCTGGTATTGTTGCTGTTGTTCCAGTCGGTGATCTTGCGCTCATAGCCCAGCGTCACCGCCCAGCAGCAGGTGTTGTACTTCAGCCCCACCAGCTGATCGGCGGATTGTTTGGCACGGGTGTCGTAGTAGTACGCCCCGACCACTGCCCAACGATCGGCGATCGGCCAGCTGCCGGTGATACCCACCTGCGAGATGCCGTCCTGGAAGGCCGGAACCGTTTTGGTGTTCAACGCCGTCTGGATATATTCCGGCGTGGCGTAACGGTAGTTCAGCTGCACTACGCGCTCGGCATCCTGGCGGTATTCCACCACGCCGTTGCCCAGCGAGACGCTGTTCAGGCGGGTGTCATACTGCAGGCCGCCGCGCAGGCCCCAACGATCGTCGATTTTCCAATAGGTATCGCCGGCCCAGGCCACGCTGCCGGTATCGTCGTTGTTGTCGTACCCGGTTACCCGATCGCCGGTGCGCGAACGGCTGAAGTAGTAGATTTGACCCACGGAAGCGTTAAAACGTTCAACCAGCGCGTCATCATAAATGCGGGTGGTCAAACCGGTAGACACGCGGTTCTGCGAAGCGATGCGATCCAGGCCGCTGTAGGTGCGATCGCGGAACAGGCCGGAGTAGTCGGTCTGCAGCAGCGTGGTGTCGTAGGTGTAGATGTTGCTCTGGTCACGGTACGGCACGTACAGGTACTGCACGCGCGGCTCCAGCGTCTGGGTGGCGCCTTCGGCCCAGATCATCGGCCGCTCGAACACCAGCTTGCCGTCGACCTTGAACTGCGGCAGTACGCGGTTGACCGAATCATCGAGCTCCGGCGCGGCAGCGTTTTTGCGGCTCTGGTAGTTGGCGGCGAAACCGTCAGGAATATCCTGCTGGTAATGGGTCGCCATCACCTTGGCTTCGGTGTTCAGGCTGGCCCAGCCGTTGGTGAGCGGCAGGCTCAGCGTCGGCTCCATATGCAGACGGGTGGCGTCCGGGCTGTATGGGTTGACGCTGGTGAACTTGGCCGCCTGGCCGTAGATATGGAAATCGAACGGACCGAGGTCGTTCTTGTAGTAGTTCAGATCCAACTGCGGTTGGACTTTATACGAGTCCGACTGTGAGCGATCGGTATCGTCGTAAATCTGGAACTGTTTGGAGCTCAGCGTGGCGTTCCAGTTCTCGTTGGCGTAGCCGAGGCTGAATTTCTGCGTGGCGTAGCCGTCGGTGGTGGAGCCGTATTTGGAGTCCAGATCGGTGAAGTACTTGGAATCGCTGACCTTGGTGTAATCGACGTTGAAGCGCCACACCTGATCCATAACGCCGTTGTGGTTCCAGTAGAACAGCCAGCGTTTGTTGTCGTCATGATCTTTGCCGTATTCCTTGTCGTCCGGCAACCAGTCGAACTCCATCAGGCCGAGGCCCGGCTGCACCAGATAACGGAACTCGGTCTGCCACTGCAGGCCGCGCTTGGACATATAGTGTGGCGTGATGGTGGCGTCGTAGTTCGGCGCGATGTTCCAGTAGTACGGCAACATGAACTCGAAGCCGTTGTTGCTGCCGTACTTGGCGTTCGGGATCAGGAAGCCGGAACGGCGCTTGTCGCCGACCGGCAGCTGCAGGTACGGGCTGTAGAACACCGGCACGCCGCCGATGCGGAAGCGGGCGTTCCATATTTCCGCCACCTGCTCTTCGCGATCGTGGATCACTTCGGAACCGACCACGCTCCAGCTGTCGTCGCCCGGCAGACAGGAGGTAAAGGTGCCGTTTTCCAGGATGGTGTAACGGTTGGCGCCGCGCATTTTCATCTTGTCGGCGTCGCCGCGCCCCTGACGGCCTACCATCTGGTAGTCGCCTTCATAGACGTCGGTATCTTTGGTATTCAGGTTAGACCAGGCCTTCGGGCCTTTCAGTTTGATCTGATTGTCGCTGTAGTGCACGTCGCCGGTGGCGGTGACGGTACGCACCGGTTCCGTCTGGCCGGGGTTTTGCGTCTGATTCAGCTCAACTTCTTTGGCGGTCAGGGTGCTGTTGCCCTGCTCGATATGCACGTTGCCGCTGAACAGGGCGCTTTTCGGGTAGTCGGCGCGCGAGTCATCGGCATTGATGGTCACCGGCTGGCTGTTCGGATCGCCGCTGACCAAAGGCTTGTCGTAAACAGGAACGCCAAGCATGCATTGCTCGGCCAGATCAGCCAGCGCATGCTGACTGTAGAGTGCCGTCCAAATCATCGTGGCCAGCAGTGTTGGGAAACTTTTTTTCATACGCGGTTTTGGTGTTCCGTCATCAGAGGCGTCGTGTCCGGCAAACGGTCAGAGACTATATTACTCATCTGCGTTGCGCTAGTGCTAAATCCAGCCGTTTACTTGCGTCGTCGTTAGGCGCAAAGATAAATGACAGGTATGATAATCCAAATTCTAGGAAAAATCGCCTGCGCCCTTTCCTGAAACGGAGGAGAGCGGGCGGCTTTCGGCATGATAATTGAGGAGTATATGCAGTATTGGGGAAAACTGCTCGGCGTCATCGTCGCCATCTGGTCTGGCGCGGGATTCTGGGGTGTAGTTCTGGGGCTGATTATCGGTCATATGATCGATACGGCGCGCAGCAACAAGCGCAGCCGGGGGTTTTTCACCGACCAGCAAACGCGGCAAACGCTGTTTTTCCGCACCACTTTTCAGGTGATGGGCCACCTGACCAAATCCAAAGGGCGCGTCACCGAGGCGGATATCCAGATCGCCAGCCTGTTTATGGATCGCCTGCAGCTGCACGGCGAAGCGCGCACCGCGGCGCAGCAGGCGTTCCGCGAGGGCAAACAGAGCCAGTTCCCGCTGCGTGAGACGCTGCAGCAGTTTCGCAGCATCTGTTTCGGCCGCTTCGATCTGATTCGGATGTTTCTGGAAATTCAGATTCAGGCGGCGTTTGCCGACGGCTCGCTGCACCCGAACGAACGTCAGGTGCTGTATGTCATCGCCGAAGAGCTGGGCATTTCGCGCGCGCAGTTCGATCAGTTCCTCAGCATGATGGAGGGCGGGCGTCAGTTCGGCGGCGGTCAGCAGGGCGGGTATTCGCAGGGCGGCTATCAGCAGGCTCAGCGCGGCCCGACGCTCGACGATGCGTGCAAGGTGCTCGGCGTGCGCAGCAGCGACGATGCCGCCACCATCAAACGCGCCTACCGCAAGCTGATGAGCGAACACCATCCGGATAAGCTGGTGGCGAAAGGCTTGCCGCCGCAGATGATGGAAATGGCCAAGCAGAAAGCGCAGGAGATCCAGGCGGCGTACGACCTGATCAAACGCGAGAAAGGTTTTAAATAACGATACCCGTCATACTTCGAGCTGCAGGTGTGTTGGCTGCCCGCGCTTACCCCGGTCACGTACTTTTTGTACGCTCCCGGGGCTGCGCTTAGTTGCCGCCTTCCTGCAACTCGAATTATTTAGGGTATCTCAGGGTGATGAGCTCAGAAATCCGGCTCGGCGCGAAAGTGCATCGGCGTCTGGAAGGCGGGGTGGGTGATGCGCAGCTCTTGCGCATGCAGCTGTAGCCGTGGCGCCATCGCCTTAGCCTCCGGCGGGGCGTAGAAACCGTCGCCGAGGATCGGGTGCCCCAGCGCCAGCATGTGCACCCGCAGCTGATGTGAACGGCCGGTGATCGGCGTTAGCTTCACGCGCGTGCTGCCATCGGCGTCTCGCGACAGCACCAGATACTCGGTTTGCGCCGCTTTGCCGGTGTCAAAACACACCTTTTGCAGCGGCCGGTTCGGCCAGTCGCAGATCAGCGGCAAATCCACCAGTCCTTCGTCATGTTCCATATGCCCCCAAACGCGGGCGATATAGGATTTCTTCGGTTCGCGTTCGCGGAACTGACGCTTCAGCTCACGCTCGGCGGCCTTGTTGAGCGCCACCACGATCACCCCGCTGGTGGCCATGTCCAGCCGGTGCACCGATTCGGCGGCCGGATGATCGGCCTGAATGCGGGTCATCAGGCTGTCTTTGTTTTCCGGCGCGCGGCCGGGCACCGACAGCAAGCCGCTGGGCTTGTTGACCACCATGATGTGTTCATCCTGATACAGGATGTGCAGCGGGTCCTGCGGGGGATTGTAGGGTTCCATCTTGGCTCCGCGAAAAGGGCCGACCGGGGAGACGGTGGCCTCCCCATGTCGCGCCGGTTACTGGTGGGTGACTACCACCAGACGAATGGCGTCCAGGCGCCAGCCGGCTTCATTGAGGTTGGCCAGCACCTGACGGCGGTTGAACTCCAGCGCTTCGACTTCGTCGTCGCGGATGTTCGGGTTGACCGCCTTCAGCGCTTCCAGACGCGCCAGCTCGGCGCTCAGCTTGTCGTCCGCCTCTTGCTTCGCTTGTTCGATAAGCGTGCGCGCCTGCGCTTCCACCAGGCTTTCCGCCTGCTGCAGCATGGCGTGCACGTCTTGCTGCACGGCATTGACCAGCTTGCTGGAAGTGTGGCGGTTGACCGCGTTCAACTGGCGGTTGAAGCTTTCGAACTCGACCTGCGCCGCCAGGTTGGTGCCCTTGCGGTCCATCAGCATGCGGATCGGCGTCGGCGGCAGGAAGCGGGTCAGCTGCAGGTGCTTCGGCGCCTGGGCTTCCACCACGTACACCAGCTCAACCAGCAGGGTGCCCACCGGCAACGCTTTGTTTTTCAACAGGGACACCGCGCAGCTGCCGGTATCGCCGGACAGGATCAGATCCAGGCCGTTGCGGATGATCGGGTGTTCCCAACTGACGAACTGCGCGTCTTCGCGCGACAGCGCCCGATCGCGATCGAAGGTGACGGTGCAGCCGTCCTGCGGCAGGCCCGGGAAGTCCGGCACCAGCATATGGTCGGACGGCGTGAGCACGATCAGGTTGTCGCTGCGGTCTTCCTGATTGATGCCGACGATGTCGAACAGGTTGAGCGCGAAGCCCACCAGGTTGACGTCGTTATCCTGCTCGGCGATGGCGGCGGCCAGCGCCTGGGCTTTTTCGCCGCCGTTGGAGTGCATCTCCAGCAGGCGATCGCGGCCCTGTTCCAGCTGCGCTTTCAACTGGTCATGCTGCTGGCGGCAGGCGTGGATGAATTCGTCCAGGCCTTCCTGCTCGGTCGGCGCGGCCAGATAGCCGATCAACTGCTCGTAGCAGCTGTCGTAGATGGTGCGGCCGGTCGGGCAGGTGTGTTCGAAGGCGTCGAGCCCTTCGTGGAACCAGCGGCCCAGCACCGCCTGCGCGGTGTGCTCCAGGTAAGGCACCATGATTTGGATATCGTGCATCTGGCCGATACGGTCCAGACGGCCGATACGCTGCTCCAGCAGATCCGGGTTGAACGGCAGATCGAACATCACCAGCTGGCTGGCGAACTGGAAGTTGCGGCCTTCGGAACCGATCTCGGAACACAGCAGCACCTGCGCGCCTTCTTCTTCGGAGGCGAAGTAGGCGGCGGCGCGGTCGCGCTCGATGATCGACAGCCCTTCGTGGAACACCGCGGCGCGGATCGCTTCACGCTCGCGCAGCACCTGCTCCAGCTGCAGCGCGGTGTCGGCTTTGGCGCAGATCACCAGCACTTTTTCGTTGCGGTTGGCCAGCAGGTAATCCAGCAGCCACTCGACGCGCGGGTCGAAGTTCCACCAGGTGGCGTTTTCGCCTTCGAATTCCTGGTAGATTTGCTCCGGGTACAGCATGTCGCGCGCGCGGGCTTCGACGGACTTTTTGGCGCCCATGATGCCGGACACTTTGATCGCGGTCTGATATTGGGTCGGCAGCGGCAGCTTGATCTGGTGCAGGTTGCGGTGCGGGAAGCCCTTCACGCCGTTACGGGTGTTGCGGAACAGCACGCGGCTGGTGCCGTGGCGATCCATCAGCATCGAAACCAGCTCCTGACGCGCCTGCTCGGCGTTGTCGCCTTCGCTGTTGGCGGCTTTGAGCAGCGGCTCGATGTCCTGCTCGTCGATCAGCTCGCCCAGCAGGTTAAGCTTGTCGTCGGCCAGGCGTTCACCGCTCAGCAGCAGGGTGACGGCGTCGGCCACCGGACGGTATTTCTGCTGCTCGGCGACGAACTCGCCGTAGTCGTGGAAACGGTTCGGGTCGAGCAGGCGCAGGCGCGCAAAGTGGCTCTGTTGACCGAGCTGTTCCGGGGTGGCGGTCAGCAGCAGCACGCCGGGGATATGCTCGGCCAGCTGTTCGATCACCTGATATTCGCGGCTTGGCGCCTCTTCGCTCCAGGCCAGGTGGTGCGCTTCATCGACCACCAGCAGATCCCACTGGGCGTCCGCCAGCTCTTCCAGGCGCTGCTTGTTGCGGCGCACGAAGTCCAGCGAGCAGATCACCAACTGTTCGGTCTCAAACGGGTTGCTGCTGTCGAGTTTGGCTTCGGCGTAGCGGCTGTCGTCGAACAGCGAGAAGTAGAGGTTGAAGCGGCGCATCATCTCCACCAGCCACTGGTGCTGCAGCGTTTCCGGCACCACGATCAGCACGCGTTCGGCGCGCCCCGCCAGCAGCTGCTGGTGGATGATCATGCCGGCTTCGATGGTTTTGCCGAGGCCGACTTCGTCCGCCAGCAGAACGCGCGGCGCATGGCGCTGGCCGACTTCATGAGCGATGTGCAGCTGGTGCGGGATCAGGCTGGCGCGCATGCCGCGCAGGCCGGCGAACGGCAGGCGATACTGCTCGCTCTGGTATTTGCGGGCGCGAAAACGCAGCGCGAAACGGTCCATGCGGTCGATTTGGCCGGCGAACAGGCGATCCTGCGGTTTGCTGAAGGTCAGCTTGCTGTCCAGCAGCACTTCGCGCATCGCCACGCCGCTTTCCTGGGTGTCCAGGCGGGTGCCGATATAGGTCAACAGACCGTTTTCCTCTTTCACCTCTTCCACCTGCAGCTGCCACCCCTCGTGGCTGCTGACGGTATCGCCCGGGTTGAACATCACGCGGGTGATCGGCGAATCGTTTCTGGCATAGAGGCGGTTTTCACCGGTGGCGGGGAAAAGCAGGGTAATCATGCGCGCGTCCAGCGCCACGACGGTGCCCAGTCCTAATTCGCTTTCCGTGTCGCTGATCCAGCGTTGACCAAGAGTAAAAGGCATATATTGTCGGCTCGATTCTTTGTAAGTAAGTCTTGTTACCGGGCGGGAAGGGCCGCGGCACCTGTACTGAACGTCTGCTAATCCCGGTTTGTTTTAAATTTGGCGGGCAATAGCCGTTCACGCCATGCAGACGTCGCGAGACGGCAGGGCTAAGCGTGGTTCAGTTTTGGGAAGGGCGCTATGGTAATGGAAGGCGGCGCGTTCGTCACCTGCAAAACCGGATGATTTTTCTTAACCTGGCGCAATCTCAAAACAGCCCCATCTGCCCGGTGACCAGCGTGGTGAAATCGTCGTGCAAGAAAGGGAGTATAGCGTCTGCCACCGGTTGCAGCTGCCGTTCAAGGTAGTGCTGATAATCGATGGGCGAATGGCGGGTTTCCAGCGGTTCCGGCCCGGCCACGGTCATCACGTAGCTGATCCAGCCGCCGTTCTGATACTGCAGCGGCCTCCCCTGGCTGCGGTTGTAGTCGTCGGCGATGCGCGCGGCGCGGGCGTGCGGCGGCACGTTGCGCTGATAGTCATCGAGCTTTCTGCGCAGCCGTTTGCGGTACACCAGTTGATCGTCGAAGTCGCCGTTCAGGGTTTTGCCGACGTAATCGCGCACATAGTCCTGGTAGGGCTGTTGTTTGAAGATACGCTGATAGAGCTGCTGCTGGAACTGCTGCGCCAGCGGCGTCCAGTCGGTGCGCACCGTTTCCAGCCCTTTGTACACCATCTCTTCCTCGCCGTCGGCGCGCGCGATCAGGCCGGCGTAGCGTTTTTTGCTGCCCTGTTCGGCGCCGCGAATGGTCGGCATCAGGAAGCGGGAATAGTGGGTTTCGAACTCCAGTTCCAGCGCGTTCTCCAGCCCGAACTGCTGCTGCAGATGCTGTTGCCACCAGGCGTTGACCCGCTGCACCAGCGCCCGGCCGATCTGAGCCGCCTGCTGCTCGTCATGCGGCTGTTTCAGCCACACGAAGGTGGAGTCGGTGTCGCCGTAAATCACCTGATAGCCTTCGGCCTCGATCAACTCGCGGGTTTGGCGCATGATCTCGTGGCCGCGCAGGGTGATCGACGACGCCAGCCGCGGATCGAAGAAACGGCAGCCGCTCGATCCCAGCACGCCGTACAGCGCGTTCATGATGATCTTCAGCGCCTGCGACAGTGGCTTATTGTGCTGGCGTTTGGCGGCCTCGCGCCCCTGCCAGATCTGTTCGACGATCGCCGGCAGGCAGTGTTTACTGCGCGAGAAGCGGGCGTTGCGAAAGCCGGGCACCGAGTCGGCGTCGCTTGGGTGGCGCATGCCTTCCACCAGCCCGACCGGATCGATCAGGAAGGTGCGGATGATCGACGGGTACAGGCTTTTATAGTCCAGCACCAACACCGAATCGTACAGGCCGGGCCGGGAATCCATCACAAAGCCGCCGGGGCTGTGTTCCTCCGGCTGTTCGCCGAGGTTGGGGGCGACAAAGCCCAGGCGATGCATGCGCGGCATATAGAGGTGGCTGAAGGCCGCCACCGATCCGCCGCTGCGGTCGGCCGCCAGCCCGGTGACGGTGGCGCGCTCCAGCAGGAAGTTGAGCAGGTCGGCCTTGGCGAAGATGCGCGTCACCAGCTCACAGTCCTTCAGGTTGTAGCGAGCCAGCGCCGGCTTGTCTTCGGCGAAGCGCCGGTCGATCTCCGCCATGCGTTGATAAGGATTGTCGATCGCCTTGCCTTCGCCCAGCAGTTCCTGCGAAACGTATTCCAGGCTGAAGGAGGGAAAGTTCCAGGTGGCGGATTTCAGCGCCTCGATGCCATCGATGATCAGGCGGCCGGCGGCGGCGGCGAAAAAGTGATTCTGCTTGAAGCCGTGCTCGCGCCACTCCAGCAGGTTGCCGCCGCGCCCCAGCCGCAGCGGGATTTGGTAGCGCTCGGCGTGCTTTTGCAGCACCCGCAGATCGAACTGCACCAGGTTCCAGCCGATGATGGCATCGGGATCGTGCCGCTCCAGCCAGGCGTTCAACCGCTCCAGCAGCTGAGGGCGGCTGGCGCAGTATTCCAGATCGAAATCCAGCGGCTCATCGCCGCCGTTGGCCGGTCCCAGCATGTAGACCTGCCGCTGGCCGCAGCCTTCCAGCGCGATGGAGTAAAGCTCGCCGTGGGCGGTGGTTTCGATATCCAGCGACACCAGTTTTAGCGTTGGGCGGTACTCCGGCGCCGGCTTCATTTGGCCGCTGAGCAACGGCCCATTGCCGTCGCCCTGGCCGTTGAACCACACCGGCGCGGTGATGAAGCGTTCCATCAGGTAGCGCTCCGGCGGGCGAATGTCGGCCTCGTAGACCGCAACGCCGCCTTCCCGCAGCAGTTTTTCCAGCTTGATGAGCTGACGGTGCTGGCGGCAGTACAGCCCTAGCATCGGGCGATGGTGAAAATCCGTCAGCGCCAGCGGTTTCAGTTCGACTTGCCGCTCTTCCCGCAGCAGCAGTTCCGCGCGCTGCCTTTGTTCGGCGGGGATAAACGCCACCGAGGTTTGCGGCGGCAGGCGTAGCTGACGCGGGCCGGCGTCGGTCGCCAGCCAGAATTCGACCTCGGTGCCGGCGGGCGTGTCGCGCCAGTGGCGAGTGAGCAGGAACCCCTGTTGCAGTGCTGTCATAACCCCTTCGTCTTCCGCCGGGCGGCGGGCGCGACATTCAGCGAGATGTCGGTTTTGGCGCTAATATAGATAAATTACAGTATGGGTTTTTATACAGTGATTGTCCATCGCCGCGCGGCGTTGCCAAATACGCATACAATTGATCGATTGACTCGTCTGCGGCGGCACTGGAAAATCCTCCGCCCGTTTGGCCCGAATAATCCACAGAGGTGTAATGGAAGCCTATTTACAAGATTTGATCACCCAGTCACTGGCTTTCACCCTGATGGTCGTTCTGCTGGTCGCTTTTCTGGAGTCGCTGGCGCTGGTGGGGCTGCTGTTGCCCGGCACTGTGATGATGGCCAGCATCGGCGCGTTGATCGGCAGCGGCAAGGTGGACTTTTACTACGCTTGGGCGGCGGGCATCGTCGGTTGCCTGCTCGGTGACTGGATCTCTTATTTCGTCGGCCGCGCGTTCAAGGGGCCATTACACCGTTGGTCTTTCCTGAAGAAAAACAAGGCGCTGCTAGACAAAACCGAGCACGCCTTGCACCAGCACAGCATGGCGACCATTCTGATCGGCCGTTTCGTCGGCCCGACGCGCCCGTTGGTGCCGATGGTGGCCGGGATGCTCGATCTGCCGCCGTACAAGTTCGCGCTGCCGAACATCATCGGTTGCCTGACCTGGCCGCCGGTTTATTTCTTCCCCGGCATTCTGGCGGGCGTGGCGATCGATATTCCCGCCGGCGCCGACAGCGCGATGTTCAAGTGGCTGCTGCTCGCGGCGGCGTTGCTGGTCTGGCTGGCGGTATGGTTGAGCTGGCGCTGGTGGCGTGAGGGTAAGCGCAGCGCCGATCGGCTGAGCCGTTGGCTGACACCGCTGCGGCTGCGCGTGGTGTGCGGATTGAGTTGGCTGGCGGCGCTGGCGGCCGGTTATGCGCTGAGCCAGCAGCCTCTGATGCCGGTGTATCGCCACCTGCTGTGGCAGGTGTTGTCCGGGCAATGATTGCGGGGGCATTAGCCCCCGTTCGCCTTACTGGAAGAACGCTTCCAGCTGTTCAAATACCCGCACGTCTTCGCTGTGGCGCTTCACCTGCAGCACATCCTCCAGCTTTTCCACCTGGCTTATCATCTGCTCCAGCCGCTGATCGTCGGCGACCAGTAGCCAAATGCGGCTTTGCTGGCCGTCTTTCAATGGCAGGCACAAAATGCCTTCGACGTTGAACGCGCGGCGGGCGAACAGCCCGCAAACGTGCGACATCACGCCGGGATGGTTGCGCACCGCCAGCTCCAGGATCACCTGGGGTTTATCTTGTGGTTGCAGCATGGCTTATTCTCCAATCATGTCGATGTTGGCGGCGCCCGGCGGCACCATCGGGAACACTTTTTCGTTGATATCGATCAGCGCGTGGATCAGGCAGGGACCCGGGCGCTGGATCGCCTCGGCCAGCGCCGCCTGCGGATCTTCCGCGGCGTTCAGATCGCAGGTATCCAGCCCGAATCCGGCGGCGATTTTCAGGAAGTCGGTACGCTTCGGATAGGCGGCGGCGAAGATGCGCTGCTGGTAGAACAGGGTTTGCTGCTGGTGCACCAGCCCCAGCGCCTGGTTGTTCATCAAAATGATTTTCACGTCCAGATCGTGCTCGACCGCTGTGGCCATTTCCTGAATGTTCATCATCAGGCTGCCGTCGCCGGAGAAGCACAGCACTTTGCGCTTGGGCTCCGCCAGCGCCGCGCCGATCGCCGCCGGCAGACCGAAGCCCATGGTGCCCAGGCCGCCCGACGTCAGCCACTGGCGCGGCCGGCTCAGCGGATAGGCCTGCGCCACCCACATCTGATGCTGGCCTACGTCGGTGGTGATAATAGCGCTGTCGTCCACGCAGCGCGCGGCGGCCAGCACCAGGCCGTAATGGCTCAGCGGATCGTCGGCGTTCGGCATGTTGAACGGGAATTCGCGCTTCAGGTCGTTGACGGTGTTCAGCCATTCGCTGCGCGGCTGCGTGCCGATCTGCGGCAGCAGCTGTTGCAGCACCTGGCCGACGTCGGCATGGATCGCCACGTTGGCCTGTTTGACCTTGCCCAGCTCGGCGCGGTCGATATCCACATGAATGATGGCGGCGTTAGGGCAGAACTGCTCGGTTTTGCCGATCGCCCGATCGTCGAAGCGCGCGCCCAGCACGATCAGCAGATCGGCCTCCTGCAGAATGAAGTTGGTGCTGCGCGCGGCGTGCATGCCCAGCATGCCCAGTGACAGCGGGTGTTCCACCGGCATCGCGCCCAGCGCCATCAGCGTCATGGTGGTGGGCAAACCGGCGCGCTCGGCCAGCTCCAGCGCCTGCCGGTGAGCGTCGGCGCAGATGATGCCGCCGCCCAGGTAGAGGATGGGGCGTTTCGCCTGATTGATCATCGCGGCGGCCTGCGAAACCAGCGCCGGATCGAAGCTCGGAGCGGCGTCCGGCACGGCGATCGGCGGCAGCTCTTCCAGCGTGATGGTGGCGGTTTGCACATCTTTCGGCACATCGATCCAGACCGGGCCGGGGCGGCCGGACTCGGCGATGCGGAAGGCGTCGCCAATCACCTGCGGCAGTTCGCGGATATCGCGCACCAGATGGTTGTGCTTGGTGATCGGGATGGAAATGCCGTAGGTGTCCACTTCCTGGAAGGCGTCGGTGCCGATCATCGAGGAGGGCACCTGACCGGTGATGCACACCAGCGGAATGGAGTCGAGTTTGGCGTCGGCGATGGCGGTGACCAGGTTGGTGGCGCCCGGCCCGCTGGAGGCGATGCACACCGCCGCCTTGCCGTTGGCGCGCGCCATGCCTTGCGCCATAAAGCCCGCGCCCTGTTCGTGGCGCGCCAGCACGTGGTGAATGCGGGTGCTTTGGCTCAGCGCGTCATACAGCGGCAGCGCGGCGCCGCCGGGAATGCCGGCGACGGTGGTGATGCCCTGACGCTCCAGCAGATGAACGATCAATTGTGCGCCGGTGAAGCTGGTGCCCGGTTGAGGCGTGCCCGAAGTTGCCATGTTCCTGTCCTTTCTCAAGGCCGGTGAGCTTTGCTGGGCAGGGTGCTAAAACAAGAAACCCCGCCCGGTTTGCGCCGGCGGGGTTTGGGAATCGATGCGTTGATTCGGACCCTACGGCGCATTGCCGACGACCACCACCACACGCACGACGACCACCGCGGCTGGTAGCGCGGTAACTAGTAGGGTCGAAGTCAGCGAGGATGCGATCACAGGGAACCTTATCATCAGTAAAAAAAGTCAGGTTTTTATAAAAACACAGGCGCAAAATTCGCACAACAGGTTTATTGGCGCAGCATAAAAAACGCGCGTCAGATCACGCTTTGCCCGAAATGCCCAGCACGCGCGCTTCGGGCGCGCTGCCGTCCATCAGGGCCTGCGTCGGGCCGTCGTAATAGATGCGGCCGTCGACCACCAGCAGCGTGCGCGGCGCGATGCGTGCGGCGTCGTCGAGGTTGTGCGACACCATCAGCAGCGTCAGGTTGCGCTGTTCGCATACCGTCTGCAGCAGTTGCAACATCTCGTTGCGCAGCGCCGGATCGAGCGCCGAGAAGGGCTCGTCGAGCAGCAGGATCGGCCGTTGGCGAATCAAACAGCGCGCCAGCGCGGCGCGCTGACGCTGGCCGCCGGAAAGTTGCGACGGCAGGCGCTCCAGATGCTCTTCCAGACCGACCTGACGGGCGATCTGCGCCCGCTGTTGGCGCTGCTGTTCAGTCAAGCGCAGTCCGGGATCCAACCCCAGCCCGATGTTCTGCGCCACCGTCAGATGCGCGAACAGGTTGTTCTCCTGAAACAGCATCGATACCGGCCGCTTGGCCGGCGGCGTGGCGGTGTGGTCTTCGCCGTTCAGCAGCAGCCGGCCGCTGGCCGCCGGCAGAAAACCGGCGATCAGGCTCAGCAAGGTGCTTTTACCGGCGCCGCTGGGGCCGAGCACCGCGACGCGCTCGCCCGGCTGGATGCGCAGGTCAAAGCGCATCGGCAGGTGGTCATACAGGTAGGTCAGTTTTTCAAGCGTCAGCATGGCGGCCCGGTAAGCGTTCAATCAGGGTAAACAACAGGAAGCACAGCAGCAGCAGCAGCAGCGCGGTCACCGCCCCGTCGTTGCTGCGATAGGCGCCAATCTGCTGATACAGGTAAAAAGGCAGGGTACGGAAATGCTCGTTGCCAAACAATGCGACCACGCCGAAGTCGCCGATCGACAGCACGCAGGCGAAGGCCAGCGCCTGTGCCAGCGGGCGGCGCAGGGCGCGCAGCTCAATCAGCCGCAGCCGTCGCCAGCCGCGGATATCCAGCGACAGGCACAGCGGGTTGTAACGTTCGGCGAGGTCGCGCATCGGGTTCTCCAATACCTTCAGCGCATAGGGCACCGCCATCAGCGCATTGGTGAGGATCACCAGCGCATAGGGCGACTGCGGCAACCCAATTGTATCGCTCAGCAGCAGGAAGAAGCCGGTGGCCAGCACGATGCCCGGCATCGCCAGGATCACCATGCCGCTGAGCTCCAGCGCCTGGCCGCCGCGCAGCTGCTGCCGCAGTTTCAGCTCGCGGCTGCTCCACAGCAGCATCATCGTGAGCGCCACGCACAGCAGCCCGGCGCCGAGGGCGATGCGTAGCGACGTGAACAGCGCCTGCCATAGCACCGGCTGGCGCAGTACGTTGAGGATAGCCTGGTTGGCGCCATCGGCGATCACCGCCAGCAGAGGCGGCAGCAGCAGCAACAGCGCGGCGGCGATCAGCAGAAAATCGCCGACGCGTCGCCACAGGCTGTCATCCGGATTGCGCCAGCGCTGGGCGTGGGTATGCCCCACCGGCAATGCCTGGCTCAGGCGCTGACTGATCAACACCAGCCCGAGACAACAGCCCAGCTGGATCAGCGCCAGCATGGCGGCACGCCCCAGATCGTAGTCGTAACTCAGCGCCTGGTAGATCGCCAGTTCGATGGTGGTGGCCTGTGGCCCGCCGCCCAGCGACAGCACGGTGGCGAAGCTGGCGAAGCACAGCATGAAGATCAGCGCGCCGCTCGGCAGGATTTGGCGGCGCAGCGCCGGCCATTCGACGAAGCGGAACTGCTGCCAGCCGCTCATACCCAGTTGAGCGGCCAGCTGGCGCTGCTCTACCGGAATGTTCTCCAGCGCCTGCAGCAACAGGCGGGTGGCCAGCGGCAGGTTAAAGAACAGGTGCGCCAGCAGAATGCCCTGCAGACCGTAGGGCGAGAAACCATACTCGACGCCCAGCCAGCCGCACAGCGTCGCCAGCCAGCCCTGGCGCCCATAGACGCTGAGCAGGCCGAATACCGCTACCAGCACCGGCAGCACCAGCGTCATGGCGCACAGCCGCAGCAACAACTGCCGGCCGGGGAAACGGCGGCGATAGAGCGCGCGCGCCAGCAGAATGGCGGGCAGCACCGAAATCAGCGCCGACAGCAGCGCCTGCAGGAAGGTGAAGCGCACCACGTGCCACAGGTAACTGTCCTGCCACAGGCTGCGCCAGTCGCTGTCCGGCGCGTGACGCCACAGCGAACCCAGCGCCAGCGCGGCGACGAGCAGGATCAGGCCGGCGGCCAGCAGCCCCGGCCAGAGCCAGCGGGGGATCAGCGGCTGACGGCGGTTTGCCATGCCCGGATCCAGCCGCCGCGTTGTGTGGCCACCTCTTCGGCGCTGTATTGCAGCGCGGTCTGCGGCACGTTCATCTGCTCAAAGCCGACGGGCAGCGGGGTGTTGATCACCGGGTACATCCAGTTGCCGGTCGGGATGGTGTTCTGGAATGCCGGCGTCACCATGAACCGCATGAAACGCTCGGCCAGCTCAGGCTGTTTGGCGGCTTTCAGCTTGCCCGCCACTTCCACCTGCAGGTAGTGGCCTTCGCTGAACGTGGCGGCGGCGTAAAGGTCTTTTTTCTCTTCGATCAGGTGGTAGGCGGGAGAGGTGGTATAGCTGAGCACCAGATCGCCTTCGCCTTTCAGGAACAGGCCGTAGGCTTCGCTCCAGCCTTTGGTGACGGTGACGGTCTTCTTCGCCAACTGCTGCCAGGCGGCCGGCGCCTTGTCGCCATACACTTTTTGCATCCACAGCAGCAGGCCGAGCCCCGGCGTGCTGGTGCGCGGATCTTCGTAGATCACTTTCCAGTTGCGGTCGCTGCTGACCAGCTCCTGCAGGCTTTTCGGCGGGTTCTTCAGTTTTTCTTTGTTGTAGACGAAGGCGAAGTACCCGTAGTCGTAAGGCACGAAGGTCGCGTCCTGCCAGCCGCCCGGCACCGTCAGCCTGGCGGTATCGACGCCGCTCGGCGCGAACAGGCCGGTTTGCTGCGCCGCCTGCAGCAGGTTGTTGTCCAGCCCCAGCACCACGTCGGCGGCGCTGTTCTTGCCCTCCATGCGCAGGCGGTTCAGCAACGAGACGCCGTCTTCCAGCGCCACGAACTTCAGTTCACAGTCGCATTCGGCCTCGAAGGCTTTTTTCACCGCCGGGCCAGGGCCCCAGTCGGCGGCGAAGGAATCGTAGGTGTAAACCGTCAGCGTCGGCTTGGCGAACGCCGGCGCGGCGCACAGCAGCAATAAGCAGGGCAGATATTTTTTGACCACGTTGCACTCCTGAAAAATAAGGGGGCAAGGGCATCTGAGGGGGCGAGGCGGCGTCGCCGGTTCGCTGGGCTCAAATCCCTCCGCCGGTATTGACCGGATCAGGTTCGACGGGTGTGCTCTCAGCGGAAAATCAGGCTTATTACGCGGCCCGGCTCTCCGCACCCCGTTGAGACGGCGCTATTGTAAAGATTAACCGACTTGGGCGAAAGGCGCTTATGTCTCCGGCGGGGCAAACCAGGCGGACTTGAAGTCGAACCAGCCGAGGGTGTTCATCCGCACGCCGCGCATGCTGCGCTGGCCGTGCAGCTGCAGCCAGTGGTGGAACAGCGGATGCAGCTGGTGGTTGCTGACCAGACGCTGGCAGAACTCCGCCAGCGGCAGACGGTTGGCGCGCCACAGCGCCGCGTCCTGCGCCAGATCTTCGTTCATGCAATGCTGCATCAGCGGCAGTTCGTACAGCGTGGCGAACAGCGAAAACTCCAGCGGCAGATAGAAGTTGGCGCTGCCAAGCCACAGATCGCTGCGCGCGTCGCCCTGGTGCCAGGTGGCGTAATCCACGCTTTGCACGATCAGGCGGATGCCGTGCTGCGCCAGCAGCGGCTCGATCGCCTGACGGATGGCGTGAAACTCCGAATGCTCATTGAAGTGGGTCATCGTCAGTTCGGTCAGCCCCGCCGGTTTGGGCTGCTGCGCCAGCGCGCGGTTGTGGTGCCAACGGGGCAGCAGGCCGTACGCCGGCGACCAGTAGCGTTGGTAGAGCGGCCCGGCGTGGCTCAGCAGCGAAATGGGATTGATCAATTCGCACAGCCAGCTGCGAATGGCGGGATCGGCGGCCTGCGGGGAGCGCCGGTCGAACAGCAGGAAATAGCAGCCCTCTTCCAGCCGGCTTTCCAGTTCGTTGTTGCCGGTTTCATCGCCCTGCAGCTGTACGCCGGAATGCACCAGTTCTTCGGAGAACTCCGGCAGCACCCAGATATTCACCTCGTCGATCAGCGCCCGGTAGCCAAAATAGTCGTCGAAGGCGTGGATCTTCATCTGGCTGGGGAGATTGCGCACTACGCGATAGGGGCCGGTGCCGATCGGATGGCGGGCGAAATCCGGCAGTTCGCGCCATTCGCGCGGCAGGATCATGGCGTGCACGCTGCCCAGCAGCCAGGGCAGCCAGTGGTCGGGGCTGCGCAGATGCACGTCAATCACGAATGGCGTCGGCGAGGTGACGCTCTCTATATGCGAGAACAGCGGTTGCGAGGTCAGACGCGAAAGAGAAGTAATGACGTCCGCCATCTCCAGCTCGCGGCCGTGATGAAAATGGATCGCCGGGCGCAGGTAAAATCGCCAGTGCAGTGGCGTCAACGCCTGCCAATGGTGAGACAGATCGGACTCCAGTTCCCCGTTTTCCTCATTTATGCGCGTCAGACCGTTGAAGATCTGGCGCGCCAGATGGGTTTCCGAACGCCGCAGCGCCGAGCCGGGCAGCAGGTTGTACAACTGCCGGTAGTAGAGCACCCGCAGGATGTGTTTCCCCTGGCGGAAGCTACGCCCCAGCTGCGACAGCAGCATCTGGCGCACCACATTTTTGTCGCCCACCAGTTGCACCAGCTGATCGATGCGATCCTGTTCCAGCAGCTCCTCGGCCCGCTGTTGCTGCAGCGCCAGGCCGGTGTAGTGGAAGGTTAGCCGCGAACGCTTGCCGCGCCCCGACTCCGCCTGCCAGGTGAGCCAGCCTTCCCGCTGCATGGCGCTCAGCAGGGAGCGCACGTGGCGCCGCGAGCAGCTGAGCACCTCCGCCAGATCCTGCAGCGTGGTGTCGGTGGTTTCACCGTGGCAGCGCTGCCACAGGCGGATGAACTGCTGCTGCAATCTGGACGTGGACATAAAAGAGGAACGCTCCTGCTTCAACTCGTCAATTTTTCTTTCCCTATATTACGCCGATAATTTTCATCAATGAAAGGGGAGGGCGTA
Source organism: Serratia sp. Z4 (assembly GCF_009900725.1). NCBI lineage: Bacteria > Pseudomonadati > Pseudomonadota > Gammaproteobacteria > Enterobacterales > Yersiniaceae > Serratia > Serratia sp. Z4. The sequence goes on from NZ_JAAABD010000003.1 coordinate 282,901, forward strand.
ATCATGAAAGCTTTCTTATCCAGGCAGTTCTATCAGCGCTATTTCAGCGCGGTGCGCCGCCAGCGAGCCGACTGGCTGAGCGTGGTGCCCGAACAGGCGCGGCTGGCGATGCTGGCGCACCTGACGCAATGGGACATTAAAGAGATGACCGATAAGCAGTATCGCGAGCACCTGTAGGGGCTGCGGCAACAAGTTTCTGAGTAATGGTGCTGTTTCACCAGCCAGTGGGGTGACCCACTGGTTTTTTTATGCGCGGTCATGGCGATGCGCTTGCATTTTTCTCGCCGTGGCTTAAGGTTCTTTCTTCTGCTTTGAGGTCAGGGAAGACGATATGCAACGCATGAGCCGGTTGTCACTGCGCATTAACCCCATCTTTGCCGCATTCCTGCTGATCGCTTTTCTCTCCGGCATCGCCGGCGCGTTGCTGACGCCGACGCTCAGTCTGTTTCTGACCACCGAGGTCAAAGTGCGGCCGCTGTGGGTAGGGCTGTTTTACACCGCCAACGCCGTGGCCGGCATCGTGGTCAGTTTTCTGCTGGCCAAGCGCTCCGATACCCGCGGCGATCGGCGCCGGTTGATCCTGCTGTGCTGCCTGATGGCGGTCGGCAACTGCCTGCTGTTCGCCTTTAACCGCGACTATCTGACGCTGATCACCGCCGGGGTGCTGATGTCCGCCGTTGCCAACACCGCCATGCCGCAGATTTTCGCGTTGGCGCGGGAATACGCCGACAGCGAGGCGCGTGAGGTGGTGATGTTCAGCTCGGTGATGCGCGCCCAGCTTTCGCTGGCGTGGGTGATCGGCCCGCCGCTGTCGTTTGCGCTGGCGCTGAACTATGGGTTCACCGTGATGTTCCTGATCGCCGCCGCCACCTTCGCGGTTTGCGTGCTGCTGGTAGGGTTTATGCTGCCTTCGGTGCCGCGTGCGGCGGAGAATGGGGAGCTGCAGGGCGGGATGTCTGCGCCGATCGCGCCCGCCAGCGCCTGGCGCAATCGCGATGTGCGGCTGCTGTTCATCGCTTCGATGCTGATGTGGACCTGCAATACCTTGTATATCATCGATATGCCGCTGTATATCACCGCCGATCTCGGGCTGCCGGAAGGGCTGGCCGGGGTGCTGATGGGCACCGCCGCCGGGTTGGAAATCCCGGCAATGCTGCTGGCCGGTTATTACGTCAAACGCTTCGGCAAGCGTAACATGATGCTGCTGGCGGTGACGGCGGGCGTGCTGTTTTATCTCGGGCTGACGGTGTTGGCGACCAAGCCGGCCCTGATCGCGCTGCAACTGCTCAACGCGGTGTTTATCGGCATCGTCGCCGGTATCGGCATGCTCTATTTTCAGGATTTGATGCCGGGCCGGCCGGGCGCCGCTACCACGCTGTTCACCAACAGCATCTCTACCGGGGTGATCCTGGCCGGGGTGCTGCAGGGCGTGCTGGTGGAGAATTTCGGTCATGGTTCGGTGTATTGGATGGCGGCGCTGCTGGCGCTGGCGGCGCTCGGGATGAGCGCCAAAGTGCGTGAAGTGTGAGGTTAAACGACGGCATTCTTGATGCAAGTCATTGAGAAGGCTAAACCGGGCGCTCAAGCTGAAGGCATATGGCGCGCGATCGTTGCGCCCACGCCCGTCTCGCTATTGAGATGCCGCCCTGTCGTTTAGAACAGTGGGAACGTTATGGATAAACTCACACCGCTCAAACCGCTTCCTTCCCTGTGCGCCCTTGGCGCCACGCTGATTATCTGGTTCCTCATTCCCGTGCCGGAGGGCGTTGCGCCCAACGCCTGGCAGCTGCTGGCGCTGTTTATCGGCACCATCATCGCCATCATCGGCAAGGCGATGCCGATCGGCGCGGTCTCGGTGATCGCCATCGCTCTGGTGGCGGTAACCGGCGTCACCAACCCCGGCAAGCCGGGCGCCGCGCTGGACGACGCGCTCAGCGGCTTTTCCAACCAGCTGATCTGGCTGATCGGCTTTTCTATCATGATCTCCCTCAGCCTGAACAAAACCGGGCTGGGCGCGCGCATCGGCTACTACTTTATCTCGCTGTTCGGTAAAAAAACGCTCGGCATCGCCTACGCATTGACGTTGGCGGAAACCACGCTGGCGCCGGTGACGCCGAGCAACACCGCGCGCGGCGGCGGCATCATTCACCCGATCATGAAATCGATCGCCGACAGCTTTGGTTCCAAACCCGAGCTTAATACCGCCGGCAAGATCGGCCGCTATCTGTCGCTGGTGAACTACAACATTAACCCGGTCACCTCGGCGATGTTTATCACCGCCACGGCGCCTAACCCGCTGATTGTCAGCCTGATCGCCAAAGGCACCCACGGTAGCTTTGAATTGTCCTGGTCAATGTGGGCGATCGCCGCCCTGGTGCCAGGGCTGTGCTCGCTGATCGTGATGCCGCTGGTGATTTATCTGCTGTACCCCCCGGAGGTGAAAAGTACGCCGGATGCGCCGCGTTTCGCCCGCGAAAAGCTGCAGGCGCTGGGGCCGGTGACGCTGCCGGAGAAAATTACCCTCGGGGTGTTCGCGCTGTTGCTGGTGTTGTGGGCCGGCATACCGGCGATGATCTTCGGCCCGGCGCTGGCGGTCAATCCCACCACCGCGGCGCTGATAGGCCTGGCGGTGCTGCTGGCCACCGGCGTGCTGAGCTGGGAGGATGTGCTGAAGCATAAAGGCGCCTGGGACACCGTGGTGTGGTTCTCGGCGCTGGTGATGATGGCCAGCTTCCTCGGCAAGCTGGGGCTAATAGGCTGGCTGTCGCAAACCGTCGGCAACGGCATCGACCGTATGGGCATGAGTTGGGTGGGCGGCACGATCTTGCTGACCCTCATCTATTTGTATTCACACTATTTCTTTGCCAGCACCACCGCGCACGTGACGGCGATGTTCGCCGCCTTCTTCGCTGCCGGCATCGCGCTTGGCGCGCCACCGGCACTGCTGGGCCTGATCCTGGCGTTTTCTTCCTCGCTGATGATGTCGCTGACGCATTACGGCACCGGCACCGCGCCGATCATCTTTGGCTCCGGCTACGTGACGCTGGGGGAGTGGTGGAAAGCGGGATGGGTGATGAGTGTAATTAACCTGCTGATCTGGATAGTGATCGGCGGCGCATGGTGGAAGCTGCTGGGCTACTGGTGAGGAAAAAATTCACCCGCCGGGCGGCGGGTGAAGGGGATTAATTCAGAAACGCCGGCTGCTGCGCTTCGTAGCGGGAGATGTCCGCTTCGTGCTGCAGCGTCAGGCCGATGCTGTCCAGCCCGTTGATCATGCAGTGGCGGCGGAAGCTGTCTATTTCGAACGGATAGCTTTTGCCGCCGGCGTTGACCGTCTGGTTCTCCAGATCCACCACGAACTCCGTCCCTTCGTTGGCGTCCACCAGCTTGAACAGCTCATCCACCTGCTGCTCGCTCAGCGTCACCGGCAACAGCTGGTTGTTGAACGAGTTGCCATAGAAGATATCGGCAAAGCTCGGCGCAATCACCACTTTGAAACCGTAGTCGGTCAGCGCCCAAGGAGCGTGTTCGCGCGAGGAGCCGCAGCCGAAGTTCTCCCGCGCCAACAGGATGCTGGCGCCTTTATAGCGCGGTTTGTTCAGCACGAACGCCGGGTTCGGCTGCTGGCCGGCGTCGTCGAGGAAGCGCCAGTCGTTGAACAGGTGCTGACCGAAACCGGTGCGGGTCACCTTCTGTAAAAACTGCTTGGGAATAATGGCGTCGGTGTCGACGTTGGCCGCATCCAAAGGCACCACTAAGCCGGTATGTTGAGTAAATTTAGCCACGTTAGCCCCTTAGTGAATATCACGGATGTCAGCGAAGTGACCGGCGACGGCGGCCGCGGCGGCCATTGCCGGGCTGACCAGGTGGGTGCGCCCACCGCGGCCCTGGCGCCCTTCGAAGTTACGGTTGCTGGTGGACGCGCAGCGCTCGCCCGGATTCAGACGGTCGTTGTTCATCGCCAGGCACATCGAGCAACCCGGCAAGCGCCATTCGAAACCGGCTTCGATAAAGATTTTGTCCAACCCTTCGGCTTCCGCCTGGGCCTTCACCGGGCCGGAGCCCGGCACCACGATGGCCTGTACGCCGCTGGCGACCTTGCGCCCCTTGGCGATCGCCGCCGCCGCGCGCAGATCTTCGATGCGTGAGTTGGTGCAGGAGCCGATGAACACTTTGTCGATCGGCACCTCGGTCAATTTGATGCCCGGTTTCAAATCCATGTAGGCCAACGCTTTCTCGGCGGAGGCGCGCTCGACCGGATCGCTGAACGATTCCGGCGCCGGGATCGCCTGATTGACGGCGATCACCTGGCCAGGGTTGGTGCCCCAGGTGACCTGCGGCGCGATCTCTTCGGCGTGCAGCGTCACTACGGTATCGAACTGGGCGTCGGCGTCGGACTTCAGCGTGCGCCAGTAAGCGACCGCCTGCTCCCAGTTTTCGCCGGTTGGCGCGAACTGACGCCCCTTCAGGTAGGCGAAGGTGGTGTCGTCCGGCGCCACCAGCCCGGCTTTGGCGCCCATTTCGATCGCCATGTTGCACAGGGTCATACGCCCTTCCATGCTCAATGCCTCGATCGCCTTGCCGCAGAATTCCACCACGTGGCCGGTGCCGCCGGCGCTGCCGGTTTTGCCGATCACCGCCAGCACGATGTCTTTGGCGGTAATGCCCTCGGCGGCGTCGCCGGTGACTTCAATCTTCATGGTCTTGGCGCGGCCCTGTTTCAGGGTCTGGGTCGCCAGCACGTGTTCCACTTCGGAGGTGCCGATGCCGAACGCCAACGAGCCAAAAGCGCCGTGGGTGGCGGTGTGCGAGTCGCCGCAGACGATGGTCATGCCCGGCAGCGTCATGCCTTGTTCAGGCCCAATTACGTGCACGATGCCCTGGAACGGGTGGTTCAGGTCATACAGCGAAACGCCGAATTCCGCGCAGTTCTTGATCAGCTCCTGCATCTGGATACGCGCCATTTCGCCGCTGGCGTTGATGTCTTTGGTCTGGGTCGACACGTTGTGATCCATGGTGGCGAAGGTTTTGCCGGGTTGGCGCACCTTGCGGCCCATGGCGCGCAGGCCGTCGAACGCCTGCGGCGAAGTGACTTCGTGCACCAGGTGACGGTCGATATACAGCAACGGCGTTTCGTTCGGTGCTTCGTGCACCACGTGGGCGTCGTACAGCTTCTGGTATAAGGTCTTGGCCATGTTATGCCCCCTGAGCTACAAAGCGGGCGATGATATCGCCCATTTCATCGGTGCTGACGGCTTTGCCGTCACCGGCCAGATCGGCGGTGCGGTAGCCCTGTTCCAACGCCTGGTTGATGGCGCGCTCCACGGCGTCGGCCGCTTCATCGGCGCCCAGGCTGTAACGCAGCAGCAGAGTGGCGGACAGGATCTGCGCAATCGGGTTGGCGATGCCTTTGCCGGCAATATCCGGCGCGGAACCGCCCGCCGGTTCGTACAGGCCGAAGCCTTGCTCATTCAGGCTGGCGGACGGCAGCATGCCCATCGAACCGGTGATCATCGCGCACTCGTCGGACAGGATGTCGCCGAACAGATTGGAGCACAGCAGCACGTCGAACTGGGACGGATCCTTGATCAACTGCATGGTGGCGTTGTCGATATACATGTGCGACAGCGACACGTCCGGGTAATCCCTGGCGACCTGATTGACCACTTCACGCCACAGAATGGAGCTTTGCAGCACGTTGGCCTTGTCGATCGACGTCACCTTGTGGCGGCGCTTGCGGGCGGATTCGAAGGCGATGCGCGCGATGCGCTCAATCTCGAAACGGTGGTATACCTCGGTGTCGAAGGCGCGCTCCTGCATGCCCTGGCCTTCACGGCCCTTCGGCTGGCCGAAGTAGATGCCGCCGGTCAATTCGCGCACGCACAGAATGTCGAAGCCGCGGGCGGCGATGTCGGCGCGCAGCGGGCAGAACGCCTCCAGCCCTTGATACAGGCGCGCCGGGCGCAGGTTGCTGAACAGTTTGAAGTGCTTGCGCAGCGGCAACAGCGCGCCGCGTTCCGGCTGCTCGGCCGGCGGCAGGTGTTCCCATTTCGGGCCGCCCACCGATCCGAACAGGATGGCGTCGGCCTGCTCGCAGCCGGCGACGGTCGCCGCCGGCAGCGGGCTGCCGTGGCGATCGATGGCGATGCCGCCGACGTCGTATTCGGCGGTGGTGATGCGAATGTCAAAGCGTTGACGCACCGCGTCCAACACTTTGCGCGCCTGAGCCATTACTTCCGGGCCGATGCCGTCTCCGGGCAAGACGGCAATGTGATAAGTCTTCGTCATGTTCACACCGTTTCCTGATTATTTTGATGTTTGTTTTGCTGCAGGCGCTGCTTTTCTTTTTCTACCTGCTGTGAGCGCCAAATATTGTTCAACACGTGCACCATCGCCTTGGCGGAGGATTCGACGATATCGGTCGCCAGACCCACGCCGTGGAAGCGGCGGCCGTTGTAAGAGACCACGATATCCACCTGGCCCAGCGCGTCGCGGCCATGGCCCTTGGCGGTCAACTGGTACTTCACCAGCTCGATCGGGTAGTCGGTGATGCGATTGATCGCCTGATAAACCGCATCGACCGGGCCGTTGCCGGTGGCGGCTTCGGCTTTCTCTTCGCCGCCGCAGATCAGTTTCACCGAGGCGGTGGCCATGATGCTGCTGCCGGACTGCACGCTGAAGTAACCCAGGCTGAAGTGCTCAGGCTCTTCCTGCTGTTTGTTGATGAAGGCCAGCGCCTCCAGATCGTAGTCGAACACCTGGCCCTTTTTGTCGGCCAGCTTCAGGAAGGCGGCGTACAGGGTATCCAGGTTGTAATCCTGCTCCTGGTAGCCCATCTCTTCCATGCGGTGTTTCACCGCTGCGCGGCCGGAGCGGGAGGTCAGGTTCAACTGCACATCCTTCAGGCCGATCGACTGCGGGGTCATGATTTCGTAGTTTTCGCGGTTCTTCAGCACGCCGTCCTGGTGAATGCCGGAGGAGTGGGCGAAGGCGTTGGAGCCGACGATCGCCTTGTTGGCCGGGATCGGCATGTTGCACAGCTGGCTGACGATCTGGCTGGTGCGGAAGATTTCCTGGTGGTTGATGTTGGTGTGCACGTTCATGATGTCCTGGCGCACTTTAATCGCCATGATCACTTCTTCCAGCGAACAGTTACCGGCGCGTTCACCAATGCCGTTCAGGGTGCCTTCCACCTGGCGGGCACCGGCCTGCACTGCGGCGATGGAGTTGCCGACCGCCATGCCCAAATCGTCGTGGCAGTGCACGGAGATGATGGCTTTGTCGATGTTCGGCACGCGGTCATACAGGGTAGTGATGATGCCGCCGAACTGGTTCGGGGTGGTGTAGCCGACGGTATCCGGGATATTGATGGTGGTAGCGCCGGCGTTGATGGCGGCTTCGACCACGCGACACAGATTGTCGATCGGCGTGCGGCCGGCGTCTTCACAGGAGAACTCCACGTCGCCGGTGTAGTTGCGGGCGCGTTTTACCGAGCGCACCGCCATCTCCAGCACTTCGTCGAACGAGCGCTTCAGCTTCGATTCGATGTGCAGGGTTGAGGTGGCCAGGAATACGTGGATGCGGAACGCTTCGGCGACGCGCAGCGCTTCGGCGGCCACGTCGATGTCTTTGTCCACGCAGCGGGCCAGGCCGCAGACGCGACTGTTTTTGATTTGGCGAGCGATGGTTTGCACCGACTCGAAGTCGCCCGGCGAAGAGACCGGGAAGCCGACTTCCATCACGTCAACGCCCATTCTTTCCAGCGCCAGCGCAATCTGAATCTTCTCTTTTACGCTCAGGCTGGCCTGCAGCGCCTGCTCGCCATCACGCAGCGTGGTATCGAAAATAATGACTTGTTGGCTCATCGGTGCATTCCTTATCGTGTTGATTTCACGCTAAGCGGGCAAAAAAAAACCCGCGCAGTAGCGCGGGTTTCTTATGGGTGATCGGCTGAGTCAGCTCCGAACGTCGTCCACAGGCATACCGCGCAAACAAGATGCGTTGAGTAGTAGGCCTAGTAGACGGTGAGTACGGATCATAAGGGTTCAGCTTCTCTTAAATTGGGTGTCTGCCTAATTTGATACGTGATTGGCCTGGCGATGTCAACACCTGATTGAATGCGGGGACAATGCATCAGCCCATTAACTAAACAGAGGATCATTCGGCAAAAAAACGACGCCTTAGAGAAAAAAATGGGGCCAGTTTGCGTGCTGCTTAGCATAAACGAATCGAATATATACTGCGCTAATTGCTTCTGGATTTCGTTGCGTTAAGATTTGTGATGAAAAAAGCAAGAGGGATTAATCACGGGGAGCAATAAAATAACATTTTCAATACAAATGGTTTAAATTTAACTCATATGAATAATTGATTGTTTTAGTCATAATATAACAAAATAATGCGTTTTTACACAAAGTGAGCGGTGTTTTTAGATGGTTTGATTGCTTATGATGTGTTTTTATAGTTTGTCTCATACAGTGCGGCGACGTTGTTCAATTGTATTAATCATTGTTGATACCTAATTATTAGTACTACCCAGGTGGCATTCTTCTCGCTGACGGGGAAAGCTGCTGACATGTATTCCATATACGACTTATATCGTGTAGATAACACGAGGTTTTTTATCGATTGATGACGGTAATGGCAGGATTTGTCGTGCAAAGATAAGACAATGCGGCGTTTCATTGTTTGTCGAGCATAAGGATTAGATTATTTACACAGGATTTAGTGGAGTGAAATATGGCTGAATATGATTCAGAAATCGCCATGGTCAAAGAGCCGGCGGACATCCATTTGCGCAGCGTCGATCTTAATTTACTGACGGTGTTTGACGCCGTGATGCAAATGCAAAATATTACGCGAGCCGCTAATTCGTTAGGGATGTCGCAGCCGGCGGTGAGCAACGCGGTAGCGCGCCTGAAGGTGATGTTCAACGACGAACTGTTCGTGCGCTGCGGCCGCGGGATCCAGCCCACCATGCGGGCCAGGCAGCTGTTCGGGCCGGTGCGGCAAGCGCTGCAGCTGGTGCAGAATGAGTTGCCGGGATCTGAGTTTGAGCCGCTGACCAGCACGCGAGCGTTCTCCCTGTCGCTGTGCAGCCCGCTCGATTTGCGTCTGGGCGCCGGGATAATCAATCACGTCAAACAGATAGCGCCGCAGCTTAACCTGCAAATAAAGTCATACATTAACAATAATATTGAACGTCAATTGCGTTATCAGGACGTGGAGTTTGTCATCGGCTACAGCCGTTTCGAGTCGGCGGAGTTTCGCAGCCTGGCGATGTTCGACGACGAATTAGTGCTGGCGGTTGCGCAGGCGCACCCGAGAATAGGCGAGGAGGTGACGCCGGAACACATGCTGGTCGAGCAGCATGCTGCGGTTTCCCTGGAAAGTTTTGGATCGTTCAGTAAACCTTTTTATTTAGACGAGCCGATGCTGCGCGCCGTGACGCAGCAGTGCACGGATCTTTACAGCGTGTTGAATATGGTGTCGCAAACGGAAATGGTAGCGATTGCGCCCGCCTGGTTGGTGCGACAGCAGACGGAGGCGTTGAAAATAAAGGCAGTTCCTTTATGTGGCAACGATAATAAAGCCACCTGCTACCTCTCCTGGCATGAATCCTCAGAGCGGGATAAAGGCCACCAGTGGATGAAATCTGTCCTGATTGAGGCGGGTAACCCAAAGTAAAGCGATAAAGATGGGAACCATATAAAGATAATATTCAACTGAGCGTTTTTTTCTCATGATAAAAACTAAGAACTATCTGCGTTTTTATTAAGATATTTCTTGGTTTTTCGGCGATAGAATAACTTATTCTCAGGATAAATTTGTTCATTTAGCGAAAACAATTAATATAAATTAATATTCTGATTTTTACTTTCCAGCTGGAATTTTAAACTAACTCGATGTGGCGGCCCGAACGGGCCGCGTTTTATGGCCGCCATCAAACCTTTTCCTTCCCGTTTTGTCCAACCCATGAAAGCGCGAAAGCCGGCCTGAGTTTTGGCTCACACTTCTACGCTGAAATCGCTTTTCCCCCTGCCTGAGAGTAGGTAGACTGCGCGGAAAAAAGTAAACACGTGTAAGCTGAGATGAGGGCCGCAAGGCATCGTTCAGGCTTAACTGTATGATTCATTTCAGGCTTAGAGCACTATGATCACTAATCTGCTGCAATACCATTTGATCCATCGTATACAGCATCAAATCACCCACCGAGCCGATCGCACAGCATTTCGCCAATGGTCGCCCAACGGCGAGTTTCAACTGACCTGGGGAGCGGCGGCTGCCCGCATTGATCGCATTGCTGCCGGGCTGCTGGCGCTGGGCGCCGAAGTGCAAGAACGTATCGGTATCTTCGCCAATAACACGGTGGCCTGGTCGTTGACCGATCTCGCGATCCTGCACCTGCGTGGCGTCAGCGTACCGCTCTATTCCACCAATACGCCGGCGCAGGCGGCCTTCGTCATCAACGACGCTGACATTCGCATCCTGTTCGTCGGCGAGCAGGCGCAGCTGGATGCCGCCATCGCACTGCGTGGCGTCTGCCCACAGCTGAGTTATATCATCGTGTTCGACGAGGGCGCCGATCTGCGCGGCTGCGAGATCGCACAACACCTGAGCGCCTTCGAGCGCGCTGCCGATCCGGCGGCTTTTATCGCTCAACGTCGGCAGCGCATTGAAGAGTGCGACCTGCAGGATCTCTTTACCCTGATCTATACCTCGGGCACCACCGGCGAACCGAAAGGGGTCATGCTGGACTACCGCAACCTGGCGGCGCAGCTCTACCTGCACGATGAGAGACTGACGGTCGGCGAAGAGGATGTGTCGCTCAGTTTCCTGCCGCTGTCGCACGTGTTCGAGCGTGCCTGGAGCTTCTTTGTCATGCATTCCGGCGCGCAGAATGTTTTCCTGCCGAACACCGACTGGGTACGGGAAGCGATGGGGCAGGTGCGGCCGACGTTAATGTGCGCGGTACCGCGTTTCTACGAGAAGATTTTCAGCGCGGTGCATGAAAAAGTGGCGCGTGCCCCTTGGCTGCGCCGTGCGCTGTTCCACTGGGCGATCGTCTGCGGGGAGCGCAAGTTCCTGCAAGAGCGGGCCGGCAAACCGTTGGGCAAACTGTTCGAACTCTCTCACCGCTGGGCCGACAAGCTGGTATTGAGCAAGCTGCGCGGCATTCTCGGTGGCCGGGTGCGTTTCTTGCCGGCGGCGGGCGCCAAGCTGGATGACAATGTGATCCTGTTTTTCCAGGCGATGGGCGTCAACATCAAGTACGGCTACGGCATGACCGAAACCTGTGCGACCGTGTCCTGCTGGGAAGAGGGGCATTTCCGCTTCGGCTCTATCGGTAAACCGCTGCCGGAGGTCGAGGTGCGCATCGGTGAAGAAAATGAAATTCAGGTGCGCGGGCCGATCGTGATGCGCGGCTATTTCAACAAACCGTTGGAAACCGCCGCGACCTTTACCGCCGACGGCTGGCTGAAAACCGGCGACGCCGGGGCGATCGATGAAGAGGGCAATCTGTTCATCACCGAGCGCCTGAAAGATTTGATGAAAACCTCCGGCGGCAAATACATAGCGCCGCAGATGCTGGAAGGCACGCTGGCGCAGGACCGCTTTATCGAGCAGGTGGCGATCATCGCCGATGCGCGCAAGTTCGTTTCCGCGCTGATCGTGCCGTGCTTTGAGTCGCTGGAAGAGTACGCGAAGTCAGTCAACCTGAAATACCAGGATCGCCTGGAGCTGCTGCGCAACGGCGAGATCCTCGCGATGTTCGAAAAGCGCCTGCGCGAGATGCAAAAGGAGCTGGCGCGTTTCGAGCAGGTGAAGAAGTTCACGCTGCTGCCGGCGGCTTTTTCCATGGAGTTGGGGGAGCTGACGCCCACGCTGAAGCTGCGCCGCAAAGTGATCCTGCAGCGCTATCAGCGCGAAATCGACTCGATGTACCAGGAACAGGCCTGACGCCGCCGCCGAGCCATGTGCCCGGCGAAAAAAACGGCATATCCATCACCTGATTTAGTTCTGTAATTTCCCTCCTGTTCGAAACAATGCCTAGCCCGACAACCCTGAGGCTAGCGCATTGTTTTTATAAAGCTGCGATCTCCAGCCGCTTGGCAATAACCCCGCCACCGTTAAGCCATTTTGCCGTTTGCCTGCCCCAAATTCTGACGTTATGTTAATTCGATAGCGACAACCCATAAAAACTTTGGGGCATTGCCCCGCAGCAGGCGCTACGTTCCGGCGCCAGAGAAGAATAAGCAAGCCTGGAGGCAAACCCATGGAGATGTTGTCAGGAGCCGAGATGGTCGTCCGATCGTTGATCGATCAGGGCGTTAAACATGTATTCGGCTACCCCGGCGGGGCGGTGCTCGATATCTACGACGCCCTGCATACGGTCGGAGGGATCGATCATATTCTGGTGCGCCACGAGCAAGGGGCGGTGCACATGGCCGACGGCTACGCGCGCGCCACCGGCGAAGTGGGCGTGGTGCTGGTGACCTCCGGCCCCGGTGCCACCAACGCCATTACCGGCATTGCCACCGCCTATATGGACTCGATCCCGATGGTCGTCCTGTCGGGGCAGGTGCCCAGCTCGCTGATCGGCTACGACGCCTTCCAGGAGTGCGATATGGTGGGGATTTCTCGGCCGGTGGTGAAACACAGTTTCCTGGTGAAACGTACCGAAGACATCCCGGCGGTGTTGAAGAAGGCCTTTTACCTGGCTTCCAGCGGCCGCCCCGGCCCGGTGGTGATCGATCTGCCGAAAGACATCGTCGGCCCGGCGGTACGGATGCCTTATGCCTATCCGCAGGACGTGAGCATGCGTTCCTACAACCCGACGGTGCAGGGCCACCGCGGGCAGATCAAACGCGCGCTGCAAACCATCCTGGCGGCCAAAAAGCCGGTGATGTACGTCGGCGGCGGCGCGATCAACGCCGGTTGCGAAACCGAACTGTTGGCGTTGGCGGAGCAGCTGAACCTGCCGGTGACCAGCAGCCTGATGGGACTGGGCGCTTTCCCCGGCACCCATCGCCAGAGTGTCGGTATGCTCGGCATGCACGGCACCTATGAAGCCAACAAAACCATGCACCATGCCGACGTGATCTTCGCCGTCGGCGTGCGTTTCGACGATCGCACTACCAACAATCTGGCCAAATACTGCCCGGACGCCACCGTGCTGCACATCGATATCGATCCGACCTCGATCTCCAAAACGGTGGACGCCGATATCCCGATCGTCGGCGATGCCAAACAGGTGCTGGTGCAGATGCTGGAGCTGCTGGCGCAGGACGAGAAAGCGCAGGATCACGATGCGCTGCGCGATTGGTGGCAGTCTATCGAGCAGTGGCGCGCCCGCGACTGCCTGGGCTACGACAAAAACAGCGGCACCATCAAGCCGCAGGCGGTGATTGAAACCCTGCATCGCCTGACCAAAGGCGACGCCTATGTGACCTCCGACGTGGGGCAGCACCAGATGTTCGCCGCGCTCTATTATCCGTTCGACAAACCGCGCCGTTGGATCAACTCCGGCGGCCTTGGCACCATGGGCTTCGGCCTGCCGGCGGCATTGGGCGTCAAGCTGGCGCTGCCGGAGGAAACCGTGGTGTGCGTGACCGGCGACGGCAGCATTCAGATGAATATTCAGGAGCTGTCCACTGCGCTGCAATATAACCTGCCGGTGGTGGTGGTGAACCTCAACAACCGCTATCTGGGCATGGTCAAGCAGTGGCAGGACATGATTTATTCCGGCCGTCATTCGCAGTCTTACATGGATTCGCTGCCGGACTTCGTCAAGCTGGCCGAGGCTTACGGCCATGTCGGCATCGCCATCCGCACGCCGGATGAGCTGGAAAGCAAGCTGGCGCAGGCGCTGGCGGAAAAAGAGCGGCTGGTGTTCGTCGACGTGACCGTCGATGAAACCGAACATGTCTACCCGATGCAGATCCGCGGCGGAAGCATGGACGAAATGTGGCTTAGCAAAACGGAGAGGACCTGATCATGCGCCGTATTTTATCTGTCTTGCTGGAAAACGAATCCGGCGCCCTGTCGCGCGTGGTGGGGTTGTTCTCCCAGCGCGGTTACAACATCGAGAGCCTGACGGTGGCGCCGACCGATGATCCGACGCTGTCGCGCATGACGATCCAGACCGTCGGCGACGAGAAAGTGCTGGAGCAGATTGAGAAGCAGTTGCACAAGCTGGTGGACGTGCTGCGCGTCAGCGAACTGGTGCAGGGCGCCCACGTCGAGCGAGAGATCATGCTGGTGAAGCTGCAGGCCAGCGGCTACGGCCGTGAAGAGGTGAAGCGCTGCGCCGACATTTTCCGCGGCCAGATCGTTGATGTGACGGCGACGCTGTATACGGTGCAGCTGGCCGGCACCAGCGACAAGCTCGACGCCTTCCTGAGCGCGGTGCGTGAAGTGGCGGAGATCGTGGAAGTGGCGCGTTCCGGCGTGGTCGGCGTGTCGCGCGGCGACAAAATCATGCGCTGAGCGCGATCTGGCGGCGAATAATCGGGGCGCGGCGTGGCTGCGCCCTTTGTTTTTCGGTATTTTTTGCCCGATTGCTGGCACCTTTCGGCAAAAGCGGTTGCTAGGCAGTGTTTTCTGCTGTTAGATCGCAGAGGCTGGATTGAATAACCGTACGGGATGCCATGGTTAATCCGAGCACAGCCTTCACTTCTATTTTCAGCGTCATTAAGGGGTTAATGTGAAACTGGATGAAATCGCGCGTCTCGCGGGCGTTTCGCGCACGACGGCCAGTTATGTCATCAACGGCAAGGCGAAGCAGTATCGTGTCAGCGATAAAACCGTCGAGAAAGTGATGGCCGTGGTCAGGGAGCATAACTATCACCCGAATGCCGTCGCGGCGGGGCTGCGCGCCGGGCGCACCCGTTCTATCGGCCTGGTGATCCCGGATCTGGAAAATACCAGCTATACCCGCATCGCCAACTACCTGGAGCGCCAGGCGCGCCAGCGGGGTTACCAATTGCTGATCGCCTGTTCCGAAGATCAGCCGGATAACGAAATGCGCTGCATTGAGCACCTGCTGCAGCGTCAGGTGGATGCCATTATCGTCTCCACCGCCTTGCCGCCGGAACATCCTTTCTATCAACGCTGGGCCAACGATCCGCTGCCGATCATCGCGCTGGACCGCGCGCTGGATCGCGAGCATTTCATCAGCGTTGTGGGCGCCGATCAGGAAGATGCCTTTGCGCTGGCGCAGGAGCTGCGCACCTTCCCGGCTGAATCGGTGCTGTATCTGGGCGCCTTGCCGGAGCTTTCGGTGAGCTTCCTGCGTGAGCAGGGCTTCCGTCAGGCCTGGCAAGAGGATCCCCGCCACGTCGATTACCTGTACGCCAACAGCTATGAACGCGAAGCCGCCGGCGCGCTGTTTGCCGAATGGCTGAAAACGCACCCGATGCCGCAGGCGCTGTTTACCACGTCGTTCTCTTTATTGCAGGGCGTGATGGACGTGACGCTGAAGCAACTCGGCCGCTTGCCGACCGATCTGGCGATCGCCACCTTCGGCGATCATGAACTGTTGGATTTCCTGGAGTGCCCGGTATTGGCGGTAGCGCAGCGCCATCGCGACGTGGCCGAGCGCGTGCTGGAACTGGTGCTGGCCAGCCTGGACGAACCGCGTAAACCCAAGCCGGGGCTGACGCGCATTCGCCGCAATCTGTTCCGCCGCGGCAGCCTGAGCCGCAAGTAGTTTGCCTGACAGGGGCCCGCGTTGGCGGGCTCCTGCTTTAGACGTAGTCCGCCACCCGGAACAGCCGCCGGCAGTATTCCAGGAAATAGCCATACACCACGCCCATCGCCATGGATACCAGCGCATTGCTGGTTACCGCCGCCAGCATTTGTTGGCCGTCGGCGCCTACGCTCCATAGAATGGCGGCATAAACCGGCGACTGGAAGCTGACGTAGGCCAGCAGATCGGCGAGGTTGCGCAGCAGGAACTGGCCGCGCGGGCAGCGGCGCGCCGTGCGGATAAACAGATCGCGATAGCGGCCGTAAGGCCAGGCGATCAGGATGTTGACCGGGATCGACAACAGGCGTGAAGAGAGGGATTGCTGGAAGCTCATGCCTGAGATCAACACTTCTATCGCCATGCCGGCGATAAAGCAATACACCACCAGTGCGAACGTATCGGCAGCGGCGCTACGCCAGTGAGTAGCGGGCGAAAGCATGTGTCACCCCTTATGGTTAAAACTCTGTTAAATCATTCGTTGTTGGATGTTAAGGCTGGTTTTTTGCCTTTTTTATAGTGTACTCATCTGGATTATGTTTTTTAACTAGGTTTATATTTTTATTTTTAACATTTGTTCGCTTTTTGTCCCGCAGAACAGAGGCGTAGGATGGAGCGGAGAGATTAAAATCGGCGTTTTTAAATAAATCGATTAAAAACATAAGGTTGCGATTTTTCGTTTTTGAAGGGGATTTTTTCCGGCAAAAATTGTGGAAATAAAGGTGTAAGAAAATGAAACCATAATTGTAAACAGGTATTTTGGGAATAATCTTACCAAGTTGATTTGAATCGAAATTACTTCTGCTCGTAATATCCGAGCCATTTATTTTTATCGCGGCCTCATCACGGCGGTGCAAATTGAAGTAAAATAGCGCCCGGTTTTACGGTGAATAACGATTGAGCGTTATTAACTCAAGGAGTTATGGCCTTATTCCGCGATCGGTTCGCCTGGCGCCGAGCCTTGGCGGGCGCGGCTCGCCAGCGGTTACCGCCCTGAGATTGCCGAGCTGAAAAATGAGACATGGCTTGCAGAAGGAAGTAATGAGTTAATTAATCGCCAGTTCGTCAGGTTTTTAATCAGATTCTTTACGCTTAGAAAATTCTCTCCGTTTATCATGGTGTTAATTTTTAATCGTCGAATAATCAGAGTTTCTTTCGCGAGTCAGCTCCCAAAATGACCAGAGAAATATTGCCAAAGCGCTGGCGCTCTGGCTTGACAAGGTTTTCATACCCTCCGTAAACTCCATTGTGTGGGAATTTGTGGGGTAAAGTGGTGAAAACGGTCACTAAGGGGTAGCTCAGGAATGTTCCGTGGAGCGACGATGGTCAACCTCGACAGCAAAGGGCGGCTCGCCGTACCTACCCGATATCGGGAATTGCTCAACGAGGAATCGCAAGGCCAAATGGTCTGTACCATTGACCTCCATCAGCCCTGTCTGCTGCTTTATCCTTTGCCCGAATGGGAAATTATTGAACAAAAATTATCACGTCTGTCGAGCATGAATCCCGCCGAGCGCCGCGTTCAGCGCCTGCTGTTGGGGCATGCCAGTGAGTGTCAGATGGATAGTGCCGGTCGTTTGCTGTTAGCCAGTACGCTGCGGCAACACGCCGGGCTCACGAAAGAAGTGATGCTGGTCGGTCAGTTCAACAAGTTTGAACTGTGGGATGAACAGACCTGGTATCAACAAGTCAAGGATGATATTGACGCTGAACAGTCGGCTCAGGAACCGTTGTCTGAGCGGCTACAGGACTTGTCGCTATAAGCATGTTGGAAAACTATAAACACACCACCGTCCTGCTGGACGAAGCCGTCAACGGCCTCAACATCCGCAGCAACGGCATATATATCGACGGTACTTTTGGTCGCGGTGGCCATTCTCGTCTGATTCTGTCCCAGCTGGGGCCGGAAGGGCGCTTGCTGGCGATTGACCGTGACCCTCAGGCGATTGCAGCCGCCAAATCTATTGAAGATCCTCGTTTTACCATCGTACACGGCCCATTTTCCGAGTTGTCGCACTATGTGCGGGAGCGCGAGCTGGTGGGCAAGATCGACGGCGTTCTGCTCGATCTGGGCGTTTCCTCGCCGCAGCTTGACGACGCGGAGCGCGGGTTCTCCTTTATGCGCGATGGCCCGCTGGACATGCGCATGGATCCGTCCACCGGCCTGTCTGCCGCGGAATGGCTGATGAAGGCCGAAGCGGACGACATCGCCTGGGTGCTGAAAACCTTTGGCGAGGAGCGTTTCGCCAAGCGCATCGCGCGCGCCATCGTGGAAAGAAACCGCGTGGAGCCGATGACGCGCACCAAAGAGCTGGCGGATCTGATCGCCGATGCCAGTCCGTTCCGGGAAAAGCACAAGCACCCGGCGACGCGCAGCTTCCAGGCGATCCGCATCTATATCAACAGCGAGCTGGAAGAGATCGAGCGTGCGCTCGACGGCGCGCTGGAAGTGCTGGCCCCACAGGGCCGTTTGTCGATAATCAGCTTCCACTCGCTGGAAGACCGCATCGTCAAACGCTTTATGCGTCACCATAGCCGCGGCGCCCAAGTGCCGGCCGGCATTCCGTTGACCGAAGAGCAGCTGCGCGGCATGGGCGGCCGGACGCTGAAAGCGCTGGGCAAAATGATGCCGTCGGAAGCGGAAGTGGCGGACAACCCGCGTGCGCGCAGCTCGGTGCTGCGTATTGCTGAGAGGATGCCCGCGTGATCGGCAACGAACGTCACGGTCTGGTTGGGGTCATTGGCGGCGATCTGCTGCGCAACGCCAAGATCCCCCTGATTTTACTGATTGCGTCACTGGTCTCCGCGATTTTCGTGGTGACTACCGCGCACCGCACCCGCCTGCTGACCGCCGAGCGCGAACAGCTGGTTCTGGAGCGCGATGCGCTGGACATCGAGTGGCGCAACCTGATTTTAGAAGAGAACGCCCTCGGCGATCACAGCCGGGTTGAACGTATCGCGACAGAAAAACTGCAGATGCAACACGTTGATCCATCGCAGGAAAATATCATCGTTAAACAATGAATGGTTTAACCGGAATAATGACACGGAGTAGAAAGGAAACGCATGAAAGCAGCGCGCCCCGGTAAGTTGAGACGCCAGGAAGATCAGGCCAGCTTTGTCAGCTGGCGTTTTGCGTTGCTGTGCGGCTGCATTTTGCTGGCGATGGTTGGCCTGATGTTGCGCGTCGCGTACCTGCAGGTCATCAACCCCGATCGTCTGGTGAAAGAAGGCGACATGCGTTCGCTGCGCGTGCAGGAAGTGCCGACCGCGCGCGGTATGATCAGCGATCGCGCCGGCCGTCCGTTGGCGGTCAGCGTGCCGGTGAATGCGGTGTGGGCCGATCCGAAAGAGCTGAACGAGCGCGGCGGCATCACGCTGGACAGCCGCTGGAAAGCGCTTTCCGATGCGCTGAACATCCCGCTGGACCAACTCTCCAACCGCATCAACGCCAACCCGAAAGGGCGCTTCGTTTATCTGGCGCGCCAGGTTAACCCGGCGATCGGCGACTACATCCACAAACTCAAGCTGCCGGGGATCTACCTGCGGCAGGAGTCGCGCCGTTACTATCCGGCGGGGCAGGTGACGTCGCACATCATCGGCGTGACCAACATCGACGGGCAAGGCATCGAAGGCGTAGAGAAGAGCTTCGACCGCTGGCTGACCGGGCAACCGGGCGAGAGAACGGTGCGTAAGGATCGTTTCGGCCGGGTGATCGAAGACATCTCCTCCGTCGACAGCCAGGCGGCGCACAACCTGGTGCTGAGCGTCGATGAGCGCCTGCAGGCGCTGGTGTATCGCGAGCTGAACAATGCGGTGGCGTTCAACAAGGCCGAATCGGGCACTGCGGTGCTGATCGATGTGAACACCGGCGAAGTGCTGGCGATGGCCAACAGCCCGTCTTACAACCCGAACAACATGGCCGGTACGCCGAAAGAAACCATGCGTAACCGCGCCATCACCGATATTTTTGAACCCGGTTCAACCGTGAAGCCAATGGTGGTGATGACCGCGCTGCAAAACGGCGTGGTGAGAGAAAACAGCGTGCTGAACACCATCCCGTATCGCATTCAGGGCCACGAGATCAAAGACGTGGCGCGGTACTCGGAGCTGTCATTGACCGGGATCTTGCAGAAGTCGAGTAACGTCGGTGTTTCAAAGCTGGCGTTAGCGATGCCGTCCTCAGCGTTAGTAGATACTTACTCTCGTTTTGGGCTGGGAAAAGCGACCAATTTGGGGCTGGTCGGAGAAAGCAGTGGCATATACCCAAAAAAACAACGGTGGTCTGACATAGAGAGGGCCACCTTCTCTTTCGGCTACGGGCTGATGGTAACTCCGTTACAGTTGGCGCGAGTCTATGCAACGATCGGCAGCCTGGGCGTGTATCGCCCATTGTCGATCACCAAGGTTGACCCTCCGGTCGCCGGCGAGCGCGTTTTCCCTGAACCTCTGGTGCGCACCGTGGTGCACATGATGGAAAGCGTGGCCTTGCCGGGCGGCGGCGGCGTAAAAGCCGCCATCAAGGGATACCGTATCGCCATCAAAACCGGTACCGCGAAAAAAGTGGGCCCGGACGGCAAATACGTCAACCGATACATCGCTTATACCGCCGGCGTCGCGCCGGCAAGTAACCCCCGTTTTGCCCTGGTGGTCGTCATCAACGACCCGCAGGGTGGGAAATACTATGGTGGCGCAATCTCCGCGCCGGTGTTCGGCGCCATCATGGGCGGCGTATTGCGCACCATGAACGTCGAGCCTGACGCGTTGCCCACCGGTGACAAAAGCGAATTAGTGATTAACAAGAAAGAGGGTTCAGGTGGCAGATCGTAATTTGCGCGACTTACTCGCCCCGTGGGTGCCGACGGCACCCGGGCGCGCGCTGCGGGAAATGACATTAGACAGCCGTGTGGCGGCTGCCGGGGATCTGTTTGTCGCCGTGGTCGGCCATCAAACGGATGGGCGCCGCTATATTCCGCAGGCCATCGCGCAGGGCGTCGCCGCTGTGATCGCCGAGGCTGACGGTCAGGCCGAAGACGGCGCCATCGTTGAGATGCACGGCGTGCCGGTGATCTACCTGAGCCAACTGAACCAGCGCCTTTCCGCGCTGGCCGGGCGTTTTTACCATCAGCCGGGCGAGCGCTTGCGCCTGGTCGGCGTGACCGGCACCAACGGCAAAACCACCACCACGCAGCTGCTGGCGCAGTGGAGCCAACTGCTGGGCGAAACCAGCGCGGTGATGGGCACCGTCGGCAACGGCCTGCTGGGCCAGGTGTGTCCGACCGAGAATACCACCGGTTCTGCGGTGGATGTTCAACACGTATTAAACGAGTTGGCGGAACAGGGCGCGACCTTCGCCGCCATGGAAGTTTCTTCCCACGGTTTGGTGCAACACCGGGTAGCGGCGCTGCCGTTCGCTGCGGCGGTCTTCACCAACCTGAGCCGCGATCACCTGGATTACCACGGTGATATGGCCAATTACGAAGCGGCCAAATGGTCGCTGTTCGCCGCCCACAACGTGGGGCAGGCGATCATCAACGCCGACGATGAAGTCGGTCAGCGCTGGCTCGGCAAATTGCCGGATGCGGTAGCGGTGACGATGCAGGACAACCTGCAGCCGGGCTGCCACGGCCGCTGGCTGAAAACCACGGCGGTCGACTATCACGACAACGGCGCGACTGTTCGTTTCAGCTCCAGCTGGGGCGACGGCGAGATCGAAAGCCGCCTGATGGGCGCGTTCAACGTCAGCAACCTGCTGTTGGCATTGGCGACGCTGCTGTCGTTGGGCTACCCGCTGGAGGCGCTGGTGGAAACCGGCAGCCGTCTGCAGCCGGTCTGCGGCCGCATGGAAGTGTTTAACGCGCCGGGCAAACCGACGGTAGTGGTGGATTACGCCCACACGCCGGATGCGCTGGAGAAAGCGCTGGAAGCCGCGCGTCTGCACTGCCAGGGGCAGCTGTGGTGTGTGTTCGGCTGCGGCGGCGATCGCGACAAGGGCAAGCGTCCGCTGATGGGCGGCATCGCCGAGCAGTTCGCCGATCGCGTGGTGATCACCGATGACAACCCGCGCACCGAAGAGCCGCGCGCGATTATCAACGACATCCTGACCGGATTGCTGGACGCCGGGCAGGCGCTGGTGATCCACGGCCGCGCCGAAGCGGTGACCAGCGCCATCATGCAGGCGCAGGAGCAGGATGTGGTGCTGGTGGCGGGCAAAGGCCA
This sequence comes from Serratia sp. Z4, assembly GCF_009900725.1. Lineage (NCBI taxonomy): Bacteria > Pseudomonadati > Pseudomonadota > Gammaproteobacteria > Enterobacterales > Yersiniaceae > Serratia > Serratia sp. Z4. The sequence continues at coordinate 304,868 of NZ_JAAABD010000003.1, forward strand.
CGAAGATTATCAGCTGGTGGGCAACCGCCGCCTGGATTACTCCGACCGCACGACGGTCGCCCGACTGCTGGGGGTGCTGGCATGATCCCTGTCTCTCTTCAGACACTGGCTGAGGTATTGAGCGCTGAACTGGTGGGCGCCGATTGCCAAATTGTCGAGGTGACGACAGACACCCGCAAGGTGACCGCCGGTTGCCTGTTTGTGGCGCTGAAAGGCGAGCGTTTCGACGCGCACGACTTCGCGGCGGATGCCGTAGCCGCAGGCGCCGGGGCGCTGCTGGTCAGTAAGCGCTTATCAGTGGACGCGCCGCAGCTGGTGGTGCAAGACACCCGTCTGGCGCTGGGCCAGCTTGGAGCCTGGGTGCGTCAACAGGTGCCGGCGCGCGTGGTGGCGCTGACCGGTTCCTCGGGCAAGACGTCGGTGAAAGAAATGACCGCCGCCATTCTGCGTGAATGCGGCGAAGTGCTGTATACCGCCGGCAACTTCAATAACGACATCGGCGTGCCGCTGACGCTGTTGCGTCTGGAGCCGCAGCATGATTTTGCCGTGATAGAGCTGGGCGCTAACCACATTGGCGAAATTGCTTACACCACCGCATTGACGCGTCCGCAGACCGCTTTGGTGAACAACCTGGCGGCCGCGCACCTGGAAGGCTTCGGCTCGCTGGCCGGCGTCGCCCAGGCGAAAGGTGAAATCTTTACCGGCCTGCCGGCCGACGGCGTGGCGATCATCAACGCCGATAACAACGACTGGCCGCACTGGCAGAGCATGCTGGGCGGCAAAACCGTCTGGCGCTTCTCGCCGCAGGCGGCCAAAGGCGTGGACTTCTTCGCGGACGAGGTGCGGGTGAACGGCGCAGGCACGCAGTTCACGCTGCACAGCCCGTTCGGCAGCGCCGAGATCGCGCTGCCGCTGCCGGGGCGCCACAACGTGGCCAACGCGTTGGCGGCCACGGCGCTGGCGATGTCGGTAGGCGCCACCCTGGAAGCGGTGCGTCAGGGGTTAAAACAATTGCAGGCGGTGCCGGGGCGTTTGTTCCCGGTGGCGCTGGCCGAAGGCAAGCTGCTGCTGGACGACAGCTACAACGCCAACGTCGGGTCGATGACCGCGGCGGCGCAGGTGCTGGCGGAGATGCCGGGCTACCGCGTGATGGTGGTCGGCGATATGGCCGAGCTGGGCGCAGAAGCGGAAGAGTGCCACCGTCAGGTGGGCGAAGCCGCCCGTCTGGCCGGGGTCGACAAAGTCATCAGCGTCGGCGGGTTGAGCCGCGTGCTGAGCGAAGCCTCCGGCAATGGCGAACATTATCAGGACAAGACAGCAGTGATCGCGCGCGTGGCAGAATTACTGTCGGAACATGCGGTCATCACCGTGTTAATCAAAGGTTCACGTAGTGCCGCAATGGAGCAGGTAGTACGCGCGTTACAGGAGAAAGCACCATGTTAGTTTGGCTGGCCGAGCATTTGGTCAAGTATTACTCAGGCTTCAACGTCTTTTCTTATCTGACGTTCCGAGCCATTGTCAGCCTGCTGACCGCGCTGTTCCTGTCACTGTGGATGGGCCCGCGGGTGATCAAGCGTCTGCAAGAAATGTCCTTCGGGCAGGTGGTGCGCAACGACGGCCCCGAGTCGCACTTCAGCAAGCGCGGCACGCCGACCATGGGCGGCATCATGATCCTGACCTCCATCACCATTTCGGTGCTGATGTGGGCCTACCCGTCCAACCCGTATGTCTGGTGCGTGCTGTTCGTGCTGGTGGGTTACGGTATTGTCGGTTTCGTCGACGACTACCGCAAGGTGGTGCGTAAGGACACCAAAGGGCTGATCGCCCGCTGGAAGTATTTCTGGCAGTCGGTGATTGCGCTGATTGTCGCATTCGCCATGTACGCCGTAGGAAAAGACACGCCAGCCACCGAGCTGGTTGTGCCGTTCTTTAAGGACGTGATGCCGCAGCTGGGCCTGCTGTACATCCTGCTGGCCTATTTCGTCATCGTCGGCACCAGCAACGCGGTCAACCTGACCGACGGCCTGGACGGCCTGGCGATTATGCCGACGGTATTCGTGGCGGCCGGTTTCGCGCTGGTGGCCTGGGCGACCGGTAACATGAACTTCGCCAACTACCTGCATATTCCGTATCTGCGTCATGCCGGTGAGTTGGTGATTGTCTGCACCGCCATCGTCGGCGCCGGCCTCGGGTTCCTGTGGTTCAACACCTACCCGGCTCAGGTGTTTATGGGCGACGTCGGTTCGCTGGCGCTGGGCGGCGCGCTGGGCACCATCGCGGTGCTGCTGCGCCAGGAGTTCTTGTTGGTGATCATGGGCGGCGTGTTCGTGGTAGAGACGCTGTCGGTGATCCTGCAGGTGGGATCGTTCAAGCTGCGCGGACAACGCATTTTCCGCATGGCGCCGATTCACCACCACTATGAATTGAAAGGCTGGCCGGAGCCGCGCGTGATCGTGCGCTTCTGGATCATTTCGCTGATGCTAGTGCTGATTGGCCTGGCAACGCTGAAGGTGCGTTAATCATGGCAGACTATCAGGGTAGAAAAGTCGTCATCATCGGGTTGGGCCTCACCGGCCTGTCCTGTGTCGATTTCTTCATGGCGCGCGGCGTGACGCCGCGCGTGATGGATACCCGTATCGCGCCGCCAGGGTTGGACAAACTGCCTGAAAGCGTGGAGCGCCATCTGGGCGATCTGAACCAGGACTGGCTGCTGGCGGCGGATCTGATCGTCGCCAGCCCGGGCGTCGCGCTGGCGACCCCGGCATTGAGCGCCGCGGCGGAAGCCGGCGTGGAAATCGTCGGCGACGTCGAACTGTTCTGCCGCGAGGCGCAGGCGCCGATCGTGGCGATTACCGGCTCCAACGGCAAGAGCACCGTCACCACCCTGGTGGGTGAGATGGCGAAAGCCGCCGGTTGGGCGGTGGGCGTGGGCGGCAATATCGGCCTGCCGGCGCTGAGCCTGTTGCGCCAGGAATGTCAGCTTTACGTGCTGGAGCTGTCCAGCTTCCAGCTGGAAACGACGCATAGCCTGCGGGCGGCGGCGGCGACCATCCTGAACGTGACCGAAGATCATATGGATCGCTATCCGTTCGGCCTGCAGCAGTATCGCGGCGCCAAGCTGCGCGTGTATGAAAACGCCGCGGTGTGCGTGGTGAACGCGGACGATGCGCTGACCATGCCGGTGCGCGGCGCCGACGAACGCTGCGTCAGCTTCGGGGCGGATGTGGGTGACTATCACCTGAACCGTCAGCAGGGCGAAACCTGGCTGCGGGTGCGCGGTGAGAAGGTGCTGAATACGCGCGAGATGAAGCTGACCGGTCGCCACAACTACACCAACGCCCTGGCGGCGCTGGCGTTGGCGGATGCGGTCAATATCCCGCGTGCCTCCAGCCTGAAGGCGTTGACCACCTTCACCGGCCTGGCGCACCGCTTCCAGCTGGCCTGGGAGAACAACGGCGTGCGTTGGATCAACGATTCCAAAGCCACCAACGTCGGCAGCACCGAAGCGGCGCTGAACGGCCTGCAGGTGGACGGCACGCTGCATCTGCTGCTGGGCGGCGACGGCAAGTCCGCCGATTTCTCGCCGCTGGCGCGCTATCTGCAGGGCGACAACGTGCGGCTGTATTGCTTTGGCCGCGACGGCGCCCAGCTGGCGCAGCTGCGGCCGGAAGTGGCGACGCTGACCGAGACCATGGAGCAGGCGATGCGCACCATCGCCGGCCGCGTACAGCCCGGCGATATGGTGCTGTTGTCGCCGGCCTGCGCCAGTCTCGATCAGTTCCGTAATTTTGAAGTGCGCGGCGATGAGTTCGCCCGCCTGGCGCAGGAGCTTGGCGGATGAAACTACGCTTGCCGAACTTCGGGCTGACAGAACGGCTGAAAGACTGGGTGACCGGCGCGCGCGACAACGACGCGGTCAACATGGTGCTGTACGATCGCACCCTGCTGTGGCTGACCTTCGGGTTGGCGATCATCGGCTTCGTGATGGTGACCTCGGCGTCGATGCCGATCGGCCAACGCCTGGCGGACGATCCGTTCCTGTTCGCCAAACGCGATGCGTTGTACCTCGGCCTGGCGTTCGGCCTGTCTCTGGTGACGCTGCGCATCCCGATGGAAGTTTGGCAGCGCTACAGCAACGTGATGCTGCTGATGTCGATCGTGATGCTGCTGATCGTCCTGGTGGTGGGGAGCTCGGTGAACGGGGCCTCGCGCTGGATCGCGCTCGGCCCGCTGCGTATTCAGCCGGCGGAGCTGTCCAAGCTGTCGCTGTTCTGCTACCTGGCGAGCTATCTGGTGCGCAAGGTGGAAGAGGTGCGCAGCAACTTCTGGGGCTTCTGTAAGCCGATGGGCGTCATGGTGGTGCTGGCGGTGCTGCTGCTGGCGCAACCGGATCTCGGCACCGTGGTGGTGCTGTTCATCACCACGCTGGCGATGCTGTTCCTGGCCGGCGCGAAAATGTGGCAGTTCCTGGCGATCATCGGCTCCGGCGTGTTCGCCGTGGTGCTGCTGATTATCGCGGAACCGTACCGTATGCGCCGCGTGACCTCGTTCTGGAACCCGTGGGCCGACCCGTTCGGCAGCGGCTACCAGCTGACCCAGTCGCTGATGGCATTCGGCCGCGGTGAGTTCTGGGGGCAGGGGCTCGGCAACTCGGTGCAGAAACTGGAGTATTTGCCGGAAGCGCACACCGACTTCATCTTCTCCATTTTGGGTGAAGAACTGGGCTATATCGGTGTGGTTTTAGCCCTGTTAATGGTATTCTTCGTCGCTTTTCGCGCGATGTCCATCGGGCGCCGCGCGCTGGAGATCGACCAACGCTTCTCCGGCTTCCTGGCCTGCGCGATCGGCGTGTGGTTCAGCTTCCAGGCGTTGGTTAACGTCGGCGCCGCCGCAGGCATGCTGCCGACCAAAGGTCTGACGCTGCCGCTGATCAGTTACGGCGGCTCGAGCTTGCTGATTATGTCGACGGCGATCGTGCTGTTGCTGCGAATTGATTATGAAACGCGCCTGACCAAGGCTCAGGCGTTTGTGAAGAGGTAAGGGATGAGCGGGAAACCTAAGCGTTTAATGGTGATGGCAGGCGGTACCGGCGGGCACGTGTTCCCGGGGCTGGCGGTCGCGCATCATCTGATGGCGCAGGGCTGGCAGGTGCGCTGGCTCGGAACCGCAGACCGAATGGAAGCCGATCTGGTGCCGAAGCACGGGATCGAGATTGATTTTATCCGCATCTCCGGCCTGCGCGGCAAAGGCCTGAAGGCCCAGTTGACGGCGCCGCTGCGGATCTGGCAGGCGGTGCGCCAGGCGAAAGCCATCATGCGCAGCTATCAGCCGGATGTGGTGCTGGGGATGGGCGGTTACGTTTCCGGCCCCGGCGGCCTGGCGGCCTGGCAGTGTGGCATCCCGGTGGTGCTGCACGAACAGAACGGCATTGCCGGCTTGACCAACCGCTGGCTGGCGCGCATCGCCGCCAAAGTGATGCAGGCCTTCCCCGGCGCGTTCCCGAACGCCGAGGTGGTGGGCAACCCGGTGCGCACCGACGTGTTGGCGCTGCCGTTGCCGGCGGAGCGGTTGCAGGGGCGCGAAGGCCCGATCCGCGTGCTGGTGATTGGCGGAAGTCAGGGCGCGCGCGTGCTGAATCAGACAGTTCCTGAAGTCGCGGCGCGTTTGGGCGATAGAATTACGCTCTGGCATCAGGTTGGCAAGGGCGCGCTGGAAACGGTGCTGCGCGATTACGAAAGGGTAGGGCAGACGCAGCACAAGGTGACCGAGTTCATCGACGACATGGCCGCCGCCTATGCCTGGGCCGACGTGGTGGTCTGCCGCTCCGGCGCGTTGACCGTCAGCGAAATCGCGGCGGCGGGGCTGCCGGCGATCTTCGTGCCGTTCATGCATAAGGATCGTCAGCAGTACTGGAATGCGCGTCCGCTGGAAGAAGCCGGCGCGGCGAAGATTATCGAACAGCCGCAGTTCAACGCCGATGTGGTGGCCGAACTGCTGGCGAGCTGGGATCGCAAGACGCTGCTGGCCATGGCCGAGAAAGCGCGCGCGGTCGCCATTCCGGACGCCACCGAGCGCGTGGCGGCGGAGCTGGTGCGGCTCGCCAAGTAACGAGTGCAGGGGTTCGGTGCGCCGAACCTGAATAAAAGCAATGTGATGTAGGGCCGGGGTACCGGATCCGGATTAGAGAGAGTGATGAATACACAACAACTGGCGAAACTACGTACTATCGTGCCCGAGATGCGTCGCGTCCGGCACATTCACTTTGTCGGCATCGGTGGCGCCGGCATGGGTGGTATCGCCGAAGTGTTGGCAAACGAAGGGTATCAGATCAGCGGCTCCGACCTGGCGCCGAATCCGGTGACCCAACAGCTGAGCGCGCTCGGAGCGACGATTTATTTCAATCACCGTCCGGAAAACGTGCTGGATGCGAGCGTGGTGGTGGTCTCTACCGCCATCTCCGCCGACAACCCGGAGATCGTCGCCGCTCGTGAAGCGCGCATCCCGGTGATCCGCCGCGCTGAAATGCTGGCGGAGCTGATGCGTTTTCGTCACGGCATCGCTATTGCCGGCACGCACGGCAAAACCACCACCACGGCGATGGTCTCGAGCATTTATGCCGAAGCCCGCCTGGACCCGACCTTCGTCAACGGCGGGCTGGTGAAGGCGGCGGGTACCCACGCACGACTGGGGTCCAGCCGTTATCTGATCGCGGAAGCGGATGAGAGCGATGCGTCGTTCCTGCATCTGCAGCCGATGGTGGCCGTGGTCACCAACATTGAAGCCGACCACATGGACACGTACCAGGGCGACTTCGAGAACCTGAAGCAGACGTTTATCAATTTCTTGCACAACCTGCCGTTCTACGGCCGTGCGGTGATGTGCATTGACGATCCGGTGGTGCGTGAGCTGTTGCCGCGCGTGGGGCGCCATATCACCACCTACGGCTTCAGTGAGGATGCCGATGTGCGCATCGAAGACTACCGGCAGATTGGGCCGCAGGGGCACTTTACCCTGAGCCGTCAGGACAAACCGTTGCTGACGGTGACGCTGAACGCGCCGGGCCGCCACAATGCGTTGAACGCAGCGGCGGCGGTGGCGGTAGCGACCGAAGAAGGCATCGACGACGAAGATATCCTGCGCGCGCTGGCGGGCTTCCAGGGCACCGGGCGCCGCTTCGATTTCCTCGGCGAGTTCCCGCTGGAACCAGTCAACGGCAAAGCGGGCAGCGCGATGCTGGTGGACGATTACGGCCACCATCCGACCGAGGTGGACGCCACGCTGAAAGCGGCGCGCGCCGGCTGGCCGGACAAGCGTCTGGTGATGATCTTCCAGCCGCACCGTTATACGCGCACCCGCGATCTGTACGACGATTTCGCCAACGTGCTGTCGCAGGTGGATGTGCTGCTGATGCTTGACGTGTACGCCGCCGGCGAAGCGCCGATCCCGGGCGCGGACAGCCGTTCGCTGTGCCGCACCATCCGCAGCCGCGGCAAGCTGGATCCGATCCTGGTTTCCGATGCCGATAGCGTGCCGGAAACCCTGGCGCAGCTGCTGCAGGATGAAGACCTGGTGCTGGTGCAGGGCGCCGGCAACGTGGGCAAAATCGCCCGTAAACTGGCCGAGCTGAAGCTGCAGCCGCCGAAGAAAGAGGAGGAGCACCATGGCTGATAAAGTTGCAGTTCTGCTGGGCGGCACCTCCGCCGAACGCGAAGTTTCCCTGCAGTCCGGCGCCGCGGTGCTGGCCGGGTTGCGCGAAGCCGGTATCGATGCGCACGGCGTCGACACCCGCGATTTCCCGGTGACCCAGTTGAAAGAGCAGGGATTCACCAAAGTATTTATCGCGCTGCACGGGCGCGGCGGCGAGGACGGCACCCTGCAAGGGCTGCTGGAGTTCCTCGAACTGCCTTATACCGGCAGCGGCGTGATGGCCTCGGCGCTGACCATGGACAAATGGCGCACCAAGATGGTGTGGCAGTCGATGGGCTTGCCGGTAGCGCCTTACGTGGCGCTGAATCGCCAGCTGTACCTCGGCGCCGAAAAAGCGGCGCTGCTGGCGCGCGTGGCGGATCTCGGTTTGCCGCTGATCGTCAAGCCGAGCCGTGAAGGCTCCAGCGTCGGTATGAGCAAGGTCACCGAAAGCGCGGCGTTGGCAGCGGCGCTGGAAGAAGCCTTCCGCCATGACGACGATGTGCTGGTGGAGAAGTGGTTGAGCGGCCCGGAATACACCGTGGCGATGCTGGGCGACCAGGTTCTGCCGTCAATCCGCATCCAGCCGGCCGGCGTGTTTTACGACTACCAGGCCAAGTACATTTCGGACGACACGCAGTACTTCTGCCCGAGCGGTTTGAGTGCCGAGCAGGAAGCCGAGATGGCGGCGTTGGCGCTGCGCGCCTACCGCGGTCTGGACTGCAGCGGCTGGGGCCGCGTCGACGTGATGCAAGACAGCGATGGCCGCTTCTATCTGCTTGAGGTGAACACCTCTCCGGGCATGACCAGTCATAGCCTGGTGCCGATGGCGGCGCGCCAGTTTGGATTAAGCTTCTCGCAGTTGGTGGCGAGAATTTTGGAGTTGGCCGACTGATATGTCGCAAGCTGCCCTGAATGCGCGCGATCGCGAGGTGGATAACGGCCCGCGCCGCAGCAATGGAACCCAGTTGGCGGGAATGATTTTCCTGCTGATGGTGTTGGGAACGGTCGTGTGGAGCGGTTGGGCGGTGCTTGGCTGGATGAAAGACGCCAGCCGCCTGCCGCTCTCAAGGCTGGTGGTGACCGGCGAACGCCATTACACCACCAACGATGATATTCGTCAGGCGATCCTGGCGCTGGGCGCACCCGGCACCTTTATGACGCAGGATGTGGACGTCATCCAGCAGCAGATCGAACGTCTGCCGTGGATCAAGCAGGCCAGCGTGCGCAAACAATGGCCGGATGAGCTGAAGATCCATCTGGTGGAGTACGTCCCGGTGGCGCGCTGGAACGATTTGCACATGGTGGACGCCGAGGGCAAAGCGTTCAGCGTACCGGCGGAGCGGGCGGGCAAGCAGAAGTTGCCGCTGCTCTACGGGCCGGAAGGGAGCGAGCAGGATGTGCTGGAAGGCTATCGGGCGATGAGCGCCACGTTGGCGGCCAGCAAATATACGCTGAAAATGGCGGCGATGACCGCGCGCCATTCCTGGCAGCTGGCGCTGGACAACGATGTCCGGCTTGAGCTGGGGCGCGATGACCGCAACGGGCGTTTGCAGCGGTTTATCGAGCTTTACCCGGTATTGCAGCAGCAGGGCCAGGCGGAGAGCAAGCGTGTCAGCTATGTCGATCTGCGCTACGAGTCCGGCGCTTCGGTAGGGTGGGCTCCGGTGTTGGTCGATCCGCAGGCGCTTGGCGGTCAGCAAAACAGTAATCAGCAACAGAATCAGGCACAGGCAAAACAACAATGATCAAGTCGACGGACAGAAAACTGGTAGTTGGACTGGAGATCGGTACTGCAAAAGTCTCCGCGTTGGTAGGGGAAGTTCTGCCCGATGGCATGGTCAACATTATCGGGGTGGGCAGCTGCCCGTCTCGCGGTATGGATAAGGGTGGCGTAAACGACCTGGAATCGGTGGTGAAGTGCGTACAGCGCGCCATCGATCAGGCCGAGCTGATGGCGGACTGCCAGATCTCTTCGGTGTACCTGGCGCTGTCGGGCAAACACATCAGCTGCCAGAACGAAATCGGCATGGTGCCGATCTCGGAAGAGGAAGTGACGCAGGATGACGTGGAGAATGTGGTGCACACCGCCAAATCGGTGCGCGTGCGCGACGAACACCGTATCCTGCACGTGATCCCTCAGGAATACGCCATCGATTATCAGGAAGGCATCAAAAACCCGGTTGGGCTGTCCGGCGTGCGCATGCAGGCCAAGGTGCATCTGATTACCTGCCATAACGATATGGCGAAGAACATCGTCAAGGCCGTGGAACGTTGCGGCCTGAAAGTTGACCAACTTATTTTCGCCGGTCTGGCCGCGAGCTACGCGGTGCTGACCGAAGATGAACGCGAACTCGGCGTTTGCGTGGTGGATATCGGCGGCGGCACCATGGATATGGCGGTGTATACCGGCGGTGCGCTGCGCCACACCAAAGTGATCCCTTATGCCGGGAACGTGGTCACCAGCGATATCGCCTACGCCTTCGGCACGCCGCCGACCGATGCGGAAGCGATTAAAGTTCGACACGGTTGTGCGCTTGGGTCGATTGTTAGCAAGGATGAGAATGTAGAGGTGCCTAGCGTCGGGGGACGTCCTCCGCGCAGTCTGCAAAGACAGACGCTGGCTGAAGTCATTGAGCCACGCTACACCGAACTGTTGAATCTGGTTAACGATGAAATTTTGCAATTGCAGGAGCAACTGCGTCAGCAAGGGGTGAAGCATCATCTGGCGGCAGGTATCGTGCTGACCGGTGGCGCCGCCCAGATTGATGGCCTGGCAGCCTGTGCGCAACGGGTGTTCCACACTCAGGTACGCATCGGCCAACCCTTGAACATCACGGGTCTGACGGATTATGCGCAGGAGCCTTACTACTCGACGGCGGTAGGTCTGCTGCACTATGGAAAAGAGTCTCACCTGAGCGGTGAGACAGAAGTAGAAAAACGCGCCTCGGTGGGCAATTGGTTTAAACGCATCAATAGCTGGCTGAGAAAAGAGTTTTAATGTTTCAACAAAGAGATCATGCTGAGTAATCTTTTTATGATCTCGCAGCGACAGGCACAAAACGGAGAGAAACTATGTTTGAACCAATGGAACTAACCAATGACGCGGTGATTAAAGTCATCGGCGTCGGCGGCGGCGGTGGCAACGCCGTTGAACACATGGTGCGCGAGCGCATCGAAGGTGTTGAATTCTTCGCTGTGAACACGGACGCCCAGGCGCTCCGCAAAACGGCGGTTGGCCAAACCATCCAGATTGGTAGCGGTATTACCAAAGGTCTGGGTGCGGGCGCGAACCCTGAGGTGGGTCGCAATTCAGCGGAAGAAGACCGCGAAGCCCTGCGCGCAGCGCTGGACGGCGCAGACATGGTCTTCATCGCAGCCGGCATGGGCGGCGGTACCGGTACCGGTGCGGCGCCAGTGGTGGCTGAAGTGGCTAAAGATTTGGGTATTCTGACCGTGGCCGTGGTGACCAAGCCTTTCAACTTCGAAGGCAAGAAGCGCATGGCATTCGCGGAGCAGGGTATCGCTGAACTGTCCAAACACGTGGACTCGCTGATCACCATCCCGAACGACAAGCTGTTGAAAGTTCTGGGGCGCGGCATCTCTCTGCTGGACGCGTTCGGCGCGGCCAACGACGTGCTGAAAGGCGCGGTGCAGGGTATCGCCGAGCTGATCACCCGTCCGGGCCTGATGAACGTCGACTTCGCCGACGTGCGCACCGTGATGTCCGAAATGGGCTACGCGATGATGGGTTCCGGCGTGGCTTGCGGTGAAGACCGCGCCGAAGAAGCGGCCGAAATGGCGATCTCCAGCCCGCTGCTGGAAGACATCGACCTGTCCGGCGCGCGCGGCGTGCTGGTCAACATTACCGCTGGCTTCGATCTGCGTCTGGATGAGTTCGAAACTGTGGGTAACACCATCCGTGCGTTCGCTTCCGACAACGCTACCGTGGTTATCGGTACCTCGCTGGATCCGGAAATGAACGACGAACTGCGCGTTACCGTGGTTGCAACCGGTATCGGTATGGACAAGCGTCCTGAAATCACTCTGGTGACCAATAAGCAGGCCAGCCAGCCAGTGATGGATCACCGTTATCAGCAGCACGGCATGTCGCCTCTGCCGCAGGAAGTGAAACCTGCCGCCAAGGTGGTCAACGACCAAGCTGCGCAGCCGAATAAAGAGCCCGACTATCTTGATATTCCAGCCTTCCTGCGTAAACAGGCAGACTAAGAATATCCTGAGAATTTGGAATCTCCGCTCTTTGTGCTAAACTGTCCCGCCGGCCATGCTGTATGCTTGGCTGGTAGGATGGATAACATTGCGAGATAAAACGATGATCAAACAAAGGACATTAAAACGTATTGTTCAGGCGACTGGCGTCGGTTTGCATACCGGCAAGAAAGTCACGCTGACAATGCGCCCAGCGCCGGCTAATACCGGGGTCATCTATCGTCGCACTGACTTGAATCCACCGGTTGATTTTCCGGCTGATGCAAAATCCGTGCGTGATACCATGCTCTGTACTTGCCTGGTGAATGAGCATGACGTGCGTATTTCGACCGTTGAGCACCTCAACGCCGCGCTGGCTGGGCTGGGCATCGACAATATCGTCATCGAAGTCGACGCCGCTGAAATCCCAATCATGGACGGCAGCGCCAGTCCGTTCGTGTTCTTGCTGCTGGATGCCGGCATCGAAGAACTGAACTCGGCGAAGAAATTCCTGCGTCTGAAAGAGACCGTGCGTGTTGAAGATGGCGACAAATGGGCCGAGCTGTCCCCGCATAACGGGTTCCGCCTGGACTTCACCATCGACTTCAACCACCCGGCTATCGACGCCAGCTCTCAGCGCTACCGTCTTGATTTCTCGGCTGAGTCGTTCGTGCGTCAAATCAGCCGCGCGCGCACCTTCGGGTTCATGCGCGATATCGAATATCTGCAGTCCCGCGGCTTGGCCCTGGGCGGCAGCTTCGATTGCGCCATTGTGGTAGATGACTACCGCGTGCTGAACGAAGACGGTCTGCGTTTCGAAGACGAGTTCGTACGTCACAAAATGCTGGACGCCATCGGCGACCTGTTCATGTGCGGCCACAACATCATTGGCGCGTTCACCGCGTTCAAGTCTGGGCACGCGCTGAACAACAAACTGCTGCAGGCCGTACTGGCCAAGCAGGAAGCGTGGGAATACGTGACCTTCCAGGACGAAGCCGAAATGCCGTTGGCATTCAAGGCACCGTCTACCGTATTGGCGTAAGGTCTGAATTCCTCGCCTGCTGCGAATAACGGCAGGCGCATCCTCTGAGAGCCTGAGAATTCAGGCTCGTGATGCCGTCTGATGTTTTGCAGTTGTGTCGCTGATTACTTATCACGACTGGTTGTGTTGGTACCCTCTCCGGCCAATGCAGCCAGCCGTTCCAATATCTTGCGCAGTTTCTCCGGGCTACGGCTCGCCAATCCTCTCAGCTCTTCCGCACTTTCCAGACTCAAATGCCGCATCGGCACGGGTTTTTCCGGCGCTTTTTCGGCGTTTTGCACCTGGTTGCTGCCTTTCGCCATCAAGGCCGGATTAATCCTGATGTCGATCGACGACAATGATGGTAGAATTTGCGCTCGTAGTGCAGACAGCAAAGCGGGTTGTTCGTAGCGCAAGCGCATCATCCAACTGGCATTTGCCGTTTCGAGCACTAAAATACCCTGTCGGAAATTCGCGACGCGGCACCAGGGATGCAGGGGAGCGGGCAACAGGCCCTTCACTGCACGGTTAAGCTTGAGCAGCGCCACCGCGCGTTGCTGGACGTTATGCAGCGGCCCTTTGCTGCCGGCAGACGCGTCGTCGAACAGGACATCTAATAATTGTGGACGGCTATCGCGCATAATGGGCTCCGGCGGATTATAAACTCGTGATCGGTATTCTAAATCGTTGGCGACAATTTGGCAGACGTTATTTCTGGCCCCATCTCCTGTTAGGGATGGTTGCGGCCACGCTTGGCGCGTCTTCCAATTTGTCCGGCGCTCCCGATCAGGCCGCACTGCCGAATACGTCGTCCAGCCTTAACCGGCAAAATTCGGCCAACGGCACCTTCACCAGCCTGGCCCTGCTGCAGGACGCGCACCGCCGCCCTACCTTCAGCGTAGATTATTGGCAGCAGCATGCACTGCGCACCGTCATTCGTCACCTCTCTTTCGCGCTGGCGCCGCAGGCGGTTTATGCGCGGGTACAGGAGAGCGAAGCCGAAGCGGAACCGCCTTTGCAGGTAGCGCAACTGGCGCTGCTGTCTACCCTCAATGCGCTGCTGACGCATGAGCCGAAGCCGCCGACCATTATTCGCCACACCCACCTCGAGGTGCTGCCAACGCTGGCGCGGCACCAGACCGGCCTGTGGGTGGCTCAGGTGCAGGGCATTCGCGCCGGGCCCGTCGTTCTCGTCTGACTCCGCCCTTAGGGCACAAAAACCATAAATAATAGCAAGTTGACTGCCGCCTTCGGCCGTCATGACAGAGATATCAAACATCATGTTAGTGAAATTATTAACCAAAGTTTTTGGCAGCCGTAACGATCGTACCCTGCGCCGCATGCGCAAAGTGGTTGAGCAGATCAACCGCATGGAACCGGACATGGAAAAACTGTCCGATGACGAGCTGAAAGCGAAAACCAACGAGTTCCGCGCACGCCTGGAAAAAGGTGAGTCGCTGGAAAGCCTGATCCCGGAAGCCTTCGCCGTGGTGCGCGAGGCGAGCAAGCGCGTGTTCGGCATGCGTCACTTCGACGTGCAGCTGCTGGGCGGCATGGTGCTGAACGACCGCTGCATCGCCGAGATGCGTACCGGTGAAGGTAAAACCCTGACCGCGACGCTGCCGGCCTACCTGAACGCCCTGAGCGGCCGCGGCGTGCACGTGGTGACCGTCAACGACTATCTGGCGCAGCGTGACGCCGAAAACAACCGCCCGCTGTTCGAGTTCCTCGGCCTGAGCATCGGCATCAACCTGCCGGGCATGCCGGCGCCGGCCAAGCGTGAAGCTTACGCCGCCGACATCACCTACGGCACCAACAACGAATACGGCTTCGACTACCTGCGCGACAACATGGCGTTCAGCCCGGAAGAGCGCGTGCAGCGCAAACTGCACTATGCGCTGGTGGATGAGGTGGACTCCATCCTGATCGATGAAGCGCGTACGCCGCTGATCATCTCCGGCCCGGCCGAAGACAGCTCCGAGATGTACATCAAGGTCAACAAGCTGATCCCTAAACTGATCCGCCAGGAAAAAGAAGACTCCGACACCTTCAAGGGTGAAGGGCACTTCTCGGTGGATGAGAAGGCGCGCCAGGTCCACCTGACCGAACGCGGCCTGATCCTGATCGAAGAGATGCTGGTGGAAGCCGGCATCATGGATGAAGGCGAATCGCTGTACTCGCCGACCAACATCATGCTGATGCACCACGTTACCGCCGCGCTGCGCGCCCACGTGCTGTTCACCCGCGACGTTGACTACATCGTGAAAGACGGCGAAGTGATCATCGTCGACGAACACACCGGCCGCACCATGCAGGGCCGCCGTTGGTCCGATGGCCTGCACCAGGCGGTGGAAGCCAAAGAAGGCGTGGAGATCCAGAACGAGAACCAGACGCTGGCTTCGATCACCTTCCAGAACTACTTCCGTCTGTACGAGAAGCTGGCCGGGATGACCGGTACCGCCGATACCGAAGCCTTCGAATTCAGCTCGATCTACAAGCTGGACACCATCGTGGTGCCAACCAACCGTCCGATGATCCGTAAGGACATGCCGGATCTGGTATACATGACTGAGAAAGAGAAGATCGGCGCCATCATCGAGGACATCCGCGAGCGTACCGCCAAAGGCCAACCGGTGCTGGTGGGTACCATCTCAATCGAGAAATCCGAAGTGGTGTCCCGTGAGCTGACCAAAGCGGGCATCGACCACAAGGTGCTGAACGCCAAATTCCACGCCATGGAAGCGGACATCGTCGCCCAGGCCGGCCAGAGCGGTGCGGTAACCATCGCCACCAACATGGCGGGTCGTGGTACCGATATCGTGCTGGGCGGCAGCTGGCAGGCCGAAGTGGCGCTGCTGGAAGCGCCGACCGAAGAGCAGATCGAAGCCATCAAAGCCGCCTGGAAAGAGCGCCACGACGCGGTGCTGGCGGCGGGCGGCCTGCATATCATCGGCACCGAGCGCCATGAATCGCGCCGTATCGATAACCAGCTGCGCGGCCGTTCCGGTCGTCAGGGCGACGCCGGTTCATCCCGCTTCTACCTGTCGATGGAAGATGCCCTGATGCGTATCTTCGCCTCGGATCGCGTGTCCGGCATGATGCGTAAACTGGGCATGAAAGAAGGCGAAGCGATTGAGCACCCGTGGGTGACCAAGGCGATCGCCAATGCCCAGCGTAAGGTAGAGAGCCGCAACTTCGACATCCGTAAGCAGCTGCTGGAGTACGATGACGTCGCCAACGATCAGCGCCGCGCCATCTACAGCCAACGCAACGAATTGCTGGACGTGTCCGACGTGAGCGAAACCATCGCCAGCATCCGCGAGGACGTGTTCAAGAGCACCATCGACAACTACATCACGCCGCAGTCGCTGGAAGAAGAGTGGGACATTCAGGGGCTGGAAGAGCGCCTGAAGAACGACTTCGATCTGGAGATGCCGATCGCCCAGTGGCTGGACAAAGAGCCGGAGCTGCACGAAGAGACGCTGCGCGAACGCATTCTGGAGAACGCCAAAGAGCAGTATCAGCGTAAGGAAGAAGTGGTCGGCAGCGAGATGATGCGCAACTTCGAGAAGGGCGTGATGCTGCAGACGCTGGATTCCCTGTGGAAAGAGCATCTGGCGGCGATGGACTACCTGCGCCAGGGTATCCACCTGCGCGGTTACGCGCAGAAGGATCCGAAGCAGGAGTACAAGCGTGAATCCTTCAACATGTTCGCCACTATGCTGGAATCGCTGAAATATGAAGTGATCAGCGTGCTGAGCAAGGTACAGGTGCGGATGCCGGAAGAGGTGGAAGCGCTGGAACAGCAGCGCCGTGAAGAGGCCGAGCGTCTGGCGCAGCAGCAACAGCTGAGCCACCACGACGAGAACGCGCTGGTGACTGAAGATCCGAACGCGCCGGCGACCGCCGAGCGTAAAGTGGGGCGCAACGATCCTTGCCCATGCGGTTCCGGCAAGAAATACAAGCAGTGCCACGGCCGCCTGCAGTAATGCCGGCCGCTGTTAACCGATAACACCCAGGGGTTCAGCTTGCTGAGCCCCTGTTTTTTGGCACCCATCAGGAGGGTGAGATGAAACATCTGAATATCGCCGTGGGCATTATCCGCAATGCTCAACAGGAGATCTTTATTACCCGCCGCGCCGCCGATGCGCACATGGCCGGCTTTTGGGAGTTTCCCGGCGGTAAGATCGAACAGGGTGAAACGCCGGAACAGGCGTTGAGCCGCGAGCTGCGGGAAGAGACCGGTATCGAAACCGAACGCGCCGAACTGCTGGAGGTGGTGGAGCACCGCTTCAGCGATCGCATCGTGACGCTGAATTTTTATCTGGTAGAAGCCTGGGCGGGTGAGCCGTTCGGCCGCGAGGGGCAACCGATGCGCTGGGTAAAACAGGCGGACCTGCGTGAAGACGAGTTCCCGGAAGCCAACGTCGGCATTATTCAGCTGCTGGTGGCACAGGCGAACGCCGCGCAATAACCAGTTTGGCCTGGCGTCCGCCAGGCCAACAGCGGGCGATCAGCGATCGTCCATTTCGCTCCAGTCTTCGCTTTCCGACAGATCGCTGTTGCTCGGAATGCGCTTCTCTTCATCGGCCCACTCGCCGAGATCGATCAGCTGGCAGCGTTTGCTGCAAAACGGCCGGAATGGACTGACTTCACCCCAAACCACGCCGGTGCCACAGGTTGGGCATTTTACTACGGTCGTCATAACGGTTCCTTACGCCTTCTGACAATACTGAGAAGGCTTTCTTTCATAAGTTCAACAACAGGCCAGTTCGAACGTCAGGCGTTCAGGCACCGCGCCATGTTCGCTGTCCAGCGGCAGGAAACGAATAGCATAACGCGTCTTATGGCCGGAAATCTGCGGATAAAGCTGCGGCGCCAGATGGAGGCGCAGGCGCAGCAGATCCGCCCCTTCGGCGTTGTCCTGGAAAAAACCGTTCAGGCTGATTTGATTGCGGAACGGCCCGGATTGGCGGATCAGATCCAACACCATGATCAGCGCCTGGTTCAGCGGATCCAGCGACTGCAGCCAGGCGGCGACGTCGGCGTCGCGATCTTGCTGCGGCGCGTGCATCCACATGTGCAGGGTCGGCAGATCGAAGCTGCAGCAACCGCCAGGAATGTTCAGCCGCTGACGCACCAGGCCGATCAGCCGATCTTCGCGCAGCGCCTGGCCGAGGCGCGGCGCCGCCATCAGCGCCGATGAGCGCGACTTCAGCTGGCCGCGCAGCTGGTCGATCAGCGCCATATCCACGCCCGGCACATCGGCCCAGGCCAACAGTTTCTGCTGCTGGCGCTCCAGCTCTTTGAGCAGTTCGGTGCGCACTTCGCCGCGCTCCAGCACGTCCAGCAAGTCGGAAACGGTGCGAAAGAAGGTGAGGGCGATGGCGGTTTCACTCAGGGCGCGTTGGCCGTGCAGCTGTTGCAGCAGGAATTCGATGCGCAGCCAGGTGCGCATCTTCTCGTTCAGCGGGTGTTCAAAGAGAACGGTTGGGGAAACATCACTCATGCAGTTTAATCCTGTTGGGGCGCTGTTGCCGCCAGTTCAAGGTAGCGACGATGCAGAGCGGCGACCTGTGGCTCTATCCCCTGAGCGGCGCCGCTGTTGTCAATAATGTCATCCGCCACGGCGAGGCGCTGCTGGCGCGTGGCCTGGGCGGCGAGAATGCTCTGCGCTTGCTCACGGCTTACGCCGTCGCGCGCGATGGTGCGAGCCAGCTGGGTTTCGGCGTCGACGTCGATCACCAGCACCCGATCGGCGCGATCCTGCAGGCGGTTTTCCACCAGCAGCGGCACCACCCACAGCGCGTACGGGCTGGTGGCCTGCGCCAGTTGGCGCTGGGTTTCTCGGTGTATCAGCGGGTGCAGCAGCTGGTTCAGCCAGGTTTTGTCATCGGGATGGCTGAAGATGCGCTGACGCAGCGCAGCGCGATCCAACGCACCGTCCGGCAGCAACATTTCATTACCAAATCGTTCGGCGATCGCGGCCAAGGCAGGGGTGCCCGGCTCGACGACCTGACGGGCGATCACGTCGGCATCGACAAGGGTTGCGCCGTGGCGCGCAAAGGCGTTCGCGACGGTCGTCTTGCCGCTGCCTATGCCCCCGGTCAACGCAACAATGTAGGCCATGGTGTTAGGTGCATCCGATGTTCATAAAAAAATAATAGTCGAATCATAAAGCGATCGCGCAGAAGTGCAAGTCGGCAGGCGGCGCTTGCGCATCGGCACCGATTGGGTGGCGAGAAAAAACGCAGCGGCACGGCAAAAATGAGCGGGCAATCACACTGCGATTATGCAGGTAAATTTGTCGGATTGTAGCGTAAATAAAGGCGAATTCGCAGTCTTGTTCGGCGATTATTAGCGCGTATTATAACGTCACTGGAACTGGCATTAATCTCGCCGCCGTCTTTTTGCGCCACTGGAAAGCCGTCGGGTAGAGGTTCGAATATCCTCCTTGCGATCCGTCGCCATTAACCAGGAAATCATAAGTCATGCGTATTGAAGAAGATTTGAAGTTGGGCTTTAAAGACGTGTTGATCCGCCCTAAGCGTTCCACGCTGAAAAGCCGCTCCGAGGTTGAACTGGAACGTCAGTTTACCTTCAAGCATTCAGGTTGCAGCTGGTCCGGCGTGCCGATTATCGCAGCCAACATGGACACGGTGGGCACCTTCCGCATGGCCGAGGCCCTGGCTTCTTTCGACGTTCTCACCGCCGTACACAAACATTACAGCGTCGAGCAATGGGCTGACTTCGTGCAGCGCATGCCGGAATCGGTGCTGCGCCATGTGATGGTGTCCACCGGCACCTCCGAAGCCGACTTCGCCAAAATGCAGCAAATCCTGGCGCTGTCTCCGGCGCTGAAATTCATCTGTATCGACGTGGCCAACGGCTATTCAGAGCATTTTGTCGCCTTCCTGCAGAAAGCGCGCGAAGCCTGCCCGAACCACGTCATCTGCGCCGGCAACGTGGTAACCGGCGAGATGGTGGAAGAGTTGATCCTCTCCGGCGCCGACATCGTTAAAGTCGGCATCGGCCCGGGGTCGGTATGCACCACCCGCGTGAAGACCGGCGTGGGCTATCCGCAGCTGTCGGCGGTGATCGAATGCGCCGACGCGGCCCATGGGCTGGGCGGCCAAATCGTCAGCGACGGCGGCTGCTCGGTGCCGGGCGATGTCGCCAAAGCCTTCGGCGGCGGTGCGGACTTCGTGATGC
The DNA here is from genome assembly GCF_009900725.1 of Serratia sp. Z4. Lineage (NCBI taxonomy): Bacteria > Pseudomonadati > Pseudomonadota > Gammaproteobacteria > Enterobacterales > Yersiniaceae > Serratia > Serratia sp. Z4. The sequence continues at coordinate 324,996 of NZ_JAAABD010000003.1, forward strand.
TGGGCGGCATGCTGGCCGGCCACGACGAGTGCGAAGGCACCGTGGTGGAAGAGAACGGCGAGAAGTTCATGCTGTTCTACGGCATGAGCTCTGAATCGGCGATGAAGCGCCACGTCGGCGGCGTAGCAGAGTATCGCGCGGCCGAAGGCAAAACCGTCAAGCTGCCGCTGCGCGGCGAGGTGGAGTTTACCGTGCGTGATATCCTCGGCGGCTTGCGTTCCGCCTGCACCTACGTCGGCGCCGAGCGTCTGAAAGAGCTGACCAAGCGCACCACCTTTATCCGCGTGGCGGAGCAGGAAAACCGCGTCTTCGGCAGCAAATAAGCCGCAGCTTGCATTCGGGCGCCGCGCACCGCGGTGCCCGCTATCCTCTTCTTTATCCCAGCACGCTGCCCAGTTGAAAGATAGGCAGATACATGGCGATCACCAAAGCGCCGACAATCCCGCCCACCACCAGCATCAACAGCGGCTCCAGCGTTTGCGCCAGCGTATCGGCCAGCTCGTGCGTCTGCCGTTCATACCACTGCGCCAACTTATCCAGCAAGGCGTCCAGCGAACCGGACTCCTCGCCCACCCGCACCAGCTGCCGGCACAGTGGCGGAAACAGCGGTTGCAAACCCAGGGCCTGATGAAACGCTTCGCCTTCGGCGATCTGCCGTTGCACCTGCTCCAGCGCCTGCCGGTACAGCGGATGATCCGCCGCCAGCGCCGCCGCGTTCAAACCTTCCACCAGCGTCAGCCCGGCGCGTTGGGTCATGGTCAGGATACGAAATGTTTGGCTCAGCGCGCCGCCGCTCACCAGCCGGGCAATCAGCGGCAGGCGCAGCAAGGCGGCCTGTTCGCGTTGGCGCCACGGAGGGCGCGGATGCAGCCAGCGGCAGTAGCCGAACAGCAACGCGCCGAGCAGCAGCGCCAAATAGGGGCCTACGGCGATCAGCAGCGCGGACAACCCCAATAATCCTTGGGTAAACCAGGGCAGCTGCGCATCGAACGACTGATAAACCTTGGCAAATTCCGGCAGCACCATCACCAGCATCAGCACGCTGACCAGCAGCGCCACCGCGCAGATGAAGAGGGGATAACGCAGCGCTTTGGTCACCTTGCGGCGCAGCAGCAACTGGGCCTCCTGTTGTTGCGCCAGCTGCAGGCAGCAGCGATCGAGGTTGCCGGTCAGTTCGCCGATGGCGATCAGTTGGCGATAGATCAGTGGAAAAACGCTTGGTTGTGCGGCAAGGCTTTCGGAGAGCGGCTGCCCTTCGCGCACCTGGTCGGCCAGCTGGCGCAGCAGGCAGCGCCAGGCTGCCGAAGGGTGCTCTGCCGCCAGAAGCTGCAGCGTATTGACCAGCGGCAGCCCGGCCTGCAACAGGGTAGCGAGCTGGCGGGTGAAGTGGATTAAGGGTTCTCCGCGCCATTGGCCGGGCGTGACGCGTTTGCCGTGCCCGATCCGCCAAGGTTGCAGGCCTTGTTCGATCAGCAGCCGGCTCACCTGCCGTTTTTCCTCGCTCATCAGTTCGCCGCGGCGTAAGGTGCCCTGAGCGTCGAAAGCTTGCCACAGAAACAACCGGCGCGCTTTCATGGCGTGGTTACGCCGAGTTGGACGACGTCGATCACGCGGTACAGTTCTTCCAGCGAGGTCGTGCCTTCGGCGGCCAGCGCCAGACCCGCCTGCAGCAGCGAAAGCTGCCCCTGTTCGCGGGCGATATCCGCCAGCAGACTGGGAGCGGCGTTCGCCAGCAATGCCGCCTGAATTTCCGGCGTAATGGCCAACAGTTCATACACGCCGATGCGCCCATAATAGCCGCCGAAGCAGTGCTCGCAGCCGTCGGCGCGCCAGGCGAGCAGCGGTTCCGCCCAGAGCGCGGTGGGAAAATGCGCCGGCTGGCTTTGCGGGTAGCGGCAGTGGCGACACAGCCTGCGCACCAGCCGCTGGGCGACGACCAGCTTCAGGCAGCCGGCGAGCAGGTAGCCGGGGATACCCATGTGCATCAGCCGCGTCAGGGTTTCAGCCGTGGAGTTGGTATGCAGCGTCGACAGCACCAGGTGGCCGGTTTGCGCGGCCTTGACCGCGATCTCGGCGGTTTCCGCATCGCGGATCTCGCCGATCATGATGACGTCCGGATCCTGGCGCAGCAGGGCACGCAGCACTCGGGTGAAGTTCAGCTCGGTTTTGGCGTTGATCTGGGTCTGATTGACGCCGAACAGCGGGATCTCGACCGGATCCTCGACGCTGCACAGGTTGCTTTGCGCATCATTCAACTGGCGCAGCCCGCTGTACAGCGTTACCGTCTTGCCGCTGCCGGTCGGGCCGGTCACCAGGATCAAACCTTGCGGGCAGGCCAACGCTGCCGCGTAGCGCGCCAGATCCGTCCGGCTCATGCCCAGTTGATCCAGCGGTAGCTCTTGCTGCTCGCCCTGCTGAACGCGCAGCACCACCTTTTCGCCGTGCAACGTCGGCAGGGTGGCGATGCGCATGGCATAGCGCGCGCTGTCCAGCGTCAGGCTGAGCTGCCCGTCCTGAGGTTGACGGCGCTCGGCGATATCCAGTTGGCCGAGGATCTTCAGCCGGGCGATGAGGCGCGCAGCCAGCTGCGGCGGCGGTGAGGCAAGGGTTTGCAGCACGCCGTCGATGCGCAGGCGAATGCGAAAATGCTGCCGAAAGGGCTCAAAGTGAATGTCCGAGGCGCGGCGCTGAATGGCCAGGCGCAGCGTCTGGTTGATGAACTGTACCACCGGCGCATCGCCGTCGTCGGGGTAGGCGATGTCGGTCGTGTCCTCTTCGGCCGTCAACGGCGCCGGGAGCGGCTCGTGGTGCTGGTTCAGCGCCATCTCCAGCCTGGCCGCCGGCCATTGTTCCAAATGGATGCGCTTGCCGGTGGCGAAACGTAGTGCCGCCAGCAGCCCCTGCGGCGCTTCTTCGCTGAGCGCGACCGTCAGGGTGGTCGGGTCTTCGCTCAGCGCCAGCGCCTGATAGCGCCGGCACAGGGCGTGAACCTCTTCGCTGATTTGCGCGTTCATCGCCATTACTCCGCCGCGTTGTCGAAGCGGAAGACTTCCTGGCACACCTCAACCAACGTCGCGTTTTCGCTGCTGCACAGCCGGGTCCAGCGGGTCAGCCCATCGGCGTTCGACTTGGGGGTTAATGCCACCGCCAGGCCCTGTAGCGTTTGGCTGCCGGTCAGCGTGATCACGCCTTTGACGACTTTCACCCCGCTGACATAGCGCGACGTGCCGCCGGTGGGAATGCCTTTGCTGCCAGCCTCGCAGCCGGCGGGCGCGCCTTCGTCCAGCACGCACAGCTCGACCGCCATTTTATACGGCGCCATGGTTTGCAGCATGTCGGTCATCGCCGCTTTCTGGATGTAGCGCTGGTAGGCGGGAATGCCGATGGCGCTGAGGATGGCGATGATGGCGATCACCACCATCAGTTCTATCAGGGTAAAGCCGCGTTGTGTTTCCATGCGTTGTTTCCTCCATTGGGGTGTGGAAGACAACGGTAGCGGTTTGCGCGGGGGAACGGCGAGCAGGTTTTACGCGTTTCTCGGCGTACTTCCATCAGTATTGATGTCGTTTGCAGCGGAGGGAAAAACGGTGCGAGGGGCTTCGCAAACTGCGGTAACGCCCCCGGCAGCGGCCGGGGGCGAGGGGATCATTTGAAGCGCATCGACAGATCGAGCGCGGTCACATGCTTGGTCAGCGCGCCGACCGAAATGTAATCCACGCCGGTCTCGGCGAAGGTGCGCAGCGTCTCGCGGGTGACGTTGCCGGACACTTCCAGCTGGGCGCGGCCCTGGGTTTGTGCGACCGCCTGACGCATCATCTCTACGCTGAAGTTGTCCAGCATGATGATGTCGGCGCCGGCATCCAGCGCCTGCTGCAGTTCATCGAGCGACTCGACTTCCACTTCCACCGGCACGTCGGCGTGCAGCCAGAAGGCTTTTTCCACCGCGTTCTTGATAGAACCGGAGGCGATGATGTGGTTTTCCTTGATCAGGAAGGCATCGGACAGCCCCAGCCGGTGGTTGCTGCCGCCCCCGCACAGCACGGCGTATTTCAGCGCGGTGCGCAGGCCGGGTAAGGTCTTGCGGGTATCGAGCAGGCGAGTCCGGGTGCCTTCCAGCAGGGCCACGTAGCGGCTGACTTCGGTCGCCACACCGGAGAGCGTCTGCACGAAGTTCAGCGCGGTGCGCTCGCCGGTCAGCATCACCCGCGCCGGGCCGCGCAGCCGGCAGAGCGGTTGGTTCGGCGTCAGACGGTCGCCGTCCGCCACCAGCCACTCCACCTGCACCTGATTGCCCAACTGAATAAAGACTTCGTTCAGCCAGCGACGGCCACAGAACACGCCGGCTTCGCGGGTGATGACGGTGGCTTCGGCCTGTTTGTCTGCCGGTAACAATTGCGCGGTAATATCGCGCCCGGCGTCGACTTCGCCCCCCAGGTCTTCGCGCAGCGCCTGGGCGACGGCATAGGGAATATCACTTTCAATTCGTTCAAGAAGCTCGGTGCGGCGACTGTCGGCACTGTAGCGGCGTGTCGGCATGGAAAACTCCGAAATGGACGGTTAGATCGTAGGGGAACATGCTACTCTGTTGCAGGAATAAGTACCACCGCAGAGAGGTGTCTGATGCAGTTGGAAAATGGCTGGATTGTTGGGGTGACGCGAGTGCTCTCGCCGCACTGCGATCGGCGCCCGGATGACGAGCCGCCCTCGCTGCTGGTCATCCACAACATCAGCTTGCCGCCCGGCGAGTTCGGTGGCCCCTATATCGACCAGCTGTTCACCGGCACGCTCGACCCTGCGCAGCACCCTTATTTCGCCGAGATCCATCAGCTGCGGGTGTCGGCGCATTGCCTGATTCGCCGCGGCGGAGAGATGGTGCAGTATGTGCCTTTCGACCAGCGTGCCTGGCACGCGGGCGTTTCCCTGTATCAGGGGCGCGATCGGTGCAACGATTTCTCCATCGGCATCGAGCTGGAAGGCACTGACCAGTTACCCTACACCGAAGCGCAATATCGCACGCTGCAGGCGGTCACCGTGCTGCTGGCCGAACGTTATCCGCCGCTGGCGGCCAATATCGCCGGGCATTGCGATATCGCCCCCGGCCGCAAGACCGATCCCGGGCCGGCGTTCGATTGGGATCGCTATCTGGCATCTCTGGAACAACGCGGCGCGCCCGCCGACGCTATGCTTGAGACAAGAAAAAGGGAGAGGAATCGCTAATGACGCTGTTTACGCTGTTGCTGGTTTTGGCCTGGGAGCGCCTGTTCAAGCTGGGAGAACACTGGCAGCTGGATCATCGCCTCGAAGTGGTATTTCAGCGGCTGCATCGGGTTTCGCTGGCACAGACGCTGGCGATGACCGCCGCCTGGATGGTGATCGTCTGGGGCGTTCTGTGGTTGTCGCACGGGCTGTTCTTCGGCGTGGTGACGCTGCTGCTGTGGATCGTCATCGATCTGCTGTGCGTCGGCGCCGGCATCAAGCGCAAACACTACCGCGCCTACCTGAAAGCGGCGCGGCAGGGGGATATCCACGCCAGCGATCAGATGGCGGAAGAGCTGGCGTTGATCCACGGCTTGCCGGTGGACTGCAGCGAAGAGCTGCGCCTGCGCGAGCTGCAAAACGCGCTGCTGTGGATTAACTTCCGTTATTACCTGGCGCCGCTGTTCTGGTTTGTGGTCTTTGGGCCGTACGGGCCGATCGCGCTGGCGGGGTATGCCTTTCTGCGCGCCTATCAAACCTGGCTGGCGCGCCACAATACGCCGCTGGAGCGTTTGCAATCGGGCATCGATCACCTGCTGAACTGGCTGGACTGGATCCCGGTGCGTTTGGCTGGAGTGGCCTACGCGCTGTTTGGCCACGGTGAACGCGCGTTGCCGGCCTGGTTCGCCTCGCTCGGGGATCGGCATTCGTCGTCGTATCAGGTGCTGACGCGGTTGGCCCAGTTCTCGCTGGCGCGCGATCCGCATATGGATCCGGTGCAAACGCCGCGGGCGGCGGTGACGCTGGCGCGCAAGGTGACGATGATCATCGTGGTGGTGGTGGCGCTGTTGACCATTTACGGCACGCTGCTTTAAGCCGCAGAGAAAAAAAACGGGCGCCGAGGCGCCCGTTTTTTTTTGGCCATTCGGCCGGGATTACAGCTTGGCGAAGCAGCGACGCGCGGCGTCGATGGTGCGCTGGATGTCTTCCTTGCTGTGCGCCACGGACATGAAGCCCGCTTCGAAGGCGGACGGCGCCAGATACACCCCTTCTTCCAGCATCAGGTGGAAGAAGCGCTTGAAGCGTTCCACGTCGCACTGCATCACGTCCTGGTAGCAGGTGACCGCCGGCGCGTCGGTGAAGAACAGGCCGAACATGCCGCCGACGTTGTTGACCACCAGCGGAATATTCTCCTCCTGCGCCGCATGCAGTAGGCCTGCGGCCAGCATCTCGGTCAGTTCGGTCAGCGTCTGGTGCACGCCGACCTGTGAGACTTCGGTCAAACAAGCGTAGCCCGCCGCCATGGCGATCGGGTTGCCGGACAGGGTGCCGGCCTGGTAGACCGGGCCGGTCGGCGCCAGCGCGTCCATTACTTCGCGACGGCCGCCGAAGGCGCCCACCGGCATGCCGCCGCCGATGATTTTGCCGAGGCAGGTCAGATCCGGCTCAACGCCGTAATAGGATTGCGCGCCGGCCAGCGCGACGCGGAAGCCGGTCATCACTTCGTCGATGATCAAGAGCGCGCCGTACTTGTCGCATAGGGCGCGCAGGCCCGGCAGGAATTCCGGCAGCGGCGGCACGCAGTTCATGTTGCCGGCGACCGGCTCGACGATGATACAGGCGATTTCGGACGGGTACTGTTCGAAGGCGGCGCGCACCGAATCCAGATCGTTATAGGTGCAGGTCAGAGTGTGCTTGGCGAAGTCGGCCGGCACGCCCGGTGAGTTCGGCTGGCCGAGGGTCAGCGCGCCGGAGCCGGCTTTCACCAGCAGGCAGTCGGCGTGGCCGTGATAGCAGCCTTCGAACTTGATGATTTTATCGCGGTTGGTGTAGCCGCGCGCCAGGCGGATGGCGCTCATGGTGGCTTCGGTGCCCGAGTTCACCATGCGCACCATATCCATCGTCGGCACCAGCTCAGTGACCAGCTGCGCCATTTTGACTTCCATCTCGGTCGGCGCGCCGAAGCTCAGGCCGCGCTGCGCCGCTTCGATTACCGCGTCGCGGATCGCCGGGTGGTTATGCCCCAGCACCATCGGCCCCCAGGAACCGACATAGTCGATATAGGCCTTGCCGTCGGCATCGAACAGGTAAGCCCCGTCTGCCCGCTCGATAAACAGCGGCACACCGCCCACGCCGGTGAATGCACGCACCGGAGAGTTTACCCCGCCGGGGATCAACTGTTGCGCCTGGGCGTACAGACTTTCGGACTTGCTGTGTAGGCTCATAAATCGGCTCCTGGATTCTCTTTTGAATGATTTGACCGCGCTATTCTAGAGGAGAGCGCCGCGTTATGAAACGATCACAGTCAGATACCATTAACGGCAGCGTCCGCCGCCAGGTTGGGGTAGAATTATCGCTCTGCCGATTTGTATTACAAATTACCTGACGAATCACTCGCGATGACAGAATCACAATCACAGCCCGTCGGGACGTTGAGCCCGCGTCTGCGCCGCAGCGATGCGGTGCGTCAGTTTATTCGCCGCGATAAAACCCCGGTGGCGATCCTGGTGATGGCCGCGCTGGTGGGGGCGCTGGCCGGTTTGCTCGGCGTGGCCTTCGATAAAGCGGTGGAGTGGGTGCAGCAGCAGCGGCTGGCTTCGCTGGCGCAGGTCGCCGACTCCTGGCTTCTGGTGTGGCCCCTGGCGTTTATCCTGTCCGCCGCGCTGGCGGCGCTGGGCTATTACCTGGTGCGGCGCTTTGCGCCTGAGGCGGGCGGCTCGGGCATTCCGGAAATCGAAGGCGCGCTGGAAGAGCTGCGGCCGGTACGCTGGTGGCGCGTGATCCCGGTGAAATTCATCGGCGGCATGGGCACGCTGGGGGCGGGCATGGTGCTGGGGCGTGAAGGGCCCACGGTGCAGATGGGCGGCAACGTCGGGCGCATGGTATTGGACGTGCTGCGCATTCGCGGCGCCGAGGCGCGTCATACGCTGCTGGCGACCGGGGCCGCCGCCGGGTTGTCCGCCGCGTTCAACGCGCCGCTGGCCGGCATCTTGTTCATCATCGAAGAGATGCGGCCGCAGTTCCGCTACAACCTGATCTCGATTAAAGCGGTGTTTATCGGCGTGATCATGTCGAGCGTGGTGTTCCAGCTGTTTAACGGCCAGGGGGCGGTGATCGCGGTCGACAAACTTTCTTCGGCGCCCATCAATACCCTGTGGCTCTATCTGGTGTTGGGGGCGATCTTCGGCGCGGTGGGCGTGGGGTTCAACGCGCTGATCTTCCGCACCCAGGACATGTTCGCGCGCCTGCACGGCGGCAGAATGCGCAATGTCTTGCTGATGGGCGGGCTGCTCGGCGGCGTGTGCGGCATTCTGGGGCTGATCCAGCCGGAGGCAGCGGGCGGCGGCTTTGGGCTGATCCCGATCGCCGCGGCGGGCAACTACAGCGTCGGCATGTTGATGTTTATCTTTATCACCCGCATCTTCACCACGCTGCTGTGCTTCGGTTCCGGCGCGCCGGGCGGCATCTTCGCGCCGATGCTGGCGTTGGGCACGCTGTTCGGCACCGCCTTCGGGCTGGCGGGGGCGCATCTGTTCCCGCAGTACGGCATTGAGGCGGGCACCTTCGCCATCGCCGGCATGGGGGCGCTGTTCGCCGCCACGGTGCGCGCCCCGCTGACCGGCATCGTGCTGGTGCTGGAAATGACCGACAACTACCAACTTATTTTACCGATGATCATCACCTGCCTCGGCGCCACGGTGGTGGCGCAGCTGCTCGGCGGCAAGCCGCTTTATTCGTCGATCCTGGCCCGCACGCTGCAAAAGCAGGAGGCGCAGCTGGCGCGGGAGGCGGCGCAGAAAACAAGTAAGGAAAATACAACAAATGCGGTGAATACTTGAACGCAACACTCAGGTATCGGATAATCGTTAATATTAATCAGGCAGCCATAGTCGCGATCTGATGCTGAACAATGTTGGGAGTAAAGAGTATGAGTGATCAAACGGCACTGCCCCTGCAATTTACCGAGGCAGCAGCAAACAAGGTTAAGTTCCTGATTGCTGACGAAGAAAACCCGAACCTGAAGTTGCGGGTTTATATTACCGGCGGCGGCTGCAGCGGATTCCAGTACGGCTTCACTTTTGACGACAAGGTCAACGATGGCGATATGACCATCGAGAAGCAGGGCGTGGCGCTGGTGGTCGATCCTATGAGCCTGCAGTACCTGGTCGGCGGTTCGGTGGACTACACCGAAGGGCTGGAAGGATCGCGCTTTGTGGTGACCAACCCGAATGCCAAAACCACCTGCGGTTGCGGTTCGTCGTTCAGCATCTGAGTTTGCCTGCCAGAATATCAACCCGCTCGCCTTACGGCCGGCGGGTTTTTTTATGCCTATCCTTCCACGAGGATCACTGCCGTGCCGTTCTCCTGCGCCGGCCGGCCGGCCGTGAGTGATGTGCGGCTGCTCAGCGTTCGAGAATAAAGGCGGGCAGCTTGAGATGCCAACGAATGGCCGCCAGCCGAATGGCCAGGGTAATGAGCATGCCCAGCATCATGGCCTGCTGCAGCGGCATGCCGAAGGTGTAAAACGCCGTGGCGTGCACGATGCCGCCGATGATGCAGGCGGTGGCGTAAATTTCGGTGCGCAGGATCATCGGGATCTCGCGCGCCAGCACGTCGCGGATAATGCCGCCGCCGACGCCGGTGATCACCCCCATGCAGATCGCCACCAGCGGGCCGGTGCCGGCCGCGAAGGCCTTGTTGACGCCGATGCCGACGAACACCGCCAGCCCGACGGCGTCCAGCACCGGCAGCACCCACTTCGGCAGGCGGCGCGGCTGGCGCACCAGCAGCAGCGTCAAGACGCAGGTGATCATCGCCACCACCAGATCGGTGGGATCCTTGACCCAGAATACCGGGCCGTTGGCCAGCGCCATGTCGCGGATGGTGCCGCCGCCGACCGCGGTGACCACGCCCAATACCAGCACGCCGAACGGATCCATGCGCAACTTGCCGGCCAGCAGCACGCCGGAGACGGCGAACACCGCCGTGCCGAGAATATCCAGCCAGAACACCAGCATCAGCGGATCTCCGCCAGCTGGCGGCACAGCTGCTGCGCCGCCAACAGTAGGCGCGGCCCGCCGCGATTGAACCAGTCTTCATTCAGCGCGATCACCGGCACCTGCAGCTGCGGCGCCCAGAAGGCTTTCACATTGGCGGCCTCTTTCGCGCCGCCGGTGATGACGATGGCCTGCGGCTGACGCGCCAGTACCTGCTCGCGGCTGATCTGCGGCCAAGGGGGGCGGCTGTCGGCGAAGACGTTCTGCCCGCCGCACAGCGCCAGCACCTGGCTTTGCAGCGTGGCGCCGGAGCTGGTGAACAGCGGCTGGGTGCCGAACTGCAGCAACACACGGCGTGGCACGTTAGTGGCGTACTGTTGCCTGAGAGCGGCGAACTGGCGGCGAAGGCCTTCTGCGGCCTGATGCGCCTGGTCCGGGTGCGGGCTGTAGCGCGCCAGCTTGTCCAGCAAGCCGGCGATCCCTTCGAGATTGTCGGCGTCCGCATAGAAGATCGGGATGCCGAACGCGGCGAGCTGATCCAACGCGCGTTGCGGATTGCCGCCGCGCCAGGCGAGGATCAGATCCGGCTTGAGCGCCAGCACCCGCTCCAGATTGATGCCCTGCCAGGAGGCCACCTGCTCCAGCCTGGCGGCCTGCGGCGGGTAATCGGAATAGGCGCTCGCCGCCACCAGCACATCGCCCATGCCGGCGGCATAGGCGAGTTCGGTGGCGTTGGGCGCCAGGCTGATCACCCGCTGCGCGGCGCCGGCCGGCAGAGCCAGCCAGAGCGCCAACAGGCAGAACATCGAGGTGAAGCACAGTCTCACATCAACCGCGCTTGGCCAGGGTTTGCAGCATGGCGTTGACCATCAGCGTGGACTGCTTGGCCGCTACCACCAGGAACTCGTCAAAGCTCATGTGCGATTCGCTGTCGGCGACGTCGGAAATGGCGCGCACCACCACGAACGGCGTGCCGAACAGATGGCAGACGTGGGCGATCGCCGCTGCTTCCATTTCCACGGCGGCGACGCTCGGGAAGGTGGCGCGGATGCGCGCCAGCGGTTCGGCGCCGTTGATGAAGGCGTCACCGCTGCAGATCAGGCCGCGCACCGCGTGCAGATCCAGCTGTTTGATGCAGCTTTCCGCCAGCGCGATCAGCGCGTCGTCGGCGACGAACGCCGCCGGGCAGCCGGCCATCTGGCCCGGCTCGTAGCCGAAGGCGGTGACGTCGGCGTCGTGGTAGCGCACTTCTTCCGACACCACGATATCGCCCACGCGCAGCGTGCTGGCCAGGCCGCCGGCGGAGCCGGTATTGATCACCACGTCCGGGCTGCAGTGCTCCAGCAACAGGGTGGTGCCCATGGCCGCAGAGACTTTGCCGATGCCGGATTTCAGCAGGGCCACGTCAACGCCGCCGATCTGGCCGGTGTAGATTTCGCAGCCCGCGCGCTGGATGGTTTGACGGTTTTCGATTTGATCGCGCAGCAGGGTGACTTCCTGCTCCATTGCGCCGATGATGCCTACTTTCATAAATAACACTCGCTGATTGGCCGTGAGAATTGCGGCATAGTCTATCATGGCTGTGTAAGAGAGATAATGCGTTGCATCCGCCGCCGGGAATTGTTATCACGGGGGCAGGGCGCAACGGCGGAGAAACAGATGTCCGGGATCGACTTCAAGCAAAAAATCAGCTTCCAACGGCCTTTCAGCAAACCGATCGAGGCCGAGGAAGAGTACGACATCGTGCGGCAGTTCGAGAGCGATCGCGGGCGCATCGTCAACTCGGCGGCCATTCGCCGTCTGCAGCAAAAAACTCAGGTATTTCCGCTGGAGCGCAACGCGGCGGTGCGCAGCCGCCTGACGCACTCGATGGAGGTGCAGCAGGTCGGGCGCCATATCGCCAAAGAGATCCTCAACCGCTTCAAACAGGCGGGGAAGATCGACGAACTCGGCCTGACCCGGTTGCTCGATCCGTTTGAAAGCATCGTGGAAATGGCCTGCCTGATGCACGACATCGGCAATCCGCCGTTCGGTCACTTCGGCGAATCGGCGATCAATGACTGGTTTTCCCAGCGGCTCGATCCCGCCAGCTGCGGCAGCGAGCCGGGCAGCCACGATCGCTGCCAGGTGGCGACGCTGCGCCTGCATGAAGGGGAGAGCGATCTGAACCGGCTGCGCAGCCGGATCCGTCAGGATCTCAGCCACTTCGAGGGCAACGCCCAGGCGATCCGCATGGTGTACAGCCTGCTCAAGCTCAACCTGACCTACGCGCAGGTCGGCTGCATTCTGAAATACACCCGCCCGGCCTACTGGGCGAGCGACATCCCCGCCAGCCACAGTTATCTGATGAAAAAGCCCGGCTACTATCTGGCGGAAGAGGCCTTCGTCGATCGGCTGCGGCGTGAGCTGCATATGGGCGAGTTCGATCGTTTCCCGCTGACCTACATTATGGAGGCCGCCGACGATATCTCGTACTGTGTGGCCGATCTGGAAGACGCGGTGGAGAAGAGCATTTTCACCGTCGAGCAACTGTATCAGCACCTGATTCAGGAGTGGGGCGAGGTGGCGCCGGGCGATCTGTTCGACAAGACCGTCGCCAGCGCGTTTCGCAAGATCGATCGCGGTGGCGCGCGGCGCAGCGCGGAAGATCAGTTCTTCATGTATCTGCGGGTGTTTACCGTGGCGCGGCTGGTGCCGCACGCGGCGCAGCGCTTTATCGACAATCTGGACGCGGTTTATCAGGGCAGCTTCAATCAGGCGCTGCTGGAGGATTCCAGCCCGGCCTACCGGCTGCTGAAAATATTTAAAAATGTGGCGTTCAAGCATGTGTTCAACCACCCGGAGGTCGAACAGCTCGAGCTGCAAGGCTACCGGGTGATCAGCGGCCTGCTGGACATTTACAGCCCGCTGTTGGCGATGTCGCTGGCGGACTTCAGCCTGCTGGTGCGTGAGGACAGCCACCGCGCTTACCCGATCGAAACGCGCCTGTTCCACAAGCTGTCCACCAAGCATCGGCTGGCGTATGCGGAGGCGGTAGAAGGGCTGCAGCATTTATCGCCGGAGCAGCAAGCCATTCGGGAATATTATTTCCGCGCGCGTTTATTGCAGGACTATATCAGCGGAATGACCGACCTTTATGCCTATGATGAATATCGTCGATTAATGGCGGCGGAATAATTAAGCTGAGGAATAATTATCAGCAATTCCAACCGGTTGGCTGTCTTGATTTTTGTAAAGACGGACAATATTTGTTTACTATTGCCAATCATCTGTGCCGGAACTTCAGGCTATTAATTAACTCTGAATAAGCACGCAAGACGGCCATTCTTTTTTGAACGACTTTATAAGAGACACACAGATGAAAAAAACCGCATTAGTTCTGAGCGCATTGGCATTCAGCATCGGCATGGCGATGGGCCCGGTGACGGCCAGCGCCGCTGAAACCGCCTCTTCCAGCACCCAGCAGTTGCCGAGCCTGGCGCCGATGCTGGAAAAGGTAATGCCTTCCGTGGTGAGCATTAACGTTGAGGGCAGCACCACGGTCAATACGCCGCGCATGCCGCAGCAGTTCCAACAGTTCTTCGGTGAAGATTCGCCGTTCTGCCAGGACGGTTCGCCGTTCCAGGGCTCGCCGATGTGTCAGGGCGGTGAACAGCCTGGGCCGGATGGCCAGCCGCAGGGCACGCAGCAGAAATTCCAGGCGCTGGGCGCCGGGGTGGTCATCGATGCCGCCAAGGGCTATGTGGTGACCAATAACCACGTGGTGGATAACGCCAACAAGATCCAGGTGCAGCTGAGCGACGGCCGCCGTTTCGACGCCAAGGTGATCGGCAAGGATCCGCGTTCCGACATCGCCCTGATCCAGCTGAAAGACTTCAAGAATCTGACGGCGATCAAGATGGCGGATTCCGATCAGTTGCGCGTCGGCGATTACACCGTAGCGATCGGCAACCCCTACGGGCTGGGCGAAACCGCCACCTCGGGCATCGTGTCCGCCCTGGGGCGCAGCGGCCTGAACATCGAAAACTACGAAAACTTTATCCAGACCGATGCGGCGATCAACCGCGGCAACTCCGGCGGCGCGCTGGTTAACCTGAACGGCGAGCTGATCGGCATCAACACCGCGATCCTGGCGCCGGACGGCGGCAACATCGGCATCGGCTTCGCCATTCCGAGCAATATGGTGAAAAACCTGACGGCGCAAATGGTCGAGTATGGCCAGGTGAAACGCGGCGAGCTGGGCATCATGGGCACCGAGCTGAACTCGGAGCTGGCCAAGGCGATGAAGGTCGACGCGCAGCGTGGGGCCTTCGTCAGCCAGGTAATGCCGAAATCTTCCGCCGCGAAGGCGGGCATCAAGGCCGGCGACGTGATCGTCACCATGAACGGCAAGGCCATCTCCAGCTTCGCCTCGTTCCGGGCAGAGATTGGCACGCTGCCGGTCGGCAGCAAGATGTCGCTGGGCATTATCCGCGACGGCAAGCCGGTAACGATTGACGTCACGCTGGAGCAAAGCGCGCAGACCCAGGTGGCCTCGGGCAATATCTACACCGGCATTGAAGGCGCCGAGCTGAGCAATACCCAGGTCGGCAACGTGAAAGGCGTTAAGGTCGACAGCGTGAAAGCCGGCAGCGCCGCCGCGCGTATCGGCCTGAAAAAGGGCGACGTGATCCTGGGCGTGAACCAACAGCCGATCCAGAACCTGGGCGAGCTGCGTAAAATCCTCGACAGCAAACCGTCGGTGCTGGCGTTGAATATTCAGCGCGGCGATAGCCAGCTGTACCTGCTGGCGCAGTGATAAACGTCAGGCGCTAAAAGCAACAAAGGCACGCTACGGCGTGCCTTTTTGCATTATGGCCTGAGGATTCAGGCCGGTTGCGCCAGATGCGCGCGCGCCGCGTGGATCACCAGTTCAATCTCATCCAACAGCTCCAGCCACTCCGGCTCCAGTTCGTCGTTGGTGATGCCCTGGCGCAGCTGCCGCTCGAGGTAGAAACACAGCTGCTTGAGGCGCGGCACGCCGCTGTAGCTGCAGCTGCCATGCAGCTTATGGACGAGGTCGAGGATCTCGTCGTCGTGTTGCCCCTCGAGCAGCGCCTGCACCCGCTCGCGCACCTGCGGCAGGAAATCGAGCAGCATTTGCAGCAGATCGCGCGCCAGATCCGGCTTATTGGCCGCCTGGCGCAGCGCCAGCGGCCAGTCGAGCGACAGCGGCGCGTCGTCGGCGACGGCGTTTTCCATTTCGCCACTGTGATAGCGCGACAGCACGCGGGTCAGCATTTTCTCGTCGATCGGCTTGGCCAGGTAGTCGTCCATCCCGGCCTGCAGCAGGTGCTCGCGCTCGCCGCTGGCTGCATGGGCGGTGACGGCGACGATCGGCGTGGAGTTGTGGTGCGGCAACTGGCGGATCAGTTCGCTGGCGTGAATGCCGTCCATCTTCGGCATTTGAATGTCCATCAGGATCAGATCCAGCACGTTGTTGCGCGCCAGCGCCAGCGCTTCCTCACCGCTCTCGCACAGCAGCGTTTTTTCCACCTGTTCGCCCAGCAGCGTGCCGATCAGCTTCAGGTTGGCCGGGTTGTCGTCGACCGCCATCACCGTCAGCGGCAGACGTTTACGCTCAGGCGGGGCGGCGAGCCGATCGGGCGTCTCCATTCTCAGCAGAGGGAACAGACGCGTGCTGGTGATCGGCTTGATCAGGCAGCCGAGCGCGCCTTGTTGTTTAAGCAGCTCGGCATCGATCTGCGCCTGGCACGGCAGCGCCAGAATGACCCTATCGGCCAGCTTCAGCGAGGCCAGCAATTTGTCCTGATGCTGCGCCATGTTGTCGCGGAACGGGATCGGCACGCCGGCCAGCAGGAAGTCATAGTGGCTTGGCGGCAACTGGCCCAGCGTCGGCGAGTGGGTGATCACCAGCTGCGTGACGCTGAGCATGTTGAGCGTCGCCTGCGCCGCCGTCGGGTTAGACTCGATATAGGCCAGCGTTTTGCCGTTCAGATCCGGCAGACTCGGCGCCAGCGACAGCATGCCCTCGTTCAGATCCAGCGTGATATGGAACCAGAAGGTCGAGCCGCGGTTCAACTGGCTGTGGAAGCAGATATCGCCCCCCATCTCTTTCACCAGCTTTTGTGTGATCACCAGCCCCAGCCCGGTGCCGCCGTGGCGGCGGGAGATGCTGGCGTCCGCCTGGCGGAATGCCTGGAACAGCTGCGACTGCTGGCGTTCGGAGATGCCGATGCCGGTATCGTGGATCTGCACTTCCACTTCCACCCGGCGATCCAGCTGTTTGCGCAGCTCGACGCGAATGTCGATATTGCCGGTTTCGGTGAATTTGATGGCGTTGCCCAGCAGGTTGGTGATGATTTGCTGCAGGCGCAGCGAGTCGCCGATCACCTGCTCCGGCACGTCGTTGTGCACATCCAGCGTCAGCTCCAGGCCCTTGTCGTGGGCGCTGGGCGCCAGCAGCACCACCACTTCGTCCAGCGTTTCACGCAGGGCGAACGGAATATGCTCCAGCACCAGCTTGCCGGCCTCCAGCTTGGAAAAGTCCAGCACGTCATTGATGATGGTCAGCAGGTTGTTGGCCGAGCGCTCGATGGTCTGCAAATAGTCGGTCTGGGTTGCGCTCAGATCGGTTTTCAGCATCTGGCGGGTGAAGCCGATCACGCCGTTGAGCGGAGTACGCAGCTCATGCGACATGTTGGCCAGAAATTCGGACTTGATGCGCGCCGCCTCCTGCGCACGTTTTTTCGCCAGATCCAGTTCGACGTTCTGGATCTCCATCTGCTCCAGCGTTTCGCGCAGGTCTGACGTGGCCTGATCGATGTTCTGCTGCATCTCTTCGTGATAGGCGGTGAGCGACATCGCCATCGAGTTGATGCCGTTTTTCAGCATGTGCAGCTCGCCGAGCATGTAGCCTTCCACGCGGCTGTCGAGCTGGCCGCGGCGGATGCGGTCGACGGTGTTCACCATATTGCGGATCGGGCCGGTCACGTCGCGCATCAGCCGGTAAGCGAACAGGATGGCGATACACATGCACAGCAGCAACAGCAGGGTAGAGACAAAGACCTCTTTATATTGCTGCAGCCGCACCGACTGCAGATCCAGCTCGATCGCCACATAGCCCAGGTTGTTGTCGGGATGGCTGCCGCCGTCGGCGGTTTCATCCGGATACTGGCTTTCCGACAGGATCGGCGTGCGCAGGATCAGCGAATCGCCGCGTCGGGTGAGCATCAGATCGGTGGGCAACGGCACGCCTTTCGGCAGCTGCAGCTGAGCGAAGTTGTGATGATAATTGGAGGTGACGAACAAATTGTTCTGCGCATCGAACACGGTGATCGAACGCACGATGTCCGAATGGCGGCGGTGCAACAGGCTGACCAACTGCCTGACCGATTCGCGGCTGCGGAACGTCATGCCGTACTCGCTGGCCACCGCCAGCGGCTCGATGATGCTGGCGCCGGCGTCGACCAGTTGTTCCTGCAGCTCGTTATAGCGGTGCACCACGAAGAAGGTGCTGAGAAGCAAACCAATCAGCAAGGTCGGTGCCAGAATCAGGATCATCATGCGCGCACGCAGGCTGTATTTGGTCATGGGATTCCAATGTGGGAGAATTGACAGCTGACACTAGCTTAATGAACCAGCACACAATCGACAAATATGGCGCAATTCTACTCTCCCAAACGCCGCGTGACGACCCGGCAGAGCTCACAAATCTTCACCGTGACGGTGAGCGATCTCGATCCTTTCGGCCAGGGCGTGGCGCGCCACGACGGCAAAGCGGTGTTCGTGCCGGGCGTCTTGCCGGGCGAGCAGGCGGAAATCCAGCTGACCGAAGACAAGCGTCAGTTCGCCAAAGGCAAGCTCAAACGCCTGCTGAGCCGCAGCCCGCAGCGGGTAGAACCGCGCTGCCCGCATTTTGGCGTGTGCGGCGGCTGCCAGCAGCAACATGCGGATGAGGCGCTGCAACAGCAGAGCAAGGCGGCGGCGCTGGTGCGCATGATCGCCCGCGAAACCGGAGTAACCCCGCAACAGGAACCGGTGATCGCCGGCCCGGAATACGGCTATCGCCGCCGCGCCCGCCTGAGCCTGGCGTGGCAGCCGAAGCAGCAGCGCCTGATGATGGGCTTTCGCCAGGCGGCCTCCAGCGAGCTGGTGGCGGTGGAGCACTGCCCGGTGCTGCGGCCGGAGCTGGAGCAGCTGCTGGCGCCGGTGCGCGCCTGCCTGAGCGGGCTGCAGGCGGTGCGGCGGCTGGGGCATGTGGAGCTGGTGCTGGCGGATAACGGCCCGCTGCTGGTGCTGCGTCATCTCGACGCGCTGAAAGAGGCGGATCGGCAGGCGCTGTTGGCGTTTGGCGAGCGGGAAAAGGTCGCCGTTTATCTGGCGCCGGACAGCGAACGGGTGGAAAAACTGTGCGGTGAAACGCCGTATTATCAGGTTGACGGGCTACGCTTAGACTTCAGTCCGCGCGACTTTATTCAGGTCAATGACGTCGTAAACCAACAAATGGTGGCGCAGGCCCTTGAATGGCTCGACATTCAACCCAATGATCGGGTGCTGGACCTGTTCTGCGGCATGGGTAATTTCACCCTGCCGCTGGCGCGCCGCGCCGCCGCGGTGGTGGGCATCGAAGGTGTTGCCACGCTGGTAGCGAATGGGCAATATAATGCACATAAGAATAAGCTGAATAATGCGTCGTTCTTCCATGAGAATCTGGAGGACAACGTTGCGCGGCAACCTTGGGCAGCACAAGGGTTTGATAAGGTGATGCTGGATCCCGCCCGCGCTGGTGCGGCCGGGGTGATGTCACACATTGTAAAACTGGCGCCGGCGCGGGTGGTGTATGTTTCCTGTAACCCCACCACGCTGGCTCGCGACAGCAACGTGCTGTTGAACGCCGGTTATCGTCTTGCGCGCGTGCGGATGTTGGATATGTTTCCGCACACGGGGCATCTTGAATCAATGGCGCTGTTTATCAACGAGCGTGCGCCAGAGGTCGCTGCAAAGTAGGGAGAAGTTATGGTTGCGGTAAGAAGTGCACATCTGAATACGGCGGGTGAGTTCGCTCTTGATGAGTGGATCGCCGGCTTGGGGCTACCTAACCCGCAGTCATGTGAGCGATTGGCCGCAACCTGGCGTTATTGTGAGCAGCAGACCCAAAACCATCCTGACGCCTCGTTGCTGCTGTGGCGCGGCCTGGAGATGGTGGAAATTCTCTCGACGCTGAGCATGGACAATGACAGCATGCGCGCCGCGCTGCTGTTCCCGCTGGTGGACGCCGGCATCGTGCAGGAAGAGACCCTGACCGAAGCGTTCGGCAAGGGCATCGTCGCGCTGGTGCACGGCGTGCGTGACATGGACGCCATTCGCCAACTGAAAGCCACCCAAAACGACTCGATGGCCTCCGAACAGGTCGACAACGTGCGCCGCATGCTGTTGGCGATGGTGGAGGATTTCCGCTGCGTGGTCATCAAGCTGGCGGAGCGCATCGCCCACCTGCGTGAGGTGAAAGACGCGCCGGAAGACGAACGCGTGCTGGCGGCGAAAGAGTGTTCCAACATCTACGCCCCGCTGGCCAACCGGCTCGGCATCGGCCAGTTGAAGTGGGAGCTGGAGGATTTCTGCTTCCGCTACCTGCATCCGGAAGAATATAAGCGCATCGCCAAGCTGTTGCATGAGCGCCGCATCGATCGCGAACAGTTCATCGACGATTTCGTCGCCGGGCTGCGCGCCGAGATGGCCAACGAAGGCATTCGGGTGGAGATCTACGGCCGGCCGAAACACATCTACAGCATCTGGCGCAAGATGCAGAAAAAACACCTGGCGTTCGACGAACTGTTCGACGTGCGTGCGGTGCGCATCGTGGCGGAGCGCCTGCAGGATTGCTACGCGGCGTTGGGCATCGTGCATACCCACTTCCGCCATTTGCCGGATGAGTTCGACGACTACGTCGCTAACCCGAAGCCGAACGGCTACCAGTCGATCCACACCGTGGTGCTGGGGCCGCGCGGCAAAACCGTAGAGATTCAGATCCGCACGCGCCAAATGCACGAAGACGCCGAACTGGGCGTGGCCGCGCACTGGAAGTACAAAGAGGGCGCAGGCGTGACCGTGCGCTCCGGCTACGAAGAACGCATTGCATGGCTGCGCAAGCTGATCGCCTGGCAGGAAGAAATGGCGGACTCCGGCGAGATGCTCGACGAAGTGCGCAGCCAGGTGTTCGACGATCGGGTCTATGTCTTTACCCCGAAAGGCGACGTGGTGGATCTGCCGGCCGGCTCCACGCCGCTCGATTTCGCCTACCACATTCACAGCGACGTCGGTCACCGCTGTATCGGCGCCAAGATCGGCGGCCGCATCGTGCCGTTTACCTATCAGCTGAAGATGGGCGATCAGATTGAGATCATCACCCAGAAACAGCCGAACCCGAGCCGCGACTGGCTGAACCCAAACCTGGGGTATGTCACCACCAGCCGCGGGCGCTCGAAGATCCACAACTGGTTCCGCAAGCAGGATCGCGACAAGAACATTCTCGCCGGCCGCCAGATGCTGGACAACGAACTGGAACACCTCGGCATCAGCCTGAAAGAGGCCGAAAAGCTGCTGATCCCGCGCTACAACATGAACTCGCTGGACGAGGTATTGGCGGCGATCGGCGGCGGGGACATTCGCCTGAACCAGATGGTGAATTACCTGCAGGGCAAGTTCAACAAGCCGAGCGCCGAAGAACAGGATCGCGAGGCGCTGCGCCAGCTGGTGCAGCAGAAAGCGCCGCCGCCGGCCCGCAACAAGGACAACGGCCGAGTGGTGGTGGAGGGCGTGGGCAACCTGATGCACCACATTGCCCGCTGCTGCCAGCCGATCCCGGGCGACGACATCGTCGGTTTTATCACCCAGGGGCGCGGCATCTCGATCCACCGTGCGGACTGCGATCAGCTGGTCGATTTGCAATCGCACGCGCCGGAGCGCATCGTCGATGCGGTATGGGGTGAAAGCTACTCCAGCGGTTATTCGCTGGTGGTGCGCGTGATGGCCAACGATCGCAGCGGGTTGCTGCGCGACATTACCACCATTTTGGCCAACGAAAAGGTCAACGTGCTGGGGGTTGCCAGCCGCAGCGACACCAAGAAACAGTTGGCCACCATCGACATGGATATCGAAATCTACAACCAGCAGGTGCTGAGCCGGGTGCTGGCGAAGCTGAACCAGCTGCCGGACGTGATAGACGCCAAGCGTCTGCACGGCAACTAAGCTCACATCGCCTTTCGGGCCGTATGCGCTATCGATACGGCCCGAGGTCCATGCATTCGGTGGGCGCTCCCATGCGCCCCCATTCTTTCTCAGAGATTTTTTATGACCCAATCCACTCCGCTGCAGCGCCTGCTGAACATCATGAAAACGCTGCGCGATCCCCAGGTCGGCTGCTCGTGGGACCGCAAGCAAACTTTCGCCACCATCGCGCCCTACACGCTGGAAGAGACTTACGAAGTGCTGGACGCCATCGAGCGGCAGGACTACGCCGATCTGCGCGACGAACTGGGCGATTTGCTGTTCCAGGTGGTGTTCTACGCCCAGATGGGGCAGGAACAGGGGCTGTTCGATTTCGATGAGGTGTGCACCGCCATCAGCGATAAGCTGGAGCGCCGTCACCCGCACATTTTCGGTGACGCCGAGGGGGGGGACAGCGAAGCCGTGGCCGCGCGCTGGGAGCAGCTCAAGGCCGGCGAGCGCGCCGAAAAAGCGCTGCACTCGGTGCTGGACGACATTCCGCAGGCGTTGCCGGCGCTGATGAAGGCGCACAAAATTCAAAAACGCTGCGCCTCGGTCGGCTTCGACTGGAACACCCTGGGGCCGGTGCTGGACAAAGTGTACGAAGAGATCGATGAAGTGATGCACGAAGCCCGCCAGGCGGTGGTCGATGAGAGCAAGCTGGAAGAGGAGATCGGCGATCTGCTGTTCGCCACGGTGAACCTGTCGCGCCATCTGGGGCACAAGGCGGAGAACGCGCTGCAGGCGGCGAACCGCAAGTTCGAGCGCCGCTTCCGCCAGGTGGAAGCGATCGTCCAGCAACGCGGGCTGCGGCTTGAAGACGCCACGCTGGAGCAGATGGAGGACGCCTGGCAGCAGGTGAAACGCCAGGAAAGTTGAATCGCTGCGACGACAATGTTGATCGCCGACAAGGTTCACGAAAGCTGAAACGGTTAAGCTTGCAGTCAGGTCACAGGCACATGGCTGCCGTCGGCAGCAAAAGGCCAACAAACTGAAATCTAAGGCGTTTTATCGCTCCTGAGGGGCGGTAAAAAGAAATTTTCTCCGCTAACTCTTTGTATTTCCTGGAGGGTTTGCGGAGCGCCGGCGGAGTAAACCCTGATGAACACGGGAGGGCGGCCGAGATGATGGACAGCAAAACGATCGTTTGTAGGTCAGGAGAGGTTCGGGTATACTACTTTCCCGTCCTGGTTCTTCCATCGTCTTTAAACCTAAACTCTCAGGTTCAGCATGACAACTAATTATATTTTTGTGACCGGCGGGGTCGTATCCTCTCTGGGTAAAGGCATTGCCGCAGCCTCTCTGGCGGCTATTCTTGAAGCCCGTGGCCTCAACGTTACCATCATGAAACTGGACCCGTACATCAACGTGGATCCGGGCACCATGAGCCCGATTCAGCATGGGGAAGTTTTCGTCACCGAAGACGGCGCAGAAACCGATCTGGATTTGGGTCACTACGAGCGATTCATTCGCACCAAAATGTCGCGTCGCAACAACTTCACCACCGGCCGCATCTACTCCGACGTGCTGCGTAAAGAACGCCGCGGCGACTATCTGGGCGCGACCGTGCAGGTCATTCCGCACATCACCAACGCGATCAAAGAACGCATCATCGAAGGCGGCGAAGGCCACGATGTGGTGCTGGTGGAAATCGGCGGCACCGTCGGCGATATCGAATCGCTGCCGTTCCTCGAAGCCATCCGTCAGATGGCGGTGGAAGTGGGCCGCGAGCACACGCTGTACATGCACCTGACGCTGGTGCCGTACATGGCGGCGGCGGGCGAAGTGAAAACCAAGCCGACCCAGCATTCCGTAAAAGAGCTGCTTTCCATCGGTATCCAGCCTGATGTGCTGATTTGCCGTTCCGATCGCGCGGTTCCTGCTAACGAACGCGCTAAAATCGCGCTTTTCTGCAACGTGCCGGAAAAAGCGGTTATCTCTCTGAAAGACGTTGATTCTATTTATAAAATCCCAGGCCTATTGAAATCTCAGGGGCTGGACGATTATATTTGTAAACGATTCAGCCTGAACGCGCCGGAAGCCAACCTGGCCGAATGGGAACAGGTGATCTACGAAGAAGCCAATCCGGGCGGCGAAGTGACCATCGGTATGGTCGGCAAATACGTTGAGCTGCCGGACGCTTACAAGTCGGTGATCGAAGCGCTGAAGCACGGCGGGCTGAAAAACCGTCTGACCGTGAACATCAAGCTGATCGACTCGCAGGACGTGGAAACCCGCGGCGTGGAAGTGCTGAAAGGGCTGGATGCGATCCTGATCCCGGGCGGCTTCGGTTACCGCGGCGTGGAAGGCAAAGTGATGACCGCACGCTATGCGCGCGAGAACAACATTCCTTATCTGGGCATTTGCCTGGGCATGCAGGTGGCGTTGATGGAGTTCGCTCGCAACGTGGCGGGGATGGAGAACGCCAACTCCACCGAGTTTATGCCAGACTGTAAGTACCCGGTGGTGGCGTTGATCACCGAATGGCGCGACGAAGACGGCAACGTCGAAGTGCGCAGCGAAGAAAGCGATTTGGGCGGCACGATGCGCGTAGGTGGCCAACAGTGCAACCTGAGCGACAACAGCCTGGTGCGCCAGCTGTACGGCGAACCGACCATTGTCGAGCGTCATCGTCACCGTTACGAAGTTAACAACATGCTGTTGAAGCAGATCGAAGCCGCAGGGCTGCGTGTCGCCGGTCGTTCCGCCGACAACAAGCTGGTTGAGATCATTGAACTGCCGAATCACCCGTGGTTTGTAGCCTGTCAGTTCCACCCGGAATTTACGTCTACGCCGCGTGATGGGCATCCGCTGTTCGCCGGCTTCGTGAAAGCCGCTGGCGAGCATCAGAAGCGCCAGGTGAAATAACATATTTGGTAGGCGGCGCGCGGTGAGAACCGCGCGCTGTTTGTCTGGAGTTTTAGTTTAACTTGTACTGAGGAAAACCTAATGTCCAAAATCGTTAAAGTCATCGGTCGTGAAATCATCGACTCCCGCGGTAACCCGACTGTTGAAGCCGAAGTTCATCTGGAAGGCGGTTTCGTCGGCCTGGCTGCTGCGCCGTCAGGTGCTTCTACCGGTTCCCGCGAAGCGCTGGAACTGCGTGACGGTGACAAGTCTCGTTTCCTGGGTAAAGGCGTACTGAAAGCCGTTGCTGCAGTAAACGGTCCGATTGCTCAGGCAGTACTGGGTAAAGATGCCAAAGACCAGGCGAACATCGACAAGATCATGATCGAGCTGGACGGCACCGAAAACAAATCCAACTTCGGCGCCAACGCCATTCTGGCGGTTTCCCTGGCAGCAGCGAAAGCGGCCGCAGCCTCTAAAGGCATGCCGCTGTACGAGCACATCGCTGAACTGAACGGCACCCCAGGCAAATTCTCCATGCCACTGCCGATGATGAACATCATCAACGGCGGCGAGCACGCTGACAACAACGTCGACATTCAGGAATTCATGATTCAGCCGGTTGGCGCGAAGACCCTGAAAGAAGCGGTGCGCATCGGTTCTGAAGTGTTCCACCACCTGGCGAAAGTTCTGAAAGCCAAAGGCATGAACACCGCCGTGGGCGACGAAGGCGGCTATGCGCCAAACCTGGGTTCCAACGCCGAAGCGCTGGCGGTTATCGCTGAAGCGGTAAAAGCGGCGGGCTACGAGCTGGGCAAAGACGTCACTCTGGCGATGGACTGCGCGGCTTCCGAATTCTACAAAGACGGTAAATACGTGCTGGCCGGCGAAGGTAACAAAGCCTTCACTTCCGAAGAGTTCACTCACTTCCTGGAAGAGCTGACCAAACAGTACCCAATTGTGTCTATCGAAGACGGCCTGGATGAATCCGACTGGGCGGGCTTCGCTTACCAGACCAAAGTACTGGGCGACAAAATCCAGCTGGTTGGCGACGATCTGTTCGTGACCAACACCAAGATCCTGAAAGAAGGCATCGAGAAAGGCATCGCTAACTCCATCCTGATCAAGTTCAACCAGATCGGTTCTCTGACCGAAACCCTGGCAGCTATCAAGATGGCGAAAGACGCCGGTTACACTGCGGTGATCTCTCACCGTTCCGGTGAAACCGAAGACGCGACCATCGCTGACCTGGCGGTAGGGACTGCGGCTGGTCAGATCAAAACCGGTTCCATGAGCCGTTCTGACCGCGTTGCCAAGTACAACCAACTGATCCGTATCGAAGAAGCGCTGGGTGACCGTGCGCCGTTCAACGGCCTGAAAGAAGTTAAAGGCCAGTAAGTTCGACCGATTCGGTTGCTAAATAAAAACCCGCCGCGGCGGGTTTTTTTATGTTTTAAATTCGTGATGATTGTCATTTTAATAATAAGTTTTTTATTGAAAGCGTGGTTTTGTTTAACCCGATAATTTCATTAAAGATAGTAAACGCGCTTATTTTATATTCCAATTTTGTTTGCTTTATAACTATTCGTTACTAGACTGCCAATAAGGCAGTTTATTTCTCGCCGTTCTGCCGTAGACCTTGAACATCACCATACCTTAATACTGCCGGCTTGCTGGCCGGTTGAGCGAGGGCTTGATGCGACAGCGAATCATCATTGTCGGCGGCGGAACCGGCGGCACCATATTGGCCAATTTATTGGCCACAAAATTGCACCGGGAAATTATTAATAATAAAGTTGAGTTATTAATGATATCGGATTCACCGCTGCATTATTACAAACCGGCGTTTATGTATGTGGCATTCAATACTTTTTTCAAGCAGGAGCTCACGCGTTCACAGCGGAGTTTATTGCGGCCTGAAATACAGTTTATTATTGATAAAGCGGAATCTTTCGATTTAAAACAGCGAAGTATAGCGACGCAAAGCGGTAAGCTTTACTCCTATGACTTTCTGGTTTTCGCCACCGGCTGCGTACCTTGGCCAGAGCGCATCGAAGGGTTGGCGCAGGCGGGCGATCATTTCTACCAGTATCAGGCCGCGCGGCAGTTGGCGCATAAGCTGGCGACGATCGAGAAAGGCCGCATTTTCATCACCGTGTCCTTCCCTGAAACGCCCAACGTGCCCCATCAGTGCGGCATCGCGCCGATCGAAACCACCCTGATGCTGGACGACTACCTGCGGCGGCGCGGCGTGCGCAAGGCGGTGGAGATCGTTTATACCTACCCAACCATTTCTCAACTGCTGCGTAACTGCCTGTTTTTACAGCGCCCGACCGGCGAAGCGCTGCCCGCCATTTTTGCCGCACGTGACATTCTCCACCAGCGTGGGTTTACCCTCAGCCGGGTAGACGCCCAACGTAACATCGCCTATTCCGCTGAGGGGGAAGAGCAGCCGTTCGACATTCTGATGGCAACGCCGCCGATTCGCGCAGTCGAGGCGGTGCGCAATACCGGGTTGAGCGAGAGTCAAAACGGTGAAGGCTGGCTGCCGACCGATCATCAAACGCTGCAGGTCTACGGCCAACAGGGCGTGTATGTCATAGGCGATACCGTGGATTTGCCGGTCAGCAAGGCCGGCGGCTCTTGCCATAATCAGGCGCCGGTCATTGCCGACAACATCGTGGCGGAAATGCGGCTGGGCCAAACCGTGAGCCATTATGACGGCAAGGTGCAGGCGGTCGCGCAAATGGGGCTGAATGCCGGCATGCCGCTGGTGTACGACTACCGTCACGACGTGCTGCCGACGCCCGCCACCAAGGTGGGCGGCATGCTGCGCAATGGGTTTAACCGCGGCCTTTACTGGGCCACGGTAAGGGGGCTGATATGACGGAAAGCACGGTGCATGCGGCTGACCTGCAATCATTGGCGGCGTTGCTCGAGAAACTGCAGCCGCTGCTGGCGGGTGGCCGGTTGGATAACGTGGTCGATCTGTTGTCGCTGTTGTCGGACGTGGTGGATATTGCCGACAACGCGCTGGTGGAGAAATTAGCCGGCGTCTTTGAAGGTTTGGTGACCCTCGGCTGGGAAGGCGGAACGGCGCTGCAGATGGCGCACAGCGAGCTGCAGTTGAATCCACCACCGGCCAGTTTTCGCGCGCTGTACGCCTTGCTGAAGCAGCCGGATACCCTGCTGGGGTTAACGTTGCTGCTGCGTACTTTACAAATCATCGGCCGGCGCACGCGAGACAGCGCGTTGCCGTCAGCCCTGCCAGATGAATCGTCGAATTAAGCTTCACTCACTCAGGTAAGGAGTTGTGTTATGTCCGCTACAGCAGTTGGCCACGACTTTGCCACCCGGGCTATTCATTACGGCTACGATCCTCAGCGGTATCAGGGGGCACTGTCTCCGCCGGTGTTTATGAGCTCTACGTTTGCTTTTCCCACGGCGGAATACGGCGGCGCCTGCTTTGCCGGCACCGAGCCGGGGTACTTTTACTCGCGCATCGCCAACCCGACGTTAAACCTGCTCGAGCAACGCATCGCCAACCTGGAGGAGGGGGAGGCGGCGGTGGCGTTCGCTTCCGGCATGGGGGCGATCACCGCGTGTTGTTGGACGCTGCTCAGACCGGGTGATGAGCTGATTGTCGACGAAACCGTCTATGGTTGCACCTTCAGCTACTTTCATCATGGTCTGGCGCGCTTTGGCGTCAAGATAACCCACGTTGATTTGACCCGGCCGGAGCGGTTGGCGGCGGCCATTGGACCGCGTACCCGCCTGGTGTATTGCGAAACGCCGGCCAATCCCAATATGCGTTTGATCGATATCGCCGCCGTGGCGGAGATCGCCCATCGGCATCAGGCGCTGTTGCTGGTGGACAACACCTACTGTACGCCCTATCTGCAGCGGCCTTTGGCGCTAGGCGCCGATATCGTGGTGCACTCGGCGACCAAGTACCTCGGCGGGCACGGGGATCTCCTGGCCGGGATCGCGGTGACGCGTCAGGCGTTGGCCGAGGCGATCCGTCTGGAGGGGCTAAAGGACATGAATGGGGCGGTACTGTCAGCGCAGGATGCCGCGCTGGTGCTGCGCGGGATGAAAACTTTGCCGCTGCGCATGGATCGTCATTGCGATAATGCGCAGCGCCTGGCGGAGATGTTGGCGGAGCATCCGGCGGTCGAGCGGGTGTATTACCCCGGCCTGGCGAACTTCCCGCAGCATGCGTTGGCGCAGCGGCAAATGGCGCGCCCCGGCGGCATGCTGGCGTTTGAGCTGCGGGGTGGCCTGCGTGCGGGCATTCGCTTCCTCAACGCGCTGCAGCTCATCTTGCGCGCGGTCAGCCTGGGCGATTGCGAAAGCCTGGCGCAGCACCCGGCCAGCATGACGCACTCGGCCTACACGCCGGAAGAGCGGAAACGGCACCATATCAGCGAGGGGCTGGTGCGGCTGTCCGCCGGGCTGGAGGCGTTTGACGATCTGCAGGCGGATATCCTGCAAGCGCTGGCGCAGGCGCAATAAAAAAACCCGCCGCAGCGGGTTTTAGCCGAAGCGAGCGTTACATCTGTTGCGTCGCTGTGGTCACCGGCGAACCGCCGCCTTTTTTGCGTACCCACAGCCAGTAAGCCGCGGTGAGGAACGCGATCCACACCAGCCCGACATACAGGGCGATGCGGCTCTCTTCGAAGTAGCCGAGCAGGCCGATGACGAACGCCATAAAGGCGGTCGCCAATGCCGGCGCCACCGGCCACCACGGCACCGGGAAGCTCAACTGACGCGTTTCTTCCGGCGACAGCGTGCGGCGCATGACGATCTGCGACAGCAGGATCATCAGCCACACCCAGACGGTGGCGAAGGTGGCGATTGAGGCGATGATCATGAAGACCTTCTCCGGGATCAGGTAGTTGAGCACCACCGCCAGTAGCAGGGCGACCGACATCACCAGCACTGTCATCCACGGTACGCCGCTGGCGGTCAGCTTGGTGAAGCTGCGCGGCGCCTGGCCGTCCTGCGCCATGCCGTACATCATGCGGCCGGCGCCGAAGATGTCGCTGTTGATGGCCGAAATGGCCGCGGTGATCACCACCACGTTCAGCACGTTGGCGGCGGAGCTGATGCCGAGGTTGCTGAAGATCTCAACGAACGGGCTGCCGTTCTGGCCGATGCTGTTCCACGGATAGATCGCCATCAGCACCGTCAGCGTCAGCACGTAAAACAGCAGGATGCGCACCGGTACGGCGTTGATCGCCTTCGGCAGCACTTTGGCGGGGTCTTTCGCCTCGCTGGCGGTGATGCCGATGATCTCGATGCCGCCGAAGGCGAACATCACTACCGCTAATGACGCGACCACGCCGCCGATGCCGTTAGGCATAAAGCCGCCGTGCTGCCACAGGTTGCTGATGCCGGTGGCGTGCTGGGCTTGCCCGAAACCGAACAGCATTACCGCCGCGCCGCCGACGATCATCGCCACGATGGCGGCGACCTTGACCAGCGACAGCCAGAACTCCAGCTCGCCGAAAACCTTGACGCTGCACAGGTTGAGCGCGCCGATAAACAGGATGATGCTGAGCACCCAAACCCACTGGGCGACGTCCGGGAACCACAGCCCCATATAGATGCCGAAGGCAGTGACGTCCGCCAGGGCGACGATCACCATTTCAAAGGTGTAGGTCCAGCCGGTGAGGAACCCGGCCAGCGGGCCGAGGTAGTGGCTGGCGTAGTGGCCGAACGAGCCGGAGACCGGTTGGTGTACCGCCATTTCACCCAGCGCGCGCATCACCATGAACACCGCCGCGCCGCCTACCAGATAGGCCAGCAGCACCGCCGGACCGGCCAGCTGAATGGCGCCGGCGGAGCCGTAGAACAGGCCGGTGCCGATCGCCGAGCCGAGAGCCATGAAACGGATATGTCGCGCGTTTAGTCCGCGTCTGAGTTGTGTTGTTTCGTTACGCATGTTGCTTCCCGTTAAGTGTTTGCCGAACAGGCACGCGCTGCCCGCGCCGGGTGGAACGCACCCGGCGGGGCAGAACAAACTGCGTGATTCAGTGTGTGATGATTATGCCTGGCTAGGCAGCAGCGCCGCAGGCAGCAGCGATGTCAGGTGACCGGCCGCCAAGAGTTGGCTGGCGGCTTCAATGTCGGGGGCGAAGAAACGATCCTTGTCGTAGAAACTGACATGCTCGCGCAGCAGACGGCGCGCCTGCTCCAGACCTTCCGAGGTCTTCAGGCCGTTGCGGAAATCCAGTCCCTGGCAGGCGGCCAGCCACTCGACCGCCAGAATACCGCGTACGTTGTCCGCCATGTTCCACAGGCGGCGGCCGGCGGCCGGCGCCATGGAAACGTGGTCCTCCTGGTTGGCGGAGGTCGGAATGCTGTCGACGCTTGATGGATGCGCCAGCGCTTTGTTTTCGCTGGCCAGCGCTGCGGCGGTGACCTGAGCGATCATGAAGCCGGAGTTCACGCCGCCGTTCTCCACCAGGAACGGTGGCAGCTGCGACATGTGTTTGTCCATCATCAGCGAGATGCGGCGCTCGGACAGCGAACCGATTTCGGCGAATGCCAGCGCCAGGTTATCGGCGGCCATCGCCACCGGTTCGGCGTGGAAGTTGCCGCCGGACAGCACGTCGCCCTGTTCGGCGAACACCAACGGGTTATCGGAGACGGCGTTGGCTTCGATCTCCAGCACCTCGGCGGCCTGACGGATCTGCGTCAGGCAGGCGCCCATGACCTGCGGCTGGCAGCGCAGGGAGTAAGGATCCTGCACTTTTTCACAGTTGCGGTGCGAGTCGGAGACTTCGCTGCGCGCGCCGAGCAGGTGGCGGTAGGCGAGGGCGGCGTCGATCTGGCCGCGCTGGCCGCGCACCTCGTGGATACGCGCATCGAACGGGCTGCGAGAGCCCAGCGCCGCTTCCACCGTCAGGCTGCCCGCCACGGTGGCGGCCGCGAACAGATCTTCGGCATCGAACAGGCCGCGCAGCGCGAAGGCGGCGGAGACCTGGGTGCCGTTCAGCAATGCCAGGCCCTCTTTCGCCGCCAGCGTCAGCGGTTTCAGGCCGGCTTTGGCCAGCGCTTCGGTCGCCGGCAGCCATTGGCCCTGATGGCGTGCCTTACCTTCGCCCAGCAGCACCAGGCTCATGTGCGCCAGCGGCGCCAGGTCGCCGGAGGCGCCGACGGAGCCTTTCAGCGGAATATGCGGATAGACTTCGGCGTTGACCAGCGCGATCAGCGCTTGGATAACTTCCAGGCGAATGCCGGAGAAGCCGCGCGACAGGCTGTTGATCTTCAGCACCATGATCAGGCGCACCAGATTGTCGTCGGTCGGCTCGCCCACGCCGGCGGCGTGTGACAGCACGATCGAGCGCTGCAGATTTTCCAAATCGTCGCGGGCGATGCGCGTCGAAGCCAGCAGGCCAAATCCGGTGTTGATGCCGTATGTGGTGCGGTTTTCTTCAACGATGCGCTCTACGCAGGCCACGCTCTGCTGGATAGGGCCGTAGGCGTTGTCGTCCAGCGTCAGCGTCACCGGATGTTGATAGACGTCGCGTAGCTGGGCCAGCGTCAGTTTGCCCGGGCGAATAGTCAGCGCTTTCATGCTTTTTCTCCTTGGGTGGCGGCAACCATCGGCAGGTTCAGGCCTTGCTCGCGGGCGCAGTCGATAGCGATATCGTAGCCGGCGTCGGCGTGACGCATGACCCCGGTAGCCGGGTCATTGTGCAGCACGCGGGCGATGCGCTCGGCG
Organism: Serratia sp. Z4; assembly: GCF_009900725.1. Taxonomy (NCBI): domain Bacteria; kingdom Pseudomonadati; phylum Pseudomonadota; class Gammaproteobacteria; order Enterobacterales; family Yersiniaceae; genus Serratia; species Serratia sp. Z4. Next base: position 357,036 of record NZ_JAAABD010000003.1, read on the forward strand.
GCCTCATCGGTGCCGTCGCAGACGATCACCATGCCGGAGTGTTGGGAGAAGCCCATGCCGACGCCGCCGCCGTGGTGCAGGGAAACCCAGGTGGCGCCGCTGGCGGTGTTCAGCAGGGCGTTCAGCAGCGGCCAGTCGGAGACCGCATCTGAGCCGTCTTTCATCGCTTCAGTTTCACGGTTCGGGCTGGAAACGGAGCCGGAATCCAGGTGGTCGCGGCCGATGACGATCGGGGCGGACAGTTCGCCGCGGCGCACCATCTCGTTGAACGCCAGGCCCAGCTTGGCACGCTGGCCGAGGCCAACCCAGCAGATGCGCGCCGGCAGGCCCTGGAAGCTGATGCGCTCGCGCGCCATGTCCAGCCAGCGGTGCAGGTGCTCGTCATCCGGGATCAGCTCTTTCACCATGGCGTCGGTTTTGTAGATGTCCTGCGGATCGCCGGACAGCGCCGCCCAGCGGAACGGCCCGATGCCGCGGCAGAACAGCGGACGGATGTAGGCCGGCACGAAGCCCGGGAAGTCGAAGGCGTTGTCGACGCCGGTTTCTTTCGCCATCTGGCGAATGTTGTTGCCGTAGTCGAAGGTCGGCACGCCCATCTGCTGGAACGCCAGCATGGCTTTGACGTGATCGGCCATCGACTGCTTGGCGGCGGCGACCACCTTGGCCGGCTCGGTCTGTGCGCGCTGGCGATACTCCTCCCAGCTCCAACCCTTCGGCAGATAGCCGTTCAGCGGATCGTGGGCGCTGGTCTGGTCGGTGACCATGTCCGGGCGCACGCCGCGGCGCACCAGCTCAGGCAGGATTTCCGCCGCGTTGCCGCACAGGGCGATGGAGATGGCTTTACCTTCGGCGGTGTATTTTTTGATGCGGGCCAGCGCGTCGTCCAGATCTTTGGCCTGCTCATCGACGTAGCGGGTTTTCAGACGGAAATCGATGCGGCTCTGCTGACATTCGATGTTCAGCGAGCAGGCGCCCGCCAGCGTGGCGGCCAGCGGCTGCGCGCCGCCCATGCCGCCCAGACCGGCGGTCAGCACCCAACGCCCCTGCAGACTGCCGTCGTAGTGCTGGCGGCCCGCTTCGACGAAGGTCTCATAGGTGCCCTGAACGATGCCCTGGCTGCCGATGTAGATCCAGCTGCCGGCGGTCATCTGGCCGTACATCGCCAGGCCTTTGGCGTCCAGCTCGTTGAAGTGTTCCCAGGTCGCCCAGTGCGGCACCAGGTTGGAGTTGGCGATCAGCACGCGCGGCGCGTTGCTGTGGGTTTTGAATACGCCGACCGGCTTGCCGGACTGCACCAGCAGGGTTTCGTCTTCTTCCAGCGTTTTCAGGGTTTCGACGATCTTGTCGTAGCAATCCCAGTCGCGCGCGGCGCGGCCGATGCCGCCGTACACCACCAGCTCGTGTGGGTTCTCCGCAACTTCAGGATCGAGGTTGTTCATCAGCATGCGTAACGGCGCTTCGGTCAGCCAGCTTTTTGCGTTTAATTGTGTGCCGCGTGGCGCGCGTACATCGACATTGCGAACTTTGTTATTTGTAGTCACAGCATTTTCCTCAAACAGTATCGGTGCAGATTCCATGCCGCGGTGGGGATGAGTACCACGGCATAACAATGCGTAGGGCTTATTAACATATACTTGTATGTACAAGCATATGCAACACTGACCAGTTGCCGCTGAAAAGTGGCATAAGAAAAAGTTATTTTCTTTTTATATCAGGTTGATATGCGATTTTTTATCGCCGGTCTCAGATACGGAAAGCCGGAGAAAAGTGAGCTGTTCGGCAAAAATGAATTAAAATTGACTCATTTTTGGGCGGCTAGTCACAATATTTTTACAGACTGATTACAGTTGGCGGCGGAGGATAAACAAGCCCTATCACCGCGGGAAGAAAGCCCGCCGTGGGCGGGCTTGCCAGGCTCAGGCAGCCGGTTGCAGCATCGGCTTGCGGCTCATCTTGCACACCGTGGCGATGGCGGCGATCAGAGCCGGTACGCACAGGAACATCAGGATGCTCTGCACTTCCCACTGCATCGCCAGCAGTTGGGCGCCCATCATGGTGCCGGCGACGCCGCCGAAGCGGCCGATGCCCTGCATCCAGGCGATGCCGGTGGCGCGGCTGTGGGTCGGGTAGAAGGTGGCCGCCAGCGTTTGCAGCCCGGACTGCGCGCCGTTCATGGTGACGCCCATCAGGAAGATGAAGGCGCCCAGCAGCACGATCTGCTTGTCTTCGGTGGCCATCGCCACGATCAGCAGGGCGGTGACGACAAAGCCGCTCGAGACCACTTTGTGCGCATTCCAGCGGTCCATCAGCCAGCCGGCCACCAGGATGCCGAGCGTGCCGCCGAAGGTGAACAGCGAGGTGAGCATCGCCGATTGCTCCAGCTGATAGCCCAAGCCCTGCATCAGGATCGGCATCCAGCTCAGCAACACGTAGTAGATCACCAGCCCCATGAAGTAGGTCACCCACAGCATCAGCGTGCCGAGCAGGTAAGGGCGACTGAACAGCAGCCCGACGCTGGTCTTGGCCTGCGTCAGCTTCTCTTCATACAGGTAAAAACGCGTCACGCCGTCGAGGCTCTGGCTGACGAAGCGTTGCGCAATGCGTTTGATCTTCGCCGCATCCTGCCCGCGGTTGACCATATATTTGACCGATTCCGGCAGCAGCAGGATCAGCAACACCGTCAACGCCAGCGGCGCAATGGCGCCGAGCAACAGCACGCTGTGCCAGCCGTAGCTCGGGATCAGCCACGATGAAATGGCGCCGCCGCCGGCCGCGCCCAGCGGAAAGCCGCAATACATGGTATTGATCGCCAGCGAACGGCAGCGCTGCGGCGCGTATTCGGAGATCAGCGTGATAGCGTTGGGCATCGCCGCTCCCAGCCCGAGGCCGGTGAGGAAACGCCACAGCGTCAGGCTATTGAGCGAGCCGGCGTAGGCGGTGGCCAGGCTCGACAGGCCGAAGAACAGGCAGGAAAACACCAGCACGCGCTTGCGGCCGATGCGGTCGGAGATTGGCCCGGCTATCAGCGCGCCGAGCGACAGCCCCAACAGCGCGGCGCTCAGCACCGGCCCCAGATCCTGCTTCACGATGCCCCAGTCTTTGGCGACCGAGGGGGCGATATAGCCCATGGCGGCGGTATCGAAACCGTCGATGGCGAGGATCAGGAATCCGAGAATGATCAGTGTCCAGTGAAACAGCGAAAACTTGCTGTCGTCGATGGCCTGTTGAATGTTTAACTCGCTGGTGGAATGAGTCATGGCACCCTCTAAACGCAGATGTAGTCGTGATGAATAGTACGTGGCCGAAACTGATGCTCGGCTTGTGTTTGCTTGTATATACATCTGCGCGTCGGCGCTTTATGTCAAATATAATTATCTTATTTGTTAACTTCGTGTTGTTTTCTGTGGAGCAGGTTGCACCGTGGATGAAAGGCCTAAGACCGGTTAACAAATTAAATGAACGCCATTGGCGGTGAGATATGCTGGCGGCGGCGCGGAGGAAAAAATTTAATACAATTTTGGCCGTTTGGTCGCCGAGCCGGAATCTGCGATAATCGTTTTTTACTTTTCCAGATTGAGAAACCGATGCAGTACCCGATCAACGAGATGTTCCAAACCTTGCAGGGCGAAGGCTTTTTCACCGGCGTGCCGGCTATTTTCATCCGCCTGCAGGGCTGCCCGGTAGGGTGCAGCTGGTGCGACACCAAACATACCTGGGAAAAGGAAGCCCATCGGGAAGTCGACCTGCAACGGATCCTGGTCAAAACAGAAGAGAGCGACGCCTGGGGCAATGCCAGCGCCGAGCAGCTGCTGGCGGTGATGCGTCAGCAAGGCTACACCGCGCGTCATGTGGTGATCACCGGCGGCGAACCCTGCATCTACGATCTGGCGCCGCTGACCGAGCTGTTCGAACAGCACGGCTACCGTTGCCAGATTGAAACCAGCGGCACCCACGAAATTCGCTGTTCCGCCAACACCTGGGTGACGGTTTCGCCCAAGGTGAATATGCGCGGCGGCATGAAGGTGTTGGATCAGGCGCTGCGGCGCGCCGACGAGGTGAAGCATCCGGTGGCGCGCGAGCGCGACATCGAGGCGCTGGATGCGCTGCTGGCGACGTTGCAGGATGACAAGGCGCGCATTATCGCACTGCAGCCGATCAGCCAGAAAGAAGAGGCGACCCGTCTGTGTATTGAAACCTGTATCGCGCGCAATTGGCGGCTGTCGATGCAGACCCACAAGTATCTGAACATCGCCTAAAATCAGGGCGCCATTGCGGCGCCCTTTCTTTTAACCTTTATATACGCATCCCGCCGTACAGGTCTCTTTCACCATCACCGCCGTCAATTCCGGCAGCTGGGGCTTGAGCTGCTGCCAAATCCAGGCGGCGAGCACTTCGCTGGTGGGATTTTCCAATCCTGGAATATCGTTCAGATAATGGTGATCCAGCCGTTCCCAGATCGGGGAAAACACAGCCTTGAGCTCGGCGAAATCCATCACCCAACCGGTGTGGGGATCCACTTCACCGGTCACTTCCAGACGCACCATAAACGAATGCCCATGCAGACGGCCGCATTTATGGCCCTCCGGCACGTGCGGCAAGCGGTGTGCGGCTTCAAACTGAAAATCTTTAAACAGCGTGGTTGCCATTATTACGGCCTCATTGACTCAAAAACCGCCGCATAGTACCGGAAAGCGCGTCTGCTTGCCATTTATACCGTTATGGTCTACCGCCGCGCTAACCGCGCCTGGTTAACACTTTTTTTGTTTGGTGTTTGCGGTACCTATCGGCTGGGGTTATGAGCCGAAATGTTGAACGGTGAAAAAACGATGAAAAAAAGCGCTTTAATTTCATCTGGATAAAAAACTTTGTTTAACGGTTTAAGCGTTATGCCTTACCAGAAAAACAGCTTAGTCATTTTGGTTATGATTTATTGCTATCCCTTATTTAATCGTTGCTATTCTGCTCGGTAACCTTACAAACTCTCCTGATCTTTTCCGCACACCCGATGCAGCGAAGAGACAGCGACTGACACTGGCGCGCGCCTGGCAGGAAAGGCGCTAAGTATAGGAAATAAGTACAGCAATGACGACTCAGGCTCCTCCAACATCTTTGCTCCCGCTGACGCCCGAACAGCTGGCGCGCCTACAGGCGACGATCGGCGACTATTCGCCGACGCAGCTGGCGTGGCTGTCCGGTTATTTTTGGGGCATGGTCAATCAACAGCCCGGAGCCGTGGCCATTGCGCCTGTTGCCCCTGCGGCTGCCGCCGGCATCACCATCATTTCCGCTTCGCAGACCGGCAATGCGCGCCGCCTGGCGGAGCAGCTGCGCGACGATCTGCTGGCCGCCAATCTGAGCGCCACGCTGATCAGTGCCGGCGACTACAAGTTCAAGCAGATAGCTCAAGAGCGCCTGCTGGTGATCGTCGCCTCCACGCAAGGGGAAGGTGAGCCGGCGGAAGAAGCGGTGGCGCTGCATAAATTCCTGTTCTCGAAAAAGGCGCCGAAGCTGAATGATACCGCTTTTGCGGTGTTCGGGCTGGGCGACACCTCTTATGAGAATTTCTGCCAGTCTGGTAAGGATTTCGACGGCAAGCTGGCCGAGCTGGGCGCCGAGCGCCTGGTGGAGCGCGTGGACGCCGACGTGGAGTACCAGGAACTGGCCGTCGCCTGGCGCAAACAGGTGGTGTCGGTGCTGAAGGCGCGCGCGCCGGCGGAAAGCGCCGCGCCGGGCGTGTTGGCCAGCGGCGCGGTCGATCTGATCGACAGCAGCCCGTACAGCAAGGAACAGCCGCTCACCGCCCAACTGGCGGTCAAGCAGAAAATTACCGGCCGCGCGTCGGATAAAGACGTGCGCCATATCGAGATCGATCTGGGCGACTCCGGCCTGCGCTATCAGCCGGGCGATGCGCTCGGCGTATGGTTCGATAACGATCCGGCGCTGGTGGACGAACTGGTGCAGCTGTTGTGGCTGAAAGGCGACGAGCCGGTCGAGGTGGAAGGGCAAACCCTGCCGCTGGCGCAGGCGCTGCGCAGCCATTTCGAGCTGACGCAGAACACCACGCCGATCGTCGATAAATACGCCGCGCTGTCGCGCGACGAAACGCTGATCGGCCTGCTGGCGGATAAAGCCGCGCTGCAGCAGTACGCGCACAACACGCCGATCGTCGACATGGTGCGCCAGGCGCCGGCGGATCTGAGCGCCGAACAGCTGGTCGGCCTGCTGCGCCCGCTGACGCCGCGCCTGTATTCCATCGCCTCTTCGCAGGCGGAGAACGAAAGCGAAGTACACATCACCGTGGGCGTGGTGCGTTACGACATCGACGGGCGCGCCCGCAGCGGCGGCGCCTCCGGCTTCCTGGCGGATCGTCTGGAGGAAGACGGCGACGTGCGGGTGTTTATCGAACACAACGATAACTTCCGCCTGCCGGCCAACCCGGAAACGCCGGTTATCATGATCGGCCCGGGCACCGGCATCGCGCCGTTCCGCGCCTTTATGCAGCAGCGCGACGCCGACGGCGCCGGCGGCAAAAACTGGCTGTTCTTCGGCAACCCGCACTTTACCGAAGATTTCCTGTATCAGGTCGAATGGCAGCGCTACGTGAAAGACGGCCTGCTCACCCGCATCGATCTGGCCTGGTCCCGCGACCAACAACATAAAATATACGTACAAGACAAACTGCGCGAACAGGGCGCGGAAGTGTGGCGCTGGATTCAGGAAGGCGCGCACATTTACGTCTGCGGCGATGCCAATCGCATGGCAAAAGACGTGGAAAACACATTACTGGAACTGGTGGCCGAGCACGGTGGCATGGATACCGAGCAGGCGGATGAATTTTTAAGTGAGCTGCGCCTTGAGCGCCGTTATCAGCGAGATGTTTACTGATGAGTGATAAACACCCCGGGCCTTTGGTAGTCGAAGGCAAACTGGCCGATGCGGAGCGCATGAAGAAGGAGAGTAACTTCTTGCGTGGCACCATCGCCGAAGATTTGAACGACGGCCTGACCGGCGGCTTCAACGGCGACAACTTCCTGCTGATCCGTTTTCACGGCATGTACCAGCAGGATGACCGCGACATTCGCGCCGAACGCGCCGAGCAGAAGCTGGAGCCGCGCCACGCCATGATGCTGCGCTGTCGCCTGCCGGGCGGCATCATCAGCCCGCAGCAGTGGCTGGGCATCGACAAGTTCGCCCAGGAGAGCACGCTGTACGGCAGCATTCGCATCACCAACCGCCAAACGTTCCAGTTTCACGGCATTCTGAAAGGCAACGTCAAACCGGTGCACCAGCTGCTGAACCGCCTGGGGCTGGACGCGCTGGCGACCGCCAACGACGTGAACCGCAACGTGCTGTGCACCTCCAATCCGGTGGAGTCCGAGCTGCATCAGGAAGCCTACGAGTGGGCGAAGAAGATCTCCGAACACCTGCTGCCGCGCACCCGCGCCTACGCAGAGGTGTGGCTGGATCAGGAGAAGGTGGCCACCACCGACGAAGAGCCGATTCTGGGGCCGACCTACCTGCCGCGTAAATTTAAAACCACGGTGGTGATCCCGCCGCAGAACGACGTCGATCTGCACGCCAACGACATGAACTTTGTGGCGATCGCCGAAAACGGCAAGCTGGTGGGCTTCAACCTGCTGGTGGGCGGCGGGCTGTCCATTGAGCACGGCAACAAGAAAACCTACGCGCGCCAGGCCAGCGAGTTCGGCTACATTCCGCTCGAGCATACGCTGGCGGTGGCGGAAGCGGTGGTGACCACGCAGCGCGACTGGGGCAACCGTACCGATCGCAAGAACGCCAAAACCAAATACACGCTGGAGCGCGTCGGCGTGGACGTTTTCCGCGCCGAAGTGGAAAAGCGCGCCGGCATCACCTTCGCGCCGATCCGGCCGTATGAATTCACCGGCCGCGGCGATCGCATCGGTTGGGTGAAGGGCATCGACGATCAATGGCACCTGACGCTGTTTATCGAGAACGGCCGCCTGCTGGACTATCCGGGGCGCCCGCTGAAGACTGGCATGGCGGAGATCGCCAAGATCCATAAAGGCGACTTCCGTCTGACGGCGAACCAAAACGTGATCATCGCCGGCGTGCCGGAAAGCGAGAAGACGAAGATCGAAGCCTTGGCGCGCGATCATGGCCTGATCGACGACCAGATCAGCGAGCAACGCAAAAACTCGATGGCCTGCGTGTCGTTCCCGACCTGCCCGCTGGCGATGGCGGAGGCCGAGCGTTTCCTGCCGCAGTTTGTCACTAAGGTGGAAGGGATTATGCATCAGCATGGGGTGGGCGACGAGCATATCGTGCTGCGCATCACCGGCTGCCCGAACGGCTGCGGCCGCGCGCTGCTGGCGGAGCTGGGGCTGGTGGGCAAGGCGGTCGGCCGCTATAACCTGCATTTGGGCGGCAACCGCGAAGGCACGCGCATTCCGCGCATGTACCGCGAGAACATCAACGAAGATGAGATCCTGAGCGAGATCGAACTGCTGGTGGGGCGCTGGGCGAAGGAGCGCAACGCTGGCGAAGGTTTCGGCGACTTCACCGTGCGCGCGGGCGTCGTCAAACCGGTGCTGGATCCGGCGCGAGATTTCTGGGAGTGAGGCCGGGCGGCCCCTGGGCAGAGGGGCCGCACAGATAATTTCAAGTATCAGGAGAGACAACATGGCTGAATTCGATCTGGCGGCGCTGAACGCGTTGCCCAAATCCGGGCAGGCGCTGGCATTGGCGGTGGTCAACGGCCAACTGGAGACCCTCAGCGCCGAACAGCGCGTTGAATGGGCGCTGGAGCACCTGCCCGGCGAGTTCGTACTCTCGTCCAGTTTCGGCATTCAGGCGGCGGTATGCCTGCACCTGGTGACGCGTATCCGGCCGGATATCCCGGTGATCCTGACCGACACCGGTTATCTGTTCCCGGAAACCTATCGCTTTATCGATCAACTGGCCGACCAGCTGAAGCTGAATCTGCAGGTGTTCCGCGCGGAGCAGTCTCCCGCCTGGCAAGAGGCTCGCTATGGCAAGCTGTGGGAGCAGGGCGTGGAAGGGATTGAAAAATACAACCAGATCAACAAGGTCGAGCCGATGAACCGCGCGCTGGAGACGCTGGGCGCGCAGAGCTGGTTCGCCGGCCTGCGGCGCGAGCAGTCCGGCAGCCGCGCCAATCTGCCGGTCCTGGCGGTGCAGCGTGGGGTGTTCAAGATCCTGCCGATCATCGACTGGGACAACCGCAAGATTTACCAGTATCTGACCGAACATGGGCTGAGTTATCACCCGCTGTGGGAGCAGGGCTACCTGTCGGTAGGTGATACACACACCACCCAGAAGTGGGAGCCGGGCATGAGCGAGGAAGAGACGCGTTTCTTCGGCCTGAAGCGCGAGTGTGGCCTGCACGAAGGCTAAACGGCGTGATTGACATGACAGGGCTCAGCAATGCTGGGCCCTGTTTTTTTGCGGGCTACTTTTTCTTCTGTGCTTTCGGCGGGTGCGCCTGCGCCAGCTCTTTGATCAGCGGCAGCAGGATCTGCACGCTGTCGCGGCTGCGTTTGTCGATCCGCCCCGGCAGGTAGCGATCCAGATACTGCAGATTGTCATACTGCGGACGGTGCCAGGTGATGCCCTGCGGGAAGTGCGGGCTGACGGCGCGCTGCTGGTAGCCATCTTTGTCGCCCAGCGACCAGTTGGTGGCCTCCACCGACAGCACCGGGATGCCCGCGGCGTCGAACACCTCTTGATCGGAGCAGCAGCCGGTACCCTGCGGGTGCTGTGCGCTGCCCGGATTGGTGGCGGCGGCGATGCCATAGCGGTGGGCGATATCCAGCGCGCGATCGCGGGAACGCTTCGCCATTTGCGGCGGCGTGTTGCGCCCGGCGTTGAAATACAGACGATCGCCGGTGATCAGGCTGTCGAGGTTGATCACCAGCACGGTGTTGCTTTTCTCTTCCGCGCTCATGCGTTGCAGGTAGTTCTGCGCCCCCAGTGAACCGATCTCTTCGGCGCTGGTGGCGACGAAGCGCAGGCCGTAGGCGGTGGGGATGTTCTTCAGGCGTTCCGCCAGTTCCAGCATCACACCGATGCCGGAGGCGTTGTCGTCGACGCCCTGCAGCGTCAAGCCGCCGAGGTTGTTATCCAGATCCTCGTCGCTCTGCGGCGTATAGGTGTCGAAGTGGGCGACGACCACGATCTGTTTTGGGCTGTCGCCGTTGCGGGCGGCGATCACCGAGCTGGCGGTGACGTTGTTCCAGTTCTTCTTGCCGTCTTTGCTGGTGTAGAGATAGCGCGTATTGACGCTGCGAATGTCGCTTTGGTAACCCATCTTGCTGAATTGCTGCTTGAGATAGTCGGCGGTGAGCAATTCGGCCGGGCTGCCCGCCATGCGGCCGGGGAAGTAAGTGGCGATGTGGCGGGTCTGTTCGGCGGCGAAACGGCCCATTGGCGCGTCTTTTACGGGCTGTGCGGCACAAACGCTGAAGACGCCGCCGAGTGCGAGGGCCAGCAGGCTGGTCTTCAGGTAAAAACGGGAAAACATACCGAAAAATCCTTCTTTGCTATCGGCGCTGCCGATCATTTTTCTTCGGCACCCAGTATGAGACGCCGGACGGCATTACACAATTTCCCTGTCTCTTAATTTTCGCGCGAACGCGCAAACCGCCGCCGTGAGTATTACCGTTTGCCTCCTGCGTTGCGGCCTATATTCCATAAAGGAACTAATCATTCCTTTTCGTCATTTCAGAGGCTAAATCTCAGCCCGTATAGTCACACTATCTTTCTGTTATATGAAAAGGCTGTTGTGGACTATCTACCAATATTCGCCGACCTGAAACAACGCCCGGTGCTGGTCGTTGGCGGTGGTGACGTGGCGGCGCGCAAAGTCTCCCTGCTTCAGCGCGTCGGGGCTGAAATACGGATAGTTGCGCACTCGCTCTCACCGGAACTGGAACAACAACGTCAGCAAGGGCGGGTGCTCTGGCTGGGGAAAACCTTTGATCCGCAGCAGTTGGACGACGTGTTTCTGGCGATCGCCGCCACGGACGACAACGCGCTGAACGCCGCGGTGTTCGCTGAGGCGGATAAACGCCGGGTGTTAGCCAACGTGGTGGACGATCAGCCGCGCTGCTCGTTCATCTTCCCGTCGATCATCGATCGTTCGCCGCTGGTGGTGGCCGTATCGTCCAGCGGCCAGGCGCCGGTGCTGGCGCGACTGCTGCGCGAAAAGCTGGAGGCGTTATTGCCCGCCAGTTTGGGGCAGATGGCGCAGGTAGCGGGCCGCTGGCGCGGCCAGGTCAAACAGCGGTTGGCTTCGATCGGCGAACGTCGCCGTTTCTGGGAGAAAACCTTCGGCGGCCGTTTCGCCACGCTGGTGGCCAACGGCCAGACGGCGCAGGCGGAACGGCAGCTGGAGCAGGATTTACACCGCTTCGCCGCAGGCGATGAAGGCGCACAGGGCGAGATCGCCCTGGTGGGCGCCGGGCCGGGCGACGTGGGGTTGTTGACCCTGCGCGGGTTGCAGGTGATGCAGCAGGCGGACGTGGTGCTGTATGACCATCTGGTCAGCGGCGAGATCCTCGATCTGGTGCGGCGCGACGCCGAGCGCATCTGCGTGGGCAAGCGCGCCGGCGCGCACTCGGTGATCCAGGAAGAGACCAACCGGCTGCTGGTGGAGCTGGCGCAGCAGGGCAAACGGGTGGTGCGCCTCAAGGGCGGCGATCCGTTCATCTTTGGCCGCGGCGGCGAAGAGCTGCAGGTGGCCGCCGCCGCCGGCATTCCGTTCCAGGTGGTGCCGGGCGTCACGGCCGCCGCGGGGGCGACCGCCTACGCCGGCATTCCGCTGACGCATCGCGATCACGCGCAGAGCGTGACCTTTATCACCGGCCACTGCCGCCCGGACGGCGATGGCCTGGACTGGGCCGATCTGGCCCGGACGCGGCAAACGCTGGCTATCTACATGGGCACCATGAAGGCGGCGGACATCAGCCAACGCCTGATCGCCCACGGCCGCGACGCTGCGACGCCGGTGGCGGTGATCAGCCGCGGCACGCGCGCCGATCAGCAGGTGCAGATCGGCACGCTGGATCAATTGGAACACCTGGCCCAACGGGCGCCGTTGCCGGCGCTGTTGGTGATCGGCGAGGTGGTGGAACTGCACCACCAAATAGCCTGGTTCGGGCATCAATCGCAGACGGAAGGGGCCGTGCGCCCGGCCGTCGTGAATTTGGCATAGGCAAGGCTTTTAAGGACCTGTTATGGACGAAAAACGACTCACTCATTTGCGGCAATTGGAGGCGGAGAGTATCCATATCATCCGTGAAGTCGCCGCTGAATTCGCCAACCCGGTGATGCTGTATTCCATCGGCAAGGACTCTTCCGTGATGCTGCATTTGGCGCGCAAGGCGTTCTTCCCCGGCACGCTGCCGTTCCCGCTGCTGCACGTCGATACCGGCTGGAAATTCCGCGAAATGTACGAATTCCGCGATCGCACCGCGAAGGAGTACGGCTTCGAGCTGCTGGTGCATAAAAACCCGGAAGGGGTGGCGATGGGCATCAACCCGTTCGTGCACGGCAGCGCCAAGCATACCGACATCATGAAGACCGAGGGCCTGAAGCAGGCGTTGAACAAGTACGGTTTTGACGCCGCCTTCGGCGGTGCGCGGCGCGATGAGGAGAAATCGCGCGCCAAAGAGCGCATCTACTCGTTCCGCGATCGCTTCCACCGCTGGGATCCGAAAAATCAGCGGCCGGAGCTGTGGCACAACTACAACGGCCAGATCAACAAAGGGGAGAGCATCCGCGTCTTCCCGCTGTCGAACTGGACCGAGCTGGATATCTGGCAGTACATCTTCCTGGAAAAGATCGACATCGTGCCACTGTACCTGGCGAAACCGCGCCCGGTGGTGGAGCGCGACGGCATGCTGATGATGGTGGACGACGATCGCATCGATCTGCAGCCGGGTGAAGTGAGCAGCCAGCGCATGGTGCGTTTCCGCACCCTGGGGTGCTGGCCGCTGACCGGCGCGGTGGACTCGCAGGCGCAAACCCTGCCGGAGATCATCGAAGAGATGCTGGTCTCCACCACCAGCGAACGCCAGGGGCGGATGATCGATCGCGATCAGTCCGGCTCGATGGAGCTGAAAAAGCGTCAAGGGTATTTCTAAGGAGCCGCCGGATGAACAACGCAATTGCACAACAAATCGCTGACCAGGGCGGCGTCGAGTCCTATCTGCACGCGCAGCAGCACAAGAGCCTGCTGCGCTTTCTGACCTGCGGCAGCGTCGACGACGGCAAAAGCACCCTGATCGGCCGCCTGCTGCACGATACCCGCCAGATCTACGAGGATCAGCTGTCGACGCTGCACAGCGACAGCAAACGCATCGGTACTCAGGGCGAAAAGCTCGATCTGGCGCTGCTGGTGGACGGCCTGCAGGCCGAGCGCGAGCAGGGCATCACCATCGACGTGGCCTATCGCTATTTCTCGACCGAAAAACGTAAATTTATCATCGCCGATACCCCGGGGCACGAGCAGTACACCCGCAACATGGCCACCGGCGCCTCGACCTGCGATCTGGCGATCCTGTTGATCGACGCGCGCAAAGGGGTGTTGGATCAGACTCGCCGCCACAGCTTTATCGCGACCCTGCTGGGCATTCGCCATCTGGTGGTCGCGGTAAACAAAATGGATCTGGTGGACTATCAGGAAGCGGTGTTCGAGCAGTTCAAACAGGATTACCTGACCTTCGCCCAGCAGCTGCCTGGCGATCTGGACATCAAGTTCGTGCCGCTGTCGGCGCTGGACGGCGACAACGTGGCGAGCGAAAGCGCCCATATGCCGTGGTACAGCGGCCCGACGCTGCTGGAAGTGCTGGAGAGCGTTGACGTGATCAGCGAGCGAGAAAACCAGCCGCTGCGCTTCCCGGTGCAGTACGTCAACCGCCCGAACCTCGATTTCCGCGGCTATGCCGGCACGCTGTCCGCCGGCGTAGTGCGGGTGGGGCAACGCATCAAAGTGCTGCCTTCCGGCGTGGAGTCCAGCGTGGCGCGTATCGTGACCTTCGACGGCGATCTGCCAGAAGCGGTGCCGGGCGAGGCGATTACGCTGGTACTGAAAGATGAAGTGGACATCAGCCGCGGCGATTTGCTGGTCGACGCCGGCGAAAGTCTGCAGGCGGCGCAGAGCGCGCGGGTGGACGTGGTATGGATGGCCGAGCAGCCGCTGGTGCCGGGCCAGAGCTACGACATCAAGATCGCCGGCAAAAAGACCCGCGCCCGCGTGGAGAGCATTCGCCATCAGGTGGAGATAAACACGCTGGCGCAACACCCGGCCGACACATTGCCGCTCAACGGCATCGGGTTGGTGGAGCTGACCTTCGACGAACCGCTGGTGCTGGACAGCTATCAGAGCAATCACGACACCGGCGGGCTGATCTTCATCGATCGCATGAGCAACGTGACGGTTGGCGCCGGTCTGGTGCGTGAAACGCTGCAGGATGCCCCGGCGGCGCGCGGCGAATTCAGCGCCTTCGAGCTGGAGCTGAATGCGCTGGTGCGCAAGCACTTCCCGCATTGGGGCGCACGCGATCTGCTCGGTGGCCGATAAGGTGGCCGCTGAACTGAGGGTGACCGGGCCGGACGATGAGAACGTGGTTTGGCATCCGCATGCGGTGACGCGTGCGGATCGCGAAGCGCGCAACGGCCACCGCGGCGCGGTGCTGTGGTTTACCGGGCTGTCCGGCTCGGGAAAATCCACCGTCGCCGGCGCGCTGGAGCAGGCGCTGCATGGGCTTGGCGTCAGCACCTATCTGCTGGACGGCGATAACGTGCGTCACGGTCTGTGCCGCGATCTCGGTTTTTCCGACGAGGATCGGCGCGAGAACATCCGCCGGGTGGGGGAAGTGGCCAAGCTGATGGTGGATGCCGGGCTGGTGGTGCTGACCGCATTCATTTCGCCGCACCGCGCCGAGCGGCAAATGGTGCGCGAGATGCTCGGCGACGATCGCTTTATCGAGGTGTTCGTCGACACGCCGTTGGAGATCTGCGAGGCGCGCGATCCGAAAGGGTTGTATAAAAAAGCGCGCGCCGGCGAGCTGCGCAATTTCACTGGTATCGACGCGGTTTATGAGGCGCCGCAGCAGCCGGAAATCCACCTCGACGGCCAACAATTGGTAACAAATTTGATTGCGCAATTGTTAGACGTGTTACGTGGTCAGGCTATTATCAAACCCTGAATTCAAAAAAAGCGTGTGGCGTTTTTCGCCATGCGCTTTTTACTCTAAGCCGCCGCAGAGCGAGCCGAATAACCAGGGATCACTATGCAAAATGTCACGCCTATCTTGATCGACTCCAAGCAGTCAAAACAGGAGAGAGAGGAGCCTTCTTATTCTTTCCTGGGCGGCGTCAGCGGCTTTGTTTTCTACTGGCTGGCGTTCGCGTTGCCGTTTCTGGTTTACGGTTCCAACACGCTGTTTTTCCTGCTCTATACCTGGCCGTTCTTCCTGGCGCTGATGCCGCTGTCGGTGCTGATCGGCATCACCCTCAGCATGCTGTTGCGCGGCCGTCTGATCCTGACGCTGCTGCTGACCGGCGCGATCGTGCTGTGCCTGTTCTGGCTGGTGTTCAGCTTCCTGACCGGGTGGTGAGAGAGCGGGCGCCGATGCCGGCGCCCGAAGGGGAGTAGAGCGGGGCCGAAGGTTACAAAACTTTGCTTAGAAACGCCTGCGTGCGCGGATTGGCCGGCTGGCTGAAGATCTGCTGCGGCGCACCCTCCTCCTGAATGATCCCCTGATCGATAAACAGCACCCGGTCGGCCACCTCGCGGGCAAAGCCCATCTCATGCGTCACCACCACCATGGTCATGCCCTCGTGGGCCAGTGATTTCATCACCGCCAACACTTCGCCCACCAGCTCAGGATCGAGCGCGGAGGTCGGTTCATCGAACAACATGATCTTTGGCTCCATCGCCAGCGCGCGGGCGATCGCTACCCGCTGCTGCTGGCCGCCTGACAGGCTGTTGGGGTAGGCGTCGATCTTGTCGAGCAGGCCGACCTTGAGCAGCAGCTGTTCTGCTTGCGCGATGGCTTCGGCGCGCGGCTGTTTCTTCACGCTCACCGGCGCCATAATGATGTTTTCCAACACCGTCATGTGCGGGAACAGATTGAAACGCTGGAACACCATGCCCACGCTTTCCCGCATTTTGTTCAGGTCGGTTTTCTGATCGTGGACGGCGAAGCCGTTCACCTCGATCTCGCCGCCGGAGAGCGTTTCCAGCGCGTTGATGCAGCGCAGGAAGGTGCTTTTGCCCGAGCCGGAGGGGCCGATGACACACACCACTTCGTTGGCGGCTATCCGGCAGGAAATGCCGCGCAGCACGTGGCTTTCGCCGAACTGTTTTTGCAGGTTATGTACGCGAATCACTTTTACCGAACCTCTTTTCCATATGCTGCACCAGCAGCGAGAGCAGGAAGGTGATGACCCAATAGACCAGCGAAATGGTCAGATAGGGCTCCCAGTAGGTGGCGTAGGCGCCGGAGACGGTACGGGCGGCATAGGCCAGATCCGCCAGGCCGATGGCGGAGGCCAGCGACGAATCCTTGACGATGGCGATGGCGTTGTTGCCCAGCGGCGGCAGCATGCGGCGGAAGGCCTGCGGCAGGATCACCTGGCGCATGGTCTTGCCATAGCTCATGCCCAGCGAGCGTGAGGCTTCCATCTGGCCGCGGTCGATAGACTGGATCCCGGCGCGGAAGATTTCCGACACATAGGCACCGGCGTTGAGTGTGATCGCCACCACGCAGGAGAGAAAGGCGCCGTAGTCGGCGCGCAGCGCGCGAGCGAAATCGACGCTCATCAGACCGCTGGTGACCAGCAGGCCGTCGCGCGGATTGATGAACAACGGCACCAGCGCGAAGTGCACCACCATGATCTGCACGAACAGTGGCGTGCCGCGAAAGGCGCTGATGTAGATGCGTACCGGCCACTGAACGCCGTAATGCAGGATGGGTTTCCAGATGCCGTGCGGCGCCTGCGCCAAACGGCCCAGCCCGAGGATCAAGCCCCAGGTGGTGCCCAGCAGCACGCAGATAATGGTGCATTTGATGGTCATCCAGGCGCCTTCCATAAACAGCGGCGCGTATTCCTGGATGATCTCCCAGCGGAAGTTCAAGGGGTATTCCTTCTTGGTAGGCTGAAACGGTGGTGCGCCGACGCCCTTGCGGGCGCCGGCGACAGGGGATTATTCCGCCGGCAGCGTCGGTACGTTGCTGTCGAACCAGGTTTGGTAGATCTTGGCGTAGGTGCCGTCGGCGACGATTTTCTTCAGGCCGGCGTTGATCTTGTTGCGCAGCTCATCGTTGCCTTTGGCGACGGCGATGCCGAAATACTGGCGCTCGAACTTGGCGTCGGGCACCAGCTTGAAGGCTTTCTCAGGGTGGGTCTTGATATAGAACTTGGCCACGCCGACGTCGCCGACCGCCGCGCCGATGCCGTCTTCATACAGCTCCTGCAGCATCAGCGGGGTATTGTCGAAGCGCTTGATGGCGGTACTGTTTTTACCCAGCGCGTCGGACACCACGATGTCGCCGGTGCTGGAGTTCACCACGCCGACCTTCAGCGCTTTCAGCGCGGCGATGGAGTCCACCTTCGAGTCTTGCGGCACCACGATAGCCTGCTCAGCCGGGAAGTAAGGCGCAGAGAAATCAACCATCTGCTTGCGCTTATCGGTGATGGTGATGCCGGAAATGATGATATCGCGATCGCCGGAGTTCAGTGTGGCGAAGATCCCTTCCCACGGCGTATTGATCAGTTTGATTTGGAAGCCTTCGGCCTTGGCCACCGCCTTGATGATGTCGATGTCGAAACCTTCCAGCTGCTTTTGGCTGTTTTCAAATTCGAATGGCCGATAGGTGCCGCCGGAGCCGACGACGTAGGTGGGTTCAGCCGCCAACGCAGCGATGGAGAAGGTGGCGGCCAGGCAGGCGCCGATCAGAACTAAACGTTTTAACATCGCGATCCCCGATAATGAATGGTTATATATTGGAATTATTTATGCACTATGAGTGCATAAAAATAAGCTTCAATGAATGAAAGTGCAACCGCTGCATGACGATTATTCTCTCTATGGTGTTAAATATTCACTTTTTGCTTTGCTGTGGCGTAAGCGATGTGTCAGGAAGCGGTGATGCAGTGATTCTTGCTGCATAATGGAGGTAGGACAGTGTGTGTCTCATTGGAAAACGCGGCGCGTGCGCCGAGCTAAAGGGGCGTTTTTTGCCGCTTTCGCAGCGGAATTAGGCGATAAACACGGGAACCCTTCATCCGTATTCTGAATTTGGCGTTGAAATGCCGCTCTCAGTGTGGAGTCCAACGAGAAGTTGTGGGATGATTGGTCGGTTTTTCAGGGGGCGGAGATGGGAAAACTTACGCTGCTATTGCTGGCATTGCTCGGTTGGTTACAGTATTCACTGTGGCTGGGCAAAAATGGTATTCACGATTACGTGCGGGTCAATGAAGACGTTGCGGTCCAGCAGGGCAACAACGCCAAGTTGAAAGCGCGTAACGATCAGCTGTTTGCCGAAATCGATGATTTGAACGGCGGACAGGAAGCGATCGAAGAGCGTGCGCGTAATGAGCTGGGCATGATCAAGCCCGGTGAGACTTTCTATCGTCTGGTTCCTGACCAATCCAGGCGCAACGCGGCGTCTTCTTCGCAAAACAACGCACAAAAATAACGCATGAATCACTCCGCAGGTACCTTTCCCTCGGTGATTGCCGTCCTGCCCGCTGCCGGTATCGGCAGCCGCATGCAGGCGGAATGCCCGAAGCAATATTTAACCATCGGCCGGCACAGCATCGTCGAACACGCCATCCACGCCCTGTTGCGCCACCCGCGCATTGAACGGGTGATCGTGGCGATCGGCCCGGAAGATCGTCAGTTCGAACGGCTGCCCATCGCTCAGGATCCGCGGGTGACCGTCACCGAGGGCGGCAAACAGCGCGCCGATTCGGTGATGGCCGGGTTGAAACTGGCGGGTGATGCGGACTGGGTGTTGGTGCACGACGCCGCGCGCCCCTGCCTGCACGCCGACGATCTCGAGCGCCTGCTGGCGATCACCGCACACAGCAAGGTGGGCGGCATTCTCGCCGCGCCGGTGCGCGACACCATGAAGCGCGCCGAACCCGGCCGCGACACCATCGCCCACACCGTTGAACGGCAGGATCTGTGGCATGCGCTGACGCCGCAGCTGTTTCCGCTGCCGCTGCTCAAGCAGTGCCTGCAGCGCGCGCTGGATGAAGGCGCGAACGTCACCGACGAAGCCTCGGCGCTGGAACATTGCGGCTATCATCCGCTGCTGATCGCCGGCCGGGCGGACAACATTAAAGTAACGCGGCCGGAGGATTTGGCGCTGGCGGCGTTCTATTTGACCCAGTTAGACAATTAAGGAGCGCATCATGCGTATCGGTCACGGTTTTGATGTACATAAATTCGGCGGCGAAGGCCCGTTGGTGATCGGCGGTGTTCGCATCCCTTACGACAAAGGCTTGCTGGCCCACTCCGACGGTGACGTCGCGCTGCATGCCGCCACCGACGCCCTGTTGGGGGCGGCGGCGCTGGGCGACATCGGCAAACTGTTCCCCGATACCGATCCGGCCTTCAAAGGCGCCGACAGCCGCGAGCTGCTGCGCGAAGCCTGGAAACGCATCCGCGCCAAAGGTTACCGCCTCGGTAACCTCGATATCACCATCATCGCTCAGGCGCCGAAAATGGCGCCGCACATCCCGCAGATGCGCGTCTTCCTGGCGGAAGACCTGCAGTGCCATATGGATGACGTCAACGTGAAGGCCACTACCACCGAACAGCTCGGTTTCACCGGGCGCGGCGAGGGCATCGCCTGCGAAGCGGTCGCCTTGCTGATCAAGGAATAACCGCATGGATATGGCGAATCTGACCTGGCTGCATGGCCGGCCGCAGAGTTCCGGGGTGTTGAAAGCCAATCCGGAAGATTTTGTGGTGGTCGAAGATCTGGGCTTTGCGCCGGACGGTGAAGGTGAGCACGTGCTGGTAAATATCCGTAAAAACGGCTGCAATACCCAGTTCGTGGCCGACTATCTGGCGCGCTTCGCCGGTATTCACGCCCGTTCCGTCAGCTATGCCGGTTTGAAGGATCGCCACGCGGTGACCGAACAGTGGTTCTGCCTGCATATGCCGGGTAAGGACACGCCGGATTTCTCCCGGTTTACGCTGGAAGGCTGCGAGGTGCTCTCGTTCGCCCGCCACCTGCGCAAAATGCGCATCGGCAATCTGAAGGGCAACCACTTTACGCTGGTGCTGCGCCAGATTTCCGATCGGCAGGACGTGGAACGTCGCCTGCAGGCCATCGCCGCGCAGGGCGTGCCAAACTATTTCGGCAGCCAACGCTTCGGCCGCGGCGGCAACAACCTGGTGATGGCGCGCCGCTGGGCGAACGACGAAATTCGTGTCAAAGAGCGCAGTAAGCGCAGCTTCTACCTGTCCGCCAGCCGCAGCGCGCTGTTCAATCTGATCGCGAGCCAACGCCTGGCTGACGGGCTGCAGCGCACCGTGCTGGAAGGGGATGCCCTGCAGCTGAGTGGGCGCGGCAGCTGGTTCGTCGCCAAAGCCGATGAGCTGGAGACGTTGCAGCAACGGCTGGATGCCGGCGAGCTGGCGATCACGGCTCCCTTGCCGGGCGACGGTGAGCCAGGCACCGCCGGCCAAGCCTTGGCTTTTGAACAACAATGCTTGGCGGAACAACCGGAATTGCTTACGCTTTTAAAGCGCGAGCGTATCGAACCCGCTCGCCGGGCCCTGCTGTTGCAGCCGCAAAATTTGCAGTGGAACTGGTGGGATGACGTTACCGTGGAACTGCGCTTCTGGCTGCCGGCGGGCAGCTTTGCTACCAGCGTGGTTCGCGAGATCATGCAGCAGGATAACAGTGATGCGGATATTGCTGAGTAACGATGACGGCGTCAGCGCCCCGGGCATTCAGGTGCTGGCGGCGGCGCTGCGGGAATTCGCCGAAGTGCAGGTCGTGGCACCGGATCGTAACCGCAGCGGCTCTTCCAATGCTTTAACGCTGGAGTCGCCGTTGCGCACGCAGACGCTGGCCAACGGGGATATTGCGGTGTTGCAAGGGACGCCGACCGACTGCGTTTACCTTGGCGTCAACGCGTTGATGCGCCCGGCGCCCGATATCGTGGTATCCGGCATTAACGCCGGGCCGAATTTGGGCGACGACGTTATCTATTCCGGCACCGTCGCGGCGGCGATGGAGGGCCGGCACCTGGGGTTGCCTGCCTTGGCGGTGTCGCTGAACGGCCACCGGCACTACGCGACCGCAGCCGCCATTACCTGCCGCATCCTGCGCGCGCTGCAGCGCGAACCGCTACGTACCGGAAAAATTCTGAATATTAACGTGCCGGATCTGCCGCTGGCTGAGATCAAAGGCCTGCGCGTTACCCGCTGCGGCAGCCGCCATCCCGCCGACAAGGTCTTCTGCCAGCAGGATCCGCGCGGACAAAATATCTACTGGATCGGGCCGCCTGGTGATAAATTTGATGCCGGGCCGGATACCGACTTTGCGGCGGTGGAACAAGGCTATGTGGCGATAACGCCGCTGCAGGTGGATTTAACCGCCTACGCGGCGCAAGAAGTCGTGAAAACATGGTTAACCAAGGCAGAGGTTAGCGGGGAATGGTGAATAAGCGCATGCAAACATTGCTGACGCAGCTGCGGCAGCAGGGGATCCGAGACGAAAAGCTGCTGCGGGCGATCGAGGCGGTGCCGCGCGAGCGTTTTGTTGATGAAGCGCTGGATCATAAGGCCTACGAAAACACCGCATTGCCGATCGGTTCCGGTCAGACCATTTCCCAGCCTTATATGGTGGCGCGGATGACCGAGCTGCTGAATCTGAAACCTACCTCAAGGGTGCTGGAGATCGGTACTGGTTCCGGTTATCAAACCGCTATCCTGGCGCATCTGGTGCAACACGTTTGTTCCGTCGAACGCATCAAGGGGCTGCAGTGGCAGGCCAAGCGCCGCCTGAAACAGCTCGATCTTCACAATGTTTCCACCCGCCATGGCGATGGCTGGCAGGGTTGGGCGTCGCGCGGCCCGTTCGATGCGATCATCGTCACTGCCGCGCCGCCGGAGATCCCGCAGGCACTGGTGGAGCAGCTGGACGACGGCGGCATTTTGGTGTTGCCGGTGGGCGAGCAGGCCCAAACCCTCAAACGCATTCAGCGTCATGGCAACGATTTCGTTGTCGATGCGGTAGAGGCGGTGCGCTTTGTGCCGTTGGTGAAAGGCGAATTGGCCTAGCGATTGTCTGAATTTTCGACCGTCTGCAAAATCTGTTGCACTTTCATCATGGCCGGATAAGGTTTTCTCGTTCCAATCAGGCTAATTTTCACTAGAATTGGCCTTTCTACGTAGTTGTCTTATGGTGCGGCAACGCCAATGTGGTTAGCATTGGCGCGCGTTTTGATGCTCCGGCGCGAGATGACCTGGCGTTCAGGGATCGGCCGGCGGCGCCTTTACATCGCAGAAACTGGGAAGTGGCAAAAGCTCGGCTACGATGTAAAGGGTATTTTGGATATATCACTGATATTGCTGTCATGGGGGAAGCATGAGCACGGGAAGCCCAATGATTACGTTACGCCGGGTAGCGGTGTGTACGATGGTAAGTTTGTGGTTGGCGGGTTGTACGAATACGGCCTCGACGTCGGCTCCTATCAGCAGCGTGGGGGGCGGCGGTGCCGCTCCATCCGGCAATAATAATGGCGGAGTGCAGCAGGCCAGCCCAGAGGGCCGCATTGTCTATAACCGCAGTTATAACGCCATCCCTAAAGGGAGCTACAGCGGCGGCGAAACTTATACGGTCAAGCGCGGCGATACGCTGTTTTATATCGCCTGGATCACCGGCAATGATTTCCGCGACCTGGCGCAGCGCAACAATATTCCCGAGCCATACAGCCTGAATGTTGGCCAAACCATTCAGCTTGGTAATGGTTCCGCCAACGGCGGCGGCGGCATGTTGGCGACGACAGATGCGACCAAAGGCGGTGTTCCGAAGCCACCTTCCAGCTCCCAGATCCAGACGGCAACGGTTGATTCTCAATCAACTAACGCGTATTCTGAAAACTCGGGTAAACAGAATGTAGGTAAGATGTTACCTGCAGCAGGTGCCGCAGCGGTTGGGACCGCGACTGCGCCTGTTACCGCGCCGGAAGCCGCTCCGCCTGTGAGCAGCACCGTCAGCAACAGCGCTCCGGTCAGTACCTGGAGATGGCCGACTGACGGTAAGGTTATTGATAACTTTTCCTCATCAGAAGGTGGGAATAAGGGTGTCGATATCGCCGGTTCCCGTGGGCAGCCTATCTTCGCTACCGCCGATGGCCGCGTAGTGTATGCAGGCAACGCTTTACGGGGTTACGGTAATCTAATCATCATCAAACATAATGATGATTACCTGAGCGCCTACGCTCATAACGACACAATGCTGGTCCGGGAACAACAAGAAGTGAAGGCGGGTCAAAAAATAGCCACCATGGGTAGCACCGGTACCAGTTCAGTACGTTTGCATTTTGAAATTCGTTACAAGGGGAAATCCGTAAACCCGCTGCGTTATCTTCCGCAGCGATAGATTGGGCAGAATACGCTGAGATTCTGCTCGCGGTATCACGGGTAGGAGCAGCATATGAGCCAAAATACGCTGAAAGTTAACGAGTTACATGATGATGCGGATTTCGACGAGAATGGAGCTGAGGCCGAGTCGTTTGATGAAAAAGCGCTGGTAGAAGAAGAGACCAGCGAGAACGATTTAGCGGAAGAAGAGCTGTTGTCTCAAGGCGTTACGCAACGCGTATTGGATGCGACGCAGCTCTATCTGGGTGAGATCGGTTATTCACCTCTGCTGACCGCAGAGGAAGAAGTCTATTTTGCGCGGCGTGCTCTGCGCGGTGACGTGCCGTCCCGCCGCCGCATGATTGAAAGCAACCTGCGGCTGGTGGTGAAAATCGCCCGCCGCTACAGCAACCGCGGTCTGGCGCTGCTGGATCTGATCGAAGAGGGTAACCTCGGTCTGATTCGCGCAGTGGAAAAATTCGACCCGGAACGCGGCTTCCGCTTCTCCACTTATGCAACCTGGTGGATCCGTCAGACGATTGAACGGGCGATCATGAACCAAACCCGTACCATTCGTTTGCCTATCCATATCGTCAAAGAACTGAATGTCTATCTGCGCACCGCGCGCGAGCTTTCCCACAAGCTGGATCATGAACCGAGCGCTGAAGAAATTGCCGAGCAACTCGACAAGCCGGTGGATGACGTCAGCCGCATGCTGCGCCTGAATGAGCGCATCACCTCGGTGGATACGCCGCTGGGTGGGGATTCGGAGAAAGCGCTGCTGGACATTCTGGCCGACGAGAAGGACAACGGGCCTGAAGACACCACGCAAGATGACGATATGAAGCAAAGCATCGTCAAATGGCTGTTCGAACTGAACGCCAAACAGCGTGAAGTGTTGGCGCGTCGTTTCGGCCTGCTGGGCTATGAAGCGGCGACGCTGGAAGACGTAGGCCGGGAGATTGGCCTGACGCGCGAGCGCGTCCGTCAGATTCAGGTAGAAGGTCTGCGCCGTCTGCGTGAGATTTTGCAGATGCAGGGCCTGAGCATTGAGGCGCTGTTCCGCGAATAACGCCGGTTGTTGAACCGCATCAAATAAAAACGGTGAGCATGATGCTCACCGTTTTTTTATGCCCGCGTTTGGCGCCAGACTACACCATATTTTTCAGCCGGTAGATCCATTCCAGCGCCTGTCGTGGCGACAAGGAATCCGGATCAAGCGCCTCCAGGGCTTCTACCGCCGGCGAGGTCTCTTCCTGCAGCAGCGTCATCTGAGTGGCATCGACGCTGCCCGATGCGGTGTGGCTGGAGATGGATTCCAGCTCGCGCAGTTTCTGACGGGCGCGTTTGATGACGTCGCGCGGCACGCCGGCCAGTGCGGCGACCGCCAGGCCATAGCTTTTGCTGGCGGCACCGTCTTGCACGCTGTGCATGAAGGCGATGGTGTCGCCGTGTTCAAGCGCATCCAGATGCACGTTGACCACGCCTTCCATCTTCTCCGGCAGGGTCGTCAGCTCGAAGTAGTGGGTGGCGAACAGCGTCATCGCCTTGATGCGGTTGGCCAGGTTCTCGGCGCAGGCCCAGGCCAGCGACAGGCCGTCGTAGGTGGAGGTGCCGCGGCCGATTTCATCCATTAACACCAGGCTGTGCTCGGTGGCGTTGTGCAGAATGTTGGCGGTTTCGGTCATCTCCACCATGAAGGTGGAGCGGCCGGAAGCCAGATCGTCCGCCGCGCCGACGCGGGTGAAGATGCGATCCACCGGGCCGATGGTGGCCTTGGTGGCCGGCACGTAGCTGCCGATGTGCGCCATCAGCACGATCAGCGCCGTTTGCCGCATATAGGTGCTTTTACCGCCCATATTCGGACCGGTTATGATCAGCATGCGGCGCTGCGGCGACAGGGTGAGCGGGTTGGAGATAAACGGCTCGCTCAGCACCTGCTCCACCACCGGATGGCGGCCTTCGGTAATGCGGATCCCCGGCTGCTCGCTCATGGTCGGGCAAGCGTAGTTCAGGGTATCGGCGCGCTCGGCCAGGTTGGCCAGCACGTCCAGCTCGGCCAGCGCGGCGGCGCTTTGTTGCAGTTCCGCCAGGTGCGGCAGCAGCAGATCGAACAGCTCGTCGTACAGGCTTTTCTCGATCGCCAGCGCCTTACCCTTGGAGGTGAGCACTTTGTCTTCGTACTCTTTCAGTTCCGGGATGATGTAGCGCTCGGCGTTTTTCAGCGTCTGACGGCGTACATAGTGGATCGGCACCAGGTGGCTTTGACCGCGGCTGACCTGAATGTAATAGCCGTGTACGCCGTTGAAGCCGACCTTGAGCGTATCCAGACCCAGCTTTTCACGCTCGCGGATCTCCAGCCGATCGAGGTAGTCGCTGGCGCCGTCGGCCAGGGCCCGCCACTCGTCCAGTTCGCTGTTGTAACCGGGGGCGATCACGCCGCCGTCGCGCACCAGCACCGGCGGTGATTCAATGACCGCGCGTTCCAGCAGCTCGCGCAGTTCGTCAAACTGGCCCACCTGCGACAGCAGCTGCTGCACGTGCGGCGTTTTCACATCCTGCAGCAGCGCGCGGATGTCCGGCAGTTGCTGGAAAGCATGGCGCATGCGCGCCAGATCGCGCGGCCGGGCGGTGCGCAGCGCCAAACGCGCCAAAATACGTTCCTGATCGCCTACCTGACGCAGCGAAGGCTGCAGATCCGCGAACAGTTCCTGCAATGCGCCGATCGCCTGCTGGCGGGCGGTCAGCACCTTGATGTCGCGGGTCGGCATGTGCAGCCAGCGTTTCAGCATGCGGCTGCCCATCGGCGTGACCGTACGGTCGAGGATCGCCGCCAGCGTGTTGTCGCTGCCGCCGGACAGGCTCTGCGTCAGCTCCAGGTTGCGGCGGGTGGCGGCATCCATGATGATGCCGTCCTGCTGGCGTTCCATGGTGATGCCGCGAATGTGCGGCAGCGAAGTGCGTTGGGTATCTTTGACGTACTGCAGCAGACAGCCGGCGGCGCGCAGCGCCTGGTACGCCTGTTCGACGCCGAAGCCGGTCAAGTCGCGGGTGCCGAACTGCAGGTTGAGCTGTTGGCGTGCGGTCTCAAGCTCGAATTCCCACAGCGGGCGGCGGCGCAGGCCGTGGCGCTGTTCGATCAGCGCCATGTGTTCGAAGGTTTCCGGATAGAGCAGCTCGGCCGGATTGGTGCGCTGCAGCTCGGCGGCCATGGTTTCCAGATCCTGCGGCTCGGCGACGCGGAAGCGGCCGGAGCTGATGTCCAGCGTGGCGTAGCCGAAGCCGCGCGCATCCTGCCAGATCGCCGCCAGCAGGTTGTCCTGGCGTTCTTGCAGCAGCGCTTCGTCGGTGATGGTGCCGGGGGTGACGATACGCACCACTTTGCGTTCGACCGGCCCTTTGCTGGTGGCCGGATCGCCGATCTGCTCGCAGATGGCGACGGACTCGCCGAGCTGCACCAGCTTGGCCAGGTAGTTCTCCACTGCGTGGTGCGGCACGCCGGCCATCGGGATCGGTTCGCCCGCCGAGGCGCCGCGTTTGGTCAGCGAGATATCCAGCAGTTGGGAAGCGCGCTTGGCGTCGTCGTAAAATAGCTCGTAGAAGTCGCCCATGCGGTAGAACAGCAGGATTTCAGGATGCTGGGCCTTGAGGCGCAGGTACTGCTGCATCATCGGCGTGTGCGAATCGAGTTTATCGGTGCTATTCATGCGATTATTTTTCCAATCCATTGAATGTAAAGGGAACTGTGATTTTCATTGTCGTCATTCGCTATCACATTGTTTCAGCAGGCGCCACCCCATTCAGCGCTTGGCGGGCGGCGCAAATCAAGTCATCAAAACGCCAAACGGCGTGTTCAAACCCAAGGTTTGCACAGACGCTTATACTAGCCCAGCGGGCAATCGGCTGTCACAGGTAAAAATGGGAAGCGCTGCGCAAGGCCGGTTTGCAACGAAGCGAGATTGTCGTTCGCCTGCGGGCAACAACGCAAGTGTCGCCGCCCGCTGAGGCGGCGTAGAGGTTATTGTGCGGCGGTGAGAGGCAAGGGCAGTTGATAGAGGCGGAAACTGTCGGGCACTTCGGTTTCATGGCCGGGCAGCAGGCGGTGGCGGATGCGCGATTCGCTGACGAAGGCGCAGCCTTGCGGAGTGATAGTCAGGTTGACCGGCGATTCCATGCCTTCGCGCAAGACCTCAATCCGGTGCATGCCTGCCGCCTTGGGTGACGGGATCCGCAGGATCCGCCCCTGGCCGCTCTGGATCCCGTTTTCCAGCACGATCAGCGCGCCGTCCGGTGCCAATCCCATTCCGTCCGGGTTTTCGATGAGGCGCGGCAGCTGCATTTCCGTCAGCTGCGGCTTTGGAGCGTTATAACTGAGGGTGTAGAGCTTACCGGTACCGAAATTGGCGACAGCCATCAGCCGATCGTCGAGCAGCACGATGCCGGCGGCGCCCAGCCCGCTGGGGGCCGCCAACCGCGCATCCTGAAACAGCGTACGGAATGCCGTCTCGCCCGGCCGCAGGCGCAGGATGCCGCCGCCGCGGGTTTCCGTCACATACACCGTACCGTCTGCGCCGAGTACGATATCGTTGCCCATTTCGCCCGCCGGCAGCGCCAGGCTGCGGTTGAGCGTGCCATCGGCGACGTTCAGCGCATAGATGCGGTTGGCGCGCGTTTTGCCGCCGGAGAGGAAGTCCGGCGAATTGCCCCACAGCAGCCCACGTTTTTCGTCCAGCCGCAGCGCGTTTGAGGCGAACACCGTGTCAGCGCTGGGGAAAAAGGTTTCCCACGCTTGACCCGGCCGCTTGCGCAGCACGTTGCCGCTGGTGACAAAGCCGACATACAGCGTACCGTCCGTCGCACGGGCGATGCCGTTGGGGTAAAGTGCGCCAGGCGGCAGCGTCATGCTGTTTGCGGCGCAGTCTGCGCTGGCGGCAGCCTGCACCGGAGCGCTAAGGGGGAATGCGGCAGCGAGGGCGAGCAACACCGCTCGTGCGGTAAGCGCATATGACATGTCTTCTCTCCTGGAATGACGG
The DNA here is from genome assembly GCF_009900725.1 of Serratia sp. Z4. NCBI lineage: Bacteria > Pseudomonadati > Pseudomonadota > Gammaproteobacteria > Enterobacterales > Yersiniaceae > Serratia > Serratia sp. Z4. The sequence continues at coordinate 385,692 of NZ_JAAABD010000003.1, forward strand.
AAAAGGGGCTACCAGCGATCGGGGCGGACAGCGTGCGCCATTGGCGCCTCCAGCGCGGCCACATCTTCCGGTGATAGCCTGAGGTCGAGCGCAGCCAGCGCATCCTGCAGATGATGTGGCTTGGACATGCCCACCAGCGGCGACGCCACGCCGGGTTTGGCCAACAGCCAGGCCAGCGCGATTTGCGCTGGTGGAACGCTGCGCGCGGCCGCCACCTCCGCGACCGCCGCGACGGTGCGTTCTACCTCGTTTCTGCCGCCGTACCAACGGGGCGCCTGTTCGTCGGTGGCGGCGCGCAGCGTGCCGCCGCTGCCGGAGCCGGCCAGCACGCCGCGGGCCAGCGGCGACCAGGGGGTCAGACCAAGACCTTCCTCCAGGCACAGCGGGATCAGCTCCTCTTCATCTTCACGCGTCACCAGGTTGTATTGGCTTTGCAGCGAAATAAACGGCGCCAGGCGGTGCTGACGTTGAAAGGCCAGCATTTTCATCAGGCGCCAGGCGTGCAGCGAGGAGGCGCCGAGATAGCGGATCTTGCCCGCCCGCACCAGGCCATCGAGGGTGTCGGCGGTTTCTTCGATCGGCGTTTCGGTGTCGAAGCGGTGCAGCACGAACAGATCGAGGTAATCCGTTCCCAGCCGCTGCAAGGAGGCGTCGACGCTGTGCAGCAGGTGCTTGCGTGATAGCCCCCGGCTGTTCGGCTGCGCGTCCATTGGAAAGTAGGCCTTGGTGGCGATCACCACGTCTTCACGGCGGGCGAACGCCCTCAGCGCGCGGCCGAGAATGCGCTCGCTTTCTCCGCCGGAGTAAATGTTGGCGGTATCGAAAAAATTGATACCCGCCTCCAGCGCCTCGCGGATAAAGGGGCGCGCTTCATCTTCCTTCAGCACCCAGGGCCGCCAGGCCGGATCGCCGTAGGTCATGCAACCCAGGCAGAGGCGGGACACCTTCAGGCCGCTGTCGCCAAGCTGAACGTAGTTCATGGCGTCGCCTCCTCAACGCATGCCGGCGATGGTGTAACCGCCGTCCACCAGCAGGCTTTGGCCGGTGATGAAGCGAGCTTCGTCCGTCGCCAGCCACAGCGCCACATCGCCGATGTCTTCCGATTCACCCAGGCGGCCGGCGGGCGTATGGGCGATAAAGGGCGTGAAGGCCGCGCTGTCAGCCACGCTGCCGCGTGCCATCGGCGTGTCGATGATGCCGGGGTTGATGTTGTTGACGCGGATGCCCTGGCCGCTGTACTCGAGCGCCACCGCGCGGATCATCGCATCGAGCGCGCCCTTGCTGGCGGAGTAGCTGGATGAGCCGGCCAGCGCGCCGTGGGTCAGCCAGGAGGAGGTGTTGATGATCACGCCGCCCGAGCGCTGAGCCAGGAAGGTTTCAATCTCATATTTCATCGCCAGCCAGACGCCCCTGAGGTTAATGGCGATAACCCGGTCAAAATCCTCGCTGGTCTGCTCGGTGATGGGGGCGAAGTTGCCGATGATGCCGGCGTTGTTGAAGGCGACGTCGAGCCGGCCGTAATGGGCGGTCACCGTGGCGATCAGTTGGCGGATATCGCCTTCCTGAGAGACGTCGGCCACGATGGGCAGGGCGTCGCCGCCGGCCAGCGCGATGTCGCGCGCCGTGGCTTCGATTTCCGCCGCGCGTCGGCCGGCCAGCGCGACTTTGGCGCCTTCGCGGGCATAGGCCAGCGCGGCGGCGCGGCCGATGCCGGTGCCGCCGCCGCTCACCAGTACGACTTTGTCCGCCAGACGGCGCGGCGTTTCATGAGTTGGAGCTGTAACATTAATCATCGTATCGATACCTGGTAATGGGGTCGATCGCAATGCTATGTTGTTAGATGACGGATAACTATCCGCTAAAAATTCATCTCACTATTAGATAATTTATATCAATAGCATGAAAAAACCTGAACTGTCCGGCCTGGCGGCCTTCGTGGCTATCGCCAGTGAACGCAGCTTCCGCCGCGCCGCTGCCCGATTGGGCGTGACGCCGCCGACGCTGACCCACACCCTGCGCGAATTGGAAGCGCAGGTGGGCATTCGCCTGCTAAACCGCACCACCCGCAACGTCTCGCCGACGGAGGCCGGTGAGCATCTGCTGGCACAGCTGGTGCCCGCTTTTACCGACATCGACGCCGCGCTGGAGAGCCTGAATGTGTTTCGCGAAGGGCCGCGCGGCCTGGTGCGCATCAACGCGCCGCGTTCGGCCATCGATCTTGCCATCGTGCCGCATCTGGAGCGGTTGGCCTGCGAGTACCCCGGCATTACGCTGGAAGTGGTGGCGGACGAGGGGTTTGCCAACATTGTCGAACAGGGCTTTGACGCCGGTATTAGGCTCGGCGAGGATCTGCACAACGATATGCGCGCGGTGCGTCTGACGCCGGATCTGCGTTTCGCCATCGTCGCCACGCCGGACTATTTTCAACGGCACGGCGAACCGACGCATCCACAGGATTTGCTGCAGCACCGCTGCATCGGTTGGCGCAAGGCCTCTTCGGGCGAGCGCTACAAATGGGCATTTCAGCAGGGCCAGCAGCGGTTTTCCGTGGCGGTTAACAGCCCGTTGATACTCGATGACGGCAGGATGATGGTGCAGGCGGCGCTGGCGCACGTCGGCATCGCTTTCGCCATCGAACAAGAGGTAGAAGAACACCTGGCGAGCGGGCGGCTGCGGCGGGTGTTGGCCGACTGGTGCGCGCCGTTTACCGGTTTTTACCTCTATTACCCCAACCGCAGGAATCATTCCGTGGCGCTGAGCACGGTGATCGAGTTGCTGCGTCTGCCCACCTAATCCTCTTCACCGGCTATCGCGTTCGGATGGCTGTAGGTGAATCAAGCTTGAACTATTTTTATTCCCTTTTCGTTTGTTCAGGCGCAAATAAACCCTTAAATTCTCGGTGAGTTTGTAACTTGCTGTTTATAATTGTTATTTGAATATTTATTACGAATATTCCGAGTTTTTATCGGTTATTTGAGAGCCCGGTCACACTATTTTTTTGTGCGAAATGTGAAGGGGGTCAATCCGTCAGGTCAATGAGAGACGGTTATGTCTCCTCCTGGCTTACCGATCCGTTTTTCATGCTCCGTATACTGTCCGTAACCAGGGCAACGTGACGGAAATTTTCATAAGGAATGTGCGTGAAGCAATCGTGATTGCATCTGGCATACAAATAACACGGGGTTTTTTTGATTATCTGAGGTGCTTGGTATGGAAAAGAAAAAAATCTATCTGTTTTGTTCTGCCGGTATGTCCACTTCCCTGTTGGTATCAAAAATGAAGGCGCAGGCCGAGAAATATGAAGTGCCGGTGATCATCGCCGCCTATCCGGAAGCGCTGGCTGCGGAGAAAGGCGTTGAGGCGGATCTGATCCTGCTGGGGCCGCAGATCGCCTACACCTTGCCGGAAGTGCAAAAACAGCTGCCCAACAAACCTGTGGAAGTCATCGATCCGCTGCTGTACGGCAAGGTCGATGGGCTGGGCGTGCTGAAGGCCGCGGTGGCCGCTATCAAGAAAGCCAATCAATAACAGGAGGCCGCCGTGAATACCCTCATTGCCTCGCTCGAGAAGGTTATCCTGCCTTTCGCCGTAAAAATCGGTAAGCAGCCCCACGTCAACGCCATCAAGAATGGCTTTATCCGCCTGATGCCGCTGACCTTGACCGGGGCGATGTTCGTGTTGATCAACAACGTGTTCCTGAGCTTCGGCGAAGGATCGTTCTTCTATTCGCTGGGCGTAAGGTTGGATGCCTCTACCATCGAGACGCTGAATAGTCTGAAGAGCATCGGCGGCAGCGTTTACAACGGCACGCTGGGGATCATGTCCCTGATGACGCCGTTCTTTATCAGCATGGCGTTGGCGGAAGAGCGAAAGGTCGATCCGCTCGCTTCGGCGCTGCTGGCGGTGGCGGCCTTTATGACCGTCACACCGTTCAATGTCGGCGAGGCCTATGCGGTGGGGGCCAACTGGTTGGGCGGCGCCAACATCATTTCCGGTATGGTGATTGGGCTGGTGGTGGCCGAGATGTTTGCCTTCATCGTGCGGCGCAACTGGGTGATTAGCCTGCCGGACAGCGTGCCGGCTTCGGTGTCGCGTTCCTTCTCGGCGCTGATCCCCGGTTTCATCATCCTCTCCATCATGGGGCTGGTGGCGTTCGCGCTGGCGCACTGGGGCACCAACTTCCACCAGATCATCATGGACGGCATTTCGGCGCCGCTGGCCAAGATGGGCAGCGTGGTGGGCTGGGTGTACGTACTGTTCTCCTCGCTGCTGTGGTTCTTTGGGGTGCACGGTTCCATGGCGCTGGCGGCCCTGGACAGCGGCATCATGACGCCGTTCGCGCTGGAAAACGTGGAGCTGTACAACAAATACGGTTCGGTCGAAGCGGCGGTGGCCGCCGGAAAAGAGTTCCACATGTGGGCGAAACCGTTCGTCGACTCCTACATCTACCTCGGCGGCACCGGCTCGACGCTGGGCTTGATCATCGCCATCTTCATCGCCTCGCGCCGCGAAGATTACCGCCAGGTCGCCAAACTGGCGACGCCATCCGGCATCTTCCAGATCAACGAACCGATACTGTTCGGCCTGCCGGTGATCATGAACCCGGTGATGTTCATTCCGTTCATCCTGGTGCAGCCGGTGCTGACCATTATCACCTCCCTGGCCTACTACTCCGGGCTGATCCCGCCGATCACCAACATCGCACCCTGGACCATGCCGGTCGGCCTGGGGGCGTTCTTCAACACCAACGGCAGCATCATGGCCATGTTGCTGAGCCTGTTCAACCTGGCGGTCGCCACCGTGATCTATCTGCCGTTCGTGGCGATCTCCAACAAGGCGCAGAGCCAGATCGACGCGGCGACGGAAAGCGAAGAAGACATCGCCAAGGCGCTGAAATTCTAACTGTGGAACGGGGCGGTGTGGCCGCCCCGCGAGGGACGCGAGTATGGAATATCAATTTGCCGACGGGTTCTGGTGGGGCAGCGCCACCTCCGCGCCACAGTCTGAAGGGGCGGCCGCGCGGGACGGCAAGAGCCGCAACATCTTCGACTATTGGTACGAGATCGCGCCCGAGCGCTTTCACGAGCGGGTGGGCCCGACCGAAGCCTCGACCTTTTACGACCATTTCCGCACCGATATCGGGCTGCTCAAAACGCTGGGCCACAATACCTTTAGAACGTCGATCTCGTGGTCGCGGCTGATCCCGGACGGCGACGGTGAAGTGAACCCGCAGGCGGTGGCGTTCTATAACGCGATGATCGACGAGCTGCTGGCGCAGGGCATCACCCCGTTTATCAATCTCTATCACTTCGATATGCCGCTGTGCATGCAACAGCGCGGCGGTTGGGAAAGCCGGGCAGTGGTCGAAGCCTATGCGCGTTACGCCGATACCTGTTTCGGCCTGTTTGGCGATCGGGTCACCCACTGGTTCACCTTCAACGAGCCGATCGTGCCGGTTGAAGCCGGTTACCTGAATGACCTGCACTACCCTTGCGTGGTGGACTTCAAACGGGCGGTCACCGTGGCGTATCACAGCGTACTGGCGCACGCCATGGCGGTGCAGCGTTTCAGAGCGCGGGGGCTGCCGGGGAGCATCGGCATCATTCTAAATCTGAGCCCGACCTATCCGCGCTCCGACGCGCCGGAGGATCGGCAGGCGGCACACGACGCCGATCTGCTGCTCAATCGCAGTTTCCTCGATCCGGTCGCCAAAGGGCGTTACCCGGCCGCATTGTTGCACCTGCTGGAGCGGCATGGGCTGATGCCCTACTGCGAACCGCAGGACGCGCAGCTGATCGAAGGCGGCGTGGTGGATATCCTTGGCGTCAACTATTACCAGCCGCGCAGGGTGCAGGCGAAAGAGGGACGGCGCACCGAGGGGCCGATCGCATCGCCGGAGGATTTGTTCAGTTACTATGCAATGCCGGGCCGCAAAATCAATCCGCACCGCGGCTGGGAGATCTATGAGAAGGGGCTGTACGACATCCTGATGGATCTGAAAGAGAACTACGGCAATCTGCCCTGTTATATTTCGGAAAACGGCATGGGCGTCGAGGGCGAAGAAGCGTTTATCGGCGCCGATGGGCGGGTGGAGGACGATTACCGCATCGACTTTATTCGCGAGCACCTGAAGTGGCTGCACCGCGCGCTGGCGGAAGGCTCGCAGTGCAAGGGCTATCATCTGTGGACCTTTATCGATTGCTGGTCCTGGCTGAATGCCTACAAGAATCGTTATGGGCTGGTGCGGCTGGATCGGGCGGATCAGCGGCGCACCATCAAAAAAAGCGGTTACTGGTTTGCCGAGGCGGCCAGACGCAACGGATTTGACTAACGGGAGGCCGGCGCCGTGTCCGATAACCGAATTTCGCTGAGTGCCAACGACGTGAAGCTGATTCGCGAGCAGGATTTCTTTAACTGCAAAGACTTTCACCTGTTCATCTACAACAAGGTGGAAAGCGCCACCGGGCTGCATCAGCACGACTATTACGAGTTCACCATCGTGCTGAGCGGCAAATGCTATCAGGAGATCAACGGCAAGCGGGTGCTGCTGGAGCGCGGGGATTTCGTCTTTATCCCTATCGGTTCCTACCACCAGAGCTTTTACGAGTTCGGCGCGACGAAAATCTTCAACGTGGCGGTCAGCAAAGCGTTCTTTGAAGAACATTACTTGCAACAGCTGCCGCGTTGCTTTGTCGCCTCGCAGGCCTACAGCCTGAGAAGCGAGTTTTTGGCCTATATCGAATCGGTGGTGAGTTCGCCGCAGTTTCGCGAGGATGATTTCGCCGAGTTTCTCGAAACGCTGACCTTCTATGTGATAAGCCGCATTCGTCACCATAAAGAAGAAAACGACGGCGGCGATGATATCCCGCAGTGGCTGAAGAACACCCTGGCCGGCATGCATGACAAGGCGATGTTCGGCGAAAAGGCGTTGGCGAACATGGTGGCGCTGTCGGGGAAAACCCAGGAGTACCTGACCCGGGCGATGCGGCGCTACTACCAGAAGACGCCGATGCAGGTGATCAATGAGATCCGCATCAACTTCGCCAAGACGCAGCTGGAGGTCACCAACTATTCGGTCTCTGACATCGCCTTCGATTCCGGCTATGGCGACGTCAGCTTGTTCATTAAAAACTTCAAGCGGCTCACCGACGTGACCCCAGGCAACTACCGAAAAAAGTGTTACGGCCCTCTTTAGGGCCGCTCCCGATCAGTATCAACGCCGATATGCCGATGAGCTTCAGGGCGCCGGTCGGTTAATCATTTGATTTTTACCTTAACGAGGGGGAATGCCGCGCCGAGCGGTCGGCCTTCCCTTGCCAAAAATCCATCCCGCGGGAGCCTCTATGGAAAAACTACTGATCGTGAATGCCGATGATTTCGGCCTGAGCAAAGGGCAGAACTATGGCGTCATCGAGGCGTATCAGCATGGCGTCGTTTCCTCCACCACGGCGATGGTGAACGGCGGCGGCGCGCAGCACGCGGCGGCGCTCAGCCGGCAATATCCGGGGTTGCCGATTGGGCTGCATTTCGTTTTGACCCATGGCAAGCCGCTGGGCGCCATGCCTTCGCTGGTCAACGAACATGGCGAACTGGGCAAATGGCTGTGGCGCCGCGCCGAGGCCGGCGAGCTGCAGCTGGACGAAATTCACGAGGAGCTGCAGCGCCAGTTCACGCGCTTCGTGACGCTGTTCGGCCGGCCGCCGACGCATATCGACAGCCACCACCATGTGCATATGCAGCCGCAAATTTATCCGCTGGTGGAGGCGTTCGCGCAAGCGCAGGGTCTGCCGCTGCGTCTCGATCGCGAAGAGGCGAAACGGCGTGGCATCACGCTGCATGCCCCCTATAGCACTGACGCTTTTGACGCGGGATTCTACGGTGAGACGATTTCCGAAACGTTGTTCCTGCAAAGGTTGGCGCGCGCCGACGAGCAGGGCGCAGAATCATTGGAAATGATGTGCCACCCGGCGTTCCTCGACGCGACGATCCTGCAGAGCCAATACTGCCATCCGCGCCTCGTCGAGCTGGATGTGTTGACCGCGCCGACGCTGAAAGCGGCGATCGCCGAACGCGGTTTTCTGTTGGGCTCCTTCCAGGATCTGTAACGCCGCCGTTTACAGCATGGCGTGCGCCTTTTTCAGGCCGGTGTCTTCTTCCAGATCGGCGCCCTGAGGCAAGGGCTCCGCCTCTTGTGCTTCGGGCTGCGGCTCGTCGACCTCGGGCGCCGCTTCCGGCGGCGGCATGGTGTCGTGAATGATCTGTTCATCGAAGGTCGGATTGAGCGCCGGCGACAGCGGCGAGCTGGTGAGGCTGTCCGGCAGCGGAATGTGCGGCACCGGCGCGTCCTGCGCCAACTGCGGTTCCTCCGCTTTCGCCGTGCGGCTGAGGGCCGCCAGCAGCACGCCGCACAGGGCGAAAAAGGCGTACAGGATATTGCCGCCCAGCGGCTCGATCAGCGCGCCGACCGCCAATGGCCCGATGCTGGCGCCGACGCCGAACGCCATCAGCAGACAGGCGGCCAGCGAGACGCGGCGTTCCGGCTCGATCAGATCGTTGGCCAGCGCCACCGCCAACGGGTAGAGCGTAAATTGCAACATGCTGACGACGAACCCGACCGCCAGCAGCAGCGGGAAATCGATGTGCGGCAGCAGCGCCAGCGGCAGCGCCGCCACGATCAGAAAAATGGCGTTGAGGCGCATCAGCAACGGGCGATTATAGCGATCCGACAGCCAACTGAGCGGGAACTGCGCCACCAGCCCGGCGAAGATGGCCAGCGCCATGAACAGGCCGGTTTGCTGAGTGGTTAAGGATTGCAGACTGGCGTAGACCGGCGCCAGGCCGTAAAACGAGCCCACCACCATGCCGATCACCAGCGTGGTAGCCAGCACCTTGGGAATGGCGCCGACAAAGTAACGCAGCTCCATCGGGGCCGGCGACATGTGGCGCGCATTGGTGCGGGTGGTGAGAGCGATGGGCACCAGACAAAGCGCGAAGCACAGCGCGATCACCAGCAGCGTGGTGATGCCCAGGTTGCTTTGCAGCATCAGCACTATCTGGCCCAGCGACATGCCGAGATAGGTCGCCGCCATATAGAAGCCGAACACCATGCCGCGCTGGTTGGATTCCGCCTGGTCGTTCAGCCAGCTTTCCAGCACCATATACTGGCACATCATGCACAGCCCGATCACCAGACGCAGCGCGACCCAGGCGGGAATGAACGCCGTCAGACCGTGCCCCAGCACCGCAGCGGTGATGATGCCGGCGCAGGCCACGTAGGCGCGGATATGCCCGACGCGGGCGATGAGAAAGTGGCCGACCTTGCCGCCGATCACCAACCCGATGTAGTTGGCGGCGATGATGGCGCCGATCAGCGCGCTGCTGACGTGGATGGAGGCCAGCCGCAGCGAGACATAGGTGGTGAGCAGGCCTGAGCCCAACAGCAGCAACAGGGTGGTGGTGTACAACGGCAAGAATACGCCCAACGTTTTTTTCACGCTATCATCCTAATCTCTTCTGGTGCGCCCTGAGGCCGCCGCCGCAGCGCGCCGCCTCCGTGATGTTCCTTGTGCTGGTGCGCCGCCGCTCAATGGGGCGCTTCTTTTGATACTAGCAGCTTGGCCGGGCGCTTAAAACCGCACCTCCTGCGAGGCGCTGCGCATTTCTGCGCGCCGGCCGCCGCGTCGCCTTGATAAATGCTACTATCGGGCGCATATACCTGAATTCGCGAGGGAGGGGTTATGAGTGAAAACCAACTGCGCCGGCTCAGCGTGCTGGCGGGGGAAAAACTGAAGGCGCAGGGCCGCTGGATCACCTGCGCGGAATCCTGCACCGGCGGCGGCATCGCCAAGGCCATCACCGATATCGCCGGCAGCTCCGCCTATTTCGATCGCGGTTTCGTCACCTACAGCAATGCGGCGAAACATGATCTGCTGGGGGTGAGCGAAGCGACGTTGATGGCGCACGGCGCGGTCAGCGAAGAGGTGGTGCGCGAGATGGCGATAGGGGCGCTGCGGGCGGCGCAGGCCGATCTGGCGCTGTCGGTGAGCGGCATCGCCGGCCCGGACGGCGGCAGCGTGGAAAAGCCGGTCGGCACCGTGTGGTTCGGCTTTGCCAGCAGCGATGGCCGGGGGCTGTCGCGCAAGATGCAATTCGAGGGCGACCGCGATGCGGTGCGGCTGCAGGCGACGATTTTCGCGCTGCAAACCGCCATCGACGAATTTTTGTAAATTAGGCTTGATACTGTATGACCATACAGTATAATTAGTGACATTTCCTGCACAACATACATTCAGTGGCAGTGTGGGGTAACACCGGCATTGCGAAACGAAGGAGCAAAAATGGCTATTGATGAGAACAAGCAAAAGGCGTTAGCTGCGGCACTGGGCCAGATTGAGAAACAGTTCGGCAAAGGCTCCATCATGCGTCTGGGTGAAGACCGCTCCATGGACGTGGAAACGATCTCCACCGGCTCACTGTCACTCGATATCGCCCTGGGCGCCGGCGGCCTGCCGATGGGCCGCATCGTAGAAATCTACGGCCCGGAATCGTCCGGTAAAACCACTTTGACGCTGCAGGTGATCGCCGCTGCGCAGCGCGAAGGCAAAACCTGTGCGTTCATCGACGCCGAACACGCACTGGATCCTATCTATGCGAAAAAGCTGGGCGTCGATATCGACAACCTGCTGTGCTCCCAGCCGGATACCGGCGAGCAGGCGCTGGAAATCTGTGATGCGCTGACCCGCTCCGGCGCGGTTGATGTCATCATCGTCGACTCCGTGGCGGCGCTGACGCCGAAGGCGGAAATCGAAGGTGAAATCGGCGATTCGCACATGGGCCTGGCGGCGCGCATGATGAGCCAGGCGATGCGTAAACTGGCCGGCAACCTGAAAAACGCCAATACCCTGCTGATCTTCATCAACCAGATCCGTATGAAAATTGGTGTGATGTTCGGCAACCCGGAAACCACGACCGGCGGTAACGCCCTGAAGTTCTATGCTTCGGTGCGTCTGGATATCCGCCGCATCGGCGCCATCAAAGAAGGCGACGAAGTGGTGGGCAGCGAAACCCGCGTGAAAGTGGTGAAGAACAAAATCGCTGCGCCGTTCAAACAGGCTGAGTTCCAAATCATGTACGGCGAAGGCATCAACAGCCGCGGCGAACTGGTCGATCTGGGCGTGAAGCACAAGATGATCGAAAAAGCCGGCGCCTGGTACAGCTATAACGGCGAGAAGATCGGTCAGGGCAAGGCGAACGCCTGTAACTTCCTGAAAGAAAACCCGGCTATCGCCGCCGAGCTGGACAAGAAGCTGCGCGACCTGCTGCTGCACAGCGGCGGTGAGCTGGTGGCTGCTTCCGGTGACGACTTCGAAGATGACGAAGCGGAAACCAGCGAGCAGTTCTAATCGCTGAAGATGTGCGCCGCCGTATATGTGGTGCATATCCTCTGAATTCAGGCTTGAATGATGAATGACTTGCTAAGCCGCGCCATGCGCCTGCTGTCGCAACGCGATCATAGTGAAGCTGAACTGCGCCGCAAACTTGCGGCGCAGCCGTTTGTGGCGAAAGCCCGGTTTGGCGGTAAGGGGCCACATGCGCCGACATCACCGCCGGTGGCCGAAGAGCCAGTGGATCCTGCGCTGATCGATCAGGTTATCGCCTACTGTTACCAGCACAACTGGCTGGATGATAAGCGTTTCGCACACAGCTACATCGGTAGCCGCAGCCGCAAGGGTTATGGCGCGCAGCGCATCCGCAGCGAACTGATGCAAAAGGGCGTGGATAAAGCGCTGGTGCAGGACGCGTTGGCGGAATGCGATATCGACTGGTGCGAACAGGCGAAACAGGTGGCGCAGCGAAAATTTGGCGATGCGTTGCCAACCGACTGGAAAGAGAAAGCCAAAGTGCAGCGTTATCTGCTCTATCGCGGTTTCTTCCAGGAAGAAATTCAGTCAATTTACCGTGATTTTGCGCAATGAGCGCACACGGGGTTTTACTTCCCTCTGAAGAAAATTTATCTTATCCCCACTTTTTGTTCGTGAGCTGGTTGTCATCGTCGGGATGACGCGCCACCGGCTCACGTGTCGTTATTCTAGCCTTTCCAGGAAAATTATGAGCAAGAGCACCGCTGAGATCCGTCAAGCGTTTCTCGATTTCTTTCATAGTAAGGGTCATCAGGTTGTAGCAAGCAGCTCCCTGGTGCCTAACAATGATCCGACATTGCTGTTTACCAATGCCGGCATGAACCAATTTAAGGATGTTTTCCTGGGGCTCGACAAACGCGCCTATTCCCGCGCCACCACCTCGCAGCGCTGCGTGCGCGCAGGCGGCAAGCATAACGACCTGGAAAACGTCGGTTATACCGCTCGTCACCACACCTTCTTTGAAATGCTGGGTAACTTCAGCTTCGGCGATTACTTCAAGCACGACGCGATCAGCTACGCGTGGGAACTGCTGACCGGTGAAAACTGGTTCAACCTGCCGAAAGAGAGACTGTGGGTCACCGTGTATGAAACCGATGACGAAGCATTCGACATCTGGCAGAAGCAAATCGGCGTACCGGCCGAGCGCATTATCCGCATCGGCGATAACAAGGGCGCGCCTTTCGCTTCAGATAACTTCTGGCAGATGGGTGATACCGGCCCATGCGGCCCGTGCACCGAGATTTTCTACGATCACGGCGATCACATCTGGGGCGGCCCTCCGGGCAGCCCGGAAGAAGACGGCGACCGCTACATCGAGATCTGGAACATCGTTTTCATGCAGTTCAACCGTCAGTCCGACGGCACCATGCTGCCGCTGCCGAAACCTTCGGTGGATACCGGCATGGGTCTGGAGCGCATCGCGGCGGTGTTGCAGCATGTGAACTCCAACTATGAGATCGACCTGTTCCGTACCCTGATCGCCGCCGTAGCGAAAGTGACCGGCGCGACCGATCTGGATAACAAATCCCTGCGCGTTATCGCCGACCACATTCGTTCCTGCGCCTTCCTGGTGTCTGACGGTGTGATCCCGTCTAACGAAAACCGCGGCTACGTGCTGCGTCGTATCATTCGCCGCGCGATCCGTCATGGCAACATGCTGGGCGCGAAAGATACCTTCTTCTACAAGCTGGTAGCGCCACTGATCGAAGTGATGGGCCCGGCGGCCGACGAGCTGAAACGCCAGCAATCGCTGGTGGAACAGGTGCTGAAAACCGAAGAGGAGCAGTTTGCCCGCACGCTGGAGCGTGGTCTGGCGTTGTTGGACGAAGAACTGGCCAAGCTGCAGGGTGATACTCTGGACGGCGAAACCGCTTTCCGTCTGTACGATACCTACGGTTTCCCGGTCGATCTGACCGCTGACGTCTGCCGCGAGCGCGGTCTGAAAGTCGACGAAGCGGGCTTTGAAGAAGCGATGGAAGCGCAGCGCCGCCGCGCGCGCGAATCCAGCGGCTTCGGCGCCGACTACAACAGCCTGATCCGCGTGGATGGCAGCAGCCAGTTCAGCGGCTACGATCACGACGAGCAGCAGGCGACGGTGATCGCGTTGTTCCGTGACGGCCAGCCGGTCGAGCAGATCAACGCCGGCGAAGAGGCGGTGGTGGTGCTGGACGAGACGCCGTTCTACGGTGAATCCGGCGGCCAGGTCGGCGATAAAGGCGTGCTGAAAGCCGCCGGCGCCGAGTTTGTGGTCAATGACACCCAGAAATACGGTCAGGCTATCGGCCACCAAGGCAAACTGGCGCAGGGCTCGCTGAAGCTGAACGATCGCGTGGATGCGCAGATCGACGCCGAGCGCCGCAACAGCATCCGCCTGAACCACTCCGCGACTCACCTGCTGCACGCTGCGCTGCGCCAAACGCTGGGCGATCACGTTGCGCAGAAAGGCTCGCTGGTTAACGACAAATACCTGCGTTTCGACTTCTCGCACTTCGAAGCGATGAAGCCGGAACAAATCCGCGCGGTGGAAGATCTGGTGAACCAGCAGGTGCGTCGTAACCTGCCGGTGCAGACCGAGCTGATGGCGTTGGAAGACGCCAAAGAGAAGGGCGCAATGGCGCTGTTCGGTGAGAAGTACGACGACAACGTGCGCGTGCTGACCATGGGCGACTTCTCCACCGAGCTGTGCGGCGGTACCCACGCCAGCCGCACCGGCGATATCGGCCTGTTCCGCATTTTGAGCGAGTCGGGCACCGCGGCGGGCATCCGCCGTATTGAAGCGGTGACCGGCGCAGGCGCTATCGCCACGCTGCACCAGCAAAGCGATTTGTTGCAAGACGTTGCGCAGTTGGTGAAGGGCGACAGCAACAACCTGACCGATAAAGTGCGCTCGGTGCTCGATCGCACCCGCGCGCTGGAAAAAGAACTGCAGCAACTGAAAGATCAGCAGGCGGCGCAGGAAAGCGCGTCGCTGTCCAGCCAGGCGAAACTGGTTAACGGCGTGAAGCTGTTGGTCAGCCAGTTGGACAATGTCGAAGCCAAAATGCTGCGCACCATGGTGGATGACCTGAAAAATCAATTGGGTTCGGCCATTATCGTGTTGGCGACGACGGCTGATGACAAAGTCAGCCTGGTCGCGGGCGTGACCAAGGATCTGACTGACCGCGTGAAAGCCGGCGAGTTGATCGGCAACGTGGCGCAGCAGGTCGGCGGCAAGGGCGGTGGTCGCCCGGATATGGCGATGGCGGGGGGGACGGATATCAACGCTCTGCCAGCGGCGTTAAACAGCGTAGAAGCCTGGGTGGCCTCAAAGCTGTGAACATAAATAAATAGCACGGACAAACGCCATAATACTTTGTTGATTATGGCGTTTTCATACTGTGCTAACACAATTTAGTTACAATTGCGGGAACAAAGTTTTTCTGGTCGGCTAAACTTACCATTATCTGAGGTGGGACCAAGTCTGCTTACACTTATTGTGGATTGCGCGGCTTACGTTTTCACCACATATGATGGATAATGACGGGGAAACTGAGAGACCCGACTCTTTTAATCTTTCAAGGAGCAAAGAATGTTAATTCTGACTCGTCGAGTTGGTGAAACCCTCATGATTGGCGATGAGGTTACGGTCACTGTGCTAGGGGTAAAAGGCAACCAGGTGCGTATTGGTGTGAACGCCCCCAAAGAGGTTTCAGTTCACCGTGAAGAAATCTATCAGCGCATTCAGGCAGAGAAGTCTCAGCAGACGACTTACTGATTCCGAAGCAGCGTCTCGTTGCCAGACGAGACGCTACTGCATCGTTTTACCCACTTCTTTCGTTCTCCCCTCTCTTTTTCGTGATTATTTTCCCGGTGAGTTTCCTGCTTTATTGCTGCAGACGTTGCGGTTGCCTGTTGATTAAACGCCCTTTTTGCCGTGAAATCGCCCATGTTGGGTGCGAATTGTGCAAACGCGCATGAGTTGGGAAAAATTGTTTGACTTAAAAGTCGGAGAAAGTAATATGTGCGCCACGCAGTGCCGATGAGCTTCTCCAAAGCAAGTTAGGCACAATTCGAAAGAAGCGTATGGTGAGGTGGCCGAGAGGCTGAAGGCGCTCCCCTGCTAAGGGAGTATGCGGTCAAAAGCTGCATCCGGGGTTCGAATCCCCGCCTCACCGCCATTTGCATCCGTAGCTCAGCTGGATAGAGTACTCGGCTACGAACCGAGCGGTCGGAGGTTCGAATCCTCCCGGATGCACCATATTTTGCAGTATGGTGGGGTAGTAACAACGTACCATACGGTATCAAAAAAGAATTCCTGTGCATCCGTAGCTCAGCTGGATAGAGTACTCGGCTACGAACCGAGCGGTCGGAGGTTCGAATCCTCCCGGATGCACCATTCTTCAAGTCTGGCTTTATTAGCAAAGCCGGCACGCGGTAAAAATAGTAATGCATCCGTAGCTCAGCTGGATAGAGTACTCGGCTACGAACCGAGCGGTCGGAGGTTCGAATCCTCCCGGATGCACCATCTAAAAGAAGCCCGCCTTAGCGGGTTTTTGCTTTTCTGTTATTCGTGAAACAGACAAGCGGCAAAAACAGTCATGCATCCGTAGCTCAGCTGGATAGAGTACTCGGCTACGAACCGAGCGGTCGGAGGTTCGAATCCTCCCGGATGCACCATGTTTAACCTCCCGTATCGCGAAGAGAAATCGTCATGCGGGTGGTAAAAAGAAAGTGTCCTTGGGGAGGATAACGTTGCTTTAGCAACGGCCCGCAGGGTGAGGCGTTGGCGCCGAATCATCCTCCCGGATACACCATCTAAGAGAAACCCGCCCTGGCGGGTTTTTCGCTTTTCAGCATTTAGCCATTCTCTCTTCCCCCCTTTCCTGCTTTGTACCCGATCGATCACAGCACATTCCGCTATGACGCAGTCAGCGACAACCCAACGGCTTTACGCTAAAGTAGTTTTCTTTCCTCAACGATCATGGAGTAACGATGTACGACCGCTATCAGGGTCTTATTTTCGACATGGACGGCACGATTCTGGACACCGAGCCAACGCACCGCAAAGCGTGGAGTGAAGTGCTGTCACGTTATGGCATGACGTTTGATGAAGCGGCTATGGTGGCGCTGAGCGGTTCACCGACCTGGCGCATCGCTCAGGCGATTATCGCCAGCCACCAGGCCGATCTCGATCCCCATCACTTGGCCGCGGAGAAAACCCGCGCGGTGGAGGCGATGCTGTTGGACAGCGTGCGCCCGTTGCCGCTGATCGAGGTGGTAAAATCCTATCACGGTCGTCGTCCGATGGCGGTCGGTACCGGCAGCGAGCACCGCATGGCGGAAATGCTGCTGCGTCATCTCGGCCTGTTCAACTGCTTCGACGCGATCGTCGGTGCGGACGACGTACAGCGCCATAAACCGGAGCCGGACACCTTCCTGCGTTGCGCCGAACTTATCGGCGTGCCGCCGGAAAAGTGCGTGGTGTTTGAAGACGCCGAGTTCGGCATTCAGGCGGCAAAAAGCGCCGGTATGGACGTGGTAGACGTTCGCACGCTGTGAGTAGTACGCTAGCCGTAATATCGTTATTTGGCAGCAGCTTCCTCAGTGCGACGCTGCTGCCGGGAAATTCAGAAATCGTTCTGGTCGCTTTGCTGACTCAGAGTCGCGTCTCGCCGGAATTGCTGGTGCTGGCCGCGACCCTGGGCAACACGCTGGGCGGCTTGACCAATGTCATTATCGGGCGCCTGTTACCGGCGTTGAAACCACAGCGGGGGCTGGCAACGGCGCTCGGGTGGCTGCAACGCTTCGGCCCGGCTGCGCTGTTGCTCAGTTGGGTGCCGGTGGTGGGCGATTTGTTGTGCGTGTTGGCAGGTTGGCTGCGCATGCCCTGGGGCTCTGTCGCGCTGTTTCTGTGTATCGGAAAAGCGCTGCGTTACATCGTTTTGGCTATGATAACGGTACAGGGCATCGCCTGGTGGCAGTAACCAAGTGAATATAACTCAATATTCTCTCGGGTGCGGATTCAGTATGCTTACGAGTTATTGTTTTTAGAAGCGGGAGGTCAATTTGATCCCGGACGTATCACAGGCGCTTTCTTGGTTGGAAGCCCATCCTCAGGCATTAAAAGGCATTCGTCGCGGCATCGAGCGTGAAACGCTGCGAGTCACGCCGAACGGCACCTTGGCGACTACCGGGCATCCGGAAAAGCTGGGGGCGGCATTGACGCATCACTGGATCACCACGGATTTCGCCGAGGCGCTGTTAGAGTTCATTACGCCGGTTGATGACAATATCGATCACTTGCTGACGTTCCTGCGCGATATTCATCGCTACGTGGCGCGCAACATTGGCGATGAGCGCATGTGGCCGCTCAGCATGCCGTGCTTTATCGAAGCCGAGCAGGATATTGAGCTGGCGCAGTTCGGTTCTTCGAACATCGGCCGCATGAAGACGCTGTACCGCGAAGGGTTGAAGAATCGCTATGGCGCGCTGATGCAGACCATTTCCGGCGTGCACTACAACTTCTCGCTGCCGCTGGAGTTTTGGCAGGCCTGGGCTGGCGTGCAGGACGCAGAAAGTGGTAAAGAGCAGATCTCGGCGGGGTATTTCCGTCTGATCCGCAACTACTACCGTTTCGGTTGGGTGATCCCGTATCTGTTCGGTGCATCGCCGGCCATTTGTTCTTCGTTCCTCAAAGGGCGCGAGACCACTCTGCCGTTCGAACGCACCGAGCAGGGGATGTGCTACCTGCCGTACGCCACCTCGCTGCGTCTGAGCGACCTGGGTTATACCAACAAGTCGCAGAGTAATCTGGGCATCACCTTCAACGATCTGCACAGCTATGTGGCCGGTTTGAAGCGGGCGATCGTTACGCCTTCCGAAGAGTTCGCCAAGCTGGGCGTGAAAGAGGGTGATCGCTACCTGCAGTTGAACAGCAACGTGCTGCAAATCGAGAACGAGCTGTATGCGCCGATCCGGCCGAAGCGCGTGACCAAAAGCGGCGAAACGCCGTCAGACGCGCTGCTGCGCGGCGGTATCGAATACATCGAAGTGCGTTCGCTGGATATCAACCCGTTCTCGCCGATCGGCGTGGATGCGGTGCAGGCGCGTTTCCTGGATCTGTTCCTGGTGTGGTGCGCGCTGGCGGATGCGCCGGAGATGAGCAGCGATGAACTGCTGTGCACGCGCAAGAACTGGAACCGGGTGATTCTGGAAGGGCGCAAACCGGGTCAGACCATCGGCATCGGCTGTGGCGCCAGCCATGAACCGCTGGAAAAAGTGGGCAAGGCGCTGTTCGCCGATCTGCGTCGGGTAGCAGAAGTGTTGGACGGCGAAGCCGGCAACCGTCAATACCAGCAGGTGTGCGATGAGCTGGTCGCCGCGTTTGACGATCCTGAGCTGACTTTCTCCGCGCGCATTCTGAAGGCGATGAAGGCGGAAGGCACCGGACGCGTCGGTCTGCAGCTGGCGGAGCAGTATCGCCAGACATTGCTGGAAGAACCGTTGGAAATCCTGAACGAAGCCGAGCTGGATAAAGAGCGGGAAGCCTCTTGGCAGCGTCAACGCGACATAGAAGCCAATGATACGCTAAGCTTTGAAGCGTTCCTGAAGCAAAACGGCGGAAGCTGAAAAAGAAAAAGGCCACATCAATGTGGCCAAATATGCATCTCTGATGACAGGGATGATGATAACAAATGCGCGTCTTTCACATACTCAGACTCGCAGGGTTGGAAAAGGTTTCCCGGTTAGGAAAAAAAGTTTCGAAATAAATGCTCTTTTACGAGGAGGTAGCGAAATGCCATTGCTGGATAGCTTTACCGTCGATCATACCCGTATGGCAGCCCCGGCTGTCCGCGTTGCGAAAACCATGAAAACGCCTCATGGCGATACCATCACGGTATTTGATCTGCGCTTTTGCCGCCCGAACCTGGAAGTGATGCCCGAACGCGGCATTCACACGCTGGAACACCTGTTCGCCGGCTTTATGCGCGACCACCTGAACGGCCAGGGCGTGGAGATTATCGACATCTCCCCAATGGGCTGTCGCACCGGTTTCTACATGAGCCTGATCGGCGTGCCGGAAGAGCAGCGCGTTGCCGATGCCTGGAAAGAGGCGATGGCAGACGTGCTGAAAGTGACCGACCAGCGCAAGATCCCTGAGCTGAACGAGTACCAGTGTGGTACCTACCACATGCACTCGCTGGAAGAAGCGCAGGAAATCGCCAAGCACATTCTGGATAACGGCGTGGTGGTGAACCACAACGACGAACTGGCGCTGCCGAAAGAGAAGCTGCAGGAGCTGCATATCTAACCGTACGTTTCCCGCAGAGACAAAAAAGACGCGATTTCGCGTCTTTTTTACGTTCTGGCGGAGGGTTAGTGATGGCCGATGCTGGACTGCAGCGAGGTGATCGGCGTGACCCGCACCTGTTTGATCATATTGCCCTGCACGTCGAGAATGTCGATATCGTAATGGTCGATACGCACCCGGGTGCCGATTTCGGGTATCTCTTCCAGTTCTTCCAGCAGCATGCCGTTGACGGTGCGAGCTTCATTGGCGGGTAAAGTCCAGTTAAAGGCCTTGTTCAGCTCCCGCACGTTGGCGGTACCGTCGATCAAGACCGAGCCGTCGCTCTGCGGCGTGACTTCTTCCGCCAGCGTCGGCGACATTGAGGTGGTGAAGTCGCCGACGATCTCCTCGAGGATGTCTTCCACCGTAACCAGGCCCTGAATGTCGCCGTACTCGTCGACCACGATGCCGACCTTCTCTTTGTTGCGCTGGAACTTCACCAGCTGCACGTTGAGCGGCGTGCCTTCCGGTACGAAGTAGATCTCATCGGCGGCGCGCAGCAGGTTCTCTTTGTTGAACTCTTTTTTCTCGGTCATCAGGCGATAGGCTTCGCGCACGCGCAGCATGCCGATCGCGTCGTCCAGCGAGCTGCGATACAGCACGATGCGGCCGTGCGGCGAATGGGTCAGCTGGCGCATGATCGACTTCCAGTCGTCGTTGACGTCGATGCCGACGATCTCGGTGCGCGGCACCATGATGTCGTTGACCGTCACCTTTTCCAGGTCCAGCACCGAGATCAGCATGTCCTGATTGCGGCGGGAGATCTGCGACTGGGATTCACGCACGATGGTGCGCAGCTCATCCTTGCTGACGGCGTCGCTGATGCGCACGTTGGTGCGGATACCGAACAGGCGCAAGGTCAGGCTGGTGATGCCGTTGAGCAGCCAGACCAGCGGGAACATCACCTTTTGCAACGGGGCCAGCAGGACGCTGCTGGGGAAGGCGATGCGTTCCGGATAGAGCGCGGCGAAGGTTTTCGGCAGCACTTCAGCGAACAGCAGCACGGCGAAGGTCAGCACGCCGGTCGCAATCGCCACGCCGAGATCGCCATACAGCCGCATGCCGACGATGGTCGCCAGCGCCGAGGCGAGGATGTTGACCAGGTTGTTGCCGATCAGCACCAGGCCAATCAGCCGATCCGGTTTTTGCAGCAGCTTCTCCACCCGGCGCGCCGAACGGTTACCCTGCTTGGACAGGTGGCGCAGGCGATAACGGTTGAGCGTCATCATGCCGGTTTCGGAGGCGGAGAAGTAAGCGGAGACCACGATCATGATCACCAGGATAATGATGAGGGTCCCCGTCGACACATGCTCCAATGCAGTATTCCTTATAGAGAGGGAAAGTTGAACCGGGCTGGCTCAGCGCACCATCACCTGTTGAATCAGACGGCTGCCGAAGTAGGCGAGCGTCAGCAGGAAGGCGCCGGCGAAGCTGAACCAGACGACGCGGCGGCCGCGCCAGCCTTCATGGTAATGGCCCCACAGCAACACGATATACACGAACCAGGCCATGATCGACAACACGGCTTTATGCACGTTTTCTTTGCTGAACAGATTATCCATGTACAGCAGGCCGGTGCACAGGGTGAGCGTCAGCAGCACCACGCCGATCTGGGTGATATGGAACATCTTGCGCTCGATGCTCATCAGCGGCGGCATGTCGGCGCTGAAGGTCAGCTTTTTGTTTTTCAACAGGTAGTCGAGCCAGGCGAGCTGTAAGGCGTAGAGCGCGGCGATGATAAGGGTGGCGTAAGAGAACAGCGCCAGGCCGATATGCACCATCAATTCCGGGCTGGCTTCCAGGTGAGTGATGAACTCGCCGGGCATGAAGCTGGCGAAGGCCAGATTGATCATCGCGAAACTGTAGACGATCGGCAGCAGGAACCAGCCGCGATCGCGTGAAGCGACGAAGGTCATCACCGAACAGATGATCAGGCTGACGATAGAACCAATGTTCAGCAGGCTGAGATTCTGCCCGGCGCTGACGTCAAAGATGCGCTGCTGCAGCGCGATGGCGTGGCAAATCAACGCCACCACCGCCGAGACGAGGGCGAGCCGACGGTATGCGCTGTTCTTCCGCAACAAGCTGGGAATGATCAGTCCAAGGCTGAGCAGGTAGGCCATCAAAGCCACAATGGAGAAAACTGGCATAACGTTTAATTTTGCTTCGGCGTGGTTAATTGGAGTGTCAGTATAGCGTTGCGCGCGTTTCACTCCAACCTATCTCCAACGCTGAGGCAGAGATCCTGCGCGCTTCGTGTTATCATCGGCGCAATTGTGTCGCCGGAGCGGCCTGTCATTACACGTTGAGCATGAGACGATGTTTGAAAATTTAACCGATCGATTGTCGCGCACGTTGCGCAATATCAGCGGCCGCGGGCGGCTGACCGAAGAGAATATCAAGGAAACCCTGCGTGAAGTGCGCATGGCATTGCTGGAGGCGGACGTTGCGCTGCCGGTGGTGCGCGACTTCATCAACCGCGTCAAAGAGAGCGCGGTTGGCCATGAAGTCAACAAAAGCCTGACGCCGGGGCAGGAGTTCGTCAAGATCGTCAAGGGCGAGCTGATCGCCGCGATGGGCGAAGTCAACACCGAGCTGAATCTGGCGGCCCAGCCGCCGGCGGTGGTGCTGATGGCGGGCCTGCAGGGGGCCGGTAAAACCACCAGCGTCGGTAAGCTCGGCAAATTCCTGAAAGAAAAACAGAAGAAGAAAGTGTTGGTGGTTTCCGCGGACGTTTATCGCCCGGCGGCGATCAAACAGCTGGAAACGTTGGCGGAAGGCGTCGGCATCGACTTCTTCCCGTCTGACGTCAAAGAAAAACCGATCGACATCGTCAATCGCGCGCTGCAACAGGCCAAGCTGAAGTTCTACGATGTCCTTATTGTCGATACCGCCGGCCGCTTGCACGTTGACGAAGCGATGATGGACGAGATCAAACAGGTGCACGCGGCGATCAAGCCGGTGGAAACCCTGTTCGTGGTCGACGCCATGACCGGCCAGGACGCCGCCAATACCGCCAAGGCGTTTAACGAAGCGCTGCCGCTGACCGGCGTGGTGCTGACCAAGGTCGACGGCGATGCGCGCGGCGGTGCCGCGTTGTCCATCCGCCATATCACCGGCAAGCCGATCAAGTTCCTTGGCGTCGGCGAGAAGACCGAAGCGCTGGAGCCGTTTTACCCGGATCGCGTGGCATCGCGCATCCTGGGCATGGGCGACGTGCTGTCGCTGATCGAAGATATCGAAAGCAAGGTCGACCGCGAGCAGGCAGAGAAGCTGGCCAACAAGCTGAAGAAGGGCGACGGTTTCGATCTGACCGACTTCCTGGAGCAGCTCAAGCAGATGCGCAACATGGGCGGCATGGCCAATATGCTGAGCAAGCTGCCGGGCGCCGGCCAACTGCCGGACAACGTCAAGTCGCAGATGGACGACAAAGTGCTGGTGCGCATGGAGGCGATCATCAACTCGATGACGCTGAAAGAGCGTGCCAAACCGGAAATCATCAAGGGCTCGCGCAAGCGCCGCATCGCGATGGGGGCCGGCATGCAGGTGCAGGACGTCAACCGCTTGCTGAAGCAGTTCGACGAAATGCAGCGTATGATGAAGAAGATGAAAAAAGGCGGTATGGCGAAGATGATGCGCGGCATGAAAGGTATGATGCCGCCGGGCTTCCCTGGCCGCTGACGGGCTTCCGCACGCCGAGTGCGGGCGCTTTCAGCATTCGCCGTTCGCGGTGAAAACCGTCCGAAATTTGACAGGCTGCAAAAGTTGTCCCCTGCGATCGACGCTTTAGATTGCTTTTTGCGCCAAAATGAGTAAAATTTTCGGGCTTTTTATATTGCAACCGGGCCCCGTCCCTCAATGGGGCCCGGCTGTTTTATTAACTAAAGAGGATGTTATGGTAACAATTCGTTTGGCACGTGGCGGCGCTAAAAAGCGTCCGTTCTATCAAGTAGTAGTGACCGACAGCCGCAACGCTCGTGATGGTCGTTTCATCGAGCGCGTAGGCTTCTTCAACCCGATCGCTTCCGGTCAGGCTGAAGCACTGCGTCTGGACCTGGACCGCATCGAGCACTGGGTTGGTCTGGGTGCAACCGTTTCTGATCGCGTTCACGCGCTGATCAAAGACGCTAAGAAAGCAGCTTAATCTGTCGCGGTGGTGGCAATGAGCAAGCAACTCAAACCGGTAGCGCCTAAGCAGCCGATTGTACTCGGTAAAATGGGTTCCGCTTACGGCATTCGTGGTTGGCTCAGAGTGTTTTCATCCACCGAGAACGCCGAAAGCATTTTTGACTATCAGCCGTGGTTTATCCAGCAGGCGGGTCAGTGGCAGCATATCGAGTTGGAAGACTGGAAGCGCCACAGTCAGGATCTGATCATCAAAGTCAAAGGCATTGACGATCGGGACGCGGCGAATCTGCTGACTAATCGCGAGATTATGGTGGATTCCGATCAACTTCCTCCGTTGGAGGGTGATGATTACTACTGGAAAGACCTGATGGGCTGCCAGGTAGTCACCTCCGCCGGCTACGAGCTGGGTAAAGTCATCGATATGATGGAAACCGGCTCGAACGATGTGATGGTTGTGAAAGCGAACCTGAAAGATGCGTTCGGCATGAAGGAGCGGTTGATTCCGTTTCTTCATGGGCAGGTTATCAAGAAAGTCGATCTCACTGCTCGCGTGATTGAGGCAGATTGGGATCCTGGTTTTTGACCCCCGGATCAAACGGTCGAAGCAAGTGGAATAACGGTAAGGGGATTGGCTTGTGTTCATCGGTATTGTAAGCCTGTTTCCTGAGATGTTCCGCGCTATCACCGATTACGGGGTGACTGGCCGGGCAGTAAAAAATGGCCTGCTGAGCGTGCAGTGTTGGAGTCCGCGCGACTTCACCTACGACCGGCATCGTACCGTGGACGATCGCCCTTACGGCGGCGGCCCGGGAATGCTGATGATGGTGCAACCTTTACGGGAAGCCATTCATGCGGCGAAAGCAGCGGCAGGCGAGGGAGCAAAGGTGATTTATCTGTCACCTCAGGGGCGCAAGCTGGATCAAACTGGCGTGTGCGAACTGGCGGCCAATCAGAAGATGATTCTGGTGTGCGGCCGTTACGAAGGGATAGACGAGCGCGTAATCCAAACCGAAATTGACGAAGAATGGTCAATCGGCGATTACGTTCTCAGCGGCGGGGAACTGCCGGCGATGACCCTGATTGATTCAGTCGCCCGTTTCATACCGGGTGTGCTGGGCCATCAGGCCTCAGCGGAGGAAGACTCCTTCGCCGACGGATTGCTGGACTGCCCGCACTATACCCGCCCCGAGGTGTTGGAAGGGATGGAGGTACCGCCGGTTCTGCTGTCGGGCAACCATGCCGAGATACGTCGCTGGCGCTTAAAGCAGTCGCTGGGCCGAACCTGGCTTAGAAGACCTGAACTTCTAGAAAGCCTAGCTCTGACTGACGAGCAAGCGGTGTTGCTGGCTGAGTTCCAACGGGAACATCAGGCCAGGCAACAGGACTATGAAGGAAACGTCTGACATCAGACGGGACCGATATATCAGTTTACCTAGGGTAAGAGACATATTATGAGCAACATTATTAAGCAACTTGAACAAGAGCAGATGAAACAAGACGTACCTGCATTCCGTCCGGGTGATTCCGTGGAAGTGAAGGTATGGGTCGTTGAAGGTAGCAAAAAACGTCTGCAGGCATTCGAGGGCGTGGTTATCGCTATCCGTAACCGCGGTCTGCACTCTGCATTCACTGTTCGTAAGATTTCCAACGGCGAAGGTGTTGAGCGCGTATTCCAGACTCACTCCCCAGTAATCGACAGCATTACTGTTAAACGTCGTGGTGCCGTTCGTAAAGCTAAACTGTACTACCTGCGTGAACGTACTGGTAAGGCTGCTCGTATCAAAGAGCGTCTGAACCGCGTTAACTAACGCTGCATCCAAAAGTTAATAGTTATCAGGGGTTGGCCTATGCCAACCCCTTTTTTTATCTTAAAACCTCGACATGTTGCATTTGCGAGATTTCGTCTGCGCACCGCCAACATAATAAAGCCTGCATAAGCAGGCTTTTTGCATTACAGCGCTGCGGCGCTGTGTTTCTGCTGACTCTCCGGCGGGTGAGGCTGAGCCGGGATAATGTCATCGCCAGGTTTGACGATCACCCGCGCGACGGATTCGTGCGTGGCGAACGTGCAGCTGCAATTGATGTTGCGGCATTGATGGTAACGCTCTTTAGTCGACTCGCTCAGATAGCGGCTGGAGCGAGTGTGGGCCACGTGACCGCATAGTGGACAGTGCATCATAAGAACCCCCTTGAACAAATTAAGTGAAATTGGTGTGGCATCATCCTTTGGCGAGCGAACTCGTCATCATGAGGCAATGCCCTGCAAGCACAGTGCGCGTTCCATGGCGCGTCGCTGTTCCAGCCCTTTGTTTTTCTTTCCGTTTACGTAAACCCAGCGTGGCAGCTGATCGCAGGCCTGCCGCCACTGGCGCTGTTGCAGCAGCGCGACTAGCGTAGAGTGGCAGGCTGCGCTGACGCCCACATTGAAGGCGAAGGCGATCGCCGCATCATAGGTTTGTTGCGAGAGCGTATCCGGCAGGCAGGCGGCCATGCCGCGCTCGGTGCGGCGAACATCGTCGACCAAATCCATCGCGGCTTTGTGTTCATCAATCGCTTTACCAGGGATGACGCCAGCGGTGTGCCCAATGCCCTGCGTCCACACCCCGGCGCTGCACTGGTACGGCGACAGGCGGCAACCTTCGAGATCGGCGATCAGCCTGAGGCCGGCTTCTGAGGTTTGCAGCTCGCCAAATGACGGCAACAGCACGGCGATGGCCAAAACGGCGGCGACGCTGCAGCGCTTAACGGTTGCACTCATCGTAAATTTTCCTCCGCGATGTCGCATTGCGCTCAATGGCCTTCAAGATCTGCAGGCTTTTACGTCGGTAGTACCAGTTCACCAGAAACGTGCCGATGCCTACCGCCGCACCGACTAAAAAGGCAATGTCCTGCGGAGACAGCTTGCCGAGCCAGGCGAGAAACAGCGCCATGGCGTAGGTGATGAATGAGGTTATTTTCTCCATAGCATTATGCTCGCTTCGTTTACAGAATCTCGGGAGCCGGAGGCATCAATGTGAGACAGCTTGCTATCGATATCCATCATGCTCCTGGTCTGTATGATAATTACTGTATATGCATACAGTATTAAGCTATTTGCTAAAGTCGTCAATGGGTGAGGTGAATATTTTTAGCAGATTGTGCAAAAGAGGGAGGGGGCGGCATAAAAAAAGCCCATCGATGATGGGCTTCGAGAAATAATGGGGGGAGATTACAGGCCGTAGACCAGCGTGACCGAGGTGGTGGTATCTGTGTTCTTCGGCGCTGAGGCCGGCGGTTTGCTGTTGTAGGTCACGGTGTAAGCAACGCGCAATGAGAAGCGATCGTTGATCGCCACGTTCAACGCGCTTTCCGAGTTCAGCGTGGTTTCTTCGTTCGCCAGCGCGGAAACGCCCTGAATGAACTTGGTGTTGTCGGTCAACTGATAGGAATAGTTGGCCGCACCATAGGCCAGCCCCTTGGTCGAGCGGCCGCCGCCATGGTATTCGTCATGGCGCACGCCGGGACCGAATTCCACCCGCAGGTCACTGAGCGGCCCGTTAAGGAGTTGACGGCCGTAGCCGCCGGTCAGCGTGGAGCGTGAATCGTAACCGTTGAAACGGTCACTCAGCCAGCTGGCCTGACCGAACAGGTAGTTGCGATCGGTCAGGTTATAGCGCGTACGGCCACCGGCCTGGTATTTTTCGGACGAGCGCACGTTGGAGGAGGTGGTGTTGTTGGCCGCCCCCCACAGGCTGTACGCCGCGTCGCTGTTGAACCAGGTCATGTTGGTGTTGGCCAACAGGGTGGAGCTCTGCGAGTTGCCTGACTGGGCGTTGTAGCCCGCCTGCACGTTGCCTTCGAACGGTTTCTTGGCGGTGGCCGGATCGTCCATCGCGGTGAAAAGCGTATTGTCGGCAAGGGCTGAAACACTGGTGAAAGTCGTTAAGCAGCAAATATACAGCGGAAAAGCGCGACGAGCGCGAGAAGAGAGCATCTTGGATCCAGTTGTTAAGGGGAGTTATTGTTGATGACGGTCACATTATATCGGTTCATTTCGGCGACAAAAATAGCCGCCATTAGCTTAAGTTTTTAATTTTTATCCCTCATTTATTCGCTTTTCTTCTACTTAAAATCATCGCTTTTGGCGGCATTTCGTGCTGATCCTGCTTCGCACTGGCGTCGGTGCCGAGATCGGCGGCGTATTTTCGCTGTAAAACTAAGTGTACAAATTTATTTACGAATGTTCATTTTTCTTAGACCGGGTGGCTAATGTGGAATGACGGGGTTTGTTATTCATTAATGTTATGTATTTATTGTATTTTAACTGGTTTTTACAAGCCTTTTTCAAAGGTGATTTAATCAGGGTGATTACGGTAATTTTTTATTTACGGAAAATGGATTGAAAACTTTACATATCGTGATAGGGTAGAGCCCTGAAACGCTCAATGTTCCATTTCAACGCATAACGCCAAACGACAGGAATAGCATCATGCAAAAAGACGCGCTCAATAACGTACACATCAGTGCAGAACAGGTTCTCATCACGCCGGAGGAGCTGAAAAACCAGTTCCCGCTCAGCGCCGACGACGAAAATGAGATCGCCACTGCGCGCAACACTATCGCCAACATTTTGCAGGGGCGCGATCATCGCCTGTTGGTGGTGTGCGGGCCTTGTTCGATCCACGATCCGGACGCGGCGCTGGACTATGCCCGTCGTTTGAAAACCCTGGCGGCTGACTTGAGCGATCAGCTGTATATCGTTATGCGCGTCTACTTTGAAAAACCCAGAACCACTGTCGGCTGGAAAGGTTTGATCAACGATCCGTACATGGACGGTTCGTTTGACGTTGAGGCAGGCTTGCATATCGCGCGTCGCCTGTTGCTGGATCTGGTGGGCATGGGCTTGCCGTTGGCTACCGAAGCGTTGGATCCGAACAGCCCGCAGTACCTGGGGGACTTGTTCAGCTGGTCGGCGATCGGTGCGCGCACCACCGAATCTCAGACCCACCGAGAAATGGCCTCCGGCCTGTCGATGCCGGTCGGCTTCAAAAACGGCACCGACGGCAGCTTGGGTACCGCCATCAACGCCATGCGCGCCGCCGCTATGCCGCACCGCTTCGTCGGCATCAACCAGGCAGGCCAGGTTTGCCTGCTGCAAACGCAGGGCAACCCGGACGGACACGTGATCCTGCGCGGCGGCAAAACGCCGAACTACAGTGCTGAGCACGTCGCGGCCTGTGAAAAACAGATGCTTGAGGCGGGACTCCACCCGTCCTTGATGATAGATTGCAGCCATGGCAACTCGAATAAAGACTATCGCCGTCAGCCGGCGGTGGCCGAGTCCGTGGTGGAGCAGATCAAGGCGGGCAACCGCTCAATCACCGGCATTATGCTGGAGAGCCATCTGCATGAGGGCAACCAGTCTTCCGAACAGCCGCGTGCAGACATGCGTTACGGTGTGTCCGTCACCGACGCCTGCATCAACTGGGAGAGCACGGAAACCCTGTTGCGCCATATGCATCAGGAACTCGGCGCTGCGCTGGCGGCCCGTACGGGAGAAAAGTAAGTTATGGTGGCAGAACTGACCGCGCTGCGCGATCAAATCGATGAGGTGGATAAAGCGCTGCTGGGTCTGCTGGCGAAACGCCTGCATCTGGTAGCGGAAGTGGGCGAAGTCAAAAGCCGTCATGGCCTGCCGGTTTACGTACCGGAGCGCGAAGCCGCGATGCTGGCCTCGCGTCGCCAGGAGGCGGAAAACCTCGGGGTGCCGCCGGATTTGATCGAGGACGTTTTGCGCCGCGTGATGCGCGAATCCTACGTCAGCGAGAACGATAAAGGCTTTAAAACTTTGTGTCCGCAGCTGCGGCCGATCGTCATCATCGGCGGCAACGGCCAGATGGGAAGGCTGTTCAGCCGCTTGCTGACGCTGTCGGGTTATCAGGTCAGGGTACTGGATCAGGAAGATTGGCCGCAGGCGGAACAGCTGCTGGCAGACGCCGGCATGGTGATCGTCAGCGTGCCGATCCACGTGACCGAGCAGGTGATAAGCCGCCTGCCGACGCTGCCTGCCGACTGTATTCTGGTGGATTTGGCGTCGGTGAAGAACCGCCCGCTGCATGCGATGTTGGCGGCGCACAGTGGCCCAGTGGTAGGGCTGCACCCGATGTTCGGCCCGGACGTGGGCAGCGTGGCGAAGCAGGTGGTGGTTTACTGCGACGGCCGCCAGCCGGAGGCTTACCAGTGGCTGCTTGAACAGCTGCAGGTGTGGGGCGCGCGGCTGCATCGCATCAGCGCGGTCGAACACGATCAGAACATGGCGTTTATTCAGGCGCTGCGCCACTTCGCCACCTTCGCCTACGGGTTGCATCTGGCGGAAGAGAACGTGCAACTGGAGCAGTTGCTGGCGCTCTCCTCGCCGATCTACCGGCTGGAGCTGGCGATGGTTGGCCGCCTGTTTGCGCAGGATCCGCAGCTTTACGCCGATATCATCATGTCGTCGGAGGAAAACGTGGCGCTGATTAAACGTTACTACCAGCGCTTCGGCGAGGCGATAACGCTGTTGGAGCATGGCGACAAACAGGCGTTTATCGACAGTTTCCGCAAGGTGGAGCACTGGTTCGGCGATTACGCCCAACGCTTCCTGGTGGAGAGCCGCACGCTGTTGCGGCAGGCTAACGACAGCCGGCAGTAAAACGCGGGCGGTAAACGTAAAAGGTTCGGCTTGGCCGAACCTTTTTTTATGGTTTCAGGATGGGTTGACCGGCACCACGGTGTCGCTCGGGTAGCAGCCCAGGACCTTCAGCGAGCGGGTGATTGGCGCCAGATCGCGCAGCGCTTTTTGCATCGCGTCGGCACGCAGATTGGCCTGCACATCGATATAAAACATCTCTTCCCACGGATTGCCGTTGATCGGGCGTGATTCCAGTTTGGTCATGATGATGCCGTTGTCGCGCAGAACCAGCAGCGCTTCGACCAGCGCGCCGGATTGTTGGCCGGTCGCCATGATCAGCGTGGTTTTGGCCGGCACCTGTTCAGATACGTCGATCGCTTTGCGCGCCAGGACGATGAAGCGAGTGATGTTCTGCTGCTGGTTGGCGAGGTTGTGTTCCAGCACCTGCAGCCCGTACAACGCGCCGCCGGCCTCACTGCCCAGCGCCGCCACCTTCGGCGAATTCAGCTTGGCGACTTTCTCCATCGCCGCGGCGGTGCTTTCGGTGTACTCGATTTTCCAGTGCGGGAAGCGGTTAAGGAACTGGCTGCACTGTTGGAACGGCTGCGGGTGGCTGTAGACGGTTTCAATCTGGCCCAGGTCGCTGTCGCCGGCCACCAGAACACAGTGGTCGATCGGGTTGGTCAGTTCGCCGACGATCGACAGGCTGGTGTGTTGCAGCAGATCGTACACTTCGTTAATCGAGCCGGAGCTGGTGTTCTCGATCGGCAGAATGGCATAGTCCGCCTGGCCGGTTTCCACCTGGGCGAAGATATCCTGAAACTTTTGGCAGCCGCATTCGATCAGCCGATCGAAATGGCGGGCAGCGTATTGGCGTGCCGCCAGATGCGAATAAGAGCCTTTCGGGCCGAGAAAGGCGATGCGGGCGGAGTGTTGGCTGACGGGGTTGAGCTGGTGCTGCAGCAGCGCCTGCTGGGTCAGTACGGAATCTTCGATAATCAGTTGAAACAGACGGGTGACGTAGAAGCCGTCCAGGTCGTAAGGTTTGGCGGCGGCGATCAGCGCATCCAGCAGATCGCGTTCGCGCTCTTTGTCGCGGATCGGGCGGTGAGAGTGCAGCTTGGTCTTGCCGACTTCGATCGCCAGCTCACGGCGTTCCGCCAGCAGGGCCAACAGTTTCAAGTCCAGTGCGCTGATGCGCTCGCGCAGCACCAATAACGGGTTGTCAGTCATAATCAGCTTCCGCCTTCTGTTCTTATTCGTTGTAAAACAGCCATAAAAAAAGCCCCCTGTCTCCAGGAGGCCTTGTTGTTCGTCTTCGCATTCTTTCTCACACGACGAAACGCCTCCCAGTCAGGGGAAGGTAAAAAAGAATGCGAAGAAAAACGGTGTGCGTGGCATGGTCTACCTAAGGTTAATGTGAACAGGTTTTAAAGTAACCGCTGGCCTTTAGCCCGTCAACAAAAATACCCGACAAAAAACGCGCCCTCGGGCGCGTTTGATGCGGCAATCGCTGTCGGACGGTTATTCCTGCTCTTGCGTGACTTCCGGCACGATGTCTTTCACGCTGGCGTTGCAGCGGCGCGCTTCGCCTTTGTGCTGCACTTTGTTCAGCTGGCGCTCCAGCTTGGCGATCAGCTCATTAACGGCGGTATACATGTCATCATGTTTGGCGCTGGCGACCAGCGGGCCGTTAGGCGTGGTAATGGTAGCATCGGCGACAAACCCCTGCGGTTCTTTGGATAAGACGATATGCGGGTTAATCAGCTGGGTCTGCCATTTTTCCAGTTTGGTGAGACGGTCTTCGACGTGATTGCGGATTGCGGGAGTGATATCCATTTGTTTGCTGGTAATGTTCAATGTCATATAACTTACCTCTCTGTCTTTCCGTCTTGGTGAATCCAGCATACCCCGCTTTTTGTTTAAATGCGTGATGTAAATCACGATTTTTTGTCACTTTTTGCAAAGTTAGTTCAATCTGTGATTCAGCATTTGAATTGGCTATCTAATGCTTGAGAGTTGCCGCCGGATGGCGCATTATCGATGAGTTGACCGGTGAGGAGTACTAGCTAACACCGTGTTTTTACTTGTGTATTTTTCCAGTGAAAACCAGGTCGACGCCAATGAAAACGGCAGCCTCGGCTGCCGTTTGGTTTTTCTGCCGTTGCCGACGCGCGCTTATTGCGGGTTGGCGGCGATCACTTTGGCCACTTTGTCAGCCTGGCCGTTCAGCTGCAGCTGCTTATAGGCATTTTCCATCAGCGGCAACACGTCGTGCGTCGCTTTGGTATCCGGGAATTCACGCAACATCTGCTCGGCGCGATTAACGACCGCGACGTAAGCACCGCGTTTAGTGTAGTATTCCGCCACCGAAAGCTCATACTTGGCCAAACGGTCTTTCAGATACACCAAACGCTTGTTGGCGTCGGTCGCGTACTGGCTGTTCGGGTATTGCTGAATCAACTGGCTGAAGTCGCGGAACGCAGCGCGAGCGTGCTGAGGATCGCGGTCCGAACGGTCAACCCCGAAGAAGCCCTGCAGCGCGCTGTCATCGAGCGCCATGTCGGTCAGGCCGCGCATGTACATCACGTAATCGATGTTCGGGTGCGTCGGGTTCAGACGCATGAAGCGATCGATGGATGCCTGAGCCATCGGCAAGTCGGCGGCCTTATAGTAGGCGTAAATCAAATCCAGCTGGACCTGCTGGGAATACGGCCCGAAAGGATAGCGGTTATCTAACGCTTCGAGTTGCGTAATCGCGCCCTTGAAGTTACCGTCCTGCAGTTTTTGCTGCGCGGTAGCATAGATTTCCGAAGGTGGGTTGTCGGGAACCGCATCCTTGGATGTGGAGCAACCTGCCAGCGCCAGGCTCAACGTGGCTGCCGCCACCAGATATTTCATACGCGTCATGACGTTTTGATTATCCTCAGGGTGTTATTCCGGGAGACTGTCCGTTAAGCTCCCGACAAAGACCAGGTACAATAGCACATTATATTAAACGGCATCGCCGTGAAAACCCAACGTTAACGAAGAAGCTGCATATGGCACAACAAGTACAACTCACCGCAACGGTGGCCGAATCTCAACTCGGACAACGTTTAGATCAGGCTTTGGCCGAATTGTTCCCTGATTATTCACGATCTCGCATAAAAGAGTGGATCCTGGGCGATCGGGTGAAGGTCAATGGCAAAACGTCAAACAAACCGAAAGAGAAGGTGCTGGGCGGAGAGACCGTCGCCATCGATGCACAGATTGAAGAAGAGGCGCGTTGGGAGCCACAGGACATCGCGCTGGATATCGTCTATGAAGACAGCGACATCCTGGTGATCAACAAACCGCGCGATTTGGTGGTGCACCCTGGCGCCGGTAACCCGGACGGCACGGTGCTCAATGCGCTGCTGCATCACTACCCGGAAATTGCCGACGTGCCGCGTGCCGGCATCGTGCACCGTCTGGACAAAGACACCACCGGCCTGATGGTGGTGGCGAAAACCGTGCCGGCGCAAACCCGGCTGGTGGAAGCGCTGCAGGCGCGTGAGATCACCCGTGAATACGAAGCGGTGGCGATCGGCACCATGACCGCCGGCGGCACGGTAGAAGAGCCTATCGCGCGTCATTCCACCAAGCGTACCCATATGGCGGTGCACCCGATGGGTAAACCGGCGGTAACGCACTACCGCATCATGGAACACTTCCGCGCGCACACCCGCCTGCGCCTGCGCCTGGAAACCGGCCGTACTCACCAGATCCGCGTGCACATGGCTTACATCAGCCATCCGCTGGTGGGCGATCCGCTGTACGGCGGCCGTCCGCGTCCACCAAAGGGCGCTTCGGAAGCCTTCATCAACACGCTGCGCGGCTTTGACCGCCAGGCGCTGCACGCCACCATGCTGCGTTTGTATCATCCGATCAGCGGCATCCAGATGGAGTGGCATGCGCCGCTGCCGCAGGACATGGTCGATCTGATCAACGCGCTGAAGGCGGACACCGAAGAATTCAAAGATCAGATGGACTGGTAATGAGCTCGCTCATTCTGCCTGACTGGCCGTTGCCTACCGGGGTTAAGGCCTGCAGCACCACGCGTGGCGGCGGCGTTAGCCTGCCGCCTTATGACTCGCTGAACCTCGGCACCCACGTCGGTGATGAGGCGCAAGGGGTGACACGCAATCGGGAACGTTTGGTTACCGCCGCTGGTTTGCCGCAGATGCCGGTGTGGCTCGAGCAGGTGCACGGCACTCGCGTGGTGACGTTGACAGGGAAAGCGCCCGCCGATCTGCGGGCGGATGCGGTGTACAGCAATGTGCCGGGGCAGGTGTGCGCCGTGATGACGGCGGATTGTCTGCCGGTGCTATTCTGCTCTCAGCACGGTGACGAAGTGGCTGCCGCCCACGCCGGCTGGCGCGGGTTATGCCACGGCGTGCTGGAGCAAACCGTGGCGGCGTTCAGCGCCGCGCCGGGTCAGATCAGCGCCTGGTTGGGGCCGGCGATCGGCCCACAGCAGTTTGAGGTCGGGCCGGAAGTGCGCGCCGCTTTCATGGCGGAAGACGCCGAAGCCGCGGCGGCGTTTACGCCGCACGGCGATAAGTTTTTGGCTAATATCTATTTGCTGGCTCGCCAACGTTTGTTGCGAGCGGGCGTGCAGGCCATCTATGGCGGCGACCGCTGTACGGTTAACGAAACGAGTCATTTTTTCTCCTATCGGCGCGATGGAATAACCGGACGTATGGCAAGTTTAATCTGGCTGATATAACCTATTGAATTAGGACGATCCAACGACGCATGGCGTTGTACCGAAAATTTAGCGTCGAGATAACCTTGAAAATTTGAGGGATGACCTCATTTAATCTCCAGTAGCAATTTCGACCCATCTTGGAGGTGTTATGCGTCTGGATCGTCTTACCAACAAATTCCAGCTTGCCCTCGCCGATGCCCAGTCACTAGCCCTTGGGCACGACAACCAGTTTATTGAACCGCTACATCTGATGAGCGCCCTGCTCAATCAGGAAGGGGGCACGGTTCGTCCACTATTAACTTCCGCAGGTATCGATGCCGGGCGCGTGCGCACCGAAATCGAACAGGCGCTGTCCCGTTTACCGCAGGTAGAAGGCACCGGTGGCGACGTTCAACCGTCCCACGAGCTGGTGCGCGTCCTGAACCTGTGCGACAAGCTGGCGCAGAAGCGCGCGGATAAATTCATTTCTTCCGAGCTGTTTGTGCTTGCGGTGCTGGAAGACCGCGGCTCGTTGACCGACTTGTTGAAAGCGGCCGGCGCAACGGCCGACAAAATCAGCAAAGCCATTGAACAAATGAGAGGCGGTGACAGCGTGGAAGACCAAGGCGCCGAAGACCAACGGCAAGCATTGAAGAAATATACCATCGATCTGACCGAACGTGCCGAGCAGGGCAAACTTGACCCGGTGATTGGCCGTGACGAAGAGATCCGCCGCACCATTCAGGTGCTGCAACGCCGCACCAAAAACAACCCGGTACTTATCGGCGAACCTGGCGTGGGTAAAACCGCCATCGTCGAAGGCCTGGCGCAGCGCATCATCAACGGCGAAGTGCCGGAAGGGTTGAAGCACAAGCGCGTATTGTCCCTCGATATGGGCGCTTTGATCGCCGGCGCCAAATATCGCGGCGAGTTTGAAGAGCGTCTGAAAGGCGTGCTCAACGATCTGGCCAAGCAGGAAGGCAGCGTGATCCTGTTTATCGACGAACTGCACACCATGGTCGGCGCCGGTAAGGCGGATGGCGCAATGGATGCGGGCAACATGCTCAAACCGGCGCTGGCGCGCGGCGAGCTGCACTGCGTCGGTGCCACCACGCTGGATGAGTATCGTCAATATATAGAGAAGGATGCGGCCCTCGAACGTCGTTTCCAGAAAGTGTATGTGGCGGAGCCGAGCGTGGAAGACACTATCGCTATTCTGCGCGGCCTGAAAGAGCGTTACGAACTGCACCACCACGTGCAGATCACCGATCCGGCCATCGTGGCGGCGGCAACGCTTTCGCACCGTTATATCGCCGATCGTCAATTGCCGGACAAGGCTATTGACCTTATCGACGAAGCGGCGTCCAGCATTCGCATGCAGATGGACTCCAAGCCTGAATCGCTCGACAGGCTTGAGCGCCGCATCATTCAGTTGAAGCTGGAACAGCAGGCGCTGAATAAAGAGTCGGACGACGCCAGTAAGAAACGCCTGGAAATGCTCAGCGATGAGTTGGGGCAGAAAGAACGCGAATATTCGGAGCTGGAAGAAGAGTGGAAAGCGGAAAAAGCGTCACTCTCCGGTACTCAGAACATCAAGGCGGAACTCGAGCAGGCCAAAATCACCCTGGAGCAGGCGCGCCGCGTCGGCGATTTGGGGCGGATGTCGGAACTGCAGTACGGCAAGATCCCTGAGCTGGAGAAACAGCTCGCCGCTGCCACGCAGGCCGAAGGCAAGAGCATGAAGCTGCTGCGCAACCGGGTAACCGATGCGGAGATTGCCGAAGTGCTGGCGCGCGCGACCGGGATACCGGTGGCCAGGATGCTGGAAGGCGAGCGCGACAAGCTGCTGCGCCTGGAGCAAGAGCTGCATTCGCGGGTGATCGGCCAGGACGAAGCGGTCAGCGCGGTCTCTAATGCTATCCGCCGCAGCCGCGCCGGGTTGTCCGATCCTAACCGGCCGATCGGTTCGTTCCTGTTCCTTGGCCCGACCGGGGTGGGGAAAACCGAGCTTTGCAAGGCGCTGGCTTCGTTCCTGTTCGACAGCGACGACGCCATGGTGCGTATCGACATGTCCGAGTTTATGGAAAAACACTCCGTTTCTCGTCTGGTCGGCGCGCCTCCGGGCTATGTCGGTTATGAAGAGGGCGGCTACCTGACGGAAGCCGTACGTCGTCGGCCTTATTCGGTGATCCTGCTGGATGAAGTCGAGAAAGCGCACCCAGACGTGTTTAACATCCTGCTGCAGGTGTTGGATGACGGCCGCCTGACCGATGGCCAGGGCCGTACCGTCGATTTCCGCAATACCGTGGTGATCATGACGTCCAACCTGGGTTCGGATCTGATCCAGGAGCATTTCGGTCAGATGAACTACGCGCAGATGAAAGAGTCGGTGATGGAGATGGTGAGTCACCACTTCCGTCCGGAATTCATCAACCGTATCGATGAAGTGGTGGTGTTCCATCCGCTGGGCGAGAAACACATTGCTGCGATCGCCAAGATTCAGCTGTCGCGTCTGTACAAGCGTTTGGAAGAGCGCGGTTACGAAGTAACCATGACCGAGCCTGCTCTGGCATTGTTGAGCAAAACCGGTTACGACCCTGTGTATGGTGCGCGTCCGTTGAAACGCGCTATTCAGCAGGAGATCGAGAACCCGTTGGCGCAGCAAATCCTGTCCGGCAAGCTGATCCCCGGCAAGCTGGTGACGCTGGATGTGGAAAACGACCATATCGTTGCACGCCAATAACGGCAATTAAGCCTATTAAAGATGAAAGGGAGCGGGTGACCGCTCCCTTTTTTTTATCTTCTTCTTTTTATCTTCGTTTGTCCCTATTTACAGAGGTTGCCGCTATTACTGTGCTAAAACCGGTGTTTTTCGACTAATAAATATCCTAAAAAGGCGTTTTTGGTGGTTATTTGAGCGCTTGAAAAGTTTTTTGCAATTAGGGGTTGCGGCTCGCCGAGAACTCCCTATAATGCGCCTCCACTGACCGGGAACAACGACTGACAAGCCGCCGGGTCAGCGAGAAGAAAGCGAAATAAACGCTTGACTCTCCGGGCGAAAAGCGTAGTATACGCAGCCCGCGCCGATGAGTTTCTCGGCACTGCTCTTTAACAATTTATCAGACAATCTGTGTGGGCACTCCACAAGACGATATCCAGCATCTTCGGATGCAAAAAAATATCAAGTCTTGAAGAGTGACTAACTGAAGTAAAATTCATGCAGTAA
>NZ_JAAABD010000030.1:0-1084 GCF_009900725.1 Serratia sp. Z4
CTGGCTAAAACCTACGGCGGTTCTGCACGTGCTTTCGACCAGATCGATAACGCGCCAGAAGAAAAAGCTCGTGGTATCACCATCAACACCTCCCACGTTGAGTATGACACCCCGACTCGTCACTACGCGCACGTTGACTGCCCAGGGCACGCCGACTACGTGAAAAACATGATCACCGGTGCTGCTCAGATGGACGGCGCGATCCTGGTAGTAGCTGCGACTGACGGCCCAATGCCTCAGACTCGTGAGCACATCCTGCTGGGCCGTCAGGTTGGCGTTCCTTTCATCATCGTATTCATGAACAAATGCGACATGGTTGATGATGAAGAGCTGCTGGAACTGGTAGAAATGGAAGTTCGCGAACTGCTGTCCGCTTACGACTTCCCAGGCGACGACCTGCCAGTAATCCGCGGTTCCGCGCTGAAAGCGCTGGAAGGCGAAGCTGAGTGGGAAGCGAAAATCATCGAACTGGCCGAAGCCCTGGACAGCTACATCCCAGAGCCAGAGCGTGCTATCGACAAGCCGTTCCTGCTGCCAATCGAAGACGTATTCTCCATCTCCGGTCGTGGTACCGTTGTTACCGGTCGTGTTGAGCGCGGTATCATCAAAGTTGGCGAAGAAGTTGAAATCGTTGGTATCAAAGACACCGTTAAGTCTACCTGTACTGGCGTTGAAATGTTCCGCAAACTGCTGGACGAAGGCCGTGCTGGTGAGAACGTAGGTGTTCTGCTGCGTGGTATCAAACGTGAAGAAATCGAACGTGGTCAGGTACTGGCTAAGCCAGGCTCCATCAAGCCGCACACCCAGTTCGAATCTGAAGTGTACATCCTGAGCAAAGATGAAGGTGGTCGTCACACGCCATTCTTCAAAGGCTACCGTCCACAGTTCTACTTCCGTACTACTGACGTAACCGGTACCATCGAACTGCCAGAAGGCGTAGAGATGGTAATGCCAGGCGACAACGTGAACATGGTTGTAACCCTGATTCACCCAATCGCGATGGACGACGGTCTGCGTTTCGCAATCCGTGAAGGCGGCCGTACTGTAGGCGCTGGTGTTGTTGCTAAAGTTATCGCTTAATCGC
>NZ_JAAABD010000031.1:0-646 GCF_009900725.1 Serratia sp. Z4
CGCCCTTCATCGCCTCTGACTGCCTAGGCATCCAC
Source organism: Serratia sp. Z4 (assembly GCF_009900725.1). Classification (NCBI taxonomy): domain Bacteria; kingdom Pseudomonadati; phylum Pseudomonadota; class Gammaproteobacteria; order Enterobacterales; family Yersiniaceae; genus Serratia; species Serratia sp. Z4. The sequence continues at coordinate 36 of NZ_JAAABD010000031.1, forward strand.
CGTGTACGCTTAGTCACTTAACCTCACAACCCGAAGATGTTTCCATCGTTCGCGCTGCAAACATTTGAGAGACTCTATGACAGGTTACTCTTTATCCCAATACTTCTACGGAGGGACAAATTTCAGCCGTCATGTTTCAATTTTCAGCTTGTTCCAGATTGTTAAAGAGCAAAATACTTCGCAGCATACTGTCGCCAATATACTCTGAAGTATTGAAATACCGGACTATATGGTGGAGCTAAGCGGGATCGAACCGCTGACCTCCTGCGTGCAAGGCAGGCGCTCTCCCAGCTGAGCTATAGCCCCATACAGTCACGCGCAGTACCTTTTCCACTTCATGAGAAGTGGTAGGCCTGAGTGGACTTGAACCACCGACCTCACCCTTATCAGGGGTGCGCTCTAACCACCTGAGCTACAAGCCTATAAAGGTATTTCTGCTCGTTACTTTCTATCAGACAATCTGTGTGAGCACGCCACGCGAACTAATATCTTTAGGTAAGGAGGTGATCCAACCGCAGGTTCCCCTACGGTTACCTTGTTACGACTTCACCCCAGTCATGAATCACAAAGTGGTAAGCGCCCTCCCGAAGGTTAAGCTACCTACTTCTTTT
>NZ_JAAABD010000032.1:0-625 GCF_009900725.1 Serratia sp. Z4
TTGTAAGCCTTAAACCACCTCCTAAGGAGGTGGTGATTGAACCTGTGAGGCTCTAGCCTGAAGGAAACCCATGCCGGAATATTCCAGCTTACTCACCACAAGTAAGAAGGAAATCACCAACATGGGTTTATACAGGAGTTCATCACATGTGTTCTGGCGTTGCAAATACCACCTGGTTTGGACGCCGAAGTATCGATTTAAAATCCTCCGCGACAAGGTGGGCAAAGAGCTCTACCGAACAATTTATATCCTCTGCAACATGAAGGACTGTGAAGTTCTTGAGCTAAATATTCAGCCAGATCATGTGCATCTGGTCGTGATAGTCCCCCCGAAGCTATCGATTTCGACGTTGATGGGCGTCCTGAAAGGACGCAGTGCAATCCGGCTTTACAATCGTTTCCCACATATACGAAAGAAGTTGTGGGGCAATCATTTTTGGGCAAGGGGATACTTTGTCGATACGGTAGGGGTAAACGAAGAAATTATCAGGCGATACGTGAAGCATCAGGATAAGAAGGACCAAGAGATCGAGCAGCAGATGGAGCTGTTGCAGGATTAACTCGAAAATTGCCCCCTTTTAGGGGGCGTCGTGTAAAGCCACCTCCTCAGGAGGTGGTCTTTTACT
>NZ_JAAABD010000004.1:0-389487 GCF_009900725.1 Serratia sp. Z4
ACCCATGTTGGTGATTTCCTTCTTACTTGTGGTGAGTAAGCTGGAATATTCCGGCATGGGTTTCCTTCAGGCTAGAGCCTCACAGGTTCAATCACCACCTCCTTAGGAGGTGGTTTAAGGCTTACAATAAAAAAAGGCTCAGCGACGCTGAGCCTTTGATGGCAGAAAAAGCACGGCCGAAATGCCGATTACGACGTCTGCTTACGCAACAGATAAACGAAGTACGGCGCGCCGATAAAGGTCGCCAGTAACCCGGCGGGGATCTGATACGGGAACAGCAGCATCCGCCCGCACCAGTCGGCAAACACCATCAGCAAGCCACCCAACAGCGCGGCGATCACCATCTGCGGCAGCGCGCGGCGGAAGCCTAGCATGCGCGCCATATGCGGCGCCATCAGCCCGACAAAGCTCAGCGGCCCCACGGTCAGGGTCGCCATGGCGGTCAGCGTAGCGGCCAGCAACAGGATGGTCAATCGCGCAGGTGTCAAGGCGATCCCCACCGAACGAGCGGTAGCGCCGCCAAGCGGCAGGATGGTCAGCCAACGGCGGCACAGCGGCGCCAATACCATCAGGCAGGCGGCCACCAGCGCGGTGCGCAGCGCCTGCGCCGGCTCCACCGAATAGGTCGAGCCAGAGAGCCAGGTCAGCAAGCCCCCCATACGCGGATCGCCGCTGGCCAACAGCAGGAAGATGACGGTGGTAAAGGCGGTGCTGAGCGCGATACCGGCGAGCAGCATGCGTTCCGTCGAGAAACCGCCGCGGCCTGCGGCGATCATGATGATCAGCAGCGTAACGGCCGCCCCCAGACTGCCGGCGGGCAGCAGCCAAACGAAGGCGTCGCCCGGCACCATAAACAACATCATCACGACGCCAAAAGCGGCGCCGGAACTGATGCCCAACACTTCCGGGCTGGCCATCGGGTTGCCGGTCAGTTTCTGAATCAGCGTGCCGGCGACCGCCAGCATCATGCCCGCGGCCAACGCCGACAGCACCCGCGGCCAGCGCCACGGCAGCAGGGAGTCCAGTTCTGCCCCCAGGCTCCAGTGCCAGCCGCCGGCATTTTTACCCAGCATCAGCGCCAGCGTCAGGCCGATCAGCAATACGAGGCCACCCAGCAGGATCCAGCCGGGCAGATTCCCGCGCTCGGCAGGCACCTTATCGCCCAGGTTCATCGGCGGCGGCGTGGCGGCGCTGCGCAAACGCGGCAACAGCCACAGCAGCAGCGGCGCGCCGAACAGCGCGGTGGCCGCACCGGTCGGGATCTCGCGCCACACCTGCGTCACCCCGAGCATCACCTGATCGGTCAGCCACAGCAACAGCGCCCCCAGCAACGGCGCCAGCATCATGCGGTGCGCCAGACGGCGCGCGCCCAGCATCTTCGCCATCAGCGGCGCAAACAGGCCGATAAAGCCGATAACGCCCACGGCGCTCACCAACATGGCGCTGAAGATGATGGCCAGCCCCAGGGCGCAGAAGCGCGCCATCGACAGCCCCAACCCCAGGTTGCGCGCCACGCCGTCGTCCAGCCCCAGCAGCGTCAGCGGGCGCAGCAATAGCGCCGCCAGCGCACCGGCCACCAGCAAACGCGGCAGGATAAACTGCACCGTGCTCCAATCCTGTTGGTTCAGCGCGCCGGTGCCCCACAGGAACATGCCCTGCAGTTGATCGTAATGAAACAGCGCCAGCAGGCTGTTGACCGCGCCGCAGTAAAGTCCCAGCACCAGCCCGGCCAGAATCAGCGTCACCGGCGACATCCGCTTGCCCCAGGCGACGCCGAACACCAGCCCGCCCACCACAATCGCCCCCACCATAGCGGCCAACTGGCGGGTGAACTCGCCCCCCGGCAGCACCCACAGCGTGGCGATGGTCAGGCCGAGCTGCGCGCCGGCGGCCACGCCGAGCGTCGACGGTTCCGCCAACGGATTGCGCAACACCTGCTGGAACAGCACGCCAACCAACCCCAGACCGGCGCCGGCCAACAGCGACACCGTCAACCGCGGCAGCAGGCTGTAATGGAACAGCATTTGCCGCACGTCGTCGATGTTCGGCGCGCTGAGCGCCCGCACCCATTGCGCCGGCGGCAGCTGCTGCACCAGGTTATATATCGTCAAACCGCCTGCCGCCGCCAGCAACAGCAAGATCAGCGTCAGCGGCAATTTCCGGATGCCCGCATTCATGACGCACTCTCCTGAGCCTGCGCCAACAGGCGGCAAAACCGCATCGTCGACAGCGTAGCGCCATAGAACCACACCGCCGGCACCTGCCGCAGCTGGTTTTGCCGCACGAAGGGCAACGACTGCCACAAAGGCGTCGCGCTGACCTTGTCCATCATCGCCTGATTGCCGTGATCGAGATAAATGACCCGGGCGTTACGCACCGTGGCCAATCGTTCAATCCCCACCACCGCCGTGCCCCAAAAGTCGGTTGGCTCCTGCCAGGCATTGCGAATGCCGAGTTGATCCATCGCTTCCTGGAACAGACTTTTCTGGCCGATGATCAGCGCATGGCGGGTGTCGATCAGCGAAAACAACAGCAGCGGTTGCCGGGTGTAGCTTTGCAGGCGCTGACGCGCGTCCTGCATAAAGCTGTCGAACTGCGCCAGGTGGTTTACCGCCCGGCTTTCTATGCCCAACCGCTGGCCCAGCGCCAGCAGCGACTGGCGGGCGACGGTCAGCGGTTTGCCGCTGCCGTCGTTGAAGCCGAAGCTCATGGTTGGCGCGATGGGTTGGATTTTGCGCGGCGTCGGGCCATAGCCTTGCGACAGCAACACCAGCGAAGGCCGAAGCTGCTGCAGCAGTTCGAGGTTCGGTTCGGTGCGCTGGCCGACGTCGACCACCGTCGCCGGCAGCGTCGGCTCCGCCACCCACAGGTTGTAGTTATGCACATCGGCCACCGCCAGCGGCGTCACGCCCAATGCCAACAGCAGCTCGATCGGCAACCATTCCAGCGCCGCAACGCGCGCGATATCCGGCGGCGCATCCGCCGCTCGGCCGGGCAACGAACCCAACAGCGGCGACAGCGCCAGCGCCATCAACAAACGGCGGCGCAGCGGATCGTGAGAAGAAGTGAATGTAGAGGACATCAGTAGACAAAACTCACCGGCGCGCCGCCGCTCGGATGCGGCAACGTGCCCATAGGAATACCGTAAATTTGCTCCAGCACCGGCCCCTGCATCAGCTCCAGCGGGCCGCCCTGGGCGATCATTTCACCGCCGCGCAGCGCCACCAAATGGTCGCAGTAGCGCGCCGCCATGTTGATGTCGTGCAGTACGGCGATCACCGTAAGATCGCGTTCGCGGCTCAAGCGCTGGATCAGCGCCAGCACCTCGACCTGGTGCGCGATATCCAGCGCCGAGGTCGGTTCGTCGAGCAGCAGGCAGCGGCTGTCCTGCGCCACCATCATCGCCAGCCAGGCGCGTTGGCGCTCGCCGCCGGACAGGCTGTCCACCAGCCGGTTGGCGAACGGCTTCAAGCCCACCAGCGCGATGGCCTCTTCCACCTGTTGACGATCGTTGGCGCCAAAACGCCCCAGCGCGCCATGCCACGGATAACGGCCGACGGCCACCAGCTCGCGCACCGTCATGCCTTCCGCCGCCGGCAACTGCTGCGGCAGGTAGGCCACCTGGCGGGCGAAGGATTTGCTGTCCCACTGCGCCAACGGCTGCTGATTGAGCAAGACCTGGCCGCCGCTGGGCGCATGGTGCCGCCCGAGCAGTTTCAACAGGGTGGATTTACCGGAACCGTTATGGCCGATCAGGCCGCAGACTTTGCCCTGGGGAAAACTGAGCGACAGCGGTTGCAGCAGCACCCGGCCGGGGACGGCGAAACTGGCGTTATCCAGCGCGAAGGTCGCGCCGGGATTAAGAAGTTTGTCCTGCATAGATCCTGCTTTGTCCGGGGCGACGCGGTGCCGCCCCGGCTATCCGGTTAGAAACGGAAGGTTGCGGTGGCGACCACCTGGCGTTCTGCGCCCCAGTAGCAGGCGTAGTCGCGGTAGCAGCTCGACACGTAGGTCTTGTCGAACAGGTTGTTGATGTTGACGCCCACGGACGAACCCGGCAGGCCAAAGCGCGCCAGATCGTATTTAATGGTCGCGTCCACCAGCGTGTAGTCCGGCACTTTGAAGGTGGAGTTATCGCTGTTGAAGCTCGAGCTGGAGCCGACGTAACGCACGCCGGAACCCAGCGTCAGACCGCTCACCGCCGTTTCGTGGAAGGTATAATCCGCCCACAGCGACGCCATATGTTTCGGCACCTCGACGGTCGGTTTGCCCTGATAGGTATTGTCCTTGGTGTACTTCGCATCGGTATAGGTATAGGAGGCGATCAGGTTGACGTTGGCATTCAACGCCGCCTTGGCTTCCAGCTCCACGCCGCGCGAACGGATCTCGCCGCTCTGCACGCTGAACTGCGCGTTATCCGGATCCGGCGTCAGGTTGTTGTTCTTGGTCAGCTGATACAGGGCGCCGGTCAACACGATTGGGCGATCCTTCGGCACGTATTTCACACCGGCTTCATACTGCTTGCCGATCGAGGGCTTAAAGGTCTGGCCGTTGATTGACGTATCGAGGGTCGGTTCAAACGACTCGCTGTAGCTGAAATACGGCGTCACGCCGTTGTCGAACAGGTAATTCAATCCGCCGCGCCAGGTAAACTGCCCATCGGAGCGTTCGTTGGTGTACCCGAGAACGCGGTTATTGGCCGACGTTTTCGCCCAGTCATAGCGCCCGCCCAGCGTCAACAGCCACTGGTTCCACTCCCCTTGCTCCTGCACATACAGGCCGGTTTGCTCCTGACGGTTCAAATACTTGTATGGGAAGTTGATGTTGACCACATCATTGCCATACTGCGGCTGGGTCATGCTCAGGCCGTCTGCGGAACCATAGTCGGAATTGATATCGTTGCGCATACGCGAATAATCTACGCCAAACAACAGCGTATGGTCGATATCGCCGGTTTTCACCTTCGCCTGCGCCTGAGTATCAACCGCAAAATTGTTCAGGTGCTCTTTCGACTGAACATAAGCGCGATTGATCGTCGTCGGTGATGACAAGCCAAATCCGTAGATGCTCTTCATATCGGTGTCCACCTGCATATAACGCAGGTTCTGGCGCACCGCCCAGGTATCGTTGAAGGCGTGTTCGAAACTGTACCCAATCATCCGCTGCTTGCGCGCCATATAGTTGCTGGCTTCGCCTTCGTTGAAATCGGTCGGCAGTTTGCTGCCGTCCGGCAACGGGATCAGCGTGCCCTGCTTCGGCAGCCAGCCGTAATAACCGGTATAGGGATCGTTTTGAATGTTGGCCAGCAGCGTGAAGTTGGTTTTGTCATCCGGGCGCCAGCTAAAGGACGGCGCGATCGCATAGCGCTTCTCTTTGCTCATGTTTTGCTGCGTATCGCTGTCTTTCGCCAGGCCGGTCAGGCGATAGGAATAGATGCCCTGATCGTCCAGCGCGTCGCTGAAATCGAAACCGGTCTGGAACAGGTTGTCGCTGCCCATCTTGAACTGGATTTCGCGCAGCGGCTCGGTGGTTGGCCGCTTGCTGACCATCGAGACCAAACCGCCCGGGTTGCTTTTGCCGTACAGCACCGAGACCGGGCCGCGCAGCAGCTCGGCACGCTCGAGGAAATAAGGATCGATGGACGCTTCGCTGTAGTTGTCGCCCAGCAACCGCAGGCCATCCAGATACTGGGTGGTGTTGGTGGCCGGGAAGCCGCGGATTGCCACCGCGTCATAGGTCGTGGAGCTGCCACGGCTGGCGAATACGCCCGGCGCATAGGCCAGTGCGCCCTTCACCGTATCCGGCTGGCGCATGTCCATCTCTTCACGCGTTACCACGGAAACGGACTGCGGGTTCTTCTCGATCGGCGTATCGGTTTTGGTGCCGGTGGCGCTGCGCTTGGCGACATAGGTGCCGACCGGCCCCCAGGCGCTTTCCTGCTGGGCGGTGTTGCTACCGCCCACAACGGTAATCGTGTCTTCCTTGGCGGCCGGCTTGGCGTCGGCGGAAAAAGCCGGCATCGCCAGCGTGCCCAACGCCGCAGCGACGGTGATCGCTAACGCGTTGACGGGGAGACGGCCCTGCTTGGCCGCGGATGATGAAAGACGCTTGGTCAGCATGATTTATTTCTCTGATGAATTATTAAATGACGAATGTAAACGATAATAATTATTATAAGCGTCGCATTTTATGCAGAAGCCAAATTAAACTGCAAGCCGAATTCATAGGGCAAATAGGTTAAGGATTAGGCGCTTAGCCTTGCAGTTAACAGGGAAATAAAACGAGCGGAAAAATAAAAAAGCCCGCAACCAAGGTTACGGGCTTAATAACAAAGAAAAAACTTTCACCGGGGCCGACGCCCCGGTAGCGATTACTGGCCGAACATATCCTTGATCCAGCCGGCGACGCCATCGCCATCTTTTTGCTCACCCGCCGCCGGTTGTTGCTGTTGCTGCACCGCCGCCTGGCTGGCCTGGCACAATCCCTGCGGATTGTCGGTCCAGACCGGGATGGTGCGCCAACTGCCGCCGCCGCAGATAAAGTTGCCGGCGGAGTCGATGCTCATCTGGTTAATGCCTTCCGGCGGCTGCAGCATCAGCGGCAGCGGCGTCTGGTTTTCCAGATAGCGGCGATACAGGGTCAACGCGCCGTTGGCGCCGGTCAGCTTGGCCGGGCCGTTGTTATCGCGCCCGACCCAGGCGATCGCCACTTCCTTGCCGTCGATGCCGGCGAACCAGCTGTCGCGTAGATCGTTAGTGGTACCGGTTTTCGCCGCCAGGTTGTAGTTCGGGAACTTCACCGACAGCGATCGGGAGGTCCCGCGCGCCACGCCCTGCTGCATCGCGTACAGCGTCAGGTAAGCGGCCTGCGCCGGCACCATGCGCTCCGCCTGCGGGAAGCTCTGGTACAGCACCGTGCCGTCTTCGGCGATCACCGAACGCACCGCCGACAGCGGCGCACGGTTACCGCCGCTGGCGATGGTCTGGTACTCCTGCGCCACTTCCATCGGCGTCAGGCCGATCGCCCCCAGCAGCATCGAAGGCACCGGGTTGATCTCCGCTTTCGGGATGCCCAGGCGTTGCAGCGTGGCGCTGATCTGATCCAGCCCGACCGACAGGCCGAGGTTCACTGTCGGCACGTTCAGCGAGTTGGCCAACGCATCCACCAGCATCACCTGACCGCGGAATTTGCGATCATAGTTGTTCGGCTGCCAGACGGCGCCGTTCGGCTGTTTCAGCGACAGCGGCGCATCCGCCAGCCAGGTGTTGAGGCGGTATTTATCCGGTTCGGACAGCGCGGTCAGATACGTCGGCGGCTTGGCCAACGAGCCGACCAGACGGCGCGCCTGCATGGCGCGGTTGAAACCGGCGAACTGCGGGTTGGCGCCGCCGACCATGGCGCGCACTTCACCGCTGAAGCGATCGACAATCACCATCGCCGCTTCCAGATCCTGCAGGTGACGCGCGGCGCGCAGCGCCGGGATGCCGTCTTCGACCGCTTTTTCCGCCGCGTCTTGCGACACCGGATCCAGCGTGGTGAAGATCTTCACGCCGGACAGGTCATTGACCTTATCGCCCAGCCTGGTTTGCAGTTCCTGACGCACCATCTGCATAAACGCCGGCTGTGGCGTAATGACGCCGCCTTTCGGCTGTACGCCCAGCGGACGCGCGCTCAGCATGTCATACAGCTCGCCGTCGATCACACCCTGGTTCTGCAGCAGTTTGAGCACCAGGTTGCGGCGTTCCAGCGCCAGTTTCGGGTTACGCCACGGGTTGTACAGCGACGCGCCCTTGACCATGCCGACCAGCAGCGCCTGCTGATCGAGGCTCAGCTCGTCCACCGGGCGGCCAAAGTAATACAGGCTGGCCAGCGGGAAGCCGCGGATCTGGTCGCTGCCGCTCTGGCCGAGATACACCTCGTTCAGATACAGCTCCAGAATGCGATCCTTGCTGTAACGGTAATCGACCAACAGCGCCATATAGGCTTCGTTGGCCTTACGCCACAGCGAACGTTCGTTGGTCAGGAACAGGTTCTTCACCAGCTGCTGCGTCAGGGTACTGCCGCCCTGCACCGCGCGGCCGGCGGTCAGGTTGGCCAGCACCGCGCGGCCGATGGAGTACGGGCTGATGCCGTCATGCTCATAGAAGTGGCGGTCTTCCGTGGCGATCAGCGTATCCACCAACAGATCCGGGAAACCGGAGCGCGGCACGAACAGGCGCTGTTCACCGTTCGGCGACTGCAGCATGGTGATAAGACGCGGATCGAGGCGGAAGAAGCCGAAGCTGCGGCCGCTGTCCAGGTTTTCGATCTTCGCCAGGCGGTTGTTCTGGAAATCGAGGCGGGCGCGGATCTGCCCTTCTTTACCATCCGGGAAGTCGAACGGGCGGCGCAGCATCTCGATGCTGTTGGCCTGTACGGTAAACTCGCCCGGACGCGTCATGCGGCTGACCTGACGGTACTGCATGCCTTCCAGCAGGTTGACCATCTCCTTCTTGCTGTACGGCATGCCCGGTTCCAGGTTGACCATGCGGCCGTACACCGCCGCCGGCAATTGCCAGACTTTGCCGTCGATGCGGCTGCGGATCTGGGAATCCAAATAGACGCCGTAGATCGCCAACAGGACGGCGAGCACCAGGATCAGTTTGATAATCAGGCCGAGCCAGCGGCGTTTTTTACGCGGCGGAGTCGCTTTTACCTTACGCGGCATGCGTTCCTCCTCCTCTTCATACTCATCATCGTCATACTCGTCTTCTTCGTAATCGTCATAATCGTCGTCTCGGCGACGGCGCGGCGGCTTGCGCGACGCGGTGCTTTTTGGTTGTTTTCCTTTGCGCCCGATGGGCTCGCGGTCATCCCCAGCCATGGCTGTTGTTCTCCGAGCTTGCCGACACTGCCGGCCATGATTAGTCGCTTAATCTGTGCCGACGCCGCAGCGCTGACCAGAAGAAACATCTGAATTCCAAACCTTGAATGATCGCGACCTACTGATATTTCTTCGTTCGGCGCGTCGGTACCGCCGTGGCCGGATCGTCCGGCCACACGTGTTTCGGGTAGCGGCCCTTCATCTCTTTTTGCACCTCGCGGTAGGCGCCTTGCCAGAAGGCCGCCAGATCGCCGGTGATTTGCAACGGCCGGTGCGCCGGTGAGAGTAACTCAAGCACCACCGGGATGCGACCCTCCGCCAACATCGGGCTGCGCTGCTCGCCGAACATCTCCTGCAAACGCACCGCCAGCGCCGGCGGTTTGCCGGCCTCATAACGGATCGGCAGGCGGCTGCCGGTCGGCACAGTGTAATGAGTGGGTAGCGCATTATCCAGCCGCTGCTTTTGCTGCCAGTCCAGCAGGCGGGACAACGCCTCGGCGAGGTTGACCTGCTTCAAGCCGCGCAGATCGCGCACGCCGTTCAGCGACGGCAGCAGCCACTGATCCAGCGCCGCCAGCAGCGGCTCTTCATCCATCGCCGGCCACTCCGCCTCCGGCAGCCAGGCTTGCGCGCACTGCAGGCGCACCCGCAATTGTTCGGCGGCGCCCTCCCAGTTGAGCACCGCCAGCCCCTGCGCGCGCACCCAATCGAGCAGCGCCTGCTGCAGCTCTTCGTCCGCCGGCTTGGCCAGCGGCTGAGCGCGCAGCGTCAGACGGCCGATCTGCTGGCGCTTCCAGGCGCGCAGCGTGCCCTTCTCTTCATCCCATTCCACCGCCGTGCGCTGCATGACCATCGCCGGCAGCTGCGCCGCCAGCGCTTCGATGTCCACCGGCAACGCCAACAGGATACGCGCATCGGGGCTGTTGTGGCCCTGCAACAGGCTGGGGACGATCAGCCAGGGCGCGCGCGACAGCGCCTCATCCTGGTTCATCGCCGCCCCCATGCCGTTAGCCAGCAAGTAGCGACCGTCCTGGCCACGGCGCTGGGCGATGCGATCGGCAAATGCCGACGCCAACAGGTGCGGTGCCAACTCGACGTCGACTTGCCCCGCACGTTGCGGCAGGCGTTTGGCCAACTGCGCGGCGCGCTGCCGCCAGTTCGCTTGCGGGCGGCTCAGCCAATAACCGATATCCATCTGCCCGCCGCGCGGCGGTTCTTCCAGCAACGCTGCCAACAACGCCGCCGTCGCCAGGCCGTCGGCGCTCAGCGTCGCGCCGGCGACCAGCATCGCCGCCAGCCGCGGCTCGCATCCCAACGCGGCCATCTGGCGCCCCGGTGCGGTGAGTTTGTCGCCGTCATCCGTAGCCCCCAACCGGCGCAACAACGCCCTGGCCGCCGCCAATGCCGCCGCCGGAGGCGCATCAAGCCAGGTCAGCTGCGCCGGATCGTAGCAACCCCACTGCAACAGTTCGAGCCAGAAGCCGGTGAGATCGCTCTGTAAAATATCCGGTTCGGCATGTTCCGCCGCGCGTTCCGCCTGTTCTTTGGCGAACAGATGCCAGCAAAGGCCCTGCTCCAGGCGCCCGGCGCGCCCGGCGCGCTGCACCATCGAGGCCTGACTGATGCGCTGCGTCGCCAGCCGTGTCAAACCGTTGCGCACGTCGTAACGCGCCACGCGCTCCAGGCCGCTGTCCACCACCAGCCGAATGCCCTCGATCGTCAGGCTGGTTTCGGCGATGTTGGTCGCCAGCACCACCTTGCGGCGGCCAGGCGCCGCCGGCTGAATCGCTTTTTGCTGTTGCGCCAGAGGCAAGGCACCATACAGCGGGCAAAGATCGGTATCGCTCGCCACCTCGCCGGTCAATCGCTCCAGCACCCGATTGATCTCCGCCACGCCCGGCAGGAACAGCAGCAAAGATCCCGGCTGTTCGGCCAGCAACCGCTTCACCGCCGCCGCTACGCCGTCCTCCAGCCGCTGATGGCTGGCCAACGGCTGATACAGGCGTTCAACCGGGAAACTGCGCCCCTCAGACACCACTACCGGCGCTTCCGGCAGCAACTGCGACAGGCGAGCGTTATCCAAGGTGGCCGACATGATCAGCAGTTTCAGATCGTCGCGCAGCCCTTGCTGCACGTCGAGCAGCAACGCCAGCGCCAAATCGGCCTGCAGGCTGCGTTCATGGAACTCATCGAGGATCACCAACGACACGCCCTGCAGCTCGGCATCCTGCTGCAGCATGCGGGTGAGAATGCCTTCCGTCACCACTTCCAGTCGGGTTTGCGGCCCGCTTTTGCTTTCGGCGCGCATGCGGTAGCCCACGGTCTGACCAGGCTCCTCCCCCAGTTGCTGCGCCAGGCGATAGGCGACGTTTTTCGCCGCCAGCCGCCGCGGCTCCAACATGATAATGCGCCCCGGCAACCCGGCCTTAGCCAGGATCTGCAGCGGCAACCAGGTGGATTTACCGGCGCCGGTCGGGGCGTGCAACAGCACCTGCGGGGCAGACTGCAGCGCAGCCAGCAACTCATCGAGCACCGCGCTGACGGGCAATGAAGACACTGAATTCTCCGTAGTGGTTAGCGTTAAACGGCGTACAGTGTAGCATTAGCTTTGTCCCCGTAACCTTTCAAACTGCGGCGGCGTTAGCTATAGTACGGAGCTCATTCGTGCGCCGCGCCGCTCGCGGGGCCGCTGCCAGTAACGTTTACCGCTGTTCCCGACCGTTTTGTCATGCATTTGCCGAGTCCTTATGTCCAATTCGCGCCGCCTGTTTTTCGCCCTGTCCTTGCCTGACGCCCTGCAACAGCAGGTGATCCGCTGGCGCGCCGAGGCGTTTGCGCCGGAGGCCGGCCGGCCGGTGGCGGCGGCCAATTTGCACCTGACGCTGGCGTTTCTCGGCGAGGTCAGCGCGCAGAAAGAACTGGCGCTGCGCAAACTGGCCGGCCGTATCGTGCAACCCGGCTTCAGCATGCGGCTCGACGATCTCGGCCATTGGCCGCGCCCCGGCGTGGTCTGGCTCGGCACCCGCCGCGCGCCGCGCGGGCTGCTGCAGCTGGCCGAGCTGCTGCGTTCGCAGGCCGCACGCAGCGGCTGCCATCAAAGCGCGCTGCCGTTCCATCCGCACATCACGCTGCTGCGCGCCGCCACTCAGCCGGTGGCGATCCCGCCGGCGACGCCGGGCTGGGCGTTCAGCGCCGACGCCTTTTCCTTATATGAGTCGGTGTTCGAAAACGGCCGCACCCGCTATCAACACCTCGAACAGTGGCCGCTGGCCAAACAGGCATCCGCATGATTTTCTCTCCACCGCTGCGTTCCGCTACGCTGATCAAACGTTACAAACGCTTTCTGGCGGACGTGATCACCCCGGAAGGGGAAACCTTTACGCTGCACTGCGCCAATACCGGCGCCATGACCGGCTGCGCCACGCCCGGCGACACCGTTTGGTACTCCACCTCGGACAATCCCAAGCGCAAATACGCCCACAGTTGGGAGTTGACCCATACCCAACAGGGGCACTGGATCTGCGTCAATACCCTGCGCGCCAACGCGCTGGTGCGCGAGGCGATTGAACATAATTTAATCAATGAATTATCCGGTTACAGTAAAATCAGCGGCGAGGTGAAATACGGCGGTGAAAACAGCCGTATCGATTTGTTATTACAGGCAGAAAATCGGGTTAACTGCTATATTGAAGTTAAGTCAGTCACATTACTGCAACAACAACGTGGTTACTTTCCTGATGCGGTAACGCTCAGAGGGCAAAAGCACCTGCGTGAGTTGCTCAGCGTGGTTGAAAGCGGGCAACGGGCGGTGTTGTTCTTTGCCGTGTTACACAGCGGTATTGAGCAGGTCGCACCGGCACATCATATAGATGAGCGCTATGCGGCGCTGTTGGCACAGGTCCGGCAGTTGGGAGTGGAAGTGGTTTGCTACGGGGCAAAGTTATCACCTGACGGTATTTATCTCTGCGATAAGCTGCCGTTTTTTATCGATTAGCGCAGTCGGGTCCCTATAAATAGACAACCGGCCAGCACGATCGCCAAATACGCCCTCCTTCACACGATTGTCAAGCGGGCGACAGGAATAATTGCCAACCTACCTTCCTTCTGTTATTTATAGCGGCCTGTTTTTCCCCCGCATTGGGGATTCGATAGTGCGTGTGTATGTAGGAGAAGCAACATGCAAGAAGGGCAAAACCGTAAAACCTCGTCCTTGAGCATTCTCGCCATCGCTGGGGTGGAGCCGTACCAAGAGAAGCCGGGCGAAGAGTACATGAACGACGCCCAGTTGTCGCATTTCAAGCGCATTCTTGAAGCGTGGCGCAACCAGCTCAGGGACGAAGTGGACCGTACTGTATCGCATATGCAAGAAGAGGCAGCCAACTTCCCTGATCCGGCCGACCGTGCCACTCAGGAAGAAGAGTTCAGCCTTGAACTGCGTAACCGTGACCGTGAACGCAAACTGATCAAAAAGATCGAGAAAACGCTGAAGAAAGTGGAAGACGATGATTTCGGCTACTGCGAATCTTGTGGCGTGGAGATCGGTATTCGTCGCCTCGAAGCGCGTCCGACCGCCGATCTGTGCATCGACTGCAAGACGCTGGCTGAGATCCGCGAAAAGCAGATGGCCGGCTAATACCGCTACTCTACATGATTGGAGCTGCATCAAGGCGGCAAGAATGCGCATCCCGATGAGCTTACTCAAGTAAGTGATTCGGGTAAGCAGGCGCAGCTAACACAGATGCAGTTTCAAGCATAACGAGTATGTTATCGCTGCGGCGTGCGCACCCGCGTGCGCCGCACAGAGAAAAGGGAACCTCTCCCCTCTGATATGCAAGAAAGTCATTATGTGGGGCGCTTTGCCCCATCGCCTTCCGGGGATCTGCATTTCGGTTCGCTGATTGCCGCTCTGGGAAGCTACCTTCAGGCTCGCGCCCAACGCGGGCAGTGGCTGGTTCGCATCGAAGATATCGACCCGCCGCGCGAAGTCCCCGGCGCCGCCGCTCGCATCCTGTCCGCGCTGGAACATTATGGTCTCCACTGGGACGGCCAGGTCATCTATCAATCCCAACGTCACGACGCCTATCGTGCCGCGCTGGATCTGTTGCAGCGCCAGGGGCTCAGCTATTACTGCACCTGCACCCGCAGCCGCATCCAGCACATCGGCGGATTGTACGACGGCCACTGCCGCGATTTGCAGCTCGGCCCGCAGGGTGCCGCTATCCGCTTGCGTCAGACCGCCCCCGTTTACCGGTTCAACGATCTCCTGCAGGGAGAATTGCACGCCGATCCGGCGCTGGCGGGGGAAGACTTTATCATTCGCCGCCGCGATGGGCTGTTCGCCTACAACCTGGCGGTGGTGATCGACGACCATTTTCAGGGCGTGACCGAGATTGTCCGCGGCGCCGATCTGATCGAACCGACGGTGCGCCAAATTGCCCTCTACCGCCAGCTGCAGGCGCCGGTGCCCGCCTATGTGCATCTGCCGCTGGCTCTGGGCGCCAACGGCATCAAGCTGTCGAAGCAAAATCATGCGCCGGCGTTGCCCGCCGGCGATCCGCGCCCGGTGCTGATCGCCGCGCTGAAATTTCTGCGCCAACCGCTGCCGGAAAGCTGGCAAGATCTTGACCTGCCATTATTATTGAGCTGGGCGATCGAACACTGGCGGTTGGAAAACGTGCCGCGTCAGGAGGCTATCCCTCTGGATGAAAACACGCCGGCATTCTCAAAGGAGCCATGGTGAGCTATGATTAGCCGCTATTTTTTGTTAGCTCCATTTTTATCAGTCACTATCGAGGTGTACCATTTTTACCCGAGTAGCCAACTTCTGTCGTAAGGTACTGACCCGCGATGACAAGCTGCCCCGCGACGACGCGGCGGCCGGCGATAAAAACGTAGTCCGCGAAGAGCGTGCCGCGGCGCCAAGCCGCCCTGCGCCGCAGCCGCGCGCCGCCGATAACGGCAGCAACGCCCCTGCCCGCCGCTCAACGCCGCGCAAGCGTCCGCCTTTTCCTATCGCCGAGAGCAACGACTCGATGACCGTGATCCCGCGCGAACAGCACGCGATCTCCCGTAAAGACATCAGCGAAAATGCGCTGAAAGTGCTTTATCGCCTGAACAAGTCCGGCTACGAGGCTTATCTGGTCGGCGGCGGGGTGCGCGATCTGTTGCTCGGCAAAAAGCCGAAAGACTTCGACATCACCACCAACGCCACGCCGGAGCAAGTGCGCAAGCTGTTCCGCAACTGCCGCCTGGTCGGCCGCCGTTTCCGCCTGGCGCACGTGATGTTCGGGCCGGAGATCATCGAAGTGGCCACCTTCCGCGGTCACCACGAACAGAATCAGGAATCCGACAAGAATTCCTCCCAGCAGGCGCAAAACGGCATGCTGCTGCGCGACAATATCTTCGGTTCGATCGAGGAAGACGCCCAGCGCCGTGATTTCACCATCAACAGCCTGTACTACGGCGTGGCGGATTTCACCCTGCGCGATTACGTCGGCGGCCTGAACGATCTGAAGCAAGGCGTGATCCGCCTGATCGGCGATCCGGAAACCCGCTACCGCGAAGATCCGGTGCGTATGCTGCGCGCGGTGCGCTTCGCCGCCAAGCTGGACATGCGCATCAGCGAAGAGACCGCCGAGCCGATCCCGCGCCTGGCCTCGCTGCTGCATGAGATCCCGCCGGCGCGTCTGTTCGAAGAATCCCTCAAGCTGCTGCAGGCGGGTTACGGTTTCCAGACCTACCTGAAGCTGTGCGAATACCAGCTGTTCCAACCGCTGTTCCCGCTGATCGCCCGTAACTTCACGCCGAACCACGATACGCCGATGGAGCGCATTCTGGTGCAGGTGCTGAAGAACACCGATCACCGTCTGCAGAACGACATGCGCGTCAACCCGGCGTTCCTGTTCGCCGCCATGCTGTGGTACCCGCTGCTGGAGCACGCGCAGAAGCTGGCGCAGGAAAGCGGCCTGGCCTACTACGACGCCTTCGCGCTGGCAATGAACGACGTGCTAGACGAGCAGTGCCGCTCGCTGGCCATCCCGAAACGCATCACCACGCTGGTGCGCGATATCTGGCAGCTGCAGCTGCGCCTGTCCCGCCGCCAGGGCAAACGCGCGCACAAACTGATGGAACATCCGAAATTCCGCGCCGCCTATGATTTGCTGGCGCTGCGTGCGGAAGTGGAAGACAATCAGGAAATGCTGCGTCTGGCCGAGTGGTGGGGCGAGTTCCAGGACGCCACGCCGGCGCGGCAGAAAGCCATGCTGAGCACCCTGGGTGACGATCCGGCGCCGCGCCGCGCGCGCCAACGCCGCCCTCGCCGCCGGGCACCGCGTAAAGAAGGGGCATAATGATCCGCGTTTATATCGCGCTGGGCAGCAACCTGGCGCAGCCGCTGCAACAGGTTAACGCCGCGCTGGAGGCGCTGGAGCATCTCCCGCGCACCCGGCTGGTCACCTGTTCTTCGTTTTACCGCACCAAGCCGCTGGGGCCGCAAAACCAGCCGGACTTTCTCAATGCGGTGGTGGCGCTGGATACCCTGTTGCCGCCCGAACAGCTGCTCGACCATACCCAGGCGATAGAACGCAATCAGGGGCGCGTGCGCAAGGATGAACGCTGGGGGCCGCGCACGCTCGATCTGGACATCATGCTGTACGGCGACCAGGTGATCCATACCGATCGCCTGACGGTGCCGCATTACGGCCTGAAAGAGCGCGAATTCATGCTCTACCCGCTGGCGGAAATCGCCCCCGATCTGATTTTCCCCGATGGCGAACCGCTCGCCAGCTGCCTCAAGCGCGTGCCGGAAAACGGCATGGCGCTGTGGCACTCGCCAAAACCGAAATCCTGACCCGCCTACAGCGCCAACCGCGCGACAAATCCCCCCGCCGGGCGATTGGCGAAACTGATCTGTAAACCATGCAAGCCGGCAATACGCTGTACGATCGAGAGCCCCAGCCCGCTGCCGGTCTGTTCCTGCCCCGGCGGGCGATAGAAGCGCTCTCCGAGCCGCGCCAGATGCTCCGTGGTGACACCCGGACCGTCGTCCTCCACCGTCAGCGAACGTTCGCTCAACGTCACGGTGACGACGCCGCCCTGCGGGGTATAGCGCACCGCGTTGTCCAGCAGATTGCGCAACAGCAGCGACAGCAGCAAGGTTTCTCCCTGACGCGGCGGCGGCGTTCCCCGATGTTCATAGCGTAGCGTCACGCCCGCCACATGCGCCTGCCGGTCCTGTTCCGCCAAGGTCATCGTCACCAGATTGTTCCAGTCGATCGGCGCCAGTTCGGCCAGATCCGACAGCGAATCCAGCCGCGACAGCGTGAGCAGCTGATCCACCAGCCGGGTGGCGCGATCGATGCCGAGCGTCAGATTGTCCAGCGCGTGCTCGCGCATCGGCGCATCGTCCCCCGCCAGCTGCACCACTTCGGTCTGCACCCGCAATGCCGCCAGCGGGCTGCGCAATTCGTGCGCGGCATCGGAGGTGAAACGCCGCTCCCGTACCAGCAAAGCGTTGATGCGGGCAAACAGCGCATTGAGCGCATCCACCAGCGGGCGCACCTCGGGCGGCACCTGGCGCGCGTCCAACGGCGTCGCATCATCGGGCGCGCGCCGGCGCAAACCGGCCGCCACCGCGCGCAGCGGCCGCAGCTCGCGCCCGACCATCAGCGCGATCAGCAGCATCAGCACCGGCAGCGTCGCCAGCCAGGGCACCAGTTGGCCGGTCACCATGCCCAGCGCCATATCGCGCCGGTAATCCCACTCCTGGCCGACCACGATGCGGTAGCGCCCGTCCGGGCTGGTCAGCCACACCAGGCGCCAGCTGTCGTCATCGCCTTTGCGCTCGCCGTCGGTAAAACCCTCACGCTCTCCGTCAAACAGGAAGTCGGCACCGTTCTCGCCGTCGTTGAGCAGCATCTTGCCCTGGCGATCGAAGATGGCGAACGCCAGCGCGTCGTCGTCCTGCTCGCCGCGCTTGCCGTGATGCACCAGCTTCTTGGTTTTCGGCAGGCTGCGCGCGCTTTCATCGGCCAACAGATCGCCGAGGTTAGCGGTCGCCAGCCGCTTGGCGAACAGCATCTGCTGGGTGTCGAACACTTCGTTGATGGTGTTGCGCGACATCACCCAGGCCACCACGCTGGCGGTGCTCCAGGTCAGCAGCGCCAGCAGGCTGAAGATCAGGATCAGGCGCAGCCGCAGGCTGAGACGCTTCACGGCGCATCCCCCAGCGTGTAACCCACGCCGTGGATGGTACGGATGAAGCCGTTGCCCAGCTTGCGCCGCAGGTGGTGAATATGCACCTCCACCGCGTTACTGCTCACTTCGTCGTCCCAGTTGTACAGTTTCTCCTGAATCAACGGCCGCGCCAGCACCCGCCCTTTGTTGTGCAAAAACAGCTCCAGCACCGCCAATTCGCGCGGCGTCAGCGTCACCGGTTCGCCGTTGCAGCTCACGCTGCGGGTGGCGCTGTCGAACACCACGTTGCCGTGCGTCAGCTGCGGCATCAGTTGGCCGTGGCGACGGCGGATCAGCGCCTGCAGGCGCGCCGCCACTTCGGCCAGCGCGAACGGCTTGCACAGGTAATCGTCGGCGCCGCTTTGCAGCCCGCTGACCCGCTGCTCCAGCGCATCGCGGGCGGTGAGGATCAGCACCGGCACGTCCTGCCCGGCCTGGCGCCACTGGCGCAGCAGATCCAGGCCGTCGAGGCCCGGCAGGCTGAGATCGAGGATCACCGCGTCGTACGGCGCGCTGTCCAGCGCATTTTTGCCGACGGCGCCGTCGGTGAACCAGTCCAGATTGAAGCCGAGTTTGGTCAGCCCGGCCTTGATGCCGTCCCCGATCAGTTTGTCATCTTCGATCAACAGAATTCGCATGAGTATCCCTTTTGAGTCTTGGCGCCATTGCACCACAAGGTTCTTAAGAACCGCTTAAGCATGGCGATCCGCGCTACCCACCCCGATCGGGTTACAGTAGAATGACTGCACTTTTTTGCAGCCTGGGCCTGCGTACGCCGCACGGCCCGTTTCAGGAGACGTTGTGATGAAACCCACCACCGTGACCCACTTGCGCCAGTGGAAACAGGAGCAACGCAAGTTTGCTACCCTTACCGCCTACGATGCCAGCTTTGCCAAACTGTTTGAAGAGCAAGGCATCAAAGTCCTGTTGGTGGGCGATTCGCTGGGCATGACGCTGCAGGGCCACGACTCCACGCTGCCGGTCACCGTCGCCGACGTGGCCTATCACACGCGCGCCGTGCGCCGCGGCGCGCCGGCCTGTCTGCTGCTGGCCGATCTGCCGTTCATGAGTTACGCCACCCCCGAACAAACCTTCGCCAACGCCGCCGAGCTGATGCGCGCCGGCGCCAACATGGTGAAACTGGAAGGCGGTAGCTGGTTGTGCGACACGGTGAAAATGCTCGCCGAGCGCGCGGTGCCGGTATGCGGCCACCTGGGCCTGACGCCGCAGTCGGTCAACGTGTTCGGCGGCTATAAGGTACAAGGGCGCGACGAACTGGCCGCCAAACAGCTGCTGCAGGACGCGCAGAATCTGGAGCTGGCCGGCATTCAGCTGCTGGTGCTGGAGTGCGTGCCGACCGAGCTGGCGCGCCAGATCACCGAAGCGCTGTCCATTCCGGTCATCGGCATCGGCGCCGGCAACGGCACCGACGGCCAGATCCTGGTGATGCACGACGCCTTCGGCATCACCGGCGGCCACACGCCGAAGTTCGCCAAGAACTTCCTGGCGCAGAGCGGCGATATCCGCACGGCGGTGCAGCACTACATTCAGGAAGTGGAGCAAGGCCTCTACCCGGCGGCTGAACACTCTTTTAACTAAGCGATGGTTCCAGGAGTCACCCAATGATTATTATCGAAACCCTGCCGATGCTGCGTCAGCAGATCCGCCGCTGGCGCCAGGAAGGCAAACGCATCGCGCTGGTGCCGACCATGGGCAACCTGCACGACGGCCACATGACGCTGGTCGATGAAGCGCGCGCCCGCGCCGACGTGGTGGTGGTGAGCATCTTCGTTAACCCGATGCAGTTCGATCGCCCGGACGATCTGGCGCGCTACCCGCGCACGCTGCAGGAAGACAGCGAAAAGCTGACCCGCCGCGGCGTCGATCTGGTGTTCGCGCCGGCCCCGGCCGCGGTTTATCCGCAGGGCCTGGAGCAGCAGACCTACGTCGACGTGCCGGGCATCTCCACCATCCTGGAAGGCGCCAGCCGGCCGGGCCACTTCCGCGGCGTTTCCACCATCGTCAGCAAGCTGTTCAACCTGGTGCAGCCTGATTTGGCCTGTTTCGGCGAGAAGGATTACCAACAGCTGGCGTTGATCCGCAAAATGGTGGCGGACATGGGTTACGACATCGATATCGTCGGCGTGCCGACCGTGCGCGCCAAAGACGGCCTGGCCCTCAGCTCGCGCAACGGCTACCTGACCGCCGAAGAGCGCAAGGTAGCGCCGCAGCTGAGCAAGATCATGAACGCGCTGGCGCAACAGCTGGCCAATGGCGAGCGCCAGATCGAAGCGCTGCTGGAGCAGACCGCCGAGCAGCTGCGCGCCGCCGGCTTTACGCCGGATGAGCTGTTTATTCGCGACGCCGACAGCCTGCAGCCGCTGACGGTGGACAGCCAGCGAGCGGTGGTGCTGATGGCAGCCTGGCTGGGCAAGGCGCGTCTTATCGACAACCAGCAGGTCGACCTGACGCTGTAAGCCGTTTTTTATACTGTCGTCACCCTACCGCCCTGACCATAGGTAGACAATGGCGGGGCAATCGGTGACGATAGAGATTGCAGGGATGCAGGAGAGATGTTCAACCCCAGCGCCTGTGAAGGCCGATATTCAGTTAGGTAAAGCTATGATACGTACTATGCTGCAAGGCAAGCTGCATCGCGTCAAAGTCACTCAGGCTGACTTGCACTATGAAGGATCCTGCGCCATCGACCAGGATTTCCTGGAAGCGGCCGGCATTCTGGAATATGAAGCGATCGATATTTACAACGTGGATAACGGCCAGCGCTTCTCCACCTACGCCATCGCCGCCGAGCGCGGTTCGCGCATCATTTCGGTCAACGGCGCCGCCGCGCGCTGCGCCTGCGTCGGCGACAAACTGATCATCTGCTCCTATGTGCAAATGACCGACGCCGACGCCCGCCAACACCACCCGAAAGTCGCCTATTTCGAAGGTGACAACAACCTGCAGCGCAAGGCGAAAGCCGTGCCGGTTCAGGTCGCCTGACAATAAAACGGGCGCCTTGCGCGCCCGTTCTTCCTTATTGCACCACCACCGTGCCCGGCTTGTTGGCTATCCGATCCGCCATGGTCTGGATCGAGTCGGTGCGCAGAATATACAGCCGCTTTAGCGTATAGGGGTTATCCCCCGGCTTTACCTTGCCCTGCACCGTGGTCACCGCCAGATGGAAACCGGCGTCCTGCGCCGCCTGAATCGCCCGTTGGTTATAGCCGCCGAACGGGTAAGACAGATACAGCACGTGCGGATTGAACTGCGACAGCGCGCGGCGAGAGCGCTCAAAATCAAACTCGATATTGTGCAGCGAACGGCTCAGCAAAATCGGCTGGCGATTACCGTCGGTGCGGTGCAGGAAATGGGTATGCGACTGCACGTCGAACACGTCCTGAATCTGCTTGAGCTCCGAGACGCTCATAAACTGCAACGAGTCCGGGTTCCATTTCTGCGGATGGCGTTTGATGCGCGAAGAGATGATGAACGCCGTGGCGCGGAAACCGTAATCCTTCAATACCGGGTAAGCGTAGCGATACACCGATTTCAGCCCGTCGTCGAAGGTCAGCACGACCGCCTTGCCCGGCAGGTTGATCTGATTTTTCAGGTAGGCTTCCAGCTGGTACAGCGAAATGGTGTCGTAGCCCGCCTGCTTCAGGTAGGTCATCTGGTTGCTGAACGCCACGTCTGAAGTGGTGGTCGAGGTGTGGCGGAAGCGTTTGTTCTCTTCGTTTTTCAGCAGGTGGTGGTAAGTCAGCACCGGTATGCCGTTATCGATCTCGCAGTCCAACTCATTAATGAACCCCAGCCGCTCGCCGATGTTGACCTCGTACCAGGTGTTGTTCAGGCGATCCTTCAGCTTGCCGATGATCGGATAGCGCAGGTTGCCTTCCAGCGTGCCCAATACCTCGCTGTCCTTGTCCGCTGCGGTGTATACGTCGATCGTTTTTTGCGTGATCAGATTCTGGTTGGTCAGCGGTTTGTTCAGCTCGCCCAGATCGTCTTGCACCTTGCGCGACTTCTTCAATTCACGCACGTCGTCTTTATCGATAAAGCCGGTACCGTGCCCGAATTTGAATTCGTAGTATTCCGCATCCGCCGGGAAGACTTGGAGCAGTTGCCCGCGCTTCACTTCCCCTACCGGGATCACATGCTCGCCCACCAACGCATAGACTTCGCTATCGCGCTGCGCTTCCATGTATTCAGATTTAACCGCGCTGTCTTCCGACAGCAGACTAGCCAGGCTCACAGGGGAAACCAACGACATCAGAATGCCGAGCAACCCAGCCGTTAACGTGTATTGAGACCGCATGATGATGTTCTGCTTACGAGTGCGTAATGACAAAAGTGGAGGAAATGTGGAGCGCCAGCATAGCACGATTTGAACAGCGGGGAACTAGCGGTTATTTGAGCAATTCTATTGATTTACGCGCCGCCTGCGCCAAATCAAGAAAAGCGCCCCCGCCGGGAAAGCGAGGGCGCGATACGATCAGCTGCGCAGGCCGCGGCCGCGCTCGATCAGGTACCAGGACAGCAGGTAAAACACCGCGATAAACGCCACCAACACCGCCATGGTGAACGCCAGCGGCACGTCGTTGATGCCGAGGAAACCGTAGCGGAAGCCGCTGATCATATAAACGATGGGGTTCAGCTTGGACACCGCCTGCCAGAATGGCGGCAGCAGCGACAGCGAGTAGAACACCCCGCCCAGGTAAGTCAGCGGCGTCAGCACGAAGGTCGGGATCAGGCTGATGTCGTCGAAAGTGGTGGCGAACACCGCATTGATCAGCCCCGCCAGCGAGAACAGGATCGCCGTCAGCAGCAGCGTCAGCGCAATCACCCACCAGGCGTGCACCTGCAGCGGCACGAAGAACAGTGAGATGATGGTCACCAGTACGCCGACGCAGATGCCGCGCGCCACGCCGCCGCCGACATAGCCGGCGATCACCACGTGGGTCGGCACCGGCGCCACCAGCAGTTCCTCAATGTTGCGCTGAAACTTGGCGCTGAAGAACGACGAGGCGACGTTGGCATAGGAGTTGGTGATCACCGCCATCATGATGAGGCCGGGCACGATGAACTGCATGTAGCTGAAGCCGTGCATATCGCCAATGCGCGAGCCGATCAGGTTACCGAAGATGATGAAGTACAGCGTCATGGTGATCACCGGCGGCACCAGGGTCTGGATCCAGATGCGCGCGAACCGGTTTACCTCTTTGGCCCAGATGCTCTGTAAGGCCACCCAATACAAACGCGTCATGCTTTCTCTCCATTGCCGTTAACCAGGGTGACAAACAGCTCTTCCAGGCGGTTCGCCTTATTGCGCATGCTCAGCACCTGCACGCCCTGCGCGCTCAGCTGGGCGAACAGGCCGTTCAGCCCTTGCTCGCGCATCACCTCCACTTCCAGCGTCGAGGTATCCGTCAGGCGGCTGCGGTAACCGTCCAGCTTCGGCAGCGGGCTCTTCGCCGCCAGATCGAGGATGAAGGTTTCCGACTTCAGCTTGGCCAGCAGCCCCTTCATCGAGGTGTTTTCCACCAGTTCTCCGTTCTGGATGATGCCGATGTTGCGGCACAGCATTTCCGCCTCTTCCAGATAGTGGGTGGTGAGGATAATGGTGGTACCCTGGGCGTTCAGATCTTTCAGGAAGCCCCACATCGAGCGACGCAGCTCAATATCCACCCCGGCGGTCGGCTCATCGAGAATCAGCAGCTTCGGCTGATGCATCAGCGCGCGGGCGATCATCAGGCGGCGCTTCATGCCGCCGGACAGCATGCGGGCGCGCTCGTTGCGCTTGCCCCACAGATCCAGCTGATTGAGGTATTTTTCGGCGCGCGCCATCGCTTCACGCCGCGTGACGCCGTAGTAACCCGCCTGATTCACCACGATCTGCAACACGGTCTCAAACGGATTGAAGTTGAACTCCTGCGGCACCAGGCCGAGCTGGCGCTTGGCGTTGACGATGTCTTTATCGATGTCGTAACCGAACACCCGCACGCTGCCGGCGGTTTTGTTCACCAGCGAGCTGATGATGCCGATGGTGGTGGACTTTCCGGCGCCGTTTGGCCCCAGCAGGGCATAAAAGTCCCCCGCTTCGACGCTCAGGTCGATGCCGCGCAGCGCCTTGACGCCACCGGCGTAAGTCTTGGTCAGCTGCGCTAATTCCAGTGCATAATTCATATGTAAAATAGTACCTTATAACGATGAGTATGCCGCCGCGCCCCTGTTTGCGAGGCTTGAAACACTAACAATAATCCTAGCATCGACGGCGTTTTCACTGCGTCGAATCCGTGCGCTAAATGAGGCTGCACCACTGTTCCGATTTCCAAATTGTGACGCTTACCCTATATTACCCCAACGCAATCTGTCCGTTACGGGTCAATCACCTTCATGAAAGAAATCGAAGAGCTTATCGCCAACAACCAGGCCTGGTCGGCCAATATCAGTCAGGAAGACCCGGATTTTTTTGAACGTTTAGCCCAGGCGCAAAAGCCCCGCTTCTTATGGATTGGTTGCTCTGACAGCCGCGTTCCCGCAGAACGCCTGACCGGCCTCGAGCCGGGTGAACTGTTCGTCCATCGCAACGTGGCGAACCTCGTTATCCACACCGATCTTAACTGCCTGTCGGTGGTGCAGTATGCGGTAGATGTGCTGGAGGTCGAACACATCATCATCTGCGGCCACCTGGGCTGCGGTGGCGTGCAGGCCGCGGTGGAAAACCCGGAGCTGGGACTGATCGACAACTGGCTGCTGCACATTCGCGATCTGTGGTACAAGCACAGTTCGCTGCTGGGCGAGCTGCCGCCGGAACAGCGTTTCGACATGCTGTGCGAGATCAACGTCATTGAGCAGGTGTACAACCTGGGCCACTCCACCATCATGCAATCGGCCTGGAAACGCGGCCAAAAGGTGATGATCCACGGCTGGGTGTACGGCATTCAGGACGGCCGTCTGCGCGATATGGAAGTGCTGGCGACCAGCCGCGAGAGCCTGGAGATGGGCTACCGCAAAGCGATAGCCAAACTGAAGCAGGATAAAGGCATATAACCCCGCCGCGGGCGCGGCTTGCCGCGCCCCACATCCAATTACTCGTCCAGCAGCACCACTTTGCCGACGTACGGCAGGTGACGGTAGCGCTGGGCGTAGTCGATGCCATACCCCACCACGAACTCATCCGGGATCGAGAAGCCGACGTATTCGACCGGCACCTGCACTTCACGGCGCTCAGGCTTGTCCAGCAAGGTGCAAATCGCCAGCGACTTCGGCCCACGCAGCGCCAAAATCTCGCGCACTTTGTTCAGCGTATTGCCAGAATCGATGATGTCTTCCACGATCAGCACGTCTTTGCCGCGAATGTCTTCGTCCAGATCCTTGAGGATCTTCACGTCGCGAGTGGTGGACATGCCGCTGCCGTAGCTGGAAGCCGTCATGAAGTCGACTTCGTGCGGCACGTCAATCGCGCGGCACAGATCGGCCATGAACATGAAGGAGCCGCGCAGCAGCCCGACCAGCACCATGTCACTGCCGCTGTCGCGGTAATGTTCGGTGATCTGGCGGCCAAGTTCGGCGATACGGGTCTTAACTTCCTGCTCGGAAATCATTACGTCTACAGTGTGTTTCATAGTATTCAGGTCAGTTGCCGGAAGAAAGGTGCGGAGTTTAGCATAGCCTTTCGCCGGTGGCGACGCGAGCGCGCCGCCACATGAGCGCCGGGCCGCGATCATTCGTCGACGGTAAAGCCCATCATCATGCCGGTATCTTCGTGTTCCAACAGGTGGCAGTGGGCCATATACGCATGTTCGCTGCTTGCCGGATGATCGAAGCGCACCAGCACTTCGCTGCGCCACCCTTCGACGCGCACCGTGTCCTTCCAGCCGCTGCGATGCGCCGCCGGCGGTTTGCCGTTTTCCGACAAGATACGGAACTGGGTGCCGTGAATGTGGAACGGGTGCAACATCATGTCGCCCTCGCCGGAAATGGTCCATTTCTCATACTGGCCCCGTTTGGCGGCGAACATCGGCTTGGTCATGTCGAAGGCCTTGCCGTTGATCATGTTGCCGTGGCTGAAGTCGAACGGTTTGGCTTTGCCCTGCGCGCCGCCGTGATCCATCCCGGCCATCTTGCCATGATCCATGCCTTTCATGTTGCCGTGATCCATGCCCTGCATGCCGCCCTTTTCCATGCCTTTCATGTTACCGTGGTCCATGCCTTTCATGTCGCCACCGCCCATCGCGCCATGATTCATGCTCATGCCGGCCATCGCCTGGTGGCCATAACGATCCATCAGCGCCTGCATGCCGAGCATATCCAGCTGCGGATCCATCATCAGCTGCAGCCAACGCTCCTGGATGCCGGCGGTGGCAGGCAATGTCGGCAGCTTCACCAGGCTGTCCGGCATGGCTTTAATGCCCTGCGCCAACGACGGCTGAATGCGCAACACCGGCAGCGGCCGATCGAACGGCGCCAGCGTCATGCCCATCTGTTTCACCGGCAACGTCACGATATCGAATGCTTTCCCGTCGGAGGCATCGACCAGCACTTCAAAACGCTCGCCCATCAGCATCGGCAGCTCGGTCAGCTTCACCGGCTCCGCCAGGAAACCGCCGTCGCTGGCGATGACGTACAGCGGACGGTTGTCACTGGCCGCCAGATTCAGCGAGCGGGCGTTACAACCGTTGAGGAAACGCAGACGCAGCCAGCCGCGCGGCGCCAGATGTTGAGGATACTGCGCGCCGTTGGTGAACATGCGATCGCCAAACCAGCCCACCGCCGCGCTCATCACGTCCAGGCGGTATTCGATCTGCGCGTCTTTGCCCAGCCGCTTATCCTGCAGGATCACCGGAATATCATCCTGCCCCCAGGTTTTCGGCAGCGGCAGTTTGGCGCTTTCGTCGTCTTCCAGCAGCACCAGCCCCGCCAGCCCCATCATCACCTGGCTGCCGGTTTTACCGTGTGTATGCGGGTGGAACCAGCAGGTGGCCGCCGGTTGATCAACGGTGAAATTCACCGTGCGCGTCGCGCCGGGATGGATCAGCGCCTGCGGGCCGCCATCGACGTCGCCGGGAATTTCCAGAC
This sequence comes from Serratia sp. Z4, assembly GCF_009900725.1. Taxonomy (NCBI): domain Bacteria; kingdom Pseudomonadati; phylum Pseudomonadota; class Gammaproteobacteria; order Enterobacterales; family Yersiniaceae; genus Serratia; species Serratia sp. Z4. Next base: position 27,179 of record NZ_JAAABD010000004.1, read on the forward strand.
CGTGCCAGTGGACGGTACTGGCCTCCGCCAGGCGGTTTTTGATATCGACCGTCACCGGTTGGCCACGCTGCAGCTTCACCGCCGGCCCGAGCAGCGCGCCGTTGAATCCCCAGGTTTTGGTCGCGGCGCCGGGCAACCAGCGGGTTTCCCCCGCCTGCAGCGCCAGCGCAATCTTTCCCTGCGCGTCCGGCATCAACAGCGGCGGTACCGGCAGGGCCGGCCTATCGGCCGCCCAGGCGGCTCGGCTCCATAACGGCAATGCGCTCGCCGCGCCCAGCGCGGCGGTTAATTTAATAAAATCACGGCGTAACATCGCTGACTCCCTTTTCTCAGTGACATAACTCAATGCCGCCAGCCTAAACCTTCCCCCTGGCGGAAGGTCAAGCCTTTCCTGGCGGTATTTTAAGCTATGCCTCACAATCAAGAGAGTGTGACTGGCAAGCGCGACGCCGGCCCGCCGGCAATAAAATTTGGTGCCTTTACAGACAAGTGTGGTAACGTCAGCAGACGACAAACAGGCCTATTTCATGATGAAAAAAACAACGTTATCGATGCTGTTGCTGGCGATGCTGGGCTTCTCCAACGCCAGTCTGGCGCTGAATGAATCCGAGGCGGAAGATCTGGCCGATCTTACGGCGGTATTTATTTATTTGAAAAATGATTGCGGCTACAACGATTTGCCAAACGCGCAAATCAAACGCGCCATTGTCTATTTCGCGCAACAAAACCGCTGGGATTTGAGCAACTACAACAGTTTCAATATGAAGGCGCTGGGCGAAGACAGCTATCGCGATCTCAGCGGCATCGCCATTCCAACGCCCAAGAAGTGCAAATCGCTGGCGCGTGACTCGTTGAGCCTGCTGGCCTACGCCAATTAATTCTTTCCCCTTCTCCCATCCGCTTAACGCTCTCTCTGTCTGAAATTCAACCGTGCATCGCCAGGCAGAGTTAGCTATGATGTTGCGCCGATTTTTCATGGCTGTTATTACGGAGTTTCCCGCACATGACCCAGAAAGAAATTTGGTACGAAACGCTGCATACGGGCTTCGGCCAGTACTTCTCGGTAGAGAAGGTGCTGTACCGCGAGAAGACCGATCATCAGGATCTGGTGATCTTCGAGAACCCGGAGCTGGGGCGCGTGATGGCGCTCGACGGCGTGGTGCAAACCACCGAGCGTGACGAGTTCATCTATCACGAAATGCTGACCCACGTGCCGTTGCTGGCGCACGGCCGGGCGAAGAAAGTGCTGATTATCGGCGGCGGCGACGGCGGTATGCTGCGTGAAGTCAGCCGGCACCCTGGCGTGGAGCAGATCACCATGGTCGAGATCGACGCCGGCGTCGTCGAGTTCTGCCGCCAATACCTGCCCAACCACAGCGCCGGCGCCTATGACGATCCGCGCTTCAAGCTGGTGATCGACGACGGCGTCAACTTCGTGAATCAAACCGACGAAACATTCGATGTGATCATCTCCGACTGCACCGATCCGATCGGCCCCGGCGAAAGCCTGTTCACCTCGGCGTTTTATGAAGGCTGCGCCCGCTGCCTGAATGAGGGCGGCATTTTCGTCGCGCAGAACGGCGTCTGTTTTCTGCAGCAGGACGAGGCGGTCAACAGCCACGCCAAACTGAGCCGCTACTTTAGCGACGTCAGCTTCTATCAGGCGGCGATCCCGACCTATTACGGCGGCATCATGACCTTCGCCTGGGCGAGCCAGGACCCGGCGCTGCGCCAGCGCGATCTGCCTGCCCTGCAACAGCGCTTTAACCAAAGCGGCCTACACTGCCGTTATTACAACCCGGCAATTCACGTCGGCAGCTTTGCCCTGCCGCAATATTTGCTCAATGCCCTGAACGTAACACGTTAAGCGAGAAGATAAAGGAGGTGGCCCAAATTGCATAAGCTAAAACTGCACGGCTTCAACAACCTGACCAAGAGCCTGAGTTTTTGTATTTACGATATTTGTTACGCCAAAACCGCGGACGATCGCGATGGCTATATCGCCTACATAGACGAACAATATAACGCCAACCGGTTAACCGAGATCCTGAGCGAAACCTGCTCGATCATCGGCGCCAATATTCTGAACATCGCGCGTCAGGACTACGAGCCGCAGGGCGCCAGCGTCACCATCCTGGTCAGCGAAGAGCCGATCGATCCGAAAGACGTCGATACGTCGGAACACCCCGGTCCGCTGCCGAATACGGTCGTCGCGCACCTGGACAAAAGCCATATCTGCGTACACACCTACCCGGAAAGCCATCCGGAAGGCGGGCTGTGCACCTTCCGCGCCGATATCGAGGTTTCGACCTGCGGCGTCATTTCGCCCCTCAAGGCGCTGAACTATTTAATTCACCAGCTGGAATCCGACATCGTCACCATGGACTATCGCGTGCGTGGTTTTACCCGCGACGTGAACGGCGTGAAACATTACATCGATCATGAGATCAATTCGATCCAGAACTTTATGTCGGAAGACATCAAGGCGCTGTACCACATGATGGACGTGAACGTTTACCAGGAAAATATCTTCCATACCAAGATGTTGCTGAAGGATTTCGATCTGAAGCACTACCTGTTTAACGCGGAGCCGGAGGCGTTGAGCGCCGCCGAGCGCAAGCAGATCACCGATCTGTTATGGAAAGAGATGCAGGAAATCTATTACGGCCGCAATATTCCGCATCTGTGATGGAAAGGGCGCGGCACGCCGCGCCCTGATGCTTAGTACTTCAGCATGAAAGAACGATAGGCTTTCAACACCAGCAGGAAATCCTCAACGCCGCAGAATGAGAGGCTTTCTTCGTCGTAATAGTTCATCCCCTCTTCCATTTCATCGCCCTCGAACTCCAGCTGATTGGCGCGGATCATCACTTCTTCACCGTCCATCAGCAGCGTATATTCATGGCCTTCCAGCTGCCATTGACGCTCGCTGCCTTTGACCTCGGCCGCACCGGCTTCAATGCGGTCCAGCAGGTTGAAATCGCCTTTGACTTCTTCGTTGATCCAGTGGCCAATCGCTTCATGCCCCATCGAAAATCTGACGATCACCTGACCGGTGACGTCACGCAGAAATTCGTAATCCATAGCATGCCCTCCTGAGCCCTTTTTCTTAGTGTAAACATAAATGGCGGACTAACTCAGTGAGCGCTCGCAAAGTTGGCAACTGAGTAAAATAAAACGGGAGGCCAAGGCCTCCCGTTAAACAGTTGCGCAATATAGCGGCTTACACGGCGGTTTGGAAGATCACGCCGTCGGCTTTTTCGGTGTACTGCCCCAGCTGGTCAAAGTTCAGGTAGCGGTAGGTATCCGCCGCCGTCTTGTCGACCTGCGCCATATAGGTCTGGTACTCGTCCGGCGTCGGCAGGCGGCCCAGCAGGGACGCTACCGCGGCCAGTTCGGCAGACGCCAGATAGACGTTGGCGCCGGTGCCCAAACGGTTCGGGAAGTTACGGGTTGAGGTGGAAACCACCGTCGCGCCGTCCGCCACGCGCGCCTGGTTGCCCATGCACAGCGAGCAGCCCGGGATCTCGATACGCGCGCCGCTCTTGCCGAAGACGCTGTAGTAGCCTTCTTCGGTCAGCTGAGCCGCATCCATCTTGGTTGGCGGCGCCACCCACAGACGGGTCGGCAACTGGCCCTTGTGCTGATCCAGCAGCTTGCCCGCCGCGCGGAAGTGGCCGATGTTGGTCATGCAAGAACCGATGAACACTTCATCGATCTTGCTGTTGGCCACGTCGGACAGCAGGCGCGCGTCGTCAGGATCGTTCGGCGCGCACAGGATCGGCTCTTTGATCTCGTTCAGATCGATGTCGATCACCGCCGCGTATTCCGCATCCGCATCGCCTTCCAGCAGTTGCGGATCCGCCAGCCATTTTTCCATGCCCTGAATACGGCGCTCCAGCGTACGGCGATCGCCGTAGCCTTCGGAGATCATCCACTTCAGCAGCACGATGTTGGAGTTCAGGTACTCTTCGATCGGCGCCTTGTCCAGCTTGATGGTACAACCGGCGGCGGAACGTTCGGCGGACGCATCGGTCAGCTCAAACGCCTGCTCGACCTTCAGATCCGGCAGGCCTTCGATCTCCAGAATACGGCCGGAGAAGATGTTTTTCTTGCCCTTCTTCTCGACGGTCAGCAGACCTTGCTGGATCGCGTAGTAAGGGATGGCGTGCACCAAATCGCGCAGGGTGATGCCCGGCTGCATTTTGCCTTTGAAGCGCACCAGCACCGACTCAGGCATATCCAGCGGCATCACGCCGGTCGCGGCGGCAAACGCCACCAGGCCAGAACCGGCCGGGAAGGAGATGCCGATCGGGAAGCGGGTGTGGGAATCGCCGCCGGTGCCGACGGTGTCAGGCAGCAGCATACGGTTCAGCCAGGAGTGGATCACGCCGTCGCCCGGGCGCAGCGAGACGCCGCCGCGGTTCATGATGAAATCAGGCAGCGTGTGGTGCGTGGTCACGTCAACCGGTTTCGGGTACGCAGCGGTGTGGCAGAACGACTGCATGACCAGATCGGCGGAGAAGCCGAGGCAGGCCAGGTCTTTCAGCTCATCGCGGGTCATCGGGCCGGTGGTGTCCTGAGAGCCGACGGAGGTCATCTTCGGTTCGCAGTATTCGCCAGGGCGAATGCCGGCGACGCCGCAGGCGCGGCCGACCATTTTCTGCGCCAGCGAGAAGCCTTTGCTGCTGGCGGCTACCGGTTTGGCGATGCGGAACACGTCGCTGTGCGGCAGACCCAGCGCTTCGCGCGCCTTGGTGGTCAGGCCGCGGCCGATGATCAGCGGGATACGGCCACCGGCGCGCACTTCATCCAGCAGCACGTCGGTTTTCAGCTCGAAGTTGGCAATCAGCGCGCCGGTCTCGTGGTTGCGCACTTCACCTTTGTACGGGTAAACGTCGATCACGTCGCCCATGTTCAGCTCGGACACGTCCACTTCGATCGGCAAGGCGCCGGCATCTTCCATGGTGTTGAAGAAGATAGGCGCAATCTTGCCGCCCAGCACCACGCCGCCACCGCGCTTGTTCGGCACGTGCGGGATGTCGTCGCCCATGAACCACAGCACCGAGTTGGTGGCGGATTTACGGGAGGAACCGGTGCCGACCACGTCGCCGACGTAGGCCAGCGGGAAGCCTTTCTTGTTCAGCAGCTCGATCTGTTTGATCGGGCCGACGCTGCCAGGCTGATCCGGCACGATGCCTTCACGTTCGTTTTTCAGCATCGCCAGCGCGTGCAGCGGGATGTCCGGGCGCGACCAGGCGTCCGGCGCCGGAGAAAGGTCGTCGGTGTTGGTTTCGCCGGTGACTTTGAACACGGTGACGGTGATCTTTTCCGCCAGCTCCGGGCGCGACAGGTACCATTCGGCGTCGGCCCAGGACTGCATGATCTGTTTGGCGTGCGGGTTACCGGCCTTGGCCTTCTCTTCCACGTCGTAGAAGTTGTCGAACATCAGCAGCGTGTGGGACAGCGCTTTGGCGGCGATCGGCGCCAGCTTTTCGTTGTCCAGCGCTTCGATCAGCGGGTGAATGTTATAGCCACCCTGCATGGTGCCTAACAGTTCAATGGCTTTCTCGGGGGTAACCAGGGGGGATGTCGCTTCACCTTTGGCGATGGCCGCCAGGAAACCTGCTTTGACGTAGGCGGCTTCGTCGACGCCCGGTGGAACACGGTTAATCAGCAGGTCTAACAGGAATTCTTCTTCGCCTTTTGGCGGATTCTTCAGTAGTTCGACCAGCGCGGCCATTTGGGTGGCGTCTAGCGGCTTAGGGGCGATGCCCTCAGCAGCACGCTCGGCTACGTGCTTACGGTATTCTTCTAGCACGACGTTCTCCTCGCTCTCATTGTCATTTATTGTGCCTGGCGTATATGCAAACCGGGTTTATACCCTTTGGGTTTCACTCTGTGGCTAGGCGATCGGCCCGTAAAGGCCCCGAAACGGTGATTGGGGCAAACAAGCACGGTCAAACAGCGTTACAGCATGAAAGACTGATGGGTAGAGCGCACGGCGATATTGATGCCATCTATCCTGACGGGGCACTGCTGTCGATGTCCTGGACTGTAAGGTACAGTGCCCGGTTCCGCTCAGCCAGCATATCAGGATTTGAAACGGTTGTTAATTCGTTCACATAAAAGCAACATTAAATCTTTGCTGAATCGTTGAGCGCAGCGTAATCGGCTGCCGGACTAGCAGGACATTATATCCATATAATTAGAGTGGACATAAGCATAAGGATCGGAATTTGGCGCAGCGGCCACAAAAAACCGCGTTCTGCATCTGAGCAAAAAAAACGGCCCCTTCTCAGGAGCCGCTTGATGACCGGTCAAACCAGCAGAATTACTTCTTCTTGGCTTTCGGGTTAGGCAGATCGGTGATGCTGCCTTCGTAGATTTCCGCCGCCAGACCCACGGATTCGTGCAGGGTCGGGTGAGCGTGGATGGTCAGCGCGATGTCTTCCGCGTCGCAGCCCATCTCGATAGCCAGACCGATTTCACCCAGCAGCTCGCCGCCGTTGGTGCCGACAATCGCGCCACCGATGATGCGGTGAGTTTCTTTGTCGAAGATCAGTTTGGTCATGCCGTCTGCACAGTCGGAAGCGATCGCACGGCCGGAAGCCGCCCACGGGAAGGTGGAGGTTTCGTAGCTGATGCCTTTCTCTTTCGCTTCTTTCTCGGTCAGACCCACCCACGCCACTTCCGGCTCGGTGTAAGCGATGGATGGGATCACTTTCGGGTCGAAGTAGTGCTTCATGCCGGCGATAACTTCTGCGGCGACGTGGCCTTCGTGCACGCCTTTGTGCGCCAGCATCGGCTGACCGACGATGTCGCCGATGGCGAAGATGTGCGGCACGTTGGTGCGCAGCTGTTTGTCGACGTTGATGAAGCCACGCTCGTCAACTTCAACACCGGCTTTGCCGGCATCCAGCAGTTTGCCGTTCGGCACGCGGCCGATCGCCACCAGCACCGCGTCGTAACGCTGTGGTTCTGCCGGCGCTTTTTTACCTTCCATCGTGACGTAGATGCCGTCTTCTTTGGCTTCTACCGCGGTCACTTTGGTTTCCAGCATCAGGTTGAACTGCTTGCTGATACGTTTGGTGAAGACTTTCACCACGTCTTTATCTGCCGCCGGGATAACCTGATCGAACATTTCAACGACGTCGATCTGTGAACCCAGCGCATGGTATACGGTGCCCATTTCCAGGCCGATGATGCCGCCGCCCATAACCAGCAGACGCTCTGGGACGGTTTTCAGTTCCAGCGCATCGGTAGAATCCCACACGCGTGGATCTTCATGAGGAATGAATGGCAGTTGGATCGGACGAGAACCTGCGGCGATGATGGCGTTGTCGAAGTTGATGGTGGTTGGGCCGTTTTCGCCTTCCACAACCAGGGTGTTAGCGCCGGTGAACTTGCCCAGGCCGTTGACCACTTTCACTTTACGGCCTTTGGCCATGCCAGCCAGACCGCCGGTCAGCTGAGTGATGACTTTTTCTTTCCAGACGCGCACTTTGTCGATGTCGGTTTTCGGCTCGCCGAAAACGATGCCGTGTTCGGCCAGCGCTTTGGCTTCTTCGATCACTTTGGCAACGTGCAGCAGTGCTTTGGAAGGGATACATCCCACGTTCAGGCAAACCCCGCCCAGAGTGGAATAACGTTCAACCAGAACGGTTTCAAGACCTAAGTCAGCGCAACGAAAGGCTGCAGAGTAACCTGCCGGGCCCGCCCCAAGTACCACGACCTGAGTTTTAATTTCAGTACTCATCATGACCTCTTAATTGATTGTCCGGCGGGTCAGACGTCATTTTTATTGCTAATCGATCTCATAACGCCCTTCATCCACCGGGACGCTTACACCGCGAGCAGTTTACAGAATTGTTAATAATCTGCAAAGCGTGTTCGAGTGACCCGTGTCTCAACAATTTTGTCGAGTTATGCAAAATCCGACAAAACTGCTACAGAATCGTCAGGGGCGCAGCATGCTGCGCCCCTTTTGCATTACATCACCAGACGGCGAATGTCGGACAACATGTTGTTGATGATGGTGATGAAGCGCGCACCATCGGCACCGTCGATAACGCGGTGGTCGAAGGACAGCGACATCGGCATCATCAGGCGCGGCATGAACTCTTTACCGTTCCAGACCGGCTCCATCGCAGACTTGGAGACGCCCAGGATAGCCACTTCCGGCGCATTGACGATCGGCGCGAAGTGAGTCGTCCCGATACCGCCCAGGCTGGAGATGGTGAAGCAGCCGCCCTGCATCTCGCCCGCGGTCAGCTTGCCGTCGCGCGCTTTCTTGGAGATGGTCATCAGCTCGCGAGACAGCTCGGTGATGCTCTTCTTGTTCACGTCCTTGAACACCGGAACCACCAGGCCGTTCGGGGTATCTACCGCCACGCCGATGTTGATGTATTTCTTCAGCGTCAGCTTCTGACCGTCTTCGGACAGCGAGCTGTTGAAGCGCGGCATCTGCTCCAGAGCGGCAGCAACGGCTTTCATGATGAACACGACAGGCGTGAACTTCACGTCCAGCTTGCGCTTGGCCGCTTCTTCGTTCTGCTGCTTGCGGAACGCTTCCAGATCGGTGATATCGGTTTTGTCGAAGTGAGTCACGTGCGGGATCATCACCCAGTTGCGGCTCAGGTTCGCACCAGAGATCTTCTGGATGCGGCCCATTTCGACTTCTTCGATCTCGCCGAACTTGCTGAAGTCCACTTTCGGCCATGGCAGCATGCCCGGCAGACCGCCGCCGGCAGCAGCCGGAGCCGCTTCAGCGCGTTTCACCGCGTCTTTCACGTAAGCCTGAACGTCTTCGCGCAGGATGCGGCCTTTACGACCGGTGCCTTTCACTTTCGCCAGGTTAACGCCGAATTCACGCGCCAGACGACGAATGACCGGGGTCGCGTGCACGTAGGCCGCGTTCTCGGCGAACTCGCCTTTGTCTTCAGCTTTCGCAGCCGGAGCGGCGGCTTTAGCGGCGGCCGGCGCCGGCGCAGCGTCCGCTTTAGCGGCTGGCGCGGCGGCAGCGGCAGGCGCAGCGCCTTCCACTTCGAACACCATGATCAGGGAGCCGGTTTTCACTTTGTCGCCGGTCGCGATCTTGATCTCTTTCACGGTGCCCGCGAACGGCGCTGGCACTTCCATGGAGGCCTTGTCGCCTTCCACGGTGATCAGAGACTGCTCGGCGGCAACCTTGTCGCCTACCTTGACCATCACTTCGGTCACTTCGACTTCGTCACCGCCGATGTCCGGCACGGCGACGTCTTTGGCCGCAGAGGCCGCAGGCGCTGCAGCGGCAGCCGGTGCTTCAGCCGCAGCCGGAGCAGCAGCGGAAGCGGCGCCGGCCACTTCGAACACCATGATCAGGGAACCGGTTTTCACTTTGTCGCCGGTCGCGATCTTGATCTCTTTCACGGTACCCGCGAACGGCGCAGGGACTTCCATGGAAGCCTTGTCGCCTTCCACAGTGATCAGGGACTGCTCGGCTTCCACCTTGTCGCCCACTTTCACCAGGATCTCGGTCACTTCGACTTCGTCGGCGCCGATGTCCGGCACGGCAACGTCTTTGGCCGCAGCGGCAGCCGGGGCAGCTGCTGCTGCTGCCGGTTTTTCTTCCGCTTTCGCCGCCGGAGCAGCTTCCGCTGCGCCTGCCGCTTCGAAGATCATGATCAGTTTGCCGGTTTCGGTTTTATCGCCGACCGCCACTTTGATCTCTTTCACCACGCCCGCCTGCGGGGAGGGCACTTCCATGGAAGCCTTGTCGCCTTCCACGGTGATCAGCGATTGTTCCGCTTCAACTTTATCGCCGACCTTCACCAGAATCTCGGTGATTTCGACTTCATCTGCACCGATGTCCGGTACGTTGATTTCGATAGACATTATTCAGTACCTCTTAGGCCAGACGCGGGTTAACTTTTTCCGGGTTGATGTCGAATTTCTTGATTGCGTCAGCAACCACAGAAGCTTCGATCTCACCGCGTTTAGCCAGTTCACCCAGAGCAGCAACCACCACGTAGGACGCATCGACTTCAAAGTGGTGACGCAGGTTTTCGCGGCTGTCCGAACGACCGAAGCCGTCGGTGCCCAGTACGCGATAATCGCTGGCCGGCACATAAGTACGAACCTGTTCGGCGAACAGTTTCATGTAGTCGGTAGAGGCTACCGCCGGCGCGTCGCTCATCACCTGAGCGATGTAAGGCACGCGTGGCGTTTCGGTTGGGTGCAGCATGTTCCAGCGCTCGCAATCCTGGCCGTCGCGCGCCAGTTCGGTGAACGAGGTCACGCTGTAGGTGTCGGAACCCACGCCGTAGTCCTTCGCCAGGATTTGCGCAGCTTCGCGCACGTGGCGCAGGATGGCGCCGGAGCCCAGCAGCTGCACCTTGCCTTTGCTGCCTTCCAGCGTTTCCAGCTTGTAGATACCCTTGCGGATACCTTCTTCCGCACCCTGCGGCATCGCAGGCATGTGGTAGTTTTCGTTCAGCGTGGTCAGGTAGTAGTACACGTTTTCCGGGTTGTCGCCATACATGCGCACCAGACCGTCGTGCATGATCACCGCCACTTCGTACGCGTAAGCCGGATCGTAAGAGATGCAGTTAGGGATGGTCAGAGACTGAATGTGGCTGTGGCCATCTTCGTGCTGCAGACCTTCGCCGTTCAGGGTAGTACGGCCCGAGGTCCCGCCGATCAGGAAGCCGCGCGCCTGTTGGTCGCCCGCTGCCCAGCACAGGTCGCCGATACGTTGGAAACCGAACATCGAGTAGTAGATGTAGAACGGAATCATCGGCAGATCGTTGGTGCTGTAGGAGGTCGCTGCGGCCAGCCAGGAAGAGGCTGCGCCCAGTTCGTTGATGCCTTCCTGCAGGATTTGGCCTTTCTCGTCTTCTTTGTAGTAAGCAACCTGCTCACGGTCCTGCGGGGTGTACTGCTGGCCGTTCGGGCTGTAGATACCGATCTGACGGAACAGACCTTCCATACCGAAGGTACGCGCTTCGTCGGCGATGATTGGCACCAGGCGATCTTTGATCGACTTGTTCTTCAGCATCACGTTCAGGGCACGCACGAAGGCGATAGTGGTGGAGATCTCTTTGTTCTGCTCTTCCAGCAGCGAGCTGAAATCTTCCAGCGCCGGCATTTCCAGCTTCTGGGTGAACTCCGGCAGACGGGTAGGCACGTAGCCTTTCAGCGCCTGGCGACGTTCGTGCAGGTATTTGTACTCTTCGGAATCTTTCTCGAAGGTGATGTACGGCAGTTTTTCGATGTCAGCATCGGCAACCGGCACGTTGAAACGATCGCGGAAGTGGTGAACCCCTTCCATGTTCATTTTCTTCACCTGGTGAGCGATGTTTTTACCTTCCGCGGTTTCACCCATGCCGTAACCTTTGATGGTGTGGGCCAGGATAACGGTCGGTTTGCCTTTGGTGTCCTGCGCTTTTTTCAGTGCAGCGAAGATTTTCTTCGGATCGTGACCACCACGGTTCAGCGCCCAGATTTCGTCGTCGGTCATGTCTTTGACCAGCGCCGCGGTTTCCGGGTAACGGCCGAAGAAGTGCTCGCGCACGTAAGCGCCGTCTTTGGATTTGAAGGTCTGGTAGTCGCCGTCCAGGGTCTCGTTCATCAGCTGAACCAGTTTACCGCTGGTGTCTTTGCGCAGCAGCTCGTCCCAACGGCCGCCCCAGATCACTTTCAGCACCTGCCAGCCTGCGCCGGAGAAGATGCCTTCCAGTTCGTTGATGATCTTGCCGTTACCGGTGACCGGGCCGTCCAGGCGCTGCAGGTTGCAGTTGATGACGAACACCAGGTTGTCCAGCTTCTCGCGGGTGGCGATGGTGATGGCGCCTTTGGATTCCGGCTCATCCATCTCGCCGTCGCCCAGGAAGGCGTAAACGGTCTGCTCAGAGGTGTCTTTCAGGCCGCGGTGTTCCAGGTATTTCAGGAACTTCGCCTGATAGATGGCGCTGATTGGGCCCAGGCCCATGGATACGGTCGGGAACTGCCAGAATTCCGGCATCAGCTTAGGATGCGGGTAAGAGGACAGGCCGTTGCCGTGCACTTCCTGACGGAAGTTGTTCATCTGTTCTTCGGTCAGGCGGCCTTCAAGGAAGGCGCGCGCGTAAACGCCCGGAGAGATGTGGCCCTGGAAGTAGACCAGGTCGCCGCCGTCTTTCTCGTTGCGTGCGCGGAAGAAGTGGTTAAAGCAGACTTCATAGAAGGTCGCGGAAGACTGGAAGGAAGCCATGTGGCCGCCCAGCTCCAGGTCTTTCTTGGATGCGCGCAGAACGGTCATGATCGCGTTCCAACGGATCGCAGAGCGAATGCGGCGTTCCAGATCCAGGTTGCCTGGGTAAGCCGGTTCGTCTTCTACCGCGATGGTGTTGACGTAGTTGTGCGCTGCAGCACCGGCCGCAACGTTAACGCCGCCTTTGCGGGCTTCTCCCAATACCTGATCAATCAGAAACTGAGCTCGCTCAACACCCTCTTCACGGATGACCGATTCGATCGCCTGCAGCCAGTCGCGGGTTTCGATCGGATCCACGTCATTGTTTAAACGTTCTGACATGGTGGTATTCCTTATCTGTCTAATGGTTTGTTTGGAGCCTGTCTTCCTGTGTTCTGTGCCAAAACACACGAAGACAGGCCCATCAGTTTAGTTGCCGCTTAAGTACTTAACTAAGTACCTCGAACTTAACCCCCGCAGGCTGGTGTACCCTGAAGAGGACAGCTCTTAATCCTTGCGTTGCTGGAGACGCCGCAGCGATCTCTCGCGCCGAGTATGCTCCCGGCTGAGATCCAGCAAGATTTCCTCGATAAACGCCAAGTGGCGATGCGAGGCTTCACGGGCCTTTTCCGGCTCGCGTGCCACAATCGCCTCAAAAATTCCGGCGCGGTGGCTGCTCACTTTTGCCAACATCTCACGGCGCGAGTAGAGCAATTCAAAGTTCTGACGCACGTTCTGTTCCAGCATCGGCCCCATGCAGCGTAGCAGGTGAAGTAACACAACGTTGTGAGCGGCTTCGGTCACGGCGATTTGATACTGCATGACCGCATCGGCTTCGGCGTCGAGATCGCCGCTGTCTTGAGCCTGTTGAATCACGATGTGGCAGTCGCGGATGCGCGCCAGATCTTCATCGGTGCCGCGCAGCGCCGCGTAATAGGCGGCAATGCCTTCCAGCGCGTGACGGGTTTCCAGCAGATCGAACTGTGATTCGGGATGGTCGGCCAGCAGCTCGGCCAGCGGATCGCTGAAGCTCTGCCACAGATTAGTTTGCACGAAGGTGCCGCCGCCCTGACGGCGCAGGAGCAGCCCTTTCGCTTCAAGGCGCTGAATGGCCTCTCTCAGAGAAGGACGGGAGACATCAAATTGTTTCGCCAGCTCGCGCTCCGGAGGCAGTTTTTCGCCTGGGCGCAGTGTCCCCTCGAGGATCAGGTATTCGAGCTGTTGCTCGATAACATCTGACAACTTGGGTTGGCGGATTTTGCTGTAGGCCATGAGTGAATTCTTCTCTGCGAATGGCGCGGAGTCAATTGGTAATACCAATTTCAAAAACGTGACGGTAAAGTAACAAAGTATTCACCTCCTGTCCATACGGGCCTTGATCGAAATCAGGTTACCCGCACATTTTAACACCCCGCTGAAAACCCCGCTGCAAACCGGTAACGCCGTGATGGTATTACCATTTACGCGGCAGGTTGGGGATTTAACTTTTACCAAACCTTACGCAAGGCAGAGTGCAAACTTTTTGCCCGAGTTTTATTGCATGGTTATTACGCTTTAATGAATGGCTATTTGGCGAGCAGCGCAACGGCGGTTCGTTCATTATTTGAACGCAGCCCACCGTTCAGATCTACGTTATTTTTGCGCATTATGTGATTTGTTGCTTATTTCATGCACTGAATCCCTCCTGCCGTCACACAACCCGCATTTTGTTTCCTAAACTGCTGCAATCTTAATCACTCACACGACAAAGCAGGTGCAAACCGACGCGCATAACATTATTCTCTGCCAAACGGTAGCGGCGCCGTGGAATTAATAGCTATAACGCCGTAAATAAAACAAAACACACATCGTAACCACTGCTTTACAGGCAGGTGGGCATTCACAACGACAGAGGGTTAGATTGATGGATGGTCAACAGCATGGTGACCAGCTGAAGCGCGGCCTGAAAAACCGCCATATTCAGCTCATCGCCTTAGGTGGCGCAATCGGCACCGGGTTATTTCTCGGTATCGCTCAAACAATAAAAATGGCCGGCCCGTCAGTGCTTCTCGGCTACGCCATCGGCGGCTTCATCGCGTTTCTGATCATGCGCCAGCTGGGGGAAATGGTGGTGGAAGAGCCGGTCGCCGGCTCCTTCAGCCACTTCGCCTACAAATACTGGGGCAACTTCGCCGGCTTCGCCTCCGGCTGGAACTACTGGGTGCTGTATGTCCTGGTGGCGATGGCGGAGCTGACCGCAGTCGGCATCTACGTGCAGTACTGGTGGCCGGAGATCCCCACCTGGGTTTCCGCCGCGGTGTTCTTCCTGGCGATCAACGCCATCAACCTGGCCAACGTCAAAGTTTACGGCGAGATGGAGTTCTGGTTCGCCATCATCAAAGTGGTGGCGATTATCGGCATGATCGTGTTCGGCGCCTACCTGCTGTTCAGCGGCATGGGCGGCCCGGAAGCCACCGTCACCAACCTGTGGGCGCAGGGCGGGTTCTTCCCGAACGGCGTCATGGGCCTGGTGATGGCGATGGCGGTGATCATGTTCTCCTTCGGCGGCCTCGAGCTGGTCGGCATCACCGCCGCCGAAGCCGACAACCCGCAAAAAAGCATTCCGAAAGCCACCAATCAGGTGATCTACCGCATCCTGATCTTCTATATCGGTTCACTGGCCATTCTGCTGTCGCTGTACCCGTGGGGCAAAGTGGTCGAAGGCGGCAGCCCGTTCGTGCTGATCTTCCACGCGCTGAACAGCAACCTGGTAGCGACCGTGCTGAACATCGTGGTGCTCACCGCCGCGCTGTCGGTCTACAACAGCTGCGTCTACTGCAACAGCCGCATGCTGTACGGCCTGGCGCAGCAGGGCAACGGCCCGAAAAGCCTGCTGAAGGTCGATGGCCGCGGCGTGCCGGTGGTGGCCATCGGCATTTCCGCCCTCGCCACCGCGCTGTGCGTGCTGATTAACTACCTGATCCCGGGCCGCGCCTTCGAACTGCTGATGGCGCTGGTGGTGTCGGCGCTGGTGATCAACTGGGCGATGATCAGCCTGGCGCACCTGAAGTTCCGCGCCGCCAAAAACCGCGAAGGCGTGGTGCCGAAGTTCAAAGCGTTCTGGTACCCGTTCAGCAACTACCTGTGCCTGCTGTTCATGGCCGGCATCCTGGTGATCATGTACCTGACGCCGGGTATTCAAATCTCGGTGCTGCTGATCCCGGTGTGGGTAGCGATCCTGGCCGTCGGTTACGCCATCAAACAGCGCAGCCAGCGCGTCGACGGCGTCACCAGCCGTTGAATCCCGTGACCGCGCAGTAAACAAAACGGCCCGCAGATGCGGGCCATTTTTTTGCCTGAACGCCGCTTACTTGCGCAGCGCTTTCACCTGCTCGGCGGTGATGTCCGCCGGCAAACCGCCCCAGGTCACCCGCAGGTAATTTACCAGTTCCGCCACGTCGGCATCGCTCAAACGCTCGCCGAAGCCCGGCATGCTCTGCATGCTTTCACCGTTCGGGAACTGCTGGGCCGGCAGGCCGTCCAGCACCGACACGATCAGGTTCTTGCCGTCCGCCTGGCGCAGCGTGGCGTTATCGCGCATCGCCGGCGCGACGTGCGGTTTGCCCTCGCCTTCGCGCGCGTGGCAGCCGGCGCACTGATCCAGATAGGCCATGCGCCCAGCATCGCTGCCCTGCCCCATTTTCACCGGCACAGCCGCCGGCGGCTGCTCGCCCATCAGATACAGCGCCAGCGCTTGATGATCTTCCGGCGTCAAATGACGGGTGCTGAGATCCACCACCATATGCATCTCACTGAAGGCCGAACCCTGCGGCGCAAGGCCGGTGCCGAGGAAGCGGCTGACGTCCTGCGGCGTCCAGCCGCGCTGCGCCAGACCGTGCGGCGTAATGTCCGGCGCCATGAAGCGGCCGAGATCGCCGCCCTGCATCGGCTTGCCGAGATCCATCTGCCCCAGCGCGCCGCGCGGCGTGTGACATTCGCCACAGTGGCCCAGCACATCGGCCAGATAGCGGCCGCGCTGCCATTGCGGCGAGCTGCCCTGCGAGCTGGCCGGCAGCGGATCCTGGCTGCGGAACAGCAGGTTCCAGCCGATCAGCGCCATGCGCTGGTTGAACGGGAACGGCATCTCGTTAGCCGGAATGGCCACATCCACCGCCGGGCGCGTCATCAGGTAAGCGTAGATGTCGTCGGCGTCCTGACGCGACATGCCCTTATACGAGGTGTAAGGCATCGCCGGGTACAGGTGCCGCCCGCCCGGCGCCACTCCCTGCGTCAGCGCCAGGAAGAAGTCGTCCTTGCTCCAGCGCCCGATGCCGTGGTCGGCCGACGGCGTCAGGTTGCTGCCGTAAATCGTGCCGAACGGCGTTTCCAACGGATAGCCGCCGGCCAACGGCGCCCCGCCGCTGGCGGTATGGCAGGCGGCACAGTCGGCGGCCTGCGCCAGATAGCGGCCGCGGGCGATCTGTTCGGCGCCGGCGGTCACCTGCTGCACCGGGCCGTCGTAACGGCGGTTTTCCCGCCACCACAGCAGCGCGATCACCACGATCGCCACCAGCACAATCAACACTGCGAGACGTTTTTTCATTGCGCCGTCTCCTTCAGCAGGCCCGGCGTTTTCAGCACCACGTCGCGCACCGCTTCGTAATAGCGCACGTAGCCGGTGCAGCGGCAGATGTGGCTGTCCAGCGCCTGCTCGATGGCGTTCTCCAGCTGATCGCGGGCGATCGGCTCACGCTTGAGCTTTTCCACGAAAATGGTGGCGGCGTTGACGAAGCCCGGCGTGCAGTAGCCGCACTGGAAGCTGTAGTGCTCCAGAAACGCCTGCTGGATCGGCGACAGCTCAACCACCTCCCCCTGTTCGTCCACCCTGGCGTGGCCTTCGACGGTGCGCACTTTCTTGCCGTTGAAGAAATGCGCGCCGGTGATGCAGGTGCGCACCTCTTCGCTGGTGCCGCTCGGGTGATCGACAATCGCCACGCAGGCATGGCAAATGCCCTGCCCGCAGCCGAGGCGCGAACCGGTCAAATCGAGATACTCGTGCAGGAAATCGATCATCATCAAGCCTTCCGGCACCTCGATCGGGCCGTACTGTTTCTCGTTGATGGTCAGGGAAATCGGCTGGGTTTTAATGCTCATTGTAATACCTCACGAATATTTTCTGCACGAACGGGCAAATCACGGAAACGGTGGCCGGTGGCGTCGGCAATGGCGTTGACCAGTGCGGCCACGATCGGGATCATCACCACCTCCGCCATGCCTTTCGGCGGATCGGTTTCCGACAGCGCCGGCAGGATGTCGCCGCTCTGTTTCCACACCGCCACGTCGCTGGCGCGCGGCAGGTGGTAACGGTTGAAGTTCCAGGTGCCGTTGCCCGGGCCGTCTTCGTACAGCGGTAAATATTCGTGCAGCGCATGGCCGATGCCCATCGCCAGCCCGCCCTGCAGCTGGCCGGAAACCAGTTCCGGCACGATCAGGTTGCCGCACTCCATGATCGAATGGTGATTCAACAACTCCACCTGGCCGGTGGCGATATCCACCGCCACTTCCGCCAGCGTGCCGACGGCGCTGTAGTAGGTCACTGCCGCATTGTTGCGCTGGGTCGGCGGGTAGTAGACCTGCCCGCGCGCCAGCGGCTTGAATTCACCGTTGGCATTGCGCAGCGCCATGCCGTCGATCGGCAGGCGCTCGCTTTTGCCGTTCAACGTGAAATCGGCCTCCGCCCACTGCCAGCGGTTGAAGACGTGCACCGCCGCGCCGGTGACGCCGCCCATCTGATAAGCCGTCTTGGCCAGCAGCTCGAGGCTCAGCACCGACATGCCCGCCGCCGTCAGGCCGCCTTCGACCCAACGCGCATCTTCGCGCCGCACCACCAGCGGCGCCGCCTGGCCGCCGCCGATGCCGGCCTGCCACAGCGCCATCGCCGCCGGCCACAGGCCGTGATCGAAGATCAGGCGCGCCGCTTCGCGGGTACTGTGCGAGAAGTAATAGGCCGAGTTGCTGGCGCTCGACGGCGAACAGTAGCTCGGCGTCCAGTTGGGGTTGGTTTGCAGCTTATCCTGCTCTTCCTGCGACATCAGGTAAGGATCGCCGCTGGTGACCATCGGCAATACCGACCAGTCGGTGACCGAGAAGTGGGCTTCGTCGGCCGGTTTGCCCAGCCACTGCGCGCACAATACCGACTGCGAGGTCGACATGCCGGTGCCCATCTCCGCGCCGCTGTGATGCAGCGTGATGCGGCCATCTTCGCTCAGCTCCACCCGGGCGAACGAGGTTTCCGCCCCGGTGCCGAAGTCTTTCTGCACGCAGCCGAAGCCGACGCCATAGCGCTTGCCGGGATGGCGGCTCTCAAACTCGGCCTTGCGTTCGGCGCGCTTGAGCCACATCTCGTGCTTCGCCGCCTTCTCCAGCACTTCATCAGCGCGGATCGCACCGGCCGGGATCGCCCCCTGGGTGTTTTTCATGCCGGATTTCAGCACGTTGCGCAGGCGAAACTCGATCGGGTCGATCTTCAGCTCGGCGGCCAGCTCATCCACCATCATCTCGGTGGCGGCCATGCTCTGCAGCGTGCCGTAACCGCGCGCCGAGCCGGCATCGATGGCGCGTGAGGCCAGCCCGACCGACGACAGATCGCTTTTCGGGAAGTAGTAAATCGACTGGGCGGCGGTCGCGCCGACCATCACCACCGAAGGGGTGAAGTTGCTGCGGCCGCCGCCGTCCGCCGTCATGTCACCGAGGAACGACTGCATGACGCCGGTCTGCTTATTCACCGCGATGCGGTAGTTCATGTCGAACGCGTGGCGCTTCAGCGCCGTCTGGAACTGTTCGAAGCGATCGTTGGCCAGGCGCACCGGGTGGCCGTCGCCGTACATCGCCGCCACCGCGCCGTAATACGGGAAGTTGTAGTGGTCTTTCGAGCCGTAGCCCACGGTGTAGCACGGGTGCAGGATCAGCTGTTTCACCGGCGGATTGCGCTTGGCCAGCATGCGCGGCATCTCGTCGGCCACTTCCTGCGGCGACTGAGTCGGCACCACCAGATGCAGGGTTTGCGTCTGCGCGTCGAACCAGCCATTGGCGTTGTCCGGCTCCAGCGCCGAGGTGTCGATCGACTGCGTGGTGTAGCGGCGCGACATTACCAGCCAGTCGGCCGGCGGATTCGCCAACTCGTCGGCGATCATCCCTGCATAGCGCATGCCTTCCTGATCCAGCTTGCCGCCCTCGCGCCCTTCCGGCCACACCGGCAGATGTTTTTTCATCGATACCGGGAAGATCGGCGTATCCTTCAGGCTGGAGAAGCGATCGTCGTCGAACGGCTGTTCTCCCCCCACCCGCACGTAACGGAAACTGCCCCAGGGATCGCGCTCCAGCGGGCCGGTGACCGCGCCGTATTTGATGGTTTCCTCACGGAATTTCAGCTTGTCCTTGGCGAAGCGGAAACGGGCGAAGTCGTGATAGATCAGGATCGCCACTGCCTGGCCGAGATAGGCAGGGGTTTTGCCGTTCGGCAGCAGCATGTCGTCACCGTAGAACGCCGGAAAGGCCAGGCCATCGCGCGCCAGATCTTCCGCCGTCACCAGGCGATCGGGCTGCAGATCGTCCCCCAGCAGCGACAGATCGACCCCCTCGAACAGCCGGTCGGCTTTGGTCACGCGCAGAATGAAGGCGTGCGCCTGTTTCTGCGGCCAGTGCGGCATGTCCACCGCACGGATATCGCGTGCGAACACCTTCTGCCCCATGACCTTGGCGCGGCCGTCGATACGGAAACGCACGCGCTTGGCCTGCGGATCCCAGTTGGGTGACTGGAGGATTTTTTGCTCGAACAGCGCGGCGTAGGCGCGGCTGTACAGGGGGGCGAGGTACACGGAGACCCCCGCAATCACGGCGCTTTTGATGAAGCGGCGCCGCGACGGGTTGAAATTGCTCATAAATAAGTCCTTCACGTCTTTCTTGTAATTGGTTTTTGTTCGCGGTGTTGTTGCGCAAACGCTGACGACCTTGCCGTAGACGTCATAAGCATATGCTTATAACTAAAATTATGTGATGATTAACAGGCTGTTTTCAACAAAAAAACATTTACAAAACACAGGTAGTTTGTAGGCTAATAAATAATTTGCGCAAACGCGGACTTCAACCATGACCACGGGCATTGTCATTACCGCCGCCGGACGCGGAGAGCGCTTTATTCAGGCCGGCGGCCAGGGCAACAAATTGAACGCCGGGTTTGCCGATGCGGCGGGCGAGCGGCGTTCGCTGTTCGAGCACACCCTATGCCAGGCGCTGGCCTCCGGCCTGCCGGTACAGGTGGTGACCCGGCCGGATAATCTGCCGGTACTGGCAGCCTGCGCCGCCAACCAGGTGCCGGTCACCCTGCTCGCCAGCGCGGGCCTCGGCGACTCGATCGCCGCAGGCGTTGCGGCCACGCCGCACTGGCAAGGCTGGCTGATCCACCTGGCCGATATGCCATTCGTCGGCGCCGACGTTTTCCGACAGGTGGCGGATGCCTTACGGCAGCACCCGATCGTGCGCCCCTGTTATGCGCAACAGCCCGGTCACCCGGTCGGCTTTTCCGCCCGATTGCGCAAACCACTTTGCCAACTGCGCGGCGATAATGGCGCCCGTGGGCTGCTGCAAGGCGCAGCAGCCCACCTGCTGCCGCTTGAGCACCCCGGCGTCGTGCGGGATATTGATCTTCCATCGCAACTCCCGGCCAGCGAGTAAATTCACCTATGCAACATCTTGATGTCACCGTGGTCAGCCAGGCGATAAGCTGGCTGCAACAACAGCCGGTTTGGTTATGCACCGTGCTCAGCACCTATGGCTCTTCGCCGCGCTCGCCGGGCGCGTTGATGGCGGCGACCCGCGACGGCCGCTACAGCGGCTCATTGTCGGGCGGATGCGTGGAGGAGGACTTTCTGCGGCGCGTGGCCGCCGGGGAGTATCAGGCGGCCAGCCAGGTGATTCGTTACGGCGAAGGCGGCATGACGCCCAATGTAGCGCTGCCGTGCGGCGGCGTGCTGGACGTGCTGATCGAGTATCTGCCGGCGGGAGAAGCCAGCGTCGCTTACCTGCAGCGCATCGCCGGCGCGCTGGAAGGGCATCACGCGTTGCTCAAACGCCTGACGCTGCCCAACGCCTGCCACAGCCTTGAGCAGAGCCACTTCACCAGCGCCACTCAGGTCGAACGCCGGCTCGAGCAGATCACCCTGCACATCGCGGCCGCGCCGCGCCTGCTGATCGCCGGGCTGTCCAGCGTGGCGCTGTACTGTGCCGATTTCGCCGTGGCGCTGGGGTTTGAGGTGCTGGTGTGCGAGAACCGCCCGGAGGCGCTGGACAACTTCGCCGCCGAGCTGAAGCCCGGCGTGACGCTGCTGCGCCAGTTTCCGGCCAAGTTCATCGAAGAGGGGGGCTGCCACGCCAATACCGCCGTCGTGGCGCTGACCCACGATCCGCGTATGGACGATCTGACGCTGATGGAAGCGATCCACACCCCGGCGTTTTATATCGGCGCCATGGGCTCGCTCAGAAACAGCGCGCGCCGGCGCCAGCGGTTGCAGCAGATCGCCGAGTTCACGCCGCAGGAGCTGGAACGCATCCATGCGCCGATCGGCCTGCCGCTCGGCAGCAAAACCCCGGCGGAAATCGCCCTGGCGGTGATGGCGGCGATCGTGCAGCAAAAAAACCGGCTGCCGGCCGCCGACGGGATCAATGCAGCGGCACCACCGGCACCAGATGCTGCAGCTCCAGGTGCAACTCCTCTTTCCCGCTCAGCGAATAGCTGAACACCGTCATGTCCGGCCCGTCGCCGCGGGCCAGCCCCATTTCGGGCAGCACCTGCGTGTAGATTTGAATGATGTGATCATTGAGCGCCACCGGCTTGCCGGAATAGCGAAAACGGCAAAACTCGCCGTGGATCTCCGGCAGCGGCTCCAGCGCCACGCCCTCACGCAGCGGATAGTCCGCCGTCACGCCCAGGGTATAGTCGACCCTGACCCGCTCGCCGTCCGGCACCAGTTGGGTAAACGAATAGATTTGCGCCGGACGCTCGCCCAACAAGGTGTAGAACTGCGCCCGCAGCGCGCTGCGCTGCGGCAGATGCGACTTATCCAACTTTTCGATATCCAGGTGATAAGCGTACTGTTTGCCGTGAAAGGCGTATTGCCCTCTGGCGATGCTGACGCGTTCGACCTGAATATCGCCGGGCTGGCTGGCCGCCAGCGAACGCACCAGATTGCTGAAGTCCTGTTTGCGGGCATGACGATACACGCTGGGCGATTCGGCGAAATGTTTCTTGAAACAGCGCGAGAACGTCTGCTGGTTATCGAATTGATATTCGACCGAAATATCGAGGATGCTCTTCTGCGTGAAACGCAAGGCGAAGGCGGCGATGTAGAGGCGGCGAGCGCGAATGTAGGAAGCTAACGATAATCCGGTCTGCTTCTTGAACATGCGCTGCAGGTACCATTTCGTATAGCCTGACTTGGCGGAAACGATATCCAACGACAGCGGATTGGTCAGGTTATCTTCAATCCAGACCAGCAGTTCCCTGATATGATTTTCCTGCGTTCCCATGTGCTTGCTGAAACCTTCTGTTGCCGATATTCCATTAGTCGAATTTTAGTGCTATCCACGTAGGGTATACAGGTTAAAACTCGGCGTCCAGCAAGCTACAGGACTTTACACAACCCCCTCCACCGCCCGCGGGCGGTGGAGGGGGAGAGGCGATTATTTCAGGCAGTTGGAACACTGACCGGCCTGGATCTTCTGGAAGAAGTCATTGCCTTTGTCATCCACCAGGATAAACGCCGGGAAATCTTCCACTTCGATTTTCCAGATCGCTTCCATGCCCAGCTCAGGGTACTCCACGCACTCCAGGCTCTTGATGCTCTGCTGCGCCAGCACCGCCGCCGGGCCGCCGATGCTGCCGAGGTAGAAGCCGCCGTGCTTGTGGCAGGCATCCGTCACCTGCTGGCTGCGGTTGCCTTTCGCCAGCATGATCATGCTGCCGCCGTGGGATTGCAGCAGGTCGACGTAGGAATCCATACGCCCGGCGGTGGTCGGCCCCAAGGAACCGGACGCATAGCCTTCCGGCGTTTTAGCCGGGCCGGCGTAGTAGATCGGGTGATCCTTGACGTACTGCGGCAGGCCTTCACCGCGATCCAGGCGCTCTTTCAGCTTGGCGTGCGCGATATCGCGGCCAACGATGATGGTGCCGCTCAGCGACAGGCGGGTGGAAACCGGATACTGCGACAGCTGTTTGAGGATCTCGGCCATCGGGCGGTTGAGATCGACCTTGATCGCCTCGCCCTCCCCCGCCTGGCGCAGCTCCTGAGGAATGAATTTACCCGGATTGTGCTCCAGTTTTTCCAGCCAGATGCCGTCGCGGTTGATCTTGCCTTTGATGTTGCGGTCCGCCGAGCAGGAGACGCCCATGCCAACCGGGCAGGAGGCGCCGTGGCGCGGCAGGCGCACGACGCGGATATCATGTGCGAAGTATTTGCCGCCGAACTGTGCGCCCAGCCCCAGGTTTTGCGCTTCTTGCAGCAGTTCCGCTTCGAGTTCCAGATCGCGGAATGCCTGGCCATGCTCGTTACCTTCCGTCGGCAGGCCATCGTAATACTTGGTCGAGGCCAGTTTGACGGTTTTCAGCGTCGCTTCCGCCGAGGTGCCGCCGATGACGAACGCCACATGGTACGGCGGGCAAGCCGCGGTGCCCAGAGTACGCATCTTGTCGACCAGGTAGTTTTTCAGCTTGCCCGGCGACAGCAGCGCCTTGGTTTCCTGATACAGATAGGTTTTGTTGGCGGAGCCGCCGCCCTTGGCGATGCACAGGAATTTGTACTCTTCGCCGTCCACGCTGTAGAGATCGATCTGCGCCGGCAGGTTGCTGCCGGTATTGACCTCTTTGTACATATCCAGCGCGGCGTTCTGCGAATAGCGCAGGTTCTCTTCGATGTAGGTGTTATAAACCCCGCGCGACAGCGCCTCTTCATCGCCGCCGCCGGTCCAGACGCGCTGGCCCTTTTTGCCGACGATGATCGCCGTGCCGGTGTCCTGGCAGGTCGGTAAAATACCCTTGGCGGCGATTTCTGAGTTACGCAGAAATTGCAGCGCAACGTACTTGTCGTTTTCGCTGGCGTCCGGATCTTTGAGGATATCGGCCACCTGCTGTTGGTGCGCCGGGCGCAGCATGAACGAGGCGTCGTGGAACGCATGCTGGGCAAGCAGGGTTAACGCTTCAGGGGCAACTTTCAGAATTTCCTGGCCTTCAAATTCGCTCACGGAAACATGGTCGCGGCTCAGCAGGTAGTATTCGGTATCGTCTTTCTTCAGCGGGAACGGATCTTGATAGTGGAACGGTTTATTCGACATTGATCTCTCACTTGCAACATCAGCTGCGTTAAATTCACACTTGCGGCGCGCGACGCGGCGCCTTGTCAAAAAACTGCCTCCACCTTACGTATTTTTAATCAGTCAGTTATTGCGCCAAATCGCAAAATAACCGCTCTTTGCGTAAGGGATTACCACAGGCGGCGTTTCAACCTTGCTCGGTGAGAACTGCGGGTACAGGCTCATCATGCACGCTTTATTATCCCGCAGTTAACACATTGATTACAATCCATCGGCGGCGATCGTCTTATCAATGTGGTGAAAAAGCGCCGGATGCGATTTGCGCCGGGGCATATTGTCAGCCGCCGCGCCATTGCTTAAGCTAGCCGCAATGAACAAACCGAGAATCCCCATCGCGCTGCAACAAGCGGTGATGCGCTGCCTGCGAGAAAAGCTGCAGTTGGCCCGCCAGCATTTTGCCGTCGAATTCCCCGAACCCAGCATCGTCTATCAGCAACGCGGCACCAGCGCGGGCACCGCCTGGCTGCAAAGCTGGGAAATCCGTCTGAACCCGGTGCTACTGCTGGAAAACCAACAGCCGTTTATCGATGAAGTGGTGCCGCACGAACTGGCGCACCTGCTGGTGTTTCGCCAATTCGGCCGGGTAGCGCCGCACGGCCGCGAATGGCGTTGGATGATGGAAAGCGTGCTGCTGACGCCCGCCAGCCGCACTCATCGTTTCGAAACCGCCTCGGTGCAAAGCAAAACCTTCCCCTACCGCTGCGGCTGCGGGCAGCACCAGCTCACCATTCGCCGCCATAACCGCGTGCTGCGCGGCGAAAGCGAATACCGCTGCCGCCGGTGCGGCGAAAAACTGAAATTTCTTGCTAGCGAGAACCTTTAGTTAAACGATTTATACGTTAAAACAAGTAAATATCGCCATTTGCCACTGCCGACAAGTTCCGTTACCCTGCCTGCTTTTCCAATTTTGAGCTGTTTTGGAATATGCTTCGCAGAATTTTGTTTATGGCGGTTTTCGCCGCAGGCGCCGCACAGGCGCACGGCATCAATAACTTCTCTCAGGCCAAGACGGCGGCGGCCAAGATTAACCAGGATGCGCCGGGCAGCTTTTACTGCGGCTGCCGCATCGACTGGCAAGGCAAGAAGGGCATTCCCGATCTCGCCGGCTGCGGCTATCAGGTGCGTAAAAACGCCCAACGCGCGCAGCGCATCGAGTGGGAACACGTGGTGCCGGCCTGGCAGTTCGGCCACCAGCTGCAGTGCTGGCAAGACGGCGGGCGCAAAAACTGCAACAAGGACGCCACCTATCGCCAGATAGAAACCGATCTGCACAACCTGCAGCCGGCGATCGGCGAAGTGAACGGCGACCGCAACAACTTCATGTACAGCCAATGGAACGGCGGCGCAGGCCAGTACGGGCAATGCCCAATGAAGGTGGACTTCAAGAATAAACAGGCGGAGCCGCCCGCCCGCGCCCGCGGCGCCATTGCCCGCACCTACTTCTACATGCGCGATCGCTACCAGCTGCGGCTGTCACGCCAGCAAACCCAGCTGTTCGAGGTGTGGAACCGGCAATATCCGGTGAGCCAATGGGAATGTCAGCGCGAAGCACGTATCGCCAAGGTGCAGGGCAACCACAATCCCTATATTCAACAGGCTTGTCAGCAGCGGAAAAGCTAACCTACTATAGCCTTTATCTTTCATGGCGCCGCCAACCCGCGGCGCCGTTTCGTCAGGATCAGACTACCCATGCGCATACCCCGCATTTACCATCCGCAACCGTTGACCGACCGGGCGGAGATCGCCCTCAGCGAGGACGCCGCCAACCACGTCGGCCGCGTGCTGCGCATGAGCGCCGGCCAGGCGCTGCAGCTGTTCGACGGCAGCAACCAGGTGTTCGACGCCGAAATAATCCGGGTGGACAAAAAGAGCGTGCTGGTGCGCCTCGGCGACGGCCGCGTGGATGACATCGAATCGCCGCTCAACCTGCACCTGGGCCAGGTGATCTCGCGCGGCGAGAAAATGGAATTCACCATCCAGAAATCCATCGAGCTGGGCGTCAACGTCATCACCCCGCTGTTTTCCGAGCGCTGCGGCGTGAAGTTGGACGGCGAGCGTCTGGCGAAGAAAATCCAGCAATGGCAAAAGATCGCCATCGCCGCCTGCGAACAGTGCGGCCGCAACCGCATTCCCGAAATCCGCGAGGCGATGTCGCTGGAGGCCTGGTGCGCCGAGCAGGACGGCAGCCTGAAGCTCAACCTGCACCCGCGCGCCAGCCACAGCATCAACACGCTGCCGCAGCCGGTGGATCGCGTTCGCCTGCTGATAGGCCCGGAAGGCGGTTTGTCCGCCGACGAAATCGCCATGACCACCGACCACGGATTTACTGATATTCTGCTGGGACCACGCGTTCTGCGTACCGAAACCACAGCGCTCACCGCCATTACCGCTCTGCAGGTTCGCTTCGGCGACCTGGGTTAAAGGAGAAAAGATGATTAAGCTCGGCATCGTGATGGACCCTATCGATTCCATCAACATCAAGAAAGACACCAGCTTCGCCATGCTGCTCGAAGCGCAGCGCCGCGGTTACGAATTGCACTACATGGAGATGAACGATCTCTATCTGCATGCCGGTGACGGGCGCGCCCGCACCCGCCTGCTGAGCGTGAAGGAAGACAAGGAGAGCTGGTTCAGCTTCGGCGCCGAGCAGGATCTGGCGCTGCACGAGCTGGACGTGATCCTGATGCGCAAGGATCCGCCGTTCGATACCGAATATATCTACGCGACCTACATTCTGGAACGCGCCGAAGTCAAAGGCACGCTGGTGGTCAACAAGCCGCAAAGCCTGCGCGACTGCAACGAGAAGCTGTTCACCGCCTGGTTCTCGGAACTGACGCCGGATACGCTGGTCAGCCGCAGCGCCGCGCACATCCGCAAATTCCACCAGCAGCACGGCGACATCATCCTGAAACCGCTGGACGGCATGGGCGGCGCGTCGATCTTCCGCGTGAAGCAGGACGATCCTAACCTGTCGGTGATCATCGAAACCCTGACCGAACACGGCAGCCGTTTCTGCATGGCACAGAACTTCCTGCCGGCGATCAAGGACGGCGACAAGCGCATTCTGGTGGTGGACGGCGAGCCGGTGCCTTACTGCCTGGCGCGCATTCCGGCGCAGGGTGAAACCCGCGGCAACCTGGCGGCCGGCGGCCGCGGCGAAGCGCGCCCGCTGAGCGAAAGCGACTGGAAAATCGCCCGCGCCGTCGCCCCGACGCTGAAAGAGAAAGGGCTGATCTTCGTCGGCCTGGACGTGATCGGCGATCGCCTGACTGAAATCAACGTCACCAGCCCGACCTGCGCGCGCGAGATCGAGGCGGCATTCCCGATTTCGATTACCGGCATGCTGATGGACGCCATTGAAAAGCGCCTGGCGGCGAAGTAATGCGCAATGCGGGCGGCATACCGCCCGCTGTTCTGCATGGCGCCCGCCAAAGCGCGCCTTGAAAGGCGGCGGGTATAGCCGCATACTGGCGGCTGTTTATTTTCTCACCCATTGATTACCTTATACTAACGCCATGAATTTACAGCACCATTTTCTGATCGCCATGCCAACGCTGCAGGATCCTCGCTTCAAACGCTCGGTGATTTACATTTGCGAGCACAATGAAGAAGGCGCCATGGGTTTGGTGATCAATAAACCGGTGGAGCAGTTCACGGTAGCCACGGTGCTGAGCAAGCTGAAGATCATGCCGCCTGCGCGCGATCCGGCCATCAGCCTGGACAAGCCGGTGTTCGCCGGCGGCCCCCTGGCGGACGATCGCGGATTTATCCTGCATACGCCGCGCCACGGCTTTGGCGCCAGCATTCAAATTTCCCCCAACACCATGATCACCACCTCGAAAGACGTGCTGGAAACGCTCGGCACGCCGGAGCAACCGGACGACGTGCTGGTGGCGCTGGGTTATGCGGGTTGGGAAAAGGGCCAGTTGGAGCAGGAAGTATTGGAAAACGCCTGGCTGACCATCGAAGCCAACACCGACATTTTGTTCCGCACGCCGATCGCCAGCCGCTGGCGCGAGGCGGGGAACCTTTTGGGTATCGACATTCGCAGCATCGCCAACCACGCAGGACACGCCTGATGAGTAACCGCACCATTATCGCCTTCGACTTTGGCACCAAAAGCATCGGCGCGGCCGTTGGCCAGGAGTTGACCGGCAGCGCCCGCGCCCTGCCGGCTTTCAAAGCGCAGGACGGTTCGCCGGACTGGCTGAAAATCGAAAAGCTGCTGAAGGAGTGGCAGCCGGATTTGGTGGTGGTCGGCCTGCCGCTGAACATGGACGGCACCGAACAGCCCGTTACCGCCCAGGCGCGCAAGTTCGCCAACCGCCTGCACGGTCGCTTCGGCATCCAGATCGATCTGCATGACGAGCGCCTGAGCACCGTGGAGGCGCGCGCCAACCTGTTCGATCGCGGCGGCTTCCGCGCCCTTGATAAAGGCAGCGTGGATTCCGCCTCCGCGGTGGTTATCCTCGAAAGCTGGTTCGAACGGCAGCTGGGTTAACCCCTCGTTCCCTCCCCCGCGCACTCCCCCAACACGCCGGCGTCGATCCGCTGCTGCAAACCCTGCTCAAAGGTTTGCATGCCGGACTGCGCGCCGGTTTGCAACACGCTCGCCAACTGATGGGTTTTCCCTTCGCGGATCAGGTTGCTGACCGCCGCCGTCGCCGTCAGCACTTCAAAGATCGCCACGCGTCCGCCGCCGGGGCGCCTCATCAGCTTTTGCGCGATCACCGCTTGCAGGCTGCCCGCCAGCTGGGCGCGCACATAGGGTTTCTCTTCCGCCGGAAACACATCCACCAGCCGTTCCACCGCCTGCGGCGCGCTGCGGGTATGCAGCGTCGCCAGCACCAAGTGGCCGGTCTCCGCCGCGGTGAGCGCCAGCCGGATGGTGGCGGTATCGCGCAGCTCGCCCAGCAGGATCACATCCGGATCTTCGCGCAGCGCGGCGCGCAACGCCGCATCGAAGCTGTGGCTGTCGCGGCCGATCTCCCGCTGCTGGATCAGCGATCGCCGGCTGCGGTGCAGGAATTCGATCGGATCCTCCAGCGTCAAAACGTGCCGCGGCTGGTGCCGGTTGATCTCGTCGATCATCGCCGCCAGCGTGGTGGACTTGCCGCTGCCGGTGGCGCCGGTGACCAGGATCAATCCGTCGGCGCGCCGCAGCAGCGCCGGGACGATGGCCGGCGCCGCCAGCGCGGCAAGCGAAGGCGACTGCCCGGCGATACGCCGCAACGCGAGAGAAATTCCCGCGCTTTGCTGAAAAACGTTGGCCCGCAGCCGTTCCCCGCTCGGCCGGTGCAACGCCAGATCGACCTGCCCCAGCCGCCGCAGGCTCTCGCGCTGCTGCGCATTCAGCAATCCGTCGCAGAGCGCTTGCACGCCTTGCGCCGTCAGCGTTGGCGCCGCCGCCAGCGGCTGCAGTTCACCGTCGATGCGCAACATCGGCGGATGACCGGCACAAAGGTGCAGATCGGAAGCATTATGCTTTACACTAAGGGCCACGAATTCATCGATATCCATATCACTCTCCCGGGTCAATAATGAGCACTATCCAACAGAACCTGCAGGATGTCAGAAACCGCATTGCGGCCGCCGCGCGAAATTGTGCGCGGGCGCCAGAAGAAGTTGCCCTGCTTGCCGTCAGCAAAACCAAACCTGTGGCGGCGATCGAAGAAGCCATCGCCGCCGGCCAGCGCGCCTTCGGCGAGAACTACGTGCAGGAAGGGGTAGACAAGATCCGGCATTTCGCCGAGTCGCCGCAAAGCGGCGAGTTGGTGTGGCACTTTATCGGCCCGCTGCAATCCAATAAGAGTCGGCTGGTGGCGGAACACTTCGCCTGGTGCCATACCGTGGATCGGCTGCGCATCGCCCAGCGCTTGAGCGATCAGCGCCCGGCCGACATGCCGCCGCTCAACGTGCTGATTCAAATCAACATCAGCGACGAGCAAAGCAAATCCGGCATTGCGTTGGCCGAGCTGCCGGCGTTGGCCGAAGCGATCGCCGCGCTGCCGAACCTGACGCTGCGCGGCCTGATGGCTATTCCGGCGCCGGAAGCGGATTATCAGCGGCAGCTGGCGGTATTCAGCCGGATGAACGACGCATTTCTCGCCCTGCGTCAGCGTTATCCGCAGGCCGATACGCTGTCGATGGGCATGACGGACGATATGGCGGCGGCGATCGCCGCCGGCAGCACCCTGGTGCGCATCGGCACCGCAATTTTTGGCGCCCGCGACTACTCGCAGGCCTGACACACAGACGAGGGATTTGATGCAACATCGCAAGATTACCTTTATCGGCGCCGGCAACATGGCGCGTGCAATCATCGCCGGCCTGGTGGCGGGCGGCTATCCAGCCAAATCCATCAGCGTCTGCGCCCCTTCGCCGAAAAACCGTGATGCGCTGGCCGCAGACTACGGCATCGTCAGCAGCGGCGACAACGTCGCCTGCGCGCGTGAAGCCGAGGTGGTGGTGCTGGCGGTCAAACCGCAGATGATGGCCGACGTGTGTCAGCCGCTGCGCGAACAGGTCGACTTCAGCGGCAAGCTGGTGCTGTCGATCGCCGCCGGTATTCAGGTCAGCCGTTTCTATCAGCTGCTCGGCGACAAGCTGGACATCGTGCGCATCATGCCCAACACTCCGTCGCTGGTCGGCCAGGGCATGAGCGGGCTGTACGCGCCGGCGCAGGTCAGCCTGCGGGATCGCGATTACACCGGCGATTTAATGGCGTCGGTCGGTAAAGTTTGCTGGGTCGATGACGAAAATGGCATCAACGGCGTGATCGCCGCCGCGGGCAGCGCCCCGGCCTATTTCTTCCTGTTTATGGAAGCGATGCAAAAAGAGGCCGAGCGCATGGGCTTCGACAGCCAGACCGCGCGCGATCTGGTGCAGCAGGCCGCTTCCGGCGCCGCCGCGCTGGTGGAAGCCAACCCGGATACGCCGCTGGGCACGCTGCGCGAGCAGGTGACCTCCAAAGGCGGCACCACCGCCGAAGCGCTGCGGGTGTTCAACGAACGCCAACTGCCGGAAACCGTGGCGCAAGCGATGCAGGCCGCCGTTTCCCGCGCCCAAGAGATGGAAAAATTATTTTAAATAACCGCGAGTTAAGGAGAAGGACCACTTCATGCTAACGCTGACTTTCCTGGTCAAGACCGTTATTGATCTGTACGTGATGGTGCTGTTGCTGCGCATTTGGATGCAGTGGGCGCGCACCGATTTTTACAACCCGTTCTCACAGTTTGTGGTGAAGATCACCCAGCCGGTGGTCGGCCCACTGCGCCGCATCATCCCGTCACTGGGGCCCATCGACAGCGCTTCGCTGCTGCTGGCGTTCCTGCTGATGACCATCAAATACCCGCTGCTGCTGCTGATTCAGGGCGGCGCGATGTCGCTCAGCCCGTATAACCTGCTGTTCGGCCTGATCTCGCTGGTGAAGTCCGCCGGCTACCTGATCTTCTGGGTGATGATCATTCGTGCGCTGATGAGCTGGGTAAGCCAGGGCCGCAGCCCGATCGACTACGTGATGTACCAACTGACCGAACCCTTGATGGCGCCGATCCGTCGCATCATCCCGGCGATGGGCGGCATCGACTTTTCCGCCATGGTGGTGATCCTGATCCTCTATCTGATCAACTACCTGGGCATGGATCTGTTCGGTGAGATCTGGTTCCTGCTGTGAGTGCAGTCACTCCGGTGCTGGACGGGCTGGCGATCAGGCTATATATTCAGCCGAAAGCCAGCCGCGACCAAATTATCGGCTTGCATGGCGACGAACTGAAAGTCGCCATCACCGCCCCGCCGGTCGACGGCCAAGCCAACGCCCATTTGATCAAGT
Organism: Serratia sp. Z4; assembly: GCF_009900725.1. Classification (NCBI taxonomy): domain Bacteria; kingdom Pseudomonadati; phylum Pseudomonadota; class Gammaproteobacteria; order Enterobacterales; family Yersiniaceae; genus Serratia; species Serratia sp. Z4. The sequence goes on from NZ_JAAABD010000004.1 coordinate 59,623, forward strand.
TTATCGCCAAGCAGTTCAAAGTGGCGAAAAGCAACGTCACCATCGAGAAAGGCGAACTGGGGCGGCATAAACAGTTACGCATCGTGAATCCGCAACAGATCCCCGCCGTGGTCGCGGCGCTCATCGAATAATTTTCAAGGTAGTCATTTATGCAAAAAGTCGTTCTTGCCACCGGTAACCCGGGCAAAGTGCGCGAACTCGCCGACCTGTTGGCCGATTTCGGCCTGGACGTGGTCGCACAAACCGATCTGGGCGTGGAGTCCGCCGAAGAAACGGGCCTGACGTTTATCGAAAACGCCATTCTGAAAGCGCGCCATGCGGCACAGGTCACCGGCCTGCCGGCGATCGCCGACGACTCCGGCCTGGCAGTGGACGCGCTGGGCGGCGCGCCGGGTATCTACTCCGCGCGCTATGCCGGTGAAGATGCCGACGATCGGCAGAACCTCGACAAGCTGCTGGCGGCGTTGAAAGACGTGGCGCCGGGCCAGCGCGGCGCGCAATTCCATTGCGTGCTGGTCTATCTGCGCCATGCGGCAGACCCGACGCCGCTGGTGTTCCACGGCAGTTGGGCCGGCGAAATCACCGAGCAGGCCGCCGGTGAAGGCGGCTTCGGTTACGATCCTGTCTTCTACGTGCCGGAGCTGGGCCGCACCGCCGCCGAGCTGAGCCGCGACGAGAAGCGGGCGATTTCGCACCGCGGCAAGGCGCTGAAGCTGATGTTGGAAGCCATGCGCAATGCTTAAGCTGCCCCCGCTGAGTCTCTACATCCATATCCCGTGGTGCGTGCAGAAATGCCCGTACTGCGACTTCAACTCCCATGCGCTGAAGGGTGACGTGCCGCATCAGGAGTATGTCGATCATCTGTTAGCGGATCTGGATGCCGATCTGCCGCTGGCCGGCGGCCGGGAAATCAGCACTATCTTTATCGGCGGCGGCACCCCCAGCCTGCTGAGCGCCGAGGCGATGCAGGCCTTGCTGGACGGCGTGCGGGCGCGCATTCGCGTCGCCGACGACGCCGAAATCACCATGGAAGCCAATCCCGGCACCGTGGAGGCCGATCGCTTCAGCGGCTACCAGCGCGCCGGCGTCAACCGCATCTCCATCGGGGTGCAAAGCTTCAGCGCCGAGAAGCTGAACCGTCTGGGGCGCATCCACGGCCCGGAAGAAGCCAAACGCGCGGCGACGCTGGCGACCGATCTTGGCCTGCGCAGCTTCAACCTCGATCTGATGCACGGCCTGCCGGATCAGTCGCTGGAAGAGGCGCTGGACGATCTGCGCCAGGCTATCGCCCTCAATCCGCCGCATCTGTCGTGGTATCAGCTGACCATCGAACCGAACACCCTGTTCAGCTCACGCCCGCCGGTTTTGCCGGACGACGACGCGCTGTGGGACATCTTCGAACGCGGCCACCAGTTGCTGAGCGCCGCCGGATACCAGCAGTATGAAACCTCGGCCTACGCCAAATCAGGCTACCAATGCCAGCACAACCTCAACTACTGGCGCTTCGGCGACTATCTGGGGATCGGCTGCGGCGCGCACGGCAAGGTGACCTTCAGCGACGGGCGTATCCTGCGCACCGCCAAAACCAAGCACCCGCGCGGCTTTATGCGCGGCGACTACATGGACAAGCAGCATGAGGTGGCGGCGGCGGATCGGCCGTTCGAGTTCTTCATGAACCGCTTCCGCTTGCTGGAAGCCGCGCCGCGCGCCGACTTCGTCAACTACACCGGGCTGGCGGAAAGCGTCATTCGCTCGCAGTTGGACGAGGCGCTGGCCAAAGGCTATCTGGAAGAAACCGCGGAGCACTGGCAGATCACCGAGAAGGGCAAACTGTTCCTCAACTCGCTGCTGGAACTGTTCCTGGCGGACGACGAGTAAAAAAAGCGCTGAATAATCAGCGCTTTTTTTCATGTTCAGGCGGCATTATGAGGGCGATGCGTCACGTCGCCACGCCCCTTCAGCAATCCCTCAACGGAAACATCCTCGTCCAACGCATCCCAATGGATGCCGCGAGCGCTGAGTTCATACTCTGCCCGCTGTTCTTGCGTCGCATTCAACAAACGCGGAAACCAGGCCAGTGGCACGCCAATAATTCTGGCGTCGCTCAGTTCGACCCACATCGTCGCATCGTCAAAGCTGACGCGTTTAGCCGAAATACTCATGCCAAGCCTCCAAAAATAATGCCTGATAGGTATCAACCAGACCCGCCAGCTCTTTTAGCGTTCTGGCGTTAAAGCCGTCATTGCGCGCCAACTGCACGCCAGGAACCAACCAGAATTTCGCTTCAGCCTCAGCGTCTCTGATATGAACATGCGGCGGCTCAAGCGGGTCACCCTCATTGGAATAAAAAAAGAACCTGTAGCCTTTATAACGGAATATCACTGGCATCAATGCAAAATCCTTTTGCCGATTGATTATAGTTTAGCCAGTTTGTCAGATAGCCGTCGTGAGGTCAAAAACGCACGGCGGCTACGCCTATCCGTTACTTCAACGCCTTCAGCAGATCCTTGCGCTGGGTTTCCAGTGCGGTGACGCGGTTGCACACATCATGGCCGAAGTTCTGGAAGTCCTGCTCCTGATTGTTCCATTCGTTCTGGATCGCCTTCTGCAAGCCGCCCAGGTTGCCCATGATCGCCTGCAGCGGGTTACCGCCGCTGTTGGCGGCCTGTTTGACGCCCATTTCGTTCAGGCTGTCCTGCAGCACGCCACCCATGCTCTGCTGCACGATGTTGCGGCCGTCCTGTTCCACCTGGTCGATCGCCTTGTGGTGGAAGGTCAGGCCGTCGCTGCGGTGCTCGATGATGCGGTTCATCTGCTGTTTCAGCTGGCCGTTCAGGGTAGTCAGCCGGTTGCGCACGTTGCTGCTGCTGCCCAGCTCTTTGACGATCACTTTATCCAGCGCTGCGCGGGCTTTCTCCAGGTGTTTCTGCGCGCCGTCGTCGATCCACGGCAGTTGCTTGCGCAAGGCGCTCTGGTAACTGAAGGCTTTCTGCCGCTGGCTATCGTTCAGGCTCAGCGCCTGGCCGTTGCGGATCACGTCGCCATCCGGCGAGATTTGCAGGTCGCCGCTGGCGCCTTTCACCTGCACGCTCTGCGGGCTGATGATCACATCGTCCTGGGGTTTAACGCTGCATTGGTACTCGGCGTGGGCCTGCGCGGCGGTCGCCGCCAGCAGCAGTAAGGCTAACCCGGTTTTCTTCAACATAGCTTCTCCTGACTCCCATCCAGACTGGGATTAAAAAATCGAACGACCGATACGTTGAGACAACAGTTCCAGCGCCGCAGTTCCCGCCAGCGAGTTGCCGGAAGCATCCAGCTCCGGCGACCAGACGACGATCGACAGCTCGTCCGGCACGATGGCCACGATGCCGCCGCCCACGCCGGACTTGCCCGGCATTCCCACCCGATAGGCGAATTCGCCGGCGCCGTCGTACATGCCGCTGGTCATCATCAGGGCGTTGATCTGCCGGGCCTGCAGCGGGCTAATCACCGCCTCGCCGCTCAGATCGCGGCCGTGATTGGCCAGATAGACGAAGCTGCGCGCCAGCTCCACGCAGCTCATGCGCAGCGCGCAGTAGTGGAAATAGGTTTGCAGCACGGTGATCACGTCGTTCTCGAAGTTGCCGAACGACTTCATCAGATAGGCGATGGCCGCATTGCGATCGGAGTGTTCGAATTCGGAACGCGCCACCCGCAGGTCATAGGCCAGGTCGTCTTCGCCGGCCAGCTGACGCACCACCTCCAGCATGCGCTGTTTGGGGGCGCTGAGCCGGGTTTGCAGCATGTCGCACACCACCAGCGCGCCGGGGTTGATAAACGGATTGCGCGGTTTGCCCTGCTCCATCTCCAGCTGCAGCAGCGAATTGAACGGCAGGCCGGAAGGCTCTTTGCCCACGCGCCGCCAGATCTCAGGCTCCTGATAGCGCGTCAGCGCCAGCGTCAGGCTCAGCACTTTGGAGATCGACTGGATGGAGAAGCGCTCCGCGGCGTCGCCGGCCTGGAACAGTTCGCCGTCCACCGTGCAAACGGCGATCGCCAACCGGTCGGCGGGCACTTCCGCCAACGCCGGGATGTAGTCGGCCACTTTCCCCTGGCCAATCAGCGGGCGCACCTGTTGCAGGATCTCCTCCAGCAACGCGTTATCCAATGTAGTTACCACCTCGGTCACACTCCGGGCAAAACAAAGGCGCCGTTAAGGCACCTTAGATCAATAAAACGGCGCGGCGCGAAGCCGCGCTCATCGGGCAAGCGCGATCAATCCCACCAGATATCGAACAGATCGCTGACCTTAACGTCGGTCAGTTTGCGCGCTTCCAGCCAGTTTTTCACCAGTTCGCGATGCTCGTCGGTGCAGTGGCCGATCTTCTGCAGGCAGATCAGACCTTCCCACTGCAGGTAGCCGCTGCCGTCAAACGCCAGGCCGTTCGGCTCGATCACTTCATCGATGAAGGTATCCAGCGTGCTGTCGATGTCTTCCACCGACGTGCCTTCGGCAAAGCGCCAGGCTACGGAGAAACCCAGCTCCTGAAATTCTTCAATGTGCAACTTTTTACGTAAACGACGACTGCGGTTCTTAGCCATTATTCTTTCCTCTCAAACATCAAGTCCCAAACGCCATGTCCCAGGCGCTGGCCGCGTAATTCAAATTTCGTCAGCGGGCGCGAATCCGGACGCGGCACGTAATCATTATCGCTGGAAAGATTACGGTAGCCTGCGACCCCGTTCATAACCTCTAACATATGTTCCGCATAGGGTTGCCAATCGGTAGCCATGTGGAAGACCCCGCCGGTCTTCAGCTTGCGCAGCACCAGTTCGACAAACGGCGTTTGCACGATGCGGCGCTTGTTGTGGCGCGCCTTGTGCCACGGATCAGGGAAGAACAGCTGCACCATGTCCAGCGAGCCGTCCGGGATCATGTTTTCCAGCACTTCAACCGCATCGTGGCACATTACGCGCAGGTTGCTCAGCTTCGCCTCGTGGGCGTCGGCCAGGCAGGCGCCCACGCCCGGCGAGTGCACTTCGATCCCTAAAAAGTTCTGCTGCGGATTGTTGCCCGCCATGGTCACCAGCGAGGCGCCCATGCCAAAACCGATCTCCAGCACCGTCGGCGCTTCGCGGCCGAACAGCGCGGCGAGATCGACAGCGTCAGCCTGATACTCCACGCCCATCACCGGCCAATAGTTCTCCAGCGCGTGCTGCTGGCCTTTGGTCAGCCGCCCCTGGCGGCGGACAAAACTGCGGATACGGCGCATCGCGCGGCCGTTCTCATCAAATTCCGGGGAGATGACGTCATTAATCATAGTGCTTTCTGTCTGTTTGGCTGCCAATTAGGGAAACGCGCATTATGCAAAGATACATTGGTTTAGCAAGTGTTCATCTTCTGTACCCGCCGTGCGGCGTCGGAAAGTTCCGGTTTACAGCATCATGACTCTATGCTGCAATCTCGCTTCATTTTCTGCCGGATAACGACGCTGCTCATGATGCAAGCACAACAATTCGCACAGGTGGTGCTTGACTGGTACCAACGCTACGGTCGCAAGACCCTGCCGTGGCAGCTGGAGAAAACCGCCTATCAAGTATGGCTCTCCGAGGTGATGTTGCAACAGACTCAGGTTGCCACCGTCATTCCTTATTTTCAGCGCTTTATGGCCCGTTTTCCCAACGTGCGCGCGCTGGCGGAGGCTCCGCTGGACGAAGTGCTGCATCTGTGGACCGGCCTCGGCTATTACGCCCGCGCCCGCAACCTGCACAAGGCGGCGCAGACCATTGTCGCACAGCACGGCGGCGAGTTCCCGACAACCTTCGCAGAAATCGCCGATTTACCGGGCGTCGGCCGCTCCACCGCCGGCGCGGTGCTGTCGTTGGCGCTGGGCCAACACTATCCGATCCTCGACGGCAACGTGAAGCGCGTGCTGGCTCGCTGCTACGCGGTGGAAGGCTGGCCGGGCAAGAAAGAAGTCGAAAACCGACTGTGGAAAATCAGCGAAGAGGTCACCCCGGCGCAGGGCGTCGGCCAGTTCAACCAGGCGATGATGGATCTGGGCGCCATGGTCTGCACTCGTTCCAAGCCCAAGTGTGAACTCTGCCCGCTCAACGTCGGCTGCCTGTCTTACGCCAATCACAGCTGGGCCAACTACCCCGGCAAGAAACCCAAACAGACCCTGCCGGAAAAAACCGCCTACTTCTTATTGCTGCAGCACGGCGACCGCGTGTGGCTGGAGCAGCGCCCGGCGGTGGGCCTGTGGGGCGGCCTGTTCTGCTTCCCACAGTTCAGCGCGCGCGTGGATTTGGAACTCTGGCTGCAGCAGCGCGGTCTGAAAGGCAAGCGCCTGGAACAGCTGACCGCGTTTCGCCACACGTTCAGCCATTTCCATCTCGATATCGTGCCGATGTGGCTGTCGCTCGACGCGGCGGGCAGCGGCATGGATGAGGGCGCGGGTCTCTGGTATAACTTAGCGCAGCCGCCGTCGGTCGGGCTGGCAGCGCCGGTGGATCGCCTGTTGCAACAGCTGGCGAAGCAGCCCCCGATCCAACAAAACTTATATGGCGATAGCGCCATCGACGAGGAATTAGCATGAGCCGCACCATTTTTTGTACTTTCCTGCAGCGCGACGCCGAGGGCCAGGACTTCCAGCTTTATCCCGGCGACGTCGGCAAGCGCATCTACAACGAGATCTCCAAGGAAGCCTGGGGCGAGTGGATGAAGAAGCAGACCATGCTGATCAACGAGAAGAAGCTGAACATGATGAACGTGGATGATCGCAAACTGCTGGAAGAGGAAATGATCAAGTTCCTGTTCGAAGGGCACGACGTGCACATCGAAGGCTATACGCCGCCGAGCGAATAACGCTGTTGGGGCCAGGCGCTGGCCCGCTTCAATCCTCTTATACTTCTTCCAAACGGCTTTAAGATGAAGAAAATTTTAGCTTTGCTCGTAATAGCGCCTTTGCTGATCTCCTGTTCCGGCAAAAAAAGTGAAGAAATCAACGAAGCCTGGATCAAAGACACCAACGGCTTCGACATTCTGATGGGGCAATTCGCTCACAACATCGAGAACATCTGGGGTCTGAACGAAGTTCTCATCGCCGGGCCGAAAGACTACGTCAAATATACCGACCAATACCAAACCCGCAGCCACATCAACTTCGACACCGGTGCCATCACCATCGAAACCATCGCCACCACCGATCCGGCCGCGCACCTGCGCCAGGCGATCATCAGCACGCTGCTGATGGGTGACGATCCGGGTTCCATCGATCTCTATTCCGACGCCAACGATATCCAGATCAGCAAAGAGCCGTTCCTGTACGGCCAGGTGCTGGATAACAAAGGCGCGCCGATCCGCTGGGAATGGCGCGCGGCGCACTTCGCCGATTACCTGCTGCAGACCAAGCTGCAAAAACGCACCTCCGGCCTGCACGTCATCTACTCGGTCACCATCCAACTGGTGCCAAACCACCTGGACAAACGTGCGCATAAATATCTGCCGATGGTGCGCAAGGCGTCGGAAAAATACGGCGTAGACGAGTCGCTGATCCTGGCAATCATGCAGACCGAATCGAGCTTCAACCCCTATGCGGTGAGCGGTTCGGACGCGCTGGGCCTGATGCAGGTGGTGCAGCACACCGCCGGTAAGGATGTGTTCCAGATGCGCGGCAAATGGGGCACCCCGAGCCGCAGCTACCTGTTCGATCCGGAGAACAACATCGACACCGGCACCGCCTACCTGGCGATCCTGCAGAACAACTACCTGGGCGGCATTCAGAACCCGACCTCGCGCCGCTATGCGGTGATCACCGCCTACAACGGCGGCGCCGGCAGCGTGCTGCGGGTGTTCTCCAGCGACAGGACGCGCGCGGTGGGCATCATCAACGGCATGCAGCCGGGCGACGTGTACCAAACGCTGACCACCAAACACCCGGCCGCCGAGTCGCGCCGCTATCTGGTGAAAGTGAATACCGCACAGAAGAGCTACCGCAGAAAGTAGCGCTTCCCGCGTGGATAGGAGAAGGGCCGGTGCGAACCGGCCCTTTTTTTACTGCTTGATCATATAGCCAAAGATGCGCTTCCAGCCGTGATCTTTTTTCTCGATGTAGACCCCCTGCAGCTCCGGCGAGAAGCCCGGCAGGCGGTTGATACCCTCCTCCAGCGCCAGGAAGTAGCGCTGCACCGCGCCGCCCCACACTTCGCCCGGCACCACGCACAGCACGCCCGGCGGATACGGCAGGGCCCCTTCCGCCGCGATGCGCCCTTCCGCCTGGCCGATCGGCACCAGCTCGACGTTGTCGCGGATAAACTCCACGTTGGCGTCCTGCGGGTTCATCACCACCGGCGGGAAATGATCCTGACGGAACATCTCCTTTTGCAGCTGCTTAACGTCAAAGCTGACGTACAGATCGTGCATCTCCTGACACAGCCGGCGAATGCTGTAGCCGCGGTAACGCTGCTCGTTCTTGCGGTACACCGTCGGCAGCACCACGCTCAGCGGCGCATCCTCTTCGACATAGCGTTCGAACTGCGCCAGCATCTCCACCAGCTGTTCCATCTTGGCCGGGTTCTCCGCCGGGGTCAGCAGGAACAGGATCGAGTTGAGATCGCACTTCTCCGGCACGATGCCGTTCTCGCGCAGGAAGTTGGCCAGAATGGTGGCCGGCACGCCGAACTCGGTGTATTGGCCGGTCGCGGCGTCAATCCCCGGCGTGGTCAGCAGCAGCTTGCACGGATCCACCAGATACTGATCCTGGGCATAGCCTTCGAAGCCGTGCCACGTCTCCCCCGGCACGAAGGTGAAGAAGCGCGCGTCGTTGGCGATCAGATCGGTATCGTGATCCTGCCAGTCTTTGCCCGCCACCTGCTGCGGAATAAACGGCTTCAGCTGCGAGCAGCGCGTGAGCAGCTGTTTGCGCGTCTCGATGCCCAGCTTGACGCAGTCCATCCACATGCGGCGCCCGGCGGGGCCGGCGTGCATCTTGGCGTTGACGTCCAGCGCGGCGAACAGCGGATAGAACGGGCTGGTCGACGCATGCAGCATGAACGCGTTGTTCAGGTGCTTGTGGTTGCAGTGGCGCTTTTGCCCTTTGATATGGTCGTCTTTCTTATGGATCTGCGAGGTCTGCGAGAACCCTGCCTGCTGTTTATGCACCGACTGGGTGACGAAAATGCCCGGATCGTGCTCGTCCAGCTCCAGCAGCAGCGGCGAGCACTCTTTCAGCATCGGAATAAAGCCTTCGTAACCCACCCAGGCGGAGTCGAACAGAATGTAATCGCACAGGTGGCCGATGGTGTCGATCACCTGGCGAGCGTTGTAAATCGTGCCGTCGTAAGTGCCGAGCTGAATGATCGCCAGCCGGAACGGCCGCGCCGCCGCGGCTTTCTCCGGCGCCACCTCGCGGATCTGCTCACGCAGATAGCGTTCGTCGAAGCAGTGCGCATCGATGCCGCCGATAAAGCCGAACGGGTTGCGGGCGGTTTCCAGATAGATCGGCGTGGCGCCGGCCTGGATCAGCGCCCCATGGTGGTTGGATTTGTGGTTGTTGCGATCGAACAGCACCAGATCGCCGCGGGTCAGCAGCGCGTTGGTCACCACCTTGTTGGCCGCCGAGGTGCCGTTGAGCACGAAGTAGGTTTTATCGGCGTTGAACACCCGCGCCGCGTGCTTTTGCGCATCCTTGGCCGAGCCTTCGTGGATCAGCAAATCGCCCAGCTTGACGTCGGCGTTGCACATATCGGAACGGAACAGGGTCTCGCCGTAGAAATCGAAAAACTGCCGGCCGGCCGGGTGTTTGCGGAAGAACTCGCCGCCCTGATGCCCCGGGCAGGCGAAGGTCGAATTCTCCATCTCGACGTAGGTCTTCAGCGTTTTGAAGAACGGCGGCAGCAGCGCCTGCTCGTAGGCGTCGGCGGCGGCCTCCAGCTGCGCCATGTAGAACGGCTTGCTGGCGCCGGCCAGCAGCGCGAAAACCCCACTGACAAACGGCAGATAGTCCGGCGAGAGATGCTCGTCCCCTTCCACCGCCACGAAGGTCGGAATGTCGAACCCCGTCGCCTGCAAGCGCGCCAGAATGCCGGCGTTCACGTCGGCGACCGACACCACCGCCGCCGCCACGTCGGTGTAGTCCGTCTGCTCTACGCGCACGATCTGGCGCAGCGTCTCAATGGTGGCGACCAGGCTGGCGCTGGTCGCGATTTTCAATTCTTTCATCATGCTGACTCTCAAACGGTGAAGGATGAGGGTGTGCCACCGGCACGGTAATGAGATAACGCGGTTATCCCGGTAAAAGCGATACCCGGGCACAGCAGCATAAGCGGCGTGCGTGACCGGCTCATGATCGGGGATCATCAGGCGGCTATCGGGGGAACTGGTCTTGGCAGCGTCCGACAGGCATCAGTAAAATCAGGGCCGCAGCGCTGGCTTTACGCATGCCTAACAGCGAGCGTCAGGCGGCCTTACCGCATGGCCGGCAGGCGTATTCGGGCGGATGACGTGCGGAGGAAACAACGGCGGAACGGTGGCGGCGTCAGATGTCTGGTGCGCAGCAGCGCTTGAGCAACAAAACCAGTCATGCCAATAACCCTCTGGCTTATAAGAAGCGGAAACACCGTCAGGGAACGGAGAGTGCTAAAATTTGCGCAATGATTGCATGATTCGTTGCAGGGTTCAAGCGAGAATCGCCTTGATTGAACGTCCATTGATTAAAGCATAATTCATTGTTATTTAATTGAAAAACCAAAAATCGCGCGTTTTAAGATGGTATAAATACACGTTTTATATGCATATTTATTGAATGCGGATATCCCCCCGTCCCCCGCCCCTCCGGGCTTACTGCCTGAAAATAGAGCAACCGATCGGCTTTGTGACAGAAAGCGATTGACGCCATCCGGCCAATACGGTTTAATGCGCCCCGTTGCCCGGATAGCTCAGTCGGTAGAGCAGGGGATTGAAAATCCCCGTGTCCTTGGTTCGATTCCGAGTCCGGGCACCATATTCAGAAGAACCCGCCTATGGCGGGTTTTTCGCTTTCTGGGATACGGACTCTCCATCGAACTGCGTTCGATTATTCGGCCTAAAGGCCTCACCCTGCGGGCCAGCGCTGAAGCGCTGTTCAACGCGGCGCCAGCGCCGGTTGTCCGAGTCCGGGCACCATATTCAGAAGAACCCGCCTATGGCGGGTTTTTCGCTTTCTGGGATACGGACTCTCCATCGAACTGCGTTCGATTATTCGGCCTAAAGGCCTCACCCTGCGGGCCAGCGCTGAAGCGCTGTTCAACGCGGCGCCAGCGCCGGTTGTCCGAGTCCGGGCACCATATTCAGAAGAACCCGCCTATGGCGGGTTTTTCGCTTTCTGGGATACGGACTCTCCATCGAACTGCGTTCGATTATTCGGCCTAAAGGCCTCACCCTGCGGGCCAGCGCTGAAGCGCTGTTCAACGCGGCGCCAGCGCCGGTTGTCCGAGTCCGGGCACCCTATTCAGAATAACCCGCCTATGGCGGGTTTTTCGCTTTCTGAGATACGGACTCTCCATCGAACTGCGTTCGATTATTCGATCTTACGGCCTCACCCTGCGCGCCAGCGCTAAAGCGCCACCGCATCATCCGATGGATGTGCAATTTCGCATTACAGGTGCACTTTCTCAAAAGGCCCACCCCCAATCCTCCAGGCGTCAAACGAGCGCACTCATATTCTCCGTTTATCGAGTGTTTTTTATTGTCATTCGGTGATGGAATATAGCCACGAACCTCTAACGGTATCACTTTGTTAAATAAAAACATATTGGATTAAAACTAGGAACATTCCGAATAAAAACGACATTGCTGTTAATTCATTCATATAAGGCTATGCTGAGTTTTACCTATTGATAAGACATTTTTAACCTATTCCGCTGCCAACGCGAAATAATGGAGGATCCGGCGACAATGGCAATTGATATGTATATGAAAGTTGAAGGAATGACGGGCGAGTCCCAAGACAGCAATCATAAAGGATGGACCGACGTACTTTCGTTTAACTGGGGCGCTTCACAGCCAGGAAATATGGCTGTCGGCGGTGGGGGCGGTTCCGGGAAAGTGAATTATCAAGACCTCCGTATTCAAGCGCTTATCGACAAATCTACACCCGCCATTCTTAAATATTGTTCCAGTGGAAAACATGTCGCGAAAATCGAGCTTTCCGTATGCAAAGCGGGCGGCAACCAGGTGGAATATTCCAAAATCGTTCTCGAAGACGTGCTGGTGACGCAAACCGATTTTAATGGTGTCGGTCAAAATGATGCGATCCTGGTTGATTACGCCTTCCAGGCGTCAAAAGTCACCATGAGTTACTGGGAACAAGGCAGCAGCGGCACTAAAGGCGCGGAAAGCAAATCTGGTTGGGATATCAAGCAGAATAAAGAGAGCTAAGTGCATTCTGGCACCTAACAATACGTTAATGATCGGGTGATAAAATCATGGCAATGGATATGTTTTTAAAAGTTGAAGGCATTAATGGCGAATCGAAAAATGCGAATCACAAGCAATGGATCGATGTCTTTTCCTTTAACTGGGGCGCGCGGCAGCCTGGCAATATGGCCGTTGGCGGCGGCGGCGGTACGGGTAAAGTGAATTTTCGCGATCTGACCGTACAGGCTCTGATAGATAAAGCGACACCTGCCTTATTGAAATACTGTTCGGCCGGTAAACACCTCGCCAAGGTGCAGTTGTCGCTTTGCAAAGCCGGTGGGCAGGAAGTGGAATATACCCGCATTACTCTGGAAGATGTATTAGTGACTCATACCGACTTCATCGGTGTCGAGCACGGTTCCACGCTAGGCATTGAATACTCTTTTCAGGCCGGTAAAGTATCGATGGAATACTGGGAGCAAGCGAAGCAAGGCAATAAAGGAGCTTCGGTGCAGATGGGCTGGGACATTAAGCAAAATAAAGAAAGCTAATCACATTACGGTGCATATCGTAATGGCGGGGGGATTATGGCATTTCCTAAGTCACATGAAATTTTAGCTCTGACATCGCAACACGAATCGAATAATCGGGTGTCAGCCAACTTTTTGACCCGTGAGATTTTGAATGAGGCGCTGATCCTCGTCAGGTCTCTGTCACCAGAAGAAGTCTTTCGATTAACAAAAACGGAGACCGGCCAGATCGCGTTTACGCTGGGTGAACTCAAAGATGAAAACAACCGCCGATTGACAGCCAATAATATTGAGTCAGGACAACGACCAGGTGGAAGAATTAATCACCTGGATAACCGCATTAATGTCTCTTTTCCCGGAACCTCATGGCAAATGGGAGCGCGTGTTCAGCATTTTGAGAATATCGCGTCGAGTACCGTCGGCGGAGCCGGTCTGGTTTTGATCGCGGGATTATGGACGGGGGCCGGCTCTGGCGTTGGCAGCATTTTAGGCAGAAATGCCGCCCAGCTCGCGGTAGTGACTGGCACGTATTTGGGTAAACGCTTCGTGACCAATAAAACCATGGTCGTGAATCAGATGGCGGCGCATATCAAAAACCTTGCCGATATGTTTAACTCCACCCACAACGCCTTTAATGATTTCAAGTTCGAAAGCGCAGCCAAGCGCGCACAATACAGTCCCGATCCTCAGGCAGAGCACCCTATTACTTTTGAACAGAAAGTCACGGATAACAATGCAGTTCCTGCTAATCATACCGATGCCATTCAGGCTATCGTGCGCCGTTTTGTGACGGGAACTTACCAACGTGTAGATATCGTCGGCCAGGGCGATATGTTTATAAAAGTCTTTTTCAGCGATGGGGAACTGGACATTTCGCAAGCCCAGTATGACTACCTCAGCAATTTGAAGCTCCCGTGATTGATCAACCTGGCAGGTCTTCGCGGTTCTGGCGCAACGGTTGTCATTCTGTCCAGGATGAAAAAATGCCCCGAACTGACGAAAAGATTTTTATTGTCGGTAAGAATGGTCAATGACGATGACAAGGCAGACTGCCGGATCGGACGCGATCGTTGCGCCAGCGTGGCCAGGTTTTTCATACTCGGCTCGAGCAAGCGCCCTCTCCGGGCAGTCTTTGTCCGGCATTAATTAAACGAACCCTACCCCCGGTAGTTAACGCGAACCCTCCGCGTCCATAGGGTGCAACTCGGGGTAAAATATTGCCGTTCGGGGGGCAACAAGAGGAGATAAAGGTACAGAAGTGTGCGTATCACCTTAGTGGAAAAGTGTGATGCCCTGCCGCAAAAACAAAATAAAGCATTGAATTAAATGATAAAAATTAACTTACAACGCACGGATTTCATAATTTCACTTCCGATTTCATCTTTGCAAAAAGCATCCTGCCTCTAATATCACGTTATTTCACCTTCCCCGCGCCTATTTTAAGGCTATTCTAAGCAACGAATACACCGAGCCCGGCGTGCAATGGCATATACATCAGAAAAGCAGATAAGAACTCATACGGTGGGCATCCTCCCTGGTGGCCGTTTTCATGGCTTGATGAATCAGGGGGACATCGGAATTTTACTTAGGAATATTCATTAAATACACGCGCAAACCTTCATAGGGATTTTCATGGAAAGAAATACGCCCGTAGCCTTTGCCTGATGCGCTACCTAATGCTAAACGGGCATTTAAAATTGCGGTATTTTTGGCCCGTACACCTTTTAATTACATTTAATTCGTGAAGCTTACTTATAAGAAAAAGGCAGCCTGGTTGCTATAAGCCACCCTATCTGCAGTCGTATTTCTGGGTATTATTCTCATTATACTGGAGCTTATTAATGAATCAGCGTTTGGATATCATCGGTATTGGCCTTGGCCCGTCGAATCTTAGCCTGGCAGCCTTAGGAAGTGAAATAGAGGGATTTACGGGACAGTTCCTTGAGCGCAAACCTCATTTCTCCTGGCACCCAGGGATGATCCTGGCGGATTGCAGTATGCAGACCAACTTTTTAAAAGATTTAGTGAGCGCGGTTGCCCCAACCAATCGCTACAGCTTTCTCAACTATCTGGTAAAAAACAGAAAATTTTATCGTTTCCTGACGACGGAGCAGCGCACCGCATCGCGCGAAGAGTTCGCCGATTACCTCACCTGGGCCGCCGCCGGGATGGGATCATTGGCATTCAATCAAGACGTTCAGCGGGTCGAATTTGACGATCGGCAGCGCCAGTTCGTGGTGACCACCTCGAACAAGGTCTTCCACGCCAAACACGTCAGCATTGGCATAGGCAAGAAAATAAAGTTGCCGGATTGCGTGACGACGCAAAGCGATCGCTGTTTCCATGCCAGCGAAATGATGCTGCGCAACCCCGATCTGACCGGCAAACGCGTGGCGATCGTCGGCGGCGGCCAGAGCGGCGCAGATCTGTTCCTGAATATTTTTAAAGGGGAATGGGGGCAGCCGGCGCAGCTCGACTGGATATCGCGCCGCAATAACTACAATGCGCTCGATGAGGCTGCTTTTGCCAACGAATACTTCACGCCCGATTACGTCGAGAGCTTTTACTCACTGGACAGCGCGGCCAAGCGGTATATGCTGGCCGAACAGAAGATGACCTCAGATGGCATCACCAGTGAGTCGCTGCTGGCGATTTATCGCGCCATGTACCACCGCTTCGACGTCCTGCGCGAGAAATTATGGGTGCGCCTGCTGCCCAGCCGTTCGCTGACGGCCGTGAAACACACGCTGGATAACGCCTACCAACTCGAAACGCGTCATCATCTCGATCACGGCCAGGAAACCTTCAAGGCGGACGTGGTGATCTTTGCCACCGGTTATCAATCGGCGACGCCTGAGTTCCTTGAGCCTTTGGCCCACCGGTTGTTAAAGACTGCGGACGGTGAATACCGCATAGCCCCAGACTTTACCTTTGAGTGGGAAGGCCCAGCGGAGAACTGCTTATTTGCGATGAACGCCAGTATGCATAATCACGGCATTGCCGATCCTCAGCTGAGCCTGATGGCCTGGCGATCGGCCCGCATTCTTAATCGGGCGTTAGACCACAAGCCATTTGATCTGGGAACAACGCCGACAGCCATTCAATGGCGCAGTGAAAGCGTACCGCCCGCGTTTTAAATACAAGAACGTCTTAATCATTGTCACTATGCTTTGATGGAATTACGTATATGAAGAGACAATTCAAGAAGTTTATTCTGAATCAGCTGGCCGTATTAGCCCCCGAGTTCAAGGCCCGATTGATATACAAAAGGGCATTTGGCAAACCGCTGAATTTACAGTCGCCCTCAACCTGGAATGAAAAAATAAATCATCTTAAGTTGAATGACTACAGTAATAACGCATTAGTGACTCAATGTGCAGATAAATATGCGGTGAGAGAGTACATCAAAGAAAAGGGATGCGAAGAGATTCTTAATGAGTTGTATTTTTCCTGTGATTCAGTGCAGGAAATACCGTGGGAAACGCTGCCTGATAAATTTGTCATTAAGGGAAACCACGGTTCAGGGTATAATTTAATTTGCCAAAATAAACAATCGTTGAACATTAAAAGCGCCTCTCATCTGATCGATGGATGGATGAAAGACGATTACTGGAAAACCTATGTAGAACTCAACTACAAAGGGATACAAAAAAAGATCATTGGGGAAAAGTATATCGAATCGACCAATGGTCACGGGCCTGAAGACTATAAAATCTATTGTTTCCGCGGTGTGCCTTACTGCACCTTGCTGTGCGTCGGCAGGGATACCGGGACGCCAAAATATTACTTCTTCGACAAAGAGTTCAAGTTCCTTTGCTATAGCGAAGACTGTCTGGCATTGAGCCAGGAGGAGATAGACGCTTTCGTGAAACCTGAGGGATATGATGAGCTGTTTGAGTACGCCACTCGCTTGTCGGCGCCCTTTGAGTTTGTTCGCGTTGATTTCTACATCTCGCAAGGCCAGATCATTTTTGGCGAGCTAACCTTTACCCCCTCCGCCGGATTGGATACGGATATTTTGCCGCCGACCGATATTTTGCTTGGCAAGATGCTGACGCTGCAGCAGCACTGATTTTCACCGGACGCCCACAGGGAAGATCGGGCGGCGCAGTGCCCAGCGCGAGAGGAATACCGGCCGACATGTTCGCAACCTGCCGGCCGGTATTGCCCTGAAGGTATCGGGCCCATGATCTCGCTTGTTCATACCGCCGTTACAGAAAAACCCCGCCACCTATCCCTGATAGCCCGCAACCGGCCCAGTCGCAATACCTCAGCCGGACCACATAACCATTTGAAAAATAATGCCATTAAATAATCAATAAGAATCACTTACATATTTATAATAAAATGTTCTATATGTATAGGAAGCTATAATATAAGATACCGGAAAGTTTCCCTGGTGTTGTTGTGTGTCTTTGCCCTATTTTATAGGGCTTTTTTTGCTAAAAATCGTTGATAACCGTGTATTTCCCCCGCTATTCGCCATTCCCCTCCCCATAAAAACCATAACCATTTCTAATTAATTGCAATCTCTCTTATTCCTGACTTACCAATAATAACAATGAGTTGCTATTAACCCGGCAAAGCAACTGGCGGCCCTCTTCCGGGTTTTGGCCGCCATTCGCGGCCGGAATGTCCGCCCTAAAGGTAGGTTTTTGCCGGGCGCGAACGGATGCTACTATCGGCCTTTTTCCGAAGGTGCTAACCCGCATGTTTTTGTCCAACCGGCATTTTATCTCTGCGCTTCTGGCGCTCGCCATCGGCCTTTGGCTGCCGGGTTCCGTGCTGGCCAGGCCCGATTTGGAACGCAAGATCGGCACTACCGTAGCCGATAGCGATTCTGCGGATTACCGCTTCAGCGACCTGCGCTTCACCTCCGCCGATGGCCGACGGCATTACCGCGTTCGCATCGCCCAACCGCATCGGGCGCCTGAGCCGGGCGGCTATCCAACGGTTTATTTCCTCGACGGCAACGCGGTGCTGATGGAGTTAAACGCCGCCTTACTGGCCAAATTGGCAGCGGCGAAGCGGCCGCCGGTGCTGGTCATGATCGGCTATGACAACGATCTGCGCATCGATGCCGCCGGCCGCGCCTACGACTATACGCTCCCTCTGCCGGCAGGCATGAAGACACCGCCGCGGGCCGGCGGGGGCGCGGATGCGTTCCTGCAATTGATTGAAACTCGGATCAAACCGGCGATCGCCGCCAGACTGGCGGTCGATCCGCAGCGGCAGACGCTGTGGGGGCACTCCTACGGCGGGCTCTTCGTTCTGCACACGTTGTTTACCCATCCTGCCGCCTTTCAGCGCTATATCGCCGTGGAACCCTCGCTGTGGTGGGGCAACGGCATGATCCTGCAAGAAGCGCAGCAGATGACGGAACGGCGCGCGGCGCCGGCGATAAGGCTGCAACTGTGGGTTGGCCTGGCGGAACGCGATCGCGCGGCCCCGCCCGGTGTAAAGAGCCCCGCTCTGCCGGCGGACGCAACGCATTTGCTGGCCGAACAGCTGGCGCAGCTCGACGGTTTCACCGTCGGCTATCGGGAATGGCCCGCCTTAGGGCACGGCGCCATGCTGGGCGCGACCATCGAGCCGGCGCTGGGCAGCGTCATCGCAGAAGACTGAATTCGCGGCTCAGAAGGCATCGGCCACATTTTCATCTGCAGCGCATATCTTCTGATAAGAAGAGTGTTTAATATCTGAGACAGAGAACGGTGGCCGCGGGCGGGCGCGTCAAAAAACAAAGTGGCTCCCCCGTCGGCAAGTGAGCTTGCTCTATCCGGTGGAGCCATACAGTACTGCAGTTTTCCCGGTGGGGCCCTGGTGAGGCGCAAGTAGGAAAAGATGGTGTAAGCAGGGCATTTCAGCGTTTTAATACCGCCTGTTTCACTATTTTCTTCTCCCTGTGGCGCCTATCATAAGCGCCCGTTCACCAGGCGGAAAAGGGTGAAAACCACCCTTGAAATACATTAACGAAAGTGATATTAGAAGCGGTTGGGGCGAAAGCGCCTAGTTCAGTTTTGAATAATTAAATCAGGGAATTATATTAAAAATGAATATTAATATCACCGACAAACCCAACCCGCAGGATGAAGAGTTCGTTATCGACAGCCTTTGGGCGCACAATCACAAAACCCAGCCCGTAGACATTCACCCGCTGTTCCTGACCGTTACCGACGACAACCAGCAGATCGTCGGCGGCCTGGTCGCGCGCACCTGGTGGGGCGGCCTGGAAGTGCAATATCTGTGGGTTGGCGATCAATGCCGCAAAAGCGGGTATGGCCGCCAATTGATGGAGTTGGCCGAAGAAGAAGCCCGCAAGCGCGGTTGCCATATGGCCTATGTCGATACCTTCGATTTCCAGGCCAGAGGCTTCTACGAAAAATTGGGCTACCGGGTCTACGGCGAGCTGGGCGACTATGCGCATCGCCACACCCGCCATTATCTGGCTAAAAGCCTGTAACGCGGCCTGAGCGGCACAGAGGTGGGTATGGGTTCATCACATAAAAATAATGAATCTTATTTTAAGGGCCTCATCACCATGATGGAGCACCTGAGCGAACCCTGGGGCATCAAAGACCACCTGTCCCGCCACCTCTATATGAACCGCGCCGCTTATCTCTATACCAATACGCCGCTGAATTTCGACGTCGCCGGCAAATATGACCACGAGTTCCCCGCCGACTGGGCCGACTCCGCCGCCGACTTTATCGAGCATGACAAAATGACCGAAGCGGCGCGCGATCGGGTCACGGTCATAGAAACGCACTACTGGTACGGCAAAGACAGCCTGACGCCGTTTATCAGCGAAAAGCTGCCGGTGTACAACGATGACAAACAGGTGATTGGCGTGATCTGGAACGCCAAGCCGATGAACAGCCTGTCACCGCTGAAGTACATCAATCAGCAAAAACCCAGCGTGTTGACCACCGAAGTCAATAACGAGCTGTTCACCCGTGCCGAACTCGATGTTATTTTCCTTATGCTGCAACGATTTACGGTGAAAGAGATCGCCAAAATCTATAATGTCAGCAATAAGACCATCGAAAACCGCATTTATAACATTTACCAGAAGGCCAACGTGCATACTCAGCAGCAATTTGAGGAATACTGCAAATACGCCAATCTGGATAACTACATTCCCGATCGCCTGATAACCAAAGGCATTCAGTTTATTTGAACCGCAAGGAAGATCTCACCGTGATAAAGATCGAAGATTATCCGCTCACCCGGGTGCCGCAGGATAAACGAGTTTCGTTTTTAAGCGTGGCCATCGTGCATATGGGCATGCTGACCGCACTGGACCAGTTCATGCTCGGCGCCGTACTCGGCAATTCCATGACGCTGATTGACGCCTTCACCGCCATCTTCGTCGGCAGCCTGATCTTCGGCGTGGTGACCTACGGCCTGGGGCTGGCGGGCATGCGCGAAGGCATTTCCGGCAGCCTGCTGGCGCGCTGGTGCGGCTTCGGCCGTCTGGGCTCGGTGCTGATAGGCGTGGTGGTTGCCGTCAGCCTGCTGGGTTGGTTCGGCATTCAGAACGCCATTTTCGCCAAGTCGCTCGACTTCGCGCTCGGCAATAAGCTGGGCTTCGGCCTGGCCGCCGGGCTCTCGGGCACGCTATTGACCATCCTGGTGGCATTCGGCTTCAAGGCGCTGCGCATCGCCGCCCGTATCGCGGTGCCGATGTTCATCATGCTGGTGGCCTATATTTCGGTGACCGCGCTTTCCGGCCATAACCTGCAGGAGATCATCCAGCTGGCGCCGCCGGGTGAACCGCTGACCATCAGCGCCGGCATCACCATCGTCGTCGGCGGCGCCATCGTGGCCAGCCTGATGACCCCCGATCTGACCCGTTACTCCAAAAACGGCAAGCACGTGCTCGGCGTCACGCTCTTCACCATTATCGCCGGCGAGTTCGTGGTGAACGGCCTGGCGATCCTGATCGCCAAAACCCTGGGCACCGCGGATGTGGTCACCATCATGTCGCAAGCGGCCGGCGGCGCCGGTTTGCTGGTGGTGGTGTTCTCCACCCTGCGCGTCAACGATCTCAACCTGTACTCTTCTTCACTGGGCATCGTCAATGCGGTGGAAGGCATCACCGGCAAGAAGCTGAAGTACACCTACACTACGCTGGTGATCGGTATTCTGGGCACCACCCTGTCGGTGCTGGGCATTCTTGACCGCTTTGTCGACTTTCTGACGGTGCTTGGCGTGGTCTTCCCGCCGATTATCGGCATCATGCTGGTGGACTATTATCTGCTGCGCAGCCATCGCAAGATCCTGGATGAGAGCCGCCGGAGCGGCCAGCTGCCGAACGAAACGCCAACTATCGGCTGGGCGGCGATCGTCGCCAGCATCGCCGGCGGCGCCGTTGGCCTGGCAACCGAATGGGGCGTACCGACCATCAATTCCCTGGTCGCTGCCAGCCTGCTGTATTGGCTGCTTAAACTGGTCTTCAGCCGGGCGCAAAAACCGCTGGCATCACAGAAATCGCTCTGATTTTCGTGAACGCGGTAATGCACTCCTCCGATAACGGGGGAGTGTTAGACGCTCGAAAAGGGGATTCAATGCAAAAGAATGAGCCGATCGCGCAGACAAACGGCCATGGTGGTTAGGGTCCCTGGTGTCGGTAGCAAGCTATCCATTATGCTCAGAGTGTGGCAACGCCCCCTCTGAGCTTTTTATTATAAAAACTGTCGGCTTCCGTGTTTCGATCGTAAAGAGAAACTTCAGCTTGCATGAACAGTAGCCCATGAAATCGGCTTTGGTCAACATAAAAGTAAACATAAAACCGGCTTTTGTGTTCACTTTTCCATAAGAAAAACCTAATCAATTGATTTGCACGGCTTTATCTTTCGCGCAGAGGAAGCAGACCGCCTCCGCTGATATCATTGCGCTAAACGGCTGACGGAAAACAATAATTACTGCTAATAATCAGTTCGTTACCTGCTCGCCTGCGCCTTTTTATCTGGACAACGCCACTGCGTAAGATATAGTGAAGCCTGCGTAATGTTTGTAAGGACAGCCAATGAAAACCACCAACGCACAGCGCAAAATCAACATCATTAAAAATATTGAATATCTGATGCGTACCCGCGGTGAAACCAAGGCTTCCTTTTCCAATCGCAGCGGCCTGACGCGTACGACTCTCTACAAAATTCTTGACGGAAGAGTGAACAACGTTCAGCAATCCACCGTGAATAGGATCTCCGATTTCTTCGGTGTCTCCTGTGAAGAGATCGAAGATTACGATCTGGAAAAGCTGGAGCTGCTTAACGAAACGCTGTCCACCGAAGGCAACAAGAACCCTTCCGCCATTCCGGTAATCCCGCAGTCGCGCTATCTGGCCGTCTCGCAGCGCAAGATCGGGCAACTGGTCACTGAGTTCCCTTTGACTTATTTCTTCGGCGATGAGTCGAACATGTTGGCAATGAAAATAGAGACCGAAATTAAAGGGTCATTTATTCCCGGCGAAGTCATCATCATCAAACGCCCGCCGGTACTGATTTGCGATTCGCCTTTGCTGTATCACTCGGGAAAAAGCGGCTTCTTTGTGGTTGACGACAAAGACAGCGAAAGCATGGACAAACGCCCTCAGGACACCGTGCAATTCCTGGGTTACATCGTTGGAGAAAGGCTATAAATGGAACCGAATCAGAAGTTCAAGCTGTTGGGCTTCACCCGACATGGCACCATCGCGGCCAATGTCATGGTATTGGCCACCGGCAAAACCATCACCATGGGGCTGAATGAGCTGGCCGACAGCGAAATATCAGAAGATCTGAGCCGGCATGAGCTGCAGGCGCTGTACCGTAAACTCTATGGTGACAACCAACAAAAAACCGCCTACGAGCTCAGCGATCGCCATGAACGATCCTGGTACGCCTACCTGATTATTACTGTGGCGCTCAGCGTGATTTATATTTTCTCAACGCTGTGCGGCGTCAAGCCGATCCAAATCCCGGTGCTGAATCTCATCACGCCGCCGGCGATCTTCATTTACCCGCTCACGTTCATTCTGGTGGATATCCTCAACGAATTCTATGGCTTACGGCTGGCCAGGCGCACCATCATCATCTCGTTTATCGCCAATCTGACCTTCGTCCTGGGCGTTTGGGTAACGACGCTGGTGCCGAGCATTCCGCAGTGGGAGTACAGCGAGACCTACAACGGCATCGTGCACAGCATCATGGCGGTGCTGGTGGCCTCGTCGGCGGCCTATCTGATCTCCGAAAACGTCAACTCCTACCTGCTCTGCAAAATCAAAGAGTTGACCAATTCCCGCTACCTGTTTGTGCGCGTGATCACCAGCACCGTAGTGGCTTCGGCCATCGACAGCGTGGTGTTCTGTACGCTGGCGTTCTATAACGTGCTGAGCTGGGACATCATCAAAACCATGATCCTGTCGCAGTTCCTGATCAAGGTGGTTTACGCCCTGCTGGGCGTCGGGCCGATCTACGCCACCCGCAGTCTGTTTAATCGCTACATCAATACCGAACAAGCAAAGGGCAATGAATATGCATATCCAAAAGCAAGATAAAATCACCCATCTTGGCGCGAACTCCGATTATCCGGATCAATATGCTCCCGCATTGCTCGAAGCCTTGCCGCGTGCCCGCGGCCGCGATCTGATCGGCGTGGACGAGCGGCAGCTGCCGTTCAGCGGCTTTGATCTGTGGACCGCCTTCGAGCTGTCCTGGCTCAACGCCAAGGGCAAGCCGGTGGTGGGCATCGGCGAATTTACCTTCCCGCACTCTTCTTCCAACCTGATCGAATCCAAATCGTTCAAGCTGTATCTCAACAGCTTCAACCAAACGCGCTTCGACAGCGTGGAACAGGTGAGCGCCGCTATGCAGAAGGATCTGTCGCAGGCGGCCAACGGCCAGGTCACCGTCAAACTCTATCCGGGGCTGGAAGGTTATCCGGCGCAGATCGACCGCCTGCCGGGCATCAACATCGACGATTTGGACATCGCGGTTGACGACTTCACGTTCAAGCCGGAATACCTGTGCGGCGCGGCCGAGAGAGGGGAATCGGTGTCGGAGACGCTGTCTTCCAACCTGCTGAAGTCCAACTGCCTGGTCACCAATCAACCAGACTGGGGCAGCGTGGTTATCCGCTATGAAGGCCGCAAAATCGATCGCGAAAGCCTGCTGCGCTACCTGATCTCCTTCCGCCAGCACAATGAATTCCACGAGCAGTGCGTCGAACGTATTTTCAACGACATCAAGCAGCACTGCCGCCCGGAAAAACTCAGCGTGTTCGCGCGCTATACCCGCCGCGGTGGCCTGGATATCAACCCCTTCCGCAGCGATTTCGAAACGGCGCCGGCGCTCGGCCGCCTGATCAGACAGTAAGCGTCATCCACCAATGCTCCCGCCAGGGAGCATTGTTTTCCTCGATTTCATCTCCCTGTTATTTTTCGCCATTATCGTCGTCAGCGGCTATCTTCAAAGCACACTGACGGAGATTAACGACGCATGCCTGACCTTTCTCGCAGAGACATCCTGCGGGCTGCCGCCATCGGATCGGCGTTCTCGCTGTTGCCCGCCTCGATTCGCAAAGCGCTGGCCATTCCCGCCAATAACCGCACCGGTACCCTGCGCGACGTCGAACACGTGGTGATCCTGATGCAGGAGAACCGCTCTTTCGACCACTACTTCGGCACCTTGCCGGGCGTGCGCGGCTTCAGCGATCGCTTTACCATTCCACTGCCCGGCGATCGCCTGGTCTGGCAGCAACAGGGCGCCGAACGGCTGGTGCTGCCCTACCATCTGGACAGCAAACGCGGCAACGCCCAGCGCGTCACCGGCACGCCGCACTCGTGGGTGGATGAGCAAGCCGCCTGGGATCACGGCCGCATGAGCGCCTGGCCCACCTACAAAACGCCGGCCTCGATGGGCTACTACCGCCAGCGGGAGCTGCCGTTCCAGTTTGCGCTGGCCAACGCTTTCACCCTGTGCGATGCCTATCACTGCTCCATCCACGCCGGCACCAACACCAACCGGCTGTTCCACTGGACCGGCACCAACGGCCCATCCGCCGCCGACGTGGCGGTGGTGGTCAACGAATGGGACAGCCCCGGTCCGGCGGACCGCGGCTACCAGTGGACAACCTATCCGGAACGGCTGGAGGCGAGCGGCGTCAGCTGGAAGGTATATCAATTCCTGCCGGACAATTTTACCGACAACCCGCTGGCGGGTTTTCGCCAATACCGCGCCGCCAGCATTCAGGTGGGCAACCCGGCGTGGCCGCCGAAAGACTTCAACGCTTTCGTGCCTTATAGCGATGCGCTCAACGAGGCCGCACCGCTGTACAAAGGCAACGGCAACACCCTGCCGGCCGCCGACGGCAACGATCTGGACGCCATGCTGGCCGGATTCCGCGCCGACGTACAGCAGGGCAAACTGCCGCAGGTCAGTTGGATCATCGCGCCGGCGGCCTATTCGGAACACCCCGATCCCTCCAGCCCGGTACAGGGCGGCTGGTTCACCCAAGAGATCCTCAACGCGCTGACCGACAACCCGGAGGTGTGGAGTAAAACCGTTCTGCTGGTCAACTACGACGAAAACGACGGCTTTTTTGACCATATGCCTTCGCCTTCCGCGCCGTCGCTGCGCGAAGACGGCAGCTTCGCCGGTAAATCGACGGTGCCGTTCGACACCGAGATCTTCCAGCACGTGGCGCCACCCGGTTCGCAGGATCAACCGCCGCCGGACGGCCGCATCTACGGGCCCGGCCCGCGGGTGCCGATGCTGGTGCTGTCACCCTGGAGCCGCGGCGGCTGGGTCAATTCGCAGGTTTTCGATCACACCTCGGTGCTGCAATTTTTGGAAAAGCGCTTTCAGGTGCATGAACCCAACATCAGCGCCTGGCGCCGCGCGGTGTGCGGCGATCTCACTTCGGCGTTCAACTTTGTCGATCCTAACGGCGAAGCGCTGCCGAGCCTGCCCGCCACCAGCCGCCACGCCGCCGACGGCCTGCGCCAGCGTCAGGAACAGCTGCCGCAAGTGCCGCTGTCATCACCCGCCCACCAGCGTTTACCCCACCAACGCCGCCTGGCACGCCCTTCCCGCGCGTTGCCCTACCAGCTGCACGTCGAGGCCGGCGTCGCGGCCGAGCAACGCCGCGTGACGCTGAACCTGTTCAATACCGGCGAGCAGGGAGCGGTGTTTCACGTCTACGACCGGCGCGATCTGGCGCAGATCCCGCGCCGTTTTACCGTCGAGGCGGGCAAGGCGGTCAGCGACGACTGGCACACGGAGAATGAATACCATCTGTGGCTGCTTGGCCCCAACGGCTTTCATCGTGAGTTGCGCGGTGCCCTGAGCCGGCCGCAGCCGGAGGTGCGTTTGCGCCCGACGGGCCGCAACCTGCTGCTGCAGTTGAATAACCCGGCCCCCGAAGCGATAACGGTCACCCTCGAACGCTGCCCTTACACGCAGCAAGGCCCGTGGCCTATCACGCTGCCTGCGGGCGGCAGCCATCAGCAAGCGTTTGACGCCCGCGCCAGCGGCGGTTGGTACGATATTACGCTGCAAAGCGCCGGGGGCTGGCTGCGTCGCCTGGCAGGGCGGCTGGAAGATGGCGAACACAGCGTCAGCGACCCGCTGATGGGCCATGAATAACTATCGGCATCGAGGGAGTTCAAAAATCGAAAGGATATCGCTTATCATTGCGCTCTCGTTCTTCGCCGATTACCCAAGGATCTTCATGCCCGCTGTTCTTATCGCCAAAGCCGGCCGCTGGTTGGCCGCCTGCGTTTTACTGTTGGCCGGCGCCGCTCAAGCCGCGCCGATCGTCGTCACCGATGTCGCCGGCCGCCAGGTTACGCTGCCGCAACCGGCCAAGCGCGTTATCCTGGCCGACGCCCGCGCGCTGTTGGCGCTGAATATTCTGCATCCGCAGGAGCCGCTGAAAAACATCATCGCCTGGGACAACTCGCTGAAGGTCAAAGCGCCGGATCTGGTTGAAGCCTACGCAAAAAAATTCCCACAGGTCATGCAGATCCCCACCTTCGACAATCCCTACACCAGTGACTTCAGCGTGGAAAGCGCGGTGGTGCGTCAACCGGATCTGATCATTTTCGACATTGGCCTGCTGAGCAAATTGAAAGACAGCGGCGTGCTGACCCAGTTGGAAAAGGTCGGCATCCCGGTGCTGATCATCGATTTTCGCCAACAGCCGCTGACCAACACCGTCGCCAGCATGGCGCTGTTGGGTAAAGTATTTAACGAGCAGCCCAATGCCGACGCCTTCATCCGTCTCTATCAGCAGCGCCTCGAGCTGGTGCGACAGCGGGTCGCCACGCTGAAACCGGAGCAGCGCCCCAGCGTCTTCATCGAGCGCAGCGCCGGCATCAAAGGCGAACAGTGCTGCAACACCTTCGGCAAAGGCAGCTTCGGGCAGTTCATCGAGACCGCCGGCGGCAATAATATTGGCAGCACGCTGTTTTCAGACATGGGCGGTGAAGTGAACGTCGAACAGGTGATCAGCAGCAACCCGGATTTCTATCTGCTGACCGGCGCCGACTGGAGCCGCGGGCATCGCGGCACGCTGGCGGTGCCGCTGGGTTACGCCACCGATATGGCCACCAGCCAAAAGAAACTGGCGCACCTGCTGGATCGCACCGGCATTAACGTGCTGAAAGCGGTGAAAGAAAAACGCGTGATGGCGATTTACCATCAATTTTACGACACGCCGCTCAACTTTATCGCGGTTGAGGCGATCGCCAAGTTCCTGCACCCGGCGCTGTTTAAAGATATTGATCCGCAAGCGGATATCGAAATGGTGCACCAGAAATTCACCGCGCTGGATTACAGCGGCGTCTTCTGGCTTACGCCGCAATAACCCCCGCCAGGGCCCGCCAGCCGGGCCCTGTTTCCCGCATTCATTATTTAGTTACCCGCTTAACTATCCCGTAACAATTCTATTTACTTGCCAATAATTATCATTAAGATTGTCTTTTCTAAAAAAACACATCCGGGTCTGAAACTCTTAAGGCATTATTATGTCACCTCTTTTTCGGCTTTCTCTGCTGACGGCTTCCATCGCCGTCGCATTCCCTGTCCTTGCTACTGATAACTCATCTCAGAACGATACCGACACCGTGACCGTCGTCGGCAACTGGCTGGACAACCCCGATACCAGTTCGGTGCTGCTCAACCATCCGGGCGCGCGTTCCATCGTCACCCAGCAGCAAATGCACGAACAGGGCGACCAAACCATCGCCGATAGCCTGCGCGGCGTACCCGGCGTGCAAGTGCGCGACAGCAACGGCACCGGCGGCAGTGACATCTCGCTTAACGTCGGCGTGCGCGGCCTGACTTCGCGTCTTTCTCCACGCTCCACCATTCTGATGGACGGCGTCCCGCTGGCGGTCGCGCCTTACGGCCAGCCGCAGCTGTCGATGGCCCCGCTGTCTATCGGTAATCTGCAATCGGTGGACGTGGTGCGCGGCGGCGGCGCGGTGCGCTACGGGCCGCAGAACGTCGGCGGCGTGATCAACTTCGTTACCCGTGACATTCCCAAAACGTTTGGCGGCACCGCCAGCGTACAAACCCAGGGCGCCAGCCACGGCGGCCTGAAGACCCTGACCAGCGCCTCCGTGGGCGGCACCGCAGACAACGGCCTCGGTGCCGAACTGCTCTACTCCGGGCTGCACGGCCAGGGTTACCGCGACAACAACGACAACACCGACATCGACGATTTCATGTTGAAAACGCGTTATGCGTTCACCGATCGTGACGAGCTGCTGGCCAATTTCCACTACTACGATGCCAAAGCCGGCATGCCGGGCGGGCTGAGCACCGCGCAATACGCGCAAAACCCGTTCCAATCCACGCGGCCGTGGGACCAGTTCGAAGGCCGCCGCAAGGATATGTCGTTCAAGTACAAACATCAGGAAGACGACAAACAGTTCGAAGTGTTGACCTACTTCACCGACAGCTACCGCGGCAGCAACATCGAATCGGAAGGCACAGGCAAAAACGCGGGCCAGCGGCGCATGGTCTCCTATCCGCGCCACTATTCAACCTGGGCTATCGAACCAAGTTATTCGCAGGTCTTCCGTTTCTGGGATATGGCGCACGAGATCACCCTCGGTTACCGCTATCTGAATGAAACCATGGATGAAAAGGCGTCGCGTTCGGCCTGGTATAACCCGGCGAATATCGGCTCGACGCCGGAGACCCCGGATTATTACCAGCACACCTCCGGCGGCACCGCGGCCAACGCGTTCTATATCGACGACACCATTAACGTCGGCAACTGGACGGTCACGCCGGGCCTGCGTTATGAAAGCATCCGTACCCACGTGGACGATTCGTTCAACAACATCAGCCGCAAGAAAAGCTACAGCGAGCCGCTGCCATCATTGAACGTGATGTACCACCTGTCCGACGCCTGGAAACTGTTCGCCAACGCCAACACTTCTTTCGGCAGCATGCAGTATTTCCAACTGACCAAAGGCGGCAACGGCAACCAGCCGGCGCCGGGGCTAACGGCGGAAAAAGCGCACACCTATGAATTCGGCACCCGCTACGACGACACCGTAGTCAAGGCCGAGGCCACGCTGTTCTACATCGATTTCGATAACCAGCTGCAGTACATCAGCAACGACGTGGGCTGGACCAACATGGGTGCCACCAAGCACAAAGGCATCGAGCTGGCACTCAGCTACGATCTCAGCGAACTGAATCGCGCGCTCGACGGCGCCAGCGTCTACACCAGCTATACCTACACCAAGGCCAGCACCGACAAGGGCGACTTCGCCGGTAAAGATCTGCCGTTCTACTCGCGCCAGGTCTATACCGTCGGTACACGTTACGCCACCGGCAGCTGGGTATGGAATCTGGACGGTTATGCGCAGTCGAAACAGCATTCGCCGGGCACCGGGCCGGAGTACATCACGCAGGAAAGCGCCGATGGCCAGTTCGGCAATATCGCCGGTTACATGGTGTGGAATATGCGCGGGGAATATAACTTCGGGCCGCAGCTGTCGAACCTGACGCTGGGTGCCGGGGTGAAAAACCTGTTCGATCAGCGCTACTTCACCCGCTCCAACGACAACAACTTCGGCAAGTACGTCGGCGAACCGCGCACCTTCTTCGTGCAGGGGTCAATCGCCTTCTAATGCCGGGGCCCGGCAGGGCCTCGGTATCACCGACAGTAAAGGCGAAACAGGCGCGCCAGGTGCGCGCCCATCGGCGTCAGGGTGGTGTCCTTGCGTTGGATAAGATAAAACGTCGCTTTCGGCAGACGCTCTTCCAGCTCGAGCGGCACCAAATGCTTGCCCAAAATCGGATCCGAAATCACGTCCACCGACAGAATGCTGACAAAATCGCTCTGCGCCACCAGGCTGGTACAGGCCATAAAGGTCTCGCACGTCACGCTGATCGACGGCGCCATGCCCAAGTCCCCAAACAGATCGTGCAATAGCCGATAGTAACTGCCTTTCGGCGTCGGCATGGTCCAGTCGCAGTGCTGCAGCTGTTTCAGCGAGGTCGCCCCCTCCATCGGATGCCCTTTGCGCACCACCACCCGATACTCTTTTTCCATCAGCCGTTCATACTGCAGCTCGTTGTCGAGGCTGCTGGGATAATAGGTATTGACGGTAAAATCCAGCTCGCCCTGGCGCAGTTCTGGGATCATCGACACCAGTTGCCCCTCGACGATGCGCACCTTCACGTTGGGGTACTCACGGTGAAACTGGGTGACCACCTGCGGCATCACCGTGCGCGCAATGCTGCCGCCAACGCCGATATTCACCGTGCCGCCCGCCAACCCCAGCCGCTGCTGAATGTCTTCCTGCGCCACCCGCAGCTCTTCGAGGATCAGGCTGGCATGCTGGAAAAAGTTATCGCCGCAGTCGGTCAATACCACCCCCTGGCTACGGCGAATAAACAGCTTGGCGCCCAGCACCTCTTCCAGCTCCTGAATGGCCTTGGTCAGCGCAGGCTGGGAAAGGCGAGAGGTGCGGCTGGCGGCGCGGATGCTGCCCTGGCGGCTAACGTCCACAAATGCACGCAATTGGTGCAATTTTATCGAGGCTGGCATAGGCGAAAGGCGATAACCGTTGTTTATCAATAGCAAGATATTGGCATCTTATTTAGCCAGATTCCATTGTGTACATTCGGAAAAAACATAATAAATAACCAAATTCTTATTTCGCTTAATTAAGCGCATTTTCTGCGCCAATAAGCGCCATTCACGGCAGTTAGTAACCAAACGCACCTTTTTCTTTGCAATAGCTTCACCGTCTGATTTCAGTTCAGAGCATAACTGCTGCCTGGAGCGATCCAGCGCGCGATAACTTATGAGATATCACTATGACTAATTCGCTTTCGATGTTGGTGGCTGATTTGTACCCGCAATTGCAGGCCTGGCGCCGCGACTTCCACCGCTATGCCGAATCCGGCTGGTTTGAGTTCCGCACCGCCACCCTGGTGGCGGAAGAACTCGATCGGCTGGGCTATCGCCTGCAGCTGGGCCGCGAGGTCATCAAGGCAGAGGCGCGCATGGGGCTGCCCTCGCCCGCCGAGCTGGAAGCGCAGGAACAGCGCGCCCGCAATCAGGGGGCGTTGGAGAAATGGCTGCCGCATTTTTCCGGCGGCTTCGCCGGCATCGTCGCAACGCTCGATACCGGCCGCCCCGGCCCGACTATCGCTTATCGCGTGGATATGGACGCCCTCGATCTCAACGAATTGCTGGAACCCGAACATCTGCCGTTCCGTGAAGGGTTCGCCTCTTGCAACAGCGGCATGATGCATGCATGCGGTCATGACGGCCATACCACCATCGGCCTGGGGCTGGCGCACGTGTTCAAAAGCCTGGAGTCCCAGCTTCGCGGCACCGTCAAACTGATCTTCCAGCCGGCGGAAGAAGGCACACGCGGCGCAAAATCGATGGTGGAGGCCGGCGTGGTGGACGACGTCGATTTCTTCACCGCGGTGCATATCGGCACCGGCGTGCCGGCCGGTGAGCTGGTGTGCGGCAGCGACAGCTTTATGGCCACCAGCAAGCTGGACGTTACTTTCCGCGGCGTCGCCTCGCACGCCGGCGCCAAGCCGGAAGACGGCCGCAACGCGCTGCTGGCAGCGGCGCAGGCTGCGCTGGGGCTTTACGCCATCCCGCGCCACAGCGAAGGCAGCTCGCGCATCAATGTCGGCGTGCTGCAGGCCGGCACCGGCCGCAACGTGATCGCCGATCGGGCGTTTATGAAGGTGGAGACGCGCGGCGCCACCAATGAGATCAACGCGTTTGTTTATCAACAGGCGCTGAACGCCATCGAAGGCGCCGCCAAAATGCACGGCGTCGCCTGCGATATCGCGCTGATGGGCGCGGCGCAGAGCAGCAAACCGACCCAACCGTGGGTGGATTACATCCGCCGCCAGGCGCAGCAGATAACCGAGCTGGCCTCGGTGGTCGATCGCCGCGAACAGGCCGCCGGCTCAGAAGACGCCACCTACATGATGGAACGGGTGAAATCGCACGGCGGCCAGGCCTCATACGTCATTTTCGGCACCGAGCTGAGCGCCGGGCACCATAACGAGAAATTCGACTTCAACGAGCAGGTGATGGCGGTGGCGGTGAAAACGCTGGCGTCGCTGGCGCTGAACCTGCCGACATTCGGGAGCGGAGCATGAGCAACTCAGAACTGCAGGCCTTTATCGACGACTACATTGACCAACGCCAGTCCCGCTTCAGCGCGCTGAGCGACGCGATTTGGGACCACCCGGAAACGCGCTTTAACGAGACCTATTCCGCCACGTTGCTGGCCGATGCGCTGGAACAGGAAGGCTTCTCGGTTGAACGCGGCGTGGGCGACATCGAGACGGCGTTCATCGCCAGCTACGGCAGCGGCCACCCGATTATCGCGCTGCTGGGCGAGTACGACGCGCTGGCCGGGCTGAGCCAGCAGGCCGGTTGCGCCACGCCGCAGCCGCTGGTGGAAAACGGCAACGGCCATGGCTGCGGCCACAACCTGCTGGGCACCGCCGCGCTGGCCGGCGCCTTCGCCGCCAAGGCGTGGATGCAGCAGAACCGGCTGAGCGGCACCCTGCGCTTCTACGGCTGCCCCGGCGAAGAAGGCGGCTCCGGCAAGACCTTTATGGTGCGCGAAGGCCTGTTCGACGACGTCGACGCCGCACTCACCTGGCACCCGGAAGGCTTCAGCGGCATGTTCAATACCAGCACGCTGGCCAACATCCAGGCGGCGTTTCACTTCAAGGGCGTCGCCGCCCATGCCGCCAACTCGCCGCACCTGGGGCGCAGCGCGCTGGACGCGGTGACGCTGATGAATACCGGCGCCAACTTCCTGCGCGAACATATCGTGCAGGAAGCGCGGCTGCACTACGCGGTTACCAACACCGGCGGCAGCTCCCCCAACGTGGTGCAGGCCGATGCCGAAGTGTTGTACCTGATCCGCGCGCCGCAGCTCGATCAGGCGCAGGACATTTACCAACGGGTGATCAACATCGCCAAGGGCGCAGCGCTGATGACTGACACCCAAGTGGAAGTGCGCTTCGACAAGGCCTGCTCCAACTATGTGCCGAACCGCAGCCTGGAACGCGCGATGTATCAAAACCTGTGTGATTTCGGTCTGCCCGAGTACAGCGACGCCGAGCGCCGCTTCGCCGAGGAAATCCGCCAGACCCTGAGCCGCGACGACCTGCGCAACGCCAAACTCAATATTGCCCGCACCGGCGGCTCAGCCGGACGCGAGTGGGTGCAGCAGTTGGGAGATAAGGTGCTGATGGACGAGGTCGCGCCTTATGTGGAATCCGACGATCTGCTGTACGGCTCTACCGACGTTGGCGACGTGAGCTGGGTGGCGCCGACCGCCCAATGCTTTAGCCCCTGTTTCGCACTCGGCACTCCGCTGCACACCTGGCAACTGGTGGCGCAGGGCCGCACCGCGATCGCCCATAAGGGCATGTGCCTGGCCGGCAAGGTGATGGCGGCGACCGCCATCGATCTGCTGAGCGACAGCGCCCTGCTGGCGCGCTGCCGCAGCGAGTTCGAGCGCCAGCGCGCCGAACAGCCGTACCGCTGCCCAATCCCGCAGGGGGTGCAACCATCGCCATTGAAATAGCATGAACAGACAGGGCCCGGACAACCGGGCCACTAAGTATAATTATAAATAAATCAAATAATAACAATCACACAACAGAGCAAACACAGAGGGTAAAATCATGAGTGAGGCCACAACGCCAATCAATAAAAGCCCCGGACGCGTTTTTTACTGGGTGGAACGCATCGGCAATAAGATCCCCAATCCGTTTTTACTGTTCGTCTATTTGATCCTGGTGCTTATGCTGGCCACCGCGCTGTTTTCCTGGCTCGATGTGGCGGTGAAAAATCCGGCCACCGGCGAGCTCATCAAGGTGAATAACCTGATGAGCGTGGCGGGCATGCAGTGGATATTTCCCAATATCATCCATAACTTCAGCAGCTTTGCGCCGCTGGGGGCTATTTTGGCGCTGGTGATAGGCGCCGGCCTGGCGGAAAAGGTCGGCCTGCTGCAGGCGCTGATGTACAAAATGGCCTCGCGCGTCAGCGCCCGCTACGCCAGCTATATGGTGCTGTTTATCGCCTTCTTCAGCCATATATCGTCGGACGCTGCGCTGGTGGTGATGCCGCCGCTCGGCGCGCTGATGTTTATCGCAGTGGGCCGCCACCCGATAGCCGGGCTGCTGGCGGCGATCGCCGGCGTCGCCTCCGGCTTTACCGCCAACCTGTTGATCGTCACCACCGACGTATTGCTTTCCGGCATCAGCACCGAAGCCACCAAAGCGGTGGACGGCGCGGTTCACGTCAACGTGATCGACAACTGGTACTTTATGGCCACCTCCGTGATCGTGCTGACCATCGCCGGCGCGCTGCTCACCGACAAGTTTATCGAGCCCCGTCTGCCGAAGTGGCAAGGCGGCACCGAAGACAAAATTGCAGCGCTGACCCCGCTGCAGAACCGGGGGCTGATGATGAGCGGCATCGCCGCGCTGGTGTTTATCGCCATCATCGCCGCTCTGGTGGTGCCGGAGGCCGCGCCGCTGCGCGATCCGAACACCGGTTCGGTGATCCCTTCCCCGTTCATCAAGGGTATTGTGCCGATCATCATCCTGTTCTTCTTCACCGTCGCCATTACCTATGGCGTGGTCACCAAACAGATCCGGCGGCCGGACGATATTCCCCACCACTTGCTCGATCCGATGAAAAGCATGGCGGGTTTCATCGTGATGGTGTTTCCACTGTCGCAGTTCGTGGCGTTCTTTAACTGGAGCAACATGGGCAAGTTTATGGCCGTCGGCCTGACCGACATGCTGGAAGCCGCCGGCATGAGCGGCGCACCGGCGTTTCTCGGCCTGATGTTCCTCTCCGCCTTCCTGTGCATGTTCATCGCCAGCGGCTCGGCGATCTGGTCAATTTTGGCGCCGATCTTCGTGCCGATGTTTATGCTGCTCGGTTTCCACCCGGCGTTCGCCCAGATGATCTTCCGCATCGCCGACTCTGCGGTGCTGCCGCTGGCGCCGATGTCGCCGTTCCTGCCGCTGTTCCTCGGCTTCCTGCAGCGCTACCGCAAAGACGCGCAGCTCGGCACCTATTACGTGCTGATCCTGCCCTATCCTTTGGTGTTCTTCAGCGTGTGGATTTTGCTGCTGCTGGTCTGGTATGCGTTAGGCTTGCCAATCGGTCCCGGCGTCTATCCGAAGCTGGGCTAAACGCACCGCTATCTCTCCCCGCGCCGGTTCGCGGGGCAGATCCCCTTCTCCCCAAGCCCAGCAGAAAGATTGATCTTCCTCACTGACCAAGCGGCTCTGAGGATTATTTCATTGCCTTGCTAAACCGGTTCTTCTATTTTAGCTCACCATCTGACAACGACAAAAACAGGGATTAAGCATGATGAATCGCGTATGGGTACTGGGCGACGCCGTGATCGACCTGGTGCCGGAAAATGCCAACGGTTATCTCAAATGCCCCGGCGGCGCGCCGGCGAACGTGGCGGTGGGTATCGCCCGCTTGGGCGGCGACAGCGCCTTTATCGGCCGGGTGGGGCAAGACAGCTTCGGCGCCTTTCTACAGCAGGTGCTGAGCGATGAAGGGGTGGATATCGGCCATATGCGGCCGGATCCCGAACACCACACCTCCACGGTGGTGGTGGATCTCGATCTTCAGGGTGAGCGCTCATTCACGTTTATGGTGCAGCCCAGCGCCGATCTGTTTTTGCAGCCCGACGATCTGCCGGCTTTCCAGCGGGGCGAGTGGCTGCACCTCTGCTCCATCGCGCTGTCGCAGGAGCCCAGCCGCAGCGCGGCCTTTACGGCGATGGAACGCATGCGGGCAGTCGGCGGCCGGGTCAGTTTCGATCCCAACATCCGCGAAGAGGTCTGGCGCCAACCGGAAGCGCTGCGCCCCTGCCTGCAAAAGGCGCTGCTGCTGGCGGACGTGGTGAAACTGTCGCGCGAAGAGCTGGCTTTCATCAGCCATCTTGACGATCTGGAGAACGCCATGCGCTGGATGATGCAAACCTATCCGCTGCGCCTGCTGCTGGTGACGCTGGGCGGCGACGGCGTCTGCGTACACGACGGGCATCGTCTGCGCCATTTCCGCGCGCCGCCTGTCGTGCCGGTCGATACCACCGGCGCCGGCGACGCCTTCGTCGCCGGGCTGTTAGCGGCGCTGGCGCGCCTTCACGCATTGCCGCAGGAAGCGCAATGGCCGGCGGTTATCGCTCAGGCTCAGGCCTGCGGCGCGCTGGCCACCACCGCCAAGGGCGCCATGACCGCCCTGCCCCGCGCCGACGAGTTGGCTGCTTTCCTGCGTTGATCCCCTGCATCCACGGCGTTCCCCTTAGCGCCGTGGTCTTTTAACCCGCGATTTGCGTACTCGATCACAATAGCTGAATCGGGTTAGCAAACTTGATTGCCAGTCCGCTTCTCGATCGCTATCTTTCGCCATGAAAAACCGGTTTAGCAATTTAGCAAAAAATAATAACAACCCTTCCCGGATGATAGACGATGATGAAAAAACTCAGCTATTTGGCGATAACAACAGGGCTTTTCCTCTCCACGTCTGCCGCAGCGACCTCGGGCGGCGACAGTATCGAGGTGCGTCTCAACGCGCTGGAACAACGCCTGGCGCAGGCGGAACGGCGCGCCGCTCAGGCTGAAACCCGCGCCACGGCGGCGGAACGCCGGGCGCAACAGCTGGAACAGCGCACCGCCAGCACCGAAAGGCAAACCGCGCAGGTCGCGCAGCGCGCCGCCACGCTGGAAACGCAATCCTCTCCGACCAGCGCGCTGAAACTGAACGGTTTCAACGATCTGAAACTGTATGGCGACGTGGAGTTCAACCTGGACGGCGCCAGCCGCAGCGGCCAGCTGACGTCGTTGAAAGGCAGCGACCACAAGGACTGGAAACCCGGCAACAAAGAGCGCTGGGACATCAACGGCCGCATTCTGGTCGGGCTGGACGGCTACCGCCGCAATCCGGACGGTAACTTCTCCGGCTTCAGCGTCCAGCCGCTGGCGGACATGAGCGGCAAAATGAACCTGGACGACGCCGCTTTCTTCTTCGGCAATGAAAAGAACTGGCAAACCAAAATCGGCCGCTTCGAAGCCTACGACATGTTC
The DNA here is from genome assembly GCF_009900725.1 of Serratia sp. Z4. Lineage (NCBI taxonomy): Bacteria > Pseudomonadati > Pseudomonadota > Gammaproteobacteria > Enterobacterales > Yersiniaceae > Serratia > Serratia sp. Z4. The sequence goes on from NZ_JAAABD010000004.1 coordinate 97,164, forward strand.
CCGCTGAATCAGGATACCTTCATTCAATACTCCGGCAATACCGCCAACGACCTGTACGCCGACGGCTTCGGCTATATCTACATGATGAAAGAAGGCCGCGGCCGTAGCAGCAGCGGCGGCAACCTGATGCTGAGCAAATACGCCGGGGATGTCTATTTCGAACTGAACACGCTGGTGGAAGACGGCACCTCGCTGTTCCAGGACAACAGCTACCACGGCAATGCGCTGGAAAATAAGAAAAACGTCGCCTATTTGCGCCCGGTGATCGCCTGGAAGAAAGACGCCTTCAGCATCGCGGCGGCGATGGAAAGCAACGTGGTGAATAACGCCTACGGCTATCAGGACAGCCAGGGACGCTTCGTCGATCAATCCAAGCGCAACGGCTACGGCATGACTATGAGCTGGAACACCAACGCGGCCGATCCGGATAACGGCGTGGTGGCCAACCTGAGCGCCGCCTACCTGGATGCCACCGGCGAGCAAGACTTGACCGCCGGCGTCAACGTGCTGTGGCGACGCTTCGAACTGGGTTATATCTATGCGCACAACAATATCAAAGAGTTCAATACCGCCGGGATCGCCGCCGATATCCACAACCCGCTCAGCGAACCGGGCAACTACGACATCCACACCGTTCATGCGTCGTATCAGATACCTAACATTATGAATATGAAGAATTTCAACCTGTATTTAGGCGCCTATGTCTCGCTGCTGGAAGCCAACGCCGACAGTAAGATAGCCAACGGCGACAACGACCAGCGTTACGGCATGCGCGCCAGATTCAAGTATTTCTTCTGACATCGATTCACGTCGCTGTGCCGCAAACTGCGCAGCGGCATTTTTATTTAGCAAGGGGACAACATGGACATTACCGCAACCGCCAACGCGCTGTTGCCGCTGCTCGGCGGTAAAGAGAACATCGCCAGCGCCGCCCACTGCGCCACGCGCCTGCGCCTGGTGCTGGTGGACGACAGCAAGGTGGACAAAGAGGCCATCGGCAAACTGGACGGCGTTAAAGGCTGCTTCAGCAACGCCGGCCAGATCCAGGTGATCTTCGGCACCGGGCTGGTCAACAAGGTGCATGCGGAATTCATCAAGGCGGCGGGCGTCAGCGAATCCAGCAAGACCGAAGCCGCCGATATCGCGGCGAAAAAGCTCAACCCGCTGCAGCGCATCGCCCGCCTGCTGTCGAACATCTTCGTGCCTATCATTCCGGCGATCGTCGCTTCCGGCCTGTTGATGGGGCTGCTCGGCATGGTGAAAACCTACGGCTGGGCCGATGCCAACAGCGCGTTGTTCATCATGTTGGATATGTTCAGCTCGGCGGCGTTCATTATTCTGCCGATTCTGATCGGCTTCACCGCCGCACGCGAATTCGGCGGCAATCCCTATCTGGGCGCCACGCTCGGCGGCATTTTGACGCATCCGGCGCTGACCAATGCCTGGGGCGTCGCCGGAGGGTTCCACACCATGAACTTCTTCGGTCTGGACATCGCCATGATCGGCTACCAGGGCACGGTATTCCCGGTGCTGCTGACGGTGTGGTTCATGAGCCTGTTGGAAAAACGGCTGCGCAAGCTGATCCCCAACGCGCTCGATCTGATCCTGACGCCGTTCCTGACGGTGGTGATCTCAGGCTTTGTCGCCCTGCTGTTTATCGGCCCCGCCGGCCGCGCGCTGGGCGATGGCATCTCCTTCGTGCTCAGCACGCTGATTGCTCATGCGGGGTGGTTAGCCGGGCTGCTGTTCGGCGGCCTCTATTCCGCTATCGTCATCACTGGCATCCACCACAGTTTCCACGCGGTAGAAGCCGGGCTGCTCGGCAACCCCAATATCGGCGTCAACTTCCTGCTGCCGATCTGGTCGATGGCCAACATCGCTCAAGGCGGCGCCTGCCTGGCGGTCTATTTCAAAACCCGCGACGCCAAAATCAAAGCCATTGCGGTGCCTTCGGCCTTTTCCGCCATGCTCGGCATCACCGAGGCGGCGCTGTTTGGCATCAACCTGCGCTTCGTGAAACCGTTTCTGGCGGCGCTGGCGGGCGGCGCGCTCGGCGGCGCCTGGGTGGTGGCCAACCATGTCGGCATGAACGCGGTCGGGCTGACGGCGATCCCCGGCATGGCGATCGTGCAGGCCAGTTCTCTGGTCAGCTATATCATCGGTCTGGCGATCGCGTTTGGCAGCGCCTTTGTCCTCTCCCTACTGCTGAAATACAAAACGGACGCGCAATGATGGAAGAACTCAGCTTAATCAAACAGGCACTGCGGGCGGTAATGAACGGCCAGCCGCTCGCGCTGCGCGATCCGCACCGACCGGACTGGCATCTGGCACCCAGCGTTGGCCTGCTGAACGATCCCAACGGCTTTATCCAGCACAACGGCGTTTATCATCTGTTTTATCAGTGGAATCCGCTGGGTTGCGATCATCGCAACAAATGCTGGGGACACTGGCAGTCGGCTGATTTGCTGCGTTGGGAGCACCAGCCAATCGCCCTGGCGCCCGGCGCCTGTTACGACAGCCACGGCTGTTACTCCGGCTCGGCGGTGGTGGCGGAAGGCAAAATCACGCTGCTCTACACCGGCAACGTGAAATTCCCAGACGGCTCACGCACCGCTTACCAATGCCTGGCTCAGGAAAGCGAACGGGGCGAATATCGCAAACTCGGGCCGGTGCTGCCGCTGCCGGAGGGCTACAGCGGTCACGTACGCGATCCGAAAGTGTGGCGTCATCAAAATGACTGGTACATGGTGCTCGGCGCGCGTGACCTGCAGGATCGCGGCAAGGTGCTGCTGTTTCGTTCCAGCGATCTGCGCGACTGGCAAGCGCTGGGAGAGATCGCCGGTTCCGGACTGAACGGCTTAGAGGAATTCGGCTACATGTGGGAGTGCCCGGACCTGTTCTCGTTGGACGGCGACGAGGTGTTGATCTGCTGTCCGCAGGGGCTGACGCCGCAGCCGGAACGCTATCTCAACCGTTATCAGGCCGGTTATCTGCTCGGCAAGCTGGATTACCGGCAGGCGGCCTTCAGCCACGGCGAATTCCGCGAGCTGGACGCCGGCTTCGAGTTCTACGCGCCGCAGACGACGTTGGCGGAAGATGGCCGCCGCCTGCTGTTCGGCTGGATGGGCGTGCCCGAGCAAGATGAAGAAGCCCATCCGACGCGCCGTTACGGCTGGATCCACACCATGACCTGCCCGCGCGAACTGTCGCTGCGGCATGGCCGCCTCCACCAGCGCCCGGCGCGCGAGCTGCAACAGCTGCGCGGTGAGCGAGCAGGCTGGCAAGGCCGCGCCGATAACGCCCCCGCCTATGCGCTGGGGGCCGCGGAGCTGCAATTGACGCCGCAGGGCTCGTTCAACGCAACCTTTGGCGACGCGATGACGCTGAACTGGGACGGCGAAAGGCTGCGGCTGACACGTGCTTCCCTGACCGACGGCCGGCCGGAGCACCGTTACTGGCGCGGCCCGGTCACGCATCTGCAACTGCTGTTCGATCGTTCCAGCGTGGAGATTTTCATCAACCACGGCGAGGCGGTGATGAGCGCACGCTACTTCCCGGCGGGTGAGCCGCAACTGCGGCTGTGCGGGAGCGCGCCGCTGGCGTTGGAATACTGGCCGCTGACGCCATGCATGCTAGAATGACGCATCCTCCGATGACTTCAGATGGCGTCAGTGAAAAAAAATAAACGCATTACCATCAGTGACATCGCCACGCTGGCCGGGGTGTCGAAATCGACCGCCAGCCTGGTGCTGAACGGCCGCAGCAAGGAATACCGGGTGTCCGACGACACCCGCGATCGCATTCTGGCGCTGGCGCACGAACACCATTATCAGCCCAGCATCCACGCCCGCTCTTTGCGCTCCAACCGCAGCCACACGCTGGGGTTGGTGGTACCGGAGATGACCAACTACGGCTTTGCGGTGATTTCGCGCGAGCTGGAAACGCTGTGCCGCGAAGCCGGGCTGCAGCTGTTGATCGCCTGTACCGATGAAAACCCGGCGCAGGAAATGATGGCGGTGAACAGTCTGGTGCAGCGGCAGGTGGACGGCTTGATTGTCGCCTCCAGCCAGCTAAACGACGCGGAATACCAGAAGATCAATGTCGGACTGCCGGTGGTGCAGATGGACCGTCTGATCGCCGGTTCCGAACTGCCGCTGGTGATCACCGATTCGGTCAACTCGACCGCCGACCTGGTGGAAAAGGTCGCGCGCCAACATCCGGACGAGATCTATTTTCTCGGCGGGCAGCCGCGCATTTCGCCGACCCGCGATCGGCTGGCCGGTTTCCAGCTTGGCCTGCAGCGCGCCGGCATCGAGTGCAAACCGGAATGGATCATCAACGGCAACTATCACCCCAGCTCAGGGTACGAGATGTTCGCTCAGCTGTGCGCACAGCTGGGGCGGCCGCCCAAAGCGCTGTTTACCGCCGCCTGCGGCCTGTTGGAAGGGGTATTGCGTTATCTGACTCAACATCAGCTGATGGAGAGCGACATCCACCTGTGCAGCTTCGACGATCACTACCTGTTCGACTGCATGACGCTGAAGATCGATACGGTCGCACAGGACTGCCGGGCGCTGGCGCAACATAGCTTCGACCAAGTCACCGCACTGATCGACGAGCGGCCGCTGGAACAGAACGCGCTTTATCTGCCGGGCCGTATCCGCTGGCGCCATGCCGGTTCCCGGGCTTTGTTGGCCGAAGAGTGATATCTCTGAACCAGTAAAAAGGGCGCCGAAGCGCCCTTTTTTGTTTCATCAGCCCGCTACTTGGCGGCGCCTTCCATGCCCACCAGCCCCACTTTCAGGTAGCCGGCTTTACGCAGGGTGTCCATCACGCTCATCAGCGTTTCATAGTCCACGCTCTTGTCCGCCTGGAAGAAGATGGTGGTTTCTTTGTTCGCCTGGGTACGTTGATCCAGCACCGAAGTCAACTGATCGGCATTCACCGGCTGATCGCCGACGTAGAGCTGCTTGTCGGCCTTCACCGACAGGAACACCGGTTTTTCCGGCCGCGGCTGCGGCTTGGCGGAGGAGGCCGGCAGATCGACGCGGATATCTACCGTTGCCAGCGGCGCGGCCACCATAAAGATGATCAACAGCACCAACATGACGTCGATAAACGGCGTCACGTTGATTTCATGCAGTTCGCCGCTGTCGTCCAGATCTTCATTTAAGCGCATCGCCATGTCTCACCCCGCCCGCAGTTGATGTGCGTGCTGTGAGCGCTTGGCTTCCGCCGTCGCGGCCAGATCCAAATCACGGCCCTGCAGCAGCAGGACCTGCGCCGCTACGTCGCCCACCTGCGCGCGGTGGCCGCTGATGACGCGAGCGAAGATGTTGTAGATAACGACGGCAGGGATAGCCGCGACCAGACCCAGTGCGGTCGCCAACAGCGCTTCCGCGATGCCCGGCGCCACAACCGCCAGGTTGGTGGTCTGCGAATGGGCGATGCCGATGAAGCTGTTCATGATGCCCCACACGGTGCCGAACAGGCCGACGAACGGCGAGATGGCACCGATGGTGGCGAGGAAGCCGTTGCCGCGGCCCATGTTGCGGCTGTAGGCCGCCACGCGGCGCTCGAGGCGGAAGCCGGTGCGCTCTTTGATGCCGTTGTTGTCGTTGGATTCCGCAGACAACTCCAGCTCATTTTGCGCGTCGTTCAGCAATACCGCGCTGACGCTCTCCGGACCGAAGTTTTGCGCCAGTTCGGAGGCTTCATCCAGCGAGCGCGCTTCGGCCAGCGCCAGCTGTTCGCGGCGCAGACGGCGCTTGGCGCGCAGCAGTTCGCTGCCTTTGGAGAACAGAATGGTCCAGGTCACGATCGAGGCCAGCACCAGGCCGATCATTACCGCTTTCACCACCGCGTCGGCGTGCTGGTACATGCCCCAAACGGACAGGTCCATGCCGCGGGTTTCCGGTGGCTGGATCGTTGGCGCCGGGTTCACCGGCGTGATGCTCTCCGGCGCGGCGGCTGCAGCAGGTGCAGGCGCGGTGGTCGGCGCAACGCTTTCGGCAACGGCCGGATTGCTCGCCGGCGCGGCCTGCGCGCTGCCGGCCAGCCCTACGACCAGCACCATAGATGCCATCAGGCCGCGGCCGAAGGCCTTGCCCCACTGCGCCCGGCCCTGGCCGAACGATCCTTGATTTAAATTCTTGCCAGCCGTTTTCACGCTGTGCCTCCACCCATTACCGATCAAAATTAAGGAATAATTCAGCGTGCGATCATATCAAACCAACCGGGGATTGATAGTGGTTCTCATTATTATTTACCAAATAAACGAGAAAATTTTAGCCAGCCCCGTTACAAAGCGCCAATCTGTGTCCGTTCACCGCCAAATGCCCCTTTTATAGGGTGATTTCGTTACTTTTATCCCACAACGGCGCAACAAGACCACGCTGCCGAACGGCGTCTTGACCGATGAATGGGCTTCTCTCTCGCACCACGGCAGAAGGATGAGGCGAGAAATGCACGCCCGACAGACAATTATAGCCGTTTCTATATCTGGAAGTTAAAACGTCTGGATGGCTATATTAACTCATGTTAACGTAAGGGCTATCGTAAACGGGCACGTGCAGAGCAACCAGAGGTGAGCCAGGTACCATGACGTCAAAACATATCGAAACCGCGCTGATCGGCGCCGGCCGCGGCAAACGCTACACCCAGGGCTCCGTCAATCCCGTCACGCAACGCGCCTCTTCTTTGGTCTTCGACTCCGTCGCTGCCAAAAAACACGCCACCGCGCAACGCGCTCACGGCGAGCTGTTTTACGGCCGACGCGGCACCCTGACCCACTTCGCCCTGCAGGATGCGATGGTGGAGCTGGAGGGCGGCGCCGGCTGCGTGCTGTACCCCTGCGGCGCGGCGGCGGTGGCCAATGCGATCCTGTCGTTCGTCGGCGCCGGCGATCACCTGCTGGTCACCGGCTCTGCGTACGAGCCGACCCAGGATTTCTGCACCCATATCCTCGGCCGCATGAACGTCAGCACCACCTATTTCGATCCGCTGATCGGCGCCGACATCGCCAAACTGATCCAGCCCAATACCCGCGTGGTGTTCCTGGAATCCCCCGGCTCCATCACCCTGGAAGTGCAGGATATCCCGGCGATGGTGCAAGCCATTCGCGCCGTGGCGCCGGAGGTGGTGATCATGATAGACAACACCTGGGCGGCGGGGGTGCTGTTCAAGGCGCTGGATTTCGACATCGACATTTCTATTCAGGCCGGCACCAAATACCTGATCGGCCATTCCGATTACATGCTTGGCACCGCCGTCGCCAACGCGCGCTGTTGGGATCAACTGCGCGAGTACTCCTATCTGATGGGGCAGATGGTGGATGCCGACACCGCCTACATGGCGAGCCGCGGCCTGCGTACCCTGAGCGTGCGCCTGAAGCAGCACGAACGCAGCAGCATCGAGGTCGCCAACTGGCTGGCGGCGCGGCCGGAGGTGGCGACGGTCAATCATCCGGCCCTGCCGAGCTGCAAGGGCCACGAGTTCTACCGCCGCGACTTCAGCGGCTGCAACGGGCTGTTCTCTTTCGTGCTGAAGGAACGGCTGGACGATACGCAGTTGGCCGCTTACCTGGATAACTTCAGCCACTTCAGCATGGCCTACTCCTGGGGCGGCTTCGAGTCGCTGATCCTGGCCAACCAGCCGGAAGAACTGGAAGCGATCCGCCCGGCGGGCGGCGTCGATTTTTCCGGCACGCTGGTGCGGTTGCATATCGGCCTGGAGAACGTCGAAGACCTGATCGCCGATCTGGCGGCCGGCTTCGATCGCCTCAATGGCGTGCGCTAAGGCGGATTCCGATAATTTTCTTCGTCTCGTTTAATGTCGGCTTAAGCTATTAGCGGTACACTAACCGGGTAACTGTCAGATACGGTAACCGCCGCATCCTGGAGAATGTGACCCCGGGCGCAACCGGCATGCAACAGGACATAAAATGGATGTATTACGAGAGATTATTCATGCGCTTTGGCAGCAGGACTTTATCGCCCTCGCCGATCCAAGCGTAATTTGGGTGGTTTACGCCGTACTTTTCACCACTCTGTTTTTGGAAAACGGACTGCTGCCCGCCTCCTTCCTTCCCGGTGACAGCCTGCTGCTGCTGTCGGGCGCGCTGATCGCCAAAGGCGTGATGGGCTTTGCCCCCACCCTGCTGATTCTGACCGCCGCCGCCGGTCTCGGCTGCTGGCTGAGCTATATCCAGGGCCGCTGGCTGGGCCACACCGGCCTGGTGAAGAGCTGGCTGCTGCAACTGCCGGCACAGTACCACCAGCGCGCGCACAACCTGTTCAACCGCCACGGGCTGACGGCGCTGCTGATCGGCCGCTTCCTCGGTTTCGTGCGCACCCTGCTGCCGACCATGGCCGGCATTTCCGGGCTCAACAGCTCTCGTTTCCAGGTGTTCAACTGGCTGAGCGCGGCGATCTGGGTCTGCGCGCTGGTCGGCCTCGGCTACGCGTTCAGCCAAATCCCTCTGGTGAAACGCTACGAAAGCCAGGTGATGACCGGCCTGATGCTGCTGCCGCTGCTGCTGCTGTTTGTCGGCCTGCTGGGCGCCATGCTGGTGATCTGGCGTAAAAAACGCGCCGCCTCTTCCTGAATCGGGCGCGCTACAGCGCCTTCTCGACCAACGCCAGACTGGCAGGCAGTTTGCTCACCAGCGTATCCACCGCCAGCCGCACCTTCAGCGGCAGGTGAGGCGTGTGCGGCCACACCGCATGCGCTTCAAAGGCGGCGCCCGGCCGATCGCGCAGCAAGCGCACCAGTGCCCCGCTCAACAACTGCTCACGCACCAGCCAGCACGGCAGCCAGGCGATGCCGAAACCCGCCGTCGCCGCATCCGCAATCGCCTGCAGGTCGTCCATTTGCAGCCGGTTGTTCGGCATCACGTCCTGCGGCTTGCCGTCGCTATCCAATACCAGCCAGCTGCGCCGTGCGCCGGCGCGCATATAGGTCACCGCCTCATGCTGCGCCAGTTGCTCGATGCTGTGCGGTTCGCCGCACCGCTGCAGATAGGCCGGCGAGGCGCACAGCGTCATACGGTGATCGCCGATGCGGCGCGCCACCAAGCCGCTGCTGTTGGCCAGCGTACCGTTGCGGATCGCCATATCGAAGCCGTCCTCAATCAGATCCACCACCCGATCGCTGAACGACAGCTCCAACTCCAACCCAGGATGCTCGCGCGTCAGTTCGGTCAGCAGCGGCGCAATGCACATGCGGCCAAACAGCACCGGCATCGACACCCGCAGCCGACCGCTGACCTGCCGCTTGCCCGACTCCAGCAGCGTTTCCGCGCCACGGATCTCCTCCAGCGCCCGCAGGCAGCGCTCGTAGAACAGCGCACCGTCGTCGGTCAGGCTCTGGCTGCGCGTGGTGCGATGAAACAGCCGCACCCCCAGCCGCTGCTCCAACCGGGCGATAGTTTTGCCGACCGCCGAACGCGAAAGATGCAGCCGACTGGCCGCCACTGCAAAACTGCCCGCCTCCACGGCGGTAACGAATACCGAAATGCCGCTCAACCGATCGCTCATGATTTGTCGCTCTGAAAGAAACAATCTGCGGAAATCTTATCGCCACTGGCGAACCTTCATCAACGATATTATCGGCAGGTCTGTTAATCGCTGACTTTGGAGAACATCATGACCAATACAATGCAACGCTGGACGATGAGCGCCCTGGGGCGTGAGCACCTGCAGCTGAGCGCAAGCGCCATCCCACAGCCGGGGCCGCACGAAATCAGAGTGAAAGTGAAGGCTATCTCACTCAATTACCGTGACAAACTGATGATAGAAAGCGGCATGGGGCTCACGCTGCCGCAGCCGTTCACGCCCGCCTCGGACATGGCCGGCGAGGTCGATGCCATCGGCCCCGGCGTCAGCCGCTTTCAGCCCGGCGCGCGCGTCATTTCCACCTTCAGCCCCGGTTGGCTCGACGGCGAGCAAAAACCCTACGGCGATGCGCGCCGGGTGCCTTACCACACCCTCGGCGGTTTTTATCAGGGCGTGCTGGCGGAATACGTGATTTTGCATGAAGACTGGCTGGTAGCGGCGCCGGCGTCGCTGGACGACGTCCAGGCCAGCACCCTGCCGTGCGCCGGGCTGACCGCCTGGTTCGCGCTGGTGGAACAAGGCAAACTGCATGCCGGCGATACGGTGCTGGTGCAAGGCACCGGCGGCGTGGCGCTGTTCGCGCTGCAGATCGCCAAAGCCCACGGCGCGGAGGTCTATGTCACCTCCGGCAGCGATGAAAAGCTGGCGCGAGCCCTGGCATTGGGCGCCAATCATGGCATCAACCGGCTGGACGGCGATTGGGTGGAGGCGATTTATGCGCTGACGCAGGATCGCGGCATCGACCATGTGATCGACACCGTCGGCGGCACCAACCTCGGCAACTCGGTGCGCGCCGTGGCGGTGGGAGGACGCATCTCGGTAATCGGCATCCTGGAAGGCAACGAGATTTCCGCTCCCGCCGGCCCACTGCTATTAAAATCCGCAGTGATTCAGGGCATCGGCGTCGGCCACCGCCGCGCGCTGGAAGACCTGGTGCGCGCCGTGGACGCCGTCAACCTGCAGCCGGTGATCGACCAGGTATACCGCTTCGATCAGCTGTCTCAGGCGTTGGATCACCTCGATCGCGGGCCATTCGGCAAGATCGTCTTAACCCCATAAACGCGGCTCAGCCCTCCAGCAGCAGCGGGTTGGCCTCGCGCAGCCGGGCGACTTCATCGCTCGGCGTCATGCCGAACAGCCGTTTGAACTCGCGGCTGAACTGCGACGCGCTTTCGTAGCCGACGCGGATCGCCGCCGTGCTGGCCTTCAGACCGTCATGCACCATCAACAGGCGCGCCTTATGCAGCCGGTACGACTTCACGTACTGCAGCGGCGAAGTGTTGGTCACCGCCTTGAAGTTGTGATGGAACGCCGAGACGCTCATGTTGACCTCGCTGGCCAACTGCTCGACGTTGATGCTGTCGGCATACTGATGTTCGATACGCCGCAGTGCCTTGGCGATCTGGCTGAAGTGGGTATGCCGATTGACCAACTCCTGCAGCGACGCGCCGCAGGCGCCGCGCAGCACATAATAGAGAATCTCCCGTACGATCTGCGGCCCAAGCACCCGGGCGTCGAGCGGATTGGCCATCACGTCCAGCAGACGCTCGGTGGCGCACAGCAACTCTTCCGTCATTTCCGCCAGGTTCACCCCGTTGCTCTCCGCCCGCGGTTGCATCAGGTAGTCGTCATCGCCGATGTCGATCAGCAAGTCCTGCAGCATTTGGGTATCGATATTGACCGCCAACCCAACCAGCGGCAGTTCCGGGCTGGCGAAGGTTTCGCATTCAAACGGCAGCGGCACCGTCATCAGCAGGTAGTTGCGCGGATCGTATTGGAACTTCTTATTGCCGCAATAACCGACCTTGTGCCCCTGAAAAACGATGACGATCCCCGGTTCATACATCACCGGCTGACGCGGGCTGTGGCGATCGACATACAAAATCTTCACCCGCGGCACCGGCGACGGCGTGTAGCCGTTGCCGCTGGCGATAGCCATCGCCTGGCGCGCCATGCGGCTGCGCAGCGCATCGATTTCAATCACGGAAACACCCTCTTACAGTCAGAACGATTCGGCATAAATCATAATTTAAAACTCGCCATTTCTACAGTGACTTGTAGGAATAGGCAAGAACCAAACAGGAATGTGCATTGTGCGTTGCCGCCCGGTTCCTGACAATACGGGCCAGACACCTTTGCGCCGCTTTGGCGCCCGCCTGACAGAAAGAGAGAAATCAACCATGCACAACTTCATTCTGCATACCCCAACCAAAATCCTGTTCGGCAAGGAGCAAATTGCCGAAGTGGCCAGCCAAATCCCGGCGGACGCGCGCATCCTGATCACCTACGGTGGCGGCAGCGTGAAGAAAAACGGCGTGCTGGATCAGGTGCATAGCGCGCTGGCCGGCCGCGACGTGCGGGAGTTCTCCGGCATCGAGCCGAACCCGACCTACGAAACGCTGATGAAAGCGGTCGAGGTGGTGAAAGCGGAAAACATCGATTTCCTGCTGGCGGTCGGCGGCGGTTCGGTGGTTGACGGCACCAAGTTCATCGCCGCCGCCGCCCGTTATACCGCCAGCAGCGACGCCTGGCACATTCTGCAGACCGTCGGCAGCCACATCGCCGACGCGGTGCCGATGGGCTGCGTGCTGACGCTGCCGGCCACCGGCTCCGAGTCCAACAGCGGCGCGGTGATCACCCGCAAAAGCAGCGGCGACAAGCAGCACTTCTTCTCACCGCTGGTGCAGCCGCGCTTCGCCGTGCTGGATCCGGTGGTAACCTACTCGCTGCCGCCGCGCCAGATCGCCAACGGCGTGGTCGACGCCTTCGTGCACACCCTGGAGCAGTATCTGACCTATCCGGTCGACGCCAAGGTGCAGGATCGCTTCGCCGAAGGCCTGCTGTTGACCCTGCTGGAAGACGGCCCGCGCGCGCTGGCCGAGCCGGAGAACTATGCGGTGCGCGCCAACGTGATGTGGAGCGCCACCATGGCGCTGAACGGCCTGATCGGCGCCGGCGTGCCGCAGGACTGGGCGACCCACATGCTGGGCCATGAGCTGACCGCCATGCACGATCTCGACCACGCGCAAACGCTGGCCATCGTGCTGCCGGCGCTGCTGCACGAGAAGAAAGCGCAGAAGCGCGAAAAACTGCTGCAGTATGCTGACCGCGTCTGGGGCCTGCGCGAAGGCAGCGAAGACAGCCGCATCGACGGCGCCATCGCCGCCACCCGCGCCTTCTTCGAGCAGATGGGCGTGCCGACCCGCATGGCGGATTATCAGCTCGACGGCAGCAGCATTCCGGCGCTGCTCGACAAGCTCCATCAGCACGGCATGACCGCCCTGGGGGAGCATCAGGACATCACCCTGGACGTCAGCCGCCGCATTTATGAAGCGGCGCGTTAATCGCAAAACGGCGATTTTTTGCTAGGCTTTAGTCTCCGCCAGCCATTTTCGCCGCATCCTGCGCCCGGCCGATCACCGGGCGCAGTCGGGCGCTTCAGCGCCGCCGATCGTTTCGCACCACTCGTCTTACCGCTCATTCGCAGGGAGAGCGGGAAAAAATAGCCCTCCCGCCACCGCTGAAATTAGGCTGGCAAACCCGGCAACCGCCCATTTTGCCAACTAGAATTTATCTATAGCCGTTTCGGCGCCGCAGGCGCCGCAATCCGTACACAAGGAGATGCGCATGACAACGCAACAACCCATCATCAAACTCCACGATGGTAATCTGATGCCGCAGTTGGGTCTCGGCGTTTGGCAGGCGAGTATTGAAGAGACCACCCGCGCGGTGAGCAAAGCGCTGGAGATCGGTTACCGCTCCATCGACACCGCCGCGATCTACAAGAACGAGGAAGGCGTCGGCGCCGCGCTGCAGTCCAGCTCGCTGCCGCGCAGCGACCTGTTCATCACCACCAAGCTGTGGAACGACGATCAGGGCGATCCGCTGGCGGCGCTGGAAACCAGCCTGGAAAAACTCAAGCTGGACTATGTGGATCTGTATCTGATCCACTGGCCGCGCCCGCAGCAGGATCAATACGTCTCCGCCTGGCGCGAGCTGATCAAACTGCGCGAGCAAGGCCTGGTGAAAAGCATCGGCGTATGCAACTTCCATACGCCGCACCTGCAGCGCCTGCTGGATGAAACCAACGTGGCGCCGGTCGTCAACCAGATCGAGCTGCACCCGCTGCTGCAACAGCGCCAGCTGCGCGCCTGGAACGCCACGCACCATATCGCCACCGAATCCTGGAGCCCGCTGGCGCAAGGCGGTGAAGGCGTGTTCGACCAGCCGCTGATCAAGGCGCTGGCCGAGAAATACGAGAAAACCCCGGCGCAGATTGTGGTGCGCTGGCACTTGGACAGCGGTCTTATCGTCATCCCGAAATCAGTCACGCCGTCGCGTATCCGCGAAAACTTCGAGGTATTTGATTTCAAACTCGATAAGGACGAGCTGGGCGAGATCGCCAAGCTGGACGTCGGCAACCGCCTGGGGCCTGATCCGGATACCCTGTAACCCCCTCAAGCCCTCTCCGGCCGGAGGGGGCTTTTCCTTCCCGCACATTGCTCCCTTGCGCCGCCTGACGTTATGATGACGACGCCGGAGGCTCCAGCCGCCGGTTCACGCCGTTAAAAAAACAGACAAGCACGGAGCACCATGAAATTTTCTTTCTCACACGGGTCACGGCTGGGCATGCTTTGCATCATGCTGGTGCTGGCGGGTTGCGCCGGCAAGAAACAGCGCGTCAGCTACGATCGCCACGCCTTCGACAGCGCCATTAAAGACGCCGCCAGCGAATACGGCGTGGACGCCAAGCTGATCACCGCCATGATCCAGGTGGAGTCCGGCTTCAACCCTTCCGCAGTGAGCAGATCCAATGCGATCGGCCTGATGCAGCTGAAAGCCGATACCGCCGGCTGCGATGCCTATCGCTACAAAGGCAAACGCGGCTGCCCGGACGACGATGACCTGCGGGATCCCGACACCAATATCGATCTCGGCGCCGCCTATCTGGCCACCTTGCAAAAACAACAGCTTAAAGGGATCGCCAATCCCGTCACGCTGCGCTACGCCACCATCATCGCCTACGTCAACGGCACCGGCGCGCTGCTGCGCACCTTCTCCAGCAACCGTCAGCAGGCCATCGCGATGATCAACAACCTGTCGCCGGAGGCCTTTAACTGGCACGTGCGCAAATACCATCCCGCGCCGCAGGCGCCGCGCCATTTGATGAAAGTGGAAGCCGCCTACGAGCAGCTGTGACGCTCAAAAGTAAAAAGGAGAACCCGGGGGTTCTCCTTTTTGTTTACGCACGCGGTGCGGCCGTTACGGCTTGGCTTTGCGAATCGGTTTACGCGGCGGCCGGTTGGACGGCGTGCGCTGCCGATTGATATCGGTATGTTTGGTCAGCGCCGGCCGGGTATGGCGCTGCAGCCGTTTCGCTTCGCGCTGCTCGTCGATGCTCGGCGCCGGCACCAGACAATCGCGGCGGCTGCCGATCAGGTGCTTCAGGCCCATCTCTTCCAGCGCGGCGCGGATCAGCGCCCAGTTGGCCGGATCGTGGTAACGCAGCAGCGCCTTATGCAGGCGGCGCTGGCGATCGCCGCGCGGCACCACCACGTCTTCACTCTTGTACCCCACCTTGCTCAGCGGGTTTTTGCCGCTGTAATACATGGTGGTGGAGTTGGCCATCGGCGAAGGATAGAAGTTCTGCACCTGATCGAGGCGGAAACGGTTCTTCTTCAGCCACAGCGCCAGGTTCACCATGTCTTCATCACGGGTGCCCGGGTGCGACGAGATAAAGTATGGGATCAGATACTGCTCTTTGCCCGCCAGCTTCGAATAGTGATCAAACAGCTGCTTGAAGCGATCGTAGCTGCCCATGCCCGGTTTCATCATCTTCGACAGCGGGCCTTCTTCGGTGTGCTCCGGCGCGATCTTCAGGTAGCCGCCGACGTGGTGGGTCGCCAGTTCCTTGATATAGCGCGGATCTTCCACCGCCAGATCGTAACGTACCCCGGAGGCGATCAGGATCTTCTTGATGCCCTCCAGCGAACGCGCGCGGCGGTAAAGCTTGATGGTCGGCTCGTGGTTGGTATCCATATAGGTGCAGATCTCCGGATACACGCACGAGGCGCGGCGGCAGGTCTGCTCAGCGCGCGGGTTGGTGCAACGCAGCATATACATGTTGGCGGTCGGGCCGCCCAGATCGGAGATCACACCGGTAAAGCCCGGCACCTTGTCACGGATCTCTTCGATTTCGCGAACGATCGAATCTTCCGAACGGCTCTGGATGATGCGCCCTTCGTGCTCGGTGATCGAACAGAACGAACAGCCGCCGTAGCAGCCGCGCATGATGTTCACCGAGAAACGGATCATGTCATAGGCCGGAATGCGATCCTGGCCGTAGGACGGGTGCGGTACGCGTTGATAAGGCAGGGCGAAGACGCTGTCCATCTCCGGCGTGGTCAGCGGGATCGCCGGCGGGTTGATCCACACGTAGCGATCGCCGTGTTTTTGCATCAGCGCGCGGGCACAGCCTGGGTTGGTTTCATGGTGCAAAATACGCGAGGTGTGCGCATACAGCACCTTGTCGCCCTTCACTTTCTCGAAGGACGGCAGCAGCACGTAGGTCTTCTCCCACGGCTTCGGTTTGGCGGCGCGCACGGTGACAGGTTTGGCTTCCGGCTCTTTCGGCTTGGCGCCGTCGGCGCACGGCAGATCCTCGCCGTACGGGTTCGGGATAGGTTCGATGCGGCCCGGCTTGTCGAGGCGGGTGGAATCCACGCCGCTCCAACCCGGCAGCGCTTCTTTGCGCATCACCGCAGTATTGCGGATATCGTGGATATCGCCGATCTTCTCACCGGCGGCCAGACGGTGCGCCACTTCCACCAGCGGACGCTCGCCGTTGCCGTAGATCAGCATGTCGGCTTTGGAGTCCACCAGCACCGAGCGGCGCACGGTATCAGACCAGTAATCGTAGTGGGCGATGCGACGCAGACTGGCTTCAATGCCGCCCAGCACGATCGGCACGTCTTTATAGGCTTCTTTGCAGCGCTGGCTGTAGACCAGGGTGGCGCGATCCGGCCGCTTGCCGCCGACGTTGCCGGCGGTATAGGCATCGTCGTGGCGCAGTTTGCGATCGGCGGTGTAGCGGTTGATCATCGAGTCCATGTTACCGGCGGTGATGCCGAAGAACAGGTTCGGTTTCCCCAACCGCATGAAGTCTTCTTTATTGCTCCAGTCCGGCTGCGCGATGATGCCGACGCGAAAGCCTTGCGCTTCCAGCATGCGGCCGATGATCGCCATGCCGAAGCTTGGGTGATCGACGTAGGCGTCGCCGCTGATGATGATCACGTCGCAGCTGTCCCAGCCCAGTTGATCCATCTCTGCCCGCGACATCGGTAAAAACGGCGCGGTGCCAAAACATTCGGCCCAATAAGGCTTATAGGAAAACAGTTCACGATCGGGTTGGATCAGGCTGGTGGTGCTCATTCTGCTGCTCTTTTTACAGGTTAATTAATCGCCGGGCGGCGATTATACGCACTAGCAGCAAAAAGAGCATGGTTATTTCGCTAACCGTTCACTTCGAATTCATAAACGTCGCTGCGGCACAAGATATCGCTGAACTCCAGCGCCTCACCCTGAGCGTTGCGGCTGGTTTGGATGATGTGCAACAACGGCGCGCCGCACGGCACGTTGAGCAGTTCGGCGACCTCGTCGCTGCAGGACACCGCCTTCAACAGAAAGTGTTTATCCTCCGGCACGATGCCGCGCGATTGCCATAACGCATACAGCGAGTGTTCCAGCTCCGCCGGTTCGGGCAAGAAGCGCGGTGGTATATAGGTGGTTTCCAGCGAGACCGGGCTGCCGTTCAGCAAGCGTAACCGCCGCAGTTTGATCACTTCATCCCCCTCCGCCAGTCCCAACGCCGCCGCGGCCTTGGCCGGCGCGCCGACTCGGGTGCGCAGCAGCCATCGATTGCTGACGCGGCTGCCATGACGCAGCGCCTGAGCGGTAAACCCGCTGTCCTTATCGAGGGAATAGCCGATGCGCATCGCCACGCGGGTGCCAACGCCCTGCTGCCGCGAAATCAGCCCCTTCTCCTCCAGCAGCTTCATCGCCTTGCTGACGGTGACACGCGACAGCGCCAAACCTTCCGCCATCTGCCGTTCCGGCGGCAGAAATGCCTCCGCCGCCAACACCTGCTGCCTGATCGCGGTTTCTATCGCCGTCGCCAGCTGAATATAACGCGGCGCTACCGCCCCCTGGGCCAGATGGCCACGCAGCCAGGCCATAAAATCCGTCATTCGCCCGCCCTCTTACCTATGCCATTTGTCTGGATTTCGTTTTTTATCCTATCGCCGATCCAGCGATAAGCCCCTCACCTTAACTAAAATATCGCTAATGTTTTCAGAGTGGCATCACAATTTTTGCCTAATGGACTTTCATTGGATCTAGATCGCGCGTAATCTGTGCTTATTGATGTTGATACATCAATCGCACCAACACCAGGGACCCACTTTAAAAACAATAAAAAACCCGCTGCCAGCCCTAAAGGATACCCTTGATGGCCGGTAGCGGGCCTATACTGTCAGCACAAACGGCCGAGAATAAGCAACGTAGCTAATGGATAGCCTGCTCACTGCTCATCGCCGCATCACAGGATCCCCTCGCGGTGGGCGAACCGGATCGATGTCGGCAAATAGAAAGATTCCCGCTTCGCCAAACCCCGCTGCAGACCCACTCTTTGACTACACTCATTGGCGCCGTGCGGCCGACGTGCCTCACCCGATAAGGCGGATACCGCCCTCATTTTGACAGACCCGGCGGCATCAGCCGCTACACACTGCGCGGAATCGGCGTCTTCACCGATAACGGGATAGCCGGCCTCAACCGCGCCAACGGAATCGATTTTCAGTCAACTGCGGCGGCCCTCGCGGCCCTGCGCAACAGGGATCATTTGCTATGACCGATATCAATCGCAATGAAGCATGGAAGGTAGAAAGCACCGGTATCGACCGGGTGCCGGACGCGGAACAGACCGGTAAGCCCATCGAGCTGTTTTGGATCTGGTCGGCAGCCAATATCGGTATTCTCGGCGTGGTGTACGGCGCCATCATCGTCGGCTTCGGCTTATCCTTTCTGCAATCGGTACTCGCCGCGCTGGTCGGCGTCGCCAGCTTCGTGCTGGTCGGCCTCACCAGCTTCGCCGGCAAGCGTGGGCGTACCTCTACGCTGACGCTCTCGCGAGTGATTTTCGGGCTGAAGGGCAACGTGGCGCCCACCCTGTTCAGTTGGATCAACCTGATGGGCTGGGAAGCGGTCAACGTGATCACCGGCACCCTGACGCTGGCGGCGCTGTTCGAGGCCTTCGGACTGGGAACCAGCCACCTGCTGACCGCGCTCAGCCTGCTGCTGTTCGGCGGGCTCACTGTCGTCGTCAGCCTGCTGGGGCAAAATACCGTGGTCTGGATGCAAAGCTGGTTCAGCCGCATCTTCGGCACCATGACGCTGATCGTGGTGCTCTATATCCTGTTCAATACCGAGTGG
The DNA here is from genome assembly GCF_009900725.1 of Serratia sp. Z4. NCBI lineage: Bacteria > Pseudomonadati > Pseudomonadota > Gammaproteobacteria > Enterobacterales > Yersiniaceae > Serratia > Serratia sp. Z4. Next base: position 116,267 of record NZ_JAAABD010000004.1, read on the forward strand.
AGCCAGGTGCTGGCGCTGCCATCCGGCAGCTGGCTGACCGGTTTCCTGCCGGCGGTATCGGTGATCGCCGCCGGCACCGGCATCAGTTGGGCAATCGCCGGCGCCGATTACAGCCGCTATCAAAGCCCGAGCTCGTCGAGCAAAGGCATTTTCGCCGCGGTGATGGGCGGTGCCTGTTTGCCACTAATGCTGCTGATGCTGGCCGGTATTCTGCTTTCCGTGCAGCTCCCCGATCTGGCCAGCGCCGCCAACCCCATCGCGCTGATAGGCTCCGTGCTGCCCGCCTGGATGGCCATCCCTTATCTGCTGGCCGCCACCGCCGGCATCGTCACCATCGCGGTGCTCAGCCTGTATTCCGCCAGCCTTAACCTGCTGACCATCGGCGTGCAGGTCAAACAGTGGCTGGCGGTATCGATCGACGCCGTAGTGGTGCTGGGCATCGCCCTGTATGTCCTGTTCATCTCCGGGGATTTCATGGGGCCGTTCATCTCCTTCCTGGTGTTCTGCGGGGTGTTCCTGGCGGCCTGGGAGGCGATTTTCCTGCTCGATTACCTGTGCCTGCGCCGCCGCCACGGGTATGATGGCAACGCTTTGTACGGCCTGCATGGCCAGAACCGCGGCGTGCGCAAAGCCCCGCTGTTCTGCTGGTTCCTCGGCGCCCTGTGCGGCCTGCTGGTCACCAAAACCGGTTTTATCGACGGCCCGCTGGCCAAAGGCTTGTTCGCCGACTCCAGCCTGGGGCTGTTTGTGTCGTTTGCGGTTAGTCTGATCGCTTACGGTCTGTACCTGACCCAACGCAGAGAACATCAATGAATGAGTGGGAAGCTGTAACACCTGTCCTGGTGATGGGGGGCGCGGTCGGCGATCTGGTGATGACGCTGCCCCGCCTGCCGACCAGCGGCGAAGATATCGAAGCCCAGCCGCAGGCGCGGCAAATCGGCGGCTGCGCGTTCAACGTAGCGCGCGCGCTGACGCGCCTTGAAGTGCCGGTGATCAACGGTATGCCGGTCGGCAACGGCGAATGGGGCGCGGCGATCGAAGCCGCCATGGGCGAACTGGGGCTGGAGGTGCTGTTGCGCCACGGCCAGATGGACAACGGCTGGTGCCTGGCGCTGGTGGAACCGGACGGCGAACGCACCTTTATCACGGTTTCCGGTTGCGAAAGCCAATGGAATAAAGCGCAGCTGGCGACCCTGCCGCTGACGGAACACACGCTGATCTACGCCAGCGGCTACGAGCTGGCCGGTGAAAACGGCGAAGCGCTGCGCGAGTGGCTGACGCGCATGCCGTTCGACCAACCGCGCCTGATCGATCCCGGCCCGCGCATCGCCCAGCTCAGCGAAGATTTCTTCGCCATGCTCAGCGACAGCCACACCCTGCTGACGCTTAACCGCGACGAAGTGGCCACGCTGTGCGGCGCCGGCGACGCCGTGGAGGCCGCACAGCGCTATGCCGCCGCGCGTAATCTGACGCTGATTTGCCGCCTGGATCGCGACGGCGCATGGATCTGCGACGGCCGTACGCCGCCGCTGCACGTTCCGGCCTATCCGGTAGAGGTCGTTGACACCATCGGCGCGGGCGATGCCCACTGCGCCGGTTTGCTGGCGGGCCTGTCCGCCGGCTGGCCGCTGCCGCAGGCGGTCGATCTGGCCAACCGGGTCGCCGCTTGCGTGGTGGCCAGCCTCGGGGCCGCCAATCCGCCGGACCAGCAGCAGCTGCAGCAGCGCTTCCCGCAGGCCTGACGTTTCAGGGCGCAGCAAAGCCGCGCCCTCTGCCTCACTGCGCCGCCGCCGCGTTCTCCTGCGGCAGGTGGCGATAGTTGAAGCTCAACGCGAACACAATCCCCAGCACCAGCGTATACAGCGCAAACACCAGCCAGATGCTCTGCCAGTCTTTCACGCCGTCATGGCTGAAGAAGTCCACCACCTCACCGCTGGCGAGCGCCCCCAGATAGGCGCCCAAACCGTTCACCATGGTCATGAACAGCCCCTGCGCGCTGGCGCGGATGCGGTGATCGGCCTCCTTCTCGACGAAGATGGCGCCGGAGATATTAAAGAAGTCGAACGCACAGCCGTAGACAATCATCGACAGCAACAGCAGCACGAAACCAAAGCCGACCGGCGTGCCGTACGCCAGGAATAGAAAGCGCAGCGTCCAGGCCGCCATGCTGATCAGCATCACCTGCTTGATGCCGTAACGGCGCAGGAAGAAGGGTATGGTGAGGATAAAGAACACTTCAGAGATCTGCGACAGCGACAGCAGCACCGCCGGATACCGGACGCTGAGGCTGTCCTGATACAGCGGATTGAGCGACAGATCGTGCAGGAACGGGTTGCCGAAGGTATTGGTTATCTGCAGCGCCGCCCCAAGCAACATGGCGAACAGGAAAAACAGCGCCATGCGCCGCTGGCGGAACAACACCAGCGCATCCAGCCCCAACACGCTCACCCAGCTCTTCGACTCGGCCGCGCGGTTGGTCGGGCAGCGCGGCAGCGTCAGCGAATAGGCGGACAGCAGCAGTGACGCCGCAGATGCCAGATACAGCTGCAGATTGCTGAGCTCGATGCGGCTGAAACCGACCAACCACATCGCCAGAATGAACCCCACGGTGCCGTACACCCGCACCGGCGGAAAGTCCCTCACCGTGTCAAAGCCGTGTTTCTCCAGGCAAAAATAGGAAATGGCGTTGGAGAGCGCGATGGTCGGCATATAGACCATGGCATTGAACAGCATCACCCAGAACATCAGCATCGGTTGCTCGACCTGCGCTGCGCAGTACAGCGCCAGCGCCCCGAGCAGGTGGCAAAGCGCATACAGGTAGTTGGCCTTCATCCAACGGTCGGCGATGATGCCCGCCAGGCCCGGCATGATCAGCGCCGCAATGCCTTTGGCGCTGTAAACCATCCCCACCTGCATGCCGCTGAAATGCAGCGTGTTGATCATGTAGGAGCCCAGCGTCACCAGCCAGGCGCCCCAGATAAAGAACTGCAGGAAAATCATTACCTTCAATCGTGTTTTTATCGCCATCGCCATCACCTTGTTATTATGCTTTCAACGATGATTGATGCGGCGGGCCCCCTGCAGCCCGCCGCCGGTTTGCTTGCGGTGTTACAGCGTTTTGAACAGCTCGCGGATCAGGCGCATGAAATCGTCCGCCGCCAGCGCCGCGCAGCTGAGCGTTTGTTCGTGAGAAAGAGGCGTATCCGACAGCCCTTCGGCGTAGTTGGTCATCGCGGACACCACCAGCACCTTGAGGCCACAGTGGCGCGCCGTCAGGACTTCCGGCACGATCGACATGCCCACCACGTCGCAGCCCAGGGTCTGCATCATGCGGATCTCCGCCGGCGTTTCGAAGTTCGGCCCGGTGTAGGCGGCGAATACCCCTTCCGCCAGCGGGATGCCCGCGCTTTCGGCCACCGCCGCCAGCCGGGCGCGCAGATCGCGATCGTAAGCGTTCGCCAGGCTGAAGAAGCGCGGCCCGAAGCGATCGTCGTTGGCGCCGACCAGCGGTGATTCCGGCATGAAGTTGATGTGATCGGTAATGGCCACCAGGCTGCCCGGCGCCACCGAACGGCGCAGCGAACCGGCGGCATTGGTCGCCAGCAGGAATTCGCAACCCAGCAGTTTGAAGGTGCGCACTGCGGTGGTCATCACCTGCATGCCACGCCCTTCATAGAAATGACCGCGCCCTTTCATGCACAATACCGGCACGCCCTCCAGCTTGCCGGCGACCAGTTGCCCGGCGTGGCCGGCGACGCCGCTCACCGGGAAGCCCGGCAGCTCCGCGTAATCGAGGATGACGGTTTCGGTCATCACCTCCGCCAGGGCGCCGAGCCCGGAGCCGAGAATCAAGGCCGCTTTCGGCTGGAAACCCGGCAGGCGTGCGCGGACGACATCGGCGCAGGTAAAAGCATCTTCTTGATTAAACATCGTATTCTCTCTTTCAGCGGGGGATAATAAGCCCCATAGTAGAGAGCGAGGCGCGGCCGAGACCAATACATTCTTGGCGGCCGATTTATTCCATTTACCTATAAGTTGAGCTGCGTCACAAGGAGGAGATACCCCGGATGAACCCGCCCCAAGCCCTGCCCGATCCCGGCCGGATTAACTTCCGCCTGCTGCACTATTTCCGCGTGGTGGCGGAAGAGATGAACTTCACCCAGGCGGCGCGGCGGCTGAATATGTCACAGCCGCCGCTCAGCAAACACATCAAAGAGCTGGAGAGTCAGCTTGGCGTCGTGCTATTCAAACGCACCACCCGCTCCATGACGCTGACGCCGGCCGGGCGCACGCTGCTGCGCAACGTCGAGCGGCTGCTGGATCAGGCCGACAGCGCGTTGCATCAGGTGCAACAGATGGGGCGTGGCGAAGGCGGCCACATGGTGGTCGGCATGGTCGGCACCTCGGCCTGGGGCGGCCTGATCGCGGCGCTGCGGCGGTTCAGCGAGCGGAGCGCCGGCGTCACCTGGTCGTTGAACGAGCTGACGCCCAGCCAGCAAATCGCCGCGCTGCAAAAGCGGCATATCGACATCGGGGTCTGGCGAGAGGCGCAGCAGCAGACGCTGCCGGGGTTAACCTGCCAACGGTTGGCAAGCGAGAGCATCGCCGTGGTGCTGCCGCTCGATCATCCGCTGGCGCGGCAGGAAAACATCCCGCTGGCGGCGCTGCAGAACGACAGCTTCATCGTGCTGCCGCCGCATGAGGCCAGCCTGGGGCTGTATCTGCACAATCTGTGTCTGCAGCAGGGATTTCTGCCGGACGTCGCTTATCAGGTCAACGAACCGCAGACCCTGCTGGCGCTGGTGGCGGAAGGCTGCGGCATCACGCTGCTGCCGGACAGCTACGGCCGCATCCCGTGGCCCGGCGTACGCTTTTGCTCGCTGCAACAGGCGCCGCCGGCGGATCTGTACGCGGTATACCGCGCCGACAGCGTCACGCCGGTGGTGCAGGCCTTCCTGGAAATGCTGCGGGCGCCGTAAGCGGCCCACAGCGCAGATTACATCGTCGGCTGCACCATCAGCTGGCCGGCGGTGCCGCGGTCGGCCATCTCCAGCGTCTGGCTGTAATACAGGAACGGGAAGTGTTCGGAGGTAGGTTGGTTGAAATACACCAGCAGCTCGACGTCGCCATCGACCCAGACGGTGTCCTTCCAGCCGCGATCTTCCGCCATCGGCTGCGCGCCGTTGACGCGTTTGATCAGGAACTGCACGCCCTGAATATGGAACGCCTGCGGCGTATCCGCGTGAATGTTCCAGCGTTCCCAGGTGCCTTGCTGCGCCTGTACGTCGATGCGGTTCATGTCCCAAATCGCGCCGTTGATGCCGACGCCGCCGTCGCCCAGGCGGAAATCGCGGGTGCGGCTGGCGCTGCCGTCCAACAGCTGATCCGCCAGCAGGCGCATCGGCAGGTTGTCGGTCACCAGCGGCAGCAGGCCGGTCGGGCGCAGCGTCAGCACCTGGGTGGACACCAGAATGCTCGACGGCTCGAACAGGCCGCGCAGGCGATCCATGATGCCCGCCGCTTCACCGGCGGTGATGGTCACCTCCTCGCCCTTCGACATGTCGATCAGCACTTCCCGGCGTTCGCCAGGCGCCAACGACAGCTGCTGCACCGCGACCGGCGCAGGCAGGAAGCCCTGATCGCTGGCAATCACGTTGAACGGCCGCCCGTCGCTGAGCTGCAGGGTATAGCGGCGCGCGTTGGAGGCGTTAAGCAGGCGCAGACGCACCCAGCCGCGCGACACGTCGACATACGGGTTTTGCACGCCGTTGACCAACAGCGTATCGCCGACGAAACCGCCCTGCGACGGTGCATCGTATTGCGGTGTGCCGAAGTTATCGAAGCGTTTGTCCTGAATGATCAGCGGGAAATCGTCGACGCCGTAGTGGTTGGGTAGCGGCAGCGCTTTGCTGACGGCATCTTCCACCAGCCACAGCCCGGCCAGCCCGTTGTAAACGTGCGGCGCCATACGGTTCGGCGTGTTGGCGTGGTACCAGCAGGTGGCCGCCGCCTGACGAATGGGCAGCACCGGCGACCAGTCGACGTTAGGCGACATCATGCGCGGCGCGCCGCCCATCAGCGTGCCTGGCACCTGCAGACCGCTGACGGTCATCGCTACCGGCTCCTGCAGGCGGTTGCTGTAGATCAGTTTGACGTCGTCACCGCTGTAAACCCGCACCGTCGGCCCCAGGTACATGCCGTTGATGCCCCACACCGCCGCTTTACGGTTATCCATAAACGCCCAATGGGCGCGCTGCAAGGTCAGGAACAGCGGCTGACCGCGGCGAGACTCCAGCAGCGGGGGAATGGGTAACGGGGTCTGCGTTCCGCTCGCCTCAGCCCTCAGCGGCACGGCGCCCGCGCACAGCGCCAGGCCCGATGCCTGTAAAAACTGACGTCGACTGAGTGACATATTTTCTCCATGAAAAGCAATAACTAAACCGTGTGCAAAACCCAAACGCCCGCCAATCAAGATTAGCAGGCGTTCAGGCGTTAACGGCGCTGAACGCCAATTAAAACCCTATTCTTTGAAGCTGGTAGACTCTTATTTTTTGGCGGCGTTGCGCTGGGCGACTTCGGCGTCCAATTCGGCGATTTTCGCCTCCATCAGCTCGCGGCAATGGGCCGCCAGCTCGCGCACGTTTTCTTTGCCGTATTTGCTGGTATCCACCGGCGCCAACATCTCGACGATCACATGACCGTTATTCCAGCGATTAAGATTTATATTACCGCTGGTGGTGGATACGCAGATCGGCACAATCGGCACGCCGGCGGCAATGGCCGCGTGGAAGGCGCCGGTTTTAAACGGCATCAGCCCACGACCGCGGCTGCGGGTCCCTTCCGGGAACATCCAGATCGAAATGTCTTTCTTTTTGAACTGCTCCGCCACCTGGGCGATGGTGCCGTGCGCCTTGGCGCGATTATCACGATCTATCAGCAGATTACCGGTCAGCCAATACAGCGGGCCGAAAAACGGGATCCACACCAGACTTTTTTTACCGACGGTCACGGTGCGCGGCTGCACGATATTGGAGGCCGTCACCATGTCGTAGTTATTTTGGTGGTTGGCGATATAGATGCAGTTGCCATTGTTGGCCGCATCGGCCGGCACGCGGGTTTCAACCTTGATGCCGAACAGCGTCGACAGGCGGCCGAAAAGATGGCCGAAGGTCGCCACATGGCGAGGGTTGCGCGGGCTGAACAAGCAATAAACAGAACCGAAAATACACACCAGAATACAGAAAAGAGTGGCGAGAACGGCACGCAAAATCAATAACATAACAACCTCATTAGCACACTGCCAACGCAGTTTACTTCGCTGCGCAGATTCCTTTACTCATTATTTGCCGGCCAGGCGGTAAGCACGCCGATGTCGCCTGCATTTCTCGCTATTTTCCTGCCAGGCGGCAGTACGCACAATAATTTTATGCGCAGAAATGTTAACTATTTGGAAAATAAACGCCAGCAAAAATAAATAAGGCGGCCACAGCTCGCTGCGACCGCCCGTTAACGCCGGCGCCAACGCTTACTCTTCGCTGTCGCCGCCCGACGCCCGCACCGGCGCATCCACTTCGACGCGATCGATGCGCTGCAGGCCGCGCGGCAGTTGGGTGCCCTTACGGCCGCGCTCCGCGCGGAACTTCTGCAGATCTTCCGGACGCAGCGTCAGCTTGCGTTTGCCGACGTGCAGCGTGACGGAGGCCTGCGGCGGCAGCACGAACAGCCAGGCCAGCTTGTCTTCACCGGCGGCGGCCTGCGCCGCCGGAATGGAGACGATCTTGTTGCCCTTGCCCTTCGACAGCTGCGGCAGATCGGCGACCGGGAACATCAGCATGCGCCCGGCGGCGGTGATCGACAGCAGCATATCGTCTGCGCCGTGGATCTCCATCGGCGGCAGCGCTCTGGCGTTGTCCGGCAGCGTGATCATCACCTTGCCGGCGCGGTTGCGCGCCACCAGATCGTTGAAGGTGCAAACGAAACCGTAACCGGCGTCTGAGGCCATCAGCAGTTTTTGATCGTCGGCCGCCATCAGCACCTGCTCAATGGTGGCGCCCGGCGGCGGCGTCAGCTTGCCGGTCAACGGCTCGCCCTGCCCGCGCGCCGATGGCAGCGTCATCGGATCGAGCGCATAGCTGCGCCCGGTAGAGTCGATAAACACCACCGGCTGGTTGCTCTTGCCGCGCGCCGCGCCGCGGAAGCTGTCGCCGGCCTTGTAGCTCAACCCTGTCGGATCGATGTCGTGGCCCTTGGCGCTGCGCACCCAGCCCATTTCCGACAGCACGATGGTCACCGGCTCGGACGGCACGAAGTCGTGCTCGCTCATCGCCTTGGCTTCCGCGCGCTCGGTCAGCGGCGAACGGCGATCGTCGCCGTAGGTTTGCGCGTCGGCCTGGATCTCTTTCTTAATCAGCGTATTCAGCTTACGCTCGGACGCCAGCAGCGCCTGCAGTTGATCGCGCTCTTTCGCCAGCTCGTCCTGCTCACCGCGGATCTTGACCTCTTCCAGCTTGGCCAGGTGACGCAGTTTCAGCTCGAGGATCGCTTCCGCCTGGGTATCGGAGATGCCGAAACGCTGCATCAGCACAGGCTTCGGCTCATCCTCGCTGCGGATGATGTGGATCACCTCGTCGATATTGAGGAACGCCACCAGCAAACCTTCGAGGATATGCAAACGCTTGAGCACCTTCTCGAGGCGGTAGTTCAGGCGGCGGCGCACCGTATCGCGACGATAGGCCAGCCATTCGGTGAGGATCTCCACCAGCCCTTTCACCTGCGGGCGGTTGTCCAGACCGATCATGTTCATGTTGATGCGGTAGCTGCGTTCCAGATCGGTGGTGGCGAACAGGTGATTCATCACCTGCTCCAGATCGATGCGGTTGGAACGCGGCACGATCACCAGACGCGTCGGGTTTTCGTGGTCGGATTCATCGCGCAGATCCTCGACCATCGGCAGCTTCTTGGCGCGCATCTGGCTGGCGATCTGCTCCAGCACCTTGGCGCCGGAGACCTGATGCGGCAAGGCGGTGATCACCGCGCTGCCGTCCTCTTTCTTCCACACGGCGCGCATGCGCACCGAGCCGCGGCCGCTCTGGTAAATTTTGCGAATTTCATCGCGCGGGGTAATGATCTCGGCTTCGGTCGGGAAGTCCGGCCCCTGCACGAACTCGAGCAGGTCATCGAGCGAGGCGCCCGGCTTGTCGAGCAGCGCCACTGCCGCAGCGGCGACTTCGCGCACGTTGTGCGGCGGAATGTCGGTCGCCATGCCGACCGCGATGCCGGTGGTGCCATTCAGCAGGATGTTCGGCAGACGCGCCGGCAGCATCTTCGGCTCTTGCAGCGTGCCGTCAAAGTTCGGGATCCAGTCGACCGTGCCCTGGCCCAGTTCGGCCAGCAAGACCTCGGCGTATTTGGACAGGCGCGATTCGGTATAACGCATCGCCGCGAACGACTTGGGATCGTCCGGCGCACCCCAGTTCCCCTGGCCGTCCACCAGCGGATAGCGATACGAGAACGGCTGCGCCATCAGCACCATGGCTTCATAACACGCGCTGTCGCCGTGCGGGTGATACTTACCCAGCACGTCGCCCACGGTGCGGGCGGATTTCTTGAATTTGGCGCTGTTGGTCAGCCCCAGCTCAGACATGGCGTAGATGATGCGGCGTTGTACCGGCTTCAAACCGTCGCCAATGTACGGCAACGCCCGATCCATGATGACGTACATGGAATAGTTCAGATAGGCGTTTTCAGTGAATGTGTGCAGCGGTAAACGCTCTACACCGTCATGAGTCAGATCACTCATTACTCAATTATCCTCAGACCGTGGCTTGGCAATCCCTTGGACGACAAAAGGCATCGCTTGTCGATTCTGCCCGCGATAGTAACCCATCTGCGGGGTAGCTGTCACAGTTGGCGCAAGGATCGCCGGCGACGGCCGTTTGCGCGATGCGGTTTATGCAAAATTTAGCTACCTGGCGGCCTCTTTATTGACTGACAGTCAACACTGTTGTGCGCTGGATCGCATTTTTACTTGCCTGACTCACGATTACACTCGTCACCAGCGAGATGGTTTCCGCCTTTTCCGCGGGAAGCATGCCATATCTTAACACTGACGGGAGCCGCGAAAGATGAGCAATATCCTGATTATCAACGCTAAAAAACAATTCGGCCATTCCAACGGCGAACTCAACCAAACCCTGAGCGACGTGGCGGAAAGCTTCCTGCGCGATCTGCAGCACGATGTGCAGGTCACCGTGGTCGACGACGGCTATGACATCGAAGCCGAAGTACAGAAATACCTGTGGGCCGACGCGATCATCTATCAGATGCCGGGCTGGTGGATGGGCGAACCTTGGATCCTGAAAAAATACATCGATGAAGTGTTCACCGCCGGTCACGGCAGCCTGTATGCCAACGACGGGCGCTCTCGTTCTGACGAAAGCAAAAAATATGGCTCCGGCGGCCTGATCCAGGGCAAAAAATACCTGCTGAGCCTGACCTGGAACGCCCCGATGGAGGCCTTCACCGATCCCGATCAGTTCTTCCACGGCGTCGGCGTCGACGGCGTTTACCTGCACTTCCACAAGGCCAACCAGTTCCTGGGAATGGAAGCGCTGCCGACCTTTATCTGCAATAACGTGATAAAACAACCGGATATCGAAGCGGACATCGCACGTTATCGCGAGCATTTGGCGAAAATTTTTGCTTAACTGACGCAGAACATTCTCATCAACGAGGCAGACATGATCACCGTAATCGCAGAAATCAAAGTGAAACCCGGCCACCGCGCCACCGTACTGCAAGCCATTGAAAAACTGGTGCCGCTGGTGCTGGCGGAAGACGGCTGCGGCGAATATACGCCGATGGTCGACAGCAATATCCAGGCCCCCTGGCAGAAACGGTCGCCGGATTCGGTGTTCATGCTGGAGAAATGGGAAAGCATGGCGCATCTGGAAAAACACCTGGCCATTGAGCACATGCTCAAACACCGCGAGACCATCAAGGACAGCGTGCTGGACACCGAGATCTACATCCTGGAAAACGCCCTGTAAGCTCCGCCTTATAACGTCTGCGCGTCGATGTGCGCGCTGACGTAGTCAAGAAAACAGGTGATGCGCGCCGCCAATTGCGTATTGCGGTAATACACCGCGTTGATCGGCTGGCGCACGTCCAGCGTCTCCTGCTCCAGCAACGTCACCAACTTGCCGGCTTCCCGATCGCGACGGGTCATAAAGTCTGCCAGCTGTACGATCCCCTCGCCCTGCAGCGCCAATTGCCGCAGCGTTTCACCGCTGGACGCAGAGATCGTCGGCGTGATAGCGAAATGCGGCGCCTGGCGATAGCGCAACGGCCACTGGTTCAGCGACTCCGGCTGGGTAAAACCGAGCAGACAATGCCGATGCAACTCCTCCACGCTCTGCGGCGTGCCGTGCTGCTGCAGATAAGCCGGGCTGGCGAGGATGCGCAGCCGGCTGGCTCCCAGCGCGCGCGCATGAATGGTCGAATCACGCAACGCCCCGATGCGAATGGCAATATCCGTGCGTTTTTCCAGCAGATCGATAATCAGGTTGTCGGTGTTCAGCTCGAGCGAAATTTGCGGATAACGTTCTCTGAATCCCGCCACCAGCGGCACGATGACGTGCTCCATAAAAGGTGCGGCCGCATTGATCCGCAGCCGCCCGGCGGGCATTTGCCGGCGCACCGCCATTTGCTCTTCGGCATTTTCCACCGAGCTGATGATCGTACGCGCATGGTTCAGGAAACTCAGCCCCTCTTCGGTCAGCTCCAAACGACGCGTCGTGCGGCGCATCAGGGTGGTATCGAGCTTATTCTCCAGGCGGCTGAGCGCGCGGCTGATGCCGGATGTTGTCTGGCCGAGCCGATCGGCGGCGGCGGTGATAGAACCGCTGTCGACCACCGAGGTGAACGCCAGCAATTCTTCGAGCGTGATCTTCATGCATTCCGGCCCAGGTTATCGGGCGCCGCATGAACGCCCTGCGGGAAAGCCGGCCCGGCGTTTCGCCGGGCCAGGGTCAGGCTCAGACCGCCAATTCGGCCATGTCGCCCTTGTCTTGCAGCCAGTTGCGGCGATCTTCCGAACGCTTCTTGGCCAACAGCATGTCCATCACCGCCAGCGTCTGATCGACGTCATCTTCCGCCACCGTCAGTTGCACCAGACGGCGGGTGTTCGGATCGAGGGTGGTTTCGCGCAGCTGCAGCGGGTTCATCTCGCCCAGCCCTTTAAAGCGCTGCACGTTCGGCTTGCCCTTCTTGCGCTTCAGCTGTTCCAGCACGCCGGCTTTCTCTTCTTCATCCAGCGCGTAGAACACTTCTTTACCGAGATCGATGCGATACAGCGGCGGCATGGCGACATAGACGTGGCCGCCTTTCACCAGCGAACGGAAGTGGCGCACGAACAGCGCGCACAGCAGCGTGGCGATATGCAGGCCGTCGGAGTCCGCATCCGCCAGGATGCAGATTTTGCCGTAGCGCAATTGGCTGAGATCTTCGCTGTCCGGATCGATGCCGATCGCCACGGAAATGTCGTGCACTTCCTGCGAGGCCAGCACTTCGTCCGAGGACACTTCCCAGGTATTCAGGATCTTGCCCTTCAGCGGCATGATCGCCTGATATTCACGATCGCGCGCCTGCTTGGCCGATCCGCCCGCCGAATCCCCTTCCACCAGGAACAGTTCGGTCATGGCCAGATCCTGCGAGGTGCAGTCCGCCAGCTTGCCCGGCAGCGCCGGCCCGCTGGTCAGCTTCTTGCGCACCACTTTCTTGGCGGCGCGCAGGCGGCGCTGGGCGCTGGAGATCGCCAGCTCGGCCAGCTGTTCCGCCGCCTGAACGTTCTGGTTCAGCCACAGGCTGAAGGCGTCTTTCACCACGCCGGAAACGAAGGCCGCGCACTGACGCGAGGAGAGACGCTCTTTGGTCTGCCCGGCGAACTGCGGATCCTGCATCTTCACCGACAGCACGTAGGCGCAGCGATCCCAGATATCCTCCGCCGACAGCTTCACGCCGCGCGGCAGAATATTGCGGAATTCGCAGAACTCGCGCATCGCGTCCAGCAACCCCTGACGCAGGCCGTTGACGTGGGTGCCGCCCTGCATGGTCGGGATCAGGTTGACGTAGCTTTCGGTCAGCAGCTCGCCGCCTTCCGGCAGCCACAGCAGCGCCCAGTCCACCGCTTCGGTGTCACCGGCGAAGTTGCCGACGAACGGCGCTTCCGGCAGGGTGATCAGGCCGTTAACCGCTTCCATCAGGTAGTCGGTCAGGCCGTCCTGGTAACACCAGCGCTGCTCGGTGTTGTTCACCTTATCGATGAAATAGATCTCGACGCCGGGGCACAGCACTGCTTTGGCTTTCAGCAGGTGAGTCAGGCGCGATACCGAGAAACGCGGGCTGTCGAAGAACTGTTCGTCGGGCCAGAAGTGCACGCTGGTGCCGGTGTTGCGTTTGCCGCAGGTGCCGGTCACCGTCAGATCTTGCACTTTGTCGCCGTTTTCGAAGGCGATGCTGTAAACGTTGCCGTCGCGGCGCACGTTGACTTCCACCCGCTTCGACAGGGCGTTGACCACCGAGATGCCCACGCCGTGCAGGCCGCCGGAGAACTGGTAGTTTTTATTCGAGAATTTACCGCCGGCGTGCAGCCGACACAGGATCAACTCAACCGCCGGCACGCCCTCTTCCGGGTGGATGTCCACCGGCATGCCGCGGCCGTCGTCGATCACTTCCAGCGACTGATCGGCGTGCAGGATCACGTCGATGCGCTTGGCGTGGCCGGCCAACGCTTCGTCGACGCTGTTATCGATCACCTCTTGGCCGAGGTGGTTTGGGCGCGTCGTGTCGGTATACATGCCGGGACGACGGCGCACTGGTTCTAGACCGCTGAGTACTTCAATGGCATCAGCGTTATAGCTGGATTGAGTCATCGTTGATTATTTTTTCGTGGTTAAAGGGAGGTGCCGGAACGGCCCGTCAGACCGCGTTTAGCCCTAAAAAATCCACAATCTGGGGGAAGTAGTGCTCGAAACCGACGAAGGCGTGGTTTCCACCCGACTCCACCGTTTGCCGACACGCGGTGTAATACGCCACTGCCTGGCCGTAATCGAGAATTTCATCGCCCGTTTGCTGCAGCAGCCAGATTAAATCCGGCGACTCCAAAGGATCGATCTGCATCACTTTCAGATCGTAAACGTGCCGAGACTCTAACACATATTGCTGGCCGGTGTAGGGGTTCTCGTTGGCGCCGAGGTAGTCGACCAGCAGCTCAAACGGCTTGACCGCCGGGTTGACCACCACCGCCGGCAGGGAAAAACACTGCGACAGCCAGGTGGCGTAATAGCCGCCCAGCGATGAGCCGACCAGCCCGAGCGTTTGCCCGGCGCGTTCCAGCACCAGATTTTCCAGCATCTCGGCGGCCTCCGCCGGAAAGGCCGGCAGCTGCGGCACCAACATCTCGATATCGGGATGGTGTTCGGCCAGCCAGGCCTTGAAGGCCACCGCCTTGGCCGACTGCGGCGAGCTGTTGAAACCGTGCAGGTAGAGCAGTGTCGAAGGCATCAGTATCCATCCGAGTCCATATCGGGGCGGAAGTCGTCGTTTTCCAGGCGGAACACCTGCGTCTCGACGCGACCGTCCGGCAGCAGATCGAGGTAGCGCCAGCCGGGGGAAACGTCGTCAATGGTGAAGTTCGTGCAGTGCGGCTTGAATTGCACGCAGGTAGACGGCGTCGCCAACAGGCGCCGCCCCTGCCATTCCAGATCCAGATCCTGGTGAATGTGCCCGCACACCACGGTATTCACTTTCGGATAACGCAGCAGGATCGCGCCCAGCATATGCGGGTTGCGCAGGCTGTGCTGATCGAGCCAGGTGCAACCGGACGGCAGCGGATGATGGTGCAGCAGCAACAGCGTATAGCGCTCGGGGTGAGCCTGCAGGCAGCGCTCCATCCACTCCAGCTGGTATTCGCTCAACTCGCCGTGCGGCACGCCGAACACCTGGCTGTCCAGCATCAGCACCTGCCAGTTATCGCCCAGCAGCACCTGTTTGGAAGGCGCGATGCCCGCGGCGGCCAATGCGTCGACCATCGCCGGTTGAAAATCGTGGTTGCCCGGCAGCCACACGCAGGGGGCAGGCAGTTGCGCGATGCCGGCGGCGAAGTGGCGGTACGCCTCTTGCGAATGATCCTGCGCCAAATCTCCCGTGGCGACGATCAAATCGACGTCGCGGCGCTGCGCCTGGATGGCGTCCAGCACCGCGTGATAGCTGCGATAGGTATTGATGCCGAGCAACGTCTCGTGTTCACCGGCAAAAAGGTGGGTATCTGTTATTTGTAGAATCCTGACCGCGGCCCCACTCGCCACGGGCAGTTTAAACAGGCTTTCCAAATGGTGTCCTTTGTTATTTCAGTCTGTCTAACAAACCGGAACCGCCATCGCTCCATGCGCCAAACAGTAGCGCAGCCAATCAGCAAGAAACTGGTTAATTTGATGCTTTTCGTCGCGTTGATGCAACTTTTTATTAGGATAATCATAACGCGCTTTAAAGCGGTAGATCTGCTGACTGGAACACACTTCCGCAACCATGGCGTCATGGTACAACCGCACCGTCATCGCGGGCAGGCTCCAGTAGCTGACCGCCGGAAAGATCTGCTCGATCTCCACCAGCGACGTGTAACGCGTGGACTCAACGATGGTCAAACGATAGCCGGCGCCGTTCACCTGATAAGTCACCGTTTCGCCCGCTTCGTCGTTGCGCGGCAGCAAGCGGCGCAATTGCGCGAAGTTGGTTTCGCACAATCTCATCATTTCGGGGAAATCAGGGGTATAGCGCTGTTTCATTAGTTGGCCCACTCTTTTCTTAACGATTCATGGTGCAACGCCAGCCATTGCAATGCAATCACTGATGCGGCGTTATCGATCGCGCCTTCCTCAACCCAGCGGTAAGCCTGTTCGCGGCTGACCACATGAACGCGGATATCTTCATGTTCTTCCGCCAGGCCGTGGATGCCCTCGGCGGTGCCGGCGTCCACTTCGCCGACCATGATCGACAAACGTTCGCTGGTGCCGCCGGGGCTGGCCAGATAGCTCAGCACCGGTTTGCAGCGCCCGACCACCACGCCGGCCTCTTCCTGCGCTTCGCGGCGGCACACGTCCTCGACGCTTTCACCGGTTTCGATCATACCCGCCACCATTTCCAGCAGCCAGGGCGAATTACTGGTATCGACCGCGGCGATGCGCAGTTGTTCAATCAGCACAACCTCGTCGCGCACCGGATCGTAGGGCAGCAGCACCGCCGCATGGCCGCGTTCGAAAATTTCACGCGTGATTTCAGGGCTCATTTCGCCATTGAACAACCGATGGCGAAACCGGTATAAATTGAGTGAAAAAAAACCACGGTACAGCGTCTCGCGTGCAATAATTTCTACATCTTTTTTATCGAAAGTAACGGGCGATGGCTGCGAACGGTTCATGCGCGAATTCTCCTGCTTGAGTATGCCGATAAAATAAACGGTTTTGATGACAGAAACAGCGGGACTCTCCGCCGCGGCTTTATGTTAGGCTGTTTTTCGCCGCCGGATGCGGCACGTTTGTGCGCTCGCAGGTAATAGCGGGAAACAATCCGGATTGTCAGCCATAATATCAGCTGCAGTCGGCCCGGGCAGTACGCCAAGGTAAATGGGCGGTCTGAAAGGTAAAAGTTACGTGAGATGGCACATTCAGCCACCTGATGCGTACCTCAGACTCTGCTAGAATCGGCAACTATTTCGTCTATCGTCAGCGCTAACATAGCAATATTGCTGCACAACAAGGAATGCAAATGAAGAAACTGCTCCCCCTTCTTATCGGACTGAGCCTGGGCGGCTTCAGTGCAATGAGCCAGGCAGAGAACCTGCTGCAGGTCTACAAACAGGCCAGGGAAAGTAACCCGGATCTGCGCAAAAGTGCAGCTGACCGCGACGCCGCATTCGAAAAGATCAATGAAGCGCGCAGCCCGTTGCTGCCGCAGCTCGGTTTAACCGCAGGTTACGATTACACCAACGGCTATCGTGACAGCAATGGCGTTAACAGCAACGTGACCAGCGGTTCGTTGGCGCTGACGCAAACCATCTTCGACATGTCGAAATGGCGCCAGCTGACGCTGCAGGAAAAGACCGCCGGCATCTCCGACGTTACCTTCCAGACAGCGGAACAGCAGCTTATTCTCAACACGGCGACCGCTTACTTCAACGTGCTGAAAGCGATCGATACGCTGTCCTATACCCAGGCGCAGAAAGACGCGGTATACCGCACGCTGGATCAAACCACCCAGCGCTTCAACGTGGGCCTGGTGGCGATCACCGACGTGCAGAACGCCCGCTCGAACTATGACACCGTGCTGGCGGCGGAAGTCTCCGCCCGCAACGATCTGGACAACGCGTTGGAAACGCTGCGTCAGGTCACCGGCACCTTCTACCCCGAACTGGCCTCGCTGAACACCGATCGCTTCAGCACCCAGCGCCCGGAAGCGGTGAACAACCTGCTGAAAGAAGCGGAAGCGCGCAACCTGAGCCTGCTGTCCGCCCGTCTGAGCCAGGATCTGGCGCGCGAGCAAATCCGCGCAGCCCAAACCGGCTATATGCCGACGATTGACGTCAGCGCGTCAACCGGCATCAGCAATACCAAATACAACGGCTCCAATACCGGTGGCGCGAATGCCGCACGCTACAGCGACTCCGATGCGGGCCAAAATAAGGTCGGCATCAGCTTCAACCTGCCGCTGTACAGCGGCGGCGCGACCAATTCGCAGGTGAAACAAGCGCAGTACGGCTTTGTCGGCGCCAGCGAGCAGTTGGAAAGCTCACACCGCAGCGTGGTGCAGACCGTTCGTTCGTCGTTCAACAACGTTAACGCTTCGATCAGCAGCATCAACGCCTACAAACAGGCGGTGATCTCCGCGCAAAGCTCCCTGGACGCGATGGAAGCCGGTTATCAGGTCGGTACCCGCACCATCGTCGACGTGCTGGACGCCACCACCACGCTGTATAACGCCAAACGTCAGCTGTCCGACGCGCGTTATACCTATCTGATCAACCAGCTGAACATCAAGTCGGCGCTCGGCACGCTGAACCAGAACGATCTGCTGCTGCTGAACGGCGCGTTGGGCAAGCCGGTATCGACCGCGCCTGACGCCGTCGCACCGCAAAACCGCGCGCAGGACGCCTATGCAGACGGCTATCAGGACAATGCGCCGATGCAACAGACCGCGGCGCCGGTACCGGCGGCCACTCGCGCATCCGCGCCGGCCGTTACCACCAGCCAACCGGCTCGCCACAGCGGCAACCCATTCCGCAACTGATGCGCGCACGCTGACAAACACGGGGTTCGGCCTGCGCCGCGCCCCGTTTTTTTTGCCTCGATTTCACCACTTCTGCCCGCCGCCTCACAGCCGCCGCCGCGTCAGGTGGTATCATCGTCACTCTCGTTTTCGCAGTCTGGATGAGGTTCGATGGACAACGATTCACGCTGGCAGCGTCTGATTAACGACGGCGAATTGCCGCCGCCGCTGCGCCCGGCACAGGCGGTTTACGCCTCCTGGCTGCGCTGCCGCAGCCTGATGCAGCCTGATGTCTGGCAAGCGCCGCACCGCGCGCAGGGCGCGACCTTCGAATCGATTTGCCGCCGCAAGAACGATCTGCTGACGCTCGGCCAGGCGGCACTGGAAGACGCCTGCGAATACATGGAGCCGCGGCGTTGCCTGCTGATGATCCTCGACGAGAGCGGCTGCATGCTGTGGCACTGCGGCGACGCCCAAACCTGGGAGACTCTGCAGCAACTGGGATTCGCCCCCGGCGCTTACTGGGCCGAGGGACAGATCGGCACCAATGCCCCGGCGCTGGCGGCGGCGGAAGGTCACCCGGTGCGGGTGAGCGGTGAAGAACACGTGCGCCGGGCGCTGCACGGCTGGTCGTTCTGCGCCACGCCGGTCTACGACAACAGCGGCCGCCAGCGCGGCTCGATCGCCCTGGGTTGCCTGCTGGCCGACAGCGCCGCCGGCGATCTGTCGCTGACGCTGGCCATCGCCCGCGAAATAGGCAATTCGCTGAACGCCGACGGCCTGCTGGCGGAATCCAACCGCCATCTGAACCAGCTTTACGGCCTGCTGGATGGCGTGGACGACGGCGTGATGGCCTGGGATCATCGCGGCTACCTGCAATACATCAACCAGCGCGCCGCCGGCCTGCTAAAACTGGACGAGCAGCAGAGCCAGGGCAAACCGCTGGCGCAGTTGCTGACGCTGCCCGCTCTGCTCAAGCGCGCCATCGCCGATCGGCAACCGCTGCAACACGTCGAAGTCACCTTCGAAAGCCAGCGGCAATTTATCGCCGCCTTGCTGACGCTCAAGCCGATTTTCGACGGCGATCGCTGCAGTTTCATCGCCCTGCTGCACCCGCTCGAACGGCTGCGCCAATATGTCAGCAGCCAGCTGGGGCGCGTCAGCCACAGCTTCGAGCAGATGCCCTCCGCCTCGCTGGAGATGCGGCGGCTGATCCGTTACGGCCAGCAGGCGGCCAAAGGCCAGCATCCGATCCTGCTGCGCGGGGAGGAAGGCGTCGGCAAAGAGCTACTCAGCCAGGCCATCCACAACGCCGGCGAACGCGCCGCCGGGCCGTATATCGCCCTCAACTGCCAACTGCTGCCGCAGGCGCAGGGGCTGCGTGAGCTGCTGGGCAGCGACGCCAGCGAAGAAGAGGCGGGCCAGCTCAGCAAATTCGAATTGGCCAACGGCGGTACGCTGTACCTCGAACAGATCGAATACCTGCCGGCGGAGATGCAGTCGGCGTTGCTGCAGGTGCTGAAAACCGGCGTGGTGATCCGCCTCAATTCCAGCCGGGTGATCCCGGTCGATGTGCGGGTGATCGCCGGCAGCGCCGCCGATCTGCCGCTGCTGGTGCAGCAAAACCGCTTCCGCCGCCAGCTGTTTTACAGCCTGCAGGCGTTCGAGATCCAGATCCCGCCGCTGCGCCAGCGGCTGAGCGATATTCCGCTGCTGGTCAAACACCATTTGCGCACGCTGGAGCAGCATTTCCAGTGTCGCTTTCGGGTGGATGACGAAGTGATGGCCCAGCTGGCGCTCTACCTGTGGCCGGGCAACGATTTGGAGCTGAAAGGAGTGGTGGAGCGCGCGGCGATGATTTGCCACGGCCACCACATCCAGCTGGCGGATCTGCCGGCGCACCTGCTCGGCCAGCCGTCGCTGCTGGAAAGCGATCCGCAGCCCGGCGCACCGCTGTTGACGCTGACAGACATGGAACGCCAGGCGATCCTGCGCGCAGCGACCGTCAGCCGCGGCCAGCTGACGGAAATGGCGCAGCTGCTGGGCATAGGCCGCACCACGCTGTGGCGGAAGATCAAACAGCACGGGATCGACATCCGCCAGTTCAAGCTGCGCGCCTAGTGGCTGAGCTGCAATACCCCGCGCGCGGCGTCCAGCATCGCCTTCTGCCCGCTGCGGGTTTTGCTCAGGCAATCCTGCATGCCGACCACCATCGGAATGCCCATCGCCTTCGCCAAAATGGCGCTGTGCGACAGGGCATTGCCGCCACTCAGACAGATGCCGAGCACCAGCCGCCTGTCGAGCATCACCACCTCCGAAGGCATCAGTTCGTCCATCACCAATATTGACGGTTCTGTCAGCGCAATAACCGGCAGCGGCAGCCCCTGCAGATGGCACAGCGTGCGGCGCAGCATGTCGCGCACGTCCAGTTCGCGCGCCCGCATGTAGTCGTCATCCAGCTCGCGGTACTCTTCGGCGATCGCCTCCAGCACCTGTCGCCAGGCCTGCTCGGCGCTGCACAGCTGTTGCGCGATGCGGGTGTAAGCCGCCTGCTGCAGATCCGGATCGTCCAGCAGCATGCTGTGGGCGCCGAAGATCGCCGCCTGCGGCTTGCCGATCAGCGTGCCGGTGCGTTCCGCCAGCCGGTTCAGATCGCTCAGCGTATGCTGTAGCGCCTCCCGCAGGCGTTGCTGTTCGCCCAATACCTCGTCCGCGCCGATGCGCCGCTCGGACGTGGGTGGCCAGAAGCTGTAAGCCTGGAACACCGGCCCGCTGGTGACGCTTTCCGCCACCGGAATACCGTGCAGCGAAGGCTGCTGCCGCTCGGAGACCGTCTCGCCAAAATGCTGCTCCGCCAACGCTTTGAACGCCGCCAGCGCCTCGTCCGCCTGCGCGCCGTCGGCGATCAAACGGATGGTGTCGCCGTGACGCACCTGCAGCAGCGCCAGCTGATTGAGGCTGCGCGGATCGACGCACTGCCCCTGCTTTTCCAGCACCAGCTCGGCCTTGAACGGCGCCAGCGTCTCGACCAGCCGCGCCGCCGGGCGCGCATGCAACCCGTGCGGATTCTGCACCGTCCAGGTTGCGCTTTTGCCCTGCGCCAGCGGCAAGGCCACGGTTTTCGCCGTAGGTGAAGCCTCGCCCAGCTGTGCCTGTTTGCCCTGTAGCGCCCCCTGCGCCTCCGCTACCACCTGCTCCAGTGAGGCGCCGGAGTTGGCGGCAACCACCGCCGCCAGCGTGCCTTCAACCAGCGGCGCCGCACACAGCCGCACTTTGGCGGCCAGATCCGGGTCCAGCAGATCGAGCGCGGTTTCGGCACTGAGCAGCGCGCTGCCCAGATCCATCAGCACCAGAACGCCATCGCCGTCGGCGACCGCTTCGATCGCCTCCATCACTTTGACCGCGTCGGTGCCGATCGGGTGCTGCTCGTCATCCACACCCGCCGCCAGCGCTAGTTTGCAGCCGTCGCCGCGCATCATCTGCCGCGCCAACTGCTCAACGCCGCGCGCCAGCAACGCGCTGTGCGAAACCACCACGATATTAATCATCTCGCCTCCTGCTAACTGCCGGCGACCTCGGCCAGCGTTTTCATCATCAACATCACCGAAGTGGCGCCGGGATCCTGGTGGCCGATGCTGCGCTCGCCCAGGTAACTGGCCCGCCCCTTGCGCGCCTGCATGGTGATGGTGCTCTCCACCGCCCGCTCGGCGCTGTCGGCGGCGCGCTGCAGCGCCTCCGCCACGCTCAGGTTCTGCTGCGCGGACTGGCCGAGGCTTTCCACCACCGGCCACCAGACGTCGCACATGGTCTTGTCGCCCGGCTCCGCTTTGCCGCGCATCACCACGCCTTCAACCCCTTCCTGCATCACCTGATGCAGCTCCGTCAGATCCAGGCTTTGCTTGGCGTTCGCCGCCTGCGCCGCGCGGATGAAGAAGGTGCCGAACAGCGGACCGCTGGCGCCCCCCACGCTCGACAGCAGCGTCATGCCGGTGTTTTTCAGGATAAAACCGATGTCTTTGTCCGCCACCGACGGCAGTTTTTCCACCACCTTATTGAAACCGCGATTCATGTTCAAACCGTGGTCGGCATCACCGATCTCGGTGTCCAACTGGGTCAGAAAATCGCGCTCCCGGCTGAACACCTCGCCGCAACGCATCAGCCAATCGACAACCTGTTGTTTGGTCAACGCCATGATTCCTCCTCAGCAACCCCAACGCAGCGCAGGCGTTTTCACCGGCGCATCCCACAAGGACAACAGCTCGTCGTCCACGTTCAACAACGTGATGGATACCCCCTGCATATCCAGCGAGGTGCAATAAGAACCCACCAGGTTGCGTTCAATGATGATGCCCGCCTCGGCACAGCGCTCCGCCAGCCGATGGTACACGCCATACAACTCAGACAATGGCGTGGCGCCCAGATTGTTGACCAGCGCGATCACCCGATCGCCGCGCGTCAACGGCTGCTTGGTCTGCATCTCGTCGCGCCACTCGCCCTGCTGACGATCCCAGACGCGGATCGCGCGCTGATAGTGGCCGTGGTCGATCAACGTATGGAACATGTCGTCCACCGCCGCGTTGAGCGTGGTGAACGGGCGGCGCGCAATGCCTGGCTCGCCGTGAATGCCGACGCCGAACTCCATTTCGTTCTCCGCCAGGGTGAACGACGGCTTGCCGGCGGCCGGCACGGTACAGGCGCCCAGCGCGATGCCGATCGAATGCCCGTGGTTGTTGATGCGATGCCCCAGCGTCACCACGCTGTCCAGATCGTCGCCGCGCGCCGCGGCGGCGCCCAACAGTTTCTCCATCAGCACGGTGTTGGCCACCCCGCGCCGCCCGGCGGTAAACAGGCTGTCTTTGACCGCCACGTCGTCATCCACCAGCACCGTCGCCACCGCGACGCCGCTGTCGTGCAGCAGCTCGGTGGCGGTTTCGAAGTTGAGCACGTCGCCGGTGTAGTTCTTGATCAGCAGCAGCACCCCGGCGCCGCCGTCGATCGCTTGACCGCACTCGTACATTTTATCCGGCGTCGGCGAGGTGAAAATCTCGCCCGGACAGGCGCCGTCGAGCATCCCTTCACCGACGAAGCCGCAGTGCATCGGCTCATGGCCGCTGCCGCCGCCGGACAGGATCGCCACTTTGCCCGCCACCGGCGCGTCGGCGCGGGTCACGAACACCGGATCCGCGTGCACCAGCAACTCGGGGTGAGCTTCCGCCAGCCCCTGCAACTGCTCTTCCAACACCGACTCGACCTGATTAATCAGTTTTTTCACGATGGTTTCCTCTGTAAGCCAGGGGCGCGGCGCACCGCGCCCCAACGGTATCAATGACGCAGCAGCCAGGCGGCGCCCAGCCTATCCGCCGTCAGGATCGCCGCCTGCACCCCGGCAGGGGTGACCTTGAACGGCATGTTGTGAATGGTTTCACCCGCGGCGCAGCTGGCCTCGGCCACCGCCATCGTCTTCGTCGCCACGTCGCCGGTAATGCCCATCTGCGCCAGCGTGATCGGCAGGCCGATGCCATGACAAAACGCCAGCACGGTTTCAATCTGCGCCATCGGGCTGTTCTGCAGCACCAGCTGCGCCAGGGTGCCGAACGCCACTTTTTCGCCGTGATACAGGTGGTGACACTCCTCCAGCACGGTGAAACCGTTGTGAATGGCGTGCGCCGCCGCCAGCCCGCTGCTCTCGAAGCCGATGCCGCTCAGATACGTATTGGCCTCAATGATGCGTTCCACCGCTTCCGTCACCACGCCGGCTTCGACCGCCAGCTTGGCCTTCACCCCTTCGGCCAGCAGCGTGTCGTAGCACAGCCGCGCCAGACTGAGCGCCGCCAGCGTCGATTTGCCGCCGGCCATGCTGGTGGCCTGCGCGTCGAAGCAGGCCTGGGCTTCGAAATAGGTGGAGAGCGCGTCGCCCATGCCGGCTACCAGCAGGCGCACCGGCGCTTTGGCGATGATGGCGCTGTCCATCACTACCATGTCCGGGTTGCGCGGGTAGATCAGGTATTCAGCGAATTCGCCCTGTTCGGTGTAGATAACCGACAGCGCGCTGGTCGGCGCATCGGTGGAGGCGATGGTGGGAATGAGCACCACCGGCAGCCGTTGGTAGTGGGCGACGGCCTTGGCGGTGTCGAGCGTCTTGCCGCCGCCGACGCCGATCACCCCGCGGCAGCCGTGGGTCTGCAGCTCGCGGCCAAGGCGGTCTATCTCTTTACGGCAGCACTCGCCGTTGAAGCGGGCCGCATGATGTTTCACGCCGTGCTGCTGCAGGCTGCCCATCAGGGTGTCGCCCGCCAGCTGCATCACAAAGTCGTCAGCGATCACGAAATAATGGTCGGCGAGGGATTTGGCGTATTCGCCGACGGCGGACAGCGCATTGGCGCCCTGAATGTATTTGCCTGGTGACTGGATGATTCTCAACATAACCGGATCCTTGTAGGGAGTTGGCGATGGTAACGTTCAGATATCAGGTGATGACGCGCCGGCTTCGCCGCCGGCTTGTTGTTGTGCTTCGACTATGAGCGCCTGCCGCCCGCCTGGCGAGCCACGCGATTTTTGTTCCATTATGGAACATCATCATAGCGACAACGTTTCATGATGAAACGCTAACGCGCGTTTTTTCGCCGCGAAAGCGAACTGGCGCACACCCCAACGTATAACTGCGTAAAGAGTGGATTCTGCGGGCGTTTCAGCTTTAATTTTGACCATGTTTCCCCTATCCTTAGCGCCACTACTGGGAAAGGGCGAAAACAGCCCGCATGATGGGATTGATAACGATGAAACGGACAAAAAACATCAACCAAGAGACGTTCCGCAAATCCTGGCGCAGCTACCGTGTCGCGCCCGTGGCCTTGGCGATCAGCGCCGTCTTTATGCTGGCCGGCTGCGAGAAGAGCGATGAAACGGTCTCCCTGTATCAGAATGCCGATGACTGTTCGCGCGCCAATCCTTCGATGAGCGAGCAGTGCACCACCTCCTACAACAATGCCCTGAAAGAAGCGGCGAAAACCGCGCCGAAATACGCCACTCGCGAAGACTGCGTCGCCGAGTTCGGCGAAGCGCAGTGTACCCAGGCTCCGGCACAGGCCGGCATGGCGGCGGAGTCACAAAGCAGCGGCAGCTTCTGGATGCCGCTGATGGCGGGCTACATGATGGGCCGCCTGATGGGCGGTTCCGGCTTCGCGCAGCAGCCGCTGTTCACCTCCAAGAATGCCGCCAGCCCGGCGAACGGCAAGTTTGTCGACGCCAGCGGCAAGAGCTACGGCCCGGCCACTGCCGGCGGCCGCACCATGACGGTGCCGAAAACTGCCATGGCGCCGAAGCCTGCGGTCACCAATACCGTTACCCGCGGTGGCTTCGGCGAGACCGTGGCCAAGCAGACCAGCATGCAGCGCAGCAGTGCCACCTCCAACTCCGGCTCTCGCAGCATGGGCGGTTGATGCATGAAACGTATTGCTATTACTGAGCGCCCGGACTGGCGTGAAAAAGCGACCGAGTTCGGTTTTCGTTTCCACACCATGTACGGCGAGCCGTACTGGTGTGAAGACGCCTATTACCAGTTCACGCTGGCGCAGATTGAAGAGATCGAAAGCGCCACCGCCGAGCTGCATCAGATGTGCCTGCAGGTGGTGGAGAAAGTGGTCGGCAGCGACGAGCTGATGGCCAAGTTCTGCATCCCGAAACACACCTGGGAGTTCGTGCGCAGCTCCTGGCGCACCAACCAGCCGTCGCTGTATTCGCGTCTCGATCTGGCCTACGACGGCATCAACCCGCCGAAGCTGCTGGAGAACAACGCCGATACGCCGACCTCGCTGTATGAAGCGGCCTTCTTCCAGTGGCTGTGGCTGGAAGATCAGATCAATGCCGGCAAGCTGGATCCGCAATCGGATCAGTACAACAGCCTGCAGGAGAAGCTGATCGAGCGTTTCGCCGAGCTGAAAGCGCATCACGGCTTCGGCCTGCTGCACCTGGCCTGCTGCCAGGACAGCGAAGAAGATCGCGGCACGGTGCAATATCTGCAGGACTGCGCGCAGGAAGCCGGTCTGCCGACCGAGTTCCTGTTCATGGAAGAGATTGGCCTTGGCGAGAAAGGTCAATTCACCGATCTGCAGGATCAGGTGATCGGCAACCTGTTCAAGCTCTATCCGTGGGAATTCATGCTGCGCGAGATGTTCTCCACCAAGCTGGAAGACGCCGGCGTGCGCTGGCTGGAGCCGGCCTGGAAAAGCATCATCTCCAACAAGGCGCTGCTGCCGCTGCTGTGGGAAATGTTCCCGAACCACCCTAACCTGCTGCCGGCTTATTTCGCGCAAGACGATCATCCGCCGATGGATCATTACGTCACCAAACCGCTGTTCTCGCGCGAAGGCGCCAATATCCAGATCGTCGAAAACGGTCAGGAAGTGGCGCGCGTCGATGGGCCGTACGGTGAAGAAGGCATGATCGTGCAACAGTTCCATCCGCTGCCGAAGTTCGAAGACAGCTACACGCTGATCGGCAGCTGGCTGGTGAACGATCAGCCCTGCGGCATCGGCCTGCGCGAAGATCGCGAACTGATCACGCAGGATCTGTCGCGCTTCTATCCGCACACCATCCTCGGCTGATCGCCCCGCTGAAGGTAAAAACGCCAGTCGCTGACTGGCGTTTTTTCTTTAGCCCACCTGCACCGACAGCATGCTAAGCGCCCCCATTTCGATACCGTCGATCGGCACGCTGATGGCCTCTTTTCCATCCCAGCCGCCGAGCACATACAGCAACGGCAGATAGTGTTCCGGCGTCGGATTCGACAGCGCCGCCCCCTCATGGCGCATGAAATCCACCAGCGGATGGTTATCGCCCCGATAACGCAGGTTATCCCGGACAAAGTTATTGAAAGATTCCGCCCACGGGTAGGCGCTGGTATCGCCCTGCCATTTCACCATGCGCAGGTTGTGCACCACGTTGCCGCTGGCGACGATCATCACGCCCTCGTCCCGCAGCGCGGCGAGTTTGCGGCCCAGCTCATAGTGATAGGCCGCCGGCTGCGTGCCGTCGAGGCTAAGCTGCACCACCGGAATGTCAGCATCGGGATACATCTTGATCAGGACACCCCAGGTGCCGTGATCCAATCCCCACTCGCCGAGATCCGCCGTTACCGGCACCGGCGCCAGAATTTGCTGCAGCTGCGCGGCCAGCGCGGGAGAGCCCGGCGCCGGATAGCGGGTATCAAACAGCGCCTGCGGGAACCCGCCAAAGTCGTGAATGGTTTTGGGTTTTTCCATCGCGGTGACCGCAGTGCCGCGGGTATACCAATGCGCGGAAACCGCCACGATCGCCTTCGGGCGCGGCAATGACTCACCCAACGCACGCCATGCCCGGGTGTAACGGTTGTCTTCCAGCACGTTCATCGGGCTACCGTGGCCAAGAAACAGTGCCGGCATACGAGAGGTGTTCATAGAGGGATCCTTAGTTCAAATTGTGCTATGCCGCTACATTACGCGCTTTGCCGCAGCAACACAGCCGGATAACCGTGATGATGATCTTCAATAAATTTGAATTAAAAAGCGCAAAAATGCACCGGCCAACAGAAAGTTAAAAAATACATATTTTTCAATTAATTAATAAATTCCGTGAATACCATGGCATTACTGCCACACAGATCTAATTTGTGAACAATTTATGTATTTTTTGTTAACACATTCGATACACTCCTCTGTCAGTCGACAGGGTGTTGGCAGCCCGTCGGCGCTACGGGAATCACGTCTCACCAAGGAGGAATTCATGTTCAGACTCACCCGCCTGACGCTTTCCATATTCTTACTCGCCGGCTGGACGGCAAGCACCGGCGCGGCGGACAACGCGCAGCTGACGCAGCGCGAAGATCCTTACTTCCTTCAGGCTCAAACTCAGTTGCAACAGCGGCTGAAGCAAACGCCAAACACCAACCGCGCCAAAAACGTCATTCTGGTGGTCGGCGACGGCATGGGGTTTTCCACCGTGACCGCCGCTCGCATTTTTGAAGGGCAGCAGCGCGGCGTGGATGGCGAATCCAACGTGCTGGCCTGGGAAGCGTTCCCCTATCTGGCGGCGGCCAAAACCTATTCCGCCGACGCCCAAATCACCGACTCTGCGCCCAGCGCGGTAGCGATGACCACCGGCGTCAAAACCATCAACGATCTGATGGGCCTCAACCATACGGCTACCCTCAACAACTGCGAGGATCAGCAAACCAAGGCCGTCACCACGCTGTGGGAGATGGCCGCAACGCTCGGCATGTCCACCGGCGCCGTGACGACCGCCACCATTACCCACGCCACGCCGGGCGCCACCTATGCCCATATCGCCAATCGCGACTGGGAGTCTGACGCCAAAATGCCGGCGGATGCCCTGGCCGCAGGCTGCCGCGACATCGCGCGCCAGCTGGTGGAAATGAAGTACGGCAACGGCCTGAACGTAGCGATGGGCGGCGGGCGCGCCAACTTTCTGCCCGACAGCGTGAGCGATCCGGAATATCCCGGCAAGAAAGGCGCCAGAAAGGACGGCCGCGACCTGACGCAGGTCTGGATGCAACGCTACGGCGAGCGTGGGCAATACGTCTGGAATCAGGCGCAGTTCGACAAAATCGATCCGACCAAAGTCGACCACCTGTTGGCCCTGTTCGAACCGTCGCACATGAACTTCGAGCACGATCGGCGGCAAGACGCGGCGGGAGAGCCTTCGCTGGCGGAAATGACCGGCAAGGCCATCGATATTCTGTCCAGGAATCCCGAAGGCTACCTGCTGTTGGTGGAGGGCGGGCGCGTCGATCACGGCAGCCATAACGGCAATGCCTACCGCACGCTGAGCGACGCGGTCGCGCTGAACGAAGCGGTGAAAACCATTGTCGACAAGGTCAATCTGGACGACACGCTGGTGATCGTGACCGGCGATCACAGCCACACGCTGACCATCGCCGGCTATGCCAAGCGCGGCAATCCTATCCTCGGCATTTCCGTCGGCGTCGACGGCAAACCGCGGCTGGGCAGCGACGGCAAGCCATACACCACCGTCGGCTTCGCCAACGGCCCCGGCGGCGCGATCCCGCTGACCGAGCACCCGGCATTAACCATGGAACAGGCCACCGCGCCCGACTTTATTCAGCCGGCGCTGGTGCCGCTGAAAAGCGAGACGCACGGCGGGGAAGATCTCGGCATCTACGCCATCGGCCCTTGGGCCCATCTGTTCCAGGGCACGGTGGAGGAGAACTACACCTTCCATGTGATGAATTACGCCAGCCGCATCGGCGAACGCCTGTCAAAACGCTAGCCACAAAAAAAGCCGCTTTACGCGGCTTTTTTATCGTTGAAAGCGGCCGGCGATCAGCTGGCTTTTTTCTCGTGCGCCTGGCGGTAGGCCACCAGATCTTCGATGGTCAGCACCACCATGTCGTGCTGTTTGGCGAAGGTAATCACTTCCGGCGCATGCGCCATGCTGCCATCGTCGTTGGTCAGTTCACACAGCACGCCGGCAGGTTTGAAACCGGCCATGGAAACCAGATCGATGGTCGCTTCGGTGTGGCCGCGGCGGCTCAGCACGCCGCCCGGCTGCGCGCGCAGCGGGAACACGTGGCCCGGACGGTTCAGGTCGCTTGGCTTGGCGCTGTCTGCCACCGCCGCACGGATGGTGGTCAGGCGATCGGAAGCGGAAACCCCGGTGGTCACGCCCTGCGCCGCTTCGATGGTCACGGTGAAGGCGGTCTGGAACTGGCTGGAGTTGTTGGTCACCATCATCGGCAGCTCAAGCTGCTGACGGCGTTCTTCGGTGATGCACAGGCACACGATGCCGCTGCCGTGGCGAATAGTCAGCGCCATCTGCTCAACGGTCATGGTTTCCGCGGCGAAGATCATGTCACCTTCGTTTTCACGGTTTTCATCATCGAGCACCATTACGCCGCGCCCGTTGCGCAGTGCGTCGATCGCGCGTTCAACGCGTTCTGTTGGCGTGCCGAAGTCTGAAAGTAGCGTCTGATTCATGGTAAAAAACCTCATTAAAAATTATGGATTACCAGAACCAGGGCGATCTTGAGGAGTAGCTAGCAATAGCTAAAAAAATAACGCAAGCGGGCGCATGCCCGGCAGATACCGTTACTCTCTCCCATCCGGACTATAACCGTCGGCCCCGGAATTACACCGGATCTGCTGACCTCTAACCGGCCTTTACAGGCTGGCTGAGCGCTCGCGGGCTTTCACCGTAGAAGGTGATTTACCGCCGGTGGGGACTTTCACCCCGCCCTGAGAATAAGCAAGATGACTATAACGCTAATGGGTAGACAGGGCAATTGGCAAAAGCACAATTCGGCCACGTGCGGCGAATGCGCTTAATGGTTTATCCGGCGGGCAACTCGCATTACACTAAGCGGCAGCTATTAAACTCTGAAAGGGATACGCCATGATTGACCCGAAAAAAATCGAACAAATCGCACGCCAGGTTCATGAGTCCATGCCTAAAGGCGTTCGTGAATTCGGGGAAGACGTTGAGAAAAAAATCCGTCAGGTGCTGCAGTCGCAGCTGACCCGTCTGGATTTGGTTAACCGCGAAGAGTTCGACGTGCAGACTCAGGTGCTGTTGCGCACCCGCGAGAAGCTGGCGCTGTTGGAGCAGCGCATGGCCGAGCTGGAAAGCAAGCTGAGCGCGGCGCCGGCCGCCAAGCAGGAAGACGAATAATTCCCGCCAAGGGCGCGCACCGCGCGCCCTTGATCTTTAGGTTGCCCGGCGTTAGCCGCGCCCGTCTTTGATCGCTTTGATGATGTTGGTGGTCGACAGGCCGTCTTCAAAGTTCAGCACTTTGACATCGCCGCCGTTGGCCCACACTTCCGCACTGCCGGCAATCTCTTCCGGCTTGTAATCGCCGCCTTTCACCAGCAGATCCGGCAAGATGTCGGCGATCAAGCGCTGCGGCGTGTCCTCCTCGAACGGCACCACCCAATCCACCGCTTCCAGCGCGCCCAGCACGATCATGCGGTTCTCCAGCGCGTTGACCGGGCGTTTCTCCCCTTTCAGACGCTTGGTCGAGGCGTCGCTATTCACCGCCACGATCAGGCGATCGCCCAGCTTACGGGCGTTGGCCAGATAGGAGACGTGGCCGGCATGCAGAATGTCGAAGATGCCGTTGGTCATCACCACTTTCTCGCCGCGCTGACGCGCCTGCGCCACGGCGTTTTTCAACTGTGCTTCGGTCATCACGCCAAAGCCGGTTTCGGCGCGGCCGCGCACCGCGTTTTCCAGCTCGATCGGCGACACGGTAGACGTACCGAGCTTGCCCACCACCACGCCGGCGGCGGCATTGGCCAGGAAACAGGACTCTTCCAGCGAATTGCCGGCGGCCAGCGAGGCGGCCAATACGCCGATCACGGTGTCGCCGGCGCCGGTCACATCAAACACTTCCTGCGCCTGGGTCGGCAAGTGCAGTGGCTCAACGCCAGGCTGCAGCAGCGTCATGCCGTGTTCGGAGCGGGTAACCAGCAGCGCCGACAGCTCGAAATCCGTCACCAGCTTCATGCCGCGCTCCACCAGTTCCGCTTCATCCTTACAGTGGCCCACCACCGCTTCGAACTCGGACAGGTTCGGCGTCAGCAGCGTCGCGCCGCGATAGCGCTCGAAATCGGATCCTTTCGGATCGATCAGCACCGGCACCTTGGCGGCGCGCGCCAGTTGGATCATGCCCTGCACCTGGCTGAGCGCCCCCTTGGCGTAATCGGACAGCACCAGCGCGCCGATCTGCGGCAGCGCCTGCTGAATGCGCTCCAGCATCGGCTGCGGATCAACGTTGGAGAAGCCTTCTTCGAAGTCGAGACGGATCAGCTGCTGGTTGCGCGACAGCACGCGCAGCTTGGTGATGGTCGGATGGGTCGGCACCGAGACGAAGTCGCAGCGCACGTTGACTTCATTCAGCTTGGCGCTCAGCGCCCGCGCCGCATCGTCGATGCCGGTCAGGCCCACCAGACGGGAAGTGGCGCCCAGCGAAGCGATGTTCATCGCCACGTTAGCCGCGCCGCCGGGACGCTCTTCGATGGTATCGACCTTGACCACCGGCACCGGGGCTTCCGGTGAAATGCGGCTGGTCGGCCCATACCAATAGCGATCCAACATGACGTCACCGACCACCAGCACACCGGCGCGGCGAAAATCAGGCAGCGTAACTTTCATCCGATAACTCCAAAAAAGAACAAAATTTTAGTGGCGCAGATATTACCACAGACCGCCGGAATACCCGCAAAAAGGTATTAATCCAGCCATTTGGCCCAGCTGGCGCGCACCTGCTCGCGCTCGGCGGCGAACTGCTCACTGCCGACCTTGCCGGAATGCTCCTGCAGCGCCAGATGGTGGATCTCGTCGCGCATGGTGACATAGGCCTGGGTCAGCGCGCGCGCCTCCTCTTCCGGCATGATGTCGTAACTGGCCATCAGCTCGAAGATGCGCACGTTGTCCGACCAACGCGTTAGCCGCGGTTCACCCGGCGCATAGCGTAAGACCAGATATTGGGCGATAAATTCGATGTCGGTAATGCCGCCCTCATCGGTTTTGATATCAAACAGATCGCGCTGTTTGTTGCCGAGATGGTTGCGCATCTTTTCGCGCATCTCGCGCACTTCACGCTTCAGGGTCTGCGCATCGCGCGTTTTGCACAAGATCTCGCGCCGGATCGCGTCGAACTGCTGATGCAGCGCCGGGTCGCCGTGCACGATGCGCGCACGCACCAGGGCCTGATGCTCCCAGGTCCAGGCTTCGTTTTGCTGGTAGTCGGCGAACGCCTCGACGGTGCTGACCAGCATCCCCGCCGCGCCGGAAGGCCGCAGGCGCGCGTCCACCTCATACAGAATGCCCGAGGACGTGCGGGTGCTGAACAGATGCATCACCCGCTGCGCCAGCCGCAGGTAGAACTGGCGGCCGTCGATGCAGCGATCGCCGTCGGTCATCACCTCCGGCGGGCAATCCAACAGGAACACCAGATCGAGATCGGAACTGTAACCCAGCTCCCAGCCACCCAGCTTGCCGTAGCCGATCACCGCAAAACCGCGCCCCTCCCGCTCCTGCAGATGGGTCGGTTGGCCGTAGCGCGCCACCATGTCGCTCCAGGCCTGTTGCACCACCGCGTCGATGATCGCCTCCGCCAGATAAGTCAGGTGATCGCTCACTTTCATCACCGGCAGCGCGCCGGCGATATCCGCCGCGGCGATGCGCAGCTGCTGCGCCTGTTTGAACTGGCGCAGCGCCTCCAGCTTTTGCTCTTCATCGTCTTCCGGCACCCGCAGCAGGTACTGACGCAGCTCGCTGCGGTAGGCGTCCAGCGCCACCGGCTGATACAGCGTGGCCGGATCCAGCAGCTCGTCCAGCAACAGCGGGTAACGCGACAGCTGGTTGGCGACCATCGGCGACGCGGCGCACAGGCGGATCAGATGGCTGAGCGCCGCGTGATACTCCACCAGCAACTCGAGGTAGGTGGTGCGGGTGACGATGCTGAGCAGCAGCTGCGCCAGCCGCACCAGCGCGGTCGGGGCGTCCTGGCGCGGGCATACCTCCGCCAGCAGGCGCGGCATCAGCTGATCGAGCACGTCGCGGCCGCGCGGGCCGATAGTGCGCTTGTCGACGTCGTGGCGGAAATCGGCGATGGTGCGCAGCATCTGTCGGCGCCCCTCTTCATCGAGGTGCGGCGTCAGCGGCGCCAGCTCGTTCTCCTCCAGCGCGTCCTGCCACAGGCTGTGGTAGTGCTGGTAGTCAGGATCTTCGCCGACATCCGGGCTATCGTCGCCGATCAGGTCGTCGAACACCGCGCGCACCGCCTGCATGTGCGCGTCCAGCGCCGCCATCAGCGCCGGCCAATCCGCCAACCCCATGCCGTAGGCCAACCGAGCCTGATCGAGCGCCTCCTGCGGCAGCGTCTGTGTTTGCTGATCGCCAATCGCCTGCAGCAGGTTCTCCAGCCGCCGCAGGAACAGGTAGGCGGCGCTCAGCGCCCGCACCTGCTCGCTTTCCAGCAGCCCCAGCTCGCCCACCGCCTGCAGCGTCGGCAGCAGTGAACGCCCCTGCAACGCCGGTTCACGGCCGCCGCGGATCAGTTGGAATACCTGGGTGATGAATTCGATTTCGCGAATGCCGCCGGCGCCCAGCTTGATGTTGTCCTTCAGGCCGCGCCGCCGCACTTCACGGGCGATCATGCCCTTCATGTTGCGCAGAGACTGAATGACGCTGAAATCGATGTAGCGGCGGAACACGAACGGCCGCAGCGTTTTGCGCAGCTCCTGGCTGTAGGCGTCTTCCGCCCCGCCCATCAGGCGCGCCTTCACCATCGCATAGCGCTCCCAGTCGCGCCCCTGTTCCTGGTAGTAATCCTCCAGCGCCGCAAAGCTCATCACCAACGGGCCGCTGTCGCCGAACGGCCGCAGCCGCATGTCCACGCGATAGACGAAGCCATCGATAGTCTGTTGATCCAACGCCTTGATCAGCCGTTGGCCGAGGCGGGTGAAGAACTGAGCATTGTCCAGCTCGCGTCGCCCGCCCTGGGTTTGACCATTTTCCGGGTAAGCGAAGATCAGATCGATGTCCGATGAGAAGTTCAGTTCGCCGCCGCCCAGCTTACCCATGCCGAGGATCAACAGCGGCTGCGGCTCGCCGGCGGCGTTGCACGGCG
Source organism: Serratia sp. Z4 (assembly GCF_009900725.1). Lineage (NCBI taxonomy): Bacteria > Pseudomonadati > Pseudomonadota > Gammaproteobacteria > Enterobacterales > Yersiniaceae > Serratia > Serratia sp. Z4. Next base: position 151,230 of record NZ_JAAABD010000004.1, read on the forward strand.
TGCCCCATTCGCGGCAGCAGGTTTGGTACAGCCAGTCGCGCGCGCTGACGATCAGCGTCTCCGCCAGCCCGCTCAGCTGCAGCAACGTTTCTTCGGTCGAACACAGCCCCTGCGCCTGCGCCCAGGCGATGCGCACCAGCGTTTCGCGGCGAAACAGACGCAGCGTACGCATCAGCTGCGCTTCGTCGCGCACCTCTTCCAGCTCGTCCTGGAGCCAGGCGGCATAGTGTTGCCACTCGCCGGGTGCCGGCGGCTGTTCGCGCAGCGTCGCCAGCCAGGCCGGCTGGGCGAGCAGCGCGTCGCTGACGAAATCGCTCGACGCCAGCACCCACTGCTCCTGCTCGCTAAAGGCGCAGTCCGCGCCGTGAACTTCCTGAAAACGCTGCACAACCTGCTGTGCCTGAGCCTGTAACGCGGCTGAAAGTGGCGACATAGTGTATGACCCGTTCTGCGGCCCGCGGCTGGCGGGCCGGCTGGATTAACGAAGCGCGCCGTTTAACCAGAATGGCGCATGCGATAAGGCCTGTTTGCGGCTGGCTTCATACCAGCCCTGGCGGCGCTCGCTCAGCGCCGCCTGCAGCTCACGCCAGGCGTCGATATAAGGCCCGGTCTGCTCGTCGGGGTAAGCGCCCGACAGCAGGACCAGCGCCGAAATCTGACGCGTCAGGCGCGGCAATTGTTCCTGATATTCATCTTCGTTCAGCGTACGGCTGAAGGCCTCTTTCAGCTCCGCGCCGCTGCGCCCCAGCATGATGTCGCTGAAGCGTTTGAAAGAACCGTCCAGCTTGGCCTGCGCTTTGGCGTCGATAAACGGCCGCCAGGCGCCGCGCACCAGCCATGATGTGAGCGCCAACTTACATTGCAGGTAGACCGCGCTGTAACACAGGATCTCCGGTTGCGCGGTTTTGTCCGCCAACAGCGGTTCGAGCTCGGTCAGGCGGGCGCGCAGATCGGCACTGGCCTTGCGCGGCACCAGGCCGCCGAAGATCACCAGCGCCTGGCGGATCGTGCCAACCGCCTCAATCACCGAAGCGCGCGCCTGCGCGTCGCCGCGCAGCCACAGCTCTTCATGGTACTGCCAGTGGTTGAGCGCCAGCTCGAAGGCGGCGATCATCCCCTGCTCCACGGTCGCCTTCGCCGCCGGCTTCAGCACCCGCAGCGGGCGCACCTCACGCGGCGGATTGCCCTGCGCCAGGTGGTAACCGCGCGCCGCCTTGCTCAGGCTGCCCTGACGCAGCCCGTCGTGCGCCGCCAGCTCACCGGCCAACGCCAGCAGATCGGCGGTATTGCCTTTCAGCAGCTCCAGTTCTATCTCGCTCAGGGCTTCGCTGAGGCCACCAGCACGCACTTCTCCCTGATCCAGGCCAATCTCTATCTCGCTTTGGCCGTAAGTAACCACCCACTTCTCACGCACGAAATCCGTACGGAACAGCGGTTGCAACGCCTGCTGCAGCGCCGCGATATCGCAATCCTGCGGCCAGATGTCGGCAGGAAACTGCGCCAACGCCAGCTGCGGCTCGGCGATAGCGACATTGTATTCCGGGCGCTGGTGCAGGCCCCCCACCACTTTACCGGCGGTTTTGATGGTCATCTCATAGCGATCGTCGAAACCGCGAATGCGCAGCCCCATGTCGTGACTGCGCAGGAAGTTGTCGGCCGTTTCGAAGTAAATGTTGGTCAGCTTTTGCGGCGCGGAATGCTGATGCGGCCAGGCGGCGAGCCAGTGTGGCAGAGCGGCCACCGCTTGCGGCGCGGCGATGAATTTCAGTTCAATTTCAACGGTCATAATTCTTTAACACCAATAAGTTACGCATTCGCGTCGGTTTCAGCGCGGCGCGCTCGGCCCGCCGTATGCTGCCCACTGACGCACAGTTGCCGTTATCTTACCGCGATTCCCGGCGCCTTAACCCTGCTAACTGTAGAAAAAACCTGTTACGTTATAAAACGCTGCGCAACTCACAGAATCAGCCACAGTAAGATAGTTCTCATTCCGGTTTTGGCGTTGCGTCGTCAGACTGAACCCTCTACTATCGTTCCATAAATTCACCCAGAAACGATGAACTAATGCAGAAATTACGCCTGATTTTCCTTGCCGCGCTGAGCTTCAGCATCACTTGGGCCGCCCATGCCGAAGATAAACGCTATATCTCCGATGAGTTAAGCACTTACGTCCATAGCGGCCCAGGTAATCAGTACCGTATTGTCGGCACTCTGAACGCCGGTGAAGAAGTGACCCTGCTGAGCGTCAACGACAGCACCAACTACGGCCAGATCCGCGATCCGAAAGGCCGCACCACCTGGATCCCGCTCGACCAACTCAGCCAGACGCCAAGCCTGCGCACCCGCGTGCCGGAGCTGGAACAGCAGGTGAAAACCCTGACCGACAAGCTCGCCAATATCGACAACACCTGGAACCAGCGCACGGCGGAAATGCAGGAAAAAGTCGCAGGCAGCGACAGCACCATCAGCAGCCTGCAGAAGGAAAACCAGGATCTGAAAAACCAGCTGGTGGTCGCGCAGAAGAAGGTCAACGCCGTTAACCTGCAGCTCGACGACAAGCAGCGCACCATTATCCTGCAATGGTTCATGTACGGCGGCGGCGTCGCCGGCGTCGGTTTGCTGCTGGGTCTGCTGTTGCCGCACCTGATCCCGCGTCGCAAGAACAACAATCGCTGGATGAACTGATCTCAGTATCGTTCAGTTTGAGTTTGGGCGCCTGCGGGCGCCTTTTTCATTGGCGCCGACATCCCGCGGCCAATTCATGTAATCTGATAGACAGAGCCTTACACGATATTCAGGAGTCAACAGTGCAGATTTATCTGGTCGGCGGCGCCGTTCGCGACAGCCTGCTCAACATTCCGGTGGTCGATCATGATTGGGTGGTGGTGGGCGCCACGCCGGCGGAGCTGCTGGCGTTGGGCTACCAGCAGGTTGGCAAAGATTTTCCGGTGTTCCTCAATCCCGATACCCACGAGGAGTACGCGCTGGCGCGCACCGAGCGCAAATCCGGCCAGGGGTACACCGGTTTTACCTGCTATGCCGCGCCGGACGTCACGCTGGAAGAAGATCTGCTGCGGCGCGATCTGACCCTCAACGCCATCGCCCGTTCCGCCGAAGGGGAACTGATTGACCCCTACGGCGGCGTGGCCGATCTGCAGGCGCGCGTGCTGCGCCACGTTTCCGACGCGTTCGGCGAAGATCCGCTGCGCGTGCTGCGCGTGGCGCGATTCAATGCTCGCTTCGCCCATCTGGGTTTTCGCATCGCCGACGAAACGCTGGCCTTGATGCGCCGGATGGCGCACAGCGGTGAACTGGCCGCGCTGACCGCCGAACGCGTCTGGAAGGAAACCGAAAAGGCGCTGCAAAGCCAGAGCCCGCAGGTCTATTTTCAGGTGCTGCGCGACTGCGATGCGCTGGCGGTGCTGTTCCCGGAAATCGACGCGCTGTTCGGCGTGCCGGCCCCCGCCAAGTGGCATCCGGAGATCGACACCGGCGTGCATACGCTGATGGCGCTGGCGATGGCCGCCCGCCTCACTCCCGAGGTGGACGTACGCTTCGCCACCCTGTGTCATGACCTCGGCAAAGGATTGACGCCAAAAGAGTTCTGGCCGCATCACCACGGCCACGGCCCGGCGGGCGTGCGGCTGGTCGAAGCGCTATGCCAACGGCTGCGGGTGCCCAATCCGGTGCGCGATCTGAGCAAGCTGGTGGCCGAGTACCATGATTTGATCCACACCGTGAACAAGCTGCGGCCGGAGACCCTGCTGAAGCTGTTCGACGCCATCGACGTCTGGCGCAAGCCCCAAAGGCTGGAGCAGATGATCCTGACCAGCGAAGCGGACGCGCGCGGCCGCACCGGCTTTGAGGAGAATCCTTATCCGCAGGGCGACTATCTGCGCCAGGCGTATCAGGTGGCGAACGCGGTATCTATTAAAGAGGTGGTAGCCAGCGGGCTGCAGGGCACCGCGATCCGCGATGAGCTCAAACGCCGTCGCCAGCAGGCGCTGGCCGACTGGAAGCTCAACCAAACCATCCTCAACGATCAGGCATAAAAAAACCCCGCAGAGCGGGGTTTTTTCTTGCCATCGGGCTTACAGGAATACCATGTAAACCACGGCCGCCACGATAAAGCGGTAGATGGCAAACGGCACGAACGAGATGCGTTTGATCAGCGACAGGAAGGTCTTGATCGCAATCAGCGCCACCACGAAGGCAGTAACGAAACCGACGGCGAACATCGGCAGATCACCCCAGGTCAGGAAGTGCAGGCTCTTGTACAGATCCAGACCGCTGGCGCCAATCATCATCGGCACCGCCAGGATGAAGGAGAACTCGGACGCCGCATAGCGGTTTACGCCCACCAGCATACCGCCGGCGATAGTGGACCCCGAACGGGAGAAACCCGGCCACAGCGCCAGGCACTGGAAGCAGCCGATCATGAACGCCTGGCGGTAGGTGATGTCATCCAGCCCTTCCGCTCTCGGTGTCTTCGGCTTCAGCCATTCCGCCGCCAGCAACAGCAGGCCGCCGACGACCAACGCGTACATCACGTTTTTCGGCGCGAACAGCGATTTAATCACATCGTGGAATACCAGACCCAGCACCACCGCCGGGATCATCGCCAGCAGGATATGCCCCAGCTTCAGTTGGCCGCTGGTTTTGCCCTCGTGCTCCACCGGCTTGCCGCCGAAATGGATGCCGATCAGGCCGAACAACCGGCGCCAGAACATCACCACCACGGCCAGGATAGACCCCAGTTGGATGATGACTTCAAAGGTTTTGGCTTTGTCGCCGGTAAAACCCAGCCACTCGCCAACGATAATCATATGCCCGGTGGAAGACACCGGCAGAAATTCGGTTAACCCTTCGACAACCCCAAGAACAAACGCAATAAACAGTGAATGCATGTCAGCCATGTGCTTCGCTCACCCCATAAAATAACGGCCATCACATAAAAAAGCGGCAGTGCTTAAAAGACAATGCCGCTAAAACAATTCTCAGGATTAAGACCAGATTAACGGTCTTTCGTTGCAAGCAGATGACATAAAATCATGCGGGACGAGTGCCGCGCTCAATGATCACGCCGACCCGATTGGCATGTGCTACAGCGCCCGGTTTGCTGACCTTAATACGGACCCACGGGGAATTGAAGCGCTGAAGCAAAATTTCGGATATTTCCTCCGCCACGCGCTCCACCAGCGCGAACCGGTTCGATTCAACATGCTGGATCACGGCGTCGCTGACATCGGCATAGCTCAGACAGTCATTTACATCGTCGCTGGCGGCGGCCGGCCGGTTATCCCAGCCCATTTCGATATCGAACACCAGCTTCTGACGAATGCCCTGTTCCCACTCATAAACGCCAATGGTGGTAATTACGGTAAGCTCTTCAATAAATACGATATCCATCACGTCATTCTCTGTTTTTGGCCTTGCCGGATACCACTTCCAGCGGAATGTGCGTATTATCCATAGATGTTGCGAGTAAAACGACCATTATTAAACGGAACCGCGTTATGAGTGCTACCGCGCTTGGCATGATTATCTTCGCGTATCTGTGCGGCTCGATTTCCAGCGCGATCCTGGTTTGCCGGATCGCCAGGCTGCCGGATCCGCGTGAACATGGCTCAGGAAACCCCGGGGCGACCAACGTCCTGCGCATCGGCGGCCGGCTGGCGGCGGCGGCGGTGCTGGTGTTCGATATTCTGAAAGGGATGCTGCCGGTCTGGCTGGCCTACAAACTCGATGTGCCGCCGCTGTATCTGGGCCTGACGGCGATCGCCGCCTGTCTGGGGCACATCTATCCGGTGTTCTTCCACTTCCGCGGCGGTAAAGGCGTGGCGACGGCGTTTGGCGCCATCGCGCCTATCGGCTGGGATCTGACCGGCCTGATGACCGGCACCTGGCTGTTGACGGTGCTGCTCAGCGGCTACTCTTCGCTCGGCGCCATCGTCAGCGCGTTGATCGCCCCGTTCTACGTCTGGTGGTTCAAACCGCAGTTCACCTTCCCGGTAGCGATGCTCTCCTGCCTGATCCTGATGCGGCATCACGACAATATTCAGCGCCTGTGGCGCGGCCAGGAAGGCAAGATCTGGGGCAAGTTCCGCAAGAAGAAAAACGACGCGGATAACGGCGACCAGCCGAGAGAGGAATAACAGAAGGGCCGGATAATCCGGCCCTTTGCTTTATACCGCAGGCAGTTCCGCCAGCGGCCAGCGCGGCCGCACCGAAACGCTCAGCGCCGGGTTGGCGCCGCTCTTCAGGCGCACCATGCCGGCATAGGCGATCATCGCGCCGTTGTCGGTGCAAAATTCAGGGCGGGCATAGAACACCTCCCCGCCGCGTTTCTGCATCATCTCCGCCAGTTTGGCGCGCAGCGTGCGGTTGGCGCTCACGCCGCCGGCCATCACCAGGCGTTTGAAGCCGGTCTGCTCCAGCGCGCGTTTGCATTTGATCGCCAGCGTATCCACCACCGCATCCTCGAAGGCGCGGGCGATGTCGGCACGCGTCTGATCGTCGTTGCCGTTGGAGCGAATGGTGTTGGCGGCAAAGGTTTTCAGCCCGGAGAAACTGAAGTCCAGCCCCGGACGATCGGTCATCGGCCGCGGGAAGGTGAAGCGCCCCGCCGTGCCCTGCTGCGCCATCTTCGACAGCATCGGCCCGCCGGGATAATCCAGGCCGAGCAGCTTGGCGGTTTTGTCGAACGCTTCGCCGGCGGCATCGTCGATCGACTCGCCCAGCAGTTCATACTCACCGATGCCGGTGACGCTGATCAGTTGAGTGTGGCCGCCGGAGACCAGCAGCGCGACGAACGGGAACGCGGGCGGGTTGTCTTCCAGCATCGGCGCCAGCAGGTGGCCTTCCATATGGTGCACCGGCACTGCCGGCACGTTCCAGGCGAACGCCAGCGCGCGCCCCACGGTTGCGCCGACCAGCAGCGCCCCCACCAGGCCCGGCCCGGCGGTATAAGCCACGCCGTCAATATCGGCCGGGGTCAGGTTGGCCTCTTTCAGCGCCGCCTGAATCAGCGGCACGGTTTTGCGCACGTGATCGCGGGAGGCCAGTTCCGGCACCACGCCGCCGTAGTCGGCGTGCAGCTTCACCTGGCTGTATAATTGGTTGGCCAACAAACCGGTTTGATCGTCATACACTGCAATTCCGGTTTCATCGCAGGACGTTTCTATACCCAGTACTCGCATTACATTTCCCATCATTCACGTGCGGCCGCCAGTCTACCACATTCCGCCGCATTTACCGCCGGTGCGGCGCATCTTGTCACCGGCTTGCGCCTATGTCGATGATTCATCCAGAAAATGCCTGAGCGATTAAACACGAGCATTTTTTTCTGATTAGTCTATAATCAGCGCCCGGTGCAAAATTGCGCACGTTGCGGCAGAGCGACGCGGGTTTCAATTTGCTGTGATGCTTTACAAAGCAGCATCCATTGGAGTAAAATTCCGCACCATTTTGAAAAGGCTGGCGCTTGGCCAGCAACAAACCGAATTTTATTGAGGTGAGAGGCACATGCCGGTAATTAAAGTACGTGAAAACGAGCCATTTGACGTTGCTCTGCGTCGTTTCAAACGCTCTTGCGAAAAAGCAGGTGTTTTAGCTGAAGTTCGTCGTCGTGAGTTTTATGAAAAACCAACTACCGAACGTAAACGCGCTAAAGCTTCTGCTGTGAAACGTCACGCGAAGAAACTGGCTCGCGAAAACGCACGCCGCACTCGTCTGTATTAATTCTTCGGGGGCAACCCCACCGCGTGAATTTCTGATTTTCAAAATCGCGCAGACCGAGTAGTTGCATACGAAGGCCGTGCTTTCCGAAAGGAATGCGCGGCTTGTTCTCGTTTATAGGCTAATGAAGTAAGGGCTTATGGCTGGACGAATTCCGCGCGTATTTATCAATGACTTGCTGGCTCGCACCGACATCGTCGATTTGATCGACGCCCGCGTGAAGCTCAAGAAGCAAGGCAAGAACTATCACGCGTGCTGTCCGTTCCACCACGAAAAGACGCCTTCCTTTACCGTTAATGGCGAAAAGCAGTTTTATCACTGTTTTGGGTGTGGTGCGCACGGCAACGCCGTCGACTTTTTGATGAATTACGACCGACTCGAGTTTGTCGAAACCATCGAAGAACTGGCGACCATGCACGGGCTGGAAGTGCCTTACGAAGCGGGCACCGGGCCAACCCAGATCGAACGCCATCAGCGCCAGAGCCTGTACCAACTGATGGAACAGCTCAGCGCGTTCTATCAACAGTCACTGCAGCAGTCCTCCGGGGCGCCGGCGCGCAACTATTTGCAGCAGCGCGGGTTAAGTGACGACGTTATTCGCCATTTCGCCATCGGCTTCGCGCCAGCGGGATGGGACAACGCCCTGAAGCGTTTCGGCCGCGACGCCGACTCGCGCCGCGCATTGAACGATGCCGGCATGCTGGTGACTAACGATCAGGGGCGTTCATACGACCGTTTCCGCGAACGGGTGATGTTCCCCATCCGCGACAAGCGCGGGCGCGTGATCGCCTTCGGCGGCCGCGTGCTGGGCGACGGTATGCCGAAATACCTGAACTCGCCGGAAACCGAAGTTTTCCATAAGGGCCGCCAGCTGTACGGCCTGTATGAAGCACAGCAGAACCACCCTACCCTGCAGCGGCTGCTGGTGGTGGAAGGGTATATGGACGTGGTGGCATTGGCGCAATTCGGCATCGATTATGCCGTCGCCTCGCTCGGAACCTCGACGACGGCGGAACACATTCAGCTGTTGTTCCGCGCCACCGACAACGTCGTCTGCTGTTACGACGGCGACCGCGCCGGCCGCGAAGCGGCCTGGCGGGCGCTGGAAACCGCGCTGCCGTACCTGAATGACGGGCGCCAGCTGCGGTTCATGTTTTTGCCCGACGGCGAAGATCCGGACACGCTGGTGCGCAAGGAGGGCAAAGAAGCCTTCGAACAGCGAATGGAGCAGGCGCAGCCGCTGTCCACGTTCCTGTTCGAAAGCCTGCTGCCGCAGGTGGATTTAAGCAGCCCGGACGGGCGCGCCAAGCTGAGCACGCTGGCGCTGCCGCTGATTACTCAGGTGCCGGGCGAAACGTTGCGCTTGTACCTGCGCCAGGAGCTCGGCAACAAGCTGGGGCTACTGGACGACAGCCAGCTCGACAAGCTGATGCCCAAGCAGGCTGAAAATGCGAATCCTTATCAGGCGCCCCAGCTAAAACGCACAACCATGCGTATACTGATAGGGTTACTGGTGCAAAATCCGCAGTTGGCTACACTTATCCCTTCGCTGGAAGGGTTGGAGCAGACCAAACAGGCGGGATTGCCGCTGTTCGTCGAACTGGTGCAGACCTGTTTGGCGCAGCCGGGCCTGACGACCGGGCAATTGCTGGAGCTGTATCGCGACAACAAATTCAGCCAGCAGCTTGAAACCTTGGCGACCTGGAACCATATGATCGTTGAGGACATGGTCGAGCAGACCTTTTTGGATACGTTGGCCAGCCTGTACGACTCGGTGCTCGAGCAACGGCTGGAAACGCTGATCGCCCAGGCCAGAACGCGCGGTCTGAGCGCGGAGGAACGTGAAGAAGTCCGTTCTCTCAACCAGGTTTTAGCGAAGAAAAACTGAATACCAAACGGCTTAAGTGCCGATAATTGCGAGGGCAGAGCCCTGCACAGTGCCGCCATAGTGGGCCGCGGCGATAACGAAAACGCCCCAACGGTTTCGCCGACCGACACCAACCTAAATACTCTGAAGTGTGGATACCGTCTTATGGAGCAAAACCCGCAGTCACAGCTGAAGCTACTTGTCACCCGTGGTAAGGAGCAAGGCTATCTGACCTATGCTGAGGTCAATGACCATCTGCCGGAAGATATCGTCGACTCCGATCAGATCGAAGACATCATCCAGATGATTAACGACATGGGCATCCAGGTGATGGAAGAAGCACCGGACGCCGATGACCTGCTGCTCGCCGAAAACTCGAACAGCACGGACGAAGATGCGGAAGAAGCCGCCGCACAGGTTCTGTCCAGCGTGGAATCCGAAATCGGCCGCACCACCGACCCGGTGCGCATGTACATGCGCGAAATGGGTACCGTCGAACTGCTGACGCGCGAAGGCGAAATCGACATCGCCAAGCGCATCGAAGACGGCATCAACCAGGTACAGTGCTCGGTTGCCGAATACCCGGAAGCCATCACCTACCTGCTTGAGCAGTACGATCGCGTCGAAGCGGGTGAAGCGCGCCTGTCCGATCTGATCACCGGCTTCGTCGATCCTAACGCGGAAGAGGACATCGCCCCAACCGCCACTCACATCGGTTCTGAACTGTCGAGCGAAGAGCAAGACGACGACGAAGAAGATGAAGACGACGAAGACGACGACACCGAAGACGACAACAGCATCGATCCTGAGCTGGCGCGTCAGAAGTTCGCCGAGTTGCGCGATCAGTATGAAGCGACCCGCCTGGTGATCAAGAAAAACGGCCGCAGCCACGCCAGCGCCGCGGACGAGATCCTGAAGCTGTCTGAAGTGTTCAAGCAGTTCCGCCTGGTGCCGAAACAGTTCGACTTCCTGGTCAACAGCATGCGCACCATGATGGACCGCGTTCGCACCCAGGAACGCATCATCATGAAGCTGTGCGTTGAACAGTGCAAAATGCCGAAGAAAAACTTCGTCACCCTGTTCGCCGGCAACGAAACCAGCGATTCCTGGTTCGAAGCGGCGCTGGCGATGGCCAAGCCATGGTCGGAAAAGCTGAAAGACGTTGCTGAAGACGTGCAGCGCAGCCTGCAGAAACTGCGTCAGATCGAAGAAGAAACCGGCCTGACCATCGAGCAGGTCAAAGACATCAACCGTCGCATGTCGATCGGTGAAGCGAAAGCTCGCCGCGCTAAGAAAGAGATGGTTGAGGCCAACCTGCGTCTGGTTATTTCTATCGCCAAGAAATACACCAACCGCGGCCTGCAGTTCCTGGATCTGATCCAGGAAGGCAACATCGGCCTGATGAAAGCGGTAGACAAGTTCGAATACCGCCGCGGTTACAAGTTCTCGACGTACGCCACCTGGTGGATCCGTCAGGCTATCACCCGCTCCATCGCCGACCAGGCGCGCACCATCCGTATTCCGGTGCATATGATTGAGACCATCAACAAGCTCAACCGTATTTCGCGCCAGATGCTGCAAGAGATGGGCCGCGAGCCGACGCCGGAAGAGCTGGCCGAGCGCATGCTGATGCCGGAAGACAAGATCCGCAAAGTGCTGAAGATCGCCAAAGAGCCAATCTCGATGGAAACGCCGATCGGCGACGACGAAGATTCGCATCTGGGCGACTTCATCGAGGATACCACCCTCGAGCTGCCGCTGGACTCCGCGACCTCGGAAAGCCTGCGTTCCGCCACCCACGACGTGCTGGCCGGCCTGACCGCGCGCGAAGCGAAAGTGCTGCGCATGCGTTTCGGCATCGACATGAACACCGACCACACGCTGGAAGAGGTTGGCAAGCAGTTTGACGTTACCCGTGAGCGTATTCGTCAGATCGAAGCCAAGGCGCTGCGCAAGCTGCGTCACCCAAGCCGCTCCGAAGTGCTGCGCAGCTTCCTGGACGATTAAGTCAGGCGGTTGCACTCAAAACAAAAACCCCGGCCTGCCGGGGTTTTTTTATGCCTCAGAACATGCTGTTGCCGCTGGCGGTCTTCTCCGGCACCGGCTGTGTCACGTCCCAGTGTTCAACGATCTTTCCGGCGCTGTCCAGACGGAAGATATCGACGATCGCCGCGGTTTTAGCGGCCTCGCGCCCGCTGACCTCCACATGCAAAATCACGAAGTCGCCGTCGACGAACGCCTGTTTCACCTCACTGTGCGAATTGGGGTAACGCGTTTTCAGCAGCTCGACAAATTGACGAAAACCCGCCACGCCGTCTTTGGCATTGGGGTTATGCTGTTTGTATTGTTCGCCCAAAAACGGCCGCGCCGCCGCAAAATCCTTGTTGTTCAGTCCCTGCCGATAAAACTCCAGCACGTTCTGCTTGTTGCGCGCTTCCTGCGGCGAATGCCCCGCCTGTGCAGCGCCGGTCACCAATAACAGCGCCATCAAACAACCTTTCATCATCGATGTCATCGCAATTTCCTTATGTCATTGCAGCGCCAGGAACAGCTCGCGATAGCTGGCGGTCAGCTGCTCCAGCGTGGCGCGATTCAATCCGCTGGGGTTGGGCAATACCCACACCTCGGTTTCTCCCAGCATCATCGTCTGCTTGCCCCAGGGCGCGTTTCTCACCCCAAAGGCGGTGGTGAACGCCTGCTTGCCCAAGATCGCCAGCGCGCGCGGCTGATAGCGCAGGATCTTCTCTTGCAGCGCCTCACCGCCGCTGCGCAACTCGTCGCGCGACAGCTCGCTGGCCGCCACCGTCGGGCGCGCCACCAGCGCGGTAATGCCGCAGCCATTATCCTTCAGCTGCTGCCACTGCTCCGGCGCCAGCTGGCTCTTGGTAAAGCCGGCCTGATGGATCACCTTCCAGAAGCGGTTGCTGCCGTTGGCGAAAGGATAGCCCTGATGGGCGGAAGAAAGGCCGGGGTTGATGCCGCAAAACACCACCCGCAGGTTGGGCGCCAGAAGTTCCATGAGTGTCGTGAGTCCATTGCAGGGATTTACTGCGGTTATCGCAAAATCCGCCAGCAATTACAACAGGCTAGAACTGCGCAGAAAAGCAACATACGGGCGGGTAACAGTAGACCGATGCTTAAGGATTCCCTATAATCTCGCGGCTTGGCCCCTTAGCTCAGTGGTTAGAGCAGGCGACTCATAATCGCTTGGTCGTTGGTTCAAACCCAACAGGGGCCACCAAATTATCAAGGGGTTACGTTAACAGCGTAGCCCCTTAGTTTTTTCTGCGGCGCAACCAGGCATTCGCCTCTTTTGGCAACAGAACGCAAATTTCATTCGCCCCCCTGCCGCCTCTAGCGTGAATTAACATCCTCACCGGCCTCGCTATTTTGCGCGTCGAATGCGGTTCTCGCCGCATCAATATCGGCAATATGCTCATTCGCCCAGGTTCCCAGCGCGATGACGGGTACGGTCAATGAGCAACCGAGCGGCGTCAATTCATATTCGACGTGCGGCGGCATGACGGCAATAACTGTCCGCTTGACTAACCCATCTCGTTCCATATTGCGCAGGCACAGCGTCAGCATCCGCTGAGATATTCCATTGATTGTACGCTTTATTTCAGTGAATCGGCGTGGCCCGTTCGCCAAGAGCATAATGATCAGGACACTCCACTTCTCACCAACGCGCGCCAATACCTGGCTGATCTTTTGGCAGTCGGCATGTCTTAAATCTCGAGGTTGATTAGTCACATTCATGATACCGGGTTCTCCTAATGTGCCTTATTGTCTGCCATTTTAGGACATGGTTATATTGTTATCCCTGGTTACCATTTTATACCTAAGGATTTCATCATGACACTGCTTCATATCGATTCCAGCATTCTCAACGAACAATCGGTTAGCCGCCAGCTCACGGCGGCGATCGCCAAACAGCTGTCTGCAGCTAAGCCAGACGCCAGGATCATCCACACCGATCTCGCCGCCGACCCGATTAACCACCTTTCCAGCGCCGAATTTCTGGCTCTGCAGGGCGTGGAGCCGCAAGACGAGCACGTCAAACAGGCCGTTGCCCGCAACGCCAAACTCGTCGACGACTTCCTTGCCGCCGATGTCATTATCGTCGGTGCGCCTATGTATAACTTTACGTTGCCGACTCAGCTGCGCGCCTGGCTTGACCGACTTGCAGTGCCAGGCAGAACTTTCCGCTATACGGAAAACGGCGCTGAAGGCCTCGCCAAGGGGAAACGCGTTATCGTTGCTTCCACCCGCGGTGGCCTGTACGGCGAAGGCACGCCACTGGCCTTCCTGGACCATCAGGAAACCTATCTGCGCAGTTTCTTCGGCTTCCTTGGCATTACGGACATCACCTTCATTCGAGCAGAGGGACTGGCACTCAGCCCGGAAAACCGCACTGTCGCCATCGATGCAGCCGCGGCTCAGATTGACGGCCTGACCGCTTAATCGGGGCCGGTTCAGAACAGCAAGAGCAGGCTCGCGGCCAGTCCCTTTTTTGGGCTGGCCACTGGCGATGCAATACCGCTCAATCCTATGGCTGTGCCGCGTACCCCGGAATTCGTTCGCGCCGGATTTGTAAACTGGAGATTCAATCATGAACACCACGTTGACCTCACCACTCGCGCCCAACCCGCGGCGTATAACACAACGCACCCGAGGCCACGGCCACGGCCCGATCACCCGGCTGATGAGCCCTTCCGACCTGGGCCAGGTGATTAAACCTTTCGTATTCCTCGATCTGTTCGAGGCGGATCAGCGCACCATGGCAATGCTGGCCAACATGCCGCTGCATCCGCATTCAGGCATAGCCACCGTGACCGTGCCGCTCGAAGGCGCTTTTCACTACGAAGATCCTGCCAGCGGCGCTGTCGGGACGCTCGGCTATGGCGCAGTGGAGTGGGCGCGTGCCGGCGGTGGGATGTGGCACGGCAAGGAATTATCCGCCACGGATACACCGCGCATCCAGGGATTCCAGCTCTGGCTGGCCCTGCCCGCCGAACTGGAAAACGGTGAACAGGAAAGCCGTTATATCGAAGCCCGGAACATGCGCCAAATCGGGCCGGCGCATATCATCGTCGGCAACCATGAAGGCGTGCAAAGCCCGGTGCCCGCGCAGGAAGGCATCAATTACTTGCTCGTCACCCTCAAACCCGGCGAAAGCTGGACTTACCTCCCGCCAGCCAAGCATTCGGTCGGCTGGCTCGCGCTGGCCAAAGGCCGGCTCAGCGCAGACGCGCCTATCAACGCGGGCGAGATGGTGGTATTCGAACCGGGGGAAATGTCCATTGTGCTTGAAGCATCCGGCAATGAAGATGCCGTATTCGTTCTCGGCTCAGCCGTGCCTCACCCGTATCCGCTGCACCTCGGCGCCTATTCGGTACATACCTCAGCATCCGCGCTGGAAGCCGGCGAACGTCGCATCGCCGAACTGGGGCGCAGACTTAAAGAGGCCGGCGAGCGGCGTACGGCCTCGGGTACGATCCCCGTCTTTCGATGACGTTGATGATGGGATCACAATCTGCGACGAACGATCCAGGGCAGGCTACTCACATGCGCCGACGCATCCGGCCGTTCGCTGGCGGTGCAACGTGATATTATCGCCCCACTCCCTTCAGTTGCCGGATAAGGATCCCGCATGATCGTCAACTGCGACCACGACAACCTCGACGCCTGGCTGGCGCTACGCGCGGCGCTGTGGCCCACTTGTCCGTTGGAAGAGCACCGCGCGGAGATGCGCGAAATATTGGCTTCGCCGCACCACACCGCGTTTATGGCGCGGGGGCTGGACGGCGCTTTCGTTGGCTTTGCCGAGGTCGCGCTGCGCCACGATTACGTCAACGGCTGCGAATCGTCGCCGGTGGCGTTTTTGGAAGGGATTTACACCGTCGAACGCGCCCGCCGCCAGGGCTGGGCGGCGCGTTTGATCGCGCAGGTGCAGGAGTGGGCGAAGCAACAGGGGTGCAGCGAGCTGGCGTCGGATACCGACATCGCCAATCTGGACTCCCAGCGCCTGCATGCGGCGCTGGGCTTTGCCGAAACGGAACGGGTGGTGTTTTACCGCAAAACGCTGGGCTGATCAGGCAATCTTGCTTTGCCGCTGATGCGCCAGCTGCTCGGCGCGCAGCAGGATCTCCTGCAGATCGTCCTCATCGATATCGAACAGATCCCCCTCCATCAACGCCTCGTGCAGATCGGCGCGGGTGATGGAAACGGCATCGATCGGCAGATTGGCCGGCTTGGCCTCCGCCGGCGCCAGCGCGTGCGGGTAGCGCCGCCCGGCCAGGTTATTGAACAGAATGGCCAGCGCCGCCAGCAGCACCGAGTTCAGCAGCACCGGGTACAACACGAAGTGGTAGCCCATCTGATGAATGCCGGGGCCGCCGAGGATGGCGGTCAGCGCCACCGCGCCGCCGGGTGGGTGCAGGCAGCGCAGCTTGAACATCAGGCCGATGGCCACCGCCGCCGCAACGCCGCAGGCCAGACCCGGATCGGGGATCAGCAGACCGGCGCTCACGCCCACCGTCGCCGCCAGCGCATTGCCGCCGACGATCGACCAAGGCTGCGCCAGCGGGCTGTTCGGCACGCCGAACAGCAGCACCGCCGAAGCGCCCATCGGCGCGATAAACCACAGGTTCACCTCGCCCAAAATAAAGTGGCTGATCCAGCCGGCGAGCATCAGCCCCAAACCGGCGCCAACGCTGGAAATCAGCATCTCTCGTTTGCCCACCGCCAGCGGGTGCGGCCACAGGCGCGCGCATCCCACTTTCACTCGTTCTATCCACTGCGTCTTCATGTTACCCAATACGGCTCAATTCACGTGTTGGCAACAAATATATCACATCATCCTGAAGGAGCTCACGGCGCCGTAAACCGCGCCGCCCAAGAACTTTTAGGCTAACAGATTGATTTTTAGCCTCCCCTCGACAATGATGAATGTTCCCCCCTTAACCCCGAGGAACCGCCGATGTCTCAACCGATCACCGAGCTTTATACCGACAGTGAATTTTTCAGCCCGTACGCCATGTCCGCCTTTGTCGTGCTGACGGAAAAAGGCATTCCGTTCACCGTGAAGCCGGTGGATCTGGCGAAAGAAGAGAACAAAGAGGCAGCCTACGCGGCGCTATCGCTCACCCGCCGGGTGCCGACGTTGGCGATCGGCGAGTTCCAGCTCTCGGAGTCTTCGGCGATCGCCGAATACCTGGAAGACATCCACCCGGCCCACGCCGTGTACCCGCGCGACGTGAAGCTGCGCGCCAAGGCGCGCGAGATCCAGGCCTGGTTGCGCAGCGATCTGCTGCCGATCCGCGCCGAGCGCTCGACCGAAGTGGTGTTCAACAACGGCAAGTTCCCGCCGCTGTCCGAAGCCGCGCAGGAAGCCGCGCGCAAGCTGATCGCCGCCGTGGAAAAGCTGTTGAGCCACGGGCAGGATAATTTGTTCAGGGAGTGGTGCATCGCCGACACCGATCTGGCGCTGATGCTCAACCGGCTGGTAATGCACGGCGATCCGGTGCCGGAGCGCGTGCGCCACTATGCGCACAAGCAGTGGCAGCGCCCGTCGGTGCAGGCCTGGCTGGCGTTGTCGGAAAAACGGCGCGCCTGAGGAAAAAAATCGGCGGCCACGACGCCGCCGTTCTCAATGCCGAGAAACAACATCACTGCTTGAGGGAAGGCAAATCACCATCCAGAGGGCAGATAGCCTAACAATGAAGCGATGGCGTACACCGCGCTGGCCAGGTACAGCAACACAATGCTGATCTGCAGCAGCGGATGCGTGATCCAGTTGCACTGCCAGCGTGGGGTTTGGTCGCCGTGTTTGCGCGCGCCGCGCAGGATCAGCATCGGCATGATCGACAGGATCACCCCGCTGAACACCCCGGCGAAGTAGAGCGCGTTGACGAACGACACCAGCCCGCTGTAGGCCAGCGCGAACGGCGGCACCACCACCAGCAGCAGCACGCCGAAGCGGCGCAGCGGCAACTCGTCGTTGCCCAGCCGGAACTTGTCGAAGATATTGGTCAGGAAGCTGCCGCCCAACCCCCAGTACGAGGTCAGCATCGCGCACAGCGCGAAGATGTTGGCGGAGAAGAACGCCCACTGCCCCAGCGCCTGGCCCCAGGAAATGGTGGCCACATCGGAGATGTCATCCAGCCCGCTGAGCGCGATCACCGACATCGGCACCGCCGCCAGCAAAATGAACGTCACCACCATGCCGACGATGATCGCCTTCGGCAGCTGCTCCGGCTTATCGGCAAAGCCGCGCGCCATCTCCGGCACGATGTACTGCGCCGAGAAGCAGAACACCACCACGTTGAACACCGGCACCATATAGCGCCAGTCGCCGTCCAGCAGGTTGCGCATATGAGTGGTGTCTTTCAGCAGCGTCGCCGCCACCAGCGCGGTCAACATCACCACCATGCCGATGCTGATGAACTTCTCGCCGCGGCCGATCGCTTTCAAACCGAGATAGAGCACGCCGGCGGCGGGTACGAAGAACAGCAGGCTGCCCAGCGCCGGCGAGATGCCGAACAGCGATTGCAGCAGCTTGCCGCTGCCGGTCATGTAGGCGGTAAGCGCCCCGACGCTGTTGACGCACACCGAAGCGAACATCAACCAGGCGCCCAGGCCGCCGACGTAGCGCTTCGCCAGCCCGCTCAGCTGCAGATGCGCGCGGGTGCGCAGCGTGGATTCGGCAACGTACAGCATGGTGATGGTGGTCAGGCTCCCCACCAGCACCAGCCAGAACAGCAGCGGCAGGAAACCCGCCTTGCTGGAGGCATAGGCGATGGAGAGCACGCCGGCGCCGATGTTGGTGCCGACGATCATCGCCACCCCTTCGAGGAAACTTAACGATTTGGCGGGTGCAGGTGCTCGCACCCCGGCGGCAAGCGCCGGAGAAACAGAGATATTATCAGACATGCATCATCCTTTATCGCCCGGCGACGCTGGCCGCCGGGATGGGTTAACGTCCTGACGCTCAACGGCTCACATCGATACACAGGTATTTCAGCTCCAGATATTCTTCTATCCCGTAGCGCGATCCTTCACGCCCGAGCCCTGACTGTTTCACGCCGCCGAACGGCGCCACTTCGTTGGAAATCAGCCCGGTGTTGATGCCGACCATGCCGTACTCCAGCGCTTCCGGCACTCGCCACTGGCGCGCAGCGTTCTGCGTGAACAGATAGGCGGCCAGACCGAATTCGGTGTCGTTGGCCATGGCGATGGCTTCCGCCTCGTCATGGAAACGGAACAGCGGCGCCACCGGCCCGAAGGTCTCTTCTTTGGCGAAGCGCATCTTCTGCGTCACGCCGGTCACCACCGTCGGCTGGAAGAAGGTGCCGCCCAGCGCGTGCGGCTGACCGCCGGTGGCGATCTGCGCCCCTTTGATCAGCGCGTCGTCGATGTGGCTCTGCACCTTCGCCACCGCATCGCTGTCGATCAGCGGCCCCTGAGTGGTACCTTCCTGGCTGCCGTCGCCGACTTTCAACTGCTCGACCGCCGCCACCAGCTTCTCCGCCAGCCGCTCGTAGATGCCGTCCTGCACGTAGATGCGGTTGGCGCACACGCAGGTCTGGCCGCTGTTGCGGAACTTGGAGGCCATGATGCCCGCCACCGCCGCGTCCAGATTGGCGTCGTCGAACACGATGACCGGCGCATTACCGCCCAGCTCCAGCGACAGTTTCTTGATGCTCGGCGCGCACTGCGCCATCAGGATGCGGCCGACCTCGGTCGAGCCGGTAAAGCTCAGCTTGCGCACCACCGGGCTGTCGCACAACACCTTGCCCACCTGCGCCGCTTCCCCAGTCACCACCTGCAACACGCCGGCGGGAATGCCGGCGTCCTGCGCCAGCTTGGCCAACGCCAGCGCGGTCAGCGGCGTTTGCTCGGCCGGTTTGACGATGATGGTGCAACCGGCCGCCAGCGCCGGCGCCACCTTGCGGGTGATCATCGCCGCCGGGAAGTTCCACGGGGTGATGGCCGCGCACACGCCGATCGGCTGCTTCACCACCACCAGGCGCTGCGAAGCCTGCGGCGCCTGCAATACCGCGCCGTCCACCCGCTTGGCCTCTTCGGCGAACCAGGTGATGAACGACGCGGCGTAGGTCACTTCGCCGCGCGCTTCCGCCAGCGATTTGCCCTGCTCGGCGGTCATCAGCTGCGCCAGATCTTCCTGCGCGGCCAGCACCTTATCAGCCCAGGCCAACAGCAGCGCGGAACGCTGCTTGGCGGTCAGCTGTTTCCAGTCGTTTTGCGCCCGCTGCGCCGCCGCGATCGCCTGTTGGGTTTCCTCTTCGCTGACCAGCGGAATGCTGGCCAGTTCGGCACCGGTGGCCGGGTTGATCACCGCTTCGCGCTTGCCGCTCAGGGCGTCGCACCATTCGCCGTTGATCAGACACTGGCTGCGCAACAGCTCGGGATTGTTCAATTTCATGCCGTTCGCTCCTTAGTGGGCCAGCGCGCGGGACAGGATGCCCATCGCCTTGGTGAACTGATCGTCCGGGATAGTCAGCGGGTAGAGGAAGCGGATCACGTTGCCGTTCACGCCGCAGCTCAGCAGCAGCAGCCCTTCCTCCATCGCCTTCTGCTGCACCTGACGGGTGATCTCCGCCGAAGGCTTGCCGGTAGCCGGATCGTTGAACTCCACCGCCACCATCGACCCCTGCGCGCGCACATCGGCGATCGCCGGGCTGGTTTTGCGCGCCTGCTGGAGCACTTCCACCAGGTGCTGACCCAAGCGCTGAGCGCGCTGGCACAGTTGCTCCTCTTCAATCACGTCCAGCACCGCGTGCGCGGCGGCCACCGCCAGCGGGTTACCGGCGTAGGTGCCGCCCAGCCCACCCGGCGCCGGCGCGTCCATCACCTCGGCGCGGCCCGCCACCGCCGACAGCGGCATGCCGCCCGCCAGGCTTTTCGCCATGGTGATCAAATCGGGCTTAACGCTGTAGTGTTCCATGGCGAACAGCTTGCCGGTGCGGGCGAAGCCGGTCTGCACTTCGTCGGCGATCAGCAGAATGCCGTGCTGGTCGCACAGCGTGCGCAGCGCCTGCATGAAATCGGCCGGCGCCACGTTGAAGCCGCCCTCGCCCTGCACCGGCTCCAGCACGATCGCCGCCACCTGCTTGGGATCGATATCCGCTTTAAACAGGCGGTCCAGGCTGTTCATCGCGTCTTCGGTGGTCACGCCGTACAGCGCGTTCGGGTACTGGCCGTGGAACACCGAGCCGGGGAATGGGCCAAAGCCCAGTTTGTAAGGCGCCACTTTGCCGGTCAGCGCCATGGTCATGTAGGTGCGGCCGTGGAAACCGCCGCCGAAGGTGATCAACCCCGGGCGGCCGGTGTAAGCGCGGGCGATCTTCACCGCGTTTTCCACCGCTTCCGCGCCGGTGGTGAAGAAGGCGGTTTTACACGGACCGGCGATCGGCGCGCGCTGGTTGATGCGCTCCGCCAGCGAGACATAGCTTTCGTAAGGAACGATCTGATAGGCGGTGTGGGTGAAGGCCTGCAGCTGCTTTTCAATCGCGGCGATCACCTTCGGGTGACGGTGGCCGGTGTTCAGCACGGCGATCCCCGAGGCGAAGTCGATCACTTCTTTGCCTTCCACATCCCACAGCGTGGCGTTCTCTGCGCGCTCGGCGTAAAAACCACACATCACGCCCACTCCGCGCGGGGTGGCGTCCTGACGGCGTTGGTTCAATTCTGCGTTTTTCATGCTGTTCTCTCCGGTCGGTGCCAGTTACACGTTTCGTTCACATTCGTGAAACAATGCCGTTTATTTACACAGGATGTGGCCCTATAATCGAGTGCCAGTTACGAATAATTGAGGGATCCAATTGCGCTCATTGAGTGGTGATCTGTTGCTGCAGCGCCTCGGCGAACAGCCCGATGACAAGCTGCACAAGCGGCTTTACAACGCGATCCGCACCAGCATTCTCGACGGCAGCCTGCCGCCCTCCAGCCGCCTGCCCGCCTCGCGCGACCTGGCGCAGGAGCTCAGCCTTTCACGCAACACCGTGTTAACCGTTTATGAACAACTGTTGGCAGAAGGCTACGTGTCGGCGCGCGCCGGCAGCGGCACCTTCGTCGCCGACACGGTGCCGGACAGCTGCCTGTCCACCGGCGGCGCCCCGGCGGACGGCAGCGGGCAACCGCGGCGCGTCGACCTGTCGGAGCGCGGCGCCACGCTGCTGCACCACGCCAGCGCCAGCCCCAAACAGTGGGGGGCATTCATTCCCGGCGTGCCCGACGTCAACGCCTTTCCTCATCAGCTGTTCAGCAAGATCCAGGCGCGCCTCAGCCGCCGCCCGGCGCCGCAGCGGCTGACCTACAGCAATCAGGGTGGCAGCCCGGAACTACAGCATGCGTTGGTGGAGTATTTGCGGGTGGCGCGCTCGGTACGCTGCTCGCCGGAACAGATCCTGATCACCGAGGGCATCCATCAGGCGATCGATCTGGTGACGCGCATGTTGTGCAATCCGGGGGATGACGCCTGGATCGAAGAGCCGGGCTATTGGGGGATCCGCAATATCCTGCGCATCAATGCGCTGAACATCTGCCCGCTGGCGGTAGACGAGGCCGGGCTGGTGCCGCCGGAGCAGCCGACCAACCCACCGCGGCTGATCTTCGTCACCCCGTCGCACCAGTATCCGCTCGGCTCGGTGATGAGCCTGGCGCGCCGCCAACGGCTGCTGGCGCTGGCGCGCAACGCCGGCGCTTGGATCGTCGAGGACGACTACGACAGCGAATTCCGTTTTTCCGGCCAGCCGATCCCGGCGTTGCAAGGGCTGGAAGCCGACGCGCCGGTGATCTATATCGGCACCTTCAGCAAAACGCTCTACCCGGCGCTGCGCCTCGGCTATGTGGTGTTGCCGCCGCCGCTGGTGCAGGCGCTGAAAACCGCCCATGCCGAGCTGTACCGCGGCGGGCACCTGCTGATCCAAAGCGCGCTGGCGGAGTTTATTCAGGCGGGGCACTACACGGCGCATATCCGCCGCATGCGGTTGCTGTATGCCCGGCGGCGCGCCTTCCTGACCGGGTTGATCGAACAACATCTCGGCAAGCAGGCGCTCAGCGAATTCAACAGCAACGCCGGCTTGCACCTGATCCTCAACCTGCCGGACGAGGCCGACGACGTGGCGATCGCCGCCGCCGCCGGCGCGCGCGGGGTGCTGGTGCGGCCGCTGTCGCGCTACTATATGCAGCCCAACCGCCGGCGCGGCCTGCTGATGGGCTTTGCCTGCGTGCCGGAAGAGCAAATGGCCGCCGCCTTCACCCAGCTGCTGGCGTGCATCAACGCCCCGCACTAGGTCAGATCGCCGCCCGCCTGCCTCACCAGGCCTGAAGCCGCCAGCCGTCCGCTTGCCTGTTCAGGCGGTGCGTCGGCCTCAGCGCCTGCAGGAAGTCTTCGTCGTGCGACACCACCAGCATCGCGCCGGGGAAATCCGCCAGCGCGGTTTCGATCGCCAGCGACGACGCCAGATCCAGGTGGTTGGTCGGCTCGTCGAGCAACAGCAGCTGCGCCGGTTGTCGCCGCCACAGCGCGCAGGCCAGCGCCGCCTTCAAGCGTTCACCGCCGCTCAGCGAGCCCAGCGGCAACGCGATGCGATCCGCGCCAAGCTGCAGCTGCGCCAGCCGGGTGCGCAGCGCCCCTTCCGCCAGCGGCGAATCCTGTAGCCCCAGATGTTCCATCACCGACAGGCCCGGATCGAGCTGCGACAGGGTTTGATCGAGGTAGGCCGTCGACAGCGGGCAATGACAATGGCCGGAAAGCGCCGCCAGCTGCCCGAGAAGAGTCTTCAGTAAGGTGGATTTTCCGCAGCCGTTGGGGCCGGTCAACGCCACGCGCATCGGGCCGTCGATCCGCAAATCTAGC
The DNA here is from genome assembly GCF_009900725.1 of Serratia sp. Z4. Lineage (NCBI taxonomy): Bacteria > Pseudomonadati > Pseudomonadota > Gammaproteobacteria > Enterobacterales > Yersiniaceae > Serratia > Serratia sp. Z4. Next base: position 174,719 of record NZ_JAAABD010000004.1, read on the forward strand.
GGCGGCGCGCTGACGAACGGCAGTTGCAGCCGCTCGAGCACCAGCACCTGCTTGTTCGCGTTCACTTCACTGCCCGGCAGCGCCAGCAACACCGGCGGTTCCTCCTCCACCCGCTGATAGGCTTCACGCACCGCCGCATCGAGGCTGTCGCGCCGATCCTGATGCTGTTTGCGCAGCGTGCCTAGGCTCTCCTTCGCCGCCGACTTGTAGGCCACCCGTTCGAAAGAGGCGATATTCAGCGTATCGACGACGCGCAGCGTTTGCGCCGAGCGCCGCTGGCTCATGTCGTGCTCTTTCTGTTGGCGAGCGCGGGTGCGGCGGCGCTCCTCGCGCGCATGCTCCAGATCGGCGCGCGCCGCCTGCTGCTCCGTATCGCGCTGGCGCCGGTAGTCCTCATAGTTGCCGCCGTAGCTGCGCAGCGCGCCGGGCGTCAGTTCGACGATGCGCTCCATGCGCCCCAGCAGCTGCCGGTCATGGCTGGCGATCAACAGCCCGCCCCGCCACTGATCCAGCTGCTGATACAGCCAGGCGCGGCCGGCGCTGTCGAGGTGGTTGGTCGGTTCGTCCAGCAGCAGAAAATCCGCCTCGCCGAGCAAGGCGCCGCACAGCGACGCGCGCATCCGCTCGCCGCCGCTCAGCGAACTGGCGGATCGCAACGGATCGAAGGCCGGCAACCCGGCGGCGGCAAAGGCGTTTTGCAGACGATCGTGAAGATCCCAGCGCCCTTCCAGACGATCGATATCGTCCGTCAACGGCCGCCCCTGCTCGAGACGCGCCAGCGCGGCGAACACCTCACCGTAGCCCAGCAGCTGCGCCAGCGTAGTGTGCGGCGCGATCTCCGGCTGCTGCGCAACGTAAGCTACTGCGGCATGAGATTCAACGTGTCCATTGCCCGGCAGATCCAATCCGGCGATCAGGCGCAGCAGCTGGGTTTTGCCAACGCCGTTGCGCCCCACCAGGCCGCAGCGCGACCGATCAAAAGCGAGATCCAGCGGGCCGAACAGCGTTTCGCCGTCAGCAAATTGGCAGGTCAGTTGATGTAAAACGAAATAAGGGGACTGCACTAAATGAGCCATAAGCACTCCTGAATGAGATCAAAACATCCCCACAGGGCGCGAGAGCGCACGGCGTGGGACCAGATATCAACAGGCGTGGTTGTTCATTTTCGGTTATGGCTCCGCAGAGAGAAGGAATTTGCAACGCGTAAAGGCTAACCGATCTTTTGTTCGTTATGCAAACAGAGTCTGAGATTCATGACATCTATCACATTCAGCGCAACGCAGATTCCCAAGCGGCGCGACAACGGCTAGATTTATCTCATCCGACCACTTGTGTTCACATAATTATAACAACGGGCCCCGATTTCACCCGATGGAGAGTGCAATGAGCAATTACCCTCACCTGCTGGCGCCGCTGGATCTCGGCTTCACCACCCTGAAAAACCGGGTGCTGATGGGATCGATGCATACCGGCCTGGAAGAGCTGCCCGACGGCCCGCAGCGCCTGGCCGCGTTCTATGCCGAGCGCGCCGCCGCCGGCGTGGCGCTGATCGTCACCGGCGGCATTGCCCCGAACGAACAGGGCGTGGTGTTTCGCGGCGGTTCGCTCCTCAACAGCGAGGCGCAATTGCCCCACCACCGCCCGGTGACTGAAGCCGTCCACCGGGCGGGCGGCAAAATTGCGCTGCAGATCCTGCACACCGGCCGCTACAGCTATCAACCCAAGCTGGTGGCCCCTTCCGCGCTGCAGGCACCGATCAACCCGTTTACGCCGAGCGCGCTCAGCGAAGCGGAGATTGAGCAGACTATCGCCGACTTCGCCCGCTGCGCGGCGCTGGCGCAGCAGGCTGGCTATGACGGCGTTGAGGTGATGGGATCCGAGGGCTATCTGATCAACCAATTCTTGACGACGCGCACCAACCAGCGCGACGACCAATGGGGCGGCAGCTTCACCAATCGCATGCGCTTCGCCGTCGAGACCGTCAGGGCGGTGCGCCAGGCGGTGGGCCCGGAATTCATTTTGATCTACCGGCTATCGATGCTCGACCTGGTGGAAGACGGCTCCAGCTGGCAGGAGATCGAGCAGCTGGCGCTGGCGATCGAACAGGCGGGCGCCACGATCATCAATACCGGCATCGGCTGGCACGAAGCGCGTATTCCGACCATCGCCACCATGGTGCCGCGCGCCGGATTCAGCTGGGTGACCCGCAAGCTGATGGGCAAGGTCAGCATCCCGCTGATCACCACCAACCGCATCAACGATCCGGCGGTGGCCGAGCAGGTGCTGGCGGACGGCTGCGCCGATATGGTGTCGATGGCACGCCCGTTCCTCGCCGACGCCGCCTTTGTGCAGAAAGCCGCCGAAGGGCGCGCCGACGAGATCAATACCTGCATCGGTTGCAACCAGGCCTGTCTCGACCAGATCTTTGAAGGCAAGCTGACTTCCTGTCTGGTCAACCCGCGCGCCTGCCGTGAAACCGAAATGCCGCTGACAATGGCGGAAAAGCCGAAAAAACTGGCGGTGGTCGGCGCCGGCCCCGCCGGGCTGGCCTTCGCCACCACCGCCGCCAGCCGTGGTCATCAGGTGACGCTGTTCGACGCCGCCGAGCAGATCGGCGGCCAGTTCAACATCGCCAAGCAGATCCCCGGCAAGGAAGAATTCCATGAAACCCTGCGTTACTTCCGCCGCCAGCTGGCGCTGCGTGAAGTGACGGTCAGGCTGGGCGTCAAGGTCGAAGCGGCGGATTTAAGCGAATTCGATGAGGTGATCCTCGCCTGCGGCATCGTGCCGCGCACCCCGGACATCCCCGGCATCGGGCACGCCAAGGTGCTGAGCTATCTGGACGTGCTGCGCGATAAAAAACCGGTCGGCCAGCGGGTGGCGATCGTCGGCGCCGGCGGCATCGGCTTCGATACCGCCGAATACCTCAGCCAGCACGGCGTGTCCAGCAGCCTGGATCAGGCGGAATTCAACCGCGAATGGGGCATCGATGGCCGCCTTGAACAGCGCGGCGGGCTGGCGGCGCAAGGCCCGCAGGCGCCGCGCGCCGCCCGGCAAATCTACCTGTTGCAGCGCAAAACCAGCAAGGTGGGCGAAGGCCTGGGCAAAACCACCGGTTGGATCCACCGCGCCAGCCTGGCGATGCGCGGCGTGAAGATGCTCAACAGCGTCAGCTATCGGCTGATCGACGACGAAGGGCTGCACATCACCCGCGCCGAGCAAGACAGCTGCCTACCGGTGGACACGGTGGTCATTTGCGCCGGGCAGGAACCGCGCCGCGAACTGCAGCAACCACTGCTGGCGATGGGGAAAACCGTGCACCTGATCGGCGGCGCCGACGTGGCCGCCGAGCTGGACGCCCGCCGCGCGATCGATCAGGGTACGCGGTTGGCGATGGCGCTGTAAAAAAGGGGCGCCCGGCGCCCCTGATATTGATGACAAACCTCATCCCCATGCCGGGTTGGCAGAGAGCAGCGAATAGAGAACAAGGAAAATCAATTTATTGATTTTCGGCTGATATCCACAAAGGGGGAAAAACCACGCTTTTTCCCCCTTTGTCTACAGCCTGAGGGGCGCCCGGCGCCCCTTGTTATTCACGCTCAGCGACGCGCGCCGGATTTCACCGCTCTAAGGATCACGAACTTCTTGTTCGAGGCCACCAGCGTGCAGTTGCCGAACAGGCGCTTGAGCTTCTGATGGTAGTCGAGGTGACGGTTGCCGACGATGCGCAGTTCGCCGCCCACCTGCAGGCAGCGCTTGGCGTCGCAGAACATCTGCCAGGCGGTGTGATCGGTAATGGCGTGTTGCTGGTGGAACGGCGGGTTGCACAGCACCGCCTGCACGCTTTCACGCTCGATGCCTGCCAGCGCGTTGTTCACCTCAAACTGACAGCGGTCCAGCTCTTGCGGCAGGTTGTGCTCCACGTTCAGCTCGCTGGAGGCCACCGCCATGTAAGATTCATCGACGAAGGTCACCTGCGCTTCCGGGTTTTGCGCCAGCGCCGTCAGGCCAATCACGCCGTTGCCGCAGCCCAGATCGACGATATGGCCGTTCAGGCCGCGCGGCAGATGTTCCATAAACAGGCGCGCGCCGATATCCAGGCTGCCGCGCGAGAAGACGTTGGCGTGGTTATGGATAAGCCAATCGGTGCCGTCCAGCGTCCAGTCGGTGGTTTCCGCCGCCGCCGGCGGGACGATATCCGCCGCCTGGCAGAAGATCAGACGCGCTTTCTTCCACGCCAGGCTGGTGCGCGTCGGGCCCAGCACTTTTTCAAACAGCTGCATCGTCGAAGTGTGCACGTCGCGCGCTTTGGCGCCGGCGACGATCAGCGTGTCTTCGGTCACGACGTGGCGCAGCGCGCGCAGCTGCTGTTCCAGCAGCGCCAGCGCTTTCGGCACGCGAATCAGCACCACCGCCGGCGCCGCCGGCAGCTCGGCCAGGCTGTCCAGCAGTGTGACCTGCTCAGGATCCAGACCGTTGAGTTTGAGGTTGTGGCGCGTCGCCAGCTGGCTCATGTACGAGTCGCTGACGCTGTAAGGGCGATGCGCGTGCAACGCACAGGCCAGGGTGCCGAAGTTATCGTTGAAAATCAGCACCGGGCGGCCGCCGATATCTACGTTTTCAAGCTGTTGCAGCAGATATTCGTCCGCCGCTTCCCACGCCTGCAGTTGGGTGGATTCTTCCTGTTGGGGATAACGCTCCAGCTCAAGTTGCTGTGTTCCCAGATCGAGTTGGCTCATTGCCCCTCCTGACTGATAAAATTTGGGCTGTTTATCCCCTAAAAACGCCCGTCAGTAAAATGTTTTTTCGGATAAATTGCGTATTGCGCCGCGTATCTGAAAACCCGCGTCCCTTTTCTCCTTTAACAACATTAACCTTTCCCTCCCAAGCACCCATGTCGACGTTTTTTTAACCTGACGAGGTGTAACTTTAAATGTTACACTGCCAGTCCCTATGGAAGGGGGAAAGCATGATTAAATCTTTCCGCGATCGCTATCTGGAGCAGTTCTATCTGGAAGGCAAACGCAGCCGTCTGATCCCCGGCGTGCTCGAGCGGCAGTTGGCCAGAAAGCTCGATATATTGGCCGCCGCGCAGCAAGAGCGTGATTTGCATCACCCCACGGGTAACTATTACAAGCGGCTATCCGGGCCATTTCAGGGATGGTCAAGTCTGCACGTCAATATGCACTGGCGGCTGATGTTCCAGTGGCGGCATGATGCCGCTGAAAAAATTTACCTCGATCCTCACCAAGATACCTGAACGAGGGGGAACCTATGTTGGAAACCACGACTCGCGAACCCACCACGGTGGGGGAAGTGCTGCAGGAAGAGTATTTAACGCCGTTGGGCATCGGCCAGGAAGAACTGGCGAAGGTACTGGGCGTCACCCGTGCCACTGTTAACCGCCTGTGCAACGGGCATCGACGCATGAGCGTTGCCGAGGCCAACCTGTTTGCCGACCTGTTCGAAACGACCGCCGACTTTTGGCTAAACCTGCAGGCGGCACACGATCGCTGGGAAGCCAGACAGGCCGATGCGCAACGTGTGCGGCTGCGGCCAATCAAAGAAATACTGGGACGCAATATCACTCATGCATGACATCGAACTCGCCTACCTGCAAGGCTACCCAACGCATCTGCAAAGCCAGGTGCAGCAACTGATCCATCAGAATCGGCTGGGAGACGTGCTGCTGCAGCGCTATCCGCAGGTGCATGAGTGCACCACCGACAAGTCGCTGTATCAGTTTACCGTCGATCTGAAAAACCAGTATCTGCGCAACGCCCAGCCGCTGAGCAAGGTGGCCTATGACAGCAAGATCCACGTCATGAAGCACGCGCTGGGCCTGCACACCGCCATCTCGCGCGTGCAGGGCGGCAAGCTGAAGGCCAAGGCGGAAATCCGCGTGGCGACGGTGTTCAAGGTCGCGCCTGAGCCGTTCCTGCGCATGATCGTGGTGCATGAGCTGGCGCATCTGAAAGAGAAAGATCACAACAAGGCGTTCTACAGCCTGTGCTGCCACATGGAGCCGGATTACCACCAGCTGGAGTTCGATACCCGGCTGTATCTGACGCACCTTTCGCTGTTCGGCGAGCTGTATGCATAGCGAGTGAGGGCGTGATAATCTGCGGTTTTAGGCTGGACCGGAGCTCGCTATGATTCGCTTTGCCGTCGTCGGCACCAACTGGATTACGGAACGTTTTATTGATGCCGCCCATGAAAGCGGCAAACTCAAGCTGAGCGCCGTGTATTCACGCTCGCTGGAACAGGCGCAGGCGTTTGGCGCCAACTATCAGGTCACGCAGTTTTTCGACTCGCTCGAGGCGATGGCCCAGTCCGATGCCATAGACGCGGTGTATATCGCCAGCCCCAATTCCCTGCACTGCCCGCAATCGCTGCTGTTCCTGCGCCATAAGAAGCACGTGATCTGCGAAAAACCGCTGGCCTCCAACCAGCGCGAAGCGGAACAGCTGGTAGCCTGCGCGCGGGAAAACCAGGTGGTGCTGTTCGAGGCGTTCAAAAGCGCCTATCTGCCGAATTTTCTGGCGCTGCAACAGGCATTGCCGAACGTCGGCCGGTTACGCAAAGCCTTTATCAACTACTGCCAATACTCTTCGCGCTATCCGCGCTACCTCGCCGGCGAGAACCCCAACACCTTTAACCCGCAGTTCTCCAACGGCTCGATCATGGATATCGGCTACTACTGCCTGGCCAGCGCGGTAGCGCTGTTCGGCGCGCCGCAGTCGGTGCTCGCCAGCGCCACACTGCTCGATACCGGCGTTGACGCCCACGGCACCGTCTGCCTGAACTACGGTGATTTCGACGTCACGCTTTCCCATTCCAAGGTCAGCGACTCGGCGATCCCCAGCGAGATCCAGGGAGAGGAAGGCACGCTGATTATCGACAAGATTTCCGAGTGTCAGGGCGTGGCGCTGACGCCGCGCGGCGGCAACCGCCAGGATCTGAGCCAGCCGCAGCACATCAACACCATGCTGTATGAAGCGCTGGCCTTCGCTGAGCTGGTGGAAAATCACCGGGTGGAACATCCAGGGCTGGAGAATTCGCTGATCGTCGCCCGCCTGCTGACCGATATCCGCCGCCAGACCGGCGTCGTCTTCCCCGCCGACGGAGAATGAGATGAAACCGTTGCTCGTGATGCAAACCGGCGACGCGCCGCAGGCCATTCGTCAGGAATTGGCCAACTTTGATGGCATGTTCCTGCAACAAGGCAATATCGACGCCGAACGCGCGCACATCGTGCACCTGCCCGCCGGCGAACGGCCGTTGCCGCCTGCCGCCTATTGCGGCGTAGTCATCACCGGCTCGCCGGCGATGGTGACCGAACGGCTGCCGTGGAGCGAGGAAGCCGCCGAATGGCTGCGCCAGGCGATGGCGATCAAACTGCCGCTGTTCGGCGTCTGCTACGGCCACCAGCTGTTGGCCTACGCGCTCGGCGGCGAAGTGGGCTACCACCCGCAGGGCATGGAGGTGGGTACGCTGGAGATCGAACTGCTGCCCGCCGCGGCCGACGATCGGCGGCTCACCCTGCTGCCGCCGCGCTTCAAGGCCAACCTGATCCACTCGCAGAGCGTGCTGACGCCGCCCGCCGGCGCGCAGACGCTGGCGCGTTCGCAGCAGGACGCGCACCAAATCCTGCGCTATGGCGATCACGCCCTGACCACCCAGTTCCACCCGGAATTCAACGGCGCGGTGATGAGCCAGTATCTGCAGTGGCTCGGCGAGCTGCATCCCGAGCAGCAGGCCCGCTACCAACAGCAACAACAACAGGTTAGCGACACGCCATTCAGCCGCCTGCTGCTGCAGGGATTCGTCGTCAGCCTCGGCGCGCAAAAAGCGATGGCCGGTTAACGCGATTCACGTTGACCGCCGACACATTTTGCATTACTTTCTGCTCTGCAAAGGGGAGTAACTTCATTGCCGGTCAATCGTCATTACGATGCGCAAGCATCCGGTTACCGGGCAACCTGATGTCAAAGGTGTAACCACCTTCATCAACGTTGTAAGTGAGACCTTGCCGGAAGGCGAGGTTTGCTTGCAGCGTTCACAGAGCGGCTGGCGTCTTCCGACGTTGGCCGTTTTTGTTTTTGAAGGATACCTCTGATGATGAATTCCGTTGGCACACCGTGGTTATGGGGCAGCTTTGCCGCCGTTATAGTCGTGATGCTCGCAATCGATCTCCTGTTGCAGGGCCGTAAAGGCGCGCACACCATGACTATGAAGCAGGCCGCCAGCTGGTCGCTGGTGTGGGTCAGCCTCTCCCTGCTGTTCAACTTCGGTTTCTGGTATTACCTGAATGAAACCGCCGGGCGCGCCGTCGCCGATACCCAGGCGCTGGCCTTCCTGACCGGCTACCTGATCGAAAAAGCGCTGGCGGTGGATAATGTGTTCGTCTGGCTGATGCTGTTCAGCTACTTCGCCGTGCCGGCCAACCTGCAACGGCGGGTGCTGATCTACGGCGTGCTGGGGGCGATCGTGCTGCGTACCATCATGATCTTCGCCGGCAGCTGGCTGGTCAGCCAGTTCCAGTGGCTGCTGTATCTGTTCGGCGCTTTCCTGCTGTTCACCGGTATAAAAATGGCGCTGGCGAAGGAAGATGACTCGGCGATCGGCGACAAACCGCTGGTGAAATGGCTGCGCAGTCGCTTGCGCATGACCGACAGCCTGGAAGGCGAGCGTTTCTTCGTGCGCCGCAACGGCATTCTGTTCGCCACCCCGCTGGTGCTGGTGCTGATCCTGGTGGAACTGAGCGACGTGATTTTCGCGGTGGACAGCATTCCGGCGATCTTCGCCGTGACCACCGATCCGTTCATCGTCCTGACCTCCAACCTGTTCGCCATCATGGGCCTGCGCGCCATGTACTTCCTGCTGGCCAACGTGGCGGAACGGTTCTCGATGCTGAAATACGGCCTGTCGGTGATCCTGGTATTTATCGGCATCAAGATGCTGATTATCGACTTCTTCCACATCCCGATCGGCGTGTCGCTCGGCGTGGTGGCGGGCATCCTGACGTTCACCTTGCTGATCAACGCCTGGGTCAATCACCGCAACGATCGCCTGGCGAAGAAATAACCATAATCTGTTATCCGGGGCGCTAGTCGCCCCGTGATTGTTTGGCAATTCCCGCAAAACGCCAAACGTTATTGCGATCACACAAATGTAACCAGTATGTTATCAAGTGTTGATCCGCGCTCAGAATTTCACCCTCGCCTCTTTCCAACATCATTCGATTGCTGAATACTGATTCGGCAAACACACTTAGTTACAGAATCATATAAAGCTGCCTGGCGTCGTTCCCGCCGCGGCGGCCAGATAACATCAGGAAGAAAGCACTATGCAAAAACTACTACAAAAGATCACGCAGGGCAGCCTGGTCAAACAAATCATGGTCGGCCTGGTGGCCGGCATTCTGGTGGCGCTGGTTTCACCGGCGGCGGCAGCGGCGGTTGGCCTGCTCGGCACCCTGTTCGTCGGCGCGCTGAAAGCGGTGGCGCCGGTGCTGGTGCTGATTCTGGTCATGGCCTCGATCGCCAACCATAAACAGGGGCAGAAGACCAACATTCGCCCGATCCTGTTCCTCTATCTGCTGGGCACCTTTGCCGCCGCGCTGGTGGCGGTGGTCGTCAGCTTTATCTTCCCTTCCACGCTGGCGCTGACCACCGGCGCGACGGACATTACCCCGCCGGGCGGCATCGTGGACGTGATGAAGGGCCTGTTGATGAGCGTGGTGGCCAACCCGTTCCATGCGCTGATTAACGCCAACTACATCGGCATTCTGGCGTGGGCCGTCGGGTTGGGGCTGGCGCTGCGCCACGCTTCCGAAACCACCAAGGGGCTGATCAACGACATGTCCCATGCGGTCACGCTGGTGGTGCGCGCGGTGATCCGCTGTGCGCCGCTCGGCATCTTCGGCCTGGTGGCCTCCACGCTGGCGGAAACCGGCTTCGGCGCGCTGTGGGGCTATGCGCAACTGCTGATGGTGTTAATCGGCTGCATGCTGCTGGTAGCGCTGGTGCTCAACCCGCTGATCGTTTACTGGAAGATCCGCCGCAACCCGTATCCGCTGGTGTTCGCCTGCCTGCGCGAGAGCGGCGTGACCGCCTTCTTCACCCGCAGCTCCGCCGCCAACATCCCGGTGAATATGGAACTGTGCAAGAAGCTGAACCTGAATGAGGACACCTACTCGGTTTCCATCCCGCTGGGCGCCACCATCAACATGGCCGGCGCGGCGATCACCATCACCGTGCTGACGCTGGCGGCGGTAAACACGCTGGGCATCGCAGTGGACGTCCCGACCGCCCTGCTGCTGAGCGTGGTGGCGGCGCTGTGCGCCTGCGGCGCCTCCGGCGTGGCCGGCGGTTCGCTGCTGCTGATCCCGCTGGCGTGCAACATGTTCGGCATTCCGAATGACGTGGCGATGCAGGTGGTGGCGGTCGGCTTTATCATCGGCGTCCTGCAGGATTCGGCGGAAACCGCCCTCAACTCCTCCACCGACGTGCTGTTCACCGCCGCGGCCTGCCAGGCGGAAGACCAGCGGCTGGCGAACGAAGATCCGCTGAAGGTGCGTTAATCGCGCGTTGCTTCATCAAAAAGGCGCTCCTTCGAGCGCCTTTTTTGTCAGCCTTACAGCGTCACCCCGCTTTTAAAGATCGCCAGCTCGCGGAAGTCGTTGGTTTCATTACGCGCCGGACGCCCGTTAGCGATCTCGACAATCAGATCGATGAAGCGGCTGAGCAACGTCTCCATCGCCACGCCGTGGATCAGGCTGCTGGCGTCAAAATCGATCCAGTGCGGTTTCTTCGCCGCCAGCTCGCTGTTGGTGGCCAGCTTCACCGTCGGCACAAAGCCGCCGTACGGCGTGCCGCGCCCGGTGCTGAACAGCACCATATGGCAGCCGGCGCCGGCCAGCGCGCTGGTCGCTACGGCGTCGTTGCCCGGCGCGCTGAGCAGATTCAGCCCCGGCACGCGCAGCCGCTCGCCGTATTTCAGCACGTCAACCACCTGGCTTAACCCCGCCTTTTGGGTGCAGCCGAGCGATTTCTCCTCCAGCGTGGTGATGCCGCCGGCCTTGTTGCCCGGCGACGGGTTCTCATAAATCGGCTGCTGATGGGCGATGAAATAGCGTTTGAAATCGTTGATCATGTCGACGGTTTTGTCGAAGGTCTCCCCATCGCGGCAGCGGCTCATCAGAATGCGCTCGGCGCCGAACATCTCCGGCACTTCGGTCAGCACCGTGGTGCCGCCGTTGGCGATCACATAATCGGAGAACCGCCCCAGCAGCGGGTTGGCGGTGATACCCGACAATCCGTCCGAACCGCCGCACTCCAGGCCGAACTTCAGCTCGCTCAGGCGGCCCGGCTCGCGGCGATCGTGGCGCATCTCCCGGTACAGCTCGTGCAACAGCGCCAGCCCGGCTTCCACTTCGTCGTCCTGCTGTTGGCACACCATAAAGCGCAGCCGCCGCTCGTCCTCTATCCCCAACGTGGCGCGAAAGGCATCCACCTGATTGTTCTCGCAACCCAGCCCGATCACCAGCACCGCGCCGGCGTTGGGATGGCGCGCCAGGTTCTGCAGCATGATGCGGGTGTTGGCATGATCCTGCCCCAGCTGCGAGCAGCCGAACGGGTGACTGAACAGATGCACGCCGTCGATCCCCTCTGCCTGCGTTTGCTGCAAAAAGCGTTGCTGGATCTGGCGAGCGATACCGTTGACGCAGCCGACGGTCGGCACGATCCACAGCTCATTGCGGATCCCCACTTCGCCGCCGGCCCGTCGGTACAACTGCACCTCGCGATCCGCGGCCTGCGGCGGCAACGTCGGGAACTGCGGTTGGTAACGGTAGCTGTCCAGATCGCTCAGGTTGGTTTTGGCGTTTTGCGAATGAATATGCTCCCCCGGCCCGATGGCCGCGAGCGCATGGCCGATCGGCTGGCCATATTTGATGATGTCCTCGTCCTTGGCGATCGGGCCGAGCGCAAATTTGTGCCCGCGCGCCACCGGCTGCGCCAGTTGGATGACCGCGCCTTCCAGCTCAACGCACTCTCCGGCAGCCAGATCGCGCAGCGCCACCGCCACGTTATCCTGCTCGTGAATCTTTATCGTACTTTGCATAAACCGGTCCCGGATAACGGCTACGCCAGTTCAATGGCGAAATAGTCTTTGGCGTTGTCGAAGCAGATGTTTTTCACCATTTCGCCCAGCAGCGCGATATCCACCGGCGCTTCGCCGTCCGCCACCCAACGACCGATCATCTGGCAAAGAATGCGGCGGAAGTATTCATGGCGCGTGTACGACAGGAAGCTACGACTGTCGGTCAGCATGCCGACGAAGCGGCTCAGCAGCCCGAGCTGGGCCAGCTGCGTCATTTGGCGCTGCATGCCGTCCTTCTGATCGTTGAACCACCAGCCGGAACCGAACTGCATCTTGCCCGGCGTGCCTTCCCCCTGGAAATTGCCGATCATGGTGCCGATCACTTCGTTATCGCGCGGGTTGAGGCAGTAGAGAATGGTTTTCGGCAGGCCGCCCTGCCGCGCCTGGGCATCCAGCAGCCGCGACAGCGGCTCCGCCAGCGGCCGATCGTTGATCGAATCGAAACCGATATCCGGCCCGACGGCGGCCAGCATGCGGCTGTTGTTATTACGCAACGCGCCGATGTGATACTGCTGCACCCAGCCGCGGCGCCGGTATTCGCCGGCCAGGAACAGCAGCACCGCGCTTTTGAACTGGGCGCTCTGTTCCGGCGTCGGCAGCTCGCCGTTCAGGCGGCGCAGCAGGATCGCATCCAGCGCCGCTTCATCGGCCTCGCCGAACACCACCACGTCCAGCGCATGGTCGGCCACCTTGCAGCCGTGGGCGGCGAAGTGATCCATGCGCTTGTACAGGGCGTCGCACAGCGCGCTGAAGCGGCCGATGACGGTATCCGCCGCCGCCTCCAGCTGTCGCAGATAGTCATTGAAGCCCGGTGCATCGACAGTGAAAGCCTTGTCCGGCCGCCAGCTCGGCAATACCTTGATATCGAAGCCACGATCGTCGGCGATCGCCCGATGATGGCGCAGATCGTCGATCGGATCGTCGGTGGTGCCCACCATTTTCACATTCATCTGCCGCATGATGCCGCGCGCGCGAAACTCATCCTGCGCCAGCAGCGCATTGCCGCACTGCCAGATCTCATCCGCCGTGGCCGGCGACAGCAGCGTATCCGTGATGCCGAACGGCCGACGCAGCTCCAGATGCGTCCAGTGATAGAGCGGGTTGCCGATGGTATGCGGCACCGTGGCGGCCCAGGCGTCGAATTTCTCACGATCGCCCGCATCGCCGGTACACAGCCGCTCCGCCACGCCGTTGGTGCGCATCGCCCGCCATTTATAGTGATCGCCTCGCAGCCAGATATCGTACAGGTTGCTGAAGCGGGTGTTCTCCGCGATCTGCTGTGGCGGCAAATGGCAGTGATAATCGAAAATCGGCTGTGGCGCCGCATAGTCGTGATACAAGCGCCGGGCAAATTCGTTGTCCAGCAGGAAATCTTCGCTCAAAAACGTCGCCATCTCGGGCTCCTTACTTGCCGTGCGGCACGGGGTTCGAATCACAAAAGTTATCACACCAATTTTCACAGGCGTCCAGCAAATTTTTCCCATGAGCTGTTGGTTTAAGGTCCTTTAATCCCTTTTTCGCTCAATTTTACGGCAAGTGTGCGGCGCAAACGCACTATTTCACCGGCGACAGTATCGCTCAGGCGAATAATTCCTTTTGTGATATCACTCAACTTTTAAACCTGTATGACAGGTTATTGTCTCGCCAGCCGCATCGACAGCCACACCTTCAAACGGGGAGACATTTCGGATGCGTAAAATTAAAGGGTTACGCTGGTACATGATTGGACTAGTGACCATCGGCACCGTGCTGGGCTACCTGACCCGCAACGCCATCGCCGTCGCGGCGCCGACGCTGGAAGATACGCTGCACATCACCACCCAACAGTATTCCTATATCGTCGCCGCCTATTCCGCCTGCTACACCGTGATGCAACCGGTGGCGGGCTACGTGCTGGACGTGCTGGGCACCAAGGTCGGCTACGCCATGTTCGCCATTCTGTGGGCGCTGTTCTGTATGGGCACCGCGCTGGCCAACAGCTGGGGCGGCCTGGCGCTGGCGCGCGGCGCGGTCGGCATGGCGGAAGCGGCGATGATCCCCGCCGGGCTGAAGGCCAGCAGCGAGTGGTTTCCGGCCAAAGAGCGTTCGATCGCCGTCGGTTATTTCAACGTGGGTTCATCGATCGGTGGCATGATCGCCCCACCGTTGGTGGTATGGGCCATCGTGGCGCACAGCTGGGAAATGGCGTTCATCATCACCGGCGTGCTGAGCCTGATCTGGGCCATTTGTTGGCTGCTGTTCTACAAACACCCGAAAGATCAGAAGAAATTGAGCCAGGAAGAGCGCCGTTACATCCTCGAAGGCCAGGAAGCCCAGCACCAGACCTCTAACGCCAAAAAGATGTCCGCCTGGCAGATCGTGCGCAACCGCCAGTTCTGGGGCATCGCGCTGCCGCGCTTTCTGGCGGAGCCGGCGTGGGGCACCTTCAACGCCTGGATCCCGCTGTTCATGTTCAAGGCCTACGGTTTTAACCTGAAAGAGATCGCCATGTTCGCCTGGATGCCGATGCTGTTCGCCGATCTCGGCTGCATCGTCGGCGGTTATCTGCCGCCGCTGTTCCAGAAGTATTTCAAGGTCAACCTGATCGTCTCACGCAAGCTGGTGGTGACGATGGGGGCGGTGTTGATGATCGGCCCCGGCATGATCGGCCTGTTCACCAGCCCTTACGCGGCTATCGCGCTGCTGTGCGTCGGCGGCTTCGCCCATCAGGCGCTGTCCGGCGCGCTGATCACCCTCTCTTCCGACGTGTTCGGCCGCAATGAGGTGGCGACTGCCAACGGCCTCACCGGCATGGCGGCCTGGACCGCCAGCACGCTGTTCGCCCTGGTGGTCGGCGCCCTGGCGGACACCCTCGGCTTCAGCCCGCTGTTCGCCGCGCTGTCGGTCTTCGACATTCTCGGCGCCATCGTCATCTGGACGGTGTTGCAAAACCGTCCGGCCGCCGAAACCCAGCCGGCCACGCTGCAACCGGCCCCGGCGCGCAGCTGATCCCGCCGCCCGGCCGCCGCGCCGGGCCTCTTGCTCCTCTGGCAGCGGTGCCGAATAAGTGGTATAACAAATCCGATGGCCACGCGCCCCTTCCCACCGCACCGTATAGAGCATTCACTATGGAATTCACCGAAACCAGACGCCTGTATCAGCAACTGGCCGCCGAGCTTAAGCAACGCATCGAAAGCGGCCGCTACCCGGTAGGCGACAAGCTGCCGGCCGAGCGATACATCGCCGAAGAGATGAATGTCAGCCGTACCGTGGTGCGCGAAGCGATCATCATGCTGGAAGTGGAAGGCTATGTGGACGTGCGCAAGGGATCCGGGATCCATGTGGTGTCCAACCAGCAAAAGCACCTGGTGGTGCCGGGCGACAGCATCGAGTTCGCCACCGCCGGCCCGTTTGAGCTGCTGCAGGCGCGCCAGCTGATTGAAAGCAACATCGCCGAGTTCGCCGCCACCCAGGTGACCAAACAAGATATCGTGCAGTTGATGGAGATCCAGGAGCACGCCCGTAAAGAGGATCGCTTCCGCGACTCGCAGTGGGATCTGAAGTTCCACGTGCAGGTGGCGCTGGCCACCCAGAACACCGCCATGGCCACCATCGTGGAAAAAATGTGGGTGCAGCGGGTCAACAACCCTTACTGGAAAAAGCTGCACGAGCATATCGACGAACGCTCGATCGCCAGCTGGTGTGACGATCACGATCAGATCCTCAAGGCGCTGATGCGCAAAGACCCTTACGCCGCCAAACTGGCGATGTGGCAGCACCTGGAAAACACCAAACAGATGCTGTTCAACGCCACCAGCGATGACTTCGAATACAACGCCGATCGCTACCTGTTTGCCGAGAATCCGGTGGTGCATCTGGATGGCGTGAACCACGAGCAGAAATAGCCACGGCGGTCAAAAACCGTCGGCTTATGTCAGGTAATGTAAAATCCGCTGAATCGATGCCGGAACCGCCGTTTGCCGTGTACTATTTCACCGTCGGCAACGTAGATTTCCCTGTTGCCAATCGTGCTATTTTGGTAGAGTTAGCCCACTTTTTTACCCATTGCTGCGGGGGCGGGACGCGAATAAATGCGCTGGTTGTTTGCCATGCTGATTGCTGTTTTCTGCTGGACCGGTTCGGTCTCCGGCCAACAGCTATGCGTGGCGTCACCCAAGCCAACCCCCAGCGCGCTGAGCAGCCTGCCGCTGCTGGCGGAGCCGGCGCTTTCCCCCTATGATCATGTGTATCGGGCGCCGGCCGAAGCGCGCCGCAAAGCCCCCGGCAAGTTGCCGCTGCTGCTGCCCAGAGCGCACTCTTTCTCCGGTTCGCTGCTCGCATCCTCCCTGCCGGCGCCGGTCTATACCCTGGCCGCAGAGCCGGGTTACCGAATTCGCTTCCCCCGCCAGGACACCCCGGCTCCCAACCGGCTTGCCCAGGTCGACTGGATGCTG
Organism: Serratia sp. Z4; assembly: GCF_009900725.1. Taxonomy (NCBI): domain Bacteria; kingdom Pseudomonadati; phylum Pseudomonadota; class Gammaproteobacteria; order Enterobacterales; family Yersiniaceae; genus Serratia; species Serratia sp. Z4. The sequence continues at coordinate 191,317 of NZ_JAAABD010000004.1, forward strand.
GACGCTTCCAGGCAACAGAGTCGCCAGGCCGGTTGGAAAGAAAGCAACATGCAGTACCGTGGCACGCTGACTTACCACCTATGACCGGTGTCGCACCGCTTAGAAACCTTAAAGCAACGCCGTTTCATCGTTATCAGCACTCAGGATCGCCGCGCGCTTTCAGCTCACGCCCGCTCCGCCGCTGAGATAAAAATAAACAATGACGTTTTAGGAACACCGGATGGACATCATTAAAGAACTGATACATGCCTTATGGCAGCAGGATTTTGAGACGCTGGCGAACCCCTCGTTGGTGTGGACCCTCTACATCCTGCTGTTCATGATCCTGTTTTTGGAGAACGGCCTGCTGCCGGCCGCTTTCCTGCCGGGTGACAGCCTGCTGATCCTGGTCGGTGTGCTGATCGCCAAAGGCACCATGGGCTTCCCATTGACCATCGTTATCCTGACCGTCGCCGCCAGCCTGGGGTGCTGGGTCAGTTATATACAAGGCCGGTGGCTCGGCAATACGCGAACGGTGCAAGGCTGGCTTTCGCATCTGCCGGCCCACTACCATCAGCGTGCACATAACCTGTTCCACCGTCACGGCCTTTCCGCCCTGCTGGTCGGCCGCTTCCTGGCCTTCGTGCGCACCCTGCTGCCGACCATCGCCGGCCTGTCCGGCCTGAGCAACGCACGCTTCCAGTTCTTCAACTGGATGAGCGGCCTGCTGTGGGTCTTGATCCTGACGACGCTGGGCTTCGCCCTGGGGAAAACGCCGGTGTTCCGCAAGTATGAAGATCAGCTGATGTTCTGCCTGATGATGCTGCCGCTGGTATTGCTGGTGGTCGGGCTGGTCGGCTCGCTGATCGTGTTGTGGCGCAAGAAGCGCGCCAACAGCCAGAATCCGGGGAAAGGGGCGTGACAGCAAAGCGCCCGCGCTGGCAATACGTCCTGATGATCGCGCTCGCCCTGCTGGCGTTGGCGACGCTGTTGGTGCCCTGCATGGTGCGCACCGAGAGCGAGCTGCGCATCCGCGCCAGCCAGCAAGGGCTGTCGCTGCCCGACGGCTTTTATGTCTACCAGCGCCTGGATGAACGCGGCATCCGCATCAAAAGCATTACGCCGGAAGGCGATGGCCTGGTCATCCGTCTGGATTCGCCGGAGCAGCAGTTGCTGGCGCGCGAAGCTTTGCAAACCATTCTGCCACCCGGTTACCACATCGCATTGAGCGAGTCCCCCGTGCCGTCGCATTGGGTGCGCGAATTTGCGCGCTCCCCGCTCAATCTGGGATAATCCCCCTTCATATGAAGGGGTTTCCTTTCATTGCCATAATCTTCATTTTCATTCGCATCGATTAGCTCAAGAATTAATCAGTCAGCACTGGGTCACGGCTGATTCTTTGGGGGCTCGCCGGTTTCATGACTATGCTGAAGGGTAACTTCAGCCGGCGATGAACGCCCTCCTCTCGCGCTGCCGCCTTCGGCAGCCAGGAAAGCGGATGCCTGTTCAGGCATCCCATGAACAAGGAACTGAAAGATGAAATTACGCCACTCCCTGTTACTGCTGTTGCCACTCTGCACGCTGCCGGCCCTCGCTTCGGCCGCAGAGGGCGGTTGCGCCGCCAAAGCGCAAAACATCCAACAGCAAATCGACTACGCCACCCAACACGGCAACACCCACCGCGTGGACGGGCTGAAAAAAGCGCTGAGCGAAGTGCAGACTCACTGCACCGAAGCCGGCCTGCAGGCCGAACGCCAGAAAAACATCGCAGAGAAACAGCGCAAGGTCGAAGAACGCCGGCAGGAGCTGAAAGAAACGCAGCAAACCGGCAAGCTGGACAAGGTCGCCAAGAAGCAGCAAAAGCTGGCGGAAGCGCAAGCTGAGTTGAAACGCGCCCAGGCGGAATAATTTTTTACACCAGCGGATTTATCGATGAGAGCCCCATCACACGGGATTTCTTAAGCATATGGAATTGATGTCTGGTGTTATCTGCTGGCCATCACCCCTTTGCTCCGGCGAAAAAATCCGCTATGTTAAAAGTCTGTCGAAATAAACGTTAAGGAATAATCACATGGCACATGATTCAAATGCAGAAAACTTACGCGCTGAACTGAAGTCCTTAGCCGATACGCTGGAGGAAGTGCTGAACTCCTCCACCGACAAGCCGAAAGCCGAGCTGGAGAAGCTGCGTTCGAAGGCGGAAGGCGCGCTGAAAGAGACCCGCGCTCGCCTGAGCGACGCCGGTGACAAGCTGGCTTCGCAAACCAAACAGATCGCCGGCCAGGCCGACGACTATGTGCGCGACAACCCGTGGACCGGCATCGGTATCGGCGCGGCGGTCGGCGTGGTGCTGGGCGTGCTGCTCGCGCGTCGCTAATCATGGCTGAACAACCGCAAGTGCGCGCGCAGGGCCCCGCCAAAGGGGTTCTGGATATCGGTCAGCGCATCATCACGATCCTGGTCGGCATGGTGGAAACCCGTGTCCGGCTGGCGGTCGTCGAGCTGGAAGAGGAGAAAGCCAACCTCATTCAGCTGCTGATCATGGCCGGTATGACACTGCTGTTCACCGCCTTCGGTTTGATGAGCCTGCTGATCCTGATCTTCTGGGCCATCGATCCGGTCTATCGGCTGGTGGCGCTGGGCGCGACAACCGGCGTGCTGCTGTTCCTCGCCGTAGTCGGCACCATCTGGACGCTGGTCAAGGCCCGTCGCACCACGCTGCTGGGCGCCACGCGCAAGCAGTTGGAGCTCGACCGCGCCGAACTGGAGCGCGAGCCATGAGCCGCCGCCGCTACCTGGAATGGAAAAAAGAGAGGCTGATTCGCCAGATCCAGCAACAGCGTCTGGATCTGGCCGAACACAAGTCTTTGTGGCTGGAAAAAACCGAACGCATTGACCGCGGCTGGCAGACCGTTTTTGGCCTGCGCCGCTATCTGGTACTCGGTTCCAGCGTCATGGCGCTGTACGGCATCCGCCACCCCAGCAAGATGATCCGCTGGTCGCGTCGCGCTTTCGGTGCCTGGAGCGCTATCCGACTGTTTAAAAAGACCTTCTCCGCCAAGTAAGCCCCGCGTTTTTCCTTCAAACATCCTGTTGCTCTGCCCTCGTTTTCCCCTTAAAACAGCGCTGTTTATCCCGAGGGCTGGGCAACCTGCTGACAAGCGTCAGTTTATTAGCACGCTAAAGATTCAGATTTTTTGAAAAATTACGACAGTTTTACTTGCTAACAACCTGAGCACTTCCCGCTTAACATTCACTCCATCAATACGATACGAGCCGGACAGGGCGAATGTCCTGATATACCGCTCGTTGACATGGCTTCCGCCGAACAGGCATACAAAAACACTTTGGAGTAGATGATGAAAAAATTAGAAGATACAGGTTTGTTGGTTGCTCGTATTCTGATGCCAATCCTGTTTATCGTGGCAGGCTACGGCAAAATGGGTGACGCTTATGCCGGAACCCAACAGTACATGCAATCGATGGGCGTGCCTGGCTTCTTGCTGCCGCTGACCATTCTGCTGGAGTTTGGCGGCGGTCTGGCGATCCTGTTCGGCTTCCTGACCCGCACCGTGGCGCTGTTCACTGCCGGTTTCACCATCCTGACCGCGCTGCTGTTCCACACTGACTTTGCGGAAGGCGTAAACCAGCTGATGTTCATGAAAAACCTGACCATCGCCGGCGGCTTCATCGTGTTGGCGATCGCAGGCCCGGGCGGCTTCAGCATCGACCGTCTTCTGAACAAGAAATGGTAATCTAAACTGTCATTCAGGGCCCGGCATGCCGGGCCCTGTCGTTTTTCACTCGGACACCAAGGAGATTCCCATGGGACAACTCGTCGATGGCGTTTGGCAAGACATCTGGTATGACACGAAATCTACCGGCGGCCGTTTCAAACGTTCAACCGCTCAGTTTCGCAATTGGGTGACCGCCGACGGTCAGCCCGGCGAACACGGCGCGGGCGGCTTCCAGGCCGAAGCGGGCCGTTATCACCTGTATGTTTCTCTCGCCTGCCCCTGGGCGCACCGCACGCTGCTGATGCGCAAATTGAAAGGGCTGGAGCAGATTATTCCGGTCTCGGTGGTGCACCCGCTGATGCTGGAAAACGGCTGGACCTTCGGCCAGGATTTTCCTGAAACCACCGGCGATCCGCTGTATCACGCCGACTTCCTGTACCAGATCTACCTGCGGGCCGATCCGCACTACAGCGGGCGCGTGACCGTGCCGGTGCTGTGGGATAAACAGCGGCAAACCATCGTCAGCAACGAATCCGCCGACGTCATCCGCATGTTCAACAGCGCGTTTGACGGCGTCGGCGCTCGGGCTGGGGACTACTACCCGACCGATCTGCGCGGTAAGATCGATGAGCTGAACGGCTGGATTTACGATCAAGTGAACAACGGCGTGTACAAGGCCGGTTTCGCCACCAGCCAGGAAGCCTATGACGAAGCGGTCAACGGGGTATTCAACGCGCTGGAGCGCCTTGAGCAGATCCTGGGGCAACATCGCTACCTGACCGGCGATCGGCTGACCGAGGCCGACCTGCGTCTGTGGACCACGCTGGTGCGTTTCGATCCGGTGTACGTCACCCACTTCAAGTGCGACAAACACCGCATCAGCGACTATCTGAACCTGTACGGTTTCCTGCGCGACATCTACCAGATGCCGGGCATCGCCGAAACGGTCAGCCTGCCGCACATTCGCAACCACTACTACCGCAGCCACGCCACCATCAACCCGCACGGCATCATTTCCATCGGGCCGGCGCAGGATCTGGACGAGCCGCACGGCCGCGACCAGCGCTTCGGTTAAGACGAAAAAAATCCCCTTGCCACCCGGCAAGGGGATGTCATTCAACGAACGTTAACGCTGTGCGAACAGGCGAGGAATTTCGCGTAGGAACCAGGCTTTCGCCTCCCCCATGCTGTCGCGCCGCCAGGCCATGATGATATCGGCTTCGCGGCTGTATTCCGGCCCCACCACCCGCAGCCGCCCGGCTTCGATATCTTTCTCCACCATCGGGTACGGCATGGTCGCCACCCCCAACCCGGCCAGCAGCGCCAGACGCTTGTCTTCAATGGTGCTCACCGTCAGACGCTGTTGTTTATCCAGCAGCTGAACGGTCAACACCGGGCGCTCGCGGGCGGTATCCGCCACGGCGATGCCGCGGTACTTCACGCGGGTCACCTCGGACAACGGCTCCGGCTCCTGATGGATCGGGTGATCCGGCGCGGCGACATAAACGCTCATCACCTTGTACAGTTTGCGGGTGTTGATCTCCGAGGATGCGCGGAAATGCATATCCGGTGCGATCACGATGTCAGCGCGCCCCTGCTCCAACCGCTCCCAGGCGCCCGCCAACACTTCGGTGAAAATCGACACCTGGGTATTGGCCTTCAGCGCCAGCTTGTCGACCAGCGGGAACAGCAGGCTCGGCGGTGATAACGCTTCGCTGACGATGGTCAGGTGGGTTTCCCAACCGCGCGCCAGCGCTTCGGCGTCGGTGGTCAGCTTGTCTGCCGCTTCCAGCAGCACCCGCCCGCGCTCCAGCAACATGCGCCCGACGTTGGTGAACTTGGTGCGGTGGCCCGAACGGTCGAACAGCACCACGTCCAATTCTTCTTCCAATTTTTGCATGGTGTAGCTGAGCGCCGACGGCACCCGGCCCAATTCGTCGGCGGCCGCGGCGAAACTGCCACGCCGGTCGATCGCATCCATCACTCTCAGCGCCTCAAGCGTGAGCGCCCGATCTCTGGCCATCACATCCCTCTGTCAGGAAATTTGAATATGCCGACCAGATTAACTGGCTAACAATCCGACGTCCAGATGCTTACCATTTGGATAATGAATTTAGAGAGCCGATTGCCATGATTACATGCAGAACAGCACAACAATGCGGGCAAGCTGACTTTGGTTGGCTGCAGGCTCGCTACACCTTTTCCTTTGGTCACTACTTCGATCCCAAACTGATGGGCTACGCGTCACTGCGGGTGCTGAATCAGGAGGTGCTGGCACCGGGCGCGTCGTTCCAGCCGCGCACCTATCCCAGCGTGGATATCCTGAACCTGATCCTGCAGGGCGAGGCGGAATACCGCGACAGCGACGGCAACACCGCGCGCACCAAAGCCGGCGAAGCGCTGCTGTTGGCCACCCAGCCGGGCCTGAGTTACAGCGAACAGAACGTCAGCAGCGATACGCCGCTGACCCGCCTGCAGCTGTGGCTGGACGCCTGCCCGGAACGCAACAACGAGCGGGTGCAGCGCCTGGCGCTGCCGGCGGCAGGCAACCTGCTGCTGGCCTCGCCGGACGGCGCGCAGGGCAGCCTGCAGCTGCGCCAGCAGGTTTGGATCCACCATCTCGATCTGCAGCCGGGCGAAGAACAAACGCTGACGATTAACGGGCCGCGCGCCTATTTGCAGTCGATTCACGGCACCATCGCCGCCACCGGCGAGCGCCACGAGGAACAGCGTCTGACCTGCGGCGACGGCGCCTTCGTGCGTGAGGAGAATCGCCTGACGATCCGCGCCGAGACGCCGCTGCGCGCGCTGCTGATTGACCTGCCGGTGTAAGCCGGCCGAAAAACGAAAAACCCCGCGCAACTGGCGTTGCGCGGGGTTTTCTTTTGTCGAGGGAGTTGACCGGTAAGCCGGGTTCTGTCGTGGACAGTCATTCCTCTAGGCCAGCAATCGCTCACTGGCTCAAGCAGCCTACCCGGGTTCAGTACGGGCCGTACCATGTGAACCCCTATTTGGCCTTGCTCCGGGTGGAGTTTACCGTGCCACGAACTGTTGCCAGCCGCGCGGTGCGCTCTTACCGCACCCTTTCACCCTTACCTGATCCCGCTTGCGCGGGCCATCGGCGGTTTGCTCTCTGTTGCACTAGTCGTAGGCTTGCGCCTCCCAGGCGTTACCTGGCACCCTGCCCTATGGAGCCCGGACTTTCCTCCCCTCCATCTGTCTCCCCGAAGAGGACGGCAATGAAGCGGCGACTGTCTGGTCAACTCCGGCGCGGATAGTAGCGTCGCGACGGCGGCAGGTCAACCGCTTTACGGCTGTTGTTGCTCCAGCGCGTGCTTATACAGCGCATTTTTCTTCACGCCGTGGATTTCCGCCGCCAGCGCCGCCGCCTTTTTCAGCGGCAGCTCTTTTTGCAGCAGCGCCAGCGTGCGCAGCGCCTCGAGCGGCAGCGCATCCTCCTGCGCCTTGTGGCCTTCGACGATCAGCACCATCTCACCGCGGCGGCGCACTTCATCTTCCTGCACCCACGCCAGCAGCTCGCCCACCGGCGCGCCGTGGATGGATTCCCAGGTTTTGGTCAGCTCGCGCGCCAGCACCACATAGCGCTGCGGGCCCCAGACGGTGACCATGTCCTGCAGACTTTCCAGCAGGCGATGGGTGGATTCGTAGAAAATCAGCGTGCGCGGTTCCTCCGCCAGCGCCATCAACGTATCCTTGCGTCCCTTGGTTTTCGCCGGCAGGAAGCCTTCGTAGCAGAAACGGTCGGAAGCGACGCCCGCGGCGCACAGCGCGGTGGTGGCGGCGCAGGCGCCCGGCAGCGGCACCACGCGAATGCCGGCCTCACGGCAGCGGCGCACCAGGTGATAACCGGGATCGTTGATCAGCGGCGTGCCGGCGTCGGACACCAGCGCGATGCTCTGGCCTTCCTGCAGTTTCGCCAGCAGCTGATCGGCCTTTTGCTGTTCGTTGTGATCGTGCAGCGCGAACAGACGCGCGTTAATCGCGAAGTGTTGCAGCAGCAATCCGGTATGGCGCGTGTCTTCCGCCGCGATCAGATCAACGCTTTTCAGTACCTCTAACGCACGGTGGGTGATATCGCCCAGATTGCCGATGGGGGTGGGCACCACATACAGCGTTGATGCAGAAATGACTGATTGTTGGTGTTGATTCATTGTTTCATCCGGGTTGCCGATTTAATATTGAGCATCTTGAAAAAAACATCACTGGATACAGTATGCTTTCCTCAACATTCGTTCGTACCAAAGCAGGGCGTTCCAAGCCTGTCCGACTGACCGCAGTCATCGCCGCCGCCCTTTTCCTGGCAGGCTGTCCAAGTCGGGCCCCGCAAACGCCGCCCGCCAATATACAGGACGAAGCGAGCGCCAGCTCCGATTACTACCTGCAGCAGTTGCAGCAAAGCAGCGATGATAACAAGGCTGACTGGCAATTACTTGCTATTCGCGCCTTGCTGCGTGAAGGAAAACTGCCGCAGGCCGGCGACCAGTTGAATCAACTGCCGAAAAATCTCAGCGGCGCGCAGCAGACCGAACGCCAATTGCTGACCGCCGAACTGCAGATCGCCAACAAGAGCTACGTCAGCGCCCGCAGCACGCTGGGCCACCTGGACAGCGGCGCGCTGTCGCCGAATCAGAAGGTGCGCTACTACCAGGCGCAGATCGCCGCCAATCAGGGCAAAGCATCGCTGCCGCTGATCCGCGCCTATATCGCTCAGGAGCCGCTGCTGACCGGCAAGGCGCACCAGGACAACCTGGATCAAACCTGGCAGGCGCTGCTGCAGCTGACGCCGCAGGAGATGAACAGCCTGGTGATCAACGCCGACGAGAACGTGCTGCAAGGCTGGCTGGATCTGCTGCGCGTTTATCAGGACAACAAGCAGGATCCCGATCTGCTGAAGGCCGGCATCAAAGACTGGCAGAACCGTTATCCGAAGAACCCGGCGGCCAAAACGCTGCCGGCTCGCCTGAATCAGGTGCTGAACTTCACCCAGGCCTCCACCTCGAAAATCGCCCTGCTGCTGCCGTTGAATGGCCAGGCGAAAGTGTTCGCCGACGCCATCCAGCAAGGCTTCGAAGCGGCGAAAAACGGCGGTTCCATGCCGGCGCCGCAGCCTCAAGCCGCTCAACCGGCCAGCACGCCGGCTCAAACGGCGCCTGCCGATCAGGCCGCTACGGGTGACATCAACGCCAACGGCGCGGTCAGCCCTTCGGCCCAAGAGAGCCAGCCTGCCGTCACCGCCGCGCAACCCGCTGCGCCGTCCAGCGCGCCGATAACGCCGCTGCAGGCCGCCAACGCGCAGGTCAAAGTGTACGACACCACCAGCCAGCCGCTGGCCGCCTTACTGAGCCAGGCGCAGCAGGATGGCGCCACCCTGGTGGTCGGCCCACTGCTGAAAGAGAACGTCGATCAGTTGTCCGCCAGCACCACCACGCTGAACGTGCTGGCGCTTAACCAGCCGGAAACGCCGAAGGACAACCTGAACATCTGTTACTTCGCCTTGTCGCCGGAAGATGAAGCCCGCGACGCCGCCCGCCACATCTGGGAACAGCAGAAGCGTCAACCGCTGCTGCTGGTGCCGCGCGGCGCCTTCGGCGATCGCGTCGCCAGGGCCTTTAACCAGGAATGGCAGAAGCAAGGCGGGCAAACCGTGCTGCGCCAGGATATCGGCTCCGCCGGCGAGCTGCGCCAAATGGTGAACAGCGGCGGCATCCGCATGACCGGTACGCCGATGTCGAGCGCCCCGGCGCCGCAGAGCGTCACCATCGCCGGGCTGACCATTCCTGCGCCGCCGAGCGACGTGCCCGCCGCCACCGGCGGCAGCGTCGACGCGGTGTACATCGTCGCCACGCAGTCTCAGCTGACGCTGATCAAACCGATGATCGACATGGCCACCAGCTCGCGCGGCAAGCCGGCGATGTACGCCAGCTCGCGCAGCTACCAGGCCGGCGCCGGCCCGGACTTCCGTCTGGAAATGGAAGGCCTGCAGTTCAGCGATATTCCGCTGCTGGCCGGCTCAAACCCTCAGCTGCTGCAGCAGGCCAGCGCGCGTTTCCGCAACGACTACTCGCTGGTGCGCCTGTATGCGATGGGGATGGATGCCTGGACATTGGCCAACCACTTTGCTGAAATGCGCCAGCTGCCGGGCTTCCAGGTTTCCGGCACCACCGGTACGTTGAGCGCGTCGCCGAACTGCGTGATCAACCGTAAGCTGCCTTGGCTGCAATACCGTCAGGGCACGGTCGTTCCAGTCTCTTGAACCCACGCGCCTCAGGGGCGGGCTATGAGTTACTGGCCCGCCGTCACCTGGAACATGCCGGGCTCACCTTCTGCGCCGCCAATGTCGCGGTGCGCGGCGGTGAGCTCGACCTCATCATGCGCGACGGCACCACCTGGGTGTTCGTCGAAGTGCGCTATCGCCGCAACGACGCCTTCGGCGGCGCGGCCGCCAGCGTCACCTTTCGCAAACAACAGCGGTTGCTGCACGCCGCCGCCGTCTGGCTGGCGGGGCGCGGAGCCAGTTTTGACACATCATCTTGCCGTTTTGATGTTTTGGCCATTACCGGTAGCCAGTTAGAATGGATACCCAACGCCTTCAATACGGATTAATCGGGGTTTTGCGGCGCAGACCGGCCCTTTGACTTAGTGGATTAATACAACGTGCTGGATAGAATTAAAGTCTGTTTCACCGAAAGCATCCAAACCCAGATCGCGGCGGCGGAAGCACTGCCGGACGCCATTTCCCGTGCTGCGATGACGCTGGTTCAATCCTTACTCAACGGCAACAAAATCCTGTGCTGCGGCAACGGCACCTCGGCGGCCAACGCGCAGCACTTCGCCGCCAGCATGATCAACCGTTTTGAAACCGAGCGCCCCAGCCTGCCGGCCATCGCTCTCAACGCCGACAACGTGGTGCTGACGGCAATCAGCAACGATCGGCTGCACGACGAAGTGTACGCCAAGCAGGTGCGTGCGCTCGGGCACACCGGCGACGTGCTGCTGGCGATTTCCACCCGCGGCAACAGCCGTGATATTGTGAAGGCGGTCGAGGCGGCCGTGACGCGCGATATGACCATCGTCGCACTTACCGGCTACGACGGCGGCGAGCTGGCCGGGCTGCTCGGCCAGCAGGATGTCGAAATCCGCATCCCGTCGCACCGCAGCTCGCGCATTCAGGAAATGCATATGCTGACCGTAAACTGCCTGTGCGACCTGATAGACAATACGTTATTCCCCCACCAGGACGATTAAGGAACTGAGATGAAGCTAAAAGCCACATTTGCAGTGCTGTCCAGCGCCCTGCTGTTGCAAGGCTGTATCGCCGGCGTCGTCGTCGGCAGTGCGGCCGTCGCCACCAAAACCGCCACCGATCCGCGCAGCGTAGGGACCCAGGTGGATGACGGCACGCTGGAAGCCAGAGTCGAAAGCGCCCTGAGCAAAGACCAGCAGTTGAAGAAAGATGCCCGGGTGGTCGCCACCGCCTATCAGGGCAAGGTGCTGTTGACCGGCCAGTCGCCTAACGCCGATCTCACCGCGCGCGCCAAGCAGATCGCCATGGGCGTGGAAGGCACGACCGAAGTGTATAACGAAATCCGTCAGGGCACGCCGGTCAGCCTGAGCACCGCATCCTCCGACACCTGGATCACCACCAAGGTGCGTTCGCAGCTGCTCACCAGCGATACGGTGAAATCGTCCAACGTGAAGGTCACCACCGAAAACGGCGAAGTGTTCTTGCTGGGCCTGGTCACGCAGCAGGAAGGGCAGTCGGCGGCGCAGATCGCCAGCCAGGTCAGCGGCGTGAAGCACGTCACTACCGCCTTTACCTACGTAAAATAATCCGCCTGGCGGGAGTGGCACCGTGCCGTTCCCGCCCGTTTAATCCAGCTTGTTCTCGCGTAAAAACGCTTCCCCGCCCAGTTGCCGCATCTGCCGCATGATCCACTGTTGACGCTGCACCACATAGCCGGACGGCGCATCGGCCCTGAAGCGATGCGGATTCGGCAATACCGCCGCCAGCAGCGCCGCTTCGGCCGCGCTCAGGCGCTTGGCCGGCTTATGGAAAAAGCGCTGTGAAGCCTCTTCCACGCCGAACACCCCATCGCCGAACTCGACGATGTTCAGGTACACCGTCAGAATGCGCCGCTTGGTCCACACCAATTCGATGCCGGACGTCAGCCCGGCCTCCAATCCTTTGCGCAGCCAGCTGCGGCCATCCCACAAAAACAGGTTCTTGGCGGTTTGCTGCGACAGCGTGGACGCGCCACGGATGCGCGTCGGGCGCTTCTCGTTGTGGCTGAGCGCCTTTTCAATGGCCGCCACGTCGAAGCCCCAATGGTCTGGAAACTTCTGATCTTCCGCCGCCATCACCGCCAGCGCCATTTGCGGCGAGATGTCGTCCATCGACACCCAGTCCGAATGGGCGACATAGCCGAAGTCGCCGCTCAGCCAGGCGCTGACCTGCCGTTCCACCATCACGGCGGAAAACGGCACCGGCAGGAAGGCGAAGAGCACAATGCCCAACGCCCACAGGCCGATAATCGCGATGACGCCGCGCTTCAGCCAATACCACGGGCGCAGCCGCCGCCATCCGACGAGCGATTTTCTCATTCAGCCAGTTCCAGCACCCGCGCCACCAGCTTATCGATGCCCAGGGCCGCCTGCGCGATAGACGGCGCCAGCATATAGGCCGGCGTGGTCACGATCTTATGTTCGCTGTCCACCACGATGTCGTCCACCGGGCAAATCACCGGTTCGCCGCCCATGGCGTCAATCACTTCCCCCAGATCCGGATCGTTGCCAATGGTCAGCCGCGCTTGTTGATCCAGCAGCTTCGGCAACAGCGCCGGCGCGATGCACATCAGGCCAATTGGTTTGTTGGCCTTATGCATCTCGCGCGTCAGGCGCGCCAAATCTTCATCGACCCAACATTCCGCGCCGGCTTCGGCGAAATTGCTGAGGTTCTTGGCGGCGCCAAAGCCGCCGGGCACGATCAGCGCATCCAGCTGCGCGGCCTCCGCCAGCGCCAGCGGCTGCACCGCACCGCGGGCAATGCGCGCCGATTCAATCAGAACATTGCGCGACTCCGCCATCTCCTCACCAGATAAGTGATTAATAACATGGCGTTGTGGTTTATCAGGCGCCAAGCACACCGCCTGGGCGCCGGCACGATCCAACGCCAGCAGCGTCAGCACCGCTTCATGGATCTCCGTACCGTCATAAACGCCGCTGCCGCTGAGGACTACACCCACCTTTTTCATCACTCTTACTCCTGTCGCTGCTGTCAACTGGTTCGTGCTCGGAGTTGACAAACACTAATCTACATCACACATTTTAATGAATCTTCTAACAAGAGCGCTTACATTTGCTATGTTGTTGGCTGTATGATGTTTAGGAATTCGCAACAACCTGCTCGACCAGAACACTGAAACCAATACGCAGGTTCACAATTTCCCTGGTGTTGGCGCAATATTCGCGCACCCCGGCTTAGGTCGGGGTCATTTTTTTTCAGCGTTCTCAACCCAAGCCCGCAGTACCTGCACGTCGTTGCGCCACTCTTGTTTCAGCTCATCCACCCAATCCTGCACGTTATCCCACCAGGCCGGCAGCGTCGGCGTTTGAATCTGCTGCGCCAGCTGCTGCAGATGGCGCAGACCGACCGAACCGGCGGCGCCCTTGATCTTATGCCCTTCCTCAGTGATGCCTTTCTGATCGCGCGCCGTCATGTTGGAGTCCAGCACCGCCAGATAGCCCGGCATCATCTGTTCGAACATCTCCAGACTTTGGTGGATCAGCTGCGGGCCAACCAGATCCATGTACTGTTCCAGCATCGCGGTATCGAGTAACGACTCATTAATCTGCATCGCCTTGTGCTCCGTTTTCTTTGAAGTGTGAGAAGGTTGATGATCCCAATAGTGTTTGATGACCTTGGTCAGCGCCGGCACCGACAGCGGCTTGCTCAGCACATCGTCCATGCCCGCCTCGAGATACTCTTTTTTGTCTTTCAGCACGTTGGCGGTCAGGGCCACCAGCGGCGGCAGCGCCTGCCCGGCATAGCGCTCGCGCAGCGCCCGGGCGATGTCCAGCCCGGTCATGTCCGGCAGTTGGATGTCCAGCAGCACCAGATCGAACTCGTCCGGATCGAACATCGCCAGCGCGTCGTGGCCGTTCATCGCCACGTCGACGCTGTTGCCCAGCTTCTCCAGCACCGAGCGCGCCACGATCACGTTCAGTTCGATATCCTCCACCAGCAGGATGTGCAGCGCCGGCAACGGCAGCGCCTCTTCCTCCGGCGCCGCGCTGACGGCTTCCTGCACCGCCGGCGCCTTGATGGTTAAGGTAAAGCAAGAACCGTGCCCTTGTTCACTGCGCACGGTGATGTCGCCGCCCATGCTCTGCGCCAGCCGCTTGGAGACCGCCAGCCCGATGCCGGTGCCGGTGGCCGGGCGGCCGCCGCGCTGATCTTTCACCTGGTAATACATGGCGAAGATTTTGTCCTGCTCGTCCTGCGGGATGCCCATGCCCGAATCTTCCACTTCGAACACCAGCTTCTCCTGCGCCTCGCGCCGTACGCGCACCACAATTTGCCCCTGCTGGGTAAATTTCACCGCGTTGCCGATCAGATTCCACAGGATCTGCCGCAGGCGGGTGCCGTCGGTCAGGATCTGCTGCGGCAGCGGCGTCTGCGGCTCCATGACGAACTGCAGCCCTTTCGGCTGCGCCAGCAGGCCCGAGAGGTTCTCCAAATCCGCCAGGAAACCGGTGAAGTCCACCGGCTGGTTGTCGAGCTGCACCTTGCGCCGCTCGAGCTTGTCCATTTCGATAATGTCGTTGAAGATATTGCCGAGGGTGATGGCGCTGACGTGGATGGTCTTCAGGTATTTCAGCTGCTCGTCGTTCAGCTCGGTATCGAGCAGAATGCGGCTCAGGCCGACGATGCCGTTAAGCGGCGTACGCAGCTCGTGGCTGATAGTGGAGATAAAGGTGGTCTTCTCCCTGCTGGCGTTCTCCAGCGCGTCCTGGTAGCGCTTACGCTCGGTAATATCGCGGCCGAAACCCATCAGCCCGTGGCGTTTGCCCACCCGGTCGTAAAACGGCACCTTGCGCAGCTCGAAACAGGCCTTGCGGCCATCGGGATACACCAGCCACTGTTCGTAGGTCAGCGAAACGTTGTGGCGGAACACTTTCTCGTCGGTCTCAATGACCTTTTCAGCGATCTCCTGGCCGTAGACGTCGAACGGCGTCAGGCCGATCAATTGCTTCTCGCTCTTGCCGGTCAACAGCTCCATCGCGCGGTTGCAGCCGGAAAATTCTTTGTCTTCGTTGCGGTAGTAGACCAGATCCGGCGAGGCATCGAGGAAGGAACGCAACAGCGCCGATTGCTGGCCCAGCTCAATCTGCGCCTGCTCGCGCTGTTCCATCTCTTCCGTCAGCTTTTCCATCACCTGCAGGCGCTCTTCTTCCGCCTTGATACGGTCGGCGATCTCCTGATTCAGCTGGCTGATATTGTCTTTGAGCTGCTGATTGAGCTCCAGATCGCGGTGGCGCATCTCTTCGAGCTTGTCCACCAGCCGCGCCAGCCGTTGGCGCGACTCTTCCAACTGTTCCACCACCACCGAGAGAAAATAGACCGCCCACGGGGTGATCAACAGGCCGAAGAAGATCGAACGCACCACGTCGATGCTTTCCACTTCGCCGCGCAGCAGCATGGTCACCGCCATCTGCACCACCATCGCCAGCACCACCAGCGCCGAGGCCAGCAGCAGCGAGAAGCGCACCAACCCCAGTTTCACCATTAAATCAACGTAGTACTGGGCCAACACCCGGATTTGCTTCATAGCGGCTCCCATAAGACACAATCTTTTGAATCATACCGTAAAACAGCGGTGAGATAAGGCGGCAAACGCCGAAGTGTGGCAAAGATTGCACTTCAGAGCGGCATGCCAGGGCGGTAGCGCCGCTTTTCATCCAGCGCGCTGCCCTGCCCGCCGTGCCGTTGCAGATAAGCGCCGACCGCCTGCATGCCGCTCCAGCGGTTTTCGCACCACAGCGGCGCCAGCAGCGTCGGCCGGCGGGCGCTGGCGGAAAGGCGGTGGTACACCACCTCCCCCGGCGTATGGCGGATCATCTCCCCGGCGCTGACGGCGTAATCCTCCAGCGCCAGTTCGGGCAACCGCCCGGCCTGCCACGCCCGCGCCAGGGTGCTGCCGGTGACGACATGCAGCGGGTGCAGCTTGATGCCGTCGACGCCGGTCTGCGTCACCCGCTGCAGCGTGAGCAGATGATCGCGCTGGGTTTCTCCCGGCAGCCCGACGATCAGATGGCAGCACACCTTCAGCCCGCGCTGCCGGGCCAGCCGCGCAGTCTGCTGATAACAGCGAAAATCATGGCCGCGGTTGATGCGCTTCAGCGTTTTATCGTGCGCCGTCTGCAGCCCCAGCTCCAGCCACACCTCATAGCCTTGCTCGCGGTATCCCGTCAGCAGATCCAGCGCGGCGGCCGGCACGCAGTCCGGCCGGGTGCCGACGCACAGGCCGACCATGGCGCTCTGCGCCAACGCCTGCCGATACATCGCCTCCAGCCGTTCAACCTCCGCATAGGTGCTGGTATAGGCCTGGAAATAGGCCAGATAGCGCCGCGCCCGATCGACCCGCGCGGCCTGCTGCGCCAGCTGTTCGGCGATGCTCTGGCGCTGCATCGCCTCATCGGCGAACGAGGCGACGTTGCAGAACGTACAGCCGCCGCGCCCCAACGTGCCGTCGCGGTTAGGGCAGCCGAATCCGCCGTGCAGCGTGAGTTTATGGATCTTTTCGCCATAGCGGCGCTGGAGATCCGCGCCAAACATATTGACTAATTGCGGCAACTGCATAATCTTGGTGGTTCTCTGTGTTCAAAGCCGCGATGCTAATAAGAAACGGCTTTTCCCGCGATGACAGAGATCAACGCTTTCCCCGCAAGGCGCCACCAGGCATAACTATTCATCATAAATGCAAATCAATTCACTATAATTCTGATGAATTATTCTAATCGTCACGCAACCGTTAACGGCAATATGACAACACGGTGAAAAATAGTCATAAACATCAGCAAAGCAATATCTTATAGAATAAAACTCTGGCATTACCCCTCGCACTAGCATGGTGCAGAGATTAAGGGGTTGCACTATAGTGAGACAGCTCACACTTCTGAGTGGATCGGCGTTGCCCCATGATAGTGCAAAAATGCATTAAAACACTTATTTTTCAAATAAATAAACATCATCAATTCGATAAGAATCTATCTTAAGCCCACATTTGACCTGCGAATTCTTTCTCGCTAAGTTGGAAGTCCGCTGGAAGCTTTCTGGACGGGCAAACGTCTCGTCATATTTATGCAGTAATTGAAGACTCCCTCTTAAAACAAGTCCTATACCACTTGTGAGACCGTCACGAGAGGCCATTGATGGAGGGCGGAAAAGCAGATTGGCGGGGTTAACTTGCTGATTGGACTTCTGCCTGAAATTGGGAAGCCCCCTCGCAGTAGGTTGTGAGAGTCACGCAGAGCCTGGGGAGGTTCACGATATGTTGTACGATAAATCCCAAGAGAGGGACAACTGTGGTTTCGGCCTGATCGCCCACATAGAAGGCGAACCTAGCCACAAGGTGGTGCGCACCGCCATTCACGCGCTGGCCCGCATGCAGCACCGCGGCGCGATCCTCGCCGACGGCAAGACCGGCGACGGCTGCGGCCTGTTGCTGCAAAAACCCGATCGCTTCTTCCGCATGGTGGCGGAAGAGCGCGGCTGGCGTTTGGCCAAAAACTACGCCGTCGGCATGATGTTCCTCAGCCAGAATGAAGAGGAAGCGCGCCTCAGCCGCCGCATCGTGGAAGAAGAGCTGCAAAACGAAACGTTATCGATCGTCGGCTGGCGTGAAGTGCCGACCAACCCGGACGTGCTGGGTGAAATCGCCCTCTCCTCCCTGCCGCGCATCGAGCAAATCTTCGTTAACGCCCCGGCCGGCTGGCGCCCGCGCGATATGGAGCGCCGCCTGTTCGTGGCGCGCCGCCGCATCGAGAAACGGGTGCAGGATGACAGTTTCTACGTCTGCAGCTTCTCCAACCTGGTGACGATCTATAAAGGCCTGTGCATGCCTGCGGATCTGCCGCGCTTCTATCTCGATCTGGCGGACCTGCGCCTGGAATCGGCCATTTGCCTGTTCCACCAGCGCTTTTCCACCAACACCGTGCCGCGCTGGCCGCTGGCTCAGCCGTTCCGCTACCTGGCGCACAACGGCGAAATCAACACCATCACCGGCAACCGCCAGTGGGCGCGCGCCCGTACCTATAAATTCCAAACGCCGCTGATCCCGGATCTGCAGGCCGCCGCGCCGTTCGTCAACGAAACCGGCTCCGACTCCAGCTCGCTGGACAACATGCTGGAGCTGCTGCTGGCGGGCGGGATGGATCTCATCCGCGCCATGCGCTTGCTGGTGCCGCCGGCCTGGCAGAACAACCCGGACATGGACGGCGATCTGCGCGCCTTCTTCGACTTCAACTCGATGCACATGGAGCCGTGGGACGGCCCGGCCGGCATCGTGATGTCCGACGGCCGCTACGCCGCCTGTAACCTCGATCGCAACGGCCTGCGGCCGGCGCGCTATGTGATCACCAAAGACAAGCTGATCACCTGCGCCTCCGAAGTCGGCATCTGGGATTACCAGCCGGATGAAGTGGTGGAAAAAGGCCGCGTCGGCCCCGGCGAGCTGATGGTGATCGACACCCGCAGCGGCCGCATCCTGCACTCGGCGGAAACCGACAACGATCTGAAAAGCCGCCATCCGTATAAAGAGTGGATGGAGAAAAACGTCAAACGCCTGGTGCCGTTCGAAGATCTGCCGGACGATCAGGTCGGCAGCCGCGAGCTCGACGACGCGCAGCTCGAAACCTACCAGAAACAGTTCGGCTACAGCAGTGAAGAGCTGGATCAGGTGATCCGCGTGCTAGGCGAAATTGGCCAGGAAGCCACCGGCTCGATGGGCGACGATACCCCGTTCGCCGTGCTTTCAAGCCGGCCGCGCATCGTTTACGACTACTTCCGCCAGCAGTTCGCGCAGGTCACCAACCCGCCGATCGATCCGCTGCGCGAAGCGCACGTCATGTCGCTGGCCACCAGCATCGGCCGTGAAATGAACGTGTTCTGCGAAGCCGAAGGCCAGGCGCACCGCCTGAGCTTCAAATCACCGATCCTGCTGTACTCCGATTTCAAACAGCTCACCACGCTGGAAGGCGAATACTATCGCGCCGAGACGCTCGATCTGACCTTCGACCCGCAACAGCAGGATCTGGAGCAGACCATTCGCGCCCTGTGCGACGAAGCGGAACGCAAGGTGCGCGAAGGCGCAGTGCTGTTGGTGCTGTCCGACCGCGTCATCGCGCCCGGCCGCCTGCCGGTACCGGCCCCAATGGCCGTTGGCGCCGTGCAAACCCGGCTGGTGGAGAAAAGCCTGCGCTGCGACGCCAACCTGATCGTTGAAACCGCCAGCGCCCGCGATCCGCACCACTTCGCCGTGCTGCTCGGCTTCGGCGCGACCGCCATCTACCCGTATCTGGCCTATGAAACCCTGGCCAAGCTGGTGGACAGCCAGGCGATCGACAAGAAATACCGCGACGTGATGCTGAACTACCGCAACGGCATCAACAAAGGCCTGTACAAGATCATGTCCAAAATGGGCATCTCGACCATCGCCTCTTACCGCTGTTCCAAGCTGTTCGAAGCGGTCGGCCTGCACCGCGATCTGGCGGATCTGTGCTTCCAGGGCGTGGTCAGCCGCATTGGCGGCGCCAGCTTCAGCGATTTCCAGCAGGATCTGCAGAACCTCTCCAAGCGCGCCTGGCTGAAACGCAAACCGCTGGAGCAAGGCGGCCTGCTGAAGTTCGTGCACGGCGGCGAATACCATGCTTACAACCCGGACGTGGTGAACTCGCTGCAAAAAGCGGTGCACAGCGGCGAGTACAGCGACTACCAGGCCTACGCCAAGCTGGTGAACGAGCGGCCGGTCGCCATGCTGCGCGATCTGCTGGCCATCACGCCGAAAGGCGAACCGATCCCGGTCGATGAGGTTGAACCGGCGGAGTCGCTGTTCAAACGCTTCGACACCGCGGCGATGTCGATCGGCGCGTTGAGCCCGGAAGCGCACGAGTCGCTGGCGATCGCCATGAACGGCCTCGGCGGCTTCTCCAACTCCGGCGAAGGCGGCGAAGATCCGGCGCGCTACCGCACCAACAAGGTGTCGCGCATCAAACAGGTGGCCTCCGGCCGCTTCGGCGTCACGCCGGCCTACCTGGTGAACGCCGACGTGATCCAGATTAAGGTGGCGCAAGGCGCCAAACCGGGCGAAGGCGGCCAGCTGCCGGGCGACAAAGTCACCCCGTACATCGCCAGACTGCGTTACTCGGTGCCGGGCGTGACGTTGATCTCCCCGCCGCCGCACCACGACATCTACTCGATCGAAGATCTGGCGCAGCTGATCTTCGATCTGAAGCAGGTCAACCCGAAGGCGGTGATCTCGGTGAAACTGGTGTCCGAGCCGGGCGTTGGCACCATCGCCACCGGCGTGGCGAAAGCCTATGCCGATCTGATCACCATCGCCGGTTACGACGGCGGCACCGGCGCCAGCCCGCTGTCCTCGGTGAAATATGCCGGCTGCCCATGGGAACTGGGCCTGGTGGAAACCCAGCAGGCGCTGGTGGCCAACGGCCTGCGCCACAAGATCCGCCTGCAGGTGGACGGCGGCCTGAAAACCGGCGTGGACATCGTCAAAGCGGCGATCCTGGGCGCGGAAAGCTTCGGCTTCGGCACCGGGCCGATGGTGGCGCTGGGCTGCAAATACCTGCGCATCTGCCACCTCAACAACTGCGCGACCGGCGTTGCGACTCAGGACGACAAGCTGCGCCGCGATCACTACCACGGCCTGCCGGAACGCGTGACGAATTACTTCCAGTTTATCGCGCGTGAGACCCGCGAGATCATGGCCCAGCTGGGCGTGAGCCAGCTGGTGGATCTGATCGGCCGCACCGAGTTCCTGACCGAGCTGGACGGCATTTCCGCCAAGCAGAACAAGCTGGATCTGTCGCCGTTGCTGACAACCGCCACGCCGCATCCGGGCAAAGCGGTGTACTGTACCGAAAGCAGCAACCCGGCGTTCGACAAGGGTCTGCTGAACAAAGAGTTGCTGGCGCAGGCGCAGCCGTACATCGAAGCGAAGCAAGGTAAAACCTTCTACTTCGACATTCGCAACACCGACCGCTCCGTGGGCGCCATGCTGTCCGGCGCGATCGCCAACGTACACGGCGATCAGGGGATGGCAGGCGATCCGATCAAGGCGCACTTCTCCGGCACCGCCGGGCAGAGCTTCGGCGTCTGGAACGCCGGCGGCGTCGAGCTGACCCTGACCGGCGACGCCAACGACTATGTCGGCAAAGGCATGGCCGGCGGCAGCATCGCGGTGCGCCCGCCGATCGGTTCCGCCTTCCGCAGCCATGAAGCCAGCATCGTCGGCAACACCTGCCTGTACGGCGCCACCGGTGGCAAGCTGTTCGCCGCCGGCCGCGCGGGCGAACGTTTCGCGGTGCGCAACTCCGGCGCCATCACCGTGGTGGAAGGCATCGGCGACAACGGCTGCGAATACATGACCGGCGGCATCGTCTGCGTGCTGGGTAAAACCGGCATCAACTTCGGCGCCGGCATGACCGGCGGCTTCGCCTACGTGCTGGACGAAGACGGCGAGTTCCGCAAGCGCGTGAACCCGGAGCTGGTGGAAGTGCTGGATGTCGATCAGCTGGCGATCCATGAGGAGCACCTGCGCGGCCTGATCACCGAACACGTGCAGGCGACCGGCTCTTCCCGCGCGGAAGAGATCCTGGCCAACTGGCCGGAGTGGGCGCCGAAGTTCGCCCTGGTCAAACCGAAGTCCAGCGATGTCAAAGCGCTGTTGGGTCACCGTAGCCGTTCCGCAGCCGAGCTGCGGGTGCAGGCGCAGTAAGAGGTAGGTCATTAATGAGCCAGAACGTTTATCAATTTATCGACCTGCAGCGTGTTGATCCGCCAAAGAAACCGCTGAAGATCCGCAAAATCGAGTTCGTCGAGATCTACGAACCGTTTTCGGAAACCCAGGCCAAGGCCCAGGCGGACCGCTGTCTGTCCTGCGGCAACCCGTACTGCGAGTGGAAGTGCCCGGTGCACAACTACATCCCGAACTGGCTGAAACTGGCCAATGAAGGCCGCATCATGGAAGCGGCGGACCTGGCGCATCAGACCAACAGCCTGCCGGAAGTGTGCGGCCGCGTATGCCCGCAGGATCGCCTGTGCGAAGGCTCCTGCACCCTGAACGACGAGTTCGGTGCGGTCACCATCGGCAATATCGAGCGCTACATCAGCGATAAGGCCATCGAAATGGGCTGGAAGCCGGACATGTCGCACGTGCAGCCGACCGGCAAGCGCGTGGCGATCGTCGGTGCCGGCCCCGCCGGGCTGGCCTGCGCCGACGTGCTGACCCGCAACGGTGTTAAGGCGGTCGTATACGATCGTCATCCTGAGATCGGCGGCCTGCTGACCTTCGGCATCCCGGCTTTCAAGCTGGAAAAGGAAGTGATGGTCAAACGCCGCGGCATCTTCAGCGAGATGGGCATCGAGTTCCAGTTGAACACCGAAGTGGGTAAAGACGTCAGCATGGAGACCTTGCTGAGCGAGTACGATGCGGTGTTCCTCGGCGTCGGCACCTATCAGTCGATGCGCGGCGGCCTGGAGAATGAGGAGGCGCAGGGCGTGTACGACGCGCTACCGTTCCTGATCGCCAACACCAAGCAGCTGATGGGGTATGAAACCGAGCAGCACGAGCCTTACGTCAGCATGGAAGGCAAACGGGTGGTGGTGCTGGGCGGCGGCGATACCGCCATGGACTGCGTGCGTACCTCGGTGCGTCAGGGCGCAACGCAGGTCATCTGCGCCTACCGCCGCGACGAAGCCAACATGCCGGGCTCCAAGCGCGAAGTGAAGAACGCCCGGGAAGAAGGGGTGGACTTCCAGTTCAACCTGCAGCCGCTGAGCATCGAACTGAACAGCGCCGGCCGCGTGGCCGGGGTGAAAATGGTGCGCACTCAGCTGGGCGCACCGGATGCCAACGGCCGTCAGACGGCAGAGCAGGTGCCAGGTTCCGAACACGTGATCGACGCGGACGCGGTGGTGATGGCGTTCGGCTTCCGCCCGCACCGCATGGACTGGCTGGCGGCGCACGACGTGCAGCTGGATAAACAGGGCCGCATCCTGGCGCCGGAAGGCAGCGACAACGCGTTCCAGACCAGCAACCCGAAAATCTTCGCCGGTGGTGACGCTGTGCGCGGATCTGACCTGGTAGTGACGGCGATCGCCGAAGGCCGCAAAGCGGCAGACGGCATCATGAACTACCTGGAAGTGTAAACCTTCCGTACCATCAGAGGCCCGGCATATTGCCGGGCCTCTGTTTTTAGCCTGCCACGCTTTGTAACAACCTCCCCGCTCCTCACCGCCTCAACGCGCTATAGTATTGAGTTAGCACCATTGCGGGGCGCGGCTGCGCCTGACACCGAGATAAGGATAGCGAACATGAAATGCTCCATTTCCCTGTTGGCCGGCGCGCTGCTGGCCATCAGTTTCAGCGCTTCAGCCATGGCGCTGGATTCGCAGGAGGTTGGTTACAATATCGAAGCGCGCGGCGCACGGCCGGTCGTGGCGCAGTTGGGCAAAGCCGGACAGTTCGGCGCCGTGGAAAACAGCATCCGGCTGGGGGACGACAGCTGGATTGCCCTGGCGCCCAAGTTGGCCGGCGGCGGCAATGCCGGCTTTACCGCCGGCATCAAATCGGCCCTCTCCGCAGCCCTGATCTACAATCCGGCGGCGGTGTTGCAGGCGCTCAACAAAGGCAACGATCTGCCGCTCAATGACATTTGCACCGCACCGCCGGAAGTGCAAGGCGACACCGCCATCAGCAGTTTCCGTGAGCGCGCAACCCACGCCCTGTCTACCGTACGCGTAGGCGATCTCAGCGCGCCGCGCGACGCCTGCATTGCCGCGTTGAAAGGCTGACCCGCGTCTGCCGGGCAAAAAAAAAAGCACCCCCATGGGGTGCTTTTTCGTTTGTTCTCACGGGGTTATTTCACCACGCGCAGCGCCGGGCGGCCACCGCGCGGCGGCTGCGGCGGTTCGTCATCCGGGCCGTTGTCTTCCGCGGTATCCGGGCGATCGCCGTCGATCACTGACATCAGGGTTTCCGAAGGGATCGTCTCATTGTCCAGACCTTCGAACACGCCTTCGCTCTCGTCGTAGGCGGCTTCCGGTTCGAACATCGTGCCGGCGCCGTTTTCACGCGCATAGATCGCCAGCACGGCGGCCATCGGCACCGAAACCTGACGCGGCACGCCGCCGAAGCGCGCGTTGAACTGCACGTCTTCGTTACCCAACGCCAGGTTGCCTACCGCGCGCGGCGCGATATTCAGCACGATCTGGCCGTCACGCGCGAACTCCATCGGCACCTGCACGTCCGGGCGAGTCACGTCGACCACCAGGTGAGGCGTCAGTTGGTTATCCAGCAGCCAGTCGTAGAACGCCCGCAGCAGATACGGGCGACGCGGCGTCATCTGAGACATGTCCATCGCGCTTAGCCCCGGGTCTGCAGGCGCATTTCACGCTCGGCTTCGGTCAGGGAAGCCAGGAAGGCGTCGCGTTCGAAGACGCGGGTCATGTAGCCTTTCAGCTCTTTGGAACCGGCACCGCTCAATTCGATGCCCAACTGCGGCAGACGCCACAACAACGGCGCCAGGTAGCAATCCACCAGGCTGAACTCTTCGCTCATGAAATACGGCGCCTGACCGAAGATAGGCGCGATCGCCAGCAACTCTTCGCGCAGTTGGCGACGGGCGGATTCCGCTTCCTGGCCGCTGCTCTTCTCGATCTTGTCCATCAGCGAGTACCAGTTCTTCTCGATGCGCAGCATCATCAGACGGCTCTCACCACGGGCAACCGGGTAAACCGGCATCAGCGGCGGGTGCGGGAAACGCTCATCCAGATATTCCATGATGATGCGGGATTCATACAGGGTCAGTTCGCGATCGACCAGCGTAGGCACCGTCTGGTAAGGGTTGAGGTCAATCAGATCTTGCGGCAGGTTATCCATTTCGACCTGCTCGATCTCAACGCTGACACCTTTCTCCGCCAGTACGATACGTACTTGATGGCTAAAAATGTCGGTCGGGCCAGAGAACAGCGTCATTACCGAACGTTTGTTGGCAGCGACAGCCATGAAAACCTCCAAGTTATCTAGAAAATACTGCGAATAGCCAACTGACAGGCTGCTATCCTGAATAATCTTGCCGCAGGCCGGCAGCACGCAGCGCGACCCGAGCCCATAAAAAACCGGCCCAGGAGGTCAACTGCACGGCGAACAGGCGCAAAAGTGGATGATAGTTTACCAGATTCTGCTTGTTTTGTGGGGGCGGTGCGGCGAATTCATGTTGAATTGTCTGATATGCCACAGATTTTAGTCGGGGACGGCGGATTTCAGGCGTAAAAAAACCCGGTGAAGCACCGGGTTTTTTGCGTAAATCGCACTGCCGAAGCAGCGAAAATTAACGCTTGGAGAACTGCGGACGACGACGTGCTTTACGCAGACCGACTTTCTTACGTTCAACCTGACGAGCGTCACGGGTGACGAAGCCAGCTTTACGCAGTTCAGAACGCAGAGTCTCATCGTATTCCATCAGTGCACGGGTGATACCGTGACGGATAGCGCCAGCTTGACCGGAGATACCACCACCTTTAACGGTGATGTACAGGTCCAGTTTGCCAACCATGTCGACCAGTTCCAGCGGCTGACGAACTACCATGCGGGCAGTTTCGCGACCGAAGTACTGTTCCAGGCTGCGCTGGTTGATAACGATGTTACCGTTGCCCGGCTTGATGAAGACGCGAGCGGCGGAGCTTTTGCGGCGACCAGTGCCGTAGTATTGATTTTCAGCCATTGCCATTAATCCCGATTAAATGTCCAGAACTTGCGGTTGCTGTGCCGCGTGATTGTGCTCGGTGCCCGCGTAAACTTTCAGTTTACGGAACATAGCACGACCCAGCGGGCCCTTTGGCAGCATGCCTTTAACCGCGATTTCAATCACGCGCTCAGGACGGCGGGCAATCATCTCTTCAAAGGTCGCTTGCTTGATACCACCGATGTGGCCGGTGTGGTGGTAGTACACTTTGTCTGTACGCTTGTTGCCGGTTACAGCAACTTTGTCAGCGTTCAGAACGATGATGTAATCACCGGTATCCACGTGCGGGGTGTATTCCGCTTTATGCTTGCCGCGCAGGCGACGAGCCAGTTCAGTAGCGAGACGGCCTAAAGTTTTACCATCTGCATCAACAACGTACCAGTCGCGTTTTACGGTTTCTGGTTTAGCTGTAAAAGTTTTCATTAGAAAGCTTACCCAATAATTAGTTACACGTTGGTGAACACCCAAACGCTCGAAAACAGTTGAGGCTCACACGACCATACAAGTCCAGCAAACCTACCCCTTCGAATAGCCATTGCCGGCACTATAAAGTTTTTGGGAAAAAAAACTTTGTTGTAACGTGGGGTCGCAAGATTATAGAGAAGTCGCTCACAAAGATCGAACGGTTTTTGAATGGAAAATAAATTTATCGCCGGCGGCGGACAACCGGCGATAGGCCCGGCGGGCTCAGGGCAGATGCGGCAGCTTGAGGTACTCTTCGCTCTGCATTTCCTGCAGGCGCGACAGGCAGCGCTGGAATTCAAATTTCAGCTGCACCCCCTGATAGATCTCGAACATCGACGCTTCGGCGCCGATCACCAGCTTGATGTGACGCTCGTAAAATTCATCCACCAGCGCCAGGAAACGGCGCGCGGTATTCTCTTTCAGCGGCCCCATCACCTGCACATTATACAGGATCACGCTGTGATACAGCCGCGACAGCGCAATGTAGTCCAGCTGGCTGCGCGCCTCTTCGCACAGCGTGTGGAAATCCACCGCCAGCACGCCGTCCACCGAACGGATCGCCTGCAGCGGCCGATGGTTGATCTGCAGCACCGGCGCGTCCTCCCCCGCCTTGCCCGCCAGCTTGACGAACATCCGATCCAGCGCCTCACGCGTCTGGTCGCTCAGCGGTGTCAGGTAGAGGTGCGCCTGGGTCAGGGTGCGCAGACGATAGTCGATGCCGGCGTCGACGTTCATCACGTCGCAGTACTCGTTGATCAGATCGATGGCCGGCAGGAAACGCGCCCGCTGCAGACCGTTGCGGTACAGATCGTCCGGCGGGATGTTCGAGGTGGCCACCAGCGTGATGCCGCGCGCGAATAGCGCCTGCAGCAGCGTGGCCAGCAGCATGGCGTCGGTGATGTCGGAGACGAAGAATTCGTCGAAGCACAATACGTCGGTCTCGGCCTTAAAGCCGTCGGCGACGATTTCCAGCGGGTTTTCCCGCCCCTGCAACTCGGTCAGCTCTTCATGCACCCGCAGCATGAAGCGGTGGAAGTGCAGACGCATTTTGCGATCGCCCGGCAAACTGTGGAAGAACATATCCATCAACCAGGTTTTGCCGCGCCCGACGCCGCCCCACATATACAGCCCCTGCACCGGGCGCTGCGGCGCCGTGTCGCCGCCCTTGCCCAGCAAGCGGCTGAGCTTGCCGCGCAGCCCGCCGGCAGGCGCGTTCGCCGCCGGCTTTTGCCGCAGAGCCTGATAAATGCGATCCAGTTGAGTGACGGCCCGGCGTTGAACCTCATCGGCCTGATATTCCCCCGCATCCAGCGCCTGCTGGTAGCGAGATAACGGTGATAGTGCCTGCATCTGTTCGATGTTCCCTAAGAACGCTTAGAAATTATTTAGCCAACGTTGGCGGCAAGTTGATGCCGATTCGCACCGTTATCGCCACAAATGCCCGCTGCGGGCGCCGCTGAAAACCCTGTAAAAATTAGGTGGAAGCGCATCAGGATTCCACTCGGACAAGGTTAACGGTTATAGTGGATATTATTAAGTGAAAAATCCCTGCGGAACAACGAAGTCAAAATAGGAGTCATCATGACCTGGGAGTATGCGCTGATTGGTTTGGTCGTCGGTATCGTGATTGGTGCGGTGGCGATGCGTTTTGGCAACCGTAAATTGCGTCAACAACAAGTCTTGCAGAATGAGCTGGACAAGAGCAAGACCGAGCTGGAAGAGTACCGTCAGGAGCTGGTCGGCCACTTCGCCCGCAGCGCCGAGCTGCTGGATAACATGGCGCGCGATTATCGCCAGCTGTATCAGCACATGGCGAAAAGCTCCAACAACCTGCTGCCGGATCTGCCGATGCAGGAGAACCCGTTCCGCTATCGCCTGACCGAAGCGGAAGCGGACAACGATCAGGCGCCGGTGGAAATGCCGCGCGACTATTCGGAAGGGGCCTCCGGCCTGCTGCGCGGTCAAAGCGCACGCCGCGACTGATATTCCTTCTTCGCCCGCGGGGCCTCCCGCGGGTTTAATCCCGTTTGTGCCATATTGACCTTCCCTCGCATTACCTTTACTGAACTTTGCACGCAAATTCACGGTCTTACCCTTCACTATGACAAGGCGATTGCCTTATCATCAAATTTTCATCGGCAGGTATTGAGAGAGTTATCATCAATGAAGAAAAAGTCGTTAATTCTTAGTGCATTGGCAATGAGCCTCGGTCTGGCGCTCAGCGCCGCACCGGCGGCCAACGCGGCCCTGCCCGTCGCCGTGCAGGGGCAGCCGCTGCCGAGCCTGGCGCCGATGCTGGAAAAAGTCTTGCCCGCCGTCGTGAGCGTGCATGTCGCCGGCACCCAGGTGCAGCGTCAACAGTTGCCGGAAGAGTTCAGACGCTTCTTCGGCCCCAACTTCCCCGGCCAACAGCAGAGCTCCCGCCCGTTTGAAGGGCTGGGTTCCGGCGTGATCATCGACGCCGCCAAGGGCTACGTGCTGACCAACAACCACGTCATCAACAACGCCGATAAAATCCGCGTGCAGTTGAACGACGGCCGTGAGCTGGACGCCAAGCTGGTCGGGCGCGATGAACAGTCCGACATCGCCCTGCTGCAGCTCAGCGATACCAAAAACCTGACCGCCATCAAGATGGCCGATTCCGACCAGCTGCGCGTCGGCGACTTCGCCGTGGCGGTCGGCAACCCGTTCGGCCTGGGCCAAACCGCCACCTCCGGCATCATCTCAGCGCTGGGCCGCACCGGCCTGAATCTGGAAGGGCTGGAAAACTTCATTCAGACCGACGCCTCCATCAACCGCGGCAACTCCGGGGGCGCGCTGGTTAACCTGAACGGCGAACTGATCGGCATCAATACCGCCATTCTGGCGCCGAGCGGCGGCAACGTCGGCATCGGCTTCGCCATTCCGAGCAATATGGCGCAGAACCTGAGCCAGCAGCTGATCGAATTCGGTGAAGTGAAACGCGGCCTGCTTGGCATCAAGGGCAGTGAAATGACCCCGGACATGGCCAAAGCCTTCAACACCGACGCGCAGCGCGGCGCCTTCGTCAGCGAAGTGTTGCCGAAATCCGCCGCCGCCAAGGCCGGCATCAAAGCCGGGGATATTCTGGTTTCCGTCGACGGCAAACCGGTGAACAGCTTTGCCGAACTGCGCGCCAAGGTCGGCACCACCGCACCGGGCAAAACGCTCAAGGTAGGCCTGCTGCGCGACGGTAAACCGCAGGAAGTCTCGGTCACGCTGGACAACAGCGAGAGCGCCTCGACCAACGCCGAAACGCTGTCGCCGGCGCTGCAGGGGGTATCCCTCAGCAACGGCGCGCTGCCGAGCGGCGACAAGGGCGTGAAGGTGGAGAACGTGGATAAAGGCTCGACGGCGGCGCAAATCGGCCTGCAAAAAGGCGACGTGATCATCGGCGTCAACCGCCAGCGCGTGGACAGTATCACCGCGCTGCGCAAGGTGCTGGAAGCCAAGCCACCGGTGATGGCACTCAATATCGTGCGCGGTAACGAAACCATTTATCTGCTGCTGCGTTAATTTGTGCAAAAACCGGGCTCGGTGACATACTGCGCCCGGTTAACTCATGCTATCCTCCGAACATCGTTCACCACACCACGAAAACTCCATGTTTGCTAAGCTCTTGCGTTCTGTCGTTATCGGTCTCATCGTTGCCGGCCTGCTGTTGGCCGCCCTGCCCATGCTGCGCTCTTCCAACGGCCTGTTTGCAGAGAAAACCGAGAATACCAGCGACGAAACGCCGGTGAGCTACAACAAGGCGGTGCGCCGCGCCGCCCCTGCCGTGGTGAACATCTACAACCGTAACCTGAACGGCGCCGCCAACGTGCTGTCGCTCGGTTCCGGCGTGATCATGAACGAACGCGGCTATATCATCACCAACCGCCACGTGATCAAAGACGCTCAGCAGATCACCGTGGTGTTGCAGGATGGCCGCCGCTATGAAGCGCTGCTGGTCGGTTCCGACGGCCTGACCGACCTGGCGGTGCTGAAGATCGATCCCGGCAACCTGCCGGTGATCCCGACCAATAAAAATCGCGTTGCCCACGTCGGCGACGTGGTGCTGGCGATCGGCAACCCCTATAACCTGGGACAAACCGTGACTCAGGGCATCCTCAGCGCTACCGGGCGCATCAGTATGAGCACCACTGGCCGGCAGACGTTCCTGCAGACCGACGCCTCAATCAACCGCGGCAACTCCGGCGGAGCGCTGGTCAACTCGCTGGGTGAGCTGATCGGTATCAACACCCTGACCTATGACAAAATCACCGACGGCGAAACGCCGGAAGGACTGGGCTTTGCGATCCCGATCGAACTGGCTACCAAGATCATGGACAAGCTGATCCGCGACGGCCGCGTTATCCGCGGCTATTTCGGCATTCAGGGCAAGGAGATCATTCCGCTGCGCCCCTCCAATTCCGGCATCGATCGCCTGCAGGGCATCATCGTGACCGAAATTACGCCGAACGGCCCGGCGAGCAACGCCGGCTTCCAGATCAACGACATCATCATCAACGTGGATAACAAACCGGCGGTATCCGTGCTGGAAACCATGGACCAGGTGGCGGAGATCAGGCCGGGCACCGAGATACCGGTTATCGTGCTGCGCGACGGCAAACGCATTACGTTGAAAATGACGGTGGGTGAATTCCCGGAAGACAGCAATTAAAAAAGGGCCGGCATTGATAGCCGGCCCTTTGCTATTCATCCTGCCGACGCAGCCGCGCCGGCGCTAATGACTTACTCGCCTTTCACGCGCTCGATGTTCGCACCCAGCGCGCGCAGCTTGTCTTCAATACGCTCATAGCCGCGATCGATGTGATAGATGCGATCGACAACGGTCACGCCGTCGGCGATGCAGCCGGCGATCACCAGGCTGGCGGAAGCGCGCAGATCGGTCGCCATCACCTGAGCGCCGGACAGCTGTTCAACGCCATGGCAGATCACGGTGTTGCTCTCGATCTCCGCGTGTGCGCCCATGCGGATCAGTTCCGGCACGTGCATGAAGCGGTTTTCGAAGATGGTCTCGGTGATGACGCCAGTGCCTTCCGCCACCAGGTTCAGCAGGCTGAACTGAGCCTGCATGTCGGTCGGGAAGCCCGGGTGCGGCGCGGTGCGCACGGTGACCGCTTTCGGGCGCTTGCCGTGCATGTCCAGGCTGATCCAGTCTTCGCCCACTTCGATATCGGCACCGGCTTCGCGCAGCTTGGCCAGCACCGCATCCAGCGTGTCCGGACGGGTGTTGCGGCACATCACTTTGCCGCCGGAAACCGCGGCGGCGATCAGGAAGGTGCCGGTCTCGATGCGGTCAGGCAGCACGCGGTACACGCCGCCGCCCAGACGCTCGACGCCCTCGATGGTGATCTTGTCGCTGCCTGCGCCGCTGATCTTCGCGCCCAGCGTGTTGAGGAAGTTGGCGGTATCGACAATTTCCGGCTCACGCGCGGCGTTTTCGATAACGGTGGTGCCGGTCGCCAGGGTCGCGGCGCTCATGATGGTCACGGTCGCGCCCACGCTCACCTTGTCCATGACGATGTGCGCGCCCTTCAGGCGGCCCTCGACGGACGCCTTGACGTAGCCTTCTTCCAGCTTGATCTCAGCGCCCAACTGCTCCAGGCCGGTGATGTGCAGATCGACCGGACGCGCGCCAATCGCGCAGCCGCCCGGCAGGGAAACCTGACCGCGGCCGAAACGCGCCACCAGCGGCCCCAGCGCCCAAATGGAAGCGCGCATGGTTTTCACCAGATCGTAAGGGGCGCAAAACTCGTTCACGCCGCTGGCGTCCACGAAGACCGAACCGTTGCGCTCAATCTTGGTACCCAACTGGTTGAGTAGTTTAATGGTGGTGTCGATGTCCTTCAGCTTAGGGACATTCTGCAGCTCGACCGGCTCTTCCGCCAACAGGGCGGCGAACAGGATCGGCAGGGCGGCGTTTTTGGCCCCGGAAATAGACACTTCACCGCTCAGGCGGGTCCGACCCTGCACACGAAATTTATCCATCTGACTACTCTCTGTTATCTAATCTGAAGCTGCCCGCCCGGCAGGGCAAACAGCCTTAAAATCCGTTGAGTTTGCGGTCTCGCTGCCACTCTTCAGGGGTGTACGCCTTAATAGACAAGGCATGAATGCGGTTGTCCGCAATGTATTCCATCAGCGGTGCGTAAACCGTCTGCTGTTTTTTGACGCGGCTCATGCCGGCGAACAGTTCACCGACCACGATCGCCTGAAAATGGCTACCGTCGCCCGTCACATGTACTTCATCCAGTGCCAATGCCTGCATCAGCACGTCTTTAATCTCGTTGGTTTCCATAGTATCCAGTTCTGCCGCTAAAGGATCATAAACAGCCTAGTATCTTAGTGGAATACGATGTTTTCTTAAACTAAAGAAAAAGCCCCTGCATAACAGGGGCTTTGTATCGTTTTACCACGCAAGAGCGGCCTAAAACGCCGCTAACCGGCGGTATCGACAGGCATTATCGCCTGCAGGTTGTAGAGCGCGATCAGCGTTTTCAGGCGCTCGGTAGCGCCGAAAATTTTCAGCGCTACGCCGCGTTGGCGCTGCTCTTCCTGCAGATGCAGCAACAGCGCCAGCCCGGCGGAGTCCACGCGCTGCAGTTGCGCCACGTCGATCGCGGTTTTATCCGCCATCAGCGCGGCGCGCTGCCGCCACAGCGGCTGCAGCGTTTCCCGGTCCAGTTCACCGCGCAGGATCAGCGTCTGCCGCTCTGATTCGAAGCTGAGCGCTGCCGACATCAGTTTTTCTTGTCCAGCGTGATAGGCTGCGCGGCGGCGGCCTGCAGCTGCTTGGTCAGGCCGTCGATGCCCTGAGTACGCAGCGTAGACGCCCACTCATTTTGCTTGGTGGTGATCATGCTGACGCCTTCGGCGATCATGTCATACGCCTGCCAGTAGCCGGTTTTGCTGTTCTTGCGCCATTGGAAATCCAGACGCACCGGCGGGCGGCCGCCGTTGTCGATGATGGTGACGCGAATAGCCACGATGTCGGCATTGCCCAGCGGCTGTTCAGGCGCGATCTGGTAAGTCTGGCCGTGATACATCGCCAGCGCCTGGCCGTAAGCCTGCTCCAGGTAAGCCTGGAAGGCGGTGAAGTAAGCTTCGCGCTGCGCAGGCGTTGCCTCTTTGTAGTAACGCCCCAGCACCAGCGCGCCGGCGTATTTCACCTGCACGAACGGCATCAGTTCCTGATGCACGATGGCACGCAGGTAGTTCGGGTCCTGCTTGATCTTCGGCTGTTCGTTCTTCAAACGGCTGAAAGTCTTCTGCGCCGCTTCTTGCATCATGCTGTAGGGATTGGTTTGGTCGGCTGCGCTCGCCAGCGGTGCAACCACCAGCAGAGCCACCATCAGTAAACGTTTAAACATGCAGGTATCCTCTCTTAATGATTTGGAACAGCGGGTTGCGGTGCGGCGCCGGCAGCCGGCTCAGCGGCCGCGTCTCCCGATTTGGCGCTGTCCTGACCGCCGCTTTTATACAGGAACTGGCCGATCAGGTCTTCCAGAACCATGGCTGATTTGGTGTCCTGAATGGTGCCGCCATCTTTCAGGATGGTGGTGCCCATATCAGGATCTTCAAAGCCCACGTTAAGCGCCAGATATTGCTCGCCCAGCAGGCCGGAGGTGCGGATCGCCAGCGAACTGGTATCCGGGATTTGGTCGTACTTTTTCTGGATATCCAGCGCCACGCGCGGCGTGTAGGTTTTCGAATCGAGTTCGATGTCCGCCACGCGGCCGATCACCACGCCGCCAATTTTCACCGGCGAACGCGGTTTCAGGCCGCCGATGTTGTCGAACGTCGCGTAAATGCGGTAGGTCGGCTCGCTGCCGATCGATTTAAGGTTCGCCACCTGCAGGCAGATAAACACGATGGCGCACAGCGCGATCAGCATAAATGCCCCAACCCAGATTTCACTCTTCTTCGTTTGCATCGAATCAATTCCCAAACATCAGTGCGGTCAGCACGAAATCCAATCCCAACACCGCCAGTGACGAATGCACCACGGTACGCGTCGTCGCCCGGCTAATCCCTTCAGAGGTAGGCACGGCGTCGTACCCATTGAAAATGGCAATCCAGGTTACGGTAATGGCGAATACCACGCTTTTGATCAGGCAGTTGAGCAGATCTTTTTTCCACTCCACGGCGCCCTGCATCGCCGACCAGAAGAAGCCGCTGTCGATGCCCTTCCAATCCACGCCGACCACCGAACCGCCCCAAATGCCGATCGCCACGAAGATGATGGTCAGCAGCGGCATGCTGATAAGTCCGGCCCAGAAGCGCGGTGCCACGATGCGCCGCAGCGGATCGACCGCCATCATTTCCAGGCTGGAGATCTGCTCCGTCGCCTTCATCAGGCCGATTTCCGCCGTGAGCGCGGAACCGGCGCGGCCGGCAAACAGCAGCGCCGTGACCACCGGCCCCAGCTCGCGCAGCAGCGACAGCGCCACCATCATGCCAAGGCTGGCCTCGGCGCTGTAGGTGGTGAGCACGATATAGCCCTGCAGGCCCAGCACCATGCCGATAAACAGCCCGGAGACCATGATGATCAGCAGCGACTGCACGCCGACGCTGTAAAGCTGTTTCAACAATAGCGGCCACTGCTTGCCGGGTTCCGGCCGGCCAATCAACGCGTTGAACAGCATCAACCCGGCGCGGCCGAAGCTGGCGCTGGTGTTGATGCCACTGCGCCCCAACGACGCTAACGCTCTTAATAACATGAGCTTATTTACTCCCTAAGCCTAGCAGTTCGGTCTGATAATCCCCGGCCGGATAGCGGAACGGCACCGGCCCATCCGCTATACCATCCAGGAACTGGCGCACGCGCGCATCAGGATTGTTCTGCAATTGCTGCGTGGTGCCTTCGGCGATCACCCGGTTGTCGGCCACGATGTAGGCGTAGTCGGCGATGCTCAGCACCTCCGGCACGTCGTGCGACACCACGATGCAGGTAATGCCCAGCGCATGGTTCAGCTCGTCGATCAGCTTGACCAGCACCCCCATGGTGATCGGATCCTGGCCAACGAAGGGTTCGTCGAACATGATCATCTCAGGGTCCAGCGCGATCGCGCGCGCCAACGCCGCCCGGCGCGCCATGCCGCCGGAAAGCTCATTGGGCATCAGCTGGGCCGCGCCGCGCAGCCCCACCGCTTCCAGCTTCATCAGCACCGTGCTGTGCAACAAAGGCTCCGGCAGGTTGCTGTGCTCGCGCAGCGGGTAGGCCACGTTTTCGAATACGGTCAAATCGGTAAACAGCGCGCCCGACTGGAACAGCATGCTCATCTTTTTGCGCGCGTCGTATAACTGACGGCGGGACAACGCGGGAATGTTGTCGCCGTCGAACCAAATCTCCCCGCTGTCCGGCGCCAGTTGGCCGCCGATCAGGCGCAGCAGCGTGGTTTTGCCGATCCCTGATGGCCCCATGATCGCCGTGACCTTACCGCGGGGCACCGTCAGGTTGATGTCTTCAAATATCCGTCGGTCGCCGCGCGAGAAGCTCATGTCGCGCACTTCGACCAAATTATCTGCCTTTTGGAGCATGTTAATGGACCCTTTACGACTCATCTTTTGCTGAATCTACCCGTGATGTTAAAGCAATGGGCGCAATCCGTCTCATCTTTACAAAAACTTACTGCCATTTCGCAACCAATGGTGCCATTGGTTTTACTTTTCCGCGCCACCCGGTCAAAATTGGCGCCATAACGAAAAAAACGAAACTGTTCAACTATTAGCCGGGGAAAACCGTTGCTGCGGCTCAAACGCGCGCAACGGAGGGCAAGCAATACCGCCGCATTGACGGCTTTAACCAACGAACCGGGATAATACCCGACAAAGGACCCTGCATGTTTCTCGCGATAGCATTATTAATCGTTGGTTTATTTCTACTGGTGTACGGTGCAGACCGCTTAGTTTATGGTGCTGCCGTGATTTCCCGCTCGCTCGGCGTACCGCCGCTGATCATCGGCATGACCATCGTCGGCATCGGCACCTCGCTGCCGGAGCTGATCGTGTCTACCACCGCCGCGCTGAACGGGCAGATAGATATGGCCGTTGGCAACGTATTAGGTTCCAACATCACCAACATTTTATTGATTCTGGGCGTGGCGGCGCTGATTCACCCGCTGGCCGCGCGCTCTGAGATACTGCGGCGCGAACTGCCGCTGATGTTAGCGGTCACAGTATTATGCGGTTTCGTGTTGATGGACGGCACCCTGAGCAGGCTGGACGGCGTGCTGCTGCTGGCCGCCGCCGCCGGCTTCATCCTGCTGATGCTGAAAATCGCCCGGCTGGCGCAGCGCGAGGGCAGCGACAGCCTGACCATGGAGCAGATCGCCGAGCTGCCGCAGGACAGCAGCAATACCGTGGCGGTGCTGTGGCTGGTGCTGGCGTTTATCATTCTGCCGCTCTCTTCCAGAATGGTGGTCGATAACGCGACGGTGATCGCGCACTATTTCGGTCTGAGCGAACTGGTGGTCGGTTTGACCATTATCGCCATCGGCACCAGCCTGCCCGAACTGGCCACCTCCATCGCCGGGGCGCTCAAGGGCGAGGATGATATGGCGATTGGCAATATCATCGGCTCCAATATTTTCAACACGGTGATCGTGCTGGGCGTACCCGCCCTGCTGTCGCCGGGCAGCGTTGACACCGCCGCCTTCCAGCGCGATTACTGGGTGATGCTGGCGGCCAGCGTGCTGCTGAGCGTGCTGTGCATCGGCCGCAAACATCGCATCGGCCACCTGGCGGGCGCGCTGTTATTATGCGGCTTTATTGCGTATCTTGCGGTGCTGTTCTTTAACCCTTTCAGTACTTTCGGCTAAACCGACGGGAATGAGTATGTCGAACATTGAGTTGCAACCGGGCTTCGATTTTCAACAGGCCGGCAAAGAAGTGCTTCAGATAGAGCGTGAAGGGCTGGCTCAGCTCGACAGCTACATCAACGCAGACTTCACCCGCGCCTGCGAAACCATCGCCGCCTGCGGCGGCAAAGTGGTGGTGATGGGCATGGGCAAATCCGGCCACATCGGCTGCAAGATCGCCGCGACCTTCGCCAGCACCGGCACGCCCTCATTCTTCGTTCATCCGGCGGAGGCCAGCCATGGCGATTTGGGCATGGTCACCCCGCAGGACATCGTGCTCGCCATCTCCAACTCCGGCGAGTCCAGCGAGATCCTGGCGCTGATCCCGGTGTTGAAACGCCAACAGATCACCCTCATCTGTATGACTAACAATCCGGAAAGCTCGATGGGTAAAGCGGCGGATATCCACCTGTGCATCAAGGTGCCGCAGGAAGCCTGCCCGCTGGGGCTGGCGCCGACCACCAGCACCACCGCCACGCTGGTGATGGGCGATGCGCTGGCCGTCGCGCTGCTGAAAGCGCGCGGTTTCACGCCGGAAGATTTCGCGCTGTCGCATCCGGGCGGCGCACTCGGCCGCAAACTGCTGCTGCGGGTTAGCGATATCATGCACAGCGGCGATGAAATTCCCCACGTCAGCGCCGACGCCTCGTTGCGCGACGCGTTGCTGGAAATCACCCGCAAAAATCTGGGCCTGACGGTGATCTGCGACGATCTGATGAAAATCGCCGGCATCTTTACCGATGGCGACCTGCGCCGGGTGTTCGACATGGGCATCAACCTGCACGAGGCGAAGATTGCCGATGTCATGACGCCGGGCGGCGTGCGGGTGCGCCCCAACCTCCTGGCGGTCGATGCATTGAACCTGATGCAACAACGCCACATCACCGCGCTGCTGGTTGCCGATGGCGACCAGTTGCTGGGTGTGGTACATATGCATGACATGCTGCGCGCCGGCGTCGTTTAATTAAGGAATAGAACGGAATGGGTATGGTAGAAACCTGCTACGGGCCGGTAGAACAAGAGGTTATGGCGCGTGCCGGGAACATCCGCCTGTTGATTTGCGACGTTGACGGCGTGCTGTCGGACGGCCTGATCTTCATGGGCAACAACGGTGAAGAACTGAAGGCGTTCAACGTGCGCGACGGCTACGGCATCCGCTGCTTGAAAACCTCAGACATCGAGGTGGCGATCATCACCGGGCGCTCCGCCAAGCTGCTGGAGGACCGCGCGCAGACGCTCGGCATCACCCATCTGTATCAGGGGCAGTCCGATAAGCTTTTGGCCTTCCGCGAACTGTTGGATAAACTGTCGTTAACGGCGGATCAGGTCGCCTATATCGGCGATGACCTGATCGACTGGCCGGTGATGGCGCAGGTCGGCCTGGCGGTCGCAGTGGCGGACGCCCATCCGCTGCTGACGCCGCGCGCCCACTACGTCACCCGCATTGCCGGCGGCCGCGGCGCGGTACGCGAACTGTGCGACATCATTCTTTTGGCTCAAAATAAGCTGGAGGACGCCAAAGGGCTGTCGATATGAGTAAAACCAAACTGTGGATCACCATCCTGTTGACGGTGATCGTTCTGGCGCTGATCGGCTGGAACATGACGGACTTCAGCGACGACACGGCCCCTGGCCCGGTCAACGATCAGGATCCGACCTACCAGAGCCAGCACACGGTCACCGTGGTGTACAACCCGGCCGGCAAGCTGAATTACAAACTGGTGGCGGAAGACGCGAAGTATTACACCGCCGGCGAGCTGAGCTGGTTCACCCAGCCGGTGATGACGCTGTTCGATGAGAATGCGGTGGCCACCTGGTCAGTTCGCGCCGATCGCGCCAAACTGACTAAAGACCGAATGCTGTATCTGTATGGTCACGTCGAGGTGAACAGCCTGACCACCACCTCGCAGCTGGAAAAAATTAAGACGGACAACGCTCAGGTAAACCTGGTCACCCAGGACGTCACCTCCGATGACGAAGTCACGCTTTACGGGACCAATTTTACCTCTAACGGCATGAAAATGCGTGGGAACCTGCGGACCAAAACCGCTGAGCTGATTGATAAGGTTAAGACCAACTATGAAATTCAGAACCAAAAACCAACTCCGTAACCTGTTGCTCGGCAGCTTAGTTTTGGCCGCCAGCGCCCCCGCTCTGGCGCTGAAATCCGACTCCAGCCAGCCGGTCAGCATCGACTCGCTCAAGCAGTCGTTGGACATGCAAAGCAACGTCAGCACCTTCACCGACAACGTGGTGATCAAACAGGGCACCATCGATATTCGCGCCGACAAGGTGGTAGTCACCCGCCCGGGCGGAGATCAGAATAAGACCTATATTGAAGCGTTCGGCAACCCGGTAACCTTCTACCAGATGCAGGACAGCGGCAAGCCGGTCAAAGGCCACGCGCAGAAAGTGCGTTACGACGTGGCGACCCAGCTGGTGACCCTGACGGGCAACGCCTATCTGGAGCAGCTCGACAGCAACGTGAAAGGCGATCGCATCACCTATCTGGTGCAACAGCAGCAAATGCAGGCGTTTAGCGATAAAGGCAAACGCGTGACAACGGTTCTGGTACCGTCGCAGTTGCAAGACAAAAACGAGCAAAAAAAGAGTAACTAATCACTTATGGCAACACTCATCGCAGAAAACCTGGCGAAAGCCTACAAGGGCCGTAAAGTTGTCGAAGACGTCAGCCTGAAAGTGAAATCCGGCGAGATCGTCGGCCTGCTCGGCCCGAACGGCGCCGGTAAAACCACCACCTTCTACATGGTGGTCGGCATCGTGCCGCGCGACGCCGGGCGCATCGTGATCGACGAAGAAGACATCAGCCTGCTGCCGCTGCACGCCCGCGCGCGCCGCGGTATTGGTTACCTGCCGCAGGAAGCGTCGATCTTCCGCCGCCTGAGCGTGTACGACAACCTGATGGCGGTGCTGGAGATCCGTCCCGACCTCACCAGCGAACAGCGCGAAGACCGTGCCAAGGAGCTGATGGAAGAGTTCCATATCTCCCATCTGCGCGACAGCCTTGGCCAGGCGTTGTCCGGCGGTGAACGCCGCCGCGTCGAAATCGCCCGCGCGCTGGCGGCCAACCCGAAATTCATTCTGCTGGACGAACCCTTCGCCGGGGTGGATCCGATTTCCGTTATCGACATCAAAAAAATCATCGAGCACCTGCGTGACAGCGGCCTGGGCGTGCTGATCACCGACCACAACGTGCGCGAGACGCTGGACGTATGTGAACGCGCCTACATCGTCAGCCAGGGCAAACTGATTGCCCACGGCACGCCGGATGCTATTCTGGCCGACGAGCAGGTTAAACGCGTTTATCTGGGCGAAGAGTTCCGCCTCTAAGCGCCGGCGCGCCCTGCGGGGCGACACCGTTAACGGAAGTAGACAGAAAACTATGAAGCAAGGTTTGCAACTCAGGCTCAGTCAACAGCTGGCCATGACTCCTCAGCTCCAGCAGGCGATCCGCCTGCTGCAGTTGTCCACGCTTGAGCTTCAGCAAGAGATCCAGCTGGCGCTGGAGAGCAATCCGCTGCTTGAACAGACCGATCTGCACGACGAAATCGACGCCAAAGAAACCCAGGAGACCGAGGGGCTCGATACCCGCGAGGCGCTGGAACAGAAAGACATGCCGGAAGAGCTGCCGCTGGACGCCACCTGGGATGAGATCTACACCGCCGGCACGCCGTCCGGCACCGGCACCGACTACAGCGACGACGAGCTGCCGGTCTATCAGGGCGAGACCACCCAAACGCTGCAGGATTACCTGATGTGGCAGGTGGATCTGACGCCGTTTTCCGATACCGACGCCGCCATCGCCACCTCCATCGTCGACGCGGTGGACGACACCGGCTATCTCACCGTGCCGCTGGAAGACATTCTGGAAAGCCTGGGCGACGAAAACGTGACCCTCGAGGAAGTCGAGGCGGTGTTGAAGCGCGTGCAACGTTTCGATCCGATCGGCGTCGCCGCGCGCGATCTGCGCGATTGCCTGCTGGTGCAGCTCTCCCAATACGCCAAAGACACCCCTTACCTGGCCGAAGCGCGGCTGATCATCAGCGACCATCTGGATCTGCTGGCCAACCACGACTTTCGCAGCCTGATGCGATCAACCCGGCTAAAAGAAGATACACTGAAAGAAGCGATGCTGCTGATTCAGTCGCTCGATCCGCGCCCGGGGCAGTCGATCAATACCGGCGAATCGGAATACGTGATTCCGGACGTGCTGGTGCGCAAGACGCAGAACAAATGGACGGTCGAGCTCAACGGCGACAGCGTGCCGCGTTTGAAGATCAATCAGCAATACGCCGCGCTGGGCAACAGCGCCCGCAGCGAAGCCGACGGCCAGTTCATCCGCAGCAATCTGCAGGAAGCCAAGTGGCTGATTAAAAGCCTGGAGAGCCGCAATGAGACGCTGCTGAAGGTCACCCGCTGCATCGTCGATCAACAGCAGGCGTTCTTCGAGCAAGGCGAAGAGTTTATGAAACCCATGGTGCTGGCGGATATCGCCCAGGCCGTAGAGATGCATGAATCGACGATCTCGCGCGTCACCACGCAGAAGTTTCTGCACAGCCCGCGCGGCATTTTCGAATTGAAATATTTCTTCTCCAGCCACGTGAATACCGACAGCGGCGGCGAAGCCTCCTCGACGGCGATCCGCGCGTTGGTGAAGAAATTGATTGCGGCGGAAAACCCCGCCAAACCACTCAGCGACAGCAAGCTGGCCACCCTGCTCGCCGATCAGGGGATCATCGTGGCGCGGCGCACCGTCGCCAAGTACCGAGAGTCTTTGTCCATCCCGCCGTCGAACCAGCGTAAACAGTTGGTTTGACCTCTATTGAGAAGGAAGACACTATGCAGCTCAACATTACCGGACACCACATCGAAATCACCGATCCGTTGCGCGAGTTCGTGAACAACAAGTTCGCCAAACTCGAACAGTACTTTGATCGCATCAATCAGGTGTATGTTGTATTAAGTGTGGAAAAAGCGCAGCAAATTGCGGAAGCAACGGTGCACGTGAATGGAGGCGAGTTGCACGCCACCTCGGAAGACGAGAATATGTATGCCGCAATTGATACGCTGATCGACAAATTGGCACGTCAATTGAACAAACATAAAGACAAATTGAAGCAACACTGACACCCTAACCCATTCCATGAGGCGGCATCCGTCGCCGCCTCACCCTTCGGCGCGTGACCCGCATGGGTGACGCGCCGAACGGTAATCAGGGTTAAAACCGACGAAAAACCGCCTTGCCGGGTTCGCCCGGCGGCGCGGTTTTAAGTGAAGATGAGATGAACAACGAATATATGCAATTAAGCTCGGTGTTAAACATCGAGTGCACCAAAAGCTCGGTACACTGCACCAGCAAGAAGCGGGCTTTGGAAATTATCAGCGAACTGGCCGCCAAACAGCTCAATCTGCCTTCGCAGGTGGTGTTTGACGCGGTTCTCACCCGGGAGCGCATGGGCAGCACCGGTATCGGCAACGGTATCGCCATTCCCCACGGCAAACTGGAAGAGGACACACTGCGGGCCGTTGGCGTGTTTATCCGTCTCGACCAACCCATCGCTTTCGACGCTATCGACAACCAGCCGGTCGACCTGCTGTTCGCGCTGCTGGTGCCTGCCGATCAGTGCAAAACCCATTTGCATACGCTGTCGCTGGTCGCCAAACGCCTGGCCGACAAAACCGTATGCCGCCGCCTGCGCGCCGCGCAGAGCGACGAAGAACTTTACCAAATCATCACCGAGTGATGCCCGGCCGGCGTGACTTCCAGCCCGGATAACGATACTGTTTTATGATGATGGATCCGGCCACGGCCGGAATAACAAAGTTTAACGGTGGCGATGAACGCCGCCGCGATGCCAGGGGAGTTGCCACATGGTGCTGATGATTGTCAGCGGCCGTTCCGGTTCCGGAAAATCCGTCGCCTTGCGGGCGCTGGAAGACATGGGTTTTTACTGCGTTGACAACCTGCCGGTAGTGCTGCTGCCGCAGCTCGCCAATACGCTGGCGGAACGCAATATCTCCGCAGCAGTCAGCATCGACGTGCGCAACATGCCTGAATCACCGGAAGTGTTCGAATACGCGATGACTCAGCTGCCGGACAGCTTCTCGCCGCAGTTGCTGTTCCTCGACGCCGATCGCAACACGCTGATCCGCCGTTACAGCGACACCCGCCGCCTGCACCCGCTCTCCAGCAAAAACCTGTCGCTGGAAAGCGCCATCGACGAAGAGAGCGATCTGCTCGAACCGCTGCGCTCGCGGGCGGACCTGATTATCGACACCTCGGAAATGTCGGTGCACGAACTGGCCGAAATGCTGCGCACCCGCCTGCTGGGCAAGCGCGAGCGCGAACTGACCATGGTGTTCGAATCCTTCGGCTTCAAACACGGTATCCCGATCGACGCCGACTACGTGTTCGACGTGCGCTTCCTGCCGAACCCGCACTGGGATCCGAAGCTGCGGCCGATGACCGGCCTGGACAAACCGGTGGCGTCGTTCCTCGATCGCCATACCGAAGTGCACAACTTCATCTACCAGACCCGCAGCTATCTGGAACAGTGGCTGCCGATGCTGGAAACCAACAACCGCAGCTACCTGACGGTCGCCATCGGCTGTACCGGCGGCAAGCACCGTTCGGTGTACGTGGCGGAACAGCTGGCCGATTACTTCCGCTCGCGCGGCAAGAACGTGCAGTCGCGCCACCGCACGCTGGAAAAGCGCAAACAATGACGGTCAAACAGACGGTTGAAATCAAAAACAAGCTGGGCATGCACGCGCGCCCGGCGATGAAACTGTTCGAACTGGTGCAAAGCTTCGACGCCGAGGTGATGCTGCGCAACGAAAGCGGCACCGAGGCCGAAGCCAGCAGCGTCATCGCGCTGCTGATGCTGGACTCCGCCCAGGGCCGGCATATCGAAGTCGAAGCGACCGGCCCCGACGAAGTCAACGCGCTGGCGGCGGTGGTCGAGCTGTTCAACTCCGGGTTTGATGAAGATTAGTCGCTGAGACTCTCCCCATGCGTCGCCTCGGCGCATGTGTTGCCTCCCCCTCTCCCATAACGTAGCCCTCCCGTTTCTCACTTTGCGAATCCGCTTCCAGAATCAGCCGTAACCGCCTGTAAATTCACGTCATGGATTTACCCCCACCACGATAATCGCAATAGTGTGTAACGCAAAAACAGACAACAGGCGGGTGTTTCCCCACGCTTTGCTTACGGGACAACGAAAAGTTTACAATTTGTGAACTTCACCGGCAGTCGCTATAATGTTCACCGGGTAGGAATCGAAGGAACGATGCATATCATTTCCAGGGAACCGTTCAATAACGCAACGAAGCAATATCCCAATGAAGCCACTGCTCTCGAGGCCATTTATAAAGCGTTGCGACGGGGCGAGTTCCGCACGCCGGACGAGTTAAAAGCGCTTTTTCCTTCGCTCGATCGTATGAAATACAAAGAGAAATGGTGGGTCATTGACGTCGGCGGCAACCACCTGCGGATCTTGTTCTTTGCCAGCTTCGAGACACAGAAAGTCTTCATAAAGCATATC
The DNA here is from genome assembly GCF_009900725.1 of Serratia sp. Z4. Classification (NCBI taxonomy): domain Bacteria; kingdom Pseudomonadati; phylum Pseudomonadota; class Gammaproteobacteria; order Enterobacterales; family Yersiniaceae; genus Serratia; species Serratia sp. Z4. The sequence continues at coordinate 236,008 of NZ_JAAABD010000004.1, forward strand.
GTTAGCCACGCCGAATACGACAAGCTGATGCAGCACTATCGAAGGAGTTCATCATGATTACAGATGCCATTAAGGCGGCCGATGCGCTACTGCGCGCCGTGCCCTTGTTGCAGGGCAGCCGCGCTCAGCAAGACTACCGGGAAGCGCTTGAATTGGTGGAATACCTGCTGGAAAACGACGAACACCATCCGCTGATTGACATGCTGGCAAAAAAGATCGCCGAATATGAAGACAACAGCGCCGAATTTACCGCATTCAACCAGCGTATCGCCCAGTTACCACAGGGGGTAGCCGCGCTTCGCGTCCTTATGGAACAGCACCAACTCAGCCAAAGTGATTTTGAACATGAGATCGGTAAAAAGTCGTTGGTTAACCAAATCCTGAACGGTAAAAGATCGCTGACCATTCCGCACATTATGGCGCTGGCCAAGCGTTTCAATCTGCCCCCGGCCCTGTTCCTGCCGGAAGCGGATTAGCCCTCAACTCCGGCTCAGGCAGTCCAGCGCCACCGCTTTGAAGCTGTCGAAGCTGTCGCTGCCCAGCAGGCGGCTCATTGAACGTTCACGCACGAAGGTGACGAACAGCTCGTAGATCGCCATCGCCTCTTCATAATCGCTCTTGCTGATCGCCAGCAGGAAAATCACGTGCGCAACCTCACCTTCCCCCCAGGCGACGCCCTGCGGCGCCAGCAGCGTCACCACCACGGTCTTCTTCGCCAGCAGCCCCAGCGAATGCGGCAGCGCGATGCCCTCGCCCAGCAGCGTGGAAACGATCGCCTCGCGTTCGACCACCGACGGATAAAAGTCCGCGCCGACGTACCCTTCTCGCTCCAGCTGGCCGCACACCCGGCTGAACAGCTCCGCCTGCGTCAGCGGCTCGTTGAGCACCATAAAATGTTCGGCGTCGAAGAACTTCTCCAGCATGTACGGCCGGGTGCGATCCACCAGCACCAGCTTGCCCAGTTGCTCCAGCTGATAATCGGTCGGAAACGGCGACATCACCACCACCGGCTTGTTCTTCTCGCCGATGCGGGCGTTGGAAATCACGAAGTCTTCGTCGATGTGCGCGAGCATCTCGTAATCGCGCAGCGAAACGATGCGCGTCATCACCAGCTGCGGATACTTGCGCGCAATCTGCGCCTGGATCATGCGCACCGTCGAGTTGCCGGTGTCGCACACCAGCATCACCTGCGGGTGGCGTTCATAACCGATGTTGTAATGCCGCTCCAGCCCCACGCCGATGTGCAACACCAGATAGCCGATCTCGTTTTCACTCAGGGTATAAGGCGTGTACTTGCCCCAGCTGGAGACCGCCGCCAGCGTCACGTCGTAAGCCATCGGATAGTGCTGCTTGATGTTGGCCAGCAGCGGATTGGGGATGTTGATCTGGTATTTCACCCGCGTAATCATGGTCTTGATATGGGTGAGCAGATCGGCCCGCAGCTGCTCGTCGCCCTGCAGGTTGTAGTTATAGTGTGCGTTGATGTAGGACAGGATGTAGTCCACCAGCGCTTCTTCATCGTCGGCGTTGATCTCGGTCGGCTGCACGTCCTGCACGCGCCGCGCGGCGATATTGACCCGCAGATAGGCCTCTTCGGCCATCGAGATCTCTTTGCCGGAGGCCGCGCGCAGCTCCGCCGCCAGACGGGTCGACACCTGACGCACCGCCTCGTCGCCGTCCTCCACCTCGAAGTCCGGCAGCGGATAACCGTCGTTGATGCGCCGCAGCGCCACCGCGCAGTAGAAGATCAGGTACTGCTCGCCCTCGTCGGTCAGGCGAATGGCGTATTGCGACAACAGCGGGTGCAACAATCCGGCGAACGCCGCCACCTGAGGCTGCAACAGGATCTCGTTGTTGAGCAACGGGTTCTCGGCGTCGGCCAACTGCAGCTGGAACAGCAGATCGGTCAGGCAGGCGCGGATCGCCATCTCCGCGCCGAACAGCTTCATGCCGTAGCGCGGCTTGGTTTCGATCGTCAATTGATAGTGCGCCAGACGCTCTCTCACCTCAGCCATGTCGTTTTGCAGCGTGCCGCGGCTGACGAACCACTCGTCGGCCAGATCTTCCAGTTTGAGGGAGAAGGCTGAGGTCAAAAAACGCACCAGCAGATAATGCACCCGCTCCTGCGCGCTGCGCGGGGTGGCCTGTTTGCGGCGCTCCTGATGCTGCAGGGCGCTGAATAGCGCGGCGTTATCGACCTGCAAACGATAGCCGGCCCCGCGGCTATGCACGAAGCGCGCACCGTATTTGTCCAGGATCTCGTTCAGCGCGGTGATATCCGCCCGCACCGTGCGGGTGGACACGGCGAAACGCTTCGCCAGCTCATCCTGCGGCAAAGTCTCGGTTTGCAAAGCATCGAACAAGTAAGCCAAACGCGGGTAAGGAAATCGCACCATTCTGTGTCCGTCAATCAGGCGGCCCACCCGGCGAACCGGGCGGGCCACGGGTTACTTCGCCGGCGGCAGGAACGCCATTTGCGAGGGGCTGCCGATCGGCAGATAGCCGCCCACAAAGCTGAGTTTGCCGTCCGTCGGGTTGACGCTGAAGCGAGTGACGTTATCGCTGCGCTGGTTCAGCGCATACAGATAGCGGCCATCCGGGCTCAGCGCCAGCGAACGCGGATAATCGCCGCGGGTCCAGGTTTCCGCCACCGGTGTCAACTCGCCGCCGGCGCCCACGCTGAACTGGGCAATGCTGTTATGCAGCCGGTTGGCGACGTACAGCGTGTCGCCGTTCTTGCTGAGCGCCAGCCCCGAAGCGAAGCTGGTGCCCTGATAGTCGGCGGGCAGCGCGGAAACCGCATGCAGTTGTTTCAGAGTACCTTTTTGGCGATCAAAACGGTAGCTGGTCAACGTCGAGGCCTCTTCGTTCACCAGCAGCACGGTGTCGCCGTCCGGGTGGAACACAAAGTGGCGCGGGCCGGCGCCGGCGGAAGAGGCGGCGATCCACGGCGGATCGTTCGGCGTCAGCCGGCCGCTCGCGGCGTCAAAGCGCCATTGGTAGATGCGATCCAACCCCAGATCGGTGGAGAACACGAACTTGCCGCTCGGATCGCTGGCGATCATATGGGCATGCGGGCCGTTGTGATCGCTGATGGCGAAGCTGCCGTTCACCGCCGCCGCCGGTTTGGCCGCGCCCGCCGGGCCCTGCTGTTGCTGCACCGAGCTGGCGGCGCCCAGGCTGCCGTCCGCTTCAATCGGAAAAGCCGCCACGCTGCCGCTGACATAGTTCGCCACCAGCAGATGGCGGCCGTCCGGCGTCAAGGAGAGATACACCGGCCCTGCCCCCTGCGAATCTACCTGGTTGAGCTGCGTCAGTGCGCCATCGGCCGGATTGACCCGGTAAGCGGTGATGCCGCCGTGTTTGCCGCCGTTGAAGTCGGCCACTTCACTGGCGACATACAGCGTCTTGCCGTCAGCACCCAACGTCAACTGCGCCGGATTCGGCACGTTGCTGACCAACGTAGCGTGGCTCAACGCGCCGCTGGCCGGATCGACCTGCACCCGGTAAACGCCTTCGCCGTTGGGATTGTAGGTGCCGATATAGGCGAAATGAGATGACGTGGAGTTCATTGCATCCTCAGCATGCAGCGCCGGGCCGGTCACGGCCAGCAGCGCCAAGAACAACGCGGTGCGTCGGGTTGGAACCTGCCAGTTTCGCATAGTAATCCTCAGTATAGGTAAGGCGCGGCATGCCGCGCCACGGGAAAACCTTCGCCTCCCAGCGTTTACCTCATCCCATTACGCGTTCAACCCACCAGCTTTTTGGTCATCGCCAGCAGGGTTTTCACGTCCTGCGGACGCGTGTCGCCGCTGGCGGCGTCGATGATCGAGCTGTAGATATGCGGGATCACGCGTTTCACGCCGGCCGCCAGGGCGATCTCAACGATCGGCTCGTAGTTTTCCAGATCGATGCCGCCGGTCGGCTCCAGCATGAAGTCATGCTCGGCGCAGGCCTTGGCGACGTATTGGTATTCGTCCTTGCACTTCAGGCCGCCCATCGGGAAATACTTGATGGAACTGCCGCCCATGTCCTTCAGCAAAGCGATGGCGGTTTCCACCGGCACGATGCCGTCCGGCGCCGCGGCGCTCAATGGGCCGGTAGAGATCTTCACCCAGCCGACGCGGCCGGTCGGCGACACCAGGCCGTTGACCACGCTGTCGTTCTGGCCCAGCAGCGCGCGGCTGGCGCCGACGCCGGTAAACACCTGGTTAACGTGCTGCGGCTGCACCTGCTGAGCGATCAGGCTGACCATCGCCGACTGCTTCGGATCGCCGGCGCCCAGGCCGACCGACAGCGCGTTGTCGATCAGGCGCGCATAGCGCAGCATGTCGGTCACCGCGCTGTCGACGTCCGGGTAGTTCTTGGAGAGCACGCCCACCAGCACATGGCCTTCCGCCGCGGCGTAGATGTCCTGCGCGTTGGCTTTGGAGCCGGCCAGCACGTTCAGGCAGACGCGGTCGCGATAGTAGTTAGGCTGCAGCTTCATGCTTGTTTCTCCGTAAACAGGTTCTTGATACAGCTAAAGACGGTCATCAGCTGTTGCTCGTCGACGCTGCGCACGTCGACCTCAATCTTGCCCTCGTTGGCCTTGTAGCCGCGGAAGTAGATGGCAATATCGCCGGTTTTCAGCGCCTGAACGATGTCATAGGTCGACCGCCCCAGCACCGCCTCATCAAAGGTGATCTCGGCGCGGGCGATATCGCGGCCGGCGCTGTCCCAGACGGTTTTGGCGCTGACGCCGGTCAGGGTGTTGAGGCTGTTGAGGAACGGCGTCATCCGCGCCACCATCTGTTGCCCGGTGGTTTTCTCAAGCGTCAGATAGCTTTCAATTGCCTGCGTCAGGCCGAGGATGCCCTCTTTGCCGACCTTCATCGCCCGGCCGATGCCGCCGGACTGCAGCTTCACCCACTCGACGTACTGTTTCTTGCCAATAACCAAGCCGCTGGTCGGCCCCTCGATGGCTTTGGCGCCGCTGTAGATCACCAGATCGGCCCCCATCTGGTAGTAACACATCAGATCTTCTTCCGCCGCGGCGTCGACGATCAGCGGCAGGTTATGTTTGCGCGCCACCACCGCCGCCTGTTCGACGGACAGAATGCTTTTCTGTACGCAGTGGTGCGATTTGACGTACAGGATCGCCGCCGTCTGCGGCGTGATGCAGGCTTCAATCTGCTCCGGCGAACATTCGTTGGCGTAGCCCGCCTCCACTACCTTGCCGCCGCCCAGCGCCACCATGGTGTCCACCGGTGCGCCGAAGTTGACGTTGTGACCGCGCGGCAGCACGATCTCGCGCGGCACGGCGATCGGCGCCGAATGCAGGTTCACCAGCAGATTGGCGTTATCTTTAACGATCACCGCCGCCACCGACTGGGCGATGCCCGCCGAGGCGCAGGAGACGATCACCGCGTCCTCCACGTTGAGCAGATCGGCGATATAGGCGCCGGTCTTGTTGACCAGATCCTTGATTTCGAAATAGTGGTTCAGGCCGTAATCAACGGCGTCGATCACGTCCTGGCGCGGCGTGGAAACGCCGAGAATGGTCATGCGGCCGGAGGTGTTGATCACCTGCTTCAAACCGTATTTTTCATAAATCGAAGACATGGCTTGCCTCCCCTTGTTCGGTTAATAGGATTTTCCCGGCCACCACCGCGGCCAGCGGCACCAACAGCCGTTCGCCCTCGGCGGTTTGCCCTTCGGCGTCGGCGAACACCTGCGGTTCGCGGCGCAGTTCAAACAGCGTGAAATCGGCGTCATAGCCCGGCTCCAGCCGCCCTTTGCCGCTGAGCTGCAGCGCCGACGCGGCGTTCTCCGTCACGCAGGCGATCACCTGCGGCAGCGTCAGGCCGACGCTGAAGAATTTGGACATCACCGTCGCCAGGCTATGCACCGGCCCGTTCATGCGGTTGCGGCAGTAAATATCGGAGCTGATGGTGTACGGCAAAATGCCCAGTTTGATCGCCTGGCGCGCCACCTCGAAGCTGAAGCTGGCGGTGCCGTGCCCCACGTCGAGCAACACGCCGCGCCGCAGCGCGCGCTGGATAGACTCGCGCAATGTGCCCGCCGGCGTCAGAATGCGGTTCGGTTTGCCGTTGTAGCAGTGGGTGATGATGTCGCCGCGGGTCAGCAGATCGGCGATGTCGTCCAGATCCGGCGGGTTGTTGCCGATATGCACCATCAGCGGCAGCTGGCGGTTTTCCTGCTGGATCTCTTTGGCCAACACCAGCGGCCGGGTACCGTTTTTCCCCACCACGCTGCTGCTCATGCGCGCCTTGATGCCGATGATGAAACCGGGGTGATTGGCGATGGCCTGGCCGGCCTCACGCTTGTCGATGTCCGTCAACTCCGCCAGCTCGTTCTGCCGCAGCAGGCCGATGCGCGAGATGTTGAGGAAGGCGAAAACGTTGGTTTTGGCGCTGCGCGTCAGCTGATAAAAGGCGTCGATATCGTCAGCGCCGGTGCTGCCGGCGTCGACCACGCTGGTGACGCCGCTGGCGACGCCGACCCGATCCGGCTCGTCATGGTAAATCGGCGATTCAGGATAGCAGTGCACGTGCGCGTCGATCCAACCGGCGCTCAGGCGGCAGTTGCCCGCCAGATCCAGCTGGCGAACGGCGCTGACGTCCGCCGCCAGCCGCCCCACCGAGGCTATTTTTCCGTCCTTTACCGCCAGATCGATCAGCGTATCGTCCGCCAGTCTGGCGCCTCTGATTACTAAGTCATACATACCGCATTGCTCCTGTTAGCCCGGGCGCCACCTCAGCCTCGGGCGGCGCCTGGCGCAGGCCTCTTAAGAAATGGCTACCGGGAAGATCGCCCCCAGGATCATCGCGCCGAGGATCGCTCCGCCGGTGATCGGTTTGCCCCAGATATAGAACAGCAGCGCGCCGAGCAGCGAACCGATGCCGATCGGGATCGAAGCGATCATCGCCGACAGGATGATCAACGGCCCGAGGAAACGGCCCGACGAGTTGCCCGCGCCCATCATCACGTCCGCGCCGTAGGTGGAGTTGCTCTGATTGATGGTGAATTTGCGCGCCAGGATGATCACGTAACCGATCGCCAGGCCGATGATCAGACCGGTGGCCAGCGACGCGGCGAAGTTGGCGACCGGGAACACGATGCCGGCCCCCAGCAGCAGCGCCGGTACGCCCAGCCCGACGCCGGTCTGGATCGCGCCGCCGATGTCGAGGATGCCCACCAGCGAGCCTTCGATGATGCGCGCGAACAGGAAGCTGGCGCCGAACGCCGCCACCGCGCCGTACACGCCGGTATCCATCCCCGCCCGCAGCATGGAGACGAAGGCCACTTCGTTAAAGGCGCCGATGCCGTACAGGTAGTACATGTGCGTCCCGGCGAACACGCCGGAGGACAGCAGGCCAACAAAAATCGGGAATGACCAGTCGGCGTACCAGAAGCCTTTTTGGGTTTGCTCTTCCATCATCCCGCTCCTTATTTACCGCTCAGGGTGTTGTGAATGGCGTCCAGCCAGCCCGGCACGCCGAGGCTGAAGGACTCGAGAACTTTCATGTCGAAGCCGCGGAAGAAGCCGCTCAGCACGAACAGCAGCACGATCACCGCCATCATGATCTTGGTGATCTTGTTCCAGCCGCTCTCTTCCACGCCCTTGCCGATCAGAATGCCCAGCACCAGGCCCGGTACGGCGTTGCCCATGATCAGCTGCGCCAGGCCGCCGAAGATGGTGCCCCAGAAGCCGGAACGGCGCCCGGCGTCGATCGCCGCCAGCCAGAAGATCACCGGCATCACGGTGTTCACCAGCAGGTTGGCCGCCGGCACCAGCACCTTGATCGCGGTAACCTGCAGCGCGGCAGGCACGGCGGAAGCGGTGGTATTGAGGAAGGCCACCACCAGCATGCCGATGATGCCGCAGGCGATAGCCATTTTTTTCGGATCGTGCAGCGTTTGCGCCAGATTGCGATTCTTGACCATCAGGGCCGCCGCACCCCAGTGCGGGATGATGCGGTGATCGACGTCCTGCGTGAAGGAGCCCGCCGCCACGGAAGACGCCCAGGCGTTGAAGAAGAAGCCCAGACCGAATGAGAAGTGGGAAGCCGGATCGCCCTCGCAGGAGTTCAGCTCGCCCAGGGTGCGAAACGCTCCCATGCCCTGTGTTGTCGGTGCGTGGAACATGCGTGCGGCGCCGGCCCCTACGCCGACCCCCACCAGCCCACCGATAATAATCGATTTAAATAAGATGATTAAAAACATCAGTATACCCTTTCATTTATGCTAACGTTTTTATTTCGTGACGAAGACAACCTTCTCGGTATTGATAATGGTTACGTTCACGGTTATTTCCAGAGAAACGGCATAGCTCTTTCTTTCACGCGGCAAAAAGAAGAAAAGAAATTTCTCTTTAGTTATTTTCTCTTCCGCCTTCACTACGCTGACGTCCTGCGGCTCGATGCGCAGCAGAATATTGTTGGTGGACTTTAATACCGCGCCCTGCACATTAGCCAAGGCGGAAGCAAAAGCTTTCGCTTTGCTGTCGCCTTTACCCTCCACCTTTACCGATGTGGTATATTGCTCTTTCATTATGGGTTGCCATGTTTTTTGACGTAGGCTTCCACCAGTTTCTGGCCCAGCTCTTCTTTATCCATAAAGCCGAAACCCAGCACGTTGCAGCCTTCGTTAATTGCCGTCACGCCCTCTTCCACCGAACGCATGCCGTATTTGGCTTTGTAGCCGTATTTGGTTTGCGCGGTAATCGCACCGGCGCCGCCGCTGCCGCAAAAAGAGATGCCCAGCTGCGCGTTTTCCGCTTTCATGACGTCGCCCAGCTTCATATCCGCCGCCACGCCGGGGATGACCACCGCTTTTCCGCCTGCGTTTTCAACGCCCTGGCCGACTTTTTGCCCTTTGCCCAAACGATCGCCGATCACTACGGTAATTTGACCCATGGTATATTCTCCTGATTGAAATCGATGCGTTAACCGCTATGCGTTATTATCTTTCGCCACTTCGAAGTGCACGGACAGCAAATAGGCCTCTTCGATAGGCAATGTGCCAAACTGATCCACCACGCGCTCCGCCATTTGCATGGACTCGGCGGAAATTTCGTCGAACAATGATTTATCCACCTCCGGCAACGGCTCACCGGTTATTGAGCGCAGCACCATGGCGCGAATATGCGATTCCAGCATCTGTTGCTGCACCGCATTGGTATAAATATTCTCAGCATTCAGCATAGCGGTAATATCCGCCAGCACCCGAGCGGTGATCTCACCGGCTTCGCTGATATCGGATTGTTCAATTTCTTTTATCGAAGCAGATCCATCATTCACTTTTCAGTACCCCTAGATCCCACATTAATCAGTAAGCCGTAAAGCGCATCACCTGAATAACCCGCTTTCTGTGATGTCTTTACCCTACCCCCGGTAAGATTTTCTGTGGAGACCGGTTTTTTCCAGTTCGAAGTGGAAATCGAATGACGCGCGGAGATCCATTTCGCAAAACGGCGCTACGGCGAAAAAGTAAATGAGATAACAATTACATAACCCGGCTAACGGTTTTTTTTTGCCTCGATTGACGATAAAAGCCTTCGTGATCGGGATCTCTTTCTTTTCTCGCCCCAACCGCCTACTATCAATGGGACAAATCGACATTACCCACACCCCCGCTCCTCTGGCGCGGGGGTGTTGCTTTGTGTTGTTTTTCCGAATTTATGGGCGCACAGACTGGCGCCCTTTGATTTGACTGGAGAGTGGAATGACCAAACCCATCATTACTATTAATGAGCTGGATGCGGAACGCCTGGATGCGCTATTGGAACAACCGGCCTTTGCCAACACCGACGTCGCCGCCGCGCTGAACGACGAGTTGGATCGCGCGGAAATCCTGCCGCCGGAGAAAATGCCGGCCAACGTGGTGACCATGAACAGCCGCGTGCGTTTTCGCGATCTGCACACCGATGAAGAGCATGTGCGCACGCTGGTCTACCCAGCTTCGCTGAAAGACAGCCACGATCAGCTGTCGGTGATGGCGCCGCTGGGCGCAGCGCTGCTCGGCATGCACGTCGGCAAGCAGATCTCCTGGCAATTGCCGAACGGTGAAGAAGCGCGGATTGAAGTGCTGGAATTGCTGTACCAGCCGGAAGCGGCGGGCGAATACCACCGTTAAGCGGTTTTCAGGGCGGCATCCGGCCGCCCTTTCTGTCTCAGAGGCAGATAGCGATCAGCACGGCGATCAGCAGCAGCACGTAGATTTTGGCATGCAGCGCATCGCTCACCTTCGGCAAACAGCGCCTGGCAAACACGATCCCCGCAATCCCCGCCGCCACCAGCAGCCCCAGAATGTTCAGATTGACGTAACCCAGATACTGCGGCCCGCTCATCTCGCGCCACCCCAACACGATATACATCAGCGCCCCGATCACCGCCACCGGGATCGACAGCGGGTTGGCGGCGCTGACGCAATATTTCATGTCGTAACCATGGCGACGCAGCAGCGGCACGGTCATCACGCTGCCGCCCACCCCCAGCAGCGTGGCGATGCCGCCGATCAACGGCCCGCCGCCCCACAACGTGGCGGGAGACAGTTCGGCGCGCGCCGGTTTGATCAGGAAGCCCCGGCGGAACAGACAGTCGGCGATGGTCACCGTCATATAGACCACAAACAGCCAGCGGATCACGCCGTCCGCCAGCAGCGAGGAGGCGAACGCGCCCAGCGCCGCGCCGATGCCGATGAAAAAGATCAGCGGTACGATGGTTTCTCGCAGCAGGTTGCCGCTGCGCCAGTTGGTCAGGGTGGCATAACTCGCGTTGAGGATCATCACCGCTGTCGAGGTCGCTACAGCAATATGCATCGCCTGGCCGGGCTGCTCGCCCGAGGCGGAGATCAGGTGATAGACAAAAGGCACCACCACAAAGCCGCCGCCGAAGCCGAACAGAATGGTGGTGATGCCGGTCAGAAAACCGGCACCCAGTACAATCAACGTTTCAATCATGGCCGTGCGCCCGCACGAAGTCGTCGAACCCGGCGCAGAACTGCCCCGCCAGCGGATGGAAACGATCGCCGACGAACAGCCCCAGATACTGATCGCGCACGGCGTCGTGATCCACCAGCTCAATGCCCGCCTGTTCCGCCCGCGCCAGCGTCTGTGCGTCCGGGAAGCCCCAATAGCGCGAATCACCCTGCTTTTCCGCCGCTATCGCTTCGCGCCGTTCCGCCCGCATGAGCTGGCGCGCCAGGAAGGTGCCGCTTTGCACGCCCAGCAACATCATGTTTTCCAGGAACGACAGATCGTGACGCAGCTCGGCGGGCAGACGGGCGAGCACCGGGCCGGCGTCCCAGTGCTCATCCATTTCATGCAGCGTCACCGCACAGCCCTTGTCACCGTTCATCATTGCGCGGAATAGCGTCATCACCCCGCGATAGCGCGGCAAGTCGCCGGGGTGCAGGTTCCACAGCAGCTTGCCGCGTCGGCTGAAGGCGCGCACATAGTCGGCGGAGAATTTCTGATAGCAGCGCAGGGAGATCACCGCGTCCATATGCTCCAGGCTGCTGATAAACGTGGCGTCATTGATGTCGAGAACGCGATGCGCTTTGACCCCGGCGGCGGCCAGGAACAGGGCCGGCGGTTGATAGGCACCCTCACAGGCGGCGGCGTTGCGGCCAACGAACGGGAATACAAAATCGTTCAGCACCTCGCGCTCGTACAGCCCCAGGCGGCGAACCGCCGGCTCCTGGGTGCGGCCGCCGCTTTTCGCCAAGGGGAAATACACCGTAAAAGCACACTCGCCTTTCAGGGCGGCGATCAGATCCTGACACACCAGCCAGGAGAAAATGTCGTTGCCGACAAAGAGCGCTACGTTTTTCATACTTCAGCCTTCTTTGCGTTGAAAATAGGGTTGTTGAACACGATTTTGCTGATATCCCGCGTGATGGATTCCATCGCCGAGGTATAAAAAAGATCGCCCTTGGCGGGCGCGCCGAGCGAGTAGAGATGCTGCTCACGGCCGCGTCGGTCGGCGATTTTCAGCGTATGCGGGTTGCACTTCACGCCACCGAACAGGTTCTCTTGCACCAGCCCGTCTTGCAGCAGCTGCTGGCTCAGGCGGTTGGGCGGCAGTTGATAGGAAGGCGTGGTGCAGTTGAACAGATACTGCGCGCGCACCCGCGTCTCATGGCAACGAAGGATAAACCCGTCCGTTGCCTTGCTGATATCCACCAGGCCGCCGCAGGCGCGCAGGCGTTGGCTCTCCAGCGCCGCCACGATCTTGTTGGCATTCTTGATCGGCATGGCGTGCCGATTGCGCATCCAGGAGGAGTTGTAAAAGCGCATGAAGACCTGCCGGTTGTTGGCATCCATCTTGACCCAGGCGGCGCACACCGCCGGGTGGATCGCCGCCAGATAGCTGCAGATATGCTCCCTGGCAAAGCGCGCGCGATCGAGGCTGTCCGCCAGATCGCGGTAGCAATCGCGCCTTTCCCCCAGCGCCGAGAGCACCGTCAGCCGCTCCGGCCCCGGATAGTGGCGCGCCAGCGCGGCGTTGATCGCATGCACCAGCTGATGCGCGTCAATAAAATCGCGGCCGGCGACAAAGCGCCGCAGCGCCTCAACAAACGCCTCCGGCGGCGGACGCATCAGCGCCGGCTGCACGCTGGGGAACAGGCCCGAGCGCGACAGGGCGCAGATGTCGGTCGCTCCCAGCCGCTCCATCAGTTCAACGATGGCGTCAATCGCCGTCAGGCTGCAGCCGATCACGCCGATGCTCGAATAAGGGTTGATCGGCGGCAGATCCTGATGAGCCTGATAAGCGATCACCCCATCCACTGGGTAAAGGCATTCCGGCGGGTTGTGCCCCGAACACAGCACCAGCGCGTTCATCTGCTCGGCGCCGCCGCAGGCGGTGGTCAGCCGATAGCCGGCTTCGTGCGGCGCGATGGCATTCACTTCGGCGGTCACGAAATTCAGCGCTACGTTACTGTCCGCCGCCATATATATCGTCATGTCGCGAATAAAATCGAGATATTCCCGATACAGCCAGCGCGGCGGATAACGATCCTGGCAAAACTGCGGAAAATGCATGGCGATCCAATCAACGAAGTGCGCTTCGTCGAAAATATCCGCCGACATATTTTCCGGCGTCATATTTAATATATGGCTGTCAAAATCGCTGCTGTATGCCATACCGCCTTTAAATCCCTGCTTGTCGAAAACCGTCAGGGAAAGCGGCCTTTTGCAATGATTAACCGACTTATTTTTTATAAAGTTATAGGCAAAAGAGATGCCGGCGGCCCCGCCGCCAATCACACCGAACTTATACATGAAATATCACCTTATAGTCATTGAACTGCGCTAAGAACTATTGCTTCAGGTGTTGGAATAAAATGACGCTTTATTCCTTATTAACTTCTTGTATTGCGAGAACGAGAACCTTCGTCCCACCCTGGTGTGAAGACTTGTACGGGCTTCATGGCCGATAAAATAACGGCGCCCCGAACAAGCGTTATTTTTCTGCCCCGATAGTAGGGCGACCGTCGCTGGCTTGCTTTATATGAAAGGCCAACTATCATTGCGTTTCGGCCAATTTGCCCGCCAAAGGGAACACATGCGCAACGTCCGCATTGATGACATCGACCACGTAACCCGCGCGGTGATCGCCATCGGCACCGATTATCCGCCGGGGCACCTGCTGCCAATGCACAGCCACCGGCGCGCGCAGTTGCTGTACGGCGCTACCGGCGTCATGCACGTTTTCACGCAGCAAGGTAATTGGGTCGTTCCGCCGCAGCACGCGGTGTGGCTGCCGCCGCAGATGCCGCACGCGGTGCGGATGGTCGGCGTCACCACCCGCAGCCTGTATCTCGAACCCGGCGCGTTACCCGCCGAACGCCCGCAGGTATGTCAGGTGGTCAGCGTCACGCCGCTGATGCGCCAGCTGTTGATGGCGGCGGTGGATATGCCGCTGGAGTATGAACAACAGGGCCGCGACGGCGCGCTGGCGGCGCTGCTGCTGCACGAGCTGGCCCGGCTGCAACCTTTACCGTTGCACATCCCGCTGCCCGCCGATCCTCGGCTGGGTGAGCTGTGCCGCGCCTTTTTGCAACACCCCGACGCCCACGACTCCGCGCAGCGGTGGGCCCCGCGTCTGTACATGAGCATTCGCACCTTCAGCCGCTTCTTTCGCGCGCAGACCGGCCTGCCTTTTTCGCAATGGCGCCAGCGCGCCTGCGTGGTGCTGGCGCTGGCGCTGCTGGCCGAAGGGCACAGCGTGACGCAGGTAGCGATGGAGATGGGATATGACAGCAGCGCGGCGTTTTCAACCATGTTCCGCCGCGTGCTGGGGCAGGCGCCCTCCTCCTATTTGACGGAAGACGGGCGCGACGGTTGACGGATTAGCGGAATTTCTTGTGGTTGGCGTCGCGGGTTTGTTTGAAGCCTTGCGCCAGCTGCTTCGCTTCAGCGACTTTGCCCTGATTGGCCAGCGCCAGCGCCTGATCGATCTGGCCGATCAGGGTATCCAACCCGCTGCGGAAATCTTTCATCTCCGGGCTGTCGGCGGCTTTGTCTTCCAGCTTCGGCGGGGTGCCCTGTTTGGCATCCTGCGCGGCGGCGCGCATGTTCTGCAGGCTCTGTTTGAGGGTAGCGGCGGAGTCGGTATTCAGCACCGTTTTGTAGTTTTCCGCCAGGGTGTCCATATCGTCGCCCAGATCGGCGGCGACCGCCAGCGAACTGGCTGCCAGCAGCGTCAACGCCGCCAACGCTTTCAGGGTATTCTGCATGTTTGCTCACCTTCCAGTTATTGTTGTAATTAACCCACCGTTACCATAGGCAAGGCCGGGAAAAATCGAAACCGGAGATTTGTAAGCAAGGTTGAGACGGGATAATGCGCGGCCGGCGGGCGCCGGCCGCGCAGCGGATCACTGGCCAGCGATCTTCATTTCCGGCAGCAGCACCGAACCGCACTGGATATTGCTGCGGGTTTCGATATCGCTGCCGACGCTGACGATGTTGCGCAGCATGTCTTTCAGGTTGCCGGCGATGGTGATCTCGCTGACTGGGTACTGGATCTCGCCATTTTCCACCCAAAAACCGGCGGCGCCGCGAGAATAATCGCCGGTGACGCCGCTGACGCCCTGGCCCATCAATTCGGTGACCACCAGGCCGGTACCGAGCTGCTTCAGCATGCCGGCGAAGTCTGCGCCCTGCCCGGCAATGCGCCAGTTATGGATGCCGCCGGCATGGCCGGTGCTGTGCAGGCCCAGCTTGCGCGCCGAGTAGCTGGTCATCAGCCAGGTTTGCAGCACGCCATCCTTGACGATATCGCGCCGCTGGGTGCGCACGCCCTCGCTGTCGAACGGCGTCGACGCCAGCCCTTTCAGCAGGTGCGGATGCTCCTCGACGGTCAGCCACGCCGGCAGGATCTGCTTGCCGAGCGAGTCCAACAGGAAGGTAGATTTGCGATAAACGCTGCTGCCGCTGATGGCGCCTACCAGATGGCCGAACAATCCGGTGGCCACCTCGGAGGCGAACAGCACCGGCGCCTTCATGGTCGACAGTTTGCGCGGCGCGAGACGCGCCAGCGTGCGGCGGGCGCACTCCTGCCCCACCCACTCGGGGCTGTGCAGATCGCCCATCGCCCGGCCGATGGTGTAAGCGTAATCCCGCTCCATGTCGCCGTCCTGTTCTGCGATGACGCAGCTGGACAGCGAGTGACGGCTGGAACAGTAGCTTTGCAGCATGCCGTGGCTGTTGCCGAACACCTTGATGCCGTAGTGGCTGTTGAAGCTGCCGCCTTCGGTGTTGGTAATGCGTTTGTCCGCCGCCAGCGAAGCCTGCTCGGCGCGCGCCGCCAGCTCGATGCCGCGCTCGGCGTCCAGCTCGGTCGGGTGGAACAGATCGAGATCCGGCGCCTCGAACGCCAGCAGATCTTTCTCCGCCGGGCCGGCGCAGGGATCCTCAGAGGTATAGCGCGCGATGTCCAGCGCCGCCTGTACGGTGCGAGCGATGGCGTCCGGGCTGAGATCGGTGGAAGAGGCGCTGCCTTTGCGCTGGCGGTGATACACGGTAATGCCCAGCGCGCCATCGCTGTTGAACTCGACGTTTTCCACTTCGCCGAAGCGGGTGCTGACGCTGATGCCGGTCGATTTGGTGACCGCGACTTCCGCCGCGTCGGAACCGGCGCGGGCCAGCTCCAGCGCCTGAGAAACGGCCTGTTCCAGCGCCTTGCGCTGTTCTGCAACTTGAGTGACTACTTTCATCAATCTGCCATAATTAATCAGAAAATCGTTGAGAAAAGTGCCGGAGCGGCGTAGTTGTGCACGCGGAGCGGCGCGCAAAAATCCTGAGATCTCTGCCGTTGAGTCTAACAGGAACCGCGTTGAATTTCGCATAAAGCCGGCAACCTGTTAGGATTAGCCTCTTTTTAACGGAGCCTACCATGAACAAACAGCCTGAAGACTGGCTCGACGATGTCCCGGAGAATGAAAACGAGGACGATGACGAGATTATCTGGGTCAGTAAAAGTGAGATTAAACGTGATGCCGAAGCGCTGAAAGACCTGGGGGCCGAAATGGTCGATCTGGGCAAAAACGCGCTGGATCGCATTCCGTTGGATGAAGATTTGCGTGCCGCCATCGAACTGGCGCAGAAGATCAAAAAAGAGGGCCGTCGCCGTCAGCTGCAGCTGATCGGTAAAATGCTGCGCGCCCGCGATATCGAGCCGATCCAGACCGCGCTCGACAAGCTGAAAAACCGCCACAACCAGCAGGTTTCGCTGTTCCACAAGCTGGAAGCGCTGCGCGACCGTCTGGTCGAAGAAGGCGATGACGTCATTCCGTCGATCCTGGATCTGTACCCGGCCGCCGATCGCCAACAGCTGCGTTCACTGGTGCGCAACGCGCAGAAAGAGAAGGCCGCCAACAAGCCGCCTAAGGCTTACCGCCAGATCTTCCAATACCTGCGCGAGCTGGCCGAAGCGGCCGACTAAGCGCCGCCGCCATCCCGGGATGAACCCGTTTCATCCCCGGTGATGTGCCGGTTCGCCGCTGCTTTCGCGGATATTGAAGCGCAGGCTGCCTTCCAGCTCTTCTTCCGCCTCTTCAAACAGCAGAATGATCGCGCCGAAACGACGCTTGCTGCGGGCATTCAGGTGAGTGAACTCGATTTCCACCGGCAGACCGATATCGCCGGTCACTACGTCCCACAGCGCGTCGAGGTTGGCGCCGAATCCCTCGTCCAGCGCAAACTTGTGCGCAAAATCGCGGTAGAAGGTCGGCACATCCTGGATCTGTTCAAAATCAAACTCTACTTTTGCCATCAAACTCACTCCACACGAATGAAGTTTTTGTAATGGTCGCGCGTGACGAAGATCAGACCGTCGCTCGAATACAGCAGGCGATCGGCGCCGCGCCGGCCACACTGGTAATTGATGTCCGCTTCGCGCCAGACCCGGCCGCCGGCGCTCGGCAGTTGCCCTTCACGGTTAGAGAATCGATCGCCGCCAATCGCCTTGCCCGGCAATACTGCACAGAGGTTGCCTGAACGCGGGTCCCAGCCCTGCTCGCGCGCCTGCTTCTTGGTGACGTAATAGCCCGGAAGCCGCTGATGCTGCTGCAGGTAACTCACCACCGTTTGCTGCTGCGTGAGCCGATCGATGCTCTGCTGTTGCCCCGCCGGCGCTTGTACCCCCGTTGCATTGCCGCCGATCGCACGGTGCTCGTTGCCGCGCAGCGCGCTGAAGACGGCGATGACCACGGCGATGACAATCGCCAACAGAATCCGCTTGTTCATGACATTCCCTGCAATTATGCCGCCGAAGGCGCCGCAGCTCCCCCAGGCTAGTTAGGTATATAGCCGACCAGGATGAAACTAAGATGACCGGCACGTCACGTTTTCGCGGCGGTAAGCGTTTCATCCACTCATGACAATGATGCCACTTTCCAGCCGTTCTGGCACTCGGAGTCTCTCTGAAAACGGGCCGCCTCACATGAGACGGCTCGCCATGCCAGGCGCTGCTTTCAGTATAGTCAGGGAAGGCGCCGCACAACGCGGCGCAACAGGAGGGAACGCATCAATCGATCAAGGCGTGACGATAGCGATGCAGCATGTCGGCCAGGCGTTTCACCGGCCCGGTGACGCTGAGCGGCGCCTGATTGTCCACCAGCTTCTGCTGGTACTCGTTCATTTCACCCAGCAAGCGATCGTAGTAATAGGCGCGCTTGACGTCGTTCTTGGCGGAGACCACCCGATCGGCGGTGCTGCGGATCTGGCGGTGGAAGGCCGACAGCTCTTCGCTGACCGGAATCTCCGCCCGCTGCATGCGCTGGTGGGCAATGATCAGGTTCAACGCCAGACGATACTTGGCGATGTCGTTCGGGAACATCATCAGCAGCTGGTTAAGCTGCTGATACAGCGCAGGCAGATGGTTTTGCCGACGACGCGCCGCCTTGGTGGTCAGCGCCGACACCGCGCTGCTGACGAACTGGTTGAGCAACGTGCGGCCGGTGCGTTCACGCGAATTGTCGCGGATCAACAGCAGCACCATCAGCCCAACGCAGCTGCCGAGGAACTGGCCCAGCGCCCCGTCGAGAAACTGGGTGACGTTGAACTCCATCGGGTTGCTCAGCACCAGAATGTTGATGGTCCCGGCCAGCAGCCCCAGCGAACCGAGCCGCCGCTTCTGCACCTCGATGCCGATGAAAAACGCCAGCAGGCCGAGGCTAAGACACAGCAGCAAAATGCTCTGCTGCGTCGCCGGCAGGATCACCATGAAGAACAGAGAGCCGACCGGGATCGCCGCCAGCATGCCCAGCACGAAATCCATCGCCACCATGCGCGGTGCCGGGGTGCGCATCGCCAGCGAGGTGATGACCGCGATGATCACCATAAAACCGCTGCCGGACGTCCAGCCGGTCCACAGCCACAGCAGGCTGCCGAAGGCCGTCGCCACAAAGGTGCGCAGGCCGTTGATCATCGCGTGATGCCCTTCCGCCGAAGTCGGCTTGACCACGGTTTCGTTGCTCAACACCCCCTCTTCCACCGCGCTGATACTGCAGTTGGCGTGCACGCCTTTCGACAGCAGCAGGTAGCGCGTCGCCGCGCCGACCCAGCCGGTGAGGGTCGGCAGCGTTTCCTCGGAACGATGCGTGGTCAGCACCTGGCGCAGCAGCTTCATGCGCTTGTGGATCTCCAGCGGGGTTTCCGCCGGGACCATCAGCTGCTCACGCAGGCTGTCTTTCAGCGCGTCCGGGTGATTCAACAAGATCAGATAGGTTTCGCAGGCCTGGGTGATCAGCGTCAGCGACAGGGTATGCAGCGCTTTTACCCGGCGGTTGACCTTCTGCCAGCGCGAGGACTCCATCATCAGGTTGTTGCGCATGCCGTCCAGCGCCGTGGTGCTCTTCACCAGATTGCTCCAGGCGCGGTCGATATCCTCTTTGTCGGCATTGCTGATGCACATCTGCATCAGGCGGTATTGCGCCACCAGCAGTTGATCCACCGCCCGATCGATGTCCTGTTTGATCGAACGCGGCGAGAACAGCAGATCCGCCAACACGGCGCTGACGATCCCCAGCACGATCTCGCTGCAACGCTCGATGGCGAACTGCGGCGCTTCCAGCAGATGAGACTCGCTGGTGGCGACCGTCACGATGATGATCAGCGCGGTATACCCGGCCAGCCCCCAGGCATAGGAGTTCTCCACCTTGATAAGCGAAGAGAGCCAGGTGCAGAAACCGGCCCAGATGCAGCACAGCAACAGCATCACCACCGGCGCACGGGCGGTGGTGATGATAATGATCAGGCCGACGAAGCAACCGATAAAGGTGCCGATAATGCGCAGCCAGCCGCGGTGGCGGATGGCGCCGGAGAAGGGTTCGCCGCCGGCGGCAAAGGCCGGGCCGGCGGCGACGATGGCGGCGGTCATCGCCGACCAGCGCGGGGTTTCCAGATTGAGATGGAAGCCGACGAACAGCGCAAACACAATCGCGAAGCTGAGTTTGAAGGCGAATCTCAGCCGGATAAAGGTTGGGCTGCTCATTAGCCGAACTCACGCAGCCGGTGCATCAGGCGCACAAAAGGCGAGCCGCTGTCGGCATTGCGATCGTTCTTGCCGACGATCACCACGGTGGCGGTGGTGCCGGCCGGGTACGGATGCTGTTGATCCTTGGCGTCCAGCAGGATCTTCACCGGCACGCGCTGCGCCAGGCGCACCCACTCCAGGTTGCTGTCGATCGAGGCCAACCCTTTGTTGTTCACCGTGCTGCTGCTGTTGTTCACCGCCGCCGCCACGCTGTCGACGGTACCGTGCATGATGCGGTTGCTGCCGAGCGGGGTGATCTCCGCGCGGTCGCCCTTATTCAGGCCATTCAGCTTGGTTTCTTCCAGGTACGCCAGGATGTAGAAGGAATCTTTCTTCACCAGCGCCACCGCCACCGAGCCGCGGGTGATGTATTCGCCGGCATGGACGTTGAGGTTGGTGATCCAGCCATCGGCCGGCGCCCGCACCGTGGTGCGTTCCAGATCCAGCTGCGCCAGCTCGCGCGCCGCAATGGCCTTCGCCAGCTGGTGCTGCACGGTCTGCAGTGAGTTGTTCGACTGGTCAATCTCTTCCTGCGACATCGCCTGCACGCCCAGCTTCACGCGGCGGCCGGCCTCGCGCCGTTTTTCCGCCGCCAGCGTCTGATAGTAGGCGACGTCGGCGCCGGCTTCCGCCAGCGCCTGCTCATAACGCGGCCGATCGACCACGAACAGCACCTGGCCTTTCTTCACCAGTTGGTTATCCACCACCGGCACGTCGGTCAGCAGGCCGCTGACGTCCGGGGCGATCGCCACCACATCGGCGGTAAACTTGGCATCACGCGTCCACGGCGACTCGGTGTAGAACACCCAGGCCTTGAATATCGCGGCGATGCCCAACAGCACAAGAATCAAAGTGATCGCGATTCGGGTTATTTTTATCGAAAAATTTTTCACAGCGACCTCAAACAAAAAGACACGAAATCAGATAAAACAAGCAGCAATACAGCGCGGTATTAAACAGCGCCGGATGCCAGACAAAATCGTAAATCCCCGTCGGCTGCAGCAGGCGGCGCAGGAGAAAAAACAGCGCCAGCGACACCAGCAGCTCGAAAAACACCGGCGGAAACGACAGCCCGAAGATGACCATAACCGGAAGCAAACTCATCACTTTTTCCTTATTGTTCACTACGCCGGGGAAAGACACATCTCGCCATTCACATTCTCTTTACATTTTAGCGTGCGCGCGCCACAAATCTTGACCGGACAGCTTGTCCAGGTCACGAACCCGAAAAAAGGTTAAACTTGGGGGCAGACATCCACGACAGGGATTGCGAGGGTGCCGGAGGAGCGGCAGGATTGCGTTGCCGATCGCTCTCGCACGTTGGTAAGGTCTATTCACCCGACCACGTTATATTAGCCTGCTTACTATCAAGGCATCAACAATCTGTGATCTAAATCACTTTTAAGCCAGAGTGAATAATGGAAAGATTAAAACGGATGTCGGTATTCGCCAAAGTGGTTGAGTTCGGGTCGTTTACCGCGGCCGCACGCCAACTCGACATGAGCGTTTCATCGATCAGTCAAACCGTCTCGAAACTGGAAAATGAACTGCAGGTCAAGCTGTTGAACCGCAGCACGCGCAGCATCGGCCTGACCGAGGCCGGCAAAATCTACTATCAGGGCTGCCGACGCATGCTGCAGGAAGTCAGCGAGGTGCATGAGCAGCTGTACGCGTTTAACAATACGCCCGCCGGCACGCTGCGCATCGGCAGCTCATCCACCATGGCGCAAAACGTGCTGGCGAACATGACCGCCGAGATGATGAAAGAGTACCCAGGCCTGACGGTCAACCTGGTGACCGGCATACCGGCGCCGGATCTGATCACCGACGGACTGGATCTGGTGATCCGCACCGGGGCGCTGCAGGACTCCAGCCTGTTCTCCCGCCGCCTGGGGCAGATGCCGATGGTGGTGTGCGCCGCCAAAAGCTACCTGATCCAGCACGGCACGCCGCAGAAGCCGAGCGACATGGTCAACTTCTCCTGGCTGGAGTACAGCGTGCGGCCCGACAGCGAATTTGAACTGATGTCGCCGGAAGGCATCACCACACGCATTTCCCCGCAGGGGCGCTTCGTCACCAACGACTCCTCCACCATGATCCGTTGGCTGAAAAATGGCGCCGGCATCGCCTACGCCCCGCTGATGTGGGTGATCGAAGAGATCAAACGCGGCGAGATCGAGATCCTGTTCAAAAGCTACCATTCGGATCCACGGCCGATCTACGCGCTCTATACCGAGAAAGACAAACTGCCGCTGAAGGTGCAGGTGTGCATCAACTATTTAACCGACTATTTCGAACGCGTAGCGGCGGTCTATCAGGGCTATCGCTGAGCAGCGCTTAAATAGCGGCGCGCCAGCGCGGCCAGCAGCGTCAGCGCCAACATGCCGATGCCCCACAGCAGCCAGACGGCGTAGCCCGCCCAGGTCAGCAGCAGAGGAAAATAGCTCGCCAACCCGCTGCCCAGCTGTTTCAGCCACGGCAGCCAGGCGTCCAGCACCGCCTGCGGCACCAGGCTCAGCGCACCGTTCACCGGCAACGATGCCTTCTCGGCTGCCTCCGCCAACGCCGGGAGCCAGGCCAGCACCCCGGCTACGCCCCAGGCCAGCAGCGTCCATAGCGCCATGGCGCCCAGCAGCAGCGCGAGTGTCCAACCGCCCCGGTTCACGGCACACCGCCGCCGCACTGCGGACAAAAGCGGCTGCCCGGCGGCAACGGCGCGGCGCACTGGCCGCAGGTGGCGCTTAGCGCGGCAAACGGCTGACCGCAGCGGTGGCAATAACGGGCGCCCGATTTATTCACTGCCCGGCATTCCGGGCACGGCGGCCCCGGCTCGCCATGTTGGTTATAGCGGTTGCCATGATGCCCGCCGCCGTGGCCCGCGCGCTGATGACCGCCGTGAATACCGCTTTGCCCCAACAACCGTTTCAGTAAGCTCATCCCGCCTCTCCTCTATGCATTGACGCTGAACCTCACTGTAAACCCTGGAGTAAACTCCAGGGTAAAGCCCGGTGAGCAGGATTTACGTTTCATTACATCGTAAAAGTGGCAAGGCTTTGATGCCGTTAACAAAAGCACCATCGGCATTATCCCACGCCGCCGCGCTGCGTTATGCTGCGGAAACCTCTCCCTGCATCAGGAATAACCATGAAAAAAATCATACTGGACTGTGACCCGGGGCATGACGACGCCATCGCTCTGTTGCTGGCCTGGGGCAATCCGCAGATCGACCTGCTGGCGGTCACCACCGTGGTGGGTAACCAGACGCTGGACAAAGTGACGCGCAACGCCCTGGCGGTGGCCCGTATCGCCAATATCACCGGCGTCCCCTTCGCCGCCGGCTGCCCGCGCCCGCTGGTGCGCAATATCGAAGTGGCGCCCGACATTCACGGCGACTCAGGCCTCGATGGCCCGGTGCTGCCGGAACCCCACCTGCAGTTGGACTCACGCCACGCGGTAGACCTGATCATCGAGACCGTGATGGCCCACCCGCCGGGCAGCGTGACGCTGGTGCCGACCGGCGGCCTGACCAATATCGCCATGGCGGTGCGTAAAGAGCCGCGCATTGCCGAGCGGGTCAAGGAAGTGGTGCTGATGGGCGGCGGCTATCATGTGGGCAACTGGAGCGCGGTGGCGGAGTTCAATATCAAAATCGATCCCGAGGCGGCGCACATCGTGTTCAACGAAAAATGGCCGCTGACCATGGTCGGGCTGGATCTCACCCACCAGGCGCTGGCCACGCCGGCAGTCTGCGAACGCATCGCCGCCCTCGGCACCCGGCCGGCCGCCTTCGTCGGCGAGCTGCTGGCATTCTTTGGCCGTATGTACCAACAGGCGCAAGGCTTCAGCGCCCCGCCGGTGCACGATCCATGCGCGGTGGCCTATGTGATCGATCCGAGCGTCATGTCGGTGCGCAAAGCGCCGGTAAATATAGAGCTGACCGGCACCCTCACCTTAGGCATGACGGTCGCGGACTTCCGCGCGCCGCCGCCGCCGGATTGCCACACCCAGGTAGCGGTCAAACTGGATCAGGATAAATTCTGGGATCTGGTGGTGGATGCGCTGGAGCGGATCGGGGAGGTGGAGTAAGCGAATGAGAAACGAGATTAACGCGCTTTTACAGGCGCGTTAGTCCGTATTCTGCCGCGACAACGGGAGGCTCAGGCCATAACCTCTTTTATTTCCAATACAGCAGAACAATCCTAACAATAAATCATTTTATAAAAATTAAAAAAAACAGGTAAAGACAAGAAGAATCTTAATAAAAATAAAACCATAAAAATCACATTGAATTTAAAAACCAGCAATGGAAAACGATGGAATAAATCTCCGTCGTCACGCCGCCGCTGACGAAATAAATTAAACAATAAGATACCTATTTTATTCTTCACATTGACTGCCGACATAGGCCATCGCCGAGATGCCCCACGATATTCACACACGTCAAGACAACCATCAACCAACTGATTTCAATGAATAAAAATAATATTAGATTAAAATTTGACTGAATCACAATGGATTTGAGAAAATAGCGCATCTGTTTTTGCAAACAACAAAAATGCCTTTTGCGGGTGAAAAATACGGCTTAACCTTTCTTTAGGCACACGGTCTCGCGCATTCTCAGGGTAAACATTATTTATCGCTTCACCATGAAGACGGATTAAATTTCCCATGAGACATTTTCGAATTGAACATTACACGCATTTCAACATCAGGATAAAGGATAGGGAATAATCAAAACATGCATTTCATAAACGCTATCAGGCCATGGCAGGTTAACCATGGCCGATAAATCTCCCGCTAACGCAGCGACCATCGCCGTGCTGCCCCTGCTGCTGATCTGGATGGCGGCGGTCCTGCCGGTTTATTACCCCAACATGGGCGGCGACGGTCTGGCGCTGCCGCAAAACATTCTGGCCTGGAGCGTCATGGCGCTCACCACGCTGATCGTGACGTTTACCGTTTGCCTGGGTCGCATCCGTTTTTCGCTGACCCCCACCGCCCGGCGGTTGCTGCTCGGCATCGCCGTACTGGCGTTGCCGCTGCTGTATACCCGCCTCGAGTGGCGCGAAGATGCCCTGTGGCGCTGCGCCGGTTTGCTCGGCGGCTGGCTGTTCTATGTCGCCTGCCTGCAGCTGCGCCTAACCGCCCGACAGCGCGAGCTGCTGCTGTACGGTCTGCTGTTCGCCATCGGCGTTCAGGCGTTGCTGGCGGCGCTGCAGCTGTTCGCCCCCACGCTGGCCTGGGTAGCCCCTAACGGCAGCCGGGTCTACGGCGTCTTTCAGCAACCGAACGTGCTGGGCAGCTTTATCGCCACCGGGCTGGCCTTGGCGCTCTGGCTGCTGCTTGCTCCCCTCTCAGCGCCAACGTGGCGGCGGCAAATCCCGCTGCTCGCGCTGCTGGCCGTTTTCTCCGCCCTGCTGGTACTGATCCAGTCGCGCGCCGCCTGGCTTGGCGGCGCCTTGGCGGCGGCTTTGCTGCTGTGCCGTTTTGCCCGCCGGCGCCCGGCCGCGAGCCGCTGGGCCGGCGGCGCGCTGCTGCTGGGCGTGGCGATCGGCCTGGCGGTGCTATTCACCGGTTTCGGCCTGGATGGCCGCGCGGGTCTGATCGGTCGGGAGCTGTCCAATAGCGCTCGCCTCACCATGCTGCATGACGTCGGCGCCATGATCCTGGCCAAGCCGCTGCTGGGCTGGGGTTACGGCGGTTTTGAATACAGCTTCGCGCACTTTCGCCTGCAGGAAATGCCCTGGCGAGAAGTGTTGGAAGTCGCCGGGCATCCGCACAATGAAATCCTGCTGTGGTGGATTGAGGGTGGCCTGCCGGCGCTGGCAGGTATCGCTATCGTCCTTGCCGCCGGCGCACGGCTGCTGAAAAGCGCCTGGCAACGGGATCGAGAACAGCCGAACGGTGCGCGCGTCGGCTTGTTCCTGGTGCTGCTGCCGATGCTGATACACACCCAGCTGGAATACCCTTTCTATCTGTCTGCGCCGCACTGGCTGGCGTTTCTGCTGCTGCTGGCGCTGCTGGACGGCCAAACCGGCGAGCCTCGCCCGCTGCCGTTCGCCAAAGCCCTGAGCCTGCCGGTGGCGTTTGCGGCGCTCGGCGTGCTGGTGATGGCGGTCTTCGCCTGGCAAGGGCGCATGGCGCTCACCCAGTCGGAGCGCACTATGCTGGCCAACATCGACAGCATCGAGCAGATGCCGTCGCCGGCCGCCTGGATCTACCGGGAGCGCAAAACCTTCGACGAGCAATCTCACGCGTTGCTGGTCTACAACCAGACGCGTGATGATGCCCTGTTGACCGGCTATCGGCAGTGGGCCAATGCCTATCTGCAGCACCGCATCGACGCCAACGTCTACGCCACGCTGATTATGATCTTGCGCTATCAGGGGGATCAGGCACAAGCCGACGCTCGCCTGCGGGAAGCCGCTTTCCTGTTTACGCGGGATGCGCGGTTTAGGTAGGGACAACAAGGTGAGAGCGATGCCTCGTCGCTCTCACCTCCGTCATTTATGTAGCAAAATCAACGTGGCAATATCGCGCACTCTTTATCCAGCAGCGACTCTACCGACGCGCGATTGCCGACGTCCCAGCCGCGCTTCGAGGCCAGCAAGATAAATCCTTGCCGGCCGGCAAACATCGTCGGAACGACGACCACGCCATATTCCGCCAGCTGCGGCGGCGACAGATGGAAATAATCCGCCAAATCCTTAATCGGGTAGATGCCCATCACGGCTGGCTGCATCACGCGGCGAGCATAATAGGTGTGGCGCAACAACTTATCCGGCAAAGGCCGCCATTGCTCCTGTATGTAGGGGCGTTCCGCCTGCAATTGACGCCGCACATCTTCGCGCAGACAGGTCAGGTGAATATGCAATTGATTCTGACTGCGGCCGTATGCGGAGTTGATCGCCATGCCCAACATATCATCCGGCACCGGTCCGCCATACTCGGCGGCCAGCCGGTAACGCATCAGCCAGGCATAGCCAAAATAGTCCGTCCGTTCTCCAACCAGCAGCTGCGGGCTTTCAATGCCGGAGAGCGGCGCCGTCGGCACCAGGATAAAGTGATAAGGGTAACGCGGGTTCTGCAGCACGCTAAAGCCCAGGGCCTTCCCCTGCGGCATATAAATCTGCTCGCACGGGGCCGGATTGCGTTTTTGCTGATAGTTGGCCATGCAGAGTTTATCGACCACGCCCCACAGCGCATCGGAACGGGCGCAGCCCGTCAGGGACAGAACGCCCAGCACCAGCAGCCAACGCCGAGCGGATAATGCCAGGCGCGTCATTCTTGTCGTGCTCTGTTTTTTCGCCACGTCAATTTCATTCCATTATGTCGTGCAGGCTACGGCGTCCTGCCGCGCTTAGCGTTACGAATGCGAGAAAGGCCGCGAAATGGAGCATGGTGAGGGGCCAACGCGTGGCCCCTTGAGGAAAGATTACGCCGTGCCGCCGACGGTGAGCGTGTCCAGTTTCAGCGTCGGTTGGCCGACGCCCACCGGCACGCTCTGGCCTTCCTTGCCGCACACGCCCACGCCTTTATCGAGCGCCAGATCGTTGCCGACCATCGAGATCTGCTGCATCGCCTCGATGCCGGAGCCGATCAGCGTCGCCCCTTTCACCGGTTTGGTGATGCGTCCCTTCTCGATCAGGTAGGCTTCGGTGGTGGAGAATACAAACTTGCCGGAGGTGATGTCCACCTGGCCGCCGCCAAAGTTCGGCGCGTACAGGCCGTACTCGACGCTGGCGATGATCTCTTCCGGCGTCGATTGGCCCGCCAGCATGTAGGTATTGGTCATGCGCGGCATCGGCAGATGCGCGTAGGACTCGCGGCGGCCGTTGCCGGTCGGGGCGACGCCCATCAGCCGCGCGTTGAGCTTGTCCTGCATGTAGCCTTTCAGCACGCCGTTTTCGATCAGCACGTTGTACTGGCCCGGCACGCCTTCGTCGTCGATCGCCAGCGAGCCGCGGCGCCCTTGCAGGGTGCCGTCGTCCACCACGGTACATAGCTCGGACGCCACCAGCTCGCCCATATGGCCGCTGAACACCGAGGTGCCGCGCCGGTTGAAGTCGCCTTCCAGGCCGTGGCCCACCGCCTCATGCAGCAGCACGCCCGGCCAGCCGGCGCCCAGCACGACCGGCATATTGCCGGCCGGCGCCGCCACCGCGCCGAGGTTGACCAGCGCCATGCGCACCGCTTCTTTGGCGTAGGCATCGGCGCGCACGTCGCCGTCGACGGTTTCCAGGAAGTAGTCATAGCCGAAACGGCCGCCGCCGCCGCTGGAGCCGCGCTCACGCTTGCCGTCCTGCTCCACCAGCACGCTGACGGAAAGACGCACCAGCGGGCGAACGTCCGCCGCCAGCGTGCCGTCGGTGGCGGCCACCAACACCTGCTCGTAAACGCCGGTGATGCTGGCGTTCACTTCCTGCACCCGCGCATCGGCGGCGCGCGCCACCTTGTCGACGCGGTGCAACAGGGCGATTTTCTCTTCGCGCGGCAGGCTTTGCAGCGGATCGAGCAGCGGATACAGCGCCCGGTAACCGATTTCGCCCAGGGTATGCGCCCGCCCGTCGCCCTGCTCGCGCACGATGCTGCGCGCCGCCTGGGCGCTCTGCTGCAGCGCATTCAGGGTGATCTGATCGGCATAGGCGAAGCCGGTCTTCTCACCGCTGACGGCGCGCACGCCGACGCCCTGGTCGATATTGTAAGAGCCATCCTTGATGATGCCGTCCTCGATCACCCAGGCTTCGTGATAGCTGGACTGAAAATAGAGATCGGCGTAGTCGATACGGCGTTCTGCCAGTTGACCCAGTACCCTGTACAGGTCTTGATGACTCAGCTTGTTGGTAGCGAGTAACTGCTCACTGACAAACGTCAGGCTCATAATGGTTTCACTCTTGATTGGAGGATAGCTTGTCAGACGGCGCCGTCAGCGACGTCTGGAATCGGTTGTGCTGCAGCACCGGCATCTGCGCACGAATATTTTTCAGGCTTGCGGTGTCCACGCGCACCTTCAGCGCCGCCACGGCGTCCGCGTTCTCGGCCAGCACCTTGCCCCAGCCGTCAACAGCCAGCGTGTGGCCCCAGGTACGACGAGTCGGTCCGTGGCGCCCCACCTGCGCCGGCGCCAGGATCATGCACTGGTTTTCGATCGCCCGGGCGCGCAGCAGGATTTCCCAATGCGCCTCGCCGGTGACCCGGGTAAACGCCGCCGGCACCGAAATCAGTTCGGCGCCCTGTGCCCGCAGCGCCTGGAACAGCGCGGGGAAGCGCAGATCGTAGCATATGGTCATGCCCAAGCGCCCGACCGGCGTATCCACCACCGTCAGGTGCTGCCCGTGCTGGTAGGTATCCGACTCGCGGTAGTGGCCGTGCGCATCGTTGATATCCACATCGAACATATGCAGTTTGTCATAGCGGGCGCGGATCTCGCCCTGCTCGTCGAACAACAGGCTGCTGGTAGTGATAAGTTCCGGGTTTTCGCGGCTGATCAAGGGCATCGAGCCCACCAGCAACCACACCCCATAGCGGCGCGCCAGCTCACGCACCGCGTTCTGCAGCGGGCCATCGCCCTGTTTTTCCGCCTGTTGGCGGTAGGCCGCGGAGTTGGCGAACAGCAGCGCGTTCTCCGGCGTCATGACCAGTTTTACCCCGGCATTGAGCTGCTTAATCTGCTGTTCAATCTGGGCCAGGTTATCGCGCACCTGATCGCCACTGCACAACTGCAACAACGCAACGTTAGCATTCCTCATGACGCCTTATCCTCCTTTGCCTTACGAAGTACCTCATTGATCTTCGGCTGGTCGAGATCGCCGCCGATATGGTAGCGAATCAGCGAAATCTTGCTCCACAGCGGCCCCAGCACCTGCGAGGCGGCAAATACCGCCGCGCCGACGATCGGGTTGACGACAAACGCCGTGGCCACGCCGACGGTCGCCGAAATCGCCGGCGCCACCACCGCCTCCATATCGATGCGGCGGCGCGCCAGATCGATCTGGCCGCTCATGGCGATGTCCGCCGCCAGGCCGTCGATCAATAGATTATCAGTATGCATTATGCCATCTTTCAGCCAGGCGGTGCTGCGGATGGAATCAAAGTAGAAACCTTTGCCGAAGGTATCGCTGAAATCGAACTGCAGCTTGCGCAGCAGGGCGTCGAAGCTGACCAGCCGCAGCAGCTGGCCGGCGCGGCCGCCGCCCATGCTGTCGATCTCGCCCTTGCCCATCTTGACCTGTAGCGCGCCGCTTAACGTATCGACCTGCGGCTGCCACGGCGCGCCGTGCCAGTACAGATCGAAGTCCACGTCGTAAGGCGCCCCCTTCAGCGGAATAGTGATGCCGAAGAAGGCGGCGGTTTCATCGATCTTGCCGCCGAGCAGTTTGCCTTTCAGCGAGCTGCGCTCTTCCTGCGCGTTTTGTTTCCACAGGCCGGTGGCGCTCATACGCCCTTTACCGGTATCGACCAGACCGTGATCCAGCGTCAGGGTATCCCCCCGATTAGTCAGATCCGCCTCGACCTTGCCGAGGTTCTGCCCCAGCACCCAGCACGACTTACAGCGCAGCATCAGCGAAGGCCAGTCGCGGAAGGAAACTTTCTCGGTCGACGGCGACGGTGCGCCCGCCGCGTTTTTCGTCTCGGCGAACTGTGGGTTGTAATACAGGTAGTTGATATCGGCGCGCCACGGCCCGCGATCGGCCACCCGCAGGCTGCCGTCCACTTCGTCGCTCTTGGCGCTCACCAGGGTAGCGCCAAGCTGTTTTTCGGCCGATAGCGTCAGCTTATGCCAGGCCTGGCCGCCCAACAGCAGCTGCGGCGTAGTCAGCGCCACGGTGGTAGGGAAGCTGAAACCGCCCACCTGACCGCTGCCGCCGCCCTGTTTCAGTGCCGGCGCCAGCAGCGCCAGCCACTGCTCACCGTCCAGCGCCGGCAGATTCAGCGTCATCGACTTGCCGGCCGGCAGCGGCGGCGTGCCGCCCCCGTTGGTTTGCCAGGCGGCGCGCGCCAGATTCACCTGTTTTTTATCGAAGTTCCATTCGCTGTTGAAGCGGTTCTGTTTGCCCGCGCTGCCGGTCAACATGAAACCGTTCAGACCGCCTTTGACCTTGACGTTCACCGGCAGTGCCTCGCCCGGTGCCTTGTCCAGCGGTAAAGGTAAGTGACTGCTCACTTTCTTCAAATCCGCGTCAATGCCGATATCATAGCTGGCCGAGCCCTGATGCGGCAGCGTGATGGCCACCTGGCTCTGCCAGGGCGCGCTGCCGCTGAGCGCATCAGCGGCCTCTTTTGGCAGGCCGGGGAACTTGCCCGGCAGCCAGTCGCCCTTCAGGCCGACATTGATCTTGTAATCGCGATCGCCTTCCTGCGTGGAAAAGTTGACCGCCACCGGCTGCCCGAACCAGTTGGCCGACAGGGGATCGCTCTGCAGGTTGCCGTTGTCGAAGCGGAACTTGCCGCTGAGCTTTTGCAGTTCGCTGTCCAGCGGCTTTATCAGCAACGAATTGTTGTTCAGCGCCACTTCGCCGGTGGCTCTGACCTGCTCGCCGTCCAGGGGAATATCAAGATGTAAGCGCCCACTGACATCACCGCCAATCTGCAGCTGCTCCAGCGCCGCCCCGAGCGAATCGTGCAACGGCGTCTGCATGAAGTAGTCATGCACGTCGCTGCCCGCACCCGCGACTTCGGCGTCGATCAGCAGCCGCTCTTTCAGGTAATCCGGGATCACCGCGCTGATATTTTTACCCGCCACCTTACCCAATCGGGTTTGCGGCGCATGCATCCACAATCCCTCGTTGGCGAAATCGAGATCGATCGCCAAATCGGTCAGCGCCGGCCAGCCCGGTTGGAACTGGAAGGTGGCGTGACGTAGCGGTACGAAAACTTCAAACTGCCCTTCGTTTTTACGATACGGGAAGTGCTGCGGATCGCCGGAATAAATCAGCGTAGCGTTATCCACCTGGCCGCCCTGAATGGCGCCGCTCAGGTAGTCCACCAGATGCTTGCCCATCAACGGTTCCGGGAAATAGCGCCAGGCGTCGGCGCCGTCATACAGGCGGATGCCCGCCAGGATGTTCAGCCACGGATCGCCCTTGGCCGGCTGCTGATAACGGAAATCACCGTTGACCCACAGCGACTTCGCCTTGACGTCCAGCCCCTGACTCGCCAGCTCCCAGCCCTGATCGTTGTAACGCCAGGTCAGCGCGCCGCGCGCGCTGCTGATTTCAAGCGGGGCGCGGAACATGTCGCCGTAAGGCAGGGTGCTGTCGGTGAGCCCCAGCGTCAGGCGGCCGTTCTCCACCCCGCCGCTCAACGCCCCGGAGAAGTGGTTAACGCCCGGCAGCAGTTCCCAACGCTGCCAGCTGACATCGCGCCACAGCGCCTGGAAACGGCTCTTTTCCGGCTGCTTGAGCGGAATGTCCAGCGCCAGCGCTTCCAATTGCCCCTGCGGCTGCAGATCGTTCCAGCGCTCGAGCACGTCCGGGCTGAGGAAGGAGAAGGTCGGCAACAGCGCCGACAGACGCTCCAGCTGAATATCAGTCGCGCGCACACGCAGTTCTTCATTCTGCGCCGGCCCCATGAATTCGGTGTTTTCCGGCAGCCACAGCGCGGAAAGCGCGCCCTGCGGCCAGGCCTGGCCGTCGGTGCTCAACCGCAGTTGCGGCACGTCGAGCTGCCAACCGGTGCCCTGGCGGCGCAGCGACAGCGCCAGATTATCCACGTCCAGCCGGTGCTGCGCGGCGCCGGTGTCCCAGTTGGCCGCCCCTTGCTTGAGCAACGCATGGCCGCCGGCGATCTGGCCGTTCTGCACCTGCAGCCAGGCAGCCAGGCTGAAGTCGGCGCTTTCCAGCCCGGTGTTGGCGCGCAGCCAGCGGGTAAACCAGGGTTTCATGTCGATGTTATCGGCCTGCAGGTAGACCGTGCCGGTATCCAGCAGGCCTTGATTGTCACGCAGGTCCATGCGCAGCTGCACCACGCCGTGCTGGCCATTCAGCGTCGACAGGCTGATCTGCCCCTCGGCGCGGTGGCGATCGCGGCCGTTGAGCCAGGTCAGCTGGGGAATGTCGAATTCGGCGCGCGCGCCGGCGGGCGTCAGGAATGAAATACGACTGTCGCGCAGATCGAAATGGTCGAGCTGGCGCAGCATCAGATCGCTGATTTTACCGGGTTCAAGGCCATCGCCCTGCCGATCGCCGCCCAGCGTGGCGTTCAAATCAAGCCGGAATTGATAGAAGGTCAGATCGCGGAACTGCCAGCGCCAGTGCAACAGCGACTGCCACACATCCAGCGCCAGCGTCACGCGCTCGATATGCACATCGCTTTTGGGCAGCGTAACGCTCAGGTTACGCACTTCAAGCTGCGGGCCGAAGGTTTCCCAACTGCCCTGTAGGAAATCCATCTGCACGGGCACGCCGGACAGCTTCTCCACCTGCGCCAGCAGTTGGGGACGGTAGTCGTTCAGCTTCGGCAGCATCAGGCGCAGCCCGCTGATCAGCAGCGCCACAATCACGATTAGGGTGGCGCCTGTTGCTAACAGAATCCCAGGCAGTCGCCTCACGCAGTTCTCCTTGCTCCGCTGCCTGGCAACGGGAATATCTATGCACTGACGGGCCCGGCGTGCCGGGCCCCTACCGATGTCGGGCGGGCTACATCATGACGACGTCGAACTGCTCCTGGCTGTACAACGGTTCGATCTGCACCTTCACCTGTTTGCCGACGAAAATCTCCACTTCGGCCAGCGCATGCGACTCTTCGCTCTTCAGCGCTTCGCCGACCGCCGCAGAGGCGTACACCAGGAAGCGATCGGAATCGTAAGCGTGATGCACGCGCACAATCTCGCGCAGGATCTCGTAGCACACGGTTTCCACCGTTTTCACGGTGCCGCGCCCATTGCAAGTAGGACAATCGTGACAGAGCACATGTTCAATGCTTTCACGCGTTCGTTTACGCGTCATTTCAACTAAGCCTAGCTGAGAGAAGCCGTTGATCGTGGTTTTTACCCGATCTTTACTCAACGCCTGCTCCAGCGAGTGCAGCACCCGGCGGCGATGCTCTTCGTTGTTCATATCGATAAAGTCGATGATGATGATGCCGCCCAGGTTGCGCAGCCGCAGCTGGCGCGCAATGGCCTGCGTCGCCTCGATGTTGGTATTGAAGATGGTTTCGTCGAGGTTGCGGTGGCCGACGAAGGCGCCGGTGTTGATGTCGACCGTGGTCATCGCCTCGGTCTGATCGATGATCAGATAGCCGCCGGACTTCAGCTCCACCTTGCGCTCCAGCGCGCGCTGGATCTCGTTTTCCACATCGTACAGATCGAAAATCGGCTGACTGCCGGTATAGAGCTCGAGCTTGTTGGTGATGTCCGGGATGTACTCACCGGTGAACTCCACCAGCAGATCGTGCGTCAGCCGCGAATCGACGCGGATGCGATCCAGCGCCGCGCCGGCGAAATCGCGCAAGATGCGCTGCGCCAACGCCAGCTCGCCGTACAGCTTGTATTTGGTCTGGTTGCGCTTCTTGCGCTCCATCACCTTGGTCCACAGCCGTTTGAGGAATGCGGCGTCCTGCGCCAGCTCTTCCTCGCCGATGCCTTCAGCCGCGGTGCGGATGATAAAGCCGCCCAGCTCGTCGCAGTGCGGCGCCACGATCGCCTTCAGGCGCTCGCGCTCGGCTTCGCTGTCGATGCGCTGCGACACGCCGACGTGCGCCGCACCCGGCATGAAGACCAGATAACGCGAAGGCAGCGTGATATCGGTGGTCAGACGCGCGCCCTTGGTGCCAAGCGGATCTTTCACCACCTGCACCATCAGGTCTTGCCCCTGGCGCACCAGCTCGGCGATGTCGCGCACGTGGAAGTTTTTCCGCTCATCGCCGGCGACGCATTCGGTATGCGGCATGATGTCAGAGGCGTGCAGGAAGGCGGCCTTATCGAGGCCGATGTCGACGAACGCCGCCTGCATGCCCGGCAGGACGCGGCTGACGCGCCCTTTATAGATATTGCCGACGATGCCGCGTTTGGATTCGCGTTCGATATGGATCTCTTGCAGAATGCCGCCATCGATATAGGCGACCCGCGTTTCAGACGGTGTGATATTAACCAGTAGCTCAGCTGTCATGCCTTCTCCTCAGAGCCGGTCGATAATGGCAGCGCCCATCAACCGGTTCTTACATCACGTAATGCGACAAAATTACTGAGCAGCTCATGTGTTTCGACCAGCGGCAGACCGACCACTGCGTGATAACTCCCGGTTATCGTTCTGACGAAACAACCACCCTTTCCTTGAATTCCATAGGCGCCCGCCTTATCCATCGGTTCGCCCGTAGCAATATAGTCGCGGATATCCTGTTGTGACAGGCTGCGGAACGTCACGTCGGTCACCACCAGCTGGCAACGCACGTCGTGGCGATCGGCGATCGCCACTGCCGTCATCACCTGATGCTGCTTGCCGGACAGGGCCGCCAGCATGTCCGCCGCATGGGCTTCGTCGCGCGGCTTCTCCAGCACCCGGCCGTTGAGCACCACGATGGTGTCGGCGCCCAGCACCGGCCGATCTTCCTGCGCCAGCGCCACGCCCGCTTTGGCCTTGTCCTGCGCCAGGCGGCGCACATAGGCTTCTGCGGCTTCGCCTTCCCGGCGCTGCTCTTCGGTATGCGTCAGCATAATGTCGAACGACACGCCCAGCAGGGTCAGCAGTTCACGTCGACGTGGGGAGCCGGAGGCCAGATAAAGCGAAGTCATTGATATACCCTTACTGTACGGCGAACTGACGGCGGATTTTACGCATCAACAGGAATAACCACGGCCACAAAATGCCGTTTACCACACTACTCCAGAACACCTCTGGGCGGAAAGAGACGTTGATCACTAAAAACTCAGCCCAGAACACCACCACATCCATCGACAGCGACAGCAACACGACGATAAGCGCCTGTTGCCACAGCGCCATATTGCGGAACAGTTGGAATTTGAACGCCACCAGATAGGCGATGATGCCCAGCGCCAGCGCGCGCACGCCCAGCGTGGAACCGAGGATCAGATCCATGATCAGCCCCAGCACGAAGCCGGTGCCGACGTTGACCCGATGTGGCAAAGCCATCACCCAGTAGATCAGGATCAGCACCAGCCAGGAAGGCCGGAACATGTAGATCTGCTCCGGCCACGGCATGATTTGCAGCACCAACGCCACCAGGAACGACAGCCAGATTATCCAGCGCCCGTGGCTGCGGTAGCTGTTCATTGCACCACCCCCGCCGCCGCGGGCTGAACCTGAGGCTGAGCAGAGGCCGGTGCCGTGGTTTGCGGCGCCACCCCGGTGGCCGGAGCCGGCAGCTGTGGCCCGACGGAACCGGCAGGCGGCAGCACCTGCGGCATCATCTGCATCAGGCGTTCATTGGCCACGCGGTGCACTTCGTCCGGCGGCAGCGGCATGTCGCCGTTGCGATCGGCGCCCCACAACAACAACAGATAACGCAAGCGCTGCAGACCGGCGGTCGGCCGCGCCTGAATCACAGTGTAAGCACGCTGGTTGTCAACCTTGACCGAGGAGACCACCGCCACCGGATACCCTTCAGGGAAGCGGCCGCCGAGGCCGGAGGTGACCAGCACGTCGCCGACGCGGATGTCGGTGTTGTTCGGCAGATGCTCCAGTTGCAGATCGTCGGCGCAGCCGCTGCCCGCGGCGATCACCCGAATATCGTTGCGCAGCACCTGGATCGGCAGCGCATGCGAGGCGTCGCAGATCAGCAGCACGCGGCTGGTGACTTTCGCCACCGCCACCACCTGACCGACCACGCCCTTGTCGCTGATCACCGGCTGGCCTTCATAGACGCCGTTGTCCGACCCTTTGTCGATCACCACCTGATCGCTATACGGATCGGAACCGGTGGAGATCACCTGGGTGACCATCTTGTGTTCGTCCTGACGCAGCGGGGAACCCAGCAGCTCGCGCAAGCGGGCGTTTTCCTGCTTGAATTGGCCAAGAAGAAGAATATCGCTGTTTTTCAGCAGCAGTTCCTGCCGCAGAGCGCGGTTTTCCAGCTCCAGCTGTTGGCGGGTGGCCAGCGTCTCTGACACGCTGTCCAAAACTTTACGCGGCCCGTTGGCCAGAAAATAGAAAGGGCTGACTGCGGTGTCCATGTAGTTGCGTATCTTCACGAACGTGCCGAGCCGGCTGTCGGCAACGATCAGGCCAATGGCCGCAATCACCGCCAAAAAA
This sequence comes from Serratia sp. Z4, assembly GCF_009900725.1. Lineage (NCBI taxonomy): Bacteria > Pseudomonadati > Pseudomonadota > Gammaproteobacteria > Enterobacterales > Yersiniaceae > Serratia > Serratia sp. Z4. Next base: position 273,263 of record NZ_JAAABD010000004.1, read on the forward strand.
AGTCGCAGTTGCAGGGAAGGCCCCCTGCTAAAAATCGGCTTCATAAATTATGCGAGTTCCTCGACAACAGAAAGAGGAACCGTACCCGATTCTCGCTGTGCGCATTCATCCGATACGATTCCTCCTTCCAGGGGCTGACTATTCTTCGCTGAACAAATCGCCGCCGTGCATGTCGATCATTTCCAACGCCTTGCCGCCGCCGCGCGCCACGCAGGTCAGCGGATCTTCCGCCACCACGACCGGGATGCCGGTTTCTTCCATCAGCAGGCGATCGAGGTTGCGCAGCAACGCGCCGCCGCCGGTCAATACCATGCCGCGTTCGGAAATGTCGGAGGCCAATTCTGGCGGGCACTGCTCCAGCGCCACCATCACCGCGCTGACGATGCCGGTCAGCGGCTCTTGCAGGGCTTCGAGGATTTCATTGGAGTTCAGGGTAAAGCCGCGCGGTACGCCTTCGGCCAGGTTACGGCCACGGACTTCGATTTCACGCACTTCGTCACCCGGATAGGCAGAACCGATTTCGTGCTTGATGCGCTCGGCGGTCGCTTCGCCGATCAGCGAGCCATAGTTGCGGCGCACATAATTGATGATGGCTTCATCGAAACGGTCGCCGCCGATGCGCACGGAAGAGGAGTACACCACGCCGTTCAGCGAGATCACCGCCACTTCAGTGGTACCGCCACCGATATCCACCACCATGGAGCCTGTCGCTTCGGAAACCGGCAAGCCTGCACCGATCGCCGCCGCCATCGGCTCTTCAATCAGGAACACTTCGCGCGCGCCGGCCCCTTGGGCGGACTCGCGGATAGCGCGGCGTTCAACCTGGGTCGCGCCGACCGGCACACAGACCAGCACGCGCGGGCTTGGGCGCATGAAGCTGTTGCTGTGAACCTGTTTGATAAAGTGCTGCAGCATTTTTTCGGTCACGAAGAAGTCGGCGATCACGCCGTCTTTCATCGGGCGAATAGCCGCGATGTTGCCGGGGGTGCGGCCCAGCATCTGTTTGGCGTCATGACCGACGGCCGCAACGCTCTTTGGGGAGCCGGCACGATCCTGACGAATGGCAACCACCGAAGGTTCATTCAGTACGATGCCTTGCCCTTTAACATAAATCAGGGTATTGGCGGTACCCAAGTCGATGGACAAGTCGTTGGAAAACATGCCACGAAATTTCTTAAACATAACGAAAGGATAATCCTGCAAGCTGGGGGCGGAAAATAAAATCCGCCTACTTTACCAACCACACGAAGCAGCGACAAGGCGCAAAAACGTTCTACTTCGGTGAAAAATAGTCTGTATTGTTTCTGCTCGAATGCACGGAAATTGGATGAGGCCTGAATTCCCTGAACAAAGGCTCAGTTTACCACCCTGTCAACGCACGAAACGGCGTAACACAGCTCATAAAATCTAACATATTCCCTGATTGCCGCCGATGGTAAGCACCTACCAACGCCAACCAGATAAAAGCTGACAAGAGCCTATCTCAAATAGGCGTCATTGTCGCAGGCAGATTGGAGAAAACTCCAAAATGACGGGTGACATGGCCCAGATGGATCCGGCGCTCATTCTACGTCAATTTTTGTCCGGCAATCAGCTTAAACGCGATAACGACGTGAATATTTTTTACGCCCCGCGTCGATCGGTTCCGGCGACGCGAAAAAGTCGCCCTGCCCGCCATGGATCCCACGCTCTTTCAGCGTCTGCCATTCGTTGCGCGTACGTACGCTGGCGGCGAACACCTGCGCGCGCGTACCCGCGCAGGCGCCGGTCAGGCTCTGCACGAACAGCTGGTTTTCGTCCCGCTTATCGATGCTCCGCACCAACCCCGGGTGGAGCTTGACGATCTCCACCTGCAGCGACTTGATATAGGACGTACTGACCACGGTTAAACCCGCTTTGGACACCGCCAGGCGGCAGCCCAGCCCTGACAACAGCCTCAGCACCGGACGCAAACGGTCGATATGTTGACACACATCTGCCTCCGCAAGTTCAATCAGAATTCGTCGACGCTGACTTTTTTCGCACTGCAACAGCGTATCCCGCAGCCAGCGCTGGAAAGAGCGCTGCAAAATCGAGTCTACGCACAGCGGGAACGCCAGCGTTTCCTCGGGCCACTGCGCCAACAAGGGAATGATGCGGCTCACCTGTTGGCGATCGTAACTCTCCGCCAACCCCAGCTGCTGCACCAGCGGCATATATTCCGCCGGCAGCAATTCCTGGGTGCCGTCATAGATCCGGCTCATGATCTCGCGATGGTGCACCTCGCCTTCCACGGTCACCGCCGGTTTCTGATACAGCCGCGGGCCACCGCGCGCCAGCACCTGTTCCAGCAGCGTGCGCCACTTGACGCTGCCGCGCCCCTTTTCCGGCACCTGGCTGTCGTACACATACCACCCGTTTTCGCCCTGCAGCGTAGCGTGGCGCGTCGCCTGCTCCGCATAGTCGATCACCTGCTCGGTGGTTTGACCGCTGCGGTACGCCACGATGCCGATGTGCAGGAAGGCCTCGCGATCGATCAGCGCCGTGGAAGGCAATGCATCGATGGCGTTGACCAGCTGTGAAGCGATGCCGTCGGCCTCCTTCAGGGTTCGATGCGGCAACAACACGGTAAAATCGCTGTGGAAGTAGCGCGCCAGCAGCGCCGACGGGTAGCGCATCACGAAGGTAGACAGCAGGTTGACCAGCGAATACATCAGCTCCTGCACCGCCACGCTGCCGTGCGTCTCGCGCAGGGTCTCGAAATCGGGCAGCCGCACCATCATCACGATGCCGTGCGAGCCTTCATCTTCCAGCTGAGTGGTCAATTGGTTATCGAAGAACAGGCGATTATTCAGCCCGGTTTTGGCGTCCTGCGCGGCGAAGGCGCGGATCAGCGTATCGACCCGGCTGCGCTCTTCCCGCGCTTCCGCCAGATCGGCCAGCAGGCGGTCGAGCGCGCCGCTGACGTTGGCCGGCCACTCACGCACGTCGCCCTGCATGACGTTTTCACGCTCGCCGTTCAGAATGCGCCGCGCGCGGCGTTCCAGACGATCTTCGCCGTCGGCCTGTTCACGCAGCCAGCGCAGGCTGAACAGCAAAATCACCACCATGACGACAATCGACAGCGTGACGGCGGCGGTGGATTGCAGCGTACGCACGTCGCTGGCGAAGGGATCGAGGTAGGTGATGTACAGCGTGCTGCCCGGGTGCTGCAACAGGGGGCGCGAGACCTGACGATAGCCGTTCAGCGCATCCCAGTGCTCTTTTTTGACCGTCGGCAATTTATAGTCGAGCAGTTGGCTGGTCCCGGCCTCTATGCGGATCGACACGATGCCGAGCGTGCGCATGACGATGGGCAACCATTTCTCCTGCTCCTGCGGCGGCTCGCTCAGCATGGCTTGATCGAGAGTGGTAACCAGCGAATCCAAGCGGCGCTCCTGGCGATCCTGGGTAACGTAAAAGAAGCTGTATGAGCATCCCATCAGCATCAAAAACATCGCCAGTGCGACCAACAGAGTGATCAATGCAGAGAGTTTGGTGGTAAATCGCATCCCTGTGCCTTGTCCGCTATGGTTAAGTGAGTGTGCCCCTGTAGCCAAAAGGAGCCGTCCAACCCTAACAAGCCTTGCCGAGGAATAAAACCTGCAAGCGCCGTTTTTGTCCTTTATCAGGACTTGGGCCGCTTATTATGCATATAGTCAAATAAATGTGATTCAGCCATTGATAGAAAAGTGTAAACGAGAGGAAGAGTGACATGCGTGCACTGTTATTGGAACAACAAGACGACCAAACTCTGGCTCATATCAAAGATATCGGCAGCGATCGGTTGCCGGAAGGCGATGTTACCGTCGACATCAACTGGTCCAGCCTAAATTATAAGGATGCGCTGGCGATCACCGGCAAAGGCAAGATCGTGCGCAACTTCCCAATGGTGCCGGGCATCGATTTCGCCGGCACCGTGCGCCACAGCCGCGACGATCGCTTCAAAGAGGGGCAAAGCGTGGTGCTCACCGGCTGGGGCGTAGGCGAACACCACTGGGGCGGCCTGGCCGAGCAGGCGCGCGTCTCCGGTGAGTGGCTGGTGCCGCTGCCGAACGGGCTGGATGAGCGCAAGGCGATGATCATCGGCACAGCCGGCTTTACCGCCATGCTGTGCGTGATGGCGCTGGAGGAAGGCGGCGTGCACCCGGACGACGGCGATATCCTGGTCACCGGCGCCAGCGGCGGCGTGGGCAGCACCGCTATCGCCCTGCTGGCAGCGCTGGGTTACCGGGTGACCGCCATCAGCGGCCGCGACAGCAATACCGAGTACCTGAAAGCGCTCGGCGCCAAAGAGGTGATGTCGCGCGATGGCTATATCGACACGCCGCGTCCGCTGGAGAAACAGCTGTGGGCCGGCGCAGTGGACACCGTCGGCGACAAACTGCTGGCGCGGGTGCTGGCACAGATGAACTATAACGGCACCGTCGCCGCCTGCGGCCTGGCGGGCGGTTATCAGTTGCCGACCACCGTGATGCCGTTCATTCTGCGCAACGTGCGTCTGCAGGGCGTGGATTCAGTGCATACGCCGCTGCACCGCCGCCAAACCGCCTGGGAACGGCTGGCCGGCATTCTGCCGGACAGTTTCTATCAGCAGGCCACGCACGAAATCACCCTCGAACAGGCGCCGGCCACCGCCGCCGCGCTGCTGAACAACCAAATCACCGGCCGCACCCTGGTGAAAATCCGCTGACCTTCTCCCCTCGGCGACGGGGGGAGTTCCCGCTTCTGCGAAATTTCATATTTTCCCGCGCCCCCTCGCTTCCGGCCGGCTTTAGCGCCATGCTTATTTCATGGAGACCCGTTTGCCGCTTACAGGCGGCGGGAATCAGTCGCGGAGAACATAAGCATGAACAAACACCCGAAATTAACCGAGGCCGACGTCACGCCGGAGAGCGTGTTCCATCAGCGGCGCAAGGTGCTGCAGGCGCTCGGCATCAGCGCCGCTACGCTGGCGCTGCCTGCCGGCGCGCGGGCGGACCTGCTGTCGTGGTTCAAGGGCAACGATCGCCCCAAGGCGCCACCGGGCAAAGCGCTGGCATTCAGCAAACCGGTCGCCTGGCAGGCGCAGCTGGCGATGACGCCGGAAGACAAGGTGACCGGCTACAACAACTTCTATGAGTTCGGCCTCGACAAAGCCGATCCGGCCGCCAACGCCGGCGGGCTGAAAACCGAAGGCTGGAAAGTGCGCATCGACGGCGAAGTGGCGAAACCGATAACGCTGGATATCGACGATCTGATGAAGCGTTTCCCGCTGGAGCAGCGCATTTACCGCATGCGCTGCGTCGAGGCCTGGTCGATGGTGGTGCCGTGGATCGGTTTCGAGCTGGGCAAGCTTCTCAAGCTGGCCGAACCGAACAGCAACGCGCGTTACGTAGCCTTCCAGACGCTGTACGCTCCGGAGCAGATGCCCGGCCAGAAAGATCGCTTTATCGGCGGCGGCCTGAAATATCCCTACGTCGAAGGGCTGCGGCTGGACGAGGCGATGCATCCGCTGGCGCTGTTGACCGTCGGCGTGTACGGCAAAACCCTGCCGCCGCAAAACGGCGCGCCGCTGCGACTGATCACGCCGTGGAAATACGGCTTCAAAGGCATCAAATCGATCGTGCATATCCGTTTGGTGCGCGATCAGCCGCCGACCACCTGGAACCAATCCGCGCCGAACGAGTACGGTTTTTACGCCAACGTGAATCCGCACGTCGATCATCCGCGCTGGTCGCAGGCCACCGAGCGCTTCATCGGCTCCGGCGGCATTCTCGACGTCAAACGCCAACCGACGCTGCTGTTCAACGGCTATGCCGATCAGGTGGCGTCGCTGTATCGCGGCATGGATCTGCGGGAGAATTTCTAAGTGCGCCTGACGCCTGTTCATATCAAATGGCTGAAAGCCGCCCTGCATCTGGCGGCGTTTTTGCCCTTTCTCTGGCTGGTACTGGCGGTGGATCAAGGCTGGTTCAGCGCCGATCCATCCAAGGACATCCAGCATTTTACCGGCAGGATGACGCTGAAACTGCTGCTGGCCACGCTGATGATCGCCCCGCTGGCGCGCTACGCCCGCCAGCCGCTGCTGATCCGCTGCCGCCGTCTGGTGGGGCTGTGGTGCTTTGCCTGGGGCACGCTGCACCTGATAAGCTACTCCACGCTGGAGCTGGGGCTGAGCAATCTCGGCCTGCTGGGCAGCGAGCTGGTGAACCGCCCTTATCTGACGCTCGGCATCCTCACCTGGCTGATCCTGCTGGCGCTGGCGGCCACCTCGACGCTGTGGGCGATGCGCAAACTGGGCGCCAAATGGCAAACGTTGCACAACTTCGTCTATCTGGCGGCGATCCTTGCCCCCATCCACTACCTGTGGTCGGTCAAAACCTTTTCCCCCCAGCCGTTCATTTACGCGCTGCTGGCGGTGGCGCTGTTGGGCCTGCGCTACAAGAAATTCCGCGCCTGGTGGCGCTGAATCGCGCGGCGGCGCGCGGGATTGTCGTTGAAAAACGCACGCCGCCGGCGGGAACTTTTTCTGTGTTCCAGCGCTCATATTCCTGTCACGGAACCCCGAGTTGGTCGATTTGGGGTTGAATATCTTCGCTGATAAGACCAGTATTTAGCTGCGAATTGCTACGATATCGTTATAATGCCCGACCTTGTTTCTGTTCTCAGGGTGAATTTGCCCCTTAACAGGTGACAAATCGGTAACATCGGGTTATTTTCTACGATGATGGTTTTATTGCCGGAGATACCAGCACAATGGCGGATAAGTTTCACATTTTGCTTCTGAACGGCCCCAATCTCAATCTGCTGGGGACGCGTGAGCCGGAGAAGTACGGCAGCACGACGCTGACAGAGATTGTTAACGGATTGGAAAACCAGGCATCCGCATTGGATATTACCCTGAGCCATCTGCAGTCCAACGCCGAGCATCAGCTGATCGATCGCATCCATCAGGCGCGCGGCAACACCGATTTCATTCTGATAAACCCGGCGGCGTTCACGCACACCAGCGTGGCGTTGCGCGATGCGTTGCTGGCGGTGCAGATCCCGTTCATCGAGATCCACCTGTCCAACGTGCACGCCCGCGAACCTTTCCGCCATCACTCTTATCTCTCAGACGTAGCGGTAGGCGTGATTTGCGGCCTCGGCGCGGATGGCTACGCTTTCGCTTTACAGGCAGCGGTTAACCGTCTGTCGAAAACCCACTAATTGCTCCACAAAAAGAGTACGGAATCACACTCATGGATATTCGTAAAATCAAGAAACTGATCGAACTGGTTGAAGAATCAGGCATTTCTGAACTGGAAATCTCTGAAGGCGAAGAATCGGTTCGCATCAGCCGTGCCGCACCGGCGCAGGCTTATCCCGTCATGCAGCAGGCTTACGCGATGCCGGCACAGCAGCAGCCAGCCCTGGCTACCGCCGTTGCCACCGCGCCTGCGGCAGAAACCCCTGCAGCACCGGCGGCCGTGAGTGGCCACGTCGTTCGTTCCCCAATGGTAGGCACCTTCTACCGCACCCCAAGCCCGGACGCGAAAGCCTTCGTGGAAGTGGGCCAGAAAGTGAACGCCGGCGATACCCTGTGCATCGTTGAAGCCATGAAAATGATGAACCAGATCGAAGCGGACAAGTCCGGCGTCGTGAAAGCCATCCTGGTGGAAAACGGCCAGCCGGTCGAATATGACGAGCCGCTGGTCGTCATCGAATAACGAGGCGCCCCCATGCTTGATAAAATTGTTATCGCCAACCGCGGCGAGATCGCGCTTCGCATCCTGCGTGCCTGTAAAGAACTGGGCATCAAGACCGTTGCGGTTCACTCCGCGGCCGACCGCGATCTGAAACACGTGCTGCTGGCCGACGAGACCGTCTGCATCGGTCCTGCGCCATCGGTAAAAAGCTACCTGAACATCCCGGCCATCATCTCGGCGGCGGAAATCACCGGCGCGGTGGCGATCCACCCGGGCTACGGCTTCCTGTCCGAGAACGCCGACTTCGCCGAGCAGGTTGAACGCTCCGGTTTCATCTTCATCGGCCCGAAAGCCGAAACCATCCGCCTGATGGGCGACAAGGTTTCCGCGATCAACGCCATGAAAAAAGCCGGCGTGCCATGCGTGCCGGGCTCCGACGGCCCGCTGACCGACGACATGGATAAAAACCGTGCCTTCGCCAAGCGCATCGGTTATCCGGTGATCATCAAGGCCTCCGGCGGCGGCGGCGGTCGCGGCATGCGCGTGGTGCGCAGCGACAAAGACCTTGAGCAGTCCATCAACATGACGAAAGCGGAAGCCAAAGCGGCTTTCAACAACGACATGGTGTACATGGAAAAATACCTGGAGAATCCGCGTCACATCGAGATTCAGGTATTGGCCGACGGCCAGGGCAACGCCATCTATCTGGCCGAGCGCGACTGCTCCATGCAGCGCCGCCACCAGAAAGTGGTCGAAGAAGCGCCGGCGCCGGGCATCACCAGCGAAATGCGCCGCTACATCGGCGAGCGCTGCTCGAAAGCCTGCGTGGAAATCGGCTACCGCGGTGCGGGCACCTTCGAGTTCCTGTATGAAAACGGCGAGTTCTATTTCATCGAAATGAACACCCGTATTCAGGTAGAGCACCCGGTTACCGAAATGATCACCGGCGTGGATCTGATCAAAGAGCAGCTGCGCATCGCTGCCGGTCAGCCGCTGTCGATCAAACAGGAAGAAGTGAAGATCCACGGCCACGCGGTAGAATGCCGCATCAACGCCGAAGATCCGAACACCTTCCTGCCGAGCCCGGGCAAGATCACCCGCTTCCACGCGCCAGGCGGTTTCGGCGTGCGTTGGGAATCTCATATCTACGCCGGTTATACCGTACCGCCGTACTATGACTCCATGATCGGCAAACTGATCACCTTCGGCGAAAACCGTGACGTGGCGATCGCCCGCATGAAAAACGCCCTGGCTGAACTGATCATCGACGGCATCAAAACCAACGTTGAGCTGCAGCAGAAGATCATGAACGACGAAAACTTCCAGCACGGTGGCACCAACATCCACTATCTGGAGAAGAAGCTGGGTCTGCAGGAAACCTAAGGCAGCCACGCAGCATCGTCTGACGAAAGGCCGGTTAATCACCGGCCTTTTTCTTTTCTCGCGCCCGCCTGATTTTTTCGTTCAACCGCGCAAAATAGAATCAAATCTTCACATATAACTTTCTCTTCACATTTATCCAGCCCGCCCCCCACATCACCACATAAAACATAACAAACTGTTTTTAAACAAAAAATATTTAACTCATAGCTTACAAATAAATATTAGCAAGGGAAAAACTCAATCCATCGCATTTTTACACGCTATAAGCTTTAACAAAATTAACGTATTAATTACAAAGCTTGACCCCGATCACATCCGCTCGGTGATAGCCCGTGCTATTGTCGCCGTCGATCGAATGCAGCGCGCTCTTTTTCTCTTTTTATTTATCCTTTTTATTGACTTAGATGAGTAATGTCTTAATGAGCCATGTAACTGAATACGACCGTAAGCCCGTGTTTTCCCTGTACCACCGTGCTGACATGGAAACCATAAAAAGCATTAAGGAAAACGGGATTGAGAAGCTTTTGGGCGAAGTGAAGAATTTCCGCGCCAATGAGGAAATGAACCGCTTTATTCCCGAACAGGCACGCCTGGCAGTAAGCTGGGTGCGTCTGGCAAAAAACGAAAAGCTGGATGTGCATGTTCATCCAATATCTTCGCTGTATATCATTTGTGAAGGGGAAGCGATCCTGCTGGGAGACGGCGTTGACCGCCGGGCCGTTCCAGGCGATGTCATCTGCATTCCGCCAGGCGCGGATCACGGCTTCATCGGCGCGGGCGACAACGGCTACTGGGGGCTGTCAATCCAGTTTGAGGAGCGCGGGCTCTATGAAGATCCCAGCAAGCCGCTGGTGACTTTCGATCAAGATCCCTACGCTTACTACCATCAGCTTAAAGCGCATAACGCCCGCTACATCGAGCGCTACCAGGACAACCCGATCTTTACCGCATTCGCCAAGGATAAAACGTTCTCCGAGGCGAAAAAATCCTTGTTCCTGGACTACCTGCAGATCCTGTCCGATCAGTTCCAAAAAATGGTGCTGCTGCGTAGCGCACTGTGTGAAGACGTTCGCTTCTCGCGTTTCTTCAGTGAACATCTGAAAGAAGAATTCGGCCATGACGAGGTGCTGCGCAACAGCCGCGACAACCTCCAGGTTCGCGAAGACGCGATCTTTGAAGCACTGTGCATCTGGTTCAACCACCAGATGATCACGCTGGATAATCTGGAACAGGCTATCCTGGTGCACTTTGTCATCGAAGGTTCGGCTTTCGTGTTCTATAACAACATCAAACACGTGTTCGATCCGAGCAAACAGAACCATTTCGAGGATCACTCCGAATTCGATGGCGATCATCAGGAAGTGGATAAAGCGTTCTTCAAGGGGATGACCGAAGAACAATTCCAGCGTGTCAAAGCCGTACTCGATAAAGGGTGGAGTATGGTTGAGAAGCAGTATGCAAGACTGGCCGAACTGATCGAAGCATAAGCCGGGCAGGTCATCAGGAGCGGTCATGAAAATTGTTTTATTGGGATTCGGCGGCATTGGGCAAGAGACGCTAAACGCGCTGTTAAGTACGACCGAGCGACGTGGCAGCGTCAATGAAGTCGTGATCATCTGCCGAAATACCGAAAAGTATTCAGCCGTTTGCGAAGATATTCTTGATGGCCTGCTGGCGGAAGCGCTCTTCTCACGCCATAACCGAACGTCTTTACCCAAGATTGTTGTGACGGATGACTACCGCCACATCGACGGGGCTGACGTGATCCTCTGTTGCTATGGCGTGCCTTCAACCTTTCCGATGCATGACCGCCAGGCGTTGCTGGACGATCACGTACGGCTCAGCGAGGCCATTTTTAGCCGAGCCAAACCCTTCATTGCTCCCGGCTGTCACATCATCAATGCGGTCAATCCGGTGGATAGCATCAGCTATTACATCGATAAAATCCTGCTCGACTCTCGCTGCCGGGTGATAGGCATCGGCGCCGCGCACAACACCGCCAGGCTGCTGAAAAGCATCTGCCGCATTTCCGGGATCGACATGCAGCGCATCGACGCGCGTAGCCTGACAGTCTGCGGCGAGCACGGCGCCGGGCTGGTGCCCTTGCTCAGCCAGGTAACAACCGACGAGGGACCGCTGAACCAGCTACTTTCGGCGCAGGCGCTGGCGCAAATCGTCACCGATACCCGCAATCAAGGGTTGGACATATTTCACAAAATGCGGCGCCCTCCTAAATATGGCCCGGCCGCCTCCATTCTTATCTTGCTTGAGCGCATCATCCAACGGGACGAAACCCCCTGCTGCGGTTCGGTCTGGCTGCCGGAACTGGGCGTGTTCATGTCCTGGCCGCTGGCTCTGCGCGACGGCGTCTTTACGCCGCTGTCGCTGATGCCCAATCAGGATGAGCAACAACAAATCCACCAGGCGGCGCTCAAGTTAAAAAACATCATCCAAGGTTTTAGCTGATGACGACCGATCAAACCAGACAGATTTTCCGCGATCTCTACATGCCGTTACGCCCTGAGTATCGTTTTCTTTCGCCACTGTACGGGGTGCTGTGGTGCAACAACGAACTCGCGGAAAAGTATTACCGTTTTCTTGGCGCCGAACACCCGATCGGCCAGGTGGCGCGCGCGTTGTTCTACCGTACTGACCTGGTCGAGTTTGACGTAAGCAAAGAGGTGAAGAATCCGTTCACCTGGTTTTCCCCCTCTACCCTTGCACGGCTGGTGGCTTTCATGAGCAGCCCGCGTTTCACCGACAATGATATCGCCTCGTTATATCAGCATGTACGAGATGAAACGGACTTTCACGCTGCCATTGAGCAGCAACATCGGCTTTCTGTGCAAATACGCCGGCTTTGCGACAGCGTACTGCAACAGTTCGAGGACACAAAAGCGCAGATCGCAGCCGCAGAACGCGAAGCGCTCTCCCTCGGCGCCCATTTGAAAGCGCAAGAAAAAGCGCTGAATCAGATCCTGCAACAGGCGGAAAACGCCGTTAAAGCGCAGCAGGCGCCGATCCAACAATGTCGAGCCGCGATCGCCGCGCTCAAAGCCGGCAAAAAAACGCTGGGCAAGAGCGCTGCTGAGAATAAAGAGGCGCAGCTGCTGGCGCTCAATGCCGAAATCACCGAGCTGGAAGCACGCCTGAATGCGGCGCAGCAAGAAGCCGTGCATCAAGCCGGCCTGTTCCCCGCCTGGCAAAACGCGCAGGCCGCCGTCGAACATGCCCGCCAGCAAAAAGATGAAGCCACCTTGCGCGCCAGCATGCTGGCGGAAAATTTTACCGAAAGCACCGTCGCACGGCTGCAAACCGAGGGATTCAGCGCTGACTTCATTGCATTGCATCTGCCTTTCAACAAGTATCACCGCTATCTGCCGCGACGTGTGCAGGATTACGTCGGTATCCACTGTGCCGATCGCGACAGCTTGCTGGCCGAGTTGCACAATTTATGTCGTTTACTGATCGCGGCCAGCCGCACCGCCGAGCACGACAGAGAGGTGTTTCATTTGCTCAACGCGGCGCTGTGGCTGAAATGCAAGGGTAACTTCGGCAAATTGACCGCCTACATGCAGCAACTGCGGGAACTGAGCGGGGAGCTGTTCGGCGAAACGGCGACGGGCGAGACGCACTTCCCCGATCGCTGCCATGACTATTACGATCGCGAAGTGTACGGCCGCTATTTTCCGCCGCTGTGCATCACCAAAACCTGCCGCCCCGCGCCGGATTCTGACGTCTCGTTCTCAGATTGCGGGGAGAGTTCGCTGCGCAACTTCATCAATGTCCTGGTGAAAAACCAAGCAAGCGCGCAGCTTGACGCCGGAATACTCAAACGCAGCGGTCTGGCTGTCGATCCGCGCGTCATCGCGTTCTATGAAAAAAACCCTCGTTTGGAAACGATCAGAAGCCAGGAAGTACATAACCAGTGGGCTGAAATTGCCTCATCACTCAATGCGCGCGACAACCGAATCAAATACCTGACGCCAGGTAAAGACGCCTATTGCGAGTTGGCCGCCGGCGGCAACAACATGCAGCATATGCTGCAAGCGCTATTGGGCGAAGCTGATATCACCACCATTTGCCGCCGAATCGCCTCCTCTTCCGGCATCGATATTCGTTGCGATCTCAGCGACTTCCACCCGGAACGGCACGATCTGGAAGACTTCACCAACGTTGTTCGCCTTGAATTCGACGGCAAATATGTCTTTCACTGGTATTTCCTCAAACAGCATTTCCGCTGTGCTTCGGCAGATCTGTTCAACGAAGAGGAAAATTATGTACGCCAGGCACTCGCCATGCTGAATGACGAGATGAAACAGGGCCGTCTGAATCGCGACCAGTTCCGCGCACTGCTCAGTTTCCATCTGAAAGAGAAGCCCGTGGCGCAAGTCAAAATGATATTCGACAGCCTTGGCGCTACCCTCGTCGGAGATGAAATGACGTTCTTGATGTTGGGTAAATTGAACTCCGTCGATTCCATGTTCGAATACTGCATGAACGTTCTGGCGATTCCAACGCTGGCGCATAGCGCGCCAGTCTCGGCGACTGTCGCCGCGATTATTCAAGGCATCAGCCCGCATCCGGTTATCTTCGATCAGCGGAAAAATCTCATCGCGAGGATTAGAGAAGCCGGAGTGACGCCGTTACTCACTCTGGCTAACCGATGGGAAAAGGAAAGTTTGGAAAAGGTGTAATACACTCGGTTCAACAGACGACGAGCAACATTTAAGGAGAAACCGCCTTGAGGTCAACATTCATCCCTTATTTCCCAAAAGAAATATGGGTTATCTTTATCGGGACGTTTTTGACGCGCGCCTGCTTTTTCATGATTTGGCCATTCATTACCATTCTCATGAGAAATAACTACGCGATGACTCCGGTGGAAATCGGCGTCATGATGAGCGTATCACTTATCGTGTCTATTTCTTTCGGCTATCTCTTCGGTGGCGCATCAGACAAATATGGCCGTCGCACGTTGATTATTCTTGGTGCAATTGCCGCTATCATTTCATTTAGCGTACTTGCGTTGGCCAACTCACCGGCGTGGTATTTTGTCGGTATTTTACTCAATGGCATTTCGCGCTCATTGATCGAACCCGCCAGCAAAGCGGTGATCGGCGATATTCTCCATGACAGGCAAGAGCGAGAACGCGCGTTGAACATCCGCTACTTCCTGATGAACGTGGGCGCAGCCGTAGGCCCATTAGTGGGTGTCGCTCTCGGGCTGACGGCGCAGAAGGCCACCTTCTTCGTTACCGCATTGTCGTTCCTTTGCTATTTGCTGCTGGTGCTCGCGGTATTCAAAGCGGGGCACGGTAAAGAAACGCGCAACGCCACCTTCTCATTCATTGGCTCTTTGCGGATTATCTGGAACGATCAGGCGTTCAAGGTGTTGGTAGTCGCCAACATTTTGGTGATGCTGGTCTACGGGCAGATCGACGTGACGCTGCCGCAATACCTCATGATCAGCCAGGTGTACAACCCCGAATACCTGCTCAGCGTGCTGATATTCATCAATGCAGCCACGGTGATAACGCTGCAGTATTTCACCGAGCGCTTTACCCGTCGCATGTCATTGGCACTGAAAACCAGCCTGGGCGTGTTCTTTCTCGCGCTTTCACAAATTGTCTTCCTGCTGGTTTCCAGTGAAAGCTGGCTGCTGTGGTTGGTCGCCATGTTCCTGCTCAGCCTCGGCGAAGTCATCCTGTTCCCTACGCTCAATATACAAATTGATCGTATGGCGCCGGCTAACCTAAAAGGGGCTTACTTCGGTGCCGCCACGTTTTACGAATTTGGCCTGGCGCTCGCTCCTTTTGTCGGCGGTTTGCTGTTAAAACAAGGTGGCGGTGGCGCCCTGTATGCCGTGATGTTCTTTTTATGCATCGGCGTCATCGTTCTTTATACTATTTCGGAAAGAATATCTGAGAAAAGAACGATAACCGCGTGACATTGTTAACCCGCTAATTAACGCCGCCCTTGTTTAAACGTATTAACGGGGCGACTTTATCGTGATATTAATCACAGTAAATAAATAGCGAAGGATATGCGGGTCATTATTTAATCGAACGATTTATTTAATGCCAAAAAATAAAAGAAATCTATTTACATAAATGATTAGGAGATGTTATAAATTTGTTTATTGCAGGCGTGTAGCTCAGTGGTAGAGCGCTGTGTCATACTTCACAGAGGTCACCTGGTTCGATTCCGGTTGCGCCAACCAATATAAAGCCCATTCCTTTTCCCATTCTCTTTAATTATTTTCTCATCGAAATAAACCGGTAAAAATTTATATATTTACCCCCTCTTTTCTTTCCATCGCTCCGTTGCGTTCACCGGAAAGGTGAATAATTTATTAGCCAAACGCCGCACATTCCGTACAATCCTGTTCCTTCATCTGTTCTTGTCACAAGCCATCATCGTAAACCTATGGGGGACACTGATGGACAAACGCTTTATTCAGGCGCACCGCGAAGCGCGCTGGGCGCTGGGGCTGACGCTGCTCTACCTGCTGGCCTGGGGGCTGGCGGCCTACCTGCCGGACAGCGCCATCGGCGTCACCGGCCTGCCGCACTGGTTCGAAATGGCCTGCCTGCTGGTGCCGCTGCTGTTCATCGGCCTGTGCTGGCTGATGGTGCGCACGGTGTTCCGCGACATTTCGCTGGAGGACCGCGATGCAAACTGAAGTGATCCTGCCGCTGGTCGCCTACCTGTTGCTGGTGTTCGGCCTGTCGGTGTACGCCTATCGGCGCCGCCAGAACGGAAACTTCCTCAGCGAATATTTCCTCGGCAACCGCTCGATGGGCGGCTTTGTGCTGGCGATGACCCTGACCGCCACCTACATCAGCGCCAGTTCGTTTATCGGCGGGCCGGGCGCCGCCTACAAATACGGCCTGGGCTGGGTGCTGCTGGCGATGATCCAACTGCCGGCGGTGTGGCTGTCGCTCGGCGTGCTGGGCAAGAAATTCGCCATCCTGGCGCGGCGCTACAACGCCATTACTCTCAATGACATGCTGTATGGCCGCTACCAAAGCCGCCTGCTGGTGTGGCTGGCCAGCCTCAGCCTGCTGGTGGCGTTCCTCGGCGCCATGACGGTGCAGTTCATCGGCGGCGCACGCCTGCTGGAGACCGCCGCCGGCATTCCTTACGACACCGGCCTGTTGATCTTCGGCATCAGCATCGCGCTGTACACCGCCTTCGGCGGCTTCCGCGCCAGCGTGCTGAACGACGCCATGCAGGGGCTGGTGATGCTGCTCGGCACCGTGCTGCTGCTGGTGGCAGTGATCCATGCCGCCGGCGGACTGGACAGCGCAGTGAGCAAACTGCAGCAGATCGATCCGGCGCTGGTGTCGCCGCAGGGCGGCGATCAGATCCTCAGCCTGCCGTTTATGGCGTCATTCTGGATCCTGGTGTGCTTCGGGGTGATCGGCCTGCCGCACACCGCCGTGCGCTGCATCTCCTACAAGGACAGCAAGGCGGTGCATCGCGGTATTCTGCTCGGCACCGTGGTGGTGGCGGTGCTGATGTTCGGCATGCACCTGGCCGGCGCGCTCGGCCGCGCGGTGTTGCCGGATCTCAAGATCCCCGACCAGGTGATCCCGACGCTGATGATCACCGTGCTGCCGCCGTACGCCGCCGGGATCTTTTTGGCGGCGCCGATGGCGGCGATCATGTCGACCATCAACGCCCAGTTGCTGCAATCCTCCGCCACCATCATCAAGGATCTCTACCTTGGCGTGCGTCCGCAGCAGATCCACAACGAGCGGCTGATCAAGCGCTTCTCCAGCCTGACCACGCTGATCCTCGGCCTGCTGGTGCTGCTGGCGGCCTGGCGCCCACCGGAGATGATTATCTGGCTCAACCTGCTGGCTTTCGGTGGGCTGGAGGCGGTCTTCCTGTGGCCGCTGGTGCTGGGCCTGTATTGGGAACGCGCCAATGCTCAGGGAGCGCTTAGCTCAATGGTGTCGGGTGCGGTATGCTATACGCTATTGGCCAGCTTCAACCTGCAACCGGCGGGGCTGCATCCTATCGTGCCTTCGCTGTTGCTCAGCCTGTTGGCGTTTTATCTCGGTAACGTCGTCGGCGAAAAGCGCCGGGCGGCGTCATCATTACCCTCTTGAAGAGAATTGCTATGCCTTGGATCCAACTCAAACTGAACACCACCGGCAGCCAGGCGGAAGACCTGAGCGACGCGCTGGTGGAAAGCGGCGCCGTGTCGGTGACCTTCCAGGACACCCACGATAACCCGGTGTTCGAGCCGCTGCCGGGTGAAACCCTGCTGTGGGGCGATACCGATGTGATCGGCCTGTACGACGCCGAAACCGATATGGCCGAGGTGGTGGCGATGCTGGAACAGCACCCGCTGCTGGGCGCCGGTTTCCGCCACAAGATAGAACAGCTGGAAGACAAGGACTGGGAGCGCGAGTGGATGGACAACTTCCACCCGATGCGCTTCGGCGAGCGCTTGTGGATCTGCCCGAGCTGGCGTGACGTGCCGGATCCCGACGCGGTCAACGTGATGCTCGATCCGGGCCTGGCGTTCGGCACCGGTACCCACCCGACCACCGCGCTGTGCCTGCAGTGGCTGGACGGCCTCGATCTGGCCGGCAAAACCGTCATCGACTTCGGTTGCGGCTCCGGCATCCTGGCGATCGCCGCGCTGAAGCTGGGTGCGGCGCGCGCTATCGGCATCGACATCGATCCCCAGGCTATTCAGGCCAGCCGCGACAACGCGCAGCGTAACGGCGTTTCAGAGCGTCTGGAGCTGTATCTGCCGAAAGACCAGCCTGCCGACCTGCTGGCGGACGTGGTGGTCGCCAACATCCTCGCCGGCCCGCTGCGCGAACTGGCGCCGCTGATCGGTTGCCTGCCGAAGGCCGGCGGTCATTTGGGGCTGTCCGGCGTGCTGGCCAGCCAGGCGAGCAGCGTTGCACAAGCCTACGAAGAAAAGTTCACGCTCGATCCGGTCGCCGAGCGTGAAGAGTGGTGCCGCATCACCGGCCGCCGTAAGTAAGCGTCACGGTATATTGCTCCCTCATCCACCGGCCCCGCGCCGGTGGATTTTTTTTGTCCGGCGATCGCCCCACGGGCAAGACAAAATTTTATGCAATTTTTTGCCTTTCAACGATGGATCGCCCTGACAATGCGCCTTCCAGGCAGGTTATCCCGGCAAAAATAGCGGGCGAATGCAGATAATATCCTGCGTAAAGGTGAATATTTTACCGCACACAAAATAAGCACTTTTCGTCAACTCTTTGTAAAATATATACAATATTTTCATGAATCACTGCGCAGCGCATTTTTTGCCCTAATAGCGAGCCGATTGGTTAAAGTTTGGCCTTTCATCTCGGCGCAAAAATGCGTAATATACGCGCCCTTGCGGACACAGTATGGTCACTCTTTGTCTATGCGCATTGGACACCACCAGCTTACTAATTGCCTGATTGCGGCCCCGATGGCCGGTATTACAGATCGCCCGTTCAGAACCCTCTGTCATGCAATGGGTGCTGGGATGGCTGTATCCGAAATGCTCTCCTCCAACCCGGAGGTGTGGCGGACGGATAAGTCGCGTCTGCGTATGGTGCATAGCGATGAACCAGGGATCCGCTCCGTGCAGATTGCCGGATGCGATCCTGATGATATGGCCGCCGCCGCGCGTATCAACGTGGCCAGCGGCGCGCAGATCATCGACATCAATATGGGATGCCCGGCCAAAAAAGTGAACCGGAAGCTTGCCGGGTCCGCCTTGTTGCAGTACCCGGATCTGGTAAAACGGATCCTCCACGCGGTGGTTGACGCGGTGGATGTGCCGGTAACGCTGAAGATTCGCACCGGCTGGGCGCCAGAGCACCGTAACTGTGTAGAGATTGCCCAACTGGCCGAAGACTGTGGTATTCAGGCCCTGACGATTCACGGCCGAACCCGCGCCTGTCTGTTTAACGGCGACGCGGAATACGACAGCATTCGGGCAGTTAAGCAGAGTGTTTCCATTCCGATTATCGCGAATGGGGATATTACTGACCCGCATAAAGCCAGAGCAGTGCTCGACTACACCGGGGCTGATGCCCTGATGATAGGCCGCGCTGCTCAGGGGAGACCCTGGATC
This sequence comes from Serratia sp. Z4, assembly GCF_009900725.1. Classification (NCBI taxonomy): domain Bacteria; kingdom Pseudomonadati; phylum Pseudomonadota; class Gammaproteobacteria; order Enterobacterales; family Yersiniaceae; genus Serratia; species Serratia sp. Z4. Next base: position 292,439 of record NZ_JAAABD010000004.1, read on the forward strand.
TTCCGGGAAATCCAGCATTATCTGGACACTGGGGAGTTGCTGCCGCCGCTGCCGCTTGGCGAGGTGAAGCGCTTGTTGATTGGGCACATTCGGGAATTGCACGGCTTCTATGGCCAAGGCAAGGGATTCCGGATTGCTCGTAAGCACGTGTCCTGGTATCTCCAGGAACACGCTCCGAATGACCAGTTTCGGCGCACATTCAACGCCATAGAGGATGCCAGCGAACAGCTGGAGGCGTTGGAGGCATATTTCGAAAATCTTAGCGTAAAAAAAGAGCTGACAGAACTATGTTCGAACAACGCGTAAATTCTGACGTACTGACCGTTTCTACCGTTAACTCACAAGATCAGGTGACTCAAAAGCCTCTGCGTGACTCGGTTAAACAAGCACTGAAGAACTATTTTGCTCAACTGAACGGTCAAGACGTAAATGACCTGTATGAGCTGGTACTGGCTGAAGTTGAACAGCCACTGTTGGACATGGTGATGCAATACACCCGTGGCAACCAGACCCGCGCAGCCCTGATGATGGGCATCAACCGCGGCACGCTGCGCAAGAAGCTGAAAAAATACGGCATGAACTGATACTAGTCAGTTAACGTGTTGAAAAGGCGCTTTATCTCATTTGATAAGCGCCTTTTTCTTTTTCTGACTTGTGCCTACATTGGCAAGGATTTGCGCGGAATGCGCTTATCGATATATCCGGCAAAGAAATAGCAAATACCCGCCACGCCCGCGATCATCACGTAGCGCTTCCACCCGTCCAAATCCACGCCCAGGCTATCCAGCCCGCTCAACACCACAAACACCAGCAGGCCCAAGATAACCGATGCTCTGCCTGTCCAGGCTGGTGGGGGTGTCAATAACCGCCTTATCCAGTGGGATTTCATAGCGCTTCCTTCTTGCTTACGATTGAGTCGCCAATCGATGAAGAATACTCTCACGTTTTAATCGGGGCGACAAAGCGGGGCATCGGCTCTGGATTGCAGGCAATAAAAAAGGCCGCAGCGCGGCCCTTGGGGTAAAGCGGAGACCTTACTCGGTCACTTTGTTCTTGAGGCTTTCCGCCCCTTGCTTGGTCTTGTCCCAAGCCTTCTCCGATCCCTGTTTGGTGGAGTGCCAGGCCTTTTGCGAACCTTCGCTCACTTTGCTGCCGACGCTGTCGCTCTTGCCTTCGGCGGCATGCTTGGCTTTCAGCTTCAGCTCTTCACCCTTGTCCTGAGACTGGTGCAGCTTTTCTTTGGCGGTATCCGCCCCTTTGTGCGCCTCGGCGACAACTTCGTTGCTGGCGTGAGCGGCGGTGTCGGTCGCGGTTTCAGCAGCGAACACCGGGGAAGCGAGCAGCAGTGCAGACAAGGCAATGATTGATTTTTTCATAAGTCCCTCTTTTCTCAGATACGTGCCATTCGTCATGAAACAAGATGGCATGAAACACCCCTTGAACGATTTAAGAATAGGACTAAAACCAAAAAAATCGATATAAAATTTCATTACAAATCATTTTATTGATTTTTTATGCCAACAAGCAGCACACGCAGGGAAAGCGCACGAAAAAGTTAAATTTTTCCTGTCATAAAACTATAATTTGTACGAATTTTTAACAAGCTCCAACAGGGATGGATTCTATGGTTGCCGCGATCATTATCGGCATTTTTATCATCAGCTTCCTCTACGCACACTCCCGCGGCAAAGAGAAACAAAAGCTTACCCGTCAGCTGTTCGATCACTCCACGTTTATGGGGCCGATCAACATGTTTATGACCGGTTTCTCGCGTTTGCCCGCCAAACAGCCCTATTTCGACGAAAAAGGCTTCCCGGAGCTGCAAACGCTGACCGACAACTGGCAGGTGATCCGCGAGGAAGCCGTGCGTTTGCAGGATCACATCAAAAAGGCGCAGTCGCACAACGACGCCGGCTTCAACACCTTCTTCAAACGCGGCTGGAAACGTTTCTATCTGAAATGGTACAGCGACAGCCACCCTTCGGCGCAAACGCTGTGCCCGAAAACCGTCGAGCTGCTCAACCGCATCCCATCGGTCAAGGCGGCGATGTTCGCCGAGCTGCCGCCCGGCAGCCATTTGGGTAAACACCGCGATCCTTACGCCGGCTCGGTGCGCTACCACCTGGGGCTGATGACGCCTAACGACGATCGCTGCTTCATCGAAGTGGACGGCGAGCAGCACAGCTGGCGCGACGGCCAAGCGGTGATCTTCGACGAAACCTACGTGCACTGGGCGCAAAACGCCACCGACCAGACGCGCATCATTCTGTTTTGCGACGTCGAGCGGCCAATGAAATGGCGCTGGGCGCAGGCGGTCAACCACTGGGTCGGCGCTACGCTGATGTCGGCGGCCAGTTCGCCGAACGACGATCAGGACCGCACCGGCGGCATCAACCGCATCTTCAAATACGTCAACGCGGTGCGCGACGCCGGCCAGCGCCTGAAGGCGCGTAATCGCCGCGGTTACTACCTGCTGAAATGGCTGGTGATCGCCGCCATTTTCGCCGCCATCATCCTCCCCAGCCTGTAAACCGTCGCCAATCGTCAATCCAGAGGCAATGCGAATGAGAATATTCGCATGCCTCTCCTCCTCTGAACCCCGTACCCTGTGTTAACATACGCATTCCTAGAGCCGCCTCCGCTGGCCAACAGCTATCCCTCCGAAGCCTGATAGCAGCGCAAACCGCCCTTCGAATGTAAATGTTTAGTCAATTATGGAATTCTGACTAAACCCTGGCCGTCCCCGGGTGTCTGAGTCGTTGTATCGCTATCGAGTGGATCCTTTATGCGCTACAGGTTGCTACCCCCCTAACGCATAAACGAGCTGCTATGAAACGCCAAAAGAGATTTCAACTTTCCTTGCTGCACCCGCGCTACTGGCTGACCTGGTTCGGTCTGGCCCTGTTGTTCCTGCTGGTGCAACTCCCCTACCCGCTGCTTAACCGCCTTGGCGTATGGATGGGGCGCACCTCGATGCGCTTTCTTAAGCGTCGCGTCGCCATCACCCGTCGCAACCTCGAACTGTGCTTCCCCGAGATGGACGAAGCGCAGCGCGAACGTAAAGTAGTGGGCAACTTTGAGTCCCTCGGCATGGGCCTGCTGGAAACCGGCATGGCCTGGTTCTGGTCGGATAAACGCGTTAAGCGCTGGTTTAACGTCTCCGGCATCAACCACCTCAAAATGGCGCAGCGTGACGACCGCGGCGTGCTGGTGATCGGCGTGCACTTTATGTCGCTTGAGCTGGGCGGCCGGGCAATGGGCCTGTGCCAGCCGATGATGGCGATGTACCGCCCGCACAACAACAAGGCGATGGAGTGGGCGCAAACCAAGGGCCGCATGCGCTCCAACAAGGCGATGATCGATCGCAAGGATCTGCGCGGCATGGTGCACGCACTCAAGCGCGGTGAGGCGGTCTGGTTCGCGCCGGATCAAGATTACGGCCCGCGCGGCAGCGTATTCGCGCCGCTGTTCGCCGTCGATCAGGCCGCCACCACCAGCGGCACCTTCATGCTGGCGCGCATGGCCAACCCGGCGCTGGTGCCAGTGGTGCTGATCCGCCGTGAAGGCGGCCGCGGCTACGACCTGCTGATCCAGCCGGCCCTGGAAGACTACCCGCTCAGCGACGAACAGGCGGCGGCGGCTTATATGAACAAAGTGATCGAAAAAGAGATCATGCGGGCGCCGGAGCAATATCTGTGGCTGCATCGCCGCTTCAAAACCCGGCCGGTCGGCGCGCCGTCGCTGTACTGAGCCCCATTTTCCAGCCCGGCCGACGCCGGGCTTTTTTGTGCGCCGCGTTTAAAAAATCTGCGGCTCAACATTTCGCTTTCCTGTAATCTCCCTCTTTACCCGCACAGGAAAGGAAATGATGAAAGCTCAAGTCCGCATTGCTCTGGTCGGTGATTACAACCCGCAAGCCGTGGCCCATCAGGCCATCCCCGTGGCGCTCCAGCTCACCGCCGCCCATCTCGACATCGACGTGCAGCCCCAGTGGCTACCGACCGAAACCCTGACCTCCCCCGATGTCCTGCAAGATTTCGATGCCATCTGGGTGGTGCCAGGCAGCCCATATTGTCACGACGACGGCGCCTTTATGGCGATCAGGCATGCGCGGGAAAACGACGTGCCGTTCCTCGGTTCCTGCGGCGGCTTTCAGTACGCCATCATCGAGTACGCCCGCAACGTGATGGGCTGGCACGATGCCGGCCATGCGGAAACCGACAGCGGTGGCCGGTTGGTGATCGCCCCACTGAGCTGCTCGCTGGTGGAAAAAACCGGCGACATCGTTTTTCAGCCTGACACCCGTGTCGCGCAGGCCTACGGCAGCCTGAACACCCATGAAGGCTACCACTGCAACTTTGGCGTGGCTCCGGACTTCGTCGCCGACCTTGAGCGCTTCCCGCTGATTATCAGCGGCCACGATGCCGAAGGCGACGTGCGCGCCATCGAACTGCCGGAGCGGCGTTTTTACGTCGCCACGCTGTTCCAATCAGAACGCGCTGCACTGCGCGGCGAGCTTTCGCCGCTGGTGGTGGAACTCGTCAAAGCCGCCGTCTGCTAACCTGCTACCTCCCCGTAGGATCGAGCCACAGCGAGACAGGGTTCTCGTTGCGTCTTTCATTTCGGGTATCACTCGACATCAACGTTTCACATTTATTATCTCATTAAAGTTAATCCATTAATTGCCCAATAACGGATCATTCATCGCAGTTTAATTGAAACGTCATACTCCTATGAAAGTTAACAGCAGAATTACGAATAAAGAAATGCATGAAATCACAATAAGCTTCACTTCTTATTATTCATTATTATTTCTTTTATAATAATACAACATAAGAGATTCTTTATAATTTTTTATGATTCAGCCTGTTATCTCTTGCAGAGAAGCAACCGAACTTGCTCGCTGAGATACCACTCCGTTATCGCTTACGAACCGCCTCAGCTCCGCCCCCCTTTTGCCAAAAATAAAAAATAGCAAATAAAACAATAAATTACATGATTTCGCTTACTAATATCACGAATAAAAGCCAGTCAATCGTGATTAACACGCCACAAAAGCAATGGCAAAAAACCAGTTTAAAAATAAATAAAATACAAATCATTAACGCTAAAATCATTGCATTTATTATAATAAAATAAAACCATTAAAAATATTTAATGTGAAAACAGGCCAACTTAATAATCACCTTTTATAATGTTCGAGTGCTTGGCTGCGACTCACTTTATTTAATTCGATTCATTCCTTATTTGTGGAGGTGGTTCCGTGTCCGCTTATTCCCTGACGACCGTGCAACAAGCCGTGTGGCTAGACCAATCTTTAAACCCCGATATCCCCTTATATAACGTTGGGTGTTTATGGCGCGTAGAGCGCGAGATTTCGCTACCGCTGTTTCAAGAAGCCATACGGCAAATACAGCAACAACATGATGCGTTGCAAACCACGCTGAAAGAAACGCCGCAAGGCATTACCCAGGAAACCTGCGACCGGGCCTATATCGACCTGCATTACCACGATTTTTCGCACAGACAAGATGCCATCAGCCTGGCAGAAACACACCTTCGTTCTCAATTCCTGCAGCCTTATTCACTGTATGACAGCCTGCTTTGGCGCTGCCACCTGGCCAAAGTCAGCGGATCCAGCACGCTATGGCTGCTTGCTTCCCATCACCTGATCGCGGACGGCACCTCAATTTCCCTGCTGAGCAAAATGATCATGGAGCGCTATAAACAATTAAAAGCAGGGATAAAAAACGAAGCCCCCCACTCGCGTTACCAAGACTTCGTCATCAGCGATCGCACCTATCAGCAGTCTCCACGCTACGAGCGCGATCGTGATTTCTGGTTGAAGCGTTTCATCGACGCGCCCCCCTCCATGCTGGAACGCCGCCAAAATCACTGTGGGCAACAAACCTACCCCAGCCATCAGATAATCAAGCGGTTGCCACGCGAGCGTTTCCTACAGTTGGAACAATACGCCGCCGCGCAGGGCGGTTCTGCAATGCATTTTTTTAGCGCTTTGCTGGCCACCTGGTTCGCCCGGATTTGGCAAACCGATCAATTCACGCTGGGCGTGCCGGTACATAACCGCAGTACCGCCGAACATAAGCAAACATTGGGCATGTTTTCCTCGATGATCCCACTGCGCATCACGGTCGATTCACAGCAATCCTTCGGCCACTTACTGCGGCAAATCGGCAGCGAGCTGCGCCAGTGTTATCGTCACCAGCGTTTTCCCATTGCCGAACTCAACCGCCAGTTGAACCTGCATCAGCAGGAGCGGCGCCAGCTGTTCGACATCAGCTTTTCTCTGGAGGTTTTTCCGACCGACATCGAACTGGAAGGCAGCCAGTTCAAGGTGGAAAACCTGCACCACGGTCAGGAACAGCTGCCCCTCGGCGTCTACCTGCGCCATTACCATCCGGGCGACGACCCGCTGTTGGAGTTCAACCTCAATCAGGCCTGGTTCAGTCAGGAAGACGGTGAGCGCATCGCCGCCCGCATGCTGCACCTGCTGAACACGCTACTGGACGGCGATCCGGCGCTGCCGCTGGGGCAGTTACCGCTGCTGTTGCCGCAGGAAAGACAGCAAATCTTCCATCAATGGAATGAAACCCGACAAACCTGGGCAGACATGCCGCAAGGCGTACATCAATTCCTGGAACGGCAGGCCGCGCTGACGCCAGAAGCGCCGGCGCTGTGCTACGAGGACCACGAGATCAGTTATCAACAGCTGAATCTGCGGGCGAATCGATTGGCTGCCTTTCTCAGGCTGCAGGGATTACAGCCTGACGATCGCATCGCGGTATGCGTCAACCGCAGCCCGGATATGGTGATTGCCCTGTACGCCATCCTGAAGGCGGGCGCCGCCTATGTACCGCTTGATCCCGACTATCCACAAGACCGCCTGCGCCACATGCTGCAAGATTGCAGCGCCAGATTCGTTCTGATCGACGATGGCGGCGAACACGCGCTGCACCCGCTGCGCGATATCGCCGTGCCGCGATTGCATCTTCAACGTGAGAGCCATCTGTGGCGGCAAGCGCCGGATGGCAACCCGCCGCCGCTGGCCGCCGATCCACAGCGCAGCCTGGCTTATGTGATTTACACCTCCGGCTCGACGGGGAAACCCAAAGGGGTGATGAACGAACACCGCGGGGTGATCAACCGACTCCTGTGGATGCAAAAGGCTTATACACTGACGCCGGATGATGTCGTGCTGCAGAAAACCCCGTTCAGCTTCGACGTCTCTGTCTGGGAGTTTTTCTGGCCGATGATGGTCGGCGCCCGGCTGGCCATCGCCAAACCGGGTGGTCACCAGGAACCGGATTATCTCAGCGCCTGCATCGCGCAGCACGGCGTGACCACACTGCATTTCGTCCCCTCGATGCTGCAACTGTTTCTGCGCCACGGCGATATGGCGCAGTGTGCCTCTCTGAAACGCATTATGTGCAGCGGCGAGGCGTTGCCGCTCGCGACGGTACAACGCTGCCTGCAGCAGTTGCCGCAGGCGGAACTGCACAATCTCTACGGCCCGACGGAAGCCGCCGTAGACGTTTCCAGCTGGCAATGCCTGCCCGATGATCCTCGCCCACTGGTACCGATCGGTAAACCGATCGCCAATACCCAGCTCCATATTCTGGATGACCAACTGCAACCGTTACCGCCCGGCATCGCCGGCGAATTGCATATCGGTGGTATTCAGGTTGCCCGTGGTTATCTGAACCGCGCGGCGCTGAGCGCCGAGCGATTTATCGCCGATCCTTTCAGCGCCGAGCCGCAGGCTCGCCTGTATAAAACCGGCGATCTGGCCCGCTGGCTGCCGGATGGCAACATTGAGTATCTGGGCAGAAACGATTTCCAGGTCAAAATCCACGGCCTGCGCATTGAATTAGGCGAGATCGAGCAACAGCTCAGACAGTGTTCAGGGGTTGAAGACGCCGCCATTCTGGCACGGGAAGACGAAAGCGGCGGCAAGCGCCTGGTCGCCTATGTCATCGCCCCAGAGCAAACGGCCGACGCCGCCGAATGGCGTCGGCAATTGCAGCAACACCTGCCGGACTTTATGGTGCCGTCCTGTTTTATCCGGCTGGATGCTTTTCCGCTGTCGCCCAACGGCAAGCTGGATCGCAAAGCGTTACCGGCACCAGCCAACATGCAGGAAACCGCTGCTTATGAAGCCCCGCAAGGCGAGCAGGAACAGCAGTTGGCCGAACTGTGGAGCGAACTGCTGGGCACAACGCGTATTGGCCGCGACGATGATTTCTTCGCGCTGGGCGGCCATTCGCTGCACGCCATTCAACTGCTGGTTAAACTGAAGCGACACGGGCATTCGTTAGGCATTAAAACGCTGTTTGCTCACTCGACGCTGCGCGGCCAGGCCCGTATTCTCACCGACGGCGTGCCCGCAACGGCTCCAGCCACCTCCGAACCCCTGCAGCAGCTGTTGACCCGTCTGAATCAGGCCAGTTTTACCTTTAAACAGGTAGAGCGCCTGAACCACGCCATCACCCCCGACAGCGTTTGGATGATCCATCCTGCCGTCACCGGTTGCGATGTTTATCGCGATCTGGCGAACTATTTAGAGAAAGATTTCAATGTGTTAGGCATCAACAATTACAACCTGTTCCAACAGCCGCACATCACTTCGCTACGCGAGCTGGCGGCGTATTATCTCGGCCATATGCGGCTGTCGCCGGCGCGCCCCGTCCGTCTGTTGGGTTGGTCGCTAGGGGGCCTGATCGCGCTGGAGATGGCCGCTCAACTGGAAAGCCAGGGCTATCGCGATATCCAACTGTTCCTGCTTGATACCTTCTACCGAACCCCATTCCAGATCCGCAGCGAGCCGGGCATGCTGGCGGCGATGCTGGCCATGTTGGGTATTGACGGCGAGGCCGCCGACCGGGCCTTAAAGGCAGAGCCGACGGAGCTGGCATTGGCAAAACAAACGCTCAGCGCACCGTTGCAACATGCACGCATCACGCTGTTCAAGGCGACCGAAGATGCAAATCTGAATATCACCGGCCTGGGCGATGAGCGTGAACTGCTGGCGATTGCCGACAATGGCCTGTCGGCAATCGGTCAACATCTGCAGGTGCATCCGTTGCCCTGCAATCATCACTCCATTATCTTCAGCCACGAGGAGATAGGACACGCCTTGCGGCAGTCATCGCGCACGCCGGCGATGCTCGGCAACCTTCCTTGACGCTCTACGGTCTGCGGCGCAGTTCGCCGCAGACCGCCTCCTTACCACATCAGCCGGCCGATCAGTGGCGCGGCCACCACCGTGATAATGCCGGCCAACATCATCACCAGGCTCGACACTACGCCCTCCTGCGGCCCCAGTTCATAGGCGCGGGCGGTGCCGGCGCCGTGCGACGATGCGCCAAATCCGGCCCCTTTCGCCAGGCGGCTGCGTACAGCCAGCCGCAAAAACAGAATGTCGCCCACCGCCATGCCGAACACCCCGGTGATCACCACGAACAACGCCACCAGGTCCGGTTGGCCCCCCATCTGCTTGGCGGCCTCCAGCGCGAACGGCGTGGTGATCGACCGCACCGCCAGGCTGCGCTGCACCTCTTCCGGCAGCGTCAGCAGGCGCGCCAGCCACACCGAGCTGTACACCGCCACCAGCACTGCGGTCGTTACCCCGGCGCTCAGCGACAGCCAGTGGCGACGGATGATATGCAGGTTCTCGTACACCGGCACCGCGAAGGCGATGGTCGCCGGCCCCAGCAGCCACAGCAGCCAGTGGGTTTCACCGATGTAGTCCTGATAGGAGATGTGGGTGACCACCAGCAGCAACACCAGAATCATCGGCGTCAGCACCAGCGGCATCAGCAGCAACGTGCGGCGGCGGCGATAGAGTTTCTTGTTGGCGAAATAGAGCGCCAGCGTCGCCAGAAAACAGACCAGGCTAAGGATAAAATCATTCATGGCGCTGCTTCCGCCGCTGCAGCCAAATCTCCAGCCGATACACCCTGTCCACCACCAGCCCGGTGGCGCCCAGCGTCAGCATGGTGCTGACTGCGATCACCAGAAAGATCTTCCAGCCCTCGACCATCAGCAGCTGGGCATAGTTGACCACCGCCACCACCGCCGGCACGAAAAACAGCAGCATTTCCGCCAGCAGCCAGCGGGAGCCGGCCTTGACCCAGCTCAGCGGCAGAATGCGCAGCAGGATCAGCGCCAGTAGCATCAGCATGCCGACGATATTGGCGGGGAGCGGCAGGTGGAATTGTTGCACCAGGCGATCGGCGATCAGGAACAGCGCCGCATACAACGCCACCTGAATCGGCACCTGCAAACGGGTCAGCAGGGAGGGGGCAACGCGGCGTAACGCCAGAGACATGAAAGATGACCTCAAACAATAATTGACGGCCTACAGTATACGCAGCCGGGAAACCACGCCTGAAATGAATTAAAATTATCGACATCATGCCGTCCGGGAATAGTTTCTCGCCGGTAGCGTCCCCAAGGAGAACCCTAACGTGGATGTCCGCACCCTGCGCTACTTCGTTGAAGTGGTGCGCCAGCAAAGCTTCACCCGCGCGGCGGAAAAACTGTTCGTCACCCAGCCCACCATCAGCAAAATGCTGCGGCATCTGGAGGAAGAGCTGGAATGCACGCTGCTGATCCGCGAAGGCCGCAAGCTGCGCCTGACCGACAGCGGCCAGGCGGTGTACCAGCGCGGCCTGACGATCCTCGACGAGTTCCGCCAGTTGGAGGCGGAGCTGGAAGACATCAGCTCGGTGAAAAAGGGCGTGCTGCGGCTGGGCATTCCGCCGATGGTCGGCAGGCAGATCGCCGATCTGATCCGCCGCTTTCGCCAGACCTACCCCGGCATCGAATTAAAGATTTCCGAGCTGGGCGGGCTGTCGGTCGAACAGGCGGTGATGTCCGGCGAACTGGATCTGGCGATGACGGTGCTGCCCTTCGATTCGGCGCAGCCGCTGACCTTTCTGCCGCTGCTGGGCCATCCGATGTGCGTGGTGGCGCCGCGCACGCCGCAGTGGCTCAACCGCACCAGCATCAATATCGCCGAATTGGCCGACAGCCCGATCCTGATTTATAACGAAGACTTTGCGCTGTACAAGATGCTGATGAAGGCGTTTCGCCTGGCCGGCTTTGAACCGCAAATCGCGGTGCGCAGCGGCCAATGGGACTTTCTCGCCTCGATGGTGCAGGCCGGCGTGGGCATCGCCATGCTGCCGGAGCCGGTTTGTCGCTGGCTGGACAAGGAAAACCTGGTCTGGCTGCCGCTGGAGCCGCGCATGGAGTGGAAAATCGGCCTGATCTGGCGCCAGGGCAGCTACCTGTCGCACAGCGCGCAGGCCTGGATCGCCTGCTGCCGCGACTACTGGCCGCCGCTCAAGTAACCAAAAAAAGGGCCGCACAGGCGGCCCTTCAGGACAGAAATAAAGAGGAAAACGTTTATTCCTCTTCTGAGATTTACCCTTCGCGTTCGATCAGCAGCGCTTCGAGCAGGTCGAGATCGTGCAGCAGTTTTTGCAGCGTCTCGTTGCTGATTTTCTGCGTGGCGCGCAGGTGATACAGCTCGCCGCGCTCGGCGCGCAGCGCCGTCAGGCGGAAACGTCGCTCGAGGTTTTCCATCGCCAGCGCATTCTCGATATCGTCTTTCGACGCGATGCGCCGCCGCAGCATGCCCGTCACCCGCGAGCTGACCTCTTTCAACACCTGCGGATCGAGGTTTTCTTCGGTATCGGCAACCAGGCGCTCTTCCATTTTATTCACGCTCTCAATCGCCACTTCGGCCGCCATGGCGATCGCCATGCGCTCTTCCTGCTTGCTGGCGCTCTTGTCGGTGACCTGCACGCCGCGCAGCAGCAGCGGCAACGCCAGCACGCCGACGATCAACGACAGCAGGATCACCCCGGCGGCGATAAACACCAGCTGATAGCGCGCCGGGAAGGCGGTGCCGTCGCTCAGCAACAGCGGTATAGACAGCACACCGGCCAGGGTAATCGCCCCGCGCACCCCGGCGAACGACGCCACCCACAGCTCACGCGTGCTGTAATCGCCGAACTGCAGCGGACGCTTTTTCATAAAGCGGTTGCTGGCCTTCTTCATCACCCACAGCCAGGTGAAACGCAGCACCAACAGCGCGGCGTAGATGGTGGCCACGTCGGCGAACAGGTACCAGGTCTGGATGGTCGGATCCAGCTCCGCCTGCAGGATGGAGGTTTCAAGAATGCCCGGCAGCTGCAGGCCCAACATGATGAACACCATGCCGTTGAACACGAATTCCAGCATCGCCCAGACGCTGTTGGCGCGCAGGCGCATCGCCAGCGGCGCGTTGCGGATCACGCCGGACTGGCTGATGGTCATCCCCGCCGCCACCGCCGCCAGGATGCCGGAAACGCCGATATGTTCGGCGATCAGGTAGGACGCGAACGGCAGCAGCAGCAGGAACACGATCTGGGTCGCCGGATCGTCGCCGCTCCAGCGGCTCATCACCCGCAGCGATTTACTGTAGGTCCAGGTGACCGCCACGCCGGCCAGCAGGCCGCCGATCGCCACTTTGAGGAATTCAAGGGTCGCGCCGCCCACGGTGAACACCATGGTGCCCATCGCCACCGCGATGGCGAACTTGAGCGACACCAGGCCGGAGGCGTCGTTCATCAGCGCCTCGCCCTCGAGCACGCCCATGATCGGCTTGGGGATCCGCCCTTTGCCGACGATGCCGGACAGCGCCACGGCATCCGTCGGCGACAGCACCGCCGCCAGAGCGAAGGCCGCCACCAGCGGAATGCCCGGCACCATGGCGTAGATCAGATAACCGACGCCGACCACGGTGATCAGCACCAGCACCAGCGCCAGGCCGAGAATTTCACGCCCGTGATGCAGGAATTCGCGCGTCGGCGTTTTCCAGCCGTCGGCAAACAGCAGCGGCGGGATGAACAGCACCAGGAACAGTTCGGGATCAAAATCGACGTGCAGCCCGAAATGCGGCCAGGCCAGCAGGGCCCCGATGGCGATTTGCATCAGCGGCAGCGGCACCTGGAACGGCAACATGCGCGTCACCACCCCGGACAGGGAGACCACCAGGATCAAAATGAGGATTGTAAAAAAGATTTCCATGCTTTCCTTAGACTCTACGATTCAGACGACATCGGCTCAGGGCCTGCGTTGGTCACGATAGTAGATCACTTTTTTTACAGCCGTTAAAGCTTGTTGTGCCTTTCAAAACGCGATGCAGAGCAGAAGAAGACTTATCTTAAGAAGGGAATTGCCGTAACAGGCTCCCCCGCCCGGCGGGCGAGGGAAACCCAAGCGGCTTAAATCGCCCAGCCGCCGGCGTAGAACGCCACCAGCGCCACGGCGATCAGCACGGTGCCAATGTTCAGCTTGCGCCATTCGCCGGAGAAGATGCGGCCGATGACCAGCGAGCTGAAGCCCAGCATGATGCCGGTGACGATGTTGCAGGTCAGCACGATGAACACGGCGCACAGCAGGCCGGCCATCGCGTCGACGAAGTCGTTGAAGTCCAGCTTGGTGACATTGCTCAGCATCAGCAGGCCGACGTACATCAGCGCCGGCGCGGTGGCGTAAACCGGCACCAGATAGGCCAGCGGCGACAGGAACAGGATCAGCAGGAACAGAATGCCGACCACGGTGGCGGTCAGGCCGGTCTTGCCGCCCGCGGCGGTGCCGGCGGCGGACTCGATGTAAACCGCAGCGGGCGCGGCGCCCACCAGGCCGGAGAAGATGCTGCTCAGGGAATCCGAGGTCAGCGCCTTGCCGCCGTTGATGATCTGCCCGTCTTTATCCAGCAGGTTGGCCTGCCCGGCCACCGCGCGGATGGTGCCGGTGGCGTCGAACACCGCGGTCATCACCAGCGCCAGCACGCTCGGCAACACCACCGGCTGCAATGCGCCCATGATATCCAGGCTGAAGATCAACGATTTGCCGTCAGCGTCCGCCAGGCTCGGCATGGCGAACAGCCCCTGGTATTTCACCGCCGGGTCGAAGATCAGGCCGATGATGGAAATGGCGATGATCACCAGCAGAATGCCGCCGGGCACGCGCAGTTTCTCCAGGCCGAAGATCACCGCCAGGCCGACCAGCGTCATGACGACCGGGAAAGAGGTGAACGCGCCGAGCGCCACCGGCAAGCCATCCAGCGGGTTCTTCACCACCAGGCCGACGCCGTTGGCGGCGATCAGCAGCAGAAACAGCCCGATGCCGATGCCGGTGCCGTGCGCCACGCCCATCGGCAGGTTGCGCAGGATCCAGGCGCGGATGCCGGTGACCGAGATAATGGTAAACAGCACGCCCATCAGGAACACCGCGCCCAGCGCCACCGGAATGCTGATGTGCTGGCCCAGCACCAGGCTGAAGGCGGTAAAGGCGGTCAACGAGATCGCACAGCCGATGGCCATCGGCAGGTTAGCCCACAGCCCCATCAACAGCGACCCCAGACCGGCCACCAGGCAGGTGGAGACAAACACCGCCGCCGGCGGGAAACCCGCTTTGCCCAGCATGCTCGGCACCACGATCACCGAGTACACCATCGCCAGGAAGGTGGTCAGCCCCGCCACCACCTCCTGACGCACGCTGCTGCCGCGCGCGGAAATTTTAAAATAGCCATCAAGCCCGCCGGTTGGTTTTGCGGCGTGGTTCGCTTGAGAGTTCGACATAGGTTACTTCCCCTGTGTTTCATGAATCGGCCCGTCACAGCAGGCCTGTAATCTCGCCCGCGCCCGATCGCCACGTAATCGTTTACGTCACGTTCCGCATCCCTGCCCTTATGCCACACCGCCAACGGCGATGCGCACCCAGGCAAACGTTTAACTCGCAGCGCGCGGTACGGGTGATTTATGGTGGTTTATTCAAGGCAAACGATTATCCTGCCTTCCCTAGCGTCTAATCAACTAAAGATCGCGGCAATTTATGCAGAAAACGGCGGGAATGGCTTCTGCGCGAAAAGACGGGGCGATCCGGCGCCCCTGCCGACCTGCTTCACGGCGAGCTTATTGCGCCTGCACCGCCGCGGGATCCATATACATCAATTCCCAGATATGGCCGTCCAGGTCCTGAAATCCGTGGCCGTACATCACGCCATAGTCCCGCGGCGGATGATAGGTATTGCCGCCGCCGGCGATCGCCTTGCGCACCAGTTCGTCCACCGCCGCCCGGCTGGATTGCGACAGGCACACCAACACTTCGGTGGCCTGCTTGGCGTCGCCGATCGGGTTCGGGGTAAACATCCTGAATTTGTCGTGGGTCAGCAGCATCACGTAAATCGTGTCGCTGACCACCATGCAGGCGGCGGTATCGTCGGTAAATTGCGGGTTGAAGCTGAAGCCGAGCTGGGTGAAAAACGCCATTGAGGCGGGCAGATCGCGTACGGGCAGGTTAACGAAGATTTGCGTAGCCATGGGCTACCTCCGATGAAGAATGACCCCATCGAGTATAGCCCATCCGCTTAACTCAGCAGGTCGTAAGGGCCGCCCTGCTCCAATGCCCGCTGGTAGGCGGGCCGGGCGTGAATGCGCTGCAGGAAGCCGCGCAGTTTCGGGCAATCATCCAACGCGCCGCGCGCCGCCATCGCCTCCAGCGGGAAGCTCATCTGAATATCCGCCGCGCTGAAGTCGTTGCCAACGAACCAACTGCCCTTATTCAGGTGCTGTTCGAGGAATTCGCAGTGCGGCGCGATCTGCTTGTCGAGGTATTCCCGCTGCACGCCTTTGCCGATCGCGCCGGCCACCGGCCGCAGCAGCCAGGGGATCGGCGGCTGGCCGAGACGGCTGAACACCAGCTTCATCACCAACAGCGGCATCAGCGATCCTTCGGCGTAGTGCAGCCAGTAGCGGTATTGCTGACGCGCGTGGAAGTCGGTTGGCATAAACATGCCCTGTGCGTCGTAGGCTTCCTGCAAGTATTCGATAATGGCGCCGGATTCCGCCAGTGTCAGATCGCCATCGACGATCACCGGCGATTTGCCCAACGGGTGGATCTTTTTCAGCGCCGGCGGCGCCAGCATGGTGTTGGGATCGCGCTCGTAGCGTTGCACCTGATAGGGCACGCCCAGCTCTTCCAGAAACCACAGAATGCGCTGCGACCGCGAGTGATTGAGATGATGAACGATGATCATGACGACGCTCCTGTCCGCTGCCACACCAGTTCGCCAACCTGCACGCCGTTGCCGAGCTGCAGCGGCACCGTGCGCAACGTCAGCCGATCGGCGTTAAAGGCGTAAAAACGTACCTGACGGCTGCCTATCCAATTGGGGAACGAGCAGCCTTCAACCTGATGCACCACCCGTTGCTCACTTTCTTCCACCTGATAACGGCCGAAGTAGCAAATCATATTGATGAAGGCGGCATGGATCTCCCGCTCGGATCCCTGCGTCAAATCGTCGGCGACAAAACGCGGCCGCACGGCGCTGTATAGCTGCGCCGCCATCGTGCCGTTGGCCTCATAGTGGATGCGCCCCAACACCTGCTCGCCCAGCGGGTAATTGAGCTCGCCGTTCTGGTTTTTGAACGCCGACGACACCAACGCCCAACTGCCGATAAACGCATTCATCGTCATGACGCTTCTCCGGTTAAGGATCGTCTGTAAAGGGTAGTGGCGATTGTTGCCCCGCGCCAGCGGATGAAAAATAATCAATTTATTTGACAGAGATACTCAAAACTCTCCGATTTTTTATTCACATCCGGTGCACTAGTATTTAACACATCGAGAGACAACGGGCTCTCACCTAACAAACACTCTGAGGAACGCATCATGAAAAACATCAAAATTTTTGCTACCGCTGCACTGCTGGCTACCGCTTCTTTCGCTACCTTCGCCGCTGACCTGCCTTCCAGCCAACCTGCTGCAGACGCCCAGAAGATCGGCGTCGTCACCGTGAGCGGCGCCGCTAACCTGAGCGCGCTGGAAAGCGAACTGGCCAGCAAAGCCGCCGCGTCGGGCGCCAGCGCCTACCGCATCGTCGCCGCCGGTGGTCAGAACAAACTGTACGGCACCGCAGAAATCTTCAACTGATCGTCGGACAGCCAACCGACGGAAGAAAGAAGCCCCGCAAGGGGCTTTTCTCGTTTTAGCGGGCGTCAAAGCGCGCCGCCAACTTCTGCAGGCGGAACTGTTCGGTGATGAAATCGACAAACACCCGGGTTTTGGTCGGTAAGAATTTGGTGGTGGGGAAATAGAGATACACGCTGCCGCGATCGACATACCAGCCCGGCAGAACCCGCACCAGACGGCCGCTTTCCAGATAAGGCGCCGCATTCGGCATGCCGATCAGCGCGATGCCCAATCCCATTTCCGCCGCCCGCGCCGCCGCTTCCGGTTCATTGACCGTCATGCTGACCGTCATCCCCGGCGCACGCTGCTCATTCTGGGCATTTCGCAGCGGCTGGTGGCGAATGCGCCCGGTCTGCGGCGAACGGATGAAAATCCCGGCGTGTTGCGCCAGTTGCTCCGGCTCCGTCAACGGCGGCCGCTGCCGCAAGTATTCTGCCGAAGCGACCAATACGCCATGCGCGGGCGCCAGCTCGCGAGCAATCATCCCCTGCGCCAACTCGATGCCGCCGCCCAGCGCAGCGTCAAAGTTCTCACCGATCAGATCCACCTGGCGATTGTCGAAATGCCAGTCCGGTACAATCGCCGGGTACTGCGTCAAAAACATCGGCAGCATCGGCAACACGAAGTGCAGGCCGAAGGCGGTGCCCATGCTGACCTTCAAGCCGCCGGCCGCCGCGCCGCCGCCGCTGCTCAACCCCTTCAATGCACACTGGATCGATTGCAACCCGCCGCTCACCTCGCCGAGAAAACGCTCGCCTGCTTCGGTGAGGATCAACTTGCGGGTATTGCGTTGAAACAGCCGCACGCCGACCACCGCCTCCAGCCGGGTGACATTCTTGCTTACCGCCGCCGGGCTGAGGCCCAGCTTGCGGCCGGCGGCGGAGAAACTGCCGTTTTCCGCGCTGCTGACGAAGCACTCCAGATGTCCCAGCATGCTTTTTCCTTATGGATTTTAAACTAATGGTTTTAACTGATTATAGCTCTTTGTGGCTAGTGGCCGTGCAAGCGATCTCCGATACTGAATGCCGACACTTTACCCTCATCCACTCTGGAGAAATAACATGACCACAGCACTCCCACTGCAAGGCAAAGTCGCATTCGTTCAGGGCGGTTCCCGCGGCATCGGCGCCGCCATCGTGAAACGCTTGGCGAGCGAGGGCGCCGCCGTCGCCTTTACCTACGCCGCCTCAGCCGCTCGCGCCGAAGCGGTGGCGAGCGCCGTTACCGCCGCCGGCGGCAAAGCCCTCACCATCAAGGCCGACAGCGCCGATGCTGCGGCGCTGCAGCAGGCGGTTCGCCAGGCGGTGAGTCACTTCGGCAACCTGGATATTCTGGTGAACAACGCCGGGGTATTTACGCTGGGCGGCACCGAGGAACTGGCGTTGGACGACCTGGATCGCATGCTGGCGGTCAACGTACGCAGCGTATTCGTCGCCAGCCAGGAGGCGGCGCGCCACATGAACGACGGCGGCCGTATCATCCACATCGGCAGCACCAACGCCGAGCGCGTGCCGTTCGGCGGCGCGGCGGTGTACGCGATGAGCAAATCGGCGCTGGTCGGGTTGACCAAGGGCATGGCGCGCGATCTCGGCCCACGCGGCATCACCGTCAATAACGTGCAGCCCGGCCCGGTGGACACCGAAATGAACCCGGACGCCGGCGAGTTCGCCGATCAGCTCAAGCAGCTGATGGCGATCGGCCGTTACGGCAAAGATGAAGAAATCGCCGGTTTCGTCGCCTACCTGGCGGGCCCGCAGGCGGGTTATATCACCGGCGCCAGTCTGAGCATCGACGGCGGCTTCTCGGCGTAGCGCTCAAAGCCCCGCAAGGGGCTTTTTTTCATTCGCTCCCCGACGACCGCTTCTCACCTCGCACGGCATATTCGGCCTTGAAAGACAATAATAGAATTAGTTTATGCGCAAAAATGGAATAGTTTATTGACGATTCTGTTATTTATTCACCAGCCCGACGTCTTTATCCTTCGCTCCATCGTGTCGTACCGGACACCCTTATTTTTCGAACCTTCGAACACAGGATAAAGATATGAAAACCATGACCACCGTTATTTCACTCGCTCTGTTTTCCATGCTGTCGTTTAACGCCGCGGCAGAAAGCGTGACCGCAACCGGCAGAACACTGGATTCCACCGAAGCCCTCATCGCTAAAAAAGCGCAAGAAGCCGGCGCAAGCGGCTACAAAATTACCAGCGCCTACATGGGCAATTTCGTCACTATGAGTGCAGAACTGAAAAAATAATGCGTTTAGCGATAACGCCGTGCATACGGCGTTATTCATTGCCGCATGATTAAGGAAATCATCGCCGGGCGCCTTTTTAAAAATCACGCTGGCGTACCCAGTACACAGAAAAAATGAGCCGTTCCCTCACCGGTTATTATTCGGCGGCCTCACGCCGCCAATTTCCGGAGGCTCACTTTCATTCGCCCTGCAATACTCCGTTATAAGGATGAGTCACTGATGAAATCATTGTATCGCCTCTCCCTCTTGCTGCCCTTGCTGGCCGCAGTGCCCGCGCACGCTGCAGAATCCGCCGCGCAGTCGTCAGACTGGTATCCTTCCGTTTACGGCGCAAAAGACGAAATCGGCGCGGCCAACCTGCTCACGCCTGAGGTCGTATTACAGTCCGTGCAGTTGGTAAAACAAGGCAAGACATTGCCATTGGCGGTGCCCGTCGATAAAGATTTCCCGGCGTTCCGCCACCGCAGCTTCCGCTTATATAATATTCAGCCTGGTCAGCAGGACGGTAAAACGCTTGGCCCAAATAAATTCACCTTTAATGATGAATTGGTGAATGCCTGGACCGGCGTCGGCACTCAGTTGAATGGCATTGGCCATATCGGCATCGACAATGTTTATTATAACGGCAATAAGGCGGCGGATTTCGTCACCGTAGATGGCGTAAAAAAATTGGGCGTGGAAAAAGTGCCGCCCATGGTCACACGCGGCGTCGTACTCGATATGACGGCTTATTATAATAAAGCGATCGTTCCGGGCGGCACCGAATTTTCCGTTGCGGATATTCAAGCGGTGCTTAAAAAGCAGGGCATCAGTTTACGCAAAGGCGACGTTGTCTTGTTCAACACCGGCTGGCTGGAGCTGATTGGCAAAGACAATAAAAAGTTCCTGGAAGTTGAACCGGGCATCGGCATGGAAGCGGCGAAATGGTTGGCCGACCAAGGCATCGTGGCCTTCGGCGGTGATACCTGGGCCTCCGAAGTTTACCCTAACCCGAAAAATGACGAAGAGTTCCCGGTCAACCAGTACCTGCTGGCCAAACGCGGCGTCTATAACCTGGAGCTGATCGACAGCCGCCCGCTGGTGCGCACGAAAACCTGGGAATTCCTGTTCGTACTGGGGCAACCGCTGTATG
Organism: Serratia sp. Z4; assembly: GCF_009900725.1. Lineage (NCBI taxonomy): Bacteria > Pseudomonadati > Pseudomonadota > Gammaproteobacteria > Enterobacterales > Yersiniaceae > Serratia > Serratia sp. Z4. The sequence goes on from NZ_JAAABD010000004.1 coordinate 312,876, forward strand.
TCGGTTCAACCCAGGTCAATATCAACCCGGTAGCAATTTACTGATTGGCGACACCGCCGCAGAAAATCAGCGGCTAACGAACACAAAAAACCCCGCCTGAGCGGGGTTTTTTTAGCGCTGTCGCCAGGCTTAGAACGGAATATCGTCGTCGAAATCCATTGGTGGTTCGTTGCTGGTCGCCGGTGCGCTGTTCTGCGCCGGGCGAGACTGCTGCTGGCCGCCGCTGAACTGGTTGCCGCCCTGTGGCTGCTGAGGTTGGCCCCAACCGCCCTGGCCACCGGCAGATTGACCGGCCGGTGCGCCGCCGCCCTGACGGCCGCCCAGCATCTGCATGGTGCCGCCGACGTTAACCACGATCTCGGTGGTGTAGCGATCCTGGCCGCTCTGATCCTGCCATTTACGGGTCTGCAGGGAGCCTTCGATGTAGACCTGAGAGCCTTTACGCAGGTATTCCCCCGCCACTTCGGCCAGTTTGCCGAACAGCACGACGCGGTGCCACTCGGTCTTCTCTTTCTGTTCGCCGGTCGCCTTGTCACGCCAGCTTTCGGAGGTCGCCAGGGTAATGTTGGCCACTGCGCCGCCGTTCGGCATGTAACGGACTTCTGGATCCTGACCCAGATTCCCGACCAGAATTACTTTGTTTACGCCTCTGCTGGCCATGAGCACTTCTCCCGATGATTGATTTCTACACAGTATAAACGCGTCAGTTTACCACGCTGAGTACGAAACCACACCCGTGTTGATAAGTGCGAATTGCATTCCAGAATTGTCTTTTCGATCGACCTTGTTGCATTCGCATACTGGATATTCATTCAGGTTTTTTTGTGTCATAATTATGCGTTTCGACCAGGCTGTGCCGGTTTTTTGCGAGATCCATCACAAAATCCCCCGCAAAAATCGCGACAGGCGCGGTGTATCATCAAGACGGGAAGTGTAAATGGACAATATCGAAGTTCGTGGTGCTCGAACCCATAATCTGAAAAACATCAACCTGATCATCCCGCGTGACAAACTGATCGTCGTCACCGGCCTGTCCGGTTCCGGCAAGTCTTCGCTGGCTTTCGATACGCTGTATGCCGAAGGGCAGCGGCGCTATGTCGAATCACTCTCTGCCTATGCGCGCCAGTTCCTGTCGCTGATGGAAAAACCGGACGTCGATCATATCGAAGGCCTGTCGCCGGCGATCTCCATCGAGCAGAAATCCACCTCGCACAACCCGCGCTCCACGGTCGGCACCATTACCGAGATCCACGACTACCTGCGCCTGCTGTTCGCCCGCGTCGGCGAGCCGCGCTGCCCGGATCACCATGTTCCGCTGGCGGCGCAGACCGTCAGCCAGATGGTCGACAACGTGCTGAGCCAGCCGGAAGGCAAGCGCCTGATGCTGCTGGCGCCGGTGGTGAAAGACCGCAAGGGCGAGCACACCAAAACGCTGGAAAACCTGGCCGCCCAGGGCTATATCCGCGCGCGCATCGACGGCGAAGTGTGCGATCTGTCCGATCCGCCGAAGCTGGAGCTGCAGAAGAAACACACCATCGAAGTGGTGGTCGACCGTTTCAAGGTGCGCGACGACATGGCGCAGCGCCTGGCCGAATCGTTCGAAACCGCGCTGGAACTGTCCGGCGGCACCGCGGTGGTGGCGGATATGGACGACGAAAAAGCGGACGAGCTGCTGTTTTCCGCCAACTTCGCCTGCCCGATCTGCGGCTACAGCATGCGCGAGCTGGAACCGCGCCTGTTTTCCTTCAACAACCCGGCCGGCGCCTGCCCGACCTGCGACGGCCTGGGCGTGCAGCAGTTCTTCGATCCGGATCGCGTGGTGCAAAACCCCGAGCTGTCGCTGGCCGGCGGCGCGATCCGCGGCTGGGATCGCCGCAACTTCTATTACTTCCAGATGCTGCGCTCGCTGGCGGAGCACTATGAGTTCGACGTCGAAGCGCCATTCAACACCCTGAGCGCCAACGTGCAGAAGGCGGTGCTGAGCGGCTCCGGCAAAGAGTCTATCGAGTTCAAATACATCAACGATCGCGGTGACACCACCGTGCGCCGCCATCCGTTCGAAGGCGTGCTGCACAACATGGAGCGCCGCTATAAAGAGACCGAGTCCAGCGCGGTGCGCGAAGAGCTGGCGAAGTTCATCAGCAACCGCCCTTGCGCCTCGTGCCACGGCACTCGCCTGCGTGAAGAAGCGCGCAACGTGTTTGTCGAAGACACCACGCTGCCGGAGATCTCCGATCTGAGCATCGGCCATGCGATGACCTTCTTCCAGAACATGAAGCTCAGCGGCCAGCGCGCCAAAATCGCCGAGAAAGTGCTGAAAGAGATCGGCGACCGCCTGAAATTCCTGGTGAACGTCGGCCTGAACTACCTGTCACTGTCTCGCTCGGCGGAGACGCTCTCCGGCGGCGAAGCGCAGCGAATCCGTTTGGCCAGCCAGATCGGCGCCGGCCTGGTGGGCGTGATGTACGTGCTGGATGAGCCGTCGATCGGCCTGCACCAGCGCGACAACGAGCGCCTGCTGGAAACGCTGATCCACCTGCGCAACCTCGGCAACACGGTGATCGTGGTGGAGCATGACGAAGACGCCATCCGCGCCGCCGATCACGTGATCGACATCGGCCCCGGCGCCGGCGTACACGGCGGCCAGGTGGTGGCGGAAGGCACCGTCGACGACATCATGGCGCAGCCGGAATCGCTGACCGGCCAGTTCCTCAGCGGCAAGCGCGAGATCGCCATCCCCGCGCAGCGCGTGCAGGCCGATCCGACCAAGGTGCTGAAGCTGAGCGGCGCGCGCGGCAACAACCTGAAAGATGTGACGCTGACGCTGCCGGTCGGTCTGTTTACCTGCATCACCGGCGTGTCCGGCTCCGGCAAATCGACGCTGATCAACGATACGCTGTTCCCGATAGCCCAGCGCCAGCTCAACGGCGCCACCATCGCCGAACCGGCGCCGTTCCGCGAAGTGACCGGCCTGGAACATTTCGACAAGGTGATCGACATCGATCAGAGCCCGATCGGCCGCACGCCGCGCTCCAACCCGGCAACCTATACCGGCATCTTCACCCCGGTGCGCGAGCTGTTCGCCGGCGTGCCGGAATCGCGCAGCCGCGGTTACACGCCGGGCCGCTTCAGCTTCAACGTCAAGGGCGGGCGCTGTGAAGCCTGCCAGGGCGACGGGGTGATCAAGGTCGAGATGCACTTCCTGCCGGACATCTACGTGCCGTGCGACCAGTGCAAGGGCAAGCGTTATAACCGCGAAACGCTGGAAGTGAAGTACAAGGGCAAGAGCATCCACGAAGTGCTGGAGATGACCATCGAAGAAGCGCGCGATTTCTTCGACGCGGTGCCGGCGCTGGCGCGCAAGCTGCAGACCCTGATGGATGTCGGCCTGTCCTACATCCGCCTCGGCCAGTCGGCCACCACGCTTTCCGGCGGTGAAGCGCAGCGCGTCAAGCTGGCGCGCGAACTGTCGAAGCGCGGCACCGGCCAAACGCTGTATATCCTCGACGAACCGACCACCGGTCTGCACTTCGCCGATATCCAACAGCTGTTGGCGGTGCTGCATCAGCTGCGCGATCAGGGCAACACCATCGTGGTCATCGAGCATAACCTGGACGTGATCAAGACCGCCGACTGGATCGTCGATCTGGGGCCGGAAGGCGGCAGCGGCGGCGGCGAGATCCTGGTCGCCGGCACGCCGGAAACGGTCGCCGACTGCGAGAAATCGCACACTGCACGCTTCCTGAAGCCGCTGTTGAACCAGTAATGTCGCCGGCGTGCAGGCCGTCGTTCAGGCGGTCCGCACGCTGCCCCGTTTCCCCGCAATCGAACAGAAACAGGCAAGATTTCGACATTTTCAGGCATTTCCCTCCACGCTCACCGCTTCTATCATCAATGTTCCCTCGGCGGCCGCCCTGTCTGATTCAGGCCGCGTCTCGCCGGCACTTCGCTGCCGGTCAAACGTTGTCCCCCCTACATTGATAACTGGAGCGACCATGAACATTACCCATGCCTATGCCGCGCATGACGCGAAGTCTGCGCTGGTGCCTTTCGATTACCAGCCGCGCGCCCTGCGCGACCACGATGTGCAAATTCAGGTGTTGTTCTGCGGCGTCTGCCACTCGGATCTGCACCAGGCGCGCAATGAATGGAGCAATACGATTTACCCGGTGGTGCCGGGCCACGAAATCGTCGGCCGCGTTAGCGCCGTCGGCGACCATGTCTCGCGTTACCGGATCGGCGATCTGGTCGGCGTCGGTTGCATGGTGGATTCCTGCCGCAGCTGCCCGAGCTGCGATGAGGGGCTGGAACAGTATTGCGAGAACGGCTTTACCGGCACCTATAACGGCCAGGATCGCCACACCGGCGCCGTGACCTACGGCGGCTACTCCACCAATCTGGTGGTGGATCAGGACTTCGTGCTGCGCGTGCCGGAAAACCTCGATCCGGCCGGCGTCGCGCCGCTGCTGTGCGCCGGCATCACCACCTATTCGCCGCTGCGCCAGTGGGGCGCGGGGCCAGGCAAAAAGGTCGGCATCGTCGGGCTCGGCGGGCTGGGGCACATGGGCGTCAAACTGGCGCGGGCGATGGGCGCGCATGTGGTGCTGTTCACCACCTCGCCGTCGAAAATCGAAGACGCCAAGCGCCTCGGCGCCCATGAAGTGGTGATTTCGCGCAACCCGGATGAGATGGCGCAGCACGTCAACAGCTTCGACTTCATCCTCAACACGGTAGCGGCTCAGCACGATCTGAACCCGTTCCTCAACTTGCTGCGCCGCGACGGTACCCTGACGCTGGTCGGCGCGCCGGAGCACGATCATCCGTCACCGCAGGTGTTCAACCTGATCATGAAGCGCCGCCGCATCGCCGGTTCGCTGATCGGCGGCATCGCGGAAACGCAAGAGATGCTGGACTTCTGCGGGCAGCACGGCATCACGTCGGATATCGAGCTGATCCCGATGCAGCAAATTAATGAGGCCTATGAACGCATGCTGAAAAGCGACGTGAAGTACCGCTTCGTGGTGGATATCGACTCGCTGCGCGCCTGATGACGGCGGGCGCCCGGCGGCGCCCGTTTTTTTATAGCTGCTTGATGATCCTGGCCGGGTTGCCGCCCACCACGCAATTGGCCGGCACGTCTTTGGTCACCACCGCGCCGGAGGCCACGACCGCATTATCGCCGATGGTCACTCCCGGATTGATCACCGCGCGCCCGCCGATCCACACGTTGTCGCCAATCCTGACACTCTTACCGAACTCCGCCCCGCCGACGCGAGTCTCGGCGTCCAGCGGATGGGTGGCGGTATAGATATGCACGCCCGGCGCCAGCAGGCAGTTGTCGCCGATATGCACCTCGCACACGTCGAGGATCACGCAGTCGAAGTTGGCGTAGAAGTTCTTGCCGAGATAGATGTTATAGCCGTAGTCGCAGCGGAAGGTCGGCTCGATGGTGCCGCCCTGATAGCGGCCCAGCAACTCACCCAGCCATTGTTTGCGCAGCTCGCCCTCTTCCGGCGAAGAGTGGTTATAGCGATGCGTTAGCTGGCGTGCGCGCCGGCGTTCGCTGCGCAGCAGTTCATCGCCGGCGTCGTACAGTTCCCCGGCGATCATCTTGCGCTTTTCTTCGCTCATGGCCATGTCGGCCTCCTTCATCCGCGTGTCTTGAATGCCCAAGCGTAGCTGTTTTAGTGCCGCAATAAAAAGGGAACGTTCCCAAACCCAGGTCGCGATCACGCTTTAACATGAAAAAAACAGAAGAAAAACGGGCGGCGCCGCCGCCCGGCAATCAGGCGCGCAGTTCCTGGCGCACGTGTTCGGGCAGGCCGTCCACCACCAGCTGATAGGAGCTGTCGATCAGCGTGTAAAACTGCGAGTTCGGCAGGTTGCCGTCGAGAAACACCGTATTCCAGTGCGCCTTGTTCAGGCCGTTACAGGCGACGATCTCCGGATGGTGTTCACGCAGGCTTTCCGCCAGCTCCGGGCTGGACTTGACCGCCAGCGCCGGCCGCCCTTCGACCTCGCACACCATGGCGAACATCACGTCACCCACCTTGATCTGGCTGGCCTGCCACTGGTTCTGGTCGCTCTGCTCCGCGCCCGGCTTCGCCATGCAGTACTCCAGCAATGCGCTGTTATTCATTGGGTTATTCCCCCTGTAACGTGGCCACAATACGGCGTGATCCGCCGTGGATGCGGTGCTCCCCCAGCCAGATGCCCTGCCATGTGCCCAACATCAGCCGCCCGTGCCTGACGGGCAGCGTCAAGGAAGCGCCCAGCAGCGAGGATTTGATGTGCGCCGGCATGTCGTCCGGCCCTTCGTAGTCATGCTGATAGGGTGCGTTTTCCGGCACCTGACGCAGGAAATGCTGCTCCATATCGGCTCGCACCGTGGGATCGCAGTTCTCGTTGAGCGTCAGCGAGGCCGAGGTGTGCTGCAGCAACAGATGTAGCAGGCCGGTTTGCAGGCGGTGTAAGTGGGTTAACTGGTTGACTATCTCGTCGGTAACCAGATGAAAGCCACGCGCTTTTGCGCTGAGGATTAGCGTTTGCTGATGCCACATGAGTGAGCGCCCCTCAATCAGTATATTCTCTCTCCGGTTTGCGGCAACTTCGGCGGCGCGCCGGCAATAAAAAAGGAGCGATATCGCTATCGCTCCCGATCAACGTCCGTTCAGACTAACAGGCGTTACTGCACCGCGGCAAACGCCTCGGCCACCTGACGCACGTTGTTGTGGTTCAGGCCGGCCACGCACATGCGGCCGCTGTGGATCAGGTAGACACCGAACTCTTCTCGCAAACGATCGACCTGCGCCGCGCTGAAGCCGGTGTAGCTGAACATGCCGCGCTGCGCCAACAGGTAATCAAAGTTGCGCTGCGGCAGCGCGCTCTTCAGGGTGTCCACCAGCGCGTGACGCATCTCGAGAATGCGGGTGCGCATGCTCTCCACCTCGTCCAGCCACTGGGTTTTGAGCTGGGCGTCGTTCAGCACCTTGGCCACCAGCTGCGCGCCGAAGTTCGGCGGGCTCGAGTAGTTGCGGCGCACGGTGGCCTTCAGCTGGCCCAGCACGCGTCCGGCCGCCTCTTCGCTTTCGCACACCACCGACAGGCCGCCGACGCGCTCGCCGTACAGCGAGAAGATCTTCGAGAACGAGTTGCTCACCAGGCACGGCAAACCGGCCGCCGCGATGGCGCGAATGGCGTAGGCGTCCTGCTCTATGCCGCCGCCGAAGCCCTGATAGGCGATGTCGAGGAACGGAATGATTTCACGTTCGGCGATCACCTTGACCACCTCATCCCACTGGGCGGGAGTCAGGTCGGAACCGGTCGGGTTGTGACAGCACGGGTGCAGCAGCGCAATGCTGTGCTTCGGCAGCTGTTTCAGCGCAGCCAGCATGGCGTCGAACTTCACGCCCAGGCTTTCGCTGTCGAAATATGGATAGGTATTCACTTTGAAACCGGCGCCGCTGAAGATGGCGACGTGGTTTTCCCAGGTCGGATCGCTGACCCACACCTGCGAATCCGGGAAATAGCTTTTCAGGAAGTCGGCGCCCACTTTCAACGCGCCGGAACCGCCGACGGTCTGAATGGTGGCGATGCGCCCCTGCTGCAGCATCGGGTGCTGCGCGCCGAACAGCAGCTGCTGGATGGCGGAACGGTAAGACTGCAGCCCTTCCATCGGCAGGTATACCGAGGCGCCATGCTCGACGCTGTTCAACTGCGCTTGCGCCGCGGCGACCGCCCGCATCTGCGGAATGATGCCCTGCGCATCGTAGTACAGGCCGATGCTCAGGTTCACCTTGTGCGCGCGCGGGTCTTGTTTGAATTTTTCCATCAGCGACAGAATGGGATCGCCGGCATAGGCGTCAACGTTCTGGAACACGGGGTTTTTCTCCTGGTTTATTGTGGTTTTGGGCACAGCGTTACGTTCCTAATATAGACGGAAAAGCGCATTCGGTTTTAGCTTTATCTCGCCACCGGCAATAAACCGTTTTCCTTGATGCGATTGAGCACCACCGCCGTTTTGATATGCGCCACGCTTTTGTGCGGCGACAGCGTCTGGCTGATGAATTCGCTCAGCGCCGGCAGATCCGCCACCGCCACTTTGAGCAGGTAATCGGCGTCGCCGGTGGTCTTGTAAGCGTCCAGGATCGCGTCCACTTCCTCCAGCATCTGATGAAAGCTGTCGATCTGCTCCTGCGCGTGCGTGATCAGGCTGACTTCGATCAGCCCCACCAGCCCCAGGCCGACCGCCTCCGGCGCCAGCCGCGCGTGGTAACCGCGGATCAGCTGCGCCTGCTCCAGGCTGATGCGCCGCCGCGAACATTGGGAGGCGGAGAGCCCCACCAGCTCGCTCAGCTCCTGATTGGTCAGACGGCCGTTGGCCTGTAACAGCGTCAGGATTTTCATATCAAAATCGTCAATGTTGTACATAGCCACCTGTAAACTGTGTTAATAAATGTTGACGTTACAGCCTACCAGTTTTTTTACCGTTGCCGACGTCACACCCTGGCGCTTAAATCGCGTACAGCAGCAACGCCCGGCGTTTTCGCCGGTAAGCGGCATAAAAAACGGCTAACTCATGCAGGCAAACGACAATTAACGGCGAAGTAACGCATAAAACCACGAATGTATAAAAAGGACGCCAGATGAAAAAGTTACTCCCTCTCGCGCTGCTGCTCGCCGCCGGCAGCGCCGGCGCACAATCCCACCTGGACAAAGTGCTGCAGCAAAAGACCCTGGAGGTCTGTACCACCGGCGACTACAAGCCCTACACCTTCCTCAAGGAAGACGGCGGCTATGAAGGCATCGATATCGACATGGCGGAATCGCTGGCGAAGAGCCTGGGCGCCAAGGTGAAGTGGGTGAAAACCAGCTGGAAAACCCTGACGCCGGACTTCGTCTCCGGCAAGTGCGACATCGCCATGGGCGGCATCTCCGTCACGCTGGAGCGACAAAAACAGGTGTTCTTCGCCGACAAGCTGGATACCGACGGCAAAATTCCGCTGGTGCGCTGCACCGACGTGAAGAAATACCGCACGATAGAACAGATCAACAAACCGTCGGTGCGTCTGCTGGAACCGGCGGGCGGCACCAATGAAGCCTTCGTGCACGCCTATTTGCCGAAGGCCAAACTGACGCTGACGCACGACAACATGAGCATTTTCCAGCAGCTGGTGGATCGCAAGGCGGACGTGATGATCACCGACGCCTCCGAGGCGTTGTACCAACAAAAGCGCTATCCGAAGCTGTGCGCGGTGAATCCGACCAAACCGATGCAGTACGGCGAGAAGGCTTACATGCTGCCGCGCGACGATCTGAGCTGGAAACTGTATGTGGATCAGTGGCTGCACCTGGCCAAGGCAACCGGTGAGTATCAGAAAATTATCGACAAGTGGTTGGCGGTAAAGAAGTAACGCGTTGAAGAACGGGGCCGACGCGCGTCGGCCCCTGCGGCGCATCAGTCGCCGATGTATTCCATCGCCACGCGCTGCGTGAGCTTGGTGATCAGTTCATAAGCGCTGATGCCGGTACAGGCGGCGATGCGCTCGACCGGCAACGCCGGCCCCCACAGCACCGCTTCATCCCCCACCTTATCGGCGGCGTCCGGCCCGAGATCGACCGAAATCATGTCCATCGACACCCGGCCGACGATCGGCACTTCGCGGCCGTTAATCAGGATCGGCGTGCCGGTCGGCGCGCTGCGCGGGTAGCCATCGCCGTATCCCATCGCCACCACGCCAAGGCGAGTATCGCGCGGGCTGACCCAGGTGCCGCCATAGCCCACCGCTTCACCGGCCTGGTGCTCGCGCACCGCGATCAGGCTGGATTTCAGCGTCATCGCCGGCAGCAGGCCATGCCCGGCGCCGCTGCCGTTATCCAGCGGCGAGACGCCGTACAGAATGATGCCGGGACGCACCCACTCGTTGTGAGCATCCGGCCACAGCAGCGTGCCGCCGGAGGCGGCGACCGAGCGCTGGCCCGGTTTGCCTAGCGCGAACTGCTCAAAGCAGGCGATCTGTTTCAGGGTGGCGTCGGACTCCGGCTCATCGGCGCGGCTGAAGTGGCTCATGATATTGACCGGCTGCGCCACGTTGCGGCAGGCGCACAGGCGCTGATAAAACGCCTCCGCCTGCTCGGGGCGCACCCCCAGCCGATGCATGCCGGTATCGAGCTTCATCCACACCGGCACCGGGCGCGCCAGTTCGGCCTGCTCCAGCGCTTCGAGCTGTTCGATGCAGTGCACTGCGGTTTCGATGTTGTTCGCCACCAGCACCGGCAGGTCTTCGGCACAGAAGAAGCCTTCCAGCAGCAGGATCGGTTTGACGATGCCGCCGGAGCGCAGCATCAGCGCCTCGCCGATGCGCGCCACGCCGTAGCAGTCGGCGTCTTGCAGGGTGTGTGCTGTTTCCAGCAGGCCATGTCCATAAGCGTTTGCTTTCACAACGGCAATCAGGCGGCTTTGCGGCGCCTGGCGGCGCACCTGTTGCAGATTATGTCGCAGAGCGCGGCGGTCGATTACAGCGGTTGCCGCTTTCATTTCAGTTCCTTAGCTGATTATTCGTCATCGTATTGTGGCCCCGCGTAGTTATCGAAACGCGACCACTGGCCGTTAAAGGTAAGGCGCACGGTGCCGATCGGGCCGTTACGCTGCTTACCGATAATAATTTCCGCGATCCCTTTCAGATCGCTGTTCTCGTGATACACCTCATCACGATAGATGAACATAATCAGGTCGGCGTCCTGCTCGATGGAGCCGGATTCACGCAGATCGGAGTTGACCGGGCGTTTGTCGGCGCGCTGCTCCAGGCTGCGGTTCAGCTGCGACAGCGCCACCACCGGCACCTGCAGCTCTTTCGCCAGCGCCTTCAGCGAGCGCGAAATCTCGGCGATCTCCAGCGTACGGTTGTCGGACAGGGCCGGCACGCGCATCAGCTGCAGGTAGTCGATCATGATCAGGCTAAGCCCGTCGTGCTCGCGGAAAATGCGCCGCGCGCGCGAGCGCACTTCGGTCGGCGTCAGGCCGGAGGAGTCGTCGATGTACATGTTGCGCTTCTCCAGCAGGATGCCCATGGTGCTGGAAATGCGCGCCCAGTCCTCATCGTCGAGCTGGCCGGTACGGATGCGCGTCTGATCCACGCGCGACAGAGACGCCAGCATACGCATCATGATCTGTTCGCCGGGCATCTCCAGGCTGAAGATCAGCACCGGTTTTTCCTGGGTCATCGCGGCGTTTTCGCACAGGTTCATGGCGAAGGTGGTTTTCCCCATCGAAGGACGGGCGGCGACGATGATCAGATCGGACTTTTGCATGCCCGCGGTTTTCTTGTTGAGGTCCTGATAGCCGGTATCGACCCCGGTCACGCCGTCGTGCGGCTGCTGATACAGCTGTTCGATGCGCGAGACGGTATCTTCCAGGATACGCTCGATGCCCTTCGGGCCCTCGTCTTTGCTGGCGCGGTTCTCGGCGATTTGGAAGACGCGGGATTCCGCCAGATCGAGCAGGTCTTCGCTGCTGCGCCCCTGCGGATCGTAGCCGGCGTCGGCGATCTCGTTAGCCACCGAGATCATCTCGCGCACCACCGCGCGCTCGCGCACGATGTCGGCGTAGGCGCCGATGTTGGCGGCGCTCGGGGTGTTTTTCGACAGCTCGGCCAGGTAGGCAAAGCCGCCGACCGAGTCCAGCTCGCCCTTCTGTTCGAGCGATTCAGACAGCGTGATGAGGTCGATAGGCTTGCTCATCTCCAGCAGACGCTGCATCTCGGTAAAGATCAGGCGATGCGGGCGGCTGAAGAAGTCGTTGGCGACCACGCGCTCCGCCACGTTGTCCCAACGCTCGTTATCCAGCATCAAACCGCCCAACACCGACTGCTCGGCCTCCAGCGAGTGCGGCGGCATCTTCAGCCCTTCCATCTGACGATCTCTGGAACGCTCTCTGGTTTCGTCCGCGTTTGTTTTGTTGGTTGGTTTTTTTCCTGCCATGAAACGTAGTCTTTATCCGGTTGCGAATGAAGGATCTTGACGCGAGAGTATACGTGATTTTTGCGTCATAACCGATGCAAAAAAGGTATTGAATCCCGCACGGGTGAACTGGATCTCCGATACTAAAAAGAATAGGGTGAAATCAGACACTCAAACGAGGTAACGATATGGCCAAGCGCATTCAGTTTTCCGCCACCGGCGGGCCGGAAGTCTTGCAATACGTTGATTTTACACCGCTCGACCCCGCCGCTGGCGAAGTGCAGATCGAGAACAAAGCGATCGGCATCAACTACATCGACACCTATGTGCGCAGCGGGCTGTACGCGCCGGCCAGCCTGCCGAGCGGCCTCGGCACCGAGGCGGCCGGCGTGGTGGTCAAGGTTGGCGCCGGAGTCAGCGCGATCAAACCGGGCGACCGGGTGGTGTATGCGCAGTCGTCGCTCGGCGCCTACAGCGAAGTCCACAATGTGCCGGAAGAAAAAGTGGCGCTGCTGCCGCACAACCTCAGCTTTGAGCAGGGTGCCGCTTCTTTCCTCAAAGGGCTGACGGTGCATTACCTGCTGCGCCAGACCCACGACGTGCAACCGGGTGAAGTGTTCCTGTTCCATGCCGCCGCCGGCGGCGTCGGGCTGATCGCCTGCCAATGGGCCAAAGCGCTGGGCGCACGCCTGATCGGCAGTGTCGGCTCCGACGAGAAGGCCGCGCTGGCGAAACAGGCCGGCGCCTGGGCCACCATCAACTACCACAAAGAGGATATCGCCCAGCGGGTGGCCGAGCTGACGCACGGCGAGAAGGTTGGCGTGGTGTACGATTCGGTGGGGCAAAGCACCTGGCAGGCCTCGCTCAACAGCCTGAAGCGGCGCGGCCTGATGGTCAGCTTCGGCAACGCCTCCGGCCCGGTGACGGGAGTCGATCTGGCGCTGCTGAATCAGAAGGGCTCGCTGTACGTCACCCGCCCTTCCCTCAACGGTTACATCACCAACCGCGCCGAGCTGCAGTACGCCAGCAATGAGCTGTTCTCGCTGATCGGCAGCGGCGCCATTCGGGTGGAAGTGAGAGACGAGCAGAAATTCGCGCTGGCCGACGCCCAGCGTGCGCACCAGGTGCTGGAAAGCCGCAGCACCAGCGGTTCCAGCCTGCTGATCCCCTGATAGCAGCCAAAGAAAAGGGCTCCTTGCGGAGCCCTTTCTGTTACTGCGTTTTGTAGGGGTAGAGCAGAGTCCGCCAGAGACAGGGGTTGCTTTAGCAACACGAATTTTAGGTGTCTCTCACGGTGATGAAATGGGTCGCATCACTGCATCGACCAACATCCTAACAGCCCCGTCCGGCAAAAAACACGCTTTATGTGCCACATCGCCGGGGAAAACTGCCAAGCTGTGATCGCTGCCGCATTAGCGTGGTGGGTAGTTATGCAAGTTTCATCGCGACTGACTGATTATTCAGCAAAAAATCAGTAACGCCTGACCTGGGGTTTCTGCATTGAACGGTAAATCCATACCCCAACCACCGCCAAAATCAGCCACGGCAGCAGCTTGATGACCACCGCGAATAACCCGCCCAACAACATGAACGCCGCCGCCGCCAACAGCGCAGCGAAGATCCCCAGCAGCGAGATGCCGGTCACCATCAGCATCACCACAAAGCCAATGAGAAAGAAGATTTCCAACATGATTGCTCCTTTGCAATGCAACGTATCTGCAGAGTGAATTACAAGAAGCGTGCCAGAATGGCGGAAGGGCTAACCTATTGAAAAAATGGGGAAGGCATCCGGCAGCGCGCCAAATGCCTGGTGAAAAAGACTAACTGTTGGTCAAATTTTTTCGGCTACGCCATTTCGACACGCGGCTGGCGCACCAGCGCCAGCGCCTGCTCCACCACCCGCGCATCGGCGCCCTGCTTGTGGGCGTTCTCGCTCAGATGGCGACGCCACTGGCGCGCGCCCGGCACGCCCTGGAACAGACCGAGGATATGGCGAGTAATGTGGCCGAGATAGGTGCCGTTGGACAGCTCGCGCTCAATATACGGATACAGCGCTTCGACGATCGCCACGCTGTCCGGCACCGCGGTCTGCGCGCCGAACAGTTCGCTGTCGACCCGCGCCAGGATGCCCGGATTCTGGTAAGCCTCGCGCCCCATCATCACGCCGTCCAGATGCTGCAAGTGCTGTTGCGCCTCTTCCAGCGTTTTCACCCCGCCGTTGATGGCGATGGTCAGCGCCGGGAAATCCCGCTTCAGCTGATAAACGCGCGGGTAGTCCAGCGGCGGCACTTCGCGGTTCTCTTTCGGGCTGAGGCCGGAGAGCCAGGCTTTGCGAGCGTGGATGGTGAACATGTCGCACTCGCCACGCCCGGCGACGGTCTGGATAAAGTCGCACAGGAAAGCGTAGCTGTCCTGATCGTCAATGCCGATGCGGGTCTTCACCGTCACCGGAATCGATACGACGTCGCGCATCGCCTTGATGCAGTCGGCGACCAGCGTCGCCTGCCCCATCAGGCAGGCGCCGAACATACCGTTTTGCACCCGATCGGACGGACAGCCGACGTTGAGGTTAATCTCGTCATAACCGCGCTGCTCCGCCAGTTTGGCGCAGTGCGCCAGCGCGGCCGGATCGCTGCCGCCCAGCTGCAGCGCCACCGGATGCTCTTCTTCGCTATAGGCCAGATAGTCGCCCTTGCCGTGGATGATCGCGCCGGTGGTCACCATTTCGGTGTACAACAGCGTTTCCTTGGTCAGCAGGCGGTGGAAGTAACGGCAATGACGATCGGTCCAGTCGAGCATTGGCGCGATGGAGAAGCGATTGGCGGCGTAGGTTGGGGCGTGGTTGTCTTTCGTCATGCTGAGTTACTGGCTACCTGAGTCTGTCTGGGTTCAACGAACGGCGCGCGGCCGCAAACGGCTATTATAACGACAATCGACGCCGTTGGGAAAACCGCCTTGCCGGTGGCGTAAATAAGCGGGAGTAAGGCGAATAAATTCACTCGTTCAGGTGTTATCTCATTACGGGCGCGCACGGCGCCTCTGCCTTGAGGACACAACCATGAACAGCTTCATTAAACGCCTGCTGGCATCGGCCATTGCCGGCTGCCTGCTGTTTTCCGGCGCGGCGCTGGCGATGGGCGGCGACGGCAGCGGTCAAACCCCGCCGACCTGTCCGAAAGGCCAGGTTTACGACAGTAAAACCCAGACCTGCACGGTGGATAAAGGCAGCAAAGTCGACGACGCCGACCGCACTAACTATGCCTATGCACTGGCGAAAAGCGGCCGCTATCAGGAAGCGATCGATATGCTCAACACGCTGCAAAATCCCAACACCGCCGTCGCACTGAATTATCGCGGCTACGCCACGCGCAAACTGGGCCGCACCGATGAGGGTATCGGCTATTATTTAAAATCAGTGGCCCTCGATCCGAAATACCCCAAAGTGCGCGAGTACCTTGGGGAAGCCTATATGCTGAAAGGGCGGCCCGACCT
Organism: Serratia sp. Z4; assembly: GCF_009900725.1. Classification (NCBI taxonomy): domain Bacteria; kingdom Pseudomonadati; phylum Pseudomonadota; class Gammaproteobacteria; order Enterobacterales; family Yersiniaceae; genus Serratia; species Serratia sp. Z4. The sequence goes on from NZ_JAAABD010000004.1 coordinate 328,326, forward strand.
GGCGCGCCAACAGCTGCAGGTGATCCAGTCGCTGTGCGGCACCGGGTGCGAGGAGTACCGAGATTTGGCGGCGGCCATCGACCGCCATCCGGAATCTTGATCCGACGCGCCTGCGGAGGTGACTATCAGCGGCGATGCGATACGCGATGAACTCGGCCACTATCTCTCCCGCCTGTGGCGCTATGCGCTGGTGCTTTCGCACCGGCGGGATGTCGCCGACGACCTGGTGCAGGCAACCTGCGTGCGTGCGCTGGAACGCGCCGCGCAATTCACCCCCGGTTCACACCTGGATCGCTGGTTGTTCTCCATCTTGCACTCTATTTGGCTCAATGAAGTTCGCGCCCAGCATCGTCGTCAGGGGCAAGGCTGCATGGCGGCGGAAGAGCTTGGCGATGCGGACAACGGTGAACAGCCGGTCTGGCTCAATGAAGTGATGCGGCGCGTAAGCCGGTTGCCGGCGGCCCAGCGCAACGCGCTGTTTCTGGTGTATGTCGAAGGGCTGTCCTACCGGGAAGCGGCGAAAGTGCTGGCGGTGCCAATCGGCACCGTCATGAGCCGCCTTGCGGCCGCACGCCTGGCCTTGGCCGATGACCGCCAGTTGCCAAACGACGATTCGCACCGTAAGAAGCCCCCTCCTCCGCCCTTGCCCCGCACTCGCCGATAAACCGCTGGCCGCCAATTCGTGTTAAGCGGCCTATTCCAACGCGCGGATAACCCGGCACGGCTGCCCCAGCGCCAGCACATTGGCCGGAATGTCGCCGGTGACGATGCTGCCCGCGCCGATGGTCGTGCCGTCACCGATGGTCACTCCCGGCAGGATCACCACGTTGCCGCCGATCCACACGTTGCTGCCGATAGACACCGGCTGCGCCGAGGTGCGGAAAGGAAAAGCCGGGTCACCGGTAAAGCGTTCACCGGCCTTCAGCGGATGACTCGGCGTGTAGATTTGTACGTTGGGGCCGATCAGCGTGTTGTCGCCGATGGTGATGGTGTTGCAGTCGAGGAACACCGCATTGACGTTGATAAAACAGTTTTTACCGATGCGGACATGCTGCCCGTAGTCGCACCAGAATGGCGTTTCGATCCAGCTCGCCTCACCCCAGTTGCCGAACAGCTCGCCGAGCAGGCGATTTTTCTCGTCCGCCTGATGCGAGTCCAGCGCCCCCAGGCTTTTGGTCAACGCCCTCGCCCGATGGTACAGGGCGATCAGTTCTTCATCGCGGCTGTTGTATTCCAGGCCGCTTAACAGCTTCTCTCTTTCCGTCATCACACAGGGCTCCAGCTCATCACGCGGGTGAAAGGCTTTATACCGCTCTCGTCCCCCGCTCTCCAGCGCTAAAACCGGCAACGTTGATCTACCGCCCGGCGGAGGGGAAAAGTTGTGATGCATCTCTCTTTTAGCGCACTCAGCGCGCCTTTCTCTGCGCTATCCTCAGGGGAAAAGGGGGCAACTATCGGCGATTCGCCGTAATCATGGTAAAATCGGCTTTTTTACGTACCGGGATATTTGCGATGAACTCAACCACCCAGGAAAAGCTGCTGGCGCAGGCGGAACGCCTCTGCCAGCAACGCAATGTGCGATTGACGCCGCAACGGCTGGAAGTGCTGCGTCTGATGACTCAGCAACCCGGTGCAATCAGCGCTTATGACCTGCTCGATCTGCTGCGCGTCGCCGAACCGCAGGCCAAGCCGCCGACGGTCTACCGCGCGCTGGATTTTCTGCTGGAGCAAGGGTTTATCCATAGGGTGGAGTCCGCCAACAGCTACGTGCTGTGCCACCACTTCGAACAGCCGATGCATACGTCCGCGCTGTTTATCTGCGATCGCTGCGGCCAGGTGACCGAACGCACCACCGAAGGCGTGGAGGAGACGCTGCAGAAGCTGGCGCAGGAAGCCGGATTTGCGCTGCGGCACAGCGTGGTGGAAGCGCACGGCCTGTGCGCCGGTTGCGTTGAAGTTGAAGCTTGTGACAGCAAGCATGACTGCGCCGAACACGATCACAGCATCGCCATCAAGAAGAAGTAAGACGAAGTCAGGTACTTCCCTGTACCTGCGGCCGGGGCGCCATAGGATGGAGCGACGCCGGCCTGCGCTGTTGCCGGCCGCCGTCAGTGGCGGCCCTGCGTGTTACCAGCGGTGTTTGGTGTGATCTTCCCAGGCCTTCACCTCTTTTTCGGCCGCCTCTTTCTGGTAACCGTAGCGCTCCTGAATTTTGCCGACCAGCTGTTCGCGTTTCCCTTCGATGACCGTCAGATCGTCATCGGTCAGCTTGCCCCATTTCTCTTTCACTTTGCCTTTCAGCTGCTTCCAGTTACCGTCGGCTTGATCTTTATTCATAGTCTCTCCGTTAACCTGTGGTGAATCAGTGATCCCTGTCGCCGGCCGGGGTTAACCAGAAGTTTTTCTGGCTGATGCTCCCTTCACCTTAAGAAGCACCGCTCCCCTTCATTTACCAGCCACATGATTCATTCTAGTTAAACATGGAAATAAAAAAGCCAAAACACAGGATAAAAAACCATTAACAAACAAGATAAAAACAAAAAACGCTAACAAACAACGAACTAACGCGAACAGACCAAGGCTGAAAACATGTAAGCAAACATGATCAAATCATAAAAAAAACTAATCATTAACCCAACAAGACGTCCGGTTTAATGGGCAGTAAACCAGCTGCCGCGCACCTGGTGACGGTGCCAAATCCAGCCCAATGCCAGGCCGCGCAGCGCCAGAAACACCGCCAGCGCCAGCCAAAGCCCGTGGTTGCCAAGCAGCGGCACGCTGAACAGCGCAATACCATATCCCGCCGCGGCCACCGCCATGCTGTTGCGCATCTCGGCGCCGCGCGTGGCGCCGATAAACATGCCGTCCAGCAAATAGCACCACACCCCAACCAGCGGCAGAATGACCTGCCAGGGTAAATAATGGGCGGCCAACGCACGCAGTTCCGGCAAAGAGGTCAAGGCTGCCACGATCTGCTGGCCGGTAACGGCATACGCCAGGCCGAAGGCCAACGCGACCAGCCCTGCCTGCCTGCAGGCCGCGTGCCACACCTTGCGCAGTTGGCTGTCGTCCCGGGCGCCGTAGGCGTGGCCCGAATGAGCTTCCACCGCATAAGCGAAACCGTCGAGCGCATAGGCGGTGAACGTCAGCAGATTCATCAATACCGCATTGACCGCCACCACCTCGCTTCCCAGGCGAGCGCCGAAAATGGTCAACGACGCAAAGCACAGTTGCAGCAACAATGAGCGCAGCATGATGTCGCGGTTGAGCGCCAGCAGGCGACGCAGATCGCCACGCCAGGCCTGGCGCAGCATCTGCAGGGTAATACCGCGCAGGCGCATCACCCGCCACGCCAACCACAGGCCGAGCAGCAGCGTAGCGTATTCGGCGATGGCGGTTGCCGCCGCCGCCCCCCGCACATTCCAGCCCAGGCCCATCACCAGCCAGATATCCAGCACGATGTTCAGCAGGTTGCCGACGATCAGCAGGATCACCGGCGCCCGCACGTACTGTACGCCAAGCAGCCAGCCCAGCAGCACCAGGTTGGCCAGCGCCGCCGGGGCGCTTAACCAGCGGATCTCAAGAAAACGCCGCGCCTGTTCCAGCACGTCGGCATCGCCGCCGACGATCCGCAGCGCCAGTTCGATCAGCGGATAGCGCAGCAGGACGATCGCCACCCCGGCCAACAGCGCCAGCAGCAGCGGTTGCATAAAGGCGCGCGCCAGCGCCTGGGGGTTCTGCGCCCCCAGCGCTTGCGCCGCCAGGCCGGTAGTGCTCATGCGCAGGAACAGCAGCAGCATGAACAGGAAGCTGGTCGCCACCGCACCGATCGCCACGCCCCCCAGATAAATGGGGCTGTCGAGGTGGCCGATCACCGCGGTGTCCACCAACCCGAGCAGCGGCACGGTAATATTGGAGAAGATCATCGGCAGGGCGAGGCGCCACAGGGCTTTATCGGTGTCGCTGGTGAAAGCGGAAATCAGGCGCATGATGGGATGTTCCTGTGACTGAGTGACAAAGGGCGAAGTCAGAAACAAAAACGCCCCAAAACAGGGGCGATTGATACAGGGAGCGGCGGTGATGGCGCGGCGATTAAATCCAGTCGCCGTTGCGGATCACGCCGACCGCCAGCCCTTCGATAGTGAAATTCTGCTGACGCAGATCGACCACGATCGGTTGGAATTCGTTGTTCTCCGGCAGCAGTTCAACCACGTTGCCGTGCTTTTTCAAGCGCTTGACCGTCACTTCGTCTTCGATCCGCGCGACCACGACCTGGCCGTTGCGCACGTCTTGCGTTTTGTGCACCGCCAGCAGATCGCCGTCCAGAATGCCAATGTCGCGCATTGACATGCCGTTCACCCGCAGCAGGAAATCGGCGCTCGGTTTAAACAGGGAAGGATCCACCTGGTAGTGCCCTTCGATGTGCTGCTGCGCCAGCAGCGGCTCGCCGGCGGCGACGCGGCCGATCAGCGGCAGCCCTTCTTCTTCTTCCATCAGCAGACGGATACCGCGCGAGGCACCGGAGACGATTTCGATCACGCCTTTGCGTGCCAGCGCCTTCAGGTGCTCTTCGGCGGCGTTAGGCGAACGGAACCCCAGACGCATCGCGATCTCGGCACGCGTTGGCGGCATGCCCGTTTGCGAAATGTGCTCGCGAATCAGATCGTAGACCTCTTGCTGTCTGGTAGTTAGTGCTTTCATTCCGCCCCCTGTTTGTTTATACAGTCTTGCTGTGAGTATATACAGGTAAGCGCGGATTGGGAACCGAAGAATAAATAAAAATCAGTCAGTAGGCGCTTTTCGTCAGCCGAAATGCTGCCATAAGACCGTGCCCCAAACGAACAGCGCCAGCACGATCGCCAGCGACACCGCCGCCGATCCCATGTCCTTGGCCCGCCCGGACAGCTCGTGATGTTCGCTGCCGATGCGATCCACCACCGCCTCGATCGCGCTGTTCAGGATCTCGACGATCATCACCAGCGCTACCGATCCGATCAATAAAATGCGCGCTATCGCACCCACATCCAGCCAGACAGCCAGTATGATAGCCAGAAGGGTGACCACCAGTTCCTGGCGGAAAGCCGCTTCGTGCTGCCAGGCGGCGGATAGCCCTTTATAAGAATAGCCGGCTGCCTTGATGATGCGGGTCAGTCCGGTTGCTTGGTTTGCCATGTTTTCGTGCCTTTCTCAGAGGTCGGTCATAATAAAAAGAGTCTAGAACAGTCCGCGCTGACGGCTCTCGGTTTTCGAACACCACAGATCTGCTACCCGGTTTCTGGTATGCTTGCGGCGCATTGCTAACAAGAGGCTTCACGTTGTTATGTCAGGTTGGCGTAAAATTTATTATAAAATATTGAATTTACCACTTAAATTGTTGGTAAGAAGTAAGGTCATCCCTTCAGATCCGGTTACCGAGCTAGGGTTGGATCCCTCACGGCCGATTTTGTATGTTTTACCTTACAATTCCAAGGCGGATTTGCTGACGCTGCGCACCCAGTGCCTGGCGCAGGATCTGCCCGATCCGCTCAACTCGCTGGAGATCGACGGCACCGTGCTGCCGAGCTACGTGTTCATTCACGACGGCCCGCGCGTATTCCGCTATTACACCCCAAAAGAAGAGTCGGTAAAGCTGTTCCACGACTATCTGGATCTGCATCGCAGCAACCCGGATCTCGACATTCAGATGCTGCCGGTTTCGGTGATGTTCGGCCGTTCGCCGGGCCGCGAAGGCCACGGCACGCCGCACCTGCGTCTGTTGAACGGCGTGCAGAAATTCTTCGCCGTGCTGTGGCTCGGCCGCGACAGCTTCGTGCGTTTCTCCAACACCGTGTCGCTGCGCCGCATGGCTACCGAACACGGCACGGATAAAACCATCGCGCAGAAACTGGCGCGCGTGGCGCGCATGCACTTCTCGCGTCAGCGCCTGGCCGCGGTGGGCCCGAGTCTGCCGGCCCGTCAGGATCTGTTCAACAAGCTGTTGGCGTCCAAAGCGATCGAAAAAGCGGTCGAGGACGAAGCGCGCAGCAAGAAGATCTCGCACGAGAAGGCCCAGCAGAACGCCATCGCGCTGATGGAAGAGATCGCCGCCGACTTCTCCTACGAAACCGTGCGCCTGTCCGACCGCGTGCTGAGCTGGACCTGGAACCGGCTGTATCAGGGCATCAACGTCACCAACGCCGAGCGCGTGCGCCAGCTGGCGCAGGACGGCCACGAGATCGTCTACGTGCCCTGCCACCGCAGCCACATGGACTATCTGCTGCTGTCGTACGTGCTGTATCACCAGGGCCTGGTGCCGCCGCACATCGCTGCGGGCATCAACCTCAACTTCTGGCCGGCGGGCCCGATCTTCCGTCGCCTGGGCGCGTTCTTCATCCGCCGCACCTTTAAAGGCAACAAGCTGTATTCGACGGTGTTCCGTGAATACCTCGGCGAGCTGTTCACCCGCGGTTACTCGGTGGAATATTTCGTGGAAGGCGGCCGTTCCCGCACCGGGCGTTTGCTGGAGCCGAAGACCGGCACCCTGTCGATGACCATCCAGGCGATGCTGCGCGGCGGCACCCGTCCGATCACGCTGGTGCCGATTTACATCGGTTACGAACACGTGATGGAAGTGGGTACCTACGCCAAAGAGCTGCGCGGCGCCACCAAGGAAAAAGAGAGCCTGCCGCAGATGCTGCGCGGCCTGCGCAAGCTGCGCAACCTGGGCCAGGGATACGTCAACTTCGGCGAACCGCTGCCATTGACGGCTTACCTCAACCAGAACGTGCCGCAGTGGCGCGAATCGATCGATCCGATCGAGGCTCAGCGTCCAAGCTGGCTGACGCCGACGGTCAACGATCTGGCCGGCCAGATCATGGTGCGCATCAACAATGCCGCCGCAGCCAACGCCATGAACCTGTGTTCCACCGCGCTGCTGGCCTCGCGTCAGCGTTCGCTGACCCGCGAGCAGCTGGTCGAGCAGCTCGAGTGCTACCTGCAGCTGATGCGCAACGCGCCTTACGCGCGTGACGTCACCGTGCCGACGCAAACGCCGGATGAGCTGCTGGATCACGCGCTGAACATGAACAAGTTCGAGGTGGAGAAGGACAGCATCGGCGACATCATCATCCTGCCGCGCGAGCAGGCGGTGCTGATGACCTATTACCGCAACAACATCCACCATCTGCTGGTGTTGCCGTCGCTGATCGCCAGCATCGTGATGCATCATCGCCGGGTGTCGCGCGCCGAGCTGCTGCGCCAGATCGGCATGATCTACCCGATGCTGAAAGCCGAGCTGTTCCTGCATAACGACAAGGAACAGCTGCCGGAGGTGCTGCGGCCGATGATCGACGAGCTGATCCGTCAACAGCTGATCTGCGACAAAGGCGACGATCTGGTGCTCAACCCGGCGCGCATTCGCCCGCTGCAGCTGCTGGCCGCCGGGGTGCGCGAAACCCTGCAACGCTACGCCATCACCATGTCGATCCTCAGCGCCAACCCGAGCATCAACCGCGGCGCGCTGGAGAAAGAGAGCCGCATCATGGCGCAACGTCTGTCGGTGCTGCACGGCATCAATGCGCCGGAGTTCTTCGACAAGGCGGTGTTCTCCACCCTGGTGGCGACGCTGCGTGAAGAAGGCTACATCAACGACAGCGGCGATGCGATCCGCGAGCACACCCTCGAGGTGTACAGCATGCTGAGCGATCTGATCACGCCGGAAATCAAGCTGACCATCGAAAGCGTCAACATGCCGGAAGAGACCAACGCTCTGCCGCAAACCGATGCGGAAGAAGAGAAAGACGAGTGATTTCGCCCGGCGCGGAAACACAAAAGGCACCCCTTGGGGTGCCTTTTTTCTTGCGGCAGGGAACCGTTACGCCGGCAGATAGCTCAGCGCGATGCCGATAAACACCACCAGCCCGACATAGTTGTTCTGCAGAAAGGCCTTGAAGCAGGCGTCGCGCTCGCGCCCGGCGATCTGCTTCTGCTGGTGAATGAACAGTGCGCCCGCCAGCAGCAGCGACCAGTAAAACGCGCCGCCGAGCTGCGCCAGATAACCGACCCACACCAGCAGCAACAACGTCGCGAACTGCAACAGCCCGACGATCAGCTTGTCATAACGCCCGAACAGGATAGCGGTGGACTTGATGCCGATTTTCAGATCATCGTCGCGATCGACCATCGCATACAGCGTGTCATAGGCCACCGTCCAGCAGATGTTCGCCAGCAGCAGCAGCCAGCAGCTGAGCGGCAGCGATTCGCTGACCGCCGCATAGCCCATCGGAATGCCCCAGCCGAACGCGGCGCCCAGCACGAACTGCGGCAGGTTGGTCACCCGCTTCATAAACGGATACACCCAGGCCAGCGCCAGCGCCGCCAGAGACAGCCAGATGGTCATCGCATTCAGCGTCAACACCAGGCAGAACGAGATCAGCACCAGCACCACGAACAGCACCTTGGCCTCTTTCGCGCTCACCCGGCCGCTCGGCATCGGCCGCCCGGCGGTGCGTTTCACGTAGCCGTCCACCGCGCGATCGGCATAGTCATTCACCACGCAGCCGGCGGCGCGCATCAGGAACACGCCGAGCACGAACACCACCAGAATCGACAGCGGCGGCACGCCTTTTCCGGCCAGCCACAGTGCCCACAGCGTCGGCCACAACAGCAACAGCGTGCCAATCGGTTTATCAATGCGCATCAAATGGCTGTAAGCCCGCCATTTACTTTGAGTCACGCTTCCCTCCAACGTCTTGCTCTCCTCTCTTATGCGGGGACCGCTGAATACAGCGGCGAAGCCGGTAAAAACAGTTCGGTCAGCAGCAGCGGCTTGCCCGCCAGCCGCAACCGTGAACGACGCGCCCACAGCGCATCCTGTCGGCCGATATGGATATAGTCGCGGGTCAGATCGCCGCTGCTGAACAAATAGCGCCCCAGCGGCAGCGTCCCCAGATCCACCAGCGCCTGGTCGGGGCCGGTCAGCGTATGTTCCGGGATCACCGTGCGCCCCAGCAGCCAGGGCTGGCCGTCGCCCAGCAGCACCACTTCGCGCAGCCAGTAGCGCGGGCTATCGGGCAGGTGGTTCGCCTCGTCGCCCAGCGCCTCGCGCGTGACGAAGCATTCGCGCTGCGGTTCAACGCGCACCTGGGCGCAATGGCGTTCAAATCGTCGGGTCATGGAGCCTAACTCCATCAGCCAGTCGCTGACGGCGGCGGGCGCCGGAGGATCCTGTTCGGATAACCACTCCAGCGGCGGCAGGATGGAATCCCTGATGCCAGACATTGCTTTACTCCTCGCCTGAACCGCAGCCGGTACGGCGCGCCAGACGATACAAACTGTTAACAGGCCCCCATTGTAGCGCAGAAATGCGAAAGCGGCAGGCTGATTCGTGGCGAAAACGGCAGGTCTGTCGGCCGGAAAAACCGGGGTTCTGTCATCTTTTTGCCATCCGCATTCTCTATCTTCATTTCCCGGCGCGCTGACGATTCTGTGATCGCCCGCAAAGTTTCAGCTTCCTCGCGTTGTGTTATCTACGCGCGTAGATACCCTGATACGGCAGCGTTGAATCGCCATGCGTCCGACATGATTTGTCGGCACACCTTTGTTGCCGGCACCAGGGAAACCATCTTTAACCGCGCCCCTCCAGGCGCAGAATAAAAGAGGATAGCACTGCCATGAGCGAAACAACGCTTGCCCCTTCACAGACCGCCGACGCCGCGCTGGCGGCCGATGAACGCCTGGCAACCAAAGAGGGGCGCAGCCAATTTTGGCGCGCCACCTTCTCCTGCTGGCTCGGCACCGCCATGGAATACGTCGACTTCGCGCTGTACGGCCTGGCGGCCGGCATGGTGTTCGGCGACGTGTTCTTCCCCGAAGCCACGCCGCTGGTGGCGTTGCTGGCCAGCTTCGCCACCTACTCCGTCGGCTTCGTCGCGCGGCCGATCGGCGCGCTGGTGTTCGGCTGGATCGGCGATCGCAAAGGCCGCCGCGTGGTGCTGATCACCACCGTGGCGCTGATGGGCCTCTCCACCACATTGATCGGCCTGATCCCGCCCTATGCGCAAATCGGCGTCTGGGCGCCCGCCTGCCTGGTGATCCTGCGCTTCGCGCAGGGGTTCGGCGCCGGTGCGGAGCTGTCCGGCGGGGCGGTGATGCTGGCGGAATACGCGCCGGCCAAGCGGCGCGGGCTGGTGGCGTCGATCATCGCCATAGGCTCCAACAGTGGCACCCTGCTGGCGTCGCTGGTGTGGCTGCTGGTATTGCAGCTCGACAAGGAAGACCTGATGAGCTGGGGCTGGCGCATTCCGTTCCTCGCCAGCATCCTGATAGCCGGGGTGGCGCTGTATCTGCGCCGCCACGTGCGGGAAACGCCGGTGTTCGAACGCGAGCTGCAGCAAAACCACCAGCGCATGCTGGACGCCGCCCAGGCCGCGCCGGATACGCGCAGCTACCTGCAGCGCACCAAGGCGTTCTGGGTGATGCTCGGCCTGCGCATCGGCGAAAACGGCCCCTCCTACCTGTGCCAGGGCTTTATCGTCGGCTACGTCGCCAAGGTGCTGATGGTCGATAAATCGGTGCCGGCGCTGGCGGTGCTGATCGCCTCACTGTGCGGTTTTCTGGTGATCCCGCTGGCCGGCTGGCTCTCCGATCGTTTCGGCCGCCGCATCACCTACCGGTGGTTCTGCCTGCTGCTGGTGCTGTACGCTTTCCCGGCGTTCTGGTTGCTCGACAGCCGTGAGCCGGCGATCGTCATCTCGGTGATCGTGGTCGGCATGTGCATCGCATCGCTGGGGATCTTCGGCGTGCAGGCGGCCTACGGCGTCGAACTGTTCGGCGTGAAGAACCGCTACTCCAAAATGGCGTTCGCCAAGGAGCTCGGGTCGATCCTCTCCGGCGGCACCGCGCCGCTGATCGCCACCGCGCTGCTGTCCGGTTTCGGTCACTGGTGGCCTGTCGCCTGCTATTTTGTTGTAATGGCGGCCATCGGCTTAATCACCACCTTCTTTGCTCCCGAAACCCGCGGCCGCGATCTCAACCTGCCGCAGGATGCCGCGTAGCGGGAAGGCGAACAGGACCTCAATTTGGATAATCACTCCGCGCGCCGCGTTACCCGCGCCGACGTGGCTCGCATAGCGGGCACCTCCGTCGCCGTGGTCAGCTATGTGATCAACAACGGTCCGCGCCCGGTGGCGGAAGCCACCCGGCTGCGCGTGCTGGCGGCGATCGAGCAGACCGGCTACCGGCCGAACGACATCGCGCGAGCGCTGGCCTCCGGCAGCACGCAAACCTACGGGCTGGTGGTGCCGGATATTTCCAACCCGTTCTTCGCCACGCTGGCGCGGGCGCTGCAGCAGGAGGCCTTCAGCCACGGCCGCGTGCTGCTGCTGGGCGACGCCGGCGACGACCGGCAGCGCGAATATGAGCTGATCAACAACCTGCTGCGCCGCCAGGTCGACGGCCTGCTGTACACCAGCGTCGATCGCCATCCGTGGTTCGATCTGATCCGCGCCTCCGGCACGCCCTGCGTGATGATAGATACCATCGACAGCCAGGCCGGCGTCTGCGCCATTCGCGTCGACGAGCGCGACGCCGCCTGCCAGGCGACCCGCCATCTGCTGCAGCACGGCTATCGCGACATCGGCATTTTTATCGGCCCGCTGACCATGCTCAACGCACAGGATCGCCTGAACGGCTGGCGCGATGCGCTGCTGGAAGCGGGCATCGCGCCGCGCGACGAATGGATTTTCGAGGTGCCCTACACCCGCCAGGGCGGTTACCAGGCCACCCAGCGCCTGGTGCAAGGCCCGCGCCCGCGCGCCGTTTTCACCTCTAACGAGCAGCAGGCGCTCGGCTGCCTGTCGGCGCTGGCGGAACATGGGCTGCGCGCGCCGGGCGATCTGGCGCTGATCTGTTTTAACGGCACGCAGCAATCCGAATTCAGCGTGCCGCCGCTCAGCGCGGTCGAGCAGCCGATCGACGCCATGGCCAAGCGGGCCATCGCCATGCTGGCCGCCGGCGCCGCGCCCGCCGAGCTGCATGAATTCGCTTTTCAACTGCGCATCCGCCACTCGTGCGGCTGTTAGCGGTTTTTCAGGACACCTTACTATGCGTTTAATCATTGATTGCGATCCCGGCAACGGCGTTCCCGGCGCCAACGTCGATGACGGTCTGGCGCTGGCTCTGGCGCTGGCGGCCAAACCGCAGCTGCAACTGGAGCTGATCAGCATCGTGGCCGGCAATACCCCGCGTGAAGTGGGCTTCGCCGTCGCCTCCGATCTGCTGGCGCAGAGCGGCTACCGGGTACCGGTCGCCCTCGGCGCGGCGCGCGCCCTGAGCGAGCCGCCGGAGCCGTGGCGCGCACATCTGGACCACCCGATCGCCGATCCTCAGCTGGCGGCGCTGTGGCGCGACTTGCCCGCCCCCTCGCTGGCCAACGCGCCCGCACCGGACGCCGCCATCGCCATCGGCGAACTGATCTGCCGGCATCCCGGCGAGATCACGCTGGCGGCGATCGGCCCGCTGACCAACGTTGCGCACGCCATGCAGCTTTACCCGCAGATGGCGCAGGCGGTGAAAGAGATCGTGATCATGGGCGGCGTGTTCAACGTCGAAGGATACATCAAGGACACCAATTTTGGTTTGGATCCGGAAGCGGCGCGGCTGGTGTTGAACAGCGGTGCCAATATCACGCTGGCGCCGCTGGACGTCACCACCCAGACCATGCTGACCCAGGCGGATCTGGCCGCGCTGACCCAGCCGGATACCCCGCTATGCCGTTATTTGCGCACCACCACGCAGCCGTGGATCGACTATTCGCGCCATACGCGGCGCCTGCCGGGCTGCTGGATCCATGATGCGCTGGTGATCGCCTGGCTGCTGGAACCGCAGTTGGTCACGACCGAAATGTTCCATGTGGATGTGGCGCTGGAAGGGGCGTTGACGCGCGGCAGCTCACGCCGTTGGCGGCCGGGCGGCCTGCGCCTGACGGTCGGTATGCCGCCGCCGCAGGGCAAGCCGGTGCGCATCATGCAGCAGGTGGACAACACCCGTCTGCTGGCGTTGATCGGCGCAACGCTGGCGCGCGGATGAAAAAAGGTGCGCCAAGGCGCACCAATCATCGAGCCAGCATCGGCAGCGCCGGGTGTTACCCCTTGCCTTTAACGCTGCTGATAAACGTTTTACGCGCAGTGGTAGAGCCCAACTTCTCGGCCTCATTCATCAGCTTCAGCGCCTTGTCGATATCGCCCGCCTTCACCGCCTGCTTGATGCCGTTATTGAAGTAGCTTTCGGTATCGTTGAGCATCGGCTCCGCCGGTTTCTCCGGCGTCGGCATCGGTGCCGCCGCCGCGGCCGGGGTGCTCGACCCCACCACCACCGGCGCCACGGTCGGCGCAGGCTGCAGCATGCCGATCATCACGTTGCCGGTGCCCTGTTCAGCGGTGACCTTAAGCTTCAGCGTGCCGGTCGTCGCGTGGCCGGCGATCGGATCCGGGATATCCGGCACCGCGTTGCCCACCCCCTGCGCATAGGCCTTGGCCGGGTTGGTCAGCTGCGTAGTTTTCACCAAATCCTGGCGAGTGGTGTACACCAGCAGGTAAATCTGTTTTTGACCGAGCGCCGGCGTCAGCTTCAGCGTGCCTTCGAGACGATCGGAGGACATCGCCCCCGGCGGCTGGTAAGGGAAATAGCTGCTCGGGTAATACGCCGCCGGGCGCAGATGCTCGTCCAGCACCAGCACGCTCGGCGCGTACAGCGAATTGTTTTTGGCGAGGCTGCTCAGCGTCACTTCCAGCGAACCGCGATCGGCCGGCAACGTATAGGCGGCGATCGCCCCCTGGATCTCGCCCTGATTGAGCTGCGGGCTGACGGCGTCGAGCTTCACCTCTTGCGACACCGGCGGCTGCAACGGCTGCCACGGCAGGCTTTGCAGCGTGGCGGCGCTGATGGCCGGCGCGACGGAAACGTTGGCCGGCGTATCGGCATTGGCCGCCAAAGGCGCGCCAACGGTCAGCGCCAGCGACAGGCAGAGTGACAGCAGATTCTTTTTCATCGTTATATCCTCTTTCAGCGCCGCGATGGATCAGGCAAGAGATCCGGCCGCGGCGAATGCGATTGGGGGAGAGCCTGCGGCCCTCCCCGTCCTGTCGTTACCACCAAATTTCCATCTGGGCGCCGAAGGTGACTTCGTCATCCTTGCCGCGGCTGAAGGTATGCATGCTGGTGTCGTTGTAAGCGGTGCCGGCGTTATACCCGGTATCATCGCCGGTGGCGTAGCCCCACTTCTCATCCCACTTGGCGTAGGTGGCGAACAGGCGGATGGCCGGACGCGACCAGATGCTGTTGCCCGCCTGCCATTGCTGCGCCAGGGTCACTTTATACTGGCCGTTGCGATCGCCGGTGCGCTGGGATTTGACGTTGTCATAGCCGGCTTCCAGCAAGGTGCTCATGATCGGCGTCCATTTGTACATCGGGCGCACGCCCACGGTGTACCAGGTGGTGCCGTTGTTGTTGTCGCGGTCGATGTCCTGGAACATGGCGACGTACATCAGCGCCCATTGATCGTTGAAGTCGATGGCGCCGTGATCCAGCACGCGGATCATCTTGCCGTTGTTATCGATGGTGGCGCCTTCGTTGCGGCCGTTGTTCTGCGAGGTCATCGAGTCGGTGGCGTACTGCAGCACGAACTTGTTGTAACCGTTCAGGATGCTCTGCGTGTGTTCCGCGGTGAACATCCAGCCGTCTTTGCTGGCGCCGTCCGCCAGGCGGTAGTTATCCTGCGCATTGGCGCGGCCGTAGTCCACGCCCAGCTCCAGGGTGCCGCCCGGGTTCAGCTCCAGGCCGGCCAGACGCAGGTCGAAGGTATCGTTGACGGTCGGACGCTGTTTCCATTCGTTATCCAGATAGCCGTAAGAGCCGCCGGATTCGGAGTTGCGGGTCACGGCGGCGGACAGCTTGCCGAAGCCCAGATCGATGTTTTCCAGACCGGCGCCCGGGCCGGAGATATCCCAGTAGTAGAAGTCGATCATGTGAACGTCATGACGCTGATAGAAACGCTTACCGGCCCACAGCGTGGAGCCCGGCAGCCAGTCGATCAGGTTTTTACCCTGCACGTTGACTTCGCGGAAGCCCGGCGTCACGTCTTCCCAGTCGGAACGTTGCGAGACCGAATAGGCCAGGTTGGTGTCGAAATAGAAGCTCTTGTCGCCTTCTTTCCACACTTCCTGCCCCAGTTTCAGTTCGGCGTAGGTTTCACATTCGTTGCCGAGACGGTATTTGCTCGCGGCGCCGGTGGCCTTGAAGCACTGTTGCTCACCGCCGCTGCCGGTCCAGCCGATGCCGGAACGGGCGTAACCGTGAAAATCCACGGCCAGCGCCTGAGTAGAGAGAACACCGGCGGCGACAGCCAGTGCCAGAGGAAGTTTGCGCAGAGTAGTCATCATTATTCTCCTGTTATACCGACTTTGATGCTTTAAACGCCCGGCTCCTGGTGCAGCCGTTTACATGCCGTACCGTCTTCACGGAACAGGTGGCAACGATGAGGCGGCAGGCCGATGGCGAATGTGGCACCTTCTTCTACCAGCACCACGTCGTTCTGGCGGTACACCAGGTTTTGACGGATGGCCGGGATTTGGATGTGGATTTGCGTCTCGTTGCCGAGCTGCTCCACCACCTGTACGTCGCCGGTAAGCCGCACTTCAGAGGCTTCGCCGGGCAGCAAATGTTCGGGGCGAATGCCCAGTGACAGATTGGCGCCGGGCTGAACGCCCGCGCCTTCCACCGGCAGCCAGACCAGTTGACGGTTGGGCAGTTCGACCTGCACCTGTTGCGGCTGCGCAGCGGTCACCTTGACCGGCAGGAAGTTCATCTTCGGCGAGCCGATAAACCCGGCGACGAAGCGGTTGGCCGGGTAGTGGTACAGTTCCAGCGGCTTGCCGACCTGCGCCACGCGACCGGCGTCGAGCACCACGATCTTGTCGGCCAGCGTCATCGCTTCGACCTGATCGTGAGTGACGTAAATCATGGTGCGCTGCAGGCGCTTGTGCAGACGGGAGATCTCGATGCGCATCTGCACCCGCAGCGCGGCATCGAGGTTGGACAGCGGTTCGTCGAGCAGAAACACGTCCGGCTCGGCCACCAGCGTGCGGCCGATCGCCACGCGCTGACGCTGACCGCCGGACAGCGCCTTCGGCCGCCGATCGAGCAGGTGCGCCAGCTGCAGCACCTCGGAGACCTGGTTCACCCGTTGATTGATTTCCGCTTTCCTGGCGCCGGCCAGCTTCAGGCCGAACGACATGTTGTCCGCCACCGACAGGTGCGGATACAGCGCGTAGGACTGGAACACCATGCCGATGCCGCGCTCGGAAGGCGGCACCTCATTCATCCGTTTCTCGCCGATCAGCAGGTCACCGGAGGTGATGTCCTCCAGCCCGGCGATCATGCGCAGCAGCGTCGATTTGCCGCAGCCCGACGGCCCGACGAACACCACAAACTCGCCGTCTTCGATGGTCAGATTGACGTCTTTGGAAATCACGGCCTCACCGAAGGCCTTATAAACGCTGCGCAGTGTCACGCTAGCCATGCGTTACTCCCCTGCTTTCGCAGTTAACATGTCGTGTGAAAATGGCGGAGGCAAAGCCCGCCAAAACCCATTGATGACCCTCTTGCTGCGCGCCGTGCTGCCATGCCAACGGCAAGGTCGCCTCAGACGGCGCGGCCGCCTGAGTATAAGGCTGCAGGTTTATCAGCGCTTCAAGGCATTGATCCTGATGGGTAATAAGTAAGCGCACCACGCCGTCCCGCTGGCTGACCGCGTTCAGCTCGCCGCGCTGGATGAGCGGCGAACGGCGCAGGGCCAACAGCGCCTGGCAGTAACGTAAGGTGGAGTGGCTGTCGTGCTGTTGGCGGCTGATGGCCAATGCGCGGTGTTCGATCGCCACCTGCTGATACCAGCTGATCTCCCCGGCGGTGACCTGTTCGGGGGCTTCATGCCACGGCATCGGCGTTTGCGCGCCGCGCGGATCCTGCAGGCCGGCGGCATGCGGCAGCCCCAGCTCTTCGCCCTGATACAGGCAGATCGGCGCCGGCAACATCGCCAACAGCGTCAAAAAGGCGGCGGCGGAACGCAAATCGCCTTGCCCCCAGCGGCTGACCACTCTTGGCTGCTCGGCGTCCCCGGTGCTCCACAGGCTGTCCGCTAACGTGGCGCGGCGGGCGTGCAGCACCGCCGCCAGCTTCTCCGCGCTGAACGGCATCACGTCCAGCGCCAGCGCGCCGTGGGCGAACCGCTGCGGCGCGACGGCATTGCGAACGCGGTTGGCTTCATCGCCGTACCACAGCGTCAGCCCTTCGCCCGTCACCGTCGCCTCGGCCTCCGGCGCCAGCGTCTGCGGCAGCAGCAGGCCGTCGATCGACAGCGCTTTCAGGTACGGCAGCGCCGCAAGCATGCCGTGCGCGTCGCCCACGCCGTCCCCGTTTCCGTCACGGAAACTGGCCGGATGGATCCGGTACAGGGTGGGCTGAGTGGCGATAGGCATTGACGACATAAATCCGGTATCCCTGCTGCGCGTGGCGTTAAAAATCGATGTGCCGATAGTGCGGGAGTCACCGGAAAGGGTAATCATCCGTAACAGGATTTTTCATGGGGGAGGAGGCGGGAGGATGAGAGAACGACCGCGGCGATGAGAAGTTCCGCGCTTAAGGCAAATCTGTGATCCGGCTGGCAAAAATCGCCCCCCTATTTTGTGCCTGACGCCACAGAATAGAGCACAACGTTAACTGGATCACACTCCTCATCTTAGGGGCGTAGAGGGGGGGAGGATGAGAATATGTCGCGTTGTGACCCACTATTACCGCGAAACGTCTCTCCTTGATTTATGTGCCCACAAAAAGAAGGACTGGATTATGACTCGCAGCATTACCCTCGCCCGCACGCTGGCGCTCTCGGCACTGGCCACCCTGGTGCTCTCTTCTTCCGCCTTCGCCAAGATTGAGGAAGGCAAACTGGTTATCTGGATCAACGGCGACAAGGGCTATAACGGCCTGGCGGAAGTCGGCAAGAAATTCGAAAAAGACACCGGCATCAAGGTCACCGTCGAGCACCCGGACAAACTGGAAGAAAAATACCCGCAGGTGGCCGCCACCGGCGACGGTCCTGACATCATTTTCTGGGCCCACGACCGCTTCGGCGGCTATGCGCAGTCCGGCCTGTTGGCCGAAATCCACCCGTCCAAAGCCTTCCAGGACAAGCTGTTCCCGTTCACCTGGGACGCCGTGCGCTATGACGGCAAGCTGATCGGCTATCCGATCGCCGTCGAAGCGCTGTCGCTGATTTACAACAAGGACTTGGTCAAACAGCCGCCGAAGACCTGGGAAGAGATCCCGGCGCTGGACAAACAGCTGCGCGCCAGCGGCAAAAGCGCCATCATGTGGAACCTGCAGGAACCCTACTTCACCTGGCCTATCATCGCCGCCGACGGCGGTTATGCCTTCAAGTATGAGAACGGCAAATACAACATCAAGGATGTCGGCGTCGCCAACGCCGGTTCGCAGGCCGGCCTGCAGTTCATCGTCGATCTGGTGAAAAACAAACACATCAACGCCGATACCGATTACTCGATCGCCGAGGCCGCGTTCAACAAAGGCCAGGCCGCGATGACCATCAACGGCCCGTGGGCCTGGAACAACATCGAGCAGAGCAAAATCAACTACGGCGTGACGCTGCTGCCGACCTTCAAAGGCAAACCGTCCAAACCGTTCGTCGGCGTGCTGACCGCCGGTATCAACGCCGCCAGCCCGAATAAAGAACTGGCGACCGAGTTCCTCGAGAACTATCTGCTGACCAACGAAGGGCTGGCGGACGTCAACAAAGATAAACCGCTGGGCGCGGTGGCGCTGAAGTCCTACCAGGAAACGCTGGCCAAAGATCCGAAGATCGCCGCCACCATGCAGAACTCGCAAAACGGGGAGATTATGCCGAACATCCCGCAGATGAGCGCCTTCTGGTACGCCGAACGCAGTGCAGTGATCAACGCCGTCAGCGGCCGTCAGACGGTGAAAGCCGCGCTGGACGACGTGCAGACCCGCATCACCAAGTAACGACGTCGTGCGGGGTGCCGTGGCGCCCCGCCATTGCTTCACAGAAAGGAACGCCCTATGCAATTCGCTCACGCCGGGACGCCTGCGCGTAAAAAATCGAAGTGGTGGCAAAGCGACGCGCTGAAATGGCTGTTGGTCGGCCTGTTCAGCCTGGTGACCTGCTACCTGATTGTGTTGATGTATGCACAGGGTGAATACCTGTTCGCCATCCTGACGCTGATCCTGGTCAGCGCCGGACTTTACGTCTTCGCCAACCGCCGCGCCTACGCTTGGCGCTATGTGTATCCCGGCGTCGCCGGCATGGGACTGTTCGTCCTGTTCCCGCTGATCTGCACCATCGCCATCGCCTTTACCAACTACAGCAGCACCAACCAGCTGACCTTTGAGCGCGCGCAATCGGTGCTGATGCAACGCCAGTTCCAGAGCGGCAAAACCTTCACCTTCGGCCTCTACCCGGCGGAAAATCAGCAATGGCGCCTGCAATTAACCTCGCCGGACAGTGAACAGCCGTTGATTTCCGAGCCTTTCCACCTCGACGCCGCTGCGCCGCAAACCCTGACATTGACCACGCAGAGCGCCGCGCCGCAGGGCGAACGCGCCACGCTGCGGGTGATCACCCAGAACCGGCAAGCGCTGAGCCAGCTGGTGGCGCAACTGCCCGACGGCGGTGAATTGCGCATGAGCTCTCTTCGCCAATTCTCCGGCACCCGCCCGCTGTATGCGCTGGACAAAGACGGCAGCACGCTGACCAATAACCAGACCCAGGTGCGCTATCGGCCGAACGGCGACATAGGCTTCTATCAGGCGATCAACGCCGACGGCGGCTGGGCGCAGGAAACCCTGAGCCCCGGCTATACCGTCACCACCGGCTGGAAAAACTTCCTGCGGGTGCTGCAGGACGAGGGCATCAAGAAACCGTTCGTGTCGATCTTCATCTGGACCATCGTGTTCTCGGTAATGACGGTGATCCTCACCGTGGCGGTCGGCATGGTGTTGGCCTGCGTGGTGCAGTGGGAGGCGCTGAAAGGCAAGGCGATCTACCGCGTGCTGCTGATCCTGCCCTATGCGGTGCCGTCGTTCATCTCGATCCTGATCTTCAAAGGGTTGTTCAACCAGAGCTTCGGCGAAATCAACATGATGCTCAGCCATCTGTTCGGCATCAAACCCGCCTGGTTCAGCGATCCGCTCACCGCCAAGAGCATGATCCTGATCGTCAATACCTGGCTCGGCTACCCGTACATGATGATCCTGTGCATGGGGCTGCTGAAAGCGATCCCGGACGATCTGTACGAGGCCTCGGCGATGGATGGCGCCAACCCGTGGCAAAACTTCTTCCGCATCACCTTGCCGCTGCTGATCAAGCCGCTGACGCCGCTGATGATCGCCAGCTTCGCCTTCAACTTTAACAACTTCGTGCTGATCCAGCTGCTGACCAACGGCGGCCCGGACATGATCGGCACCACCACGCCGGCCGGCTATACCGATCTGCTGGTCAGCTACACCTACCGCATCGCCTTCGAAGGCGGCGGCGGGCAAGACTTCGGCCTGGCGGCCGCCATCGCCACGCTGATCTTCCTGCTGGTGGGCGCGCTGGCGATCCTGAATTTGAAAGCCAGCAAGATGAACTTCGATTAGGGAGAATAACGATGGCCATGGTTCAACCCAAATCCCAGCGCTTGCGCCTGTGGATCACCCATATCTTGATGCTGTGCTTTATCGCCCTGATCATGTTTCCGCTGCTGATGGTGGTGGCCATCTCGCTGCGCGCCGGCAACTTCGCCACCGGCAGCTTGATACCGGAAACCCTCTCTTGGGATCACTGGCGGCTGGCGCTCGGCTTCAGCGTCACCCACGCCGACGGCAGCGTGACGCCGCCGCCGTTCCCGGTGCTGCTGTGGCTGTGGAACTCAGTCAAGATCGCGGCGATCACCGCCATCGGCATCGTGACGCTGTCCACCACCTGCGCCTACGCCTTCGCCCGCATGCGTTTTCGCGGCAAGAGCACGCTGTTGAAGAGCATGCTGATCTTCCAGATGTTCCCGGCGGTGCTGTCGCTGGTGGCGCTGTACGCCCTGTTCGACCGCCTGGGCCAGTACATTCCGTTTATCGGCCTGAACACCCACGGCGGCGTGATTTTCGCCTACATGGGCGGCATTGCGCTGCACGTCTGGACTATCAAAGGTTATTTCGAAACCATCGACAATTCGCTGGAAGAAGCGGCGGCGCTGGATGGCGCCACGCCGTGGCAGGCGTTCCGTCTGGTGCTGTTGCCGCTGTCGGTGCCAATTCTGGCGGTGGTGTTCATTCTGTCGTTTATTGCCGCCATCACCGAGGTGCCGGTGGCGTCGCTGCTGCTGCGCGATGTGAACAGCTACACGCTGGCGGTGGGGATGCAGCAATATCTCAACCCGCAGAACTACCTGTGGGGCGACTTCGCCGCTGCTGCGGTGCTGTCGGCGATACCGATTACCGCCGTGTTCCTGCTGGCGCAGCGCTGGCTGGTGGGCGGCCTGACGGCCGGCGGCGTGAAGGGGTAATTTGTGCCACTGCAGTGCGTTTGATGTTTTTCCGCGATAGCGGTAATCCTGTGTCTTTGGCGGCCTTTGGCCGCCATTTTTATCTCCGCTATTCCCGTTTCAGCCGGTCGGTGTTGGCCAGATAGAGCGTCACCACCAGCACCAATATCGCCGCCGCGTAGATCAGGGTGTCGATGGGATTTTTGTGATCCACGATAATCAAACGAATAATCGCGGTAATGCCGATATAAATAAAATAACGCAGCGGGAAATGATAACCCGACTCAAAATACTTGACGATCAAGGCGATAAATTCAAAGTACAGAAAATAAATCACGATGCCTTCAATCAACAGGTAAGAGGACGACTCTTCGCTATTAATAAATAACACCTTCGCCAGATGGATGGTCTCCTTGACCAGAAACACCACCAGAATTGCCGCCAGCAGCAACAAGCCCACGTTCAGCACCCGCTGCAGCCCCTTCGCTATCATGATCGAACGCGACGTTTTTGCCATAAAACCTCTCCTGAATACCGCTTATATGATTCAACCGTGCCAATATAGGCATTGTCCTAAAAATTCCGCCCTTCGCGAAAGCACTTTAAACCCCATTTAATTCATCACGTTATAATAAGATGTTTCTGGCTTATAGATTTGTAGCAAATCGAAATGTCAACTATCATGGGTCACAGAGATCTTTACATAAAACCAATAACCTCGAATTAACAAGGGAATTCTTTATGCGCGCTAAACTTAACGGACTGGTCGCTGCAGGCCTGTTTACCTGTGCATTGTCCGGCCACGCCGCCGGCCTGGTAGCCCCTGACAACGATCTGCGTAACGATCTCGCCTGGTTGTCTGACCGCGGCGTCATCAACGTCAGCCTGTCCACTTGGCCGCTGAGTCAGGAAGAGATCAGTTCCGTTATCGCGCAGGCCAAGCCGGTGACCAACACCGAGAAAAACGTCATCGACCGCGTGCAACGCCGCGTCGATGCCCTGAAAGCCAACATCCGCGTCAGCGGTTACGCGTCGACCGATAAACCTGGCACCCCGCAAGGCTTCGGCCAAAACGAGTACGCCGACGATCGCCTGACCATCGGCGCCGGCGCCAACGGCGAGTTCTGGGACGTGCGTCTGCAGGGCTCGGTGGAAGGCGATCAGCGCGTCAGCGACGGTTCCAAATTCAACATGAACGGCTCCTACGGCGCGGTGAAGATCTGGAACCAGTGGCTCTCCTTCGGCGAGGTTTCCCAGTGGTGGGGCCCTGGCTACGACGGCAGCCTGATCCGCTCCGACGCCGCGCGCCCGGTCGCGGGCTTCATGCTGCAGCGCGCCGACCAATCGCCGTTTGAAACCCCGTGGCTGTCGTGGATCGGCCGCTGGCAATATCAATTGTCCGCCGGCCAGCTGTCGCAGTACAGTTCTGTACCACACACCAAACTGATCGGTGGCCGTTTCACCATGATGCCGACCGACTTCCTGGAACTGGGCGCTTCACGCATCATGATGTGGGGTGGCGAGGGCCGACCGCAGTCGTGGAGCTCGTTCTGGGACGGCTTCACCGGTAAAGATAACGATGATTCAGGTAAAGGCAACGATCCGGGCAACCAGCTCGCCGGTTTCGATTTCAAACTGAAAATGCAGCCGCTGATCGGCCTGCCGGTTAGCCTGTATGGTCAATTGGTGGGTGAAGATGAGGCAGGTTATCTGCCATCGCAAAACACCTATCTGCTCGGTTTGGAAGGCCACCCGGAATGGGGCCCGGCCACCATTAACTGGTATATCGAAGGGTCAGACACCCGTTCGGATATGAGCCGCAAAAACTATGTGTACACACACTATACCTACAAAGGCGGCTACTACCAGCAGGGTTACCCGCTGGGCCACGCCATGGGCGGCGACGGCCAGATGCTGTCCGGCCGCGTAGAGCTGGTGCTGGACGACAGCCAGCGCTGGAGCACCCGCGTGGTTTACGCCAAGGTGAACCCGCTGAGCCAAAGCATCAACCAGGCGTTCCCGAAATCCGATACGCTGAAGGGCGTCCAGGTCGGTTGGGGTTACACCTTCCCGTCTCAGGTTAAGTTCGATACCAGCCTGTGGTACACCGACAACGATCACAGCACCGCCGATGACGTGGGCGCGGGCGTCAGCTTCGAAGTGCCGATCAATCTGTAATTTGTTACAGACGTAAAAAAACCCGCCGCGGCGGGTTTTTTATTGGCTTCAGCTCAGGCGCTTAGCGCCATTCCTTGAAGCGGTTGATCAGCGCATTGGTCGAGCTGTCATGGCTGCTGATTTTCTCGCTGCCCGCCAGCTCCGGCAGGATGCGGTTAGCCAGCTGTTTGCCCAGCTCCACGCCCCACTGATCGAAGGTGAAGATGTTCAGGATCGCGCCCTGGGTGAAGATCTTGTGCTCGTACAGCGCGATCAGGCTACCCAGGCTGAACGGGGTGATTTCACGCAGCAGGATCGAGTTGGTCGGCCGGTTGCCTTCAAACACCTTGAACGGCGCCACGTGCTTGACCTGCTCAGGGGTTTTGCCCTGCTCCGCGAACTCGGCTTCCACCACTTCCAGCGACTTGCCAAACGCCAGCGCTTCGGTCTGAGCGAAGAAGTTGGACAGCAGTTTGGCGTGATGATCGCCCAGCGGGTTATGGCTGATGGCCGGCGCGATGAAATCGCACGGCACCAGCTTGGTGCCCTGGTGGATCAACTGATAGAAAGCATGCTGGCCGTTGGTGCCCGGCTCACCCCAAATGATGGGGCCAGTCTGGTAATCCACCGGGTTGCCGTTGCGATCGACGTACTTGCCGTTGGATTCCATGTTGCCCTGCTGGAAGTAAGCGGCAAAACGGTGCATGTACTGATCGTACGGCAGAATGGCTTCGGTTTCGGCGCCGAAGAAGTTGTTGTACCAAATACCGATCAGCGCCAGCAGCACCGGCAGGTTTTTCTCCGCCGGCGTCTCGGCGAAGTGCTTGTCCATAGCGTGCGCGCCGCTCAGCAGCTGCTCAAAGTTGTCATAACCGATGGACAGCGCGATCGACAGGCCGATCGCCGACCACAGGGAGTAACGGCCACCGACCCAGTCCCAGAATTCGAACATGTTGTCGGTATCGATGCCGAACTCGGCTACCGCTTTGCCGTTGGTGGACAGCGCGGCGAAGTGCTTGGCCACGTGCTGTTGATCGGCGGCGCTGCTCAGGAACCAGTCACGCGCGCTGTGGGCGTTGGTCATGGTTTCCTGAGTGGTGAAGGTTTTGGAGGCCACCAGGAACAGCGTGGTTTCCGGATTCAGCGGCTGCAGCGTTTCGGCGATGTGGGTGCCGTCGACGTTGGAGACGAAGTGCATGTTCAGGTGGTTTTTATAAGGGCGCAGCGCTTCGGTCACCATGTAAGGGCCGAGATCCGAACCGCCGATGCCGATGTTCACCACGTCGGTGATCGGCTTGCCGGTGTAGCCTTTCCACTCGCCGCCGATGACGCGCGCGCAGAACTGTTTGATCTTGGCCAGCACCGCGTTCACTTCCGGCATCACGTCTTTGCCGTCGACCAGGATCGGGCTGTTGCTGCGGTTGCGCAGGGCAATGTGCAGCACCGCGCGATCTTCGGTGCGGTTGATCTTCTCACCGGCGAACATCGATTTGATGGCGCCTTGCAGATCGGTTTCTTTCGCCAACGCCTGCAGCTTCTCCAGGGTTTCCTGCGTGATGCGGTTCTTGGAATAGTCCACCAACATTTGATCGTTGAAGGTCGCGGAGAACCTGGAGAAACGATCGCTGTCCTCGGCGAACAGGTCGGCGATCCGTACGTCTTTCATCTGTGCATAATGTTGCTGCAGGGCTTGCCAAGCAGCGGTTTGACTAGGATTGATATTTTTCATAGCAACACTCTTAGGCTTGAGAATAAAAATGACGCGTTTGTCCGATTGTAGCCTGTTCGACTGTGATTATGATCGCTTTTCTTGCGATAGGCGCTAACTGTCAACGCATTGCCGCCTCGTTTCAGCTTTCACTCTATACTTTTGGCTAACGGCCTGTTATCGGGGTTGCCGAATTGTCATCAGGCTGTGTCATCGTCGTTTATTTCGTCATTTGAAAGGGATCTCGCTTATGGAATTATCCGCCCCGCTCATGTTGGTGCTTATCGGCCTGGCGTCGCTGCTGGCGCAGTGGCTGGCCTGGTTGCTGCGCCTGCCGGCCATCTTGCCGCTGCTGCTGTTCGGCATCGTGCTCGGCCCGACGGTGCATCTGGTACAGCCGGATCTGCTGTTCGGCGATCTGCTGTTTCCGCTGGTGTCGCTGTCGGTAGCGATCATCCTGTTCGAGGGGGCGCTGACGCTGCGTTTCGAGGAGATACGCGGCCTCGGCGGCGTGGTGCGCAACCTGGTCACCGTCGGCATGCTGGTCACCTTTCTGGTCATCAGCCTCGCCAGTTGGTGGCTGCTGGATTTCCCGCCGGAGCTGGCGGCGTTGATCGGCGCGGTGACGGTGGTGACCGGGCCGACGGTAATCGCCCCGCTGATGCGCGTGGTGCGGCCGAACGCCAACATTAACCAGGTGCTGCGCTGGGAAGGGATCGTCATCGATCCGGTCGGCGCCATCTTCACCCTGCTGGTGTTCGAGTTCATCGTGCTGAAGCAGAATGCGGAATCCTATACCCACCTGTTTTGGACGCTGGGCGTGACCGCCGCCGTCGGCCTGATCGCCGGCGCGCTGTTCGGTTACCTGCTCGGCCTGGCGCTGCGCCGCGTCTGGCTGCCGCGCTACCTGCAGAACCTGGCGGTGCTGGCTATTATGCTGACCGCCTTCGGCGTTTCCAACGCCATCGCCGACGAATCCGGTTTGCTGACCGTCACGGTGATGGGCATCTGGCTGGCCAATATGCGCGACGTGGACACCAGCGATATTCTGGCGTTCAAAGAGGAGCTGTCGGCGATCCTGATCTCGGCGCTGTTCATCATTCTGGCGGCGCGGCTCGACATCCAGGCGCTGTGGAACATGGGCTGGCCGCTGCTGCTGCTGCTGCTGGCGGTGCAGTTCATCGCCCGGCCGCTGTGCATCGCGGTGTCGACCTGGCGCTCTTCCCTGCACTGGCGCGATCGGCTGCTGCTGTGCTGGATCGCCCCGCGCGGCATCGTGGCCGCGGCGGTCAGCTCGCTGTTCGCGCTGACGCTGCAGCGCAGCGGCTATCAGGGCGCCGACCGGCTGGTGACCGTGGTGTTCGCCATCATCATCGGCACCGTGGTGTTGCAAAGCCTGACCAGCGGCATAATGGCGCGCTGGCTGCGGGTGCAGCAGCAGAAACCGCGCGGCGTGCTGATCGTCGGCGCCAACAGCGTGGCGCGCATGCTGGCGCAGGCGCTGATCAAGCTGAACGTGCCGGTGATCGTCACCGACAGCAGCTGGGAATACTACCGTCAGGCGCGCATGGACGGCATTCCGGCCTACTATGGCCACGCCTACTCCGAACACGCCGAGAACTACCTCGATCTGAGCAATATCGCCCAGGTGCTGGCGCTGTCGCCCAATCGCCACCAGAACGCGCTGGCGGTCTACCACTTCGGCCATCTCTTCGGCGAAGATCACGTGTTCGCCATCCGTTCGGGGGCGCCGTTGAAAGGGCGCGGCGCCAGCGCGGAAAGTTCGCGTTTCCGCCGGCATGAAATTTTATTTAATCAGGAAGCCACCTACGGCCGCCTGAGCAGCCTGCTCGCCAGGGGGGCCACCATCAAAGCGACCAAATTGAACGAAAATTTCGGTTGGCTGGAGTATTTGGAGAAACATCAGGGCGTTATTCCGCTATTCAGCCAAAAGGAAGACGGTTCTCTGCAACCGATTGGCGCCGGTTCCACGCCCGCGATGCCCTGTACGCTTATCGCGCTGGTGCAAGATGAAAATCCCTCACCGTCTGTACGTTGACAGAATGGCGATAACCGGCTATTCCTAACAGCCTACTTGCGCACCCGGTGCGCAAGCCAGAAGAGGCGCGTCGCCCAGGTAGAGTGTCAGAGGAGCCGTTTCTCCGTTGACGGCACCCGAGGGGGAGCGACGCCGAGGTAGGGTAATGGCCGGCCATTATCGTATCGACTACAGGGGCTGAATCCCCTGGGTTGTCACCAGGGGATCGCCCGCAGGGCGATCGACAAGGTGGGGCGCTTCTGGGTGTATCGTAGCCTGACCTCTACGCCTGCCCCCTGTTTACCGCTCTCCCCTTGTGCCAAGGCTATGGAATTACAGTGCCCCAAACGGGCATCCCTGACACGAGGTTTCTAGATGAACCAAGCAGCACCCCAGAATTCCACCGTGGTAGCCAAGTTCGGCGGCACCAGCGTCGCCGACTTTGAAGCCATGAACCGCAGCGCCGACGTCGTGCTGGCCAACCCGCAGGTCCGCCTGGTGGTGTTGTCCGCTTCGGCGGGCGTCACCAACCTGTTGGTCGCCCTGGCCGAGGGTTGCGAGGCCGACAAACGCAATTACCAGCTTGATGAAATCCGACGCATCCAGTACGCCATCCTCGATCGCCTCGCGGCGCCGGCGGTGATCCGCGACGAAATAGACCGCCTGCTGGAAAACATCGCCATGCTGTCGGAAGCCGCGTCGCTGGCCACCTCGACGGCGTTGACCGACGAACTGGTCAGCCATGGGGAGCTGATGTCCACCCTGTTGTTCGTTGAAATCCTGCGCGCCCGCAACGTGCAGGCCGAATGGTTCGACGTGCGCAAAGTGATGCGCACCGACGATCACTTCGGCCGCGCCGTGCCGGACAGCGCCGCGCTCAGCGAACTGGCCCGGGCGCAGTTGCAGCCGCGCCTGCAGGAAGCGCTGGTGGTCACCCAGGGCTTTATCGGCAGCGAGCCGAAGGGCCGCACCACCACGCTCGGCCGCGGCGGCAGCGACTATACCGCCGCGCTGCTCGGCGAAGCGCTCGGCGTCGGCCGGGTGGATATCTGGACCGACGTGCCGGGCATCTACACCACCGATCCGCGCGTGGTGCCGGCGGCCAAGCGCATCGACAAAATCGGTTTCGAAGAGGCGGCGGAAATGGCCACCTTCGGCGCTAAAGTGCTGCATCCGGCCACCCTGTTGCCGGCGGTGCGCAGCGATATTCCGGTGTTCGTCGGCTCCAGCAAGGATCCGGCGGCCGGCGGCACGCTGGTGTGCAACACCACCGAGAACCCGCCGCTGTTCCGCGCGCTGGCGCTGCGCCGCAAGCAAACGCTGCTGACGCTGCACAGCCTGAACATGCTGCACGCGCGCGGTTTCCTGGCCGAGGTGTTCAACATCCTGGCGCGCCATAATGTCTCCGTCGATCTGATCACCACTTCGGAAGTCAGCATCGCGCTGACCATGGACACCACCGGCGCCACCTCCGTCGGCGGTAGCCTGCTGACCACCTCACTGCTGACCGAACTGTCGTCGCTGTGCCGGGTGGAAGTGGAAGAAAACCTGGCGCTGGTGGCGATCATCGGCAACCAGCTGTCGCGCGCCTGCGGCGTGGGCAAAGAGGTGTTCGGCGTGCTCGATCCGTTCAATATCCGCCTGATCTGCTACGGCGCCAGCAGCTATAACCTGTGCTTCCTGGTGCCGGGCGAAGAAGCCGAGCAGGTGGTGCGTACCCTGCATCACAACCTGTTCGAATAAGTCATTATCCCTGATTGCGGGCGCAGCATGCTGCGCCCCTGCGTCTAAAAAATCCGTTCAAAACCTGCAGGGGTTCAGCATGTTGAGCCCGCAATAAAAACACAACCACATCCACCGTTCTCAATCTGGCTAAGGAAAACCTGCATGCTGGCACTACTCACGCGCTTATTCCCCCTCTGGGCGATACTGCTGTCCGTCGCCGCTTATTACACGCCGACCACCTTTACCGGTATCGGCCCCTACGTCAGCCCGCTGCTGATGCTGATCATGTTCGCCATGGGCGTCACGCTGCGGCTCGACGACTTCAAACGCGTGCTGGCGCGCCCCGGCCCGGTGGCGGCAGGCATCTTCCTGCATTATCTGATCATGCCGCTGGCGGCCTGGATCCTGGCGATGCTGTTCCGCATGCCGCCGGATCTGTCCGCCGGCATGGTGCTGGTGGGCAGCGTGGCCAGCGGCACCGCCTCCAACGTGATGATCTATCTGGCCAAGGGTGACGTGGCGCTGTCGGTGACCATCTCGGCGGTCTCGACGCTGGTGGGGGTGTTCGCCACGCCGCTGCTGACCCGTCTGTACGTCGACGCCAAGATCAGCGTCGATATCATGGGCATGCTGTTGAGCATTCTGCAGATTGTGGTGATCCCGATCGGCCTGGGCCTGATCGTCCACCATACCCTGACCAAGGTGGTGAAACGCATCGAGCCACTGTTGCCGGCGTTGTCGATGGTGTGCATTCTGGCGATCATCAGCGCGGTGGTGGCGGGCAGCCAAAGCCATATCGCTTCGGTCGGCCTGGTCGTTATCATCGCGGTGATCCTGCACAACGGCATCGGTCTGCTGAGCGGCTACTGGGGCGGTAAACTGTTCGGTTTCGACGAGTCCACCTGCCGCACGCTGGCGATCGAAGTCGGTATGCAGAACTCCGGGTTGGCGGCCACGCTGGGCAAAATCTACTTCTCGCCGCTGGCCGCGCTGCCAGGCGCGCTGTTCTCGGTCTGGCACAACCTCTCCGGTTCGCTGCTGGCAGGTTATTGGTCCGGCCGCCCTATCAAGAAGAAATAAACCGCCTGTAGGGACGCAAACAATTGCGTCCCTTTTCTTTCCTGCGAAATTTCGTATTTCCCACTGGTCGGATTGTCATAATTCCCCTCATCCCCTATCATCCGTGAAAAATAAAAATTCAGATTCTTCCTATCAATGCCGATAATGTTGGCAAGAGGAAGAGACGCTCCACTTTTTTTAATTAATTAAGTCACCAGGGTTGCCCGCCATAAAAGAAGCAGCCTAATTATTATTTAGATATATACCCACCGTCTTATTTGCTGCGGCAAATCAAGATACCTCGCAATGTGCATGTCGCTCATTATTTCGGGCCGGCCGTCGGCCGCCCGTGGTTAACCTCATGGATTGGGCTGGCTGCCCCGGCGGCCTCTCAGAATGGATTACAATGATAAAAAAAATCACCGCCTTGACACTGCTGGTCAGCACGGCCCTTTCCGCCGAAACCCTGCCGGACTCCCACATGATGATGGACATGTCGATGGGGGAATCACGGCGCGCGTTGCAAGACAGCACGCGTGAAGTCAACCAGTTGATTGAGCAACGCCGCTACCAGCAGCTGAAGCAACAGCGCCTGCTGGCGGAACCGGAACCGGCCGCGCCCGCACTGCCGCAGTCCGCGCAGTGCCTGCCGATCGCCGGCGTTTATCTGCAAGGCATTACCCTGCTCTCACCGGGTGATTTATCTGCGCTGAGCGCGCTGCCGGAAAACTGCATCAGCAGCAACGATATCAATCGCTTGACCCGTGAATTAACGCGCCTTTATGTGCAAAAGGGCTATATCACCGCGCGCGTGCAAATTGTTCGCCCTAATTCACAAGGAGAATTGGGGTTAAGCGTGACGGAAGGATTTATCGAGAAAATAGAAGGCGGCGATCGCTGGGTCAACAGCCGTTTATTATTTCCGGGGCTGGAAGGCAAGCCGTTGAAATTAACCGAGCTCGATCAGGGATTGGATCAGGCCAATCGTTTGCAATCAAATACCACCAAGCTGGATATATTGCCCGGCCGCCAGGTTGGCGGTTCGGTTATTCGTTTGCGCAATCAGCATGCCAAGCCCTGGCTGATTACCGCCGGCACGGATAATTACGGCCAAAAAAGCACCGGCCGGTGGCTGGCGCGCGCCACTGCCACGTTGGACAGCCCGTTTGGCCTGTCGGACTTTGTCAGCCTGAACGCCAACAGCACGCTGGAAAACCCGGCTCACCGCTATAATCGCGCCTACACCCTGCTCTATTCGCTGCCGTACGGCGCGTTCACCTTCAGCGGGTTCGCCAGCTTCTCGTCCTATGAAAACCACCAGCAGCTGCCGCACAACGTGGTCAAACTGCACGGCCAGACCCAACAGTACGGGCTGCGCAGCGACTACGTGTTTTATCGCGATCACGATCAGATAGACAGCCTGAGCGGCCAGCTGACCTACAAGCGCATCGACAACTACTTCGAAAGCGTGCGCCTTGAGGTCAGCAGCCCAACGCTGACCCTGGCCGAACTGAGCGCCAGCCACCTGCAAATTCTGCCCCATGGCGTGTTCAGCGCCAACCTCAGCGTCGAGCAGGGCCTGCCCTGGCTGGGCGCCGATCGCCACCCGAGTTCGGTGCACCTCGACAGCCAGTTCACCAAGGGCAAGCTGTTCGCCAACCTGAGCCAGCGCCTCCAGCTGGGTGGCGCCACCTATCAGCTCAACAATCTGTTCTACGGCCAGTACAGTCGCGACCCGCTGCCCGGCGTGGAGTGGCTTAGCCTCACCGATCGCAGCGCCGTGCGCGGCTTTAGCCGCAGCACCCAGTCCGGCGACAACGGCTGGTATCTGCAAAATACGCTGTCCCGCAGTTTCAATCTGGGCGCCACCACGCTGACGCCGCGCCTTGGCGCCGACGTTGGCCGCATTCTGCCGCGTCAGGACAACTCGGGCTGGCGCAGCAGCGCCGGGGTGAGCAGCGGCGCCACGTTACGCTACCGGCAGGCGCTGGTCGATCTGGAGGTCAGCCGCGGCTGGATTTTGTCTAACCACGCCACGCCTGAAGATCCCGTTCAGGTGTTGGCCCGCTTTTCTTACACCTTTTAATCAACAGTTTTGCAGGACCCCACGGCAATATACGGAGATACATGGATGAAAAATAATAACTTCAGACTTTCGGCGGCAGGCAAACTGGCCGCCGCGCTGGCGATTATTCTCGCCGCTTCCGCCGGCGCCTACGCCGCAGAGATCGTCGCGGCCAACGGCGCCAACGGCCCCGGCGTCTCCACCGCCGCCACCGGCGCACAGGTGGTCGATATCGTCGCGCCGAACGGCAACGGGCTGTCGCACAACCAATATCAGGACTTCAACGTCAACCAGCCCGGCGCGGTGCTGAACAACTCCCGCGAGGCGGGGCTGTCGCAGCTGGCCGGCCAACTGGGCGCCAACCCCAATCTGGGCGGACGCGAAGCCAGCGTGATCCTCAACGAGGTGATCGGCCGTAACCCGTCGCTACTGCATGGCCAGCAAGAGATCTTCGGCATGGCGGCCGACTACGTGCTGGCCAACCCGAACGGCATCAGCTGTCAGGGCTGCGGATTCATCAATACCAGCCATTCCTCACTGGTGGTCGGCAACCCGCTGGTGGAAAACGGCGTGCTGCAGGGTTACAGCACCTTCGGCAACCGCAACACGCTGAGCCTCAATGGCACCCTGAACGCCGGCGGCGTACTGGATCTGATCGCGCCGAAGATCGACAGCCGCGGCGAAGTGATCGTGCAAGATTTCAAACATTCGAATGGTAAAGTGACCTCGGCGACGATCAACGCCATCAGCGGCCTTAACCGGGTAGCGCGCGACGGCACGGTGCAGGCCAGCCAACAGACGCCGACCGCGCTGGACAGCTACTACCTCGGCAGCATGCAGGCCGGGCGCATCAACATCATCAACACCGCGCAGGGCAGCGGCGTGAAACTGGCCGGCTCGTTGAACGCCGGCGATGAACTCAAGGTGAAAGCCTATGATATCCGCAGCGAAAGCCGCGTCGACGACGCCAGCAGCAACAAAAACGGCGGTGATAACTATCAAAATTACCGTGGCGGCATCTACGTCAACGATCGCAGCAGCAGCCAGAAGCTGACCCGCACCGAGCTGAAAGGCAAGAACATCAGCCTGGTGGCGGATAATCATGCGCACCTCACCGCCACCGATATCCGCGGCGAAGACATTACGCTGCAGGGCGGTAAGCTGACGCTCGACGGCCAGCAGCTGAAGCAGACGCAAGGCCATACCGACGATCGCTGGTTCTACTCCTGGCAATACGACGTCACCCGCGAACGCGAGCAGCTGCAGCAGGCGGGCAGCACCGTCGCCGCCAACGGCAGCGCCAAACTCATCAGCACCCAGGAAGACGTGAAGCTGCTGGGCGCCAATGTCAGCGCCGAGCGTGCGCTGAGCGTCAAAGCGGCGCGCGACGTACACCTTGCCGGGCTGGTGGAGAAGGATAAATCCAGCGAGCGCGGCTACCAGCGCAACCACACCTCCAGCCTGCGCACCGGCAGATGGAGCAGCAGCGACGAAAGCGAAAGCCTGAAGGCCAGCGAACTGCGCAGCCAGGGTGAACTGACGTTGAAAGCCGGTCGCAATGTATCGACTCAGGGCGCCAAGATCCATGCCCAGCGCGATCTGACGATCGATGCAGACAGCCAGATCCAGGTCGGGGTGCAGAAAACCGCCAACGCCAAAGCGGTACGCGATGACAAAACCTCCTGGGGCGGCATCGGCGGCGGCGACAACAAAAACAACAGCAATCGCCGCGAGATCAGCCACGCTTCCGAGCTGACCAGCGGCGGCACCCTGCGCCTGAACGGCCAGCAAGGCGTCACCATTACCGGCAGCAAGGCGCGCGGCCAGAAAGGCGGCGAAGTCACCGCCACCCACGGCGGCCTGCGCATCGACAACGCGCTGAGCACCACCGTGGACAAAATCGACGCGCGCACCGGCACCGCCTTCAACATCACCAGCAGTTCGCACAAGGCCGACAACAGCTACCAGAGCAGCACCGCCAGCGAGCTGAAGTCCGACACCAACCTGACGCTGGTCAGCCACAAGGATGCCGACGTGATCGGCAGCCAGGTCGCCAGCGGCGGTGAGCTGAGCGTCGAGTCGAAGACCGGCAACATCAACGTCAAGGCGGCCGAGCGGCAGCAGAACATCGACGAGCAAAAGACCGCGCTCACCGTTAACGGCTACGCCAAAGAAGCCGGTGACAAGCAGTACCGCGCCGGTTTGCGCATCGAGCACACCCGCGACAGCGAGAAAACCACCCGCACCGAGAATAGCGCCTCAAGCCTCAGCGGCGGCAGCGTGAAGCTCAAGGCGGAGAAGGACGTGACCTTCAGCGGTTCTCAATTGGTCGCCGACAAAGGCGACGCCAGCGTCAGCGGCAACAAGGTTTCGTTCCTGGCGGCCGACGACAAAACGGCCTCAAACACCGAGCAAACCAAGATCGGCGGCGGTTTCTATTACACCGGCGGCATCGACAAACTCGGCAGCGGCGTGGAAGCCGGCTACGAGAACAGCAAAACCCAGACGCAAAGCAGCAAGGCGATCACCTCCGGCAGCGACGTCAAAGGCAATCTGACGATCAACGCCCGCGACAAGCTGACCCAGCAAGGCGCGCAGCACAGCGTCGGCGGCGCCTATCAAGAAAACGCCGCCGGCGTCGATCACCTTGCCGCTGCCGACACCGCCAGCACCACCACCACCAAAACCGACGTCGGCGTGAACATCGGCGCCAACGTCGATTACAGCGCCGTGACCCGTCCGGTCGAGCGCGCGGTCGGCAAGGCAGCCAAGCTGGACGCTACCGGCGTTATCAACGACATCGGCGGCATCGGCGCGCCTAACGTCGGCCTGGATATCGGCGCACAGGGCGGCAGCAGCGAAAAACACAGCAGCAGCTCGCAGGCGGTGGTCAGCTCGGTGAAAGCCGGCAGCATCGACATCAATGCCAAAGGCGAAGTGCGCGATCAGGGCACGCAGTACCAGGCGAGCAAAGGCGCAGTCAACCTGACGGCGGACAGCCACCGCAGCGAAGCCGCGGCAAACCGTCAGGACGAGCAGAGCCGCGACACCCGCGGCAGCGCCGGCGTGCGCGTCTACACCACCACCGGCAGCGATCTGACCGTGGACGCCAAGGGCGAAGGCGGCACCCAGCGCAGCAACAGCAGCGCCAGCCAGGCGGTGGCCGGCTCGATCGACGCGGCCAACGGCATCAACGTCAACGTGAAAAAAGACGCGGTCTATCAGGGTACCGCGCTGAACGGCGGCAGCGGTAAAACCGCCGTCAACGCCGGCGGCGATATCCGCTTCGATCAGGCCAGCGACAAACAGAGCGAGAACCACAGCGGCTTTAACGTCAAAGCGTCCGCCAAAGGCGGCTTCACCGCCGACAGCAAAAACTTCGGCGCCGGTTTCGGCGGCGGCACCAACAACGGTGAAAGCAGCAGCAGCACCGCGCAGGTCGGCAACGTCAACGGCCAGGGTGTGGCGCTGAAGGCGGGCCGCGATCTGACGCTGCAGGGCACCAACGTCAAGAGCCAGGGCGACGTCAGCCTGAACGCGGGCAACAAGGTCGCGCTGCAGGCGGCGGAATCGACCCAAACGCGTAAGGAAAGCAAGCTGTCCGGCAATATCGATCTGGGCGCCGGCAGCAGCGACAGCAAGGAAAAAACCGGCGGCAGCCTCTCCGCCGGCGGCGCCTTCGACATCGCCAAGGTCAATGAGTCCACGACCGAGCGCCAGGGTGCCACTATCGCCTCAGACGGCAAGGTCACCCTGTCCGCCAACGGCAAAGGCGATGACGCGCTGCATCTGCAGGGGGCCAAAGTCAGCGGCGGCAGCGCCGCGCTCGAAGCGAAAAACGGCGGCATCCTGCTGGAATCCGCCAAGAACGAGCAGCATAAGGACAACTGGAATCTGGGCATCAAAGCCAACGCCAGAGGCGGTCAAACCTTCAACAAGGACGCAGGCGGCAAGGTCGATCCGAACACTGGCAAAGACACCCACACGCTGGGCGCAGGTCTGAAAGTCGGCGTGGAGCAGCAGGATAAAACCACCCACGCCAATACCGGCATCACCGCGGGCGACGTGGCGCTCAACAGCGGCAAAGACACCCGCCTTGCCGGCGCGCGCGTCGACGCCGACAGCGTACAGGGCAAGGTGGGCGGCGATCTGCGCGTTGAAAGCCGCAAAGACGTCGAGACAGGCGTGAAGGTGGATGTGGATGCCGGTCTGAGCCACAGCAACGATCCGGGCAGTAGCATCACCTCCAAGCTGTCGAAGGTCGGCACGCCGCGCTACGCCGGTAAAGTGAAAGAGAAACTGGAAGCCGGGGTGAACAAAGTGGCCGACGCCACCACCGACAAGTACAACAGCGTGGCGCGTCGCCTCGATCCGCAGCAGGATACCACCGGTGCAGTCAGCTTCAGCAAGGCTGACGGCAAAGTCACGCTGCCGGAAACGCCGGCCGGCGAAAAACCGCAGGGCCCACTGTGGGATCGCGGCGCACGCACCGTCGGCGGCGCGGTGAAAGACAGCATCACCGGGCCGGCGGGTCGCCAGGGGCAGCTCAAGGTCAATGCCGACGTGGTGAACAACAATGCGGTCGGCGAGCAATCAGCGATTGCCGGTAAGCACGGCGTGGCGCTGCAGGTCGGCGGCCAAACCCAGCTGACCGGCGGCGAAATCCGCAGCCAGCAGGGCAAGGTGGAACTGGGCGGTAGCCAGGTCAGCCAGCAGGACGTCAGCGGCCAGCGCTATCAGGGCGGCGGCCGCGTCGATGCGGCCGCCACGGTAGGTGGACTGTTAGGCGGCGCGGCGAAGCAAAGCGTCAACGGCAACGTGCCGTTCGCCAGCGGCCATGCCTCAACTCAGCAGGCGGACGCCAAAGCCGGCGTGTTCAGCGGCAAATAACGCGCCTCCCCTACGCAACGCCCCCGGTTTTCCGGGGGCGTTTTTTTACAGCGTGCTCGGGGTGTCTTCCCAGTCGCGATCGTCGTCTTTCGCATCCTGATCCAACACGTTGTAGGCCACGGCGCAAAACAGCGAGTTCAGGCGCTTCATGTCCCCCAACAATCCCAAATGCAGCGAACTGGTCTCGATGCTCTGCACGTTTTGCTGATGCAAACGATCGACGTGCGCATGCGCATAGCGGCGATCCAGAATGCGGAAGCGGTGCTTGGAACGGCGCAGGCGTTTGGCGCTGGTGACGTCGCCGGACAGGAACACCGACAACCCCAGACGCAGGTTGCCGATCAGCCGTTCGTGCAACCCGTCCAGTTCCGCCAATCCTTCCGCCGAGAAGGCGCGGCGCGCGGCGTGCGATTTGGCGCCCACGTCGCCGGCCATGCGCTCGATGATGTCGCCCGCCTGTTCCAGGTTGAGCGCCATTTCGATGATTTCCGCCCAGCGGCGCGAATCTTCCTCGCCCAGATCTTCCTTCTGGATCTGTGCCAGATACAGCTTGATGGCGGTGTACAGCACGTCGACGTCATCGTCGAGTCGCCGCACCTCTTTATCCACGCCTTGCTTACCGTGCAGCACTTCGCGCTGCAGGATCATCATGTGTTCCACCACGTCGCCCATGCGCAGCGTTTCGCGCGCCGCGTTGGCCAGCGCCAGCGTCGGCGTATCCAGCGCACTGGCGTCCAGATGACGCGGCCGCATGCGCGGGTCGTCGGCCGCCACGTCGACGATCAGCCGTTCGCACAGCGTCGCCATCGGCCCGGCCAGCGGGATCATCACCAGACAACGGATCAGGTTGTAGAACACGTGGAAATAGATCACCAGCTCTTCGCTGCCGCCCGGCAGTTGAGCCATCACATCCGCCAGATAGGAGACGAACGGCAACACCAGGATGCAGCCCACCAATTTGAACAGCAGGCTGCCGAGCGCCACGCGCCGCCCGGCGGCGTTCTGGCCGCTGGCGTTGATCATCGCCAGCAGGCCGCTGCCGAGGTTGGCGCCGATCACCAGACAGAGCGCCACCTTCAGCGAAATCACGCCGGTGGCGGTCAGGGTGGCGGTCAGCAGCACCGCGGCCAGGCTGGAATAGCTGACGATGGCGAACAGCGCGCCGGTCAGGGCGTCCAGCATCACATCGCCGGTCAGCGACGAGAACAGCACTTTCACCCCGGCCGCCTGGGTGATCGGCGTGGCGGCGGCCACGATCAGTTCCAGCGCCAGCACGATCAGCCCCAGACCGATCAGAACGCGCCCGATCTGGCCGATCCGCATCTGTTTGCGGCTGAGGAACAGGAAGACGCCGACCAGGATCAGCAGCGGCGACAGCCAGGAAAGATCGAAGGTCAGCACGCGCGCCATCAGCGCGGTGCCGACGTCGGCGCCCAGCATGATCACCAGCGCAGGCGCCAGCCCCACCAGCCCCTGCGCGACGAAAGAGGTCACCAGCAGCGCGGTGGCGTTGCTGCTTTGCACCAGCGCGGTCACGCCGATGCCGGAAACGAACGCCAGCGGTTTTTTCTCAACGCTGTCGCTTAACACGCGCCGCAGATTGGCGCCATAAACCCGCATAATCCCGGTGCGCACGATGTGGGTGCCCCACACCAACAGCGCCACGGACGAAAGCAGGTGAAGAAGGGTCAGCACGGAAGATACGCTCCATTAACGCCCGGCCAAAGGAGGCTGATACCCGATGCCTGTCACGCGAAGCACAGAGGCGAGCCAAAGGATGACGGGTACAGCGCGCGGTCCCGCCTGCCGGGCGTGGGTCTGGCAGGACAGCGGGCGGGCGGCAGACCGCAGAAGAGAAGGGTTAAGGCGGCGGTGGGAGAGCCCCGGCGCCGCGCTGCGAAGTCATGCAACTTCCCGCAATACAACAGGTTCCAAGTGTAGCCCAATTTCCGCGCCGTCGGGCCGCAGATCGGCCACCGAACGGTTGAGCACGTCAACCAGCAACTCTACCTCGCGAACCTGAATCCGATAGCGTACCACATTCCCGAGCAAACTGTGGCCAAGGATCACCCCGCCGATCCCCTGTCCGGCCGGCAACAGCCCGATAGACTCTGGGCGGATCGCCACCTTGCCGGCATAGCTGCGCCCGGTCAGCCGGCCGGCCTGTTCGGCGCTCAGCAGGTTATAGTTGCCGATAAAACCGGCGGCGAAGGCGTCCGCCGGCTGGGTATACAGGGTTTCCGCATCACCGCTCTGCACGATCTGCCCCTTGTTCATCAGTACGATGCGATCCGACAGGGTCAGCGCCTCTTCCTGATCGTGGGTGACGAAGATCGCCGTCAGGTTCAGCTCGCGTTGAATGCGCCGGATCTGCTCGCGCAGATGTTTGCGGATGCGCGCGTCCAGCGCCGACAGCGGTTCGTCGAGCAGCAGCAGACGCGGGCGCGTGACCAGCGATCGCGCCAGCGCCACGCGCTGACACTGGCCGCCCGACAGCTGATGCGGATAGCGCTTCGCCAGATCGCTCAGCTCCACCAGCGCCAGCACCTCCTGCACCCGCTGGCCGATCTGCCCGGCCGCCAGCTTCTGCATTTTCAGGCCGAAGGCCACGTTGCCTTCCACCGTCATATTGGGAAACAGCGCATAGCTTTGGAACACCATGCCGATGCCGCGCTTTTGCGGCGCCAGCGGCACCAGATCCTGGCCCTGCAGTAAAATTTGCCCGCTGTCGACCGGAGTCAGGCCGGCCAGACAGCGCAACAGCGTCGACTTGCCGCAGCCGCTTGGCCCGAGCAGGGTGACGAACTCCCCCTCTTCGGCGGTGAAATCGATATCCTGAAACACCTGGGTTTGGCCATAGTGTTTGTTCAGGCGGGTGACGTTGAGATAAGCCATCGGGTTAACCTTTGTTTTTATTCAGCAGGTTCGCCAGCCAGGTGACGAGCAGCACCACGGCGAAATAGGAGATGACCAGCGCGCTGGTGAAATGCCCGCTGCCGTTGCGCATGTTGAACAGGTAGACCTGCAGCGTTTCATACTGGCTGCCCACCAGCAGGTTGGCGAACACGAACTCGCCGATCAGGAACGAGAACGACAGCAACACGGCGATCGTTCCGCCCTTGCGCAAATTTGGCAGCACCACCCACAGCGCCGCCCGCCAGGTGCTGGCGCCGAGCAAGTGCGCGGCGTCCATCAGATCGCGCAGGTTGATCGCCTGCATGTTGTTGCTGATGGCGCGGTAGATAAACGGCAGCGCGATGGTGAAATAACAGCCCACCAAAATCCAGGGGGTGCCGAGCAGCGGCAGCGGATCGGCGGCGAACAGTTGCATCAGCCCCACCGCCGACACCACCGGCGGCACGGCGAACGGCAGCAGAATCAGCACGTTCATTACCGCGTCCAGCTTGGGGAAGTAGTAAGCGATCACAAACATCGCCGGCAGGATCACCACCACCGACAGCAGCAGCGTGCCGAAGCAGATCAGCAGCGAGTGCCACAGCGCCTGCAAAAAGCGCGGGTCGCTCCACAGCGCCGTCAGCCACTTCAGGGTAAAACCGTCCGGCAAAATGGTGGCGCCCCACTGGGTAGCCAGCGCGTAAATCAGCGTCGCCGCCAGCGGCAGCAGCAGGATCAACAGCAGCAGGCCGGTCACCGTGCGGTGGTACAAGCGTTCAACACGCGACATGAGCATTCTCCAGCCGGTTATGAGCGCGCATTGAGGTAGCTCCTGCGCAGCATCCATTGGTGGATCACCGTGATAAACGCCATCATCACCACCAGCAGCATCGCCAGCGCGCTGGCCAGGTTCGGATCGAGGGAGATGTCCCCCGCCACCAGCGCCGAGATGCGGATCGGGATCACGTTGAAGTTGCCGGTGGTCAGCGCATACACCGTGGCGTAGGCGCCCAGCGCGTTGGCCAGCAGGATGACGAAGGTGCCCATCAGCGCCGGCGCCAGCACCGGCAGGCCAATATGCCGCCAGTAGCGCCAGGGGCCGGCGCCGAGCAGCGCCGCCGATTCGCGCCAGTCGGCGCGCAGCGCGTCGAATGCCGGATACAGCAGCAGCACCCCGAGCGGGATCTGGAAGTAGGTATACAGCACGATCAGGCCGCTCTTCGAATAGAGGTTGAAGCTCTCCATCAGGCCGTATTTGCGCAGCAGCAACGTCAGGCAACCGTTCAGCCCCAGCAGAATGACGAAGGCGAACGCCAGCGGCACCCCGGCGAAGTTGCTGGTCATGTTGGTGAACGACATTACGAAGTCATGAAACCGCGTCTGGCCGAGCTGACGCAGTGAGTAACTGCCAACTAATGCGATCAGCAAGCCGTAGACGCTCGACCATAGCGAGATCTCCAGCGAGAACTGAAACGCCTGCAGGTAGAACGGCGAGGTGAGGATATCGACATAGTTGCCCCACCCCCAGCCGCTGGTCTCGCTGAAAAAGCTGTGAACGGCGATCCACACCAGCGGGGCGATCTGAAACGCGCCGAACAGCACGATAAACGGCAGCAGGCACAGCGCGGCGATCCATTTGGTTTTGCTGTTCATCGCGCATCCTGCGCCAGCAGCGCCCGGCAGCGCGGCTTGTCGTGCGGCGCCTGCAATAGATCGCAGATCGTGCCGCACAGCTCGGTTTGCTGCGGATCGGCGTCATCCAGGCTGAAGCCCGCGCCGAATACGAACAGCGGCACCTGACGCTCTTCCGGCAATACGCCGCCGTGGCTGCGATCGTCGTTCATGCCATGGTCGGCGGTAACCAGCACCTGATAGCCGGCCGCCAGCCACTCGGGCAGATAGCGCGACAACGAGCCGTCGGCGCGCCGCGCCGCGTTGCGGTACTGCGGCGAAGAGAGGCCGAAGCGGTGCCCGGCGTCGTCGATGTTCATCGGGTGGATCAGCAGGAAATCCGGCTGATGACGTTGGCGCAGGCTTTCGGCGTCGTCGAACAGATGGCTGTCGGGATAGCCGTCGTCGTAATAGAAATGCCCGTGTTGAATCGGCAGCTCGGGGGCGTCGGTATGGCGGTCGCGCGCGGCGTCGAACGGCGTGCGGTTATACAATTCGCTGAACCAGTGGTAAGCGGCGGCGGCGGTGCTCAGCCCGGCGGCGCGCGCATAATGAAACACGCTTTGTTGATGAGAAAGGCGCGAGACGTGATTGTGCACCACGCCGCTCTCCACCGGCGTGACGCCGGTGAGAATGCATTCATACAGCGGCCGGGAGAGCGAGGGCAACTCGCTCTCCAGCAGGTACAACCGCCCGCGTCCCGCCGCGCATTCGGCCTGCAGATACCCCATAGCGTCGTGCGCCACCCGGTAGTTGAGGCCGTCCAGCAGCACGAGGATCGTTTTCATGGTGCGTTAACTCACTGCTGCATAAACATAATGACGTTTTCCTGCCACAGGCGCGGCAGCGCTTTGGCGCTCTGTTCCCAGGCCGCCGGATCGGCGATCGGATGCGCATTCTTGTACTGCTCGGCCGGCAGCAGCTTGGCCTTGACGTCGTCCGGCAGCGTCAGATGTTCGGCGCGGATCGGGCGGGCATAGCCGCGCGCCAGGTTGATCTGGCCGGCGTCGGAGAAGATGTATTCGCGCGCCAGCTTGGCGGCGTTCGGGTGCTTGGCGTATTTGTTGATGATGGTGGTGTAGCCGGAAGTGATCGAACCGTCCGACGGGATCAGCACTTCAAAACGGGTTTTGTCGATCTGATCGCGGTAGTTCAGGCCGTTGAAGTCCCACACCACGCCAACCTGCACTTCCCCTTTCTCCAGCGATGCGATCACCGGGTTACTCAGGCTCAGGCGGCCGGCCTTGGCCAGCTTGCCGAAGAATTCCAGGCCCGGCTTGAGGTTTTTCTCGTTGCCGCCCATGGCGTAGGTGGCCGCCAGCACGCCGCTGGCCGCCTGCGACGCGGTGCCGACGTCGCCGATGGTGACCTGATAGCTGCCCTTGAGCAGATCGGCCCAGCTGTGCGGGATGTCTTTCACCTGCTGCTTGTTGATGATGAAGGCGATGGTGCCGGTGTAAGCCAGCGCCCAGTGGCCGTCTTTGTCTT
Organism: Serratia sp. Z4; assembly: GCF_009900725.1. Taxonomy (NCBI): domain Bacteria; kingdom Pseudomonadati; phylum Pseudomonadota; class Gammaproteobacteria; order Enterobacterales; family Yersiniaceae; genus Serratia; species Serratia sp. Z4. Next base: position 371,609 of record NZ_JAAABD010000004.1, read on the forward strand.
TCGCCCACTCCGGCACCTGATCCCAGGTAGACGGTTTGTACGGCTGCGTTACGCCCTTCTGCACCGCCACCGGGCCGAAGGCCGCGCCGACGTCACCGATGTCCGCCGTGGCGTTGTTCTTTTCCGCATCGAATTTGGCGATCTCCTGTGCGGAGCTCATGTCGGTATCGACATGCTTCAGGCCGTACTTGCTCAACAGATCTTGCCAGGTGCCTTTCCAGTTGGCCCAGCTGTCCGGCATGCCGACGCTGTTGACTTCGCCTTCTTTCTTCGCGGCCTGCTCCAGCGCCGCCAGATCGGTATCCGCGGCCCAGCTCATCTGGCTGGATAACACGATGGCACTGGTTAACACAGAAGCGCACAAACGTTTCATAACTGATGCTCCAGGTGGTAGTGTGGGGATGGCTGGACTAGTCCAGCAAGGACCAAACCAATCTAACGGACGAATGTGATAATTATATGTCAGCTTAAAAAAGCGACAGTTTTATCACCCATTGCAACGGCGAAAACGCGACGCTGGTCTACCTTAAGGAAGGCCAAACGCACTGAAACGGGACACCCGCTGTATGAGTGAAGCACCGACGACCGTCGCCACCATCTGCCAAACGCTGAGCGCCCGCATCACCGCCGGCGAGTTCGCCGCGGGCGGCAAGCTGCCCTCCGAGCGCGCCCTGAGCGAACAGTTCGCCACCACCCGCATTACCTTGCAGGAGGCGCTCGGCCAGCTGGAGGCGCAGGGCGTCATCTACCGCCAGGTGCGGCGCGGCTGGTTTATCTCGCCGCCACGTTTGATCTACAACCCGTTGCAGCGCAGCCATTTTCACGCCATGGCGCAGCAGCAGGGGCGCGCCGCCCATACCGAAGCGATCGACAGCGCGGTCGTCACACTTGACGCGCCGCTGGCCGGCCGCCTGGCGCTGCCTCCCGGCGCGCAGGCCTATCGCATTCGCCGGCTGCGCTACATCGACGGGCGCGCGGTGCTGTACTGCGAGCACTACCTCAATCCGGCCTATTTCCCCGGCATTCTGGACGAAGATCTGACCCAGTCGCTGACCGCGCTGTACGCCGCACGCTACGGCATTCACTACGGCCGGGTACGTTTCGACATGCTGCCCACCCTGCTGCCGCAGCAGGCCGCCGCCATGCTGAAGGTGACCTACGGCAGCCCGGCGCTGTTCATTACGCGGGTGAATCGCGATCAACATGACCGGGTGATCGATTGCGACCTGGAGTATTGGCGGTACGACGCGCTGCACATCGATGTGGAAGCGCTGTAAATGACAAGGGCGCATCGCTGCGCCCTTAAAGAGGAAAGTCAGTCGGCGTCGTAGCCGAGGTTTGGCGCCAGCCAGCGTTCGACCTCGCTCACGCTCATCCCTTTACGCGCCGCATAGTCTTCCACCTGATCGCGCTGGATCTGCGCCACCGCGAAGTACTTGCTCTCAGGATGGCTGAAGTACCAGCCGGACACCGCCGCCCCCGGCCACATGGCGAAGGACTCCGTCAGTTCCATGCCGGTGTGGCGATTGACGTCCAGCAGCTGCCAAATGGTCGCTTTTTCGGTGTGCTCCGGGCAGGCCGGGTAGCCCGGCGCCGGCCGGATGCCCTGATAGTTTTCGCGGATCAGTTCTTCGTTGCTCAGGTTCTCGTCGGCGGCATAACCCCAGTGCAACTTGCGCACCTGTTCGTGCAGGTATTCGGCGAAAGCCTCCGCCAGACGATCCGCCAGCGCCTTGACCATGATTTTGTTGTAATCGTCGTGCTGTGCGTCGTACGCCGCCGCCAGCGCGTCCTCCTCCAGCCCGCCGGTCACCGCGAAGGCACCGAAGTAGTCGGCCTTGCCGCTGCTTTTCGGCGCCACGAAGTCCGCCAGGCAGTAGTTCGGGAAGTCGGTTTTTTCCGTCTGCTGACGCAGATGGCAGCTCACCGCCAGCACCTCGCTGCGCTGTTCGTCGCGGTACACTTCCACGTCGTCGCCGACGCGGTTGGCCGGGAACAGGCCGTAAACGCCGCGCGGGTTGAGGCTGCGCTCGGCGGCCAGCCGATCCAGCATCTGATTGGCGTCGTGGAACAGGCGCTTGGCCTCTTCCCCCACCACCTCGTCTTCCAGGATGCGCGGGTATTTGCCCGCCAGCGACCAGGTCATGAAGAACGGCGTCCAGTCGATATAGTGGCGCAGCGTCTCGATGCCGGCCGACACCGGGAATACGCCAAGCTGCCGTGGCGCCGGCGGCTGATAGTCGGCCCAGTCCAGCGCCATGGCGTTGGCGCGCGCCTTGTGCAAATCGACCGGCGGCGTGCGCGGTTTTTTGCGCGCGTGCTGAATGCGCACCGTTTCATACTCTTTGCGGGTGCGCGCCACAAACTCATCACGCTGGGTGGCGGACAGCAGCGCCGCCACCACGCCCACGGTGCGCGAGGCGTTTTGCACGTAGGTGGTCGGGCCGCTGTAGTTCTGCTCGATTTTCACCGCGGTGTGCGCCTTGGAGGTGGTGGCGCCGCCGATCAGCAGCGGCAGGGTAAAGCCCTGGCGCTCCATCTCTTTGGCCACGTTGACCATCTCGTCGAGCGACGGCGTGATCAGCCCCGACAGGCCGATGATGTCGACGTTCTCCTCGCGCGCGGTGCGCAGGATTTTCTCCGTCGGCACCATCACGCCAAGATCGACGATTTCATAGTTGTTGCACTGCAGCACCACGCCGACGATGTTCTTGCCGATGTCGTGCACGTCGCCCTTCACCGTCGCCAGCAGGATTTTCCCCGCGGAGGTGCCCTGCTGCTTGCTGGCCTCGATGTACGGTTCCAGGTAGGCCACCGCCTGCTTCATCACGCGGGCGGATTTCACCACCTGCGGCAGGAACATCTTGCCCTCGCCGAACAGATCGCCGACCACGTTCATCCCCGCCATCAGCGGCCCTTCAATCACTTCGATCGGCCGTTCGGCCTGCTGCCGCGCCTCTTCGGTGTCCAACTCGATAAACTCGGTGATGCCCTTCACCAGCGAATACTCCAGCCGTTTCTCCACCGGCCAGCCGCGCCACTCCGCCTGCTGCACCGCCGCTTCGCCGTCTTTGCTGCCGCGGTACTTTTCCGCCAGCTCCAGCAGGCGTTCGGTGCCGTCCTCACGACGGTTGAGGATCACGTCCTCTACCGCCTCGCGCAGCTCGCCAGGCAGATCGTCGTAAATCGCCAGCTGCCCGGCGTTGACGATGCCCATGTCCATGCCATTGCGAATGGCGTGATACAGGAACACCGCGTGGATCGCTTCACGCACCGGATCGTTGCCGCGGAACGAGAACGACACGTTGGACACCCCGCCGGAGATCATCGCGTGCGGCAGGTGGGTTTTGATGTCGGCGCAGGCTTCGATAAAGTCGACGGCGTAGTTGTTGTGCTCTTCGATGCCGGTGGCGACGGCGAAGATGTTCGGGTCGAAAATGATGTCTTCCGGCGGGAAACCGACGCGTTCGGTCAAAATTTTATAGGCGCGGCGACAGATCTCGAACTTGCGCTCGCGGGTGTCCGCCTGGCCCACTTCGTCGAACGCCATCACCACCACCGCGGCGCCATAGCGGCGCACCAGCCGGGCGTGGTGGATAAAGGCCTCTTCGCCCTCCTTCATCGAGATCGAGTTGACGATGCCCTTGCCCTGAATGCATTTCAGGCCTTTCTCGATAACGGACCACTTGGAGGAGTCGATCATGATCGGCACCCGAGCGATATCCGGCTCGCCTGCGATCAGATTGAGGAAGCGCACCATCGCCGCCTCGGCATCGAGCATCCCCTCGTCCATGTTGATGTCGATGATCTGCGCGCCGCTCTCCACCTGCTGGCGCGCCACGTCGAGCGCTTCGTTGTATTTCTCTTCTTTGATCAGGCGTTTGAAACGCGCCGAACCGGTGACGTTGGTGCGCTCGCCGACGTTAACGAACAGGGTGTTGGCGTCGATGGTCAACGGCTCAAGACCGGCCAGACGGCAGGCGACCGGGATCTCCGGCAGCCGGCGCGGCGGCACGCCCTCAACCGCCTTGGCCATCGCGGCGATGTGTTCCGGCGTGGTGCCGCAGCAGCCGCCGATGATATTGAGGAAGCCGGCCTGCGCCCACTCCCCAACCTGGCGCGCCATCTCGGCCGCATCCAGATCGTACTCGCCGAAGGCGTTCGGCAAACCGGCGTTCGGGTGCGCGGTGACGTAGGTCTCCGAGATGCGCGCCAGCTCGGCGACGTACTGACGCAGCTCATCCGGCCCCAGGGCGCAGTTCAGGCCGAAGGTCAGCGGCTTGACGTGGCGCAGCGAATTGTAAAACGCTTCGGTGGTCTGGCCGGACAGGGTGCGGCCGGAGGCGTCGGTGATGGTGCCGGAAATCATGATCGGCAGTTCCACTCCCAGCGCTTCGAATTCAGTTTCCACCGCAAAAGCGGCGGCCTTGGCGTTGAGGGTGTCGAAGATGGTCTCGATCATGATCAGATCGACGCCGCCTTCCACCAGCGCGCGGGTCGATTCGCGGTAAGCCGCCACCAGTTCATCGAACGAGATGTTGCGGAACGCCGGATCGTTGACGTTCGGCGAGATGGACGCGGTGCGGTTGGTCGGCCCCAGCACCCCGGCGACGTAGCGCGGTTTTTCCGGCGTGCGCGCCGTCCATTCGTCGGCGCAGGCGCGCGCCAGGCAGGCGGCCTGATAGTTAATCTCGGCGGACAGCGACTCCATATGGTAGTCGGCCATGGCGATAGAGGTGGCGTTGAAGGTATTGGTCTCAAGGATATCGGCGCCCGCCTCGAGATAGGCGTAATGAATGGCGGTGATCACTTCCGGCTTGGTCAGCACCAGCAGATCGTTATTGCCTTTCAGATCGCTGCGCCAATCGGCGAAACGCTCACCGCGGAAATCGCGCTCGTCCAAGCGATAGCTCTGGATCATGGTGCCCATGCCGCCGTCCAACACCAAAATGCGCTGCGCTAACTGGCGGCGCAGTTGTTCTACTCGATTCGTCACTGTAACCCCTTCCATTGCCATCCAGCCCATTGCTCAACTGCCGCAAACACCAACGAGTCATCCTAGCACAGCTTGTAAGGACAAAGGGCCAGGCGACAATTGAGAGTTTTTCAGGTTGTGCGCCAACACCTCCGATGAGCTGACGGCGGCTTGCAATTCATCGACAAAAAACGAAAATGAATTCCATCATACGGAAAAAGGAATCTCACCCATGGCCACCCCTGCTCCCGCCAAGCGCGGCAAGAAGCCCCGCGCAGCAGCCCCCGCCGCCAGTGCGGCGACCGGTCAGGTACAATCGTTGACCCGTGGCCTGAAACTGTTGGAATACATTTCGGAAGCCCAGGGCAACGTGGCCCTGACCGATCTGGCCCAGCAAGCCGGCCTGCCGAACTCCACCACTCACCGCCTGCTCACCACCATGCAGCAGCAGGGATTCGTGCGCCAGGTCGGCGATCTCGGCCTGTGGACCATCGGTTCGCACGCCTTTGTGGTCGGCAGCAGCTTCCTGCAAAGCCGCAACCTGCTGGCGATGGTGCATCCGACGCTGCGCCGCCTGATGGAAGAGTCCGGCGAAACCGTCAACCTGGCGGTGCTGGATACCAGCGAGTACCAGGCGATCATCATCGATCAGGTGCAGTGCACGGCGCTGATGCGCATGTCGGCGCCGATCGGCGGCAAACTGCCGATGCACGCCTCCGGCGCCGGTAAAGCATTCCTCGCCACCCTGCCGGACGATCAGGTGACCAAACTGCTGCACAAGAAAGGCATGCACACCTACACGCCGCATACCCTGACGCCGCACAACCTGAAAGAGGGACTGGCGCAGATCCGCAAGCAGGGCTTCTCCTTTGACGACGAAGAGCACGCGCTCGGCCTGCGCTGCGTGGCGGCCTGCATTTTCGACGAGCATCGCGAAGCCTTCGCCGCCATTTCCATCTCCGGCCCGGTATCGCGCATCACCGACGATCGCGTGATCGAGCTGGGCGCGCTGGTGATCCACGCGGCGAAAGAGATCAGCCTGGCCTACGGCGGCGTGCGTTAATCCGATCATCCGAGGGGCGCCCCAGCGCGCCCCTGCTCCCCTGCCATGCTCTGTTGTCAGCATGTAACAGGCTGTCGGCATCCTGTTTAGCGCACAGGAAAAAAGCTTGAAGCCGATCACAGTTAACGATCCTCACGGCGAAAGCCCATTGCAACCGCTCAAACTTCCTTCGACAATGTTACCGATAACATGTTACCGGTAACAATCAAACTGAACGAAGGTAACGTCACCCGGTGTTTTGGAGCTAAGCCATGACCAACAATCAAAATCGCATTTACGTCGTTATGGGCGTTTCCGGCAGCGGCAAGTCCGCCGTCGCCGCCGCCGCGGCCCGCCAACTCTCCGCCGGCTTCCTCGACGGCGACTTCCTGCACCCACGCAGCAACATCCTGAAGATGGCCGCCGGCGAGGCGTTGAACGACGACGATCGCGCGCCGTGGCTGGCCGCGCTCAACGACGCCGCCTTCGCCATGCAGCGCACCAACAGCGTGTCGATCATCGTCTGTTCGGCGTTGAAAAAGCAGTATCGCGACCGCCTGCGCGCCGGCAACGGCAACCTGTCATTCATCTATCTGCACGGTGAGTTCCCGGTGATCGAATCCCGCCTGGCGGCGCGCAACGGCCACTTCTTCAAGCCGCAGATGCTGGTCACCCAGTTCGCCGCGCTGGAGCAACCGGGCGCCGACGAGAACGACGTGATGGCGATCGACATCAATCAGCCGCTGGACGCGGTGATCGCCGATACCGTGCGCCATATCCAGAGCTTCCTGCCGCAGGACGTGTGCGCGTGAGTACCGTAACGCTGGTCGGTACCGCAGTCGGCTCGGTTTTACTGCTGTTATTCCTGGTGATGAAGGCGCGCATGCACGCCTTCGTCGCGCTGATGCTGGTGTCCATCGCCGCCGGCATTTTCTCCGGCATGCCGCTGGAACACATCGCCGACACCATGCAAAAAGGCATGGGCGACACGCTGGGCTTCCTGGCGATCGTGGTGGCGCTCGGGGCGATGTTCGGCAAGATCCTGCATGAGGTCGGCGCGCTCGATCAAATTGCGGCGCAATTGCTGAAACGATTCGGACAAAGCAAAGCGCACTACGCGCTCGGCATCGCCGGGCTGATCTGCGCGCTGCCGCTGTTCTTCGACGTGGCGGTGGTGCTGCTGATCGGCATCGTGTTCGCCGTGGCGCGCCGCACCGACGGCAATATCGTCAAGCTGGCTATTCCGCTGTTCGCCGGCGTGGCCGCCGCCGCCTCCTTCCTGCTGCCGGGGCCGGTGCCGATGCTGCTGGCGTCGCAGATGAAGGCCGATTTCGGCTGGATGATCGCCATCGGCCTGGTAGCGGCGGTGATCGGCATGCTGATCGCCGGCCCGCTGTACGGCAGCTTTATCAGCCGTTTCGTCAACTGGCCGATGCCGCCGGAAGAGAATGAGCCGACGCTGACCAAGGGCAATCTGCCGTCGTTCGGCTTCAGCCTGGCGCTGGTGCTGTGCCCGCTGGTGCTGGTCGGCATGAAAACCATCGGCGCGCGGCTGGTCACCCCCGGCTCGCAGCTGCAGCAGTGGCTGGAGTTTATCGGCCACCCGTTCACCGCCATCCTGCTGGCCTGCCTGATCGTGATTTACGGTCTGGCGAAGCCGCGCGGCATGAGCAACGAACAGACGCTGGCCATCTGCTCCGCCGCGGTGCAGCCGGCCGGGATCATCCTGCTGATGACCGGCGCCGGCGGGGTGTTCAAGCAGATCCTGGTGGATTCCGGCGTCGGGCCGGCGCTGGGTGACGCCATGATCGGCGCCGGCCTGCCGATCGCCGTGGCCGCCTTTGCGCTCTCCGCCATGGTGCGGGTGATCCAGGGCTCGGCCACCGTCGCCTGCCTGACCACCGTCGGCCTGGTGCTGCCGGTCACCAGCCAGCTCGGGCTCAGCGGCGGGCAACTGGCCGCGCTGGCCATCTGCATCGCCGGCGGCTCCATCGTGCTGAGCCACGTCAACGATGCCGGCTTCTGGCTGTTCGGCAAATTCACCGGCGCCAACGAACTGCAAACGCTGAAAACCTGGACGGTGATGGAAACCATTCTGGGCAGCGTCGGCGGCGCCATCGGCATGATTGCATTCACGATGTTTTAAATCCTAAATCGCCCCCGGCCTTGCACACCAGGGCTGCAAATCACCCCCGGGGGCACCGCCACAGGCGGCGACTATAACAACAGCAATGTGAGGAAGGCATGATTAATCCAACCTTGTCCCGTGTCACACAGCGCATCATCGACCGTTCCCAGGCCAGCCGCGCCGCCTATCTGGCGCGTATCGAGGCGGCCCGCTCCCAAACCGTCCACCGCGCGCAGCTCGCCTGCGGCAACCTGGCCCACGGTTTCGCCGCCTGTCAGCCCGATGACAAGGCGTCGCTGAAAAACATGGTGCGCAGCGATATCGCCATCATCACCGCCTACAACGACATGCTGTCGGCCCACCAGCCGTACGAACATTACCCACAGCGGCTGAAACAGGCGCTGAAGGCGGTGGGTGCCGTGGGCCAGGTGGCCGGCGGCGTGCCGGCGATGTGCGACGGCGTGACCCAGGGGCAGGACGGTATGGAGCTGTCGCTGATGAGCCGTGACGTGATCGCCATGTCGGCCGCTGTCGGCCTGTCGCACAATATGTTCGACGGCGCGCTGTTCCTCGGCATCTGCGACAAGATCGTGCCGGGGCTGGTGATGGCCGCCCTCTCCTTCGGCCACCTGCCTGCGCTGTTCGTGCCGGCCGGCCCGATGAGCAGCGGCCTGCCGAACAAGGAAAAAGTGCGCGTGCGCCAGCTGTACGCCGAGGGCAAGGCCGACCGCCTAGCGTTGCTGGAGGCCGAGGCTGCCTCTTATCACGGCATCGGCACCTGCACCTTCTACGGCACCGCCAACACCAACCAGATGGTGATGGAAGTGATGGGTCTGCATCTGCCGGGCGCCTCCTTCGTTCATCCGGACACGCCGCTGCGCGACGCGCTGAACGACGCCGCCGCGCGCCAGGTGACCCGACTGACCGATACCGCCGGCAACTACCTGCCGATCGGCCGCCTGGTGGACGAGAAAGTGGTGGTGAACGGCATCGTCTCGCTGCTGGCGACCGGCGGCTCCACCAACCTGACCATGCATCTGGTGGCGATGGCGCGCGCGGCGGGCATCATCATTACCTGGGACGATTTCTCGGAGCTGTCGGAGGCGGTGCCGCTGCTGTGCCGCATCTACCCGAACGGCCCGGCCGACATCAACCAGTTCCAGGCCGCCGGCGGCGTGCCGCTGGTGGTGCGCGAGCTGCTGCAACACGGCCTGCTGCACGAAGACGTGCATACCGTGGCCGGTTTCGGCCTGCGCCGCTACACCCAGGAACCGTGGCTGGACAACGGCCAACTGGTGTGGCGCGAAGGCGTGGCCGGCTCGCTCGACGCCAGCGTGATCGCCAGCGTGGCCCAGCCGTTCGAACATCACGGCGGCACCAAAGTGATGGCCGGCAATCTGGGCCGCGCGGTGATGAAAACCTCGGCGGTGCCCGCCGATAACCAGATCATCGAAGCGCCGGCGGTGGTGTTCGACAGCCAGCACGATATCGTGCCGGCGTTCGAAGCCGGCAAGCTGGATCGCGATTGCGTGGTGGTGGTGCGCTTCCAGGGGCCGCAGGCCAACGGCATGCCGGAGCTGCACAAGCTGATGCCGCCGCTGGGCGTGCTGATGGATCGCGGCTTCAAAGTGGCGCTGGTGACCGACGGCCGCCTGTCCGGCGCCTCCGGCAAGGTGCCTTCCGCCATCCACGTCACCCCGGAAGCCTATACCGGCGGCCTGCTGGCGAAAGTGCGCGACGGCGATCCGATCCGCGTCAACGGCCGCAGCGGCGAGCTGCAGGTGCTGGTCGACGCCGACGAACTGGCCCGGCGCACGCCATGCCAACCCGATCTGAGCGCGGAACACATCGGCTGCGGCCGCGAGCTGTTCGGCGCGCTGCGCAGCCAGCTGTCCGGCGCCGAGCAGGGCGCCTGCTGTATCAAATTTTAATCGATAGCCTGGCCGCATCGCCGCCTGGCGGCGGCCACAGAGGAGAACGTCAGCATGAACAAGTGGACAACAAGCGCCGAGCAGATCCTGACGGCGGGGCCGGTGGTGCCGGTCATCGTGATCAACAAGCTGGAACATGCGGTGCCGTTGGCGAAAGCGCTGGTCGCCGGCGGCGTGCGGGTGCTGGAGGTGACGCTGCGTACCGCCTGCGCCATGGACGCCATTCGCGCCATCGCCCAAGAGGTGCCGGAAGCGATCATCGGCGCCGGTACGGTGATCAATCCGCAGCAGCTGCGGGAAGTGACCGAAGCCGGTGCGCAGTTCGCCATCAGCCCAGGCCTGACCGACGAGCTGCTCAAAGCCGCCACCGCAGGTTCCATTCCCTTGATCCCGGGCATCAGCACCGTTTCCGAACTGATGCAGGGCATGGATTACGGCCTGCGCGAGTTTAAATTCTTCCCGGCGGAAGCCAACGGCGGCGTAAAAGCGCTGCAGGCGATCGGCGGCCCGTTCCCGCAGGTGCGCTTCTGCCCGACCGGCGGCATCTCACCGGACAACTACCGCAGCTATCTGGCGCTGAAAAGCGTGCTGTGCATCGGCGGCTCCTGGCTGGTGCCGGCGGACGCGCTCGAAAGCGGCGACTACGCGCGCATCACTGAACTGGCGCGCGCCGCCGTCGCGGGCGCCGAGGCCTGATTTACATCGCAGCGGTGGCGGCCGGCAGCGCCGCCCCGCTGCGCTGGCTGAACCGCTGCTTCTTGCGATAAGCAAATACGTCTTCCACATGCCCTTCGCGGATGCGCTGCTGCAACCCGCGCCAATACTCCGCGGTAAACAGATCGCTGTGCAGCTCTTCAAACACCTGCCGAATGCGCCGATCGCCGCACAGAAAGTGGCGGAACTCTTCCGGGAACACGTCGTTGGGCGCGATGCTGTACCACGGCTCGCTGGCCAACTCATCTTCCGGATAACGCGGCGGCGGGATATCGCGGAAGTTGACCTCGGTCATGTAGCAAATCTCGTCGTAGTCATAGAACACCACCCGCCCGTGGCGCGTCACGCCAAAGTTCTTGAACAGCATGTCGCCGGGGAAGATATTGGCGGCGGCTAACTGCTTAATCGCGTTGCCGTACTCTTCAATCGCATCGCGCATCTGCTGGTCGTTGGCCTGCTCCAGATACAGATTCAGCGGCGTCATGCGCCGTTCCATATACAGGTGCTTAATCACAATGCGATCGCCGAGATCTTCCAGTTTGCCCGGCACTTCGCGCCGCAGCTCCGCCAACAGTTCCGGGCTGAGGCGCGCCTTGTCGACGACGAAATTTTCGTACTCCTGGGTATCCGCCATACGCCCGACGCGATCGTGCTCTTTCACCAGCTGATAGCAGGCCATCACCTGCGCCTGCGTCACCTCTTTTTGCGGGGCGAATTCGTCCTTGATCACTTTAAACACCCGATCGAAGGACGGCAGGGTAAACACCAGCATCACCATGCCCTTCACCCCCGGCGCGATGATGAACTGCTCCTGCGACTGCGCCATAAAGGTCAGGTATTCGCGGTAGCATTCAGTTTTGCCGTGCTTCTGGCAGCCGATCGCCATGTACAGCTCGGCGGTGGTCTTGCCCGGCAGGATCTCGCGCAGCCACTCGACCATCGCCGCCGGCAGCGGCGCGTAGACCATGAAATAAGAACGGGCGAAGCCGAAGACGATGCTGGCCTCGGCCTTACCGGTCAGGCAGGCATCGATAAACAGCGCGCCCGACTCGCTGTGGTGGATCGGCAGCAAGAACGGGTAAACGCCGTCGGCCAGGCGCAGCTTGCCGACCAGCCAGGCGGCCTTGTTGCGATAGAACAGTTCGTTGGCGATCTGAAAGGTGGCCCCCGCCAGTTGCTGCGGACTGAAGGCGCGCTGCAGCGCCTGAGTGATGTAGCGAATATCGCGCGTCAAATCTTCCCACGGCAACCGCAGCGGCAGATCGCTCAGCACGCTGCGCAGCATCGCCGGCAGATCGCCATTGGAGGTGAAATCGCGCGCCAGCGGACGCGGAATGTCGCGAAATCGCCGTTCCGGCTGCGAACTGAACACGAACAGCTTGTCCGGCGTCAGATCGCGATGCTTGAACAGCCGGCAGTAGACCGAGTTAAAAAAGCTTTCGGCTATCTCGAAACGCGGGTAGTCCGGCAGCAGATCGATATAAACCGCTTTGACCCGGCTGGGGAAGTCGGCGTCGAAATATTTCTGCCCGGTGATGCATTTGAGCTGCTCCACCACCAGGCCGACATGATGGTCATACAGATGGATGCGCTTTTTCATCGCCTGCTGCACCGCCGGCCAGTCCGCCTGCTCGAAGCGCTGCTGCGCGCCGGCGGTCACCTCCAAAAAGCGGCCGTACTGCGCATCGAAGCCCTGCAGGATCGTCTGTGCGATCAACAACTCCAGTTTTGCCGCCATCCTTACCCCCGCCAGAAAAAGAAGCCTGCGCATGCAGGCTCCGGGTGAAACGTCTTCAAGCTTGCCGCATCAGAACTGCTGTTCTTCCGTCGAACCGGTCAGCGCGGTGACCGAAGAGGCGCCGCCCTGAATGATGGTGGTGACCTTGTCGAAGTAGCCGGTGCCCACCTCCTGCTGATGCGACGCAAAGGTGTAACCGCGATCCACCGCGGCGAACTCCGCCTGCTGCACCTTCTCGACGTAGTGTTTCATGCCCTCGCCCTGCGCATAGGCGTGCGCCAGGTCGAACATGTTGAACCACATGCTGTGGATGCCCGCCAGCGTGATGAACTGATACTTGTAGCCCATGTCCGACAGCGCCTGCTGGAAGCGCGCGATGGTCTGATCGTCGAGGTTCTTCTTCCAGTTGAACGACGGCGAGCAGTTGTAGGCCAGCAGCTTGCCCGGGTATTTGGCGTGAATGGCGTCGGCGAAGCGCTGAGCGGCATCCAGATCCGGCGTTGAGGTTTCGCACCACACCATATCGGCGTAAGGGGCATAGGCCAGGCCGCGGCTGATCGCCTGCTCGACGCCTGCATGGGTGCGGAAGAAGCCTTCTGCCGTGCGCTCGCCGGTGACGAAGGCGCTGTCATACGGATCGCAATCGGACGTCAGCAGGTCGGCCGCATCTGCGTCGGTACGGGCGATCACCAGCGTCGGCACGCCGAGCACGTCGGCGGCCAGGCGAGCGGCGACCAGCTTCTGGATCGCTTCCTGTGTCGGCACCAGTACTTTGCCGCCCATATGACCGCATTTCTTCACCGCCGCCAACTGGTCTTCGAAGTGCACCCCGGCGGCGCCGGCGGTGATCATCGCTTTCATCAGCTCGAAGGCGTTCAGCACGCCGCCGAAGCCGGCTTCCGCATCGGCGACAATCGGCAGGAAGTAATCGGTGTAGCCTTTGCTGCCCGGCTCAATCTGGTTCGCCCACTGGATCTGATCGGCGCGGCGGAAGGTGTTGTTGATGCGCTCGACCACCTTCGGCACCGAGTCCACCGGATACAACGACTGGTCAGGGTACATGGCCGCCGCGCTGTTGGCGTCGGCCGCCACCTGCCAGCCGGACAGGTAGATAGCCTCGACGCCGGCTTTAGCCTGCTGCAGCGCCTGGCCACCGGTCAGCGCGCCCAGGCAGTTCACGTAGCCTTTGCGCGCCTTGCCGTTCAGCAACGCCCACAGTTTGGCGGCGCCGTTTTGCGCCAGGGTACATTCCGGGTTGACCGAACCGCGCAGGTTGATCACGTCTTCGGCGCTGTAAGGGCGGGTGATGCCTTCCCAACGGGCCGATTTCCATTCCTGTTCCAGCTGCTGGATCTGTTGAGAGCGAGAGGTAGACATAATTTTTATCCTTTCAGTCATGTAGGGTTGATTGGGAAAGTTCAGGCCAGCAGCTCATAGCCGGGCAACGTCAGGAAATCGATTAATTCATCTTGCGTGGTGATGCGCTCCATCAGGCGCGCCGCCTCTTCGAACCGGCCGGCGTTAAAGCGCGCTTCCCCTACTTCTTCACGCACCACCAACATCTCTTCTTGCAACATCTGACGGAACAGCGCCTTGGTGACCGGGCGCCCGTCGTTCAGACTCTTCTCGTGGTGGATCCACTGCCAGATAGAGGTACGGGAGATCTCCGCCGTCGCGGCATCTTCCATCAACCCATAGATAGGCACGCAGCCGTTGCCGGAGATCCAGGCTTCGATGTACTGCACCGCCACGCGGATATTGGCGCGCATCCCCGCTTCGGTGCGTTCGCCGTCGCATGGTTCCAACAGCTGCGCGGCGCTGATTGGCGCATCCTGCTCACGCATCACGTCCAGCTGATTCTGGCGATCGCCCAATGCCTTGCCGAACACCTCCATCACCGTGTCCGCCAGCCCCGGGTGCGCCACCCAGGTGCCATCGTGGCCATTGTTGGCCTCCAGCTCTTTATCCGCCCGCACCTTGTTCAGCACCCAGGCGTTTTTCTCAGCGTCTTTGCTCGGGATAAACGCCGCCATGCCGCCCATGGCGAAGGCGCCGCGCTTATGACAGGTTTTGATCAACAGACGTGAATAGGCGCTGAGGAAAGGTTTCTCCATGGTCACCGACTGACGATCCGGCAGCACGCGATCGCCGTGATTCTTCAGCGTTTTGATGTAGCTGAAGATGTAATCCCAGCGGCCACAGTTCAGGCCGACGATGTGATCGCGCAGGTGATAGAGGATCTCGTCCATCTGGAACACCGCCGGCAGGGTTTCGATCAGCACGGTCGCCTTGATGGTGCCACGTGGCAGATCGAAACGATCCTCGGTAAAGCTGAAGACATCGCTCCACCAGGCCGCTTCCTCCCAGGACTGGGTTTTCGGCAGGTAGAAATACGGGCCGCTGCCCTTGGCCAACAGCTGACGATAGTTGTGGTAGAAGTACAGCGCGAAATCGAACAGGCCGCCGGGGATGGCTTCATCACGCCACAAGACGTGTTTCTCCGGCAGGTGCAAGCCGCGCACGCGAGCGATCAACACCGCCGGATTCGGTTTCAGCTGGTAGATCTTGCCGGCTTCGTTGGTGTAGGAGATGGTGCCGTTAACCGCATCGTGCAGGTTGATTTGACCGTCGATGACTTTGTCCCAGCTTGGCGCCAGGGAGTCTTCGAAGTCCGCCATAAATACTTTTACGTTGGCGTTCAACGCATTGATCACCATCTTGCGTTCTACCGGCCCGGTGATCTCGACCCGGCGATCGCGCAGGTCTTGCGGGATGCCGCGGATCTGCCAGTCGCCTTCACGAATGGAATTGGTTTCCGAAATAAATCCAGGCAGCTCGCCGCGATCGATATTTTGCTGCCAGCGGGCACGCGCCGCCAGCAGCTCATTGCGCCGCGGCGTGAATTTCCCCACCAGTTCCGCCAGGAATTCAACCGCTTCATCCGTTAATACCTGGCGCTCCGCTGCGGCGGAACCCTGGGTAAACCTTAACTCCGTGCCTGCTATCTGTTGCGTCATGACCTTGCTCCTTCCCATCATTGCGCCCGAGCGACCGGCGCATTTTCATCAGAAATCACTGTGGATCAGGGCGGATGAAACGATCCTAAACTGGTCAGATCTCATCCCGATAGCTCTAAGAATACTCAACAAAAAATAAAAATCAAAAACCATTTCCATTTTATTATTAAATATTTTATTAACACTTTATTATCAATTGGTTAGAACAAATAACATAACTAACAGGTAAGGAAACCGGTTCCAATAGAATCGCAAAGATAGGCTAACGCGTTGTTAGCCAATGGTTTTCTGGGGAAAGTGACCGGTAGAAAGAGGATCGTGCAGAGGATCAACAGCGCGGCGGCCTCGATTCAGCCGCCGGCAGGGAGAAAAGATCAGTCGAGAGTCGGATTCATATGGCGCAGATCGTAAGGCGTGATCTGGTAGACGTAATAGTTGAGCCAATTGGAAAACAGCAGGTGGCCATGGCTGCGCCAGGTGGCTTTCGGTGTCAGTGCGGGGTTGTCATCGGGGAAGTAGTTGAGCGGTACGGCAGGATCGAGGCCAGCTTCGTTGTCGCGACAATACTCCCCGGCCAGGGTCAGGGCATCATACTCAGGATGGCCGGTGACAAACGCCAGGCGCTTATCCCTGCTGGCGAACAGGTAGGCGCCGGCCTGCTCGGATTCGGCCAGAATATCCAGGTCGGTATATTGGCGAATCACCTCGGTCGGGAAATCGGCATAGCGTGAGTGCGGCGCCAGGAAGCTTTCGTCGAAGCCGCGCGTCAGCAACGCATGCTGCTGCAGCGTTTGGTGCGGATAAACGCCGGAGAGCTTCACTTCGCGCGTCATCTTGGGAATACCGTACAGGATGTTCAACGCCGCTTGTACCGCCCAACACACGAACAGCGTGGAGGTGACGTGGTTTTTGGCCCAGTCAATCACCCGTTCGATCTGCGGCCAATAGGCAACATCGCAGAAATCAACCAGCCCCAGCGGCGCGCCGGTGACAATCAGGCCATCGAAGTTCTCATTCTGAATATCCTCGAAGTCGCAGTAGAAGTTGTTCAGATGCTCGGCCGGCGTGTTCTTCGATTCGCGGCTGTCGATGCGCAGCAGCTGGATATCAATCTGCAGCGGCGAGTTGGACAACAGACGCAGAAACTGGTTTTCCGTTTCGATCTTCTTTGGCATCAGGTTGAGGATCAGCACTTTCAGTGGCCTGATTTCCTGTGTTTTTGCCCGCGAGGATGTCATCACGAAGACATTCTCACCGCGCAAGAAATTGACCGCAGGTAACTCATCAGGAACACGAATCGGCATTGCTTAACCCTCACACATCCATTTATACGTTTAGACTTCTAGATGCCCGAAGATAGCGTTTTTTTTCGTCGCTGTCGAGCATTCAGCGGAAAGGTGAAAATGTTTCATTGCGCAGCCTGCGCCGGGATATAAGCAGAGGGAGTAAAGCGGATGAAAAGCAAAAAGGCCATCCTTTCGGATGGCCTCTTGGCTTATTTGATGCTTGGCAGTGTCCTACAGTATTCGTCTCATCCTGAGACTCTCCCCTGCGGGGCCGCCGCAAGCGGCGTTAAGGCCCGTTCCCGACGGGCCTTTCGCATGCCCATGCTCGAGCAGAACACCAAATAACAGACAAAACAAAAAGCCCCATGCTTTCGCATGAGGCTTGTTGTTTTATTTGATGCTTGGCAGTGTCCTACTCTCGCATGGGGAGACCCCACACTACCATCGGCGCTACGGCGTTTCACTTCTGAGTTCGGCATGGGGTCAGGTGGGACCACCGCGCTATTGCCGCCAAGCAAATTCTTTTTTCTGCCGAACTTCTAAACCCACTTTAAATAAAGTGGTGCTGATACCCAGAGTCGAACTGGGGACCTCACCCTTACCAAGGGTGCGCTCTACCAACTGAGCCATATCAGCACGCTTAATTTGATGCCTGGCAGTGTCCTACTCTCGCATGGGGAGACCCCACACTACCATCGGCGCTACGGCGTTTCACTTCTGAGTTCGGCATGGGGTCAGGTGGGACCACCGCGCTATTGCCGCCAGGCAAATTCGTTTTATTCCAACCGCTTCACTCTCGTGTCGCCATCAGAACCAATCTCGGAACTTCGCTGAAAATTATTCGTATCATCCTGATACTCACCCCTTCGGGGCCAACGCTCCGCGTTGTTCAAAATCGTTCCCGACGATTTTGTCTCTCTAAAAACACCTTCGGTGTTGTAAGGTTAAGCCTCACGGATCATTAGTACTGGTTAGCTCAATGCATCGCTGCACTTACACACCCAGCCTATCAACGTCTTAGTCTTAAACGTTCCTTCAGGGGCCTTAA